>NZ_JACRVF010000002.1:332367-725051 GCF_014306105.1 Pontibacter cellulosilyticus | reverse complement strand
CAGGTTGCCGGCGTACGTCAGCTTGTCGAGGTTGTAGATCTGGTAACTCGGGTACTTGTTCACGAACAAACGCACCACATGCGAGCCGATGAAGCCGGCGCCGCCCGTAATCAATATCTTCATTTTTGGATTGATGATTGTTTAAAGTCTGGCATCTACTAAACTTCTATCCAAACAAGCCTTTGTATCGAAAATTACTGCATTATTACGTTTGAACTTCTGATAGTCAAAACTTAGAAACTCATTATGTGCTACAGCAACAATAATGGCATCATAAACTATTGTCTCATCTAACCTATTTAGTACCTCTACTCCATACTCATACTTCACCTCAGCAGTATCTGCCCATGGATCAAAAATATCAACCTTCAATCCAAACTGCTTAAGTTCATGATAAATATCTACTACTCTAGTATTTCGAACGTCAGGGCAATTTTCTTTAAAGGTAATACCCATAATCAATGCTTTAGACCCTTTGATTTTATGATCTTTTTCAATCATAAGCTTGATTACCTTATTTGCTACAAATGGTCCCATATTATCATTCACACGACGCCCTGAAAGAATTACCTGTGGATGATAGCCTAAGGCCTCTGCTTTATGCGCTAAGTAATATGGATCTACTCCAATACAGTGCCCACCTACTAATCCTGGCCTATACTTCAGGAAGTTCCACTTTGTACCTGCGGCCTCTATCACATCATTGGTATCAATGCCGATTCTATCAAAAATCAAAGCTAACTCATTTACAAATGAAATATTAATATCACGCTGTGCATTTTCAATTGCTTTCGCTGCTTCTGCCACCTTTATACTTGGGGCCTTATGTGTACCTGCTGTTATAATGGATCTATATAGGTCATCTACTCTGGAAGCAATTTCAGGCGTTGAGCCACTTGTTACTTTTTTGATTTTAGTAAGGGTATTAATCTTATCTCCTGGGTTGATGCGTTCAGGAGAATAACCTGCAAAGAAGTCTTTGTTAAACTTCAAACCTGATAGCTTTTCTAATACAGGTATACAATCTTCCTCTGTACACCCTGGATAAACGGTAGACTCATAAATTACAATATCTCCAATTTTAAGTACTGAGCCTAGCATTTCAGATGCTTTTATAAGAGGACGAAGATCCGGTGCTTTAAACTGATCAATTGGAGTTGGAACAGTAACAATAAAAGTGTTATAATTTTTTAAGTCTTCTTTTTTTGAAGAAAAATGAAGACCAATACTGTTTTCTTTACTTTTCTTTAGAGCCATGGCAGCTGTCATTGCCTCAAGATTTGCCTCTTGAGTACGATCTTTTCTCTTATTCAGCTCGCTTACGCGCTCTTCGTTGATATCAAAACCAACTACATCATATTTTTTGCCAAATTCTATTGCCAGTGGAAGGCCTACATAACCTAATCCAATTATAGCAATTTTAGCATTTCCTATAATAGTACTATTATCGTTGTTGTTCATCTAAAACTAACTGATGTTATTCTTTATCGATTGTTTTCTTTGCCTTAGTAAAAGCCCGAAACTTTTATTTCCTTCTTAGGCTTTTTTCCCTCACTCACATCTTCTCCATAGCCATAACCGTATCCATACCCATAGCCATTCTCCTTCCTGGCATCATTTAGAACGATCATCGGGTGCACAAGCTTTTTGTTCTTGTAAATGTCGTCGATGATGCTGAGCTGGTTTTTATGCGTATAGTTGTATCGCACCAGGTAAATACTAGAGTCGATGTGTGGCGCTAAAGCAAGAGCATCTGCTACCTGGCCTACCGGAGACGTATCGATAATAATGTAATCATAAAGGCCTTTCAGCTCCTCGATCAGCTTATCTACTTTAGGCAGCAGCATCAGTTCTGTCGGGTTTGGAGGTATCGGGCCTGAACCAATAATATCCAGTCCATTTAATTCGGGTACAGGCTTTATGATATCCTCTACCGGCAGGTAATCTGATATCAGGTAATTAGAAACTCCAATATCGTTAACTATATCCAGACTTTGCGAGAGTCTTGGTCTGCGAAGGTCAAAACCTATCACTACTACCTTTTTACCCGTTAGCACTAAGCTGGCTGCCAGATTAATACTAAAGAACGTTTTACCCTCGCCGCTCATGCTGGAGGTAACTAGAATAACTTTATTCTCCTTGCCGGCTGCGGCGAATTGCAGGTTAGCTCTTATGAGTCGGAACAATTCAGCTACAGGGCCACGGCTTTTTTTCGTAACTACCATGGTTTCACCGCTGTAGTTATGTGCAATTTCACCTAACACAGGCGTAGCAGTGGCGCTTTCAATGTCTTTTGTTTCCTTCACTTTATCGTCCAACATATCGCGTATATAGATAAAGGCAAACGGAACACCTAACCCAACTAAAAAAGCCAAGAGGTAGATCAACTGTTTCTTAGGCTTTACAGGCAGGTCACCAGCTGTAGCAGAATCGATCACCATAGAATTTGAAACAGTCGCAGCTAATGAAAGGGCAGATTCCTCGCGTTTTTGTAGCAAGTACAAATACAGCCCTTCTTTTATACTTTGTTGTCTATTTATTTCCAGCAATTCACGTTCTATACCAGGCACCTTCTGTATGCGGGATTCGAACTGAGAAGAATTAGCACGCAGGTTATTGCGAGTGATCGCTAAACTGCTTTTAATATTGCCTAGGTTTTCCAGAATATTTGTTCGTAGATTCGCCAACTGGTCGTTTACGTTTACTACTATCGGGTTACCAGGCTGTGTCGTTCGGAGAAGGCGCTGGCGCTCCAACTGCAATTCATTAAACTTTCCAATCAGGTTTATCAATGTGGCATCCTGTATACTTAGGGTACTTGGCACTAGCTCAAACTGATTTTGCTGTTTCTTCAGGTAAGTTTCAATTGAATTTAGTACATCGATCTGGATCTCTAGCTCAGACAATTGACTGTTGTACTCGCTGGCACGCTCGAGATACATTTTGGCTTCAGAGCTTACATCCGTCAATTCATTCTGACGCTTATACGCCTCCACATCTTTTTCAACAGTGGATAGTTCCTCTGTAAGGTACTTTAGCCTTTCGTCAATAAACTGAATGGTATTAGCGGCGATTTGGTTTTTATCTTCGACGGCCTCTTTATTATAAACTTCAATCAGTCTGTCTACAATTGCCACACCTTTTTCGGGAACGGCATCTGTCAGGCTAATGGTAAGTACACTTGCCTCCTTGTTAACAGGTGTAACCGTTAACTGTTGGTTGTAGTAATTTGACAGCTTACGGATATCGTGGAATTTAACGGCCACCTGATCTCCACTCTTACTTGCTAGGGCCGGGGCAGCCACAAGTGTGAAAGTGGCATAAGAGGTCTTGATCTGCTGTCCGAACTTATTAACAGCTTTGGTTTCTCCATCTTCGATTTCAAAGCTATTATTGTCTTTTAAGTTTACAAAGATCGTTTTGTTGAATGCTGAGGAATCAAGTTCGCTTACAATAATTCTGAATGGCTGTGAACGGCCAAACACTTCTGTTGTTTTAACACGTCCCTCCACATAAAAACTTGTGAACATCGAAAGATCCGTCAGCACACGCTGCATCAAGCTTTTCGACTTCAGTATCTGTATCTGGTTGTCTAAGCTCTTACTTGATTGGAAAATCTCTAGATCACTGAAAGCAACATTGCTGCCAAGCAGGTCCGGCCCTTTCTTATCGTCTTTAATTAAAAGCGTGCTGCTGATGCTGTATTCTGGAGTAGTATAACGCAAGTATAAAAATGCTATAACCATACTTAGCACCACGCCAATAGCAAACAAATACCAATATCGCAAGTACTTAGCAACAATACTTTTGATATCGATCTGCTCCGACTCGAGCATAAAAACCTCTTTCTCTGACATGCTCTTAAGGACTTACAGTAATCTTGAAAGTATTATAGTTAAAACAGACATCGCACCAACTATAATGGAAATGTTTCGAGGATTTGCACTCGCTTGAACTTCCTTAGCTTTATCAGGCTCCACGTACACGATATCGTTCTGCTGAAGATTAAAGAAAGGAGACTTCAGAATATTCTTATCGTTCAGGTTCAGCCTTACCATACTTCTTTCGTCTTTTGTCTCACGTATCACCAGCACATTTTCTCTCTTGCCAAAGGCGGTCATGTCGCCTGCCATACCTAATGCTTCAAGTATATTCACGTTACCGTCTGCCACTTGGAAAGTAGACGGCCTGTTTACTTCTCCTATCACTGTCACTTTAAAATTCCTGAAGCGCACGTTAACTACTGGTTCTTTCAGGTATTTCTGCAGGCTTGCAGTTAGCTGTGTTTCTGCTTCCTCTCGTGTAAAGTTTTCCAGCTTTACTTTACCAAGAATAGGCAGCACCACAAAACCAGACTTGTCTACCAGGTAACCTTCTGTTTCCTGAACATATGTTACTCCGTTTACATTGGCATTACTCGCAGTAGGCAATGCACCTTTGTTGAAAAGTATATTCGATTCAGGGCTCAGACTGGTAACATTTATACTTAGCAGGTCACCGGGCTGTATTTTAGCCTCTGCTTCATTGGCTATCTTCTCAGTAACGACAGTCTCTTCACGTAAATTATCAAAATAGGCGAGATTCCGCGGAGCACTGCAGGAGGCAAAAAAGAGCAGACTTACTATAAATGCAACTAATCTATATTTCATTTCCGGTATATCAATTTTAAGCAGCTCCCATTTTACAATTTATACTTAACCTTGAAAGCAAAATCTATAGCATAACCGACACTACAGATTCGCAAAATTATGAAAAAGTGTGATAATGTGGCTTTATCTTTTGGTTATTATTCTGTGCACAACTACAGCTGACGCGAAATAATTCCTTTAAAACACAGATTTAAGTATTTATAAAATATCAATTTTCTTATAATTGTTTCTATGTTTCTTTTATCCCCCTTTCCTTTGTCAAAGCCTTTAAACCAGGTAGTGGTCTGTGACAATCTACTACTTAAGGTTTAAACATTGCTTTACTTGATCTATCTGCCTTTTCAAACCATCAGCTATGAGAAGCATGTTTATTATTTATGTTAAGAATTAAAAGTAACTTGCCGTAAAACCTGTTCTATACAGCAACCACACATTTTAGCAATGTCAATTAGAACCATAGATCCACGCGAAACTAAAACGGCAGAGGTACATGCCCTACTTTTAGGAGCCATTGCGCCGCGGCCTATCGCTTTTGCCAGCACCATCGACCTGGAGGGAAATGTAAACCTTAGCCCGTTCAGTTTCTTTAATGTATTCAGCGCAAGGCCTCCTATACTAGTATTTTCCCCGGCCCGCAGAGTACGCGACAACACCAGCAAGCACACCTTGGAAAATGCGGAACTGACAAGAGAAGTAGTGATTAACATTACCAACTATGATATTGTGGAGCAGATGTCGCTGGCAAGCACTGAGTACGACAGGGGCATTAACGAATTCGTAAAATCTGGGCTAACTCCTGAGGCTTCTCTATTAATTAAGGCGCCGCGTGTAAAGGAGGCTCCAGTGGCGTTCGAATGCAAGGTAAACGACATCATCAGTTTAGGACCGGAAGGCGGAGCAGGCAACCTGGTAGTCTGCGAAGTGCTGCTAATGCATATCAATGAAAGTATACTGGATGAAGTCGGCAAGATCGATCCCTTTAAACTTGATGCTGTTGCCCGAATGGGAGGCGACTATTACCTCAGAGCCAACGGCGACTGCATTTTCGAACTACCAAAACCAATCCGCAATAAAGGCATAGGTGTAGACAAACTCCCTGCTTTTATTAGAGAGAGCGTTATACTTACTGGCAATAACCTAGCAAGGCTTGGCAACTCTGAAACCATTCCTACCAGCAAAGAAGTAGAGCATTTTAAATCAGACCCTATTGTTAGCTATACTTATAGCAAATATCAGGACGACCATGCTAAGCTAAAGTATGAACTAGAGGTATTGGGCAAGAAACTACTGGAGAGCAACCAAGTAACAGAGGCTTGGAAGGTGTTGCTGTTGAGTGGGAAAGTATAAACTAGAACTCAGTGTATAATCGCTTGATGGCTGCGGTACTATAAAGTAAAAAGAGGCGCAGAATTTTGCGCCTCTTTTTACTTTATAGCCCTAGGGCAATATTTAAAATAATTAAATTCTTTTGATCAATCTAGTTACGTACTGCGATCATCAACCCTAGCTCCTTGTAGCGCATTCCAAACTTTTTGGCCACCTGCGCATTGGTTAGGCTGCCTTTGTAAATATACACACCGCTGCGGTAATGCTCATTCATGAACAGCACTTCGTTAATGCCGCCATATTTTGAGAACTCATTGAAAATTGGTGTAAAGATGTTGCTCAGTGCCTGTGTAGCTGTACGCGGCACTCTGGAAGCAATATTCGGAACGCAGTAGTGAATAATGTCATACTTCCGGAACACGGGACGTGTATGAGAGGTCATCTCTGATGTTTCGAAGCAACCGCCCTGATCAATGCAAACGTCAATGATGATTGAGCCCGGATTCATGTGTGCCACCACATTCTCCTCAACTGTGCAAGGCATGTAGCCTTCATCGGCTACAAGGGCACCTATTACAACATCAGCCTGCCTGATTTCAGGATACAGAACAGCCTTATCTAACGTAGACGTAAACAAAGGAGAGCCGACATTATGCTTAAGCCTGCGCAGTTTATAGATATGATTGTCGAATACTTTAACTTCGGCTCCCAGACCCATAGCTGCCCTGGCTGCATATTCGGCAACGGTGCCAGCGCCAAGTATAACTACTTTACTCGGAGGAACGCCTGTAATACCGCCAAGTATAACGCCTTTGCCTTCGTTGCTGCTACTCAAGTACTCCGCAGCAATC
Organism: Pontibacter cellulosilyticus; assembly: GCF_014306105.1. Taxonomy (GTDB): domain Bacteria; phylum Bacteroidota; class Bacteroidia; order Cytophagales; family Hymenobacteraceae; genus Pontibacter; species Pontibacter cellulosilyticus. Next base: position 718,225 of record NZ_JACRVF010000002.1, on the reverse strand, counting down.
AGCATAACGGTGCTACCGGCAATCTCGCTCATAGCCCTTACCACCGGCTTAGACTCCGACTTATCGCGAAGCAGCTCGAACGAGATAGCATTTATCTTCTTACGGAGCAGTGCGTTAATGAAATCAGAAGTAAGATTACCGAAATGAAGGGCAGAAATTAAGGTTTGTCCTGCACGCAGGTATTCAATTTCATCATATGTAGGTGGCGCGATTTTTAGGATGATATCTGCTTCATACACTTCTTCTGTGCCATACACAATTTTAGCACCGGCCTCAGAGTACTCATTATCAGAGTATTTAGAAGGACTGCCTGCACCAGCTTCTATCCAGATGCGATGCCCATAGTCTGTTAGCTGCTTTACAGCATCAGGCGTTAGACCAATACGATTCTCTTGGAAAGATGACTCTTTGGGAATACCGATAAAAAGGCTTCTGCGACGTTCTTCTACAGCCATCATCGACTCTTTCGGATAAAGAGCGGGACTTGTGGCAAGCTTTCCCAGGTCTACGGAAATCTTTTGCGTCATGCTATACTTGGTTTATGGTCATGGTACGCACCTGGCCCTCGGCATCAGGCTGCAACGTTACAAGCAGGTAGTGCTCCGGCAATATATTCTGAATCATAGACGGCCACTCGATCAGGCAAACCCTGCCAGAATCAAAATATTCCAGGGCACCTATGTCCAATGCCTCGCGCTCCTCATTTAACCTATAAAAGTCAAAATGGTAAATTAGTTTCCCGTCGGCACCTGCGTACTCGTTTACAAGAGAAAAGGTAGGGCTGCTAACGTTGTCTTTTACACCTAGCTGCCGGCACACTTCTTTGATCAAAGTTGTTTTTCCGGCTCCCATTGGCCCTTCAAAAAGTATAATTGGCTCGTTTTTAGCCTCCTCTATAAGCACAGAAGCCGCCGCCGGCAAATCAGCCAACGACGACATCGTTATTTGTGTTCTTTCTACTCCTGTATTATACATTTTTAGGTGAAAGTGTTACATACGGTATGATGCACTCCTCCAACGATACCCCCCCATGCTGGAATGTGTCTTTGTAATAATTAACATAGTAGTTATAGTTGTTGGGGTAGGCAAAGAAGTAGTCCTCTATTGCGAATACAAACGTAGTAGAAACATTGGCTTTTGGCAAGAAAAATCTCTCTGGCTTTCGCACAGTAAACACATCTTTATCGGTGTAGCCCAGGTTTTTACCGTGCTTATACCTTAAGTTAGTATTTGTATTACGATCCCCGATGATCTTAAATGGCCGTTTTACGCGAATGGTGCCATGGTCAGTCGTAATAATCAACTTACCTTTTTTATCTGCAATCATCTTCAAAGTATCGTACAGCGGCGAGTGAAGGAACCAGGAACGGGTAATGGAACGGTAAGCAGATTCATCTGGGGCCAGTTCGCGTACCATGTTACTGTCGGTGCGGGCATGTGAGAGCATATCCACGAAGTTGTACACGATCACGTTCAGCTTGTTGCTATCCAGGTTACTGAACTTGTTCAGCAGGTCGCGGCCTGCCTGCACATTGGTTATTTTATGATAGCTGTGCTTGTCCGTCACTTTGTTCTGTTGAAACTGGATATCCAAGAAATCGGCCTCATGCAGGTTTTTACCCTCTTCCTCATCGTCGCTAACCCACATGTTCGGGTACTTTTTCGCAATATCCGTTGGCAGCATACCCGAGAAGATGGCATTACGGGCATAGGCAGTGGTAGTAGGAAGTATAGAGTAGAACATCTCTTCAGAGTCTACTGTAAAGTATTCCGAAATCAACGGCTCCAGTATCTTCCACTGGTCGTAGCGCAGGTTATCGATCAGAACAAAGAATACCGGCCGGTTACTTTCTTTCATCATCGGGAACACGCGTTCCTTAAACAACTGGTGCGACATAAGCGGTGCATCATCGCTGTCACCGTTTATCCAGTCTTCGTAGTTGTCCATGATAAAACGTGCAAAGTTAGAGTTGGCTTCATCCTTCTGCATGTTAATCACGTCGGCCATACTTTTGTTCTCTGTCTCGTCTATTTCCAGCTCCCAGAACACCAGTTTCTTGTAAATATCAGCCCATTCTCCCGGGCTAAGGCGCTCACCAAAAGCCATACCCAGTTGCCTGAAGTCGCGTTGGTAGCTCATATTGGTCTTTTCAGATACCAGACGCTTGTTGTCCAGCACTTTTTTTACCGAAAGCAGTATTTGATTTGGGTTGAGCGGCTTGATCAGGTAATCCGTTATTTTGGAACCGATGGCTTCTTCCATGATATGCTCTTCTTCGCTCTTGGTAATCATGATCACCGGCACGGAAGGGCGGATAATTTTCAATTCATTAAGTGTTTCCAGCCCGCTGATACCAGGCATATTTTCATCCAGAAACACGATATCGAAGCTCTTCTCCCGAAACTCTTCTATAGCGTCGGCTCCGCTGTTTACCGGGGTAATATCATAGCCTTTGTCTTCAAGGAAAAGAATGTGTGGCTTGAGCAGGTCGATCTCATCATCGGCCCATAAAATGTTATATCTTTGCATAGTTTTATCTTAAGTATAAATGGCTTAACTGCTGTGTTACTGGTCTCTAAACATGTAGAGCTCTAATTAGTTAGAATGTCTTACTGTATCTGTATACACGAATAGATTTACTCTATAGTATAACTTAAGTTACTTTTAAATGTACATCTGTTATTTACAGAATATTAAAACACATCTAACTCACTAACAATCATTTACTAAAACTCCGTTCTGTGAATAAGAAGAAAATATTCAATGATCCTGTTTACGGCTTTATCACCGTTCCAACTGATCTTATTTTCGACATAATCGATCATCCATACTTTCAGCGCTTGCGCCGGATAAAGCAACTGGGACTTACCGAAATGGTTTACCCGGGTGCCCTGCATACGCGTTTTCACCATGCTTTAGGTGCCATGCACCTGATGAATACTGCCTTAAACACTTTAAGAAGTAAAAATAACGAAATTTCTGATAAAGAATTCGAGGCATCGCTTATTGCTATACTGCTGCACGACATAGGCCATGGCCCCTTCTCGCATGCCCTGGAGACGGCTATATTTAAGAATGTGCACCACGAGCACCTGTCGCTGCACATTATGCACCTGCTTAACGAGCAGTTTGGTGGCAAACTGAGCCTGGCAATAGACATTTTTACAGATAAATACCACCGTAAGTTTTTTCACCAGTTGGTGTCGAGCCAACTGGATGTTGACAGATTAGACTACCTGAACCGCGACAGCTTTTACACAGGTGTTTACGAAGGCAAGATCGGTGCAGACCGCATCATAAAAATGCTGGACGTGGCCAATGACAAACTTGTTGTAGAAGAAAAAGGGGTTTATAGTATAGAAAACTTTCTGGTTAGCCGCCGCCTGATGTACTGGCAAGTATACTTGCACAAAACAGTTATCAGTGCCGAGAACATGGTGCTTCGCGTTGTTCAGCGTGCAAGAGAGTTAGTTCAGCAAGACGTAGAAGTGCCTTGCAGCCCCTGCCTTAAGTTTTTCCTGACAACTGACCTTACCATGCAGGACTTCCAGCAGGACAGCAGTATTCTGGAGCGTTTCGTAAGCCTGGATGATCACGATATATGGGGAGGAATTAAAATGTGGGCCTCTCACTCAGACAAAATCCTGTCATATCTGGCTAACAGCATACTTAGCCGTAAATTGTTTAAGGTGGTTATTGCGAATAAGCCTATCGACCAGGAACTACAGCTGGGTATAAGCGAACTTGTGCAAACGCACTTTAAAATTGCTGACGAGGATGTAAAATACCTGATGATTGCCGGCAAAATAGGCAATAACGCCTATGATGTGGAAGGGCAGACAATTGACATGCTTACTAAATCAGGGTATGTGATAGATGTTGCAGAGGCCTCAGACCTACCCAATATCAGAGCCTTGAGCAATAAGGTAGAAAAATACTACGTGTGTTACCCGAAAGAAGTCGCGCACTAAAGTATAAACCCGGTAAAGCTGCCGGGTAGCAGCAGTATCAATAGCCGAATAGGATACGCTCCTGCTTTTCGCAATATTTACCTATCAAATAATGATTGGCACTATAACAATAAGTTGCGATTGCAAAGTATAGGCGAGTTTACTTTTTTGTTATGTTTGTACTCTTGAAGCATTAGCACTTTTAAGTTTTTGCTATAATTTTACAAAATGGAATTTACTGTTCAACAGGTTGCTGATCTTCTGCAGGGCAAAGTAGAAGGAGACAATACCATAAAGGTCAGCACATTAGCTAAAATAGAAGAGGCCAAACAAGGTGCTCTTGCTTTTTTATCCAACTCAAAATACGAACCTTTTCTATATACAACCCAGGCTAGTGCGGTTATCGTTACCAACAGCCTGGAGCTAAAACAACCTGTTGCGGCCGCCCTAATCCGTGTAGAAGACCCCTATACAAGCTTCTCGACGTTACTGCAATACTACCAGACAGCCCTGATCGCTTCAAAATCAGGGGTAGAAGAGCCATGTTTTCTAGGCCAGGGTTCTGTAGTGGGCGATAATGTTTACCGCGGCGCATTCTCTTATGTAGGTTCAAACTGCAAAATAGGAGAGAATGTAAAAATATTCCCGCAAGTATACATCGGCGATAATGTAACGATAGGTGATAACACAACCATTTTTGCTGGCGCTAAATTATATACCAACACTGTTGTAGGCAGCAACTGCACTATCCATAGCGGTGCCGTGCTTGGCAGCGATGGCTTTGGCTGGGCTCCACAGGCAGATGGCACTTACAAGGCTGTTCCGCAGATTGGCAATGTAGTGCTGGAGGACGATATTTCCATCGGCGCCAATACTGCCATTGATTGCGCTACCATGGGCTCTACCATCATTAAAACAGGCACAAAGATTGATAATCTAGTGCAGATTGCGCACAACGTAGAGATTGGGAAACATACCGTAGTGGCCTCTCAAACAGGTATCTCCGGCTCTTCTAAAATAGGTAATAACTGCGTAATTGCAGGGCAAGTGGGTATTGTAGGCCATATCACCATCGCCGACAAAACTACTATCGGTGCCCAGTCCGGTGTATCCAAATCAGTTAAAGAATCAGGTAATATAATACAGGGCTCCCCTGCTTTTGACTATAAGCAAAACCTACGCGCCATGACTGTTTTCCGCAAACTGCCGGAACTACAGCGTGAACTGGAACTGCTGAAAGAGAAAGTATAAGCCTGCTGTACCTTAGCACCACCTATTGTCTGCTAAAATAAATTGGCAAGGTGGAGGATTATGTCTTAAGTTTGCAGCGGCAAGTGGTAAAAGTCAGCAGTTTGTAAAGTATACAACCTAAGCTACACTGCCGGTTCTTGTTAACAAAAGAGAGAAATACGACTACAGATACGTGAATGAACGATAAACAGCACACTATCAAGGCCCCGGTAACTGTATCGGGTATAGGCTTGCACACGGGCGTGGTTTCCAACATGACGTTTAAGCCTGCACCCATTAACCACGGGTACAAGTTCCAGCGCATTGATTTACCCGGCCAGCCGATTGTAGCCGCTGATGTTGACAATGTGGTAGACCTTTCGAGAGGCACTACCATAGAGCAGAACGGAGCAAGAGTACATACTATTGAGCATACTTTGGCTGCTTTGGTAGGTTTACAGATAGACAACGTGCTGATTGAACTGGATGGCCCTGAGCCTCCGATCATGGACGGTTCTTCGATTCAGTTTGTAAAGCCTCTAATGGAAGTGGGCCTGGAAGAGCAAAATGCACTTCGCAACTACTTCGAAATAACAAAAGGCCTTAGCTTCAAAGACGACAGCCGTGGAGTAGAGATCGCAGCACTTCCGTTGGATGACTACCGCCTGACGGCAATGGTAGATTACAACTCGCCTATACTTGGCAGCCAGCACGCCTCTATTACCCACATGGATCAGTTTGTAGAGGAGATTGCTCCATGCCGTACATTCGTGTTCCTGCACGAACTGGAAGCGTTGTACAAGCAAAACCTGATCAAAGGCGGCGACCTTGACAATGCCATTGTGATTGTGGACCGCGTTGTGAAGGACGAGGAACTGGATTACCTTTCTGATTTACTTAAGAAGCCAAAGGTAGAGGTAAAAGAAGAAGGTATTCTTAACAACACCGAACTTCGCTTTAAGAACGAACCAGCACGCCACAAACTGCTCGACCTGATGGGTGACCTAGCCCTGATCGGACGCCCGATTAAGGGACAGATACTTGCGGCGCGCCCTGGCCATGCAGCCAACGTTGCCTTTGCCAAAAAGGTGAAGAAAATGATCCATGAGGCTACGATCAAAAACGTGCCTAACTACGATCCGAAGAAAAAACCAGTAATGGATATCAACCAGATTTCGGCAACGTTGCCGCACCGGTATCCATTCCTGCTGATCGATAAAATCATACACTTAGACGAAACAACGGTTACAGGCGTTAAGAACGTGACCATGAACGAGCCTTTCTTCCAGGGGCACTTCCCGGGCAATCCAGTATTGCCGGGTGTGATCCAGATTGAGGCCATGGCACAGACAGGCGGTATACTTGTGCTTAACACTGTAGAGAACCCAGAAGATTACTGGACTTACTTCCTCGGCATAGACAAGTGCCGCTTCAAACGCAAGGTTATACCTGGCGACACGATAGTTTTTAAATGTGAACTGCTGGCTCCTATTAAACGTGGAATTGCCAAAATGAGCGGTCAGGCATTTGTTGCCGGCCAACTGGTGATGGAAGCTGAAATGTCGGCAAGTATTGTAAAGAAAGACGCATGAACCAGCCATTAGCTTACGTACACCCAGAGGCAAAAATTGCTCAGAACGTTGTAATCGAGCCATTCGCCAGCATCCATAAGAATGTGGAGATTGGTGAAGGTACCTGGATAGGCCCGAATGCAGTAATCATGGAAGGTGCCCGCATTGGCAAAAACTGTAAAATCTTCCCAGGAGCAGTTGTTTCTTCTGTGCCGCAGGATCTTAAGTTTGCCGGAGAGGTAACTACTACACACATCGGTGACAATACCGTGATCAGGGAATGTGTTACCGTTAGCCGCGGTACTATCGATAAGATGAAAACCGTAATCGGTAAGAACTGCCTTATCATGGCCTACGCACACGTAGCGCACGATTGCATTGTAGGTGATAATTGTATCGTTGGTAATGCAGTGCAGATGGCAGGCCACGTAGAAGTTGGCGATCACGCCATCATAAGTGCAGCTACACTGGTGCACCAGTTTGCAAAGGTTGGTACACACGCCATGGTGTCCGGTGGTTCTCTGATTTTGAAAGATGTACCTCCGTTTGTGAAAGCTGCCCGCGAGCCATTGGCTTATGCAGGCATCAATTCAGTGGGCCTTCGCAGAAGAGGTTTTACAAGTGAGCAAATAAACGAGGTACAGCAGATTTACCGTATCCTGTTTATCAGTGGCCTTAACAACTCACAGGCACTGGATAAGATCGAGCTTGAGCTATCGCCGAGCAAAGAGCGCGACGAAGTGGTAAACTTCATTCGCAACTCAGGCCGCGGTATCATCAGAAGTTATTTCTCTAAAGATGCAAATTAACCTAAGCAACTTAGGTAAACGATACAATTACGAGTGGATTTTCCGGAACCTGACTTATACTTTTGAGTCAGGCACCTCTTATGCCATACTTGGGCATAACGGTTCCGGTAAATCCACTCTTCTCACTATAATAGCAGGGCACAATCTGCACAGCGAAGGCGATATCACTTATACTTTAGGTTCTAAAACTGTTGCCTCCGACGAAGCCTACCGCCACCTTTCCCTTACCGCGCCATACTTAGAGTTAGTAGAAGAATTCACGTTGCTGGAGATGCTCGATTTCCATACCCGCTTTAAGCAGCTCCGCCATAACCTGACAAACCTAGAGCTGATTGAACGGATGGGCCTGCAGCGATCAAAGAACAAATTTGTGAAGGATTTCTCGTCGGGCATGAAGCAACGCCTGAAGCTAGGGCTAGCTTTATACTCTGATACACAGCTACTACTACTAGATGAGCCTACCACCAACTTAGACCAAGAAGGTGTGGCATGGTACCAGGAACACGTGGAGCTAAACAAGCAAGGTCGCCTTGTAATTGTCGGCTCTAACATTCACCACGAATATGCTTTTTGCGAGCAGCAACTACGCATTTCTGATTATCATGTAGCTCCCCGGGTTCGTTAGTTGCTACCGGTTGTTGAGAAACATAGAGACACAATAGCGAACAAGCAGCAACGAATAACCAAAAATACTACCAAATTTAAGAGAAGCTGGCTAACTTTGTATACCACATAAGATATACTATGGGACGCGCATTTGAATTTAGAAAAGCCCGCAAATTTAAACGCTGGGATAAGATGTCGAAGGCCTTTACCCGCCTCGGCAAAGAGATAGCTATGTCCGTTAAAGAAAGCGGACCAAACCCTGAGACAAACTCTCGTTTACGCACGGCAATTCAAAACGCCAAAGGCGTTAACATGCCGAAAGATAGAATAGAGGCTGCTATTAAAAGAGCATCTTCTAAAGAGGAGAAAGATTACGAAGAAGTAGTATACGAAGGCTACGCACCACATGGCATTGCTGTGGTTGTGGAGTGTGCTACCGATAACCTGAACCGTACTGTGGCCAACGTGCGCATGCACTTCTCTAAAGGCGGCGGCTCGTTGGGCAAAACCGGCTCTCTGGACTTCATGTTCGATCGCAAGGGCATATTTAAAATCTCATCTGAGGGAGTGAACCTGGAAGATCTGGAACTGGAGCTAATCGACTTTGGCGCTGAAGACATTTACGAGCACGAAAACGAGATCATCATAGAAACTCCATTTACTGAGTTTGGCAACATGCAGAAAGGTTTGGAGGAGAAAGGCCTTGAGGTGATCAGTGCTGAAGTACAGCGAATCCCAACCACCAGAACTGAGCTTACAGAGGAGCAGGAAGAGGAGGTAATGGGGCTTATAGAGCGCTTTGAAGAAGATGATGATGTGCAGGCTGTTTACCACAACATGGCTTAATATATTGCATAACATATTAGGTATGGCTGCTCAGAAATGGGCAGCCATACTTTTTTATAGCCCACCCTGTATTTAGCTCGTACTGTTTAAAAATTACCCAACACACCACATTATGCTTTTATACATTCTCTTTGTAGTAGGCTTTGTTCTCCTGATTAAAGGAGCTGACATTTTGGTTTCAGGTTCATCTGCTATTGCAAAACGCTATGGACTTTCTGATATGGTTGTTGGACTTACTATTGTCTCGTTTGGCACCTCATTGCCTGAGCTGATCATTAATATTATGTCTAGTTTACAGGGGCAGACAGAACTGGCAATAGGCAATGTATTTGGCAGCAATGTGGCTAACCTGTTATTTATACTTGGTATCACTGCACTTATTTGCCCGCTGCCCATCAAGAGAAATACTATACTTACAGAAATTCCATTCTCTCTTATAGCCACATTATTAGTTGGCTTTTTAGCCAACGCTGCACTAATCGATAACCGCATCGAATTATACATCAGCCGGACCGACGGTGTAATTCTACTGTTCTTCTTTGTGCTGTTTATGGCATACATATACAACATAGCCCGCACTAATAAAGATGAAATATTACCGGAAGAGGAGACGGAGGAAATGTCATTGGTTAAGGCTTCAACATACATTGCATTGGGTGTGGCAGGCTTATTTCTGGGTGGTAAGTGGGTAGTAGACGGTGCGGTTTTCATTGCGCAGTCACTTGGCCTGAGTGAGTCTTTTATTGGACTTACTGTGGTAGCGATCGGTACTTCGCTACCAGAACTGGTTACTTCCGCTATGGCTGCATACCGCAGAAACATTGATATAGCCGTGGGAAACGTAGTGGGTTCCAATATCTTTAACCTGCTCTGGATCCTTGGAATAAGTGCTTTAATTAGCCCCCTTCCGTTTGATGTGGTAAGTAACTATGATATCGCTATGATGATTCTGGCAAGTACGCTGCTTATTATCACCATGCCAATTGGTAAGAAAAACACCATTGATCGATGGAACGGCGTGCTGTTCCTGCTGGTTTACGTTGGTTACATAGTATTCTTGGTGCAGAGAGGATAGTAAACAGTTAAACGTTGAACAGCACTTTATTTAAGAGTTATTTTGCAGCAATACAACAAACTGCAATTAACAACTCACAATTAATAATTCCACGGATATAGGTCCGGCTCTTTGCCTGAGGTGCTCTTCATGTGCAGCGGGTGCACTGCCTCTGTTTCATCAAAGTATACAAAGGCATCGTAACGGCCGGGTATAACGGTAGGCACGTAGTTTCCGAACATTTCATACTTTGGATCATACACTACACCGATGGCTCGGTTGCCAATTCGACCTTGCAGCTCTGGCACGTTTACAAGGTCCTTCGAAAGTATAATCTTGTCATCTGTGTTGATTTTGTGCAGCATATGCTCCCAACTACCTTCTACAGCTGGCGGCACTTCGATTTTCTGCATGGGCGCACCCCACGACTTACTGGCAATTACACTGCCCTGATACGTTCCGAATCCAACAAGCTTTACCTGATTTTGGCCATACTGTTTGCGGGCTAGCTCGCCAATATTATACATGCCATCATCAGCCATATCTGTAAAACTGGCATCCCCGATGTGCGTGTTATGCTCCCAAACAATGGCTTTGGAATTTCGCCCATGCAGTTCCATTAGCCTGTCCAGTGTTTCCATCATGTGGCTGTCGCGCACGTTCCAGGAGCTGCCGCCGCCGCGCACCATGGCCCGGTAATACTTCTCTGCATTTACCGCCACTAATGCATTCTGGCGCGTGTTAAAGTCGTTCTCGGGGTCATCGGTAAAAGTGCGGTGGTGTTGTATCTTCTGCAGCATCTCCACTACCTCGTTTTCACAATCAGTTGGCACAAAGGCTGTGGCTCGGGCATACGTCTGAGGGTCTCGGTTAAAAGGCTCAAAGCAATTGATTGCCATCTTTGCAGCCTCTACTGCTTGTCCGTCATTGTTCTCCAGAAACTTCAGGATCTGCTCCAGCGATTCCCACAGGCTGTACACATCAAGTCCGTAAAAACCGATTTTCTCGTTTGCATTGCGCAGATGGTTATAGTCGCGCATCCACTCTATCAACGCAGCTACCTCCCAGTTAGCCCACATCCATGTAGGCCAGCGGCGAAACACCTGCAACACATCTGCAATTTTACTTCCTGATTTCTGATAACCTTTTATAAAGCGGTTTACAGCATAACATTCTGGCCAGTCACCTTCAACAGCTACGAAACTGAACCCTTTTTCCTGCACAAGTCGCTTTGTAATGGCTGTACGCCAGGTATAATACTCGGAGGTGCCGTGCGAAGCCTCGCCTAACATGACAATACGTGCATCCCCGACCTCTTCAATCAAAACATCCAAGTCCTTTTCCTTCGTGATCGGGTTATATTTAAAAGGTTTGTTTTCCATGATAGTACTATAAGCTGTTGCAGGACAAATTGCCTTGGGTAATTTTTGCTGTATTGTACTTTTATTCAACACTTTATGTTCCATAAAAAAAAGCACCCGCCTTACTTCTGAGTAAAGCGGGTGCAAAGCCATGTAAAGGGCAACCTATTTTAAGACTGATTTTCTTTTGAAAATACGCGGCGCAGTAACTCTGTAGTGCGTGCAATTGGGTTTTCACGGATTTCTGCCTCTTCCTGGGCTACAAGCATAAACAATCCGTCAATTGCCTTTTGGGTGGCATAGTCGTCCAGGTCAGGATTTACTTTTTGCACCGTTGGAATCCTGTTATACTGGTTTACAAGGTCAGCATAATATTTTGTAGCATTCGTCTTCTCCAGCGACTGCACCATAACAGGATTGAAGGCATTGTACAGCTGCTGCGAAGTAGTTCGCTTCAGGTATTGTGTGGCGGCATCTTTGTCGCCTTTAAGTATAGCCCAGGCATCTGCAATCGTCATCTGCTTAATGGCACTCACAAAGATTGGCACGGCACTCTTAGCAGCATCCTCGGCTCCACGGTTTAGGGTAAGTATAAATTTATCTACTTCATTACCTAAACCAACCTGTCGCAACGTATTCTCAACGCGCTGCACATCCTTCGGAAAAGGAATTCGGATAAGGGAGTTTTTGTAGAAGCCGTCAGTTTGGGAAGCCTGATTTGCGCCGTTCTTAATACCAACCTCTAAAGCCTGCTTTAAGCCAGCAGCAACCTCATTTTGTGTAACTGGGCCTCCGGTGGTAGTACCAGCCAGTACGCCATCTACAGTGCGTTGAATATCGGTAGCCGTGCAAGCAGATGCGCCCAGGGCAACAGCTATAAAAGAAGTGTACAGTAGTTTTTTCATATCGCTAGAACATCTTTAACTTGAATCAGTTTAAATCACCTACGCATAAATCAGACCAAAATATATATGAAATCCGTTATTGCCGAAATTATCACGATCGGAGACGAAATACTTTACGGCCAGATAGTAGACACAAACTCTGCCTGGATGGGCACCGAGTTAACTAAGATAGGTATTAAGGTTAAACAGATTACCTCTATTTCAGACAGCGCAGCTCATATTATAGAAGCACTGGACAATGCCAAAACCAGGGCTGATATTATACTTATGACTGGTGGCCTGGGTCCTACAAAAGACGACCTGACAAAGGTAGTACTTACCTCTTATTTTAATACTACACTTGAGTTGCATGAGCCATCGCTGGCAGATGTAGAAGAAATATTTAAAAAGCGAGGCCGCGAAATTACGGAGTTGAACCGACAACAGGCTTTTTTACCGGCAGCCTGCACGCCTGTGCGAAATGTGCTGGGTACTGCGCCGGGCATGTGGTTTGAGAAAGAAGGTAAAGTATACATTTCGATGCCGGGAGTGCCTTTCGAGATGAAGCGCATGATGACGGATACTATACTTCCCAAACTAAAGGCATTTTTTAAGACACCCGAAATAATTCATAAAGTAGTGCAAACGGTGGGTATTCCGGAATCTATACTCGCCGATAAACTGGAGAAGTGGGAGCTAAATTTACCGGAGCACATAAAGCTGGCCTACCTCCCCCACCTGGGCGGCGTACGCCTTCGCCTGACTGGAGTAGGCATCGATGCAAAGCAGCTGGAGCAGGAAATACAGGCAGAAGTAGACAAGCTGCAGCAGATCATCCCAAACTACATTTTTGCATTTGGCGAGCTAAGCCTGGAGGCAGCAATTGGTCAGTTATTAAAAGAACGCGGCCTAACCATTGCCACAGCCGAAAGCTGCACTGGCGGCTATCTGGCGCACAAGCTTACAAGTATAAGCGGCAGCTCAGCCTACTACCATGGCAGCGTTATAGCCTATCACAACGATGTTAAGATACGTGAGCTTGGCGTAAAGCCCGAAACCCTTCAGCAGCATGGTGCCGTAAGTGAGGCTACTGTAAAAGAAATGGCAGCTAATGTGCGACAGAAATTCAACACTGACATTGGCGTGGCTACTAGTGGCATAGCTGGTCCTGATGGAGGCACTCCTGAAAAACCAGTGGGTACGATCTGGATTGCCTATGCCGACAAGTATAAAACAGAAGCCAAGCTATTACAATTTAACAAAGACCGGCTTCTGAATATAGAGTACACAGCCATGGCCGTGCTAAACCTGGTGCGCCAAAGTTTAACCGCAACCGTTGAGGAATAGTCTAAAATCCTTAACTTTGTTCTAAAATCAGACTTTAGTATATAGAAGTTAGACAATAGACATCCGATTTCGTAGTAGCATCTGGGTTTGCTGCTTCCGAAGATCAGCTCAGTTTAAGTTCTAGCATCTACATTCTAACATTATAGAAATCAACAACAAAATATGGCACTTGTAGAAATGGTTATGCCCAAAATGGGCGAGAGTATCATGGAAGGTACCGTTCTGAAATGGCTCAAAAACGTGGGTGATACCATTGAGCAGGATGAGTCGGTGCTTGAAGTGGCTACAGATAAAGTGGACACAGAAGTACCTGCTATTCAGGGTGGTGTTTTAAAGGAGATCCTGGTAAAAGAGGGTGATGTAGTAGCCGTTGGCGCTCCGATCGCCATCATTTCTACCGACGGCGAAGATACTGGCGCTGCTGCTCCTGCCGCAACTGAGTCTGCTCCTGCTGCTGCACCACAGGCCGCTGCTGCTCCACAGGAAACAGCTGCCCCTGCTGCAACTGCCTCTTCTGCTAAACTAGACAAGCCAGCAACAGGCCGTTTCTATTCTCCGCTGGTGCTTAACATTGTACGTGAAGAAGGCATTTCGATGCAGGAACTAGAGTATGTACCGGGTACTGGTAGCGAAGGTCGTGTGTCTAAAAAAGACATAATGAATTACCTGGCTAACCGTGGTACTGCTGCTCCTCAACAGGCTGCTGCACCTCAGACTCAGGCTCAGCCACAGCCACAAGTACAGGCTCCTGCTCCGGCTGCTCAGCCACAGGCTGCTGCGCCTCAGGTTAAGCCAGCTGCCTCTTACGGTGGCAACGTAGAGCTGATTGAGATGGACCGCATGCGTAAGATGATTGCTGACCGAATGGTAGACAGCAAGCGTATTTCTCCGCACGTTACCTCTTTTGTAGAGGCTGATGTAACTAACATCGTGAACTGGAGAAACAAGTGGAAGAATGAGTATAAGAAGCGCGAAGGCGAGAACCTGACCTTCACTCCTATCTTCATTGATGCCATTGCAAAGGCTATCAAAGACTTCCCGATGATTAACGTGTCTGTAGACGGTGGCACTATTATCCGCCACAAAGACATTAACATTGGTATGGCTGTAGCTTTGCCAAGTGGTAACCTGATCGTGCCGAACATCAAAAACGCAGACCAGCTAAATATGAACGGCCTGACGAAAAAAGTAAACGACCTGGCAAACCGTGGCCGTATGAACAAGCTTACGCCAGATGATCTTGCAGGCGGTACTTATACGGTATCTAATGTTGGATCTTTTGGTAATGTAATGGGCACGCCTATCATTATGCAGCCTCAAGTGGCTATTATGGCCGTAGGTGCTATCAAGAAGAAGCCAGCTGTTATCGAGACTCCTGAGGGAGACCTGATCGGTATACGTCACTTCATGTATCTGTCGCATTCATACGACCACCGCGTTGTGGATGGTTCGCTGGGTGGCATGTTCGTGCGACGCGTAGCTGATTACCTGGAAAACTTTGATGTAAACCAGACGATCTAATTCTTCAAGAGTATATAAAGTAAAAAGCCTGTTCCGATTAACGGAGCAGGCTTTTTTGTTGCTATAGCTTTACAGATATCTTTTATTTAATATTAGAAGTATAAACTGTGGTCATATAAAGTATAAATTAACAAAACTATGAAAAGTATACTCCCTTGGCTTATCGTAGCCATTTTCTTGTTTCTGGCCCTTTACTTTTACTGGCAGAAAAACGAAGCCGAAAGCAGGTTGATCATAGCTGATAACAGGGCCGCTGAAGTTAACCGGGAGCAGGAGCGCGAAGAAACTGAAACTTCAGATGGCATGCTGCTGCCTCCGGATACCATGGAAATGACACCTCCTGGTGGAGCAGCTTTTGTAGATGAATTAGGCTCACTAAGCGAAAGTGATGTGCAGCGCCTCCAGCGTAAAGGCTTACGCAACCCCGAAACAGACCTGATGAACGACCTAAACCGTAAGCAGCGGCAGCTTATACCAACAGAAGGTACCATGGGTGGAACAATGGCCATACGCGATAGCCGTATCCTGAACGACCGCTATGCCATGGCCTATTATGAAGATGGCCACAACGGAGGCTACATGTTGTTAAAGTATGAGGTAAGCAACGGAAACATTACCTGGAAAGTAGTAGATCACTCCAAACTATAATTTTCTAGCACAACTTTTGAGCAGGAGAAGTATAAAGTATAAATCACTTGTTACTATGATGCTTTTACACGCTATACTTCCTCTGCTTTTCTCTTTTATACTTGTTGCTACAGGAGAGCTTAAATTGCAGCAGGACTTACAAAAAGATATAACCAGGCTACAGGAAAGCAACCGGTACTTTATCAGCGACAACACCACAGAAACTGCTACTCTGCAAAGTATAGTAAATGACTTGCAGCTGTTTGGAATGGTATCTAACCTGAACCTGAGCAACGCAAAATATAGTCAGTACGAACAAGGGCATCACCAGGTACAACAGTGGCATTTTGATGAAGGTGCGATTAAGAGTATCACCCAACTGGAAAGCACTATTGCTATGGATACGGTTGTAACACAACGTTACCTCGAAAACCGGCCTCCTTCCCAACACCGCATCACGAACAACTTTGTGTTCAGAGTTTATCAGGTTTCTACTGCAAACGAGCCGGCCAAGCTTTTTTATCTCACAGAAGAAGAGCAGGGTTTACTGGCTTATCACCTCGGAGAAAAGCAAGTGCAGATTAGCTATACTTCCCCTAAAAACGGCCTGAACCATCTGCTGCCAAAGTATCAGGCAGAGGTAGAGGCGATCCTGAAGAAAAGTATAAAATAGTTTTTTGTCTGCAGAAGGTGCCCCCTTCAGATTACATATTTAGCAAAAATCAAAAGGGCCGCTCCTTAATCAGAAGCGGCCCTTTTCTATACTTTAATTTATACTTTAAAGCGATGCCAAACTTTGCTCAATAGCGTTGATTTTAGCTTCTGCGTCCGCTTTCTTCTTACGCTCATTGGCAATTACAGTCTCTGGCGCACCGCTTACAAAGCGCTCGTTGCTCAGTTTCTTATCAACAGAAATCAGGAAGCCCCTGGTATACTCCAGTTCCTTCAGTAATCGCTCACGCTCTGCCTCTACATCAATGTTTCCCTCCATCGGAATGTAGAATTCGTCACCGGAAACGATAAAGCTGATAGCGCCCTCGATATTTTCCTTCACATATTCCGCCTCGTTCAGGTTTGCCAGCTTCTTCATGATACCCAAAAATGGCTCATAATGATCATGGCTCATTACTTTGATGTAAAGATCGAGCTGCTTGTTGTTCGGGATGTTCTTAGAGTTACGGATATTACGAACAGAGCCTACTACGTTCAGCACAGTCTCCATTACCTCGATGATCTGCTTATCGAACTTATCCTTTTTAGGCCAGGCAGAAACAATCAGATATTCCTTGTCCTTGCGCTCCTTCAGGTCATGCCAGATCTCTTCTGTGATAAACGGCATAAACGGATGCAACACCTTCAGTACCTTCTCCAGGAATTCCACTGTCGTATCCAGTGTCTGCTTATCAATTGGCTGCTGATAAGCCGGTTTGATCATCTCCAGGTAATTAGAGCAGAAATCATCCCACACCAGTTTATAAACTGTTAGCAACGCATCCGAAATACGGAATTTGCTGAAGTGGTCTTCTATCTGAATAAACGCCTCATTAAAGCGCGACTCGAACCACTTCATAGCCGTTTCGTTCGGGCATGGCAGGTTTTCGTCTACTTCCCATCCTTTAATCAGCCTGTAAGCATTCCATATTTTGTTGCTGAAATTGCGTCCCTGTTCTACCAGTTTCTCGTCGAACAACAAGTCGTTACCGGCCGGTGAGCTGAACAACATACCAGCACGTACGCCGTCGGCTCCGTATTGATCGATCAGATCGAGCGGGTCTGGTGAGTTACCCAACGATTTCGACATTTTACGGCCCTGCGCATCGCGCACGATACCTGTCAGGTACACGTTCTTGAACGGCATCTCGTTACGGAACTCATAACCGGCCATGATCATACGCGCCACCCAGAAGAACAGGATCTCAGGGGCAGTAACCAGATCGTTTGTTGGGTAATAGTATAAAATATCCTTGTTATCAGGGTCTTTAAAGCCATCAAACACAGAGATTGGCCACAGCCACGACGAGAACCAGGTATCCAGTACGTCTTCGTCCTGGCGCAGATCAGTTAATTGCAGATTCTCATTTCCGCTTTCTTGACGGGCCAGTGCCAACGCCTCATCGGCAGTGGCAGCTACTACATAATTGCCATCTGGCAGGTAGTAAGCAGGTATACGCTGCCCCCACCACAGCTGGCGCGATACGCACCAGTCGCGTACGTTCTCCATCCAGGAACGGTACATGTTCTTGAACTTAGGCGGGTGAAGGCGAATCTCATCATTCATCACCGACTCAAGCGCAGGCTTCGCCATTTTGTCCATCTTGCACCACCACTGCATAGACAAGCGCGGTTCAATTACAGCACCGGTACGCTCTGAAGTCTGCAGCACAGAGGCATACTCTTCGATTTTTACCAGCAATCCGGCTTCCTGCAGGTCTTTTACTATGTTACGGCGTGCCGCAAAACGATCCTGACCTACATAAAGCTGTGCCTGCTCGTTTAGTGTGCCGTCGTTGTTAAGTATATCTATGGTAGGCAGCTTGTGCTTCTGGCCTAGTTCGTAGTCGTTTAGGTCGTGGGCTGGAGTTACTTTAAGCGCACCTGTACCAAAATCTATACTTACATACTCATCCAGGATAACCGGTATCTCTTTACCTAACAATGGAATGCGAACAGACTTCCCATGCAGGTGCTTATAGCGTTCATCGTTAGGGTTTACAGCCACAGCCACATCAGCCATAATGGTTTCAGGGCGAGAGGTAGCTACTGTAATATAAGAAGGCGCTACTGCACCGTCTGCCACTACTTCGTAGTTCAGGTGGTACATTTTCGCCATAGTGTCTTTCGGGATAACCTCTTCGTCAGAAAGAGCCGTCTGGCCTTGCGGGTCCCAGTTTACCATGCGCACACCACGGTAGATCTGGCCTTTGCGGTACAGGTCCACAAACACCTCGATTACAGCAGCAGACATATCGTCTTCCATCGTAAAACGCGTACGGTCCCAATCGCAGGAAGCACCTAGTTTCTTCAGCTGCTCAAGTATAATTCCGCCATACTTCTCTTTCCACTCCCAGGCGTGCTTCAGAAACTCCTCGCGGGTAAGGTCACTTTTGTTAATGCCTTTTTCCTTCAACATCGCCACAACCTTTGCCTCAGTAGCAATTGAAGCGTGATCGGTGCCTGGTATCCAGCAAGCTTCCTTGCCCTGCATACGCGCACGGCGTATAAGCACATCCTGAATGGTATTGTTGAGCATATGCCCCATGTGCAGCACGCCTGTAACGTTTGGCGGTGGAATAACAATGGTATATGGCTCTTTATTCGGATTTGGTTCTGAGTGGAAGAAGCCGCGCTGCATCCAGCTTTCGTACCACTTCTTCTCTATTTCCTTGGGGTTATATTTCGTTGAAATCGACATCTTATACTTTATTTTGCTGCTTTTCGCGCTAAAAAGCAAATTTAGACAATTTAGGGGAATTGTTGATTGTTCAATTACTGATTGTTGTCATAATCAGGTAGGAAGGATGAACAGAATTTTTTATCACTCTGACACCTGCTCATCAGCCTGTGCCTCAGACGACCTGCAGGTTATACTTCGTAAGCAGCCCCTGCAGACCATACTGCGAAAACTTTGCTTTTGAGATGGTGTTCAGGACAGGATCAATCTCAAAGTTAAATGCTGTTGAAAGGTCTGCTACTGAAAGATTGGTATGGCTAAAGACAGCGCCGCTTAGGTCGGCATCATCAAAAACAGCCTGAGCCAGATTTGCATTGGAGAAGTCTGCACTTTTAAGCGAACAACGGATAAATTTTGTCTTAGCCATTTTTCTGTTCACGAAAGAGGCATAGTCCAGTAAGCTGCCTTCAAACTGCACAGTAAAAAGCACCTCCTCGCATTCGCTGAAGTTTACACCAGTTAGCTTGCACCCTTGAAACACGACATGGCTCAGTGTAGTACGATTTAGCTTAAGCATGGCCAGGTTACAGCCGATAAAGGTGCAGTCGGTGAAACGGTTCTGCGAGAAATTACTTCCCGAAAAATCGCAGCCCCGGAAAGTGCAGCGCTCAAATTCCCTTTTGCTGATGGTTTTTCCCTGGTACGTAACTTTCTCGAATGTTTTGCCTTCGTGTGTCAGTCCTTCCATAGCCATGGTTTATACTTTATCTAAAAAGATAAAACCTGCCCTTTACAGACAGGTTTTACACATTGCTGGTGCTTTTATACTTAAGCTTCCTGGTGAAGCCACGATTTCTTAGCCAACAGTTCTTCCTCTGTCTCGCGGTAGTCCGGGTCGTCTACGCAGCAATCCACAGGGCAAACGGCAGCGCACTGAGGCTCTTCGTGGAAGCCCATGCACTCGGTACATTTATCTGACACGATGTAGTAAAACTCATCTGAAATAGGTGGCTGAGAAGCATCTCCGGGAATAACTTCTCCCCCGTCGATCTCCACCTCTTTCAGTGCTGTGCCACCGCCCCAGGTCCAGTCCGCACCGCCCTCATAAATGGCAGTATTCGGGCACTCTGGTTCGCAGGCTCCGCAGTTAATACACTCGTCAGTTATCATTATCGCCATAGTCGTATCTCCTGTATATTTTTTATACTTTTGTAATCAGCTTTGTTTAACAAACAAAATTAGGAACAAAAGGTATCCTTATCAAATAATTTTTACGCTATACTCACTGCCATGACCCTAGAGAACCGGATAGAAGCCTTTGTAGAACTGGGCAAACAGCTCCAGAAGCTCTCGCCTGAAGATATTACAACCTGGGCCCGCATGGCTACATCGCGCAACACCTGGTTTGACGAACAGAATGTTGCTGCCGCCTTAAAAGGCGTAGTGACGTTTTTAAATGAGCAATACCTGCGTGAATGGCTTTACCCTTACCACCTGAAACAGGTTACACCAAAGAAGGTTGGCGTGGTAATGGGAGGCAACACACCCATGGCTGGTTTCCACGATTTTATGGCGGTACTCCTAAGCGGACATTACTTGTTAGCCAAGCTTAATTCTGGTGATGAGGTGCTGATAAAAAGACTGGCTGATATGCTTGTTGCCATTGAGCCAGCTTTTGCCAATAGATTTGAGTTTGCCTATTTACTAAAAGAAGCCGATGCCCTGATCGCGACAGGCTCTGATAACGCCATTAGTTACCTGCAGCAGTACTTTGCCAAACGACCGCACCTCATCCGGAAAGAAAGAAGAAGTATAGGCGTGCTTACAGGCCACGAAGAAGCTGATGACCTAAAGGAACTGGGTAACGATGTGATGCAATATTATGGCTTAAGCAGCCGCAACGTATCTAAGGTGTTTGTACCGGAAGGGTATAGCTTTGACAGGTTTTTTGAAGCAAATGCACACCGCAGCAACATCCTGGACCTGCACAAGTACCAGAACAATTACGACTACAACAAATCTATACTTCTGGTGAACCGTGTGCCTCACTTCGACAACGGTTTTATGCTGGTGCAGGAAAGCGAGAACCTGATCTCCCCTGTCTCTGTGCTTTTTTACCAGACATTCACTTCGTTGGCGGACCTGAGACAAAAGCTTGCGGCTGTTAAAGACAAAACTGAATGTGTGGTGTCGGCACATGGCTGGCTGGAGGGAAGTATACCATTTGGCGATGCACACCGCCCTATGCTATGGGATTATTCAGACGGAATTGACACGATGGCATTCTTGCAAAAAATTTAAAAAGCCATGCGCTGTTGAGCCGGGGTTTTCGTATTTATACATAAGTATAATAGGTGTTTTACTTTAACATGCACCGCCCATGAAAGCTCAAACAAAACGAATTCCGATGGTGGAGAAAGAGATGATCCCTTTCTTCCGCTTTACCCACAATGATGTGTTGGAGAACACAGAAGCCCGTAAAAAGCGTTTGTGGGATTTAAACCGTGCTTCTATCTTAGGCAACGGTTATCGCGGAAAAGTAGAGATAACGTTTAGAACGGCAGAGGGGGAGCTAAAGCGCGTAGATACAACCGTTTGGGCTGTAGACGACAAGTATATGATGCTTAAAGCAGGTTGTTTTATCCCGATTGCCTCTATTGTCGGCGTAGAGTTCTTTTAAAATACTATACTTGTAAAGTATAAAAACACCGGGGCCTCTCTAGCAGCAGCTGGAGAGGCCCCGGTGTTTTTGCATTGTAATATTATATTCTGTCCAGCACCTTCAATATCAGGTCATCTATAACTTCATCGGCGTTTTTAGCGAACTCTTGCGTTACACGGTTGGCTACAATGGCATTAAGCGAGAGCATTTCGTGTCCAAGCAGGCGACCCATGGCATAGTACCCGGCGGTCTCCATTTCAAAGTTGGTTAACCTAAAGTCGCATACTCTAAACTGGTTGTATACCTGCAGCAGCTGCTCGTTTCTTAAACCGGCACGCAATACCCGGCCCTGCGGCGCATAAAAGCCCGGGCAGGTAAGTGTGTTGCCTGGTATCATATCAAAAGCGATCTTTTCGATCAGCTCCTGAGATCCGTTTACGCAGTATGGCCTGAAAGTTAAACCCAATTCCTGCTGAAGAGATTTGGTTATACTTTGCTCGTTTTCGTCCTGCTCCAGTGGGTAAAACTCCATTAATGAGTCAATGCCAACACCGTAGTGTGAGGCTAAGTGGCTGCCCAGCGGCACATCTTCCTGCAACGCACCAGACGTGCCCACGCGCACTATCTTCAGCTTTATTTTCTCTTCGTTAACTGTTCTGCTGGTAAAATCGATGTTCACCAACGCATCCAGTTCATTCATCAGGATATCAATGTTATCTGTACCCATACCTGTAGAGATAACCGTGATGCGCTTTCCTTTGTAGTAGCCGGTATGCGTTACAAACTCGCGTTTAGCAATCTGCACCTCCATCTCATCAAAGTGTCTGCTCACGCGCTCTACCCTGTCCGGGTCGCCAACCGTGATGATAGTATCAGAAATGTGCTCTGGCAGCAGGTTAAGATGGTAAATGCTGCCGTCTTTGTTGATGATCAGTTCTGACTCCGGGATGATAGTCGCCCCTGTTGAGTTAATTTGTTGCATATCGCAGTATGTTAAATGTCCAGTTTATTTCTGCAGTTACTGTCAGTTCAGAAGCACTTAATTATCGCCTCCACACTGGTTTACTGGCACTTACAGAACTTAAGAAAAGCGAAGAGCGCAGCCATTCACAGGCTGCGCTCTTCTTGAGCTTTAGAGAATACTTATACTTTTACGTCAGATTTCTTCTTTCGGTTGAAACCTTTCAATGGATTATAGCCATTCATCTCTTTTTGATAGTAACCGGTACCATCGTAAGGGCGTTTGTCAGGATGCTCCTTGCACTCAACTGAGCAGGCACCGTCTAACTCTACACCGCAGTTTTCGCAAATGGGCACATGCAGGTTGCAAACCGGGTTGGCGCAGTTTACCATTCTGTCGGACTTGGTGCCGCAAACGTGACAGGTAGAGACAACAGTTGGATTGACCTTGTTCACATCTACAGCCACGCGGTTATCGAATACATAGCACTTGCCTTCGAAATCTTCGCCGCCGGCCTCCATGCCATACTTGATAATACCGCCGTGTAGCTGGTACACGTTCTCAAATCCCTGCTCCAGCAAAAAGGCACTGGCCTTCTCACATTTAATACCGCCGGTGCAGTAGGTTAAGATTTTCTTGTCTTTATACTTCTCCTTCAGTTCATCTACCTTATCCGGAAACTCACGGAAGTTCTCGATGTCCAGCGTAACAGCATTTTTAAAGCGGCCTACACTGTGCTCGTAATCAGAACGAACGTCAAGTACCACTACATCCTCTTTATCCTTAAGTTCTTTAAACTCCTGTGGAGAAAGATGCACGCCTGTACGCTGGTTTGGATCAATGTGTCTAAGGCCGGAATGTACGATCTCTGGCTTGTAACGCACGTGCAGCTTTGTAAACGCATGCACATCGGATGGATCTACTTTAAAATCTGTATGGCCGAAACGCGGATCTGCGTGCAGGCGTCTCATGTACTCGTCACAATCCTCTTTCAGACCTGATACGGTACCGTTTAAGCCTTCGTCGGATACAATGATGCGGCCCAGTAGGTTCAGCTCCAGGCAAAGCAGGTGGTGTTCGTCGCGGTACGCTTCCGCGTTCTCAATCTGCGTGTAGCAGTAGTAAAGTAGTATACTGTATGGTTTGTTCATAACTGCTAAGTTTCAGCTTAGTGTTAAAGTTGATTGTTAATTTTCTATTCTATCTGAATCAAGATTTTCAGGATTAAAAATGATAAACAGGATTACCTCCTACCATTGTTCCTAAATTCTAATGCAAAGCTAAAAGCCAGTCTAATATTCTAAAATGACTTTCATCAGTTTGGCTGAATAACAGCTTTAGCAAGTATAAAAGTTTATTTTACCGGGGCAGCCGGGTTGCCAAATACAGTTGCTTTGGCTGGCACATCGGCGATTACCACGGCACCTGCACCTACACGTGCGTTCTTACCTATCTTCACTCCAGACACCACCACGGCTCCAGAACCGATAAAGGCTCCTTCTTCCACTTTCACCTCCGAGTTAATCACAGCGCCTGCTCCGATCTGCACAAAGTCAGCGATTTCAGCATGTGTGTCTACCACCGCGTTAGAGTGAATTAGCGTATAGTTGCCAATCTTGACGTTGTTGTTTATCACGGCTCCAGCTGCTACCATGTTACCATGGCCTAACCAGGCAAACTCCGAAACAGAGCTAAAACGGTGAATCGCGTTTACAGGCACTACCTTCTGCTCGTCCTTTAGCATTTTAATAAGGCCTTTGCGGGCAGCGGAATCTTCTACGGCTACAAACACATCACACTTTTTGCCAACTAGCTTTAGAAACTCGTTGTCTTCTGTGCTGCTCATCACCGACACATTGTTGATCTCCTGCTGCTGCAGGTCTTTGCTGTCGTCGAGGAAGCAGTACACTACCACACTGTTGCTGTTAAATATATCCAATGCTGCGGTACCCAACTTTTGGGCGCCCAATATGATTACAGGATTTTGCATAGCTCTCTTAAATAAAGCGCAAAGGTACGAAGAAGCACGGGAGTTTGAAAGTATGGCTACAGCCGCAGTTTTGCCAGCAACTGTTGTGCATATCGGTTTTGCAGGAGCAGGTATACCAGGAAGGGCAGGAACACAATACGGTAGCGGCTAAGGGTGCCAAAGTTAGGCGTAGAAAGTCCGAAGATCACCCCGAAACAAACAATCATAAGTATAAAACAGACCTGCAGCAGGGTTACTTCTTTCACACCATTTTTAACCATACTTAGCAAAGCAAGTAGGCCCAAGGCAAGTATGAGCAGGTTCTCCAGGCTCAAAAGCAAGTATAAAATATTCACCGACTCCCAAACAAATGGCCTGAACACAGCACTGAAAAATGCCTTTGGCGCATTGCCCAGCATACTTGGCAGGGTAGGTTCTAAGCTAGCAAAAGAGATATGGGGCCTTGCCTGCGACAGCTCCAGAATATCTTCATAAGTGTCTACCAGATTATGGAAAAAGAAAGCATCGTTGTACTGCAGTGCCAGGTAAATACCTATTGTGCCTACTAAACTAAACGCCACCAGCAGTGCCAACTGCTGCGCTTTTATACTTTTAAGCATGTTGGCTTTAGCTGCTAATAACCTGATGAGGCAATAGAACAGAAACAACGGAATGGCAATAAAGGCCAGGAAGAACTTTATCCTGACAAACAGGTAGAGCAAGAAGGGCAGCAGCAGCCAGTTTACTTTGCTTAAAAGTTTGCCTTTTGCCAACTCAATAGCCGCAGCAATTACCCAGCACATGCTCCCGAAAAGTATGGCATCTTTAAGTACCCCGGAACTCCAGAATACCACCGACGGGAAGTATAAAAACGCCAGTACCGCAGCCGATTTATACTTTGGGAAATGACTTACCAAAGTAGCTACCAAAGTGGTAGTACCCCAAAAGCTAAACAGCGACAGGTAAAGCGAATTAAGGTAATATTGGCTATTGGTGAGCAGGTTTAGCAGGCTAAGGAGTTTGATAAAGAAAAAGGAATTAGAAAAGTTAGGCAGCCTGGAAAAAGGCACTGATGCCCTGAAAGCTTCGTTTTCGAAATCGTTAAAAAGTATAAGTTTTAAGTAGCCTTCAGGATTTTGGCCTGCATATTTGGTAAGTATAAGCGAGGCATTTTTGAAAGTGAGCGTATCGCCTTCGTGGTAATAGTGGTGGTAGAGCAAGCCCAGCAGTATACCTGCCAACAGCTTGAGCCCCAGCGCCGGCAACAGGTGTTTCTTTATAGGTTGCAAACCTGGCCGCCGATAAAGCAGCCAAATAATGCCACCCAGTAGCAAAGCATTAAGTATGTATAAAATTGTACTCATACTTAGCTTGCCCGCTGTTTCATGATCTTATTACCAATGCCGCACTGCATACAGTTTACCGGCTCGCAGTAAAACCTGAAGAGTCCCAGCGCTGCCTGGTTATCTGCCGCAGACTTTGCCTGCCAGCCCAGTTCCTCATAAAGGCGCGTATACTTATTGCTTTCCTCTTTTAACCCTTCCAGCAAAGCGATGGCTTTTTCCTGAAATTGCTGGTTGCCGGTATGGCTGGCATAGGCTGTTAGCAGGGGCACCACTACATTTATTACAAGGTTATGCGCGCTGCTTTTCCCCATACTTTTCTGCTTTGCTTTTGCTGCTCTGCCCAACATGTAGTGCTGCTGCCAGTACTCCGACACCTGCGCTCTAAAAAGTGCTTCGTAGGCTTTTACCGTCTCAAGCTCCAGCAACGTGGCAAAAAGTGATGGTTTCTTATGAAGTACAGCCGCCAATTGAGCCAGACGAACTGTCGGAAAATTACCCGGCCGCATGCGCAGGAAATTCCATTGGTGCGGCTGCATATTCTCTAGTTTATACTTCTGCTTTAGGAAAGTATACTCTTTTGCTAGCTGCAGAGCATAATCATCAGCAGGTTCTGTTAGAAAACCAGCCTGACCGAACAGCAGCGCCTCCAGTTGAGATTGTGACGCTACGTGTTGCCGCACTACTCTGAAGGGTAAAGCCTTGGTCAGTTGTTCAAAGGCAAGTTGGTTTGTTTTAAAGCCGAAGCTGCGAAGCAAAGTATAATAGGCAGTTTGCTCCCAGTCGTTGCCGGTACTTTGGTAGGCTTGCAGCACCTCCTCCCCTTTCAGCTCAAGCCGCTCAATAAGGGCACGCTCCATCATGGCAAGTTTGGTTACCTCCGGAACCGTTGGCCAGAAGGCAGCACAAGGTATGGCATGTATGGCTTGCTGAAGCTGCTGGTAGGTATTGAGCATGTGTAGATTTACCTTCCCCTGCAGTTCCAGCACAGGGATAAGAGTGTCGTCTTGCCTGTAAACCGGTTTATCCGCATCCCATACCACATGCAGCACCACCTGCTCGTACTTGCCATCGGTGTGGTGCTGGTGCCGTTGCCAGTCAGATGCTTTCAAGTGCACCTCAACGCTACCAGACCACTCTACCTCTCCTATTTTGACAATGGCCTCTTTAAAATCAGGACCGGCTTCGGTATTATAATAGCCCGTTCTGATTACCTGCACAGCTTCCCCATCGGTAGTGGTTATCTCCGATTTTTCGAAGTACTGATGCCGCCAGATGTAGTGCAGGAAATCCTCTTTCACGATTGTGGAGTGGCTTTGTGAAGTATGATTAGCTCTCTTTGCCGTGGTATTTCAGTTGCATGCCATGCAGGAAGTTACGCAGGATCTGGTCTTTTAACGGACGGTACTGACTCTGGCTTGGGTTACGAAAAAAAGCACTCAACTCCGCTTTGCCCAGCCTGAACCTTACCAGCTCAAGTATAGATATGATATCCTCATCCTTCAGGTTTAGGGCGATCTTCAGTTTGCGAAGTATAATATTGTTGTTCAGCTTCTTTTCTGGTACAGGCTGCTCCCCTTCTTTCTTGCCGCGCTTCTCGTTTATAAAGCCATTCAGGAAAGCTGCCAGGTGCTCATCGTTAATCTCCTTCGTCTCCGGGTCGTCTTCTTTCTTCAGCCAGTCACTTACCTCGGCGCGTGTCACCTGCATGCCACCTGAGGCAAACAGTTCTATCATTTGCGAGTCGTTGTAGTCGAAAGTATAGCGGATGCGGCGAAGTACGTCGTTGTTGGTCATGTTATCTTGGTTCTATTTTTGAGCAGTTATAGTTGATTTTTTATAGCTCCATTAACTGCATTTTTGTTGGTGAAAGCACCAACATTGGTATAAATTTTATTCTGGCCTTTCCTCTTAAATTAACTCCTTTTTAAAGCAAAGGCTGATTTTTACTGTTGCATACTGCCCGTAATTCGGTATCTGCTTATAACCGGAGCTCGTGTACAGGCTTATTGCCTCCGGTTGCTTTACACCAGTCTCTAATATACAAAAAGTATAGTTTAGCTCCTTTGCCCATGTATCCAGCGCATGCAAAACGGCTTTTGCTACGCCCTTCCCTCTATATCGCGGATGCACATACATTCGCTTGACCTCTGCAGTAACCTCATCATACTTTTTAATTGCTCCACAACCTGCTGGCTCACCGTTCATAAAAGCTACAATTACATGCTGAATGTTATCCAGCTTATTAAAAGGTGCAATGGTAGCATGCTCCTCCCCGTATCTGCCCTGTACCTCTTCGTCAAGCAGTTGTACTAGGTAAAGAAAGTCGCTGTTGCTGGAATCGGATCTGGTTAGGGTAAGCATTTATTTGTGCTAAAGTAGCGGCAACAAGTATAAAAGCATCAGAGATTACAGCTTACCTAATGCTCCAGCATCTTCTCAAAGCACAGGCTGTTTTCTACTCCAGCGTACTGCCCATAGTTTGGTATTTGCCTATAGCCACAGCCTCTGTAAAGTGCTATTGCCTCTGGTTGCTTTGTACCTGTTTCTAAGATAGTAGTTTTATAGTTAAGCTCTTCTGCCCAGTCCTCTAAAGCTGCGAGTATACTTTTAGCAATCCCCTGCCCTCTGAAATCCGGGTGCACAAACATGCGCTTTACTTCAGCCACGCCATCAGCATAAGCTTTTATAGCTCCGCAACCGGCAGCTATTCCATTTTTGTAGCCAACAATCACATGCTTTATACTATCAATCTTGTTAAACTGTGCATAAAAAGCATGCTCATCCCCATCTCTGATAGCTAAATCCTGGTCCAGTAATCGGACTAGTGCAATAAATTCTGGGTTAGTAGAGTCGGTTTTACTTAAAATGAGCATCCTTTGTGAAACTTATTTCTATAAGATTATTAAATCACTTTTCTGCTATAGAATCTGTGCGCTCTATTAATTTATTTGCCGTTGATGACAAGTTGGCTTCCGGAATAAACTCATCACAGATAGTTAGTAGAGAGAACAAATATCTTCGGATCAGCTCAACATCAGCACGCTCATTCTGAAGAGCTGCTTGTACCATGTGAAGAGAAACATCGGCTAAAAGGAACTTACGCTTATCAAACCATTCACTACTGCCTTTAGTAGCTGAGTGCTCTAAATAACATTGCTCCGAAAGTGCATGCGCTTCTTTACATAGCTGTAGGATCTGGTTCTTCTCGTTCATATGATTGTATCGGTAATGTTTGCTAAGGCTAGATTAAAGATTGCTTTATGCTCTACTATTATGTGGCCTAACTAGATTATATTTTGTTAGAGAGTGTAACTCCTGTTTTCATTAACTGAATCAGCCATATTGGTCTCTTTTACAAATCTCATTCATATGTTCTCTAACTAATGGAAAAGCATGAATACGCGGTTATAGGCACTGTATCTAAAGTAAAGTACTCTACAAATGCTGTACATATTGCTCCAAGTACTGTTCCATCTCCTTCTGAATCTCCAGAGCAGCCTCTCTTGCTTTTTCGGCGAAGTCACGCCCGGAAGAGGCGTAGATAATGCTACGTGAGGAGTTTACCAAAAGGCCGCAACGCTGGTTCATGCCCAGTCTTGAGATCTCTTCCAGGCTACCACCCTGTGCGCCTACTCCCGGCACCAGCAGGAAATGCTCCGGCACAATCTGCCTTACACGCTGTATATACTCTGCCTGTGTAGCTCCCACCACAAACATCAACTGGCCCGGTGTGCCCCAGGTAGAGCTTTCGCGCAGCACCTGCTCAAACAGGTATTCTTCGCTGCCATCAGAAAGGCGCAACATCTGGAAATCTTTGCTCCCCGGGTTAGAAGTAAGCGCCAGAAGTATAACCCACTTACCACCCTGCATCAGGAAAGGCTTCACAGAATCAGAACCCATGTAAGGAGCTACTGTTACCGAATCAAAATCCATCGTCTCGAAGAAGGCACGGGCATAAAGCTCAGAGGTGTTACCGATATCGCCGCGTTTGGCATCGGCAATGGTAAAAATCTCCTTCGGAATATATTGCAGCGTTTTCTCCAGACTTACCCATCCCTTTGGCCCCTGCGCCTCATAAAAAGCAATGTTGGGCTTGTAGGCCACACACAGGTCGGCCGTTGCCTCTACAATTTGCCTGTTAAACTCCAGCACAGGATCCTCTGTGTCTAAAAGATGCTGCGGCAGTTTTTTAGGATCGGTGTCGAGGCCAATGCACAAGTATGATTTCTTTAGCAGGATCTGCTCAAAAAGATGTTCTCTGGTCATGGGAGTATGGAGGGTATAGGTTTATACAAAAGTATAATAATAAGCGATGGTGCAAAAACTGATTTTGAGGTGGGGATGGTTAAAGTATATTTTGTTTTCAGCGGAAGTGTATCCAACCACCCCTACCCCTCCTCGTCTAAGGCGGGGAATTCTGTTATTACTTTAAACAAAGTATAAGTTTCATAGCAACTGCTTAATCTCCCTTTTCATAAGATCCTTAACAGGATGACCAAATAGATGATAGCAGCAATTATGACGATAGATGAAGTAATAAGGAAAAAGCTCCCCTCCTTGGATAAGGAGGGGCAGGGGTGGCTGGACTGTCAGTGCAGCCTGCTGCAATATTTTACTCCGCTTGCAACCCTTATGGTGTTATAGGAATCATACAGCTAAAAATACTGCTAACCTATAACTACTAATCCTTTCACCTGAACCCTATGGTAAGAATTTTATGTATTTTCACATTGCTGCTCTGTACAGCCTTTAGCTGCTCTAAAGAAACAGATACAGTTAAACCTACCGTACTGCTTTCTAAGATTATAGAAGTAGATGCTCCTGAATCCGGAAAGATTAATGAGGTAATAACCATGAAGGTTAAGTACACCCTTAGTAGTGGCTGTGTTGGTTTTAAAGGGTTAGAGGAAGAGAGAGCCGGAAACACCTACACAATTAAGGCTTATCTTTCTTCTGACAGTGACCCAAACAGAATTTGCCATCAAGCAGCTATGTATGGTTATACTGACTACACCTTTACGCCTACACAAGTTGGCACCTATACTTTCAACTTTTATCAGGATCCTGAGAACTCTATCACTAAAACCATCACCATCACAGACGGCACAAAATAAAACAAGCAAACAAAAAAGGCTGCTCCCATTTCGGAAGCAGCCTTTTTACATCATAAAAGGTTGGTATTATCTAAGGTCAACCACACTCACGCCTTTATACTTTGCCTTGTTAAACGTAAAAGCATCGGAAGCAAGCGTTGGGTTAGCCTGGAAGTTCTTAATAGTATAAGTATAGCGGTTGCCGTTGTTACGGAACATCTGCCAGCTCTTTAGAGTTTTGTCTTTCTGGTTAATGAATAGACGAACTTTAAAGATCGGGTTGCTACGGTCCTCAGGAGCAAGCTCAATCACATCATGCTTCACGCCATCAATCGTCTCAGTGCCGGCATAGGCATATTTGTGGCCTTTTTTATACATGTCAAAAATCTTGCTCGGCGACATAGCCTCCGCCTCTGCGTCAGTTTCAGTAATGGTTACCTCGTTGGCATCTTTCAGGTAAGTCCACATCAGTTTACCATCGTTGATGATTTCCTGACCGCTTACCCCTAAGCGATACTTATTACCGCTTACCAGAATATCGCCGTTCATGGTTTCTTTTACCTTAGCAGAAGGGTTCTCCAGCGTCTGGCTGAAGTTAGCCTTAAAAGCCTTCATAGTTTTATACTTCTGGCTCATGGCATTCAGTATTTTGCCAGCCTTAGGGTCTTGCTGCGCGCTTGCCAGGTTTACAAAAAGTAGCAACGCCAGCAGTAGAGAGAATAATCGTTTCATGTTTAAAATTTAATCCTTAGGTAAATCTACCCCATTGTATTCAATAACTGTTCCAAACTGTATTCGTCTGGAATTAAAACTTCGCGGGCCTTACTTCCCTCAAACGGACCTACCACACCTGCACTCTCGAGCTGGTCAATTAAGCGGCCTGCACGGTTGTAACCTAGTTTCAGGCGGCGCTGCAGCAGCGAGGTGCTTCCCTGCTGGTGCTGCACAATAATGCGGGCAGCCTCTTCAAATAATGGATCTTTAGAGCTTGGGTCGAAATCGGCTTTCTCAGAACCACTTTCATCACCAACAAATTCAGGTAACAGGTAGGCATCGTGGTACCCCTGCTGCTCCCCGATGAAGTCGCATATCCTATCTACTTCCGGAGTATCCACAAAAGCACACTGAATACGCACCATATCAGAGCCGATAGAGAAGAGCATGTCACCTTGGCCTATCAATTGGTCGGCACCGCCGGCATCCAGAATAGTGCGGGAGTCTATTTTAGAGGTTACTTTGAAGGAGATGCGCGCCGGGAAGTTAGCTTTGATGATACCCGTGATCACGTTTACCGACGGACGCTGCGTAGCCACCACCAGGTGAATACCAATAGCTCGGGCTAGCTGGGCCAGACGTGCAATCGGCGTTTCTACCTCTTTACCGGCAGTCATCATCAAGTCAGCCAACTCGTCAATCACCAACACGATAAACGGCATAAAGCGGTGGCCTTTTTTCGGGTTCAGCTTACGCTCTACAAACTTGCGGTTATACTCTTTCAGGTTACGGCAGCCGGCGTCTTTTAAAAGGTCGTAGCGCATATCCATCTCCATGCACAGCGAGTTCAGCGTGTTTACTACCTTTTTAGTATCAGTAATAATAGGCTCTTCGCTATCCGGCAGCTTAGCTAAAAAGTGGCGCTCAATCTTATTGAACAGAGATAATTCCACCTTCTTCGGATCGACAAGTACGAATTTAAGCTGCGAAGGGTGGCGCTTGTAAAGTAACGAGGTAAGTATAGCGTTCAAGCCAACCGACTTACCCTGACCCGTAGCACCCGCCATAAGCAAGTGAGGCATCTTGGCAAGGTCGGTGATGAAAACTTCGTTGGTAATGGTTTTACCGAAGGCAATTGGCAGGTCCATGTCGCTCTTCATGAACTTCTCCGTAGAAAGTATGGATTTAATGGAAACCATCTCTTTCTTCGTGTTCGGCACCTCGATACCAATGGTACCCTTACCCGGAATTGGTGCAATGATACGTATACCCAAAGCTGCTAAGCTCAAGGCAATGTCATCTTCCAGATTTTTGATTTTGGAGATACGCACACCAGCATCCGGCACAATCTCATAAAGTGTAACCGTTGGGCCGATGGTGGCCTTAATGCTGGCGATTCCGATGTTATAATGGCCCAGCGTAGCTACGATCTTGTCTTTATTTTCCTCCAGTTCTTCTTTCGTTACCTGAATTTTGTTCGTTCCGTAGTCGTTCAACAGGTCGATGTGTGGGTACTGGTAACGGGCAAGGTCAAGGGTTGGATCGTAGTTCTCTCCTGAAATTATGTCCGCTTCTGCCTCTTCAGGAGTCTGCTCAATTTTCAGCTCCATTTCCGGCTCTTCGGTATTGTCAAACTCCTCTTCTTCCAGCAGCGCGTCGTCAATATCAAGCTCTAAGGTAGGGCCAGCCGGCTTGGCAGGAGCTTCATTCAATGGCGTTAAGGAACTCAGCTCCATTTCCAGGGCACGGTTTATTTCTTCGTCGTCCTCGTCATACAGCTCTTCTTCGTCTTCAGTCTCCTCTTCATATTCAAGAGAGGCCGTTGGGTCAGCGTTGTGGTTTATACTTCGGCTACCGTTGCCCAGCACATCGCCCAGCGACTGCGCTGCAGCATAATTCCCTAACTGCTTATCCTCTTCTGCTTCCTCTTCTTTGGTTTTAGAGCCCCAGTTTATACTTGTGATGTTAAAGAACCCTACTAAAAACACCAGCATCAGGAAACCAAGCACCAGCCACGAGCCCCAGCCAATTAGGCTGTTCATCCAGATAGCTGCCTCTATACCGATGCCTCCGCCTAGAAAGCCAAACCTGCCAACAGCATCAAAAGCAAATACAACATAGCCGAGCATCAGGCAAAGCCACAAAGTACTAAAGCTGCAAAGGCCAAGTATGTAAGAAAGGGAAATGGTAACGCGCTTAAATACAATGCGCAGGCCCGTTATAAAGAATATAGGTATGATAAAGAAGGCACCCAGGCCTACCAGTTGATGAATGAAGATATGCGACAGCCACGCACCAAATAGCCCCAGCCAGTTCTCAGCCTCTTTGCCAGACTCTTTTAAACCAGTGCCGTCTACAGAATAAACCACGCTCTGGTCTGCATTACCCGTGAACAGGTACGACACAAAGGCAATGGTCATGCAGAAGGAAAGCAGCAGAAACGTAAAGCCAACGGTAAGCTTAACCCTACGATCCTTAAAAAAATCGATATTTATACTTGGCAACGAGAAAGACGGCAACTTAAACGACCATTTTTTCTTGGCCTGCTTGCCCATCTCGCTTTTAGGCACATTTGCCCTGCGTGGCTCATTCTTACCCCGCACCTCATTCTGCCGCCCATAATTAAGCGTATCGTTTCTGTAAGTGTTCTTGGCCATACCCTCTGACTAATTAAGATTTCAAATTTACATTTTTTTGGATAGATGCACCCAGCAAAAGGGAAGGCTTTTACTCAAATTTGTGAAATAATTTGGCTGGTAGTTCCTGATGGCTAATTATTGAATGGCTAAACCGCGAAATTGTTGATTGCTAACAATTACAGAACATAGAGAGGCAATATTTTGCGTCTTGTTTGTTGTCATAGCGCAACTGTTAAGCGTAGTGCTTCTTGTGCTGGTGAATGGCAACAAATCTTCAGACTTGCGTGAGAAAGTAAAGGAACAAGTATGGCTTTCGGAAGTCTGAAGAATTCCTCTCATGAAAAGTCACAAGTCACGCTTCGCTTAAGACTTGCGCCAGGAAGAGTTAAATAAATGACTTCACAGTGTCTTCGAAAACTGTGAGTGTCTTACCTAATAACGAAAACGACTAAAGCGTTAGCAATTTCTTATTAATGCGTGTTACCAGCGCAGGGCCTTCGTAGATAAAACCGGTGTATAACTGTACCAAGTCGGCTCCAGCCTGCATTTTTTCCACGGCATCGTCTGCCGTCATAATGCCGCCCACACCAATCAGCTTTATTTCTTTTGGCAAGTATGTACGCAGATGTCTTACAATTTGGGTAGAGTGATGGGTAAGTGGTTTTCCGCTGAGGCCACCCATACCTATTCCAGCAACTGTATCTGGCGAAGTATGCAACCCGGCTCTGCTCACAGTGGTGTTTGTAGCGATTATGCCGCTTAGCCTGGCCTCAATAGCAATTTCAATGATATCGTTGAGCTGCTCTGAGTTAAGGTCGGGGGCAATTTTAAGCAGCAGTGGCTTTGGTGTGGCGTGCTTCTGGTTTTCTTCCTGAAGAGTTAGCAGCAGCTTTTGCAGCGGCTCTTTGTCTTGCAGGGCACGCAGGTCCGGTGTGTTAGGCGAGCTTACATTCACTACAAAATAGTCTACTACATCAAACAAAGCCTTAAAGCTGTAGAGGTAGTCGTTGGTCGCCTCTTCGTTAGGTGTTACTTTGTTTTTGCCGATGTTGCCGCCTACAATGATACTGCTTTTGCGCTTTTCCAGCCTTCTCACGGCAGCATCCACGCCTTCGTTGTTAAAGCCCATACGGTTGATGATAGCCTGGTCTTTAGGCAGGCGGAACAGGCGCGGCTTTTCGTTACCGGACTGTGGCTTTGGTGTGAGGGTTCCTATTTCAATAAATCCGAATCCAAAGTGAGCAAACTCATCTATCAGCTTAGCATCCTTATCGAAGCCAGCTGCCAGGCCAACCGGGTTTGGAAACTTTAACCCGAACAGTTCCCGCTCCAGGCGCTGGTCCTGTACCTGAAACATACTTTGGGTTATGTTTTCTATAAAAGGCAGCTTGTAACCAAATTTAACGGCATCGGCAGTAAGGTAATGTACTTTTTCGGGGTCTAGTTGGAACAGCAGCGGGCGGAGCAGGCTTTTATACACGGCAGCTTTTTTGGGTTTAGATTGCTGCTTACAAATATAAGCTCATTATTTTAGGAATACAGAAATAGAAAGAATTTCGAAAAGTATAGGGTGCTATAAAGTAGATGGAAATAACAATGCTCCAATTTACTTTCTACCGGAACAGATTCTCCAGCACAGCTCCTGCAAAGTAGGCTAGCACGGCAGCAATGCCTCCTAAAAACAATGTCTCAGCAATACCTCTGATGGCATTTTTCTGATTAACCATACTTTTAAGCACCCCAATGATACAAAACGCCAGGCCGGTAAGCACGCAGGCATAGATAAACAGATTTTGTTTGCTGGTCTCAAAAACAAGCGCATACACATAAGCGGCAAGCGGAATAAAGCCGATCAGCAGGAAAGAGAAAAAAGTCATGCCGGCGGTTTGGTAAGGTGACTTCCGGTCTTTGGTCATCTCCAGTTCTTCCTTCATCATAGTCTCCACCCACACATCCTTATCCGACGTGATCACCTCCACTACCTGCTCCAGCAACTCGCCTTTAAATCCTTTATTGCGGTAAATCTGTCGTATCTCTTCTATTTCTGTTTCTCGTTTATTTTCAATCTCCCAGTACTCAATGTTCTTGTTTTTATCGTAGCTGTCGAGGCTGGCTTTGGTAGAGAAAAAATTACCCACCGACATCGAAAACCCATCGGCTATCAGGTTGGCAAACCCAAGTATGATCACCACCGGGATGTCGAGGTTAGCACCGGTTGCTCCTGCTACTACAGCAAAAGTGGTAATGGAGCCATCGATGCCACCATAAACAAACTCCGGTAAAAACTCCTTGTTAACTCCCAGCAGCTTTCCTGTGTCGTGCGCTTCAGCCATATGTACATGCTTAAATGTTTCAGAGCAATTGTTTTCTACATCAAGGTACTAAATCATAACTGTACTTTCACATGACATCCATCATTCCTGCTGTACTTTAGCTGTAATGAACTAAACCGCACGTATAAAACCATACCTTTGCACCGCAGCACTTACTCTAAAGCAGAAAAAGGGTGCACCAAAAAGTATAGATCAGTACAGAAAAAAATAAGCAGCGCATGTCGTTTTCACACCTCGGTTTATCAGCTCCTCTTTTAAAAAACATAGCAGCCCAGCAGTATGAGCAGCCACGCCCGATTCAGCAAGAGGCTATACCTGCTATACTTAAAGGGAAAGATGTGTTAGGGATTGCGCAGACAGGATCAGGTAAAACAGCCGGCTTTGCGCTACCTATACTTGAGAAGCTACAGCGCACAGAGCCCTCTCGCAACAGGTTTGTAAAGGCACTTATACTTGTTCCTACCCGTGAGCTGGCTGTGCAGGTGAAGGATGTATTTCAGGCATTTGGTTCTGGCCTGCCCCGAAAAGTAAAAACATTGGCAGTGTATGGCGGTGTAAGTATAAACCCGCAGATGATGCAGCTGCAAGGCACTGATGTGCTGGTGGCTACACCAGGAAGACTGTTGGACCTGATCAATTCGAAAGCGGTGCATCTATCTCAGGTGGAGGTACTGGTGCTGGACGAGGCCGATAAAATGCTGAACTTGGGCTTTAAGGAAGAGATGGATAAGATTTTTTCGCTGCTGCCTGCTAAACGCCAAAGTATACTTTTCTCGGCCACGCTTAGCAACGATGTGCAAAGTATAAACCAAATGCTGCTGCAAAACCCGGTTACCATCGAGATTGAGGCTGAAAGTATAAGTCCGGAACAGATTAAGCAGCTAGCCTATAATGTAGCCCCCGAAAAGAAAGGCCCGTTCCTGAGATACCTGATAAAACAGGGTGACTGGCAGCAGGTGCTGGTATTTGTATCCTCTACGCGCACGGCGGATAACCTGGTAGACAAGCTGAATAAAAATGGCATACAGGCGGCTACCATGCACAGCAAGAAAAGCCAGGGAGCCAGAACAGAGGCTTTGCGTAAATTTAAAGCAGGAGACCTGCGTGTTTTGGTCGCCACCGATCTGGCCTCACGGGGTATTGATATTGAGCAGCTGCCGCACGTTGTTAACTACGATCTGCCCCGCTCTCCCAAAGATTACATTCACCGCATTGGCCGCACAGGCCGTGCAGGTGCCACCGGCGAAGCAATTTCTCTCATCACCCCAGAAGATCAGCACCACTTTAAGATCATCCAGAAAAAAATGGGCAAGCGGGTTGCGATAGTGGAGTCGGAGGAGATTGATTTAAAAGGCTATTAGCTGTAATTAGCTTTTTTAGAAAGAGCACTCCGAACACGATCATAATTCCTCTGCAGAGATATTCTTACTAACTCCTAGGATGATAATCCTTGATCACCTGTTTCAGGTAATCCCTGTCTAAGTGGGTATAAATTTCAGTAGTCGTGATGGACTCGTGGCCTAGCATTTCCTGTACCGCACGTAGATCGGCTCCGCCTTCTATCAGGTGCGTAGCAAAAGAGTGGCGGAAAGTATGGGGGCTTACTGTTTTCTGGATTCCGGCTTTTGCAGCCAGGTCTTTGATGATCGTAAACACCATCACGCGCGTCATCTGTGCACCGCGGCGGTTGAGGAAAATAATATCTTCGTGGCCTTTTTTGATTTTGAGGTGACAGCGCACACCCTCTTTGTAAAGTTTGATATGCTTTAGTGCGTCGCGCCCGATTGGCACCAAGCGTTCTTTGTCACCCTTACCGGCCACTTTCAAAAAGCCCATATCTTCGTACAGGTTGCTCAGGCGCAGGTCCAGAAGCTCGGAAACACGTAAACCAGAACTATACAGCGTTTCCAGCATCGCACGGTTACGTGTACCTTCAGGCGTAGAAAGGTCAATAGCACTTAGCAACTGCTCTATCTCATGAAAGTTAAGCGTATCGGGCAGTTTGCGGCTAAGCTTTGGAGCCTCTACTGTATCGGTAGGGTCAGTTTGCAGCATATCTTCCATGATCATGAATTTGTAAAAAGCCCTGATGCCTGAAAGCGTACGCGCCTGCGAGTGCGGCGTCATGCCTAGTTCTGCCACCCACTCCAGAAACTCACGTATATGCGCTGGCGTAATTTGCTGCGGTGAAACGCTTAGTCCCTTTAGCTCCAGGAAGTCGGTTAGCTTCGACACATCGCGCAAATATGCCTCTACAGAGTGCTTCGAGAGCGATTTTTCCAGCTTTAGGTATTCGCCGAATTGCTTTGTTGTGATATGCCAGCTCATGTTAGGGACAAAGGGTGGTTAGACTAAAGACAAAAGACAGGTTGCAGAAAGGAAGAAGGCACAGGTTTAATCTAAATTAGCTGTAGTCTTTTGTCCTTTATCTATTTTCTTTTGTCAAAAAAACTAAGCAAATATAGTTAATCCTTACCTTTGTCTTCTCAGAAACTTACCATAATATCTAATTGCCTGCTTCTATGAAAATACTGATCCTGAACGGCCCTAACCTGAACCTGCTGGGCGTACGCGAAAAAGCCGTTTACGGCAGCCGCTCTTTCGAAGACTACTTTGGAGAGCTGAAGGAGGCATTTCCTGCATTGGAGCTCACTTATTTTCAATCTAACACAGAAGGCGCTTTAATTGATAAGCTGCACGAAGTTGGCTTTAGCTATAAAGGCATCGTGATGAACGCAGGGGCATATACCCATACTTCGGTTGCACTCTCAGATGCGATCAAGGCCATT
The DNA here is from genome assembly GCF_014306105.1 of Pontibacter cellulosilyticus. Lineage (GTDB taxonomy): Bacteria > Bacteroidota > Bacteroidia > Cytophagales > Hymenobacteraceae > Pontibacter > Pontibacter cellulosilyticus. The sequence goes on along the minus strand of NZ_JACRVF010000002.1, from coordinate 678,521 downwards.
GATACGCCGGTTGTGGAGGTGCATATCTCTAATGTATACAAGCGCGAAGCTTTCAGGCACAAAAGTATGCTGGCACCTTACTGCGAGGGCGTGATAGTTGGCTTCGGATTGGAAAGTTACCGGCTTGCCTTACAGTATTTTGAAAGGTTAAAGCCAAAACAAATCGGCTTTAGTGTGTAACTCTGGTATAGTTTACCGTTATCTACAGACCTAACTTTTTGAGAACAGGTATAGTATAACTCCTATATTTTTTATACTTTCCCTTCATGCTGAACTTCTATCCAGGGCCTTCTAAAGTATATAGTGAAGTACGCGCTTACATGCAGGATGCGTACGATGAGGGCATTCTGAGCACGCCCCACAGAGGTGAGCAATTTGTGCAGCTTTCGCGGGCTGTGGTTGGCTCTATCAAGCGCAAACTAAACATCCCGCAAGACTACTACATCTTCTTTACCTCATCGGCCACAGAGTGCTGGGAAATCCTGATCCAAAGCCTTACAACACACAAAAGCTTCCATATCTATAATGGCTCTTTCGGGGAGAAATGGTGCCAGTACGCCAAAAACCTGAGGCCGAAATCAGAGGGCTATAAGTTTGATGTGAACGAGCCTATGCCAGTAGACCAACTGGAGATAAGCACTGACACCGAACTTATCTGCTTTACCCAAAACGAGACCTCTAACGGCACCCAGGTTTCTGCCACTACAATACTTAACCTGCACAACAAATTCCGCGATACCCTGATTGCCGTGGACGCCACCTCGTCGATGGCCGGGTTAAATTTAAAACTGATAAAGGCAGATATCTGGTTTGCATCGGTGCAGAAGTGCTTTGGCTTACCAGCCGGTTTGGGTATTATGGCTTGCTCGCCGAGGGCAATTTTTAGGGCGAAGCAGATGAACGAGCGCGGGCACTACAACAGCCTGGTAAGTATGTATGAGAAAATGCTGAACTACCAGACTACCCATACACCGAATGTGCTCAACATTTACCTGCTCAAGCGCATGCTTGAGGATCGGGAGTTTATAAAAAGTATAGATCAGCAGCTTTCAGACCGTGCCGAGGACCTTTATACTTTCTTTAGCCAGTTCACAGATTTTAAACTGCTGATAGAGAACGAGGAGGTGCGCTCCAAAACTGTTATCGCCATCGAGGCACCTGAACGATTGGTTGATGAAGCCAAAAAGCGTGCTTTGTACCACAACATCCGGTTAGGCAATGGCTACGGTCCATGGGCACGCAACAGCTTCCGGATTGCCAACTTCCCAGCCATACTTGACGAGGAATACGAAGAGCTAAAACGCTTCTTCCTGCACTACTATGCCTAATATGAGTTAAAGAGTTTTGGAGTTAGAAAGTTTAGGAGTTGTGCATTCAGATATATACTAAAACAGGCACTCTAATCAATATCCAACTCCGATTCTAACTTTCTTCTACCACATTTTGCCTAACTTTGGGCACCTCTTTAACTTTCTAACTTTCTAATTCTTTAACTCAGAACCATGTTTAGCTTAAAAGAGATAGCCTCTGTTACGCTTACCCTTTTTGCCGTTATCGACATTCTTGGATCCATCCCGATCATCATAGACCTGCGCAAGCGCGAAGGAAAAATAGAGTCTGAGAAAGCAACTATTATCTCTGGCGTTTTGATGATCGCTTTCCTGTTTCTGGGTCAGTCTATACTAAAGCTGTTTGGTATCGATTTTCAGTCGTTTGCCATGGCAGGTGCTATTATTATTTTCCTAATTGGTTTGGAGATGATCCTCGGCAAAGACTTTTTCCATTCTGATCCCGAGTCGAAGAGCGGTTCTATTGTGCCCCTGGCCTTCCCGCTTATTGTTGGTGCCGGTACTATGACTACGCTGCTCTCGCTACGCGCTGCTTACTCGCTGCCAAACGTGCTGGTAGGCATTGTGCTAAATCTGGTGTTTGTATACATCGTGCTGAAGGCATCTAGCTGGATAGAGCGTAAATTGGGCAAAGACGGCGCTAACGTACTCCGAAAAGTTTTCGGTATCATACTGCTGGCCATCGCCATTAAGCTCTTTAAAACTAATTTGTAATTTTGACTGAGTGTATGAGTCATTTAAACATTAGACAATAACTCATTCGCTCATTCACTCATTTAAATACATGATCGAACTGTTTACCGATGGTGCTTCACGTGGAAACCCTGGCCCGGGAGGCTATGGCGTTATACTTCGCTGGAAACAGCACGAGAAAGAAATAAGCCAGGGCTTCAGGAAAACAACGAATAACCGCATGGAGTTGCTGGCAGTGATTGTTGGGCTGGAGGCAATTACCAAACCCGGCATTCCTGTTACTATCTACTCCGACTCAAAGTATGTAGTGGATGCCGTGGAAAAAGGCTGGGTGTTTGGCTGGCAAAAGAAAGGCTTTAAAGGCAAAGCCAACGCTGATTTGTGGTCGCGCTTTCTACGAGTATACAAGAACCATAACGTGAAGTTTGTCTGGATTCGCGGCCATGCCGGCCATCCCGAAAACGAACGCTGCGACGAACTGGCCGTAGCCAGCGCCCTCTCCCCTAACCTGCTCATCGACGAAGGCTTCGAGTCGGGGATGTACAACTCGCTTTAATTATGAGTGCTGAATTATTAATTATGAGTTGCTTTTGTACACCTTGTATTCCATTTATAATTCATAATTTCCCAAGTGGCCAACTCATACTTCCAGTTTAAGCAGTTCAGGATAGAGCAGGATAAGTGCGCTATGAAAGTATGCACCGACTCCTGTTTGTTTGGTGCTGTGTTGGATGTGGCCGGTGCAGCACACATACTTGACATTGGAGCAGGAACCGGTTTGCTTTCCCTGATGGTAGCCCAGCGCAGCCAGGCAAGTATAGATGCCGTGGAGATCAACCCGGAGGCGCAACAGCAGGCACAGGAGAACTTCTCAATCAGCCCATGGGCCGGCAGACTAAAGCTGCACCCTGAGTCGTTGCAGGAGTTTGCTGCACACAAGCAGCAGCGCTACGACATTATACTTTCTAACCCGCCTTTTTTCATTTCCTCGCTTAAGTCTCCGGATGCTGCCATCAACGCTGCCCGACATGTAGAACAGGTGTTTTTTGAGGAGATACTTCGCTTCGCACAACAGCACCTGACCAGCTCTGGAAAGTTATACTTACTCTTACCGCCACCTGAGGCTATACTTTTCCAGAAGCTGGCGCAGAAGTATGATTTACACCTTGCTCATACTTTGGAGGTTTATACTAAGGTAGGCGGCAAATGTATTCGGCATATACAGACTTATACTTTTGATGCTGTGCCTGCAGCAACTGTTGATCAAATAGCAATAAGAGAGATGGATGGAGTGGCTTATTCTCCCGCATTTATAGAGTTGCTGAAAGAGTATTATTTGATATTTTAGTCCAGCTTAACTTCATGCACTGGCTGTTTCAAGTGTGCGCGATTCCCAATACTTGCTTTGTGCAGCACCTAGTCCAACCACCCCTAGCCCCTCCTTATCCAAGGCGGGGAATTTATACTTACTACTTCTTATCTCTTCTTAAGAGTTCCTGCTGTTCTCATATCATCTTGTAAAGATATTGAGAGCTTATACTTTGGCAATGGTAACTGCAGAGTTCCCCGCCTTGGATAAGGAGGGGTTAGGGGTGGTTGGACCCGGTGCTGCAGAAAAGCAGAATAACAAGCTAAAAGAATAACCTCACTAACTCACCATCACTCGCTCCTGCTCCACAAAGTCAATCCCGAACTCCTTTAGCTCCTCCAGCACCGGCTCGTACAACTCCGAATATATAGGTATCACCACACCACGATGAGAGATTCGCTCCTGAAGCATGAGTTTGGCAAGTATACCCACAGGCAAGCCAACTGTTTTCGCCATGGCCGTTTGAATTTCATCGTCGCCGATGGCTACCAGCGAAGAGGTTATCTCGCGTTTCTCACCGTCCAGTTCGTACTCAAACAGGTGCTGCATCACGATCATATCTTTGTCACCGGGGCTTAACGTCCACTTTTCTTTTAAGATCTTCTCCAATACTTGGGCAGGAGTGGCGCCGGCAAGCTCTACAGGTTTATCACTAAACAAGCCTAGCCAAGCCAGTTTATGCATCACATCACCCTCTAGAGGTATACCCAGGTATAAACTCAGGCACTCTTCTATACTTTGGCCATCAGTGGCAGGAGGCAGAAATGCCTCAAGGTAGCTGCGGTAAGTCATGCCTTCAGAGTTATCTAAAGTATAGCTGTCGTCGGTGAGGCCTAGCTGCACAAATACGTCCCAGGCTTGGCAATAACCGGGGCGGCGAAGGGTGCCTCGCAACATTGTGGGAATGTTTAGCAGACCGTAAGGCTCCCGGTAGCTCAGGGAGTCACGATTAGCATACCCTTCGAAATGGCCGTAGCCATCTACGTAGAATTCGTCGGTTCGCTGGAAGAGCTGGTGGTACGGGATATACTTGTAAGCTCCGTTCTTGATGTACTTGGCTGTACCCTGCCCTGCCAGCACTACGTTACGGGGGTTCCAGGTAAACTTATAGCGCCACGGGTTTGTATCGGATTCGGGTGCCACCAAGCCGCCTGTAAAGGATTTGAAGGATGTTAACGTGCCACCCTCAGCCTGTATGCGACGGATAATCTGCATCGCCGACATGTGATCTATTCCCGGGTCCAGGCCAGATTCCATTAGTATGGTAAGGTTCTTTTCCTGTGCCTCTTGGTGCAGCTCCAGAAACTCTGGCGTAACATAGCTGGCTGTAATTAAATTTTTCTCCTGCACAAGGCACTCTTTGGCTACCTGAATATGAAACACAGCCGGCAGCAGCGAAATCACCAGGTCTGCTTTGCCAACCTCTTCAGCTCTTTGTGCTTCGTCGTGCACATCAAAAACAATGGCTTCGGCAAAGCTAAAAGGCTCTAATACAGGGCGCAGGTGCGTTACCGTGATATCGCCAATGGTAAGGTGCCAGTTTTCGGGAGCAGCATTGTTTAACAGATAAGCAATCAGGGAAGAGGCGGAGCGGCCGGCTCCAAGCAACAGGATTCTTTTCATAGTGCAGCGTTGTTTTGGCTTAATTTAGCTAATACTGTACGCAAGGCCAACCTTAAGTATGGTTTTCTCAGAATATTACCTTAAATTTATAGCCCTTTTCCACTTTTATGACCTATTCGCTACGAAATGGCAAGTGAACTGAATATAAATATCAGCATTGATGTGCTGGAACCCAATGAACTAACCGACCAGGAACGCAAGGCCATGGATTTAGCCCAACAGGCTGCCAGCGATGCTTACGCTCCTTACTCTAACTTTTTAGTAGGCGCTGCGCTGGTGCTGGAAGATGGCACCATGTTTAAAGGAAGCAACCAGGAAAACGCAGCCTATCCATCAGGATTATGTGCAGAGCGTACCGCACTTTTTGCTTTTAGCGCGCACCACCCGAACGAAAAGATAAAGCTACTGGCCGTAACTGCCCGCCGCAGAGAAGATGCTTCGTTTTTGCCTGCTATGCCCTGTGGCGCCTGCCGCCAGGTAATGGCCGAGTATGAGCACAAACAAGGCGAGGTTATACCTGTATTGCTGCAAGGCCCCGACGGCAATTTTTACCGCTTTAAGTCTGTAGCCGACCTGTTGCCTTTCCAGTTTAACCGCGAAAGCCTGTAGGTTAGTCTCGAATTCTGAGTTCTGAGTTAGTCGCTTTTAGAAGAAGTAATTCATCAAGTGAAGTATAAATCTTCATTAGCAGACTGCTCAATTTCTAAACCCGAACCAATGACAGAGCACAGTCTTGTTGTCCCGCGTACTGCCCGGTATTACACGTTAGGCACTCCTTCTGATGAGGTGCAGGACCTATGGATTGTGTGCCACGGGTATGGACAGCTGGCACGTTACTTTTTGCGCCATTTTAGTGTGCTGGATAACGGCAAAACTGTAGTGGTGGCACCGGAAGCTTTGTCGCGGTTTTACCTGGATGGCTTTTCTGGCCGCGTAGGTGCCACCTGGATGACCAAAGAAGACCGCCTTTCTGAAATTGAGGACCAGGCAGCTTACCTGAACCTGCTGCTACATGAACTGCTACAGCAGCTACCGAAAAATGTACGTGTAACGGTGCTGGGCTTCTCGCAGGGTGGGGCTACTGTAAGCCGCTGGCTTGCCACCGAAAGTATACCAGTGCACCGGCTTATACTTTGGGCCGCCTCTTTTCCCGAAGACATAGATTTTGCCATGGGTAAAGCCGCGTTTGCAGGTTTACCGGTAGCTATGGTGTATGGCACGCAAGACGAATTTATCACCCAACAAGCCTTAGACCGCAAACAACAGCTGATGGCTCAGCTTGACATCTCTCCACGCATTTATACTTTTGAAGGTGGCCATACTTTGCATCTGGAAACGCTGCAACTTATTAATGCGCAGTTGTAGTTTATTTTGCTAAATTAATGCTGAATTAAGCTGATGTGCCTTTCGGCAATGATATTCTGATAAAGCGCCTCCACATATAGTGGAGGTAGTAGGAGTAGGTACTCCTGTTAGCCGTTAGTTAGAGCAAATTTCAAATGAATAAACTGTGGGTCTTCTTATTGTTGATTTTGACTCTTACTTCTTGTAAGTCTGAAGAGAAAAAAAACTATGGAGAAGGATTTAAGAAGATTTGGACTCAAACGGATTTAGATTGGAATGCGACCTCATTAATAATTAAGGGAAATAAAATTTATGGTTTAACTCTGAATGAAAAACTATTCAAAGCAGATTTATTAACTGGTAAGGTTATTTGGATTAAACCGGCCTTACCAAATTATGAAGGCCAGAAACCGTTAATAATTGGTGAAGAAATTTATATCGGGGGGAGGGATTCCATTTTTGCTTACGATACGCTCGGGAATTTAAAATGGAAGCAAAAAACTGGTCAGAAGATCGGCCATACCTTAATTCCCTATAAATCCCAATTGATCGGTTCCGTCAATAGCAGAGGATTATTTGCCTTTGAGCAAAGTTCAGGCAACCGCGTCTGGTCCATCGTTCCGCAATATCAAATGCTTTCCTCCAGCGACCCGATCTTGGTTGACAGTATGCTTGTTGTCGGCGATTTTGATTACAAGGACAACGAAGGCAGCAGCCTTTATTGCATAAACGTGGAAACCAGAAAGACAAAATGGAACTTCCCAACTCCAAATTATTTAACCAGCGAGGCAGAAGTTAGTAATAGCAAGGTATTCATCAACTTAGATTCCTCTTATGCCAATGGTTTTACAAAAGCAATAGATTTAAAAAGTGGAAATATGATTTGGGAAAGGCAGACTTACCCAAATACACATTTAAAACCTTATTACATTGATGGCAAGCTGTTTATTGCATCATATAAATATGGTTTATTATGTCTTAACCCTAAAAATGGAGATATTATCTGGTCAGTAAATCTCCAAAAGGACTATCCGAGTACCAGAATCTTACTTTTCAATGGGGAAATTGTTTTCGGTACATATGATAGAACCTTCTATTCTGTTAGTATGGAAGGAAAGGTTACCGAGAAAACTGAGTTTGAATACGGGTTAGGTGAGCCATTTATTTTCAGGGATAATCTGTATATCAGTACAGGTGGTAGTGAAATGTATACAAGAATAAAAGCTAATGCTCAAACCACACCTAAAACACATTAAAATGTGCTTTAGCCAAACCATTCAACTTCTAAAATAATAGTCGCACCATGAATAAAATAACTGCAGTCAATATATTACTATGGCTGATCGCTGCTATTACGGTATTCCATTTGAGCATTCTTTTGAAGTTAGTCCCTTATGAAATTACATGGGGCGGAAGATTGAAAAGCGAAGCAGAAATGTATGCTTTTGAATCCATATCAATAGCTGTTAATTTGTTCTTAGGCTTCGTTCTGATGATAAAAGGAGGATACGTTCGGCAGATCTTACCTCTTAAAATGGTGAACGCGATCTTGTGGATATTCCTGGTCATATTTACTTTGAATACCATAGGTAATATTGTGGCAGAAACATACTTCGAGAAATTCTTTGCACTGGTCACCGTCTCTTTCTCTATTCTAATCTGGGTAATCCTGAATAAGGGCAAAAAGCAAGAAACGCACGGCAAAACCCACAGTGTTTAAAACTACCTTAGCACAGGCATTGGCTATAAAACAAACTACATTATGATGAAGCATATTTTACTCTTTATACTTCTGGTTATACCTGCAGCCAGTATGGCGCAGGAAACAAGTGAGCGCTATTTCAAAGATCAGTCTCTGAGAAAGGAAACACCAAAAGAGAAGGCAGCCTACGCCAAAATAGAAACCCGGCACGCAGACGGAAGCGTGACAAATGCAGTTAAGAACTTAAGGAAAGATGAAATCATCAGAAGCCAAACTTACAGAGGTGCCGAACCTGTCGGGGTCTGGATTATACAGTATGGCAGCGGCCCTAAACCCATAGACTATAACTTCACACTTGAATATTCAGGCGATCAATGTATTGGTGCACAGAAACTTATCATCAGCGACTACTTTGCAGACAACGATAGTATAGGGTATAAAGCACCCAAAATAGCAACAGGAGAAAAGTCGTTCAATTACTTTTTAGGGACTAACATTGTCTATCCTGCTGGCGCCTTAAGAGAAGGTATACAAGGGACGGTGCTCGTGAACTTCACTATCACTAAGGATGGTAAAATTGAGGATATTACTGTGCAACAAGGCAAGCATCTGCTCTTGGATAAAGAAGCAGTTCGGGTTATCAGGAAACTTAAACTCGCAAGCCCGCCAACTTTAAGTGGTAAGGCGCAAGACTTTTGCGTGACTGCACCAGTAGGTTTTAGGATGATGTAAAACGAAGTATAGCCGAAGTTACTTCACCATTATAGACTATTTTTTCCATTTACTAATCGTGATGGTACTTCTCACCTCTCAGAATGGTAAAGCCGCGGTATAGCTGCTCTGTAAAAAACAGCCGTACCATCTGGTGCGAAAAGGTCATTTTAGAAAGGGAGATTTTATCGTTTGCACGTTCATAAACAGCCGGTGAAAAACCAAAGGCGCCGCCAATTACAAAGACCAAATTTGTGGTAACAGCGTTTAGCTTCTTTTGCAAAAAGCCAGCAAACTCTGAGGAGGTAAAATTCTTTCCTTTTTCATCCAGAAGAATCAAATGATCTCCCTCCTGCACCTTCTGAAGTATAAGTTTCCCCTCCTCCTCTTTTAGCTTATCGGCCGTAAACTTGCCTCCCTGCTTTATATCCGGAATAATAGTAAACTCAACCTGGTGATAGTGCTTTAGTCTTTTAAGGTACTTTTGAATCCCCTCTTCCAGAAACGCCTCGTCTGTTTTACCTATCGCAATAAGCTTGATCTTCATCTAAAATTACTTTTTGCTAATATCGGTTTAAAAGAAAATCTTTCCAATTTCATTAGAGGTTGAGCTTATCTAGCAATCAGCGCAATCACACCTAAAGCACTGACATATAAAACATAAGCTTCTCAAATGATCTGATTGCCTGCTTCATACTTTCTGTGAAAGTATAAAGCTGCCAACCTACTTCTTTACACAAGTTCTGCTTTAACACTATATAGCACAATTAGAACATTTATATATTTTATTGCGTAAGTACTAAACATCGCAACCATTATTCCTAATTTTAACAACCAATAAACCCTTACAGTTATGCGAAAAAAGTTATACGCGTTTATGTGCTTATACTTTGTAGCGGTCTCCGTTTTTGCTCAAAGTAAAATCAACATATCCTCTAACCTCCCCGATGCTAAGTTCTTCCTACTTAAAGACACCGACAACACAGAAGTGGCAGAATTAGGCGTTGGCAGTATTGAGCTAAAGCTGGACAAGAATTCCCGGAACAGGATTAAAGTGGTAAAAGAAGGGTATGAGCCCCTGATAAAGGAGTACCCCAAAACAATGAAATGGGACAAGGAGCAGAAAATAAACCTGGAAAATCGGCTAGTGGACATCAGTGTGGAGCCCTATGATGCAGAGATTTATGTGGACGGCCGCATGATAGGCACCAAGCGCATTAACATGGTGGTGGGCAAAGGCAAGTTTTTAACACTGGAGGTTAAAAAAGCCGGTTACGCTCCTCTTACCAAAGTATACTACAACTCCCCAGACCGCGAAGCGCCTCCTGTAAAAGATTTTTTTGAGATGAAAGACCGTCAGGTGCGGCTGGAGGTGTTCCCGGCTGATGCTACTGTACTCATTAACGGCGCTTCCAAGGGCCGGGGCACAACCGATGTAACCATACCCGCCAGCGAGTGTGTAACGGTAAGTGTAACCCGAGAAGGCTTCGCAGAAGAGACACAGGTATTTTGCAACAAACCAGCCACAGACCCTGTTCCGCCCATCCGATTTAGAGCAGCCCTGGAAGACAGGCTGGTTAAAATAACCACTGCACCCTCAGATGCCAATATTGAGGTAGCAGGCAAAGTGTTGGGCGTTGGAAAGTATGATTTAAAAGTGCCCAAAAATGCATGTGTGGAGCTACGGGTAACGAAAGATGGCTTTATCCGCTACGTTAAAAACTATTGCAACCAGCAAAACATGCAGGAGCCACCCCTGACTGAGTTTGTAGAAATGGTGGAAGACGAAGCCTACAACTCCTCTATCTCTACTGACATGGCCAATGTGCGCATTACAGTACCGGTTAATAAAACCATACCCTCCGAAAACGCCTGGAAGATACTAAGCTCTATTATTACCCGCAGCTTTGACGTGCTGGAGACAGTGGATTACAACACCGGCTACCTTACCACAGCCTGGCAGGTACAGAACTTTAACGGCATGAGCACCATACGCACAAGGGTTATTGTGAGTAGCGGTGGCAATGCCGACGACCTTACGTATGTAGTTAAGATTGTAAGCCAGCGTGCAGATGGAGTTACAAGCGTAAAAGAAGACCAGCTATTTACAGACTGGGGCAGACTACTGAAGCGCTATGGAGGAATAGCAGAAGAGATACAGGCCCGCCTTAAATAGCTTCACCTATACATTTCACAAAGCCTCGGATCAAATCCGGGGCTTTGTGATTTAAAAACACAATTAACTAACTCCTCTCCCACATACCTTCCATTACAACCTCCAGCAGGTGCTGGTCCGGGTCCCGGAAGTAAAAAGACAGGTAGCCTTTACCCCAGTCATACTCCTGCTCAATAGTAATTCCTGCGTCCTGTACTTTATCTTTCCAGCTCTGGTAGTCTGTTTTGCTTACCTCAAACGCCAGATGCAGTTGCCCAGAGCCAAAGTGCGGCGGTAAGGCGCCACCCTTCTTCGACGCCTCTGAGATAAAACACAGCAGCACCGACTCACCGGCCCTGAAAAACACATGCCTATCTTTTACCTCTCCTATTACCTCAAGCCCCAGCTGCCCGTGGTAAAACGCTTTGCTTTTCTGGAGGTTACTTACATACAGGCAGGTCTCTTTTATTTTTCTAATGGTCATACTTAGTCAGGCGGCTTATACTTTGGGCAACACTTAAAATTGTATTCTTTTAAAACTTTCCTTACTAAATGTTTTAACGTCTGAATAAACTTCTCGTTAAGTATAGTACCATTACTTGATCCAGAAAACAAACTTATGAAGCTTATGATAAAGGTTTTAGTATTTTTTGTAGTGGCAATTGCTGCTATGTTTTATTTTACACGCCCAGGCTCTTTTAGCACCGATGCCGCAAACGCCTCCGAAAGTAGCAGGCGAGGCGACCTGCAAATGATGGCTACTCTGCCCGGTGAAATAAGCGAAAGCTCCGGTATAGAGGCGGTAGACGGCCAATACCTTACCCACAACGACGCAGGCAATAAACCCTACCTTTACAAGATAAACCGCAACGCCAAAATCGAGCAAACTATAAAGCTTAACCTGCCCAATGTAGACTGGGAAGACCTTGCCCACGACAACAGCGGAAACATTTATATAGCCGATACAGGCAACAACAGCAACAGACGCAGGGAACTGGCTGTGTACAAAATCAACCTGCAAGAGCCTGGTAAGCCACAGGCCATCCGCTTTACATACGAAGACCAGAAGGAGTATCCGCCCAAAAATGAAGACCGGAATTTTGACTGTGAAGCCATTTTCTGGCACAATGGTAGTTTATACTTAATATCTAAAGACAGAGGGCAGGAAACAACTGCCAAAGTATACCGCCTGCCCGACAAACCCGGCAACCATGTTGCTCAACTAACAGGCAAGCACAAGTTAAACCATATGGTAACCGGCGCCGCCATCAGTCCCGACGAAGAAACCGTAGTTTTGCTCAGCGAAGGCAAACTGCACCTTTTCACAGATTATACTTCTGCGGCATCGTTTTACAAGGGCAAGTATAAGGAGATAGATCTCAAAAAAGCCGGCCAGACAGAGGGTGTGGCCTTTGAGAATGATCAGACACTTATTATCACCAGCGAAGGCGGCAACCTGTACCGCTATACGCTGTAAAAGCAAAAAGCCTCTCTGCACATTTGCGCAGAGAGGCTTTTTTATACTTGGTTAGGCTTTGGAGCTTTCTTCCAACCTTCCGCCGGGCAGTGCAGGCTTAGGATTTTGCCATACTTTAAAAAGTATAAATAAGCCTATCAGGATTAACGGTATGCTTAGTATCTGGCCAATGTTCAGTACCATCGTTGCTTCTTTTTCTACCTGGTCTTCTTTTAAAAACTCGACAAAAAAGCGGAAGGTAAACAGGGCCGTTACAAAAATACCGAACAGTAAGCCCTTTGGCAGAGCACTTTTATACTTCTTCCAGAGCCAGTAAAGCAGCACAAACAGCAGGAACACACTCAACGACTCGTACAGCTGTGTCGGGTGGCGTGGCACGGTTGGGTTCTCCCCTAAACGCTCAAACAAGAACGCCCACGGCACAGTGGTCTGGTGGCCAATTATTTCAGAATTCATCAGGTTGCCTAAACGTATCAGCGCACCGCCCAAGGCCACTACAATAACGATCCGGTCAAGTACCCACATGTAATCAAATTTCTGCTTGCGGCTAAATAACCAGAGCGCGAAAAGTATACCGATGGTGGCACCATGGCTGGCAAGTCCGCCTTCCCAAATCTTCAGTATCTCAATGGGGTTGCTCAGGTAATACTCCGGTGAGTAAAACAAAGTATGGCCTAGGCGCGCGCCAATTACAGTACCAATGATCATGTACAGTGTAATTACGTCTACGTCACCTTCGGTACGGCCTTCGGCTACGTATATCTTGGTAAGGATGCGCTGCCCGAAAATAAAGGCAAATGCAAACAACAAACCATACCACCTAACACTTAAAGGGCCTATGCTGAATATCTCCGGATCAACGTTCCAGGGAATATAGTTTAATAAATTCATTAGGGTGATGCTCATGTAGCCAAAGTTACAATAAATCAATCATGGAAAAAACGGTACTCTCTGAATCAGGTATATTCAAATAAAGCTGAACATAAAATTATGATGCTGTTCTTACATCTGTTACCGGGCTTGTTTGTTCTCCTGATAGGGTTTATACTTTACAGTAAGCCACCGAAACGCATTAACTGGATCTGGGGTTTCCGGACACACTATTCGATGCGCGACGAGAAGAACTGGCACGAAGGCAACCGCTACTACGCTAAATTTATACTTGCCATCGGTTTCATTTCCCTCCCTGTGGGCCTGGTCTGCTACTATACCTTGCCTCTGCTACCCAGTCTGCTGGTACCTATTGGCATTATGCTCTTACTTTTTATGCTAAGCATCTATGTAACTAACGAGCACCTGAAGCGAAAATTTGGTGACTATTAAAAAAGAAGGCGCTGCCTGTGATGCAACGCCTTCTTATACTTATCCTTTTAATTTTGCCAGTTCCTCTCTAAATCCTCCGCTAAGTATCGGGAATCGTAACCAGCTGCGTGGGTCTACGTTATAGTCGTCCAGGTGGAAAGATGGGGCATAACGCTCACGCTTCCATTGGTTTCTGGACCACAGGCTGTAAAATTTAGACATCCAGGCTTTTAGCTGCTCCGGCTCCGCAATGTTCTGCTCGCTTAGTATGTTAAACACCTCTTCAGGTGAGTAACGGTCATGGAAGGCAAGTCGCTCTATCTGGTTTAGCACCGGGAATGGCATTAAATCCTTTTCATCGGTCTGCGCCTCTTTGGCAGGACGCAGCTCAGCGGTTGGCTGCAGGTTGTTTACATACTGTAGTCCCTCATACCCCAACTCCTGTTGTGCCCATATCAAAAACTGCCGGATAAATGCTTTGTCTATGCCAGCGATTGGGGATATACTTCCTGCCGTGTCGCCATCCATGGTAGCGTAACCCACTGATGCCTCGCTTCGGTTAGAGGTAGCCATCAACAGGGCGTTGTTTATATTCGCCAGCATCCAGATACCCGGGGCACGTACCCTTGCCTGGATGTTTTGCAATGTAATATCGTCTTGTTCCCAGGTTAAAGGTCTCTCTAAGGCAGCCTCTATTTTAGAAGTATAGCCGCGCACCTCATCATCAATCGTCCAGCTGTAAAACCTTGCGCCTATACTTTCTGCCAGGCCTTTTGCAGAGTTAAAGGTTTCGTCGGATGAGTTTATGGTACCCTGGTAAGCACAGGTAAGCAGCCTGTTGACCAGCTCTCTCTGAGCACCTTCTTTTGTCAATCCTTCGATGGTTGCAGCATCCCGTAAAGAGAACATCTGCAGTTTTGCAACGAAACTCAGTAGCCCCAAACTCTCGATGCCTCTGCGTACCATTTCAGCCACAGCCACCGCACACAACGAAGAGTCTGCGCCACCACTTAACGACAGCACAAAGCCACGGCTGCGGCTCTTGCGCATGTAATCAAAAAGGGCAAGGCTCAGGGCTGCGATCAGTTCCTTGTTCTCGTCTATCGGTGGCAAATACTCTATTACCTCCGCAATCTCAGGGTTATCAGAGAAACATACTTCTGCACACTCCATGTCTACATTCTTGAAGCACAGCAGCTCGTTTCTACGGATAAGTTTTCCGTTCTGTGCGATCAGCACCTCGCCATCGTACACCACGCGCCCGGCCTCGTTGCCCAGCAGGTTGGCATACATATAAGCGCACTGGTATTTTTTAGAGGCATCCACTACCAGACGGTAACGCACATCGGTTTTGCTCAGGGCAAAGTGGCTGGCGCTTGGGTTAAGTATAAGTTGCACGCCTTTGGGCATGTGGCGTTCTGCAGGTCGGTTGGGTCTCCAAGCATCCTCACAAATCTCAAAGGCATACTTCACGTCCTGTTCTTCATAGATTATATCTCCAATTTGGTAGGTCTGTCCCAGCATCTGAAACTCATGTACCTCATTGGCAGGCCATGGCGTGAACCAACGGGGCTCGTAATGGATACCATCGTTGGCTAAAAACTGCTTGGCCGTAAAGCCTACAATTTCTTTATTTTTGATAACGCAGGCAGTGTTGTATACTTTGCCATCCAGGAAAACCGGCAGGCCTACCGCAACGGTAATGCTTTCACACCACTCTTTTATTTGTAGCAGCTTTTCAAATGCCACCTCCGACAACCAGGGGCTCAGGAACATGTCTTCGCAGCCGTAACCGGTTATGCAAAGCTCTGGCAGTAAAAGTAACTGAGTGTTGTTGGTGATGGCCTCTGTAATGGCGTCTTTTATATTCTGCAGGTTGTTGTCCCAATCCATTGGTGTCTGGTTGAGCGCAGCAGCTGCCAACTGTAGTCTGGTTTCTTTCATGGAGTTGTATAACGCAAGTAAGCAGAAGCAAGTTAAATCTAATTGTTTAATTGCTGTAAGGCTAAATTGTTTATTGTTGTATGGGGGCCACATTCATAGCATGCCAAACATAAGTCTTCAAGCTTGCACTAACAACCAGCACAAATAACTCTGCATTTAACACCTGCGCTATAAAACAAAAAAGACGCAAAATTTTGCGTCTCTACATGCACGAGCAACCAAAAATGATTAAGCAATATTAAGGGCAGCCAAGCTTTTTTCAGCGGCAGCTTGATCGGCTTTCTTCTTAGACAGTCCTACTCCTATAGCAATGGGCTCATCGTTAACGTATACTTCGGAGGTAAATTCGGTGGTGTTGCCTTGCTGCTTTCGCTTTACAATCTCAAATCGAATCTCTTTGTTCTGGCTCTGGGCCCACTCGATCAGCTTGCTCTTAAAGTTTGCAGTGGTATTAAGAATGTTGTGCAGGTCTACGTGTGGCCTGATGAGCTTCTTAAGTATAAAATGGCGGGTTCTGTCGTAGCCTTTGTCCAGGTATACAGCTCCTACCAAAGCTTCTAAAGCATTACCGTTAACCGACTTGTGCCGCATGCTATGGTTGGAGGTATCTACCTTAACCAGCAGGTTTAAGCCAATTTTAAGGGCAATATGATTCAGCGACTCACGGTTTACAATGCGTGAGCGTATCTCCGTCAGAAAACCTTCGTCTTCGTACGGGAATTTATTGAACAGGTGTTCTGCCACCACAGCGCCAAGTATGGCATCGCCTAAAAACTCCAAACGCTCATTCGTCTCATGTTTGCCCGCAGCATTCTGGCGTGCAAACGAGGTGTGCGTTAAGGCAAGTTTATACAGGCGGATGTTATCCGGCGTAATGCCAATTATACCAGTAATAGCGCGTATTAATTCTCTGTCTCTGGTAAAAAGCTTGTGATAGACGCGCCTGACTGGTTTAATAGGACCGAACACTAATCCTCAAATTGACGGAATAAAACAGACGTATTGTGACCACCAAAGCCGAAGGTATTGCTCAGGGCAACTTTCACTTCGCGCTCCTGCGCCTTGTTAAACGTAAAGTTCAACTTTGGATCAAACGCTTCATCATCGGTGAAGTGGTTGATTGTTGGCGGCACCACATCGTTCTGCACGGCAAGTATAGAAGCAATGGCCTCTATGGCTCCGGCAGCACCAAGCAGGTGGCCTGTCATTGATTTCGTTGAGCTGATATTAAGCTTGTAAGCATGCTCTCCAAAAACAGTCTGGATCGCCTTTACCTCACTAACATCGCCAAGTGGAGTAGAAGTACCGTGTACGTTAATGTAATCCACATCTTCCGGCTTAATACCAGCATCACGAAGAGCGTTTTTCATTACGTTCAGGGCACCAAGTCCTTCAGGGTGTGGAGCAGTGATGTGGTAAGCATCCGCAGACATACCGCCACCGATCATCTCGGCGTAGATTTTTGCGCCACGGGCTTTTGCATGCTCATACTCTTCCAGAATAAGGGCACCGGCTCCCTCTCCCAACACAAAACCATCGCGGTCTTTGTCGAATGGACGAGATGCGGTTTCAGGTGAATCGTTGCGCTCCGAAAGGGCTTTCAGGGCATTGAAACCACCAATACCAGCCTCTGTTACGGCCGCCTCAGAACCACCCGTTACAATTACATCAGCCATACCCAAACGGATATAGTTGTAAGAGTCCAGGATAGCGTTTGTGGCAGATGCGCAGGCAGAAACGGTAACAAAGTTTGGCCCACGGAAGCCATACTTGATAGAAATGTGACCCGCGCTGATGTCAGCGATCATCTTAGGGATGAAGAACGGGTTGAAACGCGGCGTACCGTCGCCGTTGGCAAAATTCACACACTCCTCCTGGAATGTGCGTAAACCACCAATTCCAGACCCCCAGATCACACCAACGCGATCCGGATCGTAATTTCCTTCTACCAGGTTCGCATCGGTAACGGCCTCTTCGGCTACTACCATGGCAAACTGTGTAAACAAGTCCATTTTGCGGGCTTCTTTACGGTCGAAGTATTTTTCTGCGTCGTATCCTTTTACTTCACAGGCAAACTGAGTCTTGAATTTACTCGCGTCAAAGCGGGTTATAGGCGCAGCACCACTCACGCCATTGATCAAACCGTTCCAGTATTCTGAAACAGAGTTTCCAAGTGGCGTGAGTGCGCCAAGCCCAGTAACTACAACTCTCTTAAGCTCCATAAGCTGCTAGTAGAGGATAGATAGTAGAGATTTATACAATAGGTTTAAAGCAAAAATTACTTTGCGTGCTCTTCCAGGTAGCTAACCGCCTGACCTACAGTAGAGATATTCTCAGCCTGATCATCTGGAATAGACACATTGAATTCTTTTTCGAATTCCATGATAAGCTCAACTGTATCCAGTGAGTCAGCGCCTAGGTCGTTAGTGAAGCTAGCCTCTGGTGTAACCTCTGACTCTTCAACACCAAGCTTATCGATGATGATAGCTTTTACTTTTTCTGCGATTTCTGACATTTTTTCTTATAGTTTATTAAAACACTGTGCAAAGAAATATAATTAGGCAGACAATGTCAAAAAAAATTACGCCATTACAGTTTAACAAAAGTTTTATCTCTAGTCTTTCGCTTTTGCTGTAATAGGTTCTTACTTTTGGGTATTGCATACCTACTCATGAAAACTCTGCGCTTAGATATTGATTACGAGTACGACTTTGACCTTTATGGCGTTGTATCGCCTGTAAAAGACTACAAGCTGGCGTGGGCCCTAAACAACATTTTCGACTTGCGCCTGAGCAGGCAAAACGACCTGTGCTATGATCTTTTCGGAAAAGACCGTTTAATTATTTCAAATTATCAGTACATTACAGACCATAGCATGGTCCGGCTGTTCCGTAACAGGGCTTTGGTGGCTACAACCTTAAAAAAACCATTTCTGCTGCCCGATATCAAAGAGTATGATTATGTAATTCAAATATCAGGAGCTATGCAGCAACTGTATCCGCAGGAGTTTATTAACAGTATTTTGAAAACCCAGCTCGTGCAGTACGTAAAGAAATTCGATCCACTTACACTAAAATTCAAGGAGAATCTACTTTTCTGATTATGGAAATTTCATTTAACAAAACAAAGATTCTTGCCACTGTAGGCCCGGCCTGCAATTCTCACGACCGTCTGTTAGCTTTGATTCAGGAAGGTGTAGATGCATTCAGACTTAATTTTTCGCATGGAGAATATGCTGCACACCAGCAGGTAATCGATTACGTGCGTCAGATAAATAAAGAGCACAACACGAACATTTGCCTGGTACAGGACTTGCAGGGACCTAAGATCCGTGTGGGAGAAGTAGAGAATGGCGGCATTGAGATAAAAGAGGGCCAAATTGTAAAGTTGCTTTGCGACGGCTCGGTTAGTAACGCCAGCCACCTTGCCACAGGCTACACAGAGCTTGCTCGCGATGTAAACCCTGGCGATGCTATCCTGCTTGACGATGGAAAACTGGAACTTACAGTAGTTACCACCGACAAAGACTGCGCGATTGAGGCAAGAGTAAGATATGGCGGTGTGGTAAAGCCACGCAAAGGCATCAACTTACCTGACACCAAAGTATCTGCCCCATCACTTACCGAAAAAGACCTGCGCGACCTGCACTTTGGCTTAGACAATGACATTGAGTGGGTAGCCCTATCGTTTGTGCGTAAGGTGGAGGACATACAGGAGATCAAGCGCATCATTAAAGAGCGCGGCAAGGACACACGTGTAATAGCCAAGATAGAGAAGCCTGAGGCTATCAAAAATATTGATGAGATCATTCATGCTGCTGACGCCTTGATGGTGGCACGCGGCGACTTAGGCGTGGAAGTGGGTATGGAGAAGGTGCCGATGATCCAAAAGATGCTGGTTGAGAAAGCAAACAAAGCCTCTAAGCCTGTTATCATCGCCACGCAGATGATGGAAAGTATGATTGAAAATCCGCGCCCTACACGCGCAGAGACCAACGACATTGCAAACGCGGTAATTGACGGAGCCGACTGCCTGATGCTAAGTGCTGAGACTGCAGTGGGAGCCTACCCTATAGAGACGATCCGAAGTATGAGCCTTACCATTAAAACTGTGGAAACGCACTCGGATATCTTTAACAAAACATACATCCTTAATCCGCACTCCGAAACGTTCTTCAGCGATAGCCTTGTAGCAAACGCATGCAACCTGGCCCGCGACACTAATGCGCGCGCTATTATAGGCATGACAAAATCTGGCTACACGGCTTTCCAGTTGGCTAAGCACAGGCCAAAGTCTGATATTTTTATCTTTACAGAGAACTTCAGACTTTTGAGCACGCTTAACCTGGTATGGGGTGTACGTGGCTTCCACTACGATAAGTTTGAGTCTACTGATGCTACTATCTCTGATATTAAGCAAGCATTGTTAGATGGCAGCCACTTAGCAAAAGGTGATGTATTCATCAACACTGCTAGCATGCCAATAAACGAGCACAAGCGCACTAACATGATTAAGTTAAGTATAGCTTAGTATACATTAACATTAAAAAAGGAGCGGCCCTGTTATAAAATATAACAGGGCCGCTCCTTTTTTAAAAGCTTGTATTTGTATAGTCTCTTAGGAGCAAAGCATAACTTTTGCCTTAATCCTTAAATATCCGTAGATGTGTAGTTTGTGTGGCTATACCTTTTATCCAGAAAAGTAAAAAAACACAAAAAGCCTTGCACTCGGGTGCAAGGCTTTTTATACTTTATACCAGCAAAAATTAAGCTGCTAAGCCGTTAACAAATTTAGCTAGTCTAGATTTGTTGTTAGCTGCTTTTTTCTTGTGAATAATGTTTTTCTTGGCAAGACGGTCAAGCATAGAAGAAACTGTCTTGTAAAGCTCTTGCGCCTCGGCCTGATCAGTAAGGTTTTCTAATCTCTTGATAAAAGTACGAGTAGTTTTCGCCTGATATCTGTTACGAAGACGTTTAGCGTTATTCGCTCTGATTCTCTTTAATGCCGACTTATGGTTAGCCATATTATTTTATACTATTATATCTTTTTTTATTCCGTTCTCTAATGAGTTTGCAAAGGTATATCCTTTACAATTAATTTCCAAAGCGCACTTCTATATTTTTTAAAAGTATACTAGGGATTGCAAAGGTAACAAACAGAAGCATTTAGTCCTAACACCGCACGCTATTTCTCCGATAGGAGGCAACAGCTTTTACAGTACAATTAAATAAAGCGGCCCCGAAGTATAACCTCGAGGCCGCTTTATAATAAGAATATGCTAAAGCTTAGTTGTTGTCTCTGTTTACGTCTACGTCTACATCAACATCATCAATTCTACCTAAACGTGTCTGAACTTTATTCTCAAACTCGTTCCAGTCTGCTTTTGTAGCCTCCCACTCTCTGCGGGTTTCTTCATCCCAGGTGCTGCTCTCAGCTTCTAGCTCAGCAGAACGACGGTTATACTCTGTTCGCATTTCACGATACTCATCTGCGGTCACAGTTTCAGAACGTTCAACATTAGTATTTACCCAGGTTGAGAATTCATCAAATTCGCGGTTCATCTCGTCACCAGCCTCGGTCATCTCAACTTGTGCCTCGTCTATCTCCTGGTTAGTCTCGTTTTGTGCCTCTTGCGAGCAGGCAAAGATAAATATACCTAGAGCCAAAGAAAGGCCTATTGTTTTAAACTTTGATGCAATTTCCATAGTTATATATATTAGTTAACACCCTTGTTACGTGGAAAAAACAATAATTGATATATAAGAAGGAAAGAATAACTTATTTTCGCACGAACCACGTACATATAAGTACAGCAGTAGCCATATTTTTTAGCCATGCCTATTGTTCCATCTAAACATAAAGCACCCTTTTACCTGTTTAACGGCCATCTGCAAACCATTATACCCAGTTTGTTCAGGCAAGTAGACGGCGTATTGTATTTGCGCGAACGCCTTGTTACCCCCGACGATGATTTCATAGACATAGACTGGTCTAAAGTGGGCTCGAACGAGCTTGTTATACTTTCGCATGGCCTCGAAGGTGACTCTGGCAGGCCCTATATACAAGGTATGGTGAAAGCCTTTAACAAGCATGGTGTAGATGCCCTTGCCTGGAATTACCGCAGTTGCAGCGGCGAGCCTAATAAGCTGCTCCGCTCCTATCACTTGGGCGCCTCTGATGATCTTGATTTTGTAGTACGTCACGCGCTGGATGCCGGCAGTTACGACAAAGTATACTTAGTTGGGTTTAGTGCGGGAGGCAATATCAGCCTTAAATACTTGGGAGAAGCACCGGAGAAGGTGCCTGCAGAGATAAAACGCGCAGCCGTGTTTTCGGTACCCGTAGACTTAAAATCATCTGCTAAGCAAATATCTAGAATTTACACGCAACGCTTTCTGAAGTCTCTGGGTGCAAAGCTGGAGCAGAAAAGACAAATGTACCCTGATGATGTTGACCTGAGCGATTATAGTATACTTTGGTCTTTCCCAGAGTTTGATGATCGTTACACAGCACCCTTACACGGGTTTAAGAATGCCGAGGACTACTACAAGCGCGTCAGTTCAAAGCAGTTTATTCCAAAAATAAAGGTGCCAACGCTGTTGGTAAACGCCAAAAACGATCCGTTTCTAGGAAAGCCCTGCTATCCAATTCACGAAGCTGAGCAGAACCCGTTGTTTTTCTTAGAGATCCCAGAAGAAGGCGGCCATGTAGGGTTC
This sequence comes from Pontibacter cellulosilyticus, assembly GCF_014306105.1. Lineage (GTDB taxonomy): Bacteria > Bacteroidota > Bacteroidia > Cytophagales > Hymenobacteraceae > Pontibacter > Pontibacter cellulosilyticus. Next base: position 656,136 of record NZ_JACRVF010000002.1, on the reverse strand, counting down.
ACCGAAGATTTCCGGAAAGACGATTATTACTCAGAGGCGCGAGCCATCCGGTTTATACTTGAAGAACAGGACCGTGAACGAGTGGAATAAAGAATTAAATATGCCAACAAAACCAAACGAGTCGCAGCAAGCTACGACTCGTTTGGTTTATACTTGATTAGAAATCCGGCTTATCGCTTTGAAGTCTTTCTCGTCTCTTTAAGGGGCACATACACCACCTTCTTTGTCTCAAAGAAATCTTCTGTAAAATAATCGGATAGGTTATAGGCTTTAGTAATCAGCCCCGACTCAGCTATTTCCTCTTCCAGGTCGCCGCCTTTCAGGTAGTACAGTCCTTCTTCTGGCAAACCTGTCTTCTTAAAGCTGTTCATGATCCAGGGCCAGAAATTAGCCAGGCGGGTTACGGCGCGGCTTACAACGAAATCATACTTATCGCGCACCTGCTCGGCACGGGTATGGCTGGCCGTAACGTTCTGCAGGTGCAGCTCGCGGGCAATCTCCTGCACTACGTGTATCTTCTTACCAATAGAATCTACCAGATGGAATTTTACCTCCGGGAACATAACTGCCAAAGGCAAGCCAGGCAAGCCTCCTCCTGTGCCCACATCCATTACTGCCGTGTGCTCCGGAAACTGAACCACCTTTGCTATACCCAGCGAGTGCAGAATATGGTGCACTCCCAGTTGGTCCATGTCTTTGCGCGAGATCACGTTTATCTTCTGGTTCCACTCCTTATACAGCTCCCCCATGTGCTCATACTTTTGCAGTTGGTCTTCGGTAAGCGCCGGGAAGTAACCGGAAAGAAGTGTGCGAATGGCAGTCATACTTTGAATTATGGATTAGGAATTATTAATAATGAATGAGCTATGCTGCGAGCAAGTATAAAACACCTGCAAGTAAAGCCACAGCAACTACAACAGCAAGCGCCATAAACACATCGAACAGCAGTACCAGGCCAGCGTTGCGGTATTGGCCTTCATACTTTGTATTAAGCTCCCGTTTTACCCGCTCTTCCTGGCGCAGACGCAGGTACAAATACTGCTTACCAATCCCTTCAAGTATGGCGTCCTTTACTGATTTCATCTGCCCAACGGTATGCTGCTTAAAGCTTACTTTTATATACTTTTGGTTATAGCTCCAAAGTCTGCAAAAGTATAAAATAAGTACGGCATCCGCACTAAAAGTATAAAACCCCTGCTGCTTACGGGCAACAGGGGTTTTTAACGTAATCAAATAATCAACCTTAATTAATATGCAATAAGGGCACTTTTGCTGATAAACAATGAACCATTTAACAGTTAAATCAAGTGCTTCTTGTTTTTTACCATGTCATACAGCAACTCGCGTGCGCGGTGCAGCTGGGCTTTAACGGTACCAAGCGGTGCGTTTAGCTCGGTGGCTATCTCTTCGTAGCTAAGCTCGTTAAAGTAGCGCAGCGTAACCAGGCGCTGGTATTTTTCAGGCAGCTTGGCCACCACGTACTGCATAATTTCAATCTTCTGGTTCTTGATCGCCTCTTCCTGCGGGTTCAGGTTTTTGTCTTTAAAGTCGATCGTTATCTCGTCGCCGTTGTCAATTTTGATCGCCGAATCGATAGACATCGTTTTAATCCTGTTCTTGCGGATAAAGTCGATGCAGTTGTTGGTGGCGATGCGGAACAGCCAGGTACTGAACGCGTACTCCGGGTTAAATTTGTGCAGGTTTCTGAAGGCCTTGGCAAAAGCCTCTATCGTTAAGTCCTCTGCGTCGTCGGCGTTGCGCACCATCTTTAAAACCACGTGGTAAACGGGCTTTTTATAGATGCTCATCAGCTCGGCATAAGCTTTTTCGTCGTTTTCTTCTACCGCAGCCTGAATAAGTTTGAAATCATGTTTTGCCTTTGCAGAGAATTGTTTGTTTACTTCCATCTGAGTCGTTTATACATTAATACAGATATCCCAAGGAAGATGTAGTTTATAAAATACACTACATCGAGCACAGGTAACAGTGGCAGGGATACCGTTTCGTCGAGTCTGCGTGCAGCCATTATATACACCGGAAACACCGATAAATAACGGATGCCTACAAGCGCACCTAATATAGCTAAATGGCTATGTAAAACAAGAAGAATTATTAAGAGGATGTAGAAAAAAACGTTTGATGCTACAAATGCTCCTATCCTTCTTCTGTCTGCCGCTTTATAACGCCCGCCGACGGACATATGCCTACGTTTTTGCACAACCCACTCCCAAAACGTCTTTTTGGGAATGCTTACTGTTTGCGCCTCCTTGTTAATAACAATGCTAACTTTACTATTGTTGGCGGCATCGCGTACAAAAAGATCATCGTCGCCGCCCATCGTTTTGATGTGAGATGCAAACCCTTTGTTCTTAAAGAAACAAGATTTGGTATAAGATAAGTTTCTACCTACCCCCATATAGGGTTTACCTAGGTTTGCATGAGACAGATACTGAATTCCGGTGAGCAAGGTTTCATATCGGATCAAGTGATTTAAAAAACCTTTTAATTGTGCATACGGAGAGTAGCCAAGTACTACTTCTGCCCCGGTTTCGTACCCGCTCTGCATTTTTTCTATCCAATTTAAGCTGCACGGACGGCAGTCGGCATCTATAAAAAGCATGTGCTCATACTTTGCAGCCCTGATACCCAGGGCAACAGCATATTTCTTCGGATTCAGGTAATCCGGTGTCTTTTTTATCGTTACTACCTTAAAATGCGGGAATTGCTTTTCCAGCTCATATAGGTAAAACTCCGTGTCATCTTCGGAACGATCGTTTACCACCACTATCTCAAACTCAGGGTACTCCTGGTCCAGCAGCATAGGCAGGAGTTCATACAGGTTATCCTGCTCGTCGTGGGCAGCCACAATAACGGAAACAGGCTTCCTGCCCGTAACTGGCGGGTCTACGTGTTTGGTAAGCGGTAAAAAGTAAATAAGCGCAAAATAAAGCTGCACCAGCACGCAAAGTCCGAGCAGCGCCAGGAGTATAATTGTAATCAAATTGTATATGGTTAAATGGTTGGATTGTTAAATTGTTGCACTGCAGCATTTTAAAATATTGCTTCCGGTTTAACAGGAAACAACCATTCAGCTATCAAGCGATAAAACAATTTAATTTAGCCTCCTCAAAAATAGCCATTAAATAGCCATTTCCGAAGTATAGCCGCATTAAAAAAATTGTATGGTTTGTGGCGCTACACTTTGTATCTTTGCCGGTTCTTTTAGAATTATAAATTATCGTTTTCCTGCAGCTGGTATCGCGGCGGCAGTTGGCCTTTGTTTTGTTAAAGACAGGGCTGTAAACCAGACATATGCAATTTTCATTAGTAGCTAAAGATCCTCAGTCTAAGGCGCGTGCCGGTGTAGTACAAACCGACCATGGCGCCATCGAAACACCCATTTTTATGCCTGTTGGCACAGCCGGTACGGTTAAGGCAGTGCACCAGCGCGAATTGAAGGACGACATCAATGCCCAGATTATACTTGGCAACACCTATCATTTATACTTGCGCCCCGGCCTTAATGTGCTGGAGCAGGCAGGTGGCCTGCATAAGTTTAACGGCTGGGACAGGCCCATACTTACCGACAGCGGTGGCTACCAGGTTTTCTCGCTGGCCGGCACCCGCAAGATCAAGGAAGAAGGCGTTAAGTTTAAGTCGCATATAGATGGCTCTACGCTTAACTTCACTCCTGAAAACGTAATGGACACCCAGCGCACCATCGGCGCCGACATCATTATGGCGTTTGACGAGTGTACCCCCTACCCTTGCGACCATACCTATGCCAAGTACTCGATGGAGCGTACCCACCGCTGGTTGCAGCGCTGTGTAGACAGGTTCGACAGTACCGAGCCAAAGTATGGCTATAATCAGACCCTGTTTCCGATTGTGCAGGGCAGCACTTACAAAGATCTGCGCATACAGTCTGCCGAGACTATTGCCAGCTTTAACCGTGAAGGTAATGCTATTGGTGGCTTATCGGTAGGCGAGCCTGCTGAGATGATGTATGAGATGACGGACCTGGTATGCGACATACTTCCGGCTGATAAACCGCGCTACCTGATGGGTGTGGGCACGCCGGCCAACATACTGGAAAACATTGCACTTGGAGTAGATATGTTTGACTGCGTGCTGCCAACAAGAAATGCCCGCAACGGCATGCTGTTTACAACGCAAGGCGTCATCAACATTAAAAACCAGAAGTGGGCCAACGACCATACTCCTATTGATGCGGAACTGGGCGGGTACGTGAGCACGTTCTACAGCAAGGCTTATTTGCGCCACCTAATTCACAGCGGTGAGTATCTGGCCGGTCAAATTGCCAGCGTGCATAACCTTACTTTCTACTTATGGCTGGTAAAGCAGGCACGCCAGCAGATACTAGACGGAACTTTCCGCGACTGGAAAGATGTGATGGTAAAGAAATTAATGACACGTTTATAGTTAGAGAGTTTGGGAGTTAGAAAGCTAAAGAGTTAATACTTTCTACTTCTATAACTTTCTAACTCTTTAACTTTTTAACTTAAGCAAAGCTTGAAGCTCCTCGATAAGTATATATTAAGCAAGTTCCTGACCACTTTCGTATTTGTGGTGCTGATACTGGTGTCTGTTATTCTGGTAATTGACTTTACAGAGAAGAACGACGACTTTATTAAGCACAACGTGGCTGCCAGCGAGATCATTTTTGACTATTACCTCAACCTGATCCCGTACTACGCCAATATGCTAAGCCCGATAACCGTGTTTATTGCCACGGTGTTTGTTACGGCAAAACTGGCATCGCATACCGAGATTGTGGCTATACTTAGCAGTGGCGTAAGCTTCAGAAGACTGCTGGTGCCTTACCTGATGGGTTCTTCTCTTATTGCTGTGGTAATTTTCCTGCTAATTGGATGGGTTATACCAAATGCAAACAAAGAAAGCGTAGCCTTCCAGATAAAGTATACTAAAAGCACTTTTACCTACGACAGTCGAAATATACATGTAAAGGTAGCTCCTAAAACATATGTGTATATGGAGAGCTACAACGTTACCGCGCATGTAGGTTATAACTTTGCGCTGGAGTCTATAGACGACACCAACCTGAAGAGCAAGCTTACCTCCAATAATGTGCGCTGGGACGATGAGAAGAAGAAGTGGCACATGGATAACTACACCCTGCGCACCTTCAACGGTGAGAAGGAAACCATATACAAAGGCGGAGCGCTGGATACTACCCTCAACCTGAGCCCAAAGGATTTTGAAAGTACTTATAAGCTGGAGCAGACCATGACACTAACTGAGCTGAACCAGTTTATAGAACAGAAAAAAGCACGTGGCGCGGATGATCTGGAGACGTACCTCATTGAGAAATATGAGCGCTTCAGCTATCCGTTTGCTATTATTATACTTACCATTATCGGTGTGATTGTGAGTGCCCGCAAGGCGCGTGGAGGCGTTGGTTTCCAGATTGCGTTGGGTTTCCTGCTGGCTTTTATCTTCATCATATTTGTAATTACCAGCCGCAGCCTGGCGCAGGTAGGTGACATTCCTCCGTCTATAGCGGCTTGGGTACCAACCATCGTTTTTACAGGTATAGGTTTTATTTTGTACCGCTACGTTCCGCGTTAGTATGCCTCGCTTAAAAGATTTCCTGGAGCTTCATTTCATTGTTTTCCTGTGGGGCTTTACAGCCATACTTGGTAAGCTTATCTCGATACCCGCTGTTGAGTTAGTGGCACTGCGTACTTCTATTACAGCACTGGCAATTGGTGCTATTATTTACAAACGCGGCACACCGTTCTGGATGGGGAGGACACAAGCGCTTAAACTGTTAGGTGTAGGCTTTATCATCGCAGCTCACTGGATTTTGTTCTTCGCCGCTGCTAGGGTGTCTTCGGTTTCTATTTGCTTGGTAGGTATTGCCACCTGCAGTCTCTGGACCGCCTTGCTCGACCCGCTGTTCAGCAAGACCAGGATTAAGCCTCATGAAATCTTGCTGGCGCTGCTGGTAATATTTGGCCTATACATCATCTTCCAACATGAGACTGAATTCGACAGCATCCTGGGGATCAGCATGGCCATTACTTCGGCTTTGATGGGATCTATCTTCACTATTATCAATGCAAAGCTGGTAAAACGAATACCGTCCACCACTATCACAACCTATGAGATGACGGGTGCTTGTTTGGGTACTGTGCTGTTCTTCCCGATCTATACTACATATTTTGCCGAGGACGGAGCACTGAACTTTAGCCTGACTGCCATGGATTGGGTATATTTGCTGGTGCTGGCGCTTGCTTGTACAGTTTATGCCTACACTGCCTCTGTTAGGCTGATGCAGCGCATAACAGCTTATACCATGAACCTGACGGTAAATCTGGAGCCGATCTACGGAATCATACTTGCTCTCCTGATCTTTAAGGAAGACGAGCAGATGTCGTCTGGCTTTTACCTGGGGGCTACCATCATTCTATTAAGCGTGTTTATCTACCCGATACTGGATGCTTATGATAAACGCCGCAAAAAATTAAAGCAGGCCTTTCCAGAGAGTGTAGTGGTCGGGGAAGAGTAGTGCTGCTGGCTTCTCTTTAAACAGACCGTACACTGCTGAGCCAGACCCTGTCATGGAGGCATACACTGCACCGGCGGCGTATAATTTCTCCTTTATCTGCCCCAACTCCGGGTACTTGGGAAACAGCGCGTCTTCAAAGTCATTCTTTAATACGTCCCTCCATACCTTCACATCCTGCTTCAGCAACATATCCATGTGGCAGGTAGGTTGCTCAGGCTTTGCATTGCCATAGGCCTCTGCCGTTGTGATATGAATTCCAGGGTACACGACCACGCAAGTATAGCCGCTTAAGTCCAGGTCTGTTGGTGTAAAAACATCTCCTTTCTCAGTAGCAATCACTGGCTTATTCCGGATAAAGAACGCGCAGTCGCTTCCCAGTTGCCGGGCATATTCCTCCAGTGCATCTTCTGTCAGGTTCAGTTCAAATTGCTTGTTCAGTATCTTTAATGTAAAGGCGGCATCGGCAGACCCTCCTCCTAGTCCGGCTCCCATGGGGATAACCTTGTACAGGTGCATATGTACCGGCGGCAGGTTAAAATCCTGCTGCAACAGCTTGTACGCCTTCAGGCATAGGTTTGTATCCGGATTTCCAGGAACAGGCAAACCTGTAATATCAAAACGCTCTTCAGCAGCAGGTAAGATCTCCAGCGCATCGCACCACTTTACAGGGTAAAAGCACGACTGTAAATTATGGAAGCCATCAGGTCTTTTGGAAATAATGTATAAGCCAAGGTTAATCTTAGCGTTCGGAAAGTCCAGCATTGTGAATTAAAAACAGTGTTTTTCGGCTGCAATCTATAAAAATGCCCTGAAACCTGCGCACCGTTGCAGCATAATCTCGTTTAGTACGTAAAATGCCCTGACTGAGTAAAGTCTTTTTACTATATTCATAAAAACATAGTATAAGACTTATTGGCATATACTGCTATACTTACTGACACCGTTCAAGTATAAACCAAGACGCAACCTAATTAAGTTACCCTTATTAATAGTAAAGACATGATGTACAGGCCAGGGCGAATTTTTTTATCGGTCCCGCAGATGGGCGGCCATGAGAAGAACTATGTACAGAAAGCTATTGAGGATAACTGGGTTACTACTTCCGGGCCTAACATTCCGGGTTTTGAGCACGACATTTGCCAGCATACCAATGTCCGCCATGCGGTTGCCTTAAGCTCTGGCACGGCCTCTTTACACGTAGCGTTGCGCCTTCTTGGCGTTGGCCCCGGCGACGAAGTGCTTTGCTCTACCTTTACAGCTGTGGCTTCTGCCAACCCCATTTTATACTTGGGTGCCAGTCCTGTTTTTATAGAAAGCGAGTCCGAGACCTGGAACATGTGCCCTGCTACGCTTCGCAGTGCCATAGAAGACAGACTGAAACAGGGAAAGAAACCAGCAGCTATACTTGTGGTGCATCTTTATGGCATGCCAGCAAAGCTTAATGAAATTATGGCTGTGGCTGAGGAATATAATATCCCTGTACTAGAGGATGCTGCAGAGGCGTTGGGTGCAAGGTATGGCGGCCATCAAGTGGGCACATTCGGGCGTATGGGTGTTTTTTCTTTTGGCGGAAGCAAGATCATTACCACATCGGCAGGCGGAGCCATTATCACTTCTAAGCCGGATCTTGCTGAGAAAGCAGTTTTTTTAGCGACACAGGCAAAAGACCCTGCACCGCATGAACAGCATTCGGAAATGGGCTACAACTACCGCATCAGCAATATTAATGCAGGCATCGGACGTGGGCAGATAGAAGTATTGGAACTTCGTGTAAAACAGCACCGGGACATATTCAACTATTATCGAAACCAGCTCCAAAGTATAGAAGGCGTAGAGTTTCTAGCTGAGCCCAAAGCTTGTTTCTCTAACCGCTGGCTTTCTACTATGCTTTTACCCGAGGGCCAAAAGCCTAAAGCCATACGGCAGGCTTTGGAAGAAGAAAATATAGAAACACGCCCTCTCTGGAGACCTTTGCACAAGCAGCCGCTCTTCGCCAACAATCTTTACTTTGGCGACAGGCTGAGCGAGCGTCTCTTTAACCGCGGCCTCTGCCTCCCAAGCAGCAGCAGTTTACAGGAAGAGGAACTGGAAAAGGTTGTAAAGCATCTCAAGAAGTTACTGGAGGTGGTATAGTCCTTCCTGTCTGCAGAACCGGTTCCAACCACCCCTAACCCCTCCTTATCTAAGGCGGGAAATTATACTTACAACCTCAATTTTATCATAATTGCTTTAGTTCTACCCTTGTCATCCTGAAAGGATCTTGTGGGAAGAGAGGTTAAGCAATCTCTACAAAGAAGTATGTCAATGAAAAGTAGTGCCATAGTTCCCCGCCTTAGACAAGGAGGGGTTAGGGGTGGTTGGATCAAGGCAGCTATTAAAGCTAAACCCTTATACTTTTGCCAACGCCTGTTCCAGCTCTTCAATCAACTCCTCGGGCTCTTCTATACCAACCGAAAGCCGGATTACTCCTGTCGTAATTCCAAGCTTTTGCTGCTGCTCCGGGCTAAGCGAGCGGTGCGAAGTGCCAAGCGGATATGAAATAGAAGTACTTACACCAGCCAGCGACGGCGCAAAAGGTATACTTGCCAATCCTTGCATAAAGCGATTTACCGATTCTGTATCATCTGCTATCCTAAAACTGAGCATGCCGCCAAACATTCCATGCCCCTGCTCTTTTGCCAGCCCGTGCTGCGGATGCCCTTCTAGTCCCGGGTACCATACTTGCTCCACCTTTGGGTGCTGCTCCAAGAATTGAGCTACAGCAAGTGCATTGCTGCAATGCTGCTTCATGCGCAGGCGAAGCGTTTTTAATCCACGTGCAGCAAGCCATCCTTCGAAAGGGCTCAGGTTAAGGCCATACGTGCGCATTACCGCCTGCACGCGCTGCAAATCTTCCTGCTGTTGGCATACTACTACCCCGGCTGTTACATCACTGTGCCCCGACAGATATTTAGTAACGCTATGCATTACCATGTCTGCACCCAGCTCTAAGGGTTTGGTAAGTACAGGTGTGGCAAAGGTGTTATCAATTACCAGTTTTATACTTAGCTTCTTGGTTTCAAGGGCCAGCCTTGCAATGTCCAGTACCTGCAGCAACGGGTTACTCATGGTCTCTGCAAGCATCAGTCGGGTATTTGGCTTGGTATACTGCTCCAAAGTATAAGTATCGGCAGAGGGCACGTAACTTACTTCTATGCCTATGCGCGTAAGCTCCTGGCTCAGCAGTGCCGCCGAGCCACCGTAAATTTCTTCGGCACACAACACATGGTCACCAGCCTTGCAAACTGCCAAGACCGCAGCAAGTATAGCAGACATACCCGAAGAGGTTACCACTCCTCCTACTCCACCCTCAAGTTTGTTTATTTCCTCTGCCAATTCATCCGTGTTTGGATTGCCGTAACGGGTGTACATATAATTTTGTCCCGGCTCTTCAAAGTATAACTCCAGCGCGTTTAGGTCGTCGAAAGTAAATACAGAGGTTTGGTAGATAGGTGTGGTTTTCGGGTGAATGTTTGGCATGGGAGTAAGTATAAATCGAGCTGTAAGATAAGGAGGAAATTACTATATTGTTGAAGAATAATCCTTGGTTTTCTTCTGTTGATATGAAATGATAGCCTCAAAATAGCAGACCCTAGAACACGCTCCTGATACTTTAATATTATAATATTGGAATGAGAAAAATTGTAGCACTACTATTGCTTGCTCTTAACACAAGCTGTTCCGATCCTAAACCTAAGGTTGTTTACGATGATGCGCAGGAGATTGCAGAAACAGAAAATCAAATCTTAGATGACAGCACTTCAATTGCGGTAGCTAGTATTCCAATCCACTTTGATAGTACTTTTTATCTAATTCACCCGATAGGACAGTATTCTCCCAACAAGAGAGGAGCCGATATATACATGAGCTCTTACGAATCTGGTAACAGCGGAATTGCAGTAGCTTACAGGAACAACCAGGAGATATCAGGAAATTTTGATAACGTAAAGTTTCAGCACGTAGACTCAGCAAGCTTCACATCACTAACAAAAAGGCAGATTAAAATTCGCTCCATTACTTTTCTCCGTTCAATCTTTGAGTCTACCAAGAATCAGTTACTTTTATATAGCCTTACTGATAAAGACACCAATAAGGACAGGAAACTAGATACTGATGACATTGAATCTCTTTATATAAGTAGTATAAATGGTCATAATCTCCAAAAGCTGTCACCAGATCTGCAGGAGCTTGTTGACTGGCAGATAATTGACGTGCAAAAGAGAATATACTTCATTACCTCGGAAGACATAGATAAGAATGGAGAGTTTAACAAGAATGATCAGCTACATTACTTCTATGTGGACCTAGGAGGCAAAAGCTTCGATGTTGTAGAATATTACCCCTTAGAAAGAGCAGATTCAGAGCCTAATCCGGCCATAGCTAATCTAAAGCAGTAAGGGTATACTCCCAAAACAAAATCCCCTCCTGCTCTTACGAACAGGAGGGGAATTTTTATGTCTTAGTTGCGCTGTTGCTACTCGATCACAGACTCTGCAAGTACAATGATCTTGTTGTTAAGCACTTCTACCACACCACCGTCAACGGTAAAGAATTCCTGGCTTTTGTTGGTAGTGACACGGATTCTGCCTTTATCCAAGGTGCTGATGAGTGGAGCGTGAGAATCAAGAACCTCGAAAGAACCATTGGCTCCCGGGAACTGGGCACTTGTTACCTCACCGGCAAAAACCTTTTTATCAGGTGTGATTATCTCTAAATACATTTTTATTAGTTATGAGTTTAGAGTTCCGAGTTCCGAGTTATGAGCAGCAGAAGCTAACCCGTAACTCAGAATTCGTAACTCGTAACTAATTTATACTTATTTTGCTTCAGCAAGCATTTTCTCACCCTTTGCAACAGCGTCTTCGATTGTACCTACAAGGTTGAAAGCTGCCTCAGGAAGGTGGTCATACTTACCGTCCATGATCTCGTTAAAGCCTTTGATAGTGTCTTTGATATCAACAAGTACACCTTTAAGGCCTGTAAACTGCTCTGCTACGTGGAATGGCTGAGACAGGAAACGCTGCACACGGCGCGCTCTGTGTACTACCATTTTATCCTCGTCAGAAAGTTCGTCCATACCAAGGATGGCGATGATATCCTGAAGTTCTTTGTAACGCTGCAGGATTTCTTTCACACGTTGCGCAGTGTTGTAGTGGTCTTCACCAACTACCTCTGGCGTAAGGATACGAGACGTAGAATCAAGAGGGTCCACCGCAGGGTAGATACCAAGCTCAGAGATTTTACGAGAAAGTACCGTAGTCGCGTCCAAGTGAGCGAACGTTGTAGCCGGAGCAGGGTCAGTTAAGTCGTCGGCAGGTACGTAAACGGCCTGTACCGAAGTAATTGAACCACGCTTTGTAGATGTAATACGCTCCTGCATGGCACCCATTTCAGTTGCCAGCGTTGGCTGGTAACCTACCGCAGATGGCATACGGCCAAGAAGTGCTGACACCTCAGAACCTGCCTGCGTGAAACGGAAGATGTTATCTACGAAGAAAAGGATGTCACGACCCGCATCGCTTGAACCCGGCTCACCATCGCGGTAGTACTCCGCCATAGTCAAACCAGAAAGTGCCACACGTGCACGCGCCCCAGGAGGCTCGTTCATCTGACCGAACACGAAGGTAGCCTTAGACTCCTTCAGTTCTTCCTGATCTACTTTAGAAAGATCCCAGCCACCGTGCTCAAGAGACTCTAAGAACTCTTTACCGTAACGCACGATACCAGCCTCGATCATTTCACGAAGAAGGTCGTTACCCTCACGAGTACGCTCACCTACACCGGCAAATACAGAAAGACCACCGTGTGCTTTCGCGATGTTGTTGATCAGTTCCTGGATCAATACAGTTTTACCTACACCGGCACCACCGAAAAGACCAATTTTACCACCTTTTGCATAAGGCTCGATAAGGTCGATTACTTTGATACCTGTGAATAATACTTCAGAAGAAGTAGCAAGATCTTCGAAACGAGGAGCAGGTCTGTGGATTGGCAAACCACCCGTGCTCACAGGCTGCGGAATACCGTCAATGGCTTCGCCGATTACGTTGAAAAGGCGACCTTTAATGCCTTCGCCTGTTGGCATTTTGATTGGACCTTCCAAGTCAACTACTTCAGCGCCACGAGTAAGACCTTCTGTAGAGTCCATCGCGATGGTACGTACACGGTCCTCGCCAAGGTGCTGCTGACACTCCAGTACTACTACCTGGCCGTTGTCTTTCGTCACTTGTAGGGCATCCAAGATATTTGGTAGCTTAGAGTTTTCACCCGCAAAGCTAACGTCCACAACCGGACCGATAACCTGGGTAATTCTGCCAATATTCGCCATTTGACTTAATTTATTGATTAACTTTTGTAACGGAGTTATTTCAGGGTGCAAAACTAATGCATTAATCTCTTATATCCATACAAGAACTCAAAAAGTTTTGCCACCGCGCACTATGCACATACAACTATAAGTAAATTTATGCTAACAACAGGTGCATTTATGCAAGTCGATGATTAAACTTTTATTTATTTTGACTGTCTATAGTCCGGAAAATGTGGCTGAAGGCAGGTATTTAATTGTTTTAAGCAAACTATAGATGCTTTTGCTTCTCTGCTTTTGCACTAAAACCAGCACTGGCTACATAATTTATTATACTAATTTACACCTTAATACTTTTCTAAACTTTTAGCCTAACATGAGAAAAATTTACCTCCTGTCCTTTCTCCTGCTCTTTTGCTTAGGAGTACAGGCTCAGTCGCCGGCACCAGCCAAAGGCAATTACCAGCTTGCCTCACGCTTCTCCCCTAAGAAGCTGCAAAAGCTTATCTTCAGCACAAGTATAGACCCGCACTGGCTTAAGCAGTCAGACAAGTTCTGGTACGAGTATGAGACCAGCAACGGCAAAAGCTGGTATATTGTAGACCCTGCCACCAAAACAAAAAAGCAGCTGTTTGACAAAGACAAACTGGCCTCTGCCATCACCATGATCGTGCAGGACCCTTTTGATGCGCAGCACCTGCCTATCGAGAACCTGAAGTTTTTACCAGACGAGCAGAACATCCAGTTTGAGGTAAAGAGCACTGTAGATGAAGTAAAAAAAGACAGAACCGATAAATCTTCTCCAGACTCACTTCAGAAAAAGACATTCTTCTTCCGCTATAACCTGGCTACTGGCCAACTGCAGGAGCTAAAGGACTACGAAAAGCCGAAGCCAAGAGCACGCTGGGCATCTATCTCACCAGACGAGAAAGTGGTAGTGTTTGCCCGTAAGCACAACCTATATTGGATGGACATTGCTAACTACCAGAAGGCCCTGAAAAACGAGAAAGACACTACCATTGTAGAGCACCAGCTTACCAAAGACGGTATTGAGCACTACAGCTACGGCGACACAAGAGGCGAAACAAATGTGGAGCGTGAAAAGAACAAGAACAACCGCAAGCCGGCACGTATACTTTGGTCCCCAGATTCAAAGCACTTTGCTTTCATCCGCACCGATGAGCGTAAGGTAAAAGACCTGTGGGTAATTCATAACACTGCCAAAGGCCGTCCGGAACTGGAAACTTACAAATACCAGATGCCAGGCGAAAAGGAAGCACCAAAAAGAGAGTTAATGGTGTTTGACTTTGCGAACAAGACAGCTAAGAAAATAAACACTTCAGCTTTTAAGGACCAAGAATTAGGATTGTGGGACGCGCCGGACCTGAAGAAGAACCGCGACGATGAGCACCGCCCTAGCATCTGGCACGGCACTAACAATAAACTATACTTTACACGCACCAGCCGCGACCTGAAGAAGATCGACATTTGCCAGTTAGACGTTACAACCGGCACTGTAACACCTGTGATCAATGAGCGCTTTAATACTTATGTAGAAGTACAGCGTGTTGGCTTAGTAAACGGCGGCAAAGAGCTTATCCATTGGTCTGAGCGCGATGGCTGGGGACACTTCTATTTATATGATGCAGCCGGTAACCTGAAAAACCGCATCACGACAGGTCCTTACCACTGCGAAAGTATAGAAGGCATCGACGAGAAGAACCGTGTGCTATACTTTACAGCCAATGGCCGCGAAACAGGCGAAGACCCATACTTAATGCACCTGTACCGCATCAACTTCGATGGCAGCGGACTTACATTGCTAAACAAAGGCAACTTCGACAACAATGCCAACCTGAACGATGGCAATTCATACTTTGTAAACACTGCATCAAGAGTAAACACTACCCCTAAATCTACTCTGTACGATAGCAAAGGTCGCAAAGTAATGGACCTGGAAACAGCAGACCTTAGCCGCCTGATGACGACTGGTTACAAGTTCCCAGAGCCGTTTAAAGTGAAAGCAGACGATGGCATTACCGATATCTATGGTGTAATGTATAAACCTTTCGACTTCGACTCTACTAAAACCTACCCGGTTATTGCCTATGTATACCCAGGTCCGCAGACTGAAGCGGTGAATAAGTCGTTTGGCCGCAGCATGGACCGCATCGACCGTTTGGCGCAACTGGGTTTTGTGGTAATTACTGTGGGTAACAGAGGTGGCCACCCTGCCCGCTCTAAGTGGTACCACACCTACGGCTACGGCAACCTGCGCGACTATGGCCTTGCCGACAAGAAAGCAGCTATCGAACAGTTAGCAGATCGCCACAAGTTTGTCGACATCAGCCGTGTAGGTATTACCGGCCACTCTGGTGGTGGCTTTATGTCTACGGCAGCCATGCTAGTTTACCCAGACTTCTTTAAAGTGGCTGTATCGGGTGCGGGCAACCACGAGAACAACATCTACAACCGCTGGTGGAGCGAGAAGCACCATGGTGTAAAAGAATTGATCTCTCCTAAAGGCGACACTACTTTTATATACAACATCGAGAAAAACCCTGACCTGGCAAAGAACCTGAAAGGTAACCTACTGCTGGTAACCGGCGACGTGGACAACAACGTGCACCCTGCTAATACTATCCGCATGGCTAACGCCCTTATCAAAGCAAACAAGCGCTTCGACTTTATGCTGATGCCAGGCCAGCGCCACGGCTTCGGCGACATGACAGAGTATTTTTTCTGGATGATGGGTGACTACTTTACTAAGCACCTGTTAGGAGATTTCTCACAGCCTGTAGATATTCATGAGATAAACAGGGAGATTGAGAACGGAGGAGAAAAAAGAAGAGGAACAATAGTTAGCGCAGGTGGAGGCCGTGTAGCCGAAAATTAATCTTTATACTTTGCAAAAAGTAAAAGCGCAGCCAGAGAAATACTGGCTGCGCTTTTTTATTTAGTCAGTTGGCTTCAAACCACATCACAAGTATAACCTGCACTACAGGTTCTTCAGTAACTCTATCTGGTCGTCATTCAACAAAATATAACGGTTGTTAAACGGGTTGGCGTAAAACTTTTCGCAGATAACGTACTCCCCGGTTTTTAGCTTATGTATATTATAGCTAAAAAGACTGTTAGACCGCTCTATCACCAGCTCAGTAGTACTCAGGTCTAACTGTTGGCCACAGGTGGTCGTGATGATATCAGAGTTAAGTGTTGTGGTTGGCATAAGCATAAGTAAAGTATAGAACTTTCATTACGCACAAAACCACAGTTAGTGACACGACTAAACCAGAAAAAATAATAATTTTTAAGATGTATTTGTTCTGTGTTATACAACCTTGGAAACACCATATTTCTTAATATAATAAGCTACTGAAACACATACTTTTCTTCTTACTAACCTCTTCTCACAACCTCCTAAACCACAGAAAATCAACTGAAACAGCAGTTCCTTTTCAGAAGCCTTGACTGCTGCATTTACTTAACTTTAAAAGGAAGCATTGATGCTCGAGTTGAGAATGTAACTGATGTAGAGCCGGACTAACCCAGGTTCACTTGACCAGATTCAGGAGTGATTAACCAAAGAATATAGCTTTTAGCTTCAAGTATAACAATTGAAAAAAGCCGGATAGAGCAATTCTAACTAGCCGCACTTAATCAGATCTACAGCAAAAATCATCAAAAAAACGCATACGTTTTCACGTAAAGTATAAACTCTCGTCACGATATTGATCTTGCCCCTGGAGTATACTTTTAAGTTAATTGCCATAAAACAACACTGTGAATTTCACATAATTAGCTGCTATAACTTATTGCAACTGCCGCAAAAACAGCAACTAATGAGATGCAATACAACAGGTAAAAAGCAGGATGAAACAGCGCCAGAGCAGATTTTGACTAAAATTTTCTGAAAAATTTTGCAGCAATTGTTTGCAGTTTAAAATCGTCTCTCTATCTTTGCATCACCAAACGACGAAGGGGCTTCCACCCTGATGTTTAGTAGGTAGTTTGTCCGATGGTGTAACTGGCAACACGTCTGATTTTGGTTCAGAAGAGTCCAGGTTCGAGCCCTGGTCGGACAACTTAAAAAGCCCTTAGATCTGATCTAAGGGCTTTTTTGTTTCTAGTCTCTGCTCTGGTTTCCTGCACTTGCACCTCACGGCTCATGAATACCAATTAAGCTCCTCTATAGTATAAGTGTATTGCTTAAACTATCCTCTAAAGCAATGCAAGCTTTACCCTATTACCATTACCCCGCATTTAAACTTCATAAATAACCCAATGCTATAGAACTTATTTTGTAGCTTTGCAGGCATAGTTAACCTAAACCCTAACAATCAACACTTAGCATTTAGCAGAATTATGCCACAGGTAAAAATCTTCTCCGGTTCCGCCTCACAGTATTTAGCTGAGAAAATAGCTGCCGCTTACGGCACTAAGCTCGGCGATCTTACCATTTCCCGTTTCAGCGATGGAGAGATTGGCGTACACTTTAACGAGTCTGTACGTGGCGCTGAAGTATTCATTGTGCAGTCTACGTTTCCGCCAGCTGATAACCTGATGGAGCTTATGTTACTTGTTGATGCCGCAAAACGCGCATCGGCACACAAAGTAATTGTTGTAATGCCATACTATGGCTATGCCCGCCAGGACAGAAAAGACAAGCCACGCGTTTCTATTGGGGCTAAAGTATTGGCTAACGCCATACAAAGCTGCGGCGCCGACCGCCTGATGACCTGTGACCTGCACGCTGGCCAGATTCAAGGCTTCTTTGATATCCCGGTAGACCACCTGGATGGTTCCGCTATTTTTGTACCTTACCTGCGTAGCCTGAACCTGGGTTCAGACCTGATCTTTGCATCTCCGGACGTAGGCGGTGTGGTTAGAACGCGTAGCTTTGCCAAGAACTTCGGAGCAGAGATGGTAGTTTGCGACAAACACCGTAAACGTGCCAATGAAATTGCTTCTATGCAGGTGATCGGTGATGTAGAAGGCATGGACGTAGTATTGGTAGACGACATGGTAGATACAGCCGGTACCATTACAAAAGCAGCAGAGTTGTTGAAAGAGAAAGGCGCAAAATCTGTGAGAGCCATCGCTACGCACCCTGTCCTTTCTGGCCCGGCCTACGAGCGCATAGAGAACTCTGTGCTGGAAGAACTGGTGGTATCTGATACTATTCCACTTAAACATGAGAGCTCAAAAATCAAGGTGCTTTCTTTTGCAGATCTTTTTGCCAGAGCTATCAATAACGTTGTTACACACGAGTCTATCAGCTCGCTGTTTATATAGTCTGAACTGTTAAATACTGATTGTTAACTGTTGTTCGCAATGGTTAACAATCAGCATTTAACATTTTACAAAAGCGGGCCTGAAAGGTAACTGAGCGCCTGATTACTGAATTGATTGTACAATACAAGAAAAAAACAATCAACCATTCAATAATCAATAATTTAATCCCTACCTTTGTGGCTTCAAAATTTTAACAAATTCATTTTTATGAAAACTTTAGAGATTATAGGGTTTAAAAGAGCAAATCTCGGTAAAGCGCAAACGAAAGAGTTGCGTAATGAGTCTTATGTACCAGGAGTACTTTATGGCGGCGCTGAGCAAGTTCACTTCTACGCACCAGCTATCCTGTTCAGAGACTTAGTTTATTCTCCGGAAGTATACGAAGTAGACTTAAACATTGAAGGTACGCACTACAGAGCAATTATGCAGGACGTACAGTTCCACCCGGTTAACGAAATGCTATTGCACGTTGATTTTCTTCAGCTACAGGAAGACAAGCCTGTTAAGATAGAAATTCCTGTGAAAATGGTAGGTAACTCTCCAGGTGTAATGCTAGGTGGTAAGCTTGTAACAAAACTGCGTAAGCTTAAAGTGAAAGCTCTTCCTGCTAACCTTCCTGACTATATCGAAGTTGATATCTCTGATCTTGAGCTTGGTAAGTCAATCAAAGTTGGTAAGATCAAAGGTGGCGATTACGAAATCCTTACAAACCCACTTGCTCCAGTAGCTACAGTTACTATTCCTCGTGCTCTTAAGAGTGCACAGATGGAAGAAGCTCGTGCTGGTAAGAAATAAGCAATTACTGCTTCAACACATCAAGTCCTGTCCTGCCTACAAGCGGGGCAGGATTTTTTGTTTTTGATTGAAGGTTAAACTGTTAAATTGCTGAACTCATATAGTGCTAAGCTTTACAACGATTTAACAATTGAGCAATTCAACCATTATTAAGATAAAACAGTGGCTGGGCATGGCTCCTGAGGCTCCCGCCCTACCCGAAGATACAAGTATGAAATACCTGATTGTGGGCCTTGGCAACATTGGTCCTGAGTATGCTGAAACCAGACACAACATTGGCTTTATGGTGCTGGACTACCTGGCAAAGAAGTTTGATGCGCAGTTCGATACCAGCCGCCACTCCTTTGTAACCGAGATAAAGACCAAAGGGCGCACCTTCGTGTTAGTGAAGCCAACTACCTACATGAACCTGAGCGGCAAAGCCGTACAGCACTGGCTAAATACCCTGAAACTGCCTGTAGAGCAGATGATGGTGATCACCGACGACATTGCCATACCTTTCGGCAAGATACGCATCCGTATGAAGGGCAGCGCCGGCGGGCACAACGGTTTAAAGCACATCGAGCAAACACTGGGGCACAACAACTATCCCCGTCTGCGCTTCGGTGTTGGCGACGCGTTCCATAAAGGAAAGCAGGTAGATTATGTACTCAGCAAGTTCAGTGACGACGAGCAGATAGAGCTACAGACGCTGATTGAAAAGGCAGCTGACTCGGTAATAGCCTTTGGCACTATTGGCCTGGAACGCACTATGAACCAGTACAATACGAAGTAGTTACCCTTCAGCTATCATATAGTTACATGAAGAGACACAGTTTTGTGTCTCTTCTTTTTTTTATGTAAGGCAGAAAATATACATTTGCTTACCGCTACTTATTACCAAAGCTATGAAAAAAGTTTTCTCTCTCTACCGCAACGCCTTTGGCGGCCTCTCCCACTCCGCCTGGATGCTCTCACTGATCATGTTCATTAACAGGAGCGGTGCGATGGTTATCCCTTTTCTGGGTGTTTACTTAACAGGTGTTTTAGGTTATACTTTAAAAGAAGCCGGTGCTATACTCAGTATCTATGGGCTTGGCTCAGTTTGTGGTTCCTTTTTAGGAGGCTGGCTGACGGATAGAGTCGGTCATTTTAAAGTACAATTCTTTAGCCTTACCATAGGCGGCAGTTTATATTTTATGTTCCTGCACCTGCAGCAGTTCGAGCATATGGCCGCAGCGGTATTTATACTTAGCCTCGTAAATGATACCCTGCGCCCGGCCAATGCCTCTTCAGTAGCCTCTTATGCTAAGCCTGAAAATGTTACACGTGCTTTTTCCCTGAACAGGATGGCTATAAACCTGGGATTCTCTATTGGCCCGGCAGTTGGAGGTCTTTTAGCGGCGATTTCCTACAACTGGTTATTTATTGCAGATGGTGCTACTTGTATTATGGCTGGCCTGTTCTTTTTTATTTACTTTAGAAATAAGCAGGGGCATAAGCCTATGAGGCAAAAGCACGATGCATCCAGACCTGTAGCTAAGGTAAAATCGCCCTATACTGATGGGTTATACTTACTTTTTGTGCTCATTAACTGTGGCTTTGCTATTGTGTTCTTCCAGTTTCTGTCTACGTTGCCTATATACTATAGAGATGTATACACACTACCGGAACAAGGCATTGGTATGTTATTGGGTTTTAATGGCCTGTTGGTGTTTGCTTTAGAAATGATCCTAGTATACTTGCTTGGCGAAAAGTTTAAAAAATCGCTGATTATACCAGCGGGGATATTACTACTTGGCTTCTCATTTGTATTACTAAACGCTACACATCATGTTGGTATCTTATACCTGGCAATGGCTTTGCTAAGTATAGCCGAGATTCTGGTGATGCCCTTTATGTCTACGATAACTGTAGAGCGGTCTAACGAGCAAAACCGTGGGTCATATATGGGGCTTTATACTATTTCCTACGCTGCCGCGCACGTTATCGCGCCATACTTAGGTACAACCATTGCATCTAAGTATAGCTTTGATACCCTTTGGTGGTCGCTTGGGGTCTTTACAGTATTTTTAAGTATTGGGATCTACTTTGTTGTAAGAAGAGTAGAGCAAAATGAGCAGAAGCTAATAATTGCCGCCGGTGAGCCAGCCGTGATGAGTTGAGACAATAGAGATGTACTAATTTGCACCTCTATAAAGAAAAAGCCTCACAGTTTTAGTGAACTATGAGGCTTTTTGTTACTCTTATTGTGTTTCTATGAAACGGTACCTCCGTTTACAATCTGCTTGCTTGGCTGTACAAAAGCTAAAGAGCCGTCGGCATTCTCTGCCATAAGAATCATACCCTGGCTGGTAATACCTTTGATATCGCGTGGAGCCAGGTTTACAAGTATACTTACCTGCTGCCCGATGATCTCCTCCGGGTTAAAGAACTCAGCAATACCGCTAACTACCGTGCGCTGGTCAATGCCAGTGTCGATCTTCAGCTTCAGGAGCTTTTTAGTTTTAGCCACTTTCTCCGCTTCCAGAATAGTACCTACGCGGATGTCCATTTTAGAAAACTCATCAAAGGTGATGTTTTCTTTCGCTGGCTCAGCTACAGCATTGGCCATTTCATTTGCTTTCTTCGTGTCCAGCAGCTTCTGCACCTGTGTCTCCACGGCCGCATCTTCTACTTTCTCGAACAGTAGCTCCGGCTTACCAATAACATGGCCTTCTTTTAATAGGTCAGATGCCCCTGCAGCAGACCAGCTATTTCCCAATGCCATGTTCAACATATTGCGCAATTTGGCAGCAGAATCAGGCAGGAACGGCTCCATAAGTATAGCCAGGCTACCAGAGATCTGCAGTGCAATGTTCATGATGGTCTTCACACGCTCCTCGTCTGTTTTGATCAGCTTCCATGGCTCAGTGTCTGCCAGGTATTTGTTGCCCAAACGCGCCAGGTTCATCAGCTCACCCAGGGCATCTCTGAAGCGGTAACGCTCAATATAAGTTGCAATTACCATTGGCATACCTTCCAGCACGCCCAGCACCTCCTTATCGTAGTCTGTAAGCTTGCCACGGGTTGGTACGGCACCATCGTAATACTTTTGGGTAAGCACTACCGCACGGTTAATAAAGTTACCAAGTATAGCCAGCAGTTCGTTGTTGTTGCGGGCTTGGTAATCTTTCCAGGTAAAGTCGTTGTCTTTGGTTTCCGGAGCGTTGGCACACAAGGTATAACGCAGCACATCGCCTTTACCCGGGAAATCCTGCAGGTACTCGTGCAGCCACACCGCCCAGTTGCGGGAGGTAGAGATTTTGTCGCCTTCCAGATTCAGGAACTCGTTGGCCGGCACGTTGTCAGGAAGTATATAATCGCCGTGCGCCTTCAGCATACTCGGAAAGATGATGCAGTGGAACACGATGTTATCCTTGCCAATAAAGTGTACCAGTTTGGAGTCTTTGTCTTTCCAGTACTTCTCCCAGTCATTTGTCAGAGCTTTTGTAGCAGAGATATATCCGATAGGCGCATCAAACCACACATAAAGCACTTTACCTTCTGCCCCTTCTACTGGTACAGGCACGCCCCAATCCAGGTCGCGGGTTACGGCACGCGGCTGTAGCCCTTGGTCGATCCAGCTTTTGCACTGGCCGTACACGTTTGGCTTCCAGTCGCCTTTGTGGCCTTCTACGATCCACTCGCGCAGCCATGGCTCATACTCGTTTAGGGGCAGGTACCAATGCTTTGTTTCACGCATAACCGGCACAGCGCCGCTCAGTGTACTCTTAGGGTTGATGAGGTCTGTTGCATTAAGTGAGGTACCGCAGCTTTCGCACTGGTCGCCATAGGCATTTTCGTTACCGCATTTCGGGCACGTGCCTACAATGTAACGGTCCGCCAGGAATTGCTGTGCTTTCTCGTCGTAGTACTGCTGCGTTGTCTGCTCTATAAATTTACCTTCCTCATACAGCTTCTTAAAAAAATCAGAGGCCGTTTCGTGGTGTATTTTAGAGGAAGTGCGGTCATACACATCAAATGACACATTGAAATCCTCGAACGATTTCTTGATCAGCTCGTGGTATTTATCTACTGCCTGCTGCGGTGTAATGCCTTCTTTCTTAGCCCGAATCGTTATCGGCACGCCATGCTCATCAGATCCACAGATAAACTTCACGTCGCGGCCCTGCAGGCGCAGGTAGCGCACATAGATATCAGCTGGCAAGTATACCCCGGCCAGGTGCCCGATGTGAACCGGACCATTGGCGTAAGGCAGAGCAGCTGTTACAGTATAGCGTTTTGGTGTATTTGTCATGTCTCGTCTTAAAAAAAGCAAATATACAAATAGCGAACGGATTGCATCGCCCTTAACTCTTAAAGTGGCAAAATCAGGTTTTCTGTATGACCTCTGCCCCGTTTTTCCGTAAGACAAAGCATCACCTTACCTATACTTTGAGATGAAGAATAAAGATAACTTCCGTACTGAGAAACACCACGCCGAAAGCTTGGGCAATGAACAAAAGCGTAAGAAAATAGATAAAGATCCTGCACCCAAAGAGGCTGACCGCGAATCAATAAATACTCCCAAAGAAAACGAAGTATATGTAGACCTGGAGCCAGATGAATTGCATGTAGGCGACGAGCCTGTACAGGAAATTAAAGAAGAGGAAGAGAAGAAAAAGAAGAAGTAATATCAAACTAAAAACCCCGGCTTAAATACAGGCCGGGGCTTTTAGTTTAGTTGCCAGGAATTACCCTAATGGGTCTTATAACCGGTCTTATCGGCCAATAAATGGTATGCCGGGTAGAATCTATAGGTGAATAGGGCAAATGCTGAGGACGAAGTGTAGGAGGTGTCATAGCAGGCTCGTTTCTATCGAATTCTTCGATGTTTCGTTTGCGGTTTATCTCGCTTGCCTGCTCGTTCATACGCACCCGCACATCTGTGTTCAGACCTTCCCTGTAGCTTACCCTTTGTTCTGTAACCACGCCAGGCGGCAGGCTCTCCTGCCCCTCCGATAGCGAGGTACAGCTAACTATACTTATTAAAAATGCTCCTGTTATATATGCAATGTTCGTTTTCATTTGTCTGAGTATTATACTTAAATCCAACTTTATACCTTTGGCTTATAAGTATATACGAAGTATAACAGGAGTTAAACTAAAGTATACTCTTAAAACAGCAAAGGCAACAAGTATAAATTACCTGTCGCCTTTGCCCCAGCTTAGCATTAACCTGGGATTTCTTATTTGTTATTGTAGAGATTAGCAGCGCCTACCTGTGTTAACATCAGGCCATCTGGTGCCGGGTTTACGAAACCTTCTTTTGATAAGTGCTGCTCCGCCTCTTTCTGAACATCTTTATAATGCGGGTAGCGCTCCTGCAAGTATGGGTATAACTCCTGGTACCGCAGAGTTTCTCCTTCTTTAATATTATTTGTCTTAAAGGCATCCATTATGCACTGAGCCGTGTTCTCTATATTATCTGCTTCGGAATGTAGTTCTACCATTTTTCTATACTTTTTGTGTTTAGATTAAGTACGGGAGGATTTTATTAATTGTTGATTGCTGATAGATGATTGTTATATGTGCCGGAGTAAGTGTTTTAAATGTTTCGGTTACATCCGGCTTTCTCAGCCACAAATGAGAGTTTCTAAAACAGCAACCAACAATTAAGACGCTTCCGTTGGTAATATACTCCGTATTCCGTCCCACAGCGCAATGCGCTGCTCAATGCAAGCAATGGATATATCAAGTGCTTCCTGCCATTTTTCATCATCATCACCGCATAATTCGCTAACCATCTGCAAAGCTAGAGGTGTATGTACTTCCTCGTCTAATTGCACGTGGCGATCCAGGTAATAAATAAAAGTATCAAGCTTACCTGGGAAGCGTTCGTTTAAGTCTGCAATTAGGTTGCGAAACATATCTGGTATTAAGTCTTCGCGGCCAAAAGTAAAGGCAGCTGCCAATGCGTGTGTTTTGCCCGACTTTATAATGCTGAATGTGTTGCGCACAAAATGTTTTACAGACGCATCTACCAATATATGGTCAAGGGCACTGCTTACACTCATACCTTCTGCTATACTCTTCAGCATTGAGTTTATCTGTGTTTTATCTGCTCCGCATTCCTCCATGGCACGCAGGTACAGTTCAAAATGGCTTACCGGGTTACCCTCCTGATCTACGTCTGTTTCCTCTTCCAGCACAATTTCATTTATCAGGCGTCGTGTAACTGGGCTTCCTTTTGGTACCCATGGCAATGTAACACAAGTCAGGTCTCGCTGCAGCCCTTTTAACAAACTCATAAAATCCCACACGGCAAAAACGTGGTGCTGCATAAATGTTTTGAGATCCTCTAGCGTCTCCAGGCTTTGGTACACGTTGTGCTCGAGCAGTCGTTGCCGATGCTGCAGCAGCGCCTCTTGAAGCGCCTCAATTCTGTGATTCATTTTTGTTTAAAAGTAGATGTAAAAAAGCTGTTGCCACGCATGTAGTCAGGCAAAGCAAAGGTAAAACCGAGAGTGTTTCTGAAGGTTTATTTTTTCGGCTCAAAATCGAGGGCCACGGAATTAAGGCAGTAGCGCAAACCTGTAGGCTCCGGTCCGTCCGGAAAAACGTGGCCGATGTGAGATCCGCAGCGTGCGCACTCCACCTCAGTTCTTACCATCCCCATAGTCCGGTCTTCTACTTCTTTTACACGCTCTTTAGAGATGGGCGCATAAAAACTTGGCCAACCGGTGCCGGAGTCAAATTTTGTGTAGGAAGTAAACATGGGATTATGGCAGGCTGCGCAGTAGTAAATTCCCTCCTTTTTGTTATCGTTGTACTCATTGGCAAAAGCACGCTCCGTGCCTTCTTCGCGTAGCACATAATACTCTTCTTTTGTCAGTAGCTTAAGCCACTCCTCTTCAGTGCGCGCCACGGTATCTGCCAGAGTTTCACTGTTAAGTGCCTGGCGCACATAGTCTGGCAGTGGCTCTTGTCCGCTGGTGGCTGTTGTATAATCAAGGTCGGTGGTTTTGTCTTGCTGGGTGCAGGCAGCCTGGCTTAGCAGGACAAACAATGGGATAAAAATTAGTGCTTTCATACTTATACTTACGACCATAGTTTATACTTGGCTTTGGCTTATGTTAAATTTCCTAACTGCTTAGGAAACAAAGTATAAATAGTTTGTGTTTGCCCATTAGCCTGCCAAATTACAGGCTTTCAATAAAAAAATAGTATCATAACCTGTTTATTTCGAGCTAACTAGTGAAAATCTAAACCCTTTTCAGTACTTTTGCGGCTCGAAAAACCTATTCAATGCAAAATATTCGAAATATTGCGATCATCGCACACGTAGACCACGGCAAAACAACGCTCGTGGACAAGATCATCCATGCTTCTAAGCTATTCGCAGAGCACCAGCAGTTTGACGACCTTATTCTGGACAACAACGACCTGGAGCGCGAGCGTGGTATCACGATCGTTTCTAAGAACGTGTCGGTTCGTTACAAAGACGTTAAGATCAACATCATTGACACGCCTGGTCACGCCGACTTCGGTGGTGAGGTAGAGCGCGTTCTTAAGATGGCTGACGGTGTGCTACTATTGGTGGATGCCTTTGAAGGCGCCATGCCACAGACACGTTTCGTACTTGGTAAAGCTATCCAGCTTGGCCTGAAGCCGATTGTGGTAGTAAACAAAGTGGATAAAGAAAACTGCCGTCCTGATGAAGTGCACGAGCAGGTATTCGACCTGATGTTTAACCTGGATGCTACAGAAGACCAGCTGGACTTCACAACGCTTTACGGTTCTTCTAAGCAGGGTTGGATGAGCACCGACTGGACACAGCCAACTGATAACATCACTCCTTTATTAGATGCGATCATTGATGTGATTCCTGCTGCTCCGTTCCGTGAAGGTACTCCGCAGATGCAGATCACTTCTCTTGACTATTCTTCTTTCGTAGGTCGTATCGCGATTGGTCGCGTTCACCGTGGAACATTGAAAGAAGGTATGCCTATCAGCTTAATGAAAGCAGATGGAAGCATCAAGAAAGGTCGCATTAAAGAACTTCAGGTATTTGAAGGTCTTGGTAAGAAAACAGTTCAGGAAGTATCTGCCGGCGAAATTTGCGCTGTAACAGGTATCGAAGGCTTCGATATTGGTGATACTATTGCTGATGCGGAGAACCCAGAGGCATTAACGCGTATCTCTATCGACGAGCCTACCATGAACATGTTGTTCACGATCAACAATTCTCCTTTCTTCGGTAAAGAGGGTAAATTCGTAACATCACGTCACCTGCGCGATCGTCTGTTCAAAGAAACTGAGAAAAATCTGGCACTGCGTGTACAGGAAACTGACCGTGAAGATACATTCCTTGTATTTGGTCGTGGTATCCTGCACTTGTCTGTACTTATCGAGACTATGCGCCGCGAAGGCTATGAGCTTCAGGTAGGTCAGCCACAGGTAATCTATAAAGAAGTTGACGGCCAGCGCCACGAGCCAATCGAGCACCTGGTAGTTGACGTGCCGGAAGAGACAGCTGGTAAAGTAATTGAGCTTGTAACGCAGCGTAAAGGTGAGCTTACGATCATGGAGCCTAAGGGAGACCTGCAGCACCTTGAGTTCAACATCCCTGCGCGTGGCCTTATTGGTCTGCGTAACAACGTGCTTACAGCAACTGCCGGTGAGGCGATCATGAACCACCGTTTCCAGAGCTACGAGCCGTACAAAGGCGCAATCCCTGGACGTAACAACGGTTCTATCATCTCTATGGAGACTGGACCTGGTACTGCTTATTCTATCGATAAACTTCAGGATAGAGGTGTGTTCTTCGTTGATCCGGGTGTAGATGTTTACATGGGTCAGGTAATTGGTGAGCACAATCGCCAGAACGACATCACAGTGAACATCCAGAAAGGTAAGAAGCTGACAAACATGCGTGCTTCCGGTTCTGATGATAACACTAAGATCGCTCCTGCTAAAAACTTCTCACTGGAAGAAGCCATGGAATACATCCAGAAGGATGAGTACTTGGAGGTAACGCCGAAGAGCCTGCGTATGCGCAAGATCTACTTAGACGAGAATGAGCGTAACCGCATGAGAAATAAAGAAGAAGTAGCGTAAGTATAAATCGCTATAAAGTATAAAAGGCCTGCCGCTGAAAAGTGGCAGGCCTTTATTTTTTACAAAACGCTTTAACATCTGGTTTTAATGAATATTAATAATTTAATTATCAATGCCATGGCAATTAAATTATCAAATTTAATATTGATTTAATTCAAAGTATTTATAAATTTGCTGACTCGAACCTAAACCCAAAAACTATGAGAAAAATTGTATTATCTGCTGCATGCGCAGCGGCCATGGCATTGCTGTTCAGCACTCCTTCTTACGCCCAATTCGACATTGGCAACAAAATCAAAAACAAGGTAAACCAGAAAATAGACCAGAAGATTGACCAATCAATTGATGGAGCATTGAATGGCAAAAAACCAACAGCTGCCGGTAAAGCTACTGCAAACGGAGCTGCAGCCAGTAAAGAAAACAATCCGGAGAAAATTAAGGCTTGGACAAAGTATGATTTTGTGCCGGGTGACAAAGTACTATTTGCCGATAACTTAGCAGGAGAAGAGATTGGGGAATTTCCGTCACGCTGGGACTTAAATAAAGGAAACGCTGAAGTAGCAGTATTGGGCGATGATCGCGCCATAAACTTAGTAAGCTACGGCACCAGCGTGCAGCCGCTCATGACCAAAACAGAGTACCTGCCTGAAACCTTCACCATAGAGTTCGACATCTTCTTCGACAGTGACAACCCAAATGTGGAGTATGAAATTTTTCTTATACCCAAAGCCTCTAATTTCATCGAAGCCAAGCATGGTGATTTCTGGGAGCCGATTGCTATCAGAGCAAATGGCATCAGGTTTCAGGATTATGGCTCAGAATCTGAAGAATTAAAAGCACAAGATATTAAGAACCAATGGCGCCATGTTGCTATTTCTTTCAATAAACGCAGCATGAAAGTATACCTGGACAACCAGCGTCTTATAAACATACCTAATGTAAAAGGCACACCTGCTTCGCTGCGTATCGAAGTTGATAAACGAATTGAGGCAAACACCATGGTTAAAAACGTGATGATTGCCGAAGGCGGCAAAAAACTGTACGACCAGGTAATGGCAGACGGTAAAATAGTAACCTATGGCATTAAGTTCGATGTGAACAAAGCTGATATCCGACCAGAGTCTGTGGGTACACTGGCAAGTATAGCCAAGCTAATGCAGGAACAGCCAAGCTTAAAGTTCAGCATTGAGGGTCACACCGACAGCGACGGAGACGACAACTCTAACCTGAAGCTAAGCCAGCAGCGTGCCGAAGCTGTAAAAGTATACTTAACAGAACAAGGTATTGCCACTGACAGGTTAAAGGCAAAAGGCATGGGCGAATCAAAGCCGCTCGATAAGAACAGTACACCAGAAGCCAAATCAAATAATAGAAGAGTAGAGTTTGTTAAAATGTAAGATTATAAATTTTCATTAACTATTTAGACGCCTGCCACTTTGCTGTGGCAGGCGTTTTTCGTTGCGGTTAAAAAAGTGATAACAATCACCTAAAATTATTTAGAATTAGTTTAAATAAAGGTTGCATGGCATAACATCAGATAATACTTTTGCATCAAAATAGAATCAGTCTAAATAATCCAACCATAAAAATGCGAAAGTTACTACTCCTCGTTTTTGTTTTACTCTATACCCTTGGTGTCAGTGCACAAAATGCTCCTGCTACTATACAAGGTATAGTTACCGACTCCAAGAATACCCCTGTAAGTATGGTTACTGTCGCCATAGAGGGAACAGATAAAGGCACCCACACTGATGCAAGCGGCTATTACCAGCTTAATAATATAACCTCTGGTACATATGTGCTACGTGTTGGCGGTGTAGGATATAACACTATCCGTAAAGAAGTATCGTTAGCAGACAACCAGATACTAAAGCTTGATATTAATATCAGTGCCAGCCAACATACCTTAAATGAGGTTATTGTGTCAGCGAGCCGCAGCGTAGAAGCTCTGGATGAAACTCCTGCATCAGTGCACGTGCTCGATTCGCGTACTGTTCAGCTGCAAACCCAGATTAACTCCAATATATCTAACATACTGGCAGCTACTGTTCCAGGCCTTGCCTTGCAAAGCAACAGCACCAGCAATGTAGGCCAGACCCTGAGAGGACGTAACGTACTGATCATGGTAGACGGGATCCCGCAGTCTACCCCACTGCGAAACGGCAGCCGCGACGTACGTACTATTGACCCCGCAGCCATTGAGCGTGTAGAAGTAGTAAAAGGCGCTACTGCTGTGTATGGCAACGGCGCAGATGGTGGTTTGATCAACTACATCACCAAGCAGCCAAACACTGACAAACCTTTTAGTGCCTATACTTCTGTTGCAGGTACAGGTATGTTGTTTAATAGCAAAAACACCCTTGGAGGTCGCATTTCGCAACAGTTCTCCGGTAAAATAAAGGGATTTGACTACGTTGCCAGTGGCACTTACGAGAAAACAGGTGTTCTGAAAGACGGTGAAGGGCTGGTTATCTCTCCCCTATATGGCTTAGGCGAAACCAAAATGTATAATGGCTTTAGTAAATTAGGCTATAACATCAACGACAACCACCGTGTAGAAGCCATGTATAACTACTTCGGTAGCCTTCAGGACACCGAATATGTATTACAGAACGGCAAGTATGGCGAGACACCAAGTATAGGTGTGAAAGGTGAAGTAAAAGGCATTGAAGAGGGCACGCGCTACAACCATAATGCACAGCTGCGCTACACTGGTAAAAACCTGTTCCTGAACAGTACTGTAGATGTGAGCGCTTACATGCAGAACTTCTACACCGTTTATGGCTGGACAACATACTTTAAAGACGGCGGACAGTCTACCATCTTGTCAGACAAGAAAGGCCTTAGAGTAAATCTGAATACTCCGTTTCAGATCAATAACGACATCAAAGCACAGCTTACTTACGGTGTTGACTATATGAATGACGTAACATCGCAGCCGCTGGTAGATGGCCGTACCTGGGTACCTGAAATGGACCTTCACAACCTGGCACCCTACGCGCAGTTGCAACTAAACCTCTACAACGACTTCATCTTTAAAGCAGGCTATCGTTACGACAACGTAAAAATCTCTGTAGATGATTTTCAGCAGTTGGTATTAGCTAGCGGAGCAGGTGGTGACTATGTAAATGGAGGTACATTAAAATTTGATGCCAACACTTATAACTTTGGTTTGCGCTACGCAGGCATACAGGCCTTCAAACCATTCATCAGCTACTCGCAGGGTTTCTCCATGATCGATGTAGGCCGTTATGTACGTGGAGCCAAAGAAGATTATATTTCCCAGATGAACCTGGAGCCAGTAATTGTAAATAATTATGAAGCCGGTTTCCATAGCAAGTTGGGTAAGTTTGCCTTTAGCGGAGCATACTTCGTGAGCACTTCTAAATTGGGTGCTAACCTGAAGGCAAATGATGAAGGCACTTACTCTATTGAGCGTGCTCCGGAGCGTATCGAAGGTTTTGAGGCATTGGTTGACTTCTTTGTTACCAGCAAATTGACAATTGGCGCAAATGCAGCCTACAGCGAAGGTAAAATTGACTTTGATGACAATGGGGAGTATTTTGACGACGCGGATCGCTACCTGAATAGCACGCGTATTCCTCCGGTTAAGGTTACCTCTTACATCAACATTAAGCCAATTGCGAAGCTGAACATCAACCTGCAGCACATTTACTCAGGCGAAAGAGACAGGTTTGAACCAAACGCAAAAGGCAATTACGTATCTGGCGAAGGTCCAATAAAATCATTTAACGTGTTTAACCTAGCTAGCACTTATCAGGCAACAGAGAAATTGAACCTGAACCTAGGCATTGAGAACCTGCTAAATGAATCGTATTACCTGCCACAGGCTTACTGGTATGGCCGTAACGATTACTTTACAAGAGCAAACGGTGCCCGCTTCCAGCTAGGTGCATCTTACAAGTGGTAATCGTTTAAGATATACTTATTAGTACATTAAATGTGGGCTGATGGTCAGGATACTTTTCCTGGCAATCAGCCCACATTTAGTTTATACTTGCTTATGATGAATGGTCTGGCTTGAGCGAGTTTCACCTGAACCTACGGCTTGAGAATCGTCCCTACTGCGCTGCCCTTACCCTCCTCATATTCATACTGGTTGCACATGCAATCAGGTGCAGGTGCTAACTTCTACATGGCTGCCCTTGCCCTTCCCTTATTGCTTATAGCTGTTCACTGAAAACATTATAGCCAATTTACGTTAGATAGGATGATAAAAAGGACATATAACGCTTTATGAATATACGCCTTGGGCACCTTATACTTATAGCGCTGGCATTACTGTTTACAGGATGCGTGCGAAAGAACTTCTACGCCAAAACGCCCCTTGTTAATCCAGAAGTACGCCAGAAGCTTGAACAAAATCCTCAGTCCGTGGACTCGGTGGTAGTACAGGCAGGAAGGCATTACAAAAGAGGCTTTTTACATCGCATTTTCTGGGGTAAGCATTATCGTCCGGTTTGGGCCGCTCCTGCAAAAGTGCCTGTATTTGATATGGATACCACCAAAGGTGGCCTTGAGATCGAAAAGCTTGGCGGGGGTTACCAGACCACCAGCCTTACTCTGAAGGATAAAAACGGTTTTACCTATGCCCTCCGCTCTGTTGACAAAGACCCGGAGTTGGTGTTGCCCAAAGTATGGCGCAATACCTTTGTACTAAACATCCTCCGCGACCAGATCTCAGCCATAAACCCCTACGGCGCCTTAGCTTTACCGCCAATGGCCAAGGCAGCAGGAATACCGCATTCATCTCCAGAGTTGGTATATGTGCGCCCCAACGACAGCTCTTTTGGGGAGTATGAAGATAAGTTTAGCGACAAGCTTTTTACTATTGAAGAGAAGTATAACGACAAACGTGCGCTAACTCCTGAACTAGGTGATGCTATTGATATCGTAAACTCCAGCGAAGTACTTAACAAGCGTTACGAAGAAGACAATCACTTTATAGACCAACTGGCATTTGCAAAAGCTCGCCTATTTGATATTCTGATCCATGATTGGGATCGGCATGAAGGACAATGGGAATGGGCAGAGTATGAAAATAAGAAAAACCACATTTACCGCCCAATACCCAAAGATCGCGACAATGTGTTTTATAGATTCCAGGACGGAACCATCCCCTGGATCTTCAGCAGGAACTGGGCCATCCGTAAGTTTGAATCTTTTGACGATGAATATAACGACATCTATGCGCTGATGATCAACTCTAAATTTTTAGATGAAAGGGCGCTATCGCAGGTAACGCGCGCGCAGTTCGATTCGCTGGCTAAAGAGCTGCAAACAAGTATAACTGATGATGTAATTGCCCGCGGGGTACAGAACTTCCCTGACTCAGTGTACAGCCTTGTAGGAGAAAGCACACAGCGCAAGCTGATAAACCGACGCAACAAACTACACGAAGCCGCAGATAAGGCTTATGAGATCCTGGCTAAAGAGGTTTTAGTGGTTGGTACTGACCTGGAGGATGAGTTTGAAGTGAACCGCCTGGACGATGAAAAGACTGAGGTGATAGTTAAACGCAAGTCTGACGATAATGTGATCTACAGGCGTACATTTTACCGTTCAGAAACAGATTTGATTACTCTACATGGCCTTGCCGAGGATGATGAGTTTAAAATAAGCGGCAAAGTGAACGAAGGCATCAAAATAGAAATCTATGGTGGGCGCGGTGAAGATGAGATAAAAGATGAGTCTGAAGTAAAACGGGGCGGAAAGAAAACCTGGGTATACGACACCAAACGCGGCACCGAATTAGAGGCAGGACCTACTACCAAAGATAAACGCAAAAATGACGTTCGGTTACACGCCTTTGATAGAGAAGGCTTTTAGAGCCACTCTGTACTTTATTGTTAGCACCTAAACAAGTACTTCCAAGCAATGCCTGGCTTGTACAATAACAACTATGCACAAAACATACCTATATAATTTATCTGTGCTGCTGCTCCTACTTATACTAAGCAGTTGCAGCAATAGGTTTATCCATACCGTAAAACAAGTCTCTCCGCCGGATGGTATTGCAGGCAGTGTTCCGGATTTTTCTGATAGCACCATTACGCTGGCAGCCGGCACCCATTACGACAGGGGCTGGCTTCATACAGTGCTCTACGGCGACCATTACCGTGATATCTGGAAAGCTCCTGTAGAAGCTAAAGTACTTGATATTGCCACAGCCAAAGGAGGTTTAAAGCCACTGCAGATGGGTGGCAGCAGGCAAACCATTAACATGCGCATGCTAAATACGAATGGAGTAGAGTACGTTATACGTTCTCTGGATAAAGAACCAGCCAGCATTTTCCCGGAGCGCCTGCAGCGTAGTTATTTCGCATACATTGTTCGCGATGCCACCTCTGCTACCAATCCTTATGGTGCTTTAACTATACCGAGAATGGCTGAGGCAATTAATATTTACCACGTGAAGCCAGAGTTGGTATACGTGCCCCACGACCCACGCCTAGGAGCTTACCGCGACAGCATAGGCGGTACTTTAGCTTTACTGGAACGCAGGCCGGACGGAGATCAATCAGATAACCCACTTTTAGGCAATGCGCCTAAGGTTAAAAGCACACGTTCTGCAATTACAGAGCGCCTTACAGACAATGATTCACATTTTGATGCACGTTTTTACCTGCGGGCACGCCTGCTTGATATGGTAGTAGGCGATTGGAGCCGCCACGAAGACAACTGGCGATGGGCTGAAACTGAACATCATAACAACGCTTATACGTATCGCGCCATTCCCCGAGACCGAGACAACATCTACTACAAGTTTGAAGACGGCATTATTCCCTGGTTCTTTAAGCGATTTGGTTTTAAACCTCACTTCCAAACCTTCCGGAAAAACCTGAGGCAGGTAGAGAAACTGAACCTGAGCGCCCGCAATCTAGATGAGCTGATACTGGCAGAACTGGAGTGGCAGGACTGGCAGGAAATAACCGACAGCGTACAAACCGCCCTAACCAACCAGGTGCTGGAGGAAGCCCTTCGTGCAATGCCAGACACCGTGTACAAACTTACTGGCCCCGAAACCCTGGAGAAGCTGAAAAGTAGAAGAAATCAACTACAGGAAATTTCCCGGCGCTATTTTACCATACTTGCCGAAGATGTAACCTTGGTAGGCTCTGACAAGCATGAGCAATTTGTAGTGCATGTTATCTCAGAGGATGAAGTTAAGATAGAAATGTTTAAAACAGATAAAGAAGGAATCACAAAGCAACTCCTCTACAGCCGTACTGTTAATGCAAAAACTACCAGTACAGTAAACTTATATGGCCTTAACGGTGACGATAATTTTGAAATAAAAGGTACTGCAAAACCTAAAATAAGGATTAACATTTGGGGCGGAGCCGGTTCCGACACTTACTTTGTTGAAGCCGGCCAAAGTAAGGTAGGCAACAAAGTATACATTACCGACTCTACCTACAGCAACACTTATAATGTAGCGAAGCATACTTCTGTTAAAGTAGATGATAATATACCCGCTAATAAGTTTGATGCAGAGGGGTGGCTACTCAGGTATTATTTAGACTAAAAAATCCATTCATACTTTATAAAGCCTACTCTAATAAATTCTTTTTGTAGTTATTGGATATTAGGTAATATAAAACAGCAACTTATGTGCTTTATCACTGTCATTAACAAACATTGTCACTAACTACTATAGTAAGTATATATACTAGCGCAATAAAGATTTTGAACGCGCTTTATTTATACTATACCAATGTTATAACACTCTAACAGCATTAATAAAACTATATAAATTATATAAATAATATACATATTTATACACCCACCAATACAGAACACTTACACCTTAAATTCCATCAGCTACTTATATTGTAATTTTTTAGCATATTAATGCAATAATATCTCGTAATTCTAAGTAAGTTGTTTTTGCTAAAAGATTGAAATAGGTAGAGAATCAAAAACTTACTAATATTAGGTTAAACTTCTCACCACACTTCCCACAGCACCTGATTTTTACATGTTGCTTTATCGAGCTCACGAGCAACAGTTAAGGTGTAGCCTTATATTTTTATATTAACATTCAAGATACAACATGTTAATTATTACCACTACAGGAGAATTAATCAATAAAATCCATCACTGCTAAGGCAGGTTATACATCGCAAAAACATTACAATTCACAGCAGCATTTAATAACCCTTCAGCACAATCATTAGCTGTTGATGCACCCATACTTTCCGATAGGTACACTATTGGCAGGCATCTTATTGCCAATTTATTAGCAAGAACAACTTATTCAGGAAAACTAAATTTTAAACTATTAACTATTATTCTAATGAAAGCAAAAGTTTTAAGTTTCGCCATTGCGCTGATCGCGCTGTTAAATTTAGGTACGGCTACGGCACAGAACCTTGTAGTGAAACAATATCCAACTGCAACAGATTTAGGTACAGACTTACAACTCTGTGTTGATTTCGCTGGTCTTGGTAACATTAATGAAGTTGATATTATAGTAAATTATACTGCTGTAGTTGAAACATACTGTATTAATCGTGGACAACAGAAACAAGATTGTGAACCTGTACCAGGACTTACCCGAACATTACCAAATCAATCATCTACTCTTACTTTTGATGTTCGTAACGGCAGAACAAGAGGCTGTCAAATACTTTATACTGACTTTGAAGCAGGAGACTGTCCTGATGGCATGCGAAGCATAGTTGATGTTACTTTCAAAAATGTTAGTTTTACTATTTTAGGACGATTTTTCAATCTAGGTGATATTGCCCCTGTTGCCCCTTCAAATGTATGTAGATAACATGTTTATCGCGATTGCAGGTAAACCTGCAATCGCGATAAAAAATTTCAGTTCTTAACTGCATAAGATATGTAAGAAAAAGCTTTATAACCTTGAAGTTTTCCTATGTACCTGTTCACATTAAGCTTTAAGAGATGCCATAAATTACTATTATTTTTAACTTTGTACCTTAGTTTTCATACTGCTTATGCACAGACTTCTAAAGCATTTTTATCAATAAAAGGTACTATAGTAGACTCTGTCTCACAAAAGACGCTTAGTTACGTAACAGTAATTATTGTTGAGCGGTCGCAAGTTGTAAGAACCACTCTATCCTATGACGACGGCACTTTCACGTTATCTGAGTTACCTAACTTACAATACCAACTTACAATCAGCTACTTAGGCTACAAAACTAAAACCTTAACGCTCCCTTCTTCAACTTCCCCTACTGTTGATCTTGGAACTATAATTCTTACTCCCACGGCTACAGAACTCGATGAAGTACAGATAACAACGCTAAGGCCACTCATTGAGCAAAGCTTTGACAGAACTATTTACAACGTGGATGCAGACCCTGAGGCAAATAGCCTTAGTACACTGGATATGCTACGTAAAGTGCCCTACCTAACCATAGATGCGGAAGATAACCTCCAGCTAAAAGGCAGTAATAGCTATCAGATACTAGTAAATGGTAAAAGGTCTGCACTATTTGCCGGCAACCCAAGCGAGATCTTTAAAACCCTCCCAGCCAATTCTATAAAAAAAGTAGAGGTTATTACAAATCCTTCTGCCAGATACGAAGCATCTGGCATTGGTGGGATCATCAATATCGTTACCCATAAGAAAAGCATCAGCGGTTATAATGGCTCCATCAACTTAACTGGAGACAGCCCAGAAGGCTATACTGCAGGTTCCTTCCTTTCAGCAACCGCAGGCAAGTTCTCTTTTTCAGGTCGTTATAACTACAGGCACTCTGAAAGCCCTCCCAATAGCAGCAGTTTTTACCGAAATGACTTCATTAATAATAGCAAGCTAAAGCAAACAAGTATAAGAACTAGTAAAAGCAGTTCTCAGAATTTGGGCAGTGAGATAAGCTATCAGCTTAGCCCCCAAGATATCATTACCGCCAACTATAGCCAATACAGCAGCAATAACACGAGCAACTTTACTCAGTTGGCTAAGCAAACGAACGCTATAGGCGCATTAACTCAATCTTTCCAAAACCTAAATTATGGCAAAAGCGAATCAACTGGCCAAGACGTCTCTTTAGACTATGAGCACAGTTTCAAGAAGAGCGACCAGCAGTTGTTGTCCTTTTCATTTAACTCAACCACTAGCAACAGTAGCAACAACAGTGATCTTACAATTAAGCCAATAGTAAACTATACTGGACGGGTAAGTGTAGCCACTAATGAAAACAACACTAAAGAGCGTATAATACAGGTAGATTATGTACATCCTATAGGAAAACAAAGTCTTGAAGTTGGAGCAAGATCAATGTTTGAGAAAAGCACCAGTAACTACTTTTTCAAAACCCGTGACGAAGAGACCGGTTATTTTCTGCCAGACCCAAGTATGAGCAATAGCTTTAGCTACAACCAAGATGTTCATGCTGCTTACATCTCATTTAACCTAACTACGGGCAAATGGGGACTTATAACAGGGGGCCGTATAGAGCGTACTAAATTAGATGCTAATTTCAGATCGTCCGGCACAAGCGTTTCTAAGAGCTACCTCAGTTTATTCCCTAACGTGACGCTCTCACGCGCGCTAAAGGAAAATAGCAGAATTAACCTCTCCTACAGTCAGCGTATTGATAGACCAGGCTTATACTCATTAGACCCTTATGTAGATCAAACTGATCCTTTAAACATTAGTTTTGGCAACCCTGATCTAGATCCGGCCACCAGCCATGCGTTTCAGGCAGAGTACAGCACCTATTATAAGGCTACCTCATTTAACCTTAATGCCACTCATACTTTTACCAACAACTCCATCGAACAGTTGACCATACTTGGCAAGGACTCGGTAGCACGTAATACATTTGGTAATATAGGACAGAACAGGAACTATGGCCTAACGCTTAATGGCAATACCACATTGTTTAAAAGGTTATCACTTAACCTGAATGCAGGAGCAAATTATGTTTCTTATACTAGCACGCTGGAAGGAGAGCCACAGACAAATGAGGGTTTTACCTATAACCTCCGGGGAGCAGCAAATGTGCGTTTCGGCAAAGGCTGGCGTATAAGCGGTAACCTGAGCTACAACTCTCCTAACATCATACTTCAGGGTAGCTCAAGTGGTTACTCCTGGAGTTCGCTTTCTATCAACAAGCAGTTCTTGAAAAACGAGAAAGCAAGTATCGCCTTTAATGTGAGAAGCCCTTTCATTAAAGAGAGACGTAACTTACACGAAACTATAAATCCATCATTTTACCAGTTACGTGAGTCGTTTACAGTAATTCGCCAGTTTAGCCTAGCCTTTAGCTATAGATTCGGAAAGCTAAGATGAGACGGATGAACCTGTTTAACGTTTTATCTAGCCGCCTTAGACGTATGTTTTGAACAGCAAGCAAAGGCGGCAGTAGTATAGATTATTAGAGATAAAACCAATAATGGCTGAATAAAATAGTCTTATCACAAAAAGCCCCGGCTCCTGCTCTTTACTTTCAAAAGCCGGGGCTTTTTCAAAATACATTATACTTACTCTTTCACCACCGTAGTAGCCGATGCCTGTGCAGTTGGAAGTATGAGCACCTCAGCTAGATTTACATGGGCAGGACGTGTTACTATAAAGCTGATTAACTCAGCAATGTCTTCAGCCTGCAAGGCCTGGTAACCTTGGTAAACAGTAGCCGCTCTGTCTTTGTCGCCTTTAAAGCGTACTTCAGAGAATTCTGTCTCTACCAGCCCCGGGTTAACTTCCGATACTTTTATGCCTTCCTGCACCAGGTCCAGTCGCATAGCTTTAGAGAGGGCATCTACCGCAAACTTAGAGGCACAGTACACATTGCCATTGGCGTATACTTCTTTGCCAGCAATAGAGCCTATGTTAATGATATGGCCTTTTTTATGCTTGAGCATATAAGGCAGCGTTGCACGACTCACATACAATAGCCCCTTCACGTTAATATCAATCATGGCATCCCAGTCGTCCACGTCGCCGGTT
Source organism: Pontibacter cellulosilyticus (assembly GCF_014306105.1). GTDB lineage: Bacteria > Bacteroidota > Bacteroidia > Cytophagales > Hymenobacteraceae > Pontibacter > Pontibacter cellulosilyticus. The sequence goes on along the minus strand of NZ_JACRVF010000002.1, from coordinate 616,110 downwards.
TGAATAGGAGATAAGCCATGTGCGTTTCCGGCATTGTTAACTAACACTTCTATTTGCTGCCACGCTTCAGGCAATGAGTCAAAAGCCTCCTCTATGGCAACTTTGTCGCGCACATCAAAAGCCATGGTATAAACCGGCACCTCGGTAATCAGGTCTTTTAGTTCTTCCAGCCTATCTTCACGGCGGCCGGTAGCAATTATCTGATATCCTTTTTTAGCTAGCTCTATGGCTGTGGCACGACCAATGCCGGAAGTTGCGCCGGTAACAAGTGCAGTTTTATTCATCTTTTACTCAAAGAAAAGTATAAATGAAACGTTGTGATTTGTAAGCCTCTGAATGCTGTTATTATATAAGCTCTCATTAGGCACGTGCTGGTTTAGCAGGCCATGCGAGAAACGTATTTCCGGGGCAAACTTAAAGTATGGGTAGAAGATGTCTAGTCCAAAGCCATACTCTACTGCTACATCAAAGTTATCTACCAAGAGCTCGTTCTCTGTATCATCGCCACTGCGGTTGTTGCCAAGATCTAGACCTGGTTTGATACCGCCTACTAAATACATCCTGAAGTTAGTGCGGCGTTTGGCTTTATACTTTAGCAGCAGGGGCATTTCGATCATGGTAGAGCTTATTGTCTTTACCACGTCTTTGCGCTCACCTGTCTCCTGGGGTGCATTGGCATACTCTATAGAGCGGCCGTAAAAGCCAACTCCAGGCACAAAGCGTGCACTTAAATACTCTGCTAACTTTACATCCAGCACCAAGCCTGTGTAAAAGCCCGGAGACACTTTGGCGTTAACGGCCATACTTCCCGCTCCACCAGGGTCGTTGGCAAGCTGATCGGCGTACTCCTGTGAATGCTGTATTTTGTAGGTAGTAAGCGGTGCAGCCAGGTAAAAACCGTAGTGCACGATCTTATCGTCGTAGCCAGGCTTGTTCTGCTGCTTTATTTTGTTCTGGGCTTGGGCTGCCTGGCTGCCAAGTAGCAAAGCAAGCACAATTGCCAGAAAGGTTATTTTTTGCCAGTGTAAATCGAGCTTATGCCGAATGTGAGTGAATGCCATTTGGTGTTTTTAAATCCAACTTCTTCAAAAATGCTGATAAAGTCCTTACCGTCCGGGAAAGCCTGTACCGACTCGGGCAGGTAAGTATACGCAGCGTTGTCTTTTGAAACGATCTTACCTACCACCGGTAGTATATTCTTAAAATAAAATTGGTAAAGTTGCTTCATCGGGAAGCTGCGCGGCTTAGAAAACTCCAACACCACGGCTGTTCCGCCCGGTTTCAGCACACGATTCATTTCAGACAGGCCTTTCTTCAGGTTCTCGAAATTACGTACGCCAAAAGCTACGGTAATTGCATCAAAAGTATTGTCTTCGAATGGCAGGTTTTCTGAGTCGCCGTACTTCAGCTCAATTTTATTTGTAAGGCCTTTCTTTGCCAGCTTCTCACGTCCTACGGCTAACATACCCTCCGAGATGTCTACACCCACAATTTTATCTGGGTTTAGGCGCAGCGTTTCGATAGCGAAGTCAGCGGTGCCGGTGGCAATATCTAAAACATACTTTGGTTTTTCGGGAGCAAGCAGGCTAACAGCCTTTTTTCTCCAGATGATATCGATGCCAGCACTCAGGAAATGGTTCAGGAAATCATACTTGCCGGCAATGTTGTTGAACATTGTAGCTACCTGCGATTTCTTGTCGTCGTTCTGGTCTTTGTAGGGTACTACCGCCATGATTCAATGTAAAGTATAATAAGGCAAAAATACTGTTCCTAAAACTATAAACCGCAGATTATGTTCCGAAATATAAAAAAAGCAGGCCAAACACTTGGTTTGGCCTGCTCCTGTAAAGTATAAGTGCGCCTTTTCAGGCTGTTCTTTTTACTTTTTATTCATCTGGTTGTTAATCTGCTGGTTCTGCTGCTGGTCGTCTCCTTCACGAGGAATCACCTTAAACATGGTTCTTCTGTTCAGCTGCATGTTGTCGGCAGATGTATTTGGCACGGCAGGTCTGCGCTCGCCGTAGCTTACAGTTACAAGGCGTCTTGGAGAGATACCCTGCTTCACCAGGTAGTCGTAAGCGGCACCGGCACGGTTATCACCCAACGTCATGTTATACTGTTCGCTGGCACGTGAGTCGGTGTGGCCTTCTATACTTACGTTGATATTCGGGTTCTGCTTCATGATACGCACAATGTTGTCCAGTTCCGTTATAGACTCTGGTCTCAGGTTATACTTGTCGGTATCGAAGTAGATATTCTGCATCGCAAACTTGCCTGCTACAACACCTGGTGTAACTCCGGTTGTATCTACATAATCGATATAGAAGTTACGTACCAAAGTAGTTGTATCGTTCAGCGACATTGGAACTTCCAGCTGTTCTGTTGTGATTAACTTACCATCTTTAGAAACCTGTACTTGGTAGTCACGTCCAGATAGCACCTGCACGGCATATGTAGCAGAATCTGGTCTTGTAACGTCGCGGTACGAGATAGGGCGCTTATCAGCCTGGCTGGAATTGAAGATCAGTTCTACACCAGGTATCATGGTGCTGTCTACTTTAGAGAACACCTGGCCTTTTACCTGCGAGCTGCGGATATAGTTAATAGTATAAATATCTTTTTCGCCGTAGCCACCTATGCGGTAAGAAGAAAGGTAAGCATAGCTGCCATCTGGCGCAAGGCGGTAATACGTATCATCATCCGGCGTGTTAATAGGCGAACCCAAGTTTACAGGACGGCTCCAGCGTCTGGCAACAGAGTCAAACTTAGCAGAGAAGATGTCATATCCACCCATCGTGTTGTGACCTCTGGAGGCAAAGTACAAAGTACCATCTTTTGCAAGATATGGGCTATCGTCATCGAAAGGTGAGTTTATGGTTGTACCCAGGCTTTTTGGTGTACCCCAGCTGCCGTTCTTGTTGCGCTGTACTACATACAGGTCAAGGTCGCCGTTTTCAGAATAATGGCTGGTAGAGAAGAACAGTGTGTTTCCGTCTTGTGAAATGTATGCGTCAGATTCAAAGTCTTTAGTATTTACTCTGTCGCTGATGCTCTTAGGAGCACCCCACGAGCCGTCGGCCTGACGCTCAGACACCATGATATCACCGTTGTTCACAGATGAGTATAGCAGCATCTTTGTGTCATTATCAAATAACTGGATAGAAGCTTCGTGGCCAGGACCATTTAGGGCACCAGACACTTTGCGAGTTGGCTCCCAATTATCTTCGCCTGTTCTTCTTGTTTCAAAGATATCCTCGTAGTATTCACCGTCGCGGGCAGCTTTGCCACCTGTTGCCTGCTCGCCTCTTGAAGTAAATAACAGGTAGTTAAAGTCTGATGAGATTACAGGGCTGTGCTCTGAATAAGCTGTATTTATAGTGCCACCCAGGTTATTTACGAACACATCTTTAGGGTTTGCTACTTCTTTTTTCGCATTTTTAGAATGCTGAATCAGCATAGCTACCTCTTCGCGACGCTCTTCATTTCTGCGAGGAATCTCTTTCTGATATTTCTGGTAGTGATCAATGGCACTATCGAAGCGATAATTGATGTGATCTACACGACCTAACCAATACTCCAGATCACGATCTACATTTGGCTTAAGTTTTTGAACGCGATACAGGTAATCAGCGGCTTTCTCTTTATCGAAAGTCAGATAGCTGATACCTGCCCGGTATAGGGCTTTTGCGTTGTTAGGGTCGCTAGCCAGTACTTGCTCGTAAAATGGAATGGCTGCACGGTAGTTTTCTTTGTCAAAAAACTTATTGGCGGTACGCATCTGTTTTCTGGTACTCTGTGCCGACACCGAAGTTACCAGCATAAGCATAATGACCAGCAACATCGTGAACCGTGACAACATTTTGGCTAATTGGCTCATATAGTAAAGGGTTTGTTATATTTTGTTTGTTTATATTATTAGGCTTCTACTTTAAAAAGCTGTTTTACTGTATACTTCTACTTAATAATGCGCATTTACTTGCTTCTATACGGTCAATATTAAATTTAGTATATGTTATACGCACCTTTAGTTCATTTAATGCGGTCTTTAAACGGTGCGATAGTTACGTCAGTTTAGCATAACTAAATCTTATATAATGTTACCAATAATAAATTGATAATTGTGCAAATATATAAAATATATTATATACAAGATATCTAATTTCATGGCACAACATTAATTATTGAACCACAATTTGATTAAAAAATTAAAAGCTTCACTTGTCGGATGATCGCAGTGCCTTCCTGGGCATTGATCAAAGTAATTAAAAAGGCCCCTGTACCTAACAGAATTAGATAATGGGTATTATCACTATTGAAAGAGCAGCTTATTGCATGAATTCGCAAACCCTTTGACTGCCAAACTATAACACACTAGTGCGAGGGAAATAAAACCTGGTAGATATCCTTCCCTCCAAACCCGCCAGCTCTGTTAGATGCAAAAAATGCACTGGTTCTGTTACGGTTCAGTACAAAGTATAAATCATCATGGGTAGAATTGATAGGGTATCCCAGATTTTGTGCGGCTCCCCACCCACCATTTTCAAGTTTACTGCTAAAGATATCAAAGCCCCCCATGTTGTTATGTCCTAAGGAGCTAAAGTATAAAGTATGTGTAACTGGGTCTACAAATGGTGCATCGTCGTCGAAGGCTGTGTTTACGTTGGGGCCTAAATTAAGGGCTGGCCCCCAGGCGCCGTCCTGCTGCCTCGCTGTTACATACAAGTCCAAACCTCCAATGCCACCGGCACGGTTACTTGAGAAGAAAGCATACTTACCGTCTGGTGTGATGAAAATAGACACATTCAACTGGCCTTCGTTGAAGGGATATCCTAACTGCTGCGGTTCAGTCCATGTGTTTTGCACTAGTTCAGATACATGCAAGCCTTTGGAGTTATGGAAAGTATATAGCCTTTTGCCGCGCGGACCTATGTTTACCAGCCCGTGCCCAGCCTTGCTTTCAAAATGTCCGAACTCAGTGGCAGTCTCCTCCCATCCTTTAGCTCCATGGCGGGCATACTTCAGTTTTTCATCATCCGTCAGGAGGCCATTTTTATCAGGGTGTCTGTAACGCGTGGTAAAAAGCATGGTGCTATCGCCGGGTAAAAACACCGGAATGTAATCTGAGAACGAAGTATTTATACTTGCCCCTAGGTTAACAACCTCAGCCACAGAAGGGCGGTTTACAAGTATAGCTCCGGCAGCACATTCATCTATCCGTTTTTGCAGGAACTGAATGTAAGGCTTATCGGTGCGGGGCGTGCGGGCCATTTCCTGCTGATAATACTTACGGGCCTCTTCAAACTCATAATCCTGATGGTGCGCCTCCGCTAAGTATAATGTAATAAGGTAATCAGAGAAAGTGGGGGTAATATCAAATGCTCTCTTAAAGTATACTTTGGCTTTCTTTGGCTCATGCAGCTCCATGTAGCAATAGCCAGCTTTGTAATTCGCTTTCAGGCTTTTTGGATTTACCTCCAGTGCTTTCTGATATAGTTCTAGAGCCAGTTTATAGTTTTCCAGGTCAAAGGCTACATCAGCACGACGAATATACTTCTGCTCACCGTCCGAAACGGCTGCACCACACAAAAGAAAGGTAAAAGCAAGACAAAGCACCCGTGCCGCATGCTTTACACGATACTGTTTCAGAATATTCGCCGTTATACTAAAAGCAATTGTCACGTTAGTGCTAGGCAACTTCATGTTTGAAAAAATAAGCTTAACTTTGAGGCGCAGAAAGGCTTAAGGCCTATGAGCAGCTTAAGTTAACAAAATTAAGCTTTTTACCCTTACTGTAATAAATTAATAATAAGGGCTAACAGTATAGATAAACACATGGAAATTAAAGAAGCAAAGTTCTTGATGAGCAACACCAAAGTGGAGCTGTGTCCGGCACCTGATAAGCCAGAATACGCTTTTATTGGTCGCTCAAATGTTGGAAAGTCGTCTTTGATTAACATGTTGACAGGACAGAAAGGACTTGCCAAAACATCTTCATCACCTGGAAAAACGCAGCTTATTAACCATTTTCTGGTAGATAACTCGTGGTACCTGGTAGACTTACCAGGCTATGGTTATGCAAAAGTTAGCAAGGAATCGCGGGAGAAGTGGCGCAGAATGATCAATTATTATTTCCAGAAGCGCGAAAACCTTACCTGTGTGTTTGTGCTGATCGACTCCAGACACGAGCCCCTGCAACCAGACCTGGATTTTATCGATTACCTGGGTAATATGGGCGTTCCTTTTGTAATTGTTTTCACGAAGCTAGACAAGCAATCTGCAGCTAAAACAGATGCAAACATTGCCGCTTACGAAGCCAAGCTGCGCGAAACTTGGGATGAGCTTCCGCCGATCTTTAAAACCTCGGCAGAGAAGAGAATTGGCAAAGATGAGATTCTGGCCTATATTGATGAAATAAACGAGAAGGTACAGCAACAGCAATAACAAAACTCTTACCTCAAAAGTATAAGTTTGCGGAAATGTGCCGGAAAGCCATTTGTGAAGTAGAATATTTAATTTAACCCTTATGAAAACCAAGTTCACATTTTTATTTATTTTGTTTGCCTTCGCGACATTAGCAGTTTCTGCACAAACCACTGAGGCGAAAGCCGAAGCGGCTCAAGTTGAAGAGAAAAAAGTATGGACACCTGAGAAAACGCCTCCGGTAGCCGAATTTTATGAAGGCGGTGTAGAAGCTATGTACAAGGCCATCTATAAAGAACTTAATTACCCGGCGCTGGCAAAGCGTAATCGTGTACAGGGCGACTGCATCGTTAGCTTTACCCTTAACGAGGATGGCTCTCTGTCAGGATTTAAAGTGCTGCGCAATGCAGGTGCAGGCACTGGAGAGGAGGCGCTCCGCGTTACCAGACTGCTAAAGTTTAAAGCACCTGGCTTCGCAGTAAATGCCAGCATTCCGATTATGTTTAAACTATAAAACAACAGTTTATACTTTACTATGCCTATTGATTTAAGACAAGTTGCGGCCATATCTGGCCAAAGCGGCCTTTACCAGATTGTAAAGCCTACGCGTACCGGTGTTATTGTGCAGAGCCTGGAAGAAAAACCAAAAACTATGGTTGCTCAGGCGCGCCACCGCATGTCGATCCTGGATGAGATCTCTATCTATACTACCGATGAAGAGGGCACTGTGCCTTTGGCCGAGGTGTTTGAGCGTATCCACGAAAAGTATGGCGATAAATTGCCGCTTAGCGAGAAACCAAGCAACGAGGATTACCAGCAGTTTATGAGCGACATTCTGCCAAATTACGACGAGGACAGAGTGTATACTTCTGACATGAAGAAGCTGGCCAACTGGTACCTTATTGTTAATAAGCACATAGGCTTTGCTAAAGAAGAAAAAGCTGCCGACGGAGAGAAAAAAGCTGCTAAAGAAAAGGAGGCTCCGAAAGCTAAAAAAGCAACTGCTGATAAAAAGGAAAAAACAGCGGAGGCAAAACCAAAGAAGCCTAAAGCAGATAAAGAGTAAGCTTTAAAGCCACAAAATAGAACGCCCTTCTACAACGGAGGGCGTTCTACTTTGTGGCTAAATTTTTAGTTAATTTTACAGTATGCAGTACCCGCCAAGTATAATCTCCAGTACAACTTTGCGCTTACAAAGCCTTTTTGAAACAGATAACCTGCCTGCTACTAACCTGGAGTCGCTGCACTTTAAGTTGGCACGAGTAATACTGCACCTGCTAAACACCGACCTGGCAAAGCTTCTCCATATCCTTTACCGCATAGACGTAGAAGAAAGAGCCGTAAAAGAGGCCATGATTGCCGATGACCAGGAACTGATTGCCGAACGCATTGCACGCCTTGTATTAAAGCGCGAGCTACAGAAGGCTGAATTACGCCAAAGGTACAGCGGCAAATAGTTTAATATCAATAGCTACAAAATGAAAGAGGGCAGGAAGTATGTTTAACTCCTGCCCTCTTTCATTTTGTACTTTGAGCTTTAGCTAATCAACGCTTCGGCCTTCATAAATTCTTCTACTTTGTCTACCATTTCGGCAGAGCCAATTACGAGCGGGCAACGCTGGTGCAGCTCTGTTGGCTCTATTTCCATGATACGCTGTGTACCTGTAGTAGCCTTACCACCGGCCTGCTCTACAATAAAGGCAAGCGAGTTGCACTCGTACATCAAACGCAGTTTACCGTTAGGCGCCTTTGCAGTTGACGGGTAAATATAGATACCACCTTTTAACAGGTTACGGTGAAAGTCTGCCACCAGCGAACCAATATAACGCGCCGAATAACCGCTGTCTCTACAGTAGCTTATATAGTTCTTAATTCCTTCAGGGAAGCCGTTAATGCCACCTTCGTTGCAGGAATACACATTACCGGTGCGCGGTGTTACGATGTTAGGGTGCGACAGGAAAAACTCGCCCAGCGATGGCTCATAGGTAAAGCCGTTAACGCCATGGCCTGTAGTATAAACCAGCATCGTTGATGAGCCATAGATAATGTATCCGGCAGCAATTTGGCGCGTACCATTTTGTAAGCAGTCTTCTAATGTGCCGTCGCATCCGGTTTCAGATGCTCTTCTATAGATAGAGAAAATAGTACCTATCGATACGTTAACGTCAATGTTAGAAGAGCCGTCCAGCGGGTCCATGGCAACAATGTATTTGCCTTTTGTGTTACCTGTCTGGATGATATCCTCCTCTTCTTCAGAAATAATGGCACAAACCTCACCGCCATTACGAAGGGCTCTGATAAAACGGATATTGGCAATTACATCCAGTTTCTGCTGCTCTTCTCCCTGTACATTCTGGTTGCCATAAGCTCCGGTTACATCAAGTAATCCGGCACGATTGATCTCTCTGTTCACAATTTTGGCTGCTAACGCTATATCGCGCAGCAACTGAGAAAGCTCCCCTGTTGCATAAGGGAAATCCTCTTGTTTTCGCATGATGAACCTGTCAAGGGTGGTGCCTACAGGTAACGCCAGTTTATCGTTCATAAGGTAAAGGTTTATTCGGGTACAAAAGTATCGATTTTAGTTAATATAATGAAGTATACATATTTTTACGGCAAACGTAGTTAGTCAGGATGAAAGTATTCAAGTTTGGTGGCGCATCAGTAAAAAGCGCAGAGGCATTTCGAAACATAGCACATATTGTTAAGACATGTGGCGGCGACAGGGAACTCCTGCTGGTTGTGTCGGCCATGGGCAAAACAACCAATGCGCTAGAGCAAATCTTTGATCTGGCATACAGCGGACAGTCATTTGAAACTGCATTTCAGCAATGCCTGTCGTACCATCAGGAAATTACAAACGAACTGTTTCGCGATAAGACAGCGCCTGTTCATGAGCGCCTGGAGCACTTGTTTGCACAGCTTCGCCAAACTTTGGAGCGAATTCCATCCGGGGCTACTTACGATAAATATTACGATCAGGTGGTTAGTTACGGAGAATTATTTTCTTCTACCATACTTCACCATTTTCTTCAGGAGCAAGGGCTTTCAAATACCTGGATAGATAGCCGCAAGTATATTCAGACAGACAATACGTGGCGGGAGGGCAAAGTAGACTGGAACTGGACTGAACGCACAATCAAACGTGACCTTACTAGCCTGCTGCAGGAGCAGTTGGTTGTAACGCAAGGCTTTTTGGGTGGAACAAATAATGGATTTACCACCACTCTTGGCCGCGAAGGTTCTGATTTTAGTGCAGCCATCTTTGCCTACAGTCTTGACGCCGAAGCCATGTATATCTGGAAAGATGTGGAAGGGCTTCTGAACGCTGACCCTAAGTACTTTGAGGATACGGTTCGGTACCCTGAGATATCGTATCAGGAAACAGTTGAGATGGCATATTATGGTGCATCCGTAATACACCCTAAAACAATCAAGCCATTGGCCAACAAACTTATACCGCTCTATGTAAAATCTTTCCTGAATCCGGCGGCGGCAGGCACTAAGATCTGCGATTGCCGTTTTGAGGTAATTGCGCCAGCCTACATTATCAAAGAAAACCAGTGCCTCATCTCATTTAGTGTTAAAGACTTCACATTTATATCAGAGAAAAACTTAGGCACTATTTTTAACGCGCTGTCGGAGATGCGGCTAAAGATAAACATGATGCAGAACTCGGCCATCTCCTTTTCCATTTGCACAGACTATTTTCCGGAACGCCTGGAGCGCCTCATCCAGACGCTGCAAGACCAATTTGAGATACACTACAACACTAACCTGCGGCTTTATACCATAAAAAACTACGACAGTCAGAGCATCAGCAAGGTTACCACTGGCAAAAGTATATTACTTGAACAGCGCACCCGAACCACCTTCCAGGCAGTTTGCAGGTAGAATTTAGCCCGAAGAAAAATATACTTAGACTTTATCAACTTTTAGTTTGATCTTATTCATATTCCCAAAACTTTATATTTACTTTGCGTATAGATTAGCCAGTGAAAAAGAGCTGACAAACGAAGAGAGCCCATGGCTGAGAAACTTACCCCTACATTTGTAATTAAACTCGTGGTGCTATTCGCCCTGTTGTTAACGGGGGTATTTTTCCGTACCAACAAAATGGGTGTTCCTGCAGATGCAGCTGAAGTGCATTTAGATGAGCAGCCTTCCAAGGTTAACAATGTACAGCAGCAGGAAAAGACCCCATATCATAAAGTAGCTGATCGCGCCAAACCAAATAGTCCTGCTATCTAATTCTTAAGCCCTTTGAAGGGCTTTTTTTATGGTTGATCCAAAAGCCGTAACTTGAGGCTTTAAATAAAGCTTGAACACAAAATAAGACCCATGGAATTTATACTTGTAACGCCACAGGCCCAGCCTCATGTTGCCCTCATACAGCTAAACAGACCCAAAGAGCTTAATGCGCTAAACCTGCAATTGATGGGTGAGCTGCGCGATGCTCTAAAGGAGCTAGACGAGAATGATGAAGTACGTGCTATTATCATCACGGGCAACGAACGTGCCTTTGCAGCTGGAGCCGATATTAAGCAAATGGCTGGTAAAACTGCCATTGACATGCTCAACATTGACCAGTTCTCTACCTGGGACCAGATCCGAAAAACCAAAAAACCAATAATCGCCGCTGTTTCTGGGTTTGTCTTGGGAGGTGGCTGTGAGTTGGCTATGACTTGCGACATGATCGTGGCTTCTGAAACTGCACAATTTGGACAGCCGGAAATTAAAATAGGTGTAATGCCAGGTGCCGGCGGCACACAGCGCCTTACAAAAGCCATCGGTAAAGCAAAAGCCATGGAGATGGTGCTTACCGGCAAATTTATGAGTGCCGACGAAGCAGAAAAGCACGGCTTGGTAAACCGCGTAGTACCTGTAGAACTATACTTAGAAGAGGCTTTTAAACTGGCCGGCGAGGTGGCTCAGATGTCGCCGGTGGCAGCTAAACTGGCCAAAGAGTCTGTAAACCGATCTTTCGAAACTAACCTGGACGAAGGCTTATACTTTGAGCGCAAGAACTTCTACCTCTGCTTCGCCTCCGAAGATCAAACCGAAGGTATGAACGCCTTTGTAGAGAAGCGCAGGCCGGAGTTTAAGGGAAGATAAGTTTAGGCTTGGTATTTTCACAGTACCGGTCAAACCACCCCTACCCCTCAGAGCTGCGCTCGCTAGCTTCGAACTCGCGTTCTCACTAGTCCAAGGAGGGAGTACTGTAATTACTGTTTCTCTTGCCCCCTATAATAGCTGTAACATGCAGGGCTAGATCGAGAGCCTGTCTGGGTAATAGACGCAGCTATGGAAACCTATACTTCTGCTAAAGTAATAACAGAACTCCCCTCCTTGGTTAGGGAGGGGTAGGGGTGGTTTATAGTCGTATGCGAATCACCGTAATCCTCCACACTCAAAGTTCCTCAACCCACGAACAAGTTTTATACTTTCACTTTCAAAACTTAATTATTACCTCTACATTTGCAGGAACTTTTCCTAGTTAAGAAACATTCTTATCTGGTATGCAAAATCTGACACGAGACGAATTACGACAGCGCCTGACGGAGGGTGGTTTAAAAGCCACGCACCAGCGCATTGTTGTGTTTGAATCGGTGATGGAATTGCATGGGCACCACCCTACTGCTGAAGACATTTACCAACGCCTTAAACCGGGAAATCCAAGTATATCGCTGGGTACGGTTTATAAAACGTTGGATACTTTTGTAGAAACAGGCCTGATTAAGCGTGCTCTTTCAGAAGAAGGCGGCAAGCGTTACGATGCCAACACACACGTGCACAACCATATCTTCTGCAGCAAGACGAAAGAGATTGTTGATTTTGAGGATGAAGAACTGGAACAGCTATTGGCAGATTTTTTCAGCAAGCGAAAGCTGGAGAACTTTGAACTAAAAGGCTTCTCAGTGCAGCTAACAGGCAGCAAAGTGGAACCCGATAAGCAAATAAGTATAAAACGAGTATCTAAATAGAATTTTTAACCAAAAACTAAATAACACATGGCAGTATTAGTAGGTAAAAAAGCACCTTCTTTTAAAGCAACAGCCGTAGAGAACGGAGAATTTGTAGAGAACTTTTCACTGGACCAGTACATTGGCAAGAAGCACGTACTTTTCTATTTCTACCCAATGGACTTCACGTTTGTGTGCCCAACTGAGATCATCGCTTTCCAGGACAGAATGGAAGAGTTTGAGCGCAAGAACGTAGCAGTTGTAGGTTGCTCTACCGACACACACTTCTCTCACTTTGCATGGCTGAACACTCCGCGCGAGCAGGGTGGCATCGAGGGTGTAAACTACCCACTTGTAGCAGACGCTTCTAAAACTATCGCTCAGAACTACGACGTTCTAGCTGGTCATTATGACTACAACGAAGAAGGCGAAGCTATCTTTGTTGGCGAGCCAGTAGCTTACCGTGGTCTGTTCCTAATCGACAAAGAAGGCGTAGTACGTCACCAGGTTGTAAACGACCTTCCGCTTGGCCGTTCTATCGACGAGGCCCTGCGTATGGTTGACGCGCTGCAGTACTTTGAGGAGAAAGGCGAAGTTTGCCCTGCAAACTGGTCTGAAGGCAAAGAAGCAATGCAGGCTACTAAAGAAGGTGTATCTAACTACCTTGCAAAACACTAAGCTTAACAGCTTTTAGATATAGAAAAGCCCCGGCAAATGTCGGGGCTTTTCTGTTTTATTACTTTACTTCATCACCATCTTTACATACTTGCCTTTGTCGCCGTATGGTGGGTAACGCAGCGGCACATCTACAACAGTGGTTGTTTTAAGTATACCCTTTGCGTGCGTAAATGTGTCAAAGCTATACTTGCCGTGATAGCTGCCAAACCCGCTGGTGCCAATGCCGCCAAAAGGTATACTTGGGTTACTTAAGTGTATAACAGTGTCGTTAATGCAGCCAGCGCCGAAGCGTATGTTGTTTAAAATGTACTTCTCGTTTTCTTTGCTGCTTGTAAACAGATACAAAGCCAGCGGGTATGGATGCAGCCCTACCAGTTGCGGCACCTCAGTTAGTTTTTCAAAAGTAAGTATGGGCAGCACAGGTCCAAATATTTCTTCCTGCATCACCGGGTCATCAAAGGTAATTCTATCGAGTATGGTAGGCGCGATATACTTATCCTGCTCATCTGTTTGGCCGCCAAGCACAACATGCTCAGGGTTAATAAATTTAGCTACAGCCTTATAGCGTTTCTCGTTCACCATACGCGGGTAATCCGGGCTCTTGGCTGCATCCTCTCCATAAAAACTTTTTATAGCCTCACCAACCAGTCTGGTAAACTCTTCTTTAACAGAAGTATGAACCAGTACATAATCGGGGGCAACACAGGTTTGGCCGGCATTTAAGAATTTACCCCAGGCTATTCTTTTAGCGGCTACTTTCAGATTTGCAGTCTCGTCAACAATGCAGGGGCTTTTACCGCCTAGCTCCAGCGTAACAGGCGTAAGATGCTTGGCTGCCGCTGCCATTATGATTTTACCAACAGGTACGCTGCCCGTAAAAAACACATGATCAAATCGGAAGTTATCCATTAGTTCTGGCACTACCTCTGCACCATTTCCCTGCACCACTGCCAGGTACTCCTCCGGAAAGAACTCCTTAACCATATCTTCTATTACCTGTGCCGTGTGCGGTGTTTCTTCTGATGGTTTTAAAACCGCACAGTTACCTCCGGCAATTGCCCCTACCAAAGGAGCAATAAGCAGCTGAAAGGGATAGTTCCAGGGCGCAATAATGAAGGTGAGCCCCAACGGATCGTGGTAAACTTTACTGGATGCCGGTTGCGCCACAAGTGGAGTAGATACTTTTCGTGGCTTCATCCAACTTTTGAGATGCTTTAGGACATACTTTATTTCTTCGTAAACAAATCCTATCTCTGTAACATACGTCTCGGTGGCAGGCTTGTGCAGATCTTTATGCAGCGCCTCGGTTATACCATCTTCATATTGTTTTACAGCTTGGCGTAGGCGCAGCAACTGTTCTTTCCGAAAAGTATAGCTTCTAGTTTTCCCGGTTTCAAAAAAGCTTTTCTGAAAGTTGTACAGGTTAGTATAGGTACTTGCCGGTGCTGTAGTCATAAATAATAAGGTCTCTGATAAAGTATACGGCACCTTTTGCGCTAGCAGTGCTGTGCTAAGGCAGCCTGCAAAACAACTCTGTCAATGCCTATGTTGATGACTTCTGAAAAAGTAAGGTAAGGATGCGCGGAATATCGTTTCTGTTGTTGTCATCGAAATACTCATTTACATCAACCAGCTTAAAGCCACACTGTTTGGCTGCCTGTGAAAAATCTGAGATATGATGGGTATAGCACTCCACTTCCTGCCTTCCCTCCTCTGTATCAAACCTGGCTTTGGTGCCGGTGTATTGCTTAAAAGGATGCAGTTCGCCAATGTACACATGCCCACCAGGTTTTAATGCTGCTGCTGCTTCCTTAAAAATATGCTCCAGGTTTTCGATGTGTTCCAGCACCAGGCTAAAGCTTACCAGATCGTATTCCTGTGTTTTAAAATCCCAGTCTTTCGTAATATCAGCCTGAATAAACTCAACTTTATTAGAGTTCACTTTCTTTCTGGCGCGCTTCAGCATCTCCTCCGACAAATCTACTGCCGTAACAAGCATTGCTTTTCGCATCAGCCATTCTGTGTTTTTACCGGTTCCGGCACCAATTTCCAGACAGGTTTCGAAAGGTATACTTGCTAAAGTTGCGCGCAGTGCCTTCCCCTCCAGATCACGGGTTCTGTTCTTGTTTGTGTCGTACTGCGATGCCCAATTGTTGTAGGCTTGTTCTATGCTCATAGTTCTTTTAACATCCAGATGTTGCAGGCGTAATGTCCTGAATTACCCATTGCATGCGGTAAAGGTTTAAAACCGGCCTTCTCGTACATGCTCACTGCCTTGGCTAACTCCGGAAAAGACTCCAGGTAAAGCTGCTTATACCCAAGTTTTTTGGCTTCTTCTATACTTTGCTGCATCAGTTGGTTGCCAATTCCCCTACCCCTGGCCTCCGCCGATAAGTAAAACTTCACCAGCTCTGCACAGCCTTTGGGTAAGCCATCAGTAGGATATATGCCACAGCCGCCAACTATCTCTCCGTTTTCCTCTGCCACAAAGTATGCGCTGTTCGGCTGCCTGAAAAGGTTATACAGATCATCTGTGGTAGGGTCTGTGTATACGGTACCTGGCCTGTCGATTTTAAATTCTCTGAAAACTTTACGGATAAGTGTTGCCAGCTCTAGGTTATCTGCCTCTTGTATCGGCCTGATGTTGATGCTCATTTTTTATACTAGTAAAAAGCATTACAGCAATTTGCAGAACGATCCATACTTCAGAAAACCCGAGTACGCATACTTGCACCTATTACTGCTCTGCCATATCTCTTCAAATATAGCAGATATCAGCAGCTCACAAAAAGGCACACCCACAAAGTATAATTCCTTACAAACTATACTTCCACAATCCACTATATTTGCATTTCCAGAAACTCGCGGCAACTGTACGCATTTCGGTATTTTCTTATTGAAAGTATAAACTTGAAGTTACTCTACGACATCGGACTAAAAGCTTACGAAGCTGCCATTGCCCTGGCCTCTCCCTTTAACGAGAAGGCCAGATTAATGCGGCAGGGACGGGAGCAGCAGTTCGATAAAATGAAACGGGCCTTTGCAGGCAACCAGGCGCCGGTAGTGTGGTTTCATTGTGCCTCGCTGGGAGAGTTTGAGCAAGGGCGTCCGGTAATGGAGGCGTTCAAGATGGCATATCCAAAGTATAAGATCCTGCTTACCTTCTTCTCCCCTTCCGGATACGAAATTCGCAAGAACTACACGGGTGCTGATTATATCTTCTATCTGCCCCTGGATAGCGCCCAAAACGCGAAGCAGTTTCTGGATATAGCAGAGCTTGAGCTGGCGGTGTTTGTGAAGTATGAGTTCTGGCATTATTACTTGCAAGAGCTGCAGCAGCGCAACATACCTATACTTTCCGTGTCGGCTATTTTCCGGCCAGACCAGGTTTTCTTTAAGCCTTACGGAGAGTTTAACCGCAACATGCTGCGCCGCTTCACACACATCTATACTCAAAACAAAACTTCGCTGCAGCTGCTAAAACGCATTGGTATAAAGCAAGCAAGTATAGCCGGCGATACACGATTTGATAGGGTATTACAAACGGCTGCTTCTGTTAAAAGCATACCTTTGGTTAAGGCCTTTGTAGCAGGCAAGGAGGTGTTTATGGTAGGCAGCAGCTGGCCCGCTGATGTGGAGGTGCTCTTACCGCTGATACAGAAGTATAGCCAAAATATAAATTTCATCATTGCACCTCACGAGGTAAACGAAGCAAGTATAACTACCATGATGCAAAGTCTTGGCGAAGGCGCGATACGTTTCTCCAAAGCCACAGAGACAGATGTCGCAAAGTATAACGTGTTGGTGATCGATAACATTGGCATGCTGTCGTCGCTGTACAGCTATGGCACTTACGCCTACATTGGCGGCGCCTTTGGCAAAGGGTTGCACAATACCCTGGAGGCTGCCGTGTTTGGACTGCCGCTCTTCTTCGGACCCAAGTATGAGAAATTTCAGGAGGCGAAGGATCTGATCGGCATTGGCTGCGCGTTCTCAGTAAATACTAGCCAGGAACTGCTGCAGAAGTTTGAAGAGGTGCATACCACGCCCGGCTTTCGCCAAAGTATAACCAGCAAAGAAAAAACATACGTACAAGAGCAAGCCGGTGCTACTGCTAAGATAATGGCCGACATAAAAGCTTTGCTTAAACAGAATACATGAAAGGAGTTGTAGTAAAATCGACGGGATCGTGGTACCTGCTTCGTGATGAAGAAGGCAAATTGCACCGTGCCCGCCTACGCGGTAAGTTTAAGCTGAAGGGCATGAAAGTGAGTAACCCAATTGCCGTCGGCGACAAGGTGGAGTTTGATGTGGAGACTACCGGAGAAGATACGGCTGTAATCCATAAAATTCAGGACCGCGAAAACTACATCATCCGCCAGAGCACGCACAAATCGGCACATGCACACATCATTGCCGCCAACCTCGACCAAGCACTGCTTATCGTTACATTAGTTTCGCCGCGTACCTCTTTTGGTTTTATAGATCGCTTTCTGGTTACTGCCGAAGCCTACGACATCCCCACCATAATTGTGTACAATAAAACCGACATGTATGACGACGAGATGCGGGAGTACCAGCGCCAGATCAGCCACATGTATGACCAGATCGGGTACAAAAGCCTGGCAGTATCGGCCAAAACAAAAGAAGGTATAGATGAGATAGAGCAACTCCTACATGGTAAGACTACCCTCCTTTCCGGTCACTCTGGGGTAGGAAAATCTACGCTCATCAACCTGATTGTACCAGACCTGGAGTTGAAGACTTCCGAAATATCTGACTTTTCCGACAAAGGTGTACACACTACCACCTTTGCCGAGATGTTTGAGGTTGATAAGGATACCTTTATCATCGATACTCCGGGTATTAAAGAGCTAGGCATTGTAGATATTCCGGCAGCTGAACTAAGCCATTTTTTCCCGGAGATGCGGGAGCGTATGAACCAGTGCCGCTTTAACAACTGCACCCACTTTAACGAGCCAGGCTGCGCTATTATAGAAGCTGTACGCCATAACGAAATCTCTCTTACCCGCTACGAAAGTTACCTGAGCATGCTGCACGGCCAGGACAACCGGAAGTGAGTTCTGAGTTCTGAGTGCCGAGTTACAAATTATACTAAACCCGTAGAGATGTAGCGCAGGTGTCCAACCACCCTAACCCCTCTTTATCCAAGGCAGGGACCTCTGGTATTACTTTACTAAAGCTTAGTATAAGCTCTGTAGCTTGTGCTTAAACTTCCTTATCACAAGATCCTCTCGATAGTAAGTAGCAGCCTCAACTATGGTGATGACAGAATAATCGGTAGTCATAATTCCCCGCCTTAGATAAGGAGGGGTTAGGGGTGGTTGGACCCAGGACTGCAAACAATCAACAACCCATCAACAATTCTCCTCCGCCACCGTTACTTACACCTAAACCTCAAATCTATCTCCTACTATGAAACTCAATAACGCGAATATCCTGATTACAGGTGGCACCTTGGGCATTGGCCACGATACCGCTAAACTTTTAATTGAAAGCGGTGCGAACGTAGCCATTACTGGCCGCGACGAAAAACGCACCCATAAGGCAGCACGCGAAATTGGCGCTATGCCCATTACAGCAGATGTAGCCAATCCGGATGATGTGCGGCACACGTTTCAGGCATTTATGGAGGAGTATGGCAAATTGGATGTGCTAATCAATAATGCAGGAATAGGCTTATCGAGGCCGCTTGAAGAACTGACTATCGAGGACTTTGAGCGCATATACCGGGTAAATGTGTTCGGTGCGGCCATGATGGCGGCTCGCGCGGCAAAAATTTTTAATAAGCAGAATTACGGAAACATCATCAACATTGGGTCTACGGCAGCAACTAATGGTTATGAAGGAGGCTCGGTATATGCATCTTCAAAAGCAGCTCTTAGAAGTATGACACAAAGCTGGCAAAAAGAACTGCGCAAGCACAACGTGCGCGTTATGTTGATAAACCCCAGCGAAGTAACCACTGCCTTTGGCAACCCAGACCGAGAAGAACGTGACTCGCAACCCAACAAGCTGCGCGGCGAGGAAATAGCATGGGCAATAAAGAGTGCTTTGGAGATGGATAACAGAGGCTTTATACCAGAGCTTGCCGTATGGGCCACCAACCCGTTTTAGACAACACAAAAAAGGCGGCTCTTTTGTAGAGCCGCCTTTTTATCAACCATTTATAACTTATTCTTTTTTAGACGGAACCAGCACCTTGTTTATAACATGGATGGTGCCATTCTTGCTTTCTCCGTCCATCTCAATCACCTCTGCACCGTTAACCATTATTTTGTTGTTGCGCTTTGTAACGGTAAGCTGTTCGCCGCCTACTGTTTTAAGCATTGTGCCGTCCTGCAGGTTCTGGGAAGTCAGCTTTCCAGCAATCACGTGGTTGTTAAGTATAGCGATCAAATCCTGCTTGTTTTCGTTTTTCATCAGGTCTTCCAGTACACCTTCCGGTAGGGCGTCAAAGGCAGCGTCATCAGGTGCCAAAATAGTATATGGCCCTGTGGCGTTAAGCGTTCTTACCAGTTCGGCCTGCTTAATAGCAGATTCCAGGTTGGATAAACGAGGGGCAACATAAATATTCTCAACGATTGTCTGAGATGGCAACACTTCTTTTCCGCCTATCTCTGGATTAGCTATGCCTCCACCCTCACCGGCCTGCTTGCCAGGTGTGTTAGGTTCTGTTCTCTTTGCTTCAGTTTCCGCGCCTAGGTTTGGCCTGCTTCGCTCTTCCTGCATTGGATTCTCGTTTCTGCTATCATCAGCACCGCCACACCCCATAAGTATGGCACTGCACATAATGGCACTAACAAGTGCATGTATCTTCATTTTTTTCATAGATTGTACTTTAACTTTTGTCACGGATCGGCTACCAATGGTGCCGGCAGTTTGTCTTCTTAAACTATAAAATGCGTACTTTTGTTATCTACATTGTTTTACACCAAAAAAATAAACCATGAAAACTGCAGAAATCCATACTGGCAAGGGTGTCATGAAAGTAGAGTTCTATGAGAAAGACGCTCCTAAAACAGTACAGAATTTTATAGATCTTGCTAAGAAAGGCTTTTACGATGGCCTAACCTTTCACCGCGTTATTCCTGATTTCGTGATCCAGGGTGGCTGCCCTAACTCACGCGAGGGAGCTAAAGGCGTACCAGGAACAGGCGGACCAGGCTACAAGATTGATTGCGAACTTACCGGCGAAAATCAGTACCACGATCGTGGCGTGCTAAGTATGGCGCATGCTGGCCGCAACACCGGCGGATCGCAGTTCTTTATCTGCCACAGCCGCAAAAACACCGCTCACCTGGATCGTAACCATACTTGCTTTGGTAAAGTGGTAGAAGGCGATGAGGTGATTGACCAGATCAAAGCCAACGACAAGATCGAAAAGATCGTGGTAACCGAAGAGTAACCTTTAGTTGCCAGTTATTCGTGATGCATATCTACAGTTGATCTGCAAATAACGTTTATACTATATTAGAATAAAAAAGCCGCTGATAAAGCGGCTTTTTTTGTTGGTTACAACACACTTTATGCTGCACTTTTAGCAGGTATAACGGCATCTTTCCAACATTACACCCCTTTCCTGAGTATTTATGCTTAATTTTACCATAATGCCGTTCGGTACCGGAAGGGGTTTTCCTGCTATGCCCGCCCCGGCTTTTATGGTACCAGGCGTTAATTATCCAAAATTATACGTACTAAACGGATGCCAGCAACTGGTGCTGCTCCAACTCAGGTAACATGAAAAAACTTGCTCTACATTGGCAAATCCTCATCGGTATGACCCTTGGCGTACTGTGGGGTATTTTCGCCAGCTCCTATGGCCTAGTCGATTTCACGCTGGACTGGCTTAAACCCTTTGGAACCATCTTTATAAACCTGCTAAAACTTATTGCCGTGCCGCTGGTATTGGTGTCGCTGATAACGGGTGTCTCCAGTTTAAGTGATATAAGCAGGCTATCCCGCATTGGCTCCAAAACTATTGGTATTTACCTAGCAACAACGGTACTGGCCGTAACTATGGGGCTTATACTTGTAAATGTGTTTGCCCCAGGCAAAGCCTTCTCCCCTGAAAAACGCGAGGAGTTTAAAGAGCAGTTTGCCGCCACCACCACGCAGAAATCTACTGATGCCGCTGCCGTAGAGCAGCAGGGGCCGCTGCAGCCGCTCATAGACATTGTGCCAGACAATGTGTTTAGATCGTTGACGGACAATGGCAGTATGCTGCAGGTTATTTTCTTTGCTTTGCTGTTTGGCATTGCCCTTATCATGATACCATCCAATAAAGCCGCTCCTGTTAACGACTTTTTTGAGGGCGTGAACTTGGTTATACTTAAGGTAGTGGACATTATCATGAAATTTGCGCCTTACGGTGTGTTTGCGCTGCTGGCCGGTCTGGTGGTAGAGTTTGCCGGCGACGACCCAAGCGCTGCCCTGGAACTGCTGCTGGTGCTGGGCTACTACTGTATTGTAGTCATCATTGGCCTGGCGCTGATGATTACCGTGGTATATCCTATACTTGTGACCACTGTTGGCAAAACAAGGTATAAAGACTTCTTCAAAGGAATTTTCCCGGCACAGATGCTGGCATTTTCTACCTCGTCTAGTGCTGCCACACTGCCTGTAACCATGGAGCGCTGCGAACAGAACCTGGGCATCAACAAAGAGATCACAAGTTTTGTGCTACCCCTTGGCGCTACTATTAACATGGACGGTACCAGCCTTTACCAGGCGGTAGCTGCCGTGTTTATTGCGCAGGCCTATGGCATGAACCTGGACATCATGACGCAGATAGGCATTGTACTTACCGCCACACTAGCCTCTATTGGTGCAGCAGCCGTACCGGGTGCAGGCACCGTAATGCTAGTAATCGTGCTGCAGCAGGCTGGAATACCTGTAGAGGGTATAGCGCTTATACTTGCCCCCGATCGTATTCTGGACATGTGCCGCACCGTAGTAAACGTAACCGGCGATGCCACTGTAGCCATGGTGGTGGCTCGAACCGAAGGCCAGCTACACCCGCCTATTGAAGAACCCGCATAACACAAACTGGCCCCGGAATTATCCGGGGCTTTTTTTATTTTGCCTGTTATTGTGCAGGTGTAGGTGCGAATTTAATTTTTGCTATTTTTAGGTACGGGAGGTGAATGTTAGTATAAAAAGATAGTTAAATTACTCCGGATATAGTGCAGATAGTGGGAGTAGGTACTCCTGCTATACAGAAGTTGTGGTGCATTGAAATTATGAAAAGAATAACCATCGAGAAGTTAAACATCTACCACAAGTATAGCGGAGACAATGATGGTTTTGCAAGGGCAGGTAAAGTGATTGAAAAACAGAAACTCAATCGTGAAGACTGGGCACTTATAGATGAGTTCATACAAAGCTTAGAACTCATAAGCAAGGGCCTTGCTTCAGACAACTTTTCCAAAAGAACCTTAATAAAGCTGACAGAGCTAACTGATGAACAAGCTTATGAGCAACTTACCAAAGTAGATTAAATATGCTCAAAACATGAGTAACTGGATTGACAGAATAATTAAGAAGCCCAGAGTATTAGGAGTAACAGCAATTGTTTTAAACCTAATTCCGACATGGTGGACGTTCTTCTTTTTCATAACAATACCCATCATGTTATTATGTGTGGTGTTCCTTTTTCTGAAACCAAGAACCAAGACAGCCTATGAACTTCCAGAAGGAATACTGATTTTCGGAATAGCATTTGGATTGCTTATGAGTATTGTCTCAATAATTGAAATAGCGCAAGTCTAAAAACAACAAACCACAACAAAACCTATAAGGTAGCTGTGCCACCTCATAGCAAAGCCGTTGGCAAACTTGATGAAACCACAAATCGATACGAAATATCGAACCGAAAGACTCTTGGAATGGGAAGTTCAGAGTTTATCAGGGAAATATGGTACCTTCTCATTGTCTAAAAAATCTACGTGGGTTTCCTTAGGCATTATTTTCCTTGTGATTTTTGTTTCATCCTTTATCATGCCCTTTTTCCCACCTCGCTATGGTTGGGGCAACTGGTCGCCCCCTAAGACCCTTGATGACTACGAATCTAGAGTTTCAAGTTTTCTGATAGTTATACCATTAATACTATTAATAGGCCTGGCTTACTTAATTATAAGAAACACTATAGACCTGAATTTGGGGATTAAGAGAACAGCAAACTTTAAAGTGACAGACGTTATTGATTTAGGTGGCTTTAAGATTTTAATTTTAAACGAATGGCGACTATTCATTTTAAGAAATAAGGACAACCAGTTTAACACAGTCGCTAAAGGACAAGTTATGAATATCAAGCGAACAGGGACTTATAGGTTAATCAGCTATTATGTTCGTGACGAAGAAGTATTTTTTGAGGAACAGAAAAGAAAGCTGGATACTCACAACAGCTAAACGCCAGCCTCGGCCGCTGTTTAGCCTAATCAATAGCACATCTCGCAAAACGTTACTAACTCCCACATGACACAAACCCTGGAAATCAAAGCTGCACTCCAGATTCAGAAACCCGAGCATGACGTATTTGAAGCAATCGTAGATCCTGCAAAAATGGCAAATTACTTTATCTCGGAGAGCACAGGCAGAATGGAAGAAGGCAAAGAGATTACCTGGCGGTTCCCGGAGTTTGACTTGGAAGTACCTGTGCGCGTAGGCAAGATTGACAAGGACAAGTATATCTCTTACTATTGGCATAACGAAGACAAGGAGCTTCTGGTAGAGATAACGCTCACTCCAAAAGAGAATAACTCCACGTTGGTGAGCATCACCGAAAAGAGTATGCCCAACAACGAAACCGGCATAGAGTGGCTACAAAGAAACACCGAAGGCTGGGCTAATTTCCTGGCCTGTCTAAAAGCATACCTGGAGTATGGGATAAACCTGAGAAAAGGAGCCTTCGATTTTCTGAGAAAATAATAATTCATAAAAAATTCTGCCCGGTTTTTGTTATTATAGCTTCGTAATTCAAAAAACTTCAAGTATAGCATGAGAACAAACCTCTTCCGTAATTTAAAGGCAACTGCAGCCTTTCTTTTACTAAGTGCCCCTATTGCCTTTGCCCAGGATGGAGGCGTATCGTCGGTATCGGAGTTAGACAAGGCATACCACAACTGGTATAACCTGGATGCCAAGCAGGACAAAGTGCCTGGTGTTAGCGTAAACCGCGCCTACAGCGAGTTGCTTGCATCTAAACAGCCCAAAAAGAAAGTGGTGGTAGCTGTAATAGACAGCGGCACCGATATTAACCACGAAGAGCTAAAAGGAAAGATCTGGGTTAACAAAAACGAAATAGCCGGAAACGGCATAGACGACGATAACAACGGCTACACCGATGATGTGCACGGCTGGGGATTTTTGGGCAATGCCGC
Source organism: Pontibacter cellulosilyticus (assembly GCF_014306105.1). Classification (GTDB taxonomy): domain Bacteria; phylum Bacteroidota; class Bacteroidia; order Cytophagales; family Hymenobacteraceae; genus Pontibacter; species Pontibacter cellulosilyticus. The sequence continues at coordinate 591,647 of NZ_JACRVF010000002.1, read as the reverse complement.
TGGCGAGAACATCGAGTATGAAACATATGAGTATGTGCGCCTGCTGCGAAAGTATGCGCCAAAGTATAAAAATGTAACGTCTACACAGGGCCTGTCCGAGCAAGAGCAGAAAGAGTATAACACTTACCTTACCACCCGCAAAAACTTCGAAAAGGAGCTGGATGAGCGTCTTAAAACGAAGGCTAACTTAGATGGATTCGGGGAGGTGCTAAACTACTGCGAAGCTGTAATCGGCAAGCATTTGGGCAAGAACACTTATACCGTAAACGAGCTGAAGGCAATCTCAACTTCAGACGCCGAGGTAAACAAAGCAAAAAACTGGTTGCTGCAGAAGTATAGCCAGGGCTTTACGCCAGAATCGTTCAGAGCCTACAAAGCGCACATCGATAAGTACGTGAACTACCACCTGAACCTGGAGTTTAACCCAAGAACTATTGTTGCCGATAACCCTGAGGATATCACAGATAACAAGTATGGCAACAGCGATGTGGTAGGCCCAAGAGCTGACCATGGCACTCCGGTTGCGGGTGTTATTGCAGGTATCCGGGGCAACGGAGTAGGTGTAGACGGCATAGCAGAGAATGTAGAGATTATGGTACTGCGTGCCGTGCCTAGCGGCGATGAGCGCGACAAAGACATTGCCCTGGCCATTCGATATGCCGTAGACAACGGTGCCCACATCATCAACATGAGCTTTGGCAAAGACTTCTCGCCACAGAAAAACTTTGTAGATGAAGCCGTAAAGTATGCCGAGTCTAAAAATGTGCTGATGGTACACGCTGCCGGCAACGACGGTAAAAACATCGATGGTGCGGATAATTTCCCGACAAAGCAATTATTAGATGGCACCCGTGCCAGCACCTGGCTGGAGGTTGGCGCCACATCCAAAAACTTAGATAAAACTTTTGTAGGAGAATTCTCTAACTACGGTGTTCAGAACGTGGACCTGTTCGCCCCTGGCGTAGACTTGGTGCTGCTTGCCCCGGACAACAAGTACGACAAAATGGACGGGACCAGCTTTGCCAGCCCTGTAGTGTCTGGAGTAGCTGCCCTGGTATGGTCGTATTACCCGGAGCTTACTGCCGCTGAACTGAAGGATGTGCTGCTGCAGTCGTCCGTAAAGTATCCGAAGCTAAAAGTTTACTACCCTACTGAAGATCCTAAAAACAAAAAGACAACGAAGTTCTCTACATTATCAGCCTCTGGTGGGGTGGTAAACGCCTACGAAGCCCTTAAGCTGGCTGAACAGGTAGCGCAGAAGAAGAGCCTGTAACACAGCTAAAGTATAAACAGGAGGCATAAAGCCTCCTGTTTTTTTATGCCCTTACCTCAAAGCTACCCCCTTAGCAGCGCATCCATGTATCACCTATGTATGCGGTTTTTACTATATTGTAGTTTATTTATTACTCTTAAAATCTGTTTTATACTATGGGAAAAGCATCTCTACAATACACTGAGCTAGCCAGCATCTGGGGTTTCTTTGGACTTAGCTTTTTGTTTTCGTGGGCTGTTTGGGGTGCTATGCTGGCATTGTCGCTACCCGCAGACCTGATGCTGCCATTGCTTATATTAGGTGCCTTTGGGCCTACTTTTGCCGCTGTTTACCTGATGCACCGCTATGGGAACGCAGCAAACATACGCGACTTCTGGACCCGTGTAATCAGTTTTAAAAAGATAGGCTGGGAATGGTATTTGGTGATACTTTCAATCTTTCCGGCTATTTACCTGCTTGGTTACTATATCTATTCATACTTCGGAGGAGAGCAGCCACCCGTAGCAAGTCTGTTCAGCGGCCTCGACTCCTTTTCAGCTATACTTCTGTTTGCTTTTGTAATGATTTTTGCCGGACCTGTTTCTGAAGAACTGGGCTGGCGCGGCTACGTGCTTGATCCACTGCAGCAAAAGTATGGCTCTGCAGGTGGCAGTTTAATTCTAGGTATTTTCTGGATCCTCTGGCACTTGCCACTATTCTTTATTGAAGGTACATCGCAGCACGCAAAAGGCTTTGGTTACCAGTTCTGGTCGTGGTCTTTCCAGTTGATCATGCTATCATTTGTATTTACCTGGATATACAACAACACCAACCGAAGTATACTTGGCGCCATACTTCTGCACCTGATGGCAAACCTGGCCTATCCTACCAACCTGGAGCCAACCGGTGAGTTGATCTTCACAGCTATTCGCGTGCTGGTAGTGCTGGCAATTGTCTGGGCATGGAAACAAAAATCTGTTATCAGGCAGGACCTAGCAGCCGCATAAACTTTTCTGGTATCTCCTTTAAAACCCCGCACGTTATACTAGCTTAAAAAAGAAAGGCGTATTAAAACACATGAAGATTGCGATTATAGGCACAGGCGGAGTAGGCGGTTACTTTGGAGCTAAGCTGGCTAAAGCAGGCCACGAGGTTATTTTTTTGGCAAGAGGCAAACACTTGCAGGCAATGCAGACAGATGGCCTCACGGTAAAAAGTATAAAAGACGACTTTAAAATAGAGAAAGTAACTGCCACTGACAGCATCAAAAGCATAGGACCGGTAGATCTTGTAATGGTATGCGTAAAGGCATGGCAGGTTAAAGAAGCAGCTCTGGAGCTAGCCACCATCGTAACTCCCGACACGCTCATACTTCCCCTGCAAAATGGTGTACTGGCTGCACAGGAGTTAGGCGAGCATCTGCCTGCTCGAAATGTACTGGGAGGCTTGTGCCGCATCATCAGCAAAATTGAAGCACCAGGTGTTATCAACCACTTTGGCGTGGAGCCTACCATCATCTTCGGTGAGCTTGATAACCAACTGTCTGCGCGAACGCAGCAATTGCAGCAGGTTTTTGAGCAGGCAGATATTCAAGCTAAAGTAGCCACCGACATTCAGGCAGAGCTATGGAAGAAGTTTATTGGCATCTGTGTAAGCGGATTGCTGGCAATTACACGCTCTACTTATGGGCAGGTGCTGGACTTGCCGCAAACCAGGCAGCTATTAGTTGAGCTGTTAACTGAAGTTTATACTTTATCACAGCGCATCGGTATTAACATTGAGACTGATTTTGTAGCCCGCACCATACTTAATTTTGAGGCACTGCCACCCGAATCTACTGCATCTCTTACCCGGGATGTGTGGGAAGGCAAGCCATCAGAGATTGAATACCAGAACGGCACCGTGGTAAAGCTGGCCGAGCAGTATAACGTGCCTGTACCGGTGAACCGCTTTATCTACCACTGCATTTTGCCCATGGAGAAAAAAGCGCGGCAGCAAGTATAGGTAACAGGACAAAAGAACGTTAGACAAAGGACTTACGACTTTTGATATATACCACTGGGGCAAGCCTTAAGCGCAGCGTTACTTGTGCCGGAGGAAAGTCTTCATAAAAGCATAAAATGACAAAGACCTCGCGGTGTCTTTATGACCCGCGAGCGTCTGGTCTGCTACGAAGCAACAGCCTCTGTCACCAGACACTCGCAGGACCTCCGGACACTGCGAGGTCTTTATCATCACTCAAAGACGCAAAGTATTGCGTCTCTACAATTCCCTCTCTAACTCCTAAACTCTCTAATTCTCTAACTCTTAATAGTCATCCTCCTCTTCCTCACCGAAAGTAGGCATACTAAACATACCACTTAGCAGGTCTTTAAACTGAAGGCCGGTGCTCAGGCGGTTTTTGCTCAGCTGGCTGTGCTCTGCTAAACCGTGCAGTGCAAACTCCATCAAAAACAGCTTCTCATCCCCCTTCGCCTTAGGCTGATGCTTATCTACTAGTTCCTGCAAACCCGGCACTTTATTCAGGGCTTTCTTGTAATCCGCTGAGGAGGCATCGTTTAGGATATCAAGTGTGTTTCCGTCTCCGAACCAGTCGGTGATGGCTTTATAAGTGTTACCGTTTTTTGCTTTCTTGGCTTTATCAGGATCAGGGAAGTATTTGAGGAACTGTGTGCGGATAGCTTTGCCCATCAGTACCTGCGCTACATGTCCTGCTCCCTCCTGCTCCCCCTCGTACACCAGCTCCACCTTACCAGTTACAGACGGAATTGTGTTCAAAAAATCTGATACACGAATGTATGTTTTGCTTTCACCATTCAGCAGAGCACGACGCTCGGCAGCGCTCAGCAGGTTCTCAAATGCAGATATTGTCAATCGGGCAGACACACCGCTTTTGGCATCTACATACTCACTCTCACGCGCCTCAAACGCTACCTGCTCAATCAGGTCACCTATGATGTCATTTGTTTGCACCAGGTCGCCCTGTCCGTCTTTTATACGCGCTTCCTGGCTTGTGATTTTTTTACCGGTTTCGATGGTCTTCGGATAGTGTGTGATGATCTGTGAATCGATGCGGTCTTTGAGGGGTGTTACAATAGATCCACGATTCGTGTAATCCTCCGGGTTGGCCGTGAATACAAACTGTATATCCAGAGGCAGGCGCACTTTAAAACCCCGTATTTGTATGTCCCCTTCCTGCAGAATATTAAACAGCGCCACCTGTATGCGCGCCTGCAAATCCGGCAGCTCATTGATTACGAAAATGCCACGGTGCGAACGCGGTATCAGTCCAAAATGGATCACGCGTTCATCTGAGTAGGGCAGCTTCATGGTAGCGGCTTTTATGGGGTCTGCGTCGCCAATCAAGTCGGCTACGGAAACATCGGGTGTGGCTAATTTCTCCGTGTAGCGGTCTGAGCGGTGCATCCAACTAATTGGTGTATCATCGCCGTGTTCGTGCACCATGTCCTGGGCATAGCGCGACAGCGGCTGCAGCGGATCGTCGTTCAGTTCAGAGCCCTGCACTACAGGTATGTACTCGTCCAGCAGGTCTATCATCTGGCGGGCAATACGGGTCTTGGCCTGTCCACGCAAGCCCAGCAGGTTAATGTGGTGCATCGAAAGTATGGCACGCTGCATATCCGGAATCACCGTCTCTTCATAGCCCCATATCCCCGGAAAGATTTCTTCTTTGTTCTGAAGCTTCTTAATCAGGTTGTGCCGCAGCTCCTGCTTTACACTCTGTGGTTCGTAGCCAGCTGCTTTCAGTTGGCCAAGCGTTTTTATCTTAAGTAAATTTTCGGCTGGTATGTCTTTGTAGTTCATTTGCACAATTATGGATTAACACTAATAAGTAACCATTTCTGATTCTTGTATGGTTAAATTGTTGTAGTAAGGACATTGTCCACTTGAGGGTACAGTTATATTTAAAAGCTCTTTCTGCGGTTGCGGCCGTAGTCCTTAAAAACGAGGTGCCCCAAACCTTTCAGGCTGCTGTAATAGGCCTGCCCGTTATTTACTTTCGTAAACTCATCTACGAACTGCTGCAGGTATGGGTCTGATGCGATCATAAATGTAGTGATCGGGATCTTAAGTCGGCGGCATTGGGCAGCGAGGTTCAGTGTTTTGTTTACCACCTTCCTGTCCAGGCCAAAGCTGTTTTTGTAGTAGCGCAGCCCTTCTTTCAGGCACGTTGGTTTGCCATCAGTTATCATGAAGATCTGCTTGTTTGGTGTTTTGCGCTTGCGCAGTAAGTCCATAGCCAATTCGAGACCTGCCACGGTGTTCGTATGGTAAGGCCCTACTTCCAGGTATGGCAGGTCTTTTACCTCTATTTGCCAGGCGTCGTTCCCAAACACCAGGATATCGAGCGTATCTTTCGGGTATTTTTGTTTGATAAGTTCGGCCAACGCCATGGCTACTTTTTTGGCAGGCGTAATGCGGTCTTCCCCGTACAGGATCATGGAGTGCGAAATATCGATCATCAGCACCGTACTTGCCTGTGTTTTATGCTCTGTTTCAGTTACCTCCAGGTCCTGCTCGGTTAGCCATAAGTCACCAATGCCGTGATTTATTTGGGCGTTTCGGATAGAGTCTGTCATAGATATCTGCTCGAGGGCATCGCCGAAACGGTACTCACGGCGGTCGGTGCTGGCTTCGTCACCGGTGCCAGTATGTGGTGTGGCGTGGCTGCCTTTGCCACCCTTCTTAAGTTTACCGAAGATCTCCTCCAGGGCACTTTTGCGAATACTCTGTTCGCTTTTAGCAGTCAACTGAAATCCTCCGCGTTCCTGCGGCTTTTCATCGAGATACCCTTTTTTCTTCAGATCCTCGATAAAGTCGCCGATGCCATACTCGTCGCCGGTTAAGTTGTACTGCTTGTCCAGCGAACTTAGCCAATTAAGCGCCTCCCCCACATCGCCGGAGCTGATGGTAACCAGTTGGAGAAATATCTTCAGCAGCGACTCAAACCCTGGTTTATCATCCTGCGGAGGTACGTAATCTGTAAATCGGTATCCTAAAGCCATAACTAGAATAAATGTATACTTTACAACAAGCCAACAAAGCACATTGTTCTTTATATGTCTTGCTAACTTCCCTTCAAACGCAGCCAAAGTATAACTTAAACTGCTTTTCTGAAGTAAAATTTAGAAAGTCACTTTTAATTAAAACGAAGAAACTATGAAAGCGATATGGAATGAGATCGTGATTGCAGACAGCGATCGTACAATAGAGAAAGACGGCAAACATTATTTCCCGCCAAATACTGTAGACAAAAAGTACCTGGAAGACAGTCGCACGCATAAAGACAGCCCGGATAAAGGAGAGGCTTCTTTTTACCATGTGCAGGTAAAAGGCAAAGTAAAGCAGGATGGCGCGTGGTATTATCCCGATCCTAAAGAAGATGCAACAGACATCAGAGGCTACATTGCCTTCTCTGATGAGATAGAGTTAAAGAAATAATATTTTGCCGAGAAGGCAGAAGATAAAACAAGAAAGGTGCGCTTTGCAGCGCACCTTTCTTGTTTTATACTTTAGTTGAACTAGTCAATCCAACGGAATTTATACTCTAACTGCGGCACACGCATACGCTCAGCTACACGCTTCAGGCGATCAGGCAAAGCCATCAGGTAATCGCGTGCACGTTCGCCAGCTTCGTTAAGGCCTGTAACCGCATCAATTTTCCACTCTTTAATCAAGCCATCCAGAATATCAGTATAATCTGATGAAGTATAAACGCCAATACGCTGAGCAGCATCTGTAAAGTGCCCGAAGGTTTTGCCCAGATCCACGCCTAGCTCGCGCATGTAGTGCGCTGGCATAACGATCTTCTTGCGCATCATATCTTCAAAAGCCAGCATCATCTCGTTCGGGTCAGCTTCGAAAATTTTACCAACAAATGATTTATAGGCTTTCGCGTGTCTTGCTTCGTCGGCAGCTACGTGGCCGCAAAGTTTGGCCAGCATTGCATCACCTTCTCTTTTCGCTATCTGAGCCACACGACGGTGCGAAAGGTTTGTAGCAGTTTCCTGGAAAGAAGTATATACAAACGAACGGTAAGGATCGTTGTCTGTCTGCAGGTCGAAACCATCAGCAATAAGGTACTGCGTAGAGGCCTCCATTTCGCGCATGTTAATGCGGCCGCTCAAGTATAGATAACGATTCAGCACATCACCATGACGGTTTTCTTCAGCAGTCCAGGCACGGTTCCAGCGCATCCATGGCCCCTGTGGATCACTTGGCAAACCTTCGATTGTCATTAACCAACTTTCGTAGGTTGGCAGCGCCTCTTCTGTAATAGTATCTCCTACTAAAACAGCCAGTAAGTCGTAGCTTAGGTCGCGGGCACGCTCACGCAGTTCCTTTACTTCGCTAAAAAAAGTATCAAGCGTAGCATCAGGCAACAAATCTGCTGGTTGCCAGCTGTCTTCTACAGTTTTAAGAAATTCGGAAATTTTCTCATTCACGAAATCTTCCATCCACTTGATGACTTCTGCGCGGGAAGCGGTTACTGCTGTAATCATTTGTTTTTGTTTTATGAAAGGCCAAATATACTTATAAATGCTAATAAACTACCCTTATCGGTTAACAAATTGATAACATATGCCAAGAAACCCGATATGGAATTTGCTTAAAATATTACTTACGCAAATATAGCATCAAGGTATACTTTGAGGGTACACTATCAACGTAAACACAAGTAAAAGAGTGCAATAAATATTTAGTACCGAACCTTATGGTAAAGTTTACGAAGGAAACCCAAGTTAATTTTATACTCATTTAAAAGAGAAATAAACCTGTACAAAACAGGTAATCCGGTAGTGGATTTGAGTAGTTCTATCAACTCTCCGGCTTCCTTAAAATTACATGTTAAAAAGGCATGCCTTGTCTCATACTTTAGCCGCTGAGCTAGTGCCTGCCGCTCATTTTCGCTTTGCACCAGCGCTGCTGCCTTACGACAAACAACCACCGTAGACGCCAGCATTTTATTTCCTGGTTTGTACAAGCCCCTAGATAATGCCTGCTCGTGCACCCTGCGTTTAGTAGTAACTTTATCAAGGTAATAATATTTATACTTCCTGGACGATCTTACCCAGAAATCGAAATCTTCATAAGCCAGTGTGGCATCGTAACCACCTAAGTCTTCGAACACCTGGCGGCGCACCATCATGGTTGGAGGACATATAAAGTAGCGGCGCAAAACCTCCGCAAACACGTCACCATCGGGGGCTGGTTCATATTTCTGGCTATGCAGGTATAAGAACTCTGAAGCGTCTGTGATATAGGCGGCATCGGTATAAACCACGCCATAGCTTTTATCCAGTTTACCAAAGGCCTCCACCTGCTGCGCAATACGTTCGGGCAACAGTACATCATCTGTTGCGAAGTCGATGATGAACTCCCCCTTGCTGGCCTGCAGCCCCATGTTAAAAGCAGCACAGTTACCCACGTTTTTCCCGGTACTGACAAACCTGATGTGCGGGTACTGCTGCAGGTATGACTGAATGATTTTTACGCTTCCGTCGGTACTGCTGTCATCTACTACAATTACCTCTACATTCTGGTAAGTCTGGGCCAGCACAGAATCCAGGGCCTCTGCCAGAAAACGTTCGTGGTTGTAGCACAAACAAATAACAGTTACCAGTGGCAGCGAACTCATGGGCGGATGTATTTATTGTAATACAACATAGCAAAGGCCAGTGTGGCGGCATAACGAACAGCATGCGCGATGGTGATGCCTTCTAAACCAAATGGCTTTACCAGCACACTCACCAGCGTAATGTATAGCAAAGCTGATGATAACTGCCATCCAATATACAGTTTTACATGCGCGCGCACCACAATCAGATTAGTTAATATCACACTCCACATCCTGAAAAAATCGCCCAGCAGCTGGTAGTCGAACAGATAGCTGGCCACTACGAAATCCTCGTTAAACAGTAGCAACAGCACCCAATCGCGCAACAGGTAAACCAGCAAAAGCGCAGCAGCCAGGCCCGGCATTACCAGGTAAAAAGTGTTACGCACAAACTTACGCAGCGCATCCTCCTCGTTTACCATGGCAGCCAGGCGCGGATACACCAGCATAGAAATTACGGCACTATACACAGTGCTGTAATTCTCGGATACTTTTACCACTGCCTGCCAGAGCCCCGTCTGGTACAAGTCAAAACGCGCTATCACAAAATCACGGATATAAAAGTTGGTGAGCTTAAGGCATACAACTGCACTAAGAGCCATCAAAATATACTTCCAGAGATCTCTGTAAACGCTTTTGGGTATGCTGATACTTTTAAGCGATGGCAGCAAACGCTTGAAGTATAACACTCCGAGCATCAGAAAAAAAGAGATTGCCTGCGCCGCCAGCACCCACAGTAAAAGTATGTTCAGGGGCAATTCGCCTTGGGTAAAGTATACCACCAGCACACCGCCAATACTCATTACTGCACTACTGAACACATGCCACTTCAGCTGCTGCCGCGCCAGCACCACCGCCTGCAGGCCCAGATTAAGCGTGACCAACATGCTGCCTATACTAAAGTAAAGGCCCCATCGCCAGCCACTACTCCAGGTTACCTCCCTTAAAAAAGCCTCGAGGTAATATCCCGGAAAGCCAAATATCAAACCAAGAGCCACCAGTATGCATAAGAAATTAAGCAACATGCCTGCCCAAAAGTAACGTTTGTATACCCCGGAAGTAGGCTGCCCTTTTGCCAGAAACTTAACCAACCCAATATTCACACCGCCATCCGGCACTGTGGTTACAATGGACAAAAGATTCTGGAAGTGCGCGTAAAGTGTGATGCCGTTTGGCCCGTAGAATATGGCAAACAGTTTATTGATGGCAATATTAGATACTGCGCGTACTAGGATGGAGACAAAAGACCAGAAGGATGATTTAAGTAGTCGCAGCATTTAGTTGGCCAAAGCTACCGCAAAATAAGCTTTTTCTGTGGGAGTAAGAAGCTTGTTGTACTTACTTGTCCTGATAGAACTCCCTTACCGCCTTAATTACTCGCTCCTGTTCCTGCTCTGTTAGCCCTGGAAAAAGCGGTAAGCTTATACTTGTTAAAGCCAGCTCTTCTGCCACGGGAAAGTCACCAGCGCCATAACCCAGAAAAATATAAGCAGGCTGCAGGTGCACCGGCACCGGGTAATGAATAGCTGTGCAAATTCCTTGTTCTCTCAAATAGTTTTGCAGTGCATCCCGCTGTTTTGTCCGGATGTTGAAGATGTGGTACACGTGGCTGCAGCTTTCAGCTGTTTGTGGAAGTAAAAGATCTCCTACTCCATTTAGCTCCTGCAAGTATACGTTTGCCAATCGCTGCCTTTCGGCATTGTACTGGTGCAGGTGCTGAAGTTTAATGCGAAGTATGGCAGCCTGTAGTTCATCGAGGCGGGAGTTTACGCCAACCAGCTCGCCTATGTACTTTTGCTTTTGACCATAGTTACGGTACTGCTGCGCAAAATCTGCCACCAATGCGTTACTGGTAACTATTGCCCCACCGTCGCCCATGGCACCTAGATTTTTGGTGGGATAAAAACTAAAAGCAGCGGCATCGCCAAAGGTGCCAATTAACTGATCCTTAAAAGCAGCACCATGTGCCTGGGCACAGTCCTCCACCACACTTAAGTTATACTTATGTGCAAGCTGCATCAGTTCATCCATCTGGCAGGCCTGGCCGTAGAGGTGCACCGGAAGTATAGCTTTGGTTTTAGGTGTGATAGCTTTCTCAGCGTTTGCTGCCGTTAGGTTATAAGTATACTTATCCGGCTCTACCAGCACGGGCTTTGCCTTCACCTGCAGCACAGCATTTACAGTAGCCATATAGCTGTTAGATGGCACGATCACTTCTGCACCCGCTCCTATTCCTAAGGCCTTTAGAGAGATAACCAACGCATCAAAGCCATTACCTACTCCTATGGCAGTTGTTCCTTCTGCTAAGTAACTGGCAAACTCCTTTTCAAAGCTGCCCACCTCCTCGCCAAGTATAAAGTTGCCCCGCTGCGCCACATGAACTAAGGCCTGCTCCAGTTGCTGCTGCACACCCGGCACAAAATCCCTGAACGCAAAAAAAGGTACCTGCTCCTGCATCTGTCTATACTTTTGCCTGTTGTGCTTTCTCTAAAAAAGTGTGGTAATCCCGGATGTAATCGGCCTCGTCAAAGTCAGAAGAAGTAAGGCTCAGCAGTATAGCACCTTCCGAGAAGTATAAATTTGCCCAATACATCGGCGGCAGGTATAACCCTTGGTTTGGCTGGTCAAGTGTAAACGATGTTTTGCCGCCACGTCCGTCATCTATCTTTACCGCTATACTTCCATTTACTGCCACCAGCACCTGCTCCGTGGCAATATGTGCATGGCGGCCACGCACTACATCCTGCGGCGTATTGTACGTCCAGAACACGCGCTTTACGGCAAAAGGAATTTTATGGGCAAACTGCGTGGAGCTGATATAGCCTTCGGAAGAATCTCCGGTGCTATCGAATGTGATGTAGTGTGGCTGCTGCGGCAATTTTGTAACTATTGTTTATCCAGAACGAATATAGCGCTAATTCTTTTACCAGCTTGCCTACGGCTATAGTTAAGTTAAATTTGTAGCTGCGGCAGACAGGCCTGTTAACGATATCTATGCTTTACCTTATACTTAGCGTTCTAGTAAGCGCTTCTCTTATTTTCATTTTCAAGCTTTTCCAGCACTACAACGTGCACACCTTTCAGGCCATTGTGGTAAATTATACGGTATGCATTTTCGTTGGACTGCTTTTTCCGGGAGGTACTGATGTGCTGCAGCCTGGCATTTTTAACCACACTTGGGCTTACGCAGCTATGGCGCTGGGCACCATATTTATACTTACTTTTTACCTGATGGCGCTTAGTACTCACAAAGCTGGCGTAACGGCAACTTCAGTGGCAGCCAAGATTTCGATGGTGATACCGGTACTGTTCAGTTTGCTTGTGCTCCGTACCAGCCTAAAAGATTATAACATCATCAACTACCTGGGTATGGCCGCAGCTGTGGTGGCCATTGTGCTTACCTCCATCAGGCCCCGAAACGATGGCGATGTGAAAGCATCTAGGGCTGTTACGCTGCTGCTGCCATTTATTATCTTCCTGAACAGCGGTATTGCCGATTCTCTGATCAACTATACAAACGAGCATTACCTGCAGCCACACCAGGCCAGCCAGTTTACCATGCTCACGTTCACCACCTCGGCCACTGCCGGTTTGCTTGTGCTGGTTGTAGTGCTGCTGCTGGGCAAAGTGCGGCTCAACTTTAAAAGTATAGCAGCCGGTGTGCTGCTGGGCATTCCGAACTACTTCTCCATCTTTTTTCTGCTGCTGGCGCTGTCTGCCTTTGGCAACGACGGTGCTTTTCTGTACCCAATCAACAATATCGGGATTATACTTGTGGGCGCCATCGGGGCAGTGGCTTTGTTTAAAGAGAAACTTACCAAACTTAACCTGATCGGCATTGCGGTAGCCGTTTTGGCCATTATACTTATCTCGTATCAAGAAATTTTAGCTAACTTACCTTAGCCTATGCAAGACACCTACAGAACCATATCCGAGCCCACCGAAGGACTTTACAAGGAGAAAGGCAGCAAGTTTATAGCCCTGGCTTACCCGGTTTATACCGAAGACGAGGTGAAGGATATTCTGGCGGAGGTGAAGAAGAAATACTACGATGCCCGCCACCATTGCTACGCCTATACCTTAGGAGCCGACAAAAGCCGCTACCGCGCCAACGACGACGGGGAGCCTAACCACTCTGCCGGCGACCCTATACTTGGCCAGATTCGCTCTGCCGATTTAAGCAATGTGTTGGTGATTGTGGTGCGTTACTTTGGCGGCACCAAGTTAGGGGTAAGCGGACTGATTACAGCCTATAAAGCGGCCACTGCCGCTGCCCTGGAGCAGGCTACTGTTGTAGAGCAGCACGAAACAGTTTTGCTGCAGGCCCACTATGCTTACCCGCAGATGAACGACGTGATGAGCCTGGTGAAGGAATACGATCTGCCGGTGCGCGACCAGCAGTTCGAACTGGATTGCAAACTAACGCTGGAGGTAAGGAAAGCATTGCAGTATGAAATCACAGCGAAACTGGAGGATACGGAGGGTGTAAAGGTAACCATACTTGAGTAACAGCTAAAACTATGATAAAACTTCCCTCTTCTCCCTTGGTATCTGTAGAATGGCTACACCAGCACCTGCAACAGCCTGAGGTTGTGGTACTGGATGCCAGCCTGAAACAAACTCAGAATACCACCTCTGTATCTGTTGAACAGCCCTTGCAAATTCCAGGAGCTCGATACTTCGACATCGATGCCGCATTCAGTGATAAAAACAGTAACCTGCCGCACATGCTGCCTTCACCGGAAAGTTTTACCCGGGAGGCACAAAAGCTGGGCATCAACAAAAACAGCATACTTATAATTTACGATAACCGAGGCATCTACTCCAGCCCTAGGGCCTGGTGGATGTTTAGGGCTATGGGGCACGAGCAGGTGTATGTGCTTGACGGTGGGTTGCCGGCCTGGATAGCAGCCGGTTATACTTGTGAGCCACTTGCTACGGCACATGCCACTGCTGCAGGACACTTTGAGGCCAGGTATAATGCCGCCTTAGTTAGTGACAAGCAACAAGTGCTGCTGGCTCTTGAAGATGAAAATTACAGTGTAATTGATGCACGACCTGCTGCACGATTTCACGGGAAAGCACCGGAGCCAAGGCCTGGACTACGGCTAGGGCATATGCCAAACGCTGAAAACATTCCTTTTGAGGCAGTGCTGGAAAAAGGCAAGATGCGCTCTGAAACTGAGCTGAAAGAACTGTTCCAAACTTTACCGCTTACAAACAAGAAGCTTATTTTTAGCTGTGGCTCTGGCGTAACGGCGTGTATCACTGCTCTGGGAGCAACTTTAGCAGGCTACCAAGATATAGCCGTGTATGATGGGTCGTGGAGTGAATGGGGAGCAACTGATGATTTACCCGTTGTGGCTGAGCAGGGATTTCCGACCAGTTTATAAAGTATAAATTTACCAAACCTGCCATAACTTAGTATCTTGCTGCATGGCCAAAATCAAATTCCAGCGTAAGCGCAACAAAATTCTCGAACGCAAAGCAGGTATCAAACCTGGTTCTTTGGTTATTTCCGCAGAGGCTTATAAACCTCGCTTTTTCCTAATCTCTTTTTCAGAAACGCATTTTGAGGAGTCAGAGCTTAACAGCTATCAGGAACTGATAAAGCGGTTTAAAGAGAAACCAAATGCACGCCATTGGATTGATATTCGTGGTTATGGTGATCAGAATATGCTAGAGCAGTTTATCCTAGACTTTACCCTGCACCCGCTGCAGATGGAAGATGTGATAAACGACTATCAGCGCCCTAAGGTAGAGGAGTTTGGTGAGAACCGGCTGTTTATTATCACACGCATGCTGCGCTGGTCTCCGGAGTTTAAATCGTTGGTAGATGTGCAGTTGTCTATTTTTACCGGCGCCAACTATATTCTTACACTGCAAAGCGACTACGGCGATTGCCTGGACCCACTGCGCGAACGCATCAGGATTGGCAAAGGTGTTATCCGTACCCGCCCTACCATGTACATGGCCTACGCTGTACTGGATGTGGTGCTGGATTACTATTTCCCGGTAATGGCGGAGATCGGGCATTACATGGAGGAACTGGAACAAAAGGTACTGCGCCAGCCTTCAAAATCAACTTTAACAGAGGTACTGGACCTGAAAAGCGAACTGGTAAAACTGCGCCGCATAACCTGGCCGGAGCGTGACCTGATGAATGAGCTGCTGCGCATGGATGATGCCACCATACCCGACTCGCTTAAAGTATACTTCCGCGACGCGTACGACCACGCCGTGCAGTTGATAGACCTGGTAGAGAACCACCGGGAAATGTCGTCTAGCTTGGTGGAGCTTTACATGTCTACGGTGAGCAACCGTATGAACGAGATCATGAAAGTACTTACCATCATCTCCAGTATCTTTATTCCACTTAGCTTTATCGTGGGCCTCTACGGCATGAACTTCGCCCACGAAGACCCTGAAACTGGCAGAGTATTCAGGTACAGCATGCCAGAGTTGTATGAGCCATACTCTTACCCTATATTGCTCGGGCTAATGGGTATACTTATACTTTTCCAGCTATACTTCTTTTACAAAAAAGGGTGGTTCAGGAGCTTTTAATCGTAAGCTTATCCTCCAATCACAACTGTCCATGGCCTTACTTTCCATTCCGAGATCAGCCCATTCTTTACATAAGGGTCGTTCTTGGCAAAATCTTCTGCCACCCCAGCGGAATCTCCCTTAAACACCAACACCGCTCCATCGGCGGGTTCAGCAAGTGCGCCTGCCATTACCAGATGTCCGTCCTGCCTTGCCTGCTGGGCAAGCGCCAGGTGCTCGGTGCGGTAAGGGGCACGTTTTTCTATGTAGTTCTCAACAGTTGCATAAAAGAGGATGTAGTACATATGTTTTGCGTCGTTAGTGATGATGGTGTTAGATATGTTTGAGGAGGAATAAATAAGGAGACCTGATTACATCTTAGCCTATACTTATTTAAGCCAGGTTACCTGGAACAAAATCTGCCTCTGTACTTACCTGTTTGCCTGCACCGACTGGTTTCATAATTTTATCCCAGAAAACAGCTACAACAAAAGCACCCACCAGGTAATAAAACTTAAAGTCGGCATCTGTTGCATCTATAATAGGTAGTTTATAGTTCATAAGAGCATGAAACACTGCCACAAAAACAACATTCCGGGTTCTTAAGTAAACCAGCGAAAGTATTAGTCCGCTCATAAAAAGCTGCCCCTGGTTACTGACGATACTGGCTAGGCTCTTTTCGAAACGGAACAGTTCGGCAGGGAGATGTGCAAGTGCAAATATCAACTGTGTTAAGATAACCGCAGCCAGCAATGCCACTACTTTATACTTTATCTTTTTCTGGAGCAGCAGATAGCCCTGTGGAATTAAATAGGCCCTGCACAGCAGTTCTTCGATAAAAGCTCCTAATAGTATGTTAAAGAAAAATACACCCAGCGCCTTAGCCACACCACTAACCGACCAGAAGCTTTTAGCCAGCGCTAAGCTCTCCCCTTTCAGCAACACACCTGCTATTAAGGCAATGTTTACACCAATATAAATAACTACACTAAGCAGAAGGCCTTTCGTGATCTCGGACCTTGTCAGGCTGAGATGCCTGAATTTAATAGTGTCTTTCTTTTTAAGGTAATACAGCAGCGTGAGCCATATGGTATACACCACTACACCTAACCCCACAAAGTATAGCTGATTGTCCAGTAACGCACGCAGCTTGTCTGATGTAAAGAGCAGATTAGTAAGGGTAGGCACAACTGCAATACTGAGCGTTACAAAGAGCAACACCCATTTCCTACTCATGAGTATATCTTCTAAATACAGGAATAGCTTCTTCATGAGCAGATGGATAATGTGCTACACAATATAATAATGTTTAAGTTATTTTTAGTAAGCAGATGGAAGGTAATGGCTGAATCTGTTCCGGACATAAAGCAACGCAAACTTTAGTGTGCCTCAGATACTTTAAGAAACTTGCTCTTGCTTAGGTGTATATAATTGAGGTTATGCTTTAACAGGGCAGGATGATCTTTTTCCAGATGTTTTAGAGCCCAATTCCTATCGGGGCTTTGGCCGTCAAAAACAATGTACATAGAGTCTTTCTCTGAAAAATCTCCATCAACGGCTTTACTTTCGTAGAAGCTGCTGCCCACTTTAAAGGTGTAGTGGTGGTACACTGTCCCTTTACCCCCTAGGCGCCTCGAATCGTAAATGTAGCCTTTTACTATTTTACCGTTTTCGGCTATATCCATTTTTAATAAAGTAGTATCAGCTACGCGATATATAAACAGTGCCACCAACGCTAGCAGCCCAATTGTACTTACATGTAGCTTCTTTCCGAACAGAAGTAAGTATGGCAGACTATAACCCCGACGCTTAACTATTTTCTTCCGGCTTGTCTTCATAGTAATATATTAAATACTGTATTACTTCTGACGGATTTAGCTCTGCGGCTGTGCAACCACATCAAGGGTACAGACCGGTTAAAGGGCTTGAAAGAGCCTAAATGATTTGAAAGTATAGCAAGATTGGTTTCGTTTAAGTTTTACATGTGGCCTAACGTGTTCTTGCGTGATTTGAAAAGGCGTAGCCGCAGCCTAAAGGCTGATTTTGATCTTTGTCTTATACTAAAACACATATTACCTTACTCAACCAGCTTTATTACCCCATCAACAACTCCATAAATCCCTACTAGTAAGAAAAGAAGGCCACCCAAGAAGAGTTTAAGTGAGGCTGCAGACAACATATCACTAGAGTCATACTTCCAGAATTTATTCTTTAGCATAAAGAAGATTCCAATAGGGAGACAGAGCAAGGCGATAAGGTGACTTAAATTCATAAAAAGTAACGGTACTTGGCTAAACTACGGGTGAGGCCATTGGCCGAAGCATGACGTTTAGGTGTGGTTAGGCATTGTTATTTTGTTCTTCTATACCCCCAAATTTTAAATACCTTGCCATTTACTTCATATGGAATTCCATGTTTTTCTATTGCGCTCTTCACAAAATCTGTATGGTCGGTAACTTTTGGAGGTACTAATGCTCCTATCCGCTCTTCTTTGATAGGATTGATCTCAATCCACTCTATCAGCTTATATCCATCTCTTTCAACTTCTTCCCAAGATACAGGTGAAAACTTTCCATTATTTTCTCTGTCGAAGATGTATTTAATGTTGACAGAAGGACTATAATTCTGGTCTGCGTTAATTTCTTTCACTAACTCTTTCCATTTTGTATTGTTCATAATGGAATCAAGTTGGTGGTCGGATACATACTTAAAAACTTCGTCTTCTTTCATTACATTAATATTGCCTAACTAGCGGCTATGCGTAAACATACGGTTACTGACACTATATACAAAGGTGTTTGATGCCTTTAAGACAGTAATTATGAGAAATAAAGATAGTAATAAGGAGAAACTTGTACTACAGCTAAATCGAAAAGTACAACGTCTAATTCACCAACCTAAAGCTGATCTTCTGCAGCTCTTTCCGAAACACCTTGTATAAAGTATAATCGTTGGTGGCCTCGTTGCGGTATATAACCACTGGCTTGCTGTTTTCGAGGGTGGTGTTACCTACAAGCTTGCCCTTAGAAGTATAGAGGTAGGTTTTCTGTGGGCCGGTTTCTGTTACGGCGTATACTTTGTTGTCGCCGCCGAAATGGAAGTACTGCACGATTTTAGGTGCTGAGGTAACATAGCGCTTCTCAAACTGCAGGTTCAGGTCCTGATCAAATATGGCTACCCTGCCCTGCTCCTGCCGCACTATAATGTAAGACTTCCCATTGTTTTCCTCTGGCAACAGATTGAAGAACGCGCCTTTGCTTGGCCTTTCCAGCTGCTCTCGGTTTAGGAGTTTGCCCTGCAGGTTAAAAGTAGCAACGCTGCCATACTTAGTAACCACGGTAACTTCGGTTTTGCGTAGATCGGCGCCGGCATTTATAAAAGCACCCGATGTTAAGGGAGATTTTAGGTTGATCGGGAATCCCGGGTAAGTTTCGCCTCGCTTGTTTAATGCATATACATAGCCGTTCTCCAGCAGCACCAGGATCACATCGCGGCCTCCTACGCGCAGGTGCTGCGGCTCTGTTGCCAGGCGGTAATCCATGCGGCGCGGCTGCCAGCCTTCTATGGCATTGCCCCGAATATCGTACATGTACAGGTTGCCCAGGTTATCATCGATCAGCAGGCGGTAGTCCTGGTTCTTCTCGTAATCAAAAACGGCCAGGTGCTGTATGTTAAGCGTGTCTCCTATGTTAAACGGAAAATTCTCGAGGCTCTGTCCCTGGTTGTTTATGGCGTGTATTCTGCTGCCTGTGGCAAACAGGTAACGAAGCTTGTTCTCAGGGCCAAACTCTATTTGCTTTATACCTCCTCTTATAGAAGTACCCACTGTATCTGCCCAGCCTCTCTTACCGGTAGCCGTTATATTAATGAGTACGTCAGCAGAATCCTGAACTACAATTTCACGGCTACGATCCACTGCATTCTGAATAGGAAATGGCTTGGAGCTGATGCGGGTGTCAAATTTTTCGGTTAGTTCTGTTACAAACAGGTCCTCGCCAGAGGTAGCGCTCCGATCCTGCTTCCTGAAAACAAAACTAGTATAGTACTGCTTACCGGTATTGGCAAACTGAAAACTGACCTGGTTAAAACGTTTGATCAGTGTCGCGTTCTGCAGCAGGTCCTCGCGGCTGTTGTCAGTCATGTAGCGGCTAAGCACATACCAGGCGTTTACCGTGTTCAGGTACAGGCTGAAGTTTGCCTCCTGCAGCGTTTCTTCTATAAAGCCCTTTTGCGCTACAGACTTACCCCAGACATTCTCGGCCGAGATATCATCCAGCATATCGCGCAGCGCGGCAACTTCATCAGAGAAAATGATATAATCGTCGACCTCTACCACATAGCTCTGCTCAAAGCCTGTAAACAAACTGCCGAACAGCTTTGCAGGCAGCTCCGGCACTTCTATCATCTCTATAGTATAGCCGCCATACTTCTCGGTGTACGGTTTCTTTTTCCGGGGCGAAAGAACCTTCTGATTCAGCTGCTTTATGAGGCTTTGTGCACGGGCTGCATTGCCAACATGGGCAAAAACTACTTTTTCGGGGCTGGCATTTATCGTGTTCGACTCCATGTAAGCCAGCGCCACTTCATTGTTAAAAACCTGCGCTAAGCTATCTATGGTTGCCCCGTAAGCCGAGCCCGCCGCTTCTTTCTGGGCAGGCTGCCTCTTTAGTTTAACCACTTTATCCAGGCCGAAATGCAGAAGAACAGCCGTGCGGTTAGGCAGGTAGTTCTTCACACCCATTGGCTGCGGCTTTACCGGTGCAATGTTGCTGTGGAAGGAGTTCTTTAACGTCTCCGGCTCCGAAAAACCATTCAGAAAGATCTTATCCTGCTCCAGTTTCAGCTCCAGCATAGCAGACTCGCTCAAGCTGCTGAGGTAGCGCACCTGCGGCATCAGGTCTTCTTTCAGGAAAAGCCCCAGCACATTGGGCAGCTCACGGTAGTTTATAAAGACGTTGGCGTATACTTCGGGCTGGTTCAGGTAATTGGTGCTTTTAAATTTTGCTGCAACAGAGGTAGGGTTACCCCGGGTTATGCGGCGCACGATCTCCTCTACCAGCACCGGCGAGCGGCTAAGTATAATGTTGTTGTGGTAGGTAAAGTAGGTGAAGCTGGTGCCGAGGCGTGTGTTTGTTATATCATTTAGCAAAGTGCCCTGATATTGCCGGCTATCCTGCTCAAAAAATTCGCTTTTGCTGATGTTTTCGGTAAGCGTGCGCAGAAAACGGTGCTCCCCAACTGAGTTTACCGGAATGTAGTGCACAAACTCCACATCGGTTTTGCCCACCACGTGGATAGAGGTAAGTATATTTTTCTTATCTAAGAAGCGTTCGCGGCGCTGCGTCCCCGGCGACACACTATCCAGGTAAGCCATGTTCTCCTCAAAGCGCTGGTAGGCGGCAAGGGCAGAAAAGCTCTCTAATAGATTGGTTTCCCGCAGGTGCTCCACCAAAGCCAAGTGGTTGTTTGTTTCCACTACAAAGGCAGCGTTTTCCGGCACCATCGCCCACAGATCAACTTTCTCGCGGGAGTCTTTCCAGCGGTTAAAGCCGTAGTAGGCCAGCGATGCCAGCACAACAAAACCAATGAAGTAGAATACGATGCGTTTCGGCATGTGCAGTAATTACGGACTACAAACTTAGGCTTTTTTTTGAATACTGACAGCTTTAGCCATACTATTGAGACGGCAGAGCAAGCCATTTTTATACTTTGTATGATCGGCGCAAAACTCTGGTACAGCAACACGTATACATAGCCAAACCAGAAGACACCCGCATGTATAAGATTCTTGTTCCGGTTGATTTTACCGAAGACTCCGTTAAAGCTAGCCACTATGCCCTGGCACTGGCCACTGCTGCACCACAGGCACAATTGTTACTCCTGCACTGTTACCAGGACTACCTTGCCGACGCTGACACAGACGTGCCGCCGCCACCCGAAATGACAGCATCAGAAGAAATAGCAGAACGGGTTATAAATCGGAATGTGGACGAAGCACAGGACGAACTGGAGGAGCTTTACCAGCAGTTGCGCGCCCAGGCCACCACACAAAACAGCCACACCCGCTTGGAGCGCGCTTTTATACACGGCCTGCCCGAAGACGTGATCCTGGACGAGGCAGAGCGTTTTAAACCCGATCTGGTAGTAATGGGCACCAAAGGCGAATCCAATATTTCCCGTTCGTTTTTCGGCACTGTAACCACCAAAGTAGTACAGGAACTGAATATACCTGTGCTCACTATACCTGCCTCTTACCAGGGCACCTGGATTTCAAAAGTGGCCTATGCCTCCAACTTCGACAACAAAGACACCAAGGCTATCTCGCAGCTTCTGCAGCTCTTAGAGCCATTCAGGCCGGAGCTACATTGTGTGCACATCAGTAAATCAGAAAACAAGCAGGACCAGCAGCAACTGCACGCGCTACAGGACAAGCTAACGCAGACTCACCCACAGGCAAGTATAACTTGTTCCTTATTAGAAGGCGACAATGTAGCCAAGGCCTTACACGAGTACATACAGGACCAACAGATAGACCTGCTGGCCCTTACTACGCACAAGCGCAGCGGGTTTGCCTCTATTCTTAATCCCAGCCTGGCGCAGAAACTGGTACTGGAGTCGGAGGTCCCGCTACTGGTTTTCCATTCCCCTGACGAAGTATAAACTACGCCGGTATCTGCAGGTGCTCCAGCACAGCCTGGTAATAACGCTCCAAGGCACCCTCATTTGTTGCCAGGAACAGGAACGGCTCTATCAGCTCTAACTCCATCAGGTGGAGCTCTCCGTTAATCTCAACACCGTCTACGCGGGCATACAGGCAGTCCTGAGCAAAATTGTCTACTATGTTGTGGGCAGCTTCTAGTAAGGCAGCCGGTGGCTCTGGAGTATGAATTGTGCCCCCAAAGAAGTGTTGCACCCTGAAATCGCCGGGCTTTACCGTTTTTAGCACCGTGTGGCTGTACTCCCCGTTAAAGAACAGGAACGACCACTCTCCTTTTGTTTTGATCTCCTCTACAAAGGGCTGCACCAGAAATGCCTCCTCCTGCAACAGCTCGTTTATACTTTCTGTTTTAGCTTCGGCATCGGCAGGTGTAAGCGCAAAAGTATTTTTGGCACCACCGCTTACGCTTGGCTTTACAATAATTTTTTCTGAGCCGAGTGTAGCAAATGCCTCTCCTGCATTAAACGTACTGCCCTTCTGAAGCCACACGGTAGGCACTATCTTCATGCCCTTGTCCTGCACATCTTTCAGGTAACGTTTATCAGCGTTCCAGCGCACTGTCTGCACCGGGTTTAGCACGCGGCACCCTAATTGCTCCAGCTTATCCAGCCAGGTATAAAAGGCATCTATTTTATCAAAGTAATCCCAAGGCGATTTCAGGATAATCAGCTCAAACTGTGTCCAGTCCACTTCCGGGTCGTCCCAGATCTGGTAAGAAACAGATAAGCCTTTTTGCGTGAGGTAATTATATAGATCGTCGTTCTCCTGATCAGAAATTCCGCTGAAATTACCGGTATTAAAATAAGTTATGAGTGCTATTTGTTGAATATTCATATTTGTGTAATCTTTGCGCAAAATTATGCTTTTACAGGCGCAGATACTACTGGCTAAACTACTTTTAGTCAAAACTTTTCAGCAGGCAGCTCTCGTATGTATGGTATAATTTCTTAACGCCTACTTACGTTTACCATGTCTACTTTATACTTCATCAGCTGCCGCTGGAAATACAGCCTTGCTTTAAGGCTGATGATCCTGTTGTTCCTGGTAAACACCTTTGCCTCTGCATGCACTTCTGACTCCACAACAGATGGGGAGAACGATATGCCACGTGAGCGCGAAACAACCGTGGAGGCCGACACTACCTCTACCAGGCGAAATGCCGCCCCAACCACAGTAAGCCTTTTGGGAAACCCTTTTGTAGCAAACCGTAGCAAAGGTAATTTTTTAAGCTCCTACTACGACCGCATTAATACTGATTTTACCATTGATGCCGATCCGATAGAAAATATTCACCGCTCTACTGTTACCGACACGATCTTTACCATCCGCTTTGGCAACTCCATGATGGAATTTTATGCCCCAAGCCAGACAGGTGACCTCCTGTTACAGGTCGCCGATATCAAGAACAGCGACATAACGCTCCGCAATAACATGCGCGTTGGTATGTCGCAGGCAGAGCTTATGAGCAAGCTTAAAACTTTTGGTAAGGATATCAGGATTACCCAAAACCCCAACGAGGTAATTGCCTCCGGCTACGAAGGTGCCCCCACCACACTACACTTCTTCCTCAAAAACGGCAAAGTAAGTCGTATTTTGTATGAGGGGTATGTGGATTAACTTATGACAGTTAGTTCACGAAGAGCATCCTCATATCCCTGTCTTTTGCAGGGCTGGGCGTTATCAGCATACGATTATCATCCCCCTACCCCCTTCGAAGGGGGACTTTCTGCTGCTACTAATTAAAAGTGCAAGCGTTGTAGCAATTGCTTAACTTATCTTTAAATAGAATTAAGTCACTATTTTAATGGGAAGCAAAGTAGTAGGTAAGATTCCCCGCCTTGGACTAGTGAGAACGCGAGTTCGAAACTAACGAGCGTAGCTCTGAGGGGTTAGGGGTGGTTTGACCCGGTGCTGCGAACCAATAATTAGCAACCAGCAATTAACAATCAATTGCTACCTTTGCCCAGGAACCACGAAGTATAGTATAACTATGAGAGCTGTTATTCAGCGGGTAACGCAGGCATCTGTAGAAATAGAGAAAAAAGTAAAAGGCCAGATAGAGAAAGGCTTATTGCTACTGGTTGGCATTTGCCCCGACGACACCGAAGAAGACCTGAAGTGGCTGGCCACGAAAGTAGCCCAACTACGAATCTTCAGCGATGAGCAGGATAAAATGAACCTGAGCGTGCAGGATGTGCAGGGGGATATTCTGGTGATCAGCCAGTTTACATTGTACGCCAATACCAAAAAAGGCAACCGCCCTTCTTATGTTAATGCGGCTCCTCCTGCCATTGCCATACCGTTATACGAGCGTTTTGTTACCATATTGGAGGAAGTACTGGGCAAGCCTGTGCAAACCGGTGAGTTTGGCGCCGACATGAAAGTATCGCTGCTAAACGACGGACCAGTAACCATAATGATGGACACTAAAAACAAAGACATCTTTTAATTATGACCATAGCTGAGGCCCAAGCCATTGTAGACAACTGGATTAAGGAGAACGGGGTGCGTTATTTTAACGAGCTTACTAACATGGCCATACTTACCGAAGAGGTAGGCGAGGTAGCCCGCATTATTTCCAGGCAGTACGGCGAACAATCTTTTAAGAAAAGTGACGAGGGCAAGCAATTATCAGATGAGCTGGCCGATGTGCTTTTCGTACTTATCTGCCTAGCCAATCAAACCGGCATCAACCTGACCGAGGCACTGCAAAAAAACCTGGAGAAAAAGACAAATCGCGACAGCCAGCGCCACAAGGAAAACAAAAAACTCAAGTAAGTATAACTTTTACAAGCACGACATTTTTCCTGCTTTTTCTACACTAGCAAAAACATTAAGTCAGCAACTCCGCTATAACACAGGGCAAACACAACCCCTTTGCTAATTAACCTATAGACTCCCTAACTTACCCTCACTTGCCATTCACAGTATAAACTGCTGCTTTGACGCCCATTTCTGGCAAAATATTTGCTTTAGCAACTGGTACTATAATTTTTCTTAACAGACGGATACTGCGAGAGTTAGCTTCACCCATTTTAGAGTACAAGTATAGCATATAGTGCCGCTAAAGCACTGTCTGAACGTAAGCCATTTTGCAGCACCCGATCCAAACTGCTAAACATATGGTACATAACTTAACACGCTATGGCTTACTGTGCCTCATGCTGCTTACAACCACTGTTGTACAGGCACAGTACTTTGGACGCAATAAACCAGCCTACAAGAAATTTGATTTTAAGGTGATGGAGAGTCCCAACTTCAAACTCTACCATTACTTCGACAACCAACAGGACGCACTTAAGGTAATCCAGGACTCTGAGCGATGGTATAAGCTGCATCAGTTGGTTTTAAAAGATACTATAGCCGAACCCAACCCGCTTATCATTTACAAGAACCACGCTGACTTTCAGCAGACCACAGCAATTAGTGGCGCTATTAGTGTAGGTACTGGTGGTGTAACTGAAGGCTTGAAGAACCGTGTGGTGATGCCCATTACACTCTCCAACAAACAAACAGATCACGTGCTGGGGCACGAGCTGGTACACGCCTTTCAATATAACATGATGCGTACAGGCGATTCGCTGTCGCTTAACTCGATGCGTAACCTGCCGCTCTGGATGGTAGAGGGGCTTGCCGAGTATATGTCTATTGGCCACCACGACCCGAACACAGCCATGTGGATGCGCGACGCGGTATTGCACAAAGACATTCCGTCGCTGAAAGATCTTACCCGCAAACCTCAGTACTTCCCTTATCGCTGGGGACAGGCCTTTTGGTCTTTTGTGGCAGGTACATGGGGTGATCAGGTAATAGAGCCGCTCTTCCTTAACACGGCCAAGTATGGCTACGAAGCCGCCATCGACACGGTACTTAACCTTGATGCCGTGACATTGGGTAACATGTGGAAGACGAAGCTGCAGGACTATTATAAACCATATATCAGCAGCGCCGATAGTATAGCTACAGGAAACAAGCTGCTTCATAAGGAGAATGCGGGTCGCCTGAATATTAGCCCGGTACTAAGCCCGAACGGGAAGTTTATTGCCTACATGTCGGATCAGAATGTGCTGGGGCTGGATTTATACTTGGCCGACGCCAGAACAGGTAAAGTAGTAAAACAACTGGCCAGCCTATCCAAAAACGAGCACTTGGATAACTTCAACTTCATGGAGTCGGCGGGTACGTTCTCGCCACACGGCAATCGTTTTGCATTCGTTGTGTTTGAGCAGGGTGTAAATAAACTGGCAATTGTAGATGTGGCCCGTGGTAAAATTATCGAGAACATCAGAATACCGGGAGTAGATGCCTTTGCGTATCCAGCCTGGTCGCCGGACGGGCAAAGTATAGTAGTGTCTGGGTTGGGAGAAATGCAGAGCGATTTATACTTGTATGACCTTCGCAGCAAAA
The DNA here is from genome assembly GCF_014306105.1 of Pontibacter cellulosilyticus. Taxonomy (GTDB): domain Bacteria; phylum Bacteroidota; class Bacteroidia; order Cytophagales; family Hymenobacteraceae; genus Pontibacter; species Pontibacter cellulosilyticus. The sequence goes on along the minus strand of NZ_JACRVF010000002.1, from coordinate 565,085 downwards.
AAACTACCCGCCTTACCAACGATGCCTACAGCGACCTGATGCCGGGCTGGTCTGCCGATGGTACTAAACTGGTTTTTGCTACTGACAGACCCGTTGGAACCCAGACCGACAACAAAAGCAGCTATAACCTGGCAGAGCTAACTATTGCCACTGGAAGTATAAAAGTCGCCGATGTATTTGCAGGAGCTGATAACCTGAACCCGGTGTACGAACCAAACAGCGATAATATACTATTTCTTTCAGACAGGGATGGCTACCGTAACATGTACCGCTACATACCTGGAGAACAGCGTGTGGAGCAGCTTACAGAATATGTAACAGGTATAAGCGGCATTACTGCTTTCTCCCCGGCCCTGTCGGTAGCGCGTGATGTTTCTGCTGTAGCTTACTCGCATTACAAAAAGGGAGATTACAGCATTTTTACGGCACCGCTGGCACAGTTTAAAGGTAAAGAAGTAGACAAAAACAAAGTAGAGGCACATGCAGGCGTATTGCCTCCACTGGAACGTAACAAGCCGCTTATTGCACCAAACTTAGCTAAAGCCTCTACAGCTAACCCTGCAAGTATAGGAGCTGAATATGTTTCTGAGAAAGCTTATAAACCAGAATTCAAACTCGACCACATCAGCAACACGGCAGGTGTGGGCATTGGGGCGAGCACTGGCCCGTACGGCGCAGGCCTGAATGGTGGCATCAATATGCTGTTCAGTGATGTGCTGGGCACAAATCAGTTGTTTGCGGCTGCTTCACTTAATGGCCAGATTTATGATTTTGGAGCCCAGGTTGGTTACCTTCGTCAGGTAGGCAGGTTTAAGCTCGGTGCACAAATCGGGCATGTACCGTTCATGTCCGGGCTAATGGGCTTTACCCAGGATTCTATACAGTTAGGAGATAAAAAAGAACTTGTAGACAACGTGATATTGCAGCAGATCAGGATGTTTCAGCAGTCTGCTAACCTGATTGGTAACTATGTGTTTAGCACCACCCGCAGGTTGGAGTTTGGTGGAGGCATTTCGCGCTACAGTTATCGCATAGATCAGTATAACAACTACTACAAAGACGGCTTATACATTAGAACGAAGGACGAAAAGCTGGATGCGCCGGAGCCGTTCCATTTTGAGCAGGCATTTGTGGCCTATGTAGGCGATAACTCTACTTTTGGCCTGACATCCCCTTTAGCCGGACGTCGCTTTAGGCTGCACGCTGAGCGTTACTTCGGAGAGTTTAACTTCTGGACAGGTATTGTTGATTACAGGCATTATGTGTTCGTGAAGCCATTTGCCATAGCCTTCAGGGCATTGCACCAGACGCGTATTGGCGGTGATGCTGAAAGCGGCAGATTAGGTCCATTATCTATTGCACACCCAACTTTTGTGCGTGGTTATGGCAACGGCTACTTTAACAAGAGCCAGAAGTATGGCTACAGCAATGTGTCGTTCAGCAACCTGTATGGTAATCGCATAGCAGTAGCTAATGCCGAAATCCGCTTGCCGTTCACAGGACCAGAGCGGCTGGCACTAATCAAATCAGGCTTCTTTTTAACAGACCTAAACCTGTTTGTGGATGCGGGCATGGCCTGGAGTCCTGATAAATCTACTACGGAGAGTTGGGGCCTTACGGCAGAAACCGGTTCGCATAAGCCTTTGGTAAGTGCAGGCGCCTCGGTGCGCGTGAACCTGTTTGGTTATATGGTTATAGAGCCATTCTATGCTATTCCGCTAGAAAAGAACGGCCTGAAGCTGGCCAGCTTCGGAATAAACTTTGCACCTGGTTGGTAAATCAGTATTGTATAAAGTATAAAAGGCCACCCGATGGGTGGCCTTTTATACTTTATACTTTTATGCCAGTTCTCTTTTTGCGGCTATGTCCACCAGCCTGTCATTTTTCCAGACTGGCAGCGTGCTGTACACGTCGTGCTGCAGGCAGAACTCAGTATCTTTGTGTATCTCCAAGTTCTCGAGGCGCCGCACATGCGACGACTGACGCAGGAAAGTTACAAGATCTTGCTTTGCGGTCTGGTACAAGTATAGGGAGGCAAGCGTTGCATCGTTCTCGAATGAGAAGGCATGCTGCAAGCGCTCCACTAATGCACCGGCGTATAATGTATCTTCCAGGTTAAACTTGCCTTTCCAGCCGGCGCAAACTACCAGCACGTCCAGTTGCAGGTCCAGCAGGTGATTTGTAACGGCCTGTAAATTTAAAAAAGAACCTATCACGATCTCCTCCGCCTCCATAGACAGATGGATGGCCCGGGTGCCGTTGGTAGTTGTAATGGCGATAGCTTTGCCCTGCACATTGCCGTTCATGTAAGCAAACGGAGAGTTTCCCAAGTCAAAACCTTCAGCTTTTATACCATCGCGTTCAGCGGCTATCAGGCAGCCTCTTTCGGCAAATGCCTGGCATTCTTCCAGCTTCATTACCGGAAAGATATCTGTGGCACCGTGGGCAAAAGCAGTAACCATAGTAGAGGTAGCACGCAGAATATCCACGGCCACCACAGCCTTTCCCTTCAGATCATACAAGTGCAGCAGCTCCGGGCTGTAGCACACATCTATACTTGGCATCACTTATTTATTAATATCAGATGGTTAGAATACTGAATGGTTAAACTACTGAAATTCAAATTTCCACAGCTTAACCATTCAGCAACCTAGTAATGTATTTACTTTTTAAGGATAGGCAGTTTTACCACTTGTGCTTTCATGTCTTTGTTACGGACACGCACAAAGATCTCTTTGCCTGGCTTGCTGTAGTCTGTTGTTACGTATCCCATACCAATGCCTTTGCCCATCGATGGCGACATAGTGCCTGAAGTAACCTCTCCTACTTGCTCACCAGCTTCATTCACTATCTCGTAATGTGCTCTCGGGATGGCTTTCTCCAACATCTCAAACCCAATCAGTTTACGCGTAACGCCTGCTTCTTTCTGCGCTTTAAGATTTGCCGCATTGGTAAAGTCTTTATCAAACTTCGTGATCCAGCCCAAGCCTGCCTCCAACGGCGATGTAGTGTCGTTTATGTCGTTACCATACAAGCAAAAGCCCATTTCCAGGCGTAGCGTGTCGCGGGCACCTAAACCAATTGGCTTAATACCATGCTCCTTGCCTGCCTCCATAATGGCATCAAATACTTTTTTGGCATCCTCGTTCTTTACATAGATCTCGAAGCCACCCGAGCCAGTGTAGCCCGTAGCTGAAACAATCACGTCCTGCACACCAGCGAACTCACCTTTGTCAAACGTATAGTATACCATGTTTGCCAGGTCAATTTTAGTTAACGGCTGAAGCGCATCAACAGCTTTTGGCCCCTGTACGGCAAACAAAGACATCTCATCAGAGATATTCTCCAACTCCACACCTTCTGTGTTATACTTGCTTACCCAGGCCCAGTCTTTTTCTATGTTAGAGGCATTAACCACCAGCATATATTCTTCCTCGCCTAAACGGTACACCAGTAAATCATCTACAATACCGCCTTCCTCGTTCGGGAAGCAAGAGTACTGCACTTTGCCATCAGCTAACTTTGAGGCATCGTTAGAGGTAATGCGCTGGATCAGGTCCAAAGCTTTTGGCCCGCGCAGCATGAACTCACCCATGTGCGACACATCAAAAATACCCACTGCGTTGCGCACTGTGTTGTGTTCTTCTAGGTCTGATGAGTAACGAACCGGCATATTATAACCTGCAAAAGGCACCATTTTAGCACCAAGCGCCTCGTGCACGTCGTTTAAAGCTATTTTCTTAAGTTCCATTTGGTAATGCTGTTTCTGTGTGGTTAAGTAGCAAAATTAATTAAATTTCAACCGCATCCGAAATTAATTAACATTCCACTTCCAGCAAATCAGCACGGATGCAGTTATACTTTCTGCCACTTTAAATATCTTCGAAAAGCACAGAAAGAGTGCAAAATAATGTTAAACCAGATTATATCGTTTCCCGTTATTGCTACGGTATAATTAGCTAAAGGAACCAATGTCATCTAATAAAGCACCCTATATTTCAACTCTAGTACCTCCTATATAGTTTTACAGCTTATCTTGCAAAATGCTCATAGCCTGGCTTATACTTATAGGCTAAAAGAGCGCGAACTTTTGTACACCTGTACAACAGGTGCTCAGTGTCTGCCATGATAGGACTTTCTAATCAATGAAATTATCTGTAAAACTGTTTCTCGGGTTCATTCTGATCTCGGTGTTATTTACGGCTGTGGCCATCGTAAACTTCCAGCTATCTGAGGATGTAATTCAGAACTCACATTGGGTTACTCGTTCCCAGATCGTAGTGCGGAATTCTGCTGCCTTGCAACGTAATATTATTGATATGGAAACCGGTTTGCGCGGTTACCTGCTTAACGGCAACCAGACATTCCTTCAGCCATACTATACTGCCAAAGGCATACTCGGCAATTTGTTTAATGAAATAAAAGTATACACAGCAGATGCACCCGAACAGACTGCGCGAATAAATAGAATTATAGAATATCAGAGAGAATTTGAAGAAAACTACGCCGAGCCGCTTATTGCTATTGTAAAAGCCGATACAATTGGCTCAGGCCAAGACTTTACAGCACAGATAGACAGCTTGGTATTAGGGGAGAAAGCTGTTGTAGACTCTATACGCGTTATTTTCCGGGAATTTAATGCGTATGAGTACCAGGTGAGAGGAGAGCGAAATGCACGTCTTAGCCAAAGTTTAGATACAACCCGCCAGGTTTCTACTATACTTACCATCCTGTCGGTTATACTTGCGCTGAGCTGGGCCTATTATATTGTTAGGATCATTACAGAGCGCATCATGAAAATGGTGAAGCTAGCTGAGCAGATTTCCAAGGGTGATTATAAAACCCACATTATCGATACCTCCAAAGACGAACTAAGCCAGCTGTCGCACTCTCTGAACCGGATGTCTGCCACCATCGACGAAACATTTACAGAGCTGGACAGGAAAAACAAAGAGCTTGACCAGTTTGCCTATGTAGTTTCGCATGACCTGAAGGCTCCGCTGCGGGGCATTGAGGTCGCGTCGCGTTGGGTGGAAGAAGACATGGGCTCACAAATGCCGCCAAACGTGCAAGAGTACCTGATGATGATGCGTGTTAGGGTGCACCGCATGGAGAACCTGATAAACGGTATACTTGCCCTTGCACGTATTGGCCGCACCGGGCAGGTAGAAGAAGATGTGGATGTGAACGAGCTACTGGTGGAGGTAATAGACATGCTTTCGCCAAGCAATAAATTTACGTTTGATGTACAGGATAGCCTGCCTCTTCTTCATACTATCCGTATACAGCTGCAGCAGGTGTTCAGCAACCTGATCAGCAATGCCATTAAATATCACGATAAAGAGAAAGGGCTAATCACAATTCGCCATCACGAAACTGACACGCATCATGTGTTCTCTGTTTCAGACGATGGCCCGGGCATTGACCCTGATTACCATGACCGCATCTTCGTTATTTTCCAGACATTGCAGGAACGCGACGCTGTAGAAAGTACTGGAGTTGGCTTAACCATCGTTAAGAAAATTGTGGAGTGGCAGGGCGGCACCATCTGGCTCGATTCGCAGCCGGGGCAGGGTGCTACATTTACCTTTACCTGGCCAAAAAGTAAGGCAAAAGAGGAAGAATTTTAGTAGTTTTGTTTCTAACGCACCAGACGAATTTATAAATGACTGACAATAAAGTAAATATCCTTTTAGTAGAAGATGACTACTTGGATATTATGAATGTGGAACGTGAGCTTAAAAAGATTAATATAGAACATCCTATTCATGTTGCACGCAATGGCCGTGAGGCATTGAACATGTTGCGTGGCGAGGGAGCACCTAAAATAACGCCTGCTCCAAGCGTTATACTTCTGGATATTAACATGCCTAAAATGAATGGGATTGAGTTTCTAACAGAGCTTAGACGTGAGCCAGAATTCAGTCACATCCCAGTATTCATCATGACCACCTCGAACGAGGAAACAGATAGGATGGCCGCTCAGCGCCTAAACGTGTCTGGTTATATCGTAAAACCGCTTTCTTTTGACAGCTTTGAGAAAAGCCACTCTTCACTAGACAGCTTCAGCCTTTTCCTGGACCTGATCAAATTAAAGTAGTAGCCCTAGCCGCTATAAGTATAAATTTGGTGCGAAATTACTTATAGTAACACATCTAACTGATTGGGCAGCAGCGTAAACGACTGCCTATGATGTACCGAAGCGCCATACTTAAGAATAGCATCTCTGTGCTTTTTTGTAGGATAGCCTGCATTCTGCTCCCAGCCATACCTTTCACAATCCCCTGTTAAGCTGCACATATAATCGTCGCGGTAAGTCTTAGCCAGCACCGACGCAGCTGCAATAGATAAATACTTTCCGTCGCCCTTCACAATACAGGCGTAAGGCGTTGCTAAGTTTGTCTTAAACCTGTTACCATCAATAAGCAGGTACTCCGGGTGCTGCTGCAGCCCTTTAATGGCACGGTGCATAGCCAGGTAAGTTGCATTCAGGATGTTTATCTGGTCAATCTCAGATGGGCTTCCTTCACCTACTGCCCAACAGACAGCATCCTGAAGTATAACCTCGCGCAGCTGCTCCCGCTGCTTTCGGTTCAGTTGCTTCGAATCGTTTAAAAGCGGGTGGCTATAGTCTGAGGGAAGTATAACTGCGGCAGCCACAACAGGTCCGGCCAAACAGCCGCGTCCTGCTTCATCAATGCCTGCCTCTAATGTATAGCCGCTGTAGTTTGGTAAAAGCATAAGTATAAAGTATGGCTAAAAGTATAAACTTAGCTGCCGCAAAATTATCAGCTTAAATTTATTTTAAGGTAAACAAAGCAACAGTATAATACATTTCCTGATACAAAAGAAAAGCCCGCCAGTCAAACGACGGCGGGCTTTTAGAAATGTATGAGAAAAAAATTAGCTAAGAAACTCTACAGTAGCGGGTTAGTCTGATACTCCCTTGTTGGAATCGGGAATGTATACCTGCTATCAGCTACTGGTATTTGAGCACCGGCTCCTACTGATGGTATAGCAAGGCCTCTTCTCATAATATCATTTGTTCTGAAGCCTTCTGCCAACAACTCTATCCTTCTTTCAGTCAGGATAGCGTCTATAAGGTCAGTTTTCGTAGTACCAGTGTAAGTCCATGTAGCATCTGAGCGTTTATGAACTGCCTCCAGTAGTGCAATGGCACGTGTCTGGCTACCTACCTCAGCTTCTGCCTCTGCCAGGTTTAACAGCACCTCAGAGTATCTGATAATCGGAACCCAGTCAGTAAATGGCGTAACACCACTGAACTTAGTAACATAACGCTGGCCAGAGATAGTAGCAGTTAAGTCAGTTTTACGCGCATCTGTATCTCTGAACTGAGAGTTTGTATAAATTCCCTTAATGCCAGTCGCGTTCACATTCAGGTAGTACTCTCTGTTACCGTTAGGCGAACCATTGTAGTAATATCCTAACTGGTTCTGTGTACCAGGAGCACTGTTGTTAGTCATCGGCATCGAGAAGATAGACTCCGTTGTAGTGTAGTTAGTGAACACGTTCTTGATATTTGACTGCAGAGCGTGCGCTACACGATTAGGAGAAGTGAAAGGAGCATTTGCGGAAACAATCTTGTTTCCTTCTTCAATCACTTTTGCATAATTCTTCATGGTTAAATATACACGCGTTTTAAGGGCAATCGCGGTATTCTTATGAGCACGTGTCGTGTTAAGGCTTCCTGAGCTATAGTTAGACGGAAGTTCCGCCTCAGCTTCGTTCAGGTCCTTTAGGATTTGGGCATAGATCTGTGCTACTGTGCTTCTTGCCATACCGTTATTATCCGGGCCAGTCTCTCCTTTTAACCTAAGCGGCAGTCCAGGGGAAGCTCCGTTATCAATTGCATAAGGCTTGGCATAGATCTGTACCAGGTAAAAGTAAGTTAGTGCGCGCACAAACTTTGCTTCTCCTTTGTACTGCTGCAGTTTCGCAGGGTCTATTTTGGTAGCGTTTGCATCCAGGCCTTCCAGGAACAGGTTAGACCGGTTAATGGCCAGGTATCCTGTGATCCAGAAGTTTGCCAGGTATGTGTCGTCGCCGCCAATGGTGTGCGCATAAGCCCACGCCCCTGTCACGCCGTTGTTCAGGCGGTTGATGAACTCCTCTGCACGCACATCGTTGTAAACCTGGTAACGGCCTCCAAGAAACGCACCAGATTTGATTGTGGCATAAAGTCCGTTAGCCTGTGCCTCAACACGCTCAGGAGTATCAAAGGCATTTTCTACAGAAACTGAAGTACGTGGTTGTGCCTCCAGGAAGTCATCCGCGCACGAAGACATCATCGGAGCTAAAGGAATACTTAGCAAGGCCAGCCTTAGTAAGTATTTTTTATTTGTTTTGTTAAGTATATTCATTGGTAATGATCTTAAGGATTAAAAGCCTAGGTTAACACCCATTGTAAACATTCTGCCCTGCGGCACCGTGTTACGCTCTACGCCCGGAGCCAGGTTAGAATTACCGTTTGTAGATATCTCTGGGTCAACGCCGCTATACTTTGTAAGCAAGAATGCATTGTCGATCTGGCCGTACACTCTCAGCGATGAGATACCAGTTTTACCAAACAGCTGAGCAGGCAGTCTATAACCTAATACAGTGTTCTGCAGACGAAGGAAATCGCCTTTTTCAACGTTTACATCGATTGGGAAAGAAGAACCGTTTGATACGTTATCGCCGAAGATTGGACGAGGGATTTCAGTTTGATCACCCTCTTTCTGCCAGCGGCTCAACACATCTGTGTGGTTGTTCCAGAAACGCTGGTCTCTTAAGCCAGCCTGTGTACCGTTGTAGATATAGTTACCGCCAGAGTACGTAAACATTATGCTCAGGTCGAAGTTACCGTACGTGAAGTTGTTGTTGAAACCACCGTACCAGGTTGGCAGGGTGTTGTACATAGCAGAAGCATCAGCAGCTGTTACAGCAGAAGCTACTTTACCGTCTAGGTAAGTCCAGGCGTTAGCGCCACCACCGTGCAGGTACTGTACTTCTTCACCTTTCTTGTTAATAAAGATTCTTCTACCATTCTGAGGGTTAACACCGTTTGTTCTAACTACCCAAAGGCTACCTACTGAATTACCTACGCTTGTAAGGTTAGCAGTCTCTAACTGAGTTACACCTGGAATAGGAGCGTTTCCGCCTGCCAGTGCAGTAACTTCGTTCTTATTCAGTGTCAGGTTAAAGTTAGTTTTCCATGAAAACTTACCTCTATCTATCGGTGTTGCACCCAATGAGAATTCAAGACCTTCGTTATACATAGAGCCAACGTTCTGTAGGATGCTGTTTCCAGGGATACCTTTAGATGGCGCTTGTGGTGCCTCCAGGATCAGTCCGTTAACATCATTCTTGTAATAGTTTGTCTCAAATGTAATTCTGTTGTTCAAGAAAGCCAGGTCTAAACCGATGTTAGTCTGATCACTTGTCTCCCACGACAGGAACTCGTTACCAGCCTGCGCGTACGCCAACGTAGAGATATCACCGTATAGGCCTGTTCCAAACAGAGAATAAGAACCGAAATCGCTAGGCAGGTTACCATTACCTACACGGCCCCAGCTACCTTTAAGGCGTACATTTGATACTGTGTTGGCAAGTGAGCTATTCTTGAAGAAGTTTTCCTCAGACAGTGCCCAACCAACTGATGCACCACCGAAGTTACCCCAACGCTGCTTAGTGGCTAACGCAGAGTTGCCGTCTCTTCTGAAGTTAGCACTTAAGAAATATTTGCCACCATAGTTGTAGTTCAAGCTAGACAGGTAAGACTCGTAAGCTCTGTAACTAATACCATTACCACCAGCCACATTAGTTGTATAGCCTGCTTGGTATAAATCAAAACCCACATCAGTTAACGTCTGACGTACAGATCCCCAGGTATCTACAGTAGTTTTCTGAACGTCTGTACCTGCCAATAAGGAGATATTATGTTTTTCGCCAAATGTAGTCTCGTACTGCAATGTGTTAACCCAGTTCCAGTTCTCTCTTCTGGCTGTACTGTTAAATGCCTGACCTCCCCAGCTCCAACCGTCACCGTGTTGTGGATTCCAGAATTGAATATTCTCAGTGTTGCCTCTATCATAAGAATATGTTGTTCTGGCTGTAAGGCCTTTAAAAATGTTGAAATCGGCACCAATGTTAGAGATCAACCTTGTATTCTCAGATGTGTTTGTATTCAGATCCATTATAGGAAGTGGGTTCTGGAATGTAATAGCTGCCAAGTTCTTACCCTGCCCAATCGTATTAGAGCCAGTAATGTTGTAGCTGCCATCCGCATTACGTGGAGCCACGTTTGGAGGAAGTACCAACGCCAGACGAGCCAAACCAGATGATGCAAACGAAGTTCCTGGAAGTGAACCTGTTTGAGGCGCCATGTTCATAGAGTTTGAGTAAGTAACATTCCCTCTGAAGTTGAACCAGTCTGTAACTTTATGGTTAATATTTAACCTGGTGTTTCTTCGGGTAAAAGAGTTTGTCTTTATAAAGCCATCCTGATCTGATATACCTGCTGAAAAATAGTAGGAAGTATTTTCGTTACCACCAGAAACAGAGAATGTGTGGTTCTGAGAAACTGAACGACGATATATTTCATCATACCATTTAGTATCCACGTTTCCTTCACCAGGGAAGAAGCTTACTCCGTTTGCGTCACGTTGCGCAGTTGGAACTAGAGCCGTGTTTACAGAAAGCGCATTACGTACAGCTTCATTTTTATATTCCACATATTGCTCCGCGTTCAGTAGTTCAGGTAGGCGTGCTGCAACGCCTGTTCCTACCCAGCCATCGTATGATACTTTAGCTTTTCCTTGCTTACCTTTCTTGGTTGTAATGATTAAAACACCGGCAGCTGCTCTCGATCCATAGATAGAGGTAGAAGCAGCATCTTTAAGAATGTCAATAGACTCAATATCAGACGGGTTGATATCGCCAAGTGGGTTGTTGGCAGCAGAGTTTGGAGACGCATCGCCTGTTGCAATCGGAATACCATCAACAACTACAAGCGGGAATGAGCTAAGAGAGATAGAGTTGATACCACGGATACGGATTACCGGCGGGTTGTTTAACACACCGTTTGGCTGAACGATGTTTACACCAGCTGCCTGACCGGTTAAGGCCTGTGCAAAGCTCTGAACAGGTCGGTCTTTGATAGCCTCGCCTGTTACAGAAGCCGCTGCTCCTGTAAACTCTTCTTTGCTTTTTGTAGCATATCCTGTTACAACAACCTCTTGCAGCTGCTTGTTGTCTAAGGCCATGCCAACATTTATGGTTGATGTATTACCAATTGTCTTCTCAACCGGTAAATAACCGATGAAACGGAAAACCAGCGTATTTGAGTTTGCCGGCACGTTGATAGAGTATGTACCATCTGCACTTGTTGTGGTACCCACAGATGTACCTTTTACAACGACTGCTACACCCGGCAGCCCTTGCGCGTTGGTCTGGTCTGTTACTTTACCAGACACGGTCTTGCTTTGCGCAACTGCCTGGTTAAGCAGGGTGAGCGTCAAAACAAGACTCATGAGTAATAGTTTTCTCATTTAAGTGTTTGAATTAAGGTGAATAATAGGTAATAATTAGGTTAGTAAAATATGTATCGATGCTTTGGAATAGGCAATAGTTTTCCCTGACCCATTCTAAGAGCATAAAAAATATCAGATAACACATTTCAGAGAAAAGGCGAATTTTTCCGAAATGATGTAATTCAAAAAAGTAAATGGAGAAGTATTAAAACGTGATGCGCTCTACAACAGACGCAGCACTATAAATAAAAGGAAACGAATAAAGACTGCTTTTCACTTACATCAACTATTGTATCTTACCTAGTAGGAAGTCCTATTCTTTCATCAATTATATTGACCTTTAACATCAAAAGCAACTGTTTGCAAATCTTTTTTTATAGATAAAAAACAGTGTTTAAACACTATAAATGCATTTATCAACCTTTTCATATGTAATAGATTAATACATTAGATTGGATTCTTTACAAGTAAATGAGCGATAAAAGATAGTATAACAATTTCAATGTTTAACCATTGAATAAGATGTATCAAAGTACATTAAGGCTAAAATTATTTATTCTTTAAGCAACTAAAAGGCCCGACAGAACTAATGCCGGGCCTTTTTCAGTTAAATTAATTTTGATTTTATAATTCTTCTACACCGTCCATCCACCAAATTGGGTTGCTAAAGATCTGAACCCCTCCGATATCAGGCACATTCTCAATGTTCGCATCTAACTCTGATTGTGGATAAGGGAAACGTAATGGTGGAGGAGAAATTTGATGGTCGTCTATAAAGGCAGGAAAGTCCGTTCTTCTCCAGTCATTATATGCTTCAAATGGTTGGAAATAGAAAAACGCTATCCATTTCTGACGTATGATATTCTCTAATGACAAAGCTCCGGCAGATTGAGGCAGAGCTGCATTTGCCAGATAAGCAGTTATCGCAGCATCAGTTGCATTAATCTGGCGTCTCATTGCGGCACGAATACCTTCTTGGTAGGCTGTAAAAGCCGCACCTGTAGCTCCCAATCTTAAGTGGGCTTCAGCTTCAATAAATTTCAGCTCATCATAGGTCATCATTGGCATTGGAGAATTTGGAGCAAGTACCGCTGGCGTTACATCAGAAAACAGTTTATTTGCCTGATCGTTTGTCAGAGTTCCGTTAGGTGCGCCTGTAATTACACCTGGTGTAGGAGCTGGTGCTACCATTGCTTGTAAACGTGGATCGTTTAAACTTTGCAGCGTCTGTACAAAAGATACACTTACAGCATGATGGCTACGGTCATTCTTCTCCTGGAACCAAGGATGCTCACCTATTGCTGACGCCACATACATATTAAAGGTAAAATTATCTGCAGAGCTTTGGAAACCCTTTGCAGCTGCATCAAGAGCATTTCTAGCAGACTCCTGCGGGTTAATATTACTTAGCCGGTTGTAGTACCTTGCTTTAAGTGAATAAGCCGCCCTTGTCCATTTAGCTGCACTACCACCATATATAAAGTCCTGCCCACCCGGATTTGTCGCCGATTGCTTAGCCAAGTCAGCTATTGCTTCATCCAGTAAAGATTGTATTTGGTTGTATACCGCCTGCTGCGCATCAAAGCCTGGCTTTCTGTTCTCAATACCCTGACTTGCCTGACTAGCTGGTACAGGTCCCCAGGCATCAGTTGCGACTGATAAAGTATATGCCTTCAAAACTTTTGCTATACCTACCTGTGTCCAGCTACCTTCTTCACTTCCACCTTCAGATCCTTTCCTGATAATCTCGTTCAAATCCGGCAGTACAAGTGCATAGATACTCACCCACACGTTATTAAGAAGTGTTGCATCAGTAAGACCTGAACGGCGGTCAGCATCCTGCATTTGCGCGTGCACTCCTGCTGTATGTTGTACAAAAACTGAAGAATACCAAGCTAAGTCTACCCCTGTAACAGCTGTAGGTACAGCCATCGTTACCTGAGGCATCAGTAAACTTATAGAAACATCCTCCGGGTTATTCGGATTGGTGTCTATTTCATCGAGTGTGTCTTCGTCACAAGCAGAGCTACCTAAAACTAGGCCAACTGCTAGGATAAAGCTCATAAATTTATTCTTTTTCATAACTGTCGTTTCTAGCGTTTAAAAAGTAACTTTAATACCTGCGCCAAAGCTTCTTGTCTGTGGAAGTGTCACATACTCCAAACCTTGGAAGTTACTAGCGCCACCTACACTTGTCTCTGGGTCAAAGTTTGGATAGTCTGTGATAAGGAATAGGTTACGTCCTGTTAAGACAATAGAAGCATTCCTAATAAAAGTACCCTCAATCAGAGATGATGGCAAAGTATAATTCAGAGCTACTTCTCTCAATCTTACAAAGCTTGTAGAGTAAACATTAGACTCTGTAATAGCATCCATTGCATTTTGCCAGAAAACCTGACCTTGTACCACAGCTATGTCGTTAGGTCCTTCAACAACTAAGTTACCATCTGCATCGAAGAAGCCTTTAGACCCACCAAATACTTTTGGTGTTTCACGATCTTCAGTAAGCTCAGCCATACCATATAGTTTAAGAAGGCGAGTATTACCCGCATACATGTTGCCACCTTTTCTCCAGTCTAACTGGGCAGCCAAACTTATATTCTTGAATGTAAGTGTATTTGTAAAAGTTATTTCGAAATCAGGCTGCACATTGCCAATGTTTTTTGCAGGTCCCTGTAATGGCATGCCATAAGTTGGATTAGCTTTACCCCCTACTGTTTGGCGGCTATCCACTACAATATTCCCGGCGTCGTCACGAACGAAAGATGTACCAAAGATGATCGGGTACTGAGCTCCTGCCTCTGCCCGGATATTCGGAGTTGTAAAACCTCCAAGGAAAATATTCTCCACACCCGGAGCTAACTCTTTTACTTCGTTCTTATATGCTGTAAAGTTCGTTGTGAGAGCCCAATCAAAAGCATCTGTCTTAACTGGAACTATTGTAGCAATTAGTTCATGTCCAGTTGTTTCTAGCTTACCTGCGTTTCTGAACTCTGATGTAAAACCAGAGGCAGGAGAGGCTGGCACACTAAATATCTGATCTTCTGTTGTCTGTATATAGTAGGTATAGTCAAAAGATAGGCGGTTGTCGAAAAATCTAAAATCACCACCAAACTCTATAGTTCTTGTATTCTGTGGACGCAGGTCTTCTGTTCTGAAAACATTGCTTAAGGTGTACCCTATGCGGCTGTTAAACGGAAACTGAATATCATCATTCAGGAAACCTGAGCCTGCACCACCTTGTATAAACACGTTTCTGGTAATAAAAGCGTCATCAGGGGCCTGACCAGCTTCAGCATATGAAGCTCTTATCTTACCAAAGTTCAGAACATCAGTTCCTATATCAAACGCATCGGTGAAAGCTAGTGCAACACCTACTGAAGGATAGAAGAAGTCACGGTTTCCACGTGCAAGGTTAGAAACATAGTCCTGTCTAGCTGATGCATTTACAAATAAGAAGTTTTTGAATCCTAATTCTGCGTTTGCATAAAAACCAGCAACTCTACGTTCCGTTACCGTCTCGGAGGCTGTTTGTACTGTTGTGTTATTTATATTACCAAATCCGCCTTGAGCAATACCAAAACCAGTGTTATTTATCAAGCGGTTCCAGATATTATATATCTCATTACCAAGCAATAAAGTAACATTTAAATCTTCTGTCAAATCACGGTTAAATGTTAATGACAAATTTGAGTTTACCTGATTCTGAATGTAGCTAAAGTCGTTTATCTGACCACCTGATGGAGGATTCGTAAAACCACCGGTAAAACCAGATCCTAATTCATAAACTTCTTTACCATCTGTTACAAAGAAGTCACCACCTAATCGGTAATTGAGGGTAATCCAGTCGAGCGGCTTGTAATTAATGCTGGCAGAACTTATTACGCGCCGGGTATCTTCAAAAAATCTGTTGTTTGCCAGCGACCATCTTGGGTTATCAATAGAGCTCCTGTAATTAACTTGTCTGAAGGGCTGTCCTGGGAAGTTAAACGGTGTCCCCCAAAGATCAAATGTTCTTGGCGCTGCATAAAGTGTAAATAGCGGGTTTGATAGGTTAGAACCTCCCGGCACTTTATCTATATGAACATCTGAGTAGTTTATGGAGGCTCCTATACTTACTTTTTCACCCGCCTTAAAATCACCACCAACTTTACCGTTAAAACGTTCCATACCTGTTGTTGGGATTATACCTTCCTGATCTGTATAGCTCAAAGAAACAGCATAATTTCCTATAGCTCCATTATTTGCTACAGTAATACCATTTGTCCATGTATGTCCTGTTTCAAAGAAAGGGTCTACGTTATCAAAAACTTGCGCTGGAATCTGATCTCCCAGAGGCGTTGTTACTGTTGAGAGAGAGCTTATTCTGGGACCCCAAGAGAGGGATGTGGTCGAGTTAAAAACTCCTCCAGAGCCCTGAGCATAAGTATCCTGTAATTCAGGAAGTCTTGAAACGCGGTCGAATGAAAAATCAGAGTTGAAAGTTATTCTAGCTTTTTCGTTTGGCCCTACACCTTTACCCTTCTTTGTTGTAATTAACACTACGCCATTAGCAGCTCGAACGCCATAGAGAGCAGCCGCGGCACCTCCTTTCAGTACAGAAATAGATTCAATATCATTTGGATTAATATCAAGAGCACGCGCAGAGGCATCAGTACCACTTACACCGCCAACGCCTATACCTGTACCACCAGCTTGTTGAATGGCATTACTTTCAATTGGCATGCCATCCACTACATATAATGGTTGGTTGTTACCTGTAAAAGAGCGGTTACCACGAACAGTAATGGTAGAAGATGAGCCTGGCAGACCACTCGACTGCCGAACGATAACCCCAGCTACTTTACCCTGAATAGCGTTGGTAACATTTGGCTGATTAGTTCTGTTTACCTCTTCACCTGTTACCTGTTGCACTGAATAGCTGAGAGCCTTCTCTTCTTTTTCAATACCAAACGCTGTAACAACAACTTCACTAAGCTGTTTGGTATCGACACTTAACTGTGCGTCTATAGTGGTAGTGCTGCCTATGGCTCGCTCTACTACCCCATATCCTATAAATCTGAACTGAAGAACTTTTGTGTTTACAGGTATAGGTACCTCAAGTGCATATTCACCATTAGCTCCTGTAGTAGTACCTGTTGTAGTGCCCTTTACCAGTACTGCAACACCTGGTAAAGCCTGACCTGTCTCAGCGTCGGTTACCCGACCTTTGATGGTCTGAGTTGTTTGTGAGAAACCTTCTATTGACAGCAGTATCGCCAATAAAAAGGTTAGTAGTAGACCTCTTTTCATACAAATTAATTATTTAGATAGTACAACATATCAAAGTGGTTTTACGAATTCAGTTAAAAAAAAGGTTAGCTTTTAATCACTAAAACCGATTAAACATATCTAATATATGCAATCATATATGTTTGTATATCAATATTTTACATTGCAATAAAAATCTTTCAATATAGAAATAGTCCTATTAATGAAAGCTTATTTGTACTTTATATAATAATATTAAGTGCAATTATGGACTAACACCTTAACTGTGTGAAATTCAACGTAAATCATGAAATTTCATCCTGTAACAAAAAAGCAGCGGGGGCTATCACTAAAAATGATAGCCCCCGCTGCTTTATCTAGTAGAAAACCTTCTACGCTTGCATCAGAAATGCCTTAATATATTCATCTAAGTCACCATCCAGCACATTCTGTACATCCGAACGTTCTACACCTGTTCTAATGTCCTTTACAAGTTTGTAAGGGTGCAGCACGTAATTCCGAATCTGAGAGCCAAAGTCGATGCGCTTCTTTGTGCTTTCAATGCGATCGCGTTCTTCGTTGCGTTTCTCCATCTCTATCTGGTAAAGGCGTGACTTAAGCATGCGTAGGGCGTGCTCCTTGTTCATCAGCTGCGAACGCTCTATCTGACACTCTATCACAATACCAGTTGGCTTGTGCTTCAGGCGAACTGCCGTTTCCACTTTGTTCACGTTCTGTCCGCCTGCGCCACCTGCACGGTACGTATCCCAGTCTATGTCGCTAGGGTTGATCTCAATATTTATAGTATCATCTACCACAGGGTAAGCAAATACCGAGGCAAACGAAGTATGGCGGCGGCCACCAGAATCGAACGGTGAGATGCGTACCAGGCGATGCACCCCTATCTCTGATTTAAGATAACCATAAGCAAAGTCGCCGGTAATTTCCAGCGTAGCCGACTTTATCCCTGCGCCTTCACCGGCATTGTAGTTGATCTGCTTTACACCGAAGTTATGCGACTCGGCCCACATAATGTACATGCGCATCAGCATTTCGGCCCAGTCCTGGCTTTCGGTACCGCCAGCCCCGGGATTGATCTCAAGTATAGCACTTAGTTGATCTTCCTCGCCGCTTAGCATACGCTTAAACTCAAGCCCTTCCACAGCCTCTACAGCTTTCTTATACTCCTGCTGTATATCTTCTTCCGACACATCTCCTTCTTTATAGAAATCAAAGAGCACTTCAAAATCAGAAACAGCTTTCTCTACTTCATCATAATGGTCTGTCCAGACTTTAACAGACTTTACTTCTTTCAGTACTTTTTCGGCTTCTTTGGGATCGTCCCAGAAGTTGGGGGCAGTGGTGCGTACTTCGGTTTCGGCTACCTGCTCTTTCTTGGCATCGTAGTCAAAGGTACCTCCTTAAGGCCTCTACTCTGGCCTTCAACTCTTTTACTTGCTCGGTTGTCATTAGCTATGCGGTTTATACTTTGTTTTAAACAACAAAAATGCTGAAGTATAAACTTAAGGCTTATACTCCAGCATTTTATACTATACTTTATACTTTACAGGCTGATACGATACACCCAGTTGTGCTTGTCAGGTGCCTGACCTGTTTTAATTTTATCCAGTTCAGTAGCTACCCTGTTCGATATTTCACGGTTCTCTATAGCTGGCAGGTCCATGTCCTGGCCATTGTAGTGGATAGTAGCAATCTGGGCAATAGTAGCGGCTGTACCTGTACCAAATGCCTCCTGCAACTTACCAGCTTTGTGGGCTTCTACAATTTCATCTACAGATACCTTACGCTCTTCTACTGTGTAGCCAAAGTCACGGGCCAATTGCAATACGCTGTCTCTTGTAATGCCTTTTAAGATTGTTGTGCTGGCCGGAGGCGTAATTAGCTTTCCGTCGATCACAAACATCAGGTTCATGGTGCCAGACTCCTCAATAAATTTATGCTCTTTGGCATCTGTCCAGATAAGCTGGTGGTAGCCTCTCTCCTGCATTTTGCGGGCAGGTAGAAGTGCTGCACCATAGTTACCTGCTGCCTTGGCAAAACCAGCGCCTCCCTCAGCTGAACGTACGTAATGTGGCTCAATGGCTACTTTCAATGGCTGTCCATAATAAGCACCCACCGGACATGAGAAAATCGTAAACCTGTAGCTAGAGGACGGGCGAACACCGATAAAATCGTCGGTAGCGAACATAAACGGACGGATGTATAATGCACAGCCTGAAGTTGGCGGCACCCATGCGGCATCCAGTCGCAGCAGTTGCTCTAAGCCTTGCATAAAGATATCCTCCGGCAGCTCAGCCATGCACATGCGCTCTGCAGATATATTCAGACGTCTGAAGTTATCCAGCGGCCTAAACAAAAGTATATCTCCGTTTGCAGCCTTATAGGCTTTCATGCCCTCAAAAATAGACTGTCCATAATGCAGCGCTGATGTTGCAGGGCTCAAAGACATGTTGCCATACGGCATGATCTGCGGCGTTTGCCACGCACCGTCTTTGTAATCGGCCACCAGCATGTGGTCTGAGAATATTTTACCGAACTCAATGTTGTTATAGTCCAGCTCCGAAATGCGTGATTGGGTGACGCACTCGGCTGGTATCGATAGTAGGTCTAATGACATAGTAGGTTTGTTTGGTTCTTTCATTTGGTATCAGACGCGGGGTTTCCAAGTGATCTCTTCGGCATTAAGCTCCTGCGTCATTTTACGGCAAAGTGCAAACAGATAGTCAGATAATCTGTTCAAATATTTAACTATTAAATTATCTACCTCCGACACCTGTTGCAAGCTTATTGCCAGCCGCTCAGCACGGCGACAAACGCAGCGGGCCACGTGGCAAAACGACACCGACTGATGTCCACCAGGCAACACAAAAGCGCGTAGGGGCGGCACTTCAGCAGTATACTTATCTATTTCCTGCTCCAGCAAGGTTATATCCTCCTCGTGCAGGTCGGGGGTTTTCATTTTAGATTTTTCCGGATCTGTAGCCAGCAGTGCACCTATTGTAAACAGCCTGTCCTGAATTTCTTTGAGAATATCCATGCGAGAATAGTTTACTTCCTGGTCGCGCACCAGACCAATGTAGGAGTTCAGTTCATCCACTGTTCCGTATGCTTCTATGCGTAGGTCGGCTTTAGACACACGGGTACCACCAATGAGTGCAGTAGTCCCCTTGTCACCTGTTTTGGTATAAATCTTCATTTAGTGTGAGTGTTCAGACTGTAACTTGGATGCTGTTACGATATCTTGATTCATAACATCAGACTCGATAAGGCCATCGCGAAGGCGCACGATGCGGTGCGCGTAGCGGGCAATATCCTCTTCGTGCGTTACCATGATAATAGTGTTGCCTTTGGAGTGCAGGTTCTCGAACAGCTCCATGATCTCGTAAGAGGTCTTGGAATCGAGGTTACCTGTTGGTTCGTCGGCAAGTATAATACTAGGATCGTTTATAAGGGCACGGGCAATGGCCACACGCTGGCGCTGACCACCAGACAACTCGTTTGGCTTATGCTTACCCCGGTTACCCAAACCTACGCTCTCCAGAGCTAATTGGGCCTTTTCTGTGCGTTTACTTTTGCTATAGCCGGCATAAATAAGCGGTAAAGCTACGTTCTCCAGCGACGACTGTCGCGGCAGCAGATTAAACGTCTGGAATACGAAGCCGATTTCCTTATTGCGCACCTCTGCCAGTTCATTATCGGTCATGTTACTCACGTCCTGTCCGTTCAGGATATACTGCCCACCACTAGGAGTATCAAGGCAGCCGATAATGTTCATGAGCGTGGATTTGCCTGAACCGGACGGCCCCATAAACGCTACATACTCGCCTTTGCTTATTTTGATAGACACAGACTTAAGGGCATGAATGGTTTCGGCTCCCATTCTGTAAACCTTCGAGATATCGTGAGTTTCGATGATAACGCTCATACAGCTAATTTCATAGTTGCCACTCGTCGGCGCGTGCTGCAGCCTCCTGGCGCTTTTTGTCTAATTTCTGTATAAATGTACTATATTCTGACGCAGGAAGCAAGCTTTGAAGCGCCTCTTTAGCCTGGTCTGCATAACTGTAAAGCCCCTGTTCCACGCTCTCGAGGGCATAGGCTTTGTATAGTTCTGCAGCGTATGGATTATAGGTTATCCCGCTTAAAAGGATGTTATAGGCTTTTTCAGTTTTAGGCTCATGCTTATTAAAAAAGTTGGCCGCAGACAGTACCACTTCCTCATCGTACAGCAGCATTTTAACTGCCTGCTCATACTTGGTAGCGGCCTCTTCTGTGCGTCCTTTTGCCTCTGCTACCTTGGCTTTAAAGTATAAATGCTGTCGCTTGTCACGGTCTGTTAAGTATAGCTGGTCCATTTTGCTTAGCAGCACGTCATATTTGCCAGTATTCAGCCAAAGCCTCAGTTGTTGCAAATTTAATGCAGAACGTAGCTCTCCTTCAGGCTGCAACTTTGTAGATGCATCCTGTATAGCATCGAAAGCTTCTTTCCAACTTTGCTTCGCCATCAGATAGTTTACGCGTGCAATCAGGGCTCTACGTTTCAGGTCCTTGTCTTCAACGGCCTGTACCAGTGCATTTACTTCTTCCTTCTGGAGCTGTGGCAGAAAAGCTATCATGTACTGCACCTTATCCTTGTCCGGAGCCTCCTGCAGAATAGTAGAAACATCCTGCTGCAGTACGTTCATCAGGTCCTGTGCCACAGCTATGGCGGCCTCATTCTCTGTAAACCCTACCTCCTGCAGGGCCTCCACCGCCTTTTGTGGCTGCCCGGCCAGTGCCAGCGCATAGCCATGCGCTAAAAAGGCATATTGGTAGCCGTTGTCTTTTGCTCTTTTAAAATAGGAGGCAGCAGCTTTGTAATTTCTTTCTTCCAGCATCCATAGCCCCAGCGCATAGCTATAGTAACCGCTTTTGGCCTCTGCTTGTAAAGCCAGGTTCTCCAGCAGCCTTCTCCCCTCTCGTGGGCGGCCGTTGTAATGGTGTACAAGGCCTTTTAAGTATAACAGATCTTCAAAGAAAAGCTGATTACCCGGCGAAGACAAGTAACGGTTGATGGGCTCTATTCGGGCAGTATCTCCACTGTTCAGCCTACTTATCGTCTGGTTGTAAAATAGTGTCAGGTCCTCTACGCTTTCCAGGGAATCTGGTGTATATGCTTCTTTCTCACGTGGGTCCAGGCCAAGCAATTGCCTTAAAACTGCTGTGTTGCTTCGCAGGGTTTTATATTTCCCCTTTGTAGACTCGTCCAGCAGCGTACGGGCAGGTTCCAGCATGGCCTGCCTTGTATAATAAGCCAGCCTGTTGCTATAAATAAAATCTTTATCCGATGCATGCTCCTGCGCCAGGTTAAAGTAATACTCGGTACTATCCTGCACATTTGTCTGCGCGTACATCAGCGCCAGGTTATTATAGATCTCCGAGCTTTCCGGAAACTTATCTATCCCCTCCTGCAGCACATAGAGCTTTTCGAAGAAGTACTGTTTTTCGTCGTAAAGATTAGCCAGGCGCACATACAGCTTTGGGTTAGGCCGCTTCGTGATAGCGTCTTTCAAGCGAAGAATCTCGTTGTTGCGCTGGTCGGTTTTGCGGTAAAGGGCTGCCAGGCTATAGTTTGCTTTCACGTTGTTTACATCATACACATCACTCTCTACATAATAGCGCTCTGCCAGGATGTCGTTGCCTGACGCTGCATACAAATCGCCGAGGTAGCTATAGTGGCCGGCAAAGGCATAAGTATAGGAACGGTACTGTGTGCGCACTATAAGTATGGCACACAAGA
The DNA here is from genome assembly GCF_014306105.1 of Pontibacter cellulosilyticus. Classification (GTDB taxonomy): domain Bacteria; phylum Bacteroidota; class Bacteroidia; order Cytophagales; family Hymenobacteraceae; genus Pontibacter; species Pontibacter cellulosilyticus. The sequence continues at coordinate 542,504 of NZ_JACRVF010000002.1, read as the reverse complement.
TAATACCCATGATAAAGAACGAAACCAGTGAAAAGCTCTTGGGCTCGTAAACAACTTTGTAAACTGGCAGGCGCTGCTCAATCAGCCTGCCAAAGTTTATCATCACGTAAATAAAAAACACAAACCCGAAAGCCAGGTGCGTGTACACCACCAGGTCTCGGAACAGGGCAATGTACGTATCATTGGCAGTAGCAAATGCGTAGCCTATGCTGGCGAAGGCGATGGTTGCAAATACCAGGTACAGTACCGCGCCGGTTGGCCTGAACGGGAAAAGCTTTTTGTAGTACGCCTCGCGCTGTCGCATACCCCAGAAGCCAGCTATTGTCGACAGCAGCAAAATAACATAGGCATTGATGTACAACAGGTCGGCGTGCAGGTAACCGATGTGGCGCAGGTACAGCAACAGCAGGTTTAACAAGTATAGAACGGTTACAAGTATAAATTGCCACAAGCTAAAGCGTCGCTCCGGTGTTTTACCTTGTGTGTTGATCCAGAGCAGGGCGTTTACGTTTTCGTAAGACACCCAGAGCATGAACAACAGCGTAACCAGTAGCGTGCCGATACTGCTGTAGTTAACCAGGTGCAGCGTTACCAGCTCTGCCGAGAAATCTGCTTCGCTGTAGAAAATTACCCCCAGCATGCCTACAATACCCAGCATCACAAGCAAGCGCAGCGAGAACTTTGTTTGAGGCAGAAAAGCCTGGAAAGAATAGCTTCCTGCTGCCAGTAAGATTATACTTACCAACAGGGTTGTCTGGCTGGTGCCAGCACCAAAAATGCTTAACTCATCAAAGTAGAAACTAGCCAGGAACAGCATCAGTAACAGCACCCCTACAAAGTATGGAATGCGCTTCATGGTACTGATAGCTGCCGTGTAAAAGGCGATGGAAAGGGCTATAAATCCTAAAAACAGCGTGGCGGCCGTTGTATTTGTGGTGGGCGGAGCTACATCATATTGCTCAAAGAGTAGGTATCCGTCTGCCGTCAGGGTAAAGTTTTCGAGTAACCGCGACACCTCGTGCACAGGCACAGGCACCACCTGCAGGTCTGTTATCTTATCCCAGGCATAGGCGTAATCCTCTCCAGCAAAGTAATAGAATACGCCAATAGTTAGAGCCAGCAGGCTCAGCAGCAATAAAAAAAGATAGGGATACTTGGTGTCAGTATCCCAGCCTTTCCAGAATTTGATTTTGCTCATAGGTTAGTCAGCAGACTATTCCAGCACTTTTGGTACCCTGAAATAATCGGAGTCTTTTTTAGGGGCGTTCAGCAACGCCTGTTCGTGTGTGATAGTGTTCTGTGCCACATCTTCACGCATCACATTCACTTCTTCAGACATATGCGTCAGCGGCTCTACGTTTTCCGTGTCGAGTTCGCGCAGTTGGTCTACCCAGTTCAGGATCTTATTCAGATCCTGCAGCACTTCCTGCTCTTTCTCGTCGTTAAACTCCAGCCTTGCTAAGTGCGCTAATTTCCTGATAGTCTGAATATCTGTTGACATCTGTCTTTGTATGTTTTGTTACTTCTGTTTGAATTATGTTAAAAACCCGCTCCTTCAGCATTGGCAGGTCTGCCAGTGTCATGCCTTTTGTTTCGATCGGCTCATGGAACACGATCTTAAGCGGATGCCACCTTACCTTCAGCTTCCCATCCAGGTCGGGCAGGAAATGTTGGTTATAAGGCATGGTTACGGGTACTACCGGCAACTGCTTCTCAATAGCCAGTTTAAACGGTCCGTCTTTAAAAGGCAGCAACTGCTCTCCGGCTGTAGGCGGTATGGTGCCCTCTGGGAAAATTACCAGATTACGCCCCTGTTCCAGCGACTTAACCGACTTAATATAGCTTTTGGCACTGCTTACGGCACTTTTACGATCCACTGAGATGTACAGCTTATTGTATACTTTACCCCACAGCGGCACCTTTGCCAACGAGCTTTTCCCAACAAAGTTAAGAAATCCGGGAATGGAATGCAGCATCATCGGGATATCGAGATAGGAACTGTGGTTTGGCGTGAAGATGTACTGCTGCTTCGGGTTTAACCTCATGCGCCACTCCACAATAAGCGGGGCCATGAACATGCGCAGAAACACCGTAGACCAAGCTCTGTTGATGTTATGCACGTGCTTATACCACTTCTCTTTACGTATCAGGAAAGCCTGTACCGGATAGGTAACCACAAAGGGCACTATAAACCAGGTGCAACACCAGGTTGTGTATAGTCTTTGGGAGAGGTATTTAATTGCTTTCATGCACTCAAATGTAATAATATTCCCTTATTCTTCAACTTCTCAAGAACCAATCCGGTTTCAGAATAATTCATTAACGTGCTGTGGTGGCTGATGGTATGCTTATTCCCGATTTAAACTTTGTCCCTACTTTCATAAAGCATTAGCTATCAGTCGATTTAAATTTACACTTTATACTTCTCCCAAAAATGCGATCTGTAACTACTGTGCTTTTGCCTCCTGCTGTAGCAGAAGATGCGCTTTTAGTATACCTGCCACACTGATAGCATCGGTAATCTCATTATTCATGGCCATGCGCACGGCTTCTGAAAAGGGTACTTTTTTGATATGCAATTCTTCTGTTTCTTCAAAGGCGGTTTCGCCGGCGGTTAGCTCCTGCGCCAGAAACACAAAGCCTTCTTCGTCGGTTACGGAATTGGAAGTATGAAGCCGGCAGATGTTGGTCCATTTAGCAGCAGTAAAGCCTGTCTCCTCTTGCAGCTCACGCTTCGCCGATTCAAGGATGTCGTTCTCTACCAAGCCTCCGCCCATGGGTATCTCCCAACTGTATTCGTTTAGGGGGTAACGGTACTGCCCGATCAGGTAAGTATAGCCTTCGTCATCAATGGGAATGATGCCAATGGCTTTATTTTTCATACTTACCACACCATAGATACCTTCTCCGCCTTTCGGGTTCAGTACCTGGTCTTCGCGCACTTTAATCCAGGGGTTTTGGTAAATATTTTTGCTGGAGAGGGTGGTCCAGGGGTTGTGTGTCTCGTCAATCATAGCTTTTAGTTTTGCTGCCGCAAAGATAAGGGCTGCGCAAGTATGGACGACAAAAGTATAAGTATACTTTATAAGCCTCTCTGGGCAATCATCTCTAGCTCTACCTGCGCACCTAATGGCAGCGAAGCCACACCTATGGTGGTACGGGCCGGATAAGGAGCAGTAAAATGCTTTTCATACACAGCATTCATGGCTGCAAAATTAGCCATATCTGTTAGGAATACATTCACCTTTACTACATGGTCTGACGTCAGATCTGCTGCAGCAAGTATGCTAAACAGGTTTTTGAAGCATTGTTCTGTCTGGGCCGCAATGTCGCCTTCTATTAGCTTTCCGGTTGCTGCATCAATAGGTGTTTGCCCGGAGAGGTATACCAGATCGCCGGCTTCTACAGCGTGTGTATACGGGCCTACAGCTACTGCCCCTTCTGCGGTAAATGCTTTTCTTGTCATAGTTTATAGTTTAAAGCTAAGCTAAAATCAATACGGGTTATACTTGATCAGTTACAGTATAAAAGCAACTCATCCTGATCGTCGGCTAAGCGAACAGTGCCGGTATAAGCCATTCCTATTTTTTCTAAAAGCCTGATCGACCTTTCATTGTCAGCTATGGTTATGGCCGCTATCTTTGGTAATTTTAGTTGATTGTTTGCATAGGCCATCGTTGCAGTGGCAGATTCGTAAGCATAGCCTTTGCCATCAAATCCGGGTAAAAACGCAAAGCCAATATCCGGGTTTTTCAGAGTATTTCGCTTTAATATACCACACATTCCCATTGGCTGGCTGTTGTCTTTTTTCTCAACTAACCATAACCCGAAGCCATTTACACGGTAACTTTCTAGCGGCCCATTTTCGAGATAGCTTTTTGCCTGTGCCTCTGTTTTTACGTTTCTGTCTCCGATAAATTGCAACCAGCCTGGGCTGTTTAAAAGCTCTAGCACAAACGCTGTGTCCTGGAGTGTGAACTCCCGTAACCTTAGCCTTTCTGTTTCAAGTATGTGGCTCATTTTATGATTTGGTTAAGCTAAAGCGGTTTTAAACTATTCTTATAAGTCTAAATAATCGTCGATTTCATCATCTATACCCTCAATACTCCCTCTGTAGACAATCTCATTCCCATTTTTAAGTATAAGCACTGTTGGATAGAATCTTACTCCAAAGGCTTTTGCTACATCCTCTCCACTAGCAAATAAATTGGAAAAAGAGTAACCTAAACTCTCAATTGTCCTTTGTCCCTGCCCTAAGGTGTCTCTGGCTACAGGTATGTTCACAGCATAAAATTCAACTTTAGAATGGTTTTTGTAAGGTTTAGCTTTCTCCTGTAAAACAGGAAACTTCTTAAAACATATTCCACAACTTGTAGTCCAAAAATCCAGCACAATAAGTTTTTCATTAAAGTTATTGCTCGTTATAACATTGCCTTCTGAATCTGACAATGAAAACTGTGGCAGCTGCTCTGAAACAGAACCTGTATATGTACCAAAACTCAATTTGTTAAGCCAAAGGTCATATCCCTTTGAAGTAGTCCATATACAAAGGAACAGTATCAAAGTTACTAAGCCAACTTTCAGTGATTTGCCTGATATATTTACTAAAGTGCCGGAACCAATACCAATAAGATGTGCTGCAGAACTTGGAACTGACTGCTTAGTACCTTCGAAACTCATCAAGTGTAATGGCAGGTAGAGAACTGCCGGAGGAAGCAATATTAGAAATATTACCCATACTTTTTCCTGTAAAGTTGCTGTCTTCCCCAGAAAGTATAATGTTAAGAGAAAGTATAAAATAGTAACCGCCGAAAATTTATAATGATGGCCAAAGTATCCAATCGTTGCCAAAGCGAACATCGCAACTGTCGAAAACACAAGAATTAGAACACCTCTTTTTAATTGCATAGCAGATATAATTAACATTGATACTTAGCAACTTTTGAATATATTTAATAATGTATAAAGTTTCATCACAATTTCCCCTACCTCACCAACTCCCCCACTGTCCTTATCCCCCTTTTCTTAGCCAGGGCCATCAGCTTTAGCAGAAGTATGGCGGTGGTAAAGGCGTCGCCGGGGGCAGTGTGGCGGGCTTCGGTGGGCAGGTTATACTTTTGGCTGAGGGCGTCGAGGCTGTAGTCGGAGCGGCTGAAGCTGTCGGGGCTTTGGCGGAAACGCTCGAGGCGCTGGGCCAACTGAGCAGTATCTATACTTCGGTTATACAGCTTGCCTTGTATGCCGCTTCGCCGGAGCATTCCGTTCAGCATATCGGTATCGAATTTTACGTGGTGGCCTACCAGTATGGCATTGCCGGCAAAAGTTAAGAACGCTTTAAGCGCCTCCTGCTCCGTTAGCCCCAGCTGCACCTGCGAGGGAAGTATACCATGCACCTCTGGGCTCTTGTTACCCTGCTCTACCTCCTGCTGCACCAAGCACTCAAAACTATCATGCACCAGCACTTGTTGCCCCTGTACTTTAACGGCTCCTATACTTAGCACTTTATTCGTTTTGGTATCTAAGCCGGTGGTTTCGGTATCAAACACCACAAACACGGCCTCGTGCAACGGTGTGCTGTTGGCAGGCTGGTTATTTATACTTTGGAGGTATACTTTCCAGAACTCCGGATCATCGGGCGCAGCCTGCGTTGGGCGGGTAAACAGTTTTTTTAGCCAATTGAGCATCAGCCTAAATAACTAAGTTGGAAACGCACCTGCAGTAGCTCCTGCACATCGCTGATGGGTTTAAAGGTGTTGCGCAGCGTTTGCCGCTCCAGCTTGTTCAGCTCTTGCGGGTTCAGGTAGCGGCCAGAGTCATGGTTTCGCAAGCCGTTCAGGGCACGGTAGCGCATCATAATTTCGTAGGCCATGGCTGCCTCGCGGTACAGGTCTGCATTTTGGGGCTCTAACTCAGCCAGCTTCTCGAAACGTTTAAAGGTGTTGTTCATTCCGGCTACGCGGTTGTCTAAGGTCAGCACGCGGGCCGCATCTACCAGGGGCGTCATGGCACGGAGTTTAATGTCGAATTGGTCTTTGTGCTCGCCGCCGCGCTCTACTATAAAGTTGCGAAAAAAGCTAAGCGGCGGCGGGGTTTGCAGCGCATGCTTGGCCAGAAACGGCAGAAAGATGCGCTCCTGCTGTATATGCTCGTAAATGTAATCAGTTAGTTGCGCGGCCAGTTTAACATCACCGTACACGGGGCGGTAATCGAAGAAGATGGACGTGTGCATGATCGCCTCTTCGGTAGGCTCGTGTATCCAACTATAGAAATACTGTTTCCAGGTGTGCAGCGGCTGGCACCACTTCGGGTTGCTGCCCATCATGTTGGCCGGACACTTTTCGAACCCGCTTTTCTCCAGCAGTTCGTTTACTATAGTTGCCAGCTTCAGAAAGTATACTTGCGCCTCTTTTTCGCCGGCAGCATGCTGGTCTTCAAACACCAGCGCATTATCCTGGTCGGTGCGTAGCAGCTGTTCTTCGCGGCCTTCACTGCCAATACTAAGCCAGCAGTAGCGTAAAGGTGGCTCCCCTAATATACTTTCGGCATGCTGCAAAGCCCGAACTATAAGCGCATCGTTTATCTCGGTGATAATGTTAGCGACAAAGGCGATGCTTACCTCCTGCTCCAGATACTTTTGCAGCAGCTCTTCGGCTCGGTCGCGCAATGTGGGCAGGTTTGCTATACTTTTAGTCTGACGGATCTCCTGCACCAAAACCGCCGGGTTGCTGCCCTGCGCCAGCAACAGGTCGTGCTCGGTTACCACACCCTGCACCACCGTATTTATACTTCCGTCAGCGGTTATGCAGAGGTGTTTAATCTTGTGCCGCATCATCGAGATCAGGGCCTCGGCCATGTGTGGGTTTGGTTTTATACTTACCACCGGCGACGACATGATAGCTGTTACCGGATCATCTATACTTACATGGCCAGCCACTACACGTTTGCGCATGTCGGTATCGGTAAGAATACCCAAAGGTTTTTGCTGTTCATCTACCACTACCATAAAACTGGAGTCTTTGTCGCTCATAATCTGGGCAGCCAGGCGCAGCGAGGTTTCCGGTGAGCAGGTAACGAGACTCTGCGAGGTATCCACAGCCAATACATCTTCGAGGTGCAGGGGCAACGGCAAACCCAGCTGACTTTTTAGTCCGCGTCGGGCCTGGTTGGTTTCCTGCATGCGGCCATGTTGTACCGAAGCCCCTGCCGCAAAACCTGCTGCAAAGTATAAGGCTACTTCGGGATTCTCGTGAAGTATGGGCTCGAAAAGCGCAATGGGCACTCCATATACCAGCGTTTCTTCTGCTGCTTTGGCTGTAGAGGCATAGTTGTTTTTTGTAATTAAGGCACGTGCTCCAAAAACATCTCCTTCGTCACAGATATCCACGAGTCGTTGTTCTTGCAACTCATCCTGCTGCAGCAACCTTACCGCCCCCTGCCTTACCACATAAAAAAATGCATGCCTTGCGTCGCCTTGCGAGAACAGCACCTGTTCCGGCTCTAAGTATAAAACCCGCACCTGCGCCGCCAGTTGCTGCAGCTTTTCAGGCATTATCAGGTTAAACGGCGGATACTTGTTTAGGAATTCCTGCACCCGTTCCTGTATGGCGTTGGAGGGTTTCATAGTAGTGGTTTGTAGATGTTAAGGTAAGGGTTTGGTTGAGGCTTTGCAAGGTGTCGGTTATTGGTTAGCAGCACTAGGTCCAACCACCCCTAACCCCTCCTTGTCTAAGGCGGGGAATTTTTTCTTACTATATCATCTTCCATCACTATAGTTGAAGCTATTCCTATTTGTCATCTTGGAAAGATCTTGGGTGAAGGGAGATTAAGCAAAGTCTACAGAGAAAGGAAATTGAATTGGCGATAGCAGATTCCCGCCTTAGACAAGGAGGGGTTAGGGGTGGTTGGACCAACGGTAACTGTAACGCGAGCTTGGAGACTCGCACACACCCAACGCCACCAGCTGGATGCTGGCGCCAGTATCCTCCTGTTTTTAGGAGGGGCAGTAAAACAAAAGTCCTGCTACAGATGCAGCAGGACTTTTAACAATCAACTAAACTATAATCAACTAAACTTTTGCTTTGCTTAAGGATCCTTCTACAATCTCATCTACTACAGTAGGGTCAAGTAAGGTAGAGGTATCGCCAAGGTTAGACACGTCGCCTTCGGCTACTTTGCGCAGGATGCGGCGCATGATCTTGCCTGAGCGGGTTTTTGGCAGGCCAGTTACGATCTGAATCTTGTCAGGCTTGGCTATCTTGCCTATTTTCTCAACTACTGTTTCAATAATCTCGGCACGCAGCCACTCGTCGTTCTCAGGTCTGTCTTTACAGATAACGAAGGCGTAGATGCCCTGCCCTTTTACATCGTGCGGGTAACCCACAACTGCCGACTCTATTACATGAGAATTATGGTTGATGGCTTCTTCAATTTCGGCTGTGCCAAAACGGTGACCTGACACGTTTATTACATCATCTACCCGGCCAATAATGCGGTACAATCCGTCTTGGTCTCGCTTGGCTCCATCGCCGGTGAAATACAGGTTCTTGTAAGTTGAGAAGTAGCTCAGGCGGCAGCGTTCGTGGTCGCCGTATGTGGTCCGGATCATACTTGGCCATGGGTGCTTGATGCACAGGTAGCCTTCCACACCGTTCTCTTTTATCTCGTTGCCTTCGCTGTCTACCAAGATTGGTTCTATGCCCGGAAGCGGCAGGCCAGCGTGGCTCGGCTTCATGGGAGTTACGTTGGCCAGCGTAGAGATCATAATGCCGCCTGTCTCGGTTTGCCACCAGGTATCTACCAATGGGCAGCGCTCTTTGCCCACATGGATATGGTACCAATGCCAGGCCTCCTCATTAATAGGTTCGCCCACAGAGCCCAATACCCGCAGTGAGTCGAGGCTGTAGGAAAGTACTTCATCAATATCGCCTCCCATTAACGCACGTATGGCAGTTGGTGCTGTGTAAAAGATCGTAACGCCAAACTTATCGCATACCTGCCAGAAACGCCCCATGTCTGGGTACGTTGGAACACCCTCGAACATCAATGTTGTAGCACCTGACAGCAGCGGACCATACAGCAGGTATGTGTGGCCTGTTATCCATCCTATGTCGGCTGTGCACCAGTATACATCGCTCTCTTCGTACTGAAACACGTTCCGGAAGCTATACTCTGCATATACCATATAACCGCCACACGTATGCACCACGCCTTTTGGCTTGCCCGTAGAGCCTGAAGTATAAAGTATGAACAGCATGTCTTCCGCATCCATCACCTCAGCAGGGCAGTCTTTACTTACATCCTGCACTTCATCATGGTACCACACATCGCGCCCCTCCACCATGTTCACAGCCCAGCCCAAACGCTCCACCACAATCACCTTCTCAACTGTAGGGCAGGTCTCCAGGGCCTCATCCACTACACGCTTTACAGGTATCTGCTTGGCTCCGCGGTTAAGGCCATCAGAAGTAAGCACCATTTTGGCACCGGCATCGTTAATCCTGTCGGCCATACTTACAGCGGAGAAGCCGGCAAAGACTACCGAATGTATAGCACCCACGCGCGCGCAGGCTAGCACGGCAAAGGCCAGCTCCGGAATCATCGGCATATAAATACACACACGATCCCCTTTCTGCACACCGTTCTTCTTCAGCACATTGGCAAACTGGCACACTTTCTCGTAGAGTTCGCGGTAGGTAAAGCGCACAAATCTTTCTTTCGGGTCGTTTGGCTCCCAGATCAGGGCGAGTTTGTTGCCGCGGGTTTTCAGGTGGCGGTCCAGGCAGTTTTCGGTAATGTTCAGTTTACCGCCTTTAAACCACTTTACATCAGGCTCCTCAAAATTCCATTCCAGCGTTGTGTTCCACTTTTTGCGCCAGGTAAAGGTACTTGCTACATCACTCCAGAACCCTTCAGGATCTTCTATGCTTCGCTTGTAAGCCTGCTGGTACTCTTCGTATGTCTTTACTTGGAAATTTGTCATCGCTTGGTTGGTTTAGGTGTTTAAGGTTAAAGTTCTTTCTCGTAAAGTACTTTAAGCGCCGGTTAGTTATACTTTAGCCGGGCTTATGGGTTGTTCACCATCTATACGTTAACTGCCCGCCAATTCTACAATCTTCTCCATCAGAAAACGAGGTGAAAAAGGTTTGGGTATATAAAGGTCTGCCCCGGTTTCGTAGCCACGGGCAATGTCCACTTCTTTCATTCTGGCACTCAGGAAAATCACCTTTGCTCCCTCCATTTCTTTTTTGCTCCGGATGTACTGGCATACTTGATAGCCATCTACGTCCGGCATCATAATATCAAGCACCACTACCTGCGGCAACTCCTTGTTTACGCACTCGATGGCTTCGGTACCATTGCGGGCAATAAAAACATTAAAGCCGCTTTTACGCATCAGGTACTCCAGTGGCAACAGTATACTTGGGGCATCATCTACCAACAACACCTTCAGCTGTTCAATGCTTGTTTTCATATACTACACTTTAGCAGCCGCAGCTTTTGCTTTTGGCTTATTCGGAACGTAAAATTTTACTTATTCAGGATATTAATGATGTACTGTTGCTGTACCTGCACCACGCGGAATGCGGATATCCTCCACCAGTTCCTGTATATGGGCCGGTGGCGCCGGTGTAAACCTGGACACAACAAAAGACACGATGAAATTCAGGATCATACCAACGGTGCCAATGCCCTCAGGGGAGATGTGCAGGAACCAGTTTTCGGGCTTGCTCATTTCCGGGTTGATGAATTTAAAGTAGGAGATATAGCCAATGGTAAACAGCAACCCCACCACCATCCCCCAAATAGCTCCCTGCTTGTTCATGCGGGTGGAGAAAATACCCATGATGATAACCGGGAAGAACGATGCGGCGGCCAGGCCAAAGGCAAAAGCCACTACTTCAGCCACAAAACCCGGAGGGTTGATACCAAAATAACCTGCTATCACTACCGCCAATGTTGCTGCGATGCGTGCCGCGATCAGCTCCTTCTTCTCCGTAATGTCCGGCATAACCGATTTTTTAAGCAGGTCGTGGGCAATGGATGTGGAGATAACCAATAACAAACCAGCTGCCGTAGAGAGTGCTGCTGCCAGACCTCCGGCCGCCACCAGGGCAATCACCCAGTTCGGCAGCCTGGCAATTTCAGGGTTTGCCAGCACCATAATATCTTTGTCGATGACAAGTTCGTTTGCAGCCGGGTCTTTTACATATTGCACACGTCCGTCGTTGTTCTTGTCCTCTATTTTGATCAGATCTGTTTTTTGCCAGTTGCTTACCCACTGCGGCATTGAGGCTATTGGTTTGTTAACCGTTGTGTTAAGCATATTATACATACCAAAGGCTCCAACTGCCGGGGCCGTAATATAAAGTATGGCAATGAAAACCAGCGCATAACCCGCCGACATACGGGCATCCTTAACTTTAGGCACAGTAAAAAAACGGACGATAACGTGCGGCAAACCTGCTGTACCCACCATCAGTGCTGCAGTTATAAAAAACACATCAATGGTTGCCTTGCTACCATTGGTGTAGGCGGAAAAGCCAAGGTCTGTCAGTAGGCCATCCAGCTTGTCGAGCAGGTAAGTGCCGTCTTCCAAAGTACCGCCTAAACCTATCTGCGGAACAGGATTATCGGTGAGCATTAACGAGATAAAAACGGCAGGCACCATGTACGCAAATATCAGCACGCAGTACTGTGCCACCTGCGTATAGGTAATGCCTTTCATACCACCCAGCACAGCATAGAATAAAACGATCACCATACCGATGATCACCCCTGTTTCGATCTGCACCTCCAGGAAACGCGAAAACACGATACCCACCCCACGCATTTGGCCGGCAACATAGGTAAAAGAGATAAAGATGGCACAGATAACAGCTACCAGCCGCGCAGTTTTAGAGTAATAGCGATCGCCTACAAAATCGGGCACTGTGAATTTGCCAAACTTACGCAGGTATGGGGCCAACAAAAGAGCAAGCAACACGTAGCCACCAGTCCAGCCCATGAGGTACACGGAACCGTCGTAGCCCATAAAGGAGATAAGACCGGCCATCGAGATAAAAGAGGCTGCAGACATCCAGTCGGCGGCCGTGGCCATGCCGTTGGCCAGCGGACTAACCCCACCGCCTGCCACGTAAAACTCTTTTGTAGAGCCTGCCCGCGACCAGATGGCTATGCCAATGTATAGGGCAAATGTAAGCCCCACTATAATGTATGTCCAGGTTAGGATTTCCATGTATTGCAGCTGAGAGGGTGAAGGTGAGCTTTATTCTTCGTGCACATCGTATTCCCTATCCAGCTGGTTCATCAGCCACACATACACAAAGATGATCAGCACGAAAAAGTAGATAGAGCCTTGCTGGGCAAACCAGAAGCCCAGCTTAAATCCGCCCAGACGTATCTCGTTGAGCTGGTCCACGAGCAGGATGCCGAACAGGTAGGATACCGAGAACCAGAGCCCCAGCAACGTTAACAGAATACGGACATTGCGCCGCCAGTACTCCTGCATTTTTTCTCTGTTGCTTTCCATAAGTTTGTTTAAAGTATAATTAGTGATTTTATTGTATAGCTTCGTCTTAGCCAGCAGGTATTACTGCCTTGCTGCCGGGTTAAAGTATAATGCTTCTGTAAAATCTGTTTGCGCCGTATCCTGAATCCGGATCCCGGCTTGTATAATGGGAACCACGGCAACAAATGGCGGAGAAAGCACTGCCTGCAAATATCTAGCGCCGGAGGCAGCTTACTTTAAGCCAGTAATGCTGCCTGATTATAGCTGTGGTAAATTCTGTAGTTAATGAAGGTATTTTACCTTATACATTCGGGAGGTTTCTGCTTAAACACAGTGCCTGCTGCCCTACATCCGGAATGAGCGCCTTAACAGAACTGCTTAATTTTTGATAGTGAGTGTCAAGCTGTTGCTTTGTCTGTATTGGCTAACCTATACTAGCTAAAAGTTTGGATAAAAAATAACAGCTTGTTGGTTTTTGGTAATTTGATATAGCTAAGAAGTATAACCAAAGTATACCTTTGCAGCAAGTACATTAGAAGAACTGAAAAGGCTTATTCCTTAAACCGCTTCCATTTTATCATCATGTACTTATCACCCAATTCAGTGATAAGCATACCGGCGCCTTTCAGGTTTCCACCATTTTTGATGTACTCCACCAGCTCCGCCTGGTTCATTACTTTGTAGGTGGGATGGTAAACCGCCTGTACCGGAGGTTTAATGTTATACTTGCGCACCCAGTTCATTACAGACACATGACTGACACCCAGAATACGTTCGATTTCGCGGTAGCTGATGCCCTCTATGTACAGTTGCAGTGCTTTTGTAACATAATAGCTATCGATACTTTTACCAACCTTGTTTACCGTAAAGTAGTAGCCGCATTGTTTGCAGTGATAGCGTTGCCTTTCGCCTATCACACCACTCTTTACTACGTGCATTGCGTCACATTTCGGGCAGATCGGATTCTTCATGGTGTGCTATATGGTATACTTCTGATTTAAAAGTATAGTAAATTAGCATAACTATAGCAATTTAGCAACAAACATATCAAAAAGGCTATAAGATATACCCTTGCAGACCAAGAGATTAGGCCAAGACACAAAAAAAGCCTGACATTGATGCCAGGCTATACTTTGCTAGATTTATACTTCTTTACATATCCCTAACTGATACCAGCACATCGTTATACTTGTCGGTGCTGTGCAGAAATTCTACTATCTTTTTTCCCACTGCTTCCGGGGAGGCAAGCTCACCGTTGGCTTTATACTCGCGGAAGCGCTGCACATTGCTAAATTGGTCTGCGTCGCTTTCCCGGATGTGCTCCTGCATGCCTGTGTCTACTACTCCAGGCGATAGGGCATATACTTTCACGCCTGTTCCACGCACATTCTGTTCCTGTTGTATGGTTTGTGAGAGCATATCCAAAGCAGCCTTTGAGGCGCAGTAGCTGGCCCAGCCATCAATCGGGTACTTACCGGCACCGGAACTCACATTAACAATCACCTTCTCGCAAGGTAGCGTGCGGTATACTTCCAGAAAAGTGTTCATCAGCATGGCGGGCACAATCACGTTCACATCAAACACAAACTCAAAACGTTCGTTGGGCATTCCCTCTCCTACATAACCAATATCACCCAGCACCCCGGCATTGTTAATCAGCACCAGGCGTTCGGCGTCTTTGTAAGGCAGAAACACTTTTTGCAGGTTGTGTTCTACTGCTTCAATGTCAGAAAAGTCGAGGGGCTGGTAGCGGTAGTTCGGGTGCTTTAAACTGTTTGTGCGCGATACGCCCACTACACGGTTGTTCTCGTCTTTCAGTAGTTCTTCGGCTATCGCTTTGCCTATGCCTTTGCTGGCTCCGGTGATGATGTAGTAGTTCACTTTTCTGAGTTATGAATGGTGAATTATGAATTACGAATGAGGGGGAAAGAAAGGTTATCTCTTCTTTCTGAAGTATAAAGTAAGTAAAACTTTAAAGCAAAAAGCTGATACCCCATTGAAGCAGCACCAGCTTTCTGTTTTAGCAGGCAACTTTGTTTAATCGTGTGTAATGGTAACTTTAATAACAGAGGCGGTTTCAGGTATGGTGTATTCTGGATGTGATCCGACGGCAGGATGAATTTGATTTAGAGGATCTCTCGGACCTTGATTTGTGACAGAAGGATCTTGAGCCAACTTTTGATCTGGACCGGTTCCGGGAGCAGTGTCATCTTCTGTACCAGCATCATAAAGCACCAACTCAGAGGTTACATCTCCATCTATAGCTTCTAGTCCATCAAACAAATCAAGGCCATTACGACGAAAAGCATAAAACCAATCATTAGACTGCATAAACATCGTAATTATTTGTAACTCGTCTCCTGGAGACGCTTCGAAAGTGAATGTAGCTTCTTCTCCTGGAAATAACGCAGTGCTATTGTCTGGGCCTCCTGGTGCCTCAAATAATCCTGAGATTATGGTTTTCATACTTGCCAATTGATTAAGCAATAATGTAGTAACACCATCTTCAGCCATTAATTCAAGTGCAGCATCTGACTTTTTATCTATGCCTATTGTGAACATTGGGTTAACAGACTCATACACTGCATACACCCCTTGAGACAGAGGTACAGCCCCATTGGCTCGTGTCGTATTAATTAAATTTTCAGTAGACACATTTTCAATTCGAACAGTAAATGTTTCTGACACAACAGGTATCTGGTCGTTGTTATCATCACATCCTACTAGTAACAGAGAACTTACTAGGAACAAGCCGAGTTTTGATTTGCCATACTTTTTCATCTTAATATTTCGTGATATAAAACATCCTTCGCAGCTGAAGACTATTTTATTTTTACGATTTGAAAAAAATAATCAATAAAGTACTGCAGACGTTTTAGCAAATTAGATTAAGTAAGAGGCAAGCCTGATTATTTTATAAGTGAAACAATATTATACATTGCTTTAAATTAAATCCTGTAAAAAAAAGCTGGTGCCCCTGCCTTTGCAGAAACACCAGCTTTAAAGTATGATCTAAAGCATAAAAACGGGTCTGGAGAATCATGCCCACCTTACGTCACCGGTTAGATACCGGTGCCAGGAATTAAGGCTACTTTATACTTCTAATTCATAAATCTTAATTCATCATTCCTAATTAAAGTATATACTGGCTCAGGTCACGGTTCTTCACCATACCTGCCAGGCGCTCCTGCACCATGGCGCGATCTACTAAAATGTGAGCGTTGGCTCCGATCTTGTCTGGCACATCAAAAAGTATGTCGTTTAGCAGGCGGCTCATTACGGTTTGCAGACGACGGGCACCAATGTTCTCTACCTCAGTATTTACCTCGTAGGCAATGGAAGCGATCTCGTCCAGGGCCTCGTCGTTAAAGGTAAGCTCCACTCCTTCCGATGCTAGCAACGCCTCATACTGTTTTGTAAGCGCATTTTTAGGGAACTTCAGGATCTGGTAGAAATCATCCTTCGTCAGGCTGTCCAGCTCTACACGAATCGGGAAACGGCCCTGTAACTCTGGTATCAGATCGGAAGGCTTAGCCACGTGGAACGCACCTGCTGCAATGAATAAAATATGATCGGTGTTGATGATGCCATACTTGGTGTTAACTGTAGAGCCCTCCACAATCGGAAGCAGGTCGCGCTGCACACCCTCACGGCTCACATCCGGTCCGCCACCGCCTTTTTTGCTGGAGCTGGCAACTTTATCGATCTCATCAATAAAAATGATACCTGAGTTCTCAGCTTTAAAGATCGCTTCTTCCTTCACCTCATCCATGTCGATAAGCTTTGCTGCTTCTTCCTCAAGCAAAATCTTACGGGCTTCGGCAATGGTTACTTTGCGCTTCTTAGTCTTTTTAGGCATCATGCCGCTGATCATCTCCTGGATGTTCATCATAGAGGCTTCGTCCATACCAGGTCCCATTACACCCATGCCCGGCATAGAACTCTGCTGCACACGTATCTCAATTTTACGGTCTTCCAACTCGCCATTTCTGATCTTCTCACGGAATTTCTCGCGGGTGCGCTCGTTCAGTTCATAGTCTGTTTCGGGCATTACACTCGGGTCGGTGCTCAGATTAACCGGAGAGTTATTGCGCCCCTGGATTGGCGGGATAAGCGCATCCAAGATGATATCCTCTACCATTTCGGCGGCCTTCTGCTTTACCTCTTCCTTTTTCTTCTGTTTTACCAAGTTTACTGACTGCTCCACCATGTCGCGCACCATACTTTCTACGTCGCGGCCAACATAGCCTACTTCTGTAAATTTAGATGCTTCTACTTTAGTGAAAGGGGCGTCGGCAATTTTTGCCAGGCGACGGGCAATTTCTGTTTTACCCACACCAGTTGCGCCTATCATCAGGATATTGTTCGGTACAATGTCACCCTGTATGCTTTTATCGGCATTCATGCGGCGCCAGCGATTTCGCAGAGCAATGGCTACATTGCGTTTGGCATCGTGCTGCCCGATTATATATTTATCCAGCTCTGCAACAATTTGTGCTGGTGTAAGTGATGCAATATTATCTAACATAGTAGTCTTATTTTGAATATGTGCCGGGGCACTTTGCCGGTGCCCTAGCTTATACGTTATAAACTGCTTTTCTTTTTAAGAATTGTGCTGGTGTTGGTGCTCACAGTAACATAATGGGTAGCACCAGAAAGATGAAAGAAAGCGCTGCTGTAGTTTAGCTCAAAAGATCGTACGCGCAGCATGGCTCCCAGTGAAAATCCTGCGCCTCCACCACCGTTATCTAACCTCAGTTCTTTGCGGCGCAGGTGGTTATAGCCGGCCCTCAGGTTAAAGTTTTTACTGAAAACAAATTCAGCACCTGCCACAAAATGACGGGCAATTTTATCTCCCAGCTGCTTTTCTTCTTTCACCTCATTGCCATTCTCGTCCAGCTGGCCAGTTGCGTTAGGGTCTAGGTAAACAATATCGAATTGGTAGAGGCGGTGCGCTGTAACAGAGAGCCGCACAGGCATGTGCTCCGGCTTGTAGCTTACGCCCAACTGTGCATCCCAAGGCATGGGCTGGCGCTCTCCGTCATCGAAAGGCTTTACCTGGTAACCCACATTTTTGAAAGCCAGGCCAACTGTAAAGTCTTTTTCAGGATGTTTAAAAGCCACACCTGCATCTGCAAGTATACCTACAGCCTTGTTGCCTGCCATACTTGACACCGCCACTTTAGCCGTAGCCCCCATTGTAAAGGCTTCTGCCTGTCGGGCATGGGTAATACCTAATGTGTAATCATTTACATTAAAAGTACCTTCAACAGCTCCTGCTGCGTCGCGCTGCACAAAATCGCCGTAGTTCAGGTAATTCAGGTTTAAAGCCCAGCGGCCATACTTAGTGGTGTTAAAAGCATAGGCCAAATTGCTTTGCCTGATATCGGCCAGATAGCCCACATAGCTCAGGCTAAGCTGGTTGTCCATTTCAGGGTTAAGCAAACCAGGGTTAGCCGACACCATGTTTACATCGTGCCCGCCAGCTGTTACATTTATCCCACCTAAAGCGGCCTGCTTGGCACTCGATGGTAACTCAAGAAACGTGAAGCCACGCTGCCCCCCTACCTGCGCCTGCGCCTTAAGCGCAAAGCCCAGCAAGATGCAAAGTATAAGAGCAGGGGTTCTGTTCATGGACTCCTTAAATTTGAATAAGTGGGTGAGGATGGTTCACCCTATTCTTTTTGTAATTCCTAACTTTGAGAGAAATCTCTTCAGCATCCTAATTAGATCTCTCCTATCGTCGAGATGACAGCAATCAACTACTCTTTATCAGCGCTGGCTTTCTCCTCCGTCACCACCAGTTTCAGCGGATTTTTCACTTTTTCCTTCAGGAGCGCAATTTTTACCACCTCATCCACACGATCTACATAATGGATGTGCAGACCTTTAATGTACTGCTCCGGAATCTCGTTGATGTCTTTCTTATTTTTCTGGCTAAGTATAATGTCGGTTACACCGGCACGTTTGGCAGCCAGAATCTTTTCTTTTATACCACCTACAGGCAATACCTTACCACGCAACGTTATCTCACCGGTCATGGCCAGGCGTGATTTTACTTTGCGCTGCGTAAACACAGAAGCAATAGAAGTAAAGATGGCTATACCTGCCGACGGACCGTCTTTCGGCACAGCTCCTTCCGGGAAGTGGATGTGCAGGTCGTACTGGTCGAACAGGCGGTAATCGATGTTTAATAGCTCGGCATGGGCTTTTAAGTATGAGATTGCCGTCATGGCCGACTCCTTCATCACATCGCCTAACTGGCCCGACAAGGTAAGTTTGCCTTTGCCTTTGCTAAGTATAGATTCGATGAAAAGGATATCACCACCCACCGATGTCCAAGCCAGGCCTGTTACAACACCAGCTGTATCAATGTCTTGGTAAATTTCTTTGTCGAAGATCTCCGGCCCAAGGCGTTTGGTCACATCTTCAGGCTTTAGGCTTTTCTGGTACTCTTCCTCCATTGCCTTCAGTTTGGCTGTGTGGCGCACCAGTTGCCCGATCTTGCGCTCCAGGTTACGCACCCCAGATTCTCGTGTATAATCTTCTATGATCTTCTGGATGGTAGCCTTAGATACTTTCACATCATCTTCTGTAAGGCCGTGCTCCGCTACCTGCTTTGGCAATAGGTGGCGCTTAGCTATCTCAGTCTTCTCTTCTAAAGTATAGCCTGTCAGCTCTATGATCTCCATGCGGTCACGCAGGGCCGGCTGGATTGTATCTAGAGAGTTGGCAGTGGCAATAAACAATACTTTGGACAGGTCATACTCCACGTCCAGGTAGTTGTCCATAAACGTGCTGTTCTGCTCCGGGTCCAACACTTCCAACAAAGCAGAAGAAGGATCTCCTCTAAAATCAGAAGCAATTTTATCTACCTCATCCAAAATAATAACTGGATTAGAAGAGCCTACTTTTTTAATCTGGTTGATGATCTTGCCGGGCATGGCGCCTACGTAGGTACGGCGGTGACCGCGGATCTCGGCCTCGTCGCGCACGCCACCCAACGACATTCTGACATACTTGCGGCCCAGCGACTCTGCAATAGACCTACCCAGTGAGGTTTTACCAACACCCGGAGGACCATACAGGCAAAGTATAGGCGCCTTCATGTCGTTCTTAAGCTTAAGCACGGCCAGGTACTCCAAAATACGCTCCTTCACTTTCTCCAGGCCATAGTGGTCTGCGTCGAGTATCTTTTTAGTGCGCTTCAGGTTGAAGTTATCCTTGGTGTACTCGTTCCATGGCAGGTCCAGCAGAAACTCAAGGTAGTTAACCGCTACCGGGTACTCTGCCGCCTGCGGGTTAAGGCGAGCCAGCTTGTCAATCTCTTTCTTAAAATGCTGCGCTACAGGCTCCGGCCACTTCTTTTTAGCGGCACGCTCTCTGAAGCGCTCTATCTCCTGATCCGGTCCCTCCTGCCCCAATTCGTCCTGAAGCACCTTTATCTGCTGGCGCAAAAAGTAATCGCGCTGCTGCTGATCCAGGTCGGTGTGAACTTTTGTATGAATCTCCTGCTTCAGTTCCAGCAACTGTATTTCGCGCAGCATCATTTCCAACAGTTGAGTACCACGCTCCATGCCATCATTCACCTCCAGCAAAGCCTGCTTTTGCGCTACATCAACATTCAGATTGCTTGATAGAAAGTGCGTCAGGAAACCGGGGTTATCAATATTATCCAACGCCACCTGTGCCTCCTGCGGTATCTCAGGGTTCAGCTTCAGCATTTTTGCAGCCGCATCTTTTAGCGACTGCACCAACGCTTTTACGTTCTTATCTTTCTTGTTAAGCCCTGTTTCGGTGCAGGCTGTAACCTTGGCGGTAAGATATGGATCTTCGGATGTTACCTCTTCTATCTTGAAACGGCTGTGTCCCTGTATAATAATAGTGGTATTACCATCTGGCAGCACCAGCATCTTCAGGATTTTGGCCATAGTACCTACTTCAAACAGGTCTTCGGCTGTTGGGTCGTCGCTGTTAGAGTTTTTCTGGGCAACCACGCCAATCACTTTGTCGCCTTTGTGGGCCTTACGCACCAGCTTAACCGACTTTTTGCGGCTAACTGTAATGGGCAGCACCACACCCGGAAACAGCACAGTGTTACGAACCGCTAAGATAGGGAGTTCGTCGGGCAGGGTATCAGTAGGAAGATCATCTTCTGCTTCAGCAGTTATAATCGGGATCAACTCTACTTCGTCGTCGTCTGATATATTGCTTAACAAGAGGTTCTGTAAAAAATTCTTTAACGTATAATTCATATAATGATCAATGCCATAATGACAGAAATAAAGCGTTGATAGCCTTATTTCAGGGTTCTTCTATAGTTGTCAAGACCTGTGCCACACTACCGCAACCTGCTGATTTGTCTTGTGAGATTCTACTGATGTGCAAAATTACAGCTAAAAAAATACCTGCAGGTGTATTTATCACAAAAATATAACTCAAAAATAATATCTTTGAGCACGAGGACAAACACACTTTGATGCAGTTCAAGCCCCTGCTTATATTAGTTTTGACAACATGGTTGTTAGTTCCCCTGCGTAGCTATGGGCAATTGCACCATATCCCGCTGGACAGCACAAGCGGACTAAAGATCAGCAAGCAGGTACCAGATCCTGAGCTGCACCTCAACTTCCCTAATATAAACAAAATAGCCTACTATCGCGACCAAAAGAAGCTATCTACGATACAAAAGCTCGAAAAAAGGAAACAGTACGACAAGGTATTACCTCTACTGGAAACTTATGTTACAAACTTCGGGATAGAGAATTTTTACAAAGATACTTACCTGCTCTGGCGCCTGGGCCAGCTGTTTGAGCGCACCGGCAGAAAAGAAGAGGCAAAAGAGCTATACAGGCTGGTATTAAAGCACCACCGCACCGATGCCCGCGGCGTTTACTCTTACTACGACTCGCTGGAGCAGAACACCAAAAACTATTACGTGCCGCTGGATTATTATTATGAGTTGGTAGAATATCGTAAATCCATTGCTACGTTTAAGCCGCCTAAAGGCGTGTACCTGAACATGGGCAATGCCATCAACTCTTCGTTTGAGGATTATGGCCCTACCCTGAACGGCGAGGATGAGGTGTTTATTTTTACCTCCAAGCGCAACACGCAGGGGCTAAACGGCCGTGCCAACGAAGATCTTTTCTTCTCTAAACAAAACAACGGCCACTGGGAAGAAGCACAGTCGTTTGGCAAGCCAATAAACAGCATTTATAATGAAGGTTCCGGCCGCCTAAGCCGCGATGGTAAAACCCTATACTTTGCCCGCTGTGAGTCTCCGGATGGCTACGGCAACTGTGACTTATACATAGCCAAAATGCAGCCTGACGGTAAGTGGGGCGAAATTACGAACCTTGGCCCTGACGTAAACTCCAATGCCTGGGATTCTCAGCCTACCCTCTCGCGCAACGAAGACACGTTATACTTTGCCTCTGATCGTTTGGGAGGATTTGGCCTCTCGGACATCTACTATACTTACAAAACTAAAAACGGCAACTGGGCTCCTGCAAAGAACATTGGCCCTACCATTAACACCCGCGAAAGTGAGGTAAGCCCTTTTTTCCATCCTAAGTATCAGGTGCTGTACTTTAGCTCTAGGGGGCAGCTGTACAACTTCGGCGATTTTGATATCTACAAAACCTACAAAGTACAGGAGCACTGGCAGGAGCCGCGTAACATAGGGCCACTGGTTAACGGCCGGGGCAGCGAGTACTACTTTACCATCGATGCCGACTCCAAAAACTTATACTATGCCCGCTCCGAGGCAAATGATCTCCAGAACCTGGACCTGTTCTCTTTTCCATTACCCATGGAAGCGCACCCTTTGGCTGTAACAAAGGTTCAGGGCACATTAACTGACTCCGTCACCAATAAACCACTTTCGGGCATCGTTTCTATCATAGACCTGGACAATGGCATAGAGGTTTCTTCTAAATACCTGCGCCCCGATGGTTCTTTTGAATTTGACCTGATAGATAACTCCCGATACATGCTGATGATTCAGGGCCCGGATTTCTTTACCATTGAGAAAGAAATCTCGCTGCAGGACGATACTAAGCTAGATCTGATGACCACCCTGATCGATTACAGCATACCAATGGTATTCGAGAACATCGAGTTCGACCCGAACATGTCGGAGATAAAGGAGAACATGAAGCCTATACTTGACGAGGTAGCCCTGTTCCTGATAGACCACCCAACTTTCAGGCTGGAGATTGCTGGTCACACTGATGGCGCCGGAGACCCTGATTTTAACCTGGTGCTGTCGCAGGATCGTGCGGACGCTATCCGGCAATACATAGAAAGAAGGGTGAACATGGTGGAGGGACGTATAGATGCCATCGGCTACGGCAGTACCAAACCGATAAAAGAAGAAAAGACAGCCGAAGACCGTAAGATTAACCGCCGTGTGGAGTTCAGGCTGATAAAACCACAGAAGCCGGAACGCGGATTTAAATAAGTATAAATGCCATTTACCGCCGCGCATCCTGCCATTGTTCTTCCGCTAAAGTATAAGTTTGGCCGCTTTTTCTCTACCACAGGATTGGTAATTGGAAGTATAGCCCCTGATTTTGCCTATTTTCTCAATCCCATTATCACTACGAAGGTAAGCCATACGTTGAAGGGGGTACTGGTATTTAACCTGCCTATTACGCTTATACTTGCCTTTGTTTTTCATGCAATTGTAAGGGAACAGGTTATTCGGTTTTTGCCGGGCTTTTTGGAGCGCAGGGCTGCTGTGGCGGCACATGCCAAATGGTTTAGCTACTTGCGCGGCAACTGGCACATCTTTCTTGCTTCTGCTGTGATAGGTATTCTCTCGCACCTCTTCTGGGACAGCTTTACCCACTACTCCGGCTATTTTGTAAGAAACTACTCCATACTTAGAAGACCAGTGGATTTCTTTGGTTTTGCTCTCCCGCTTTGCCGCTGGGTGCAGCATTTCAGTACGTTTGCAGGGTTAACGGCTATAGCTTTTTACGTTCTGCTGCTGCCAACTTATGGAGCTGCCCGGGGTTCAAAGTATGGCTGGCTATACTTCTGGCTGGCTGTATTCGCGTCCGGTCTGTTATTGTTTTTACTGAAGACGCCAGATATCAATAGCATTGCACAAGTAGAGATGTGGGTTGTTCGATTTATTAGCGGATGTCTAGCTGCGGTTATTTTGCTTACAGCATTTCTTAAGTTGTGGCGGAAGCTTCTTAAAGTTAGAAGATAGATTTAATATTTGCCCCTCCTTATTTAAAGCATGGGTGTTATCAGCACACGATTATCATCCCCTACCCCCTTCAAAGGGGACTTTTTGCTTTTACTGATTAAAAGTGAAAGTGCTGTAGCAACTGCTTAACCTCCCTTCACACAAGATCCTTGCAGGATGATAAGGAGAAGGGCTAATGTTATTAAGATGACAGAGAAGCGGTAGTAGCAGATTCCCCGCCTTAAACAAGGAGGGATAGGGTGGTTGGATGGTTATTTGTGAAAGAAGCGCAATGAGACAGCTGTCAGGATCAATAAAAATCAAAGCGTAAACTTCTTTTGCTCTTCGCCGCGCTGTAAAAGTACACTTTCTGTTTTGCCTTTGTAGTTCAGGTTAACAATGTTCATCTGATCGTTGAAGAGTTCAGTCAGTACGGAGTTCTTAACATATAGCTGGGCCAGAGAAGAGTTCTTAACCGGAACCTCTATGTACAACCAAACAGCATCTGTCTCAGCCTCCGACCCCAGGAAATTATACTTCAGGGGCTTACCCTTTGCAACTTCAAAGCTAAGCTTGCTTTGCAAATAAGCATTTAGCTGCTGCTTTTGCTCTGCAGATTTGCTGTTGTACACCACTTTGGTTTTGGTAAACTTTGATACAGCTTCTTCCAGGTCATCGGTAAACACTTTAACGGCTACCTCCAGAGACTGCGTGCGTGGGTTGTACTTGATATCGGTGATACTGGTATGAAAATCATGCGCGAGGGCAGGCACTAAGGATGCTGCCATAAATGCAAGCACCAGAAACAGGAATTTATATTTCATACTTATTTACCGGATGGCGGCAGGTCCGACAGCACGCGCTTAGCCATAGTTGGCATATTATCGCTTACAATACGCTGCACATCGTTCATGTTAGACTGGTATGCAATCTTCACTTTGTTTCCCGACACCAGTTCTCCTTTGTTGTTATAGATGGAATAATGAACCATGAAATCACGCTCATAGTTCAAGGCTGCGCGGTCCAGGCAGTTTTCGTACACCGTTTTCACCTCAAACTGGTTAATGAAAACATAGTAGTCTATGCCGTACTGGTTGTTAAAATAGCCAAAGAACTCCGGGTCTTTAACAGTGACACCAAAGTGCTTGGTAGGATCCTGGGCAACAGATACCGGCTGCTCTTCCTTCTCCATTCCCAGCTTCTCTTTTTGCCGCTGCACCCACTCCAGGGCTCCTCCCTTTTCTTCCTCCACAACTGGCTGCTTGTTAAACCGAGATTGCTTGTTATCCTGGTACCCGTAGCTCAGCGACTTGTAAAGCCTGCTCAGTTCGCTAACGCTGTCGCGGTACACGCCGCCCAACAAGTGGATGGTCTCGTAGCCTTCTGGAGCCAACATAGCGTTCAGGCGGTTGCGGAAAACATGGCGCACGTTCTGGCGCGGTATCTTAGACTTACGCGCAATTTCATCGTCGGCATCCGAAAAGTATAAGTATGGATCGAATGGGATAACCATTACCCTGCTTTTTGTCTTATGCTCGGCTGTGCGGGGCACCGAAGAAATAGAAGCGGAATTACTGCCTGCAGGTCGTGTAGTAGTAGTAGTAGTAGTGGCAGGTGCGGCTTTGGATGATTTTGGTGCAGATTGTGATTTTGGTTTGGCAGCTTGAGCAGGTGCCATACGGTGACGGCTTAAGTAAAGCGTCTGGCCAATCTGCAATTTGTTATCGTTCCACTTCTGAAGCGAATCAAGCGGGATGTTAAAGCGGCGGGAAAGGCTATAGTAGGTGTCGCCTTTTTGTACCAGGTACACGCTATCGCCTGGTGCGGCGATAACGTGCTGGTTTATACTTATGGGCCAATCTGCTGCGGGAGCATCTTCGGCTGTTATTATAGCAAATACTAGTAATAAGTTTGTCAGGGCATACGTCACGATGGCTTTCATAAGAGGATCTTTGGTTAGAAGATTATCTTGAACACATCGTTAAATATAGCAAATGCCATTAAGCCTAACAATAAAACCATACCCACTTTTTGGGCATTCTCTAAAAAATTATCTGATGGCTTGCGCCCGCTGATTATCTCATACGTTAAGAACACCACGTGGCCGCCATCCAGCGCAGGAATCGGCAGGAAGTTCATGAACGCCAGCACCATCGACAGCATCGCTGTTATGCTCCAGAACTTATACCAGGTAAATGTATCACCAAAGATCTGGGCGATACCGATCGGGCCGCTAAGCGATTTAGAAGCTGAAACCTCGCCTCTGAATATTTTACCAAAGCCTTTCAAGTTAGCTGTAATTACGCCGAAAGCCTGGTCAGTACCAGCAGGAATAGCTTCGCCTAGGCTATACTCACGAGTGGCAGTCTGTAGTAGCGCCTGTGGCATGAAACCCAGTGTGCCTTCTTCGCTTACCTCCGCCTGCAGTTTAATTGGCTTCCCGTCACGCTCAACCATCATGGTTATTTTCTTGCCGGCATTGCCTTGTAATGTCTCCTGAAACTCATGGAAGAACTTAACGCTCTCGTTGTTTATTTTAGCAATAAAGTCTCCTTCCTGCAATCCTGCTTTGGCTGCGGGGCTACCAGCCATTACCTGGCCTACTCTAAATGGCTGCCTCGGACGCACAAAAAACATACGATCCTTATCGTCAGCCACACGATCCATCAGATCTGCTGGAACCTCTAGGTTAACACGTTCTCCGTTGCGCTCTACTGTATAGTAAGCATTACGGCCAAGTAAAGCATCCATTGAGTAAACATCCTCGAAGCGCTCTAGCTGTTTGCCATTTACTGCCACTAGTTTATCGCCTGTCTGGAAGCCGATATCCTGCCCAAGTTCATTAGGCACAATACCATACTTAACTTCAGATATAGGCGTGTATTGCTCCCCATAATTAAAGGTAAGCGCAATGTATATCACAATACCTGTGATCACGTTCACAATGATACCGCCCATCATTACAATCAGGCGTTGCCAGGCTGGTTTGGCCCGGAACTCCCAAGGCTTCGGTTCTTCCTTCAGCGCTTCCGTGTCCATCGACTCATCCACCATGCCTGATATTTTCACAAATCCCCCCAATGGAATCAGGCCCAGCATGTACTCTGTCTCGCCAATTTTTTTACCGAAAATTTTAGGAGGGAAACCGATGGCATACTTCTCCACGCGCATTCCGAACCATTTAGCTGCCAGCATGTGGCCCAACTCGTGCAATCCTACCAGTATCGTCAGGCCCAGAATGAGCTGACCAACCATTATTAAAATATCCATCAAAAAAGCTTATTCTTGTTATCTAGCGCCTTAAAGGCAGCAGGTTTTTAGTTATTTATGAGTTCTGTTGCCTTCTCACGGGTTTCTCTATCTGTAGTAACATAGTCATCGAAAGAAGGATTCGCAATATACGTAACTTTTGCCATACAACTTTCGATGATATCCGACATCTGCAGGAAACCAACCTCGTCGCGCAGGAAAGCACTTACGGCTACTTCGTTGGCTGCGTTCAAAATACAGGCCATATTTCCGCCTTGCTCCATGGCTTTGTAGGCAAGGGCCAGGTTGCGGAATGTCTCCAGGTCCGGCTGCTCAAAAGTTAGCTGCGGATAATCCAAGAAATTAAAACGCGGAAAATCTGACTTCAATCGGTTTGGATAGCCCAGTGCATACTGTATCGGCAGCTTCATATCAGGCAGCCCCAGCTGTGCTTTAATGGAGCCATCTTCGAACTGCACCAGCGAGTGAATGATAGACTGTGGATGCACCACTACCTCAATCTGCTCGTTTCTTAGCCCGAACAGCCACTTTGCCTCAATCACTTCCAGCCCCTTGTTCATCAGCGAAGCAGAATCGATGGTGATTTTGGCTCCCATATCCCAGTTCGGGTGTTTCAGGGCCTGTGCTTTGGTTACGGTAGCAAGCTCTGATGCGGTGCGCCCTCTGAACGGCCCACCAGAGGCAGTAAGTATGATCTTTTCGATCGGGTTATGAAACTCCCCTGCCAGGCACTGGAAAATGGCGCTGTGCTCAGAATCGACAGGGTAAATGTTTACGGCATGTTCTTCAGCCAGATCGGTTATAAGCTGTCCGGCTACCACCAATGTCTCTTTGTTGGCCAGGGCAATGTGCTTACCTGCTTTAATGGCACGGATGGTCGGCTGCAGGCCGGCATAACCAACCATAGCTGTAAGCACCATATCTACTGTACCCATCTCCACTACCGAGCAAAGGGCACCGGCACCGGCGTATACTTTAACATCGGTGTGCTGCAGGGCATCCTGCACCTTATCGTACAGGGCCTCGTTGGCGATAACAACAGTGTTAGGGTTAAACTCCAGCGCCTGCTGTATCAGCAGATCCGCGTTGCTGTGTGCAGTAAGCACCTCCAGCTCAAAGCTATCCGGGTTTGCCTTTATAACTTCAAGGGCCTGTGTACCGATAGACCCGGTAGAGCCCAATATGGCAATTCTTTTCATGTTAAGTTACGAGTTACGAGTTCCGGGTTCCGAGTTGAAATTACCCTTTGCCTGACTCGTAATAATGATGCTGTTTAATATTTTATTTAGCTTCAAGCAGTCCATCAGCTAACTTTCTGTCGTTGCTCAGGCGCGGCACTTTGTTTTGGCCACCTAGTTTCCCCTGCGATTTCATGTAGTTCCTGAACGAGCCTCTGGCAAGCTGCGTTAGCTTTAGCTTTTGCAGAATGTTTCCGGTGATTAGATCGTTGTAATACGTATTCAGTTTGCAAAGCTGTTTGTCGAGTTCTTCGGAAAAGGCACTGGCATTAAGCGGCGGCTTGGCAAACTCTACCAGCCACTCATGATAGGAAGCACCATGGTCCTGGCTCACGTAAGGGGCTACAGTAAACTCCGTCAGCTCCACTTCCGGGAACAAGCCAACCGTAGCGTTCATTGCCTTCTCTACTTCCTCTCCGATTACATGCTCTCCAAACGCAGAAATGTAATGCTTTATGCGACCCGACACCACTAGTTTGTATGGTTTTACCGAGGTAAATTTAACCGTATCGCCAATAGAATAAGCCCAAAGCCCTGCGTTGCTACTTACAACTAAAGCATAGTTTACCCCAACTTCTACTTCGCCTATCGTTAAGCGGGTAGGGTTATCGTTGAAGTACTCAGACACAGGTATAAACTCATAGAAAATGCCGGTATCCAGCAGCAGTAAGAGGCTTGGGTCATTTTGCTCGTTTTGGTAAGCAAAAAAACCTTCGGAGGCCGGGAACAGCTCAATAGAGTCCACCTCTTTGCCAATAGACTCGAATAGCTTTTTGCGGTAAGGATCAAAGTTTACGCCACCGTACACAAACAGGCTAAAATTCGGGAAAATGTCTTTTACCTTTTTACCAGTCTGCCGGATCAGCTTATCAAAGTACATCTGCACCCATGGCGGAATACCTGAGATCAGAGTCATGTCCTGGTCTATGGTCTCTTCGATGATTTCATCCAGCTTGCTCTCCCAGTCTTCTATAATGTTAGTTTGGTAGCTTGGCAGCTGATTTGTGCGCAGATAACCCGGCACATGATGATTGGCAATGCCCGACAAGCGGCCTGTTTTTACACCTGCCACCTCATCAAGTTCAGGGCTTCCTGACAAAAAGATCATTTTACCGTCCAGAAAAGCAGACTTGCCTGTTTCGTACACATAAGCTAATAATGCATCGCGGGCACCGTCTATGTGGTTCGAGATAGAATCCTTTGATATCGGAATATACTTGGTGCCAGAGGTGGTGCCGGATGTTTTGGCGAGGTAGAGTGGGGTACCAGGCCACAGCACATCCCTCTCCCCTTCTTTTACTTTGTTAAAGTACTGGTTCAGGCCTTCGTAGTCGCGCACCGGCACAGCCTTCACAAAATCAGCATGCGTTTTAATACCGCTGAATTTATGGTCGCGTCCAAACAGGGTGTTCTGAGCTTTGTCAATGATTTTCCTGAAAACCGCTTGCTGTGCTTCCACCGGATTCTCCATCCAGCGCAAGTGCTTTTTATGCACGTAGGCAGCAAGTGGTTTACTCAACAATGCTTTTACACCCATACAGTCAGTTTTTGTCTGATGGTAAATATAGCCAGATTAACCAGTATTGCCATATCATCTTCTATTTTCGGTGGTGTTGGTACTTAATTTTATACTTGGGTGTAACATCTGGAGGCTATTAGCACTATTAAGGTGAGAAACCATAAACCAATATTAACTATGAGAGAACACCACGCAGAAGCCACCTGGAAAAAAGGATTGAAAGATGGCTCAGGTAACATTAAAACCGGAAACGGCACTATAGAATCTGCCTACAGCTATGGTACGCGCTTTGGCAACGAGAGAAACGGCACTACGCCGGAAGAGTTGATAGGCGCAGCACTTTCCGGGTGCTACTCCATGTTTTTGAGTGCTTTGCTGGGTAAGGAAAATTATACGCCAGATTACATACACGCTAAAGCAACTGTAATACTGGGAGAAAAAGACGGAGCAGCCCTAGTAGAGCGAATAGACCTGAACGTAGAGGCAAAAGTGCCTGACCTGGATAACGACAAGCTACAGGAGTTGGCTAAGAAGTCAAAAGAGAATTGCCCAATTTCTAAAGCACTGAAAGCCATACCGGAGGTTAATGTTAAGGCTACTTTAATTGAATAAATTATTATATTGCAACAAGTATGTTATGAGATAGCATCTTATGTTTAACCTAACCACCAGAACATGGCAGTACCCGGTAGTAGTAATGCACGAACCTCGTTAATTGTGCAGCTAAGCCCAACAAAAAGTGCAAAACTCTCTTTTACTGTACAAATTATACTTACTCTTTTCTGGCTGGCATGGTCTGTTATGCTGCTCGTAACCGATGATGGCACGGACGGAGCAAACTACCTGTACTATGTTTTCTTTGCCTTGGCCCTCGTTTTCTTTGGTTATGTGGTGCTGCAAAACACTTCTGTTTTCGGGGTGCAGTCTTACATTGAAGTTACGCCGCAGTACATTGTGCAGAAGTATGGCGTTTTCCGTACGAAGCATATCTTCGCTATACCTGATATCGCAGCTGTGCATATATCGCCTTATGCCTTGAGAGTTACTTTAAAAGACAGCACAAAAGTATACCTGGACCTGAAGCAAGTGCGCAAAAAACGAGATCTGGATAAGATTAAGAATAAGATAAAAGACATGGCCGCTTTAAATGGCTTTGCTCTTTCGGAGTCTACTGCCAACCGGCCGTAAATTATTTGTTGTTATAAAAAGAGAGCGGGCCATACTTTGCAAAGTATGGCCCGCTCTCTTTTTATATTTTATACTTCTTAACCAGCTTTGGACTTAAACTTCTTCTGAAGCTCCTGAATGCTGGCTTTAAATTTCTTATCTGTGTCGATCAGGTCGGATACGGTTTGTACTGAGTGAATTACCGTACTGTGGTCGCGGCCGCCGAAGTGGTAACCGATAGACTTAAGCGAATGGCTGGTAAACTCCTTGGCAAAGTACATCGCCACCTGGCGAGCCGTTACGATCTCTTTTTTACGCGTTTTAGCTTTCAGAGAGTCAAGGCTTACTTGGAAGTACTCGGCTACAGTTTTCTGGATGAAGTCGAGGTTAACCTCTGTTTCCACATCCTCTATAATATGTTTCAGGGCCTGCTTGGCAAGCTCCAGGTCAATTTCCTTACGGTTAAGCGACGACTGCGCGATCAATGAAATCAGCACGCCTTCCAGCTCACGCACGTTGGTGTCTACGCTGTAAGCCAGGTACTCTACCACGTTATCCGGAATATCAATACCGTCGCCCTGCATCTTTTTCTGGATGATGGCCATACGAGTTTCAAAATCCGGGCTTTGCAAGTCGGCGGTTAAGCCCCACTTAAAGCGGGACAACAGACGCTCCTCAAGGCCTTTCAGGTCGCGTGGCGGACAGTCGGAGGTCATCACGATCTGTTTGCCGGACTGGTGCAGGTGGTTGAAGATGTGGAAGAACATCTCCTGCGTCTTCTCCTTACCGCTCAAAAACTGTACGTCGTCGATGATCAGGATATCCACCAGCAAATAGAAGTTAGCAAAGTCCTGCACGTTGTTCGTTTTCAGGGACTCGATGAACTGGTTCACGAATTTCTCTGACGAAACGTAGAGTACAAACTTCTCTGGATTGCTGTTTTTGATCTGGTTACCAATGGCCTGTACCAGGTGCGTTTTACCCAATCCTACACCGCCATAAACCATTAGTGGGTTGAAAGATGTTGTACCCGGTTTGTTTGCTACGGCATAACCTGCAGAGCGAGCCAAGCGGTTACAGTCACCCTCGATGTAGTTCTCAAAAGTATAAGCCGGGTTCAGCTGCGAGTTCAGGAAGTTACGGTCAATCGTCTTCGACTCGAACGGACTTTTGATAAAGCTTTGCTCTGGCTTATAAGAATTTACAACTGCCTGTGGTATTTTTTTGGTCGGGATGTTTACCGTCTGCGGTTTATTAGCCTCGTTGCCACGGTCCACAATAATGGAGTATTCCAACCTACCCTCACTGCCAAGCTCCTGGTAAATGACTTTCTTAAGTAACTGCACATAGTGCTCCTCCAGCCACTCGTAAAAGAACTGGCTAGGCACTTGTATCGTAAGCACGCTGTCACGCAGTGATATAGGCTTTATTGGCTCAAACCAAGTCTTAAAACTTTGTTCGCCAATGTTTTCCTTGATCACCTGCAGGCAGTTACTCCATACAGTCGTACAATCTTTAATCATCCAATTTTCCAAAACTCACTAAGATTAGTTTGGTGAAACCAACCTCCTTTTGTCGGCAGGGGGTTACAAATTTGCTTAAATATATGTAAACAAAAAATTATTTTTTCACGAAGTTGTTACAGGTGTGTTTACCGGTAAAACTGCGGTTCTCACATCTGTCTTTTTCTTGGAGCTTTTGTTAAACGAGAAGTCGATGCGGCCCAGGAAAATACCAGACCAACCCACCTGGTTTACAAGCGTTTCGTGGCCGTTGCTATGCTGCACAACAGTAGGCTCATCCAGGAAAGTATGGGTATGGCCACCAAGTATAAGGTCGATTCCATCTACCTGTTGCGCAAGCTTCATATCGTCGATTTTATCGCTGCTATATTTGTAACCTAAATGTGAAAGACAGACAATAAGGTTACATTTTTGTTTATCGCGCAATTCCTGCACCATTTCCCTGGCTACAGCTACCGGATCGTTGTAAACGGTTTCGCCGTACATACTTTTGCTCACCAGACCGTCCAATTCTATGCCCAGGCCAAAAACGCCAATGCGCACGCCCTGCTTCTCGAAGATCTTGTATGGTTCGAAGCGGTTTTCAAGTATAGTTTTAGAGAAATCGTAATTAGCAGACACGAACGGGAAAGCCGCATGTGGCAGCATTTTCTCCAGTCCCACTAAACCATTGTCAAAATCGTGGTTGCCCAGCGTGGCAGCATCATACTTCATCTCACTCATCAGCTTGTACTCCAGTTCTCCGCCAAAAAAGTTAAAGTATGGTGTGCCTTGCCATATGTCGCCACTATCAAGCAGCAACACGTTTGGTTCTTCTTTGCGAATCTGCTCTATTAGGGTTTTACGCCTTGCCATACCGCCCATGCCCCCGTGTTTGCGTCCATCGTCCGGAATAGGATCGATGCGGGAATGCTGGTCGTTGGTATGGAGAATGGTGAGGGTTATACTTTGTGCAGCTACAGCTGAAAAAGGCACTCCAAGCAAGCTTATACCAGCCGCCCCTACTGCTGTTGTTCTTAAAAAATCTCTTCTTTTCATGGTGATTTATACTTTAAGGGAGGATGGTGACACGGTTCTGTACTTCTGCTGTTACCGGCTTGCCTTCAGCAGTTAGCTGCCTGATCTGCTGCAGGATAGCATCGCGCAGCAACATGCCTACTTTCTCATACTTCACAGGATTTTTGAGCATAGTCAGCTTGTCGCCGCCACCGGCCAGGTAATCAGAAGTTACCAAAGTATAAGTCTGATTTGTCTCCAGTGGCTTTCCGTTTATTTTAATATCTGTGGCTTTACTATCGGCAACAGTGTAAGTAGAGTTATTGATGAACACAAACTTTGCTTGGGCTGCATAATCAAACAGTTCTTTAACCTTGTCGCCAGTCAGGGTTAGCACTACCAGTTCGTTTTCAAAAGGCATCAGCTCGAACACATGGCCAGTAGTAATGTTACCTTCCGGCAACGGCACACGCAAGCCGCCATCTGTTGTGAGCGAAAAATTGATCGGTTTGCCGTAAAGCTTTTGGCTCTGGCTTATCTGCAGGTCAGTTACAAAATTGCCCAGCGATGTTTCGTAACTGCCTTTGGTAAGGGATTTAGGTGCTGTACCTACCACCTCCGACATTTTTGCTACTACCTCCTGCCGGTAAGGTGCAATCTTCGCTTCCATTTGTGGATCGGCAGTTACAGTTTTGTCAACCGGAACATCGGTATTCTCTAGGACGGGAGATGCTACAAAAGTGCGCTGGCAGGCTCCTAAACTGAGTACCAACAACAGGCCACCAATGTATTTAAGGGTGTTTTGTTTCATGTTTGTGTGTAAAGTATGGCTCTAATTTACCAGCCTCTTCAACAGCAAGCAAACAGAGTAAGTTCTTACACAGAAATTCTACACTAAATTAATATAGTAACATAGGATAATATTAACAATATCTATATCTCATTTTCAGTTAATATAGTATATTGTGCATAAATCCTTAGCCTATGAAAACCAGACTTTTACTTCTCCTAGCGGTTGTCATACTGCTTGCCTCCAGCACCACATTTGCCACACACATAAGTGGCGGCTACATCAGTTACAAAGTAGATCCACAGAATCCGTTGAAGTATGAGTTTACACTAACAATTTTTGAGAATGCGGCCTCAAACGCTGATGAGGTCTCTGTTCAGATAAGTATGGGTGACTTAAATCAAGTAACTATAGTCAAAACCGAGACAATAGTTTACTCACACGCTTACCAAATACTCAAATTTAAATGGGAACATACTTACCAACAACCAGGCAATTATGTTGTTTCCTGGAAGGGTGTTAACAGGAACCCTAACATTGTAAATGTAACCCAGCCCTCAGATCAACTATCAATCTTTGTGTACACTGAAGTACAACCACGACTTAACCCACTAAACAGGCATAGTATTAAAACAATTGTACCAGCACCATTAGAAGCTTTCACTGGAGAGCCATTTAAAACGAACTTGATTGCCTACGATGCAGACGGAGATAAGCTTACGTATGAGTTGGTGATACCGCAGCATGTTAATCAAAACTTTATACCTCAAAACCTGCCAGGCTACCAGTTTCCGGTAGGCCTACACATTAATAAATTTGGTGAACTGCAATGGCAAAACCCTATGGCTAAAGGTGAGTATGCTATTGCGGTTAAGATAACAGAATATAAAGAGAATCAGCCGACCGGGTACGTAATTGTAGATATGCAATTACACGTGAAGGACAGAGTGCACGAGCCAATCGTAAAACTGCTGAACAAAGACCGGCTTACAATTAATTACGATGGCTCTGTGTATGCAAAACCTGAACAACTTTTAAAGCTTGAGTTTTTTGTAGAGAAAGCCCCGAACAGCACTAATCCAGTTTACGCAAAGCAGTTCAGCGACCTCGACACGCTTGACCTGGCAACTCCTGATTTTGCAGCACGCGACTCTGCCAATGGCCTGGCTGTAACTTTAAGATTAACTCCCGGAATAAGTATAGCACGCAACCAGCCTTATATAATTGGCTTAAGAGGAAGTACTTCAACTATTACCTCTCAAATGGTTCATCAGGTTTATGGCTGGGACTTTGTAAATGTGTACATCGGAGCACAACAACCTACTTCCATCCGAGGAGATCTGCCAGAGCAGGCTAACCTGCTGGTTTACCCCAATCCAAGCACAAATAAGTTAGTAATAGAGGGCGATAACTTACAGGGAGGGCAGCTCAAGGTATTTAATCGTAACGGGCAGCAAGCTTTCAGCTATACTCTGAAAGAGGGTAGTAACACTATAAAACGCCCTTCTCATGTGCCGGCTGGAGTTTATGTGTATTACATCTATAAAAATGGGAAGGCTATAAAAGCTGGTAAACTGGTGCTGGAGTAGCAAGTATTTTAACATAAGATGAACCAGATTTTCATTTTGTTTCCTTAGTTTTAAGACCTTATACTTCTTTGTATAGGTATCTAATTCAGGCAAGAGAAACCTTATGAAAACACTTTTACTTTATTTTACAGTTGCCTTGTACTTTTTAAGTTTCACAGCTGCACAAGCAACTCATATTAAAGGCGGATATATTACTCATAAAGCTGACAAAGACAATCCCCTGAAATATCACTTTGAGCTTTATGTATATAAAGACAGAGGTTCAAGTGTCGATGACCCATCGGTTACGATTAATTTCTCTGGTACTAACCTTGCCCCTAACACTTCTATCAGTGTTTTAAAATATTCCTACACCGATTTGGGAGGTGAAGACACGGCTTTAAACATTTATAAGTGGGAATATACTTTTCCGGGGGCAGGTACTTTTAACGTCACTTGGAACGGTATAAATCGTAACCCATATATACTGAATGTATCCTCACCATCAGATCAACTCTCTTTTTTAGTAAAGACAACTTTAATTATTCCCAGCTCAAACACTGCTAATAATGGAATAAGATTTGAAGCCCCCACTACAGCAACTGCTTACGTAGGAAAGCCATTTAAACATAATCTAAGAACTTACGAGACTGACGGAGACATACTGGTATATAAGTTTGTCACGCCTCTATGTTTTGGCCCAGGGTATTCTATCGGTGTACCAAATTATTCACTGCCTCCGGGCATATCTATAAATAAGTTTGGCGAGATAAATTGGCCGTCACCTCAGGTCAGGGGGGAATATGTTGTTGCCGTCTTGGTTGAGGAGTATAAAAACAACGAGTTGGTAGCCCAAACAATTTATGATTTCCAGATAATAGTACAGGAATCAAACAAGGAGCCCAGAGCCACACTTGTTAAGAAGGATCGGTATAAGTATACAACCGATGGAATGATAATCGCTACTCCAAATCAACGGCTTAAGTTGGAGTTTTTTGTTTCTGAAAGTAGCGGTAAAACACCTAAAGTTCCTCAACTGTACAGTGAGTTCCAACTAGACCATATCCGTAATTTTACTTCTCAGACAGTAACACACCGAGACTCTGCAAACGGTAAAGTTTTAGAGGTTGTTTTTACTCCAGCACCTGATCTAGTACGCAACCAACCCTATATAATAGGTACTAAATCTGCTGTAGACAAGTATACTACAAGCTCTCTGTACCTGTACGAAATCACTAATTGGGACTATGCATATATACAAGTTGCCTCTACTTTGCTTTCAGTCTCTGATCTAAAAGACGAAATAGATGCAAAAGTTTATCCTAACCCGGTATCTGACAAAATTTTTATCGAAAAAATTAAGCAGAAAAATGTGGAGCTGCAGATATGGAATGTTATGGGGCAGCAAGTTGTTGTGACAACATTAAATGAAGGCAAAAATATAATAAAACGCCCAAGGCATTTACCTTCTGGCACTTATTTCTATTACATCATAAGCAATGGCAGGAGAATAAAGGCTGGCAAATTGTTTTTTGATTAGCTAACTTTATAGGTATACTAACAAAACCTAACACTAAAATGAAAAAAACTACCCAGCTTTTTACCATTGCGGCCCTCTCTGTACTTGGTTTTACAACCGCAAACGCACAGCAGGTTATAAGTGGAAAAACTGCCAAAGCCATGCCTACTTACATCGGTGAAATGACAACTTATGTAGGTGATGGATTCGGACAGCACAAAGCTATTTCTCCTGATGATGTAGACTACTCGGCCAATGCCCCGATCGGCAACACTTTTCTGACGGAAGACTGGAACAAAGGCACGATCTTCTTTACCCTGAACAGAAAACTGGAAGACCAGCAATTTCAGTTTGATATTGAAATGAACCAGTTTTTATTAAAAGGAGAAGAGGAATTAAAAGAACTATCGGATGCGCGTGTAGTTAACGGTGTAAACGTGATGGCTTTTGTGATGAAGAGCAAACTTGGTGGCACCCGCCAGTTCCTTAATAGCCTGAACTCTGGCTACAAAGTAAACGGTGTTCCGTTGATGGGATTCCTGGAAGTGATAGAGGACGGTAAAGCAACTTTGCTGCGAAAGTATAGAATAGAAGTGATAAAAGCGGGTTATAACGTTGCCCTTAATGCAGGTAACAAGCAGGACAAGATCGTTAAGAAAGAAGCATACTATCTAAAAAAGAAAGATAGCAACGACCTTGTGGAAATAAGCAGAAACCAGAAATCAAACCTTGCTGCCTTAGGCGCACAGCAAGATCAGGTTAAAGCTTATATGAAGGAAAACAAGCTGAAGTTCAAACCAGGTAAAGACCTTGCTAAAATTGTAGCTTATTATAATACACTGTAGTCTTGGTTACAGTTATATCATAAAAAAAGGCGGAGTTGATGAAGCTCCGCCTTTTTTGTTGTCTTACTTTTTGCCTTGACTGCTCATATAGTTCAACGTGAGATTGGTGAGGGTTTTTACACCCAGTGTCATGCCGCTTTCATCTATGTAAAAGTCAGGGGTATGGTGGGCAGGTGCTGTGGCCGGGTCCTGGCCTTTCTTCATGCCTCCCACAAACAAGTATAGCCCTGGTATCTTCTGCTGAAAGTATGAGAAATCTTCGGCACCGGTCATCGCATTCATCAGCACCACGTTGTCTTTACCAGCTACAGCCTGCAGCGTAGGCAGCATTTTTTGTGTAAGCTCCGGATCGTTGTAGGTTAATGCGGCCGCTTCTCTTATCTCTACCTCTGCGGTTGCACCGGCACTTTCTGCAATTTTGGTGGCCGTTAGCTTTATCTTGTCGTGTATCTTCTTCTGCATGTCCTTGTCAAGGGTACGGATGGTGCCTTCCATCTCCACCACTTCAGGTATAATGTTATTGCGCACTCCGCCATGGATCATGCCTACCGTTATTACAGCACCGTTTTCTGTTAGTTCTGTCTGGCGGCTGATGATCGTTTGGAGACCATTGATGATTTGAGCAGAAACTACAATCGGATCTATACCATTCCATGGGCTGGCGCCGTGCACCTGCTTGCCTTTCACTTTGATCTTGAACACATCCGCAGCAGCCATGATACCAGCTGGCCTATACTTTAGGGTGCCCACCTCGGTCTGTGAGTTTATGTGCAGTCCGAAAATTACTTCTGGCTTTGGTCCTTTCTCCAGTACACCCTCTTTTACCATCAGCGAAGCGCCGCCTTCCTCACCGGCAGGAGCGCCTTCCTCGGCTGGCTGGAAAATGAACTTTACAGTGCCCGGGATTTCATTTTTCATACTTGCCAGCACCTCAGCAGCACCAAGCAGCATAGCAATATGCGTATCGTGCCCGCAGGCGTGCATCACCCCTACCTCCTGCTTATTGTACTCCCCTTTAGCTTTTGAGGCAAATGGTAAGTCTGCACGTTCTGTTACAGGCAGTCCATCAATATCGGCTCTTAGGGCAACTACAGGTCCGGGTTTGCCTCCTTTAAGTATACCTACCACACCTGTTTTGGCAATACCTGTCTCTACTTCTATGCCCAGCTTTTTCAGGTCCTGGGCAATACGTTTTGCTGTTTCCGTTTCACGGTTACTTAGCTCCGGGTTTTCGTGGTAATAGCGGCGGCACTCAATTACTTTAGGTTCTATCTTGTCAGCCATGGCGTTGGCCTTGGCTGTTAGTTTGCTTTGCTGTGCCATGGCTGGCGCTGCAAATAAGCCAAAGCCTAGTGCGGCAAGTATAAGTTGATGCTTTTTCATATCGGTTTGTATAAAGTGGAAGTATGAATATAAACACTTGGAGCTTAGGATGGAAGTGTGAGCAGGTATTATTTGGGAGTAATGCTTTTTATCCGCTATCATGTTTGAATAACTTTTACTATTCTTAGCTAGCTTTTCGCCTCGCCGGCTGGGCCTTACTTTTCTCCTTGAGGAGATAAACCACCCCGCCTGCGGCACCCCTCCTTAAAAAAAGGAGGGGAGTGCAAAAGAATCAAGACAATTTTGTTTTTTGAGGACCCCTACCCCCACTCGCTGAACGCTCAGACAAAAAATCGTCGTTGGTGCACCTGACCAAGGCCGTTACTTTGAGCGAGAGTGTTCAATCTACCCCTGCACCTCCAAGGTGGGAAATTTAACGTTGCATGCTTATACTTTGTCTCCGGTTGCAAAAGCCTCCTGAGAAGAAGTGCCGATCCCAGCCTTTGGGTTGAGCGCCTTGTGAGATCCGGTGCCCGCAAGGGCATCACGTAAGCGCAGGAGGGAACACAGCGGCATGCAGACAAACGAGGCCACCCGGCCTTGAGGGCACCAAAGCCTGAAATGAAAGTATAGGTAAGTAAGACTGAGCTTTAGCAGCAGTTAGGTAGAAAGACAAACAACACTATCCTGAGTAACAGCAGTAGCAAAAGCCGACAGCTGCAAATCGTCATTTCTATCACCTTCTCCAAAACTCAAAATCTACCGTACAACCTACCATGCTTCGGAAATGGAAAGAAACGGTACGTAAACTTAAGGAGGATATCTATACTTTATACCTGGCCTCCCGCGATCCGCGCATACCCTTTGCGGCTAAAGTAGTGCTGGTGATCACAGTTGCCTACGCCTTTAGCCCGATAGATCTTATTCCTGACTTCATACCTATACTTGGTTACCTCGACGACCTGCTTATACTTCCGTTGGGTATTTGGCTGTCCATCAAACTGATTCCAGCACCAGTTCTGGAGCATTACCGGCAAAAAGCAAAAGAGCAGATGCTGGAGCGAAAACCAAACTATGTAATGGCAGCGGTGATCGTCATTATCTGGCTGTTGATAGGCTATTGGTTTTACCAGGCATACATGGAGCAGATCGATTAAAGTATAGCGCATTGCAGATATACAGCCGCTGCACTTTTACAACCTTACGTAGAAAAGGTTATCTTTACAACAAATTACTACACCACCACGATGACGGAAGAGCAGAAGCTATTTTCAGAATTCAACCCAGCCACTGCGGCTGATTGGGAGCACAAAGCACAGAAAGACCTGCGCGACACGCCCCTCGAAAGCCTTACCTGGCACACCCACGAAAATATTGATGTTAAGCCATACTACTCCAGAGAGGATATTGCCAACCTGCCTTTTGCAAAGCACGAGCCGGGGCAGTTCCCGTACCTGCGAGGCCGTAAAACTAACGGCAACAGCTGGCAAAACATTCAGCAGGTAGAGGTTAAGGGCAACGGCAAACACGATATCGAAAAAGCGGCCGATGCACTGCAAAGAGGTGCAGACGGTATCAGCTTTGTGATACACAATCCCGAACTGTTTGATTTTGCATACCTGGTCCGGAAGATAGACCTTACGAAGCATGCAGTTTCTTTTACCCTGCAGGAGCAGCCGGATACATTCCTGGAGCACCTATATGCAGAATTGAATGCTTGTGAAGTGTCGCCGCTCAACATGAAGGGCTCCATCAACTTCGACCCGATCACGATCAAGAGCACCATTACCCACGAGGAGAAGAAAGCTATTATCCAGGTACTAAATCTGACAAAGGATAGCTCCGAATTTTACGGTGTAACGGTAAATGGAACCAGCTTTTCAGGCATCGGAGCATCTATTACGCAGGAGATTGCTTATACTTTAAGTGCTGCTGTAGCTTATGTCGACAGATTAACAGATGCCGGTGAGCCACTTGAGTCGGTGCTGCGCAACATGCAGTTTCACATGGCTTCGGGTACGAACTACTTCTTCGAGATTGCCAAGCTTCGTGCACTGCGTCTGCTGTGGGCAGCTGTTGTAGAAGCATACAAGGCAGATCCGGAGTTAGCCGCAAAACTGCGTATCCATAGCTCTACCTCCAGCTGGTATCAAACTACCCTGGACCCTTACGTGAACATGCTGCGCACCACAACAGAGGCCATGGCGGCTGTTATTTCCGGCTGCGACTCGCTTACTGTTACACCTTTCGATAGCACCTTCAAGTCTTCTGATGAGTTCTCGGAGCGCATTGCACGCAACGTGTCTATTATACTTAAAGAAGAAGCGTACTTAGACAAAGCCATCGACCCGGCAGCTGGCTCATACTACCTGGAGTCTCTGACCAACGCGCTGGCTCAAAAAGCCTGGAAACTGTTTAAAGAAGTGGAAGAGCGCGGCGGATTTGAGGAGGCCTATAAAGACGGATTTATACTTGGCACCATTACAGAAGTTAGCCGCCGCAAATTCCGCAACATAGCCACCGGGCGCGAAGTGCTGGTAGGTACCAATAAATACCCGAACCCGAAAGAGCAACTGCCTTTTGACCCGGAAGAACTGATCCAGAGCTCAGGTTTTGACACCACCCGTGCCTCCTACCCCACAGAGATAATGCGCATGGCCACAGAACTGCACAGGCGTAAACTACAGCGCCATCCTAAGGTGATAATTGCTGTTATTGGAGAGGCTGTGCAACGCCACGTGAATGCCAGTTTTGCACAGGAGTTCTTCACTTGCGCCGGCTTCGATACAGAGGTTCAGCAGTATGCAACCGTTGAGGAAGCATCTGATAAATTGACAAACTCGGACATTGAAGTGCTGGTAGTTTCTTCTTCGGAATCGGCTTTCGTGCGTGAGTTCGGACCAAGAATTCGTAACCATCATGCCAGACCTACTGTCATACTTGCCGATAACCCGGAGCACATGAAAGATGAGATGATAGACAACGGTTACGAAGAGTTTATCTTTGAAGATTGCGATATGAGCACTATCATGAATGTGATCAACAAAAAGCTGCACGGCGAAGGCAACAAAGACTAATGAAGTTTATCATCACAAGTATACTAACCATGGCTTTGGCAACAGCACTTTCATCTTTTGTGGCACCAAAAAGTAAAGCTGAACAGGAAGTAATAAAGGCCCTTGAAGGGCAGATCGCTGCCTGGAACAAAGGCGACCTGGAAGAGGCCATGAGCTTTTACTGGAATTCTCCGGAGATGCTTTGGATCAGTAAAAGCGGCACTGAAAAAGGATATCAGGAAGTATACCAGATGTTCCTTCAAGACTTTACCGATCGCAGCAAAATGGGCGTTTATTCGTATGAGCCGCTGCACATCGAGCAGGTATCCTCAGAGGCAGTATACTTTGTGTTCCGCTGGAAGATTGAGCTGGATGGTAAACGCCTGATGGGTGGTGTATCGTCGCAGCTCTGGAAAAAGAAAGATGGACGCTGGGTGGTAACCTCAGAGCACGCGAGTTAAACAATGACTGAATTAGTGAATGAGCGATTGAGTGAATGATTTTAGATTATACTTCACCAGACTCTCATTCTAAACTATAAAAATGATTATGATGAGCGAATGAAATGATCGGATAACCTACTCACTCATTCACTCAATCACTCATTCAAAATTATTAAGAATGAAACCTGACTTTTCGAAAGTTGACATAAACAAGGTAGCCTCGTCTGAGCACGGACCTAAAGACCACAAGCAGCCGAAGCCCTGGAAAACACCGGAGCAGATCGAGGTAAAGACCTTTTATACTTCGGAGGACGCCAGGCATTTTGAGCATCTGGATTTTGCAGCCGGTTTGCCGCCATACTTACGCGGACCATACAGCACGATGTATGTTCAAAAACCGTGGACTATTCGCCAGTATGCCGGTTTCTCTACCGCTGAAGAAAGTAACGCCTTTTACCGCCGCAACCTGGCCGGAGGGCAGAAAGGCCTTTCGGTAGCGTTTGACCTGGCCACGCACCGCGGCTACGACTCCGACCACCCGCGCGTGGTTGGTGATGTGGGCAAGGCCGGTGTAGCCATCGACTCGGTGGAGGACATGAAGATCCTCTTCGACCAGATTCCGCTGGATCAGATGTCGGTCTCCATGACGATGAATGGTGCCGTGCTGCCGATCATGGCTTTCTACATTGTGGCAGCTGAAGAGCAGGGTGTGAAGCCCGAGCAGCTTTCAGGTACAATTCAGAATGACATCCTGAAGGAGTTTATGGTGCGCAACACCTACATTTACCCGCCGGAGCCAAGTATGAAAATTATAGCCGACATCTTTGAGTATACTTCCAAGAAGATGCCGCGTTTCAACTCTATTTCCATATCGGGTTACCATATGCAGGAGGCCGGCGCCACTGCCGACATTGAG
The DNA here is from genome assembly GCF_014306105.1 of Pontibacter cellulosilyticus. Lineage (GTDB taxonomy): Bacteria > Bacteroidota > Bacteroidia > Cytophagales > Hymenobacteraceae > Pontibacter > Pontibacter cellulosilyticus. Next base: position 498,620 of record NZ_JACRVF010000002.1, on the reverse strand, counting down.
CTGGCTTATACTTTGGCCGACGGTCTGGAGTATGTGCGTACCGGATTGAAAGCAGGTATGGACATTGACGATTTCGCGCCGCGTTTGTCGTTCTTCTGGGCTATTGGCATGAACCACTTTATGGAGATTGCCAAGATGCGTGCCGCGCGTATGCTGTGGGCTAAATTGATAAAGCAGTTCAACCCGAAAAACCCGAAGTCGCTGGCTTTAAGAACGCACTGCCAGACTTCCGGTTGGAGCTTAACAGAGCAGGACCCGTTCAACAACGTAACCCGTACTTGCGTGGAGGCTCTTGCTGCTGCACTTGGCGGAACACAAAGCTTGCACACCAACGCACTTGATGAGGCCATTGCCTTGCCAACAGATTTCTCTGCCCGCATTGCCCGTAACACGCAGATTTACCTGCAGCAGGAGACGCATATTACCAATGTGGTAGATCCGTGGGGCGGCTCATACTACGTAGAGGCGCTTACACACGAGATCGCACACAAAGCCTGGACACTGATGCAGGAAGTGGAAGAACTGGGCGGTATGGCCAAAGCGATTGAGACAGGTCTGCCAAAAATGCGTATTGAAGAGGCAGCTGCCCGTAAGCAGGCCCGTATTGATTCCGGCAAAGATATCATTGTAGGTGTTAATAAGTATAAACCAGAGCAGGAACAAGAGATCGAGATCCTGGACATTGACAACACTGCTGTGCGTGAATCTCAGTTGCGCCGATTGGCAAGTATAAAAGACAGCCGCGACGAAGGTAGCGTTCTAAATGCACTGCAGGCTTTAACGGACGCTGCAGAATCTGGAACAGACAATTTACTTGACCTTGCCGTAGAAGCAGCCAGACGCAGAGCCACCTTAGGGGAGATTTCCGATGCTTTGGAGAAAGTATACGGCAGACATAAAGCAGTAATCAGAGCCATATCAGGAGTGTATTCCGCAGAACTAACCGATGACGAAAACTTCGAACGAGCTAAGGTCTTAGCTGATCAGTTTGAAGAACTAGAAGGCCGCCGGCCAAGAATCATGGTCGCTAAAATGGGCCAGGACGGCCACGACCGAGGCTCCAAAGTAATCGCCACCTCCTTCGCCGACCTCGGTTTTGATGTGGATATCGGGCCGTTGTTCCAGACACCAGCCGAAGTAGCCATGCAAGCCGCCGAAAACGACGTGCACGTGGTGGGCGTATCGTCACTGGCAGCTGGTCATAAAACGTTGGTTCCGCAGTTGATTGAAGAGCTCCGCAAACTAGATCGCGAGGATATCATGGTGATTGTAGGCGGTGTGATTCCAGCTCAGGATTACGACTTCCTGTACAAAGCTGGTGCAGAGGGGGTGTTTGGACCTGGAACCATCATCTCAGTGGCTGCTCAGAATATTCTGGAGAAGTTGATCAAAAGAGTGGAGGCGTAAGCTACTTCTAATATAAAAAAGCCGCAGTTGATTAAGCTCAGCTGCGGCTTTATATTTATTCTGGCGCTGGTATCCAACCGGTGACGCACAGTGTACGAGAGTCTCCAGACTCGCTTTTATACTTGTACAAGTGAGTCTGGAGACTCACACCCACCCTCGGCACCGGATAGATTCCGGCGCCAGACTTTATACTTATACTTTAATCAATCAACACAACTTCTAACCTCCCTTTTTCACCAGCATAATATCTGGCACTGCTGTAATACCACTGCTCCGGCTCCTCTACAAAGCCAGTCTTCACAGGATTTTGATGCAAATACTCCAATCGTTGGTCTAGCATTTCATTATTACTTAGCTCAAGTTGATGCTCTGCCAGTTGCCAAAACTGATACTCTCCATGGCTGCTGCTTTTCGCTGCGGCACTTTTAAACATCCACATTAGCCAGTTCATCCGGCTCTCCTTTGGGTTGTTCCTGATGGCTTCAATTAAATGCCGCGCAGTATATTTTTTCAAATCCCTCATTACATCTGGCAACTTTGGCGCAGAGCAGATTAAATGCACATGGTTCGTCATGATACACCAGGCATAAAGTGTCAGTTCTTTCTTTTACTGGCAGTAGATTATACTTTCACAAACCAACTCACAATAATCGCGTCGGGTAAATACATCCGCCCACTCCACCACAGTTAGTGTGATAAAGAATATACCATCAGGGTTTGCGAGTTTATACTTCGTGCTCATCACTCAGAAGACGAAATGCTGCCCCTAAAGTTTTTAGACTATATCTCTTCTCCAACTTTATACTTATCTTCACTTAGTAAACCAACACCCCCATAACAATGGCCTCAGCTTTCGCACACGCACTGGCAGCAGTAGCAATTGGCAAAACTTTACCCGCTAAGTCTACTTCTGCTAAATTTTGGATCTTGGGAGCTCTCTGTACCATACTTCCTGATGCCGATGTGCTGATGTTTAAACTTGGCATACCGTATGAACATGTTCTGGGGCATAGAGGCTTTTCGCACTCGCTGGTATTTGCGTTGCTGCTCGGGGTCTTGGTAACTGCCATCTTCTTCAGAAGTATAAAACTGACTAGCAAACAGGGTTTGTTACTTATACTTTTCTTCAGTCTCTGCACTGCCTCCCATATTCTGCTGGACGCCTTAACCAACGGCGGTTTAGGGGTGGCGGTATTCGCACCGTTCGATAACACTCGGCACTTTCTGCCTTGGAGGCCAATACAGGTATCACCGATAGGCATAGGTAATTTCTTTAGCGAGTGGGGCTGGCGGGTGATCAAGAGCGAGGTGGTTTGGGTAGGGCTGCCTTCTCTGGTATACATCCTTTTTATCTCTATTTTTAAGCTAAGTAAAAACAGAACTACGTTTATAAAGCATTAAGCCTTAATTCTACCATGAAATTTAAGTACATCCTCATACTTGTCTCGGCTTTACTTGTCGCTTGGTTTATCTACGATACTTTATCTATACCTGGGGTTGATGACCTGGAAGGAGATTTTAGTGAAGTGGCCATGTACCGCAACGAAAACAACACCGGTCCAATCACCCGAATTTATGCAGTAACCGTTAACGATACGTTGTGGCAGGAAATGCAGGATTATGGCGATTTCATGCCCCACACCAAGTATGGTAACACCAAAGTTTATTTCTTTTTAGAAGGCAATCCTGCACCTGACAATATTTACCCCGGCAGCACTAACTTTGAAGCTCGCTATAACGACTACGCTTTAGCCAAGTATGAGAAAGATGCGATGGGCCAAGTGTCGTTTGTGAAGCAACCATTTAAGTAGATCAGGCCTAATCCATAGCTGCACTACTACCTTTTAGTTTTTGAAAATAATGCGCATTGGCATCGTACAATAAGGATAACCTTAAATATGACAGCTATGAAAAAGATAAATATTTTTGCGGCAGCACTTTTCTCTGCTTCACTGTTACTTGCTTCCTGTGGCGGCAGTGAGTACGGTGAAAATGCGGAAATGCCACCAGAGTCACAGGTGAGTGATACACAGGAAACAGGGGTGGAAATATCTGGTGACAAATCTGGCACTGGCGCAGATTCTGCACACATCAACGATAAATTAGCCGGCGATTCTGTTGTTCAGCAGTAGCAGGTAATCCCAAATCATAAACCAGGAGAAGCAGACTGCACAGTCTGCTTCTCCTGGTTTATAGCCCATAACAGTAGCAATTTGCTATTCCCTTTATACTTGGCATTGCATTTGTACTTTCTCGAAGCATCAGACGTTTTACATTTGCTATGATAAGATTTAAACATATTGCAGCTGCAGCTTTAATTACTTTCAGCAGCTTTAGCGCTTTTGCCCAGGGAGAAAAAAATAATTGGTATTTCGGAAAAGGTGCCGGGATCATCTTTGAAAATGGCACACCCACTGCCACATCCAGCCGCTTGTTTACCGAAGAGGGCAGTTCTTCGCTTTCAGATAAAGACGGTAATTTGCTATTGTACACAAACGGCATCACCGTCTGGAACCGTGAGCACAAGGTAATGCCGAATGGCAACGGACTGATGGGTGGCAAATCTTCCACTCAATCGGCACTTATACTTCCCAAGCCCGGCAGCGAAACCATCTACTACATTTTTACCACAGACATACAGGCACAATCCAACGGCCTGCGCTACAGCGTGGTAGACATGAGCAAAGACAACGGCAACGGCGACATTGTTACCCGTAACAACTTTGTGATTGCCCCAGCCACCGAAAAACTAACAGCTGTACGCCACAGCAACGGCCGCGACTGGTGGGTGCTGGCACACCGCTGGAACAGCAATGGTTACATGGCCTATTTAGTTGATGCCGAAGGTGTAGCCACACAGCCGGTAATGAGCATGGTGGGCATAGTACATGGTGGTCCTAACCGCAAGGCAATTGGCTACCTAGTGCCATCTCCTGACGGTACAAGACTAGCTGCTGCACTCTGGAATGACGACAGCAGCTTTGAGATTTTAAAATTTGACCGCAGTACCGGTAAAATATCAGACCCTGTCCACTTGAAAGGATTTTCTCAGGCCTATGGTGTTGCTTTTTCTCCGGACGGCAGCAAAGTATACGGCACCGTTAATAACGGCGAAATGAATAAAGCACAGATCGTACAGTTTGATTTGAGAGCAGGAAGCGCAGATGCCATTGCAAAATCAGCGGTTGTAGTAGGTACCTCCGGAAGCCCTAGTTTAGGAGCACTGCAAGTTGGGCCCGATGGTAAAATTTATGTTGCCCGTAAAGACAACTATTACCTGGGCGTAATTAACAAACCAAATGCAACAGGCAAAGCCAGCGAGTATGTAGACAACGGCTTTCACCTGGGCAAGCAGAAAAGTGACTTAGGTTTACCTAACTTTCCACAAGGATTATCAAGGCCAAGGATAAACTAAGTATAGACTTTATATAAAAGCAGCAGCGCCGGCCCTTCATAGAGCCGGCGCTGCTGCTTTTATAATTCTTTGCTCAACTACAATCAGGCGGTTCAGCAAATGTAAACTAAAGTACCTTTGGCTTACCTATTTTAAACCTCAGGAAGCCCACGGCAAATGATCCACCCGGATTATCCTCTACGAAAGGAGCAGTTACATCGCGTGTACTCACGCCAAACTCATAAACTGGTGTAACAATCGCAATACCAACCGGAAGGTTAAACTTATCGCCGGCACCAGTGGTTACACCTGTGCTTAAACGTAAGGCCGAGAAAGGATTCACGTCTATGCCCAAGCCAACAAAGTCCTGAGAAATGTTGCCTGGCGCATTGTTAAGCGCACGCACATAATCTAATCCTACTTCTACTTTCTCTCCTATCTTTACACCAACGCCAGCTCTGAAGCGTGTTGGCAGGTCAGTAGTAAGCTCACTTACAGGACTAAATACCAACGCGCTGTCGATGATGGTTTTAGCCATGTCTGCTGCCTCGCTGAAATCATACTCTTCTGATCCGTCAACTTCCGGCAGCTTAAAGCCTTTGTCCTGAGCCTGCAGCAGGTTCTCTGTCCAAGTCATTTTACCGATATCTGTTACTGAGGCGCTTACTTTTACAATCTTTACGATCTCAGCTGATAAGCCTACGTCGAAGCCATGGCCGCGCCCAACAGGACTCAATAAACCGTCAGCGTCTTCATAGGTGAATTTAGGGTCGTTCAGGTAGTCATCGTAGTCGATGTCAAGTATAGGCGAGGCTGCACTGTAAGCCTTTACCTCACCTCCTTTAGAACTGAACTCGTATAGTGCCATACCCTGGATATATCGGTAACCTGCGCCACCGTAAATATTCAGCAAGGGCAAGTCAATTATTTTTCTGCCGTACGCAATATTCCACTCATTTACCCACGATGCCTTTATCTCAGTACCCTCAAAAAGCTGCGACACATATACTGTCTGCCCTGGCGCATATTGCTTGTACAATTCAGCATCCTGTCCCAGGAATACCAGCTCTGAAAAGTTCTTGTTGAAGGCCACATGGCTTAGTGCACGCTGACGATTGCTAATAGCAAGGCCACCAAACTTTGGCAGACTGATGGAAAGTGCAAAGGTGTTAAAATCGGCACCTGCATTTAATACGTTGTCGCTGGTGAAAGCTTTTGCCAGATCACGGCGCGCAGCTAGCGTAAGCTCTTTGTTTTCGGCAGCCTCTAAAAAGCGGTTCACAGTGGTTCTGGTCATGGCCTGTGTGCTGGCTCCTACTCCACCCTCGCCAATTGTAAACGATACAATAGAGGTGCTGCGGCCTAAGTTTCCAGGGTTTACCCCTATCGCCTGAAAGTCGTGAACAAAAGTGTTCATTACGCCCCCACGGCCTACTACCGAGAAGCTGCTAAGCTCTGTTTGCGCCAGCGCACTTGCCTGTATCCCCGCGAAGGCAGCCGCCAGCATCAACAATTTTTTCATAAAAGTTGGTTGATGTACTTTGTACTTGTGTTTGGTTAGATTAAGCTGACAGTGTTTTTGCAATTAAGAAACGGAAAGTTTTATACTTCAACGTTTTACAGCACTGCCAATTTGAGTGCAATTTCTTGCTTTTATATGTGATATCCATATATATCCAGAAATTTATTTGTTACGTTATATATAGAAAAGTATATTCTTCAGTATAACTAAAGCGATTGTGCATTTAAGTCCTAAATTTGTAGATAGCACTGCAACCTATACAGCTAAAAGTTGGCAAAGAGATTCAGCACCGATACTTATGTAAATGGCATACTTTCCGGAGACCGGGTGATGCTAAGCCGTGCCATTACCTTGGTTGAAAGTAAACTTGCTACTGATCAGGAACTAGCCCAGCAGGTAATAAATGCGGTGTTGCCGCATGCTGGTAATTCTGTGCGGATAGGTATAACTGGTGTGCCAGGAGTAGGCAAAAGCACTTTTATCGAATCATTCGGCAGCTACCTCATCATAGAGCAAGGCAAAAAGTTAGCCGTGCTGGCCATAGACCCTACCAGCCAACGCTCCGGCGGAAGCATACTTGGCGATAAGACTCGTATGGAGGAACTCTCCATGAACCCGCAGGCGTACATCCGGCCTTCACCGGCTGGCAAGTCGTTGGGAGGCGTAGCCAAGAGTACCCGCGAAACAATCATACTTTGCGAGGCTGCTGGCTTCGACACGATTATAGTTGAGACAGTAGGTGTTGGCCAGTCAGAGACGGCTGTGCATGCCATGGTCGATTTCTTTTTGCTGTTGATGTTGGCGGGTGCCGGCGATGAGTTGCAGGGTATAAAGCGCGGTATTATGGAGATGGCCGATGCCATTGCCATTACCAAAGCCGACGGAAGCAACACAGGCAAAGCGACAGCCGCCAAGGCTGAATATCAAAGCGCACTGCACCTCTACCCTCTTGGTACTTCGGGCTGGCTTCCACAGGTTAGCACCTGCTCCGCTCTGAAAAACACTGGTCTCGACACAATCTGGCAAACCATTGCCGACTACCTGAAGCTCACTCAAGACAACGGTTTTTTCGAAAAGAAGCGCAGGGACCAGAACCTACAGTGGATGTATGAGGCTATTCGCCAAGGGCTGGAAGACAATTTCTATAGCCACCAGCAGGTGAAAGAACAATTACAAAGTATAGCAGATGAGGTTAAAGATGGGCAAAAATCTGCCTTTGCCGCTGCTGCTGAGTTGTTGCGATTGGTGTAGGTTTTACTCCTGCAGTTCCGAATTCAACCACCCCTAACCCCTCCTTATCCAAGGCGGGGAACTCTTGCATTACTTTAGTCTAACTTCTGTAGCTTCTGCTTAACCTCCCTTCCCACAAGATCCTTTAAGGGTGAAAAAGAGTAGTACAAAGCTATTATGATGAAAGTTAAGGTAGTAAGTACAATTCCCCGCCTTAGACAAGAAGGGGTTAGGGGTGGTTGGACCACAACAGCTATAAAACAAAAACAGCTGGCTCATTTCCTGAACCAGCTGTTTTTAAATACCATTAAAGTATAAACTACCTTGCTTCTTCTAAACTAACCTTCGCCCACTTACAGATTCCTCCCAGAGGCGGGTTAAACTTGTATACATTAACCTTTACCGACTGCACAAACGGGAAGCGCTCGTATACTTTATCAATAATCCGATGCCCCAGGTGCTCCAGCAGGCGGGCAGGTATTTTCATCTCCTCCAGCACCAGCTTGTACAGTACTTCATAGTTTACCGTCTCATCCAGGTTATCACTTTCGGCGGCGCGGCGCAGGTCGGTGTTGATGATCAGGTCGATGCCATACTTGTTGCCGATCTTCTGCTCCTCGTCGTAAAACCCGTGGAAGGCAAAAAACTCCATGCCCTCCAGTGCAATCTGCCCCATACTTACAGCTTAGCCTATCTCGTCAAAGAAAGAACCGCCAGTACTAGTTGGCTTCACAGTGGCGCCGTTTGTAGCATAAGCGTTACGTGATGGCTCTGTGTTTGGTGGTTGAATCTCAGGTTTATCTGGCGTTACTGGCTTAATTTCAGGTATTGGCTGCTCGATATCCGGCGCAGGCACACGACCAGGGTAGTCTGGCTCAACTGGCTCAACTTCCGGCGATGGAATGTTGGGTACAGGTGTTACAGGCGTAGGCACCTCGTTTGGCTGGGTTACATCCGGAGCCGGATCGCCAAATGGATCGTACTCTTTGCCGTTACCGTTGCTTATTGCTACAGGCGCATTAGCTGCCGTAGACTCAGGTAAAGTATATGTTTCTTTTACAGTATTCATTTCTTTCAGATTTTTTAACAGCTCCGTGTTCTCAACTCGAACACCGGCAGCTCTTGAAAGAATACTGTTTGTATCGCTCTTTGGTTTAGATTTGGTTCGCTCTGCTTTCTCAAGCGCTTCGTTGGCAAGGTTCTTTAGCTCACGCACCATTGTGTCCAAGTGTCCTTCCATACGCTGATAATCCTGCTCCAGGGCCTTTACCTCCTGCTGCATCTCAGCTACCATCTTCTCAGATTCTTTTTTAGCCTCCTCCAACATCTGGCGTGCTTCGTTGCGAGCCTGGTTCAGCAACTCGTTGGCCTTTAGCTCTGCCTCACGCGCCTTAAGCTCTGCAGACTTAGTAGCCTGCTCCAGAATGCTGTTACCTGTATCTTCGGCGGTTTTAAGCGTTTTGTAAAGCGACGACTCCACCTCACGCAGTTTCTGGGTTTCGCGGTGCGAAGCATCCAGTTTCATGCGCAGATCCTTGTTCTCATCCAGCAGCCTTTCCCACTGCTGCGAAAGGGTAAGCAAAAATGCGTTTACTTCGTCCTTGTCTAATCCTCTAAATGCCTTCTCAAACGTTTTTTGCCTGATCTCTAATGGTGTAATCTTCATAACTTGAACCTAAATTTATATCCCAAACCGAAATGGTGCGGTCATCGCTACACGAAACTAACTGATTCTTGTGAGCCGACCAAAATAATTTATTAACCGATGTGCCGTGGCTTGCATTTCGCACTTTGTCTATCACTTTCAGCAACTTAAAAGTCTCCGCGTCCCATACTTTGATAGATTTATCCATGCTGCAGGTGGCAAAATGGCGGCCATCAGGACTAAAAGCAATATGATTGATAGTGTACATGTGTGCAATAAGGTAACCACGCTCTTTGTACTGTTGCTCCACCTCCCACACCCGCAGGTGTGCATCGCGGCTGCCTGTTAGCAACAGCTTGCCATCAGGAGTATAAGCCACTGTAAACACAGAATTAGTGTGAGACTTTAGTTCATACTTTACAGCCATACTTGTGGCATCAAAAATTCGCACCACATTGTCGCTGTAGCCAACTGCCAGTTCGTTGCTATACTTGTTGTAGGCAAGGCTACGGGCACTCTGGTCAGATTTTCGGATGATGGTTTCCAGTTCAAACGTTTGGCCGTTAAGCACACACACTGCTCCGCTGCCCATCGCCACAAACACCTTATCCAAAGTATAAACTATATCGAAAATGGCAACTTTAGGCAGCGCTACCGACTTTAGAATCTGCTTATTATTCAGATCAATTACCTGCACCCCTTCCTGATTCTGCCCTATCAGCAGCAGGTTGCGGTCTGGCACGTATCGTAATGCATAAATAGAGCTTGTTACCTTGGCTACCAATTCTCCGTTTTCTGGCTGTGTCAGGTCCCAGGCTACTACCATTCCATCGCCTGCACCAGAGAAAAAGATGTTGTCATCACTGCTTTTCTCCAAAGTATAAACGCAGTCGCGGTGGCCGGTGAGGGTGGCTATTTTTTGTACTTGTATCTTGCTGGCCATGATGCCAAATTGGTTCTGTGTCTTTAAATTTTAGCTAAATTTACAACAATATCGCCTAACAAAGCGTGCCCATACTTACAAAACCTGCCTACCTGGAGTTTATTGCCTATGCCTCTTATTCAAAAACAGCAGCTTAACCCACACACTATACTTGGCATCTGGCAAACGGAAGAATCGCTGGAGGAGCTTCTAGCTTTGCTCCCCCACCATGTAGATTGTACACAAATAGCGCAGGCACATGACAAGCGCAAAAAAGAATGGCTGGCAAGCCGGGTACTGGTTTATACTTTGCTAAAGCAATTTACCGCTGCTCATGCCGTTCTAAGAAAAGACGAAAACGGAAAGCCATACTTCGAGAATGTGCCTCTGTACCTTTCTATTTCGCACTCGCCAGCTTTAGCCGCTGTTATTATTTCTGATAAGTATGAAGTTGGCATAGATATTGAACTTCTATCGCAAAAGGCGTTGCGTGTGGCCGGTAAGTTTTTGGGCGAGGATGAAAAAAAGTATACTGCCCAGGACGAAAACAAAACCTGCCTGTACTGGAGTGCCAAAGAAACCTTGTATAAGTTGTACAGCCGTAAGCAACTGATTTTCAAAGACAACTTGATTTTAGCACCAACCGATGCACAAAATGTGCTGCTGGGCGAGGTAAAAACAGCTAATTTCAGTAAATTGTATAGGATCCATTTCGAGTTCCTGCAAAATCACGTACTTACCTACTGCATCGACGAATTACAAGCTTAAACAGAACAAACACTTAAAATCATGAAACACTTAGCCGCATTTGCCGCAGCATTTTTTGTAACAGCCTTTGCCTTTGCACAAGGTGGCGGTTACCAGCTCGGTGATAAAGTAGCCAATTTCTCGCTGCAGGGCGCTAAAAACCAGCCAGTGTCGCTTAACGACTTTGCTAATGCAAAAACGGTGGTGCTTGTGTTTACAAACAACCAATGCCCATACGCGAAGCTTTATGAAAACAGGCTGGTTACGCTTGCCAGCACGTATGCCAACAGGGGCGTTCAGTTTGTCTTCATCAATCCTGGCGTTGGCGAAAGTAGCGAAACGCTGGAAGAAATGAGCTCCAAAAACTATAGCTTCCCATACTTAGCCGATACTGGCCAGAAGATCAGTAACCAGTTTGGCGCGACTAAAACTCCTGAGGTTTTTGTGCTGCACAATACCAGCAACGGCTTTATACTGAAGTATAAAGGTGCCATAGACGATAATCCACAGGTAGAGTCTGGTGTAAAGAACCAGTATTTACGAGGTGTAATTGACGACGTGTTAGCTAACAGACCCGTATCGGCAAGCGACAAACGCGCTACAGGTTGTTTGATCAAGAAGTACTAAAAACATACATATATAAAAAGGCTGGGCCGACTAATTTAGTCGGCCCGGCCTTTTTGCTTCAGTAGATATACATTACACCGGTGGCTCCTCATCGGTGATGGCAGCAAGTAGTTTTGTAACTTCTGTGGCCTTTTCCGGGTCGTTCATCTTTTCAAAAGAGAAAGCAAGGTTACGCAGAGCACGTCTGATAATGTCCAGGTTGTTGCAAGGCTCATAAAAGATATCGATCGGGTTCAGGTTCAACTGTAGAATATAGTTATCAATATCCGACTTAGCGAGTATAAGCCCTTTGTTGTACACATTGATATAGAACTGCACGCCATCCAGCTTATAGGTAAGTATAAACAGGTTTGGCAGGTTAACACCATACACCGGCATTCCAAGGCGCTGGGCCAGTGTCATGTAAATAACACATAGCGTTAATGGATTACCGCGCTTTGTTTCCAGCACCAGGTGCAGCATAGAGTTGGCCGGCGAATGAAAGTTCTTGGTATTCGCAGTAAAGCGCTTCTCCTTAAACAACACATTGTTCAGCGTTTTTACCTGGTCGTAAGGATGCATTTCCTCCTTCATGTGGGTCCAGGCATCAAAGTATAGCTGATCGATTGTTTTGGTAATATTAGCGTACTCTACATCCGGGTACAGGTAAGAGTTAACCAAATACATCCCTTCCAGCAGATCCTCCCCGCCGTTCTCTTTCCACTCTTTCAGGCGGGCCATCAGGCCTTCAAACTGAAGGTTGTGTATCAGGTCTTCGATTTTCTTCTGAAGATCTGAATTCAGGGTTTCCTCCCACTCCTCTTCCAGGTATGGGATTACGCCCTCTCCCAAAGCTACAATCTGCTTCTCCACATGCGACGCCACCTCGTAATCATTATCATCCAAAAGCGAGATTAGCGCCTTTATTTCGTTCTTCGTCACAATGTTCTTAATTAGAAACTCAAAATTAGAAATTAGAAACCTTACTTGCCAAATGGTCTTAACTGATAACCATACATTCTTATACTCTCATTTCTAATTTCTAATTCATAATTTTTAATTTCTTAGCCTCACGTCTGAATTACACCCACATTGTAGGGCTTTTCGATAGGCGCGTGATTGGCGGCCTCTATACCCATCGATATCACTTTACGTGTCTCCAGCGGATCGATGATACCGTCTACCCAAAGGCGTGCAGCGGCATAGTATGGAGAAAGCTCTTCGTTATACTTGGCTGTGATGCGCTCCAGCAACTCTTGCTCTGCCTCCGGCGTAATCTCCTCTCCTTTTGCTTTTAGAGCAGACACCTGAATCTGCAGCAAAGTTTTAGCAGCCGATGCACCACTCATTACCGCCAGCTGGGCAGTTGGCCATGCATAGATCAGGCGTGGGTCGTAAGCTTTACCGCACATGGCGTAGTTACCTGCACCGTAGCTGTTACCAATCAGGATAGTAAACTTAGGCACTACGGAGTTAGCCATGGCATTTACCATTTTGGCGCCGTCCTTAATAATACCGCCGTGCTCAGCCTTGCTACCAACCATAAATCCGGATACGTCCTGCAAGAACACCAATGGAATTTTCTTCTGGTTGCAGTTCATGATAAAGCGTGCAGCTTTGTCAGCAGAGTCAGAGTAGATTACGCCTCCCATCTGCATTTCGCCTTTTTTGCTCTTCACGATTTTACGCTGATTGGCTACTATACCTACAGCCCAACCATCGATGCGGGCAAGGCCACAGATAAGCGACTGGCCATAGTGTTCTTTATAAGGCTCAAATTCTGAGTTATCTACCAAACGATTTATAATTTCCATCATGTCGTATGGCTTCACTCTATCTGCCGGCATCATACCGTAAATCTCTTTCTCGTCGTGCTTAGGCGCGGCAGGCTCAATCCGGCTAAATCCTGCTTTGTTGTAATCACCCATCTTATCAAAGATGTTGCGGATGTGGTCAAGCGCCTCTTTATCGTCTTTGCACTTATAGTCGGTTACGCCTGATATCTCACTATGCGTAGTAGCACCGCCAAGCGTTTCATTGTCAATCGTTTCGCCAATGGCAGCTTTCACAAGGTATGAGCCCGCCAGGAAAATAGACCCTGTGCCTTCCACGATCAAAGCTTCATCGCTCATGATAGGCAAATAAGCTCCACCAGCCACACAGCTGCCCATAATGGCTGCAATCTGCACAATACCCATTGAGCTCATTACGGCGTTGTTGCGGAACATGCGGCCAAAGTGCTCCTTGTCCGGGAAAATCTCATCCTGCATCGGCAAAAACACACCGGCACTATCCACTAGGTACACAATTGGCAGCCTGTTCTCAATAGCAACTTCCTGTGCGCGCAGGTTTTTCTTAGCCGTGATCGGAAACCAGGCGCCGGCTTTTACAGTGGCATCGTTGGCAACCACTACACACTGGCGCCCTTTAATGTATCCGATGCCTGTTACCACTCCGCCGCTAGGGCAGCCACCAACTTCCTGGTACATACCTTCGCCGGCAAATGCGCCTATTTCTAAAAACTCTGAGCCTTCGTCAAGCAGGTAATCCACACGCTCACGGGCAGTTAGTTTGCCTTTATTGTGTTCTTTCTGGATGCGCTTTTCGCCGCCACCCATATGTACCTTCTTTAACTTACTCTGTAACTGAAAAACAAGCTGTTTAAGTGCGTCCTCGTTTTTGTTGAATTCAATGTCCATGTAGGCTAGTTTGTATTAGTATAGAATAGTGTATCAATGAAAAATCCGCCCAAAGAAGCGGATTTCACAAATATACGATTTTACATATAAGGCTTAATTAGATTTTGTACCTGTAGTACCTTTGCCACTCTTCTCAGGTACAGGCACATAAACTGTATCCGGCACCGTACGGAACTCCTGCGGATTCTTGTCCTGCAGCTCCTTTACCTCATCTAAGGTAATAACACGGCCAGTTGCATCTACTTTATACTTGTCTTTACGGCCAAATACTGAAAAACTTACATAGCGCTTCGGGTAAGCCTGAATATCGCGTAGAAGCAGGTTAAGCGCCTCTGTAGAGCGATTCATGTTCTCATACAGTCCTTCGTCGTTGATTAACTTTCCCATTGTACCTTGCTCCGAATTAAGCTTATTTACAGCAGACTGTAAATCCACCACTGCACTGTTTGCATTAGCAACCAGCTTATTAAACTCTGCTTGCTTTAGGGTATCGGTAATGTCGGTCATGTTGCGGGCCAGCTGGTTTATTTGGCGCTCTGTTTGCCGCAGCGAAGCTGTCAAGGCATTTACGTTAGCCGTAATAGCATTAATGTTTTGCTGGTTTGCGCGCAGTAACTCACTAAGTGCAGCTGTAGTCTCACTTGTGTTGGCAAGTATCTGTTGTATATTTTCCTTTGCCTCGCTGTCGAGTAGGCGGTTTACGCGGGCCAGTGTGGTATCAACCTTATCAATTACCGGCACTGTTTTAGTGGAAATGATATCTGTGATGGAGCTTTCTTTAAACGGGATCAGCTTTTCACCGCCATCGTACATTTTTATACTATTACCCAAGTATAAAGTGATCGCTTTACTGCCCAGCAAATCTGAGTTACCCAATGCGGCAATTGTAGAGTCTCCTACCTGCAGCGTTTTAAGCACATCTACTTTAACAAGAATTTTGTTCTGCTCTTCGGTCATCAGGGTAATGCTTTGCACCGTACCCACCTGCACCCCATTAAGTATAACCGGGTTAGACACAGTAAGCCCATCTACATTATCATACACCACAAAGTATGAGCGAGTGTCTGAGAACAGATCGGATCCTTTCAGAAACATGAACCCGAAATACAGGATAACCAGCGCCACTATACCTAGCAGCGCAACTTTTACTTCTTTGGATATTTTCACGTAAGGTGTGTTGCTAAATAGCTTTAGTTCATTGCCTCCAGTTCCTGCTTGTATTCTTTGAAGGCACGATATATTCCTGATGCCATATACGTTTGGCCGGACTTATCGTTAAGGAATTTTTCTTCTGTTGGGTTTGTAAGGAAACCGCACTCTATCAGCACGCTCGGCATATAGGATTTCCACAGCACTAAAAAGCCGGCCTGTTTCACCCCTCGGCTATAGCGGCCAACCTTGTGCTTAAACTCTTTTTCAACCTTGTCAGCAAACCGAATGCTGTTGTCCAGGTGCGCACTTTGATGCAGGGCAAACAGGATATGGCTTTGCGGAGACTTTGGGTCAAAGCCGCCATAGTTCTCCTTATAGTTCTCTTCCTGCAATATTACGGCATTCTCACGTTTTGCCACATTCAGGTTACCTTCCGAAGTATGAAGCCCCATGGTATAGGTCTCCGTACCGTATGCCGCGGATGGACCTGCGTTCAGGTGAATAGAGATAAAAAGGTCCGCGTTGTTCTTGTTTGCAATACCGGCACGATCTACAAGCTCAACAAAAGTGTCATTTTTACGGGTATAAACAACTTTTACGTCCGGCAGGTTTTTCTCGATCAGGCTTCCAACTTGCATGGCCAGCTGTAAAGCTACGTCTGCCTCATGTGAAAACTTACCATTACAACCGTTGTCTTTTCCACCATGCCCGGCGTCAATTACCACCGTACGTACTTTATAAGCCTTCTTGAACTCTAGGGTGTTGGATGAGCAAAGCAAGAAAACGATAGCCAGAAATGAAACAGTAACAATATTTCTCACAACGTTCGTTAGTTAAAAGCTAAAACAATAACTTTGTACAAAATAAATAAAACTTTAGGGAAGTCTGAAGAAGTTGCGCCACATTTTACTTTTTTTACTGCTGCTGCAGTGTGCATTGCTTATCCCCTCGTTGGTATCAGGCCAGCGTGTGCCTCGGATGAGTACGCTGAAACAGGCTAACACTCAGCGACAAGATACTGTTCCTGCCGGGCAAGACTCTCTCCGTCTTTCGGCGCCAAAAGGCGACATTACGACCACCATCAAATACTCTGCCAGAGACTCTATCATGTTTGAGGTAGATCGTAAGGTGGTAAACCTATACGGCGATGCCAAGATCAACTACGGCGATCTTACCTTAGAGGCAGCCTATATCCAGATTGACTACGAGAGCAACATGTTGCTAGCTACACCTCTGCCAGACTCTACAGGCAAAGAAACCGGTGTGCCTGTGTTCAAAGACTCCGGCGGCTCGTACGCTGCCAAGCGCATTGCTTACAACTATAAAACCAAGAAAGGTCGGATATCTGAAGTAGTAACGCAGCAAGGTGAGGGATATATACACGCTGAGGTAGTAAAAAAGAACGAAAATGATGAATTCTTTGGCTACCACGCCCAATACACTACCTGTAACCTGGAGCACCCGCACTTTTTTATAGGCGCCTCTAAAATGAAGGGGATCCCAAATGATAAAGTAATGACAGGTCCCTTTAACCTGGTTGTGGCTGATATACCTACACCCTTGGGCTTTTTGTTCGGACTTTTTCCGATGCCTGCAAAAACCCGCGCCTCCGGTCTTATCATACCTAGCTTTGGAGAATCCAGAGGGCAAGGCTTCTATCTGAGCAACGGTGGCTACTATTTTGCCTGGAACGATTATGTTGGCACCCGACTCACAGGTGATATATACTCTTTGGGAGGCTACAATGTAAGTATAGACAACACGTACCGTAAACGATACGCATACAGCGGTAACCTGGGCGTGGCATACCGTTACTTTAAAAACGACGAAGCAGACGTAGAACGCTCACGCTCTACCAACGATCTGCTTAACGCTTTACCTCCAACACAACGTACGATCTGGATAAACTGGACGCACTCTCCGGTGCAAAAGCCCGGACGTGGCCGCTTCTCAGCAAGTGTAAACGCAGGTAGTGCCAGCCATCAGCGCCTAAACTACAATAGCACGTCTCAGTACCTGTCGCCTACATTTAACTCGAACATTACTTATCAGAAAACAATACAGAACACACCGTTCAGTTATACAGCTAAGTTATCGCAGGGGCAAACGCGTGGCGGCATTTACAACTTCGTGCTGCCAGACCTGAACTTCTCTATGACTCCTATCAGCTTTGTAGAGGCTTTTACTAACGATCAGCCGACAGGTAAATGGTATGAGCAGTTTACAATAGGCTACAACGTGAACGCTCAAAACAGGATATCCAACTTAAGAGAGGCAACAGGTAATTCTTTTGGCGTTCCGATTACAGAAGGTTTTGTAAGACAAGACACTATTAGTTTAGATGATTTTGAAAGCCTTTGGAAAAATGGCCGGCGCTCTGCAAATCACCAGTTCCAGCTTAACCTGGGCAGCTACAAGATTATGCGCTATTTTAACTTTTCGCCATCTGTAAGCTATAGCGAGAATTGGACTGATCAGCGCTACAGTTTCCGCTTTAATCCGGACTCTCAGAAAGTGGATGTAGACACTACCAACTTTGCCAGAATATATGAGTATAGTGCCAACGCCTCGCTCAGCACAACTATTTATGGTACAGCATACATTGGAGGCAAACGCGTTGAGGCAATCCGCCACCTGATCCGCCCGAATATTGGTTATAGCTACCGACCAGACTTTGGCAGAGAGCGCTTTGGTTTTTACCAGCGTGTACAGACATCAACCTTCCCTGCGCCAGGTAGCGATACTTTTACACTTTTGCCCCGGGTAGCCAATGCACCTGGAGCAGGGCTTCAGAACATGTTAACTTTCAACGTGTCCAACAACATCGAGATGAAGGTCAGGTCGCAGGCCGACTCAGCTGCACAAGATCAATTTGAGAAGGTAAGTATACTGGATAACTTGGGAATTTCCACTTCATACAACTTTGCAGCAGATTCACTTAAGCTGGCCCCAATAAGCCTAGTGGCCAATACCAGACTGTTCAAGATCTTTAATGTAACTTTTAACTCTACTTTTGAGCCCTATAAGCGTGACACTTTGGGCAGGCAGATTGATGACTATGTGTTCGACTTCTCTAAGCTAAAGCTGGCCACACTTACAAATGCCAACTTTACAATAAGCGCCAATTTAAACCCGGAGGCGAGACAATCAAGTACATCAGCTCCCGGTAATCTACCAATACTGAACCCGGACATGAATCCGCTGCTGCCAGAATATGTAGACTTCAAAATTCCGTGGACACTGAGTTTTGACTACACCATTGGTTACTTTAGAAACTTTGGACGTGCTGCCAGTAAAACTATAAACCAAACATTAGGTGTAAATGGCTCGGTAAACCTGACCGATAAGTGGAAAATAACCTACTTCGCTGGTTATGACTTTACAAACAACAACATTGCCAATGCCAACATACAGATATACCGCGACTTACATTGCTGGGAAATGAGCATCGGCTGGATACCTTACGGTTTTGCACAAGGCTATAACATTACCATAAACGCTAAGTCTGCGCTGCTGCAAGACTTGCGGCTTACCCGAAACAGAACAGCCCGAAACAGATTTTAAAGAAAACAGCCACACCAAAATGTGGCTGTTTTTGTTTTAGATTTTATAGCTTTACACCTTAACTACTGCAATTGCTATGTCTGTTCATAAAAGCGACGTTAAAAAAGTAACCACGCACCAGCTGCAGAACATGAAAGAGCGCGGCGAGAAAATCTCCATGCTCACTGCTTACGACTACTCCATGGCCACCATCCTGGATGCTGCCGGAGTTGATGTACTGCTGGTTGGTGACTCTGCCTCTAACGTAATGGCCGGTCACGAAACTACACTGCCAATTACGCTGGATCAAATGATCTACCATGCCTCTTCGGTAGTGCGCGGCGTTAACAGAGCTTTTGTAGTAGTAGATATGCCATTCGGCTCGTATCAGGGCAACTCATCAGAGGCCTTGCGCTCAGCCATCCGTATCATGAAAGAGTCTGGCGGACATGGTGTGAAGCTTGAAGGCGGCGCGGAGATAAAAGAATCTGTTACACGAATACTTAGCGCTGGGGTTCCAGTCATGGGGCATCTGGGCCTTACACCACAATCAATTTACAAATTCGGCACCTACACGGTGCGCGCCAAAGAGGAGGCAGAAGCTCAGAAGCTGATCGAGGATGCACTACTGCTGCAAGAGTTAGGATGCTTTTCTATCGTGCTGGAGAAAATCCCGTCTGAGTTAGCAAAACGCGTAGCAGAACAGCTGCACATACCGATAATAGGCATTGGAGCCGGCCCTCATGTAGACGGTCAGGTGTTGGTAGTGCATGATATGCTGGGTATTAATAAAGAGTTTAAGCCTCGTTTCCTGCGTCGCTACGCTGACCTGCACACCATTATGACGGATGCGGTACAGAACTATGTAAAGGACGTAAAGAGCCAGGATTTCCCAAGCGAGAAGGAAGCTTATTAGTAATAATTATGAATTAAGAATTGCGAATGATGAATTGGTAGTTCTTAACTTTTGAAGTATAAGTAGACTTAATTTCTGAGTATGATCTTCATAGTTCCCATTCATAATTTATAATTCATCATTCATAATTAAAAGCCTATGGCTTTGTCAGTTCTTTTTGAGGATAACCATGTACTGGTAGTTAATAAGCCGGCTGGTTTGCTGGTGCATGGCGATGAGACTGGAGACATTACACTGGCAGACCTGGCGAAGGATTACATCAGGCACAAGTATAATAAACCCGGAAACGTATTTATAGGTGTTGTGCACCGCCTGGACCGGCCTGTAAGCGGCGTGGTGCTAATGGCCAAAACATCCAAGGCGCTAAGCAGGCTAAACGAGCTGTTCCGGAGCAAGAAAACGCAGAAAACTTATTGGGCTGTGGTACAGAATAAGCCACAGCAGGAACAGGGAACACTGGTGCATTGGCTTGTAAAAGACAGCTCAAAAAATGTATCCAAAGCTTTTGCTAAAGAGAACAAGAGCGGCCTTCGCTCTGAGTTGCACTACAAACTACTAAAGGTAACCAGTGGCAAGTACCTGCTGGAGGTAAACCCTATAACAGGACGCCCACACCAGATACGAGTGCAGCTTGCTTCTATGCGGTGCCCTATACTTGGTGACTTAAAGTATGGCGCGGCACAACCCTTACCAGACAAAAGTATAGCCCTTCATGCAAGGCAATTACAATTTGAGCACCCTACACTAAAAACACCGGTAACTGTAAGCGCGCCTCCGCCACTTACTGCTGTATGGCAACCTTTTCTTAGCATAGATTAAGAAGGCAGCATATAATTCTAAAAAGTGATTTTAATCATTTTCTGAACTTTTATACCCTATCAACTCTTTAACTTTTGATTTCGTGTTGTAGCTTTGCAGCTTAGCATAGCTTTTGCTCATGCTGCACGCAATACAAACCTAAACACCTATACATCAACTAAATGGCAATTCTCATTTTCTTTGTAGTGCATTGGTACCTGTCGCTATTTGTACAGACGTTTTACCTGCACCGCTATGCCGCCCACAAAATGTTCACGATGAACCCTTTCTGGGAAAAAGCATTTTACATTTTAACTTACGTTGCCCAAGGATCTTCTTTCCTGTCGCCGCGTGCTTATGCTGTGTTGCACCGTATGCACCACGCCTTTTCAGACACTGAGCGCGACCCACATTCTCCGCATTTCTCTAACAATGCCTTTACCATGATGTGGAAGACAAAGGAGATCTACAACAATGTGCTTAACCATCGTGTAGAGCCCGAGCAGCGCTTTGAGGGTAACTACCCTGTTTGGAATGCTATCGAAAAAATTGGTGATTCATATTACTCCAGAATCGGATGGGGTGTGGCTTATGTGTTGTTCTACATTGCCTTTGCCACACAGTGGTGGATGTATTTGCTGTTACCGATCCACTTCCTGATGGGCCCGGTACACGGCGCTATCGTAAACTGGAGCGGTCACAAGTATGGCTATCAGAACTTCGACAACAACGACAAATCAAGAAACTCGCTTTTCTTCGACTTTCTTACAGGAGGTGAACTGTTCCAGAATAACCACCATAAACTGCCTAACCGCGTTAACTTTGGTGTGAAATGGTGGGAGTTTGATCCAACCTGGCCAATTATATGGACACTGGATAAGTTGAGCATCATTAAACTGAAAGCTCCTAAAGCCAAAACAGCAAGAACTAAAGTCGCAGCCTAAGTATAAAAAGCCCTCCCGTAACGGAGGGCTTTTCTTTTTGTTGAACATAACCTTGTAGGGACAAGTAGTGACTGGTCCGAATCGAGCACGGAAAAATTTATCTGAATCAGGATTCTCAGGATTTAATGATGAGCAGGATTAAATTCAGGCTTTGAATACAAAATTATACTTCCCTATTTCTTCGAAAATCCTGTTGCGCGGACAAGTCACGACCTGTCCCTACGAATGCTCCTTTCTATATTATGCCTAATCTCCTGACGCAGTTATACTTTTACAGAAATTCCATCCACATCTCCAGCACACTTTTCAATTTTAATTTCCTTGTAATTAACGGAATAAAATACGTACCTTTGCGGTTCTAAAAACTGGCGGACGGGATTCGCCGACTTAACTACTTATAAAAAATGGCAGTAAAAATCAGACTGGCCCGCAGAGGCCGCAAGAAAGCCGCAATCTACGATATCGTAGTAGCTGATGCTCGTGCACCACGTGATGGTAAATTCATCGAGAAACTGGGTACTTACAACCCAAACACAAACCCTGCTTCTATCGACTTCGATCAGGAGAAGGCGTTTACTTGGGTAATGAACGGTGCTCAGCCAACTGACACAGTTAAGGCGATGCTTTCTTACACAGGCATTCTTTACAGAAGACACCTGCAAATTGGTGTTATCAAAGGTGCTATCTCTCAGGAAACTGCTGACTCTCGTTTCGAGGAGTGGAAGAAAGAGAAAGAAGCTAAAATCGAAAGCAAGCGTCAGGGTCTTATTTCTGACAAAGCTGCTCAGAGAAAAGCTGCTCTTGAGGCAGAGACTAAAGTTAAAGAAGCTCGTGCAGAGGCTATCCGTCAGCGTGAGGCTGAGAAAGCTGCTGCTAACGCTCCAGCTGCAGAAGCAACTGAAGAGGCTCCTGAGGCAGCAGCTGAAGGTGGCGAGTCTACTGAAGAGCAGGCATAATTTATCTTTGCCATGAACATTGATGCCTGTTTTCTCCTAGGATACATCGTCAAGACCCATGGCACCAAGGGTCAGGTTGTTGCGTTTTTCGACGTAGACTACCCTGAAGATTATGAAGATCTGGAATCAGTTTTCCTTGAGCAAAAAGGAAGACTGATTCCTTTTTTTATAGACTCTATTGACCCGATTAAAGACAGCCGCTTCATCATTAAGTTTGAGGACATCAGCACGATGGAGCAGGCAGAAGCGCTGCGCGGCACCTCTTTATACTTGCCGCTGAACGAACTGCCGGAGCTGGAAGAAGACCAGTTCTATTTCCATGAAGTGATCGGATACCAGGTGGTAGATGAGAATCATGGTAAACTGGGCACAGTAAAAGAATTTTACGACCTTCCGCAGCAACAGCTGATGGCAATGGACTACCTGGGCCAGGAGATGCTTATACCTGTTATGGGTGAGATTCTGCTGCGCGCAGACCATGAAGCCAAAGAGTTGCATATTTTACTGCCGGAAGGATTACTTGAAGTATACACCGAACCAGCCAACCCCGAGGACGCCGACGATCAGGACGACACGGAGGAGGATAAGTAATGCGCTTCGATATTATTAGTTGCCAGCCCGACCTGCTGGAAAGCCCCTTTAGCCATTCTATACTTAAACGAGCCCAGAACAAAGGCTTAGTGGAGGTACACGTGCATGATTTGCGCAAGTATGCCATTAACAAGCACGGGCAGATAGATGACTATGCTTTTGGAGGTGGCGCCGGTATGGTGATGATGATCGAACCAATTGACAAGATCATATCTGAACTGCAGGCACAGCGCACCTACGATGCCATTATTTATATGACACCGGATGGCGAAACGCTGAATCAGCAGATGGCTAACAAGTTTTCGCTGCTGCAGAATGTGATCATACTTTGCGGCCACTATAAAGGCGTGGATGAGCGTGTTAGGCAGCACTATGTAACCCACGAGGTAAGCATAGGCGACTATGTACTTTCGGGTGGAGAACTGGGTGCAGCAGTGTTGGCAGATGCCATCATCCGGATTATTCCAGGTGTATTGAACGATGAGTCTTCGGCCCTTACTGATTCTTTTCAGGATGGATTGCTTGCTCCACCGGTTTATACAAGGCCCGCTGAGTATAAGGGCATGAAAGTACCGGATATTCTGATGTCGGGAGATACGCCAAAGATAGAGCAGTGGCGCTTTGAGCAGGCCGTGGAGCGTACCAAACAGCGCCGACCGGACTTACTGGACGAGGATCTGATCGGCTAAGCACCAGCTTATTTATACTTTACAACTGCCTTTGCACCAATTTTTTAGCGATGGCAGCAAAAAACTATATTTTTTTTCTGCAAATGTTCTTATGTAATAAATAATTACATATCTTTGCAGTCCGAATTTTGAAGAAGATACTTTAAGAAAATAGCCATCATGAGCGAGTTAATTAAATTTATTGAGCAGGAATCTACTGACAAGCGCGCCTCTTTCCCATCTTTCCAGGCGGGTGATACAATCAATATCCACGTAAGAATCCGTGAAGGTAACAAAGAGCGTATCCAGCAGTTCCAGGGCGTTGTGATTCAGCGTAAAAACGTAAACACTAACGGCGAAACATTTACTGTTAGAAAAGTATCTAATCAGATCGGCCTTGAGCGTATTTTCCCACTTCTTTCTCCAGCTATCGAGAAAATCGAACTAGTGAGAAGAGGTAAAGTAAGAAGAGCAAGACTATACTATCTAAGAGGTCTTTCTGGAAAAGCAGCTCGTATCAAAGAAAGAAGATAAGAATACCTGTTTTCATAAATTTTTCCGTAGTTTTAGTGAAGAGGAGCTGTTTACGCAGCTCCTCTTTTTTATTTATACATTACCCTGCCTAAAGCGAAAGCACAAATCCCCCCATACTACCTATGATGCATCTCCGCTATACTATCTTACTTGTAAGTATACTTTTGTTTACCAGCTGTAAAACCGACTATGCTAACCTGCCAACCTACACAGGTACCAGGCAACTACAGGCTGTAATAGAAGTGCCAGCCGGAAACAGCAAACAGGTGAAGTATGATCGTGGTACGCAGGAGTTTGTAAGTGTGAAAAGCGCTGGCAGAGAACAGAAAGTGGAGTTCCTCCCCTACCCGGGTAACTATGGATTTATACCCTCTACAGAGATAGATAAGAATGGCGATAGCTTACCTATACTTGTTATGTCGGAGCGTGCAGAGGCTGGTACAGTTATGGAAGTGGTAGCGTTGGGTATAATGCAGTTAGAGACAAACGGAGAGATCAAACCTGTAGTGATAGCAGTACCGGCAAGACCTAGTGAGCGCACCATAGATGCTACCACACTGGCAACCTTCTCAAGAAAATACCCTGCTGCACAAACTATACTTAAGGAGTGGTTTGTAAACTCCAGCCAAACAGATGATACTAAATTTGTAGCCTGGCGCAACGAGAGATTTGCCGACAAAGAAATATTGCGCTGGATGAAGCTGTAGGCGGAATTTTAGGATATTTAAGCAACTCTTAGTCTATAACTGAACAAAAAAATTACGCTGACCGATAGGAGCCTTAGCACTCCAACCAATCAGCGTAAGTATAGCTTAGTTCTTTCTAAACCTTATTTTATCTGCAGCAGCTTTGCTCTTACAGCCTCAACTGCTTTCTCCATATCCTGCACACGCTGGCGGCTTACCTCCTGCTGTGTCTGGTTGTTCACAACTTCCTGCTCCAGCTGCTTTAAATCATTGCCATTGCGCACAAGTTCTGCCTCCAGTTCCTGCTTGCGCTTTTTATTCTTTTCAATGTTCAGCTGTATGTCATTTGCCTGCTTTACTACGCGGTCCTGCTCCAACTTGGTGGCGCGTAGCACCTCTTCAGCCTCGTTAATCTGGCGCAGTACATCTTCGCGGTATACTTTGCGGGCAAAGCCGCGCATAAAGTTCTCGGCAGCGGCATACTCCTGCGGCGTTGCACTCTTGTCTACATAAGCCACACCCATATCCAGGCTCCACCAAACAAAGCTGCCGTTTGTACCACTGCCTACCGTAGACAGTACACGCATCGGTTTGTTGCTGATAGTATCAATAACGGCGCTCTCGATAGTATAAATACCTTTGTTATACTTTACTTTTCCAGCCTTATTACCCAAGTGGTCTTTCCAGTATTTTTCTACAAACTTCGGGTCGAGCTGTACAGTAAGCTGCTGCCCACGGCGCATAACGCCATTTACTGTTTGCTCTGTCTCCTCTACCTTAACCTGCTGCGCCTGGCAAATACCGGCCACCATTAATAGCATTACAAGTAAAACTGTTCTCATTCCTGTGTTTGACTTTAGTGATTTGTGTGATATGATTACGAAAATAAGTAATCAGCCTGATATTCAGAGGCTATAAGGGGATTAATTTAGCGAAAATTTGGTTTGGGATTAGAAATAGCAGCGCGTAACTTTGTAAGCTTATAGCCAACGCTAATAAGTAAAGACTTTACGCCTGGTAAAACATAAGTTGTATAAGGTTGTTGCTGACACTATGAGAGTAACCGTTTGCCGAAAAGAACACTTTAACGCTGCCCACCGGCTGTATAACCCAGCCTGGACCAACGAGCAGAACGATAACTTTTTCGGGAAGTGCAACAACCCTAATTATCATGGGCATAACTATGAGCTTATCGTAAAGCTTACAGGTGCTGTAGATCCGGATACAGGGTATGTGTACGACATGAAAAAGTTAAGTACCCTGGTGCAGGAAGAAGTGATCGCTAAGTTTGACCACAAAAACCTGAACCTGGATACAGAAGAGTTTGCAAAGCTTAACCCTACTGCAGAAAACATTGCAGTGGTTATTTGGAACAAACTCCGCCCTAAAATTGACGCTAGCCTTGAGCTGGCCGTAGTACTTTATGAAACAGAAAGAAACTTTGTTGAATACAATGGATAATCAGGACTGGACCCACGACGAAGAAATGGATGACCACATCCTGAGTTCATTGGAGACACCTTTGCGCGCCGATGCTTTTGACTTATCTGACAGCCAGAAGATAGCCATCATAGAAAAGCATTTTGAGCAAATCATGCATACGCTTGGCCTGGACCTGACAGACGACAGCCTGAAAGGAACGCCGCATCGTGTTGCTAAAATGTATGTGAAGGAGATCTTCCACGGTCTTCACCCAGACAACAAACCAACCATCCGACGCTTCGAGAACAAGTACAAGTATAACCATATGCTTGTTGAGCGCGACATTACCGTTTACTCTTCTTGTGAGCATCACTTTGTACCTATCATCGGCAAAGCTCATGTAGCCTATGTGCCTAATGAGCATGTAATTGGCCTTTCCAAGCTTAACCGCATTGTGCAGTATTATGCTCGCCGCCCACAGGTGCAGGAACGCCTTACCATGCAGATTGCTAATGAGCTGAAGCAGGCGCTCAGAACTGAGAACGTGGCTGTAATGATAGAGGCAGATCACTTGTGCGTTATGAGCCGTGGCGTAAACGATGTCACCAGCAGCACCATCACAGCAGAATATTCGGGCTTGTTTCAGGAAGATCATTTCCGAAACGAATTCCTGGCGCATATCCGCAAAAAGTAGCAGGCACTATCCCTTTTAATGCTGTAGTTCAAGCACTTTGTAAAGTATTTGGCTGTAGATAAAACACCTTATGCGCTTGTATACGTATAGGATCATTTCTATATTTATTATTCTAAATTAAAACTATGCCAGGTAAAATACTTATTACAGGTGGATCAGGGTTGATAGGCATGCGCCTGTCTGAAATGCTGATAGACCTGGGTTATGAAGTGGCACACCTGAGCCGTAACCCCAACAAAGTATCCAGCTACAAGACCTTTAAATGGGATGTTGCAAAAGGATACATTGATGATAACGCTGTGTCTTATGCCGATTACATCATTAATCTGGCCGGGGCCAGCGTAGCAGATGAAAAGTGGTCTGAAGAGCGAAAAAAGGAAATAATAAACAGCCGCGTAGAAAGTATTAAGCTGTTACATAAGTGCCTAAGCCAAAGCGAGCACCACGTAAAAGGGTTTATCTCGGCATCGGCTATCGGCATTTATGGAGACTCCGGCGATAGGCTGGTATCTGAGGAAAGCAGCTATGCAGATGATTTTCTCGCAGAAGTTTGCAAAGCCTGGGAAGATGCCGCATGGCAAATGCGTGAACTCGACCTGCGAACAGTTATCTTCAGGTTGGGCATTGTATTAAGTGATAAGGGAGGTGCATTGCCCCAGATTGCCAAACCTGTCAAAATGCTTGCTGGTGCTCCACTCGGTTCTGGCAAACAGTATATGTCCTGGGTTCATATAGATGATGCTTGCAGGCTGTTTATACGAGCCATAGAAGACACCCAGTTTGAAGGTGTTTACAATGCCGTGGCACCACACCCGGTAACCAACCAAGAGTTTACAAAAGAATTAGCGGAAGTGATGCACAAGCCACTTGTTTTGCCAAATGTTCCCGCCTTTGCTTTAAACTTGATGATGGGAGAAATGAGTGAGGTAGTATTGGCCAGCCAGCGTGTTAGTGCCAACAAAGTAATGCAGACTGGTTTTACTTTTGAGTATAACTACCTGGAGGAAGCACTTGAGTCGTTTTACAAACCAAGCTAACACTCCTGAACACATAAAACAGAAGCGGCCTGCTATACTTTAGCAGGCCGCTTCTGTTTTATACTTTATACTTTACTAGAACAAATCACCGCCAAGGTTAAGTATCTCCAGCACCGAGTCTACAGCAGCAGAGTCTGGTACTGTAGTTTTTGGCAGCACTGTAGTACAGTTATACTTTTTATTGATCTTAACAGTAGGTCCCGGGAAACGCCCCATTGTATAACCTAACGCTTCATCTTTATAGATACGCTCCATATAAAGACCAAACACAGGTAGAGCTGTTTTAGAACCCTCTCCTAGCTGCGACGTCCTGAAATGTATACTTCTGTCTTCGCCGCCAACCCAAACACCTGTTACAAGGTCTTTGGTAACACCCATAAACCATCCGTCGGAGTGGTTAGAGGTTGTACCCGTTTTACCACCAATCTCATTTCCTTTCCAGAGGTCGTACTCCCAAAGTGCCTGAGACGTACCACCTGGCTCCTCAATACCGCCTTTTAGCATGTGCATCATCAGGAAAGCCGTTTCTTCGCTTAGCACCTTCTTTTGCCTTGGCATAAACTGGTGTATCAGGTTACCGTTACGGTCTTCGATGCGGGTAATAAACATAGGCTTTGTATAAAAACCGTGGTTCGGGAAAGTGCTGTAAGCACCTACCATATCAAAGATAGATACATCGCTAGGACCTAACCCAATAGATGGTACCGATTGTAGCGGACTGTTTATACCCAAACGCTTAGCATACTTTACTACCGTCTCCCAACCTATAGTTTCGGTTAATTGGGCTGTTACAGAGTTTACTGATTTACCCATAGCGCGGCGAAGCGTCATGGGGGCACCGGTATACTGCCAATCGGCATTGGTAGGCGACCATGACTTCTTCTCCCCATTCTCTACATAGTTAATGGTGATGCGCTTGTCTACAATCTTATCGCATGGCGAGTAGCCGTTATCGATGGCAGCTACATATACAAATGGCTTAAACGTAGACCCCGGCTGGCGACGCGCCTGCTTTACGTGGTCATACTTAAAATACTTAAAGTTGATACCACCCACCCAGGCTTTAATTTGCCCAGTAAATGGATCCATTGTCATCATACCACCGTGCAGGAAGTGCTTGTAATAAGCCAGCGAGTCCAGTGGGCTCATGGTTACTTCCTTCTCCATCTCAGGGTTCTCCCAGGTAAACACCATCATCTTGCGCGGCGTGTTCAGCTCACGGTTAATGGCGGCAACATCATTACCATGCTTTTTCTTGAGGCGCTGGTAGTAGGACGTACGCTTAATGGTTTCTTCAATGAAGCCCGGTATTTCTTTGTCGTTTTCGTCTACCCAAGGGTTGCGGCCTTTCCAGTGATTATCGAAGCGGCGCTGCAGATTGCGCATATGCTCCTGCATAGCCTCTTCGGCATGCTTCTGCATTCTGGAATCGATGGTAGTATATACTTTTAAACCGTCGCGGTACAGGTCATAGCCGTTCTGCTTGCACCACTCCTGCAGGTAGTCTGCCACAGCACCTCTAAAGTAGGTAGCAGGGCCGTCGTAATGGTTTTCTACTTTGTAATCCAGCACCAGCGGCAGTTGGCTCAGCGAGTCGGCTTTGGCTTGCGGCAGGTAATTATACTTTGCCATTTGGGCCAGCACCACATTGCGGCGGCGGGTAGCATTTTCGGGGTTAAAACGGGGGCTGTAATAAGTAGGCGCTTTTAGCAAACCCACCAATACGGCTGCCTGCTCAACTTTTAGGCTGTCCGGGGATGTGTTGAAGAAAGTTTTAGAGGCTACCTTTATTCCGAAGGAGTTCGAACCGAAATCCACCGTATTCAGGTACATTGCCAGGATCTCGTCTTTTGTATAACGTTGCTCCAGCTTAATAGCCGTTAACCATTCTTTGGTTTTTGCGATAACAATATTTAGACCGGGTATATGGCCCAGCACACCTTTTGTGTCTTTGGTTCTGGTCTTGTATAGGTTTTTAGCTAGCTGTTGTGTAATGGTACTGGCTCCACGGGCATCGCCTTTCAAGCTGCCATATACAGCCGATGCAATGGCTTCAGGGTCAATGCCGGCATGGTCATAGAAACGCACGTCCTCGGTAGCAACCAAGGCCTTAATCAGCATCGGCGACATTTTATTGTAGCCTACAGGGCTGCGGTTCTCTTGGAAGTACTTACCAATAAGCTCACCATCCGAAGTATAAAGTTCAGATGCCTGGTCAGAGCGGGGGTTCTCCAGTTTATCCAGGCTCGGCGATGACCCGAACAGGTAAAGCACATTGTGCTCTACGCACAGCAGGTACAACACAACAAAGGCAAAGCCTAGAAAAAAGCCTTTCCAGATAAATCTAACTATTCCTTTGTATACTGACCTCTTCGGTTTCTCTATTTCTATTTGCTCCTTCAGCATTGCTATCAAACAGAGGCGAGCCTCTTAAAATTCCCGTTTCAGATGATTAAAACGAGTGCAAATATACCTTTTGTACCCAACATCTTCGGGGATAATATCAAAAACTTGATCAATGGTGTGTAAATAGCCGCTAGTTTTAATACACCTGACTATCTTTGCCTTAGCAAGTATAAAATTGAACAACGATGGCGCAGACTCTTCAGCAGGCTTTTGACAGACTTATCGGCTTACCCTTGTATAAGACAACACGCAGCGAAGCTGTGCAGTATTTCCATTTCGGAAATACGTATTACACTACCCCTCAGGGTCTTGTGCTAGATGTTGGAGAAATAACACTGGCAGTAAATTGCCCATGGCAGGTGCAGTTACCCGATGGCCAGAGTATAAAGCACAGCGAGGTTTATATCCGCAAACGTGAGGCTGGCCTGCCTACTCCTGTCTGGGATTGGAAGAAGCCCGGCTCCAGCCTGAGCGATCAGCGCCTAATGCAGCTTACTAACGATAACCCAAACCTAGTGGTGGAGCGCATCGAACAGCAGCAGGATTATACCTTGATGCTATACTTCAGCGATGGCACATTGCTTTCTGTTCTTCCCGATCCGGAGACACCAGCAGATGAGTATTGGCAGCTATTCAGCAACACCGGCGACGGACTTACAGTAGGTGCCGGAGCGAACGGACTTATACTTTAACTCTGGCTGCACTATAGCTGACAACTTTTAAAGCGGGTGTTCAGTACTTTAAATAAAAAATAAGGTATTGAATATCCGCCTTCAACTTTTCGAGCTCGAAGACCAGCAGTGGTTTCCGCATGTGGTGCGGCAGGGCATGCAGGACTACCTGCGCTTCATGATCAGTACACTTTCTACCTATGAGGCAGCCTTGCCTTTGCTGGAGGAGCTTTTGATGAAAACGCAACAGCAGCACATTACCGACCTCTGTTCAGGGGCCGGGGGCGGCATAGCCGGTATTCGCGCTGCACTTAGCAAGCGTATGGGAGTGCCCGTGAGGGTAACATTAACAGATCTTTACCCCAACTTAGATGCTTATGAGTACCTATACAACGAATCGAAGGGTACCATTACCTTTGTGCCAGAACCTGTTAACGCACTAGCCGTGCCTGATCAACTGCATGGGGTGCGCACCATCTTCTCTTCCTTCCATCACTTCCCGCCCCACATAGCTCAAAATATACTTCAGGATGCTGTAGATAAAAAAGCTGCCATTGGGATATTTGAGGGTGCTAAGAAAAGCTGGACAGAGCTGCTGCTACTTTGGATCACCTTCCCGATTGTAATTATACTTGTAACCCCCTTTATCAGACCATTTAAACTGAGCAGGCTTTTCTTTACCTATATTATACCTTTGATACCAATTGGCATTTTATGGGATGGCACCGTTTCACTGCTCCGCATTTATCCACCTAAAAAGCTTATGAGCCTTGCTAAACAAGTAAAGGGCGCAAAATATATCTGGAAGGCAGGACGTACAGGAGGAGGACCGGGAAAACATGTGATTTATCTTATCGGTTATCCGGAGGGTAGTGAACAAGTGAATGAGCAAGTGAGTGGTTGAGTGAATACAAATAACTAACAACCTATAACGAAAATGCAAAGCTACCGAAGTGCGCTTATACTTTTGCGTATACCCTTTTCGGTGTACCTGATGCCTGTCTTCTGGTTTGCCCTGAGTACGCTACAGCATTTTGATGTATGGCGTGCATTAGCGGTCTTTTTTATACTTCATGTACTTGTTTACCCCGCTAGCAACGGCTATAACTCGTACTACGATCGCGACGAGGAAAGTATAGGAGGTCTGGAGCATCCCCCAAAAGTAACACGTGAGTTGATGCACCTAGTGCTGCTCTTTGATGTGCTGGCTGTTGCCTTTGCGCTACTGCTGTCGCCGCTTTTTGCCGGACTAGTGGCTCTATACTTGCTTATCTCCAAAGCATACAGTTACGAGGGTATCAGGTTAAAAAAGTATCCTATACTTAGCACTTTTGTTGTAACGGTTTTCCAGGGAGCATTTACTTTTTTAATGGTTCAGGTAGGTGTGGGGTTAACTACTGCTGAAGTACTACAGCAACCGAATGTGTGGTTTGCATTGGTGAGTACGCTATTCCTTTGTGGCTCCTATCCCCTTACACAAATTTACCAGCACCAGGAAGATGCACGCCGTGGCGACAGAACCCTCAGCCTTATACTAGGCATTAAGGGTACTTATCTTTTTGCAGCTGTCAGTTTGCTGCTAGGTAGCGCGCTTTTACTTTGGCTATACTTTACACAGCAGCAACTACAGAACATTGTTATCTTCCTTATCTGCACGGCACCTATCGTGTACTTCTTTGCCGGATGGGTAATGCGAGGGCTAAAGGATGTGCAGGTTGTTAATTATAAAAACACGATGCTGATGAACAAGAT
Organism: Pontibacter cellulosilyticus; assembly: GCF_014306105.1. Classification (GTDB taxonomy): domain Bacteria; phylum Bacteroidota; class Bacteroidia; order Cytophagales; family Hymenobacteraceae; genus Pontibacter; species Pontibacter cellulosilyticus. The sequence goes on along the minus strand of NZ_JACRVF010000002.1, from coordinate 465,678 downwards.
ATCCTCTGTCTGCATTAGTTTAGCCTTTATTTTGATGCTTGTTGCAAACCTATACTTGTAGAAGTATAACCTAAGCGCCATACTTCGTATACAGGTGAAAATAACTTGCTGGCCTATGAAATTTCTCTACGCAATACCAGCTGGTTTGGCAGCAACCGCCGCCATGACGGCCTTTTTATACTTGCTTTCCTTCCTGACGCACCGTGTTATGAAAGTGGCAAAGATACTCGGCACCATGATTACTAGGCGCACCCAACCCGACGGCAGCCTCTCCGATGCTACCAGCACGAAAGTAATAGGCAATATAGCACATTACCTGGTAGGGATATTTTTTGCAGTAGTGTACCTGGCGTTGTGGGATTCCGAAGTGGGCCTGGTTACAGCCTCGTGGGGATTGCTGTTTGGCTTAGCGCACGGCATTATAGCTATGTTGATGTGGTATTTCTTTTTCATGCTGCACCCTAATCCGCCCATTATTCCCCTTAGAACATACTTGCTCACTTTGATTGCTGTTCATCTTGTATTTGGCTTTGTAGCTACTTATACTTTCTACTTGCTGCTTAAGCCAGATTACCCGTTTTGGTGGTAGTTTATTTCAATTATGAATTCAGAATGATGAATTATGAATTGGATAGCGCCGTTTAGCTGGTTCAGGCGTTCTGGTTTAATGTATGTTTTGATATAGATTCCCTAGCTATTGTTTTCCAACCACCCCTGCCCCTCCTTGGATAAGGAGGGGAGCTCTGCGGTTACTATAGCTTATGTATAAACTCTATAGCTGTTGCTAAACCTCCCTTCAAAAAATATCTTTTCAAGATGACAAAGAAGAAGACAAATGCTATTGTGATGGCGGTTGAAGCAGTAAGTAAAAGCTCCCCTCCTTGGATAAGGAGGGGCAGGGGTGGTTGGACCCGGAACTACTAGATATTCCCTATAATCAAATAAATATCCTTAATCACCGGTTCAAAACAAAAGCGCCTGCCGGGCATATAACCCAGCAGGCAGCTTTTATACTTTAAGCTAAAGCTTACGCTTAGCCGTTCATCGAAATCAGGAACTCCTCGTTGCTCTTCGTGCCTTTCATTCTGTCTTTCAAGAACTCCATAGCCTCTACAGAATTCATATCCGACATAAACTTACGCAGAATCCAAACGCGGTTCAGTTCGTCTTTGTCCATCAACAGGTCCTCGCGACGAGTACCAGATGCAGGCACGTCGATAGCTGGGTAAATACGCTTGTTGGCAAGCTTACGATCCAGCTGAAGCTCCATGTTACCTGTACCTTTAAATTCTTCAAAGATAACCTCGTCCATCTTAGAGCCAGTGTCGATAAGCGCAGTAGCGATGATCGTTAGGGAACCACCGTTTTCTACGTTACGGGCAGCACCGAAGAAACGCTTCGGCTTGTGCAGCGCGTTCGCATCCACACCACCAGATAAGATTTTACCAGACGACGGAACTACAGTGTTATAGGCACGTGCAAGACGTGTAATCGAATCAAGGAGTATAACCACATCGTGGCCGCACTCTACCATACGCTTGGCCTTATCCAATACGATACTTGATACTTTTACGTGGCGCTCTGCAGTTTCGTCAAACGTAGAGGCAATTACCTCTGCTTTAACGCTGCGTGCCATATCTGTTACCTCTTCTGGACGTTCGTCAATCAGAAGGATCATCAGGTATACTTCCGGGTGGTTTTCAGAGATAGCGTTGGCAATCTCCTTAAGCAACACGGTTTTACCTGTTTTCGGCTGCGCCACAATCATACCACGCTGGCCTTTACCGATAGGGGCAAAAAGGTCCAGAATACGGGTAGACATCTGGCTTGGGCGTGTTGTCAGTTTTAAACGCTCTTCCGGGAAAAGCGGCGTAAGGTGCTGGAAAGGAATACGGTCACGAATTTCTTCGGTGGTACGTCCGTTTACAGTTTCAACCTTAAGCAGGGCAAAATACTTTTCGCCTTCTTTCGGAGGGCGAATCTGGCCTTTTACCGTATCACCTGTCTTAAGACCAAAAAGCTTGATCTGCGAAGGCGACACATAGATATCATCCGGAGAAGCCAGATAGTTGTAGTGCGTAGAACGAAGGAAACCATACCCATCCTGCATCAGCTCCAACACACCTTCGTTTAGGATTATTCCGTCAAACTCTTTAAAGTTACTGCTGCTTACTTGCTGCTGGGTGTTACGCCGTTGGTTGTTATCGTTGCGGTTGTCGTTACGGTTTTCGTTTCTATCTCCACGGTTTTCGCGCTGCTCGTTGCGGTTGTCGTTGCGCTGCTCGCGGTTATCGTTGCGATTCTCGTTACGCTCCGGACGGGTTTCCCTGTTCTCGTTGCGGTTCTCACGCTGCTCGTTTCGTGTGTCTGATCGGTTTTCACGTTGCTCAGCACGATTATCATTTCTTTGCTCGCGGCCTTCGTTGCGATTTTCTCGGCGGTTAATGCGCTCGCGCGGCTCACGTGGCTGGTCCTGCGGACCATGGTCTTTTACAGGAACTGGTGCCTGTACAAAAGTCTGAGAAGCATTCTCCCTGCGATTTACCTGCTCGCGTGGGGCTCTTCGCTCTGCCCGGGCAGGCTCAGCCTCAACAAGTGCTTCTTCTACTTCTTCAGTTGTGTTTTCATCAGCCTCAGTGGCTTCAATTTCGGTAGTACGGGCAGGAGATTTGTACTTTTTGGCTATTTTCTCGGGAGGGGTAATGGCTTGCTGATCCAGAATTTTATAGATAAGGTCTTGCTTACTAAGCTTTTTAAAATTTTTGACGCCCAGATCTTCAGCAATTTCCTTGAGTTCTGAAAGAAGCCTATCTTTCAATTCTTCAATGTTGTACATAAATAGTGGTATGGTAGTTAACTTAACTTGCTAGGTTTGCATGGGCGAACGCAGCGAGAGATTATAAATTTAAACTAGGAAATAGAATAGGTTGCGAAAGAGTTTGTTGAGGCTCAGAATAGAACCTACTTTAAAAATTGCAGTGCAATGTTATTGCAATGCCGGGTAATTAACAAATATTACGGAGTTTTTTAAGAAAAAAGTTTCATAATTAACCTAAAAGATTTCGTAAATGCCTCAAACTACTCAAAAAAGTATATTTTTGTAGGTATACACAACACCAACTATGCTACAGCTAACAGTTTTAAGAGAGCAAACCGAACAGGTGATTGCCGGTTTGAGCAAGAAAAACTACAAAAACGCGGCCGAGGAGGTTGCCGCTTTACTGGAGCTTGATCAGCGCCGACGCCAGGTGCAGAACGAGCATGATGAACTTCAGAGCAGAGCCAACTCGCTATCTAAGGAAATTGGGGTGCTGATGAAGAACGGGGAGCGCGACAAAGCAGAAGCGTACAAAACAGAGACTTCCGAATTAAAACAAAAAACTAAAGCCCTGTCTGAGGAGCAATCTGCTCTTGAGGAGGAAATTCAGCAGGCACTTTATAAGCTACCTAACCTTCCGCACGAAAGTGTTCCTGTTGGTAGAACAGCAGAAGACAACGAAGTAGTTCTACAACACGGCGAAATTCCTCAATTGCATGAGGGAGCGCAGCCGCACTGGGAGCTAATTCAGAAGTATGATATCATCGACTTTGAGCTGGGCAACAAAATAACAGGCGCTGGTTTTCCTGTATACAAAAAGCAGGGAGCTCGTTTACAGCGTGCCTTGATCAACTTCTTTCTGGACGAAGCCATGAAAGCAGGTTATGTAGAAATACAGCCTCCTATTCTGGTAAACGAGGCATCTGGTTACGGCACTGGCCAATTGCCAGACAAAGACGGCCAGATGTATCATGCCACAGAAGATAATTATTACCTGATCCCGACGGCTGAAGTGCCTATCACGAACATTTACCGCGATGTGATTGTGCCTACGGAGCAGCTGCCGATTAAGAATACCGGTCACACGCCTTGTTTCCGTCGTGAGGCAGGTTCGTGGGGTGCCGATGTGCGTGGCCTGAACCGCTTGCACCAGTTTGACAAAGTAGAGATCGTGCAGATAACTACTCCTGAGAAGTCTTACGAGGCGCTGGAGGAAATGAGTACATACATACAGGGCCTGTTACAGAAACTGGAGTTGCCTTACCGCGTGCTGCGCCTTTGCGGCGGCGACATGAGCTTTACCTCTGCCCTTACCTACGACATGGAAGTATACTCTACTGCCCAGGGCCGCTGGTTAGAAGTAAGCTCAGCCTCTAACTTTGAAACCTATCAGGCCAACCGTCTGAAACTACGCTATAAAACAGAGTCTGGCAAAACGCAGTTGCTGCACACACTAAATGGTAGTGCGCTTGCCCTGCCACGTATTGTAGCCGCTATCCTGGAGAATAACCAGACGCCAGATGGCATTAACATGCCAAAGGTGCTGCACCCATACTTAGGGTTTGAGAAGATCTCTTAAGCTTTGAAGATGTAATAATTGGGAGATGATGCTCCGTCAAAACAGAACAGCCGCTGATTATACTTCAGTGGCTGTTCTGCTTTATGGTTGTCAAGATGTTAAGTATAACTTAAGGAAGTCTGAAGACTTTCCACATTACATGTCACAAGTCACGCTGCGCTTAAGACTTGCGCCACATGATGTCGGCTACTTAGCCATACTGCTCCTGGTATTGTTGGTAGTAAATTTTCAGTTTATACTTCTTTAGCACTTCTCTGGCTTCATTTATACTTTGCTCGGTAAGCGTGTAAGCATTTAGTTGATCAAGTATAGCCTCACTTGTAACTTCAGAGTCAGCTATGCTTTCAAAAGCTTCCAGGAAGGCAGGTGTTAATGCCAGTTTATTTTTCTGGATCTGCACAAGACTTGCCGCAACCAGCTTTTCCAACGCCTCCTCTACTTCTTTTAAAGTATAAACAGTACCATCCACTGCATCGGCCATCAACAGCACTTCCTGCAATGGCGCACCACCCTCGCCACCGGTTGCTAAAAGTATAGCCTCTAGAAATTGCGCATCAATGGCTTGCCAGGTAAGATTATGCTTTGCCATAGTTACACCTCTAAGTTCTCAAATGAAATATCACGCATACATTTAAAATGCCCCTTCGGGCACTTCTTATAGCCAATTTTAGAGCAAGGGCGGCAGCTGAGGCCCTGCACTTCCAGCACTTTATACTTTGTACGATAAGGGTACATCCCAAACTCTGGAATGGTGTTACCCCAAATGCTGATAACATCCTTCTGAAAGGCAGCGGCAATGTGCATGAGGCCGGTGTCGTGGCTTACCACTTGGGTAGCCTGTCGCACCAAAGAGGCCGAGCCGTTCAAGTTATACTTGCCACAGGCGTTATACACTTTTAAAGCTTCATCGAAGTTAGTTGCCCGCAGGATTTCGGCTACTGTGTCTCCAGTGTCAAAGTCCTCTTTGCCTCCCAAAAGTATAATTGGCTTTTGCAGTTGCTCACACAGTTCAATAATTCTATCTACAGGCAATCGTTTGGTATAGTGTTGTGCTCCGATGGCAAAAGCAATATAGCCATCCTGAAAGCCCTCCGGTAAGGTTTGTACATCCACTTCATCCTGGGCAGGTATAAAGTAGTCAAGTCCTTTGCCATCGTCTTTTACGCCTAGAGGCGCTGCTGCTTCTAAATAACGCTGTACAATATGCACATCAGGCAAACGGTTTATCTTGAAATTCACCATCAGCCATTTCTCGTAATTCAGTTTGTTAAAGCTGCGGCTCGGTTTGCCTAATCTTGCCTTAATTACCCGCGTGCGCAGGTTGTTGTGCAGGTCTACTACATAGTCAAAGTTCTCCGCCTTTAGCTCCTGCACCAAATCTCCGAGTTTCTCGCCCAGCACATGCACTTTGTCTACATACGGGTTATTGGCAAGTATACCCTGGAATGCTTTTTTGGTACAGTAATGCACCTCCGCCTCAGGCACCTGCTCTTTTATGCAGCGCACCACAGGCGTAGTCAATACAATATCCCCTATAGAGGAGAAACGAAGTATAAGAATCTTCACTGCTACTTTATCTTCTCCTTTCTGGCTGCGAAATACTTCTCCACCTCCTCTACTGGCTTCGCATTAAAGGTCATCTCCTTCGTAAGGCCGCCTTTTCTGCCAACCAGCACGCCATACTTCATATCGTCGTAGCCGCTGGTGTGGTGGGCATCCGGGTTTATACTTAGCATTACGCCCTTCTCCAGTGCATACTGCACGTGGCGCCAGTCCAGGTCGAGGCGCCAGGGGTTCGAGTTTATCTCGATGATAACATTATTCGCCGCGCAGGCATCTATCACCATTTTATGATTGATCGGATAGCCTTCCCGGCGAAGCAGCAGGCGGCCAGTCGGGTGACCCAGCATAGTAGTGTAGGGGTTCTCAATGGCGGTGATCAGGCGTGCTGTAGCCTTTTTCTCGTCCATGTTCAGGCTGCTGTGGATACTGGCAACTATAAAGTCAAAAGTCTGCAGAATATCCTTATCATAGTCCAGTGAGCCATCGCCCAGGATATCAGATTCAATACCTTTGAAGATCTTGAACGGAGGAAGCTTTTTGTTCAGCTCGTCGATCTCTTTTTGCTGGCGCAGCACATCGCCTTCGCGCAAACCACCGGCATACGATGCCGTTTTGCTGTGGTCGGAAATACCCAAATATTGGTAGCCCATGTCGCGGCAAAAAGTAGCCATCTGCTCCAGCGTATGCGCACCATCCGAGTACGTGCTGTGGTTGTGCAGAATGCCTTTCAGATCAGATAGCTCCAGCAGCTTTGGAAGCTTATTCTCCAGGGCAAGTTGCAACTCATTTGTACCTTCGCGCAGCTCTGGCTCCACGTAGGCCATACCCGCCGATTTGTAGATATCAGCCTCCGAAGTATAGCCTTGCTCACGCACTACAGTTAGCAGGTTTGTGCTGCTGGTAAACGGCTGCGATAAGTGTTCTGTGCTCGACGAGCATAGCAGCAGTTCGTTGGCAAAGCGCTCTTCCGGCACCAGCTTTATTTCTACATCCAGTCCATTTAAAGTATAGGTACCACGCCATGCAAAAGGGCCAGATGCTCTCGCGTCCTTCTCCAACTCAGCAACTGTATCCAATGCCTGGTGCGCTGTAACCGGTGTATTAGTAGCAAGTATAAACTGCAGGCGGGTAACGATCTCCAGGCGGCGGCGGATCTCACCGGCTATACTTACCTGCGCCTCTGGCAGGGCACTTTTTATACTTTGCAGCAACTCATTGGCACCTGCTTCTGCTTCGGCATAGAGCAGTTTGCCCCTGTTTTGCTGCGTAAAGAGCAGCGCCTGTTTTATGTTTTCCTGGGTTTTGGCGCCAAAGCCTTTTAGCTTGCTCACTTTGTCCTGCTCACAGGCGTCCAGCAGCTCTTCCACTGTTTCTGTGCCAAGCTCCTTCCAGAGGTTGCGCACTTTTTTGGGGCCAATACCTTTAATGCGCAGCATCTCCACCACTCCCGGCGGCGTGGCAGCCAGCATCTGGTCTAGCTCTTCGAACGAACCGGTGGCGTTTATTTCTGTAATTTTAGCTGCAATGCCCTTGCCCACTCCCTGTATACTTTCCAACTGGCTCTGGCTCATCCCCTCCAGCGGATCTTCTACCAGCTCGAGGGTAGCTACTGCGTTAACGTAAGAACGCACTTTAAATGGGTTCTCATCGTGCAGCTCCATCAACTCGGCTGCAAGCTTAAATAATCTTATGATCTTCTTATTTTCCAAGGCTCTGTCGCGTATACTTACAAAGATAGAAAAACCACCCGAACACGCTACGGCTGCATTTATATTCGTTTGCTTCTATATAAAAGCAGAAATGATTATCTTGGCAATGGAAAACTGCTGAAATAATATGAAATACGCATCGCTGTTATGCCTGCTGTGCCTGCTTTTTCTGGCAAACACGTGTAAAAAGAACACCATAGAAACCGAACTGATAGGTAAAGTATGGCTACATTCTTTTGAGGAGGACGAAGGCGACATTACAGTATACCGCCCAAACACGTACGATTTCCCGCCGTCGCGCGGAAGAACAGGTTTTGCACTGGAAGAGGGCGGAGTATTAAAACAGTATGACATCGCCCCTACCGATGGCCTAGAAGAACACTTAGGCAAGTGGAAACAGGAAGATAAAGACAAAATACACGTGCAGTTTGATGGCAATGGACAACCTGTACAAAAATACACTATAGAGATCGTATCGCTTAAAGATGATGTACTAAAGATCAGGAAGTCGACCAACTAAGTTTATACTTTGTAAAGCCGCACCTTCTCTTTAACTCCAGCATCTAAAAGCTGCTACACAAATGATTAGCCTGTAACCATACTTCAGATAAAATGACAGCTTAATGCTTAACTACGAGAAGCTTTCTAAATCGGCCCGTACCAGAACAGCCATACTGCTGCTTCTGTTGTACATGGTGCTTGCAATGGCCGATTTACTCATCAGCTTCTTCGGGGGTATTGTGCTTGGGGTGCTGTTTATGCAGTTTGAGGTAGAGGTTAAAAAATTCTCGAAACATTACTTTACTAAAGAATCTTTAAAGTCTGGGTTATTGAGCCGTTACGCTACTTTATCTGATGACCAAAAGACATTCTTTAAGGCCGCACTACAGGTACTTGTTTTAGTTCTTATGCTAACAGGCATACTTCATCTTTTTTGGGGAGGCATAATAAGCGGTATGCTGTTAGCAACAATCGCAAACGACCTGGTACGGAAACGCCGTAAGCGCAATAAAGCAAACGCAGCCAGGCAAAAGCATTAGTCACTTACTGGCACATTGATCTAGTTTTTAACTTTAATTTACATACACTTTTACAACAAATGCACTACTGGCTTGTAAAATCAGAACCAGAAACTTACGCGTGGGCCGACCTCGTAAAAGACGGCAGAACAATGTGGGATGGCGTACGCAACTACCAGGCACGCAACAACATGCAGCAAATGCAACCCGGCGATATGGTATTGTTTTACCATAGCGTATCAGAGAAAGCAATTGTGGGTATTGCCAAAGTAGATAAAGCCGCTTACCCAGATCCTACCGCCAAGGAAGGCAATTGGGTAGTAGTAGACCTTGTCCCGTTCCGCGATTTTAAAGACCCGGTAACACTGGAGCAAATTAAAAAGGACAATCGGTTGGAGAACATTGCCCTGCTCCGTCAGTCGCGCCTATCGGTGATGCCGCTAAAGCCTGAAGAGTTTGACGTACTGCTGGCGCTGGGAAACTAATTGCGCACAGCTGTAGGGGCATAAAATACAGGCAAATTACAACGAATGGCGCCTAAAACAAGTACATAGTGTCAGGCGCCATTTATACTTTCCCGGTACTGCATAGCACAAATACCCTACTATGGCTAAAGTACAAAGTCTTTTATTTCTTTTCCTGCTATTTTGCACGGAAGTAGTTTTTGCACAGGAGCCTACACAGCCTGTGCGACTGGAGCTCCCTTTTAACAGAACCGAGACCAGCGTAGAAGTAATTGCCCTACCCGATAGCAGCTTGCTAGTATATCACAAAACCGGTAACATCTGGAGCACCAAAGCAGACTTCTATTTTACAAAGTATAACCACAAGCTGGAAAAGGTTTGGAGTAAAACTGTTGACATCCCACCCCGCTACGAGTATATCCGCCATTACACCGAAGCCCCTTATACTTACGCTGTTTTTACCGGGGACAACCCGGAGGAGTATGTATTCACAAAAACGAACCTCTTAAACGGAAGCACAGAAGTTAAGAAGTATGAGCTAAAAGATGTAGACGCAATCCATGAATTTAATGTGCTACAGGGCAATTATTTTTTGATTGGCCGCAATCGGTTAAGCTTTAAGCCGCTACTGCTGTACCTTGACCCAACCGAAGATAAGCCTCGCCAGTTGCCAGCTGTCTATGGTGAAGAGTCCACCTTCTCAGATATGCTGGCCGACCACGAAAATAAGCAGCTTGATGTGGTGCTAAGCGAGTCTAATGGCCGGGTATCGCGACTGCAGGTAAAAAGCTTTGATGCCAAAGGTGAGCTTATACGCAATAGGTTTATACTACAACAAGAAGATAAAAGCCTGCTTAATGCAGAGATAACACCCGGCGATAGTGCTCAAAAAATGCTACTAGGTACTTACGGCACCCGCGATCTGCGTTACATTGCCGGTTTTTTTACCAAACCTGTAACAGCTGCCTACGGTAGCGGCAATTTTTACAGTGTGCTACAGCTAAAGAATTTCTTAAAGTACATGAAGCCCCGGCGAGAAGAGCGTACACGCGCCCGTGAAAAAGAGCGGCAGCTAGCCGGTAAAGAGCCTCTGTACCGCTTCCGTATACTACTGCATGATCTTATTACAACACCAACCGGCTATGTGTTGGCCGGCGAAATATACTACCCGCAGTACCGCAACAATTATACGCAACTACCCCTGGAGCGCAGGCAAAGCTTCGGACAACAAACGGAGGGCTATAAGCGCACACATATTGTTGCGATGTTTTTTGATAAAGACGGAAACCTGATCTGGGACAATACTTTCCCGATAAAGGATGTGGTAACCATGGACTTGGTACATGCCGTTGAGGTAGCAAGAGCTCAGGATGGCCGTATTATAATGGCTTATCCCGATGAAGGTGATGTCATCTACCATACTATGCAAGAAGACAGGTTTGATGATAAAGAGTATAAATTAGAAATTAAGACTTACTCAGAGGATGAAAAAGTACAACTTACCGAAGATCCCAGAATCATCAAGTGGTATAACAATAACTTTGTAGCCTCTGGCTTCCAGCGAATCAAAGCATCCGGCGATGAACCCCGCACAATATTCTACCTGAATAAGATAAGTTTCTGATTGTGTTTTGGCTGTAAGATTTTAGTTGTTAGGAAATGTAGAGACGTAATATCTTGCGTCTTGTTTACAATTCAACAGCGCAACTTAAAGTATAAATCTTAGTTCTAAACAATCCAAAGCCTCCTCTTGATGATACATTACAAGGGTGCTACGTTTATGATTTGCGCCAAGGAAGAACCAGGGAAGATTTAGAAAGCACCTTCTCCAGCGGCTGCAGCTGCATCTGTAATAGCAAATCGCAACATCTCAGCAGCCAGTCAGGAACCAGCCTTCAACAATTTAACAATTAAGCAAGTTAACAACCCAACAATTAATCTAAACTCTCTATATTTGCAAGCAAGACTTCCGGCCATGCAGAAAAGACTCATCGTAAACCACCAATTGCTCGAGATAATGGTGATGCGCCTTTGTCACCAGCTTATCGAAAACCACGGCGACTTTTCTGACTCAGTTATACTTGGCCTGCAACCACGCGGCATTTTTGTAGCCCAGCGCATTCAGCAAACACTGGCATCTATACTTGGCAAACAGATACCTACCGGATACCTCGACACCACGTTTCACCGCGACGATTTTCGCCGCCGCGACTCCCCCCTCACAGCAAACGCTACCAAAATAGATTTCCTGATTGAGGGTAAAAAAGTGATACTGGTAGATGATGTGCTATACACGGGCCGCTCTGTAAGGGCTGCCATGGATGCCATGATCGCTTATGGCCGCCCTGCCAACGTGGAACTGCTCGTGCTGATAGACAGGCTGTACACGCGCCATCTGCCCATACAACCCACCTATGTGGGCCGCCACGTAAACTCCCTGCGAAGCCAGCGGGTACTGGTAGAGTGGCAGGGGCAGGAAACACCGGAAGACAATATCTGGCTGATTACTAAAACCGACGAATAGATTTCTCACCCATGCAAGAGCTTAGCGTTAGGCACCTTTTAGGCATCAAAGACATTACTCCGCAGGATATTCAACTTATCTTCGAGACTGCCGACAATTTTAAAGACGTGCTTAACAGGCCAATCAAAAAAGTGCCTTCGCTTCGCGACATTACCATTGCCAACGTTTTTTTCGAGAACTCCACCCGCACACGGCTCTCTTTTGAGCTGGCAGAGAAAAGGCTGTCTGCCGATGTAATCAACTTCAGCAGCAGCAGTAGCTCCGTAAAGAAGGGTGAAACCCTACTGGACACAGTAAACAATATCCTGGCTATGAAGGTGGATATGATTGTGATGCGCCACTCCAGCCCCGGAGCTCCTCACTTTCTTAGCCGCCACATTAACGCCAATATTGTAAACGCCGGCGACGGCACCCACGAGCACCCTACACAAGCTTTACTAGATACTTTTTCTATTAGAGAAAGACTAGGTGATGTAGCCGGTAAAAAAGTGGTGATCATTGGAGACATCCTGCACTCGAGGGTAGCCCTTTCAAATATATTTGCCTTACAAAAGCTTGGTGCCGAAGTGATGGTTTGCGGACCGATAACGCTCCTGCCAAAGCACATTAAAGAGCTAGGCGTAAAGGTAGAGCTTGATGTGCGCAAGGCCCTTGCCTGGTGCGACGTGGCGAACGTACTGCGCATACAACTGGAACGACAGCAGATGAAGTATTTCCCATCGCTGCGCGAGTATACTTTATACTATGGCATCGACAAAAAGCTGCTGGATAGCCTGGATAAGGAAATCGTATTAATGCACCCTGGCCCCATAAACCGTGGCGTAGAATTAAGTTCCGATGCCGCAGACTCACATCATTCCATCATACTTAACCAGGTAGAGAACGGTGTAGCCATACGCATGGCTGTTTTATACTTGCTGGCATCAAAGCAATAAGTATAACCAACCTGGTCTAAATCGGTCGGGCCAATCTAAAGTATAAACCACAACTTATGAGAAATGCACAGGTAATACATGTACCTGGTTTAGGGAATTCAGGTCCGGAACACTGGCAAAGCATATGGCAAAACAACGACCCCACCAGCATCCGTGTACAACAAACCAACTGGGATAATCCTGTTTGCAAAGACTGGGTAGAAGAATTACAGCGTGTAATTTCTAGTGTGCAAGACAAAGAAATTATATTTGTGGCCCACAGTTTGGGATGCCTTACAGTAGCGCATTGGGCACAAAAGTATAAAGCTCCCATTAAAGGCGCGTTCTTGGTAGCCCCGCCAGAAGTAGAAATAAACGTTACCCTAAAGGAAGTACTCGACTTTGCTCCTTTCCCGAAGTATAAACTGCCTTTCAGATCTATGTTGGTGGCCAGTTCTGATGATGATTATTTAACCATAGAAAGGGCTAAATACCTGGCAGATTTGTGGGGAAGTGAATTTGTAAACGTGGGCACACTAGGCCACATCAACTCCTACTCCAATATTGGTGCATGGGAGCAAGGACAATTGCTTTTAGACAGATTAAAGGAATAACCTAAAGCTACCGAAGTATAAAACAAAAAAACGCCGCAGGCTTACCTGCGGCGTTTTTACTTTCACAAACTTAACAATTCATTATTCCATATTAAGCTGCATGTCTGGGGTATTCAATTCAAATCCTACCCTTCGGTTTTTAGCTCTGGCAGCCTCTGTTCTTCTTCTTGACAGGCGCTCATTCACTTTTACAAGTGGCTGAGATTCACCGTAACCTCTTGTTACCAGTCTGTCAGGGTTTTGAACGCCTTGCTGTACCAGGTAATCTTTTACAGCCTGTGCTCTACGCTCAGACAGCGCCTGGTTGTATTCTTCACTACCAATGTAGTCAGCGTGGCCTTTGATCAGCAGCACGTGGTCTGGGTATTTACCAAGTACCATTACAATGCTATCCAGTAACTGCTTGTAACCTTCCTGTACTCTTGCTCTGTCGAACTCGAAGCGAACTTTTTCTTCAAGTATTTTCAGCGTAGCAGGGTCAAGCTCTGGACAACCGTTGGCTGTACCTGGGCCAGGAGTGTTAGGGCAAGCATCTTCATTATCTGGAATACCGTCGCCGTCTTTATCAGTTGGGCAACCATCCGGACCTGTCTGCACACCGGCTGGCGTATCAGGGCATTTGTCGTTTTTGTCTGCAACACCGTCACCGTCAGAGTCAGGGCAACCGTTTGTGGCAGCTGTACCGGCCTCGTCTGGGCACTCATCGTTCTTGTCAGCAACACCGTCACCATCTCTGTCAGGGCAACCGTTCAAGTTAGCAACACCAGCCTCTGTAGGGCACTCATCCTGGTAGTCAGCAACACCATCACCGTCTGTGTCAACAGGGCAACCATCTTTGTCTACCTGCACGCCAGTTGGAGTATCCGGGCACTTGTCTCTTCTGTCAGGCACACCGTCCATGTCAGTGTCTTTTGCCTTGCCAAGGTTAAAACCAAGACCAACGTTATGCTGCAGGAAACGATCATTTTCGCCTACATCGTAGCCATCAATCTTATCCTGACCAATGATCAGGTAGTTGGTTTCTACAAAGGCGCTAACAGCGTCAGAGAAGCGGAATCGGATACCGGCACCACCTCTTGCAGCTGCAGTAAAGAACTTGTCGTCCATCTGCATGCTGCCGTCAGCTCTCATAGCATCTGTTTTAGCCCAGGCACCACCGCCACCAATTTGCAGGTATGGCCCGATAAAGGCATCTTCTTTCAAGATGTTGCCATACATTTTAAGGCGCAGGTTCAACAAAACAGTACCCATTTGGGCATCAAAGTTAGCTCCTGTTAAAGCTCCTGTACCCTTATCCTCTGCACTACCGTAGGTCAAGCCTAAACCTAAGTCAAAGGATGGACTGATGTAGCGGTTAAGGTTAATACCTCCGCCCCAATCAATTTTACTGTACTCTTTGTCGTTCTGTAAGTCGCCTCTGTACTGTAAGGCGCTACCGTATATCTGAAGATTTGTCTTCTGGTCAGCGCTTTGTGCAAACAATGCTGTATTACCTGACAGCATCAAAGCGAGCACAAAAGCAATTGTACACAGTTTAGTAATTCTTGTTCGCATGGTTCTATATAGTATATTTTGATATGTTCATACGTGCATGTTTTTATTCAAGTTTACAGATGTTAAAAAAATAACACACCAGAGAGTCGAGGAGGAGGTTTACGGAAAGGGTTTGAGTTTAGTGTATACGTTTTATCCATAAGCGTTGCTTTTAGTGGTTGTTATAGGAAAGGCTTGAAAATCAGCTTTCCTGCAAGCTCAAAATTGTACTGCGTTTTTAAGGCAGCACTACACCTCTGGTTAAAAATGTATCCAAATATTTAAACTGATTAGGTAGTACAAGGTTGTAACTTGAGACAAAAAATGATGTAAAGGGCCCAATTTTAAAGTAAGGATAACAAAAAAGGTTGCCGGCATTTAACCGGCAACCTCAGTAAATTGGTGCTTTTACACACTATTTTATCTATTCTGCATTAACTCCTCTATACTTTCAGGCTCCAGTGGTATGTCTGCCATTAAATCTACAGGGCCTTTACCTGTAACAAGTATGTCGTTTTCAAGCCTGATGCCTATCCCCTCTTCTCTTATATAGATGCCGGGCTCGCAAGTAAACACCATTCCTTCTTCAAAAGCTCTGTGTTTGTCACCTACGTCGTGCACATCTAACCCAAGGTGGTGTGAAGTACCGTGCATGAAATACTTTTTGTAAAGCGGATTTTTCGGATCCTGGTTGTTTACGTCTCCTTGGTTTAGCAGCCCCAGCTGTATCAGTTCGTTCTCCATTACGGTGCCCACAAACTGGTGATACTGCCCCAGTGTATTTCCCGGCACCAGCATTTGGGTGGCAGCTTTCATTACGCGCAATACAGCATTGTACACATCGCGCTGACGTTGCGTAAACCTACCATTTACAGGAACAGTGCGTGTAAGGTCGGAGGCGTAGTTGGCATATTCTGCACCAAAGTCCATCAGCACCAGGTCTCCATCTTTGCACTCGCGGTCGTTATCTACATAATGCAGAATACACGCGTTTGCACCAGATGCAATAATAGGTTGGTAAGCTGGCCCTCTGGATCGGTTCCGGATAAACTCGTGGTAAAGCTCTGCCTCAATCTCATACTCCATCACACCTGGCTTAATAAACCCAAGTACCCGCATAAAGCCTTTCTTCGTGATCTGGCAAGCCTGCTTTATTAAGGCAACCTCTGTTTCAGACTTTACTGCCCGGAGCAAGTGCATGATAGGCGCCACCCGCTCATACTTGTGCAGGGGGTAATGCTCCTTTATCCACTTCAGGAAGCGGGCATCGCGTGTCTCAACCTCCACTACTGCTCTTGGGTGCTCGTTCGAGTTTAAGTATACATGCTCTGCCTCAGAGATTATCGTGTGCAGCACAGAGTTGAATTCATGCGTCCAGAGTATGGTTTTGATGCCGGATACTTCCTGTGCCTGCTGTTTAGTTAGTTTATAGCCTTCCCATGTAAGGATATGATCATTTGTTTCGCGCACAAAAAGCACCTCCCGCATGCGTGGCTCACGTGCATCCGGGAAAAGCAGCAGTATACTTTCCTCCTGGTCTATGCCTGATAAATAGAACAGATCACTGTTCTGCCTGAACGGCATGGTGCCGTCGGCATTGGTGGGCATGACATCGTTGGAGTGGAAGATGGCAATTGAGGAATGCTTTAAGTGCTTAACAAGGTTATGGCGGTTGTATACAAACAGATCTTGCCCAATAGGTGCGTATCTCATAGTTAGCAGAAAGGTATCGTGTGTTTATCAAACTAAGATATGAAATTATTACACACGTTGTTCCCGCCTTGCTTATACTATACTATTACCCTGAGGTGCTGAGGTTGATTATACTATCTCCGCTAACTGTAATACTTCCAGCAATTGCTCATTTCTGATGTCTCTGGCACACTTAAAATGGCCTTCAGGACACGCTTTATAACCATGCAAGCCGCATGGGCGGCAGTAAAGTGGTTCTTCGCGCTCTACTACATTGGCAAAATCTGCCAGCGGCCCAAACCCGAAGGAAGGAACGGTAGAGCAGTAAATGGCACAGGTAGGGGCATTTAAAGCCGAAGCCAGGTGCATCGGGCCAGAGTCGTTCACATAATTCAGCACAGCATCCCGCATCAAGGCAGCAGACTGCAGCAGGCTCAGCTGTCCGCAAAGGTTCTCTACACTGGAGTTGGTGCTTTTGCCGATAATCTCGTCGCAGTGCGCTTTGTCTGCCGGTGAGCCCAGCAAGTATACTTTATACTTTGGGTCGATACTATTAATCAGTGTTACCCATTGCTCCAGCGGGTATTGCTTTGTAAACCAAACCGAGGTAGGTGCCATGCAGATAAACTTCTCCCCTTTCAGCTCCTCTACCTTAGCAAAGTCGGCCTGGCTCGGGTACAGTTTAGGTTTGGCCGGCGTAGCATCGGTTATACTTTGAATGAGCAGTTGGTTGCGCTCTACCTCGTGGGTGCCGGAAGTTACATCGTGCCTGTGCCTGCGTGTGAAAAACCTGGAGAAAGGATTTTTGTCGAAACCTACTGTCTCTTTTGCACCAGACAGGGCTGTAAGTATACCTGTGGCTCCAAAACGCTGCACATTTACCACCAAATCATACTTCTCGGCACGTATCTGCGCCAGCAATTTCATCAGGCTTTTATACTTGCCTTCCTTTTTATTCCAGATAAGTACCTGCTGCAGCAGCGGGTGCTCTTTCAGCAGACTCTCATTGCCCTTTCGCAGTAGAAAATCGAGTTGCGCCTGCGGATAGTGTGCATGCAGTTTCTCTATCAGCGCCGTTGCCAGCACTACATCTCCCAAAAAGGCTGTCTGTATGATCAGTATCTTATTCATGGTGGCACCCAGGGTACAGCGGGCAAAGCTACGGCAAACCAGCCTGAGTTAAAAATATAAAGGCAGAAGTGGCCATACAAGAAGCAGTCATAAATATAGAATTTTATCTATACTTGGCCGCCGAAATATTTTCGCTAAGTTCTGCTGAATAATTTAGGTTTTATTTCGTTTTCTGGCTTGTTTTAGGTTGTGAGAGCGCAAACTCCCTCTCAGCCTTAACACTCCTGGCCTGGGCCCAAAGTATAGCATCTAATTATAGTATGAAAAAAACAAGTACCCGCTTCCTATCCGGATTTAAGAACAACTCCATTTTATTTTATTGTGTACTTGCGTGTACGCTTCTGCTGATGCCGGGCTGTGTATCGACTTATATGCCCAACGTGCCGAACGTGCCTATGTTTACCCAGAAAGGGGAGCTAAGCGCAGCAGGCCATATTACTCCCAAAGGCAACATTACTTTTAATACGGCCTACGCTGTTACAGATCATTTTGGGGTTATACTTAACGGTTCGATGTTAAGCAGCGAGCGCCGCAAAAGAGATTTTACACATAACCTGCTGGAGGCCGGTGGCGGTTACTTCACCACATTTGGCCCTAATAAAAACAGGATACTGGAGTTGTATGCTGGCTATGGCGCGGGCAGCAGCGACCGCACCGAAAAAGACGAACACGAAGACGGCACCATGCACTACAAACGCATGGAGGCGAACTTCAGCAAATACTTTGTGCAGGCGAACTTCACTTCCAAAAAGAAAAAATCGCTGAAGGTATTTAAGCATGAGTTTCCGCTTAACTATGGCACCACCCTGCGTGCCAGCTATGTGAACATGCACGATTACAAGATCAACAACGAGCCGGCTAAAGAAGAAGACAACATTTTTATCGAACCGATCTTCTATACCCGTCTTACTCTAAACCCGTCGGTGCAGTTGCAGTACACCTCCGGCACTACCTTTGGCCTGAAGAACCGCGACGACCTAACGGCCGCTTACTCTGTTTTCTCGCTGGGCTTTGTTATCAATGTGGGCGGCAAGGCGAAGTAATCAATCTGCTTATCTAACGCAGCATCTACTTGGTGACGAGAAGTGGGTGCGAGTTTTCACAACGTCAAACCACCCCTGCCCCTCCTTAGCCAAGGAGGGGAATTCTGCTAATCCTATAACTGAAGTATAAGCGCTGTTGCTCAAGTCCAACATCCCCCTACCCCCCTTCGAAGGGGGACTTTCTGCCTTTGCTGTTTTTTTCTTCCACTACCATAGCTAGAGCGGTCAGCTAAGACCTATAGGTATATAATTTTTGATGAGTAGATAAAACCCGTAGGTGCAATAGTGGGCAAGTAAGGCTGCTGATAGGATCTGCAGAATCATACTTATACAAGCAAAGAACCTTCTCCCCTTCCTTAAAACTCTCCCACATTTTCCGTACCTTTGCAGGCTAATTTCAGATTGAATGCTTGAATATCAAATCCATACATTACCCAATGGAATACGCGTGGTTCACAAGCAAGTGCTCCATACTAAAATAGCCCACAGCGGGTTTATCATGGACATTGGCAGCCGCGACGAATGTCCGAACCAGTTAGGCCTGGCCCACTTCTGGGAGCACATGGCTTTTAAGGGCACACAAAAGCGTAAATCCTTTCATATACTTAACCGCCTGGAGTCTGTAGGTGGTGAACTGAATGCCTATACTACCAAAGAAAAAATCTGCTTTTACAGCTCGGTGCTCGATATACACTTCGAGAAATCGTTTGAGCTGCTGACAGACATTACTTTTCATTCTGTATTTCCGGAGCGTGAAATTGAGAAAGAGCGTGGGGTTATTTTGGAAGAGATGGCCATGTACCTCGATACACCGGAAGAGGCTATCGTAGATGAATTTGATGCAGTAGTTTTTGACGGACACCCGCTTGGCAACAACATACTGGGTACCAAAGAAAGTGTATCGAGCCTCACTAAGCAGGACTTCCTAGACTTTATTAACCGTAACCTCAGCAACAATTCGCTTCTTTTCTGCTCCGTAAGCAATCTGCCGTTCGAGAAAGTGGTAAAGATTGCCGAAAAGTACCTGAGTGATATACCAACTGTACAGAAACAGCGGGAACGCGTACCATTTGACACTTACCTGCCTAAAACCGTTACTGTAGAGAAGCCGATCTCGCAGGCACATTGTGTTATAGGCTGCCCGGCCTACGCCTTGTCTGATGATCGACGCATACCGTTCTTTATGCTGGTTAACTTGTTGGGTGGCCCAGGCATGAACTCACGCCTGAACCTGGCCGTGCGCGAAAAACATGGCCTGGTGTATACCATTGATGCCAACTATGCTACTTACATAGACACTGGCTTGCTTACTATTTACTTCGGCACTGAGAAAAAACAGCTAAAGCGCACTACTTCGCTGGTGCTTAAAGAACTGAAGAAGCTACGCGAAAAGCCGCTTGGCTCACTGCAGTTGCACACGGCAAAAGAGCAACTGATGGGGCAATTAGCCATGGCCGAGGAAAGCAACATGGGCCTGATGATGATGATCGGCAAAAGTATACTTGACTTAGACAGAGTAGAGTCGCTGAACGAGATCTTCGAAAAAATAAAAAGTATACAGGCCGGCGATCTGGTAGACATCGCCAATGACGTGCTGCGTGAAGACCAGCTAAGTTTCCTGAATTATGTACCTGCCTAGGCAGGAATTAATAATATGAGTTAGAAACTGTGCAGGAGTTTGTTAATCTGCACAGTTACAAATCTTCAAATCTGCCCTATGGAATTCATAGACGAGGACCTGCAACGATACGCAGAGGAACATACTTCTCCGGAGAGTGAGCTGCTGCACAAGGTAAACCGCCAGACGCACCTGAGCGTGATGAAGCCGCGCATGCTATCGGGCCACATGCAGGGCAGGTTGCTGGCTATGTTCTCGCACATGATAAAGCCGAAGCAGGTACTGGAGGTAGGTACGTATACCGGCTACTCCGCACTTTGCCTGGCCGAGGGGCTGCAGGAAAGTGGCACACTCCATACTATTGATATTAACGAGGAACTGGAAGACCGTGTGCGTGGCTACTTTAAAGAGGCAGGGCTGGCCCAAAGTATAAAGTACTACATCGGGAACGCGCTGGATATAATACCCACCATCGATGCTGCTTTTGATCTCGTGTTCATAGATGCCGACAAAATTAACAACGCTGCTTATTACGACATGGTAATAGACCGCATGGCACCCGGCGGCTACATTATCGCAGACAATGTGCTGTGGAGCGGCAAAGTGCTGGACAAGTATAGAAAGAAACTAGACGAAGACACAGCCGCCTTGCTTGCCTTCAACAAAAAGGTGCACGACGACCCACGGGTAGAAAACATCCTGCTGCCCATCCGCGATGGCCTGATGATCGCCAGGAAACTTTAACTGTCTATACTTCAGAAGCAAAGAGAGCAAGTGTAAAATGCCTGTTCTCTTCCCTTTCAAAACACTAAAGGTAGCTGTGCAAGCTATAAATAGATAAGTCCTACTCGCTCTAAAAAATTTTACTAAAAATACTTCGTTACTAAGTATAAAGAGCGGTAAAATCCTTTATTTTTGCAGACACTATATTATTTTCTGAATATATTAATTCAGAGATGATTAGCTCTCTGCTATTCAACCGGTAGTAGAGCCAAAAGCAAAATTTTTAGCCAAAGTATATTTACCATTACCCTTTATGAGAAAACAGCTACCTCTTCTCGTTCTGTTGCTTTTGCCATTGCTGGCATGGGCACAAACTGTTACAGTACCAAAAAACGTTTATTTCGCAGATGTGCACCTCAGAATATCTGATGCGGCACAACAGGAGATCCAGAAAAAAGTAGACGCTCTGCACCGCAACCAGACCTATTTTAAAATTAAAGTAGACCTGGCCAACGCATACTTCCCGGTAATAGAGCGTGTTTTTAAAGAAGAGGGAGTTCCGGACGATTTCAAGTACCTGGCCCTGCAGGAAAGCGGCTTGATAGGTGATGCAGTTTCTACATCCAATGCAGTAGGATACTGGCAGTTTAAAAAAGAGGCTGCCTCTGACTTTAACCTGCGCATGGATAACGTGGTGGACGAGCGTCGCCATATTATTGAAGCCAGCCGCGGAGCAGCGCAGTATTTTAAGCGCAGCAACAAGAACTATGACAACTGGTTTACTTCGCTGCTGTCATACTACCTTGGTTACACAGGCGTAAAAACCTACTCCAAGTCATCGGACGTTGGCTCTAAGAAAATGGACGTGACAGAAAAATCACACCCATACGTGATCACTTTCCTGGCGCACAAAATAGCCTACGATAACTTTATTGGTAGAGACAAGCCTGCTGTATCGCTGCGTGAGCTGCGTGCCACACCAGGCCAAAGCCTTACAGACATCGCCCTTGCCACTAAAACTGATTACGCTGAACTGGAGAAGTATAATAAGTGGCTTTTGGGCAACTCTATCCCATCAGACAAAGATTACTATGTGATGGTACCGGTGCGAAGCGGTGAAACAGGCGTTATGGCATCTGCCGCTAAAGAAGAAACTCCTGTTGCAAAAACTACTCCTGTTTCGAAGGCTACTCCCAGTGCCCCGCAGCAAAACGCTGCAGCCGCAACGGCAGTAAAACGTAATGGCCTTAGTGCCCTTATTGCACGCCCTAACGACACTAAAGACAAACTGGCCCTTCAGGCTGGCATCTCTACACGTAAGTTCTTAAAGTATAACGACCTGCACAATTTCGATGAGATAGTTGCCGGAGCCGCTTATTACACTGTACCTAAAAAGACTACCGCTGATGCAGAGTACCACACAGTACAGGCAGGCGAAACAATGCAGCAGATCTCTCAGCAGTATGGCATTAAGCTAAACTACCTGCGCTATAAAAACCGTATGGCCCGCAACGAGGTGCCAGTGCCAGGTCGTGTGCTGTGGTTGCAGAAGCGTCGCCCTGTAACTACGCCAGTAGAGGTTAAGTCTGCCAACGAAAAACAAGGTATAGCGAAGAATGCCGCGCCTAGTTACAACCGCCCTGAGGGCACAAACATTAAAGAAACTCCCACGGCAGCTGCGAAAAAAGACGAAGCTCCTAAGGACAATGTGTTCAAACGCTTTATCAACAGCTTTAAGAAAGACAAGAAAGCAGCTACCCCAGCAGAGGAGACTCCAGTTGTAGCACAAACCAAGCCTGCTGCTACACCAGCTAAAGAAGCTGATCCTGTAGCCGCAGAGAAAACTCCAGAGCAGGCTGTTACTTCAGAGAAAACAGAGGTGGTTGAAACTGCTACTGCTCAGCCTAAAGGCGCTCTTTATCCATCAAGCAAAGACAAACTGGTTATCAAGCCGAAAACTGAGAACCCTACAGCAGTTAAAACAGAAGAAAAGCCTCAGCCGAAGCAGGAGACAAAAGCTACTGTAAAAACTGAGCCGAAGCAGGAAGAGAAACCAGTTGCAAAGACAACTGAAAAGCCAATGGCTGCCAAGCAGGAAGAAGTAAAGCAGGAGGAGTCTGAAGAAGAAGTAGAATCTATACTTTACCAAGAGAAGGAAAAGACTGAATCAACAAAGCCTGCCAAAACAACCACAAAAGCAGTAGAAACAAGTACTTCTAAAAAAGAGCCTGTAAAAACAGCTAAAAGTGAGAAAGCAGAAGAGGAGCAAATGGGAACATTTGTTACCTACTCAAGAGATGTGCTTGAGGAAGCCAAAGAAGATGCAACTGCAAAAACTCCTGTTGCCAAGTCTGCCAAGCATGTGGTATCGAAAGGCGAATCACTGTATGCCATCTCTAAGAAGTATAATGTAACCGTGGCTCAGCTTACCGCCTGGAACAGCTTAAGTAACACTGCACTGCAGCCTAGTCAGGAGTTGATCGTAGCAGAGCCGCTAGGTGCAGCAGAAGTTGTTGCCAAAGAGTCTGAAGTAAAGGAGCCGGCAAAGCCTGCTACTGAAACCCATACAGTTGTGCCCGGTGAAACGCTTTACCAAATCTCTAAACGCTACAATGTAACCGTAGACGAACTTCGTAGCTGGAACAACTTGGTAGATAATAATCTAAAACTTGGCCAGGAACTGCGTGTAGTGGCACCGGAAGAAAAAGCTACAGCGCCTGCTCCTAAAACAACAGAGAAAACTGCGCCAGCTACTACAGAAAGCACTTACCACACAGTAGATGCCGGCGAAAGCATGTACCAGATTTCACGCAAGTATGGTGTTACGATTAAGGATGTGATGGAGTGGAACAACAAGTCGGACTTTAATGTGAAGCCAGGCGAAAAGCTTTTGATAAAGAAGAACTAATTCATTTTCTGACTCAATAATTTTATAAAGCATAAAGCCGGCCCTGTGGCCGGCTTTATGCTTTATAATCAACCAATAGTCAACAAACGGCAACTATCAATCATACCTACCTCTCCTCGGGAGGAGCAGTTAAGTTGGAGGCAGTTTGTAATCCGGTGGCAATTTCAGGCACTATCCCCAAACGCTCATAAATAGGCTGCACCATCCGGCGCAGTCGTGGCCGGTGAATAGCAAACGGGATCACACTGATCGTGCACAGAAACCCACAACCCAGCAAAGTATAAGCTACTCCGATGTGTTCTGCAACAGAACCAGCCAACATACTTCCTACCGGTGCCATCCCCATAAAAGCTGTAGCATACAGGCTCATCACGCGGCCACGTTTGTCATCGTCCACCAGGGTCTGCAGCAGGGTATTGCACGAGGCCATGGTTACAATCATACCGAAGCCACTAACCAGCATTAGCACCAATGAGAGCAGGAAAACCTCAGAAAACGAAAAAGAAATAAGCGCCAAGCCGAAAAGCGACATTGTAAAAATAATAACCTTCCCCAATCCAATAACAGATTTACGCTGCGCCAGGAACATAGCACCTGCCAGTGCACCAAAGCCCGAAGCCCCCATCAGGTAACCAAGCGTATTTGCACCGCCCTGTAAAATATCGCGTGCAAACACCGGAAGCAGCACTGTAAAAGGCATCCCAAACAAACTAATCAAACCTACTATGATAATAAGCGCACGTATAGGCGGAAATCCGAAAGTATAACTGAGCCCTTCGCGTAACGACTGCCATACACGGTGCTGCTTTTTTACACGCTCAAAAGGTTTAAGCCGCATTAATAACAGCGACCCCAGCACCGCGATGTAGCTAACCGCATTAATCAAGATGCATACCCCCTCTCCCACGGCTGCAATAAGCAAACCTGCAACAGTTGGCCCCACCAGGCGTGCAATATTAAACAATGATGAGTTCAGGGCGATAGCGTTGCTCATATCCTCCCTCCTCTCTACCAACTCTACCACAAATGCTTGACGTGTAGCAATGTCAAAGCCATTGATAGTGCCCAGTAAGGCGCTCAGCGCAAGCACATGCCATATCTGCACCGTATCTGTGAGTACTAGGGCAGCCAATGTAGAAGCCTGCAGCATAGACAGCGTTTGGGTTACCAGCAGTACCTTGTGGCGGTTAAACTTGTCGGCCAGCACACCGGCAAACGGACCAAGTAAAAACGAGGGTATTTGGCTGGAGAATGTAACAGCTCCCAGCAGAAAAACAGAGTCGGTAAGGCGATAAACGAGCCAACTGAGCGCCAACTGTTGCATCCAGGTGCCAATAAGCGAAATGCCCTGCCCCACAAAGAACAACCTGTAGTTGCGTGATTGCAAAGCCCTGAACATGTCGCTTAATTTTCCTCCTCGTACTGCTGTCGCCATAAATTTATACTTCGCTGCACCTGCCCTGGCACAGGATTATACTTACGTGTGGTTCAAGGATAGGAGTTATAGTTTAAACGGGCATCATTAAACTTATAAAACGGCAAGTAACTATACAACACTGCTGCACCAGCCTGAACTATATTTTCACAAACATAAACCTGTTACAGCGGTATAAAAGCAGGAATAATCATCAAACATACTTATTAATGGAAGAAATTCTGGACAGAGTATACTATCACAACACTGTAAGAGATTATCTCATTGTACTAGGCGCCATCTTTATTGGAATAATGCTTGTCAAGTTCTTCAAGAGGGCCATATTACTAAGGTTGATAAAATGGACAAAGAGCACTGAAACCCGACTCGACAACTACCTGATAGAGAGTTTTAGCAGGTTTGGTATACCAATCTTATACTTTCTGATCATCTACATCTCTCTAAACTACCTCACCCTAACCGACAGAGCCAACGATATACTTGAGATTGCTGTAACCGTAGCCGTTACGATCATGGTTATCCGGTTCCTGATCTCTTCCATTGTTCTGATTATCCGATCATACTTACACAGGAGGCACCCAAACCGAGATACTGTGAATGAGTTAGGCGCCATCTCACTAATCGTAAATGTGGTGATCTGGTTTATAGGCTTAGGCTTTCTGCTTGACAATATGGGCTACGACCTGACGGCAGTAATTGCCGGCTTGGGTGTAGGAGGTATAGCAGTGGCCCTGGCAGCGCAAAATATACTTGGCGATTTGTTTAACTACTTCGTTATTTTTCTGGACAAGCCTTTCGAGGTGGGAGATTTCCTGGTGATAGATGATAAAACTGGAACTGTAGAGCACATCGGTGTTAAGACTACCCGCATCAAAACACTGTCTGGAGAGCAACTGGTGTTTGCTAACAGCGACCTGACCAGTTCCCGCATCCATAACTTTAAACGCATGCAGCGCCGGCGCATTGTTTTTACCATCGGCGTAACCTACCAAACTTCATACGAAAACCTGGAGCGCATCCCTTCTGTCTTGAAAAACATTGTAGAGAGCCAAATTCCTGTAGAGTTCGAAAGGGCCCATTTTAAAACCTATGGAGACTCCAGCCTTGACTTTGAGGTAGTGTACTACGTGCTTGACCCGACGTATGTGGTGTATATGGACATCCAACAGGCTATTAACCTCCGCATATTCAGAGAGTTTGAAAGCATGGGCATTGAAATAGCTTACCCAACACGCACTTTGTTTGTGGTGAACCAGCAGGAAGAAGAAAGTAGGGAGAAGCAACTTTAATTTAAGCTGAGAAAACAGAAGCAGCAGGACTTTTTCCTGCTGCTTTTTTGTTGGTAAGTGTGTTGGTAAATGGACAGCTTTCAGTTTGGGCAGCCAACCTATTTTACGTAATTTTAACATCCCATAATGGCTTGTGCTAAGCCGAATTAGAAATTAAAAATTATGAATGTGAGACAGAGATGTTTTTACATTGTTTACAATCATAACTTGCTTCTAAAATAAATCGGTTTGGATATAACTGGGGCTTAGACCCTAGTTTTGATAGTCATTTCTAATTCATAATTTTTAATTTCTAATTTTAGAGATTTGCCAGTTTTTTCGCATTTACACACCCATACTCAGTACTCGCTGCTCGACGGCCAGGCCAGCATCAGCGCGCTCATGAAAAAAGCGCAGGCCGATGGTATGCCCGCTGTCGCCATGACCGACCACGGAAACATGTTTGCCGCTTTCAACTTCGTGAACGAGGCCAACAAGTATAACGTGAAGCCGATCGTGGGCTGTGAGTTTTATTTGGTAACGGACCGCCATCAAAAAACTTTCAGCAAAGAAGTAAAGGATGTGCGCCACCACCAGTTGCTGCTTGCTAAAGATCAGGAAGGTTATCAGAACCTAGCCAAGCTCTGCTCCATGTCCTACATCGAGGGGATGTACAGCAAATGGCCTCGTATTGACAAGGAGCTGCTGTTAAAGTATAGCAAAGGCTTGATTGCCACCAGCTGCTGTATTGGTGCCGAGGTTCCGCAGGCTATACTTTGGAAAACTGAGGACGAAGCCGAGGAGATTTTTAAGTGGTGGCTGGATGTGTTCGGGGAGGACTACTACATCGAGATACAACGCCACGGCCTGATGAATATTGACGGCACCGGCAAAAGCCAGGAAGATATCAACCAGGTGCTTCTGAAGTGGGCCAAGAAGTATAACGTAAAAGTTATCTGCACCAACGACTCGCACTATGTAGACCAGGAAGACTGGAATGCCCACGATATCCTGCTGTGCGTGAACACCGGCGAGGATCAATCTACTCCGGTTGGTGACTTTACTACAAAATATTATCGCTTTTTGTCTGATGACCAGAAAGTGATTTATGATACGGTGGAGAACGTACGCAACAAGTATGGCCATCAGTCTGGCGTGCGCCAGATGCTGAACCGCATTGATGAAGCGGGTCCGAAAACGCGTTTTGGTTTCCCGAACGACCAGTTCTACTTCAAGACGCAGGCCGAGATGAACGAGCTGTTCAAGGATGTGCCGGAGTCGGTGGACAATACCAACGATATCGTTGACAAAATAACGCCACCAAAGCTGAAGCGCGACATCCTGCTGCCTAACTTCCCGATTCCGCCGGAGCATGCTGGCCCTGATGCTTACCTGCGCCACCTGACATTCGAAGGTGCCAAGAAGCGCTACACCGACATTACACCTGAGGTAGAAGAGCGACTGGACTATGAGTTACGCATTGTGGAGACAATGGGCTTTGCAGGTTACTTCCTCATTGTGCAGGACTTCATCAACCGTGGCCGCGACATGGGGGTATTCGTGGGGCCGGGCCGTGGTTCTGCGGCTGGATCTGCGGTAGCCTACTGCATCGGTATCACTAACATTGACCCGATTAAGTATAACCTGCTGTTTGAGCGATTCCTCAATCCGGAGCGTGTATCCATGCCCGATATTGATATTGACTTTGACGACGTGAACCGCCAGCGCGTGATCGACTACGTGGTGGACAAGTATGGCAAAACGCAGGTAGCCCAGATTATTACATTTGGTACCATGGCCGCCAAGTCGTCTATCAAAGACGTAGCGCGTTCCACCTCATTACCACTGGCCGAAGCCAACGAACTGGCGAAAATGGTACCTGACACCCCAGGCACCACGCTGGCAAAGGCTTTTATGGAGAACCTGGACCTGGCCGCCATCCGCGAAGGCACAGACCACCGTGCCGCCGTACTGAAGCTGGCTGAAAAGCTCGAAGGTTCGGTGCGTAACACCGGTATCCACGCAGCGGGTGTGATCATCGCGCCGGACGATATCACAAACTATATCCCGGTTTCTACCTCCAAAGACGCCGACCTGCTGGTAACGCAGTTCGACGGTAAGGTGATCGAGAGTGCCGGCATGCTGAAGATGGACTTTCTGGGCCTGAAAACCCTGACTATCATTAAAGATGCGCTGGAGTTGATCAAGAAGAACCATGGCGTTGAGATTGACATAGACGAGATTCCGATAGATGACGAGAAAACCTACCAGCTTTACCAGCGGGGTGACACTATTGGTACGTTTCAGTTCGAGTCGGAGGGTATGCGCATGTACCTCAAGGACCTACAGCCTACCAACATTGAAGACTTGATTGCCATGAACGCCCTTTACCGTCCGGGCCCGATGCAGTTCATCCCGAACTTCATTAACCGAAAGCACGGTAAAGAGGAAGTGGAATACCCGCACGAGCTGCTGGAGCCAATCCTGAACTACTCTTACGGTATCATGGTGTACCAGGAGCAGATCATGCAGACGGCCCAGATTCTGGCGGGTTACTCGCTGGGTGGTGCCGACTTGCTGCGCCGCGCCATGGGTAAGAAGGACATGAAGAAGATGGCCGAGGAGCGTGAGAAGTTCATTGCCGGAGCCGCTGAAATTCATAAGATTCCTGCCAAAAAGGCCTCTGAGGTATTCGACGTGATGGAGAAGTTTGCGCAGTACGGCTTCAACCGCTCCCACTCTGCTGCTTACTCTGTTGTAGCATACCAGACAGGTTACCTGAAGGCTCACTACCCTGCCGAGTACATGGCTGCTGTGTTGACCAACAACATGAACGACATCAAAAAGGTGACGTTCTTTATCGAGGAAGCACGCAAGCAAGGCGTAGACGTACTTGGCCCGGATGTGAATGAATCGTTGCTCAAATTCAACGTGAATGAGCAGGGGCAGATTCGTTTTGGCCTGGCTGCCATAAAAGGAACTGGTGAAGCTGCCGTGGATGCCATTATTTCGGAGCGTGAGGCCAATGGCCCGTACCAGGATATATTTGATTTTGCCAAGCGCATTAACTTGCGTGCGGTAAATAAGAAGACATTCGAAAGTATGGCCTTGGCTGGTAGTTTCGATTCGTGGCAGCTATACCACCGGGCTCAGCTGATAGAAATACCTGAAGGCGAGAGTATGCCTTTACTGGAAAAGGCAGTTCGTTATGGTAACAGTTACCAGGCAGAGCAGCAAGCCGCGCAGCAGTCGCTGTTCGGTGGCGGTGCCGCAGTAGCAGCTCCACTGCCGAAAATACCGGAAGTACCTGTATGGACGCAGGCCGAAATGCTTCGCCGCGAAAAAGAGGTAGTAGGTTTCTACATGTCGGGCCACCCGCTGGATCAGTTCAAGCTGGAGATAGACTCTTACTGCACTTGTCCTCTTAATAAGATTGAGGAGTATAAAAACCGCGATGTGAACGTGGCCGGTATGGTGACCGATGTGGTAATCCGTACGGCTAAGAATGGTAATCCATTTGCCCTGTTTACTATTGAAGATTACGACACTTCGATGCAGATGGCGTTGTTTGGAGAAGATTACGTAAAGTTTTCGCCTTACCTGAAGATGGGTTTATACTTGTTTATAAGGGGCAAAGTGCAGCTGCGCTATAAAACCGAAGACCAGTGGGAACTGAAGCCGCAGAACATTCAACTGTTGGGTGATGTGTTAGATAAAATGGCGCAGGGTGTTCAGGTAAATGTTAACCTGCAGCTTTTCACACCAAACCTGGCCGAAGCCTTAGAAAACGCCATCGTCACAAGCCCTGGACAGAAACGGCTGGAAATCATGCTGCATGTGCCAGAGGAAAAACTTGCATTGCCAACCTACTCCAGAAAGTATAGAATCGACCCAAAACTGTTCCTGAGTTCAATAAAGGATCTGGGACTGGGCGAGTGTAAGCTTCTATAGGATCAGGATTTCTAGGATTTTTGGATGGACAGGATTGCCTTCCTGTGTACCTAATAAAGGTTTAAAGAGGTACGCCACCGTAGTAGCGTACCTCTTTAAACAAACACAAACAACTAACAATTATTTCTTAATGCGCTGGAGCCGGTAAGTTTTCCCCTTAGAGTCGTTGGCAGCAAACAAAGTTGCTGTCCATTCATTAGGCGAAGTATACTTCCAGGTAAAAGAGTTACTGGCTCTCCTGAGTGGTACAAAAGCTGCCGACTTACCATCCAGCTGCTTTAGCTCCCATAATGCTGACTTATAGTTATGGTAGATTTTACCTCCTGAAAAGTATACACCACCATCCGTACTTCCCTTTTTTAGAGAGGAGTCGCTGTAGTAGGTAATCTGCATGAGCGTGTCATTTACAAACTCATACTTTTCAAAGAAAGGAGCTTCACCGTCAGCTGTTCCCTTCCAGGTACCTTCCAGCCAACGCAGAGATTTAAACTCTTTACCTGTATAGCTATTTTTATCCTGCTGCTTTTGAATATAGCTGCTGCAGATGACAGCTATTAGCAAAATAGCTGCAAACGGTAATGACTGGCTAAGGCGATTTAAGTAACTGTTCTTCATGGCTTTACTTTTTTGTGTGACAGATAAGATCAATGCCACAGCCATAGCCAATATTACACCAATCTCACAACAATTTATTTATCAAACACTTACAAACACACTTATCACCTAAACACGCGCGATTTTGAACATACATTGTTTGAATCCGCACAATACCCATAGTACATGGTGCTTAAACCTGCCTATCTTTTAGTAGTTACAGAAAGCTTTCTGGCCTCCTCAACAGCGGCATCTAATACTGCATCCTTGCCTGCGGCTATACTATCAATAGTTGGTTTTACTACTTTGTCTATCTTCACTCCTTTTCGCTGCTCAAATGAATAGTCTACTCCATGCTCACCCACACCGGTAAAGGCAATGCGTGCTCCTCCGGGCAAAGATAGCCAAGTGATGTTGCCTGTGGTTCCAGCTGTTTGTGAACCTAAAATTGTTGTGTTTGGTCGTAGAGCTAATGTAAAGGCAAAACTCTCTCCTAAACTTTGTGTGTGCTCGTTTACCAATACAATCATACGGCCGCTATATGCAGCTAATTTAGAGGTATCGGTACGCTCAAATATCGATTTACTTTCTGTAAACAATCCAGGAAAATTTACCTGCGCGTTTATTACTGTAGAAGTTTGAAAGCTGCCGGAGAGCAATGCCGGTAAGGCCATCATGTAAACCTGGTAATTTGGATACCTCCTAAGATCCATGATCACAGTTTCAGCTTTCTTCAGGTCCTCAAACAAACTCCGTAGTTTAGCAGTATCTTGAATTGCCCCGAAATTTACCCAATACACATTTTCTGCTACTTCCCGCCACAGGTTCTGCTGTTTTGGCTTGTCGCTCAGTTTAACCAACTCCTGATACGGATATCGGCTTATGGTTCTGGTAAGGCGGCTGCCGTTTCTTTTCAGGTCAATAGTCGCGGAAGCTTTTGCATCTATGTTTAAGAGGTAGATAGCAACATCGCGGTGCGTAGCTGCTCTGTTAGAACCGACCATTAGCGGCCAGAGCTCTTTCATACGTTGCTTTATAGGTTTACCATTTATACTTACAAGTATATCCCCTACTCTGACATCTTCAGCTTTAGCGATAGAATCAGACTTAAGGCTGGTAATTACATACTTGCCATCCATGTAGCCAACCATAAAATGTGGATTTGGCCCCCACATTGCGTTAATAATTGGGCTGCTTACAAAGCTGTGGGTATCTACTAACTCTTTGTTGAGGCGCTGTATTGCCAGATGGTAATCCAGTTCGTTAGGTGCATTGGCGAACACAGGTATATACTGCAGCAGTACTCGTTCCCAAGCTTTACCTATACTATACTTGTGCGGATAAAAATAATTGATGGTGTTCCAGTAGCGAGCCAAGGCTAATAACCGTATTTCACTCTCCGGATAAGTTACTTTATCCAGCGGATCTTCTATAAATCGGATATAATCTAACGTATACTCTTTATACTTATTGGTAATGTACCTACTCTGCAGAGGCAGGTGCCGTTCATAGAGGTTTCTGAGCTGCTGCTTTAAGACAACGCTTACTTTGTAGTCAGCGATCTCACTTACAGCAAAGACAGTCTTTGTAGTATCTGCTTTCGGAATGTTGTAGCTATCGGCAAGTGTTGGGGCAGGAACAGAAGTATATAAATCTTCCATCAGCGCATCAAACTCCTGTTGGTTTTGGGCCTCTGCCACCTTGGGAGTAAGAGCCACAAATACAGAATCCCAGTTTATACTTCCTGCTGCCACCTCTGGGTGGTAATACTTCATTAGCCCCCATACTTTAGTAAAGGTTGCTACACGCTCAATTGTTTTTTTGCCGAGTGGTTTTGGAGCGGCATTAGTATAGTTTAAGATAAAGCACGCTAGTACGAGCAAAAAGCACGTCTTTGGTAATTTCATAGTTTTAGGTTTAGCAGGTACAGTATGGCTGTATATCAGTTTTGTTACCGCCACACTACCTTAGATGCTCAAACAATGGCTAAAGTTGCCTGCTGCTTCTAGGGTTTTACAGACTGATGCTAGAATAAAGACCTTAAGCCCCTTTCTCTGCGCCTGGCCTTTACACATTGCTGGTTGTTTTGCCTTCGCTACTATAATGCGGAAAGTTTACTTTATTATACCGTTGCTTTTGCTCGCAAAACTTTTATTTACAACATTTGTTTATACAAACAATTTATACTTGCAACTGCTATTTGTCGTAAGTAAACAGATACAGTAACACTAAAACGTATAACTAACAGGACAGCTTGTCAGGTAAACAGAGTTTGGGCAGATATTTGCCAAACCTATATTTGTTACTATATTTAAGAACAGAATTTAACACAACAAACCGTTAAAGTTATGGCTAACAAAGCAATAGAGATCACAGACGCGAATTTTGATGAGATCATCAATTCAGATAAACCAGTATTAGTAGACTTTTGGGCAGAGTGGTGCGGACCTTGCCGCATGGTAGGCCCGATTGTAGAAGAGCTTGCTGGCGAGTACGAAGGCAAAGCCGTTATTGGTAAGGTCGACGTAGACGCTAACCCACAGACTTCTGCCAAATTTGGTATCCGAAGCATACCAACGCTTCTTGTTTTTAAGAACGGCGAGGTTGTAGATAAGCAGGTTGGTGCTGTACCTAAAAATATCCTGTCTCAGAAGCTGGATGCCCAAATGGCATAAGTGTTTTCAGACAAAACAAAGCGGCCTCTTCTGCAATTGCAGAAGAGGCCGCTTTGTTTTGTGCCTTATTCTTTACAAACTATACTTATGTCTCCGCTTCGCTCCAAATAGGCTCTGTAAATGCTGCTGATCTCGGGCTTATGCCCCGCGTTACGGAGCGCCTCTTTTATATCGTTTTCGGTTACGCTGCTGCTGCGCATTGTATCCCTTTGCAATTCCCCGTCTTTAACCAGTGCTTTGGGTTTGCCTTTAATCATGTTGCCAAAGCCAAATGAAGAATGATAGGCCGCTACAGCTAGTATTTTGTGCAATATAACCAAGGTTAAGGCTGCAAATATTGTGGGCCAGAAAGGTGAATTGCCTGTTATGGCACGACTTAAAACCGAGCCGTAAATAATCCCTAATATAATGTCAAAAGCCGTATTCTTACCAAAAATGCGGTGGTTACCCATCCGGATAATGGCCAGCGCTGCGAAAAATACAACAATGGCCCTTAAAGACATTTGCCACCAACTTAGTGACTCAACCCCAATACCCAACAAGTGATCTATTGTTTCCAAAGCATCTTGCATACTTCAGAAAACGAACAGCGACCTGAAGAGTTACTTAAACTGTTTTAGTTTGTGTCGCTGCAATTGCAAAGGCTCTTATCCAACGCGTACAGTATTTCAAAATTCTGCTCTACCTCCTTTATGTGTTGCTGCAGCTTATTATTGTACTCCTGCACTTTTGGAAGCTTTATAGCTTCCGGCTCCTGCTTATTAAGCTGGTCCAATTGGTTTATGCTTTTGCCAAACTCCGTGTTCTTCTCCTGCATCCGGCTAACATACTGTTCGAGTGTTGTATTGCTAGATGTAGTTGCCGTTTGCAAATTACTGTCGATGCAGAGTTGCTTTTTCAGATACTTGAATACTGTTTGCTCAGCCAGTTGATTCAGCTCGGATTTCTTTTTAAGTGCCTGCTTTAGTTTATAACTATCGTAACGCTTGTTATAATCGGTCACGGCATCGCGTACTTTTTCGCGGCAGCTCTGGCACTTGCTCGACGCTGCTTTATCGAGCAGGGTGTTGCGCTGCGCCAGCGTTTCGTCGTTGGCCTGTGCCTCGTTTAATTTCTGCAGATCCTGGGCAAATACATCATTATACTGCTGGTCTTCCAGTTTTTTGATTAGCCTTATAATCGCCTCGCCCTCTACAGATGCTGAAAGAAACTCCGGCCTTGGCAGCTCCACTGCGTACAGTTTTGCAAGTGCGGCCTCACGCTTTTCAGGCGTATTCCAGCTTTTGGGCTCGTTTTCCAGCTCACGCAGGGTATTAACCAATATTTTACCGTTTTTCAGGTTGTGGTCGGCTTCTAAGTATAGATCGGCATTACCCAGTATGGATTCATACTCAGGTTTGAAAATGTTAATGTAGGTGCTGTTCTTGGAGAACTCTTTCTCGCGGGCATCAAACGTGCTTTTAAGGCGCTTGTACTCCTGCACTATACCAAACAGGTTTTTTGCATTTACCTCCGGGCTGTTGTTGCGGTAGTTCAGGCGGTACGTGTTCAGGTTCTGCTTCATCTCGGCAAACACGCGCAGAAACTCTACATATAATTTCTCCTGCCTAAAAGTCTCGTCGTTTACTAGCTTTTGCTCGTAGGCGCTTACAATTTTTTGCTTGCGCTTCTCAATCAGGTCCAGTGTTACCTCGTCGCCAGTTAACACATCCATTTTGTAAAGCGACTTATAATTGGCCACCACCATGAACGGGTAATCTTTATAGCCAATAAACTCTTCCAGGCTTTTACGGTCTAGCTTGTTCGAGTTTTTAGAAAGATAATCCCCCAGCTTAACAGATTTTATACTTACCCCCTTTACATCGCTTGGCACAAACACATAAATGCGCACCGAGTGCAGGCGCGTGTCAAAGTCCTGGCCTTCGTATAACCGGATCGTGGAGCTGAACTTATACTCCTTTTTGCCAGTGCGGGCATTAAGCAGATTACCAAACTCACCAACTAAGGAAAGCACTGCACTTGATGGGTTAGTAAGTTTTGAAAGATTTACCAATTGGTTTGCCACCAGGCTAAACACCTGATCGCCGTCGTTATTTGTAACCGCCTTTGCGTTAATTACAGCATCAATGCTGTTCTGTGTAGATGACAGTGGCATTTTATCGATAATACGCACCACCTCCAGGTGATCGCTTACCTGTGTTTTATACTCCCGCTTATCGTGGTTGATATAGAAGTTGTAAAGCGGGTAAACGATTGCATCGTTACCAAACAGCTTCATGTTCTTTAGCTGTGCTGTAATAAAGAGGTACTCCAGCGAGTTGCCATACTTCTTTTTAGGCTTTCTTACCCCTTTCTCCAGCTCATTCAGCACACGGGTAAACTTGTTGCCATTAAACAGGTAAATATCAGTAGACAGGTACTGCCATTCATCCGTAAAAGCAAAATCATCGTTGTAGCTGTATCCCAGTCGGGTTTCGATGTTGCGTTGGGCAAAAGCCTGCTGGCAAAGTAGCAGCAGAAAGAAAGCGAAAACTATTTTCCTCATAAACTACGTTAATGTCTTGTAACGGTGCATTTAGAATACCGTGGCAGCAAAACGTTATTGATTGAACATAAGTGCATTAAAATTGCTAATAATAACGCTATAATCATAAAATAATTATTTAAAGAAAGTAAAGGTATGTTAAGATATGTGATGTTGGGATTTATACTACTGCTAAGCTCTGGCAGCCTGCTGGCTGGTAATACCTTGCTTCCTGCGGGCAGTGTTAAAGAACATACAAAAGTAGAGCTAACAGAGGTGCAGAAGGTGCATCGCTTGATACAGTTTGTAAGAGGTATGAAAGACGCCACTTTTGTACGAAACGGTAGCGAACACACGTGCAAGGAGGCAGCAGATCACCTGCAATCCAAGTGGGAAAAGCATAAAAACAGTATCGGTTCTGCAAGAGACTTTATAGAGAAACTGGCATCGAAGTCAGGATTTTCCGGCGAACCGTACAAGATCAGGTTTAAAGATGGAACGGAACATACTACCAACGCCATACTAACCAAAGAACTGGAGCGTTTAGAAAGCCTGTAGCTATATTTGCTCCATTTACACCAGTAGGCCAGCTACAGACAGCTTGTAATTTTAACCAAACTTACGCATATGATACAGTTATTAGAAGAAGCGAAAGATGATCTGGTAGCGTTCAGGATAACTGGGCATGTTGATAAGAGTGATTATGATGTGATGTTGCCCTTGCTTGATGAAAGGATTAAGCAGCACGGAAAAATTAGAGTGTATGCTGAGGTTCAGCTTGTAGAGGATTTCTCTATCAGGGCATTGTGGGAAGATATCAAGTATGACTTTACACATGCATCAGACTTTAGCAGAGTTGCCATTGTAGGCGACCAGAAGTGGCTGGATTGGGTAACGCTGGCTGCAAAACCATTTACCACAGCCGAGGTAAAGTACTTCGATTTCTCACAACGAGAGCAGGCCTGGTCTTGGATACACGCGCAGCAACAAGTATAAACTACAAAGCAAAGAAGCCAGAACTACACTTCCGGCCTCTTTGCTTTTGAAAGGTTTGCTTAAACTAGTCTTTGTAGATTGACACCTCCGCTTTTCCATTTTTGATTACTCCACGGTACATGCCCGCAGAGTTGAAAGGCATGGCATAATTACCATTTTTATCCAAGGCAATTACACCTCCCTCACCACCGAAATCAACCAGCTTTTTCATAACCACTTCGTCAGCGGCTTTCTTTACGGTGTAGTTTTTATACTTCATTAGGGCAGCTATATCATGGGCTACCACAGCACGAATAAAGTACTCGCCGTGGCCAGTTGCCGAAACGGCACAGCTACTGTTATCGGCGTAGGTGCCTGCACCAATAATGGGTGCGTCTCCTACCCGACCATAGCGTTTGTTGGTCATGCCGCCCGTAGAAGTTGCTGCCGCCAGATTACCATAAGCATCCAGGGCCACTGCCCCTACTGTACCAAACTTTTTGCCTTCAATAAAAATGTTCTCGTTGCTGCCGGTGCCGCCATCATGGTCAAGCTGCGTTTTCTCTTTGTCTTTAATCTGCTGCAGTTGCTTAAAGCGGGTCTCAGTGTAAAAGTATGATGGGTCTACCAGCTCTATGTCTTTCATCTTGGCAAACCTCTCTGCTCCTGCGCCTATCATCATCACATGCTCCGACTTCTCCATTACAGCACGCGCCGCTGTAATTGGGTTTTGATGGTAGTTACACTGGCAATAGAACCTGCTTTTAGTGTTTTACCGTCCATAATGGCGGCGTCCATTTCGTTTTTACCCTCGTTCGTGAACACAGCGCCTTTGCCCGCATTAAACAACGGCGAGTCTTCCATTACTTTAACGGTGGCCTCTACGGCATCCAGGCTGCTGCCGCCTTTCTTTAAAACAGCGTATCCCACCTGCAGGGCCTCATTCAGCTTTTCGCGGTAGGCTTTTTCTTTTTCAGGCGTCATGTTTTCGCGGGTAATGGTGCCCGCACCGCCATGTATAACCAAGGTAATTTTGCTGTAATCTGGTTTTGTCTGCGCAAAGCTTACCAGGCTTACAAACAGGTACACAAACAATAAGTATGTTCTCTTTTTCATGGTCTGCTTTATAAGGTTACAATCTTATTTAAGGACGTTAATTTTAGCGTGTTTGGTACAATTTAGTAAAATTGCGGCAATAGCTTTTTCTTGAACTTATGTTTCTACTGCGCCTTAGGCACTGGCTGGCATTTCTGCTGCTCTTCGTTTTCCCGTTCATTATTCGATATGCCTTAACTGAGCTTTTTGCTTTTACAGGCATGTCAGTGCCTGCTCCGCTTGCT
This sequence comes from Pontibacter cellulosilyticus, assembly GCF_014306105.1. GTDB lineage: Bacteria > Bacteroidota > Bacteroidia > Cytophagales > Hymenobacteraceae > Pontibacter > Pontibacter cellulosilyticus. The sequence continues at coordinate 427,064 of NZ_JACRVF010000002.1, read as the reverse complement.
GTTGTGTTAGATGCATTGCCCACCCTTGTGCCTGTATACTGGCTGTGGCGGATGGGTTTATACTTTTACAGACGCCTGCCGGCCAGCATAAAAATCAGCGCAATATACTTCCACCTGGCCGCCTTATACTTTGCGCTCTACATCCTCCTCCTTATTTATACTTTAGGGTATGTGCGCGATAGTATAGCCGATGGCATGCTGCCCTTAGGAATGCTGGCGCTTTTACTACCGATACACCTGTTTGCCACATTCTGTTACCTCTACATGGTCTATTTTGTAGCACGCTCCATAGCAAGCGTAGAACAGCAAAGGATTATTACACTAGAGGCGTACATTTTGCCTCTGGCGCAGGTATTATTCCTGCCAATAGGCATTTGGTTTCTACAACCGCGCCTGAACAGACTCACCTCTAAACTACCTATACCTTAGTAAATTACAATGCATTGTTTTAACATCTTTTTAAAATAAGTACAATTCAAAAGGCAGTATTAGAATTTATATAGAAACAATACAATATATCAGAGAAATAAGCGTTTAGCAGCAAATATTTGAGTGATAATTAAGGATTTCTTTACTTTTTTTAGTTTACAGAACAATCTTTTACCATATTTGCAAACTAATAAAATAACTGAGTAATTAAACTTTAAACAACAAATTCACAAACGCACATGAAATTCAACTTCTTAAAAGCGGCGTTCTCTATGCTGCTGTGCTCGTCTCTAATGGTATCTTGTGTTTCTTCTAAGAAGTACGAAGATTTGAAAGCTAGCAAAGAGGCTCAGGAGCGCGAGCTTGCTGATTCTAAGGCTAAAGCTGATCAACTGGCTGCTTCGCTTAAAGAGCGTGAGCAGAAGCTTGCTGAAATGGAGCGTGCCATGAATGAGCAGCAGAAAGTATTAGACAACCTTAAAAATGAGGTTAATACTGCTTTACAGGGCTTCAACCAAGGCGACCTTAGCGTTAGCGTGAAAGACGGAAAAGTTTATGTTTCTATGTCTGACAAGCTTCTTTTCGCAACTGGTAGCACTAAAGTAAACTCTGGTGGCCAGAAGGCCATTAACCAACTGGTAGACGTTCTTAAGAAAAACCAGCAGGTTGGTGTAATGGTAGAAGGCCACACAGACGACGTAACAGTTGCTAATGGCATGAAATACCTGACTGACAACTGGGATCTGAGCGTACTTCGCGCTACTGAGATCACTCGTATGATGACTGAGAAAGGTCTTTCTCCAGACAGAATCACGCCAGCTGGCCGTTCTTACTATATGCCAGTTGATACAGGACGTTCTGCTGAGGCGAAAGCTAAAAACCGTCGTACTGAGATCATCCTGACTCCAGACTTCACTGAGATCTACAAGATCCTGGGTATCCAGGCGTAGTTTTAAGCTAAACAAAGTATAAAAAGCCGGTGCTCTGAGAAGGGCACCGGCTTTTTTGTTTGTCTGAATCACGATTTACAGGATTTTAGGATGCACAGGATTTCCCTTAGTGTTGTGGCTCGATTGCCCTCTTTAGCTAAGGGGAGATAAAAGAGTGGTTGGACCCGGCGCTGCAGAAAAATGCACATCTTTTTTACCTGCTAACGATTGTCATCCCCCTACCCCCTTCGAAGGGGGACATTACTGCTATTAATGTTTGCTGAGGTATTAGCACCGAAGCTGTTGCCTAACATGCCCTCGCACAAGATTTTGAGATGATAAGTCGAAGATCCCGAATTTGATCCAGGAAAGGACTAGGGACAGTTGGAAGAGGAAGCGAGTAACTAGCAATCACCTCAGCTCCTTTGCCAGCTTAATAGCTTCATAAAGTGCTGGTGCGTCCTGCGACCCAATTAACAAAGGCTTTCGGTTGTAGAAGTATAGTTTCACCCCTTCGTTGCCGGACATGTTATAAGCTTTGCCTTTAAAGCCCCACCGTATGCCCCACCCACCGTAGTCTCCTATGGGGTTGTAAATTACCTGTTCAAAATCACGGACCAAGTGCAGCGGGATGATTTTTGGCTTTACATGAAAAGGCCAGAAGCGCAATTGTATCTCTCCGGGCCTCACCTCAGTGCTTAAGTTCATCTTGTAAAAGAACCATGGCATCCCCACTCCCATCAAGCCCAGAAGAATTGCCAGTTGCACATCAGACACTGGCCTGTTGCCAAACTGCCCTCCAAGTATAACCTGGTAAATAAAGCCTGCCCAGAACACAGTTGCTGCGCCAAGTAGAATTATCCACAGCCAGAACTGCTTAAACCGTTGCCGCTCCCTGAAAAGTATAACGTGGTCAGTCACTTTCTCGACACAAGATATTTAGAAAATGGATTTCAATTTACTACGATCAAACAAAGTACAGAGTAGTTTATATGTAAAAAAGCCGCCAGCTAAATCAAATCAGCAAGCAGCCTCTTTCAGTGCACCTTTAGTCTTTTAACAAAAACTACCCTATCGCTTTTTCTAGATCAGCAATCAGATCTTCGGCATCTTCTACACCTACACTTAGTCTTATCAACGAATCGCTAAGTCCGGCTTTCATACGGTCTTCTTTTGGAATGCTGGCATGGGTCATGGTGGCAGGGTGGCCGCACAGCGACTCTACACCTCCCAGCGACTCTGCTAAGGCAAACAACTTCAGGTTTTCCAGCACATTAGTAGCATCTTCCACTTTATCGCCTTTAAGAACAAAAGACACCATACCTCCGAAGTCACGCATTTGCTCTTTAGCAACTTGATGACCAGGATGATCTTCGAAACCTGGCCAATATACTTTCTCTACCTCTGGATGACTTTTAAGATACTCAGCCACTTTACGCCCGTTCTGACAGTGGCGCTCCATGCGCAGGTGCAATGTTTTGATGCCACGCAGTACCAGGAAGCAGTCCTGCGGTCCTGGAGTGCCACCACATGAGTTCTGAATAAAAGCAAGGCGGTCACGCAGGCCATCATCATTTACCACAACAGCACCCATCACCACATCAGAGTGGCCTCCCATATACTTTGTGAGCGAGTGCATCACAATATCGGCACCTAAATCAAGCGGTGTTTGCAAGTATGGCGTGGCAAAAGTATTATCGGCAACCAATAACAGGTTATGCTTTTTGGCAATGCCGGCACATCCTTTTATGTCAATAATATTCAGAAGCGGGTTAGTTGGTGTTTCTACCCAGATCATTTTCGTGTTCTCGTTTACCAGCGCCTCTACCTTGCTTAGGTCGGCCATGTTGGTAAAGTGGAATTTGATGCCGTAGTTCTGGAATATCTTGGTAAAAATGCGGTAGCTGCCACCGTACAGGTCATTAGTAGAAATAACCTCATCGCCAGGGGCAAGTAATTTGATGATCGTATCTATGGCAGCCATACCAGAGGCGAAGCAAAGGCCATGTGTGCCATTTTCCAACGCTGCTACCGCGTTCTGCAACTGTGTGCGGGTTGGGTTATGGGTACGCGAATACTCATAGCCTTTATGGTCGCCAGGAGAACGCTGCACATAAGTAGAAGTCTGGTAGATAGGCGTCATGATGGCGCCTGTGGCTGGGTCTGGCTCTACGCCAGCGTGTATAGCTTTTGTTCCGAATTTCATAGTCAAAGTATATTTTTAGAATAAGCGGTATACTGCAAGTTATAAAATTAAAGGCAGAAGAGGGCACTGCAGTTTATACTTGGTACAAGCCATTTCAGAAAGCATTTTTAAAGCCGCAAAAATCTTTTGTCCTTTGTATTTCGTCTATTGCTAAGTATAAACCAAAGCCTACTGCATGAAATTTATCCCGCTGCTGCGCAACCTTGTTCGTGAAAATGCCTCTACGTTTGTGTCGATGTTGCTTTTGGTGGTGGTGCCGGTAGTAGTTAGCTCTACACTGGCTTTTATACTTTATCAGTACCAGGACTTCTTGCGTGAGCTAACATGGCTGCAGATGCTGCTATACTTTGCGGTAATATCTGTAACGATGGCCTTTGCCCTCACACCCACCACTTTTGTGGCACTTGTCAGTGGCTTTTACCTGGGCTGGAATGGTTTTGCAGGCATAGTAATATCGTATGGCATTGCGGCTTTGGTAGGTTACGGCCTGGCCCAACTAATTGACCATGGCAAGATGATGAGCTTCCTGAACCGCTTCGAAAAAGCCCGCATACTAATGCAGGAGCTGCGTAACCAAAGCTGGAGCCTTATCTTTTTAACACGTATTTCGCCGGTACTACCCTTTGCCCTGATGAACTTTGTGCTGTCGCTTCTGCAAGTAAACAAGCGTAAATTTTTTCTGGCAAGTATAGTGGGCATGCTCCCCCGCACGCTTTTCTTTTTCTGGATCGGCACTCAGGCCAACGACATCATAAAATTACTTCAAAACCCCGACAGCGGAGCCGGCGGACAAATTCTCATGATCTCCCTGATAGTCATTTCGATAGGTGGTTTATACTTTGTTTTTGACCGTGCTCTGAAAAAAGCCCTACGCAACGCTACCGCAAAAAATGAGTAAAATTTTAGAAAAGGACTTGCGTATAATCAAAAAACGCCGTTACTTTGCACCATAATAACGGTAAAACGGTCACGTAGCTCAACTGGATAGAGCATCTGACTACGAATCAGAAGGTTAGGGGTTCGACTCCCTTCGCGACCACCGAAAAAGCCTCTTAGAGAAATCTGAGAGGCTTTTTTTATTTTAGCTAAATTTAGTCTCGGGTACATCACTATAATGAAAAAAGCCAAGTACCGCCCTATACAAGATAGTTTGGTACTTGGCTTTGTGTCTTATTACTGTAAAAGCTTTAAGCTAGTATATTTTCTGCTGACATCAGGTTCTTTTGGCGGTCTTGCAACTCCTTTAATTCGTGCTCTCCTGCACCGTTCTTTGAAAGGTCAGCGTACAGTTTATTCCAATTATAGAACAGCTTCCAGGTCTCAGATCCTTTGCAGTGGTGCTCCTCTTTTTTGGTCATAGGGCGGGTGTAGAACGGCTCCAGAATCACATCTTCTTCCCACAAGGGCACATCAATAGTATAGCGCTGGCTGTTAAGCACTTTGATAATCTCGGCACTATTGCCGTTGCGCGCGGCCAGATAATAATACCTGACACAGGCCTTGTTGTTTTCAGGGTGAAGCATAAGAATCTACTTTAGCTGTGTAAAAAACTTTGCCGTACTTCACCTATACTTCAATTAATGAACGGAGTTATAGCTAAACAGCAGATTCATAGAACATTACTACAAAATATTTATAACATTTTATTTTTGCTGCTCTAAGTTAATTATAGCCTCTTATCCTGTTGGTTAGTAACTTTATTTAATGAGATTTTGTTAATTTTGCAGCACATTGTTCATTACTTAAATAATTGAATTCTATGGGAATGTATCCTGAATATATGGTTGCCCCGATCCGTGAAGACTTAACCTCTTCTGGCTTTGAGCAATTAATGACACCTGAGGAAGTAGAGCAGGCTTTAAAAACTGAAGGCACTGTTTTGCTTGCTGTAAACTCTGTGTGTGGTTGTGCTGCCTCTAAGGCACGCCCTGCACTTAAAATGGCTGTTGCAGCCGGCGATAGAACTCCAACCAAACTTGTAACTGTGTTTGCGGGCATGGAACAGGATGCTGTTGCCAAAGCACGTGAGTACATGCTGCCATATCCTCCATCATCTCCGTCTATTGCTTTGTTTAAGGATGGTGAGTTGGTGCACATGATCGAGCGCTACCACATCGAGGGGAACGAGTTGCATCGCATCGTTGATAACCTGAAAGGTGCTTTCGAAGCATACTGCTAAATTTACCCCAAGTATAAAACGACAGCGGCCGGTATGTAGAGTACCGGCCGCTGTCGTTTTATACTTATACTTGCTTACGCATGCATACCTCTCAGGTCAAAGCCAATATCGCGGCGGTAATTGCGGTCCTGCCAGGTAATGGCTTCGGCAGCAGCGTTGGCTTTTGCCAGTGCCTCCTCCATGGTGTCGCCTAGGGCAGTAACGGCAATTACACGGCCTCCGCTGTTCACGAGTTTATCACCTACCATTTTTGTACCCGCATGAAACACCATTACATCCTGCGGCACGTTTTCTATACCTGTAATCTCTTTGCCTTTCTCAAACCCCTCTGGGTAACCACCTGATACCAGGAACACCGTGGTAGCCGTACGCGGATCGATCTCCAGTTGATAGCTACCTAACGTATGGTCGTGCAAGGCCTTGAACAGCTCAAACAGGTCAGACTTAATGCGGGGAAGTATGGCCTCTGTCTCTGGGTCGCCCAGGCGTACGTTGTATTCAATTACATATGGGTCGCCGTTTACGTTCATCAAACCGATAAACAAGAAACCGGTGTAGCCCAAATTATCTGCCTGCATGCCCTGTAGCGTTGGCTCAATTACACGCTCCTTTACCTTGGCCATAAAGGCATCATCTACAAACGGCACCGGAGAAATTGCTCCCATGCCACCTGTGTTCAGGCCTGTGTCTCCTTCGCCAATGCGCTTATAATCTTTTGCCTCCGGCAGCAGTACGTATTCTTTACCATCGGTAAGTATAAACACCGACACCTCTATACCATGCAGATACTCCTCTATTACCACTTTGCTGCTGGCATTGCCAAAACGCTTGTTGCGCAGCATGGCGTCCAGTGCATCAAAGGCCTCATCGTAATCCTGTGCTATAATCACACCTTTACCTGCAGCCAGTCCATCAGCTTTTAGCACTACAGGGTACGTGTGCCCCTTCAGGTAATCGCAGGCTTTGGCAAAGGTCTCTTCGGTAAAGGTTTGGTAACGCGCAGTTGGGATGTTATACTTCTGGAAAAAAGCTTTGCAGAAATCTTTACTTCCCTCCAGCATAGCACCTGCTTTTTTAGGCCCTACAATCAGGATGTGCCGCAGGTACTCTTTCTCCTGGAAGTAATCGTGTATACCCTCTACCAGCGAATTCTCCGGCCCTACCACCATCATCATAATGTTGAAGTCTGTCGCAAACTTTGCTACCTCCTCAAAGTCGTGGATATTGATGCTGGCGTTTGTGTGAAATTCGGATGTTCCGGCATTACCGGGCGCCACAAAGATTTTGTCGCAATATTCGCTCTGGCTTAGTTTCCAGGCAATGGCGTGTTCTCTGGCTCCTGACCCGATGATTAGTACGTTCATAGTTTGATTGCTAATAGCTGGTTGTTAATTGCTGTACTCAGCGCCGTTAAAAGTACTGTTGCGAAGTTATGAATTTATACTTGCCTGTGCAGCACAATCTACAGTTTTATACTTTGTAAGGTTATACTTTATCTTAAACAAAAAGGCCGTTGTAGTACTACAACGGCCTTTTTAATATGCTTCTTGTCAAACAATAAGGTATTAGCAATTTAGTTAGCGTACTCCGATAAGAACTTAATGCGCATCAAACGCAGGTCTTCTTCAGAGAAATCATCCGTGCCGAGTTCCTTCAGTGCCTCTCCGATGTTGTCGGTGCTGGCGTTCATAAAGTAGTCATAGATATCCTCCTGACGTTCCTGATCAAGTATATTGTTGATGTAGTAGTTCAGGTTAAGTTTTGTACCGGAGTAACAGATATGCTCGATCTCCTCGATCAACTCTGGCATTGTTAAATCTTTTGAACTAGCGATCTCCTCCAGGTCAACTTTCTTGTCTATCTGTTGGATGATGTAGATTTTGATCTTTGACTTGTTTACCGTCGTTTTAACCACCACATCGGCAGCTGTCACGATGTCGTTTTCCTCTACATACTTTGTGATCAGATCCAGGAACGGTTTACCGAACTTCTGTACCTTGCCCATGCCCACACCGGCTATATGCGCCAGGTCTTCTTTAGTGGTTGGGTAAACGGTAGCCATCTCTTTTAAAGATGGATCCTGGAACAGTACGTAAGGCGGCAGATTCTTTTCTTTTGCCAGCTTTTTACGCAGCGTCTTCAGCAGGTCGAACAGCACTTCGTCGTGACCGGCTGCTGCCTGACTCTCCTCTTTCTCTTCGTCTTCTTTCACTTCCTGCTCGTAATTATGATCTTTAGTTAACTGTATAGGCTGTGGGTTTGCTATAAAGTCAAGTCCTTTCCGGGTCAGTTTTACAACGCCGAAATTCTCAATATCTTTCTCCAGGAACTCCGATAAAAGGATTTGGCGCAGCACCGAACTCCAGAACTGCACGTCCTGCTCTTTGCCTGCAGCAAATACTTCCAGTTTGTCGTGGTCGTAGCTGGTAACATACTGGTTGCGCAAACCAGTAAGTACAGCCGTAATGTGGTCTATACCGAAACGCTCGCCGGTTTGCTGCACAGCTTTAAGTGCCAACTGCACTTCTTCCTGCGCCTCAAAACGCTCTTTCGGGTGCAGGCAGTTATCGCAGAAACCACAGTCTTTCTCGTAAGCCTCACCAAAGTAATGCAGCAACTGCTTGCGGCGGCACACAGCAGAATCGGCGTAAGCAGCCATCTCCTGCAGTAGCAGCTTCGAGTTGTCGCGTTCCGTTACCGGCTTATCTTTATTAAATTTCTCCAGCTTTACGATATCATCATAGCTGTAGTACATAATGCAGTTGCCTTCCAAGCCATCACGACCTGCGCGGCCGGTTTCCTGGTAATAGCCTTCAATAGATTTTGGCGTATCGTAGTGGATTACAAAGCGCACATCTGGCTTGTCGATACCCATACCGAAGGCAATAGTAGCTACAATTACGTCTGCATCTTCATTCAGGAAAGCGTCCTGATTGGCCATTCGTATACTTGAATCTAGCCCTGCATGGTACGGCAATGCTTTTACATCGTTTACACGCAGCAGTTCGGCAATCTCCTCTACTTTTTTGCGGCTCAGGCAGTACACAATGCCGCTCTTACCCTTGTTTTTCTTTACATACTGGATAAGCTGCTTTTTGGTATTGTGCTTTGGCCTAACCTCGTAGTATAAATTAGTACGGTTAAAAGAGGATTTGAAAACAGAGGCCTCATCCATTTGCAGGTTGCGCTGAATGTCCAGCTGCACTTTAGGCGTAGCTGTGGCAGTAAGCGCAATTATTGGCAGGTTGCCGATCTGGTCAATAATACCACGGATGCGGCGGTACTCCGGACGGAAATCATGCCCCCATTCCGAGATACAGTGTGCTTCGTCTATTGCAACAAAAGAGATATTAGAGCTACGTAAGAACTCAACAGTTTCTTCTTTGGTAAGCGACTCTGGTGCCACATACAACAGCTTCACCTCTCCGGCCAGTGTCTCCTTTTTAACTTTGTTGATCTCTGCCTTAGATAAAGTAGAGTTTAGGAAGTGCGCGTTAACCCCGAAGGCGTTAAGCTGATCTACCTGGTTTTTCATAAGGGCAATCAGCGGCGAAATAACGATAGCTGTGCCCGGTAAGGAAAGTGCAGGTAGTTGGTAACACAACGACTTGCCGGCGCCTGTAGGCATAATCACAAAGGTATTCTTGCCGTTGATAATGTTATTAATTATCAACTCTTGATTTCCTCTAAATTGATTATACCCAAAAACTTCCTTTAATTTGTTCTTGAGATTTACCTCTTGTTGTACTGACATGTAATCTTGCAGAAAATTATTCAAATGCATTGTACCTTTACGGGGTACTTAATACAAATTTAATTTGAATCTTGTTAATAATATAGCCCTTACGGCAAAAAAAGTCTTAACGGCCGAAGCTGACGCAATCGCCAGAATAGCAGAATTTATCGACGAAAGTTTTGAAAGATGCGTCGAAGCCATACTTCAGTCTAAAGGCCGTGTTGTGGTAACAGGAATTGGCAAAAGCGCCAACATCGCCACCAAAATTGTAGCCACCCTAAACTCTACCGGAACCCCTGCCCTTTTCATGCATGCCGCCGATGCAATTCACGGTGACTTAGGCATGATACAGCCAGATGATTTTGTGATCTGTATATCTAAGAGCGGCAACACGCCTGAGATAAAGGTACTAGTTCCGTTGCTTAAACGCAAAGGCTCTAAACTAGCAGCAATGGTCTCTAGTACAGACTCATACCTTGCCCAAAGCGCAGATTTTATACTTAACGCAAACGTAGAACGCGAGGCTTGCCCGCATAACCTGGCCCCTACCACCAGCACCACAACGGCTCTTGCTCTGGGCGATGCCCTTGCGGTTAGCCTGTTGGAGGCACGTGGTTTTAGCAGCTCTGACTTCGCGCACCTGCACCCAGGCGGCTCGCTGGGCAAACGCCTTTACCTGATGGTAGGCGACATCTATGGGTACAACCAGGCACCCAACGTTAATGAGAACGCCTCGTTAAAGGAGATTATTATTGAAATTTCCTCGAAGCGGTTAGGTGCAACAGCTGTTGTAAAAGACGGCAGCAAAGAGTTGGTGGGCATTATCACAGATGGAGACCTGCGCCGCATGCTAAACAAATATGATTCTACAGAAGGCATTAAGGCCAGCGATATCATGACACCATCGCCTTTAACCATAGAGCCTGAACAATATGCTGCAGAGGCACTCGCCATTATGCAGGAAAAAAGTATAACACAGCTAATTGTAACCAAATCTGGTATCTTTGAGGGATTCGTGCACCTGCACGACCTACTAAAAGAAGGACTTGTATAAAAATAATGGATAAGAACACTTACGTGGTGATAATGGCCGGCGGCATCGGAAGCCGCTTCTGGCCATTCAGCCGTACGAATTACCCAAAGCAGTTTCATGATGTGTTGGGTATTGGCGAAAGCATGCTGCAAATGACAGCAAAACGTTTCCAGGATATTTGCCCGCCGGAAAACGTGTATGTGGTAACCAACAAAGACTACGAGGATTTGGTAAAGCAACAGCTGCCTTTTCTGAGTGATAACCAGATTTTGCTTGAGCCCATTGGCCGTAACACCGCGCCTTGTATTGCCTATGCTTCCTATAAAATTGCACAGATAAACCCTAACGCCAATCTGGTGGTAACCCCATCAGACCACGTAGTGCTAAAACAGGAGGTGTTTACCAATGTAATTAAGGAGGCCGTTGCTGCTGCCGACAACAATGATGTTCTGATCACACTCGGCATCACCCCTAGCCGCCCAGACACTGGGTATGGTTATATTCAGTATTTAGGTGACGAAAGCCAAAGTATAAAAAAGGTTAAAACCTTTACAGAAAAACCTAACCTGGAGCTGGCCAACATGTTCCTGGAAAGCGGTGACTTTGTTTGGAACTCCGGCATATTTATCTGGAACGTTAAAAGTATACTGAGTGCTTTTAAAGCGCAGCTGCCAGAGATAACCGAGATATTTGAAGAAGGAGCCAGCACGCTAAATACCCCACAGGAGCAGAACTTTATTACCAGAGCCTACTCGCAGTGCCGCAACGTGTCTATCGACTACGGTATTATGGAGAAGGTAGACAATGTTTTTGTTCTGCTGGCTGATATTGGCTGGTCGGACCTTGGCACCTGGAACTCGCTTTACACGATAAACGATAAAGACGACAACGGCAATGTGATTGACGGAGAGGTACTTCTTTACGACACCAACAACTGTATTATTAAAACTCCGAAAGAGCGCCTGGTGGTGCTGCAGGGTTTAGAAGACTACATTGTAGCTGAGTACGATAATGTACTGATGGTTTGCAAAAAGTCTGAAGAGCAGAAAGTAAAGGAGTTTATGGCCGACGCCAAATCTAAAAAAGGCGTAGACTTTATTTAAGCTCTAGCAAAGTATAAAAATCAAAAAGGCCGGAAGATACTTTATACTTCCGGCCTTTTATATTCTGCTTATTAAGAATAAATACAGCGTTTATCTAGGTTCTAGGCTGCCCAGGCTGGAGTAACCACTCTCGCGCAGGCGCTGGCTCATTGCTTCGTAAAGTATAATACCCGTAGCCACCGATACGTTTAACGAGCCAATCTGCCCCATCAACGGAATACGCAGACGCACATCGGCACGCTTCAGGTACTCTGGTGATATACCGTCTTCCTCGCTGCCCATAATGATCGCTGTAGGCCCCGAAAAATCAACGGCAAAATCTGTGATCATGTGCTCAGTTTTTTCGGTACAGGCAACTATCTGGATACCGTAGTCTTTCAGGTAGTCGATGGTATCTTTCAGGTTAGGCTCGCGACACACCGGTACCAGATTAAGGGCACCAGCTGATGTTTTCATGGCATCTGCGTTTACCTGCGCACCGCCTCTGCTTGGTATAACAATAGCATCTACTCCCATACACTCGGCATTACGGGCAATAGAGCCAAAGTTGCGCACGTCTGTAACGCGGTCAAGTATAAGCAACAGCGGAGTTTTGCCGTTTTCAAACAGTGAAGTTACAATTTCAGCTAGTGGTTGGTACGTGATCGGCGAAATTAACGCAACGGCACCTTGGTGGTTTTTGCGTGTAAGCTTGTTTAGCTTCTCCAGAGGCACAGATGCAACTGGTACATCATGGTTTTTAGCCTCCGCTATTATCTCGTCTGTGGTTGGGTTATTGGTACCGCGCAGCAGGAAAATCTTCTCCAATGTTTTTCCGGCCAGCATTGCCTCCAGGATGGGGCGCGAACCGAAAATCATTTCTAATTTTTCTTCTTTGGGTGCTCTGGGGCCACCGTAGCGGTTGCCTACAAATTGTCTGTTATTCCTGCTCTCCATTTTGCTACTGTGCTGTACCAGCTTTCCTCGTAATCGCGGTGCCGTACCAGCTCATAATGATTTTCGGTAAAGTTATCCCCTTTTTTATTAAAAACGAACTTAATGTATGGGCTCGCCTCCGCCTCCCGGTAAATCCAAGTCTCGGTGTTGCCAGTCTGGCTCATTGTGCTTGGTTTTCCAAATACAATGTAGATCATCCCCCTATCTGAGGTCCAGCCGGGCTTGTGGCAGGTAAAAAGCTTGTTTGCTCTCTCTACTCTACTATAGTATGTCCGAATCAGTTCGCGTGCAGTGGCTTTGTCGCCGGCTACTTTTAACCAGAAGTTATCCACTGCCTCCTTCGGGTTACTGGTTCTGAATAACGCCTCCCTCTCTGTAGAGGTAGTGATATAGATAAGCGGTTGAAGCAATTCTTGCGCCATGGTAATTTGCGGATAAGCTCCTTTTTGCACGAGCAGACTTTTCGCAAACGCTGATGAAGGCTCAAGTACGTAAAGCCCTTCTTTATTAAATTTAATTGTATCGCCAGTGCTGTAATGTAAGGTATCGGCTGCATTCATTGGCAATGCCATTGGCTCCTGGCGCGTAGACATAGGGGGCAAAGCAGGGGAAAACTCGGTGTTGTAATAATGGATATTTACTGGGTTGTTTTGTGTGCCGTACTGTTTTATAAATAGCTTTTCGGAGGTGTTAGCGTACTCTTTTGTTATTGGCTTGTCATCACTTGCCTTAACCAGCAAATAATTCTTATCCAGCATCTGTGCCTTTAGCGGTACTCTAAATCGCACTGCCATGCGCTCTTGCCCAACCAATGCCTGCCACAGCCTTACATGCAGAATATTAGGTTCTGTTACTACACTTGCTGGCAATGCAAACGCTATATGCAGCTCTCCTTCAACATCTGTTATTTTACGCGATGGCTTCACAAGCGAATCGGCAACAAGCACTTTGTCGCGGTCAGAGAGGCCTGTTTTTACAAAATACTCTACTGCAGTAGCAGACTGTAATACATCCATGACTTCCTGCTCGTCTTCAAACTTAAGGTGCACGTGCAGGCTATCGTTGGCTTCATAAAAAGTATGTTTCATGGCAATCTCCGGCACAACAGGCCTTACCACAACAGGTTGTAAGCGTGTAGCCTGGGGAGTTCCGCATGCATGTAAGCCTAAGAGTATAAGCAGCAAGGCAAAAGGTAAAGGTATGCGTGTCATTTACAGCAATTTTTCTTTAAAGCCCAAAAACAAGAAAGCCAGGCACTTTGTAGGCACCCGGCTTTCTTTACTGTTTAATGCTGTATTTTGTTTAACGGCGCATGCGCTGCAGGTACTGCATAAACTGTTGCTGCAACTGTTGGGCGCGCTCATTCATGCCCATTTCTTCCGCAATACCGATTAACTGCTGCAGGATGATCATGTTTGTTTGTATCTCCATATCAAACAATGAGCCTTTAGCAAAATAGTAATCTAGGGACTTCGTTGATTTTTTGATCAGCGAGTCCATTATTTGATTGGCTCTCTTCTCGTCACCAACAGCGTCAAATAATGTAACAAACTGTGGTGTATAATAATCGTATGGCACTGACTCCTCCGGTAACACCTTGAAGCAATACTCCAGTACCTCTTTAGCACGTGCTGTATTTCCATCTTCCAGGTAGGCTGCGGCAAGTCTGGCGAATTTGTCACGAGCATTGGCTGAGAAACGGTAATAGTTCTCATCATAGAAGATGTCCTCCCTGTCAAAGTTACGGAAGCTGAACTCCTTCATCATGTTCTCATACATTACCTCCTTGTTCACATAGCCCTGGCTTTCTTCACCTGAAGTTTTAACAGGCACTATTCTGTAGGCCAAACCTTCTAACTGGAAGAACTCCGACAAACCAATAAAGTCAGCACTATTAACTGTTGTGGAGAAGTATACCGGACGCTTCCAGTCGTTTGTAGCCAGCAGGTCCAGCATAACCAGGTGCTTCTTCTCAAGTATAGATTTGCTGATGCTCCACTGCATACGGTCCAGAATTTCACCTTCTTTCTCCTCTGGCACTATGTTCATGGCATCAACTTTCGCCTTGTCTATACTTAAAGAGAAAGTTTTAGTAGGGAAGGTAAGCAGCGTAGTACCTGGGCCATACTGCGCTTGAAGCGCCGGATGGTTTTGCTTTACAAGGCTTATGTACTGCTTCAGGTCTATACCTGCGGCAACCTGAGGGCGCTCTACATAAGGCAGATAATCGTTTGTGCCCTGGCGGTAGTTCTCGTTTTCAAGAGACAATGGCCAAGGCTCAGACTCATACGCCTGGCGCTTCATTTGGTCAATATACCAATCGGTGTTCAGATAGCTAAGTACAGCTACCCGCACGTCGGTACGATAACCCTCTACCTCCTGCACATACCACAGCGGGAAAGTATCGTTGTCGCCGTTTGTGAAAAGTATGGCATTCGGCGCACAAGAGTCAAGCAGGTTTTTGGCTGAGTCTACAGAGTGGTAACGGTCTGAGCGGTCGTGGTCGTCCCAGCCCTCGGCTGCCATTACACCCGGAACAAGTAAACCAAGAACAGTAGCGATACCTGCCGCCGCCTGGTTGTTCTTAACACCTTTACGCAGCAGTTCTGCCAGCCCCATTACGCCTAAGCCAATCCAAATGCTGAATGCATAGAACGAGCCGGCAAATGTATAGTCACGCTCACGTGGCTCTACCGGCGGTTGGTTTAAGTATAAGGCAATGGCAATACCAGTAAAGAAGAACAAGAGGCCTACTACAAAGGCATTTCGCTCATCTTTTCTCACCTGGTAAATCAGGCCAAGTATACCTATCAGCAGCGGAAGCAAATAGAAGCAGTTACGGGCTTTGCTCTCGAGCACACGCTCAGGCGCGCTTGGATCAGCCTTTCCAAACCAAAGTACACCGGCATGCTGAATATCGCTTTCGCGCCCTGCGAAGTTCCACATGAAATAGCGCCAGTACATGTGCCCTAACTGATAATTAAGCAGGAAGCTGATGTTCTGCCCGAAAGATGGCATTTGCCCTTCGCGTAGGTTAACCCACTTTTTGTACTCATCTATGTGTTGCGGATTATCGCTGTAGATACGCGGCAACAAGGTTTTATCTTTGCTGTCGTAGATTGGCTCTACCCCACCTGGTGTAGCAATGTATTTATCCTTGCCTTTAACATATCGCGGCGCTTTCTCTTCCTGGTCTACTGGCTGCGCATTGTACTGCGGCCCGTAAAGCAGTGGCCTGTCGCCATACTGTTCGCGCTTCAGGTAAGAAACAAAGGTCAGAATATCATCAGGATCGTTTTCGTCGATCGTTGGCTCATAAGATGATCGTATTGGAATGATCATGTAGGAAGAGTAACCAATCAGCACGAATATAAAGCATAGAATTGCTGTGTTCAGTACACGGTTGTTATGCTTGATTGATGTACGAAGTCCGTATACAATGGCAGCAATAAGCAGCACCAGGAATACAATCAGACCAGAACCAAACGGCATTCCTAGGTCATTCACAAAGCGCACCTCAAACCAGCCCGCCACAGATGGCAAGCCAGGTATCACGCCCCAAAGTATAGCCACCACGATAACAGCACTAATGGCAAAAGCGATTACCCCACCCCAGAATGATGGCCTGTATAACCTGAAATAGTAAATAAAAGCCAGCGCAGGGATGGTAACAAGGTTCAGCAAGTGTGCACCTATCGAAAGACCTACTAGGTAAGCAATAAGCACCAGCCATTTGTCTGAGTGTGCCTCTCCCACTTTGGCTTCCCAGCGCAGAATTGCCCAGAAGACTATAGCCGTGAAGAAAGACGACATAGCATATACTTCGGCCTCTACTGCTGAGAACCACGCTGAATCGGAGAATGTATAAGCCAGTGCACCTACTGCACCGCTACCCATAATCAACAATACATTGCCGCGGGTAGGCTCAGCCCCTTCTTTCACCATCAGCTTGCGGGCAAGTATGGTAATGGTCCAGAACAGGAAAAGCACTGTAAAAGAGCTGCACAGCGCAGAAAGCAGGTTAACCCACCATGCCACCTGAGCCGGGTCGCCGGCAAACATAGAGAACATACGTCCTACCAATAGGTAGAAAGGAGCTCCCGGAGGGTGCGGCACCAGTAATTTGTATGAGCAGGCAATAAACTCTCCTGCATCCCAGTAGCTGGCTGTTGGCTCCAGCGTTAGCACATATACTGTAGTCGCGATCAAAAACACGACCCAGCCCACGAGGTTGTTTATCTTACGATAATCCGTCATAGCTTTCTTGATTGAGCCCCGAAAATAATAAATAAATCGTAGGGGCTTAGCAATTTTAAGGGTTAGTAACAAAAAAAGCCGGCCTGGTGGCCGGCTTAGTATCTTTGGGTAAGCCTATTTATACTTATTTCTGAAGCACAAGACGCTTAGTCTCAACTGTTTTATCGTTTACCAGCAGGCTATAGAAGTAAATTCCAGAAGGCAGGCTTGTCATGTTCAGTTCTACCTCCATTTTCTCGGCTGGCACCAACTCATGCACGCTAAGCACTTTTCCAATGGTATTAGAGATTCGGATCTTATAGTTCTCCTGTCCGCCAGGCAGGTTAAGCGAAAGCTTGGTTATACCTCTCGATGGATTTGGATAAGCGTTGATAGACGGCATCTGCTTGATCACACGCGAAGGCGCAATAGAAGACAGCGAAGCGAAGCTCACTGTTGCAAACATGCTTTTGGTGCCACGGTTCTCCACCACATGAAACTCTTTGCTAACGGCTGAGGCAAACAGCTTGGAGCAAGTATGCTCCTCCTCGTTACGAACAAAGGCAGGACGTGCGTTCTGGGCAGAGACACTCAGCTGAGCGCCTTTCTCCTGAATCAGCTTCCAGTTAGTGGAGCCGCCTTTATAAGTAGGTTCTACGCCTTCATTCGCAGACTGTCCGGTTGTTGCATTGGCTGCAAAACCCAGCAGGTGCGAGCTGATAAGGGTAGCTATAAAAAACAGTTTTGTAAAATTTTTCATAAGGGTGTCTCGATTTAGATTTATGGTCTACTCTGACATTCAAGTCAAAGATAGCCTAAAAAGCCAGAAGTCTAAATATAATTTTTAAAATATTTAGTAAGGCAGCGTCTACTTTAACTCAACTGGCTTTTCTATCACTTTCAAAAATGATGCCTGATAAGCTAAAATGGTTGCATTCATTTTTAATGATTTCTCATACTCCACGCAGCCGCCGCAAAAGCCATTTTATAATTTTACCAATCACACTCTAGTCAAAACAAAAACAACACGAATAAATAAAATTCAATTTAAGCAAACCCAACTCAAGTAGTCTTTTCTGCTAAACAACAACAAAACAAAGGTCTAAAACACCCTTTAAGCCACATTTAATTATACTTAATAAAGATTCTTATTGCATTATTTTAAATGAACTACGTTTTGTGCAACTAGCTAATTAACACCTCGTTAAACTAAACATTAAACAAAACTTAGATTACTATATTGAAGATACTTTACATGAAACGCCATATATTATTATTCGCCCTACTATTTTTTAGCTTACACAGTCTTAGTGCCCAAAGTAACTGCACCCAAACAGATGCCTGTTTTGAATACAAACTGTTAGGCGCCACACGCTTCGACGATGATCATGTTAAACTGATCTACACGGTTAAAATACTGTGCAACAACAATCTGGATTATATTGCCTTTGAGCTGCCGGAAGGCTCTAAAGCCGCCACCCCATCTAACATACTGCAGCAGAACAACGATTATGTAGTACGAAATGGCAGAACCAGCAACCAGGGGCCAAACCAGATAGACACTGAATTTAACTCCATCCAGTTTAACGCCAAGAATACGGCGGCAATAAACAACGGAGAAGAGGACCTTTTTGAGTTCTACCTGACAAATGCCGATTACGATGCGCTGGCAGCAACTGGCATGCGTGTACAAACCCGCACCAGCAACGGCACCATTGGCCAGGTAACTTTTGACCTTAACGCCTGCGCTGCAGTGCCTGCACCCGGCCAGGACCCCGACACTGCTTGTGAGCTGGACTTAAACGATGCGGTTTTTGGCTTTGTTGATGCCATGAACTTCCCTGACGGCACCACCACTATCCGCTTCCTGCTAAAGAACAACACAGCTGCTGATGTGGAACAGGTACTTATAGAGACCCCAGCTACAAACGAGCCTATTGCCGTTGCCAGCGACAACAACGGCAGCGCTTACAAAGCCAAGTATAGCTACAGCACAACCGTGGACCAGGAGGCAAACCTGATCACATTTAACAGCCAGAACACCAAAGGCTACGCAAACGGCGGTACAGATATTTTTGCCGTCACCATCCCGACTGCTCTTTATCAGGCAGATCCGTTTTTCCAGATCACGCTTTCTGCCGGAGGCACCGTGGTAAGCTCAGGCTTAAATACCCAAACATGCGAAGACACTCCTATATCTCCTTTAGCTGTAGAACTGACATCATTTGAAGGTATAGCCACACCAAGCGGCATCGAACTGAACTGGAGCACCGCATCAGAGACAAACAATGCAGGATTTGAGGTAGAACGCAGCCAGAACGGCAAAACTTATACTACTGTGGGCACTGTAGCAGGTGCAGGCAACTCTAACACCGCGCTACATTATACTTACACAGATGCAAGCGCAGAACCGGGCACCAACTACTATCGCCTAAAGCAGGTAGACCACGACGGCACGTTTGAGTACAGTAACACGATAGCGGTTACACAGAGCAAAAGCACAACAACTGACAACCTGTCTGTTTACCCTAACCCGGCAACCGGAAATTATGTGACTGTCGGACTGAAGATAAACAAAGGCAACGGCGCAGCCATACAGATTATGGACATGAACGGCCAGGTGGTATTCAGCGAACAGATGGCAGCCGGTACAAGCAAGTTGGATTTACCACTATCTGAGCTAAAGCTGCCCGGAGGAATCTACATGGTTAAGCTGCACCATGACAACAAAACAGAAACGAAGAAACTGATTATACCCTAAGAATATGGGCTTTGACTAAATAAGCGGGAGTTTGCTACATGACTCCCGCTTTTTCTTCCCAAAACCTGAAACAATACACGGTATAAGCAGTTCATAATAATATAGATACGCCACTTTTATGAAACCGCTTTTAGTGCTGCTGCTAACCTTTTCGCTTTGCTGGCAGGTTAGCTTAGGACAGCAAAATATGTATACCGGCAACGGCCAGGTCACCTTTTCCGCCGGAGCCCCCCTTGACCTGATCAAGGGAACTTCCTCTGAGATAAAGGGAAGTATAAATCCGGAAAATGGTAAAGTATATTTCGAGATACCTGTAAAGTCATTTCAGTTTGCTAACTCCCTGATGCAGGAGCGATTCAATGATAAGTATATGCAAACCGACAGGCACCCCAAAGCAACTTTTAACGGAGAACTGACCAGCTTCAGCCAAAACAGCAAAGAAGTTACTGCCTACGGCACCCTGACCATTCATGGGGTTGCAAAACGAAGAAGTATAAAAGGAACATTGGTAAAGCAAGGGAACAGCTTTGTACTACAGTCGCTGTTTGTTGTAAGCACCAAAGACCATCATATTAACTCGCCCCAGCTTACCAGCGGCTTTATGGCAGAAAATATCCATGTAAACCTGCGCCTGCACCTTACCCCGGAGTATAACCCGGCCCGGATGGTAACCCTGTACCAGAAAAAGAAGCCCTAAATAACGAAGGCTATTTCTTTGAACCCAAAGTACCGGAGTTCGCCTTCGATCTCAACAGCTAGCCGGCCTTCTTCATCTACGCCTAAAATCTGCCCCATCACTGGCCGGTTATCAACCCTGTACGTGTGCTGTTCCTGATAGCGATATAAGGCCTGCAGGTACTCATACTTTAGCTTAGCTGTTTTATCATTTCTTAGTTCCAGGTATCTTTTTTCCAACAACTCGAGCAGCCTGTTCGTAACTTGCTCCAGGTCTAAGGTATAACCTAATACTTTTGCCAGGGATGTGGCCGTTGTATAACCAAAAGCTAACTGGTTCACATTTAAACCAATCCCGACTATACTGTGTTGTAAAGTCAGGCTATTTAGTGCGTTTTCTATTAGAATCCCGCCAAGTTTTTTATCTTCAAAGAATAAATCGTTTGGCCACTTTACCTGCGCGTTTTTCAGGCCTAACTCACGGAGCAGGTCAAGCACGCCCAACGACACAGCCATATTAAGATAAAACTGGTGTTTGATAGCCAGAAATTTTGGCTTAAGTATAACTGATAGGGTTATGTTTTTGCCGGGTTCGGCTTCCCAGGTGTTGCCACGTTGCCCGCGACCCGCAGTCTGGTGTGCCGTAACTACCGCACAGCCTTCTGTGGCTTCATTTTTGATAAGAAGCTGCTGGGCCTCAGAATTTGTGGAAGGGCAAGCCGGCAGAAAATATAGCTGCTGACCCATAAACAGCGTATTAGGCAACATACTTTAACCCAGAATTTAATACTTTTGTACATTCAAATTTAAGTATAGCAAATGAAAGAAACCAAGGTTGAGGCTAATTCAGACATATTGGCAGAACTAGTAGTAAAGGGAATGCAGGAGAAAAAAGCTTCCGATATTGTCATAATTAACCTTAAATCGCTTAAAAACGCCGTATCAGATTACTTCGTTATAGCATCGGCAAGCTCCGATACACAACTTGATGCCATCGCTACTTCTATTGAGGAAGAGGTATTCAAGGCAATAAGACAAAACCCATGGCAAAGTGAAGGCCGCATCAACAAAGAGTGGGTGCTGCTTGATTACGTAGATGTGGTGGCACACGTCTTCCTGAAAGAAAAGCGTGACTTTTATGCACTGGAGGAGCTTTGGGGCGACGCCAGCATCAAACACGTGGAGTCTGTCTAATACATTTGGCCTAAACATTAGGATTTGGCCAATGTTTACATACAACTGAAACTAAACATCAATGGCAGAAAATAACAAAAAAGGCAATAACAAAAAGAAAAAGCCGATTATCCCGAACACACCCCCGCGCCCGACTATGCAGTTGTGGATGTTGGCAGTGCTGATTCTGCTGATCTTCGGGCTTACCTACCTTAACAAAAGCAATTCTTCTGTAGAAACTACCCAACCGGAGTTTGAAGAGATGCTGCTAAGCGGGGATGTTAAGAAACTTAACATCGTAAACGGCAAAACCGTGGAGGTTTTCCTGAAAGAAGAGGCTATCGAGAATGAGAAGTATAAGCCGGACCTGACTGAGCGTGGTACCTTTACCATGGAACAAGGACCGCATTATCACTTCCAGATCATCTCTGCCGAGTCTTTTAAAGAAGACTTGGACAAACTGCAGGCTAACGTTCCGAAAGAGCAGCATGTACCTTACAGTTTGGTAGACCGTACCGGCTTTGCTGACTTCTTCCTGCAGTGGGGCTTCCTGATACTACTGGTATTTGGCTTCTGGTTCCTGATGCGCCGCGTTACATCCGGTGGTGCAGGCGGCCAGATATTTAACATTGGCAAGTCTAAAGCTGCCCTTTTCGACGCTGAGAACAAGGTAAAGATCACATTTAAGGATGTGGCTGGCCTAGAAGAGGCAAAAGAAGAGGTACAGGAGATCGTTGAGTTTCTGAAAAACCCAAGCAAGTTTACCATACTTGGCGGTAAGATACCAAAAGGCGCTTTGCTGGTGGGCCCTCCGGGTACCGGTAAAACCTTGTTGGCTAAAGCTGTTGCAGGCGAGGCCGATGTACCGTTCTTCTCACTATCAGGCTCCGACTTTGTGGAGATGTTTGTGGGTGTGGGTGCAGCGCGTGTACGCGACTTGTTTAAGCAAGCCAAAGCAAAAGCACCTTGTATCATCTTTATCGATGAGATTGACGCTATTGGTCGTCACCGTAGCCGTGGCACTACACCAGGCGGTAACGACGAACGCGAGAACACGCTGAACTCCCTGCTTGTAGAGATGGATGGTTTCGCAACTGACTCAGGTGTAATTATACTCGCAGCTACTAACCGCCCTGATACGCTTGACTCAGCTTTGTTACGTCCTGGCCGTTTCGACCGACAGGTAAGCATAGACAAGCCAGATATTAACGGACGTACCGAGATCTTTGCAGTGCACCTGAAGCCGCTTACGCTGGCTCCTGATGTGGATGCTAAAAAGCTGGCTGCCCAGACACCAGGCTTTGCCGGTGCCGAGATAGCTAACGTTTGTAACGAGGCCGCCCTAATTGCTGCACGCCGCAACAAAAAAGCTGTAGAAATGCAGGACTTTAACGATGCTGTTGACCGCGTAATTGGTGGTTTGGAGAAGAAGAACAAGATCATCTCTCCGGAAGAGAAGAAAATTGTGGCTTACCACGAGGCCGGCCACGCCATTGCTGGTTGGTTCCTTGAGCACGCCGATCCGTTGGTAAAAGTAAGTATAGTACCGCGTGGTGTAGCCGCTTTAGGTTATGCGCAGTACCTGCCAAAAGAGCAGTTCCTTTATACTACCGAGCAGCTGATCGACGAGATGTGCATGGCCCTTGGCGGACGTGCTGCAGAGGACATTGTTTTCGGCAAGATCTCTACAGGTGCTCTAAGTGACCTGGAGCGTATCACGAAGATGGCTTACAGCATTGTAACCATGTATGGTATGAACGCTAAAATCGGCAATGTTTCGTTCTACGATTCCAAGCAGTCTGAGATGACGTTTAACAAGCCATATTCTGAGGCAACTGCCGAAACAATTGATGAGGAAGTTCGTCAGATTATCAATTCTGCTTATGAGCGTACAAAAGCGCTATTAAGGGATAAATTTGATGCTCTTGAGATTGTTGCAAAAGAGCTACTGGAGAAGGAAATCCTATTCCAAAGCGACTTAGAGCGTTTAGTAGGCAAGCGTCCTTTTGAGGCGCTTACTACCTACCAGGCGCATACTTCAGGAACTGACAGAAGCCAGACAAAGAGCGAAGTGGAGCAAACACACCCGGTAGAGCTTGGACAGACAGAGCATCCTGAGCAGACAGAAGGATCAGTGCCGGGTACTCCGCTGGAGGGCAATGGCAACGGTAATTCTCATGCCGAACAAGAGGACAATATAAACTCGAGAACAGCTTAGTAACAAGCATGTACGAAGCAAAATCAAAAGAAATAGTATTAAGAAGAGTAAGAGAGGCGCTGGCTAAGTCGGCGCCTTTTCTGCCTCCTACCCCGGATTTCACCTCTCCGCTGCACACACCCATTGCACTGGAGGATTTATCAGTGGTATTTGCTGAGAACTTCATCAAAAACGCAGGTGTTTTTATCTACTGCGATAACGAAGAGGCTTTTTTTGACCAGCTGTACATCTACAAAAAAGAGCAGAACCTGCAGCACCTGTACGTTTGGGAGCCTAACCTGCAAAATGCGCTCCACCATGCAGGCATTGAGTTCTCTGCAGATCAAGATGGCTTCGTGCGCGATGCGGAAGCCAGCCTTACCACCTGCGAATCCCTGATCACCCGCACAGGTAGTGTACTTGTGAGCTCTGCGAATGCCGGTGGCCGCCGTTTAAGTATTTACCCGCCAACACACATGGTGGTAGCGAAAGCCAGCCAGTTGGTACCGGATATCAAAGATGGCCTGCAGCGCATTCGGGATAAGTATAAAGACAACTTTCCTTCTATGGTATCAATGGTGAGTGGCCCGAGCCGCACAGCCGATATCGAAAAAACATTGGTAATGGGCGCACATGGCCCTAAACAGCTAGTACTTTTCCTGATTGATGACCTTCCGCATTAACAAGTTAGAGTCAGGTAAAAAAATATACTTTGCCTCCGATTTCCATTTAGGCGTACCCAATGCCGAAGCCAGTCTTGCACGCGAAAGAAAAATCGTGAAATGGCTGGATATGGCAAAGCAGGATGCCGCCGCCATACTTTTGCTGGGCGATATCTTCGACTTCTGGTTTGAGTACAGGCATGCTATTCCGAAGGGCTTTATCAGGCTACAGGGGAAACTGGCAGAGATCACAGATGCAGGCATACCAGTATACTTTTTCACGGGGAACCACGATATGTGGATGTTCGATTACTTTCCGAAAGAGCTGAACATTCCTATACTTCGTAAACCTATCTCCACAAGTATAAACGGCCATACTTTCTATATTGGCCACGGCGATGGTTTAGGTCCCGGCGACCATACCTATAAAGTGCTGAAGCGCGTTTTTGATAACAAAGTATGTCAGTGGCTTTTTGCGCGTGTTCATCCGAACCTGGGCATTGGTGTAGCCAATATGTGGTCTAGAAGAAGCCGCATCAGCAATATCAAAAAAGATGAAGCCTATCTAGGTGAAGACGAGTGGCTGGTACAGTACTGTAAAGAAGTAGAAGCCGACAAACACCATGACTTTTATGTGTTTGGTCACCGCCATTTGCCATTAGATGTACCCATTGCAGAAAGCAGCCGCTACCTGAATCTGGGAGAGTGGGTCAATTTTTGCACGTATGGTGTGTACGACGGAGAAAACTTTGAACTAAAGACCTTTGAAGGCTAAAAATCACATAGCTATACTTGTACTGGCGTTGCTTACGGCACTAGCCCCGGCTTTTGCGCAGGAAGCAGTGCTGCCTCTTAAACTAAAGTATAGCCACAGCATAGCCGTTACCTCCCCTACCACCATCTCCAAAGACCGCAACGGTAATATTTATTTTCTGGCGCCTAACCGCAGCCTGCTTAGGATAGACTCTTTAGGAAATGCTTTAGGCACCTTTTCGCCGCCATCGCGGGGCCGCATTGCCAGCATTGATGCCTGGAACCCCATGAAAATCCTGCTGTTTTACGAAGACCGTCAGGAGCTATTTCTGCTGGACAGATTCCTGCGCCCTATCGGCAATACAACCCTGCGGGATATTAACTACAAGGGCACAGCCAAAGCAGCAGCCCTGGCCTCTGATGACAGCTTCTGGCTTTTTGATGAAACAAACCTTACGCTAAGCAAGCTGAACATGCAGCTACGCCAAGTAACCATCGAAACCCCGCTAAACCTGATCCTGGAAAAAGAGCGTTTTAATGTAAAGCAACTGCGGGAGTATCAGAATATGGTGTACCTTCTGGATGCCAACGGCATTTTTGTGTTTGATAACCTGGGCAACTACAAACGAAAGCTGCCTATAGCTGGCGTAGATTATATCAATTTTATGGGTAATGAGCTATACTTTGTAAAGGCCGGGGTACTGCATTTTGTGAACCTTTATACTTCCGAAACACGAACTTTGCCACTCCCTAAGCCATACATAACTGCTTTAGCCAGCGAAGGGCAGCTATACTTATTCAATACCAGAGCCTTGGATATTTACACCTGGTAGTTATTTAGCTCCCGAGAAAACCTTCAGCCCTATTACACCCACAATAATTAAAAGTATACAGAAAATTCTGATAGCGTCGCGCGGCTCGTTCAGGAACACGATACCAAGTATGGCTGTGCCAGCGGCTCCAATGCCGGTCCAGATGGCATAGGCTGTGCCCAGCGGCAAATGCTTCATAGCCTGGGCAAGCAACACGAAGCTCAGGATCATTACCACCACGGTAACTATACTTACTCCCAGTTTTGTAAAGCCTTCGCTATACTTAAGCCCAAAAGCCCAGCCAATCTCACAGATGCCGGCCAGTATCAGGTATATCCACGCTGTATTCATGCTTATTGTTTAAAATGTAAATATAGCTACTTCTGATGAGCCACCTTGGCAAAACCCTCAGAAAGCAATTATATTTGCTTCTAGCTAACTACTAACTATGAAAATCGCCAATCCTGTATTACACAGCAGCACCACAAGTATAATTGCTGGTTTCGCTGCGCTCTTCGCTGTTTATCACTCCCACGAGTTCTTTCAATCAATGGCTGTTTCGGCTGTAGCCATGCTCTCGTTTGTAGTTGTGAGCTATGCAGTGGCCAGGGCACAAAAGCTGGAGGGATTACAAAGCTGGGGCTTAGGTCTGCAGCAGCAGTGGTGGGCAAAGCTTTTGACAGGTATGGTTTTAGGCTCTTGCTTTGTGGGCTTGTCAACGGGTGTCTCAATTTATTTAGGTTATGAGCGGATTACCGAAACACCCGGAGCAGAAGTTTTCTTCGATAAGATCTGGTGGATCATGTTCATGACCTTCTGGCCATCTCTGGCTGAAGATATCCTTACCAGAGGTTACCTGTTTAAGCATTTAAGCAAACGTATGCCTGCAAATGCATGGGTATTATTTTCTGCGGTGGTGTATGTGCTAAACCATATCTGGCGCCTGGCAGATCACCCCTCCGTGCTGACGTACTTATTTATACTTGGACTTGTACTGGCAACAGCCATGCAGCTAACAAAGTCGCTTTGGTTAACGCTGGGTATACATTGGGCGTCAAATATTGTTTATTACATTACTGTGGATATTTTCCCTACAGAATCAGTCGTAGTTGGCTATCAAAGTACTTGGATACTAGCAGCTTCATACTTTGTACTACTGTGTGCACTTCTAAGTTTTGGGGCAATCCGAAAGAAAGCCAACCATTACACACATAATCCAGCTACTGAAGTAGCTTAGTTCATTCTTGTTTATGTAATCGGCACCTGCATCTCATACTGACTCAGGATGAGCTTAAAGTAACGCTGCTTAAGATATGAAATCACGCCTGTTCCCTTGGTATCAATGTTAATGCACATGAGGGCCGGTGCCTGAATTTGATTAACCGCCTCCCGCAACAAAGCTGTACTTACGCCATTACACCGGTGCTCTTCTTTCACAGCTAACTGTGCCACAGCTCCATTTTTCGGGTAAAAAATAATGTAGCCACAAAGGTGCTGTTCCTGGTTGCGTGCCTCCAGTATCACGTTATCGTTTCTGCTGCGTTTGATGGCGGCAATCGTGTTTTGCCAGGTAGGGGCAATATCCCAGAAGCTTCGATATTCTTCCCACGCTGGCTTTACGGATTTCGCGATACTGATATTTTCTGGTGCATCAGCCCTTAGCAGTAATTCCTCCTTTCTTACCCTAAAGCAGTCCAGAGAGCGGGTTCTTTGCATACCTATCCGCTGGTAACTTTTCAATGCAGCTGTGTTCCCCTGTATCACTTCCAGTAAGCAAACCTCAATCCCAGACTCACGCAACTTGGACATTAGGAACATGTACATTTGCTGCGTTAACTTATGCCCTCTGTAGACAGGCACTACACCTGTTCCTGCGTTATAGGCTGTTGGCTTACCCTGCCACTCCCCTACGCCGGTAAGTATAAATCCTGCCATATGTTCTTTGTAGAAAGCACCCACACAAAAGCCCGGCTCTATTCCTTCGCGCTGCAGCTTTGACTTAAATTGTTCCGCATTCAGCTGTATCGGCACAACATAGTCAGCAAATGCTTTCAGAAACGTTTGGTGCAGCAAGGGCATGTCCTGTGCCTTTAGTAAAGAGAAGCGAAAATCTGTCATTCTGTATTAAATGCTGACGGTATACCTTATGATTAATCTATGCTTCATATCCTACGGCTCTTATGCTTTTCTAATCCCAGTGCTTCAAACTTCATAACTAGTTTTCTATTAAGACGTTAGTTATTTTATTCAGAAGCCCAGCCTGCTGGGTTATACTTAACAAACACCACAAACTATGAAAGCACTTGTTTTTCACAAAATTAACGACGTACGCGTTGAAACAGTAGACGACCCACGCATAGAAGAAAGCCGTGACGCTATTATCAGAGTTACTTCCACAGCAATTTGTGGATCAGACCTGCACATCTTAGATGGTTTTGTACCACAAATGAATAATATGGTTTTGGGCCATGAGTTTATGGGCATCGTGGAGGAAGTTGGACCAGGGGTAGGCAACCTCAAAAAGGGAGACCGTGTGGTAGTGCCTTTCCCGATTGCCTGCGGCACCTGCTACTTCTGCACGCATCAATGGCCAACCCAATGCGAAAACTCTAACCCAATGTACGGGCCTGATGGTGGCTTTTTATCAGAAAAAGGAGCTGCGCTTTTTGGCTACACAGATTTATACGGCGGTTATAGCGGAGGCCAGGCAGAATATGTAAGAGTGCCTTATGCAGATTATGGTCCGCGCCTGGTGCCCGATGGGTTAACCGATGAACAAGTGCTTTTCCTGACAGATATTTTCCCGACTGGCTGGGCCGCCGCCGACTGGGGCAGAATTAAAGGCGGTGAAACAGTGGCCATTTTTGGTGCGGGACCTGTCGGTATCATGGCTGCAAAATCGGCATGGCTCATGGGTGCCGGAAGGGTGATAAACGTAGATGTGCAGCAGTACCGTCTGGACATGGCAAAAAAAGCAGCAAACTCCGAAACTATACTTTGGCAGGACCAGGACCAGGTAGTAGAGATAATAAGAAGTATGACGGAAGGCCGAGGAGCAGATGTATGTATTGATGCCGTTGGTATGGAAGCAGATCGTAGTTTTCTAGATAAAGCCAAAGCCGTTATCAATATAGAAAAAGGAACACCAAAAGTGTTGGAAACCTGCCTGAGAGCCGTTCGCAGAGCTGGTATTGTGAGTGTGGTTGGTGTATATGGATCCGCCTTCGACAACTTCCCAATTTACCGCTGGTTTGATAAAGGCGTGACGCTTATGGGTACCCAGGCTCCTGTACAGATATACATTGACCACCTGATGAAACTGGTGCAGGAAGGTAAAGTTAAATTAGATGACATTATTACTCATACCCTACCACTCGATCAGGCTGCACACGGCTATGAGATATTTAAAAAGAAAGAGGACAACTGTGTGAAGGTAGTTTTAAAGCCTTAGTTCAATTTCTAAAGCATGCAAGGGAGGCAATTGCCTCCCTTTTCTTTTTGACGTTTCACCTGCCAAAGTGTGTATTGCTATTGCTTCAGCATATTTACGAAGTATAAATCCTAACTACCTGATTGCACTGAGCAAGGCAATTTGCTAATTTAGATGCGCATGAAGCTCAGAATTGCCTACTCTATCAGTTTTTTCCCAGCGCTTTCAGAAACGTACCTTCTAAACCAGCTGGCACCTTTGTTTGAAGAGGGCCACGATGTAACGATATTTTCTACCGGACAGCCTGAGAACTGGACCAGGCACGCTGTTATCGAAAAGTATAATATGCTTTCTAAAACAGTTTATCGCCCTCATATCCCCAAGAGCAAAGTTAGAAGACTGGCTAAAGCACTAAAACTATTGCTGGCGAACTACCGACACGCCAAACACCTGCTGCAAACGCTCAACTTTATAAAGTATGGCAGGTACGCCCTGAACCTGGATTTCTTCTATGACACTGTTCCCTTTCTAGGTCATAAGCAGTTTGATGTGGTACACTGTCATTTTGGCCCTAACGCCATTAAAGCACTTAATTTAAGAGAACTGGGCTTGCTGCAGGGTGAGCTGATTACTTCCTTTCATGGATATGATGTAAACCATAGAGAGTTTCTTTCTAGGCAAAGTCATGCATCAAGAAAAGGGTTGTATAAAGACCTTGCAAAGGAATGCAGGCTTTTTACTGTTAACTCACATTATACGAAGCAGAAGGCAATTAACCTTGGCATACCGGAAGCCAACATCGCGTATTTACCAGTAGGGTTAAATACAAAAAAGTTCTCTCCAGATAATAACAGAGGCAGCAAACATCACATACCTACCATACTTACCGTAGCACGCCTCACTGAGTTCAAAGGGCTCAAGTATAGCATTGTGTCTGTTTCGCAACTTCTACCTACTTATCCAGACATTCGTTATCACATACTTGGCGAAGGCGAACAGCGGCAGGAGCTAGAGCAGCTTATAAAAGAGCTTAAACTAACCCAGCATGTATTTTTACATGGTGCCGCCACACAGGAGCAGGTTCTGGAGCATTACAACAATGTTGATGTTTTTGTTTTAGCTGGGATTAAGGCAGTAAACGGAGAAATAGAGGCACAGGGGCTGGTGGTGCAGGAGGCTCAAAGCATGGCGTTACCATTGGTTGTTACAGATGCTGGTGGCATACCCGAAGGAATGTTACCTGGTAAATCTGGCTTTGTGGTAGAGCAGAAAAACGCAGCAGCCATTGCCGATAAAATAGATTTCCTGTTGAAGCACCCTGAGACTTGCAGGCAAATGGGCAAGGCAGGCCGTGCTTACGTTCAGCAAAATTTTGATAACCATGTGCTGCACCAAAAGCTGATGACTTTGTATTACAGCCTTCTTAAGGATAGGCCACGAAAAAGCCGCTAGCTACTCCAGGCTAAACGCTTTCCAAAGTATAGATATCCTATACTTGCCCCAGCACCTAGAAAAGCTGTAAGTATAGCTTTATACTCCAGGTCGACATCTTTTAGCAGGTATACCGCCAGCAACGCCATAATATTTACCAGCAGCCACAGCCAGGGATGATAATTTACTTCAGCAATCTGCTTATACTCCTTTAAGGCATAACCAGAATATCCCATGTACATTAAAGCGACAAAAGTGGTAATAGCCGCCGCCTCAATGCCAAAATAGGGTATCAGTATCAGGTTTAAAATAACATTACCTACACCAGCCACAGTAGATATTTTCCAAAGTACTCCAGTGTGCTCACGGTACGACAGCAGGTTAACAGCTCCCAGGTACATGGGTTTGTAGTTGTATCCCATCATCAGTATGATGGCCAACGGGTAAGCCTGCTGTAATTCGCTGTTCCTGATCAAAAGTATAAACAGTTCCTTCAGCCAGAGGCAAAGTATAAACGTTACCCCAAGAAAGAGCAGCTGTAAAGCAAAGGTCATACTTCTTGCCTGTCTGGCAGCCTCTATATCTTTACCGGATTTAGAATAATACTGCAAATAAAAAGGCGATGCGGCCTGCACCACTGCATTAGACGCCGCCATAAAGTATAATCCAAAACTAGACGCTATGTTGTAAAGACCTATTCGCGGCACAGGTACCTTCAGTAGGTCCAGCACAAGTCTGTCAGAAGTATCAAGTAGGAAAAAAGAAAAGTGATGCGGAATTATGGGCAGCGATATTTTTAAAGATTGTCGGATGCGCGGCCACTTAAAGTTAAATATGGGCCACATCTTTTCCTTTAGATACATGGGGTAACTGTAATACACAAAGCCGATCAGTGCACCGGCAGCGTTGGCATAAAACCACCCCATGTAGCCCATTCGCAGGTAAGCAATCGTATAAATGTTGAGCCCAACAGTAGCAACACCCACTACAAACGATCGTATTGCAACTGGAACCGGCCGCTGCGAAATCAGGAACAAGAGCGTACCTTGATATTCTGTTACCCCAAACAGTACAACCGGCAGCACATTCAGTGCAAGCAGCTCCCAACGATTTACCATGGCTTCCTCCGGAATAGCCCACCAAAGTACAGCAGTAAGTAAAACTCCGTTTGCCACTGCCCACACAGATAAGAAGCCATGCAGTTGCCGCCACACCCATTTATAATGATGTGGGTGCTTCGCAAAACTGTTTACCATCACCACCGATAGTCCCAACGATATTAACGTATTCAAGGCTACGACATAAGCTGTTATCACGCCGCCCACACCATAATCTACAGTCGTGAGATAGGGTGTAATAACCGGTAGCGCAAGTATACCCGCCAGCCGGGGCACCTGTGCTGCCAGTCCGTAGATCGCCGCATGTGACAGTAGCTTCCGAAACATCCCTTAAAAATATACTTTAATTCGCTGCCTTTCTCCACGCCTGCAAATTTTTCGTATTTTACTGCCTTACTTGTGCTTGCTAATAGGGCCGGTTAAAATTAATTAGCTCTTTCTGCTGTCAGCATAAGTTGTACTTTTAGGAGGAGCAAAAGCAAAAGCCTAAAATTTTAGTATATTTGTTAATTAACAGTTTTAGAAAACAAGAATAGCCTGGCTATTATAAGGAGATATATAAAGTGGGATGTAGTTCATGTTCTAGTGGCGGATGCGGCACCAAACCCGGTGGCTGCAAAAGCAACGGCGGATGTAGCACGGGTGGCTGCAACCGTTTAAACGTGTTCGACTGGCTCAGCGACATGGAGTTACCGGTATCGTTTGAGGAGTTTGACATAGTTGAGATAAGATTTAAAGGAGGTCGCAAAGACTTCTACCGTAATACAAACAGGTTAGAGCTTATAACCGGCGATGCCGTGGTAGTGGATGTGCCAAACGGGCATCACATTGGTTTTGTATCATTAAAAGGTGAGTTGGTTCGCCTGCAGATGATGAAAAAGAAGGTAGACAACAACGAAGAAATTCGCAGCATCTACCGCATTGCCAATGAAAAAGACATGGAGAAGTTTAACGAGGTAAGAGACCTTGAAGGCACCACCATGTACCGCAGCCGCGAGATCATTCAGCAACTCGGGCTTAGAATGAAGCTCTCGGATGTGGAGTACCAGGCTGATAAAAGCAAGGCTACATTCTATTACTCAGCCGATGACCGTGTAGACTTCCGTGACCTGATCAGAAAACTGGCCGAGGAGTTTAAGGTGCGTATTGAGATGCGCCAGATAAGCTTGCGCCATGAGGCAGGTCGCTTGGGCGGCATAGGCTCGTGCGGTCGTGAGCTTTGCTGCTCTACCTGGCTTACCGATTTTAAGAGCGTTTCTACCACAGCGGCGCGTTACCAGAACCTTTCGCTTAACCCGAGCAAGCTTTCGGGCCAATGCGGCAGGCTTAAGTGCTGCCTTAACTATGAGTTGGAAACCTACATGGATGCCCTGAAGGATATCCCGACGGTAAACCGACCACTGCAGACGCAACAAGGTGATGCCATACTTCAGAAAACGGATATCTTTAAGCGCATGATGTGGTTCGGCTACAAGGGAGACAACAACTGGTATGCCGTTCCAGTGGAGCGTGTGCAGGAGATACAGGAGCTGAATGCCAAAGGCGTTGCCGTAGAAACATTGTTGCTGGTGCCGCAGGAAGAGCCGAAGCAGAACGAGTTTGTAGCGCAGGTAGAAGGTAGTCTGGAGCGCCTGGACGACAAGTTTAAGAGCAAAAAGAAGAAAAAGAAGAAAAAGAAAAAGCCTGCTGGCGCACAGCCTGAGCAAGCTGTAACAGAAGTTCCTAAGCAGCAGAAAGAACGATCTGAGAAGAAGCAGGAGCAACCTGAGCGTGGCGAAAGAAGCGATGAGCAGAAACCGCGCAAGCAGAAGCCTTTCAAGAACAAAAACAAAAACCGTGAGGACCGCGAGAACCGTGAGCCGCGTGGCGAGGGTAAAGAACCTAGAGAGGCTAAAGCGCCCCGCGAACAACGAGAACCTCGTGAAGGCAGAGAGCAACGTGAACCAAAAGAAGCACGTGGACCACGCGAACTGCGTGAGCCAAGAGAACAGCGTGAAGGCAGAGAGCCTAGAGAGCGCCGGGAGAACAGGCCACCAAGGCCTCCTAGAGCTGAAGGGCAAACTGGTAATGCCCCAGCCGCCGGGGAGGAAAGAAACCCTGACCAGAGGCCAAAGAAGCGCAACAGAAAGCCTTTCAGAGGAAAGAAGTCTGACCAAGATGCTAACAAACCACCGCGCAACGATGCATAAAAAACTAGTGTTGTGGGCTGCTGCCTTACTGTTTGTTATAACCAGCTGCGACCCAGCCCGCGTGTACGAGCAGAATGTAGAGCTGCCTGATAGTAACTGGCAGATTGACAACGCCCCTGTTTTCGAGTTTGAAATTCAGGATACTACTAAAGTATATGATGTATATTTTAATGTGCGCTACAACCTGCAGTACGACTTTTATAACCTGTACTTGCGCCACGAGCTGCTAGGTCCGGATGGAGCTGAGGTATCTACTAAACTGCACGAGTTATTGCTGATGGATGCCAAAACAGGCAAGCCTTTGGGTGATGGCTCCAGCGATACATTTGACCTGCAGGCCTTGGCACTTGATAACGTAAAGTTTAGCAAGCAAGGCAAGTATAAACTGAAGCTGACGCAGTACATGCGCCGCGACCCGCTGCCGCATATTTTAGCTGTTGGCGTGCGCGTTGCCGAAAATAAAACAGAGTAGCACTAAAAGATCCTACTATAAAAGAAAAAGCCCTGCGTATATATGTGCGTGGGGCTTTTTCTTTTGCAGCAGTTCTGCATAGCAATAAATTAGCCTCTACTTATAAGTATTGCACAGGTGTGTTAGCAACAAAACCTGTACGGTATAAGTATTCACAAACACGCAACACATATAAGTACCACAGCAAACATGAAGTCCGCTCTTATAATATTTGGTTTTATTTTTACACTCTTCTCTATACTTCCATTTATCAAATCGCCGCTTTGGTGGATCAGGGTATTGGACTTTCCGAGACTGCACGTTGCTGTTTTCCTCACTATCATACTTGTAACCTATATATTGTCATTCGGATTAGGAGGCACTACAGAAAAAGTCATGCTGGTTGTGTGGTTTTTAGCTATCGTCAACGAGATAAGGTATGTATTCTGGTTTACTCCTGTTGCCAGGGTAGAGGGGTTGCGGACTGAGCAGAAGCATCCCGCCAATGCTTTTACCATAATGATTGCAAATGTACGGATGGTGAACAAGCAACATCAAAAATTTAAAGAGCTTGTACTGCTGGAAAATCCGGATATGCTCATCATGAACGAACCAGATGAGGCTTGGCATGAAAGTGTGAGAAAAGAGTTTGATGCGCATTTCCCATATTCTATCAAAAAACCACTAGACAATACTTACGGTATGCTCTTCTGGAGCAAGTTTAAGTTACACGACAGTGAAGTAAGGTTTCTGGTTGAAGATGATATACCTTCTTTCTACACTGTTATAGAGCTGCCTAACGGCAAAAAATTTGACTTGTTCACTGTGCATCCACAGCCCCCGCGTTTAATGCTTAATACAGAAACACGTGAGGCGGAACTTCTTATGGTGGCACGACAGGCAAAAAAAACCAACTACCCAAGTATAGTAGCTGGCGACCTGAATGATGTGGCATGGTCAAGCACAACAAAGCTATTTAAGAAAATAAGCGGGATGCTGGACCCACGTGTAGGACGCGGTTTTTACAACACCTACAATGCCCTTGTGCCCTTCTTCCGTTACCCCTTGGATCATGTTTTTTACGACCCGGAATTTAGGCTGCTTAGCTTAAGGAGATTGAGCAAATTCGGTTCCGACCACTTCCCTATTGCTATCAGCCTTAACTATGAGCCGTTGAACGGAGATGAGCAGGAAGCGCCAAAAGCAGACTGTGAGGATAAGGAAGAAGCAAAGGAACTAATACAGGAGGGCCTAGAGAAAGGCGAAGAGCGTAACCAGGAAAAAAAGGAGAACGGTGAACAGAAAGCAGAAAAAAAACCCGCTCACTAAGTGAGCGGGTTAAAATAGATGAATGATGCCTTGCGGCACTATATATTTACAACTTAGATTTTCTCTACGTTGATTGCATTCAATCCTTTTTTGCCATCCTTAACT
Organism: Pontibacter cellulosilyticus; assembly: GCF_014306105.1. Classification (GTDB taxonomy): domain Bacteria; phylum Bacteroidota; class Bacteroidia; order Cytophagales; family Hymenobacteraceae; genus Pontibacter; species Pontibacter cellulosilyticus. The sequence goes on along the minus strand of NZ_JACRVF010000002.1, from coordinate 391,191 downwards.
TCAAAAGATACGCGGTCGTTCTCACGAATTTCGTGTACCAAACCAGTCTGGTGCACAAAGATGTCCTGGTTTGTATCATCAGCAACAATGAAACCGAAACCTTTTGATACGTTGTAGAATTTTACTTTACCTGTCTTCATTACGAAATAAATTAATTAATAAGGCAAAGGTACATATTCCTTTTAAAATTACTAGCAACTACAAAAAAATATCAAACATAACATCATCAACCACTTACACAATTACATACACTCCTGGCGCGGCAACCTTTGGGTGTGCGCAGGATGAATAATATTATACTTTCAGTCTCCCTCTGATCACTGCTGCTGCACTACTGCTATACTTCAATATGGAAATAACCAAGTAACGCGGGGTTCGTATAGCTAAAACGTTCTGTTACATTAAAAAACGGCTTCATTACTAAATGTTTTGAAACCATTGCACCCACTAACAGAACCCATAGCTGCCACCTCTGTGGTTGCTTTGTAAAAGCGTTTAACAAACTTAATTTTTAACAATAAACAAGGAGATCAGAACTATGAAAGACACTGAGAAAAACCAAAGCTCGAACCAATCATCAAATATGTCGAGCGGATCGTCCAGTAACCCGTCGTCATCTTCATCATCAAATACATCATCAGGAAGCAGCAGCAGCGGTCTTACTTCATCCTCAGGCTCTGCCAGCGGCTCAACTTCTAAAGGAAGTAAAACATCAGGATCAACTTCTAAGTCTTCAACTACAAAGGCTAGCACTTCTAAATCAGCAAGCGGTAAATCATCCGGATCAACTTCTGGTAAATCTTCCGGTTCATCATCTGGTAAGTCATCTAAATCTTCTGGCAGTTCTTCTCAAGTAAGTGGCATGGGCGAAGGCTCAGACACTGGTAGCTATGGCTCTATGAGCAGCGGTTCTCAGCAAGACTTCCAGGGATCTAACCAAGGCAACTACGGTGGCCAGGGTGGTCAAGGTGGTTATGGCAGCCAGGGTGGCTACGGGTATGGATCACAGCATGGTAACTATGGTGGCCAGAGTGGCTACGGGTATCAGGGTGATTATGGCTCATCTTCACAAGGAGGAGGCATGAACCAGGGCTATGGCCAGCAAGGCGGATACGGAAGCGGCAGCCAAGGCATGAGCAGCGGCGGCTACGGCTCTTCTAACCAGGGTATGTCTGGCAGCAGCTATGGACAGGGTGGCTCTTATGGCTCATCATCGGGTGGCTATAACTATGGCAACCAAGGTGGCATGGAAGGCAACCGCACAAGATATCAGGATCAGGACTATGGTTCTTCTAGAGGAGGTATGCAAGGCGGATATCAGGATAGAGAAGGTGACAATATGGGCGGCCAAAGCTATGGAGGTTCACAAGGTGGATTCGGTATGCAGAGCGGCTCTTCTGGCCAAGGCGGCTACGGCAGCTATGATAGCGGCAGAGGCGGATACGAGCGCGGTGGCGGCTATGGCAGCCAGAGCCAGGGCTCTCAACGTTACGGTTCATCTCAGGGTGGTTACGGTACCATGAACGATCAAGGCGGCATGGGCGGTTACGGCCAGCGTGGCGGATCGTCTTCGCAAAGCTTCGGCGGTCAGGGCGGCTATGGTTCTTCTTCTCAAGGTGGATATGGCTCTTCTCAAGGTAGCTACGGCTCATCATCTCAGGGAGGTTATGGTTCAGGTTCATCAAGAGGCGGCAGCCAGGGATACCAGCAAAACTACGGACAGGGTGACTATGGCCAGCGTGGTAGTAACTACGGGCAGGGCGGCTACGGCTCATCATCAGGCTATAGCAGCGGTCAGCAAGGTTACGGTTCCAGCTCTACAGGCTCTGGTTCATCCAGAACAGGAATGCAGGGCGGTTACGGCGATAGAGATCGTTACGGCTCTATGGGCTATGGCTCATCAAGAGGCATGAGCGAGTACGATAGTGATGACCGTGGTTCACAAAGAGGCTGGGATTCTCAGAGCTCTATGCAGGGCGGTTATGGCAGCCAGGGCGGCTACGGCTCTCGAGGCGGCTCTTATAACGACGACTACCGTTCTAGCAGATATGGTTCTCAGGGCAGCGACTACGGACAGAGCAGCTATGGCGGTGGCTATAGTGGTGGTTCAGGCAGCTCTAGCGACCGCGACAGAGGCGGATACGGCGATAGCAACTATAGCCGTGGCATGAGTGGCGGATACGGATACGGCTCTGGCAGCTCTAGCGACAGAGGCGGATACAGCTCAGGTGGTTATGGCCAGGGAGGCCGAGGCGGCGATCAAAGCCGTTACGGTTCTATGGACAGCAGCACATCATACTACAGCGATAACCGTGGATCAAGCTCACGCGAAAACTACAGAGGCTATGGCAGCAGCGATTACGGCTCATCTTCTGGCTCTGACCAAGACAGAGACCGCTATGAAAGCCGCAGAAGTGATCGTTACCGTAACTTAGACAGAGACTAGTTATAGACTAACGCAATAATAAAAGGCCTCTCCATTATTTGGAGAGGCCTTTTTACTTTTATGCCTGTACTTGTTAGCTATACTTTCTGCACTACACAAAACATTGCTTGTAATCCTGCGCAAATTGCCTGAAAGAGTGTGGCTTTTTATCTGTTACAGCCTGTACCGAATCGAATACCTGGTTAGAATTTCCGGCTTTGTACACATCGTATAACTCCATCATAGCATCGGCCATCCAATCCGGGGTGCCATGTTCTGCCATACTTTTCCTGGCGGCATCCTCTGGCACATCTACAAATTCTACTTGTTTGCCGGTTACATCGCTTAGTATCTGAGCTGCCTCGCTGTTTGATATGGCTTCTGGGCCGGTGAGTTCGTAAACCTGTCCTTCGTGGCCTTCGCCGGTTAGCGCCTCCACTCCTACTGCGGCAATATCGCGCGCATCTATGTAGCTGATTTTAGCTTTGCCGGTAGGCATGTAGATTTTACCGTCGTGCTTTATACTTTCGGCATTGTAGTTCACAAAGTTCTGCATAAAGGAAGAGGGCCTCAGGAAAGTATAGGAAATGCCACTGTCTTCGATGTACTTTTCTATTTCGCGGTGCCAGCGACCAAGCTGTATACCTGGCTCCGCATCTGCCCCCATTGCCGACAGTTTTACAATGTGCTTTACTCCTTTTTTCTTTGCTTCGTCTACCAATGTTTTGGCCATATGCACCTGGTCTTTGGCAAAGGGAGTTATCAGGAACACTTTATCTACGTGAGTGAAAGCAGCATGCAGCGATTCCTGGTCTTCAAAATCCATTTCCACAATCTCCACGCCCGGCAGGCGTTTCAGGTTCTCGCCCTTTATGATGGAGTGCACACCGGCACGCACCCTGATATCGCCGTCTTGTACAGATAGCTGTTTCACTACCTCACAGCCAACGGTACCAGTGGCCCCGGTTACTAGTATTGTTGTATGCATAGTTTTATCTTGTTTTGGGTATATACTTATAGTACGGCTTTTTAACCATATATGATGGTATTTTCGCTGTTACAAGTACTGGTGAATGTATTTATTTACTGGGGTCTGAGTACAATCTTAAACAGTTTACCAGCCTCATTTGTTAGCAGCAGTTCCTGTGGCGAAGTATAAAGTATGGCCTCGGCCTGCCCGGTTCTGGCAAGGGGTATGCAGTAATGCTTGCCGCTAAAGTTTATACTTCCGTTCTCTACAGCAAACAAGTATAGTTTGCCATAGCCAAGTATAGCAAATTGCTTCTGATCTGGTGAGATATCGGCAGCAGTTGCCATAGTATTTACCGGTAGTTGCTCCCGCAATTTGGCTGTATAATTGCCGGGTGTGGCAGGCAATGTGTACAGCTTTAGTTTTTTGTTTTTGCCGCGGCTTTTCGTGAATAGGTACAGCGAATCCTGGTGGTAGAAAAATGCCTCCAGATCGAAGTGCAGGTTATTTTCTGCAGGTGGGAAAAACTCCTGATCCTCAAAAGAAAAACCTATAGTGCCGGTTAAAGTATGGTTTTGCCTATTGATCTTATAAATGCGCAGGTCCCTTCGGTTGTTCGCATTGTTGCCAAAATCGCCGACGTACAGGTGCTCATCATCCTCTGCAAGGTCTTCCCAGTCAGCGTTTTGTAGCTGTGGTAAAAGCATGGAGTCCAGTAATGCTCCTTTTTTGCTAATGTTGTAAAGTATGGCAGGATTTTCTCCGTCGGGGTGCGTAATTAGGGTGCTATCAGTTGCATGAGCAAGGCCAGAGCTTTCCCGTACACGTGCATCCATCTTGCCAACCCGTTCGAGCTTATACTTGAACGAAGGTTTTTCGAAGCCACTGTTGCGCCTGTCGGGGCCGCAGCCGCAAAGGGAAGTTTGCAGATAAATGTACAGGGTAAAGAGTTTGAAGAGCATACATAAAGGATTTGCACCAACAATATACTTTATACTTTTTGCTTTACATGGCTAAAGGTCCGCACTGTTTTTCTTATAAAGACCAAAAGTTTTAGATGGAGAAAAAATAAGTAACAGCACATCAATTTTTTGATTTTATTTGCACCCCGATTTTAGTTTGACAGTCACCCTATGAGAACAACTTTACTTACAGCCATATTCGTGGCGCTACTTTTTTCTAACTGCCTGGCTCAGGTTCCCTCCGACCGCAGAATTACCATGTCTAATTATGGAGCTGACAGCCTGCACATCCCCCTTAACGATGAATATGCCATTATTGAGGACAGTTGCGCCCGTATAGTACGCCATGTACGCTTTAACAGGGAAAAAGCTGTTTTCTATGGCAACTTTGCCGACCACAGCAAATCAGATCCCGCACTTATACTTTCCCAGGGAAGCTATACTAAAGATGGCCTTAAAACCGGATTGTTTACAATTTATTACACCAACGGAAAATTACGGGCCCAAGGAAATTACACAGAAAACGAGTTTGACGGCACCTGGAATCTATACTATGAAACAGGCGCCCCCAAGCTCACCTTTAAAGCAGTTGATGGAGAGATAAGTATAATCAATGCCTGGGATGCAGATGGCACACAAACTGTAAAAGAAGGCATTGGCAAATACACTAACAAAGGTGCTTTTATCACCTGGAGTGGTCAAATCCTGAACGGTAAACCAGAAGGCACATGGACTGCTGTAAACACTACAGACAGAAGCAAGAAAGCCATCAACATCGAACGATTTAAGGACGGAGAGTTTAAAAGAGGTACTAGCCCAATTGGCCCTTACACAAATGCCCCTCGAGTATCGCTGCTAAACTCTAACGATTTCCCTTACATAAATGCTGAGAGAATGGTTATCTCTTCTTACAAGTGCGAGGCTAAGCCAAAAGGAGTGAAGGTTGTGGGCGCACAGTTTCGCAACGGCATTCCTGCTTACAGCGAGGAGATAAAGCTGAAATTGAGCGGCTACTTAAGTACTATTGACCTAAAATCTTATGAGAATGAGTTAACAATTAATGCAGAGGTGGCTGAGGATGGTAGGCTGATCAATTTCACATATAGCAATGCATTTAATGAACGTATTGCTTCTGGTATTGTAAGGTCGTTGCGGAGCCTGCCTGCTTTAGAGCCGGCTCTTGTTAACGGTGAGCCTGTTAGGCAGAAGTTCGAAATTAAATTTAAATTTCATGCTGGCATATACCAGTTCAACTACCGCTTTCTACCCATTCCTCTGAAAAATATTTAAAGCTGCTGTGCTGTAACATTCTCCTGTTGCCTTTTTAGCTGCTGCAGCACTGCCTGGGGGTTTTCCCAGAATTGCCTGCTGTATACTTTAACGTATGGCCAGTGGCGCATCTTTAGCAGTTGAGGCACATCAGCGTGCAGGTGCCGGATCGTTTGGTGGTTATAGTATAAATCATCATCCGTCAGTACTACTCCCTTAAACGTGTTGTTATCGGTAAATGTAAGGTCGGCAAAAGGCACCTCAGGTTGCAGGTTTGGCACCTGCGCTGCCAGCTGCTCTTTTAGCAACGGCACGTGCCCCGGCATGTACTCTTGTTTAGGCTGATACTGGAAATACCTCCTGCTAACCTGCTGCGCGTAGTGCAGGTAATCTTTTAATAGCTTGGGTCCCGGGTGCAGCGTACCTTCTACCTGTAGTTGTTCGGCCCTGATGCTGCTTACCACCAGCACCTGCTGCCGTGCACGGGTAATAGCTACATTTAGCCTGTTCTCGCCGCCAGCCTGGTTCAGGCTGCCAAACTGCATGTTCAGCTTACCTTTGGCATCCGGTGCGTAACCAACCGAAAGTATAATTACCTCCTTCTCATCACCCTGAATGTTCTCAATATTTTTAACCAGTACAGAAGCCGGAATTGGTATACTTTGCTCCAGCGCTTTCTCCTCCAGCAGGTCCTGCACCAGCATTTGTTGGGCGTAATTAAAGGTGATCACGCCAATCTCTTCCTGCCCAGCCTTTAACAGTTCCAGCACCAGTTCCACTACTTTCTCGGCCTCTGGTATATTCTGGTTATCCTGCCACAGCCCATGCACCTTTACAAACTGAATAGCCGGTTGCCTGTCGTTCAGGTCGTGAAGCTCTGGTATAAGCTCCAGTTTGTGGCGGTAAAAGTAGCGGTTCGAAAATTCTATTAACTCTGGATAGCGGCTGCGGTAGTGCTGCGTAAGCATAGTTTGCGGCAAGTATAAACCACACAACTGCAGCAAAGATTCAGCAGACAGTTCTTCGACTTCATCATCGTCTGAGGTGCTCCAGCGGGCACGGTACAAGTCGGATGGTTTTAGCTGCTGCTGGTCTCCGGCTACTACTACTTGCTTGCCGCGCAGCATGGCAGGTATACCAGTTTCAGCATAGCATTGCGAGGCTTCGTCAAAAATCACCACATCAAAACAAGCCTCCAGCGGAAAAACCGCCGACACCGTTTCCGGCGAGGCCAGCCAGCACGGCATAAGGTCTAATATCTCAGCAGAGAATAATGATAATAATTTGCGCAGCGGATACAGACTGCGCTTCTTGCTAACCTGTGCGTGCAGCCTACGGTAGGTAACGGGGTTGCCCAGTCGGTTTAGCTCAATGTTTTTGTACGTCTGCTCCCGTAACCGCGACAGCACGATCTCCTGGCTTAGCTGCTGCTTTTCCTGCAGTAGCCGCTGCAGGTCTTCCTCCAACTTGGTAAGGCCGCCATTGCTTGGCAGGCGCAGCTCCGGGTGCAACCCTTCGAGGTGGTGCAACCAAGCCAGGTACAAACTGTTTAGGAACAGCTTCTCTCCTTCTTCACCTGATTTTATACTTTCTGCAAGCAACAGACCTGCTGCTTCGCGGTGCGGTTGTGTCAGCTCCTCCTTCAGGGCATCAAAAGCTACCAGTTCTTCAAAGTATAAAGGCAGGGCCTGCAGCAGTTCTTCGGCAAAGCTTTCTTCGATCAACAGTCGCTTCACCTGCTTCTCCGTCAGCCACACCAGCCAATTTTTCTGCTTCTCGTCCAGCTGCAATACGCTTATTTTAAGCTCCTGCAGGTGCTCAGGTAGGTTAACCTCTTTCAGCAGTTTCTCGTGGAGTATTTTATTCTGATGCAGCTTATGTAGTTGCTGATGCGCCTCCAGTGCCTGTTCTATTACCGCCAGCTTTTGCAGTACAGGCGTAGGGTTATCTTCAATACTTAAGTTATACTTTATACTTGTGTTGATAGCCTTTATCAGCGATTCGGCCTGCTGCCTTAGTGCCAGCCTGCGCTGCAGTTCGCCAACGCCAACAGCATCCAGTTCCAGTTTATACTTTGCCAGCGCCTGTTTCAAGATGTTCTTCTCGTTAGAAAACTGCCAGCCTATGCTTTTAAACAGGTTGCCTTGCTGTGCCTCATACTTTGCAATGGCAGCTTTTACAGCAGTTACATCTGCGGCAGGAATGGCAGCATCCGGAGCCGGGCAAACCAAGTATAAGCTCTTCAGTTCCTGCACTTGTTTTGCAAGCTCCTTTAAACTTACCGGCTTTTGCAGCAGTACATCAACCACCTCGTGCACACCATTTTGCAGCAGCAGCTCGTGTACCTGGTTTATACTTTCAGTGATGTTCGCAGGCAAGGCATTCAGTTCAAATTCAAACCCGCTTTGCTCTTTTATACTTTGCTGCAGCGTACCGTACTCATCCTGCACAGATTTTATACTTTGCTCGAGTTGCTGCCGCTGCGGCCAGCCGTAGCCTTTCATACTTCGCCTGTCGCGCCATACAAAATCGGGACCCTCAAATTTGATAGCCTGCTCCAGGTACTGCCGCAGACGTGGCTGAAAAGTGGCTACCGTATCTGCTGTAAAGTTTTTGTAAAGCCCCTTTAGGTCTATGTGCGGTTGCTGCAGGCTGCTGAGCAAGTATAACTCTTTTGCCGACCAGCCACAGCCGCTGGTATCGAACAGGGCCTTTTTAAAATTCTCGAGCTGCTCTGTATTTTTATTGATGCCCCGGCTTACCTCCAGAAAAGTGCGGTCGGTGTAGATGCTATTGAGCGCCAGGTTCTGCTTTTTATACTCGTCGAGTTGCTCTACCTGGTGCAGCAGCTGGTTAAACAAGGCTTTTCGGTCGGCGTTAATGTCGTGCACCAAACCGGCAAAAGTACCTAGCCCCTGCTGCGACAAACGCTGGTGCACCACATCAAGTGCGGCTCTCTTCTGGCTTACGACCAATACCTTTTTGCCACGTGCAGTAAAATCCGATACCAGATTACAGATCAGTTGCGATTTGCCCGTGCCCGGCGGCCCCTGCACTACCAGCGATTTACCCTGCTTTACGGCCTGCAGCGCCGCCTCCTGCGAGGCATCCATGGCAAATGCTGTAAAGGTCTGCTGCGCCGGGGCATGACTGTTTATACTTTCAAAAGGCGATGCAAAAAGGTCTTCCATCTGCTGCAGGTCGTCGCGCTCCAGCAAGGTATCGTAATCGTTAAGCAAGTAGGAACCGGCCTGCGGAAAAATACCGATCACTGCCTCCGGCTCCAGGTGCAGCTGCCCGTCTTTCAGGTGTGTTTCGTAGTCGGCTTTTTTGTAGTCGCGGAACGGTTTGAGCTTATCGGCAAAGAATTCACGGCCAGCATTAATGGCCAGTTGATGGTCTTTTAACAGTTCGTATATTTTAGTGCGGAACTCCAGCGGTTGTTGCGGCAGTGTGCTCAGGTCCAGCTCGGTTAGTTCTTCGGCCAGCGGCGTGCCCATGTAGTGGGCGTAGGCCAGCAAAAAACTTTGGTTAAACTGCGGCTGCTGCGATGTGTCCGGCACCATCTCCCACTCCTGCGCTGCGTTTACCTGCAAAGCCACCGGAAAGAAGAGCAAGGGGCAACGAACCGGCGTACCATCCGAGAATTTACCGTGCACAAAAGGCCATCCCAAGTATAACTCACGGCTGCCGCGCTCTTCAAAAATCATTTCTGCCTTCCGCTTTATGTAGCGCAATCTGCGGCTAACAGGTGCCACCGGGGCATAGCGGCTATCGGTATAAGGGCCAAGTGTAATTTTCTTTTTACCACTCAGCAATTTGTTTAGCACCTCAAAGGCAGGCTCTCCGCTCAAAAAGTCCAGCGCCTCCACATCCACGTGCAGCTCCTGGTACAGGCGCAGCAGTAGCAAAGCCCTGTTTCCAGTGCCCAGGTTAAGTAGCCTGCGTCTGTAATTCTTGAGGATGTTTTTCATTGTGCCTGTCACCGTTAACGAAGAAACGCCAGCGGTAGTGTTTGCCTTAAGCAAGTTAGCAGGAAAAGGTTTGAGTTGGAAGCGGATTTAGAGAAGGTATCACTATCTTGAGTTAATAAACAGCTTCGCCACCAATAAACCGCTTCTGCTTTATGCTGAAAGTACACGATCTGAACCTTAAAAACGATATCCTGCCCTTGTTTAACTATACTTATAGCACAGAGGCAGAAGATCTTCTGAGGCAGTTCATCAGCAAGCCGCTCAATAGCGTTGACGAAATCTACAACCGGCAGCAAGAGATCAAAGCCTTTGTTCAAAACTGGAAGGTGCTTGAGTCTTTTACTTACCAACGGCTGGATTACAGAGAGGCAATGTATTTTCTGAATGAAGTAGCCTCAAACAAGATCGTACTGGAGACGCAGCAGCTAAAGGCCTTTATAAGACTCACCTTCAACTATGGGCAGCGGCAACAGCTCATATCAAAGTGCATCCAGGTAATTAATTTCCTACATAGGTTAAACAGCCGCTATTTCTCGGGGTTAAGTATAGCTGCCTTCCCTGCCAGCTTTCAAAAGCACCTGCAGGTGATCAACGCCTTCATCCATAAACTGGAGATGGAAAAGCAGGCCGGGCTTGTAGCACAGCAGCAGTTTACCCTAAAGGCTACCATACAGTTTAGCCAGAAATTAAACGCCCTTACGCAGCACGAAACCACTTCCTTCTGGACCAGCCTGGCTACCTTCGAGGCTTATTTTTCCATCACCAAAGGTATTCTTACGCATCATTTTGCCTTTCCAGTTTTTGCTGAAGATGCTTTTGAGCTTAAGCAGTTCTACCACCCAAGTCTTAAAAAACCGGTTAAGAACGACCTGTGTTTAGCCTCAACAGATAACGTGATACTGCTTACAGGACCTAACATGTCGGGCAAATCTACCCTGTTGCGGGCGGTAAGCCTGTGTGTTTACTTGGCACACCTTGGCCTTGCTGTGCCAGCTGCTAGTGCTGTACTACCATACTTCGATACCGTTGCCGTTGCTATTAACACCAACGATAGCCTGCAGGACGGCTACAGCCATTTTATGGCAGAAATCATAAACCTGAAAAGCGTAGTGCAGGAAGCAAACAGCGGCAAAAGCTGCTTTGCCGTATTCGACGAACTTTTTAGAGGCACTAACACAGACGATGCCCTGGACATTACAACCACTACCATTAATGGCCTAGCCAAGTATAACAGGTGCTACTTCATCATCTCTACTCATCTGTTGCACTTAAAATCCGCTACAGAAATACCCGGTGTTAAGCAATTTAGCATTGCATGTGAACTGCAGGAAAACCTGCCTGTTTTTACCTACCGCCTGCAGGAGGGTTGGTCTGATCTGAAGATCGGGCGGATTTTATTTGAGAAAGAGGGCATCCCAGAATTGCTGGAGCGGATACAATTAACTGGCTGATTTTCGTTATAGGCTATTAAAATGATGTAACTTTTTATTCCTTTGCAAGTTCATTTATAACCTGCACAGAAAGGTGCCTAGGCTGTTTATCTATTTAAAAATGATACTGTTTTCCTTCATAAAGTATAAAAAGCCTTTCCCTTTGGCGTTTTTGCTACTAGCGCTCACGCTTTTTTCGTCCTGCCGCAAAGAGAGACAGGAGAAACCGGTGGAGCGCATGGGTCAGTATTCTACCTCTAAAAAGTATCCATCTAAATTTGCTGATGAAAGCCTGAGCAAATGGCAGAAAGAAGTTCCTGGTATAAAAAAAGTAAATATCAAATCTACAGCAGATGGTAACGAGCAGCCTGCTTTATTTTATACTTCTGAGACTATCGGCAAAAGGCCATTACTAGTGATGCTGCATAGCTGGAGCAGCGAATACCTGCAGGAGGTAAGTATACCCTTTGCGCAATGGTCCATGGAATACGACTGGGCCTTTATTCATCCCAATTACCGTGGCAAGTTTAACAAACCGGAGGCTATGGCCTCTGACCTGGCTATTCAGGATATAGTTGATGCCGTGAATTATGCAAAGCAGCACGCTGAAATAGACGAATCGCGCATATACATTCTTGGCTCCTCAGGTGGTGCTATGACAGCTTTGGTGGCAGCCGGCCGCCACCCTGAGTTGTGGGCTGGCGTGGTAGCCTGGGTACCTGTTTATGACTTGGTAGACTGGTATGCCTTTAGTCAATATTACCCCCACCGCGACTATAACCGCCATGTAGTTACAGCTTGTGGTGGTGAGCCTTTACCCGGAACACCTGCCGCTGAAGAGTGTCTGCGCCGAAGCCCGGTCACTTATATCAACAACGTCAAAGGCATACCTGTTTTTCTGGCGGCTGGCATAGAAGATGTGCTTGTTCCGGTTAGCCATACCCTCAGAGCATTTAATGCTCTTGCACAACCCTCCGACACTATTTCGCAGGAGCATATGCGTTATATCGACAAAGAGCAGGAACTACCGCAAGAGTTAGAGGGTACATCGGATGGCGTTAAGTATTTTGGAGGCTCTGACCCTAGTGTGGTATATACACGCCAATCAGGTGATGTACGGCTGGTATTGTTTGAGGGGGTGCACGACATGGCATATAGTCCCGGATTGCTTTGGCTAAACGAACAACGGAAAAGTATAGACACCACTTCTACCACCCCGGCAGCCAAAAAATAAATCTTCCTTGTTATGCCTGACACCAGTCCTAAACCCAAGCTTCCTGTTGTAGACCAGGTGTCATCCGGAGGAGTGGCTTTCAGAAAAACTGAGTTAGGCACAGAGATAGCATTGATCTCTGTTGGCAAGCCTGCACGCTGGCAACTGCCAAAAGGCATCGTTGATCCAGGAGAGACACCAGAAACAACTGCCGTGCGGGAGGTGCAGGAAGAGACCGGCATCAGTACAGAACTCCTCCAAAAGATTGACACTATAGAATATTGGTATGTAGGCAATAAGGGGCAGCAGCGGGTGCGGTTTCATAAATTTGTGCACTTCTTCCTGCTTCTGTATACTTCCGGTGATATTGAAAAGCACGATTGGGAAGTAAATGAGGCACGCTGGGTAAGTATAAAAGAGGCGGAGCAACTACTGGCATTCAAAAGCGAAAAACAAATGGTTGCCACTGCCAGGGAAATGATAGATACTTTGCACTCTTAGCCTTACATCAGCTCATAAAATAGATTTATACCTCCGCTACCAACTTCTAAAGCAGTATCTTTACAACTTGCAAAACGATACATTACTTATGGCACAGACAGAACCATCGGAAGAAAAGTACTTGCACGGTTACTCTGAAGAAGAGCAACAGCGACTCTACAAGCAGGCACGCTTCATGGAGAATAAGATTTATTCAGATATCGATTTCTCTACTGTATCCAACCTGTTAGAGGTAGGCTGCGGTGTGGGTGCCCAAAGTGAGATTTTGTTACGCCGCTTCCCACACATTCACTTAACCGGTCTCGACTACTCTGAGAAGCAAATTAAGCAGGCAGAAAGTTACCTCTCGGCTATACCTTATGCCACGAACCGCTACACGTTGCTGCAAGGCAATGCCATGGATATGAACTTCGATTCACAGGCGCAGTTCGATGGAGCGTTTTTGTGCTGGGTGCTGGAGCATATACCGGAGCCGGCCAGGGTGCTATCGGAGGTGCGGCGTGTGCTAAAGCCGGGCAGCCCTATTGTGATAACAGAGGTACTTAACTCCAGCTTTTTTGTAGAGCCTTACTCGCCCAGTGTGCTGCAATACTGGATGCGCTTTAACGACCTGCAGTACGATATGAGCGGTGATCCGTTTGTGGGTGCTAAACTAGGTAATTTGCTGCAGTCGGTAGGGTATCAGCGCATTACTACAGAGCCTAAAACTTACCACCTCGACAACCGGAATCCGGCCAAGCGCGCCGAGATGATCAGTTTCTGGACGGAGTTACTCCTGAGTGGCTTACCTCAATTACTGGAGGCTGGCTATGTTGATGCTGAACTGGCAGATAAAGTGCGTGAGGAAATGCGGATAGTAGCCAAAAGCCCAAATGCTGTGTTCTTTTATACTTTTATGCAGGCAAAAGCTTATACTTCTTAAGATATTATTCTCGTAATCAGGATTTGCAGGATTATAGGATGAACCCAGTAATGCTAAGATAACCACTACACTTCTAGGTATGGCTTTAGCTTCTCGAACTGCTCTGCCGTTATCACCTTTATATTTTTGATCTCCTCTGCCTGCTGATAAGACCCATGTTGCTCCCGATAAGCCACAATAAGCCGTGCCATATTCGGTGTAATGTAAGGGTGCGCACGCAGTTCATCTACTGTAGCATTGTTTAGGTTCAGCTTTTGCGGTGCATTGACTTTAGGGACAAAGGTGTACTTCTCCAGGCTATCTACCACATTGGGCGGCAGTCCATACACCTCTTTCAGCTGAGCCACATTATGGAAACCTCCTAAGCTGTTCCGGTACTTCACAATTCTGGCCGAGAGTTTACTTCCAATACCTCTGATCTGCTTTAATTGTGTGGTATCGGCAGTATTTATGTTGAAGGGAGCAAGTATAAACTTTTCGCGTGGCTTACGGTCATTGTTCCAGTCCGGGTAAGGAGTTGGCCTGTTATTACTGGCGTAGCTCTGGTTGCGCTTATACTTTTCCGGCTGCTCTACCGGCAGCTGGATGTACGGGTATAGCTGCTGAAAAACAGAATCCGGTAATCCATAGATCCTGCCTAGCTCTGCCTTATAAGTAAAGTCGCCAATCTTTTTGCGGTAATTGAGGATGCGCTGCGCCATGTAAGGAGGCATACCTAACTGCTGCCAACCTTCTGCAGTTAGCTGGTTCGGGTTAAAGGACTGCAGTTGATGGGGTATATTGTATAATTGCCTGCGCTTCGGCCCCTCCGGCTGCTTTGCCTCCAGTTGCGCTACCAAGCTATCTAAAATTTGCCTGTCGGCAGCTGTATTTATACTTGTGTCTGAAGTATAAAGCCTGTTAAAAAGAAATGGTGCTGCCGTAAGCAGCACCATTATGGTTATCAGCCACAAGAATCCGTTTACCTCGCGCTGCGAAAAGCCAAAGTATCGCCGGATTAAGTGTCTGAGTTTATTCATTTGTATTAAGGTAACGGTTCCTGACGGCCTGGCTCGTCATCGTTATCCAGATACGAATCTGGCTCAGGTTTGGGTGGCGTATTCATCACCCTCCAGAAGAAGTATAGCATCAGAGCAGTTACGGTGCCCAATGTTAGCAGCATGACAATAATTGCAGATGTATTCATATTTCTTAAATTCTTCCTTCTCTAACTCGTTTTTTGTAAGCAATGTACACCAGCAAGGCAATGCTTAGCCATACCACAACCAGCAGTATGCGCGAACCGTTCACGAACATAAGCGTATCCTGCAATTGGTTAACTGTAGCCGGATCTGTGGCAGCAGCAATTTTAGCCTTCAAATCACTGTTTGCGATCTTCTTGATAATAGAGCTATCGTCCAACACCCAGTCGCCGGCAATAGCCTTACCCCAGTCACCGCCTTTTGGTGTGAAAAGTGAGCCTAAGAATACCCACAGAAGCAGCAGTGGCGTGATAAACTTAATGATGAACTTATAAATGCCCGGCACTTTGATATCAGAACCAGATATAATTTCTCTCCAGCCTTTGTTAATGCCAAACACCCACGCAAAAAGTATAGACTCTAGCAAGGCAAACACTACCAGCGATACTGTTCCGGCCCAGTAGTCATACTCGTCGAACACGCCGTAGTTGAAGAACAACACGGTTGGCATACCAAGTATAAGTACGATCAAACCAAATGACCAGGCAGCTGGTTTACGTTTCCAGTTAAACTCGTCTTGTAAGAAACCAATCCAAGGAGTACCCATGGCTAGAGAAGATGTAATACCAGCAAAGAATAACAAGCCAAACCACATCATACCCGAGATGGCTCCCAGCACATCTCCCCACTGGTAAAACAGGTAAGGCAATGTTCTAAAGCCAAGGCCAAGACCACCACTCTGTACAAGCTCTGTTACGCGATCAATGCCTAAGTAACCGATAGAGATTGGGATAAGGATAGCACCACCCAATACAACCTCTACGAATTCGTTCATCCAACCAGCTGACATGGCGTTAAGGGCAATATCATCTTTAGAGCGAACATAAGAGGCGTAGCAATGCACAGTACCCATACCCACAGAAAGGGTAAAGAAAATCTGACCGGCAGCAGCTAACCATACGCTTGGCGACCATAGTTTATCGTACTGCGGCGTCCAGAGGAAGTTAAGACCTACCGTGCTGTCGTTGATAGCGCCGTTCTCGCCTGCAGTGATTGTAAAGCCTTTATAAGCCAGGAAAATACCGAACAAGATAAGCATCGGCATACCTATTTTAGCTACTCTCTCAATACCTTTTGCTAAGCCTTGAGACAGAATCCAAGTGTTAAGCAGCAAGCAGATCAGGAAGAACACGATTGGCTCGTATGGTATACCAAAAGTAGACTCGCCAAGGCTAACATACTCGATAAAGAATGCAGCTACGCCATCTTGGTCCATACCGCTAAAGGTACCGGCCAGCGAGTGGAACACATATGAAAGCGTCCAGGACTCCAGGTAGCAATAGTAAGCGGCAACTGCAATGTTTGTCCAGATTCCGAATACACCGATGTATTTCCAAAGGCGGTTACGGCCCATGGTATCCACAATAAACGGTGTGGAGTGGTGTCCGAATTTACCCCCGAAACGGCCCATAGACCACTCAATCCATAAAAGCGGAATACCCATCACTAAAAAGCACACCAGGTAAGGTATGATGAAGGCGCCACCACCGTTTTGTACTGCCTGCACCGGAAACCTGAGGAAGTTACCGAGACCAACAGCATTACCGGCCATAGCCAGAATGAGACCCACACGTGAGCCCCACGATTCTTTGTTAGCACTCATAAAATAAGGTAGAAGTGTTTAGTTTTAGTTTAGTTGGTTTTAAGATTAGGTCGTTTTAAGCTGAAATTTAAGGAAACAAATTCAACAAAGCCTAACACAAGCGCATTAAAAATCAGATATTTTTAATATTGGCTCGTGTTAGGCTCCTGAAATTGTGTTCTGACAGAGATCTTAAAGTATGTCCTCGGCTTGCTCTGCCACCATCTGGATCCCCTGCATAAAGGTATGGGGCTGGTAACCAAGGTCTCTTTGTGCTTTGCTGATGTCGAAACCGGTACGCGGCGGACGTTTGGCAGGCTGTGTAAATGTGGATGCATCCGCTTTGTCTATCAGCGATTTATCCAACGCAAAATAATCGGCTACCTGCAGGGCCATATCATAAGGGGTTAGCATCTCACTGCCGGAAATATTGTAGATTCCCTCAGCGTCGTGTTTAACAGCCAGCCAGCAACCCATGGCTAAATCCTCGGCCAGTGTTGGGGTTCTGAACTGGTCGTTTACAACCTTAATTACCTTTCCAGATTGTAGGCTATCACGCACCCACAGCACAATGTTGGTGCGGCCGTAGTCGTGGGCAACGCCAAAAACCAGCACCGTACGAAGTATGGCCCATTTGCATTTAGCCTGCTTCACCACTTCCTCTGCCATCAGTTTGGTTTCGCCGTAGAAGTTCACTGGGTTTGCCTCGGCTTCTTCGCTGTAAGGTCCGTCTTCCCCGTCAAAAATAAAGTCGGTTGATACATGAACCAGGTGCACATTATACTTTTCGCAGGCATCCACCAGGTACTGCACCGCATCACGGTTTAGCTTTACAGCCCCTTCGCGGTCGGTTTCGCATTGGTCTACATTGGTCATGGCGGCCGTATGAACAATGTGCGTTGGCCTGAATTCGCTTACCACCTGCTCTACCTGCTGTGGGTCTGTTACATCCATACTTCTAAATGGCAGTGTTGGCAGCACTTCAGCCAGTTTGTTATCGCCGCGGCTGGTTGCCAGCAACTCTACATCTGTTCTGGGTAAAATTAATTCTGCCAGCTTCTGTCCCAGCAGGCCGTTAGATCCTGTAATAAGTACTCTTTTCATCTCTATTTTTTCTGCAGCGACTGTGTAGCGTAGTCGTAGTTATACTTTTTGGCAATCTTTTTCTTCTTCACGTCCTCTACCTTCACCTTCATTTTCACGTCTGACAGCGGTCTGTCGCGCTCGCCTTTCGGCACCTCTGCAATTTTATCCACCACATCCAGCCCATCAACAACTTGCCCGAACACGGTGTAGGCCTCGTCGAGCATTGGCGTGCCGTCGTGGTTCTCAACAATGTAAAACTGAGACCCGCTGGAGGCACGCTCTGGGTTTACCTGGTCTCCCATTCTGGCTGCTGCCACGGCACCACGCACATGCTTATGAGCAGGATTAATTTCGGCAGGTATAGTATAGCCGGGGTTACCGGAGCCGTCGTTGCGTGGGTTATCGTCTTTGGTATTTGGGTCTCCGCCCTGTATCATGAAACCGTCTATCACTCTATGAAAGGTGGTGCCATCATAAAACCCTTCTTTGGCAAGCTTCAGGAAGTTCTCCTTGTGCTTTGGCGTATCATCGAACAGCACCAGCTTTATTTCGCCCTGCGGTGTTTCTATCGTTACTAATTTATCTTTGCCTTTCGGCTTTTGCGCCATTGCCCCCATAGGCACTACTATGGCCAGCCCTGCGACCAAAACAAGGTTCTTAAGCAGCTTCATACTTGTTATGTATTGGTTTAGATGATCATTTACTATAACGCTACAATCTGCAGCATTCAAATTTAAAGGTTTTTAGCTCGTATTTATACTTTGCATGCAATTTATACCTGCCTTGAGTAGAAACTGATCTCCTTACTTATTCATTAGAACCATTGTATTATTAGAACTTCTTGCTGTACCCTCAGATGCAATTGAGCTGTAAATTTCATACTTCCCCCTAAAAATGCTATATTCAAGCAAACTGACTAATCAACCTAAACTTATTAATGAAAAGAATCCTACTTACTGCAGGGCTCTGTTTAGCGTCGCTTAGCAGTCTTATGGCACGTGCGCCAGAGGCTTCTATCGATGAGCAAATAGATGCCGCTGTTGGTCCCGCAGCACAATTCATCTCCGACATTATCTTTTATGAAGTAACACTAACAGACACCATAGGCATCCCGCTTATACTTGTGTGGCTTTTGCTGGGTGCAGCTTTCTTTACTGTATACCTGGGCTTTATAAATGTACGTGGCTTTAAGCATGCGCTGGATATTGTGCGTGGCAAGTATAACCAACCCGGTGCTCCCGGCGAGGTTTCGCACTTCCAGGCACTGACGGCAGCCGTATCTGGCACGGTTGGCCTTGGTAATATTGCCGGTGTGGCTATTGCTATATCGCTGGGCGGCCCTGGTGCTACTTTCTGGATGATCATAGCTGGTTTGCTGGGCATGTCGTCTAAATTCGTATCGTGCACACTGGGTGTAAAGTATAGAGATGTGCATGCCGATGGCACTGTGTCGGGTGGACCGATGCATTACCTGAACAAAGGTTTGAGCGAGCGTGGCATGAAAGGACTAGGTAAGTTTCTGGCTGCCTTTTTTGCTGTAATGTGTATTGGCGGGGCTATTGGGGCTGGCAACATGTTCCAGATAAACCAGGCCACACAGCAGTTCATAGCAGTAACCGGTGGTGCCGAAGGCTCATTTTTTGGTGGAGGTAATGCCTGGATGTTCGGCCTGATCATCGCGGTGCTGGTGGGCCTGGTTATAATTGGCGGTATGAAAAGCATTGCCAAAGTAACCGAGAAAGTGGTACCGTTTATGTGCGGCATTTACATCTTGGCGGCCCTTATTGTTCTGGCGGTTAATTTAACAAACATACCGGCTGCTTTTGTAGCTATTTTTGAAGGAGCATTCTCTGGTAGCGCCGTTGCAGGCGGCCTGGTGGGTGTTATGATACAGGGCCTGAGACGTGGGGTGTTCTCTAACGAAGCAGGTATAGGCTCTGCTTCTATCGCACACTCCGCTGTTAAAACCAATGTACCCGTAACCGAAGGCTTTGTAGCCTCCCTGGAGCCTTTCATCGATACTGTTATAGTTTGTACCATGACGGCCCTGGTAATTGTAGTAACAGGTGCATATACCCAGGAAACTGGTGATGGTATCGCCCTTACCTCCACTGCTTTCTCCACGGTCATCGACTGGTTCCCGTTAGTATTGGCGGCAGCTGTTATACTTTTCGCTTTCTCTACTATGATCACCTGGTCATACTACGGCCTTAAATCCTGGACATACCTGTTTGGCCACAACAAGGCTTCTGACATCAGCTTTAAGGTTTTATTCTGTGCTTTTGTTGTATTGGGTGCACCTATTCAACTAGGAAGTGTGGTCGCTTTCTCGGATGCTATGCTGTTTGCTATGAGTATACCGAACATGGTTGGTTTATACTTACTGGCTCCAGTAGTGAAGCGTGAGATGCAGGCTTTCCTTGCTTACGCCCAATCAACCAAAAAGCAGCCTTTGACCAAAAAAGCTGTGGAGGCCGCGCAGGTGTAGTGGAATTATGAATGATGAATTAGGGATTATGAATTAGCATTTTGTCATTTCGAGCATGCCTGAGACGAGAGTCGAAAGGGACCTGCGTAGCAGTGAGAAATCTGGAGCATTTGTAATCTTATTCAGATTTCTCACTGCGTTCGAAATGACAAAAGACAAAATCAGAAGGCCCGCTCTTATAAGTTAAGAGCGGGCCTTCTGATTTACTATAACTTTATACTTCTATATCTCGCTGCGTTCGCGTTTTATACTTGACAGGATTTCTTCGCCACCACTGCGAAGTGTATCATTTGCGAGTTGCACGCCAATCGCCTCAGCTTCTTCAGTAGGGGCAGTCATGGTTTGTTGCAGCAGGGTTTTACCATCCAGGCTAACAATACCACCAGTTATACTTACACCTTCATCAGTTAAAGTAGCCAAAGCAAAAGATGGAATGCTGCAACCGCCTTCCATGGTTCTCAGGAAAGCGCGCTCTGCCACCAGGCACACATGCGTATCAGGGTGGTCCAGTGCGTTTTTAATGGCGGCTTTCAGTTCAGGCTCCAGATTCTTTGCACACTCAACGGCCACACTGCCTTGTCCGGCAGCCGGCACAAATTCATCCTCCGGAAAAGTATGCACGATCAGGTTATCGTAGCCCATGCGGTAAACGCCTGCAAAGGCCAGCATCAGGGCATCGAACTGCTTCTCTTCCAGCTTACGCAGGCGTGTCTGCAAATTACCTCTCGACTCGGCCGTAGTAACGTTCGGGTAGTGTTTCTTTAGTAATGCCTTACGGCGAGTAGATGATGTACCAATTACCGCAGTGCTGTCACGTTCCAGCTTAAAATCAGGATCAAAGGAAAGTATAACGTCGTTTACTTTTTCACGCTCCATAAAGGCCACCAGCTCCAGGTCATCCGGAATAGTAGACTGCACATCCTTAGCACTGTGCACGGCAATATCTATACTTCCATCGCGCAGGCTAATTTCCAGTTCTTCCGTAAATACGCCCTTAGAGCCTATTTTATCCAGCGAACGGTCCAGCACCTGGTCACCTTTGGTGCTGATAATCACCAGTTCTGTGTGTAAGCCTGCTGCCTGTAGCTTTTCTGCCACATGCTCTGCCTGCCACAAAGCCAGCTTGCTGCCTCGTGTTCCGATTCGTATTACTTTATCTTTTATGTTTTCCTGCATAAAACTCTTTTTGTCAACGTGCCCATGCTTAGGCACTTTTCAAACTTATAAGGCTAAACTGTTAATTCTGTTATAGCCAAATCAACAACTTAGCCTTTAACAATTAATTTCCTCTCAGATATCCCGCAATCTGGATAGAGCTATCCACAAACACCATTTTAGGATTGGCATTACGCTCAATATGGTAATGTGCCTGGTTTAGTTCTTCTGTTAATTGCGCAGCGTTTGCACCTGTAATCACTTTCGAGAACTTCTGTACGAAATCCAGCTCTGCGGGAGGCAGATATGTTACCAGACCTGCATCCATACCATACAACATCACTTTCCGGAAAAGATTAAGCGCGTAGAGTAAAAAGTTCTTCTGGTTCTCGCGGCCCAGCGTCTGAAACTTGTCACTCATGTCTATCATCTCAGCAAACTTATAGCTGTAGCAGTTACGCATCCAATCGGTAAAAAAGCTGAAATAGTCGCTGCTGATCTCGGATGTTAACTTGGCGGCGGCATTTAAGTTGCCCTCGGCTAACTGGGCCACCTGGTAAGCCACGTCAGTGTTTGTGTTATACTTTTCCTGAAGATACTGTATTACCTCCTGCTCCGTAAAATTGCGCACCTGCAAGATCTGGGTGCGGGATGTGATGGTTACCAGCAGCTTTTCTGATGCCTGCGCCACCAGCAGGAATAGCGTTTTAGCAGGCGGCTCCTCCAGCAGCTTCAGCAGTGCGTTTGCAGCGGCAGAGTGCATCAGCTCCGGCAACCAGATCACCACAATTTTATAGTCTCCCTCAAAAGCTTTCAGCGACACCAGCTTTACCAGTTGGCGGCTTTCTTCTTTCGAGATAATACCTTGCTTATTTTCTGCACCGATATGCTGCATCCAGTCATTCAGACCCTGGTAGGGGCTGGCTAGCACAAACTCCCGCCATTCATTCATGAACCTGCTGCTCAGCGCATCCTTACTCACCGATTTGGTAGTGGTAACCGGCATAACAAAGTTGAAGTCCGGGTGCACCAGCTTGTTCATTTTCACGCAGCTGGCACATGTTCCACATGAATCATTGGGCTGCTTGTCTTCGCAGTTAATATAGGTGGCATAGGCCAAAGCCAAAGCTAAATTAGCGCTTCCCTCCTGCCCCAGAAACAACTGGGCATGCGCCACATGGTTCTGCTGCACCGACTTCAGCAACAGCTGCTTCGCCTCCTGATGACCTATGATCTGTGAAAACTGCACTTTAAGGAATTACGAATTAAAAATTATGAATTATAAATGGGGTAAACTCAGAGATTCAATCAGCAACTAAGCTTTCTTATCCCACACGCGGTACTGCTGCGTATCTTCAAATACTTTTTTCAGGATGTCTTTCTCCTGATCATTAAAGTGTATGTTGCGGCGTTCCATTACTTTGTCGGCTACTTCGTAAGCTTTGCGCAGGGCAAAAGTTTCGAAGCCAGCTGCACCACCCCAGCTAAACGAAGGTATGAAATTACGCGGAAACCCTGGCCCGAAGATATTGGCACTTACTCCTACTACCGTGCCCGTATTAAACATCGTATTAATACCGCACTTGCTGTGATCGCCCATAATAAGACCGCAGAACTGCTGCCCCGTATTCTTGAAACCGCCTTTGGCGTAATTCCAGATTTTAACCTCTGCGTAGTTGTTTTTAAGATTGGAGGTGTTCGTATCTGCTCCGATGTTTATCCACTCGCCTAATACAGAGTTACCCAGGTAGCCTTCGTGACCTTTGTTGGTGTATCCGAAAATTACTGATGCTGCCACTTCGCCGCCTATTTTGCAATACGGGCCAATGCTTACGTCGCCGCGCATTTTGCCGCCTACGTTTACATTGCTGCCCTCACCCAACGAAAATGGCCCTTTTATCACGGCGCCTTCGTGTATTTGCGAGTTCTTGCCAAGGTAAATCGGGCCATTTTCAGCGTTAAGTATGGCTGCACGAATTTTCACACCCTCTTCTATAAAGATGTTCTCTTCGTTATAAACGATGGTGTGCTTATCATTTACAGGCTGGCTTTGGCGCCCTGCAGTAATCACTTCATAGTCCTTTCGAATCTGCTCCCCGTTAAGCAGAAAGATGTCCCATAGTTCACGCACCATGTGGTGCTCTACATCGCAATTGTTCTTCTTAGAAGAAGACGCCTCCACCATTTCGGAAATAGAGTGAAGCTCCAGGTTATCGCCGTTAAAAGCCAGCAGCGTATCGTCGCAGTAGAGTGCCTCTCCTATTTTAAGTTTTTTTATTTCAGCAAGTATGGCTTCGTTTGGCAGCAGAGTGCCATTTACGTAAATATTTTCATGGCTTTGGTTTATGCTATACTTCTCCTGCAGATAGGTTTCTGTTAAGAAGGACACTGTTGCCCCTGCGTGTTGCTCCCATTTCTGGGTTATCGTAAGTATACCCACTCTTATTTCGGAGACAGGACGGGTAAAAGTCAGGGGCAAAAGATTTTGCCTGATCACTGGATCACAGAAGAGAATAATATTCATAGTTACAAAAATAAAAAAGTCTTCCCGATATAGCTCAGGAAGACCCGTTTTATTACGCCTAAACTTTGGCTAAAATGAAATAATTAAGCCTACCATTCCACCTCAATACTTTTTACTGTTTCATCTTCCGGAAATGGTTGAGTACCGCCATACCCAAACCCACCTACTCTAGCCCCACTTCCAATATCAACCCACTCATCTTCGACTATCACATTTGAAATCTTTTTGTTTATGGTTATCGGATTTGATTCAAGAGGTAGCTCCTTCAGCTTTTTATAAAAGGTAGTATCGAACACTACAGTGCTTTCAAGTGTCTTTTTATTTCTTCGACGGATCGAAAGGTATATTCTTACCTCATCATCAGCTTGGTAGCTTTTGCTGTAATCTTTAGAGGCAAATACTTTAAATTCCACAGTTTTATCTACTGCAATTGGCTTTGGCGCCACCTCATCTTTTTTACCGCATGAAGCAAGCGCGGCAAGTGCAGCAATAGCACACGTAAGGGTAAGTTTTGTTTTCATAGCATTGGATTTATCTGGTTAAAACTATATATGGTTTTTGCTTTAGCATAAACCGGACCAAATACAGGCAGCTATAAAACAAAAAAGCCTTCCATGTATTGGAAAGCTTTCTGTTGAAACGTTTTAACCGGGTGAAACCGCTTATTTTTTCTTGTAACGCGTGTTGAATTTCTCCACGCGACCAGCAGTATCCACGAAAATATTTTTACCAGTATAGAAAGGGTGAGAAGCAGAAGAAACTTCCACTTTGATTACTGGATACTCTTTTCCGTCTTCCATCGTAATAGTTTCGTCAGAAGTCATAGTGGAACGAGTGATAAATTTGAAATCACTTGTCATATCCTGAAAAACCACCTGTCTGTACTCTGGGTGAATGCCTTTTTTCATTATTATAAACGTTAATTAACCTTAATTTCTGAATCGGACTGCAAATTTAACAAGAATTTTGTAAAGTAGAATGCTATTCGCTAAATTATTTTACACTCTCCTTAAATGCTGTAACTGATAGGATTATCTTTCTAAATTTGCCTTAGCGCTAAACCAAAACCTGCATCAAAACCATGACACCACAGACACAGCACCAGAGCCTGATACTGGACCAGAGCCAGATAGAGCAGAAAATTACACGCATGGCTTACGAAATGTATGAGCAGAACTTTGAGGAGCAGGAACTTGTGCTGGCAGGCATCTATCAGAACGGCTATACGTTGGCTCAAAAGCTGGCGGCAAAACTGGAAAGCATATCGCCTATAAAAGTACAGTTGCTGCAGGTGCGCATAGACAAAACTGCTCCACTAGAGGCCCCTGTTACGTTATCGCCGGAAGGTGTAACGATTGAGGATAAAAATGTGGTACTGGTAGACGACGTGCTGAACACCGGCAAAACATTGGCCTATACTTTAAATAAACTGCTCCCCCAGAACCCCAAAAAAGTAGAAGTAGCCACACTCGTGGATAGGCACCACCCACTCTATCCGGTTGCAGCCACCTATACCGGTTACTCCCTGGCTACAACATTACAGGAACGCGTGGAGGTGGTATTGACAGAAAGTGAGATAGCAGCATATTTAGTTTGAGTAAACACTAATACATCAACTATTTAAGAATTCAGTTATTCAACATTTAAATCCATGAAAAAAATCTGCTTCGCCACCAACAACAAACATAAAATAGCCGAAGTGAGCCAGATGCTGGAAGGCAAGTATGAACTGGTGAGCCTGGAGGAGATCGGCTGCCATGAAGAACTACCTGAGGAGCAGGACACCATGGAGGGTAACTCACGCCAAAAGGCACAGTATGTGTGGCAAAAATACAACATCAGCTGTTTTGCCGACGATAGTGGACTGGAAGTTGATGCCCTTAACGGTGCACCCGGTGTATACTCTGCCCGCTATGCCGGCCCCCAGCGCTCCGATAACGACAACATAAACCTGCTGCTGCAAAACCTGAAGGGCAACGAGAACAGAAAAGCAAACTTCAGAACCAGCATCACACTTATACTCAATGGGGAAGAGCACCAGTTTGAAGGCACCGTAGACGGAAGTATAACCCACGACTGGAAAGGCAACAAAGGCTTTGGTTACGACCCTGTATTCAGGCCGGATGGCTATGAGCAGACATTTGCCGAAATGAGTCCAGAACAGAAGAACGCCATCAGTCACCGAGGCCGCGCCGTGCGCAAACTGGTCGATTTCCTGAGAACAAACGGGTAAAGTATAAATTTATTCCGCTGCCTTTGGTCTTGTTCTGCCTAAAATCTTAATTTTGTATCCTGAAACTAAAGCTTCCAATGCAAAAGCCATTTATCGTAGGGATTACAGGAGGTAGTGCTTCAGGAAAAACCACTTTTTTGAATAAACTCCTTACTTCGTTCTCACCAGAGCAGGTTTGCCTGATCTCGCAAGACAACTATTACAAAGACCGCGAACACCAGACAATAGATCCAAACGGGGTCGTTAACTTTGACCTTCCCTCCTGCATAGACGACGAAGCCTACGCTGCAGATATTCTTAAAGTAAGCCAAGGCCAAACTGTTTACCGTAAAGAGTACACGTTTAATAACCCTAATGTAGTAGCCAAGCAATTGGAATTCAAGCCTGCCCCTATTGTGGTGGTAGAAGGTATCTTTGTTTTCTATTTCGAGGAGATTGCCAAGTTATTGGACCTGAAAGTATACATCGACGCAAAAGAATACATTAAACTGCAGCGCCGCATTGTTCGCGACAAAGTAGAGCGCGGCTATGACCTGGATGATGTATTGTACCGCTACACGCATCATGTAGCGCCTACTTACGAGAAGTACATCAAGCCTTATAAAAACGACGCTGACATCATCATACCGAATAACGCCAACTTTGAGCGGGGCCTTGATGTGCTTACCACTTTCTTAAACGCTAAAACAAAAGCATGAGGAGCAAATTTGCTGTAATAGGCCTGGGTATTTTCGGTAACTCCATTGCCCGCACGCTGGCAGAAAGAGGCGCAGAGGTAATTGCCATCGACAACGACGAAGATCACGTAGAGGCCATCAAAGAAGACGTAGCCTATGCCGTTGCCCTTGATGCTACCGATATTCGCGCCCTGGAAGCCCAGAACATCCAGGACATGGATGCGGTGGTAGTTGCCATTGGCGAGGATTTTGAGGCCTTACTTATTACCACAGCCAACCTGCAGGAGCTAAACATTAAGCGTGTTATTACCCGTGCCTCTAACAAGCAGCAGCGTCGTATTCTAGAGAAAATGGGTGTTCAGGAGATTCTTTCTCCGGAGGGTGAGGTTGGCAAGACTGTAGCAGAACGCTTGTTGCAGCCTAACATCCGCACGTTCCTGCCCCTGCCCGATAATTATGAGATCGTGGAGATAAACGCGCCGCGCAACATCGCCAACCGCAGTCTCGCCAAAATATCGCTCCGCGAAAAATATAACCTTAACCTGATCACGATCAAGCGCTTTTTCGAGGAAATACAGGATGGTAAGCCAACGCAGGTAGAGCACATTATTGGTGTACCAAAAGCCGACACCATTATTTATCCTTCAGATATCCTGATTCTTATAGGGAAAAAGAACGATGTGAAGCGATTTATTGATGTAAACCGCTAAGTTTTTCTGTTTTTTTCAGAAAAGATTTTACATTTGTGGTTATACATGCCAAAAGCCAAGAACATACCGAACCATTTAAAGCATCTATTGATGACTTTTACCCTGCTGTGGGCACTTATGCTCAACGGACAGGAAGTGGTGGCTTATACTTGCTCGGCTGAGGCAACTCCGCAACAAGCCGACACCCGGCTGGCAGAAAAGCACGAAAACAAAACTGTTGTAAAGCAGAAGGTATCACTCGAGGGCACTACCTCTTTTGTGGCGCTTAACCTGCAGCAGGCCGTAGAGCCACTGCCGCATCAGCCTGTTTTCGCAAACCCGACAGATATTCTTTTACCTGCCTATACAACCATACCTCCTAGTGTTGGTTTCTTAGCGCAAATCTTTCCTATTACCATTCAGCCCAACGCTCCCTAGGCTGGGCAACACCTCCATTTCTTTATTTTTATAGGCGCCATTTCTGCTTAACATGCAGTTATTCAGGCTCATCCGGAACATCTAAGCTTTTTTAAAGGTTGATTTAAAATAGCTACCCGGAATCAATGTTGTTTTTAAAATTCACCTATACTTTCATTAATTAAACAATGCGTAACAAATCGTTAATAATCGTTTTAACGGTAATTGTATCGGCTATCTGCCTTTACTTTTTATCGTTTTCGTTTGTTGCCAGCCGCATCCAGGACAAAGCTGAGGCTTATGCCACTGATGCGCAAGGCAATGTAGATATGGCTAAGCAACAGGCTTACCTTGATTCTATCTGGAATGAAGAAGTATTCCTGGGTATGACTTACCAGGAGGTTAAGGAGAACGAGCTTGGTCTTGGCCTTGACCTGAAAGGCGGTATGCACGTAGTGCTTGAGGTTTCTCCGGTAGAGATCATCAAGTCTATGTCTGGCAACAGCAAAGACCCTAATTTCCTGAAGGCTCTGGAGCGTGCAAAAGAACTGCAGCGCAACAGCCAGGAGAACTTTGTTACACTTTTTGGCCAGGCTTTCCGCGAAGTTGAGCCAGACGGACGCCTTAGCCGCATCTTCTCAAACACAGCTAACCGTGGCAAGATCAGCTACGAATCTTCTAACGAAGAAGTAATTGAGGTGATCGAAGCAGAAGTAGAAGACGCGATTGGCCGCTCTTTCAACATCCTGCGCACACGTATCGACAAATTTGGTGTAACGCAGCCAAACATCCAGCGCCTGAAAGGTTCAGGTCGTATTCAGATCGAGTTACCAGGGGTAGACAACCCTGACCGTGTTCGCAAGCTTTTATCTGGCATGGCAAACCTGGAGTTCTGGGAAGTATGGTCTATTCAGGAATTCAGCCCTTACTTTATGCAGGTTGGCCAGTACCTTGACCAGCAGCAGGCAGCCGGCAAACTTAACTTAGGCACAGCTGCAGCACCACAAAAAGATGCGCTTTCTGCAGCTGCCGCAACTACTACCGACACTACGCAAGACGTATTAGCGCAGGCAGCTGCCGGCGACACTAGTGCATTAGCGGCAACCACGCCAGATACAAACAAAACTGCAGCACTTGACACTACTGCTCAGCAGGGTGGCGTGTTGGCAAACCTGTTTATACCTACGCAGGGTGGCCTGATGGCTAACGTGCGTGACACAGCTAAGATCAACGAGATCTTCAGCCGTCCTGAAGTTCGTTCTATGCTTCCTCCAAACATGAAGTTCCTGTGGTCTGTTAAGCCAACGGCAGGCGAAGGCAACATGCAGTTTGTAGAATTCTACGCTATTAAAAAAGGTCGTGATGGTAAGGCTCCGCTTGGTGGCGACGCAATCAACGATGCACGTCAGGATTTTGACCAGCAGGGCCGTCCTGAGATTAACATGACAATGAACGCAACAGGCTCTAAGAAATGGGCTCGCCTTACTGGTGAGAACGTAGGCCGTCAGGTTGCTATCGTACTTGACGATTATGTATACTCTGCCCCTGTGGTACAGAGCGAAATCACTGGTGGTAACTCATCTATCTCTGGTAACTTCACTATCGAAGAAGCACAAGACTTAGCTAACATCTTAAAGGCAGGTAAAATGCCAGCTCCAACACGTATCGTAGAAGAGGCTGTTGTAGGTCCATCTTTGGGTAAAGAGGCTATCAACCAGGGTCTGATCTCTACAATTGCTGGTTTAGTAGTGGTAGTTATCTTCATGATCGGTTACTATAGCCGTGGTGGTTTTATCGCCGACCTTGCACTTGTATTTAACGTGTTCTTTATACTTGGCATACTTGCTCAGTTTGGCGCTGCGCTTACGTTGCCAGGTATCGCTGGTATCGTACTTACACTGGGTATGGCCGTGGATGCGAACGTACTTATTTTTGAGCGTATGCGCGAAGAGGCTAGAAAAGGCCTGAGCATGCGCGAAGTGATCAACAAAGGTTACGATAAGGCTTTCAGTACTATTTTGGATGCTAACGTTACTACCTTCCTGGTAGGTTTTATACTTTACTTCTTCGGTTCTGGTCCGGTAAAAGGCTTCGCTATTACGTTGATGATCGGTATCGTTACGTCGTTCTTTACATCAGTATTTATCTCAAGACTGTTTGTAGAAAGCACGTTCAGAAAAGCTGGTAAACTTTCATTCTCATCTGTGCTGTCGGACAACATGTTCCGTAACATTAAGTTTGATGTAATGAAGTATAGAAAAGCAGCTTACGCTTTCTCACTTGGCGTAATTGCTTTCGGCTTTATTGCCATGTACATCAATGGTGGTCCTAACCTGGGTGTAGACTTCAGAGGTGGCCGTTCTTATGTAGTAGAGTTGGATCAGGCTGTTCCTGCTTCTGAGGTTCGCGCTGCTTTGGTAGATAACTTCCAGGGTGCAGGTACAGAGGTGAAGACTTTCGGTGCTTCTAACCGTGTTAAAGTAATTACCAGCTGGTTAGCCGACGACGAGAGCCTTGAGGCAGACAACAAAGTAAGAGCAGCGCTTGACGAAGGCCTTGCAGAGTACAGCAACTTAACTCCTGAAGTGCTTAGCTCATCTAAAGTTGGTGCAACAATGGCTGACGATATTCAGAACACAGCACTTATCGCTATACTTCTGGCACTGGTAGGTATCTTCCTTTATGTGATGATCCGCTTCAGAAAGTGGCAGTTCAGCTTGGGTGGTGTTGTGGCCTTGTTACACGATGCCTTAATGATTATTGCTGTATTCTCTATACTTGACCTATTCGGTATATCTTACGAAATGGACCAGGTATTTATCGCAGCGGTACTTACCATTATCGGTTTCTCAATTAACGATACTGTGGTAATCTTTGACCGTGTACGTGAGTACATGAACGATAACCCACGCACGAAGATCAAAGACCTGGTTAACCCAGCTCTTATCAGCACTTTCAGCCGTACGATCATTACTTCCCTTACATTGTTCCTGGTGGTAGTGATCCTATTCTTCTTCGGTGGCGAAGTTCTACGTGGCTTCTCCCTGGCGATGATCATCGGTGTGTTGTTCGGTACTTATTCTTCCCTGTTTATCGCTACACCAATTGTAGTAGATACAGTTAAAGAAGAGCCTAAGCCAGTTGCCGCAGCAGCTACTCCGGTAACACGTTCGTAATATAAGCTTAGAATATACTTAAAAAGCCCGGGGCAACTGCTCCGGGCTTTTTGTTTGATGGGTGATGTGATAAGTTAAATAGTCTAGCAAGATTCTTCAGCAGAACTGGGTCCAACCACCTCTAACCCCTCCTTGTCTAAGGCGGGGAATCTGTTACTACTGCTTCTACTACTATCACATAAGCATTACTACATATCATCTTGAAAAGATCTTGTGTGAAGGGATATTAAGCTGGAACTACAGGGATTATATTTTGATCAAGTTACTAACTTTCTCCTGTTATTAGGAGAAGGCTGGGGTGAATTATAAGTTCCCCGCCTTAGACAAGGAGGGATTAGGGGTGGTTGGATTATGGCAGCTACAGAACAAAAGAGCCAGCCTTTATTCAAGGCTGGCTCTTTTTATACTTTACCTACAATTATACTTAGATCGTTACACCGTCGGCTACTACTTCTTTCACTTCCGGCACCATGCGCTTCAGCAGGTTTTCGATACCAGCCTTTAGCGTTACAGTTGCTGATGGGCAACCACTGCATGAACCCTGCAGGTGCACTGTTACCACCCCGTCATTATAGGACTTGAATGTAATATTGCCGCCATCTTGCTCAACAGCTGGGCGTACATAGTTATCCAGCAAGTCGATCACTTTTTTAGAAATCTCTGCATCTTCTGCGGATGTCTCGCCACCTACCTCAGCAGGTGCAGCTTTCTTAACAGAGAAACCCTCGTTAAAAATAGGACCTCCAGCCTCTACATAAGACTTTAAGAAAGTACGCAGTTCAGGAATAAGCTTTACCCACTCCAGTTCTGAGTTCTTAGTGATTGTAACGAAGTTGCTGGCAATGAATACACGAGAAACGTAATCAAAATTGAACAGCTCCTGCGCCAGCGGCGACTCCATTGCACTTTCTACGTTTGGATAATCCACGCTCTGCCCTTCTGGCAGCAGTTGCTGGTTCATCACAAACTTCATCGATTCAGGGTTGGGGTTGGCCTCAGCATAAACCGAAACCATCTTTTCTTTATTTTCTGACATGATATATCTTGTTTAAAACTAAAACTAGCGGGTGTCGCTTTAAGTTTCCAAAATTAGGCATTATTTCCGACGAAGTAAACCGCTTTACATGTATCTACACAAATTCCGGGCCTGCCTAGGGTATACCGCCAAATGGGGTGGCTATTTAAGCTAGAAAATGTATCTTTGTGCAACAACAAATTAAATTACCTTTTCTTACCGCACTAATCTAGACATGCTGAACAACTTTATATTTCTGGTGCAGTCTCAACACATAGCACCGGCGTTCCTTATTATTCCTTTTCTTATTCTGATAGGTATGATTGCCGCCGGGCCTATTTTCTTTGGCCACTTTTGGGAGCACAATTATAAGACCATTGCTGTTACCTTAGGCTTGGCTGTTTTAGGTTATTATATTTTTGCCTTAGGCGATTACCACATGCCAGTGCATACTTTCTTCGAGTATGCCTCTTTTGCTATACTTTTAAGCTCGTTGTACATAGCTGCCGGTGGTATTTACATCAATATCAACGCGAATGCAACACCTGCCATGAACGTAGCCTTAGTTGCGGTTGGGGCTGTGCTGGCAAATTTAGTGGGCACAACGGGAGCATCACTGCTCTTGATACGTCCTTTTATCCGCCTGAATGTACACCGCATTAAGCCCTACCAGATCGTATTCTTTATCTTTATAGTTAGTAACGCTGGCGGTTTACTTACTCCACTAGGAGATCCTCCGTTGTTTATCGGATTCCTGAAAGGAGTACCTTTTTTCTGGACATTACAACACCTGTTTACGCCATGGGTACTAACTATTGCACTGCTTTGCCTTATCTTCTTTTTAATTGATAGCAGAAATAAAGAAACCGCTTACACACCCCGCCCAGAGGTAGTAGCTAAAAACGAAGAGAAGACAGAGTTTTATGTAAGTGGGAAGCGCAACCTGTTTTGGTTGGCTATTATCATAGGTGCCATTTTCCTAGACCCTAACGTGATAGAAGGATTACCGCACATCGCCTACGATGGCAACAAGTTTTCTTTCCTACGCGAGATTATACAGTTATCAGCAGCTTTTGCTTGTTTCAAATTCTCTAGCAAAACAGCGTTAGCAGGAAACCAATTTAACTTCCACCCAATCCTTGAAGTGGTGTTTCTGTTCTTTGGTATCTTCTTTACCATGATGCCTGCCCTGCAGCTTTCAGCAGCTATAGCTTCATCGCCTGAGTTCTCGCAGTATATTACACCGAATTTCCTTTACTGGGCAACCGGTTCACTTTCTGGCTTCTTAGATAACGCTCCTACCTATGCCAACTTCTTATCGCTGGCCATGGCGAAGTATGATATGGCACAGAACAGTGTAGTAGAAGTTAAAGCATTTGCCACAGGCACTGGCGCTGACCCAGAAACTTTAATTTTATTAGAGGCTATCTCGCTGGCAGCTGTACTATTCGGTGCGTTCACATATATTGGCAACGGTCCTAACTTCATGGTAAAAGCCATTGCAGAAAGTGCAGGCATAAAGATGCCAACTTTCTTCGCTTATATTGTGCGTTATTCTATTCCGTTCTTGTTACCGGCTCTTATATTAGTGTGGTACTTGGTCGTATACCTGAAATTATTCTAAGCATTAGAGTATAAAAACAGAAGCGCCGCCCCTTGTATAAAAGAGGCGGCGCTTCTGTTTTTATACTCTAGCACTTCAAAATACAAAGCAGCAGCAAGCATGAAGTATTTGGATATACAAGCTGATAAGTTGTCTAAAAGTCATTAGAGTAATTTTAAGCTGCAGCTTTCACTATAATATAATATATAGTTCCCACTACTTTTTTTGCCATTCTCCAGGATAAATCAACTCTATATGAGGAGCACAAAAGAGCTCTTAAAGTGAGACTAAATTCCTGCCGCTGTGGTAAATCAGAATATCTTTAAAACTATACTTATACTTTATTAACTTTCTGGCGCAGCAGGAAGTCAGCAATAACCAGCGCAGCCATGGCATCTACTATAGGAACGGCGCGTGGCAGTACACAAGGATCATGGCGACCTTTGCCCTGCAGGGTAATATCCTCGCCGGCATCGTTAATTGTTTGTTGGGGCTGAAGTATAGTGGCAACCGGTTTAAATGCTACATTAAAGTATATGTCCTGCCCATTGCTGATGCCACCCTGTATACCTCCGGAATGGTTTGTTCTTGTTTTGATATTTCCTTCGTTGTCTGTATAAAACTGGTCGTTGTGCTCAGAACCGTGCATACTTACCCCCTCAAAGCCGCTGCCATATTCGAAGCCTTTTACAGCATTTATACTTAGCATGGCCTTGCCTAATTCAGCATGAAGCTTGTCAAACACTGGCTCACCCAGGCCGGCTGGCACGCCCTGAATCACACAGCTAACTACACCTCCGATAGTATCCAGGTTATCGCGGGCTTCTTCTACCACACCTATCATGCGGGCAGCTATCTTACCATCGGGGCAGCGCACTTTATTAGCATCAATTTTACTAAAATCTAACTTAGAGTAATGTTTGCGCAGCTTTACCTTACCAACCTGCGATACAAAAGCATTTACACTGATGCCGTAGTTTTGCAGCAGCTTCATGGCCAATGCACCGGCAGCCACACGTGCTACGGTTTCGCGTGCCGAGCTGCGGCCTCCGCCACGGTAGTCGCGGGTACCATACTTGGCGGTATAAGTATAATCAGCATGCGATGGACGGTAGGCGTGCTGAATATGGCTGTAATCGTGGCTGTGCTGATCTTTGTTATTTACCACCAGGGTAATGGGTGTACCGGTAGTCTTGCCTTCAAATATGCCGGAAAGTATGGTTACTTTATCTTCTTCTTTGCGCGGCGTGGTTATATCTGACTGGCCGGGGCGGCGGCGATCCAGGGCATGCTGTATTTCTTCTACACTTATCTCCAGCCCGGCAGGGCAACCGTCTATTATCACTCCTACTGCCGGGCCATGCGATTCGCCAAATGTAGTTATCTTAAAAAGTTTACCATATGAATTACTCATGCTCTGTTTTTTAGAAATACAAATGCCGACACCACTAGCAGTACGGCAAGTATAATGTTTGTATAACGCTTTATTTCCTCGAAAAAATGAAGGCTAACCAACGTATTGTCTTCATTCTCGATAATGTTGTAGAAAGCTCCCAGATCGCGCGACAGCACCAAGGCATCGCTGTCGCGGGCGCCGGTTACTGTAACCTGCAAAGATGGCCGCAGGGTATCATAAGCAGCTGTTACAGGGTTAAAGTATATCCACTCTATAGCATTGCTTAGCTCATAGGTACCCGGTTCACGGGGCAGCACATTGTACGAAAAGCTTTTCGCACCCGACACCCTGCCTGCACGCCTCGTTACATCCTGCCGAACATCCGGCGGATAAAACTCCAAACCAGCCGGAGCTGCAGGCGTAGGCGGCATCACAGCATCTAAGTTACCCTCTCCTATTATCTCAAATAAATATCTAAAGCTTTTGTTTACCGATACCTGCTTTTTGGAGATGCTCTCAAGCAAAGTATAATTGCCCACCGGCACCACATTGCGCAACGGGTGCGGCGGCAACTCCATTACCTCTACCTGTCGCTCTCTGCTGTAAAATGTCTTAAATCCTTCCTGTCGGTCTTCGGTAAGCAGGTTTGGAGTTTTGGCAACTTTATACTTTATCATTTTTAGCTGCAACTGCGGAAACTTGAGTGGCTGTAGGTTTAAAGGGTAAAGCACAGCCTCGTAAAGCCTGAACCGCAGGTAAGGCTTGCCCTGCACCGTTACGTTCTCCGGCGTTATCTCCGAAAAGTCAAACGTCTCTTCCCACACATTCGGCTGCTTTATCTGTTTGATGATGCCTGTTATCTGGTTGGCAAAATCATGGAAATCAAGCAGGCGCTGGTCATCCTCGGCCAGGTAAAAGTATAAAGC
Source organism: Pontibacter cellulosilyticus (assembly GCF_014306105.1). Classification (GTDB taxonomy): domain Bacteria; phylum Bacteroidota; class Bacteroidia; order Cytophagales; family Hymenobacteraceae; genus Pontibacter; species Pontibacter cellulosilyticus. The sequence continues at coordinate 355,317 of NZ_JACRVF010000002.1, read as the reverse complement.
CACATCTACGCCTTCGCCTACAAACACTTTTTCTTTGCTGGTGTACAGCCGCAGGAACGCATTATCCTCCTTATCAACAAACTCAATTTCTTCGCTGGTAGGCGCCTGCTTGTCCTGCTCTTCAATCAGATCGGGCAGGTTTGGGCCCTGCGCCGTGCCTGCCTGCATCGGTACAACCTTAATAGCCATCCCCTGCGACTGCACCGTAGTACCGTTCACCTTCATGGTGAATGGCTTCAGTATAAAGTCACCTTCCTCCAGCGGAGCATAGTTCTGGGTATAGGTTCGGATGATATTGGTAACGCCACCCACTGTTACCGTTTTCTCAGAGGAGTAACGGGTGCTTTTCTTAAACCCTTCTATCTCGGGGAAGGGTGTGTATTCTTTCAGCTGTTCGTCCTGCAGCTTTATAGAAACGGTGTAATATTGGTTTATGGGCAAGGGGCTTTTGCCTAATTCAATACTTACCTGCTGCGCCAGTCCGGGCACAGTTAGGGCAAATATCAAAAACAGAAAAAGGGCAAAAGGGCGCATATCCAACTTAACAGGATGGTACCAACACGTGTACCGTAGCAAATTTAACTAAATTCCGGCACTTACTCTAGTTGCCTGTTTTCTATGGGTAAGTACAGCTTGCAACATTGCTCCGGGATGACAGAAACTGGCACATTAATAGCGATGCTGAAACAAGCATAAACTTTATACTTAAGCTGAATATTAGCCGTTGTTAATGTAGGGAGGAAAACAATGACTTGTGTTATGTTCGACACATAATCAACATCATTTAAATTTGGTAATATTTTTTAATACATTTGTGATAATTAATGAGATAAAAAGCAACTTTTTTCCCCTGCAACGTAATTAAAAGCAGATTATCATTCATTCGCCTACCGAAATGTTAGAATACATTAAAACCATTTTGCTGAAGGTTAGCTTCGACAAGATGCTGTTTGAAAAGGAGCTTCGAAAAGCCTTCAAAGTATTAATCAAAGAAGAATTACAGGAACTTAAAAAATGGTGCTATGCACAGTTTTCTGGCATGTACCTGCTGGTGCTTAATAAGGTATTTGCCAAAGCACAGGTTTAGGTGCTATTCTTCTTGGGCAGTGGCTTTTCCCTGCACAAACATGATGTTGCGCAGCAGACCATTGTATCCTGTGCGCTTTACCGCTGATTTCTTAAATAACTGAGAGAAGACCTCCTGTGTCAGCTCCTGCCAATCGCTGGTTTTCATCTGCGTTAGTTGCGGGTGCGCCTGAAATGCTGGCTCATTGTGCGGCTTGCTGAAGCGGTTCCAGGGGCAGACATCCTGGCAAATGTCGCACCCAAATACCCAATTGCCGAACTTGCCGTTCATTTCCTGTGGCAGCTGGTCTTTCAGCTCAATGGTAAAATAGGAAATGCACTTGCTCCCATCCACCACGTAAGGCTCTACAATGGCATTAGTTGGGCAGGCATCGATACAACGAGTGCAAGAGCCACAATAGTCTTTTATTGGCCCATCGGGTTCCAACTCCAGGTCAATGATCAGCTCAGCTATAAAGTAAAAACTGCCTACCTGCGGAGTTATCAGATTCGAGTTTTTGCCAACCCAGCCCAAACCGCTTTTCTTTGCCCACGCCTTATCCAACACCGGCGCTGAGTCTACGAAGCAACGGCCTCCTACTTCTCCTATCTCTTCGTTGATATAATTCAAAAGCTCCTTTAGCTTGTCTTTTATTACAAAGTGGTAGTCGGTGCCGTAAGCATACTTTGATATTTTATAAGTATCTTCCTCTTGCTGCTGGTTTTCTTTGGCAGGAAAGTAATTTAATAGCAACGACACCACAGTTTTGGCGCCATCTACAAGCAAGCGCGGGTCCAGGCGCTTATCGAAATGGTTTTCCATGTAGTGCATCTGTCCGTGCATATTCTGGTTTAGCCAACGCTCCAGCCTCGGCGCCTCTTTCTCCAGAAATTCTGCTTTAGAAATGCCACAGTACATAAAACCCAGCTCCTTTGCCTTCTGCTTTACAAGATATGTATACTTCTCTCTGCTCAATTTGTACTTGGTGCCGCTTTTATACTTTACCTTTATGGTTTAAAGAACAAAAGTAAGGCAAAATAAATCCAACAGCAGATTAAAACAGACTTTAGTGATCAGTTATGGTTGTATGATCGATTTTACGCTTTTCTTTTCTGTGCAGGAAATAAGTTTTTACTGCACTTTATAAAGTATAAATTTAGTTAAAGTGTGTAAAATCTTATACTTAATTCTGAGCTTTTGCTACCTTTCTGGCATCAAACCATAATCTATAAACACTATGAAAAAATTATTTGCAATCTTACTGTTACTTTGCCTTGCTCTTTTGGTAGAAGTTAAAGCTCAGGGAATTCTGGAGAAGAACGGTAAAGTATTCCACCTGCACCCCGGCGAGAAAGAGTATAACTATGCGCAAGCTTACCGCAGTGGCAATATGCTCTACATCTCTGGTACTGTTGGCAGCGGAACTATGGATGAGGCGACGGAACGCGTATATAAAACGCTGGAGCTAACGCTAAAGAAGTATGGACTGGACTTTACCCATGTGGTGAAGGAGAACCTTTACACCCGCGACATGGAAGCCACAAAGAAAAGTATAGCAGTCCGGAAGAAATACTATGGCACCCACTCCCCTGCTGCCACTTGGGTACAAATAGATCGTTTGTTTGATGAAGCGTCTGTACTGGAGGTGGAGCTTATCGCAGAGATAAAGAAAACTGAATAATAAATTAAAGCAGTTCTAAGGAACAGCTTTAATCCGAAAATAAGATAAGCAAAAAAGCAGGCCATATAGCCTGCTTTTTTAACTTTATCACAAACAGTTATTTTTTACGCTTCCGGCTGGCTAAACAATCCACCAGAGGCAATCTCTTGTGGCGGAATTTTACCTAAATGGCGATACGCTAACTCAGTAGCTTCGCGGCCACGCGCTGTACGCTTAATATAACCCTCCTGTATCAGGAACGGCTCATACACTTCTTCAATTGTCTCAGACTCTTCGCCACAAGCTGTTGCAATCGTAGATAAACCTACAGGCCCACCTTTAAATTTATCAATGATAGTGGTCAGGATTCTGTTGTCCATATCGTCCAGACCATTGTGGTCTACATCTAACGCATTTAGGGCAAACCTTGCAATATCTACGTTGATAGAGCCATCGCCTTTTACTTGAGCAAAGTCGCGGGTACGGCGAAGCAGGTTATTAGCAATACGTGGTGTACCACGGCTACGGCGAGCAATCTCGAATGCGGCATCCTGATAGATAGGTGCTCCCAGCAAACCTGAGGAACGCTTCACAATAGAAGTCAATAGCTCCGAATCGTAGTACTCCAGGCGGCAGTTAATACTGAAACGCGCACGTAAAGGCGATGTAAGCAAGCCTGAACGAGTAGTAGCACCAATCAGCGTGAACGGGTTCAGGCTGATCTGCACAGAACGTGCATTCGGACCCGAGTCCAGCATAATATCAATTTTGTAGTCCTCCATAGCTGAGTACAGGTACTCTTCCACAATCGGGTTGAGGCGGTGTATCTCGTCAATAAACAATACATCGTTAGGATCCAGGTTGGTAAGCAAACCAGCTAAGTCGCTTGGCTTATCCAGTACAGGTCCCGAAGTCATTTTTATACCTGCATCCAGTTCGGAAGCAATAATATGCGAAAGTGTAGTTTTCCCAAGACCTGGAGGTCCGTGCAGCAGCACGTGGTCCAGTGCTTCACCACGGCGTTTTGCAGCCAGCACGAATATTTTCAAGTTCTCTACCACCTTATCCTGACCGGTAAAGTCAGAGAAACTAAGCGGACGGAGCGCCTTGTCTATGTCGCGTTCGGTTGGCGTCATGTATTCGTTGCCGCCAGTAAGATAGTCTTCCCTCATGCTCTAAAATTAATTCTTATTTTCTGCTTTTGCAGCACTTAATGGTAACAGTTTACTACCAGAATTGGCTCCATTTTAGCTTACGAATTTACGTATTTTTGCTAATTATTTTATATTTTTTAGATATAAATCTAATATAATTAGCAAAAAAACAATAGCAATCAGTTCTACCTTTCTATCTAGTTACTCTCCTTCTTTAGTCTATGATTCGCTCACAACAAAGACTGGGATCGACACCTCTAAGTTGCGCATTTGCAACTGCAAAACATTCATAGGGACAGATCGCGACCTGTCTGCGCAAAAGCTGAGGCTATGGTACTTATACTTCAGCTGCTGCTCATTCGCCCCTCACAGATACAGACGGTAGTTCAAAACATCAACAAAAAAGACAGCCACTCACGCAGCTGCCTTCTTATACTTTACCACCCGATCAACGATTATTTAAATGCAGAAATACCTGTGATATCAGCCCCTGTGATCAGCAGGTGAATGTCGTGTGTGCCTTCGTAGGTTATTACCGACTCCAGGTTCATCATATGACGCATGATCGGGTATTCACCTGTTATACCCATACCACCATGAATCTGACGTGCCTCACGGGCAATGTGCAGGGCCATATCTACGCTGTTTCGCTTGGCCATCGATATCTGCTGCGTAGATGCTTTCCCTTCATTCATCAAAGTACCTAAACGCCATACCATCAACTGGGCTTTAGTGATCTCTGTAAGCATTTCTGCCAGCTTTTTCTGCGTTAACTGGAATGCACCAATAGGTTTATCAAACTGGATGCGCTCCATACTGTATTTCTTTGCTGACTCATAGCAATCGATGGCGGCACCGATAGCACCCCACGAAATACCATAACGGGCAGAATCAAGGCATCCCAAAGGACCGCGAAGGCCCTCTACGTTAGGCATGATATTTTCCTTCGGGATTTTCACGTTATCAAATACCAGCTCTCCTGTAGTGCTGGCACGCAGGCTCCATTTATTATGGATTTCAGGCGTAGAGAAACCTTCCATGCCACGCTCTACGATCACACCTTTAATGCGGCCTTCCTCATTCTTTGCCCATACTACGGCCACCTGGCACTCCGGAGAGTTAGAGATCCACATCTTGGCACCGTTAAGCAGGTAATGGTCACCCATGTCTTTGATATTCGTCATCATACCACCCGGGTTGGAGCCAAAATCTGGTTCGGTTAAGCCGAAGCAACCTAACCATTCGCCACTGGCTAATTTAGGAAGATACTTTTTGCGCTGCTCCTCAGAGCCATACTTGTAGATTGGGTACATCACCAGGGAGCCTTGCACCGAAGCTGTAGAACGCATACCTGAATCGCCTCGCTCAATCTCCTGCATAATGATGCCGTAGCTGATATAGTCCAGGCCACCGCCACCATACTCTGTCGGGATGGTTGGGCCAAAGGCACCTACATCACCAAACTTTTTCACGATTTCAGAGGGGAAATGCGCATCCTGTGCCCACTGCTCTATGTAAGGCGAAATCTCACGCTTCACAAAGTCGCGCATGGTCTGGCGGATTAGCAGATGCTCTTCCGTAAGCAGGTCGTCGATATTGAAGTAGTCAGGTGCTCCTGATGATTCGTAAGCCATAGTTTTGTTTTAAGGTTAATGAGAAAGGGTAATACGCAAAGTTAAAATTTTAAGTATAACCTGTAGCAGGAATTACTTGTTTTAGTGGATTAGCAGAATGAGTAATTTGGTCCAACCACCCCTGCCCCTCCTTATCTAAGGCGGGGAACTCTGATTTACTCTGGCAAAAGTATAAGCTAAGTAGTTTCTGCTTATATTCCTTTCATACTAGATCCTTCTAAAATGAAGTAGTAAAAGCCACAGCTTTTGTGATGAAAGGAGAAACAGTAGTAGCAGACTCCCCGCCTTAGATAAGGAGGGGCAGGGGTGGTTGGACTTCGAGTTTCAGAACAACCCTATCCAACCTAAAATCCTGCAAATCCTGACAAATAAAAAGGCCCCACCAATTGGTGAGGCTCTTTACATGGAAGTGGATTTATAGTTAGAATTTTAACCCAACAGACAGCAGGAAGTTGCGGGTAGCCTGTGGGTAGTAAAAGTTCTCAGTTATCTGGTCGCCACCGGCAATGTAGCTGAAAGTATAGCCATTGGCCGCATACATTTCATTGAACACATTATTCACCATCAAGCCTAACTCCAGCTCCTTAAGTATGTTCTTAAAGCCAATGTTGTAGCGCAGGCGCAGATCACCTACCTCATATGGGCGGATAATGCGGCTTTCGTTCTCTGTGTTGTCCAGGTATTGCTTGCTGACTGTTTTGTAGATAAAAGCTGCGCGCAAGCCCTTTAGCACCTCTACCTCCAGCTGCGTAGATGAAACAAAGGCTGGCGAGAAGGCAATGGTAGATTCGTTGTAACTGTTCATTACCTGGTCTCCATTGTCATAATCATCAATAAACTCGTTAAAGCCTTTTATCTTGTTCTGGCTGTAAGCTAAGTTAGAGCTAAGCTTAGCAGTAGTGCCTAAACGCAAGGCACCTGCCAATTCTATACCCTGGCGGTAACTCTCGTCGATGTTTGTTCGGGTATAGGCACCTACATCATTTATCTGGCCGGTTACTACCAACTGATTCTTATAGTCCATGTAGTATAGGTTTGCCTCCACGTCTGCCAAAAGTGCTTTGCCTGCCACCTCTGAAAGGGCAATTTGACCGCGGTAACCAGCTTCCCAGTTATGAAGCGTTTCGTGCTTAGGGCGGCTGTTTGGAGTAGACTCAGTAAAGTCGTCGCGCACCGGCTCACGATTGCCCACAGCATAAGAAGCATACAGTTGGTGCGTCGGCTTCAGGTTGTAAGTTATACCTGCCTTTGGGTTCACAAAAGTATAATCCACGTCCTGCTCTATACTTTCCAGGTCGTTATCGAAGCCAACGAAGGCATAGTTGATGGTGCGCACCTGCAGGTCTCCGAACAAGTTTAGTTTATCCGTTAAGCCGTATGTGGCTTTGCCGAAGATGTTAAAATCTGTTTTTACGGCATTGTTGTCGTAGTATCTGTGGCGGACGTCGGAAGTGGAGGCATAACGTGCCCAGATCACTTCACCAAAATGGTCGCCGTCATACTTGTTCCAAGCACCGCCCAAAGTGGCATTTAAGCGGGAGTTAGGCTGGTACTGCAGCGCGTAAGTAGCCCCGAAGAAATCGTTATCCAGCCAGCGGCGACGAATAATATCCGTGCGTTTGATCTCTGTTCCACCTATCACCACATTCGGTAAGCCATACTTCGATAGTTTATCGTCTGCTTTAAATTGCTCGTAATAGCCACGGCCATACGTATAATGCAGCGCACCAGAGAAGGTCAAGCCCGGCATAAAATCATGCGACAGGTGCAGTTGGTAGTGGTCTTGCTGGTAGTTGTCGGTTTCGTTGTCGTACGTATAGTAGTTGTACCTGCGGCCGGCAGTAAGCAGGTTCTCTTTGTCGGTTCCCTCTATCCAGTTGCGGTCTATGTAGTTTTGCAGGTCCTGCTCGTTGCCATACACCAGCGCTTCTGGTGTGCCATACCATGCCTGGTACGTTTGCTCTTTACCAGAAAAAGTGATGAATTTAACAGATGTTTTTTCGCCATAGTAGCCACCTGTAAAGTATAGCGATTTCAGGTCTGAAAAGGCACGATCAATATAGCCATCCGACTTGATGCGCGACAAACGTCCGTCAAAGGCAAATTTGCCTTTGATCAGCCCTGTACCAAAACGCACATTATTTTTCCAGGTGTCAAAAGAGCCGTAGCTGTTGTCTGTTTCGGCATAGGCTTCGCGGCGCACCTGCTGCGTTTGGATATTTATACTTGCACCAAAGGCTCCGGCACCGTTTGTTGATGTACCTACCCCGCGCTGTACCTGGATATCCTCTACAGAAGAGGCAAAATCCGGCATGTTCACAAAGAATGTACCGTGGCTCTCCGAGTCGTTTATCGGAATACCGTTTACCGTTACATTGATGCGGGTAATATCGGAGCCCCGGATACGAATACCGGTATAACCAACCCCTGCGCCGGCATCAGAGTTTACCACTACCGACGGCACCTGCTCGAGTAAGTATGGCAAGTCCTGGCCGAAGTTGCGTTCCGCTATTTCCTCGCGTGTTACATTGGTAAAGGTGGTTCCTGTTGTCTGGTCGGCGCGTGTGGCCTGCACAATTACTTCATTGGTTTGTAAAGCCTGCTGGCGCAGTCTGATGTGTGTTATTTGGCTTTGCGGCAGACTAAGGGTTACTTTCTTCTCCGCATAGCCCAGGTAGCTGATGCTAAGCGTGTAATCTCCGGCAGGTAGGTTCGGAAACTCGAATTCGCCCTGTGGGTTTGTGGCAACACCTGCGCCCGTGCTTTGCAGCACCACATTTGCACCAGCCAGTCCATTGCCAGTAGCAGCGTCGGCCACGCGTCCGCTCAGGTTGTGTTGCGCGAACAACTGTAATGGCAACACAATGGTCGCAATTACAAATACTAAGTACTTCATTGATGATAAGTGATAAAAAGTTTGACATAAAAATTTATGCCAGGGGGAGTAGCATGACGCTACCATTTATTACCGTTTTGTATTCCCTTCGACGGCATTACCCGCATCAGGTTCAATGGGTATGATCTCAGCCCGTTATATTAAGGCACCCCTAACAAGGACAAAGGTAGGGGGCATTTCCTTATTAATCAAAAATAAATGTAGGCATATGGGCAGACGTACACTACAGGCTGGTTAGTAGCGTGTTATTTTTCCTTAAATGCAAAAACCACAGACGCAGAAAGTACGTTGAAAACAGTAAATGGCATATATTCCTCTACATAGCCCTTTGCACCAATAAGAATGTAGCAGAAGCCAGCTGAAACTATTAATGATTAAGTAGAACTGTGATGATGATCAGCATTTTGTATACAATGGCGCTCCTAACCATACTAGCATATTATGCTTTTGCCCCACGCAGAAGATTTAACCACCCCCCATCAACAGACAACGACGATGACGGAGGTGAGCCACTAGGAGATGATTTACCAGATTTAGATCTGCCACCCGGCATTTCATTGCCGATAAGTGATTTTGAACCAAGATACGACATCCGGAACATTAAAGTACCAAAGTTCCCGGAACCGTCCCTGCACTGACTGAAAAACTAAAATCCCCGATTGTACGCCAATCGGGGATTTTAGTTTTTATGATTTAGATTTACCCACACCTCCCCCTCCCCACGCCATTAAATTAATGTTTCCTGTCATCTCGACCTTTGGGAGAGATCTCTATTAAATTCCTTCTGCACTAGTTCTAAAAAGATCTCTCCTTTCGTCGAGATGATAGCTTGAGTTTAAGTTTAGAGCACTGAGTCAGGGATAGGATTTATATCATCAAAGTATAGATCGCAATTCGCGTTTTATACTTCCTTTACCAAACCCTGATGCTAAGTGTGCGCTCGAACACCTGCTTCGGGCCCAGTTCGTTTATTCCCTCTTTGTCTTGTAACTCGCCGCTGCCGTTTGTGCTGCTGGCAATACCGCACCATGGCTCTATGCAAACATAAGGCGACGGCCCCGGCTTAGCCCAAATACCCAAGTATGGAAATCCCTGAAACTCTACCTCTATCTTTCGTGGACCCGTATGGCTTGCCAGTACCAGTCTTTCTGAATTCAGGTCCTTCAGTATGATGGCGTCTTTATCAAAATACTGGTGCCGGAGCGGCAGTATATTGCTTTGCTCCTCAATCAGCTCGGTTTCGCCGGTTTGTAGGCCGTTTTCATCTATCAGGTAGCGGCGCAGCGTTTCTTCCTGCTCAAATTCGAGGTAATAGTCTTCATACTGCTCGTTGGGGTACAGCGGCACGTTAAAACCCGGATGGGCTCCTACCGAGAACCACATGGCTTTCTTATCTTCGTTAAATACATTGTAGGTTACCTCCAGCCTATTATCATTCAGTTTGTAGGCCACCAGCAACCTAAACTTAAACGGGTATTGTGCCAGTGTTTCCTCATCATACTCCAGCTCAAACACCAGCTTTTTATCACTCTCCTCTCTCACTTTAAAATCTTTGCTGCGTGCAAAGCCATGCCGTTGCATGTGGTAGGTTTCGCCATCATAAGTATACTGCTGTTTTGGCAGCTCCCCTACAATCGGAAACAGGTTTGGGGCATGGCTAGCCCATACAGCCGGGTCCGCCACCCAGATCATCTCCAGGTCTTCGTCATTTTTGATAAAATGCTGCAGTTCTGCACCGTGGCTTTCGATGCCTACTTTAAAATATTCGTTCTCGAGAAAGTGTAGCATAGCTTGTTTCTTAATTAGATTTCGGGAGCAGACTGTTAACGTGCTGTTGTGCCATAGCAAAACGCTCCTGCTGTTGCCCTGTTATTTCTACAAATGGTACCTGCATGGCCTCCAACTCACGCTTATACCAATCAAAGAAGAACTGGCGCATGTGCGGGTGCTCACGCTGCGGGTCTGGCTCCCACGGCAAATCAACGCCCATTAGCAGGCAAAGGTTATAGTCCTGCAGCATTAGTTTTTCAGATATCCAGGCAGGGCACTCGCCAAAAGCATGTTGGCTCCATATCTTGAGCACAAGCATATCGGTATCGGCAAAAAGTATAGTGTTTGCCTGCTGCATGGCCTGCTGCTCCAGCTCCCACTGTCCGCGCGCAATAGCCTCTATATCCTGCAAAGTATAAGGCCTGTTTAAGTTGCCTACATAAGTGCGCGCATACTCCGGCACCCACACCGTATTGTAGTGTTGCGCTAACTGCTCCGCCAAAGTAGACTTGCCCGTAGACTCAGGTCCTGTAATCGCGACTTTAAGCATATACCAAAGGTCGTAAAAAATACGCTATAAGTATAAAACAAAGCTGCCCCGGCACCAAAGGCACCGGGGCAGCTTTCAGCATTATGTCTAACTTTTTATTTTCTCAGAATCAGCTTCACGGTTTTCACCTCGTTGCCGCTCACGATGCGGGCAATATAGATGCCGTTCAGTAAGCTACGTCCGTCAACTTCCACGTTAGTCAACTGTCCTGCCTGTGCAGTACCTTTCTGAAGCTCTTTCAGCAGGTTACCTCTTAGGTCGTATAGGTTTGCCACATACTCGCCGCCCTTCACAAAAGTAAACTCAACGGTAGTTCTGTCGCTGAACGGCATTGGATAAGCCACTGCTTTGTTGCTTTCGGCGCTTGCCATCGGCACTTCGTTGCACGGGTTCTCCACTTCGTTTTCGATGCAGAACTTAAGCTCGTCGAAGGCGCCGGAGCCGGCCAAGTGCATCATTTCGTTGCGGCCATCCAACACGATCTTCATCTTCATCACCCCTCTTGTATTACCCAAGTCTACTGTCTGGCGGCTGTTATTGCCCAATGCCTGCAGTTTCACCTTGTAAAGCTCCTGCCCTTCGTCTCCGTACAGGTATATCCACGAGTTGCTCTCATAGCCGTCGATGTCCAAGGCACGCATGGAGGTCATTACTACAGGGCCAGTCTGTGCGAAATCAAGCACTAACTCACCACCCCACTGGTTGTCGTTTGGCACGTTGGTCTGGTCCTGGTTAATGATCAGCACATGATGCCAGTCTACAGTGTACAAGTCGGTATCGTCGCCGGTAGGTGCCTGCGTATCGAAAATGGCAGCATGGTTTTGTGGAGCATAGCTTCCATCCGGGTTACGCTTATGACCAAATACAGACACCGGGCCCGCTGGTGTATTAAGTACTGAAACCAAGCCCATTTTCTCGTCGCTGAAGTTCTCCATATGGCAGGTTAGTTCCGGCTCTGGCGTTGGTTGCGGTGTTACAATAGCAGTAGCTGTTGCAGAGCACCCGTTTGATTTTTTTGTTACCGTTAAAATATAAGTACCGGCCACTGTTACAGTCGGGTTTTGCTCTATAGAGGTAAAGCCGTTTGGTCCTGTCCAGCTGTAAGTTACACCTGGTGTGGTAGAAGAGCCTTTTAGCTGCAGTGCACCTGTAGCGCAGCTTAGCATGCCTCCGGTTGCCTGTGCAGTTGGCTTAGTATCGTCCATAGTAACTACTACCACATCAGTAGCCTCGCAACCTGAACGCGAATTCACAACTTTTAAAGTATAAGTACCTGCCGCGTTCACAGTTGGTGTAAGCGTATGTGCTCCCGATACAATATTGCCTCCGTTGCTGGCTGTCCAGGATACACTTCTCCAATGCTCCGGCACAGACGTAGAGCCATCTAGCATAATCGAAGTGTTTTTGCAACTCAGCTCTTTGTCGAGTCCTGCACTTAAGATTATTTCTTTATCTTCTGTTACTGAAACCTGTTTTGACGCTGTACAACCATTGGCCGGATCCGTAACTGTTAACGTATAAATGCCCGCTACAGAAACCTCAATTCCCTGGGTTGTAGCTGTAAAGCCATCCGGACCAGTCCATTTGTATGTAGCACCCTGCACTGAAGAATATCCGCCTAACATGGCAGTAGGTGTTGTACAGGTAAGATGCGGCACAGAAGGCGTACTTATGTTTACATCAGGCGCTACTTTATTTTCTGCTACCACTACCACATCTGATGCGGTGCAGCCACCTCTTGCTGTTGTAACGGTTAAAGTATAAGTACCTGCGGCGTTTACAGTTGGTGTAAGCGTGGCGCCTCCGGATACAATGTTACCACCATTGCTGGCTACCCAGGCATATGTTGCCCCCATTGTTGCCGAACTACCATTTAAGACTACGCTTGTGGTGGTACAGGTAAGCACCATGTCGTCGCCGGCGTTCGCATCCGGGGTGGTGCAGCAGGCATTCACCATCACCATACTTGTATGCATGTCTGTCTTAGCCGGGCTAGAGGAGTCTGTTACGGTAAGCTTAACCATCTTTTCGCCGGTGCTCATATAAGTATATGTAGCGTTCTGGGTGGTTGCATCTGTTACACCGTCGTTATTAAAGTCCCAAGCATAAGTATAAGGTGCTTTGCCTCCTGTTGCAGAACCGCTTACAGCAATAGTTTCGTAGCGGTTATTTTCTGTGCAGGAAGCCCGTGCTGTAAAGCTGGCAATAAGCGGCGCCTCTACAACAATAGGTGCTTCCCGGCGGCATTTCGATGGCACAATAGAAGAGCAGGTAGTCGGGTTCACGCAGAAGTCTGTGTTACCCGTACCCCAGGCAACAAAAATATCCACCAGCATAATTTTTTTGCCGCAAGTCCAGTTTACAGGAGTCGGGTATTTAAGAATATTGTTGTTGCCCGTCAAAGCCACACCAAAACAGTTTGCCACAGCTTGGTCGGCCATACCATCAATTTTAAGTGTGCCCAATATAAAGGCTCCTACTCTTGGTGTATTAGTAGATACCACCAGGTGCAGATAGGCCTGTACCTGTTCGCCGGGTGTGCAGGCCGACGTTAAAGGAACACCATTTACATCTGCCAGGTATACCCGCTGCACTGTTACATCATTAGAAGTACAGTTAAGGTCTGGGCATGTTTGTGCGAACACATTAGAAGACACAAGCAATGCCGAGATCAGTAGCATTAGCAGGTGCCATTTCATATTCGATGGCTTGGGTGATGACGCATAGCGCTCGCCATACTTGTTTCGGTATAAGTAATTCATAGTGATGGGTTTTTATTGTTTATTGGTTTATAAATGATTCTGAAAAATGTGGGCACAGCAGTGCCACCCAATGCTGAGAAGCAGCGGTAGACAGGACGGCTGCAAGTATCATTTAAGGCTGATACATAGCATTACCTTCCGGTAATTAGGGGCTTGCCCCAAATAATGTTCTTTGGTTCTTAAGATTTGGTGAAATGGTAACCCTGGTGCTTTGCTCCATTATCTGTAGTATAAATAATAGTAGTAGCTGACGCAGTTTTCCTGCATCAGAAAGCATTAGGGCTTAGGATAGGTACTATTGGCGCGGTAAATACCACTAACTGATTAGCCAGTGCATTTGCAATCTAGCTAAAGCGGTTAATTGCATTTTAGAGTAGTACGGATTTAAGCATAAAAGTATATAACTATTCCTTTATTTAATTAAATAAATTATAATATTCAGCAATAACAACAGGTATAAGTATACATGAAATGGGTGAACAGTATAAAAAACAAAGTTGGGGATAGTGTCTAAACATGCTTCTTCTTATACATCATCTTCATGCAGAAAAAGCTTTAAGAGGGAAGTATAAATTTACCCACACAGCAAGCCAGTTTATACTTAGCTTAAAATAATAAAAAAGCGGCACCAGAGGTAGCCCCGGTGCCGCTTTAAAATTCTATTTAATAAAATATTACATCTAATTGTTCTTCTTGAGTAGCTTAACAGTTTTAGATCCTGAGCCGCTAACCATTCGGGCCAGGTACATGCCATCTGCCATACTTCTTCCGTCTACTTCAATCTGGGTAACCTCTCCTGCTTTTGCAGTACCAGACTTCAGCTGGCGTACAAGCTGCCCCTTCATATCGTACAAGTTGATCTCATACTTGCCGGACTGCTCTGCCTTAAACTCCAGTGTTACATTCTGTGAGAATGGTACTGGATAGGCAGTTAGTTGATCTTCAGTTTTAGGTTGCGCATCTGTTTGTATGGAGCTGGTGGTTTGGGAAGTTATTCTTGAACCTTCTCCTTGACAGGATGTTGAAGCTACACAAGTAATATCGCTTACTTTCCTAACATGTAGTGAGTAACCAGCACCTGCTGTAAAGCTGAAAACAGGACTTTCAACCCAATCCTTATTGTTATTGCTAAATTCATAGCCTAAACCATATTCTTCTAAAGGCTCTACTGATTTAACTATTTTAAGAGTTCCTGAAGACGATGAGCAATCAGGATAGGTTAATATAGTTACATTCGGCGTAGATAGAGCTGAAGGTTGAGATGCCATAGTTCCAGTAGTAGCAATAGAAATACAGGTCGTGTTTTTATTTCTAACAATAATGCTATAGCTTGCTCCACCTGCTACTGTAAAAGAAGTAGTTTCCTGCCAGCTAGTACCACCATTATTGCTATACTCGTAATCGATACCGTTTCCATCAAGTGGTGCTGTAACTGTTACAGTACCGTTATTATTAGAACAGGTTGGCGGTGTAGTATCTAATGTTGGGGCTGACTGGGCGGTATAATAATTTACAGTTATATCTGCTGAACTAGGTGTACATGTACCATTAGATATAGTCCAAGTAAATACGTAAGTACCTACCGCATCAACTGTAGCTGTTGAGCTACCTGTGTTAATATTACTGAAGGTTACTGATCCTGGACCACTTTTTTTACTCCATGCACCTGTGCCTACATTTGGAGTATTGCCACCGAGAGAGGTAGAAGTTAATGTTCCACATCGATTTTGTGTACCTCCTACCGTAGCAGCAGTTGGACTTTCATAAACTGTTATTTTCACTGGGGCAGAATTAGCTGCAGCACATTCACCACTTTTTACTACTGCCCTGAACCAAGTATCTTGAGTAAGTACTCCTATTGATGCAGCTGTTAATGTATTAGTAGTATTTGCAATATCTGTCACCCCTGATATAAAATTATCTGATGTCGATCTCTGCCATTTAACTATATTACCTACATGGCCACTTAAAGTAATGTTATTTGCAGGTTGATTACCACTGCACACATTCTGGGCATTACCTACGCTACCTCCAAAAGTAGTTGGATCAACCGTCACTGTAACTGTAAACGGGTTACCTGCACATCCACCGGACTTTGGTGTTACAGTATAAGTTAACGTTGCAGAATTACTCGAATTATTTTCAAGTGTTTGGCTTATTGAACTTGCATCTGTTTGTGAAGTACCGCCCGATATAATACCTGTAGGACTGCTTACTGGCTCACCCCATGTATAAGTTGTATTTGCTGGTACTGTATTATTATTATCTGAAATTAAAGTTACAGTAAATTTCCCTCCACTACATATCGTAGCTGTTTTATCAGTTATGATAGGGTTAGTACAACAGGTTTCAGGCGTATTCACTAATGTCTGTTCAGTATCAACAAGTGGTATAGGACTGGTCTGATCTGTAACTGTTAGCTTCACTGTAAATGCATTACTGCTAGTTGGTGTATAAGAATAATTAGTAGCTGTAGACATTTCTGTAAATAGTTCTGCTGGAGCTACTTTAACTTCCCATTTATAACTAAGACTTCCGAACCCTCCCTGTGAAGTATTTGTAAATGTATAAGTTTTAAAAACCGGATTATTCTGATCGCAGGTAGTTACAGTAGTAAAGCTGGCTGATAAGGGAGCAACAACTGTAATACTCTCGTTTGAACCATAAAATTTACATTTTGGGGCAATTTTTTTACAGTTGGCAGCTGTAATTAACCCATTGTAATTCCCTTCAGTATCTTTGGATAAGTAATTGCAGATGCTAGGATTAGTTCTTGACTCAACTGCATTGTTCCAAGCTGTATAAACATCTTTGAGCTGAATTTTTGTACCACAACTCCATGTAATAGGTGTTCCATCAGCATATTTATCAACATAAATTATATTTACGCCTTGCGGAAAATCCTTAGAATCACAGTAGGCTAATGACTTAGTAATTTTAGCATCATTTATGTATATATCAGCTATAACTGCAAAACCATAGCGGGTTTGAGATGTAACATCAATGGTAACTTTTAGACTTACATTAAAAGTTTGTCCTACATCACAAGTTGTTGCCATATCTGTATAACCCGCACTTGTTTTTTGTACGAGCCTAACTTCTGAAATCCGCATATCACCAGATACGCAATTACTACCCGGGCATGGGCCTTGGGCATAAACGGACTGAGCTAGCAAGATTAGGCCGAAGCAAAATAGGAGACAGAAAAATTTTGGCAACCGGTACAGCCGATTGGATAGAATCATCTCCGTTCTCAATTGGTAAAAGTCAAATTGTTTCATTGTTGTTGGAGGTTTTGTTTAGAAAGCTTTTAAGACGTCATTAAAAACCGGGCAAAGCAAATCCGTTTAGCCAATGTTATGGTTTTATTAGCTGTAGCAATTACTTGCGCTGTAACAAGGTGTCTGATTTAGATTTTGACCAATACTCACTTATGTGAGCAGTTGCTTTGGGCCTGGACGCAACAGGTAACCCCACCAAATTGCAGTGAGCCTGCCGCCATACTTTTCATAAAGCGTAACCATCATGTATAGTTTGGGAAACAAGTGATCAGCTGCTGTAAACTTTACCGCAACGTACTAAAGGGTTTGGAGGTGGGGTAAGGAGGCGCTTATACTCTAACTTCTTCAATTATGTTGATGTTATTCAAATACAGACGCAGTTAGTAAGGAGATATTTTCCTGCACTAATTCAGCAACATACTATCAACAAAACAATATTATGCAAAATATTATTTAAATAATATTATACTTATAACATCGATCCTATATAGTAAGTAGAGGATAGTGTTATGAGGGTGAGTAGACGATAATATGAAGTATAAGTTCAGCAGTTGGAAGCCAAGAACGCTCAAATATACTTATACATATCTGTGTTACAACACAGTATATTTATAAAAGAATACTTTGAATATTTTGATAAAAAATAACGGGGTGCCAAGAGCAAGCTCCCGGCACCCCGCCTTTCTAAACAGCCTCCTTACTGTTTGTTATGTTGGTTTATCGTTTCAATAGTAACTTAACAGTCTGTGATCCGGAGCCAGTCACCACTCTGCCCAAGTACAGGCCTTCTGGTAAGCTTCTGCCGTCAACCTCAACCTGGTTTACTACGCCAGCCTTGGCTTCGCCAGATTTCAGTTCCTGAACTAGGGCACCTCTCATGTCGTACAGGCGCACGGTGTAGCTCTCATCCACAGAAGTAGTGAACTCGATTGTGGCCTTGTCAGAGAACGGAGTCGGATAAGCTTTCAGATCACCAGCTTCAACCTCGCCTATACCTTGTAGAGAAGAAGATGAACTAGAGCTTATTGGTCTGTTATGAGCATCTATAGAGCAACCAGCGTTGTTCATCATATCAAGCTCTGTTGCTAATGCACCTGCAGCATTTTTAGTACCAGCAGCAAATGCTGCATTCACTCTACTGATAATCTGGCTACTAGTCAACTCATAATCCACATGTGGATGACAAGCATTTAATAGGGCTGCTACACTCTGACGTGCTAAGTTATAGATACCGCCGCCGCCTAGATTAAGCACGTCAAGCAATTCCATATTTTTAAGTTCATCAGGTGCACTTGCAAATATACTACCATATAGAGTGGTTGGTGAGTAACATGCCCAGCTACCTGTATGGTTCTTCCAGTAGCCTAAAGTACAGCCTTCAAACACATCGCAAACTTCAAAGTTCACAATTGCAGTAGCAGTCGCTGCTAGACATGGGCCTGCAGGATCATTTGTTGTGTACGTAAGTGTAACCGGCACTCCAGCCTCAAGAGCTGCTGCACTTGGTGTATACACATTACCAACTACAGTACCCATTCCCATTGGCACGCTCCAACTTCCACTGGTTGCTCCGCCACCAAATGTACCCATTAAAGTTACCTGTCGTGGCTGAGTACATCCTACAGTGTAAGGTCCACCTGCGTTAGCAGTAGCTGCTGGGTAAATAGTAACTGTTCTTGTATCACTAACTGCCACGCAAGGACCAGCTCCATCCGGATCGGCACTTGTTAACTGCAAAGTGATAACGCCTACATAATTGGCTGCCACTGTCAGGCTACCACTTCCTAGCGTACTGTTGCTAAGCATATTACCCGCGTTAACTGGGTTAGAGGAAACAATAGACCAGGTACCAGTATTAGTACCTCCGCTAACGGTTGCTCCTGTTAAAGCAATAGCTTGTGTAGTACTTAACTGGCAACGCTCAAGATTAGCACCTGCCTCTACCACTGCAGCTGGGCCTATAGTTACAGTTCTTGTATCACTTACCGCAGGGCAAGGGCCTGCTCCGTCAGGATCAGCGCTTGTCAATCTAAGTGTAATTACACCAGTGTAGTTAGCAGCAACTGTCAGGCTTCCGCCAGCCAATGTAGTATTGCCTAACACGTTACCTGCATTAGCTGGTACTGAAGACACGATTTCCCATGTACCTGTTGAAGCACCGCCTGTTACACTAGCACCTGTTAACGCTATAACCTGTGCTGAAGAGGACTGACAACGGGTTAAGTTATCACCAGCATCTACAATTGCAGCTTGATTTATAGTAATTGTTCTTGTATCGCTAACTGCCACGCAAGGACCAGCTCCATCTGGGTCGGCACTTGTTAACTGCAAAGTGATAACGCCTACATAATTGGCTGCTACTGTCAGGCTACCACTGGCAAGTGTGTTGTTACCAAGCACATTGCCTGCGTTGGCTGGCACAGAAGATACAATAGTCCAGGTTCCTGTTGCAGCGCCACCGGTAACTGATGCTCCTGTTAGAGCAACTGCCTGAGCTGAAGCAGATTGGCAACGCACAAGGTTATCGCCGGCATCAACGACAGCAGCTGGCCCAATTGAAACGGTTCTTGTATCGCTTACAAATGGACAAGCTCCAGGAGGGTCTGCGCTTGTTAGTTGTAGTGTGATCACACCAACGTAGTTGGCAGCCACAGTAAGGCTACCACTAGCCAATGTGTTATTACCCAACGTATTTCCTGCATTGGCTGGCACTGATGATACAATAGTCCAGGTACCAGTAGTAGCACCACCTGTTATACTTGCACCAGTTAGAGGAACCACTTGAGCAGATGCAGATTGACAACGGGCTAAATTATCACCAGCTTCTACCACAACAGGCGTTTGAATGATAGCCTGTACAGAAGTTCTAGTACTTGGGCATCCATTAGCGCCAGTAGCACTGATCCAATAATCTTCAGTTGCATTAAGACTAGGAGTAGTAAATGTGGTGCCTGTATGAAGTATTGTTGTAGATGTTTGGGTAGCATACCATCTGTAGGTAACACCACCCAGTGGGTTAGATACTGCTAATGTTACTGTACCAGGACCGCATCTGTCAACGTCTAACGCACCTGGAGCATTCACCGGTGTTATGTCTGCGTCAACTTCTATACTACGAGCCCCTGACTCACAGTTACTAGCTGTATTTATCGCTGTCAGGCTATAAGTACCATCTTCTAACCCTGTAAATACTACTGGGTTACCAGCAGTTGCTACTATAGTTTGATTAAACCCATTACCACTTAATTTATAAGATAAACCAACAATTGGACTAGTAACAGTAACTGTTCCCTTCACTAAGCATGTTTCATCTGTTGCTGTGCCCTGAGGTATAGCAGGCTTGATATCAATGCTACCTAAAGCAAAATCTTGCAGTGAAGCAGTTAGCGACTGTGAATTTCTTGTTTCAACTAAGAATCTACTAAAGCACAAATCGATACCTGATCCGCATAAATTCACATATCCCTCAAAAAAGGCACCTGCTTGATATTTGCCAGCTGGACCAGATTTTGACTGATAACTTAAACCTGATGGTACATCCATCTGAGTTGTGTTTGTAATACCACATCCTTGAACAGATGTTTCTACTAATGAGCCACTACTCCATATATAAGTTACTGGCGCTGCTGTTCCACCGCCGTTAACAAAGTTAACCACTATCAGGATATCACCATCCGTGTGAGTGCCGCTAAAAGTTCCATCAGGATTAAGACTTATATTCGGATCTTTATAAAACCAAAACCCAATAGCAGCATCACCATTAACAGCATAGCGGTCAGCGAAGAAGCGTAATACACAGCCATCTACAAGCGCGGCTCCGGCATTAATGATGTCACCTTTATCATTAGCAGTACCAAGTGCCCAGGCGTTTTGATTTATTTGATTCCCGTCTTTTGATCCTTCAGTAAACTGATCATCAACATTCGAGTTAAATTTGTCTGTAATCTTGGCAGTACCAGGTCCGCTAAGTGGCCACCCTGCTGGATTACCATCGCAATAAGAGGCTGGAATTTGCCCATAAGCATTACCTGAAAATAAAAAAGCAACTACTACTACCATGGCGATTCGCCATACTAGCTGCAGCTGCTGTGAGAGAACATTGCCTGTTCTACTCGTGTAACAAGAAAATTTGTTCATAGCTGTAAATGTTTAAATTACATAAATTGTTTTTGATGATTTGCGGCTGATTTACTTTGCCTGATGCACACCGCCGTATAAAATGGACCTTAACCACTTTGCAGGCGCAAAGTATAGCTGGGTAATTTTAAGGAGGCTGTGAAATGAAGGCAACAGATTTACAGCCTACCTTTTTCAGATGGTAGGTTTTTTTCATGATCTGTTTTTAAATTGTTAAAGAATCAGCTCTAAAAGGGGAGTTTAGATCCTGTACACCAGCTTATTATTTCGGTGTTGTGTTTAAATGCCTTGGTAACTAAAGCTGTAAGTTTTGTTTAACAAATATTAATCAACAGGTTATAAATTGTAGCTTAATCCATTATACCTTCAGCTATTGCATTCTGCTGAATATCTGTAGCGCTATTACTTACTCATGCAATACAAATGTCTTATACTGCATTTCATCTTCTCTTATTTGTTTAACGAGAGATATAATTTCTTGTACTTAAATTACACAGCTTTAAAGTTAAACGCTTATTAACCTTAGTAAATAAATGTTAACACAATGCAAATATAAATACAATATATACAATACATTCATATGTATAAGCTAGCTAAATTATAACAGATTAATCTAAAAATAACGGGGTGCCAAGAGCAAGCTCCCGGCACCCCGCCTTTCTAAACAGCCTCCTTACTGTTTGTTATGTTGGTTTATCGTTTCAATAGTAATTTGACAGTCTGTGATCCGGAGTCGCTCACTACTCTGCCTAAATACAGGCCTTCTGGCAGGCTTCTGCCGTCAACCTCCACCTGGTTCACTACGCCAGCCTTGGCCGCGCCAGACTTCAGTTCCTTCACAAGCGCTCCCTTCATGTCGTACAGACGCACGGTGTAGTTCTCGTCCACAGAAGTGGTGAACTCGATTGTGGCCTTGTCAGAGAACGGAGTTGGATAGGCTCTTAAGTCACCCTCAGCTTCGCCTATACTTTGAAGTGAGCTAGATGAAGTTGCTGAAAGTGCAGTAGTTCCATTAGTTTGAGAAGATACACAAGCAGATGGATTGCTAATAGGAATGTTGTAAGTATTATTACCTGCTTTGATCTCTATATTAATTGGAGTTTGTGTTTGGTTACCAGCAAGAGTGAACTCAAAAATGTCACATGCGTTTCTGATTCCTTCCCCAATTGTTTCAAACTTAATTCCATTAACTTTATTACTTATAGGCACAGAAACTCTGTAGCTTATGTTAGGATCACCAGGGTAGTTATATACAGACCCATTAACTGGTGACACAACTCCTATTCTTCTGCCTATAATGAAAGCTATGTAAGATAGCGCATTAGGACATTCATTTGCACATACTCTAAACCTAAAAGTAGTAGTATTGCTACTCTGGTCATAGTTGGCCATTGATACGCAAACACTGTAGCAATCAACTACTATTGGTACTGTCCAAGATACTGTGTTAGTTTCAGTGGCGGTGTTACCGCAATCATCTGTTGAGGTGAATGTACGTGTTTGAGAACGATAACATCCTTGGCCTTGAACAGCACCGTCTGATGCAGTAACGGTCACATTTCCACAGTTATCAGAAGCTGTGGCTGAACCAAGCGCTGCCTCAAGTTGAGCTTGAGTAGGCGCAACACAGTTACTACCTGTAAGAGGTGTGCTACTTACTGTAATCACTGGGGCGGTGGTGTCTACAGTCCAGGACACGGTGCGGGTCGCGGTAGCGGTGTTGCCGCAGGCGTCGGTCGCACTGAAAGTCATGGTCTGGGAACGGGAGCAACCGTTACTTGAAACTGTACCTGGGGTAGCAGTCACGGAAGCTGTGCCGCTGCAACCGTCAGAAGCTGTTGCTGTACCGAAGGCAGCAGTAATCTCTGAAGCAGTCGGGTTACAGCCTAGAGTTGCTGTGTGGCCAGTCACCGAAATCACTGGGGCGGTGGTGTCTACAGTCCAGGACACGGTGCGGGTCGCGGTAGCGGTGTTGCCGCAGGCGTCGGTCGCACTGAAAGTCATGGTCTGGGAACGGGAGCAACCGTTACTTGAAACTGT
>NZ_JACRVF010000002.1:0-332272 GCF_014306105.1 Pontibacter cellulosilyticus | reverse complement strand
AGTCACGGAAGCTGTGCCGCTGCAACCGTCAGAAGCTGTTGCTGTACCGAAGGCAGCAGTAATCTCTGAAGCAGTCGGGTTACAGCCTAGAGTTGCTGTGTGGCCAGTCACCGAAATCACTGGGGGTGTTTTGTCAGCCACAACGGTGTATGTAAACGTACAGGCCTGTGATGGCTCACCTGCATCCTTTATATCATTTTCATTAAGATCATCCCAGATTGTAACAGTACGGGTAATATTCTGATCTTCACTACTACAAGTGCTAGGTGTTTCGCTATCCGAACTAGAAACTTTAATAACTTCACATGGATTGTCTCCTATCACTATGTTATAAGGAGCTGCTTTAGCTGCAGCTACTGTCGTAGGAAGAGCAGGAATACTACTGAAGTTTGAGCAGCTAAACGTTCCTAAATCAGTATTTGTACTAGGGCAGGTAACTGAGAACTGGCAGCAACTCTTTACCTCGACTTGTTTTGTTTCAGTCCTTACTGTTCTACTAATCTCAGTAGTCGTTTCATTACCATCGGCATCAAGCTCATACCTTATGTCAGTAACTGTTAAACTAACAGTAAATGTCCCCTCTGAAGTGTAGGTATGACAAGGATTTTCTAGTGTACTTGTTGTACCATCTCCAAAGTTCCATACATAGCTATAGTTTTGATAACCTCCAGTGGTTTCGTTTGTAAAGCAAACTCTTTCAAATTGGCCTCCTGTTACACATTCAGGTACATAACTGAAATCAGGTATAAGCGGTGTATTTACAATAACATCTCCTAACATTCTACATTTTGATGGAGTAGCCTGAGAGCAGCTATTTGAACAAACTTGTTCACCAGCACTACCCCAACCCACAAATGTATTCTCCAAAACAAGGTTAGTTCCACATACCCAATCTATAGATGTACTATAAGTGTATGTTGTTGACTGCTTCTTCGGCAGTAAACCTGGAAAGCATATCTTATAGGGGGTTCCATTTACATTAGCCGATAGGAAGATGCCTGTTCTGTCACTATTTGTGTTATTCCTAAAAGTAAAATTTAGATAAACAGGTATTGTTCCACCTTCAAGGCAATCATCAGCTTCCACTCTATCTGTTCCAGCAGCATCAGTAGTTAAAAACACCTCAGTGATTGTAAAATCATTGGATGTACAGCTGCCATAGCAGTTAGTAAGGTCTGTCGTTGCATTCTGAGCTACTGCATAATTACTCATAACGAAAAAAGCAGCTACAAAAACCATAGCATAACGCCATAGTAACTGCAGCTGCTTCGAGAGAACGTGATCCGTTCTACTCGTGTAACATGAAAAGTTCTTCATAATTGTAAATGTTTTGTTGACATAAAAGTTTGTTTAATGATTAGAGGTGTGAGGCTCCGGCTAAATGTTGCTTCCTAAATTGGTTAAGATGACAAACAACTGACTGTCACACCGCTATTGATTCTACAAAAGCTGAGATAAGGCCAGATTGATAGCTGGCATGTTTGACTAAGGAGGCTGCGCAAATAGGCAAAAAGAAGTACAGCCTGCCTTTTTAAAAAGGCAGAATTTTATCATGGTGCTATTTTTAGCTATTGTTTAAATTTTAGCTCTTGAGGGGGTGAATCAGAGCTGCAACAGTACCAGTGGCTTCGCACACCTGTTGTTAAAGGGCGTACAGTTTTGTATCGGGTGCAATAAATTTGTTAGTGTTCTACTTCGCGTGTACCATTCATCAGCCAGTCAAGGGCCTGACAAGCTTTACCGTATCAGATTGCATAAAAACGATGCAACCACTGTTTATAGACTACTGGCTCTTAATAAGTTGCAACCCAGCAACAGCAAAAACAGGTAGCTTGTTATTTGTAACGAAAGCTACCTGTTATTGGATAATTTTTACAGAAATTTAGAGTAAAGAGGGTAAAAAAGGTGGGGAACAGAAGTGTTATGACGTTAAAAACAATAACATAAGTACAATATTATCAGCAATAAGTCTTAATTTTCTGAAAAACTGTAGTCATAAAAGTTATAAACCTCCAGCTCTGTTTCTACTGTATTACCGTGTTGTTTTAACCGCATCTTCTTCGGCCGTTCGTCAGGCGATTCATAGCCCCACTTCAGACGGTTCTCGTACTTCAATTCTTCGGGTAATTGTAACTTCTTTTGCTTCATATCCGGTCACATTTAATCGTTACACATACATCCCTTGAACGTAGGGTGTTTTTCAAATCACCTATATGTACGTAGTGCGTCTGCAGCCAGATTATACTTATCTGCAGTATAAATAGTACAAAAATACTTATTTAGGGAACAAGCTGCATTTTCTTGTCTTCTTCCAGAGATTTTTTCCAGTCCAGGTAGCCAACCACACACAGAATCAGGAATATAAAGTAAAGCACTGCAGTGATATAAAGATCTTTGTATGTGTAAACTCCCACGTATACCACATCCACTACCAGCCAAACAATCCAGTTTTCAATTTGCTTTTTGGCCATCATCCAGTAGCCGATCAGGCTTACTGCGGTTGTAGCAGAGTCGGTGTAAGATAAATCTGCATCGGTATAATTCTCCAGGAAGTAACCCAGCCCTAATGTAAAGGCAATACCTAAAGCCAGTAGTACCAGCATCTCCAGCTTGCCCACACGGCCTACTTTGCGCTCGGTGTGGCCTTTGCCACCATAGAGCCATACATACCATCCATACAGGCTTGTTACCACATAAAAGGCATTCAAGCCCATGTCGGCATAAAGGCGGGCATCGTAAAACACAATAACATACATGGCTACACTTACAAGACTTACCGGCCAGGTCCAGACGCTTTGGCGGGCAGCCAGCCACACGCCAACCACACCTGTCAGGGCGCCAATAAGTTCGTACAGGCTCATGGCGCTAAGTGCTTCCATTATACTTTGTGAAATATTTGTTGTATCCATTGCGTAATACCTGGTGCAGCGGTGCTATAAAAAGGAAAATTCGTTGCTAAGTTTGTAAATCAATTTAACTCTGCCAAAGGCACGCTATCATAGTACAGCATTTGGCATATTAGTACCATGGACGAAATTACAGCAATAGAGCTAAAAGAACGGCTTGCCCGGAATAATAAAATACAACTGGTAGATGTGCGTGAGCCATCTGAGTTTGAGATATGCAACCTTGGCGGTGAGCTTATACCGTTGGGCGAATTACCAAAGCAATCTAGCCGTGTTCGGCGCGACATTCCTGTTGTGGTTATCTGCCATCATGGTTTCAGAAGCGCACAGGCTATTAATTACCTCACGCAGCGCCTCGGCTATGACAACCTGCTCAACCTAAAAGGCGGTATACATGCCTGGGCCACGCAGGTAGACCCAGGGATGGCGGTGTATTAGAGTTTATACTTCTTTCAATACCGTTGGCCAACCACCCCTACCCCTCCTTAACCAAGTAGGGGAGCTTTGTTCTTACTTCTTTTTCTGCCAGCATAATAGCTAGCTTCTTCTCATATGACTTTCTATAACGGTATACTCTCAACTCTCCGCTAACCTTTTTGTAAGACTTTATGTGGAAGAAAGGTTTGGCAGGAGCCGCAGAGCTTATACTTTTGCTAAGGTATTGCTGTAACTCCCCTCTTTGGTTAAGGAGGGGTTAGGGGTGGTTGGTCCACGATACTAAAAGAAACCTGCTCATCGTATTAACTTATTAATGTAGCTCCAATAGTGGTAAAATAAATTTTCCTCCACCCCATGGCAAATAATCCCAACTAATTTTCGTAGTTTTACGCGGCAAATAACAACCCCTAATTTATTTGCCATGCTCTCTGAACAGTCAAGCATTTTATTTGAGGCACTTACCTACGACGATGTGCTTCTTCTCCCGGCTTACTCCGAGGTACTTCCACACCAAACAGATACATCAACTCAGTTAACGCGCAACATCCGCATTAACATTCCGCTGCTCTCGGCTGCCATGGACACCGTTACAGAAGCAGACCTGGCTATTGCCATGGCACAGGAAGGCGGTATCGGCATTATACACAAGAACATGTCGATTAAAAAGCAGGCGGCTCAGGTGCGTAAGGTAAAGCGTTCTGAGAGCGGCATGATCCTGGATCCGATCACCCTGAACGAAAATGCTACGTTAGGCGATGCCGTACAGATTATGACGGAAAACAAGATCGGAGGAATTCCGATTGTGGATGATAACGGCAAGCTAACTGGCATTATTACTAACCGCGACCTTCGCTTCCAGAAAGATCTCACCCAAAAGGTATCGGAGGTAATGACCAGCGACAACCTGATTACTGCTAAAATAGGCACTGACCTGGCCAAAGCCGAAGACATTCTGCAGGAGTACAAAATAGAAAAGTTACCTGTAGTAGACGATGCCGGCAAATTGGCAGGTCTGATAACTTATAAAGACATCCTTAAAAAGAAAGACCGTCCTTTTGCCTGTAAAGATGAGTATGGTCGCTTAAGAGTAGGCGCCGCTGTAGGCGTTACTCCTGATGTACTGGATCGTGTGAAGGCCCTGGTAGATGCCGGCGTAGACGTAATCAGCGTTGACACAGCCCATGGCCACTCAAGAGGTGTACTGGAGGCTGTTCGTAAAATAAAAGACACGTTTCCGAATGTAGATCTGATTGCCGGAAACATTGCCACCGCCGAAGGTGCAAAAGCATTGGCAGATGCCGGTGCAGATGCCGTAAAAGTTGGGGTTGGCCCGGGTAGTATCTGTACCACCCGCGTTATTGCTGGCATAGGCGTACCACAGCTTTCTGCAGTAATGGAGGCAGCAAGAGGCCTGAAAGGCACAGGTGTACCAGTAATTGCGGACGGTGGCATTAAGTTTTCTGGAGATATTGTGAAGGCGCTTGCCGGTGGTGCGAGCACAATAATGGTGGGCTCGCTGCTTGCCGGTACTGAAGAGGCTCCTGGCGAGATGATCATTTATGAAGGACGCAAGTATAAAACCTACCGTGGCATGGGTTCTGTAGAGGCCATGGAAGAAGGCTCTAAAGACCGCTACTTCCAGGGGAATGAGAAAGACTCTAAAAAGCTGGTGCCAGAGGGCATTGTAGGTCGTGTTGCTTACAAAGGTTTAGTAAACGAAGTAATTTACCAATTGGTAGGTGGCATACGGGCAGGTATGGGCTACTGCGGCACACCACGTATAGAAGACCTACAAGGTGCCAAAATGGTGAAGATTACCGGTGCAGGCCTACGCGAAAGCCATCCGCATGATGTGCAGATTATGCGTGAAGCTCCAAATTACAGCCGATAAGTATAGGTTAAAGTATAAAAAGCACCGCTGGATTGTAATGATGCAGCGGTGCTTTTGTTTTAAAGCAGTACCTGAGGCAGTTAAACTTCACAGAATTTAATCATTCGCGTGCAACCCGCAGATCAGCCTTTGAACATTGAAGTATAGTTGTGGTGGCAGTGCAAGAAACCGCTGCATTACCCGTTAAACTTATTTAACCAAAACCATTATATTTACGTTATGCTATGTGATTTTCACCGTGAGCACAGGCGGGATAGAAAAAATTATTACCTTTCATTATAAAATCAATCAAAAGCAGCAATCAGGCAACGCCTTTCCAACGGGCACGGTTTTCCGTTTTATGCTATACAAGACAAACGCAAAATCCATATTAGTAACCACGGCTGTAGTTAGCTGGATGCTGCTGTTGCTTAATATTCTTATTACGGCGGAGGCAATCAATCAACCTGGCGCTGTTAAGTTCTCGCTGCCTTTTATTAACAACATCCTCATTGTTATCTTTATCGTCTCTGTGTTTCTGTACCAGCGGCTAAGTTCCGAGAACCTCAAAGGCATAGATTTTATTGGCTATCTCTGGCATTTGTTCTCAAAGGCGGGTGTAGCGGCTTACCTGAGTGTGGCCTTGTTTCTGGGCTATCGGCTGATATCCAACTATACCAACATCGATTCTCCATCGTTGCTGCACTTAATGTACCAGATCAACTTTGGCTTGTTGATCATATTCCTGGCAAAGGCATTTTATATTTGGCGACAATTGTTGCTGTACCACAAAAACAAGTTCCTGCAGATAGCCTGGGACTGGTTTGAGCTATTGATCTTTGGCACACTGTTGCTCACGCTGCTTAACTTTAACTACACCAGCTATATTTTCCTGCCGCTGCTGGCGCTGCTCAGTTTCTATATCCTGTTTCTATGCACAAACTTAAAGTGGGTAGCGTACCTCACCTTCAACAACAAAAGCAGATCGCTGGTACTGCTGGGAGCCATACTGCTCAGCTGCTACATTTTCATAAACTTTTTCCGACAGTTTGCTGATAGCCCTGACCTGGTAATTGACTACACAGATGTTGGGTTCCTATTGCTAGCCATGCTGTTCGTAGGGCTTTATACTTTAGCTGCTTTCTTGGTGTCGTTGTTCAGTTTGCCAACATCCAGTGTGTTCGAGCAGAAGAGCGAAGACCTGCTAAACTTCCAGCGCCTGAGCCAGTCTATACAGCAAGGGCAAAGCGAGTCGCAGGTGTATGATATGCTGTTCGAGAGCACCATTAAAGCATCTGATGCAAGCGCTGCTTGGTTCGAGCTTATCCGCAACAGTGAGCCGCAAGTAACGCACCTGCTAAGTATAAATGCAGAGCAGATTACCCGCATCCGGCATTTGCTGCTGGCCTACAACATCCAGAACATCGATTACATTAACAATAACCTGGACCGCAACCCCGGCTTCAGAGACCTTACGTTGCCCTGGAAATCACTGATCATACTTCCGATCAAATCTAAGAATCACTTATTCGGAATTCTATACTTGCTGAAGGATATTGAGCAGGGCTTTGACCGTGAAACCACAAACGTGCTGCGCACCTTTACCAGTCAGACCATACTTACTATTGAAAACCTGCGCCTGGTAAATGAGTCGCTGCTGAACGAACGCTACAAGGAAGAGTTAAAAATTGCCACGCAGGTACAGGAAAGCCTTATCCCGAAAACATTCCCTACTGACAGCTGGTTTGAAATCAGCACGCATGCTGTGGCAGCGAAAGAAGTAGGAGGCGACTTTTACGACTTCCTGCAACTAAGCGAGTCACGTATTGCTATTATAATAGGAGACGTGTCGGGCAAGGGTATTTCGGCGGCCTTCCATATGGCGCAGATGAAGGGTATTTTCCATGGGCTTATGCAGCAGGACATGCCGCCAAGTGAGTTTATGAAGCAGGCCAACAGTGCCCTGAGTCGCTGTATCGAGAAGACATCCTTTATTACATCAGCCCTCTACATCATCGATTACAGGATGAAGGGCTTTATGTTTGCCCGCGCTGGCCACTGCCATACCTTATACTATAACTCGATGATGGAAGACGTTTTTTACTTTCAGACAGAGGGACTGGGGCTAGGCATTATCCGGGATAAGAGCTACAACAATCACGTGCGCGAGATGTACTACGACTATAACCCGAACGATGTGATGGTAATCTACACCGACGGGATTGTAGAGGCACGCAGTCCGGACAACGAAGAATATGGCGAGGATCGCCTGAAGTACATGCTCACACAGACATATCACCTCGAAGCCGAGGACATCAAGTGCGCCATTATTAATGACCTGGAAGATTTTACCGGGCCGGGCAACTTATATGATGACCAAACGTTGCTTGTTATTAAATTTAAACCGACTCAACAAAACGACGAACCAAGTCGTACATAAGCCGATGAAAATTACACAAGAAATCAAAGACAATACCATCATCATGACCCTGGATGGTGAACTGGATGCCAGCTCTTCTGTTATACTTGACGAGGAGCTTTCTGATCCTAAGATCATGAGCTACAGCAAAATTCTGGTAGACTGCGCCAAGCTAAACTATATTTCCTCTGCTGGTCTTGGCGTGTTTATTTCGCACCTGCAGCGCTTCGAAGACGCCCAGATTAAACTTATTTTTTACAACATGCAGGACAAAGTGCGCAACGTATTTGAGATACTAGGTCTTGACCTGCTCATGACCATCGTGTCGGATTACGAAGAGGCAAGGACTGTTTCAAATGAATAACTCGATCCGGGTAAATTGTACTAAAAAGAACCTGAAGTTAATACGTGACTTTGTCATAGAGTATCTGAACGCCTTTGCGTTATCAGATATCATGACAAACCAGATCGTGTTAGCCGTGGATGAGATATGCGCAAACCTCATCATCCACGCTAACCACGAAAACCCCGACAAGTACATTCACCTTGCTGTACAAAAGCAAAACGGAATGCTAAAGTTTGAGATAACAGACAACGGACTGGCATTTCAGCGATCCAAGTATAAGGAGCCCAACATTGAGGACAACATCAGGCAGGGGAAAAAAGGCGGTGTGGGCATTGCCCTGGTAAACCGCATTATGGATAAGGTAGAGTTCGAGTCAAACGGTACCCAGAACGTTTGCGTGCTCTACAAAAAAATAAAATAAGGTGCTTCGGCACACTTTTACAGCGCATTAGCCGTTATCCGGAACAAATCCGGGAGCAATTGGATTATAGATATACTTTTTGCCAAATCTGTCAGAAAATTTAGTTAAAATTGCATGGTCTGAATCAGATCAGCTATACTAATAGTTTGTTTTTAATCAACTTATGCGCAGCAACCACCTACTTGTTGCAGCCGCCCTTTTAATGGCCGGGTGCACTGCAACCAAGAAGAACGACTCCAAAGAACCAGCTATCGCCACATTAGGCTCTGAGCCTATTTCCACATCGGAGTTCCAGTATGTTTATGAGAAGAACAATGCCGGGAACGAAGATGCCTACACCCGCGAAAGCGTAACCGATTACCTTAAACTGTACACCAATTTCAAGCTAAAGGTAAAAGAAGCCGAGAGCCGTGGCTTGGATACCACCATGGCCTTTAAGCGGGAATTGGAAGGTTACAAAGAGCAGCTTGCCCAGCCATACTTATCAGAGAAAAGTGTAACAGACCAGCTGGTAAAGCAGGCATACGACCGCCTGGGCCAAGAGGTAAATGCATCACACATACTATTAACGCTACAGCCAGAAGCTGCCCCAGAAGATACGCTTGCAGCCTACAATAAGGCTATGGAGATACGCCAGCGCGCTCTTAGCGGCGAAGACTTCGGCAAATTAGCTCAAACTTACTCACAGGATCCATCTGCAGCCGACAACAAAGGAAACCTGGGGTATTTCACCTCTATGCAGATGGTGTATCCTTTCGAGGATGCGGCCTATAAAACGCCTGCCGGTCAGGTTTCGATGCCGGTGCGTACCCGATTTGGTTATCATTTAATTAAAGTACATGATAAGCGCCAGGCACGTGGCGAGGTAAAAGTAGCGCATATTATGGTGCGTGCTACACCGGGCATGCCTAAAGCCGACTCGCTGGCTGCAAAGCAGCGCATTGATGCTATTTACAAGCGCCTGCAACGCAACGAAAACTGGGACAAGCTGGCTGCAGAGTTCTCTGAGGATGCCAACTCTGCCCAGAACGGTGGTGAACTGCCTTGGTTTGGCACAGGCCGCATGATTCCTAACTTCGAAGATGCCGCTTTTGCACTGAACAAGGAAGGCGAGGTTGCCAAGCCTTTGCTTACACCTTACGGCTGGCACATTATTAAATTGATTGATAAGCGTGGCCTGCCTCCTTTCGAGGACATGGAGCAGAACCTGCGTAATAAAATAGCCAAAGACTCCCGCTCTGAGCTTAACCGCACAGCTTTTCTGAAGCGCGTTAAAGCAGAGAATAATTTTACAGAGGTTGCCGCTGCCAAAACTGCCGCGTTCGGCAAAGCAAATGCAGAGTTGCTGCAGGGCAAGTGGAACTACGACACGAACGATAAAACGCTTAGCCAGACACTTTTCACAATACAAGGCAAGCCTTATACAGTTGCTGACTTTTATGCCTTTGCAAAAGAGCAGCAGCGACCGCGCGCAACAGGTACACCGGAGTATGCGATGCAAACGCTTTACGATGCCTTTGTAGACAAGAGCCTGGTTGATTACGAAAAGGCCAACCTGGAGAACAAGTATACAGACTATAGAATGCTGGTGAAGGAGTATCACGACGGCATCCTGCTTTTCCAGCTGATGGACGAGAAAGTATGGTCTAAGGCTGTGGAAGACTCTGTTGGTTTGAAAGCTTACTTTGAGCAGAATAAAGAAAAGTATAAGTGGGGCCCACGTGCTCAGGCTACTGTAATAAGCGCCGCAAACAAGGACCTGCTAAACAAAGCGCAGCAGCAACTGTCTGTTCGTCGTTATCCTGTTAAATCTGCTAACCTGCCAGACGTGCTGTTTGAACAGAATAAAGCAGAGCTTACAAAAGATGCTACGTTAAAGCTGAATGAGTTCGCAGAGATCCTGAAAAACAACCCAACACTATCGTTAGATGTAAATGGCCACGCCGATGCGCGTGAGGCAGCAGCAAAAGACAACATTGCCAACCTGCGTACACAGCGCATCGTGAAGTACCTGACAGATGAAGGTGTGCCAGCCTCACAGCTGAAAACGAATGCACTTGGTAAAACAAAACAGGCCGGACCAGATAATACCGAGACAGGCCGCCGCCGTAACCGCCGTGCATCCTTTACACTGTATTCATCTGATGTAAGCGCCCTTGCAGATAACCTAAATGCAAGCAACCCGCTTGATGTGCAGATAACAGAGAAGAAATTCCAGAAAGGCGAAAACAAGGTACTGGATTCTGTGAAGTGGGAAAAAGGCACTTATACGTTGCAGCAGAACGGACGCGAGTACCTGATCATTATTGACGAGGTGCTGGAGCCTGCTTATAAAGAGCTAAACGAAACACGCGGCCTGGTTATCTCAGACTATCAGAATTACTTAGAACAGCAATGGGTAAATCAGTTGCGCGAAAAGTACCCGGTAAACGTGAACCAGGCCGAGCTTGATAAATTAGTTAAGAAGTAAGACTGCCACAGTTGGTCCTTTTTTTGATGCAGTAAAAGCAAAATCCCGAAACTCAGAATAAAGCAGTATCTTGCACGTTGTTTAAGCAGCGTGTTCAAAATAAGTAGTATAACCTTGAGAAAGACAATCAATTTTGGCAAACTAGCCTTTGTCGCAATTTGCTTTATCATTTCTTCACTTTCTGCTATGGCCCAGGTGCCAGTTCAGCGTAAAGTGGATGGCATCATCGCCAAAATAGACAACCAGATCATACTTCGCTCCGATTTGGAGTTCAGCTATCTGCAGTACCTGGCCCAATCTAAACAGCAGCCTAACGAGGCGCTGAAGTGCGACATACTTCGTTCTATGGTGCAGGAGAAGCTTTTGCTTGCCCGCGCCGAGATTGACTCTGTAGTGGTAGACGACGCCATGGTTACGGATCAGCTTAACCGACGCATTGAATACCTTACCGCTCAGGTAGGTGGCGTGGAGCGACTGGAGCAGTATTACAACAAAAGTATAAAGCAGCTTAAAGATGAGTTGCGCAAAACGGTTAAAGAGCAGATGGTGGCCGAGAAAATGCAGCAGGAAATTGCCGGCAAGATCAAGGTAACGCCAAAAGAAATTAAACGCTACTTTAATACCATCCCTACCGACAGCTTGCCATACTTCTCCAGCGAAGTAGAACTTGCCCAGATCGTAAAGTATGCACAGGTAAGTAAGCAGCAAAAATTAGCAGCTCGCCAGAAACTGGAAGAGCTGCGTAAGCGTGTTCTTGCAGGAGAAGATTTCGCAACCCTTGCACGCCAGTACTCACAAGACCCGGGTTCTGCATCGGCTGGTGGAGAGCTTGGCTTCTTCAAGAAAAAAGAGTTGGTGCCAGAATATGAGGCTGCAGCTATGCGCTTGGAGCCAGGTCAAATGTCGAACGTAGTTGAATCTCAATTTGGTTTTCACCTGATCCAGTTGATCGAGCGTAAAGGCCAGGAATTTAATACGCGTCACATCCTGCTTAAACCAGCTACTGCCACAGTAGATATTGCCTCTGCTGCTGCCGAACTCGATAGCGTGCGCACACTTATTGTAAACGACAGCATTACGTTTGCAAAAGCTGCAAAAGATTTCTCTGACGATAAGCAGACAAAAGACAACGGCGGCTCTATTACAAGCCGTGCCACTGGCAGCATGTACATCCCGATGGACCAGGTAGACCCATCTATCTTCTTCGTGATCGACACCATGCAGGTAGGCGAGATATCTAAACCGATTCCTTTCCGTACGGAAGATGGCCAGGAGGCTGTGCGCATTATCTCATTAAAGTCTAAGTCTAAACCGCACTTGGCAAACCTACAAGACGATTATCAAAAAATAGCTACAGCGGCGCTAAACCAGAAGAAGGGAAAAGCCGTTGAAGATTGGTTCCGGAAGAATATCGATACTGTATTTATAGAGATTGATCCGGAATACAAGGATTGCAATGTTCTCGATTTAACCCAATAAAAAAACTATGACGCAGTTCTCCTCTGACAAAGAAGCAGCCGACGCACTACACGATGCTTACCGCACCCTCACCTCCGAAATATCGAAGGTTATTGTAGGCCAGGAAGAAGTAGTAAGATTAGTACTCACAGCTGTTTTTTGTCAGGGGCACTGCCTCCTGGTGGGTGTTCCGGGGCTTGCCAAAACGCTCCTGATCCAGACCATCGCCAACTCCCTGGATATGTCCTTCAGCAGGGTGCAGTTTACGCCCGACCTTATGCCCTCCGACATTGTAGGTGCTGAAACCCTGGACAAAGACCGTAACTTTAAATTTGTAACCGGCCCTGTGTTTGCCAACATTGTACTGGCCGACGAGATTAACCGAACCCCGCCTAAAACACAGGCAGCTTTGCTGGAGGCGATGCAGGAGCATGCCGTTACAGTTGCAGGCCACAGGTATACTTTACCTCGTCCGTTCTTTGTACTGGCCACCCAAAACCCAATAGAGCAGGAAGGTACCTATCCCCTACCCGAGGCGCAGCTAGACCGCTTTATGTTTAACATTACGCTTGGCTATCCGAGCTATGAGTCGGAACTGCAGATCGTAAAAAACACAACCGGCGCTTTCACCACTCAGCTTAACAAGATTTTACACGCCGACGACATCATGGCTTTTCAGCAACTGGTGCGCCGCGTGCCTGTAGTTGACAATGTGGTGGAGTATGCCGTGCAACTGGTACACAAAACCCGTCCTGGCCAGCCAATGGCTTCGAATCAGGCAAACCAGTATCTGGAATGGGGCGCAGGCCCAAGAGCCTCTCAGCACCTTATTGTAGGAGCTAAGTGTAACGCCATCCTTAACGGCAAGTACAGCCCCGACATCGAAGACGTTCAGGCCGTGGCTATGCCTATACTTCGCCACCGCATCGTGCGCAATTTCAAAGCAGAGGCAGAGGGAATTACCGAAGAGCAGATTATCCGAGAGTTGTTATAATTGTTGATTGTTATTTTGGCCCTTTCTGTGCTTTCAACAATTAACCATCAAACAATTTAGCAATTCAACCTTATTGGTGTAATTTTGCACCCGTTCAATTTTATTCACATTACCAATAGATTTTATGGAGGCGGCTGCTTTATACTTTCGCTTTAAAGATAACCTGGCAACTATAGCTGGTGCACTTAACAGTAAACTGGAAGTGCGCTCTATGCCATATAATACCTCTATCCCACTGGAGATAGATTTACTGGCAGATGTACTTCGCCTGCACGGCCTGGATTTCCAGTC
Source organism: Pontibacter cellulosilyticus (assembly GCF_014306105.1). GTDB lineage: Bacteria > Bacteroidota > Bacteroidia > Cytophagales > Hymenobacteraceae > Pontibacter > Pontibacter cellulosilyticus. The sequence goes on along the minus strand of NZ_JACRVF010000002.1, from coordinate 318,659 downwards.
GTCTACACCGGGTGCTGCCCGCCTGTTTGACTTTCAGCAGTGGTATGCGCAAAACGAGGAGAAGGCAAATGAAGTAATGCACCATGTGTTGGAGGACAAAAGAGCTTATATGAAAACAGCTACTGGTACTGTACTTCAGAAAGAAATGCTGTACCGCCGACTGGAGTTCTTCAAAGAAACGGCTCATACATTAGATGTGATGATGGCGCAGCAGCAACTGCACAGCCCTAAGCACTTTAGTTATCCATTCCTAAATCAGTAAGTATAAATTATACTTGTAGCGATATAAAAAGCCTCTGCCATAAAAGTATGGCAGAGGCTTTTTGCTTGTTTGGTAAGCAGCTTTATACTTCTTCGTGTAAAACCGCTGCAGCTTTTATTTCTACTTTGAGCAGCCAAGACTCTAATTAACCTGCTGTTCCGGGCTTCAAATTTTTGAACTATCCCTGAAGCGCTTTCCCACTCCACGTCTTCTGCATATTTTACTAAAAGACCTCGCGGCGTCTGGAGGTCCCGCGAGTGTCTGGGATGTAGAGGTTCTTGCCTTTTAGTCCTAGACGCTCGCGGGTCATAAAGACGCCGCGAGGTCTTAAATATTTCTGTCAGTATCAGAGGTTATTAGCTACCGGGGCCAATCACCCCTTACCTCCTTATCCAAGACAGGGATCTTTGGCGTTGCTATTGGCTAAAGTATAAGCTCCGTAGCAGCCGTTAGTCATCCCCCTACGCCCCCTTCGAAGGGGGACTTTCTGTTATTGCTTTAGCAGAAGTATAGTTTCATAGCCTCAGCCGTTCAAAGGACAGGTCGCGACCTGTCCCTACAAAACTCATGTTTTGCTTCTTTTGCAATAACAGCCAGTTAAGAAGTGTCCATCCGGGCCCTTAGTTTGAGAGCACCAAAGCCGAAGGTGAAAGTATAGACAATTAAAACTGAGGAAGAGCAGCTATATAACTGCCCTTCAAAACCACTACTCCCTTATCTCTGTATGCCCTTCCTTGGAATGCTTGAGTTTCAGCTCTCCGTCTGGCTCATCTTTCATACTTGAATCTGCCTGGCCACCTACACCGCCTTTGGCTACAGTAATGCCGCCATCAACCATATACAAGGCACCTGTTACATAAGATGCCTCCTCTGAGGCCAGGAACAAGTATACATTGGCGACTTCTTCCGGAGTGCCGCGCCGTCCCATAGGCGTTGCCTCTTTCATAGTCTTCACCATTTTACTGTCCATTGGGCCGGTACTGGCGTGCGTCCAGGCGGTATCGATGGGTCCTGGGCCTACTAAGTTGCAGCGTACGCCAAACTGCGCCTGCTCCACGGCCAGGCCTTTTATAAATGCATGCATAAAACCTTTGGTACCGCCATAGGGTGCGTTTTGGGCTATACCTATTTTGCCAGCCTCAGAGCCAGCCGATATAATGTTGCCCTTTGTCTTGTGAAGCTCCGGTAAAGCAACTTTACTCATCAAGAAAGCAGATCGCAGGTTGTTTTTTATCATGTAGTCAAAAGCCTCTTCAGAATAGTCCTGCAGTAAGTTAACCTCAGGGAAAACGCCCGCATTGTTGATGAGGATATCCAGCTTTCCGAACTCTTTCACGGCCAGCTTTACACAGCTTTGCGCATCGGCCATGGTCGAAAGATCTCCGGTAAAATCTATCGCAGTGCCTCCCTTCTCCTTAATCTCTTTAGCTACTTTGGCAACGGGATCGTCTGGGAAGCCAGCCACAACTACGCGTGCTCCCTCCTGGGCAAACTTTTTACAAATGGCTTCGCCGATACCTGTACCACCACCTGTAACGATGGCTACTTTATCTTTAAGTCTGTTTCCTGTAATCATAGCGTTTTAATGTTTTGTAGTGTGCTAACTGTTAACGGCAAACGTCGCTTTGCAGTTAATATGATGTGATGATTAATCAGGAGCCACACATTTTTCTATAGTTAGCGTATTAGATAACAAAGCCCCATAATAAAGTATGAGTTAAATAATTTACCAGCTACCATGAATCTCTTACACGAAACGCTACCCGAGTCTTTTGAAGAAAGAGTCGAAACAGCTAACCTTATTTTGCGCCCTTACCAGCAAGGTGATGAAAACGATTTTATGCGCCTGCTACAAGAAAGCTCCACCATACTTAATCCAGCGTTTAGCGGCAGACTATCGCGTGTGCGCGTGCTGGATGATGCCAAAACACAGGTGAGGCAGCTTCGCACGGAGTGGGATAACCGCAAGGCATTTGACTTTGGTGTATGGCTAAAGGATACGGAAGAGTACATAGGCGACATTGCCCTAAAAAACCTGGACCACCGGGTGCCAAAGGCAGAACTTGGGTTATACTTTACCAGCTGGCCAGAGACCAAAGAACTGGCGTTGGAAGGACTTTATGCCATTCTTAACTTCGCCTTTCATACCTTACATTTAAATAAAGTATACATGCGCTGCACTGCCACAAACCTTTGCTATGGAGAGCTGGTAGAAGAGTTCGGCTTTTTAAAAGAGGGGGTTATCCGCAGCGACTACAGGGGAGCAGATTCTGACGAACTGCTTGATCTGAACTATTATGGTATTACGAGACAGGATTTTGAACAAATAGAGCAGCAACAGGCCGAAACGAATTCTACAGCCATGGCTTAGCAAATTTATCAGCGAGTGAGATATTGAGTTACTATCATTGGCATAGAGCCTACCGCCTTGGCTTGGTAACGAAGAAGTCTGTATCGAAGGTGAGGTAAATAGAATTGGAGAACTCCAGCTTTGGATCATCTAAGTTAATAAAGGGTTCTAACCGCAAGGTTAAGTATAGATTATCTACAATCTCTACATCTTTCATCAGGCGCAGAATAAGTACCTCCCACTCTTCCTGCAGGTAGTCAGGGTTTTTGAAAGTGGTTGAGGCCGATTGGTAGAGCTTGCCTCCTAACTCTGTAATGTAGCCATCGCCTTTCCAGTAGCTCAACATCACGTCCTGGTACTTTGTATCGGCACCCACATTTAAGTATAAGCCGTGACCTTGCTCGTAGGGCAACCTTAGCCTGTTAGAGAAGTCTTTGTAGCCCAGCACATAGTTTTTAGTGTACAGCCGGTGCAGTACCTTTCGGTTATATTTCTTCTCTAGCTCCAGGCCAACAGCTATATTGGCAACCGTTAGCAAAGGCAGATCAGAGGCATCTATTTGCCCGCCCTTGTGCTGCGCGGTAAACTGTATAGGCAGGGTTAATTTTATACTATCAGCCAGGTTACCCCTTCCCTCCTGCTCCAGTAGCGTAAAAGCAGTGACAGCACCACCATCTACCTGCTCCTGGTCGTCTTCGCCGCGGTACAGCATGTTGGCCCAATTTAGCCAGGCATCTACTTTTAAGCGGTGTGTTTGCATCTTAAACTGCAATCCATTCTCCAGCCTGTTAAGCATCACCCGTTCAAAATCGTAAAGCGGCTCTATGTAACCATGTGCCAAGTTACCCTCTAAGGTTCCAAAGGTCAGGCTCCAGTTTTCTTTCAGGAATTTAACTGAGAAGGTGGGTGCAATATCTTCGTAGCCGGAGCTGCCAAAGTCTTTCCAGAGAAAAATGCCGGCATCTATACGAACCGTTGGGGCTGGCTGGTAGATTAGTTTTGGGTTAAGGTGATAGCCAAATAAAGTATAGCCGTCTGCAATCTTATTAAAGTATTCGTTGTTCTTAGAGAAGCCAAAAGCATGCAAACCAAATCTAATTTCATTAGCATTTTCAGGTTTTACCGGTATGGTTTGCGTGAGTACCCGGTTGTCTAATTGCCCATAGCACAAAGCACTACTAAACAAGCATGTAATAGCAAAAATAAGCTTAAAAAAACGCATAAATAGTGTGCAAAAATGGGACAAAAGAGCAGCCGCTGTTGTTATAACCAGACCGCAGCAAACAGCTAAAAAAATTAGTAAAATAGTTTTTGGCTTTCTTGCAAATAGCTGTCGAAAGTAGTAATTTCACCTTCAATATAAAGCAAATTAATTAAACACACATGAGCGTAAGCAACGAAAAACTTAAGGCCCTGCAGCTGACTATGGATAAGCTCGACAAAACATACGGTAAAGGAACCGTAATGAAGTTGAGCGACAATAAAGTAGAAGATATTCCAGCTATCTCTACAGGCTCGCTTGGGCTGGATATTGCTTTGGGTATTGGCGGTTTACCACGTGGCCGTGTTGTAGAGATCTACGGACCGGAATCATCAGGTAAAACCACACTTACCATGCATTGCATCGCCGAGGCCCAGAAGAAAGGCGGCCTGGCAGCTTTTATTGATGCAGAGCACGCATTTGACAAAGTATACGCCCAGAAATTAGGCATTGATACTGAAAACCTATTGATCTCTCAGCCAGACAATGGTGAGCAAGCCCTTGAAATTGCTGATCACCTGATCCGTTCTGGTGCTATCGATATCATTGTAATTGACTCTGTTGCTGCCCTTGTACCGAAAGGCGAACTTGAAGGCGACATGGGTGACAGCAAAATGGGTCTGCAGGCACGTTTGATGTCGCAGGCACTTCGTAAGCTGACAGGTACGATCAACAAAACTGGTTGTACTTGTATTTTCATCAACCAGCTTCGTGAGAAGATCGGTGTGATGTTCGGTAACCCAGAGACAACTACAGGTGGTAACGCACTTAAATTCTACGCTTCTGTGCGTTTAGATATCCGTCGTGTTGGTCAGATTAAAGAGTCTGCTGATAACATCACAGGTAACCGCACCCGCGTGAAGGTTGTGAAGAACAAAGTAGCGCCTCCGTTTAAAGTGGTTGAGTTCGACATCATGTATGGCGAGGGTATCTCTAAAGTAGGCGAAATCCTTGACCTGGGCGTTGAACTAGGTATCGTACAGAAGTCTGGTTCTTGGTTCTCTTACAACGGAGATAAGCTAGGCCAGGGCCGTGACGGCGTGAAGCAGATTCTGCTTGACAACCCTGAACTGCAGGAAGAGATCGAAGGTAAGATCAGAGCCATTGTAAAAGGAGAGCCTGAGAAAGTAGCAGCTGCCCTAGACGATGCAGCCGCTGCAACCGAGTGAACACTTTTCCCAAACTATAAGTAAAATAAAGGAGCTGCAAAATGTAGCTCCTTTATTTTTTTACCTGATAATGAATTGATTTGCTTTGGAGAACTGTTTAACTTAGTGACAAAACAGCAGTTGGTATAAAACTTGTTTTAGAGGTTTGTACAACTAAGCTAAGTGTAAATTATGAAGAAGTTTTTCCCGGTTATACTTATACTAACGGTTATCGCCTTTGGCTTTGTCACCAAAGACCGAATGCGGACTATTCCTAATGAGAGCTTTTCGTCTGGTGAAGTGTTGAAGTATAAAGTGCATTATGGTCCTATCACAGCAGCAGAAGCTGTTATTGATGTTGCTCCTAACCTGCACACGATAAATGGCAGGCCTTGCTACCGCGCTACTGTTACAGGAAAAACTAACAGCTCTTTTGACCTTTTCATTAGAATACGCGATACCTGGCAATCATACATCGACACGGCGGCCATTATACCGCAACGCTCTTTCAGAAACATAGAAGAAGGCAATTATCGCAAACGCGAAACAGTCGACTTTAACCACTATAACAATACCGCCTTTGTAGAAAAGAAAAAGCGAAACAAAAATAAGGAGTCTAAAAACTTCAAGGTGCCGACTAACGTGCAGGACATCGTAAGTGGCTTCTACTATATGCGTACCTTAGACTATGATAAAATGCGTGTAGGCGACAAGTTTAATATTCAGGGTTTCTTTGACGAGGAGAACTTTAATATGGAAGTAACCTACCGAGGAAAAGAGGTTGTTAGCACAAAGGCCGGCAACATTAAGGCAATTAAGCTCACGCCTAAGATGCCAAAAAACGAAATGTTTAAAGACGGTAATTCTATTTTTGTATACTTATCAGACGACCAGAACAAGATACCTGTGCTAATAGAAGCTGAAATGTTTGTGGGTTCTGTTAAAGTAAACCTGTACGAGTATAAAAACTTAAAACATAAGATTTTGCTAGCCCAAAACTAACAAGAGAAGCCAGTTTAATGCTGGCTTTTTTTGTGCCTGAGGATAATCACATACTTATAGTGTAATGTTAAGAATGTATTAAGATTTGATTATCAGGAATTAAATTGGATCAGGAGTAATATATTTGTCTTGTAAATCAGATTAGCCATAAAACAATATGTTGGCAAACTGATTTAAATTAGAAGAAGCCTGGAGCAAGAATCTTGGCCGCACTTACAAACACTAATCCTGAAATTTGTGCAAACAGCAGCAAATTATAAAGTTCTAGTAGTAGACGACGATCCGGATATTGTAGAGCTACTACAGTATAACCTGACCCGAGAAGGATACGATGTGTCTGTAGCCGACAATGGAAAAAAAGCCATTGAAGTAGCCCAGTCGGTAAAACCCGATGTGATCCTGATGGACGTGATGATGCCTGTGCTGGACGGGATAGCAGCCTGCCGCCAGCTGCGCGATATGGGAGACTTCCGTAATACACACATTATCTTTTTAACTGCCCGTGCCGAGGAGTTCTCTGAAGTAGCCGCTTTTGAGGCCGGCGCCGACGATTTTATAACAAAGCCCATAAAGCCGCGCGCTTTACTTAGCCGCCTAGCAGCTTTTGCCCGTCGCGATTCGCAGCAGGAAGAGCAAAATCAGGTGGTAGAGGCCGGAGGCCTGCGCATAGACCGCAACAGCTTTGCCGTGTACAGAGGCGAGGAAAAAATAACGTTGCCTAAAAAGGAATTCGAGCTTTTGGCTTTTCTTGCAGCTACCCCTAACAAGGTTTTCAGCCGCGAAGAGCTATTGAACAACGTTTGGGGAAATGATGTTTATGTGATTGCCCGCACCGTTGACGTGCATATTCGCAAAGTGCGTGAGAAGATTGGAGAAGATCATATCAAGACCATAAAAGGCGTGGGCTACAAGTTCAACACAGATTAATAGATGAATTTCACCTCCCGTTCGCTTACATTATTAATTTCATTGGCGGTGGCTTTGGTGCTTACCGCCTTTCTTGCTTTAGCCAGTTACTTTTCTTCAGAGGGATTTAAGGTAGCATTGGTGATCGTTTTTATCAGCTGCTTTTTGTTGGTTTACTTTTCTTACGAGGCACTAGTACTACGCGAAATCAAGAACGTATACACCAGCCTGGAGAAGGTAAAGAAGCAGGATTTCAAAAAGATTGAGAGCAAATCCAGCTTCACCTCTGATCCGCTCACCAAGATTAAAGACGAGATTTACATGATCGCAGAGCGTAAGCAGCAGGAAATTGACGAACTAAAACGATTACAGGCAATGCGCCGTGAATTCCTGGCCGATGTATCGCATGAGTTAAAAACTCCCATTTTTGCCGCGCAGGGCTTTATACATACCTTGCTTGATGGCGCGATGGATGATCCAAATGTTCGGGAAAGGTTTCTGGAGAAAGCTGCTAAAAGCTTGGATGGTTTAGATGCACTGGTGCAGGACCTGATCAGTATATCGCAGTTTGAGAAGGGCGTTGCTAAAATGGCTAAGCGTAATTTTGATGCGGTACAGCTGATGCATGAGGTTTTTGAACAACTAGAGCAGAAGGCCGCGCAACACCAGGTAAGCCTGCACCTGGAAACAAGCTCCGACCAACAGGTGATCCTTTTCGCTGACCCTAACCGCATGCGCCAGGTTTTTATTAACCTGATTGACAACGCTATTAAGTATGGCCGCAAAGGCGGAAATATCTGGGTTATGTTTGATGAAGGCCGTAAGAAGTATACTGTAACGGTAAAAGACGACGGCAGAGGTATTGCCCAAGAGCACATCAACCGAATCTTCGAACGCTTTTACAGAATCGATAAGAGCCGCGCCCGCGACACCAGCAGCACCGGACTTGGTCTGGCTATCTGTAAACATATTGTAGAAGCGCATAAATCGTTTATTGCCGTTAAAAGCGAAGTAGAAAAAGGCACTACTCTCCGCTTTAAGCTACAGAAGGCAAAAGTTGCTTAGTTATCGGTTATTCATGGTTGGCCATTAACATCCTAAAATTTGCAATAACCTGACGCAAGTCTTAAGCGAAGCGTAACTTGTATTTTAACACGATAGGCAGTCTTCAGGCTTCCGTGAGCCGTACGAGCACTTCCGACATCTGCCAAATTATAATCTTACATTTTATACTTCCGCAAGTGTGAAGACTTACCACTATGCGCCAGCATAAATAATGCCTCGCTTAACACTTACGTTATAGCGGGATTACTCATCAAGTGCTAACAGACCTTAGTATACTTCGGTATCCATATTCCCGTCAATCTTCACCAATCAACAATCAGCAAATTAAATTAGTATCTTTGCAGCACTGCACAGAGTAAAGTATAAAGCGCAGTTTACAAAGTATAGCAACACATGAAATACCCGGTTTTTAAAGACCTGATTATATTTGAGAACGAGGACTACGTGGTGGTGAACAAACCTCCTTTTCTGGCTACCCTCGAGGACAGAACACCCAACACCACTAACTTACTTAAGATAGCCCGCCAGTACAATCCAGACCTGCAAGCCTGCCACCGCCTGGACAAGGACACATCCGGCTGCCTAGTCTTTGCTAAAAACGCTGAAGCTTACCGCCACCTGGCAATGCAGTTTGAGCACCGCGAAGTATACAAAGTATACCATGCTGTAGTGTGGGGAGTACACCATTTCGAGGACGAACTGGTGAACAAATCCATACTTGCAGGGGCCAAAGGTGTAGCTAAACTAACACCACAGGGCAAGTCCGCTGAAACATACTTTACCACTGTAGAAAATTACGCCCGCCACAGCTTGATAGAGTGTGTGCCTGTTACTGGTCGTCTGCACCAGATACGCGTGCATTTGGCATCTTTGGGTGCCCCTATTGTGAGTGATGAACTGTACGGGGGTGAAAACTTATACCTGAGCAGCCTGAAAAGAAAGTTTAACCTGAAAAAGGACACAGAAGAGCAGCCACTGATCAAGCGCTTTGCACTACATTCCTTCAATATCGGGTTTACATTGCTAAACGGGGAGCCTATAAAAGTCGAGGCGCCTTACCCGAAAGATTTTGCGGTTCTGGTTAAACAGCTGCGCGCCCACTAATTTTAAAGAAGCTGTCATCTCGAACAGCGTGAGAGATCTCTATAGAATTCTCCTGGAATAATTTTAAAAAGATCTCTCACGCTGTTCGAGATGACAATTTAAGTTTAAGTCAACGTCATTGCCTTTAGACCCTCACAATAGAGAATCTTCTGCTCTAATACTTTTTTCTGCTCCGCAGAAAGCCAATTGAATACCGGTATCATGCATAGCTACTAGTAACACTAACCCTAAACTTGCTACAGAAACAACGTACTTTTTAAGACTAACTAACCCGCAACACGATCTTTCCGATATTCTTGTTCTGCTCCATGTAACGGTGAGCTTCTGCCGCATCCTGCCAATCGTAAACAGAATCAATAACAGGCTTAATGGTACCATCATTAAAATATGGTATTGCAAATTGACTCATTTCCTTAGTTAGCTTGATCTGGTAGTCTTTTGTTCTTGAGCGGAGGGTTGAGCCGATTACCTGCAAACGCTTTACTAATATCTTACGCAAATCAAACTCATCTACTTTACCGCCTCCTAAACTGGCAAGTATAACCAGGCGGCCGTCTGTTCTAAGGCAATCGATGTTCTGGTTAAAGTATGGGCCGGCAATAAAATCCACGATAAGGTCTACCCCTTCGTTGTTGGTGAACGCCAGCACCTCGTCTTCGAAAGGCACTTCCTGGTAATTTATACTTTTGTGCGCACCAAGCTCTTTGCAGGCGTGTACTTTAAATTCTGACGCTGTTGTAAGTATCTCGGCTTTGTGCACGCGCGCCAACTGAATAGCTGCCGTACCTACGCCACTGGCTCCTGCATGTATCAACACCCGCTCCTGCGGCTGTAGCTTGCCCAGCCAGAACAGCGCCTGATATGCCGTCATGAAAACTTCGGGTATCGCGGCAGCCTCTTCCATGGTTAAGCTTTCAGGTAAAGGCATGGCCATGTTTTCGTCGATGATGGCGTATTCTGCATAGCCGCCTCCTGGTAACAGTCCGAACACCTTATCGCCTTTGCTAAAGCGTGTGCAGTTATACCCTGCCTCTACTACCTCCCCTGCTATCTCTAAACCTAACAATGGACTGGCACCCTTAGGTGGATGATACTTGCCTTGGCGCTGCAAGGTATCGGCACGGTTTAATGCAGTAGCGTGTACTTTTACCAGTAGTTCGTATGGGTTTGGCAACGGTTTTTCGTACTCCCCCAGCACAAGTTGCTCGGGGCCTCCGGGTTGTTTTACAAGTATGGCTTTCATGGTTTATCGTTTGGCTGCTCTTGTAGACGAAAGTTACGCCCAGAAGGATGTAAACACTTTGTCTACCGCAGAGGACGCAAAGGTTTACAAAGTATAAAGTTTTATACTTTACTCTCTCCTGATGGCCTCTACAGGATCTAGTTTAGAGGCGCGGGTGGCCGGATAGGTACCAAAAACGATGCCTACTATTACAGCAATACCGGCAATAACCATAAACGTATCTAAAGTATAAGCTGCCTGAAAAGGCACATCCACAAAGGCTTTGATTATAGGCACAATGCCCAGCGTGGCAAGAATACCCAGCAGCAAACCAAGTATACTTCCGAACAGAGACACCGTTATAGACTCAGCGAGGAACTGCAGCAGGATGTCACGCTTTTTGGCTCCCATGGCTTTGCGCACACCAATCTCTACGGTGCGTTCTGTTACAGATATCAGCAGCACGTTCATAACACCTATACCACCCACTATTACCGAAATACCCACGATCATGCCCATCACTACTCTGAATAGCAAAAATCCTTTTGCGGCCTGCTCTACTCTGCCCTCGTTCGTCATTACACGAAAATCTGTCGTATCAGCCGGAAACTTTGCCTTCAGCCAGGCTTCTGTGTGGCTTTTAATTGTAGTAACGTCCATAATATCCTGTGCTTCCAGTGCACCCATAGGCGGATTTGCTTTTAACTGCTCTTCAGTAAGCAGTGTGAAGGGGTAAAACAGGCGCGGAGACTTATCATCCTCCTCCGGCAATACACCCACAATCTTCAACTCCAGGCTATCAAAAGCTACCGTTTTGCCCAACAGGTATTCTGCAGAGTCTTTGCCAAAGGCATTCACTGCAAAACCATGGCTGATAATGGCAACAGGATTTTGCTGCTGCAAATCATTCGTCGTAAAAAATTGGCCATACTTGATCTTCGTATCAGTTGGATAGTAAGCATTGATTGCCGCCAATGAAGCACCCATTGGTTGCTGCTTACCCTCTACAGTAACCGCGCTGTTATGTTTTGCCTGTATAAATCCTCTGGCTGGTTTTGGTGAAGATGCCTCTAGCTCCTTAAATGTTTTGTAGTTGAGGTAACCATAATCAGTTTTAGGCAGCGCGACATCATCCACCCGCTTGTAGGTGCTTGTGGTAATGACAACTGCTTTTAGATCGGTTGTTTTTGTTATCTCCTGCTGCGCAAACTCCTCCAAACCATCTATCAGCGAGAGCACCGTAACCAGGGCAGCTACCCCAATCACAATACCAAGTATAGACAGTAGTGTGTGGAACAGCCTGCTACGGATGTTCTGCTGCGCCAGCGAAAAGGAGATGAATAGTTTCTTTAGCATAGTAGCAAGTATAGATACTTTATATTCAGAAATAATATTAAGATTTCCTAATAAGCCGCCATTTTAAGCCTTAACTACCGTTTACACCTGCGGCCAGCCTATACTTGCTGTTAATCCCAGGAGCTTATTTTTCAGGATTAAAAAAATATTTACGAACATTTCGTAGCTTTAATTACGAATATTTCGTAACTATACGAAAACATCGTAAAAGTATGGAAAAGCTGACACAACAAGAAGAAGAAGCTATGCAGGTGATCTGGGAAACCGGCGGCGGCTTTATAAAGGATTTCCTGGAGAAGTTGCCCGAGCCAAAGCCACCTTATACTACGCTGGCCTCAACGGTTAAGAACCTTGAGAAAAAGAGCTTTGTGAAAAGTGAGAAGATGGGCAATTCTTACCGTTACCTGCCCCTTTTAAAAGAGGAGGATTACAAGAAGAAGTTCATGAAAGGTTTTGTAGGCGACTACTTTAAAAGCTCATACAAAGAACTGGTGGCCTTTTTTGCGAAAGAAAAGCAGATAAGCGCTGCAGAGTTGAAAGAGATTATTGACATGATCGAAAACAAAAAATCTGAATAATATGCCAGCCTTACTCCTATACCTCCTGAAAGCAAACGTTGCCTTGGTCCTGTTTTACCTGGCTTATCATTTCGTGCTGCGCCGGCTAACTTTTTATAACCTGAACCGTGCTTTCCTGCTGTTCGGGATAATGTTTTCTGTGCTGTACCCACTCGTAGACCTGTCCGGTTGGTTTAGCCAGCACCAGGAACTGGCGGTAGTAAATACCTATGTTGCCGCCATACCTGCCTTTACCGTGGCGCCTGCAGCACCCGAACAGGCAACGGCGTTCGACTACTGGCTTCTACCTGTATACCTGTTCTGGCTGGGCGCAGCAGTTATACTTGTCAGGCTGGTGATGCAGTTTACATCGCTCTACAAGATCCATACTTCATCGGAACCAGCTTTGTACAGAGGCATAGGCTACAGACAAGTGAAAAGTATAAGCCACGCGTTCTCGTTCTGGCAGTCTATCTACCTTAACCCGGAGCAACACAAGCAGCAGGAACTCGATGCCATACTTAGCCATGAGCTGGTGCATGTAAAAGGCTGGCATACACTGGATGTTTTATTTACTGAGTTCAGCGCACTTTTCTACTGGTTTAACCCGGGTGGATGGCTTATGAAAAAAGCTATTAAAGAGAACCTGGAGTTTATTGCCGACCAAAATGTACTTACCGCTGGCGTAGACCGGAAAGACTACCAGTACCTCCTGCTTAAAGTTACCGGCATCTCAGAGCCGCAAATAGCTAACCAATTTAATCTCTCACCACTTAAAACAAGAATAGCCATGATGAACAAATTACCAAGCACCAAAGCGCATCTGCTGAAATTTCTGGCAGTAATACCAGTTGCAGCCGTGCTGCTCCTGACGTTTAATGGTATAGCAAAACCTAAGGCAGGTGATGCTGTAGAAATTAGCCAATACACTAAAGTAGGTCCTGACATCTACATTAAAAAAGAGCCAACGTTTACAAACGCCTGTTGGACAGCTCCCCATACGTTAACCATAACTCCAATTGCCGGAGATGTGGATGAATACCAGCTGGACAATGAGCAGGATATAGCGAAGGCATATAAAAAGTATGGCTTATACTTACCAGATAACGAGCTATACGACAAAGTAATGGCCAGTATTCCAGGTGCCGCTCAGGAAAAAAGACCACAGGTAGTAGATGAGTACAAAGAATTTTATGCCCGTAACCCACAGGTACGAAAGCTTTTTTGGACTACAGCAAACCAGATAATAGTAAGACTGGAGAAAACAGAAGAGATTTATAACCTGGAAGACAAAGCAAGCAGAGCTGCAGCAGAGAAAAAGTATGGTAAGTTGCCTTCTTCACCTCCTCCGGCAGAAGTTGTGACACAGGAAGAATTTGATGCCCGCTCTCAAAAAGTAATACAGGAGACAAAACAAAAGATATTTATTCCAGAAGAGATAGAATACTACAAGGACAGAAACAACTTACCCGTGGAGTACACGAACTTCTTAAAAAGAAATCCCACAGTAAAAAAAGTAGGTTGGACTATGAATGAACAAAAGGATGAACAAATCGTGCTCTTCCTAAAATCTGGCGGTACTGAACTTTATGAACTGAACGATGCGAAAAGTATGGCTAAAGCAAAAAGCAAGTATGGTGAGTTGCCAGGTTTGCTTCCTCCGCCGCCGCCAGTGATGATAAAGAAGAACTAACAGAACAACTTCTGACACAGCCCCTAAGGTATAACACTTATACTTTAGGGGCTGTCTTGTTTAATATAAATAGCTCAACCTCTAGCTACCTCCCTGTTACACAGGATATTTCTACCCTATGTATTGCATATCAAATAAAGTCTTTCTATCTTTGTGACCATTTTTCAAAGACCGAAAAATCATTAATTAAATAAATAAATCGCTTACAACCACTAAAAATGGATCATTTAAGTTATAAGACCCTTACTGTCAACAAGCAGACAGCCAACAAAGGCTGGGTGATTGTTGATGCAGGTCAAGGAAGCTTGGGTCGCGTGGCATCGGAAGTTGCCAAGATCCTGAAAGGCAAGCATAAGCCTTCATACACTCCTAATGCTGACTGCGGCGACAACGTGATCATTATCAACTCTGATAATGTACGTTTCACAGGCCGTAAGTGGGATCAGAAGTACTACCTGACACACACTGGTTACCCAGGCGGTCAGAGAAAAACTTCTCCACGTGAGCTAAAGGCGAAATCATCAACGCTGCTAGTAGAGCGCGCAGTTCGTGGCATGTTGCCTAAAGGCCCACTAGGTCGCGAGCTATTCAGAAATCTTCATGTTTTTGCAGGAAGCGAGCATCCATTTGCAGCTCAGCAGCCTAAAGAATTAACCTTCAACTTATAATTTTAATGGAAGTTATCAATACATCTGGTAGAAGAAAAACCTCGGTGGCTCGTATCTACATGACGGCCGGGCAAGGGAATATCACTATTAACGGTAAAGATATCAAGGCATACTTCCCTAACGAAGTATTGCAAACTATAGTAAATCAGCCGTTTCAAACCTTAGATCTAATTGGCAAGTACGATGTTACTGCTAATCTAAAAGGTGGTGGTGTAAGCGGCCAGGCTGAGGCACTAAGACTTGCTATATCTAAAGCACTGGTAGTTGAGAACGCCGAGACTAAGTCAGCCCTTCGTAAAGAAGGATTCATCACTCGTGACCCACGTATGGTGGAGCGTAAGAAGTTCGGTAAGCGTAAAGCACGTCGTTCATTCCAGTTCAGTAAACGTTAATATTAAAGGTGTATCAACAACATGGCAAGTACTAATTATAAAGAATTACTTGAGGCAGGTGTTCACTTTGGCCACCTTACCCGCAAGTGGGATCCGAAAATGGCTCCATACATCTTCATGGAGAAGAATGGTATCCACATCATTGACTTAAATAAGACATTAGTTGCGCTTGATGAGGCTTCTGCCGCTATCAAGAACATCGCGAAGTCTGGCCGTAAGATCCTTTTCGTTGCTACTAAGAAGCAGGCGCAGGACATCGTAGCGGAAGAGGCTCGTCGTCTTAAAATGCCTTACGTTACTGATCGTTGGTTAGGCGGTATGCTTACTAACTTCGCTACTGTGCGTAAGTCTCTTAAGAAAATGTCTACTATCGATAAGATGGTGAAAGACAACACTGCTTATGCAGCTATCGCAAAGCGTGAGAGATTAATGCTTTCTCGTGAGCGTGAGAAACTTGAAAGAGTACTTGGCGGTATCGCTGACCTTTCAAGACTGCCAGCAGCTCTTTTCATCGTTGACGTTAAGCGTGAGCACATCGCAGTAAAAGAGGCTCAGAAACTTAACCTGCCGGTTTTCGCTATTTGCGATACTAACTCTAACCCAGAGCTGGTAGATTTCCCAATCCCTGCAAACGACGACGCATCTAAGTCTGTAGCACTTATCGTTTCTCTGATCGGTAAGGCTATCGAAGAAGGTTTGTCAGAGCGCAAAGTTGACAAAGAGGAGACTGAGCGTAAGCGTTCTGAGGAAGAAGGCATCAAGGCTAAACAAGAAGCTGACGAGCAATAATCAATTGTTCATATTGCAATAACAACGAACTGAACATTGGGCTTTGCTGCTTCAATGTTCAGTTTGTTTTAGGGGCTCTGAGTATGTAAACAGTATGTTACCATTTCAGCCTCATTCAGATAAAATTCATAATTTATAATTCATAATTCTTAATTATAAAGATCATGGCTATTACAGCACAAGACGTTAACAGACTCCGTCAGGAAACCGGAGCAGGTATGATGGACTGCAAGAAGGCGCTTACAGAAGCTAACGGCGATTTCGAAGCAGCTAAAGATATTCTTCGTAAGCAGGGCCAGAAAATTGCCAGCAAGCGTGCTGAGAACGTAACCTCTGAGGGTATCGTTTTAACGCAGGTTAGCGATGACAACAAGAACGGTAAAGTAGTTGCACTAGCTTGCGAAACTGAGCCAGTTTCTAAAGTTGCTGATTTCAAGAGCTTAGCACAAAGAGTTATGGATACTGCAGTATCTACTAACGCTGCTACTAAAGAAGAACTTCTCGCTGCAAACCAGGAAGATGGCCGTTCACTTCAGGACCACATCACTGACCTGATGGGTAAAATCGGTGAGAAAATTGACGTAGTTTCTTATGAGACTGTAAACGCTGACCAGGTTGTTGCTTACACGCACTCTACTGGTAAATTAGGTGTATTGGTAGGTCTTGTAAATACAAACGGTACAGATGCAACTGAAGTTGGTAAAGACGTAGCGATGCAGATTGCTGCTATGAACCCGGTTGCTCTTGACAAAGATGGCGTTGACGCTGCTACTGTTGAGCGTGAGATCGAGATCGGTAAAGATCAGGCTCGTGCTGAAGGCAAGCCAGAGGCTATGCTTGAGAAAATTGCAATGGGCAAGCTGAACAAGTTCTACAAAGAGAACACGCTGCTTAACCAAGAGTTTGTAAAAGACTCTTCTTTAACTATCGCGCAGCTGCTTGACAAAACTAGCAAAGGCATGACAGTTAACAACTTCAAGCGTGTAGCTATCGCTTAAGTATAAGCTGAAGTATAAAGGAAAAGCCCCTGAGAAATCAGGGGCTTTTTTATGTGTTATAATATTGGTATGAACTTGTACTTTCAGAGGCACAAATCCTAGAGTATATTCTGCAATAAGTCTGGAGTATGTATAATACCAGTCGCCATTAAAGCAACAAGTACGGCAACACCAAGGGCTATGCTAAACAAAAAGTTTTTCTGCTGTCCGTTCTGCCTCGCATGATAGAATCGCAGTATAAATCCAGCCAAAACAAATACACTTCCTGCTCCTAATAATGCACCACTCAGAAAACTTTCCGGCTCAACCAGATCGTTGGCAGCTAAAGGAGTCCTCAGGAAAACCAGTAAAAGTCCGCCGTATATCAGGTAAGACGGAAAAACAGGATTGGTTAGAACATACTTTCGCATAGAAGGATATTTATTAGACTTATTATTGAAAAGAATATTTCAATTTAAGTAATACTACTCATTCCTCCTAATCGTGCTCACAAACGCATCACGCATATCCTGAAAACGGTTAAGTACGGCTGCAATAAATTCATCATCTATCAAGGCTTTAACGCCTTCGTCACCGTTTACTTCAGTTTCCTCTATCTTGTAAATCTGCTCCAGGTTGGCTTTCTCAAGCTTTAGAATATACTTGCCGTTATAGGAATGCAAGGTAATTTTAACATCTGGGTTTGGTATATCTGCTATTACTCTCATGGTTCTATTTTTATGAATGTGTTAAAGTATAAAGTATAAATCTGGGAGGAGATCAACCCACCCTGCCCCACTGAGGAGGGAAATTAGAAAGAAGTTGTCATCGTGACTTTCTAGAGAAATCTCTTTAGAGTGTTCATAAAAGAGTTCTGAAAAGATCTCTCCTAACGTCGAGATGACAACTTAGAGAGACTTTGGTTATTTCAGAAAGCTCTTTGGTAATTCGTCAAAAACTCCTTTGTCAAAATAAACTATACCTTCTCCTCTATCTCAATGCCCATCAGCTGCATCAGCTTGCTGGCGTTAAAGCTACGGCAAATACCTTGGTGTAGTTTGTAATCGAACTTTATTTCATCTCCGATAATATCGCTGTTGAAGCTGTAGTTGTATACGCTGCCGGGCAGTTCCTGCTCCATTGCTCCTAGTTCCAGATCGTGGGTAGAGATAAACCCGGATGCGTTGCGCTTGTGCAGCTGGCGTATAAGGGCCATAGCGCCGGCGTGGCGGTCGCGGGAGTTAGTGCCTTTGAGTATCTCGTCCAGAAAGTATAAAACCGGCTGGCCCTTCTCTGTCAGCTCCAGGAGCATGCGCAGGCGCTTGAGCTCAGCGTAGAACGATGAGGTATTTTCAGCCAGGTTATCGGCAGTACGCATGGCGGTGTATACTTGTGCCGGAGCCAGCTTCATAGAGTCTGCATAAACAGGTGCTCCCATCTGCGCCAGAACCATATTTATACCTACTGTACGAAGAAAGGTGGTTTTACCCGACATGTTAGAGCCTGTTACTACCATCGTTTTGCCTGCTCCCTGCATCTCGAAATCATTGGCTATCGGTGTAACAGAGAAGATAAGCGGGTGCGCCAGTTCTTTTGCATGCAACTCAAACGGCTGCTCCGACAGTACTGGAATGGCATAATCTGGATTTGCATGTTGATAGGAAGCTATACTTGCCAGCGCCTCAATTTGGGCCAGCGTGTCCAGCATCTCCTCCAACTGCGGCAGGTACCTGTCGCGCCAGTTCTCCAGGCGGTACATCCATACAAAGTCCCACATCAAAATTGAATTCAGGAAAAAGGCCATCAGTGTGCTCAGTCTCCAGGAGAAGAAGTCTATAATGTTAGCCAGCTTGTGAATGATAACAGAGCCTTTAGTACCAGATTGCTGCAGCCTTGCCTGCAGCTCCTGCAGCAATGGCGACGAGAAATGCTTTTGCTCGATGTGCTGCAGCTGCCTGGTGTAGCTGCGCATGGCTTCGTAAATACCTATACTTTTGTCGTAATACTCGTCGCGCTCTACCCTAAACCTGTAAGCAAGTATAAACTGCACAATCAGAAAAATTGAAGGCACAAAACCTGACACTGCTCCGTAGGCCCATGCGGCAATGGCGGCAAGGGTAACTATAGGCAACACAAAAACCAGCACTTTTACCCAGCCGTGCTGCTTATAAAATGATCTTTCTGAGAACCACCGGATAAAGACCGCTGCCGTTACTTCATCGTGCTTGAAGTGGCGTGGCAGTGCCAGCAGGTCCTGTAGCCAGTCCAGCTGGTTTTCTGCGGCCAGTTCTGCTATGGCCTGCTGCCGTTGAAGTATAACTGGTGTAGGCGCAGCTACCCTAAACCACCGGGCCAACTTTAGTCTCCCTATACTTGTAACGGAGCGATTAATCAGCTGGAACAAAGAGTTTTGCCCAAAGATATCCAGATCAGAAGTGTAAGGATGATGATCATCGACGAAGGTGGCACCTCCATCAAAGTGTTGCAGTTTACCCTGCAGTCTCTCGATCTCTTCTTCGTTTACCTTGCGCAGTAGCAGGAATTGCTGGTGTGTAAATTCCAGTCTGCTGTGCCAGCGCATCACAAGTATAAACAGCGTATAAAAAACAAGTATGGCTACAGCACCAGCTTCCTGATTATCGGTGCTAAAAAAATGGTAGGCAGTACCGGCTCCTGCTAAAAATACTCCAACCCGAAGCCACGATACCCATCTTGATTTGGTAGCGGCACGGCTTTCCTGCGCAGCCAGTGCCTCGGCACGTTGCCTGTAAAACTCTTTCCTGTTGTTGCTCAAAACTTCTGAATTTATACTTTAGCCTTTTGCAGGTGTATCAATCGTAGCGATACACTTCAGTTCTATGGCAATGGGTGTCGGTAGTTTGTTTATCTCCACGGTAGTACGGCAAGGCTGATTGTCCTTAAAGTACTCCGCGTATAGTTTATTGTAAGTTGCGAAATCATCTTTCATATTCGTCAAAAACACCGTCACATCCACCAGGTTACCCCAACTGGAGCCGGCATCTTCTAAAATGTAACGCACATTCTGAAAAACGGAGTGGCATTGCTTTTCAATATCGTAAGAGCGAATATTCCCCTCCTCATCCAGTTCTACGCCAGGTATCGCTTTAGAGCCACGCTCTCTGGGTCCCACTCCCGATAGGAACAGCAGGTTACCCACGCGCCGTGCATGCGGGTACAGCCCCACCGGCTCTGGTGCTTTTGAGGAATTAAGCAGTTCTTTATTGTCTGTTGCCATAGGCTTATACTTATAGATGCTAAGTTCAACTTAAAATTAAGCATTAACCGCAAAATGCAACCAGCTACCATATTAATAGTTTAGCTTGTTCTGCGCAAAACCGCTGTGTAGAAGCAGAACCAGACACCCCTAAAAAGTAAAAGGCCAGCTACTGCTGGCCTTTCTCACCTTAAACAAACTTATCTAACAAACACTTATTTCGTAAATTTCACATCGCCAAACTTAGAGGTAATATTAACCATACCTTTAGGAGATGTTCCTCCAAATTTGCCTTTATACTCAGCAGATGTATAGCCTTTCTCCATCGTAGTCAAATTAATAAGCGACCTATCCACTTTAAAGTCTCCGAACGAAACATTCACATCAAAGTTAAAGGAGGAGTTATCAGCAAAGTTCAGGCTTACGCTACCATAGTTACTGTTTAGCGCTATCTTTTTAATGTCCTTGCTCACATTATCTACCTTAAATGTACCATGCTTGAAATCTATGTCCATTTCCTCGGTTAGCTGGCCTATTTTGAAGTTTCCATAGCTGGCGCTGCCTTTTAAACCATTGGCTCCGCCTACAAAAACATCTGCATAAGCTAGGTTAACATTGCCTCCGTTTATGTAGCCACAGTTTCCGGAGCCGTAGGCAACTTTCACGTAGTTGTCGCTGTTGCTCAGCCTTTCTGTTTTAAGCGCGCCGTAAGACACGTTTACATTTGTTTTGCCTTTAAGTGAGGCCAATTGTACATCGCCAAAGCTATTCTTCACTGCAAGGCTATTACTCTCTGGCATGTATATGGTGTAATTTATCTCAAAGCTTCTGTTATTGTTGCCGGACACGCGCATCGGTTCCATTTTAGTAACTATCGAGATTGTATTGCCTTCACGGTTGTCAACAACATTGATTTTGTCCAGCAGTTCTACTGCTCTCGCTTCTGTAGCACACCTTGCAATTATGTCTACTTTAACTTGTATCTCGCTCTTGTTCCAAGTGTTCACACTCACCTTACCAAACTTGTTTACAATGCTTAAGGCATCGGAGCTGTTTACCTTGTAGGTCTTCTCAAACGTTTTGCGTTTCTCGACGTCGTAGGCAGCGGCATCTGCATCCTGGTTTATGTGTGTTACAGCGCCTGCTTGGTCAATATCCAGCTCGTCTGCAATAGCTTCCAGTTCAGAAAGCCGCATTAGTTCAGGTAAATCTTTTAATTCGGTTAGGCCAGCAAGTTGTTTTACCTCTGCCAGATCAGCCAAAGATGCGAGGTTGGCAAGAGAGGCGACATCTTTCAAATCAACATTGACTTGAATGTCGGACGGACATGGAGCTGGCTTACTTTTTTGAGCCAGAGCCATGCTGGGTGCCGCAGCTGTTAGTAGGGCAAGGCAGCAGATGGTGTTAAATATTCGTAGTTTCATTTTCTTTAAGTTCAGCGTTAATGGTTTTTTCCATTTTCTTAATGTTCTGGAGAACTTCCAGCTGTCTGTTAAGCACCTCGATCCGTATCTGCAGGTTCTGGACCATGGCCTCAACAATTTCTTCTGTATTTGGTGTGGTGTATAGTTGCTTTTTCAGTTGCATGTAGCTGCTATCGAGGCGTGCCAGTTCGCGGTCAATCTCTTTCTGGCCACTCAGCCCGAGTATCTTTTTGTCGTACTCGCTAAGCTCTCCCTTCATCTCCTCTATCTCGCTCACATAATAAGCTTCAACTTCTACAATCTCAGGGGCTATGTTGCTAATAACCTGCTGTTGTGAGGCAGCCATCATGGTGTTGGCATCCGGTGCATTTTGCTTCATCAGGAAAAGCGTAAGGCCACAACCCAATAGCAGCACAACTGCCGCCGCAATACGCATAAATAAGAAATCTGCGCTGAAGCTGGCCCGCTCGCCAAACTTAATGTTAATTACCTTCGCCTCTTTTTCAGGAGCCGGAATCTCCTGACAGATATTCTGCCATAGGTCCGGACGGGGCTCGAACACGTCAAACTCATCGCGGTGTTCGCTCACAAAATCCTCTAATTTATCTCTCATGGTATAGGTCTCCTCATGTACTCTCTTTATAATCAGACCGCAAACTGCGGCTCTTTCATTATCTCTAACAATTTTTTCTTCGCCCTGCTGTACTGCGATTTAGATGTTGACTCTGTAACCCCCAAAATATCTCCAATCTCAGCATGGTCGAAGCCCTCCAGCAAGTATAAACTCAGCACAACTCTGTAGCCGTCTGGCAGCTTCATAATGGCTTTTCGCACTTTCTCCACTTTCCACTCCGAATCGTCGTCATAAGTTTCTTCGGCAATGTCACCGATCGTTCTTTCGTCCATCGGCACCAATTCAGACCTTCTCTTGCGGATTGCGTTAATGGCTGCGTTTACCACTATCTTCTTTAGCCAGCTGCCAAACGATGCTTCTCCTTTGTAGGTATGCAGGTTTTTGAATGCACTGATGAAAGCCTCCTGCAATACATCTTCAGCCTCAGAGTAATCGTTGGTGATGCGCATGCTCACGTTAAACATAGCTTTGGAATACAGCTTGTACAGCTCGTACTGTGCACGGTTATCACCTTCCTTGCATTTATCTATAACTTGGCTGTTAACGTCCTGGTAGCTGATAGTTTCCAAACTGACTCTGATTAACGTTTTGCTGTTTTATTCTTCTCTGGCTTTACAATAACTCCCTTTCTCTTTATCCAACTTCCGAACTAAAGACAAAGGTGCTGCGTGTAGGTTGCATGAAGTTGCAAAAATTTTTCTAATATTTTTATGTCCTGGTTTTGAGGAGGTTTGGCATTATGATTAGTTATGTTTTAATGCAGCCGGGCCACACCTCCCTCAACCTCGAAACTAACGAGCTTAGCCCTGAGGGGTAGGGGTGGTTGGACCCGGTGTTGTAAAACAAAAGCCAGCCCTGACTTAGAACTGGCTTTTGTTTTTATACTTGAAAATGCCCGCAGGAGCTACGAGCTCTGTTCTGCTTTAATCCATAATATCAAATTTGATACCCTGAGCCAGTGGCAGTTCACGGCTGTAGTTTATGGTATTTGTCTGTCGGCGCATGTATATCTTCCAGGCATCGGATCCGGACTCACGGCCGCCTCCTGTTTCTTTCTCACCACCAAAGGCACCACCTATTTCTGCTCCTGATGTACCAATGTTCACGTTGGCAATACCGCAATCAGATCCCCAGTGGCCCAAGAATGCTTCGGTTTCAAGTATGTTAGTAGAGAATATAGCCGAAGACAACCCCTGGCGTACTCCATTTTGGATAGCAATGGCACTTTCTACATCGCCGCTATACTTGATCAGGTATAAAATTGGCGCAAAGGTTTCTTCCTGCACCATTTCATAGCTGTTGTCTGCCTCCACTATCGCCGGCTTTACATAAGTGCCTGTTTCGTAGCCTTCGCCATTTAGCACCTCGCCGCCAGTCAAAAGGGTTCCACCCTCCTGCTGTACTTTCTCCAGTGCATTGGTAAAGGCATTAACGGCATCTTTGTCAATAAGCGGCCCTACCAGCGTGGTGCTATCCAATGGGTGTCCGATTGGCAGGTTAGGATATACTTTTAACAAGCGCTCTTTTACCTGCTCATAAATATTTTCGTGGATGATGAGGCGGCGGGTAGAGGTGCAGCGCTGGCCACAGGTACCCACTGCTCCAAATACGATAGCACGAAGAGCCATCTCCAGATCGGCATGCTCTGTAAGTATAATGGCATTGTTACCACCCAACTCTAGTAATGACTTACCTAAGCGGGCCCCAACAGCCTCTCCTACTTTTTTACCCATGCGCGTAGAACCTGTAGCTGACACCAGCGGAACGCGCGTATCATGGCTCATCAGGCTACCCACCTCGGCATCTCCAATAATTAGGTTAAAGATACCTTCTGGTAATTCGTTATCCGCTAACACATCTCGGATGATGTGTTGGCAGGCAATGGCGGTAAGCGGAGTTTTCTCAGATGGTTTCCAAATGGTTACATCGCCGCAAACGGCAGCCAGCATAGCATTCCAACTCCAAACCGCTACCGGAAAGTTGAATGCAGAGATTACGCCTACAATTCCCAGCGGGTGGTACTGCTCATACATGCGGTGCTGCGGACGCTCCGAGTGCATTGTTAAGCCATGCAACTGGCGCGACAAGCCTACAGCAAAATCACAGATGTCGATCATCTCCTGCACTTCGCCTAAGCCTTCCTGCAAAATCTTACCCATCTCGTAGCTTACAAGCTTGCCAAGCGCTTCTTTATGCTCTCGCAGTTTATTGCCTATCTGTCTTACAACTTCGCCGCGCTTTGGGGCAGGCACCTTACGCCATACTTTAAACGCTTCTTCTGCCTGCTTTACCACCTGCTCATAATCCTCGGCATTAGCCATGTTCACGGCCGCAATCAGGTTCCCATCAGCAGGTGAGTATATTTCTTTTGTTTTTCTTTCCTCTTGTCCTCCCCAGGCTAGGCCAGTGCTGTAAGCAGGGTTTAACTGTTTAATGCCAAGCTGGTGCAGCACATCAGTAATTGCCTTTGTAAGCGGAAGTTCATCTATGGTTTGTTTCATCAGTTCTATTTTTAACAATGGTGAAAGAATGTACTCTTTACAAATCTAAAAAATAAAAAAGCTTCTGCAAGGTTGCAGAAGCTTTCTGTAAGTATAGTTTATCTTGGATTAACCTTTTCCGATAGGATAATAAGCTTTCAGGCCATCAGGGTAAACACCCTCAATGTACACTACACCGCTGTCGATGTTTTTCAGGTATTTCTCCACATCTGTTGGCTGGTTTACAGCATACTTATCTATGCGGGTGATGATAAAGCCATCTTTCATACCTGTATCGCGGAACTTGCTGCTGCGCACGTCGCTTATTTTAGCGCCACCGTCAATACCAAGTCTGTTCATTTCCTGCTTGCTAACGGCTTCAAAAGTAGCACCATCAAACGTGATAGTTTTAGCTGTGCTACGTTTTACAAGTTCTGTGCTGTAGTTCACATTTTTAAGTGTAACTGTGGCATTTCTTTCTTTGTTATCGCGCAGGTACTCTACTTTTACTTTATCGCCTGGGCGGTAACGGGCAATCTGCTCCAGTAACTGCGACGACTTAGCTACTTTAACACCGTTTACTGATGTAATAACGTCGCCGGCTTTAAGCCCTGCTTCCTGAGCTCCACTCTTCTCTTCTACACTGGCAATGTAAACGCCATTAAGCGTTTTAATGTCGTTTTCCTTCGCAAACGTCGCATCGATCTCCTGGATCTGGGCACCAAGCAAGGCACGCTGTACTTCGCCATACTTTATCAGGTCGTCTACCACTTTGCTTACAATAGAAGAAGGCACTGCAAAAGAGTATCCTGCAAAAGATCCTGTCTGTGAAGCAATGGCAGTGTTGATTCCCACCAGATCACCATTTAGGTTTACAAGGGCGCCACCAGAGTTGCCCGGGTTTACAGCCGCATCCGTCTGAATAAACGATTCTATACTAAGGTCTTTGTTCTGGCTTGTGCGCAATATGTTAATATTACGTCCTTTGGCACTTACGATACCCGCTGTTACCGTAGAGGTAAGGTTCATAGGGTTACCAACAGCCAGCACCCACTCACCTACCTTCAACTCATCGGAGTTACCGTAGCGGATGGTTGGCAATTTATCTGCATTGATCTTTAAAAGGGCGATATCAGTGGTTGGATCTGTTCCTACCAAGGTTGCTTCGAACTTGCGCTTATCATCCATTACTACCTCTATTTTGGAGGCATCGGCAATTACGTGGTTGTTTGTGATAATATAGCCGTCAGATGCAATAATTACACCTGAGCCAGAACCAACCTGTGGTCCGCGCGGCACGCGCTGGCCAAAGCCATCGCCAAAGAACTCACGCAGGAACGGGTCCATTGGGCTGCTGCTACGGCTGGCAACGTTAGGGCTATACTCCGTCATTACGTGTACTACAGCTGGTGTAGAAACCTGTGCTGCTTTTACAAAATTTAAGCCTGCAGGTGCCTCTACATCGCTGCTACGCATATTGCTTGTGTAGCGCACTGTAGGGTACTGGTTAGTTTCTTCGGTATTACTCGTAGTAGCGGTGTCGTCTTCCAGCAGCTTATAGCTACCAACGGCAACACCGCCACCCAACATGGCAGAAAGCGTTAAGCCAACGATAAACTGTTTCGTCTTCATGTGATTAGTTTTAGTATTTTAAGCTTTGGTAAATATTAATGTTTCTCTATACTTATATAGTAGTAACGATAACTGTATATACGTTAGTATCTAATATACTGATAAGTAAGGCAAATACATATACCTATTTAACAAAAAAGAGGCCAAAGTTACCTGGCCTCTCTTTATATTTTTATAAGTTATTACTTTTTAGATTTACCACTCTCTACGGCCACATTTCCTTTCCCCTCAGATGCTTTTCCCTCAGAGCCTTTATTCTTATTGTCGTTTGCAGAGCTGATATTGATCTGGCGTCGCATGGTCTTGTGCTCGTCTTTCGGGACCGTTACCATTAGCACGCCATCCTCAAGGTGTGCAGAAATTTTGTCCGGACTTACTTTGTCTGGCAGGTAGAATGTTCTGCTAAACGAGCCATACTGCGTTTCCAGCATATGGTAGCGTCTGCCTTCTTCTTTCTTTTCCAGGCTGCGTTCGCCAGTAATGGTTAGTCTGCCTTCATGAAAATCAATGTTTATGTTTTCTTTCCTTACGCCCGGCAGCGCTACTTCTATTTCGTAGCTTTTCTCCGTTTCGCAGGCATCTACGTGAGGTGTGAAACCAGAAACATTTTTTGAGTTTACAGACTCATTAAAGAACCTGTCTAACATTGAGCTAAATGAGTTTGGCATACCCTCCTGCATGCCGCTATATCTATTAAGTGCCATAGTTGTATACCTTTTATGTCTTACAAAATTGATTTACAGCTATAACTAAGTAAAAATTATACCAACCGAATAATCCTTAATTTTCGTGAAATATTGTCATAAAAAATTAACAACAAAAGTTAACAAGCTGTCTGAATGACAGTTAACCAGTAGCACTAATAAGTAATACTGGCAGTTTGTGCTGAGCGGTTGATGTTATACTTTATCTCTAAGCCAAACACAGGAGAAATTCGGTTGCGCTTTGTAGTATAGCCATCCTTCACCAGCTTTCCCTGCTCATCGTAAACCGGCGGCACCAGTACATAATAGTAATCTGTTTGGCGCATAAAATACGGGTTAATGCGAAGCTTATCGTTAAACTCATAGTTCACGTTTAGGCGAAAGCGTGTGCGGTCTATGGTGCGTTCCTGTGTCTGGCTGTGGTTCTCTTTACTAAAAGTGGAGATAACCATACCCTCGTAACTTATACTTGGGGTTATAAACTTGCTCTTAACCGGCAGCCGCTTGCCAAGTTCTGCCATGCCTCTAAACCTGCCGAAAGCATCACGTTCCTCCTGGTTTACATACTCTGCCAGCAACTGTTTGTTAAAATATAGGCTGCCTAGGTTGCCATTATGCCGCAAGAACAAAGCATAAAACATGGTCTTTGGAAAGTCTTCTGCCGCATAGCGAAGTATGGCTCCGCCTCTCCAATGCTCGGTAAAAGTATGTTCGTAACCTAGGCTTATCTCTACCCGCTCAAAGCTGCTCAGCACTCCTGATTGCTTCAGATCGTTGTAGTCGCCGTTGGTATTGATGCGGTACTGGTTCCTGAAGAAAAGTACGCCTTCATCCCCTACGCCATATACTACCTGCCATTCAGGCCAAATGGCAGTTGGCGCGGTAACTTTGCTTTGCCCCAGTGTGATCAGGGGCAACAGCAGCAGAAGTAGAAGGGATAGCTTTCTCATGGGTGGCATTGCTTAGGTATGATAATTAAGTGCGGCAGAAATCGGGCACAGTTAGTTTATACTTCGTTCAGTTCCTGTAAGGCTACAAAGGCCATTAAACCGATACCGGTTTCTACTGCAGCCTCATCAATATCAAAGGTTGGTGTATGTACGCCTGAAGTGATGCCGCGTTCGTCGTTACGAGTTCCAAGTCTGTAAAAACAGGCTGGTACCTCCTGCGAGTAGTAGGCGAAGTCCTCAGCTCCCATCCACAGATCCAGGTCTACTACATTATCTTCTCCTAAATAATCAACTGCAGCTTTACGGGCAATGGCGGTTAGCTCTGGGTCGTTCTTCAGGTACGGGTAGCCATTCTTGATGTCGATGTCGCAGCTGCCGCCCATACTTTCGCAGAGGCCTTCGGCTAGTTTCTTGATCTTTTTATGTGCCTCTCTGCGCCACTCTTCGTTCATCGTCCTAAAGGTGCCCTCTATTTTTACCTCGTTCGGGATTACATTGGTAGCTCCCTTGGCCTCCACTTTACCAAACGACAGTACCGACGGCACCTTCGGGCTGGCATGGCGGCTCACGATCTGCTGCAGCGCTACAATCAGGTGCGCCGAGATAAGTACTGGGTCTATATTCATTTCTGGCAATGCAGCGTGGCCTCCTTTGCCTTTTACAGTGATGTAAATTTCATCGGCGCTGGCCATATACATATCGGATTTAAAGCCTACTTTACCAGCAGGAAGCATCGGAAACACGTGCTGCCCCACAATGCCAACCGGTTCAGGATTTTTGAGCACACCCTCTTTTATCATGATAGAGGCACCACCCGGAAACTTCTCTTCACCTGGCTGAAAGACTAGCTTTATCGTGCCTTCAAACTCTTTCCTCATGTCCTGAAGAATACGTGCAGCACCTAGCAACGAGGCCGTGTGCACATCGTGGCCGCAGGCATGCATCACACCTTCGTTCTTTGATTTATACTCTACTTCGTTCGCTTCTACAATTGGCAAGGCATCCAAATCAGCGCGCAGGGCAATGGTTTTCTTTTCAGGGTTGTTTCCTTTTATCAAAGCAACCAAACCTGTGTTAGCCATACTTTCAGAGGCAATACCATACTGCTCCAGCACCTGCTTTACATAGGCTGCTGTGTTATGTTCTTCAAAACTTAGCTCTGGGTTGGCGTGTATGTGACGGCGTATTTGTACGGTATCAGGCGCGTAGGCCTGCGCGAGTTCTTTGATTTTATTTAGATTACTCATTTTTAGCTTTGAAATATCACTTGTTATACCTCTTACAAAGTATAAATAAGGCTTTAATTTAACGAAATAGCATCAAACATGAAAAAGCGTTGCGACCTGCTTTAGACCACAACGCTTTTGTTATTTTGTCTCCTGACGAACCAGCTTTGATACTTAATAGCTTTTATCAATGTTTATCTGGTCCTGCACAATCTGTGCGTTTGGAATCAGGTCTGACACACGGTTTAGCACCTTTTGTGCCTCGATGCGTGTAGAGAAGTCACCTATCTTGAGCCTGAAGTTTGGCTGCTGATACGTCAGGTAGTCCTTTACCTCGGGCACTCTTGTCAGGATGGATTTGCGCAGATTCATTACATCCTGGCGCTGCGATCCGTTATAAGCCAAAATACGGTAGCCCTGCATGTATTTGAAATTCTTGTTAACGCTGGCCACTGTATCCATCAGCACAGCAACCTTATTGTTAACATGATTTGTCGGCTCCACACGCGCAGCAGTTGTAGTTTCTGGGGCTTCATACTTTGGCCGGTACACACTTAAATCTTCGGTTACTTTTTCTTTGCCCGGAAACTTGCCTGTGTCTGTTGTAGTTGATTTTCCTGCAGAAGGTGCGCATGCTGTTGAGAGCAGCACGAGCAACGACAGGATAAGGTTAAGAATTCTGTTGTTCATGAGTAACAATTTGAATGCTGGCCGAACAGCCTAATCTATCAGCTCCAGCTTTGATTAATGCTTCTGCATCTTCATATGTTCGTATACCCCCCGAAGCCTTTATTTTCATAGAATTTGGCAGCACCTGGCGCATCAGCTTAATGTCTTCTACAGTTGCACCGCGCGGGGCAAAGCCAGTAGAGGTCTTCACAAAATCGACTCCGGCATTTGCGCACAGTTCACAGGCCTTGATTATTTCTTCTTCAGAAAGTAGCGCAGTTTCGATGATTACCTTCAGCTCTGCTTCTTTTAAATGGCAGAATTTCGCCAGGTCACCTAGCTCGTTCTCCACTTCATCATACTTCCCAGATTTAAACGCGGATATGTTCATCACTACGTCTATCTCGTTGGCTCCGTCGGAAATAGCCTGGTGAGTTTCCAAAAACTTTACTTTGCTGTGCTGGTACCCGAGTGGGAAACCAATAACTGTGGCAACCTTTACAAGTGAGCCGGGGCCCAGACGCTCTTTTGCCAGTTGCACATAGCATGGGGCAATGCACACGGCGGCAAAGCCATAATTGCGCGCCTCATCGCATAGCTGTAATACCTGCTCGGCTGTAGCATCTGGCTTCAGCTGCGTGTGGTCTATGTAAGTGGCTAGTTCTTCTCCGGCCATAGTTTTTGGTTGTACAATCAGTTTATGCGCAGGCTTTTTATGCTGCACACTTAATGAGGTATCAAAAAGCAGCCACTAAAAATATTTAGTGGCTGCAGTGTTTTTATTCTTCAATCAGTACACAACGGTTGTGCAACAGATCGTCTTCTACGGTTTTATACTTTACGTCCTTCACCACACGGCCATCCATGTACTGCACGCTTACTCTGTCGTTGCGGCCTGCTACTTTTTGTGAGTGTGCCGGCATAATGCGCTCTGGTTCCGGAGCCTGGGCAGCAGTATGACCTGACTCGTCTTCTAAAGAAGAGTGCACCTCCTGCTTTTGCTCTTTTAGCACCGGCGGCTTAGGCATTTGCTGCGGACGCGGCGCCTGTACCTGCTCTGGTGCCTGCACCGGTATAAACGCATGGAAGAGGAACTGAATTGTTTGCTCGTTCACTTTTCCGATCATGCGCTTAAATAGCTCAAAAGACTCAAACTTGTAGATCAACAGTGGATCTTTCTGCTCGTAAACCGCATTCTGAACACTCTGCTTCAGGTTATCCATCTCACGCAGGTGGTCTGTCCAGGCCTGGTCAATGGTACCTAGTGTGATGATCTTCTCCATCGCACGGATCAGCTCCATGGCATGGGTGTCGTACGCTTTTGTAAGATTAGCCACCGCTGCCAGCTGGCGTTTGCCATCTGTAAACGGTACGGCAACGTTCTCAATCATCGGCCCACGGTTCTGGTGAATGTCAGAAATGATCGGGTATGCCTGGTCAGCAGTCTGCTTATTTCGGGTCAGGTAATGGTTAAGGGCTTCGTTATAAAGCCTTTCTACCAGCTGGTTAGCTTGCGTTGATTTAAATTCATCCTCTGTGATAGAAGACTCGATTCCGAATACGCGCAGCACATGCAGCTGGAAGTTCTCGTAGTCGCTGATGTTCTTGTAGCTTACGATCACATCCTCGCTTATATCATAGATCATGTTCCAGATATCCAGCTCCAGGCGCTCTCCGTAAAGGGCGTTTCTGCGGCGCTTGTAAACTACCTCACGCTGTGCGTTCATTACGTCGTCATACTCCAGCAGGCGCTTACGCATACCAAAGTTGTTCTCCTCTACTTTTTTCTGCGCACGCTCAATAGAGTTCGTGATCATCGAGTGCTGAATCACTTCACCTTCTTCCAGACCCATGCGGTCCATCAGGCGGGCAATTCTGTCAGAGCCGAACAAACGCATCAGGTTATCTTCCAGAGACACGAAGAACTGAGAAGAACCCGGGTCACCCTGGCGACCTGAACGACCACGCAACTGGCGGTCTACGCGGCGAGACTCGTGGCGCTCTGTACCGATAATAGCCAGACCACCCGCACCCTTAGACTCTGGTGTAAGCTTAATGTCGGTACCACGACCTGCCATGTTGGTAGCAATGGTTACTGTACCTGGCTTACCTGCTTCGGCTACAATCTCAGCCTCTTTCTGGTGAAGCTTCGCGTTAAGTACTTGGTGCCTGATATTGCGCAGCTTCAGCATACGGCTTAACAGCTCCGAAATCTCAACCGAAGTTGTACCCACCAGCACCGGACGGCCTGCCTCTGTTAAGGCTACGATCTCATCGGCAACAGCGTTATACTTCTCGCGAACTGTTTTGTATACTTTGTCGTGCTCATCTTTTCTGGAGATTGGGCGGTTAGTTGGTATAACTACTACGTCCAGTTTATAGATGTCCCAGAACTCGCCTGCCTCTGTTTCGGCAGTACCCGTCATACCAGAAAGCTTGTGGTACATACGGAAGTAGTTCTGAAGCGTAACCGTAGCGTAGGTCTGTGTGGCATCTTCAACCTTCACGTTCTCCTTCGCCTCAATGGCCTGGTGTAAACCATCAGAGTAACGACGCCCTTCCATTACACGGCCAGTCTGCTCGTCTACGATCTTTACCTTATGATCTGGCGTTACGATATATTCTGTGTCTTTCTCAAACAAAGTATAAGCCTTCAGCAACTGGTTAATTGTATGGATACGCTTAGACTTCTCCTGGAAATCAGCGATTAACTGCTCTTTCTGATGCAGCTGCTCTTCGTGCGTTAGCGCTTTATTATTTTCGATTTCGGCGATCTCCATACCAATGTCCGGCATGATGAAGAATTTCGGATCCTCACCCTGACCTGTGATCAGGTCAATGCCTTTTTCGGTCAGCTCGATCTGGTTGTGCTTCTCGTCGATAGTAAAGAATAGCGGCTCGTCGGCCTCCGGCATCTGGCGTGAGTTATCCTGCAGGTAGAAGTTCTCTACTTTCTGCATGATAGCACGGTTACCGGTTTCGCTCAGGAATTTGATCAACGGCTTGCTCTTTGGCAGACCACGGTATGCACGAAACAGGGCAAGGCCACCTTCCTGTGTGTTTCCTTCTTTGATCAAACGCTTAGCTTCGGTCAGGAAGTTAGTTACCACCTTACGCTGCGCCTCTACCAGCATGGCAATACGTGGCTTCAGTTGGTAAAACTCGTGCTCATCGCCACGCGGCACAGGGCCGGAAATGATCAATGGTGTACGGGCATCGTCAATCAATACAGAGTCAACCTCATCCACCATAGCATAGTGATGCTTGCGCTGTACCAGGTCTTGTGGCTCGCGGGCCATGTTATCGCGCAGGTAGTCAAAACCGAATTCGTTGTTAGTACCATATGTGATGTCGGCACGGTACGCTTTGCGGCGAGACTCAGAGTTTGGCTGATGCTTGTCGATACAATCGATAGAAAGGCCGTGGAACTCGAACAATGGTGCCATCCACTCAGAGTCACGGCGGGCAAGGTAGTCGTTAACTGTTACTACGTGCACACCGCGCCGGGCAAGGGCATTTAAGTAAGCAGGCAGGGTTGCTACCAAGGTTTTACCCTCACCGGTCGCCATCTCGGCAATTTTACCCTGGTGCAGCACAATACCACCGATCAGCTGTACATCGTAGTGCAGCATATCCCAGGTAATCTCGTTGCCGGCAGCTATCCATCTGTTAGCCCAGGTAGCTTTATCGCCTTCAATCTGAACGTTCGGTTTATAAGAAGCCAGTTCACGGTCCATGTCAGTAGCCGTAACCACCAATTGGCCGTTCTCTTTCCAGCGGCGGGCTGTCTCTTTCACAACGGCAAAACCAGTTGGCAGCACTTCCATCAGCACTACTTCCAGTTCTTTGTTACGCTGCTTTTCGAGTTCGTCTATCTCAGAGAAAATGTTCTCCTTCTGCACGATATTAAGCTCCGGCTCGTCGGCGATGCGCTTGTGCAGGGCTGCAATCTGCTCATCGATGGACTTCAGGCGCTCATCAATAATGCCTTTTATCTCGTAGGTCTTCTGGCGAAGCTGGTCGTCAGTAAGGTCCTTTAACTTGGCGTATTCTTCGTTTACTTTAGATACATAAGGCAGTACCTCTTTTATATCTCTGTCGGATTTGGTTCCGAATAGTTTCGCAACGGTTTTACCGAAAAAATCAAACATCTGTGTCTGTTATGCTTAAATGAAATCTTCTGTTTGCAATATCGTCAAAAATAGGGGTTTTTCCGATATATCTAACGTTCTGTACTAAAACAATACCATAATAATGTGTGCATAGGTTATCTGCCATATTTACCGACAAAGCATAGGATTTTTACTATTTATACTTCAGCTACTTAAATACCTATGCCATAATCAGGTAAAGCAGTGGCATTGTGGCAGGAGTTGTTAATTGTTGATTATTCCCTGTTAATCAATAGTTAAAACACCTTCTGAAATTCCACCACGTCTTCCCAGCCATCAGGGGTGCGCAGCCAGTCTTTGCGGATACCTATACTTTGGAAGCCTGCTTTGGAGAATAGGTTTATACTTTCGAGGTTAGTGGCGGTAACAGAGCAGTACAGTTGGTGCAGCTGTAGTGTGTTTTTAGAATATTCCAACAGCAACTGTAAAGCATGGGCTGCATGCCCGTTTCTGCGATGTCCTGCTGCTATGGCTATGCCAACTCCTGCCCTGCGGTGCATCGGATCAAAATCATACAGGTCAACGGCTCCAACGGCCTCACTGTCTGTATTACAAATCACCAACCGCAGCTGTTTTACAGTATAAATGTCCAGGGCAGCATTCTCCAGGTACTGCTCCAGCACAAATTTAGAGTAGGGCACAAGGGTATTGCCCACATGCCACACCGACACATCGTTTTCCAAAATATAAAGGAACTCCAGGTCAGTTGGCTCCAGGGCGCGCAGGGAAGTATTATCTGTTTTAAGGAACACGCTTTTTCTGATTTATACTTTAGCCAAGCTACAAAAAGAAAAGACTTCCGGCAATCTTACCTGCCGGAAGTCTTACTATAAATACTGGTTTGTACTTTAAGCGCTAATTGTGCCTGTGAAAACCTGCTTAGCCGGACCTATTAAATAGATTTGTTCAAACCCATCGCCATCCTGCTCAAAAGAAACCTCCAGGTTACCTCCCAGCACCTTTACTTTTATCGGGCTTTGCATACCCAACATGCCTGCCACCAACGCGGCTGCTGTTACGCCTGTGCCACAGGATAAAGTCTCGTCCTCTACGCCACGTTCATAGGTTCTAACAAATAGCTCTGTATCGCTAAGCCGCTGCACAAAATTCACGTTAGTGCCTTCCGCTTTAAAGCGATTGTTGTAGCGTATGGCTCTTCCCTCTTCATAAACATCCAGGTTCTCTACGTCATCTACAAAGCGTATGTAGTGCGGCGAGCCAGTGTTAAGGTAGTAGTCGTTGCCAATTTGCTCCATGCCTTCCACGTCATTCATTTTAAGGTGGATAAGGTCGCGTTCTACACTAGCCTGGTGCTCCCCGTCTGCAGCCAGAAAATAAGCTACATCCTCTATTACTCCCAAATGCCTTGCAAAACGAACAGTGCAGCGTGCTCCGTTGCCGCACATAGAGCCTAAGCGTCCGTCAGCATTAAAGTACACCATCTCGAAATCGTAGTCCGGATGGTCCTGCAAAAGTATAAGCCCATCGGCACCGATGCCGGTGCGGCGGTCGCAGAGGTGTTTCACTAACGCTTCGTCGGTTGCCGGGAAGGTAAGTTTACGGTTGTCTACCATCACGAAGTCGTTGCCCGTGCCCTGGTATTTATAAAAGCTGATTGGCATGTATAAGTAACAAATATGACATCGGGAACGTGCACCTTTTAAGGTTAAGCGGATTATGAGTAATTTTGCTGCTTAAGCGGGGCACGCCCTGAAATAAACGACAAAGATATGTATTCCTTTTTAACAACAGAAAACTGGGCTGACTATGAGTTGGTTGATTCCGGAAATTTTGAAAAGCTGGAGCGTTTTGGCCAGTATTATGTAGCTCGCCCCGAACCACAAGCCATCTGGGACAAGCACCTGCCCGAGCAGGAATGGCAGCGCATGGCCAATGCGGTGTTTACCCGCGACAAAGGCAGCCAGGAGAAAGGCCAGTGGAAACTGAAAAAAGGAATGCCCGAACAATGGTTTATCGACTATAAGTATAATGAGCTGAAGCTGCGCTTCAGATTGGGGCTGTCGTCGTTTAAACACGTAGGTCTGTTTCCGGAGCAGGACAGTAACTGGAAGTTTATTTATAACACCACCCGCAGCCTGAAGACACCGCAGCCAAAAGTACTGAACATGTTTGCCTACACCGGTGCCGCCACCCTTGCTGCCAAAGCCGCCGGAGCCGACGTTACCCACCTTGACTCTATTAAGCAAGTTAACTTTTGGGCCCGTGATAACATGGAAGCCAGCAACCTGGACAACGTGCGCTGGATTGTAGAGGATGCCATGAAGTACGCCCGCCGCGAAGTAAAACGTGGCAACAAGTATAACGGCATTATCCTGGACCCGCCAAGCTACGGTCGTGGCCCCAACGGTGAGAAATGGCAACTAGAAGATGAGTTGAATGAGATGATAAAACTCTGCCGCGAAATGCTGGACGGCACGGATTACTTCCTGCTGATAAATCTCTACTCCATGGGTTTCTCGGCGCTGGTACTGGACAACCTGATGCGGGAGACGTTCGGAGAGATGGTGAAGAATGAGGAACTGGGGGAGTTATACCTGCTGGATGGTGGCAAGCGTAAACTACCTTTAGGTACATTCTTTAGATTTACTTCAATAAAGAAATAACTCTGTAATAAGATGCTGGTTGGCTAGACAAGGTAAACCAAACTATTAGTTGTGAACACCCGTTGTCATTTTCTGACAGCTAGTTAATCAATGATAGTTCTATGCGTATCAGATACCTTTTAGCTTTTATCCATATCTTAATTGGTTTTGCAGCCCCAGTTACTGCCTTTGGCCAGACAGATACTACCGACATGCAAGCGGGGCGTCAGCTTATAGTTGGCGTACATCCGCAACCGCCCTATATCATCAAAGGTGATAATGGTTCTTGGGATGGTATCAGTGTACGCTTATGGCGTGATGTAGCCGAAGACATGGAAATTACCTATCGCTTTGTGGAGATAACACCTGATTCGGCAAGTAAGGTGTTGCTACAGGAGGAAGTAGACGTGTTTCTGTTAGGAGATGTAACCGAAGAAGCTGATAAACAGGTAGACTTTAGCCACATTTACCACACAGCTCAAATGGGTGCTGCCTTGTCACAAACAAATAACCTGTCCTCTATTGCAAAATCCTTCTTCAGCAAACGCTTCTGGTATATTGCGGCTATGTTGTCGGTACTGCTGCTCATCGTAGGTACAATTATCTACTTTGTAGAGCGAAAACAAAATGAAGATAATTTCGGAGGAGATCGGTCTGTAGCAGAAGGCATTGGCTCCGGATTCTGGTGGGCAGGCGTAACAATGACCACCATAGGCTATGGCGACAAGGCACCTATTACTTTTTGGGGACGTGCTATTGCCTTAGTTTGGATGTTGATAGCCATGGCTGTTACAGCTGTACTCACTGCCTCCCTTGTTTCGGCAGTTATGGGTAGTGCAGCGAAAAAAATATCTGTACCACAAGACCTCCGAAACATGAAAATTGCAGCTGTAGTAGGCTCTGGCGCTGCAAAATATATGCGGGAAGAAAGGGTTTCTTTTCAGGAGTTTTCTGATTTAACAGAATCCTTGGAAGCAATAAAAAAGCAGAAACTAGACGCTGTTTTACATAGTGTTCCTGCTCTAAGGTATACCATCAGCAGTGATCCTGACCTTTCGCTTCAGGTACAGCCAGTGCAGATTGATCCAACATACTACGCTTTTGCCTTAGCCCCTGATAGTCCTTTGAGAGAACCTATAAACTTGGCTTTGCTCCGAGTAATTAAGACTCCCTTATGGCAACAGGAGTTACAGCGATTTATACCTGAAAAACAATAAGATCAAAAATGCTATACTGACATGTGGTTACAGGAGAAGCTTCTATAATTAAGTATAAATAGCTCTTATGATGAATTTCGTGCTTGAAGCCACAGTAAAGCATCTTAACTTGTACCGGTAAATTTTGAAAGGCTGCTGAATATAGAAGCAAGTTTTCTATTACAAAACGTAACCCGAAACAACAGTTTAAACTTATACCTCACCTCCCTCATGAAACAACGCCTCGCACTAATCGACATGGGCACAAATACTTTTCACCTGCTTATTACAGAAGTAGAGGAAGATGGAAAGCTACATGATTTTGTAAGAACCAAGGTACCGGTGCGGTTGGGCAAAGGCGGCATCAGCAACGGAGCTATAACACCAGAAGCAGCGGAACGAGCACTTCATACGCTCAAGGATTTCAGGAGGCAGATAGATGAGTATAACGTAGAGACGGTTCGGGCCATGGCTACCAGCATGGTGCGCAACGCATCCAACGGCGACGATTTTGTGAAAGACATTTACAAGCAAACTGATATACAAGTTGAAGTAATAGACGGAGCCCGCGAAGCAGAACTGATCTACTACGGCGTACGCTCAGCAGGTGTGCTGGACAGGAAAACGGCTCTGATCATGGATATTGGCGGTGGTAGCGTAGAGTTTATCATCTGCAATGATCAGGAGATATTTTGGAAGCAGAGTTTCGAGGTAGGTGCACAGCGCCTGATGGACCAATTCTTTACCGAAGACCCGATTGCTCCGCAAAGTATAGCCGCCGAAAAGTCTTATATTGAAGAAAAGCTACAGCCGTTAACTGCTGCTGTAGAAAAGTATAAACCAACCGTACTGGCAGGCTCCTCCGGCACCTTCGATACCATCTGCGACATAGATGCCCTCAGCAAAGGCGACACCTCCAGACAGCAGGCACAACCCGCTGCCACTTACTTAGCTATTACCGATTACTATAATATTCACCACGACCTGCTGCGTAAAAACCACGAAGAGCGTCTTGCTATACCGGGTATGCTCGAGATGCGTGTGGATATGATCGTGCTGGCAAGTATAGTGGTAGACTTCGTGCTGCAAAAATATAACCTGCAGGAGATTCGTGTATCGGCTTATGCCTTAAAAGAGGGTGTGCTGCAGCAGGCGCTGGCTAGTATGTCATAGTTATTTTTGCCAGAACCATGGTATTCTGGGTTTAAACGATTTTTATGATTGCCTTCAGTACCGGGTCCAACCACCCCTAACCCCTCCTTATCCAAGGCGGGGAATACTGCTGTTACTCTAGCTTAAGTATAGGCTCTGTAGCTTCTGCTTAACCCACCTTCTACCAAAATCCTTGACAAGATTACAAAATCTAGAATTCTGGTACTATTGTGATGGCAGTAAAAGAAGTAAGTAAAAGTTCCCCGCCTTGGATAAGGAGGGGTTAGGGGTGGTTGGACCAGGTGTTGGTAAAAATAAAAAGCCCCGAAAGTATAAACTTACGGGGCTTCCAAATCTATTAAACAGTTCTATCCTAATTTTGCTAAGCGCTTCCGCTCTTTCACATAAGCCTTGCGCAGCTTCTTAAGACCTTTGTGACTTTGAGTGTACTGGGCAGCTACAGTCTTGGCGTCATGCCATGGTCCGGTTCCGGCATCTTTCAGCGCCAGCTGCTTACCTAGTTGCTCCTGCACCTTCTTAGTTTTGCGTTTGGCGTAGCCTCTGTCCAGCAGAGACGTTAGTAACTGCACCGCTACCTCTTCTTCCTGGATGCTGGCAAAGTATGATACGACGTGCGCAGTAAAATCTTGCCTGTTGTTTTCCTTTGCAAAATTAAAGAGCGACACGTGGTTCAGGCCAAACTTACCTACACCCTTATCTACATAATAAGCACGCGCTTGCTCATATAGTTGCACCGCATCAGCATAACGTTTGGTAGATACGTGGCGGTTTGCATCCTCCAGCATGCGCTGGTAAGTTGCTGCGACCAAAATCTCGTTACGGCCATCTTTGGCTGTGAAAGTGGCAACATTGCAATCTGCTTTTTCATCAGCCGCTTTAATCGCAGCCATAAATGCTTGGTCAGCGGCAACGTATTTTCTTTGGCTGATCAGGTCTCTTGCATTCTGGTAGTGTTTGTCGTAAGCAACCTGGGTATTTACGCACTCCTGGGTAAAGATACGCTCACGCAGCAGGTTATACTTGTTCAGCACTTCCGCATCATTTTTCAAACCATAGCGTTCCTGCATGGCTGTGGCTGCTGAGGCAGTAGCACGTGCATTGCTCAGCCTGTTTTGCATGGCCTGCTCATAGCCCTCTGTTAACTTAGCTATAAGTATAGGTTTGGCGGCTTTCTGGGCCAAAGCACCTAATTCCTGAACAGGTTTAAAAGTATAACGGCTCTCTAACTCAAGGGCACCCTCAAATTCACGTAAAGCGGCATCATAATTTTGCTGGCTCAGGTAGCGTTTGCCTAGGTCTATGTGCTGCAGGTAGTACTGGAACTTTACCTGACCCATCAACTCAGTTGCCTCCTGCTCACGGCTCAGCGCAAAATCATAGTCTCTCTGGAAAGCTAAAGCCTCACCTGCCACACGCTCCGCTTCTCTTAAATCGTTACGATCAAGCAGGCGCTTGCCATTGTCTACCAAAGCACGATAAACACCCAAAGCGGCTCTGCCCTCCCCTTCGGCTAAGGCTGTTGTATTGCAGCGCAGGCCACGAACGGTGCTACACAACTCACGAGCCTCTGCAAAAGACGCCAGCGCATTATGATAATCGCCACGGGTAGTTAAGGTGTTGCCGCTGCTAATGTAGGCACCGTAGATATCGTACATCAGCTCCAGGGCGATGGCTTCTGTCTCACGGTCTACGCGCATACTTGTAAACACATCGCGGGTGCGGTTGGATGCCTCACGTATGTAGCCTCCCATAAAATCCAGACGGGCAAGTTCTACGTGTGCAGGCGCAAAACGTGGGTTAGCCTCCACAGCTTTCATAAAGTATACTTGTGCCCCAGAACGGTTGCCACGCTGCATTAAGCTCAAGCCACGGTTAAAGAACTGCTGGTCCAGAGTGGCTAAGGTATGGTTAATAGCGCGACGGCGGTCCTGAAGGGTTTCCTGCAGCTGTGTTAGCTTGTAGTTCAGGCGCTGCGGATCGTTCTTCTCTAGGTTTAGCTTCTCTGCCAACTGGCCCTTCAGGTTAGCGTGCAGCACCTCCATCTCCTTCAGGTTGCGGTCCTGCAGCTCAATTCTGTCCACGTCATCCGGACGAATATGCGCTACCTCCTGCAACGCACGCTGTATTTTAGCCTCTGCTGCGAAGTATTCCTTTACGAGATTCAAGCGCTCTTTTACACGGTTCTCACTCTCGTAAGTATAGTTTACCTGCTTCTCCTCTATCTTCAGCTTAAAATTCTGGTTAGCCGCTGTATCCGGTATAGTTGCCTGCAGCATATTCTGGTTATCACCGTGCAAGCCGAGGCGCTGGTTTGTGAACTCCTTTACCTTTTCGTTTTTGCTGTTCAGCAGCCATACTTTATACTTTAGTTCTTCTGGCTTCAGTACATCTGCTAAATCAAATCCTTTGTTATTGATATCACCGGTAACCGTCACATTCTTCAGGTTAACCTGCAGCAGCAGTTGATCGCCGGTATCGGTGATGCGGGCATGCTGCTCCAGGCGCACGGTAAACTCCGGTTTGCGGTTTGGGCGGCCGCCACCCTGGGCGGTTACCTGAGCATTTTCTAATAAGATGATAATGCTGTTGAGGGAGGCTTGGCTGCTGTTGCCATACTTCATCAGATAGGTATCAGAAGTAGTTTCCTCAAAAACAATTTTGGTTTGCGCCTGTACCGTATTTACAGCCAGCAGCAGCGATAAAAGAAGTAGAGCTTGTCTCATAAAGCTAATGTGTTAGAACCTGATTTGCCAAAGACAAAATCTGTTCCATAAAATAGAATTAAGCTGCGAAAGTATATAAAAAGTATATATTAAACTCGCTATCAGGCTTTAAAACTTCTGTAAATCTTTTAGTTACAGAAAGGCGAAGTATAAAATTGAGCCATTGGTTTGATTATTTCTTAATTTGCCGCCTTTTAACAGCGCTTATACTTTATGTATTCATATAAACAGCTTTTTGATTTTACAGAGCAGGTCTTCCTGAGCATGGGGTGCCCGGCTAAGGATGCTAAACTAGCCTCAGAAGTGCTCTTAGAGGCCGATTTACGCGGAGTTGATTCACATGGAGTGGCTCGCCTAAGTGGTTATGTTCGCCTATGGGAAGCAGGCCGTATCAATGTTAAGCCTAAAGTGCGCGTAGTACACGAAACACCCAGCACCGCGACTGTAGACGGAGACGGAGGCTTGGGTCTGGTTGTAGCGCCTCAGGCTATGCTCATCGCTATTGAGAAAGCTACAAAAGTTGGTACCGGCTGGGTATCGGTAAAGAACTCGAACCACTTTGGTATTGCCGGCATACATGCCATGGAGGCACTTAACCACGATATGATAGGCATGGCCATGACAAATGCTTCGCCGCTTGTGGCCCCTACTTTCTCTACAGACAGAATGCTGGGTACTAATCCTATTGCCGTAGCCGTTCCTACTAAAAACCAACCTGCGTTTGTAGCCGATTTTGCCACCGCCTCTGCCGCCAACGGAAAACTGGAGATACTGCAGCGCAAAGAGAAAAAAGCGCCCGCAGGCTGGATACAGACCAAAGAAGGCCAGCGCTCTACTAATGCCAATGAGTTAAAAGATGGCGGAGCGTTGTTGCCACTCGGCAGCGACAAAACACACGGCAGCCATAAAGGATATGCACTGGCTTCTATCGTTGATATTTTCTCTGCTGTGCTATCAGGTGCCAACTATGGCCCATGGGTACCACCGTTTGTTAGCTTCCTCTCTCCTCCTGAAAATCCGGTAGGTGAAGGTATAGGTCACTTTTTAGGCGCTATGCGCATCGATGCGTTCCGTCCGGCTGATGACTTTAAAGAGCATATGGATAACTGGATTGAGACCTTCCGTAAAGCCAATGTAGTGAAAGGCCAGAAAAACGTGGTGATTCCCGGCGACCCTGAACGTGAGATGACGGAGAAGCGCTTGAAAAAAGGCATACCCTTACTTTCACCAGTAGAGCGTGACCTGAAGTCTCTGGCTAAGAAGTTTAAACTGAAATTTAACTAAAGCATGGCATCTGCACCAGCATCTGTTTTTAAGACAATAGGCCTAGGCTCAGGCAAGCGAAGTATGCTGATGCTGGTATTGGTGTGGATTCTTAATGTAGCGTGGCTGGGGCTTAATTATTTCTGGAGGTTAGCCTCTGTTGATGTGCTGTTGGCAGTACTTATACTTTCTCTGGCCTATGCCGTTGCAGCGCTCATCGCCTACATTTATTGGGGCGTGCGCGATGTACGGGAGAAAGAGGCTCCCTACGCAAACCTGATGGTGGGAATAATTGTAGCGCTTACCTTGCTATACTTTAACTTTGAGTTGCTGCAGATTGTACTGCGGGCTTTAGACAAATAACTCGTTCTATTATGCGCTCTTGCTTTCAATTACTCCTGCTGGCTTTTGTATTTTCATTTCAAATTGCAACGGCCCAAACAATAGAGCGCCTGTACAATATTAGCCCGACAGATACGGCCAGCAACTACACGTTGGTTATCAAACCGGCCTCGAAAACTCAAGGCATGATTTTGATTTTCCCTGGATTTGGAGAAAAGCCTGCTGATGTGTTAAAAGAGACAAGCTTACCCACGAAAGCCGCCAATGCCGGCTACGTGG
The DNA here is from genome assembly GCF_014306105.1 of Pontibacter cellulosilyticus. Lineage (GTDB taxonomy): Bacteria > Bacteroidota > Bacteroidia > Cytophagales > Hymenobacteraceae > Pontibacter > Pontibacter cellulosilyticus. Next base: position 275,202 of record NZ_JACRVF010000002.1, on the reverse strand, counting down.
TGGCCATACCTTATATCAGCAATAACACAGCTCTATCCTTAACTGATGCAAAGCAAAAGCAAGTAGACCAATTGATCCAAAATCTAAAGCAAAAGTATAAACTACAAAGAGGAAAATTGATTGTGGGAGGCTTTTCGATGGGTGGTACGGCGGCAGTTAAATTTGCAGAGTATAGCCTTACAACCAGCACAAGTCCAAAAGTACACGCGCTGTTTGCTGTTGACCCGCTTCTGGATTTGGAACGCTTCGAACGAGCTGTTCAAAAAGCAGTACATCGTAGCAAAGCGAGTGGTTCGAAGCGTATGATGGGAATGTTACAAAGCATGTTGATAGCCGACTTTGGCTCGACACCGCTACAAACACCAGAAAAATACTACAACATTTCGCCGTATGCCTACTCCGATACTACCTGTACGGCCATTAAACCGCTGCGGCACTTACCTATACTTATTTTCTCTGAGCCAGATGCAGAAAACCAGTTTAATGCGAACCACCGCGACCTCTACGACTTAAACACCGCCGACTGTACCGCTATGATTGCTGACTTGCAGAGTATGGGAAACGGCAAGGCTACACTTATACTTACCACAGGTAAAGGCCGACGAGCAGATGGCACTTTAAATCCACATGCTTGGTCTATACTACAGGTGGATAAAACCATTAGTTGGCTTAACTCCCTCTAGCACTTAAATACTTAAACAAAAGCGCCGACAGAATCTACTGCCGGCGCTTTTGTTTAAGTATATTATAAATGCCCCTAGCCTTTTAGATAAGGGCAATCTAAATCTTATTCGATCTTCTTACCCTGCATAGCCTGCTTAATGGAGATCTGCATCACACGCTCGGCAAATGGGCTGGTCTGTTCCTCCAAAGTATCCACTGCGGCATAAATGGCATCTTTGTCGCCTCCGGCTGCTAACACATCTCTTAGGTTCTGCAAATTCTTACGCGTTAGTTCTATCTCCTCCTGCGTCAGGTGCTCACCATTTTTTTCGATAAAGCGCTCTACCTGGTACAGCATCTGCTCCGCAGTAGAACGTGCCTCGATTTGCATACGAGCGGCAACGTCTTCTTTAGCATTCATCAGCGAGTCCATCAGCATCTGCTCTACCTGCTCGTCTGTTAGGCCATACTGCGGCTTAACCTCTACCTCCTGGCGCACTCCTGATCGTAACTCAACGGCCTCTACCTTCAATATACCATCAGCATTAAGTATAAAATTCACATCTACTTTCGGGAAACCGGCTGGCATGGCAGGTATACCTTTTAGATCAAACTCGGCTAGCTTTCTGTTTTCCTTTACAAGATCACGCTCTCCCTGGTAAACCGAGATTTTCATGTTCACCTGCCCATCTATAGAAGTAGTATACTGGCGACCTGCTTTGGTTGGGATCTTAGAATTACGCGGGATGATTGGGTCCATTAGCCCACCCATAGTTTCGATACCCAGTGTAAGCGGTGTTACGTCCAGCAGCAAGATATCTTTACGGTTGCCAGCCAGTATATCAGCTTGTATGGCAGCGCCAAGGGCAACTACCTCATCCGGATTAAGTGAGTTGTTGGCAGGCTTACCGAAGAACTCTGACACTGCATCGTATACCATTGGCACACGCGTAGAGCCACCCACCATGATCACAGCATTAATCTGCTCCGGCTGTAGCTTCGCATCAGTCATGGCCATACGGCAGCTTTCTATAGTTCTGGCTACAATTGGCGCTATCAGTGTTTCAAAGGTATGGCGCTCTATGTGGCAGTCAATTTTACCATCGATGTTGCTGGTGTATACTTCTTGTGAGCTTAGCGCTTTCTTTGCTTCCTCGGCTCTAAGACGCAGTTCCTGTTGCAGGTGCTTGTCTTCGTTTACCGTGTCTGCAATCAGCTCATTCTCTTGTATCCAATGGTTGATGATAGCACGGTCAAAGTCATCGCCACCCAAGTAAGTATCACCGTTAGTAGAGAGCACTTCAAAAATGCCTTGGTGTATGCTGAGTATTGAGATATCAAATGTACCGCCACCTAAATCATACACAGCTACTGTTTTCTCCTCTGCTGGGTCTATACCTATACCATAAGCAAGTGCCGCGGCTGTTGGTTCGTTTACAATTCGCAGTACTTCTAGTCCGGCCAGCTTACCGGCATCGCGGGTTGCCTGACGCTGTGAATCATTAAAGTATGCCGGTACGGTAATTACAGCACGGTTAACAGGGGTTTTAAGCGAATGCTCTGCGCGCTCTTTCAGCTCCTTCAGTATCTCTGCTGATAGCTCAATTGGGGAGTAGAACTTATCCTGCACACGTACTTTTACAAGCCCCTCGCTATTATCGTCGATGATCTTGTATCCAAAATAATCTTTGTGCTCGCCAAGGTCCTTATAAGATTTACCTAGCAGGCGCTTTACAGAATAAATGGTGTTTGCCGGATCGGTAGTAAGGTAATCTTTAGCCTCTGTACCTACTACAGTCTCGCCATTTGGACTGAAGTGCACAACAGAAGGCACAATTGTACCGCGGCCCTGGTCATTTATTGCGATAGGCGTTTTATCTTCAGGATGAATGTAGGCCACTAAGCTGTTGGTTGTGCCTAAATCTATACCTACAATTACTTCTTCTTGCTGTATGGAACCCGTTGAAAGGTTTATTGCAACTTTTGCCATAGTTTTTCTTTTTCATGAGGCCTCTGTTTAACTGAACAGTGGCTTACAGCACAAAGTTACGAATAATTTGGGGAGGGTTTAAGGATGAGCAACTGTTACTCTACTTCCAAGGCCCAGAGCAAAGTATGGACAGGTATAAAAAGCAAAAGCGGCCCAATTGAACCGCTCTGTATGTGAAGTATAAATTTGTATCAGAACCCGAGTCTCACAATTCTCCTGCTACTCCTCTTTTGGCACTATAATAAATACATCCTCATTAGGACGCTTCATCAGATACTTTTCACGAGCAAACTTCTCCAGTAGTTCCGGGTTTCCCATCAGCTCACGACGATCTTTCTCAACTTCGGCCATCTTCTCTAGGTAATGTTCCTTTTCTTTCTCCAGCTCTCTTAGTTGCTGGCGCATCTGGAACTGTGTTACAAAATCATTGGAATCGAAAAAGAGCATCCATACCAGGAACGCAGCCGTGGTAATAAAATAGTAATTGCGGAAGAATTTCGGAATGCGCTTGATCATGGACTAAAACTACAGAGGTACTTATACAAAAATAAGGCTGTGAGTCAGAAAACCCACAGCCTTAGCCATAAAAATTTTATGTCCAGTATATTAGAACTTTTTACCAGGATAATAAGCTACCTCGCCAAGCTCCTCTTCAATGCGAAGCAACTGGTTATACTTAGCCATTCTGTCTGAACGAGACGCCGAACCAGTTTTGATCTGGCCAGTGTTTAGAGCTACTGCCAGGTCAGCAATAGTGTTGTCTTCTGTCTCACCAGAACGGTGGCTCATAACACTCTTATAGCCGTGGCGAAGGCCAAGGTTAATTGCGTTGATAGTCTCAGTAAGTGTACCGATCTGATTTACTTTGATCAGAATAGAATTTGCTACGCCTTTATCTATACCCTGCTGCAGACGCTCTACGTTCGTTACAAACAGGTCATCGCCTACAAGCTGTACTTTGTCTCCGATCTTCTCAGTCAGTTCTTTCCAGCCATTCCAGTCGTCTTCAGCCATACCATCCTCGATAGAGGCAATTGGGTACTTCTCAGTCCACTCTTTCCAGTAGCTAACCATATCAGAAGAAGACAACTGATCTCCTGTAGATTTCTTGAAAGTATACTTACCTGTAGAAGCATCGTAGAATTCTGAGCTAGCCGCGTCCATAGCGATCAACATATCATCGCCAGGCTTGTATCCAGCAGCTTCAATTGCCTGCAATACTACCTCAATAGCCTCAACGTTAGAAGCAATGTTCGGAGCAAAGCCACCTTCATCACCTACGTTTGTAGATAAGCCTTTCTTCTTCAGTACATTCTTCAGGTGGTGGAACACCTCTGAACCCATACGAAGTGCCTCCGAGAAAGAAGGAGCGCCAACCGGCATGATCATAAACTCCTGGAAATCGATAGAATTATCTGCATGGCTGCCACCGTTCAGGATGTTCATCATCGGTACAGGCAATGTATTGGCGTTAACACCACCTATATAGCGGTAAAGTGGCATGTTAAGCTCTAGCGCAGCTGCACGGGCCATAGCCAACGATACACCAAGTATGGCATTTGCACCTAAGTTACCTTTGTTTGGCGTACCATCCAGCTCGATCATGATCTTGTCAAGCAGGTTCTGCTCAAACACAGGAAAACCAACAAGCTCTTCAGCGATCTTCTCGTTTACATTCTTAACGGCCTGCATTACACCTTTGCCCATGTACTTGCTCTTGTCATTGTCGCGCAGTTCTACTGCCTCATGCACACCCGTAGATGCACCAGAAGGCACAGCAGCACGGCCAAGTATACCGTTTTCAGTTATTACATCTACCTCTACAGTAGGATTACCTCTAGAATCAAAGATCTGTCTTGCTTTAATATCTGTTATTAAGCTCATTGGATTGTTTTTAACTATAGTTCTACTTGTTTTTATTCTGTTCTAAAAGAGCCACAAAATCATCAAACAAATATGTTGAATCGTGCGGCCCCGGCGAAGACTCCGGGTGGTACTGTACAGAGAAGGCAGGTTTCGTCTTCATTCGAATACCTTCGATAGTATTATCATTCAAGTTAATGTGTGTAACCTCTACCTCCGGATGGTTTTTAAGCTGTTCTGCATCCACCACAAAGCCATGGTTCTGGCTTGTAATTTCGCTTCTGCCTGTCAGCAAATTTTTAACAGGATGATTTAGTCCCCTGTGCCCGTTGTGCATTTTGTAAGTAGCTATGCCATTTGCCTGAGCCAACATCTGATGCCCCATACAAATACCAAACATTGGCCTGTGCTTCTCCAAAATTTGTTTCACACTGTCAATTGCAACTTTCGTAGCAGCGGGGTCTCCCGGGCCATTAGAGATAAAGTAGCCATCAGGGTTCCACTTCTCCATCTCTTCAAAAGGAGTATTGTACGGGAATACCTTCACTTCGCAGCCTCTGGCCATCAGATTGTTTAAGCTGTTACGCTTTACGCCAAGGTCGAGTACTGCAACTCTATACTTTACTTCTTCTGGTTTGAACTCATATACTTCAGGAGTACTAACATGTGAAGCAAGCTCTAAACCGTTCATAGATGGCACATCAGCCAACTTCTTACGCAATTCTTCGACATCAGTTATTTCAGATGATATGATGGCATTCATCGCGCCTTTATCCCGGATGTGGCGTACAAGTGCGCGGGTGTCAATTTCACATATACCAACAATACCAGCTTTCTCAAAATACTCCTGAAGAGATCCTTCAGCAGTTTTTCTTGAATAGTGATGAGAAAAGTCTTTACATACCAATCCACTGATTTGTACCTTATCCGATTCTACTTCTTCGTGCTGCACACCATAGTTGCCCACATGAGAAACTGTGTTAACAACTAGCTGCCCATAATAAGACGGATCAGTAAATATTTCCTGGTAACCGGTCATGCCAGTATTGAAGCAAAGTTCACCACCTGTGGTACCTGTGCGGCCAAGGCTCTTGCCCTTAAAAATTGTACCGTCCTCTAAAAGAAGAACAGCTTCAGAAGATATATGCTTTTTCATTTTAAAGATTTACTACAAAAATAAAAAAGGGACACGACTAACGTCATGTCCCTTTCAAAATATTTAAAGGCGATCCTTATTCAGCATCTTTTGCCTCATCTTTTGATTCAGTAGCAGCTGCTTTTGTTTCAGTAGCAGAAGCTTCATCCTTTTTCTTACCAGAAGAACGACGACGAGTTTTCTTAGCACCTGTAGTAGCTGCTGCTGCTGATGTCAGCATATCCTCGTTGTAATCTACTAGCTCGATAACACACATTTCTGCATTGTCACCTAGTCTGTAGCCAGTCTTCAGAATACGAGTGTATCCACCTGGTCTTCCTGCAATCTTAGAAGATACTTCATCAAAAAGCTCTTTTACAGACTCTTTGTTCTGCAGGTAAGCAAATACCGTTCTTCTTGAGTGAGTAGTATCGTTTTTAGACTTTGTTAGCAGAGGCTCTACATACTTACGTAATGCTTTAGCCTTAGCTACCGTAGTAGAAAGACGCTTGTGTAAAATTAAAGACGATGCCATGTTTGAAAGCATTGCCTTGCGGTGAGAAGCTGTTCTACCTAAGTGATTGATTTTTTTACCGTGTCTCATTGTTATGATTTGTGCACGGGCATACCGTCGATCAACCTAAAGCGGGATCGGGAATTATGCCGTAAATTAATTATTCTTCTTCTAATTTATACTTAGAAAGGTCCATACCGAAGGTTAAACCCTTCTCCTGCACTAGGTTTTCCAGTTCAGTTAAAGACTTCTTACCGAAGTTTCTGAATTTCATCATGTCAGAAATATCCAGCTGCACCAGGTCGCCAAGAGTTTTGATGTCGGCTGCCTTTAAGCAGTTGTAAGCTCTAACAGAAAGATCCATGTCCTGCAATGAGGTCTTTAGAACCTTACGCATATGAAGCATTTCTTCGTCAACGGCCTCCTCTTCTTCTGGCTTAGCAGTCTCAAACGTCATTGTGTTGTCAGAGAACAGCATAAAGTGCTGAATCAGAATGTTAGCCGCACCTTTCAATGCATCTTCTGGGTGAATAGAACCGTCAGTCTGTATATCAAGTATAAGTTTTTCGTAGTCAGTCTTCTGCTCTACACGCGTATTTTCAACGCTAAACTTAACATTCTTGATTGGAGTAAAGATGGCATCGATAGAGATAAGACCGAATACCTGATCCTGAGCTTTGTTCTCTTCAGCTGGAACGTAACCACGTCCCTTCTGAATAGTTAGCTCAATCTCTAGTGTAATGTTCTTATCTAAATGACAGATTACCAGATCAGGGTTAAGTACTTCAAAGCTAGAAGTAAACTTATTAATATCACCAGCAGTGAAAGTATCCTGACCGCTAATAGTAACTGTTATTTTATCATCGATAACTTCGCTTACTTTTTTGAAGCGAACCATTTTCAGGTTCAGAATGATGTCAGAAACATCCTCAACCACGCCTTCAACAGACGAAAACTCATGCAGTACACCAGGTACGCGGATGCTAGAAATTGCATATCCTTCAAGAGAAGAAAGCAGAATTCTGCGTAACGCATTACCAATGGTTACACCGTAACCTTTTTCAAGCGGCTTGAATTCAAATAAACCATGAAAGTCGTCAGCTTTTTCCATTACAACTTTCTCTGGCATTTGAAATGCTAATATTGACATACTTGCAGTGTTAAAGGTTAAAAATTGATTAAGCTGATTACTTAGAGTAAAGCTCGACAATAAGCTGCTCCTGAATTTTCTCAGGAATCTGCTCGCGGTCCGGAGTAGCTACTAGCTTACCAACCATTTCTGCTGCGTTCCACTCTAACCAGCTAAATGCACGTGGGTTACGTACAGATAAGCTAGTTGTAATAGCCTCAAGAGATTTAGACTTCTCTCTTACAGCTACAGCATCACCAACTTTTAAGCTATATGATGGGATGTTTACCACCTCGCCATTAACAGTAATATGCTTATGAAGAACAAGCTGACGAGCAGCTCTTCTTGTAGGAGCAATACCTAAACGGTAAACTGTATTATCTAATCTAGATTCAAGAAGGATCAATAAGTTCTCACCAGTGATACCGCCTTTTCTATGAGCTTTATCAAATAGGTTAGCAAATTGCTTTTCTAAAACACCATAGATGTATTTAGCCTTCTGCTTCTCCGCTAACTGAACAGCGTACTCAGACTGCTTCTTACGACGGCCACGACCGTGCTGCCCTGGAGGATAGCTTTTCTTTTTAAGTGCTTTGCTTGGGCCAAAGATCTCTTCATTGAATTTTCTGGAGATCTTGCTTTTAGGACCAGTATATCTTGCCATTTTATTTAATCTACTTTAAAAATTAAACTCTTCTGCGTTTAGGAGGACGACATCCGTTGTGAGGAAGTGGAGTAACGTCTTTGATAGCTGTTACTTCGATTCCTGAATTCTGAACAGTACGGATGGCGGACTCTCTACCTGCACCAGGACCTTTAACGAAAACTTCAGCTTTACGCATGCCTAGGTCATAAGCAACCTTAGCGCAATCTGAAGCTGCCATTTGTGCAGCGTAAGGAGTGTTCTTTTTAGAACCTTTGAAACCCATTTTACCAGCAGAAGCCCAAGAGATAACTTGTCCTGCGTTATTGGTTACAGATATAATAATATTATTGAAAGAAGCTTTAATGTGTACTTGGCCAGTTGGTTCTACAACTACGACACGCTTTTTAGCTTTATCTTTTCTTTTCTGAGCCATGATTAATGATTATTTAGAAGCTTTCTTCTTGTTTGCAACTGTCTTACGCTTGCCTTTTCTAGTGCGCGAGTTGTTCTTCGTGCGCTGTCCACGTACTGGAAGACCTTTACGGTGTCTTAAGCCACGGTAGCAACCAATGTCAAGAAGACGCTTAATATGTAATTGCACTTCTGATCTTAAAACACCTTCTGTCTTGTGATCAGCAGCAATGACATTTCTAATTTCATTTGCTTCATCTTCAGTCCAGTCTTTCACCTTTTTGTCAAGATCCACCCCGGCCTTTTGTAAGATAGTCTGAGACAAATTGCGACCAATACCATAAATGTAAGTTAGTGCGATTTCGCCTCTTTTGTTATCCGGAATATCTACTCCTGCTATTCTAGCCATAATTGATAATTATCCTTGTCTTTGTTTATATCTTGGATTTTTTTTGTTGATTACATAAAGCTTCCCCTTACGGCGGATAACTTTACATTCAGCACTTCTCTTTTTTACTGATGCTTTAACTTTCATTGTATTTATTTATATCGATAAACAATTCTTCCTTTAGTTAAATCATAAGGTGACATTTCTAATTTTACTTTATCTCCAGGAAGAATTTTGATATAATGCATTCTCATCTTTCCTGAAATGTGAGCTATCACCTGATGACCGTTTTCAAGCTCTACACGGAACATTGCATTTGATAAAGCTTCAACTATAGTTCCGTCCTGCTCGATTGATGACTGTTTCGCCATTAATTATTGTTTAGCTTGTTTTATATATTCAAAACTTGTTAAAATCTCTGCTTTATCTTTTCTCACTACAACAGTATGTTCAAAGTGAGCAGATGGTTTATTGTCTCTGGTTTTGATCGTCCATCCATCATCCTCTTGCACTATATTTCGTGTGCCTAAGTTGATCATAGGTTCGATGGCGATAACTAAACCATTCTGCAATTTGATGCCCTGACCACGACGACCGTAATTAGGAACCTCCGGAGCCTCGTGTAAGTTCCTTCCTAACCCGTGTCCAACAAGTTCGCGCACAACACCATAGCCCTTATTCTCGGCATGTTGCTGTACGGCAAAGCTGATATCTCCTAGTCTGGATCCAACAGTCGCTTTTTCAATCCCCTTGTATAAGGATTCTTCCGTTACTGTTAATAGCTCCTTCACTTCATCATTAACATTACCTACAGCATGCGTGTAAGCGCAGTCACTGTGATAAGCCTTGTGATAAACACCACAATCGACAGAAATAATATCTCCGTCTTTTATGATGTATTCACTTGGCATTCCATGAACTACTGTAGAGTTTACAGAAATGCACAAGCTGTATGGGAAACCGTTATAGTTCTTGAAAGAGGGCTTAGCGTTATGATCAAGTATAAACTCCTCAGCTCGCTTGTCCAATTCAAGTGTAGATACACCCTCTTTCACAAGAAGAGCTATTTCGCCATGTGCTTTGCTTAAAATCAAAGCACTTTGGCGAATTAGCTCAATTTCTTCTTCAGTTTTGTAAAATATCATTTATTAAGAAACCATGGCAATGTTCTCTGTTCTGCCTCTAAGCTTTCCAGACTTCATCATACCATCGTAATGTCTCATTAGTAAATAACTCTCGATCTGCTGTAATGTATCAAGTACAACACCAACCATAATGATAAGAGAAGTACCTCCAAAAAACTGGGCGAATTCTCTAGTCACTCCCAACAACATAGCAATGGAAGGGAAGATGGCTACAAGTGCTAAATAAATGGCACCCGGCAGAGTTATCTTAGTTAAGATTGTATCTATATATTCTGATGTAGCACGACCAGGTTTTACACCAGGTATGAATCCACCGCTTCTCTTTAAATCATCTGCTATCTGGTTAGGATTAACGCTGATCGCAGTATAGAAATAAGTAAACAGTAAGATCATGATACCAAATACAAGGTTATACTGCCAAGATGTAAAATCTGAGAAAGTAGCGCCAATGTAATTAGCAGTATCGTTAGAATCAGCCCATATTGATGCTATCATAGATGGCAAGAACATCAGAGACTGAGCAAAAATAATTGGCATTACACCTGCAGCATTCACTTTTAATGGAATGAACTGACGCTGGCCGCTGTATAAGGAGTTACCTCCGACCTGCTTAGCATACTGAACTGGAATTCTTCTTATCGCCTGTGTTAACATAACAACAGACATCACAACAAAGAACAGCACAATAATTTCGAACAGGAACAATAAAGCTCCATTTATCTGCTTAGATAGAGCTTCAGCTAAAATTGCACCTGGGAATCTGGATATGATACCAATCATGATCAGCATGGAAATACCATTGCCAATTCCTTTATCAGTAATCTTTTCACCTAACCACATACAGAAGATAGTACCTGAAGTCAGTACAATCATTGAAGTGATCGTGAATAAAGTGGTATTGATAGCAATTGCCTCTGCATTAATTGTAGCTACAAAGCCAACAGCCTGTGCTAGTGTTATTATAATAGTTAGAACTCGGGTGATTTGGTTGATTTTCTTTCTACCAGACTCACCCTCCTTCTGCATCTTTTGGAAATAAGGTACAGCGATTGTTAATAACTGCAACACAATAGAAGCAGATATGTAAGGCATAATGCCTAAAGCAAAGATGGAAGCATTGCTAAATGCTCCACCTAAGAAAGTATCTAACAAACCAAATAAGCCTTCCGTATTAGCTTGTAACTGGTTAGGATCAACGCCAGGAAGAACTACAAAAGAACCAAGTCTAAATATGGCTATGAAACCAAGAGTATTTAAAATCCTTACCCTTAGATCTTCAATTGTCCAAATGTTCTTAATAGTTGTTAGAAATTTCTTCATATCTACTAGATCGCTACTGTTTTTCCGCCTGCCTTTTCAATAGATTCAGTAGCTGACTGAGAGAAAGCGTGAGCATGTACTTCAACACCTTTATTGATCTCGCCTCTACCTAAAACTTTAACTTTATCGTTCTTGGATACTAGACCGTGTGCTTTGAAGAAATCAAAGTTAAACACTGTCTCGTTAGTTGACTCTGCAAGAGACTGAATAACATCTAAGTTGATAGCTTTGTACTCAACTCTGTTGATGTTTTTAAATCCATACTTTGGAACACGTCTCTGAAGTGGCATTTGACCACCTTCGAAACCAGACTTCTGAGAATATCCAGAACGAGATTTAGCACCTTTATGACCTCTTGTAGAAGTACCGCCTCTACCTGATCCAGTACCTCTACCAATCCTTTTGCGAGACTTGATAGCCCCTTCTGCAGGTTTTAAAGAGTTTAAATACATTTTAAATATCTTTTACTACTACTAAGTTATGAACCTTGTTTACCATTCCAGCAATCTGTGGTGTATATTCAACAGTTACTGATTTATTGATTTTGCCAAGACCTAAAGCTTTAATAGTAAGCTTCTGGTTCTTAGGTCTGTCAATAATGCTTTTGATTTGTGTTATTGTAACCTGAGCCATTTCAATTAACCATTAAATACTTTCTGAAGATTTACACCTCTTTGCTGTGCAACAGCCAAAGGATCACGCATCTTAGATAATGCATCGAATGTAGCTTTAACTACGTTGTGTGGGTTAGATGAACCTTTAGACTTACAAAGTACGTCCTTAATTCCGGCACTCTCTAATACAGCACGCATCGCACCACCAGCAATTACACCAGTACCTGGCGCAGCTGGCTTAACTAATACGAAGCCCCCTGAGTATTTGCCTTCCATTGCATGAGGCACTGTGTTATGATATACTGGAACCTTTACAAGGTTCTTCTTAGCATCATCAATACCTTTTGCAATAGCATCAGTTACTTCGTTAGCCTTACCTAATCCGTAACCTACAACACCGTTTCCGTCGCCTACAACAACGATGGCTGCAAAGCTAAATCTTCTACCACCTTTAACAACCTTGGCAACGCGATTAATAGCTACTACTTTCTCTTTTAATTCGATTTCGCTAGCTTTTACACTACGTATATTATTCTTCAACATAATTTTTAGAATTTAAGGCCAGCTTCACGAGCGCCTTCTGCCAATGATTTTACTTTACCGTGGTATAGGTAACCTGAGCGATCGAACACTACCTGAGTAATACCTTTCTCAAGGGCTTTGGCAGCTAGGTCTTTTCCTACTTGGTTAGAAGTTTCGATGTTCGCCTTTGCATCATCTAGCTTAGCTGAAGAAGCAGCTACTAAAGTTTTACCAGTAGTATCATCTATTATCTGTGCATAGATAGCTTTATTGCTTCTAAATACAGACAGTCTTGGCCTTTCAGCAGTACCAGATATTTTGTTCCTGATACTTTTCTTAATTCTAAGTCTTCTTGTTACTTTATTAGCAGACATGATGATGATTATTTAGATGCTGTCTTACCAGCTTTTCTTCTGATTACTTCACCAACGAAGCGTATACCTTTACCTTTGTAAGGTTCAACTTTACGTAGTGATCTGATTTTTGCAGCAACCTGACCTAACAACTGCTTGTCATTACTCTCCAAAGTGATCACTGGAGCCTTACCTTTCTCAGTCACAGCAGTTGCTGAAACCTCAGAAGGAAGTGTCATGAAAATATTATGTGAGTAACCTAAAGCCAGCTCAAGAACACTTCCTTGTACCGTTGCTTTGTAACCTACACCTACAAGCTCTAACTGCTCTTTGTATCCTTCACTAACACCAACAACCATATTGTTGATCAGTGATCTGTAAAGGCCATGCATAGCTTTGTGACGCTTCTGCTCAGTTGGACGCTCAACTATAATTTGGTTATCCTGCTGCTTAACAATAATATCTTTGTCAACTGCAGTACTTAAAGAGCCTTTTGGCCCTTTAACTGTTACCACATTATCATTAGCAACGCTAACTTCAGTATTATTAGGCAGAGTGATTGGCAATTTTCCTATTCGTGACATTGTCTATCCTCCTATTAATAAACGTAACACAACACTTCGCCACCGATCTTCTGTGACTTAGCTTCTTTCTCTGTCATCACGCCTTTAGAAGTAGACAATATAGCGATACCCAAGCCATTTAATACTCTTGGCAAAGTCTCACTTCCAGCGTATTTGCGTAGCCCTGGCTTACTTACCCTTTCTAAATTAACAATAGCAGATTGCTTAGTGTTAGGGTTATACTTCAGAGCTATTTTGATTGTACCTTGTACCGCAGAGTCTTCAAATTTATAACTTTGAATATACCCTTTGTCGTACAATACTTTTGTTATCTCTTTTTTTATCTTGCTAGATGGTATTTCAACTATTCTGTGGTTTGCTTTTATGGCATTACGCACTCTAGTTAAATAATCTGCTATTGGATCTGAGTTCATTACGAAACACTTAAATAATGAATGCTTACTCTAAGCGAGCGGCAAAGATACGAATATCTTTTTTACTTTCTTACTCTTGTAAGAAAATAATTACCAGCTCGACTTTGTTACTCCAGGAATTTTACCCATAACAGCTAGTTCTCTGAACAGAACACGTGAGATACCGAATTTTCTCATATATCCTCTTGGACGTCCAGATAACTTGCAACGGTTATGTAACCTAACAGGCGATGCATTGCGTGGCAATTTGTCCAGCGCATCATAATCACCATTAGCTTTAAGTTCAGCTCTTTTAGCAGCATACTTAGCTACTAATTTTTGTCTTTTAAGCTCTCTAGCTTTTACTGCTTCTTTAGCCATTTTTCTTATTTCTTAATATTGGTGAAAGGCATACCGAATGCTTTGAGCAACTCATAGCTCTCTTCATCAGTATTTGCAGTTGTAACAAAAGTAATATCCATACCTGTGATGGATTTAATTTTGTCGATGCTGATCTCCGGGAAAATGATTTGCTCTTTGATACCTAAAGTATAATTACCGCGGCCATCAAAACCTTTTTCACTTACACCTCTAAAGTCACGAACACGTGGTAGTGCTATAGTCAAAAGACGGTCAAGGAACTCGTACATTTTCTCGCCTCTTAAAGTAACTCTTGCACCAATAGGCATACCTTCACGAAGCTTGAAGTTTGAAACTGACTTCTTCGCGATTGTAGCAACAGCTCTTTGACCAGTAATTGTTGATAATTCATCAACACCTATGTCCACTAACTTTTTGTCAGCGACAGCAGCTCCTATACCTTTATTGATAGAGATTTTAGTGATTTTAGGCACCTGCATTACGTTCTTATACTGGAACTTCTCTTTCAGGGCAGGCACTACCTCATTCTGGTATTTTTCTTTTAGTCTTGTAGTTGCCATCTTAGATTACTTCTCCTGTTTTTTTAGAATAACGCTCTGTTTTTCCTTCGCTGTTTTTTCTGCTTCCTGCTTTTAATGTCTCACCTTTAGCATCAACTAAAGCAACATTGCTTGCATGGATAGGAGCTTCAACTTTAGAGATTCCACCCTGAGGGTTCTTCGCACTTGGTTTCGAATGCTTCGTTACCAGGTTAAGTCCTTCAATAGTTACTTTCTGCTTTTCAATGTTAACAGCGATTATGCGGCCTGTCTTGCCACGCTCGTCACCGGCTAGTACTTTAACTGTATCGCCAGTCTTTACATGAAGTTTTTTCTTATTCATCTTAATCTGAATTAGGGATTATAGAACTTCAGGAGCTAACGAAACAATTTTCATGAATTGCTTTTCACGAAGCTCACGTGCAACTGGTCCGAAGATACGGGTTCCACGTGGTTCGTTGTTCGCATTAAGAAGAACTGCAGCATTATCATCAAATCTGATATATGAGCCGTCTTTTCTTCTTACCTCTTTTTTAGTTCTTACGATTACTGCTTTCGAAACAGTACCTTTTTTAACGTTACCAGAAGAAAGAGCTGACTTAACAGTAACTACAATTCTATCTCCTATTGAAGCGTACTTCTTACCAGTACCACCCAATACACGGATACAAAGCACCTCTTTAGCACCGCTGTTATCCGCAACAGTAAGTCTTGATTCCTGCTGTATCATTTTATTTCGCTCTTTCTATTATTTCTACTAAACGCCAGTTCTTGTTCTTGCTTAGTGGACGAGTCTCCTGAATTCTAACATAGTCACCTATGTTGCACTCGTTCTTCTCATCATGAGCCATGAACTTTGTGGACTTGCTAACGAACTTACCGTAAATCGGGTGTTTCATTCTGCTTTCCACTACCACAGTGATAGATTTGTCCATCTTGTTGCTAACAACCTTACCACTTCTTTCTTTTCTAAGATTTCTCTCTTCCATGATTAATTTAAGTATTAAGAGTTAGCTTCAATTTCACGACGACGAATCTCTGTGTTCAGACGAGCAATAAGACGTTTTGTCTCACGAATTCTCATCGGGTTCTCCAACGGAGATATAGCATGTGCAAAACGGATGTTCTGCATGTTGGAGCTCTCAGTGTTAAGCTTCTCTTTCAACTCTTCTAAAGACAAAGCTTTTATCTCTGAATTTTTCATATACTATTTCTCAACGTAATCTCTACGTACTACAAACTTTGTTTTAACTGGCAGTTTCTGAGCAGCTAGTCTTAATGACTCCTTAGCTACTTCTAAAGAAACACCATCAGATTCGAACATGATAGTGCCTGGCTTAACTACTGCTACCCAATACTCTGGGGAACCTTTACCTTTACCCATTCGAACTTCGGCTGGTTTTTTGGTAACAGGTTTATCAGGGAAGATACGGATCCAAACTTGACCCTCACGTTTCATTGCTCTCGTCATCGCGATACGAGCAGCCTCTATCTGGCGGCTGGTGATCCAGGATGCCTCTAGAGATTTGATTGCAAAAGAACCAAAGGAAATAGTACTGCCTCTATGAGCCAGACCTTTCACTCGGCCTTTTTGCATTTTTCTATATTTAGTCCTTTTAGGCTGTAACATTTTCTAAAAACTTAATAATGTTAAAGAACGATTATTGGCGACGCTTACGCTTAGGAGCACCGTCAGGCTTTTTACGATCGCCACGGCCTCTTCTTTCACCACCACCCTGTGCACCAGGGCCACCTTTGCTCTCAAGGCCTGCGTTTGGAGTAAGATCTTTCTTACCATAAACTTCGCCTTTAAAGATCCACACTTTTATTCCCAGTTTTCCATAAACTGTCTGTGCTTCAGAAAGTGCATAATCAATATCAGCACGTAAAGTATGAAGTGGAGTTCTTCCTTCTTTGTAGTGCTCTGTTCTTGCCATTTCAGCACCGCCCAAACGACCTGATACCTGAACTTTGATACCTTCAGCACCAACACGCAGAGCAGAAGCAATCGCTTGTTTCATGGCGCGACGGAAAGAGATACGCGCTTGTAACTGCTGAGCGATAGACTCGCCAACTAGTTTAGCATCAAGCTCTGGACGCTTAATCTCAAAAATGTTGATTTGAACATCTTTGTTAGTAAGCTTCTTAAGCTCTTCTTTAATTTTATCTACTTCCTGTCCACCCTTACCGATTACAACACCTGGACGTGCAGTATTGATAGTGATAGTAATGCGCTTAAGCGTTCTTTCAATTATTATTTTAGAAATACCGCCTTTTGGAATACGCGCTAAGATATATTTTCTGATTTTCTCGTCCTCGATCAGCTTTTCAGCGAAATCTTTACCGCCATACCAGTTAGAATCCCAACCTTTAACGATTCCGAGGCGAAAACCAATTGGATTTACTTTCTGTCCCATTTCTTACTTGCTGGCTTTGTTAGACTTCTTTGATTGCTTCTCGATCTGCTCCTCTGTCATTGTATCAATAACTAGAGTTACATGGTTAGATCTTTTTCTGATTCTATAACCACGGCCCTGTGGAGCAGGACGAAGACGCTTTAACATTTTACCCTCGTTAACAAAGATTTCTTTGATAAAAAGGTTTGCTTCTTCGATGCGAGCATCTTCATTTTTTTGCTGCCAGTTTGATAAAGCAGATAAAAGAAGCTTCTCAAGTTTAGCCGCGCCAGCGTTAGGTTCGAACTTTAGGATACCTAAGGCTTTAGAAACGCTTTTACCACGAATCAAGCCTGCTACTAATCTCATTTTACGAGGAGAAGTAGGCACATTATTTAATTTTGCTACTGCTTCCATGATTAACGCTTGCCTTTATCTTTTTTAGCAATGTGACCTCTGA
The DNA here is from genome assembly GCF_014306105.1 of Pontibacter cellulosilyticus. GTDB lineage: Bacteria > Bacteroidota > Bacteroidia > Cytophagales > Hymenobacteraceae > Pontibacter > Pontibacter cellulosilyticus. The sequence continues at coordinate 257,757 of NZ_JACRVF010000002.1, read as the reverse complement.
AGTTCCTTGTTGGAGCAAATTCACCAAGCTTATGACCTACCATGTTTTCAGTAACATAAACAGGGATGAATTTATTTCCATTGTGAACTGCGAATGTATGACCAACGAAATCAGGAGAAATCATTGATCTTCTTGACCAAGTCTTGATAACTGTTTTCTTACCAGACTCGTTCATTACATCTACTTTTTTCTGGAGCCTATAGTCAATATAAGGCCCTTTTTTTAATGATCTAGCCATTTATTATTTCTTTCCTCTATTAACTATAAGTTTTTCAGAATACTTATTCTTGTTTCTCGTCTTAAGACCTTTAGCATATAAGCCTTTACGTGAACGTGGGTGACCGCCTGAAGACTTACCTTCACCACCACCCATAGGGTGATCGACAGGGTTCATCGCAACACCACGTACTCTTGGACGCTTACCTAACCATCTGTTACGTCCAGCCTTACCAAGCTTTACGTTCATGTGGTCAGAGTTAGAAACAGTTCCTACAGTTGCATAGCAGTTAGCTAATACCATTCTTAGCTCACCAGAAGGCAACTTGATAGTTGCATATCTTCCTTCACGAGCCACTAACTGAGCATAAGATCCAGCACTACGTGCAAGTGTTGCACCATTACCTGGCTGTAGTTCAATGTTGTGAATGATAGTACCTAGAGGAATTTCAGATAAAGGTAAGCAGTTGCCTACTTCAGGAGCGTTACCTGGACCAGATACGATTACAGTACCTACTTGTAGCCCAGCTGGAGCAATGATATAGCTCTTCTCGCCATCTGCATAGTACACTAGTGCAATACGCGCTGTTCTGTTCGGATCATACTCGATCGTCTTAACAGTAGCAGGCACGCCATGCTTTGTACGCTTAAAATCGATAACTCTGTACTTCTTCTTATGACCGCCGCCAATGTAGCGCATTGTCATTTTACCAGAGTTGTTGCGTCCACCAGATTTTTTAATAGGTGCCAACAAAGATTTTTCAGGAGTAGACGTCGTAATCTCGTCGAATGCTGGCGCTACTCTAAATCTTTGACCTGGTGTTGTTGGTCTTAACTTTTTTAAAGCCATTTCTACTTAATTATATACCGCTATAAAAGTCTATAACTTCACCTTCTTTCACGGTGATGATTGCTTTTTTGATCAAAGACGTACGACCTGATACAGCACCTGACTTAGTATATTTTGTTTTTACTTTACCAAGTGATCTCATTGTAGCAACATTCGCTACAGTAACACCATACATCTTTTCTACTGCCTTCTTGATTTCTACTTTGTTGGCTTTTTTATCAACCTCAAAAGCATATTTACCAACCTCATTCATGGCAGCGTACTTCTCAGTGATTAGTGGTCTTTTTAGAACGTTCATGATTATGCGCTATAGAGGTTTTCCAATACATTAACAGACTCTTCTACTAAAATCAACCTGTCAGTATTAAGCAGGTCGTAAGTATTTACATCAGCAGCAGTTGCAACTTTCAACTTAGGAATGTTTCTGCTTGACAATACTACATTCTGATTAACTGAAGGAGTTACAACTAATGTTTTACCAGTTGTCTTCAGGTTGTTTAGTAAAGAGATCATCTCTTTTGTTTTAGGAGCCTCAAAATTGAAAGACTCTACTAAAGCAACTTTGTTATCTTTTGCTAACAATGAAAGAGCAGACAGACGAGCTACTTCTTTCAGCTTCTTGTTTAGCTTAAAGCTGTAGTTTCTTGGCTTAGGACCAAATACACGGCCACCACCGATGAACACAGGAGATTTCAAGCTACCAGCACGAGCACCGCCTGTACCTTTTTGCTTTTTAATCTTCTTAGTTGAACCTGCTACTTCGTTACGCTCTTTTGACTTGTGCGTACCCTGTCTCTGATTAGCCAGGTACTGCTTTACGTCAAGATACATTGCATGCTCATTTGGCTCAAGACCAAATATAGCATCAGAAAGGTTTACCTTTCTGCCTGTATCTTCACCTTTGATATTTAATACAGAAAGCTCCATTTTACTTCTCAATTAACACATAAGAATTTTTGGCACCAGGTACTGAGCCACTAACTACTAGCAGGTTTTTATCTGCAATAACGCGAACAACAGTAAGGTTTTGAATCTTTACTCTGTTACCTCCCATTCTACCTGCCATGCGCATACCTTTGAATACTCTTGATGGCCAAGAGCAAGCACCGATTGAACCAGGGTGTCTGGCTCTGTTGTGCTGACCGTGAGTCTGCCCACCTACACCGGCGAAGTTGTGACGCTTTACTACACCTTGGAAGCCTTTACCTTTAGATGTACCTACTACGTCAACGAATTCACCCTCTACGAACAAGGTCGCATCAACTGTGTCACCAAGATTATAAGATGTGCCTTCCACATCAAACTCAGCAACTTTTTTCTTTGCAGAAGTTTTAGCGTTTTTGTAATGTCCAGCTTCCGCTTTCGTTACTCTTTTTAGCTTCTTCTCGCCATAGCCAAGCTGTACAGCTTCATAGCCATCAGTCTCTACCGTCTTCACCTGAGTAACTACACATGGACCAGCTTGTATAAGCGTAACTGGCGTGTATTTACCATCTGATGTGAAGAGGCTTGTCATTCCGATTTTTTTACCGATAATTCCAGGCATTCAACTTTTATTTAAGATGGATACAATAATATTAGCCCTCATTTTTGCTAAGGGAGTGCAAAGTTAATAATTTTTCGGCTTCTTTAACAAACCTTTTCTAAATTATTTATTATCAGCTGATAAAATAAAAAGGAGAGCCTTTCGACTCTCCTTTTTATTTTATCAGCTGAGGTTATCAAACCTTGATCTCAACATCTACTCCACTTGGAAGTTCTAGCTTCATTAAAGCATCTACAGTTTTAGAGCTAGTAGAATAGATATCTACTAATCTTTTGTAAGTGCAAAGCTGGAACTGCTCACGTGATTTCTTGTTCACGTGTGGTGAGCGTAGTACAGTGAATTTATCCTTCTCTGTTGGAAGAGGAATTGGACCGCTTACGATAGCACCTGTTGCTTTAACAGCTTTCACAATCTTCTCAGATGACTTGTCAACTAAGTTGTGATCGTAAGACTTAAGCTTTATTCTAATTTTCTGATTCATTTCTTTACTAATTATTTAGCTGCTGTTCCTTTTACTTTAGCAACGATGCCGTCTGCTAGGTTTTGCGGTACTTGCTCATAGTGAGAGAAAGTAAGCGATGCAGTTGCTCTACCAGAAGTGATAGTACGTAAATCAGTTACGTAACCGAACAGTTCTGAAAGTGGAACGTCTGCTTTAACTACAGTAGCTGTTCCTTTAGTATCCATACCCTTCATGATACCTCTTCTTCTGTTCAAGTCACCCGTTACTGGACCTGTGTACTCGTCTGGAGTAACAACATCAACTGCCATGATTGGCTCAAGAAGCTTCGGCGCGCACTGCTTGCCAGCCTCTTTGAAACCTTGACGTGCAGCTAGTTCGAATGAAAGTGAATCAGAGTCTACATCGTGGAATGACCCATGGAACAGACGCACTTTCATTGAGTCAATTGGGAAACCTGCAAGTATACCATTCTTCATTGCTTCTTCGAAACCTTTCTGAATAGCTGGTATAAATTCTTTTGGAATAACACCACCAACAATTGCATTCTCGAACTCTAGTCCCTGCTTGCCATCTTCACGTGGGCCCATTGTAAACACAATGTCTGCAAACTTACCACGACCACCTGACTGCTTCTTGAATACTTCTCTGTGCTCAACTGTTTTAGTGATGGTCTCTTTGTAAGCAACCTGAGGAGCACCCTGGTTAAGCTCAACTTTGAACTCACGCTTCATTCTGTCGATGATGATCTCCAGGTGAAGCTCACCCATACCACGAAGAATAGTCTGACCAGTTTCCTCATCAGTATTTACCTGAAGTGTTGGATCCTCTTCAATAAGCTTGGCAATAGCCATACCCATTTTATCAGAGTCAGCCTGTGACTTCGGTTCGATCGCGTAGCCAATTACTGGTTCAGGGAACTCCATTGATTCAAGAACGATTTTCGCGTTCTGATCGCATAGCGTATCACCTGTCTTGATATCTTTAAAGCCTACTACCGCACCAATGTCACCTGCACCTAATCTTTCGATCTGGTTCTGCTTGTTAGCGTGCATCTGGAAAATACGAGAGATACGCTCTTTATTATTTGATCTTGTGTTGAATACATAAGAACCAGACTCCAGTACACCTGAATAAGCTCTTACGAAGCAAAGACGTCCTACATAAGGGTCAGTTGCAATTTTGAATGCAAGACCTGCGAAAGGCTCTGTTTCACTTGGCTTACGTGCAATCTCTGCACCTGTGTCTGGGTTTGTTCCTTTGATGCTTTCTTTGTCCAATGGAGAAGGGCAAAGGGCCATCACGTAGTCAAGCATAGTCTGAACACCTTTGTTCTTGAATGAAGAACCGCAAAGCATTGGAACAATTGCCATGTCTATCGTTGCAGCACGTAGAGCAGCAAGAATTTCATCTTCAGTAATTGAAGTAGGATCTTCGAAGTATTTCTCCATTAAAGACTCATCATACTCAGCTACTGCTTCTAGAAGTTTCTCTCTGTACTCCTCAGCTTCTTCCATCATATCGTCTGGAATCGGAACTTCTGTAAAGGTCATACCTTTATCTTCTTCATTCCAGATAATGCCACGGAAGTTTACTAGGTCAACAACACCTTTGAAGTTATCTTCAGCGCCAATTGGTAACTGTAAAGCTACAGCGTTGCTGCCCAGCATTTCTTTCACCTGCTTACATACAGCAAGGAAATCAGCACCAGAACGGTCCATTTTGTTAACGAAACCAATACGAGCAACTTTATAATTATCTGCAAGTCTCCAGTTAGTTTCTGACTGAGGCTCAACACCGTCAACAGCACTAAACAAGAATACTAGACCATCCAGTACACGTAATGAACGGTTTACTTCTACAGTAAAGTCAACGTGACCAGGCGTATCAATAATGTTGATATGATACTCATTGCCTCTGTACGGCCAGCTTACTGTTGTTGCAGCAGATGTGATGGTAATACCACGCTCCTGCTCTTGCTCCATCCAGTCCATAGTGGCAGCACCTTCGTGTACTTCACCAATTTTATGTGACTTTCCGGCATAGTAAAGAATACGTTCTGTTGTAGTGGTTTTACCAGCATCAATGTGCGCAGCAATACCAATGTTTCTGGTATATCTTAAGTCTCTAGCCATTATTAAAATCTAAAATGTGAGAATGCTTTGTTTGCTTCTGCCATTCTGTGCGTGTCGTCTTTTTTCTTAACGGCAGCACCTTCACCTTTAGCAGCTGCAATAATTTCACCTGCTAATCTATCCTTCATTGTTTTCTCACCTCTCTTGCGAGCGTATGATATCATCCACTTGATACCAAGAGATACTCTGCGGTCCGGACGAACCTCAGTCGGCACTTGGAAAGTAGCACCACCTACCCTACGGCTTTTAACTTCTACGCTAGGCATGATGTTGTTCAATGCCTTCTTCCAAGTTTCAAGACCGTTTTCTTTTGTTCTTTGCTCTACTAGTTCTACAGCATCGTAGAAGATACCGTAAGCAACACTTTTCTTACCGTCAACCATCATGTAGTTAACGAAACGTGTTACTAACGTCTCTTTATACTTTGGGTCAGGGAGGAGGATTCTACTTTTAGGCTTTGCTTTTCTCATTGTATTTAAACTCTATGAATTACTTTTTCTTTCCACCTTTACCTGCAGCAGCTGGAGCCTGACCTGGTTTTGGTCTCTTAGCACCATACTTAGAACGTGACTGAAGACGTCCGTTTACACCTGCAGTATCCAGAGCGCCACGTACGATGTGGTAACGTACACCTGGAAGGTCTTTTACTCTACCGCCTCTGATAAGCACAATTGAGTGCTCCTGAAGGTTGTGACCTTCACCAGGGATATAGGCGTTTACTTCTTTGCCGTTTGTAAGTCTTACCCTAGCTACTTTACGCATAGCTGAGTTTGGCTTCTTAGGCGTAGTAGTATATACTCTTGTACATACTCCACGGCGTTGTGGGCATGAATCTAGGGCTGGAGACTTCGACTTCGAAGTTAGTTTCTCTCTTCCCTTTCTTACTAATTGCTGTATAGTAGGCATTTATAATTTGTTAATTATAGATTTTTTCCACTCTAAAATTTGGTCTGCAAAGGTAGGAAAATCACTTTGCAAATTCAAAATTTTAATTCATTAATTCTTAGCACCTTATGCCTCCCCTACTGTTCCTCCGAAGTTCATAGGGAAAGATGGTGCCTCCTGCGATTGCTTTATATCGCCAAAACTCGCCTCAAATTTATTGATATTATCCGCCAGAGCAGCCAAAAGTCTTTTGGCATGCTCTGGGGTAATAACTATTCTTGATTTAACTTTTGCTTTAGGCAATCCTGGCATCAATCTTATAAAGTCAATCACAAACTCACTACTTGAATGAGCTATCATAGCAAGATTTGCATACTCTCCTTCCGCAATTTCTTCCGTTAGCTCAATGTTAATTTGGTTTTGCTTTTGCAGATCTTCAGCCATTATACTTATCTGTTTTGTAACTCCTGTTGTTTAGTTCTTGAAGATGTTCTTTTAGACTCTACAAGTGACTCGTACTCCTCTTTGTTACCTACGATCAGGTTCTGGTATTCTCTTAAACCTGTACCTGCAGGAATCAGGTGTCCTACGATTACGTTCTCTTTCAAGCCTAGTAGCTCATCCGCTTTACCTTTGATAGCAGCCTCGCTTAGTACCTTAGTTGTTTCCTGGAACGACGCAGCTGAGATAAAGCTTTGTGTACCAAGTGACGCCTGCGTAATACCTTGCAATGTTGGCCTTGAAACCGCTGGTTGTGCATCACGAACAGTAACTAGTTTCAGGTCACGACGCTTCAAGCTTGAGTTCTCGTCACGCAGCCTTCTTGCTGTTACAATTTGTCCTGGCTTCAGGCTTGTAGAGTCTCCAGCTTCTTCAACAACTTTCATGTCGATGATTCTGTCGTTCTCTTCCATGAAGTTCACTTTGTCAACCACTTGGTGCTCAAGGAAGCTTGTATCACCTGCGTCAACTACAACCACTTTCTGCATCATCTGGCGAACAACAACTTCAATGTGCTTGTCGTTGATCTTCACACCCTGCAGACGGTATACTTCCTGAATCTCATTTACCAGGTACTCTTGTACTGCACCAGGTCCCTGAATATTCAGAATATCTGTAGGAGTGATAGCACCATCTGATAACGGCATACCTGCACGAACAAAGTCATTATCCTGAACAAGAATGTGCTTAGAAAGAGGTACCATGTACTTCTTCTTCACGCCGTCTTTAGACTCTATGAAGATTTCACGGTTACCGCGTTTCACGCTACCATATGTTACTACACCATCAATCTCAGACACAACCGCTGGGTTAGAAGGGTTACGCGCCTCGAATAACTCTGTAACACGTGGTAGACCACCTGTAATGTCACGAGTCTTACCGATAGCACGCGGGATCTTAGCCAGGATCTGACCAGCTTTGATTTTCTCCCCGTTCTCTACTGTCAGGTGTGCACCTACTGGTATGTTATAGCCTTTAGACTCACCACTCTTCGGATTCACTATGATTGCCGGGTTCTGTGTCTTATCTTTTGTATCGATAATTACTTTCTCACGGTAACCTGTCTGCTCATCCGACTCTTCGCGGTAAGTTATACCTTCAATGATCGACTCGTAAGATATCTCACCGTCAAATTCTGAAAGGATAACAGCGTTATATGGATCCCAGTGGCAAAGTTTCTCTCCTTTTTCTACTATTTGGCCTTCGTTCACACTGATGAATGAACCATATGGCACGTGGTTAGAGATAAACAGTTTACCTGTATTAGGATCAACTACTTTCACCTCACCAGAACGTCCCATTACTACTTTTACCGGCTCACCTTCATTGTTCACCGTATCGATAGTACGAACATCCTCGAACTCAATCTTACCGCCAAACTTAGCAAGTATAGTAGCTTCTACAGCGATGTTAGAAGCAGTACCACCCACGTGGAATGTACGTAGTGTCAGCTGAGTACCAGGCTCACCAATTGACTGTGCAGCGATTACACCAACGGCCTCACCTTTCTGCACCATAAATCCGGTAGCAAGGTTACGTCCGTAGCACTTCGCGCAGATTCCTCTCTTAGACTCACAAGTAAGTACCGAGCGAATCTCTACAGCTTCGATGGCTGTGTTCTCAATAGCACGAGCTACTTCTTCCGTTACCTCTAAACCAGATTCTACAATCAGCTCATTTGTAATTGGATCATATACATCGTGAACTGTTACACGACCTAGGATACGCTCTGATAAAGACTCTACGATATCTTCGTTGTCTTTAAGTGCGCTTACTTCCAAACCACGTAATGTACCGCAATCTTCCTCATTCACAATTACGTCCTGCGAAACGTCTACCAAACGACGAGTTAGATAACCCGCATCCGCAGTTTTAAGAGCTGTATCGGCAAGACCTTTACGAGCACCGTGAGTAGAGATAAAGTACTCGATTACATCTAGACCTTCTTTAAAGTTAGAAAGGATTGGGTTCTCGATAATCTCACCAACTGAACCTTGCAATGATTTCTGAGGCTTAGCCATCAGACCACGCATACCACCCAGCTGACGGATCTGCTCCCTAGAACCACGGGCTCCTGAGTGCATCATCATGAAGATCGAGTTGAAGCCCTGATCATCATTCTCCAGACGGCGCATCAACGTTTCAGTAATCTGGTTGTTGATACGCGTCCAGATATCAATTACCTGATTGTAACGCTCGTTATCTGTGATCAGACCCATAGAGTAGTTTTGCCATACAGCATCTACTTCTTTCTTGGCCTGCTCTACAAGTATATCTTTCTCAGCAGGAATGTTGATATCACCTAGACCCATTGACAGACCACCTTTGTAAGCTGACTGGAATCCTAGCGTTTTGATATCATCCAAGAAGTGAGCCGTACGAGCCATACCTGTCTCTTTGAACACTCTTGATATAATCTGCTGAAGTTTTTTCTTTGTTAGAAGCTCGTCTACGAAACCAACTTCTTCTGGTACGAACTGGTTGAACAGAACTCGGCCGGCTACTGTTTCGATGAGCTTTAGCTCCAGTTCACCTTTTTCGTTCTTAACCTTTGTTCTTACCTTAATGTAGGCTTGCTTAGAAAGACGGCCTTCGTTAATGGCGATGATTACTTCCTCCGCAGAGTAGAAGCTCATGCCTTCACCGGCGATCTTCTCATTTTCTGTGCTACGCTTTCCTTTAGATACATAGTATAAACCAAGTACCATGTCCTGAGAAGGTACCGCAATTGGAGCACCGTTAGCAGGGTTCAGGATGTTGTGCGAAGCAAGCATTAGCATAGAGGCTTCCAGTACAGCAGCAGGTCCTAGTGGAACGTGCACCGCCATCTGGTCACCGTCAAAGTCGGCGTTGAATGCCGTACACACCAATGGGTGCAGCTGAATCGCTTTACCTTCGATCAGTTTAGGCTGGAATGCCTGAATACCTAATCTGTGTAGTGTAGGGGCACGGTTAAGGAGTACCGGATGGCCTTTCAGCACGTTCTCCAGGATGTCCCATACTACAGGGTCCTTACGATCTACTATTTTCTTAGCTGACTTTACAGTCTTAACTATACCTCTTTCGATCAGCTTACGGATGATGAACGGCTTGAAAAGCTCAGCTGCCATGTTCTTAGGCAGACCGCATTCATGCAGCTTCAGTTCAGGACCAACCACAATTACTGAACGTCCAGAATAGTCAACACGCTTACCAAGCAAGTTCTGACGGAAACGTCCCTGCTTACCTTTCAGCATGTCAGAAAGTGACTTCAGCGCGCGGTTACCTTCTGCACGAACAGCGTTCACTTTACGTGAGTTGTCGAACAGAGAGTCTACCGCTTCCTGTAGCATACGCTTCTCGTTACGAAGAATTACCTCAGGAGCTTTGATCTCGATCAGACGCTTCAGACGGTTGTTACGTATAATAACACGTCTGTAAAGGTCGTTCAAGTCAGAAGTCGCAAAACGGCCACCATCCAATGGAACTAGCGGACGAAGCTCTGGCGGAATAACAGGTACCATGCGGATGATCATCCACTCTGGTCTGTTTTCAATTCTTGTTGCAGCATCACGGAATGCCTCAACCACACGAAGACGCTTTAACGCCTCAGCCTTACGCTGCTGCGAGGTCTCGTGAGCGGCTGCGTGACGAAGCTCGTATGACAAGTCATCTAGATTCGTACGCTCCAACAGCATTTGCAATGCCTCAGCGCCCATTTTCGCAATGAACTTGTTTGGATCATTGTTATCCAACATCTGGTTCTCGCGTGGGAGCTTGTCAATCATATCCAGGTACTCATCTTCTGTCAGGAAGTCCAATGTATTTACATTGTCTTCCGCAAGTATACCTGGCTGAATAACTACATATCTTTCGTAATAGATGATCTGGTCAAGCTTCTTAGTTGGTAAGCCTAACAGATATCCGATTTTGTTTGGAAGAGACTTAAAGTACCAGATGTGTGCTACTGGAACTACAAGCTCAATATGGCCCATACGCTCACGACGCACCTTCTTCTCAGTAACCTCTACACCGCAACGGTCGCAGATGATACCTTTATATCTGATTCTTTTATACTTTCCACAGTGGCATTCCCAGTCCTTTACAGGTCCGAATATTCTTTCGCAGAATAGACCACCCATTTCAGGCTTATAGGTTCTATAGTTGATTGTCTCAGGCTTTGTTACTTCTCCGTTGGAACGCTCCAGAATCGACTCTGGTGAAGCCAAGCTTATCGTTACTTTTGAGAAGTCCTGAGTTAGCTTTTTATTTTTTGCAAATGCCATATTATTATAATAATGTCGATACAATGAATATGCCTTACAGCTACATCTTATAAAGTGCACTAAGCGCCTCGGCTTCTGCCTTAGCGCTTAGTGTTATACTTTACTATTCTAATGTGATCTCCAGGGCCAGACCTCTTAACTCGTGAATCAATACGTTGAATGATTCAGGGATATTTGGTTTCGGCAAGACATCACCTTTAACAATGGCCTCATATGCTTTCGCACGGCCAATAACGTCATCAGATTTAACTGTAAGTATTTCCTGCAGTACGTTTGATGCACCGAATGCTTCAAGCGCCCACACCTCCATCTCACCGAATCGCTGACCACCAAATTGTGCTTTACCACCTAGTGGCTGCTGCGTAATCAGTGAGTAAGGACCGATAGAACGTGCGTGCATCTTATCATCAACCAAGTGACCCAGTTTCAGCATGTATATCACACCAACTGTTACCGGCTGATCAAAGCGATCACCGCTTAAGCCGTCAAACAAGTATGAACGACCAAACTTCGGCAATCCTGCTTCAGCTAACTCGGCTGATACTTGATCCTCAGTAGCACCGTCGAAAATTGGAGTAGCATATGTTCTACCTAATTTAAGACCAGCCCATCCAAGTACCGTTTCATATATCTGACCGATGTTCATTCGAGAAGGTACACCAAGTGGGTTAAGCACGATATCCATCGGAGTTCCGTCCTCTAGGAATGGCATGTCCTCTTCACGAACGATTCTTGCAACCACACCTTTGTTACCGTGACGGCCCGCCATCTTGTCACCCACTTTCAGCTTACGCTTCTTCGCAATGTACACTTTAGCTAACTGTACAATACCTGCTGGTAACTCGTCACCTACCTCTAGTGTGAAACGCTCACGCTTGAAGTGTGCTGAAACGATGTTTCTGCGCTTGTTATAGTTCTTAACAAGCTCAACCAGCATGCCGTTTGCTTTATCGTCTGTTGTCCAGTTCTCCAGTATCAGATCTTTGAACATGTTCACCTCTTCCGGAACCGCATAGTTACTTTCGTCCTTATATGGGTTCTTCTCCGGGAACAATGCCTCAATTACGTTCTTTCTTGAGAATTTAACTCCTTTAGATAGTATTTCATCACCGAACTTGTGTCTGATACCTTGTGAAGTTTTGCCTTCCAGCAAAGCAACCAGTTTATCCACCATCACATTTTTGATAGCTGTCAACTCCTTGCCATACTTCACTTTTAACTCTTCAACCTCTTTCTTAGACTTAGCACGAAGGTTTTTGTCTTTCTTAGGTCTGGAGAATAGTTTCGTATCAATCACAACACCGTTTAGTGATGGCGGCGCCTTAAGCGAAGCATCCTTCACATCACCTGCTTTATCACCGAAGATCGCACGAAGTAGTTTCTCCTCTGGCGTTGGATCCGTCTCACCTTTTGGTGTGATTTTACCAATCAGGATATCTCCTTCTTTAACTTCAGCACCTAAACGGATGATACCGTTTTCATCAAGGTTACGAACTGCTTCTTCACTTACGTTCGGGATCTCAGAAGTAAGTTCTTCCTCACCACGCTTCGTCTCACGAACTTCCAGCTCGAATTCTTCGATGTGGATGGAAGTAAATACGTCATCGCGTACTACCTTCTCAGAGATTACGATAGCATCCTCGAAGTTGTAACCTTGCCATGGCATGAACGCTACTTGTAGGTTCCTTCCTAGTGCAAGTTCTCCGTTGTTTGTAGCATAACCTTCGCACAGCGGCTGACCTTTCGTTACACGCTGACCTGTTCGCACAATCGGAGTCAGGTTGATGCATGTATCCTGGTTAGTTCTTCTAAATTTAATCAGATCGTAAGTAACATATTCCGCATCAAATGATACTAGCTTCTCATCATCAGACAGGTCATACTTCACAACAATTTTAGTAGCATCAACAAAGTCAATCACACCTTCGCCTTCAGCGATTACAAGTGCTCTTGAGTCTATTGCAGCTCTACCTTCCAGACCAGTACCAACAATTGGAGCCTGAGGCTTCAGAAGCGGAACAGCCTGGCGTTGCATGTTCGAACCCATCAGGGCACGGTTAGCATCATCATGCTCCAGGAACGGAATAAGAGACGCCGCAACCGATACAATCTGGTTCGGAGCAATATCCATATATGTATAAGTAGATGGTTCTTCCACAGGGAAATCACCTTCGAATCTACCTTTTACTCTTTCATTTATGAAGTTACCTTGCTCATCGATCAAGGCATTAGCCTGTGCGATGTGGTGCGTATCTTCTTCCTCAGCTGTCAGATATTCTACTGATCCGTCAACTTGTACTTTACCTTCAATCACCTTGCGATAAGGAGTTTCAATAAAGCCCATATGGTTAACACGTGCGTGAACGCACAGGGAAGAGATAAGACCAATGTTTGGTCCTTCAGGAGTTTCAATTGTACACAGACGACCGTAGTGTGTGTAGTGAACGTCACGTACCTCGAAACCAGCACGCTCTCTTGATAGACCACCTGGTCCTAAGGCAGACACACGACGTTTGTGTGTTACTTCTGCCAGAGGGTTAGTCTGGTCCATGAACTGAGAAAGCTGGTTTGTTCCGAAGAACGAGTTGATCACAGAAGACAATGTACGCGCGTTGATCAAATCAACTGGTTTGAAGTCTTCGTTATCACGCACGTTCATACGCTCTTTGATGGTACGGGCCATACGTGCCAGACCAACACCGAACTGCGCATACAGCTGCTCACCAACTGTTCTAACACGGCGGTTGCTCAAGTGGTCAATATCATCCACTACAGCTTTAGAGTTAATCAAACCAATAAGGTATTTCACAATCAGGACAATGTCCTCGTTTGTTAATACTTTAGCTTCCCAGTTTGTATCTAACCCTAGCTTTTTGTTAATACGATAGCGACCAACTTCACCTAAGTCATAGCGCTTATCTGAGAAGAATAACTTCTGGATAATATCACGCGCTGTTTCTACGTCAGGTGCTTCAGTATTTCTAAGTTGACGATATATCTGCTCTACTGCCTCTTGCTCTGAGTTAGAGTTGTCTTTTTGAAGCGTGTTGTAGATTATAGCATAGTCTGCTATGTTTACATTCTCTCGGTGCAGAATGATAGATTGCACACCTGAGTCAAGTATAACATCAATATCTTCTGGTGTTATTTCAGAATCCCTCTCTAAAATAACCTCATTTCTATCAATAGATACTACTTCACCTGTATCCTCATCTACGAAGTCTTCTGTCCATGTTCTTAGAACACGTGCAGCAAGTCTTCTTCCGATAGAGTTCTTCAGGGTTGATTTATCCGCTGGTACTTCTTCAGACAGGCCGAACAAGTCCAGAATATCTTTATCTGTGCCATAACCTATAGCACGTAGCAATGTCGTAACTGGGAATTTCTTCTTACGGTCGATATAAGCATACATTACGTTGTTCACGTCTGTAGCAAATTCAACCCAAGATCCTTTAAAAGGAATAATTCTGGCAGAATATAATTTAGTACCGTTTGTGTGCTTGCTCTGCGCAAAGAACACACCTGGTGATCTGTGCAGCTGAGACACGATTACACGCTCGGCACCATTGATGACAAAAGAACCTTTCTCTGTCATGTATGGGATATTTCCCAAGAAAACTTCCTGCTCAATTGTCTCAAAGTCCTCGTTATCCTCATCATTACAGATCAGGCGAAGTTTAGCTTTAAGAGGAACTGAATAAGTAAGACCTCTATCGATGCTTTCATCAACAGAATACTTCGGAGGATCGATATGATAATCGATGAACTCCAGCACGAAATTCTCTCTGGAATCTGAGATAGGAAAGTTCTCGGCAAACACCTTGAACAAGCCTTCCTGAGCTCTATTTTCAGCCGGAGTTTCCAGCTGAAAAAAGTCTTGGAATGACTGAACCTGAACATCCAGGAAGTCAGGATAGTCAATTACCTGCTTAATAGAGGCAAAATTGATTCGATCTGTCGTTTTATTCTTAGCCAAAGCCTTGAAGTTTTACGTTTACAATCAGTTACAGGCACACAGAGTCCAAAACAGCTGTGAGCCAAAAAGGATTCAAATTTTGAATCCGTATACAAACAGGAAAAGACCTGACGAATTTGCCAGGTCTACCTGTTTTCGGTATGTTGATGAAATGAGATTATTTAACCTCTACTTCAGCACCAGCTTCTTCTAAAGATTTCTTTAGTGAATCTGCTTCGTCTTTAGCAACACCTTCTTTAAGTGATTTTGGAGCGCCATCAACTAGTTCTTTAGCCTCTTTCAGACCAAGACCAGTAAGCTCTTTTACAAGCTTAACTACTGCTAGTTTCTGAGCACCAGCTGACTTAAGGATTACGTCAAAAGAAGTTTTTTCTTCTGCAGCAGCTCCTCCTTCAGCAGCACCACCACCAGCAACCATTACTGGAGCAGCAGCAGCAGGCTCGATGCCATACTCATCCTTAAGAATAGTAGCTAGTTCGTTAACTTCTTTAACAGTTAAGTTTACTAACTGCTCAGCGAATGCTTTCAAATCTGCCATTTTTATTGAAATTAAAAGTTACTTATTGATTACGTTTTTAGAATTATTCTTTTTCTGATAAAGTTTTTAAGATGCCAGCTAACTTGCCACCGCTGCTCTGAAGTGCAGATACCACATTCTTCGCAGGAGACTGAAGTAAGCCAATAACATCTCCGATAAGCTCGTTTTTAGATTTGATCTTAGTTAGAGCATCTAACTGATCATCTCCAACATACAAACCTGCGTCGATGTATGCACCTTTCAGAAGTGGAAGCGCATTGCCTTTCTTTCTGAAGTCCTGTAGAAGTTTTGCAGGGGCATTGCCCGCCTCATTTGAGAACAGGATACCAGAAGCGCCTTTCAAAACACCTTCAAGTGCAGTTGTATCAGCCTCTAGTGTGTCTAGAGCCTTTTTAAT
The DNA here is from genome assembly GCF_014306105.1 of Pontibacter cellulosilyticus. GTDB lineage: Bacteria > Bacteroidota > Bacteroidia > Cytophagales > Hymenobacteraceae > Pontibacter > Pontibacter cellulosilyticus. The sequence continues at coordinate 241,988 of NZ_JACRVF010000002.1, read as the reverse complement.
TAATTTATTCTTGTATACTTTGTATTCGATTCCTCTCTCGAATGCAAGTCTCCTGAAAGCGTTGATACGAGCAACAGACATTGTTGAAGCATCGGTAATGTAGAAGTAGTTTGTGTTCGCTAACTTCTCGCTCAGGTCCTGTACAATTATTTCTTTTTCTTCCCTGGTCATTTTCTTAGATAGTTGCGTTCTTGTCAACGATTACGGCCGGGCTCATTGTGCTAGACAATGTGATGCTCTTAATGTAAGTACCCTTTGCAGATGAAGGCTTCAAACGGTTTAGTGTCTGAATAACTTCCGATGCATTGGCAGCAAGCTGCTCTGCAGAGAAAGATACCTTACCTACGCTAGTATGGATGATACCAAACTTGTCAACTTTGAAGTCGATTTTACCGGCTTTTACTTCTTTTACTGCTTTTGCTACGTCCTGTGTAACAGTTCCTGACTTAGGGTTTGGCATCAGGTTACGAGGACCTAATATTCTACCTAAACGACCTACTTTAGCCATAACTGCAGGCATAGTGATGATCACGTCAACATCAGTCCATCCTTTTTCGATTTTCTGAATGTAGTCATCAAGACCAACATAGTCAGCACCAGCATCTTTCGCTTCCTGCTCTTTGTCAGGAGTTACTAATGCAAGAACTTTTACGTCTTTACCAGTACCGTGCGGCAATGTCACGATACCACGCACCATCTGGTCAGCCTTACGAGGGTCTACACCAAGACGAACGTCGATATCAACAGAGGCATCAAACTTTGTAAAAGTGATATCTTTTACTACTGAAGCGGCATCTGTTAAAGAATATTCCTTTGTCAAGTCAGCTTTAGCTAAAGCTGCTTTTCTATTTTTTGAAATCTTCGCCATTATCCTTTAACTCTAATTATTCGTTCCAAGGAGCTTTACCAGATACTGTGATACCCATGCTTCTTGCTGTACCAGCTACCATTTTCATAGCTGACTCCAGTTTGAATGCATTTAAATCCGGCATCTTAGTTTCTGCAATCTCTTTAACCTGATCCCAAGTAACTGAACCTACTTTGTTACGGTTTGGCTCTTTAGAGCCACCCTTAATTTTAGCAGCATCCATTAACAATACTGGAGCAGGTGGAGTCTTAACTACGAAGTCGAAGGACTTGTCTGCATAGATTGTAATCAATACTGGTAACACCTGGCCAGGCTTATCCTGGGTTCTAGCATTAAACTGCTTACAGAACTCCATGATGTTAAGACCTTTAGAACCAAGTGCAGGTCCAACCGGTGGCGATGGATTCGCGGCACCTCCCTTTATCTGAAGTTTCAGATAACCTTTTATTTCCTTTGCCATTATTTATTTACTACGATTCTTTTTCTACTTGCATGTAATTCAGCTCAACTGGCGTGTTTCTTCCGAAAATCTTCACCATTACGTTAAGCTTCTTACGCTCTTCAAACACCTCCTCTACAGTACCTGAGAAACCGCTGAATGGACCGTCCATTACTTTAACTGTTTCTCCCACTATAAATGGTGTATCCAGCACTTCTGCCTGCTCTTCAGCTTCATCAACAGTACCTAAGATCCTGTTAACTTCTGATTGACGCAAAGGAACTGGCTTCTTGCTAGCGTCTTTTTCATTTGAACCCAGAAAACCAATTACTCCTGGTGTACTGATTATGATGTGTTCAGCCTCACCGTGAGACAGATCAGCATTCACAAGCACATATCCTGGAAAGAAATTGCGCTCTCTGATTCTTTTCTTACCTCCGCGCATCTCATATACCTTTTCTGCAGGTATAAGAACTTGCGGAACGTACTCCTCCAGGTTTTGCCTGATGATCTCGTTCTCGAGGTAAGCTTTAGCTTTTTTTTCTTGCCCGCTTACTGCGCGCACTACATACCATTTTAAATCAGCCATTCTTTAGTCTTTTTTAAAACTGGTTGTAGAACCAAGTCAGCCCTGAATCAAAAACAAAATCCATGGCACCAACTACTAGAGCAAAAATAAGCGAGCCAATAAGTACTAATATTGAGCTATTCTGCAATTCAGAATATGAAGGCCATGAAACTTTATGCTTCATCTCCTCAACTGTCTCGTTTATGTAGTTTGTTACCTTGCTCATTGCTTCGCTTTCTAATTTTTTAATTGCACGGGTGGAGAGACTCGAACTCCCAGCCAACGGTTTTGGAGACCGCTACTCTACCAATTGAGCTACACCCGTAAAAAAATGCACGCCATTTTTCTCAAATGGAGTGCAAATTTATATAAATCTTTTATGAAAACAAACCCGTTCCTAAAAAACTTTAAGAACGGGTCTGTAACATATCAGTAATTAGTCAAGGATTTCAGTTACCTGACCAGCACCTACTGTTCTACCACCCTCACGGATAGCGAAACGTAGACCTTTCTCCATTGCTACAGCGTTGATAAGCTTCACTTCGATAGTGATGTTATCACCTGGCATAACCATCTCTACTCCTTCTGGAAGGATGATCTCACCAGTTACGTCTGTAGTTCTGAAGTAGAACTGTGGACGGTATTTGTTGAAGAATGGAGTGTGACGACCACCTTCTTCTTTTGAAAGAACGTAAACCTCTGCTTTGAAGTGTGTGTGAGGCTTAACAGAACCTGGCTTACAGATAACCATACCACGACGGATATCAGTTTTCTCAATACCACGAAGAAGTAGACCTACGTTGTCACCAGCTTCACCTCTGTCAAGGATCTTACGGAACATCTCCACACCAGTAACTGTAGACTTCAAGTTTTCAGCACCCATACCTAGGATATCAACCTGCTCACCAGAGTTGATTACACCACGCTCGATACGGCCTGTAGCAACAGTACCACGACCAGTGATTGAGAACACGTCCTCAACTGGCATCAAGAATGGAAGGTCAGTTAAACGTGCAGGAATTGGAATCCAGCTATCAACTGCAGCCATTAGTTCCTCGATAGTTTTAACCCACTTCTCGTCGCCGTTAAGACCACCAAGAGCAGAACCCTGGATTACAGGAATGTTGTCACCATCGAAATCATAGAATGAAAGAAGCTCACGGATTTCCATCTCAACAAGCTCAAGAAGCTCTGGATCGTCAACCATGTCAACTTTGTTCATGAATACTACTAACTGAGGAACACCTACCTGACGAGCAAGAAGGATGTGCTCACGAGTCTGTGGCATTGGACCATCAGTAGCAGCAACCACTAGGATAGCGCCGTCCATCTGAGCAGCACCAGTAACCATGTTCTTCACGTAGTCAGCGTGACCTGGGCAGTCAACGTGTGCATAGTGACGGTTTTCAGTTGCGTACTCTACGTGTGATGTATTGATAGTAATACCTCTTTCTTTTTCTTCAGGAGCGTTGTCAATTGAAGAGAAGTCACGAAGTGCAGCAAGACCTTTCTTAGCTAGTACAGTTGTAATAGCAGCAGTCAAAGTCGTCTTACCGTGGTCAACGTGACCGATAGTACCGATATTTACGTGCGGTTTGGAACGGTCAAATGTTTCTTTAGCCATTGTATGATATTAAATTAAGGTTAAAACGTTTAAGTTTATGTCGCGCTTTTAATTACACGTAACGGACTTAGAGCCAACGATGGGAATTGAACCCACGACCCCTTCCTTACCAAGGAAGTACTCTACCCCTGAGCTACGTCGGCTTTTCCCATTATTAAAGAACTTCAATTTGCACCTATAGTAAAAAGGAAATCCATACGCATGAAATTCCTCTGATCAATACCCTATAAATACAAATACAGCTCCCTCAAATTTTGAGAGAGCGGGAGACGAGGGTCGAACTCGCGGCCTATAGCTTGGAAGGCTATCGCTCTACCAACTGAGCTACTCCCGCTTATTTCACTAAAAGCCTTTCCGGCATAAAATTATTGTGGGGAGAGCAGGATTCGAACCTGCGAAGTCATTACAACAACGGAGTTACAGTCCGTCCCATTTGGCCGCTCTGGAATCTCCCCAATAGTTAATTTTGCAATAAAACTGCAGAACTTACTCCTCAAAACCTTTCGCTTCAGCAGCGTTCTTCGTTCTAAGGAGATGCAAAATTAACCGCTTTTTCTTTCATGTCAAATATTCTTGAAAAAAAAGTTCATTTTTTTCTCACGCGCTTCACAACACATGCTAGTTATACATTTCCAACAATCGCTTATCTGTCTCACTTTCTTTTATTTCTGTCAGAATTTGCTGCACCTCCGGCTTCTCCGACATTACCATCAACGCCTGATAAGCAGCCCCTCTTACGTAGTAGATGTTGTGGTTTTGCGCCAGTTGTTTCAATAATTCTATCGATTCAGGAGTGTTTGTCTGAGGATTGGCTGCCAGAAACGCTCCAAAGCTCTGCAGCAGGTAGTATAGTGCACCTCCTTTGCCTTGCCTGATATTACGTACAAACCAGTCATACTTCTGAGGGCCTCCCTGCACAGCATAAAAGGATGAAAGTGCCAAGATCACTTCTTCTCCTTTCTCTTTCTCGAACTTTGCCAGTCTTTCTTTTGTGTCAGCAGCTCCTGTACCTGCATAGCCAAGTATACCGGCAGCATTTACAATATAAGAGCTGTCGTTCATCGCATCCAGGTATAACTGTTTATACTTCTCACCCTCCCAGTTAGCGAGTGCAAGTATAGCATCTGCTCTAACTGCTCCTTTTTTATCCTGACGCGCAAGCTTCGCTATGGCTTCTTTTACTGAGTTTGCCTTATCCGACTCCAACTGGCTTAAGGCACTTATTGCCGCGCTTCGTACCACCCAGTAGTCATCCTGTAAAGCGTTTTGCAACAGCTTTAGCACCTCCGGATCAGTTAGTTGCTCCTGCAGCCGCACCATTGTCTCTAATTTTGGAGACAACTGTTTAGAATTATTGAACTGATACACCAGCTCCTGTTTTGTTTTATCATGGTCTATTGTGCCTAGCAGTTGCTGGTCTGCATCGAACAGCACTAATTGCGGCTGTGCTGTGGCTGGCAATGTAAAGGTCTGGTCTGCTTTATCTATCACAATTGGATAGTCTGTGAGCTTGCCGTTTGCCCACACCGCTACCTCAAGAGGCAGGCGGTAAACCGGCATATAGGCGGTATCCTGTAGCTGCTGCACGCGCAGGTTTAGCTGACCGTTTTCATAGGTGTGGGTTACTTTTAACTCCGGGTGCCCCGGCTGTAAAAACCACTGATCGAAAAACCACATCAGGTCCTGGCCGGTTACATCTTCAAAAGCCATTCTCAGTTCAGCTACTTCAACAGCAGTATACTTGTGCTGTGTAAGGTAGCGATTGAGCGAAGCCCACCAAGCTTCATCGCCTACATACTTGCGCAGCATGTGCAGCACACGCCCTCCTTTTGCATAGGAGTGGCTATCGAACATATCCTCTCTGTCGCCATATTGATAGCGTATCAGCGGTTCTCGTTTTGTCTCTGCCTCATCCAGGTACTGGCTCAGCTCGTCCATCTGTAGATAGGCTGCCTCGTCGGGACCATACTTGTGCTCGGCCCACAAGTACTCAGAATAATTAGCGAAAGCCTCGTTAAGCGGAAGGTTTGCCCAGGATTCTGTCGTTACGTAGTCTCCGAACCACTGATGAAAAAGTTCATGGGCGATGATGTTATCCCAATGCTTGTCTAACAGCTCGCGTTCGTTCATCTGCAGATCCTCCATAAAGGTAGAGGCAGAGGTATTCTCCATCGCACCAGACACAAAGTCCCGCACGACCACCTGCGAATATTTAGCCCATGGATATTCCACACCAAGCTTTTTAGTGAAGAACTCCATCATTTCCGGTGTGTTGCCAAACACTTTCTTAGCTGTGTTTTTGTAAGCAGGCTCGACATAGTAGTTTACTTCTTTATTGCGCCACTTGTCTCTTACAACTGCATACTCACCGATTGCCATCATGGTTAAGTATGGCGCATGTGGCAGCTCCTGTTTCCAATAATCAGTTTTAGTACCGTCCGCATTCTTACGTGAGTACATAAATATACCATTGGAGAGCGTGGTATACTTTGGATCTACAGTAATGTATATCTCCTGCGTCATGCGTTCGTTAGGCGTATCAATGGTAGGAAACCAGGCGGAGTTGGCCTCTGTCTCACCTTGCGTCCAGATCTGCTTTGGCTTGTAAGGGTCATTACCAAGCGGATTGATGAAGTATAAACCTTTGTCCTGGGTGATGGCATCGCTGCCGCCAACTTTCAGCTCATTAGGCTTTGCGGTATAATCAATTTCTATAGTATACTCTTCGATGCGGGTGTAGGTCTTGCCTAGATTAATAGTGAGCTTTTCGCCGTTGTACTCATACTTTAGAGGAGTGCCATCATAGCCTTTCATGAGGTTAACGGCGTGTATGTCCATCCCCTTGGCATCTAGTGTCAGTTTATCCTGAGGGTAGAAGTATGGCTTAAGAGTAAGTTCGGCAAGGCCATTGAGGTGCTGCTTTTCCCAGTTAAAGCTTACCCGCAGCTTGGTATGCAGCAGGTCGTGATCAAGGGTGCGGGAAGGATTAAAGCCGTGCCGTTTAGGTGCCCAAACCGGAATGCTGTCTGCAGTCTGAGCCGCTGCAGCTTTTCCTGTTACTACTTTCGAAGATGTGTTGTCTGTGGCCGCTTTGTTTGTGCTACAGCTTGTCGTAAAAGCTATAGCAGCTGCCAAGCCAACTACACTCAAAAATCTATGATTCATGGTGGAATGTTTTAATTTTGAAGTCAAGTTCTAAAAATACTGTGAGAAATCAATTATCTTTAAGCTCTAAAACCACATATAACAGATGCTCCAGATAAAAACCGCTAACGACAAAACATGGCAGGTTGATATTCAAAAAGACTCCATACTTCTAAACGGAACACCTTTTAACTGGGACATCCAGCCCATAGGCCCGCAGACTTACCACATCATAAAAGACAACAAATCTTATACTGCAGAGTTGGTAGAGGCTGATTACCAGACCAAGACTTTCACTTTTAAGATTAACGGCATTAAGCAAACTGTTACGGCTAAAGACCGTTTCGACCTACTGCTTGACCAGTTGGGCATGAGCGATGCCAACGCCAGCAAAGTGAACGATGTGAAGGCGCCAATGCCTGGACTTATACTTGACATTAAGGTGCAGCCGGGCCAGGAGGTTAAAAAGGGAGACCCTATCCTGATACTGGAGGCCATGAAGATGGAAAATATCTTGAAATCGCCTGGCGATGGCGTGGTAAAAGAAATTAAGGTACAGAACCGCCAGAACGTAGAAAAAAATCAGGTATTGATTTTATTTTAACTTTTTTGTGTTGCCAGTTGGGCAGCACCTGTCTGCCCTCTAAAACGATAGACCAAACTTATAACTAAATAGTATAAATCGTGAAGTATAAGAGAATATTACTGAAGCTTAGCGGTGAGGCGCTGATGGGTGAACAGCAGTACGGCATCGACTCGAACAGGTTGATACAGTATGCCCAGGAGATTAAAGAGGTAGCAGCGCTTGGCGTTGAAGTAGCAGTAGTGATTGGTGGCGGCAACATCTTTAGAGGTGTGCAGGCCGAGCAGGTTGGTCTTGACCGCGTGCAGGGCGATTACATGGGAATGCTGGCCACAGTTATTAACAGTATGGCTTTGCAGAGTGCACTGGAGAAACTCGGGGTTTATACCCGCTTACTTTCCGGACTTAATATACAGCAGGTATGCGAGCCTTATATCCGCCGCCGTGCCGTGCGCCACTTAGAAAAAGGCCGTGTGGTAATATTTGGTGCCGGTACCGGTAACCCATACTTTACTACCGACTCAGCTGCAAGCTTAAGAGCCATTGAAATTGAGGCTGATGTAGTGTTAAAAGGCACTCGTGTAGACGGCATTTACTCAGCTGATCCTGAAAAGAACCCGGATGCGATCTTCTACAGAAACATTTCGTTTAAGGATGTATTCGAGAAAGGCCTTAATGTGATGGACATGACAGCCTTTACACTTTGCAAAGAAAACGGCTTACCTATTATTGTATTCGATATGAACACACAGGGTAACCTGAAGCGACTGGTGCAGGGCGAAGAGATTGGCACGCTGGTAACGATGGACGACCTGACAGAGACGGTAAAATAAGCAGCAAAACTGCTGCTAACGCTACGCCAAGCAAAAAGAGAAAAATTAGTAATTTTGCAACGTAACCATACGTATAGTTTCAAAAGAACTTTAAAGCGATAAATTGATATGACGGAAGAAATTCAGTTTTACCTCAGCGAAGCAGAGGAGTCTATGGAAAAAGCGGTGCAACACACCAGCTCTGAACTTACTAAAATCCGTGCTGGCAAGGCCTCTCCTGCTATGGTAGAAGGTTTGCGTGTTGACTATTATGGCACTCCAACTCCTGTTTCTCAGGTAGCTAACATTATGGCTCCTGATGCACGCACTTTGCTTATCAAGCCTTGGGAAAAGAACATGCTGGGCGAGATCAACAAAGCCATCAAGAACAGCGACCTTGGTCTTAACCCACAGCAAGAGGCTGATGCCATCCGTCTGAACATTCCGGCACTTACTGAAGAGCGCCGCCGCGAGCTGGTAAAGCAGGTGAAGAACGAAACGGAGCATGGCAAGATCAGTGTTCGTAACGTGCGCAAAGATGTAAACGACACATTGAAGAAGCTTCAGAAAGAAGGAACATCTGAGGATGCCGTACGCGACGCAGAAGCCAAAGTACAGAAACTGACAGACGCTTTCATTGTTAGGATTGATGAACTACTGGCTAAGAAAGAAGCCGAAATCATGACAATCTAAGTTCTTAGGATATTAAAATATAAAAAGCCCCGCGATAGAAATATCACGGGGCTTTTTACTTGAAGTTAGATCAAACCAGTACCTGTCGTTTATTATCCCAGAGTCAAATATATAGCTTGTGTACTTTTATATACTCTGCTACTTCATCGGGCACCAAGTACTTTATACTTTTCTCTTCCTTAATACACTGCCTGATAAACGTTGCTGATATATCAAGTATAGGTGCCTTTACAAAAGAAACGTTTGGCATCTCTGGCAGCTCTGTGGTAATAGATCCTGAGCGCGGATACACGTATACTTTGTGGTATTGCAGTATACTTTCGTAGTTCTTCCATTTCGGGAAAAGCGGCAGGTTGTCCTCGCCCATCAGCAACACAAACTCATAACTCGGGTACTTCTCCTGCAGGTATGTTAGCGTATCAATCGTGTAACTGGGCTTGGGCATGCTAAACTCAATATTAGATACACCCAGCACCGGGTTATCGGCAATGGCCAACGAAACCATATGCAGCCTATCGAACTCATGCAGGAGCGTGTTGCTTGGTTTAAACGGATTCTGCGGAGACACCACGAGCCAAACCGTATCTAGATCGGTGTTGGTCGCCATGAAGTTGGCAAGTATGAGGTGGCCTATGTGAATCGGGTTAAAGGAGCCGAACAGCAGCCCTACTTTCATACGATGGCAGGCTCTGAGTTAAGAAACTCGTTTACCAGCTTCTCTGCTTCACGGCAGGCTTTGTCCAGGTCATCGTTCACGATCACCGTATCAAACTGATCTTCGAAGCCCATTTCAAATTTTGCTTTAAATACCCGGCTGGATATACTCGAAGCTGAATCTGTGGCGCGTGCGGTAAGTCGCTTTGCCAGCTCATCAATCGAAGGCGGCTTAACGAAAACGGCTAATGCTCTATCTCTGTAAAAATGCTTTATACTTAACCCTCCTTTAACATCTACATCCAAAATCACATGCTTTCCACTTTTCCAGATGCGTTCCACTTCTGATTTTAAGGTGCCATAAAAAGCGCCTTCGTATACTTCCTCCCACTCTACAAACTCGTCGTTCTTGATTTTTTGCTTGAACTCCTCCGGTGTTATGAAGTAGTAATCTTTACCGTTCTCTTCGGTGCGGCCGCGCTTATCGCGTGTGCAGGCCGAAATGGAGAAGCTCAGATTTGGATTTACGTTGAGCAGATGCTTTACAATGGTGGTTTTGCCGGCACCTGACGGTGCCGAAAAGATGATGATTTTGCCTTGCATTAGGGATTATAAAGTTTCTTGAATCTTCGCTCTGATAGAAAGCGCCAGACTTTCCGGCACAATCACGCGCTTGAGATGGCCGCTGATGATCCCTTTTAGAAGTTTTTGTTTCTGATGGCTCTCGAAACAACTTACACACTCTTCGAGGTGTGTATTAAAAAATTTCTCTTCTTCGGAGGTGGCTTCGCCGTCGATAACGAGGTCCAGCATCTCGGAGACTTTGCTACAATCTGTTTCGTAGCCCTCGTCCGGCGCTTTTTGATAAGCTTCTGTAAATTTCGATTCCATCTTAACTAAAAACTCTTAATGTCTTGCTAACTGTTATAACCCATTGTTTTGGCATATTTTTCCAACTTCTCCTTCAAAGAGTTCCGGGCACGGTGCAACCTCGATCTTACAGTACCTATCGGAATGTCCAGTATCTTGGCCATTTCCTCATAAGTAAAGCCTTCTAAATCACAAAGTATAATTACTGTCCTAAAGTCGACTGGCAAGGCATTTAAGGCACTGGCTACTTCATCTCCTATTAGATCCTGCACACTTTCGGTGCGCATATCGGTAGTAGAAGCTACCCCACCCTCACCTTCAACGTCTTCGGAGTTATAATACCCCTCAACTTCGCTATAATCTACTTTGGCAGGTTGCTTGCTCTTTTTCCGAAACTCGTTTATGAATGAGTTCTTCAGGATTCGGAACAGCCATGCTTTTGCATTAGTTCCTTGTTCGAAGTAGTCAAAAAAACGATAGGCTTTCAGGTAGGTCTCCTGCACAAGGTCATTAGCGTCGTCTTCGTCTAGGGTGAGCCTGTAGGCAAAGTTGTACAGAGGGTCCAGCACCGGCAGAAGCTCGGCCTCGAACCTAGCGTCTTTTTCCTCTTTACTCAGCTGTTTACCTGTTTGCTCGCTCATCAACTTGGATTTTGTACTTTTGTGAAGTCCTCAATCGCGTATTTATACGCAAATATAGAAATTTTAATTACATACCTCGCTTGCCGCTTCAGGGTTGCAACAGATAGCCGCTAAATGTTCTACATTTTGCCCGAAGCCTGCACGATATAATATACTTTTACCAAAAGGACAGATAAAAGTTTATACCAGACACTTGAGAAGGCTAATACAGCCGAAAAAATTTGTTGTTGTAGTTTTTTAGTGCAATAAACTAGTACCGCATAGTTTATGGGTGAGCCATGGGGCCTGCTTTTCTAACTGCACTGGTTGTGCCTCCAAAAAAGTATAGATGCGATGTTAGCTGCCGGCTATAAAATGACTTTTTCGGCTTTGATACTGGAAAGTATAAATTCTTTGATTTCGCCAATGCTGCACCGTGTGCCAAGCGCCTTGGATTTGGTCTCAAACTGCAGCCTTGACTGATTTACCTGCTCCGACGCATTCATAAACATTGACAGCGACTTCAGGTAGTGCCATCTAAAGGTGAATATTCTTACAAGAGCCTCTGGGATAAGTTGCAGATACCACAGCAGGCGTTGCACTCCTTCTAAGTGAATGGCATGCAAAAACATCTTATTGCGGTCGTAAATGGTGCTTACGTACCTCTTCTTGCTTTTAGATTTAATAGAAGTAGAGACTTGGTGGCGACAAACGCTGTTGTAATCGTAGTAGCACTTAAAGCCTAAGCGCCATGCCCGCAATGATAACTCATAATCCTCCACATAAAAAGGAGAGAATAGCTCATTAAAGCCTCCTATCAACAAGAACTTTTCTTTATCGATGAAAGCATTGGCCCCGGAGAGGTACATAGAGTATAAACCATCCTGCATCAGGCGCTCGTCCTTTAACAAGTAGTTGCCTGATGTTTTAATCTTGCTGCCGTGGTAGTATGGGAATTTGGCCCCGTCCTGAATCTTTTCGTCTTCCCAACCTACAATCCTGCCCATTACCCCAAAGGTATCAGGCTTGTCAAAATACTTGTACTGGTTGGCAAAATAATCAGGAGTTAGCTTCACATCGCTGTTCAGCAACAGCACTTTATCATAAGTTGCCGCCTTTATGCCATTGTTAGCCGTTACCGAAAAGCCACTGTTTACCTTGTTCTGAATGATTTTTATTTCAGGGTAGTGCTGCTGGAGGTACGCTACAGAGGTATCTGTCGAACAGTCATCCACTACAATAATCTCATTGGGTTTATTTACATGTTGCAACGCCTCTACCACCGTTGGCAGCGTATGCTCGAAAAGGTGAATCCCGTTATAGTTAGGAATAACAACAGAAATGCCTGCTACCATAGTATAAAATTAAACAACGATATCAGTTATACTTTGTCAGGGCCGCCTGCTTTGTGAGCTAAGTATAGCTTAGCATATTTCAGGAAAACAGTATAGGCTGATAAACCGGCAATAAAGAACCCATTAAAGCCGTCCAGAAAACCCAGCTGCAAAAAGTATGTTCTGAAAAAACGAAAAGGCGGCTTTACAACTACAGCGAGCACAGACGTCTTTTTGCCTTTCTGCCACATTTCATTCATGTAAATGCCGGTGTACTTGTTGATCTGGTCCACGTGCTGCTTTACGTTATAGCTATAGTAATGCAAGATATCTCCCTTTAGATACTCTACCTTAGCACCGGGCTCTGTCACGATACTCTCGTGCAATTGTCCTTTCCAAGATCCTTTTGTTTTATCAAATAGCCTCAATTTTCTATCAGGATACCAACCAGAGTGCTTTATCCATTTCCCACGATAGTTAGTAAGGCGGTTCATTCTGTAGGCATCGGCTGTCCAATTGTTCTTTACAGTTAAGATAGACTGCCGTAGTTCGTCTGTCAATGCCTCGTCGGCATCTAAAGAGAGAATATAATCAAACGATGCACTTGCATTGGCGAAGTTTTTCTGCTCACTGTAGCCTGTAAAAGAGTTTTGTATAAACTTAACTCCATAACTTAAGCAGATTTCTTTCGTCCTGTCCGTTGAGAAAGAGTCTACAACCACCACTTCATCGGCAATATCTTCAACAGACTTCAGGCAGCGCTCTATGTTTTGCTCTTCATTAAAAGTGATAATAGTTACAGACAGCTTTACTTGCATGGAGTACAATGATCTTGATTCTTTACGCGCTGCAAATATCGTTCTTTTATCGCTAAAAACTCAGGTACTTAAAAGCTTATCGCGTAACAAAAGCATTAAATTATAGTACAATACATATTTGCGCGATTAATACACAACCTTCGTAGCCGTAAGCTTGCTGCTTTTCCATGATCAAACGCCCTTTATATATAGCTGTAGTGCTAAGTGTGCTCTGTGTATTGCAAAGTATACACGTGGGGGCGCAGCAGTATAACTTCAGAAACTGGACACTCGAACAGGGCCTCCCTCAGTCGCAGGTAAACGATATCCTCCAGGCCCACACAGGACACCTTTGGATTGCCACACGAGGTGGAGTAAGTCGTTTTAACGGCAAACAATTTTATACTTACACCAACGAAAGCGGCCTAACTAGCAATAATGTGTCTGTTCTTTTCGAAGACAAGCAAAATAATATCTGGATTGGCACCTCTGATCGTGGCTTGGTTAAGTATACTGCAGGCAAGTTTAGGAAGTATGGGGCAGAGCAGGGCTTTAAGGCTAACACCGTTTTTGACATAACAGAAGACACCAGGGGCAACATATGGTTTGCAACCGAGGAGGGCATATACTACCTGAACAACAACTCATTCACTAAATATACAACGCTTCCCGAACAGCCTTATACCTCTGTTGTAGTAATGCCCGACAACACGGTTCTGGCCGGTAGCCAAACCGACGGATTACACAGAGCAGGCAGCACCGGTACAACTCACTATAATACAGAAAACAGCCCCATACCCAGCAATCATATTACCACTCTTTACCAGGACAAGAACCAGGATGTCTGGATAGGCACTGAAGAAGGAGCAGCAATATTTTCGGATACCACCTTGTCGGCTTTCAAGATACCGATCAACCGGCCGGACTTAGGAGTTTCTTCTTTTCTGCATGATTTGTACGGAAACTTATGGATTGGCCTGAAACAAAACGGCTTGGTTAAATATGATGGCAAAAGTTATACTTACTTTGCCAGGCAGAATGGCCTTCGCTCTAAACGCATCAATACCCTGGCCGCCGACAAAGAGGGGAATATCTGGATAGGCACTAATGGCTATGGCATACAGCAGTATACTTCGCCTTGGTTTATACATTACTTTGATTTTGCCGAATTAAATGAGCCACGTGTTACTGCCTTAACCAGCGACAACAAAGGCAGGATATGGGTAGGCACAGAGGAAGGAAACACAGCTTACTTAGATGGAGGTCGCTTAAACTGGAACCTGAACACACTATGGCCTGAGGGCACTACAGTACATCGGATTGCGGTAATGGAGGATCAGACTACCTGGGTGGCCACCAGTAACGGCGCTTGGAATGTTACTCCGCTTGGCGCCAGACACTTTACAATAGATAACGGACTGCCTGCCAATGAAGTATATCAATGCATGCCCGATGAGAAGGGGAATATTTGGATGGCAACAGCTAACGGAATAGTCTGCTACACTAATGGTGCTTTTAAAAAGTATAAACTGCCAGGTATTTTACCTGTTGCCAAAATCCATCACATGCTCCGCGACAGTAAAAACCAGCTTTGGATTGCAGCCTCTACCGGTGTTTATAAGTTGGTAAACGGAGAAATCATTAAGGCTCCTGAGTTAGAGCAGTTCCAGTTAGAAGAGGTGACATCTATAGCAGAAGATAAGTATGGAGTGTTATACTTTGGAGGCTTTAACTATGGTATAGCCGTACTTAATGACAAATGGGAAAAGCCAAAGCTGCTCACAAAAGATGAAGGATTGCCAAACGAAGGGGTTAAAGGTCTTTTTGTGGATGATAAAGATAACCTATGGGTAGGCACAAGCCGCAATGTTCTCAAAGTACTGCTCCCACCGCTGCGGCAACACCAAAAGCTATCATACAGGAGTTACTCGGGTGCAAATGGTTTTAGAGGAATCGAGATTAATAACAATGCTATAACGCAAACCCCTGATGGCTGTATATGGTTTGGCACCACCAAGGGCCTCACTAAATACCTGCCAACTCTGGACAGACCAAACAAAATTTACCCGAAAGTCTCTATCAACGAAATAATGCTGTACCAGAAGCCTACCGACTGGCAACAGCTGGGCTATAAATCAGACTCTATTTCGGGCTTGCCTATAAATCTGCGCCTACCGCACACGCAAAACCACCTGACATTCGATTTTCATGCCATTTGCCTTTCGGGGCCAGAGCAGGTTAAGTATAAATACCGGCTAAAAGGTTACCAGGACCAATGGTCAGCCGCTACTGATCAGTCTTTTGCCAGTTACCCTAACCTTACGCCAGGCAACTACAACTTTGAATTGATTGCCCAAAACAACGATGGCTACTGGACACCCAAGCCCTATGTGTATGCCTTCTCGATTGTACCACCTATCTGGCGCCGGGAGTGGTTTATAGGCGTATTGCTGCTTGTTGTTGCCGGGGCGGTGCTGAGCATCGTGAAACTGCGGGAGCGCAGCCTTGTTAAAATGAACACGCTGCTCGAAATGCGGGTAAACCACCGCACGCGTTTATTAGAGCGAAAGAACCGTGAAAAAGAGATGCTGCTGCAGGAGATTCACCACCGTGTAAAGAACAACTTGCAGATAGTAATAAGTATGCTAAATCTGCAATCGAGGTACGTACAGGACCCACAGGCTACAGATGTAATGCGAGCTCTTAAGAGTAGAGTGCGCTCTATGGCTATACTTCATGAGCGGCTTTACCGCCACGACGATTTAGGTGCAATAGATCTGGACGACTACTTCCGGGGCATATGCGAGAGTTTGTATGAGGCTTATGGTATTACAGAAGAGCAGGTACACCTGGACCTCAGCGTGCCCTCTATTAAAGTAGACATTGACACAGCCATTACACTGGGCTTAATTGTAAATGAGCTCGTTTCCAATTCTTTAAAATACGCTTTCACCGATAGAAACCAGCAGGGGCAGCTGCGCATAGTTTTGAAGCAAGATCATAACGGCCGCTTCACTTTAACCGTAAGCGATAACGGTAGGGGCTTGCCTGTCGACTTTGAACAAAAGATGAAAAACTCTTTTGGCTTGCAGTTAGTGTCATCACTTAGCAAAAAAGTTAATGGGAGAATAGACTTTAAAAATAATAATGGCACTAATTCAATATTGTATTTTGTTTTACCATCATAATTATTAATTTTCCGTAAGAACCTAAAGCTATGACAAAACCTAAAATTCTTATATCAGAAGACGAAGTCATAATTGCGGAGGATCTTGCAGCGAGCCTGGAAGAGCTAGGCTATACTACATGCGCAATTGACTCAGGCCAGGACACAATCGATAAGATCAGAGAGACTCAACCAGACCTGGTGCTGCTAGACATCAATTTAGGAGGTGGCCAGGACGGTGTGGATATCGGGAACCGCATCCGCAAGGAATTTGACATTCCGTTTATTTACCTAACAGCCTACGCAGATCATGCGACTATTGATAGGGCAAAAAAGACTGAACCTGATGGTTTCCTGGTTAAACCGTTTGATGAAAAGAGCCTGCGCTCAGCCATTGAAATTGCGCTATACAAGCACGACAGCGGCCACCGTGAAGAAAAAGAAATAAACGGAGCGCCGATAAGCAATAAAGAACAGGAAGTTGCCACTGATTACATTTTTGTAAAGGTAAAGCACCGGATAATTAAAGTGCCTTATAGTGAGATTATCTGGGTAGAGGCCTACGACAACTATTCTTTTATCGTAACTGCCGACCAAAAGTATTTGGTTAGCTCTACACTAAAAGACATGGAGCACAAATTACCACCTCAGAACTTTGTGCGCGTACACCGGTCTTATATCGCCAACTTAGATAAGATTGAGGCACTAGAAGAAAACTCAGTTGTGTTTGCCAAAGGCGATGTACCAATAGGTAAGTCTTATAAGAAAACCCTGATGTCCAGATTCAATATTATATGAAAAGATAAATACTACTATTACAGAACATCTATAAACAAAACAGCCGGCACAGAAAACTGCGCCGGCTGTTCTTATATTTATACTTATTAGTATCTGTAGTACTCTGGCTTGTATGGGCCTTCTACCTCCACACCAATATAATTAGCCTGATCAGGAGTTAACTCATCCAGCTCAACACCAATCTTACCAAGGTGCAGACGGGCTACTTTCTCATCCAGGTGCTTAGGCAAAGTATAAACTTTGTTTTCGTAAGCATCAGCATTTGTCCAAAGCTCTATCTGGGCAAGCGTCTGGTTAGAGAATGAGTTAGACATTACAAACGATGGGTGGCCTGTAGCACAACCAAGGTTTACAAGGCGCCCTTCAGCAAGCACAATGATATCTTTACCGTCTACATTATAAAGGTCTACCTGCGGTTTAATAACATCCTTGGTATCACCGTAGTTACCGTTCAGCCAAGCCATATCGATCTCGTTATCGAAGTGTCCGATGTTACAAACGATAGCCTTGTCTTTCATAGAACGGAAATGCTCGCCTGTAATAATGTTTTTGTTACCAGTTGCAGTAACCACAATGTCAGCCTCTTTCACGGCATCAACCATTCTTTTTACAGCAAAACCGTCCATGGCAGCTTGTAGCGCGCAAATCGGGTCGATCTCAGTTACGATTACTCGGGCACCTGCACCTCTTAGCGAAGCAGCAGAACCTTTGCCTACGTCGCCGTAACCAGCAACTACAGCTACTTTACCGGCCATCATCACATCAGTAGCACGACGGATCGCATCTACCAACGACTCTTTACAGCCATACTTGTTGTCAAACTTAGACTTAGTAACTGAGTCATTTACGTTGATAGCAGGCATTACCAATGTGCCGTTCTTCATACGCTCATACAAACGGTGTACACCGGTTGTAGTCTCTTCAGACAAGCCTTTGATACCCGATGCAAGCTCAGGATACTTATCAAACACCATGTTTGTAAGGTCACCGCCGTCATCCAGAATCATATTAAGTGGCTTACGGTCTTCACCGAAGAACAGGGTCTGCTCAATACACCAGTCAAACTCCTCTGCAGTCATACCTTTCCAGGCATATACAGAGATGCCAGCAGCGGCAATTGCAGCAGCAGCATGGTCTTGCGTAGAGAAAATGTTGCAAGACGACCAGGTAACCTCAGCGCCTAACTCTACCAGCGTCTCAATAAGAACAGCTGTTTGGATAGTCATGTGAAGGCAACCTGCAATGCGTGCACCTGCAAGCGGCTTGCTTGGGCCATACTCCTCACGAATAGCCATTAAGCCTGGCATTTCTGCCTCAGCCAACCTAATTTCCTTACGTCCCCACTCTGCAAGGGAGATGTCTCTTACTTTGTACTTAAGTTGTGTATCGATCATTATGAATGTTTTTTCAGGTAAAACACAAAATTACAAATTTTGTTGCGCAAGTTCAACTATACTTACCTTATACTCTTGAATCTCAAAATTATACTCTAAAAACAACAGCGCCTGCTCATTAAGCAGGCGCTGGGGTAGTGGTCTTCTTCAAATACTAGGTTAGTTGTTAACAATTACTTCAGCACCTAGCGTGTTATTGTTGTTAGCTGGCGGTGTTAAGAAGCCTTTGGCAAAAATCGTGTAAATAGCACCATTCGTAAGCTGCACCTGGGGAGTTAATACTGCTGTGCTTGATCCTGTAGGCCTTACTTCTAAGGTATAGTTTCCGGCATCAACAGGCACAAAAGCCGTGCTGCCCTTAAACTGGATATTGGAGAAAAGCACCGGGCCATTCTGCACAGCAATATCTACGGCTGGCGCATCCGGCGACAAGTGCACGAAACGCACATGTGCTTTACCAGAGGCTGGCTCTGTCAGGTCGTCTTCTAAAACAAGTGCTTCTATATTACTTAAAGTATTAACTGCAAACACACTATATGCCTGATCTTCTTCTAAGGGCACAGTGGCATTTATAACGGCACTTCCTGCACTGGCTCCGGCAAGAGTTACTTTAAAATTACGGCTGCCGCTTTCTACTTCCAGATAGCCAGTATTATTCGGGTAGTTAAGCGCAGTAGCGTTTACTTTGGCATCATCTACATATAGGTCTACAGCAGGTGCATTGGGAGAGGCATGCACTACCATTACCTGTGCGTTGTCGTCCTGCAGATCCAAGTCATCGTCATCGTCGCAGGCAGCCAGGAAAACTGTTGGCAAAACAGCTAGCAATAAAATTTTCAGACTCTTCTTCATAGCATTTTTTCTATTAGTTAACTTCTTAATTGATTACACTCTTAACAACTAGCAGTGAGGGATATTGTTTAGAGTTATTTTAAAAACATTAAACAAAAAGATTATCAAGCTAGCTCATACTTCACCATTGGTAAGCTTAACGAACTATAGACTCAAAGTATAATTCCGTACCTTTGGCATTGCCTGCTTTTTCATGCAAACCTAAAGATGCGCATTTTTACACCAGAAGAGAAGCAATTTATACAGGAGCACCTGCACCACGCCCCGGCCACACTTATGCTACAGGCTAAACGCTATCCTCAGTTGCCTGTACTGGAGTTGGTTCAACAGATACAAGCAAGGCAAAAAGCTACGCACAAGCTACCTACCTGGGCGCAAAATCCTGATATAATCTTCCCGGTTACGCTTTCTGTAGAACAAAGCTCTTCTGAGGCTACAGCAGCTTTCAAGGCCTCGGTTATTTCCGGAGATCTACTGATTGATCTGACTGGAGGTTTTGGCGTGGACAGTTTATACTTTGCCAAACGATTTAAGCAGGTAGTGCACCTGGAACAGAACAAAGAGTTGCAGCAGATTGCTGCACATAACTTTAAGCTGCTGGGCGCTGATAACCTCCAAAGTATAAACACTACCGCAGAGGACTTCTTAGAAAGCTATACCGGCAAAGCTGATATAATATACTTAGACCCTGCCCGCCGCGGCAACCGCGACGAAAAACTGCACTTGCTACAGGACTGTGAGCCTGATGTATTGCACCTACTGCCTCTCCTGCTGCAAAAATCAAAAGCCATACTTCTCAAAACCTCACCGATGCTTGACATTGAACAGGCGCTGGAGCAACTGGGGCAGGTATACCAGATATGGGTTGTGGCTGTGCAGAACGAAGTGAAGGAAGTTTTATACTTGCTGCAGCCTAACGCACCCGCTCCAGCAGAGGCAGCGCGTACAGCCACAAACCTATTATCGGGGGCTGCCTCGCAAAGTATAAGTTTTACCCGCACAGCCGAAGATGCCGCCGTTCCAAATTACTCCGATCCGCTGCAGTTTGTGTACGAACCCAATGCCGCCATACTTAAAGCCGGCGCCTTCCGCACTACAGGTCAGCGGTACGGTATGAGTAAACTCCACCCTAACAGTCACCTTTATACCTCGGCCATGCTTGTGCCAGATTTTCCGGGCCGCAGCTTCAGGTGCCTGGCCGTATGCCGCTACAACAAAAAAGAACTCATGCGCCACCTGCCTACCAAAAAAGCGAATATAACTGTGCGCAATTTCCCAGAATCAGTGGCCGAAATCCGCCGAAAAACCGGCATAAAAGAGGGTGGCGATATATACTTGTTCTTTACCACCGACATGCACCAGAAGCCAGTTGTACTGGTTTGCCAGAAGGCTTAATTAAAGTCCATTTTCCTGAACAACACCACCTTAGCTTCGTACACTACTTGGTGAGCCTGAATAAGTACAGGCCATTTTTTATTTTACCAAGTACTATGAAGACAGATAAAAACGATCTTCAGAACAGGATGTCGCAGGATATTCATAACACCTCACGCACGATACAACCCGGCTCGGGAAATCAGCAAAAGCAGGTTATTCCGCCATCTTCTAAGTATGATCGAAATCTCTCCGGCAAGGCCATTGTACATGGCCGCGATTGGCACGAAGCTGCAAAGGCACATGTAAAAGTAGGCAGCCAAGGTCACAAGCGTAGCGGTAACCGCCACTCGTAAACCCAAAGAATTACCTGGGCATATTGCCTGACATATGTTTCACTTATAATTGAAAACAACAATGAAAGGACAGAAGAACACCAACTGGGAGTTTCATGGCTTCGCCAGCAACCCTCAAAAATCGTTTGAAGACGGTAAAAAAGGAGATCGCCTAGCTGTTCAGGCTTCTTTAGATAAGAGCCGCTCAACAGCTGAGACAACTAGTGGTAACCTAGGCAGACAGCAATCAAAATCCTCGCAAGGCAAAGGCTGGTCTAATTCAGGCGGCACTCGTAAAGACAGCGGCAAACAAGCCAAAGAAGAAAACGAGGATTAATTTCACCTCACCTTATAAAGTAAAATCATGAAGAATCAAGATAAAAATAAAAAATCCGGGTTAACGGATAAGAATAAGAACAACCCAAAAGACATCAGTAACAGCCTGGAAAGAGATGTAACTGACACCAAACTAAATCAAAAACAGACGCCACAGGGCCGCACCGACAACGAACAAGACCGTGAGCGGCGAAAGCATAACTTATAAAACTTAAAAGGCAGGAGTCACAGCAGCAATGTTGTGGCTCCTGTTTTTTACAGCTGTTTTAATTGAAACCAACGTATTTAGCCCATGGTATTTGTTACAGCAGGCGTAATACTAGCTGTGATTTTTGTAGTTTGGGTAGCATACAAAATCATTTTAAAAAAGCCCATTCGCTCTGATGATATTGTTGCAGGCCTCTTTTTTACCGTTGTATTTTTTGCTTTCTTGTACTTTATACTTAAAGTATAATTATACAAGTTTGAGTGTATATCTAAGCCCAATTTAAATTATGAGTTCCAGAAAGCTTGTCATTTACATTGCTACTAGCCTTGACGGTTATATTGCCCGGCAAGATGATGACCTGTCGTGGTTATCGATAGTAGAAACCAAAGGCGAGGACTACGGTTATCAAAAGTTTATCGCTACTGTAGATACCATTATACTTGGCAGGCGCACTTATGACAAGGTGCTAAGTATGGGCGTAGAAAATCCGTATGGTGATAAAGAGTGCTATGTAATTACCCGCACACCCCAAGAGCCCGCTGGCAAAATCAGGTTCTATTCAGGAGATTTAACCGAGCTGGTTACAAAGCTAAAAGCAGAAGAAGGTGGCACCATCTTCTGTGACGGAGGAGCACAAGTTATCTCTGCGTTGCGGCAGCACAATCTTATCGATGAGTATACCATCTCCATTATACCTATACTTCTGGGCGATGGCATCCGCTTATCTCAGGATGGGTTGCCGGAGCAGCAATTGCAACTGGTAAGGTCTGAAAGCTATAAATCGGCGCTGGTGCAACTGCATTATAAAAACAAGTAGTCTAGTCGCACCTTACTTTTTCCGGCTAACCCACGGGTTTCCCTTTACCCAAAAGCGCCAGGGCAGCAGGGCATCTTCACCTGCATAGTCTATGCCAATGCGCGGGCCTGTGGCTATACTTTGTTCAGGTAGCACGATGTTTTTGTCCTCCAGCCAAATAGTGTTACCTGTTAAATCTTCGCCGTAGTGTTTTTTACTAATGCCCAAAGCTATACTTGTTACACCCGGCCCAGCAGTTAAATTAGGTTTTATATTTTCGAATCCCCGCCTTAGCAGCATCTCTTCCACTCCTACTTCTGGCTCTATGGCTCTTATCAATACCGCATCAGCTTTGTCTTGCTTATTTGTGATGATATTAAAGAGGTGGTAAATGCCATATACCAAGTATACATAAGCCACACCGCCTTCGCTGTACATAATTTGCGTGCGCTGGGTGCGGCGGTTTAGATGGGCATGGCAGGCCTTATCGTTCTCACCGGCATAGGCTTCTGTTTCCACAACCATGCCTCCGGTTATAATTCCGTCAATGCAAGTATAAACGTGTTTCCCCAGCAACTCCCGTGCTATCTGCACCACATCAGGTCGGGTATAAAATTCTTTTGGCAGCTTCAAAGTCTCGTTTTCCTTTTATCGTTGTTCGTGTTTGGATTTACGTAGATCTTCTTATCAAAAGTTAAATACCTTCACGATTCATCTCTTATAATTCGTAATTCAAAATTATAAATTCGTAATTTCGCACCAGATTGGTGGCTATAGCAATTACCGTTGTTATAGCCTTAAAAGGGAAGCAGGTGTGAGTCCTGCGCTGTTCCCGCAACTGTCATCTTCGTAAAAAGGCTTAGTCCATTTCACCAATGCCACTGTGTTGCCCGCAACATGGGAAGGCGGACTAAGGAAGAGAGCCAGGAGACCTGCCAGTCCGACACAAGATTTGTCGTATGCTTTCGGGTAAAAAGCTGCACGGCCTCCGCTATTTCTGCGTTTGCTGTTTCTGCCCTTATACCTGCCGGCATGCTTCGGGACTAAAGCAAACAAAGCATTGGCACGATTCTCATTTCTGAAAGTATGGCTATTAGGCTGCTGCCTAAGTATAGCGCCTATTGCACTGGCGCAACAGCAGGACACTACACGGCACCAGCTGCATACTGTAGAGGTATTTGGCAAACCCGCTGAAGTGTATGCTGCCGGTAGCCGTGTCGCGCAATTAGATAGCAGCTACCTAGATACTTATGCATCTGGCTCACTAGCTCAAGCTTTACAAGCTCGTACTCCGCTGTACCTCAAAAGCTATGGTGTAAGTGGTATTTCCACTGTGGCATTTCGGGGCACTAATGCTTCTCAAACCGCTATACTCTGGAACGGCCTCAATATCTCCTCTCCTACCTTAGGGCAAACAGATTTTGCCACTTTACCTGTTAGTGGCTTTGGTAATGTAGCGGTGCAGTATGGACCGGCAGCAGCAACTTATGGCAGTGGAGCCATAGGCGGTGCGGTGCTGTTAAACTCCCCAGACTATAAGGGAGAGGGATTTGGCGCAGATGTGCAGACAGAGACAGGGAGCTTTGGCCGCTACTTTGGCAGCAGTAATGTAAAGTATGGCACTACTAAAGTACAGGCTGGCACAGGCTTATACTATGGCCAGGCAGCTAACAACTTTAAATATAAAGACCTAACCAGGTATCAAACACCAGAGGTGCGGCAGGAAAATGCAGCTGTATCGCAGTATGGCATCACACAGGACTTGGTCTGGCAATTGGCTGCAGCCACCAAATTTGCCCTGCACGGGTGGTATACTTTTGCAGATAGAGAAGTACAGCCTGCTATGGGCTCGGCGGCAAATAAAGCACAGTTGCAGGATAAAAACCTGCGTTTGATGGCTGAGTTGGAACATAATAGCCGATATGGACAAACAGCGGTAAAAGCCGCCTTATTTAACGACTACCTACAATATACCAGCAACACTACTGCTAGCTCAATTTCAGATGTAAACACATATCAACTGCAGGCAGAGCAGGCTTATACACATGGCAACCGCTGGAGCTTGCGAGGAGGGATAAATTTGCAGCACTTCGCAGCAACTAACAGCGGTTACGCTGGAGAGCAGTCCGAAAACAGGGCATCTGCCTTTGCCTTACTCCGTTACGACCCAGCCTCAAACCTTAAACTGAGCCTAAATCTGCGCCAAGCTATCATCGAAGGTTATAATCCTAAGCCAACGCCAGCACTTGGCTTCGATTGGAAGTTTTATAATGATAACATAAATCAGCTTTCGCTCAAAGGCAATGTGGCAGGTAGTTACCGGGCACCCACACTCAATGACCGTTTTTGGGTAGGTGCCGGCAACCCAGATCTGAAACCAGAGCAAGGCTGGAGCTATGAAAGCGGCCTGCGACACCTCTTCATACTTGGTAATACCCTATTATTGGAAACGGAGCTGACAGCTTATCACATGCTAATTGACGACTGGATTCAATGGTCTCCGGATGCTGGCGGACGTTGGCGGCCTGTTAACTTATTTAGAGTAGCTGCAGAGGGCATAGAGGCAAACACAAAAGCAACCATAACGCTGGGCGAGGCAAAATTAAGCGCAACAGCAGGTTATACTTACACTTCATCGGAGCAGGCAAAAGTGTACGAAGGCAGTGGTAACAAGGGAAATCAGTTAATGTACGTGCCACGCCATAAAGCTGTACTTGGCGCTGTTGCTGCTTATAAAGGCTGGTCTGTGCTAAGCAATCTAAACTATACCGGCATCCGCTACACCAACAACTCAGAGTCAAATTACCTGAAGGATTTTATGCTGCTAGACTTAGCCCTGAGCAAGCGCCTGCAGTTGCATACCCACAACCTTGTACTTACCCTACGTTCCGATAACGTGACAAATGCCACCTACCAAACCATGGCGTACCATGCCATGCCTCCGCGCGGCTACACATTCAGTTTACGCTTTATCATACCTTAACTTATATCTTATAATCACTTAAAATGAAACGATTGAATACATTCCGTAGCTTTTTTTCAGCTATAGCCTTATCAGTAGCTGCTTTCGGATTTACCAGCTGCGACGATAATAACAATGATGCTCCATCAGGCGCTTATGCTGAAGAAGGTGTTTTTGTGGTGAACGAAGGAAACTATGGCACCCCAACCGGATCAGTGTCTTATTACAGTAAAACCGCAAAGCAGGTACAAAATGGCATTTTCAGTAAAGAAAACGATAGCCGTCCACTTGGCGATGTGGTGCAAAGCATGACCATCCAAAATGACCGTGCCTATATAGTAGCAAACAATAGCAATAAGATTGAAGTAGTAAACACTTATACTTTCAAATCGGAAGGTGTAATTGAAGGCCTGCTACTACCGCGTTATTTTGTAGCCCTTAACAACACTAAAGGCTATGTAACAGAGTGGGTTAGCTTTGGACAGGCAGGTCGTGTTTCAGTGATCGACCTAGCTAGCAGAACCGTAACTAAAACAATTTCTGTAGGTGTAATGCCTGAGAAGCTACTATTAGTTAACGGGAAACTCTATGTGACAAACGGCGGCGGCAACAGCGTGTCTGTAATCAACACTAACACCGATGTGGTAGAGCAAAGTATTACCGTTTCTGACTCGCCAAATGGCCTTGTGCTTGATAAAAACAATAACGTGTGGGTGCTAAGTGGGGGTAAAGTAGCTTATAATTCCGATTGGACGGTAGATTATACCAAAACTACAGCTGGGGCTTTAAACATGATCAACCCTAGCACACAGGCTGTACAAACAACTTTTACCTTCCCTGGCAACCAAAGCCAGCCTGGTAATCTTGCTATCAGTTCTGGCAAAGATAAACTGTACTTCAATTACGCCGGCAAAACTTATGCGCACAACATTGGTGCCTCAAGCCTTAGCAATTCTGTTCTTATAAACCGTAGCTTTTATGGTTTAGGTGTAGACCCTGAGACAGGTTTGATATACGGTGGCGATGCTAATGGATTTGCCGGTGATGGAACCGTGTACATTTACAACCCAGATGGCACTTCTGCTGGCTCTTTTACTGCTGGAATTGCACCAAACGGTTTCGTGTTTAATTAAGCCTGAATTTTATAACAAAAAAGCCTGCATGTAATTATGCAGGCTTTTTTGTTTGTATTCTTTACTAATTGTTTAGGTCATCCCGCTGCACGCCGTCCTTTTTTCCGTCATAAGCTCCGTCACCTATAGCTTTTGCCTTGTTATCGTCGTGATCTTCATGGTCGGCATGGTCGTAATGGTCTTCCAGATCAGTGGTATCTGTATAAGGCGCCATCGGATCCTCGTTCTCTTCTACCAATTCCCCCTCGTCAATAATTTCGCTACGCTCTGTATTTGTATCTCCAGGCTCTGTACCCTTATCGCAGGCGCCCAGGCCTACCATTGCAAACAATCCTAAAGCGGCCGCCCAGGTAAGTGGTTTTATATCGTTTATTTTCATTACTGATTTCGTTTTAGTTGCACAATTTGCCAGCGGTAATTTATAACCAGCGGCTTTTAAATGTACGTTCAGGATAAGTATAGAGTTAAAAACACTACTCGTTTAAACGCTTATCGTACTTACAGTATAAACTATAGAACACTAACCTATGCAAGAGAAAAAGCACAACAGGCCTCCATTAGAGGAAACCACCAAAGACGATTCTTCGGATATAGAGCGTGTAAAGAGAGAGAAGTCTAGCCCTCCGCCTGAGCCTGCAAAGCCAGAGACAAACCAGACAAAGGAGGAGGAAGATGCGCAAAAAGGTCACTCGTAAAGTATAAGCTAAGGTATAAAGATGTAACTTTGCGCTGTTAGTTAACCCTTTATGAAGAAATACATTAAGCCCCAGCTAAAGCGCAAACTGATCATTATCGCCATACTTAGCCTTTTGTTAGCCTCAGCAATGGAGCTTTATACATTTGGCCTGGCCTCTGATTTTCTGATCCGTTGGTTCCGTTCGTTCATTGTTGTTTTTACACTGGTGGCGCTTACAACCCTGGCCATTGTACCTGGCGTTAACTATGCTGTAGATAAGGTTGCCGGCAGATAGAGCAAGTAAATATTAACCCATATATGGAAGCCTGCTGTTGATGCAGGCTTTCTTGTTATACTCAGCTTCTGAACCACTCCTGCCCTGCAACTGTTTCGGGAGAGACAAAATGTAAATCCTATCGGCAGAATGCCTAATTTTGCCGCACTAACAACCAAAGCCATACAATTTTGGAGCAGCCAAACATTCTCTTAATAACCCCTCCGCTTACCCAGCTTAATACCCCTTACCCTGCCACAGCCTATTTAAAAGGCTTCCTGACCGGCAGAGGCTATACGGTGCATCAGGCGGACTTAGGTATAGAGCTGGTGCTGAAGATGTTCTCCAGAGATGGCTTAACACGTATTTTTAAGAAGATTGAGGACGGTGACTATGAGTTATCGGATAACAGCCTACGCATACTTCGCCTGAAGCGGGAGTACCTGCATACCATCGAGCCGGTTATCAGATTCCTGCAGAACAAGGACCTGACACTGGCACAGCAGATCAGCTTTAGCCGCTTTCTGCCTGAGGCTTCCCGCTTTGATCAGGTAGAGGACATTGACTGGGCCTTCGGAAGTATGGGCATCACCGACAGGGCACGTTACCTAGCTACTTTATACTTGGAAGACCTCGGTGACCTGATAAAAGAAACCATATCGCCATACTTTGCCTTTAGCCGTTACGCTGAAAAGCTGGCACTATCGGCTACATCTTTTACCCCTATGGAGGAGGCACTGCAGCAAGAGCCAAGCCTGATAGACCAGATGCTACTGGAACTGCTAGATGAGCACCTGCAAAAGGCACAGCCAGGAATAGTTGGTTTCTCCATTCCGTTTCCGGGTAATTTGTACGGCGGATTAAGAATTGCTCAACACATCAAGCAGAAGCACCCGGGTATAAAAACGGCTATGGGTGGCGGCTACCCGAACACCGAACTGCGCAGCCTGCGTGAGCCACGCCTGTTCAAATACATTGACTTTGTGACGCTGGACGACGGCGAAGGCCCGTGGCTGAAACTGCTCGAGCACCTGCAGGGCAAACGTGAGGCAGATCAACTGCAACGTGCTTTTATACTTCAGGACGGAGAGGTAAAATACATGAATGGCTGCACCGACCCCGATATTGCGCACACCGAAGTGGGTACGCCTGATTACAGCGACTTGCCTTTGAAAGATTATCTTTCGGTGATAGATGTAGTAAACCCGATGCACCGCCTCTGGAGCGACGGCCGCTGGAACAAGCTTACCATTGCCCACGGCTGCTACTGGAAACGCTGCTCCTTCTGCGACATCACCTTAGATTATATAAACCGCTACGATGTGGCACCAGCTACCTTGCTGGTAGACCGCATTGAGCAGATCATAGCCCAGACCGGGCAGACAGGATTCCATTTTGTTGATGAAGCTGCCCCTCCTGCCCCACTCCGCGACATGGCCCTAGAGCTTATCCGACGAGGTGTGAAGATCAGCTGGTGGGGAAATATCCGTTTCGAGAAGACATTTACGCCGGACCTGTGCCGCCTGCTGGCAGCATCCGGCTGTATTGCCGTATCGGGTGGATTGGAAGTGGCTTCGGACAGGCTACTGGCCCTGATGGAAAAAGGTGTAAGTATAGGCCAAGTGGCCCGCGTTACCGACAGCTTTACTCAAGCTGGCATCATGGTGCACGCTTACCTCATGTATGGCTTCCCAACGCAGACTACCCAGGAAACAATAGACTCTTTGGAGGTAGTGCGGCAGTTGTTCGAGAATAACGTGATACAGTCCGGTTACTGGCACCGCTTTAGCATGACGGCACACAGCCCTGTAGGCAAGAACCCGGAGAAGTATAAAGTGGTAAAGGTAGGCCCTGAGGAAGGCGACTTTGCCAACAACGACCTGTGGCACGACGACCCAACTGGCACCGACCATGCTTTATTTGGAGAGGGTTTGGCTAAGGCTATTTACAACTACATGCATGGTGTTGCACTGGATGAGCCGCTTTCGTTCTGGTTCGATTTTAAAACGCCACGCACTACCGTTAAGCCTAACCTGATCGGTACAGCCATTGCTCAGCCACACCGTCCCGACAGCACTCGCCCTAGCGCGCGCGTTCTTTGGTTAGGTAATACCCCTGAGATTGATTTTACTATGTACGCCAAGAAGGGCCAGACTATTGAACGTTGCGTGCTCACATTTTATGAAAAAGGCGAGGACTTTGAGCTAAAAACAACTGCAAGTATAGGTCAGTGGCTATTTGATGTAATACAGAGGATTGTACCGGAGAGCAATGAAGCCTTAACACTTTCACAACTACAGGAGAGTTTTCCGTCGGAGGCGCACCTTACGTTTGATGAGTTTATGGCGTCACCGACCTGGTTTGAACTACGCGAAAAAGGGCTACTATTGCTGTAGCCCTTCTTAAGGAAAACTGCGCTTGACTGTAAAGCTACGCGCTGCATTTCCTGCAACTGCGTTAACCTACCCCCTCCAGGGAGGGCGATTTTACCTATGCAGGGATTCCAATGCTCGGAGGAGCGGTTAAACTCTTATCCAGAAAGTATATCACTAACTTAAATTACTTTACAGGTTGGCCAGTAGGTGGAGTATACTCTACGCCCATACTTTTGAGATAATCTTTGATTGGCCCGAGCCCCATCTCAGCACGGCGTTTGTCCAGGTTTGCTTCATCTTCCACCTTATAGAGTACCCATTGCTTTGTATCAGAGTCCATTTGCACCTGGCTTCCGTAAAGCTGAGGCAAACCTTGGTTCATCCGCACCCTGTCCTCCATCATGGCCAGATGGTTTTTTGATGCTTCTCCTTTGGCTGCAGCCTCACGTAGCAGTGGCAGGTATTTTTCCATAACTTCTTTGGGAGCGTGTTGTATCACCAGAAAAACAGCTGAACTTGCGTGCATACCCACCATACTTTTCCCAGGCCAGCCATACGTTTCAATCAATGGCATTATCTGCTTCAGGTTCTCCTGGTCAATTTGCTCCATCTTCTGTCCTAGCTCCTTCACCTCCGCCGACTCCATACCGTGCTGCTCTCTGGCAGCCACAAACTCACGGCGTATCTGCTGGTCTTTTTCATATATACTTTCCAGCTGTGCCTTTAAAGGTTGGTTATACTTTGCCTCTATGGCTGCCACACTCCTTTTCAGGTCGTCTACCAGTTTCGGCCACCGCTTATCAGCATGTAGGCTGCTAAGGTCAGTATCCTTCTGCCAGTGCGCTACAGCTAAATAGCCTTTAGCAATAGCCTGCTCCAGATGCGCAAAGGCCTTATTTTTGTTTCCGGCCAATGCCCAGGAGCAGGCAGCATTGTAATGATCAGATGCGGAGCCTTTACCTGCCTGCAGCACTTTGTCATATAGCTCGCCAGAGGCTTTATACTCTTTAGATTTATACTTGTCTAAGGCATCAGTTACGGATTGTGCTGCGGCTGTTAAGCTGGTGCAGGCAAGAGCTAGCATTAAGAAAGTTTTTTTCATAATAGTGGTCTTAAGTATGTCTGCGTGTTAGGTATAAATTGGAGCAACGTTATCTATGATTAAACTTACAACTAATAATTTAGTTATTCAATAGTCCATCGTTTTTATTTCTCCGGAGAAAATATTTTAAATTTTTTTTCAGCCCCGTGCAACCCTTTTGCAACAAACTGCATCTTAGTTATAGAAAGCAGCAAAAAACTGCTTTGCTACGACCAAACCTACCTATAAAACTATGAAATTCCTGGTCCTGTTTCTGCTCCTACCCGGGGCAGGAACAGGGTAAAACCAGACTCATCTATCGTTGCCTGCACTATTTGCAAATCACTTCCTTATATACATCTCCATCGCTTCTGTACTTTAGCAAGTATAAAAACTCTATTCAAGAACATCAGCTTCCCCCTCTTATTAGCAAAAAAGAGTAAAAGATCATTTTCTCTTATTAATGTAGATCATATTTTCTGAATTGCTAATGCGCTAACATTGTGATGTTTCCAACTCAAAAATCAAACATCATGAAAAAGGCATACTTGGCAGTAGCAGTGGTGGCAGGAATCGTGTTCGCATCTTGCAACCCAACAGAACAGCAAACAGGAACAAACACCGACCTGCAACAGGAAATAACTTCATCTGAGGCAGAGGCATCAGGAGGGCAGTCTTCAGTAGTAGATAATGAGTCTCAGAAAAACGTGGTGCAGGTGGCAGCTACCTCTCCTGATCATACTACTTTGGTAACTGCTGTAAAAACAGCTGGACTGGTGGATGTGTTAACCAATGCAGGTCCGTTTACCGTATTTGCGCCAACCAATGCAGCTTTCGAAAAGCTGCCTGCCGGCACTGTAGAAGGGTTGCTAAAACCTGAGAAAAGAGGCGATCTTAGAAACATACTGCAGTACCACGTGTATGTAGGTGTGCTTAACGCAGATAGTTTTGAAGACGGGCAGAGCCTTGGCCAGGTAAATGGCGGCCGTATAACGATGGGTGTAAAAGATGGCAAAGTAACTGTGAACGGCGCCAACATTGTAGCCTCTATCCCTACTTCAAATGGAGTAATACACGTGGTGGACCAGGTGCTGTTGCCCCAATAGTAAAACGATAACAATAAAAAAGCACCCACGGCTCAGGTCATAGGTGCTTTTTTATACTTAATTTCGCTTTGTTTTGAGCAAGTTTCGTAACTCTGCCAGTTCATCTCTATACTTGGCGGCCTGCAAGAAGTCGAGGTCTTTGGCTGCTGCCTCCATTTGCTTCTCCGTTTTTTTGATCAGCTTCTCCAGCTCGTCGCGCTTCATGGTCTGGATAATTGGCTCGGCTGCAATAGAAACCTCCTCCGGACCAGCATACATCTTCACTTCTTTCTTCTTCATGTCGGCTACGGATGTCTGCTCAAAGATCTCGTCTTTAGATTTAAGTACCGTGCGTGGCGTAATACCGTGTTCTTCGTTATAAGCCATCTGGGTGGCGCGACGGCGGTTGGTCTCATCAATAGCACGCTGCATAGAACCCGTCATACGGTCAGCGTACATGATTACTTTCCCCTTTTCGTTTCGGGCTGCACGACCCATCGTCTGGATAAGTGAACGCTGGTCTCGCAGGAAGCCCTCTTTATCGGCATCAAGTATAGCAACTAAACTAACTTCTGGTAAATCGAGGCCTTCGCGCAGCAGATTTACGCCCACCAGCACGTCTATTTCACCAAGGCGCAGCTCCCGCAGAATCTCCACACGGTCCAAGGCTTTCACTTCGGAGTGCAGGTACTTTGTTTTAATATTAAGGCGCTCCAGGTATTTTGTAAGCTCTTCGGACATACGCTTGGTAAGCGTGGTTACCAGCACTCGGGCACCCTCTTTTACACGCTCATCAATTTCATCCAGCAGGTCGTCCACCTGATTAGTGCTTGGGCGTACTTCTATTACTGGATCCAGAAGGCCGGTTGGTCTGATGATCTGCTCCACAATTACACCTTCGGACTTCTGTATCTCATAGTCTCCCGGAGTGGCGCTCACAAACACCACCTGGTGCATCAGGCTCTCGAACTCATTAAAGGTAAGCGGACGGTTGTCCATGGCAGCCGGCAAACGGAAGCCATACTCTACCAGCGCCACCTTTCTGGACCTGTCGCCGCCCCACATGGCGCGTACCTGCGGCACGGTTACGTGGCTCTCGTCAATTACCATCAGGAAATCGTCCGGGAAATAATCAAGCAGACAGAAAGGCCTTGCACCAGGAGATCTGCGATCGAAATATCGGGAGTAGTTCTCAATGCCAGAACAATAACCTAGTTCACGGATCATTTCCAGGTCAAACTCAGTACGCTCTTTTATTCTTTTTGCTTCTGTTGGCCTGTCCTCTTTTAAAAAGTAGTCGTGCTGTGCCACCATGTCATACTGTATTTCATGTATAGCCTGCTGCAACGTGTCTTTACCTGTCACGAAGAGGTTAGCCGGATACAGCGTTACCGCCTTCTCATCCGAAAGCTTTTTACCCGATTGCGGATCGATGCGGTGAATCTGCTCCAGCTCGTCGCCAAAGAAGTATAGCCTGTAAGCAAAGTCGGCATAGGCTGGGTAAATGTCAACTGTATCGCCTTTTACCCGAAATGTTCCACGTGTGAACTCTGCTTCGGTTCGGCTGTAGAGTATCTGAACAAACGTATAAAGCAGGTTATTTCGGCTGTAGCGTTGCCCCGGCGCTAAGTATAAAACGTTTTTACCAAACTCCTCTGGGTTACCAATACCATAGATACACGACACCGACGCCACCACCACAATATCCCTCCTGCCGGAAAGTAACGCAGAGGTAGTATGCAAACGCAGCTTCTCTATCTCCTCGTTTATAGCCAGGTCTTTTTCTATAAAAACATCCGACGAAGCAATGTATGCCTCCGGCTGATAATAGTCATAGTAAGAAATAAAGTACTCAACCGCATTTTCAGGGAAGAACTGCTTAAACTCGCCGTAGAGCTGCGCGGCCAGCGTTTTGTTATGGCACAGTACAAGAGTTGGCTTTCCTGTGTTTTGTATAACATTGGCCATGGTAAACGTTTTACCGGTACCCGTAGCACCCAGCAACACCTGTACAGGCTCCCCTTTCTTTATACCTTCGGTTAATTGGGCAATGGCCTTTGGCTGGTCACCTGTCGGCTGAAACTCTGATGTAAGTTTAAAATCCATGTGTTTTGGTTACGGACTAGTAAAGATAAAGTATAACGGCTAAACATACTCGCAAATTGCTAACAGTTATAGTATTTGCTTGTTACGAGATAACCACACCTGATGGCTATAACAAAAGAAGCCTGCCGAAAATCGGCAGGCTTCACGGTAGTAAATGTGCAGAAAACTATATGTCTAACTTTATTTCTTCCTGCTGCCACTACCGGGGCAGTACCTGATTGCTATTGCAAATATTTTTGATGGTTGCAGCTTCATACATTGGGTATATAGCTATACAGCCTCTTTCACTTTCTCTCGTTTCTATTTGGCAAGTAAATGTGGCGCCAATCTGCTTTAAATTATCTGGTAGATTGTTAACCACAACATATTTATAGATGTTTGCAGTACCGCAAAAACCGTTCCCGGAATTTTGGTCTTCTTTTGTCAGTTCCAGCACTATCTCGCCGCTGCATGGGTCTGCCACATCTACCACACGTGCCTGCAAACACGGAACAGCCACATCTTCTTCAGAGCATCCCGTTAAAAGAGGGCCTAACAGCATTAAAGCAAAAATGAGTACTAAGTTTTTCATAATGCCACAGTTTATACTTTGCGGCTGCGCTTTTGAGCAGCTTCTATATAGTTGACCCCACCATTTGCAATATGGTTGCAAGAGGCATCATAAATATTCTATATTTTATATGTCGCCAAAGAAAAAAGCCTGCCGAAAAACAGCAGGCTTTTAAGAGGGTTCTCTTCCTAATCAAAAAACAACATTTATGTATAAATCATAAAGGTTCGTATATTAATCTGCGCTAGAACTCACGCATACGTTCTTAACTTTCACTGCTTGGTACATAATGGCAACGGTTACACAAAGGGGACTATACTCGCCGTTAATCTCTAGTGCTAATCGCAACTTCAGGCCAGGCTGCCTATAAGCCTGCGGCAGGTTATCAGTTGTAACATAGCCGCCCTGCAACTGCCCCACATAACTACCTCCTGGCAGTATATCGGAACTCTGCTTCTCTTCCAGTTTCAGGATATACCATCCACTGCCGCAATCTGCTTCTATTACTTCTGCTGCTATACAGTTAGGCTCAGGCTCTGCCTCAGAACAGCTTATTACCAGCACTGATAAGCCCAGGTAAAGCAACACAGCAGATAAAACATTCTTCACAGTTTCAGTTTGTACTAACGGCTCTAAAAGGTTGCATCAGTAACACACACCCTATGTTACAAGCTCCGGTAGTTACCTGTACAAATAGTATGTATCAGTAAATACAGCTGCTGGATCACGGCCAGTAAAAGTACTCTCCATCACAGCTTTGTTTGCCTTTAACTCCACTATTTTAAAGCGTTCTTTACGGCTGGCATTACTAAGTAAAATTACTCCCCCTTGATCATACTCTGCTTTATAGGCATCGCATAGAGTAGCATTTATACTTGCCCCTGTTCTTAATACATAGGCACTGTCAGCCCGGAACTCAAAGTATTCCTGCGGAGTACCCGCTACTGTATTGGATGTGCAACTGTTGTCTCTGCATAGTTTGTTGCTTACTTTCTCAACAGCCCACCTACCCTGCACAGAAGCTTTCACGCTCTCAGCGTCAAAGCTTGGTGCAGGTTCCTCCACTTCAAAACAAGCAGTGAGGGTGGTAAGGGCAATAAAGCCCAGGTAAACTACATAAGTAGTCTTTTTCATAGCTTAGATAAGGCACTAGGTAATTAATTATTGCTGATTGCCGGACTAATGCAGGTTAATACTATAGCCTCTGATACAGGAACTGCTGCTAAACAATAAAAAACATCTTTATACTTGTCATCTCTTTCAACTGTCTTAAAGGCAATCTTATACTTTTGTCCAGGCACAAGCTCTTTCTGTTCGGTTAAATTGTACCAGGGCTGCAGATATGCACCATCAGCAGTTTTTAGCCACACATTGTTAAAGGCGCCATAGCCACACATGATACGCTCTGCCGATACCTCTACGCTGCAGTTAACTTGCGGCTCCCAGCACTCGGTTATCTCCTCCCCTTTCTCGCAACCTGACATAAAAAGAGATAGAAAAAGAAGGGCCAACAGTACATACCAACCGGATAGGTTTGATTTAGCGACTGCCCATAAAGGGGCATACTTACTAGGTATTATCTTCATAGTTTTAGAGGTTAGCAGTCTACTAATTGGCGCCTTCTACACTTTCATGACCCTACTACACCGGCAATGGTTGCAAGGCATCACTGAAAAAATAAATTTATTTTTTACCCAAGCTGTAGTTAACCGACATGTTGATGCCAATGGTGTATGGGTTGCCCTGCGGCGCTAATGCTTTGTCAGGCTCCGCCAGCAGCGAGTTCAGGTATCCTCTAAATTCAGGACCGGCTGTTACCGAAATGAAATTAGATATACGCTTCCCCAAACCTACCGAAGCATTGCCTGAAAACTGCACCTTACGAAAAGGAGAGTCATCGTTATGATCATAGCTTACATCTCGCACCTCGCTGTTTGAGGCCATCACGGCTGTTTCCACTAAGAAGTTGGCAGCCATACCTGCTGATGCATACCAGAACCAGTCTTTGCTAACATTGCCTTCATACTGAAGGCCTACAGGCAAGGTGATATGGCGGTAGCGGTAGTTTACATAGAAGTCATCAGTCTTCTCCACACTTAGAGAGTCTGTGGTAAAGTTATTGTTGAGTGATGGCAGGAAAACTGTAGTACCTGGCATTTCTACACGTTTGTTGCTGCCTGGCTTATACAGGAACTGGTTAACAATATAGCTAGATTTTGTTCTGGCTGAATTTTGCGTAAACCCTATCCCGGCTAACAGCTTAAACTTTTTAAACAAGTTGAAACCAGCCTTTGCCTCAGCAGCAAAAGAGAATGCAGGGTCTGTGTTTGCCTCAAATTCTTCGCGCGCCTCATTCATATTGTCGGCAGAGCTGGAAAGTAAGTCAGGGCCACCTGCAATCAGGCTACGGTGTGCTACAGCATCCATCATCTGCCCCGGCATTTGGATATTCTGGTTGAAGTAGGAAGGCGCATACCCTAAGCCCAGAGACCAACGGCTGTCTTCTCCACTTGATTTTTCTTCTTTTTCACCTGCTTGAGCCGGAGTATTCAGCGCAATGGCTAACTCCTCCGCCTTTTTCTGCTCTTTAAGATTATCTGCAACGGCTGCCTGGCTAAGCTCTACAAAAGAACGACTTCGGCCTGGTTCGTTATTTATACTTTGAGCTGAGCTGTTTGTATAGGAAGGAGGCACAGAGGTGATGGCCTGGCGCGCCGTCTGGAAAAACGATTGACCTATATTAAACCGGGACGAAACCGACATACTGCCACTTTCTTCGCTCTTATAGGTATTGAATATACTTTGTTCTTCGGCTGTGGCAGATGTTTCAGTAGCAGCAGCCACAGCACTATTCAAATTATACTTAGCAGTTCCTGAGGCAACTCCTATGCCAGCCAGTTTTTGAGCACGTACTTTAGCTATCGGAGCTGTACCTGTTGTAGCTGCAGCTGCAGCTTGAGCTTTACCTACTACACTTGCGCCTGCCATACCTGTTCTTTTCTGCATTGCTGCATCTGCCTGAGGTTGGCTTGCTTCCGCTACAGAAGCGGTGGCTATATTTTGTTTAGTCTCAAAGCTGGCCTGTGCCTGTGGCGCTATACTTGGCTGTTCAGTAACTGCTATTTCTTCCACACCTGTGCTGGTGTTAAGCTGCATATTGGCGATACCAGCATCAATAGTAGCTTCGGTTTTATAATGGTAGGTGAGTAAAGCACCCGCCAGCATAAACAGCACAAAGCATGCTGCCGCCAATTGGCGATACAGCACCATCCGGCTTCTGTAGTGCTTGCTTTCCTCCAGTGTAAGCTCATGATCTATCCGAGACCAAACATCAGAAGATGGCAGAGCTTCTGCATCCTGGAAGCGCTGCCACATGCTTTGCTCCAGCTCTCCGTATTCTTTTCTATCCGATGATGACATGCTCTTGAAATGGTTTTTCCTGGCGCGTAAGCATACTTTGCAGTATAGCCCTTGCGCGTGAATATTGTGACTTAGATGTTCCTTCCGAGATGCCTAGCATCTCTCCAATCTCTTTGTGGTTGTACCCCTCTATGGCATAGAGGTTAAACACCATCCGGTAACGTGGGGCAAGACTTTGGATCATACCCATTAGTTCATTTAGGGAGTAGCCGCTCAGGTTAACACCATCCGAAGGCAGGTTTGTAACCTCTTCATTCTCATGCGACACGGTGAGCAGTTGCTTGCTGCGCAAATGCTTCAGCGCCGTATTCACCATTATCTTCCTGATCCAGAACTCCAGTGGGCAGTCCTTTTTAAAATTCTGCAGGTTTGAAAACACTTTTACAAATGCTTCCTGCATAATGTCCTCTGCCTCAAAATTCGTTGGGGCATAGCGCAGGCAAACGGCCATCATCTTTTTAGAGTACAGATCATAGAGAAGTCGCTGCATATCGCGCTTGCCCGCTATGCACCCCTCTATAAGCTTGTCCTCTTCGGATTTTGGTTTTGTAAAAAGATTCAAACGCTGCCTGTTTATGCCTTACTCAATCCTATGATTCTATTAGTTGCCAAAGGGTTGCAAGGCTCTGAAAAAAATTACCGGATATTTTAAGGAACATCTGCCCCTCACAATATTGGGCGCAAATATATTAAAATAGCACGATTAAATTTATCTAAAGTAAGGCTACTACGAAAATAAAATTTTACTTAAGACATAAGTAATGAGGCAGTTGCAGTACCATTACTCTGTTAGCAGCATAAAGTATAATCTTAACAAAAGGGCAGGTATATACAAATAAAAAAGCCTCCTGTA
Organism: Pontibacter cellulosilyticus; assembly: GCF_014306105.1. Lineage (GTDB taxonomy): Bacteria > Bacteroidota > Bacteroidia > Cytophagales > Hymenobacteraceae > Pontibacter > Pontibacter cellulosilyticus. The sequence goes on along the minus strand of NZ_JACRVF010000002.1, from coordinate 203,208 downwards.
ACAGGAGGCTCTTAGATTATAGTTTGTCTTAAAGGGGTATATCTTTAGAATAAGGTGAGTGTCGTAAATTTGTAGAGCAGCACTAGTACGATAGCCAAAGCCAACATCCAGGCATAGCCCACAATGCGGTAAGCAGCCGCGGCCATACTTGCCGAAGAATTATTTAACTCCTCAAAAGCCTGCAGTTTTGCCTGCCCCACCACATTTTTAGAAAGCAGGTGGTATGAGAAGTGAAAGCCCAGCGCCACTACCACTACATCATCTAGGAAACCGAAGACAGCAACCAGATCCGGTACCAGGTCTATGGGACTAATGGCATACCCAATGGCAAAAGCTAACAGCATGCGTACATACCACTTCACGCGATTATCGCGGTAAGACAAGTATAACGCATAGATTTCTGTATTGATGGCGTGTGTTTTCTGCTTAAGGGTATGTATCTGTATCATAGGGCGGCGTTTTATATTGCCTCTTGTACGGAAAACCACCCCCGAAAAGTTGCACTGATTTAGCGCTCTTTATTACTTTTTTTACACTTACGCCCAATGTTACGAATTCCAGATATCCCAGGCTGCCTCCGCCTGACCGTGCAGCATGCCTATCCCGTTCATAATTTTAGCTCCTGCAGCCTCACAGCGCTCTAAAAACAAAGTTTTTTCAGGATTGTACACAATATCGTAGGCAAAATGATCAGTACTTATACTTTCATAGGGTATGGTTGGCAGCGTATCTGTGTTGGGTGCCATGCCCAGCGGAGTTGTATTCACGATCAGGTTATAATCCTGCAGCATCTCCTCCGTCAGTTGCTCATAGCTAAGCTCGCCCTGCGCCGGAGTTCTGGAAACAGAAGTAAAAGGTATGCTCAAATCTGAGAGGGCTGTGCAAATTGCCTTGGAGGCACCGCCAGTACCCAGCACTAAAGCGTTTTTATACTTCTCTTTCGGATAAAAGGCTTGCAAGGTGTCTTTGAAGCCAATATAGTCGGTATTGTAGCCTTTGGTGTGGCCGTTCTCGATCTTAATGGTATTTACAGCTCCAATCCTGGCAGCCGCATCATCTAGCTCATCCAGCAAGGGAATTACCTCCTGCTTATAGGGGATGGTTACGTTTAAGCCCACCAGCTCCGGCTCACGCTGCAGCAGGGCTTTCAGATCCTGCACCTGCTCCAGTTCATACAGGTTGTATTGTGCATCAGCTATACCTTCGCCCTCAAACTTTGCCGTGAAATACTTTTTCGAGAACGAGTGCCCTAACTTCTTTCCGATCAGCCCGAACTTGCGCATATATTATACTTTGGTCGAATTGTTGTCTGTGAACTTATCGATGAGGTACACCAGGAAAAATCCGAATAGTGCCAATGCAATACCATAGGTTAAGTATGATTCGTGGCCTACTACTGTCTCGTAAGTGCCCGGCATTACATTTTCCTGTACCAATGGCTTTACTTCTCCGTGTCGATCAGTGTAGGTTTCTAAGGTCTGCTTCCAGGGCCATACTTTGTTTAGAGAGCCCACCATAAAACCTGTTAGCAGGGCAACCGTGATGTTATGGTAGTGCTTCAGCATCCAGTTAAGCACATGCGAAAAGGCAAGTATACCCGTAACGCATCCCAGGCCGAACACAGCTACTATATCTAATTTGAAGTCTTTAACAGCGTTAAGTATAAATTCATACTTGGCCAGCAGCACCAGCAAAAAGCTGCCTGAGATGCCCGGCAAAATCATGGCGCAGATGGCAATAGCCCCTGACAGAAAAATAAACCAGTAGCTTTCGGGTGTCTGTGTGGGCGTGGCTACTGTAATGTAGTACGCCAGCGCCGTACCTAAAAGGCCGGCGAGTATAACACCCCAGGTCCAGCGGGTAATCTTTTTGCTTACTACCACCGCCGAGGCCACGATCAATCCGAAAAAGAAAGACCACAGCAACTCCGGGTAATCGTTAAGTAGAAACAGCACTAGGCGGGCCAGCAAAGCTATCGAGAAAAGTATGCCCGATACCAGCACCACCAAGAAATTGCCGTTGATGTGCTTCCAGAGATCCAGGAACCTGAACTTGATCAACAGCTTCACGGCTTCGCCATTTACAGAGCGGATAGAGTTTAGCAACTCCTCGTAAATGCCTGTGATAAAAGCGATGGTACCACCCGATACGCCTGGAACAACATCGGCTGCTCCCATGGCCACTCCTTTCGAAAACAATAAAAGATACTCCCTTAACGATCTGCGTTTCATGGTATTTCTTGAGGCTGTACTTGGCATAGAAATCTGTTAAAAAAATTGCCCGCTCGGGCTTACCGACGGGCAATTTATACTTTTGGTTTTATACTTTAAGCTATTAGCAAGGTTTTTCGGTATCCAAAAAGTGCGAGAATGTATCACCGCGCAAACCTAATCGAATTGTCTCAAGCGGAATTACCTCGTTTGGCGCAATATTACCCAGGTTCACGTTTGTACCGAGTAATTTGATAAACCAAACCTGCTGTGCTTTCTGCGGCGCCTCCCAAAGGATTTTCTCAAAAGGTATCTGCGTCAGGATCTCCTCTACAAGGCCACTGCGCACCTCGCCGGTAGAACGGAACAGACCTACGTTACCGCCCTCGCGTGCCTCACCAATCACTTTCCAGGCACCGGCATCCAGCTCCGCTTTCATCAGTTTGATCCACATGTATGGCGGAATGATCTTCTCCGCATCCTTAGATCCTACTTCCGATAATACTGTTACCTGTTCTGTCAGCTGCTGTATATAATCGCACTTTACATCATGCGGCATATCCAGCGAACCATCCGACACCTCAGCAAAAGTCATGTTATACTTGTCCAGTACGCGACGATAATCGTCGAACTGGTTGCGCACAATAAACGCTTCAAATAAAGTACCTCCGAAATAGGTGGGAATACCTGCTGCTTTGTAAGCATCCAGTTTGCGCTGAAGGTTTGGAGTTACATAAGAGGTGGCCCATCCTAATTTTACAATGTCCACGTAGTCTCCGGCTACTTCTAAAAAGTCTTCTACCTCTCGTACACTAAGACCTTTGTCCATGGCCATGGTAAAGCCGCGCTCACGGGGTTTTGTCTCGCGCTCAGGGATACTTGTCAGCGTATAGTTCATCTAGATTTATTTGCGATATTGATCAATCAGTCTTGATAAAGCGCGCTGCGACTCTAGTTCCGGGAAGAACTCAAACAACAGCTTGTGCTTATCGAAGTCCAAAATTAACGCATTTTCCAGATAATTGTAAGCTTCGCGGTATTTTCCTGCCGAAAGCATATAGGCACAGGCCCTGTAATAAAGCTCTGCTTCGTCTGGCTGCAGCTCAATCGCATTTAAAATTATTTCGATGGCCTCGTCGAAGTTGCCCTGCTCGTACAGGATGATGGACCAATTAAGGTAGATGTTCTTATCGTCCGGCTGAATTTCAGCAGCACGGGCATAACTCTCCAATGCCGACACCACATGCCCTACGTTATACTCTGCGGCGGCCAATGCCACCCAATAGTCCACGCTGTCGTCGTAAAGCTCAACGGCCTTTTTAAAGAAGTGCACCGCCTCATACCACTTGCCCTGCGCATCCAGTATAACCCCAATGCCAAACCAAGCTTCATCCATCTCAGGGTCCAGGTCAACGGCTTTTTGGTAGTAGCGGCGCGATAGGTCCCACTGGCTTAGCTTTTCGTAGCACTCACCTATGTTGCAGTATACTTCTGCATTTGGTGTGCCGTGCTCCAGCATTGCGTTAAAGGCTTCTATGGCTTTGGTATACTCGCCGATAAAAACATAGGCGTTCGCCATGTTATTGTAGGCCGTAATAAAGTCAGGTTTGATAATAGTGGCATAGTCATAAGCGCCAATGGCCTTATCGTAAGAGCCGAGCTTGTTGTACACGTTGCCAATATTAAACCAAGCTACGTACGAATAAGGGTCTTTATCGATAAACTCCTGGAAGAAAGGCAAATGCTCGCGGATGGTGCCCGTAAGCTCCATGCAATAGATGATCTCCTGCATAGCCGCCTCGTTTTCTACGTTAAGCCCAATGCACTTTTTATAGTACTTGATGGCCGAATTAAACTTACCCCACGTCTGGTAGGCAAGGGCTATATTAAAGTAGATATCATCCCTGTCTTCGGAGTAGGCAAGCGCCTTTTTAAAATAATCTATGGCATCACGAAACTCCCCGCGCTGGGTATAAATAATACCACGTGTAAGCTGCACATCGGCACTTTCGGGCTCTACTTCAGCCACCTGGTTTATAACCACAAGCGCTTCCTCAAAATTGCCGGACATAGCCAGCAATTGCGCTTTATCAATAAGCAAACCAGAAGAAAAAGGATATTGCGCCAGTGCGGCATCACAGGCTAAAAGGGCTTTCTTATATTCGAAATTTGCGGTGTAATAATCTATAATTGACTCAAAGTCAGTCAAATCAAAAAATACAGTCTCTTTACTGCCGAGCATCTGCTCGAAACGGTTTATCAGTTCCAGCTCTTCGCTGTGTTCTTCAAAATTATCTTTCATCTCAACATCCAACAAGCTGTAAGGGTCACAGCCTTTGTCTTAGTACATATTTACACTTTAAATAGTTTAGTTCACACAGCATTTTGCGCCGCAGGCTTCAGCTCTCGGCACACCCATTCTAAACTATCTTTTATTGGCCTGAAATCCATTCCAGTGGCTTTTCGCACCTTATCATTACTGAACAAGTGATGCTTACCTGTGATACGCGCTGTCTCTTTGGTGATAAGTGGCCTGCCACCGGTAAACCAGGTTCGAACCCGCTCCAAGCGCCACACCACTTCCGTCAGGGCCGGAGGCACTTTTATACCTGGCGCTTTTTTACCGAAACAGGCGGCCACTGCACGAAAAAACTCTTTATAGCTCAGTTCCGCTGCACTTAATATAAATCTTTCACCTGTAATATCCGAGAAGGTTAAGCGCATCATGGCCTCCACCACATCTCTTACATCTACAAAATTTGCACCACCTTCAGTATAGAAAGGCCTCTCTCTGTAAACGTATTTAAATAATTGCGTGCTGCTGCGGTGCCAGTCTGCAGGCCCAAGTATAACTGATGGGTTTACGATAACAGCATCCAGCCCTTCAGATACACCGCGCCATACTTCCAATTCGCCAAGGTATTTGGAGCTGGCATAGGCAGAATGATACTCTGCGGCATCCCATTTGTTCTCTTCAGTAAGTACAGAGGCTCCTTTGGGTTTGCCAATGGCCGCAATCGAGCTAACGTGGCAAAGTTTTATACTTCCATGATCCAGGCAGGCATCAACCACGTTGGCTGTGCCCTCTATGTTTACATGTTTTAACAGCTCTTTATCCTGCGGTGCATACGATACTAAACCGGCACAATGGAACACATATTCCGCATCCTGCAGGGCCTCCCTCAGAAAAATTGGGTCAAGTATATCCCCCTCCAGCCACTGCACTTGCTCTTTACCTTCTATCGATGGCACATACTCTCTGTAGCTGGCTTTAACAGTATATCCTTTGCCTAGTAGGGCAGGAATCAAGAAACTGCCGATAAGGCCGCTGCCGCCAGTCACAAATACCGTCATGGATTGATACGTTTGAGGTTGGAAGGATTACAATTGACTGTTGCGCACTGCCAGGCTGAGTGCCTTAGGCAAATACTTACTTGCCAGTACCCTGTTAAGCGAGTCAGTGTGTTTTAGGCTGTGCACATCAGAGCCCAGAAAATCAACCATGCCGCTGTCAATAAGTTTTTCGGCTACGGTTTTGGCAGCTGGCGAGTAATAACCTGAAAGCGAGTTGAGGTTAGGCTGAAAAAGCACTCCCTGCTTCCATAGCTCTGCCAGATCATCGAACTTACCGTAGAAGTAGGAATAGCGCTCCGGGTGTGCCAGCACTGGTTTATAGCCTTTAGAGCGCATTTTAAAGATAGCTTCGCGCAGATTTAGTGGCTCGTTCAGGAAAGATGTTTCGAACAGCAGGTAGTTATCACCAAAAGTCAGCAACTCTTCATCCCTGCTCAGTTTCTCCAGAAAGCCTTCGTCCAAGTAATGCTCTGCAGCACAATCAAGCTCCATGTCTATACCAGCCTCCTGCACCGCCGCACGTAGCACAGCTAACCGCTCACGGATCATATCTGGCGTGTTTTTATAGAAGTCACTCATAATGTGCGGCGTCATGATCAGCTTTCTGTACCCCAGCTCCTTCATTGCCTGCACCAACTCCAAAGACTTTTCAAGGCTGTCTGCGCCGTCATCCAGCCCAGGAAGAATATGTGAATGCATATCAACAGCTAATGCGCTGAAAGATGCCTCAGCCACGCTCTCTCCCTTAAATAAGCTTTGTAGAAACTTCTTCATTAACCAGTTGCTTAGCAGCGTCTGTTTGGTGTATTCTGCCTTTTTATATAAACTAACTTCAAAGATACGCTAAATAATAGCCCCTATCAAACAATATGATTTGCCTGTTCAATGACTGTGCCTTTTCATAACCAATATAGCTTAAATTACATGCAATGCGTTGGCTTTTAAACACAATTAGCTAGCTTTGTAAACAACAGATGGTGTAAAACCGTTATATACGCGACTTTAAAACTGCACACTAAACTTTTAATGGAATTTAAACTTACAGAAAATCAGCGCATGATTGCGGACATGGTCCGTGACTTCGGAGCAAAGAACATTAAACCTAAGATGCGTGAGTGGGACGAGAGCCAGGAGTTTCCGGTGGAAGTGTTCAAACAACTCGGTGAACTGGGACTAATGGGCGTACTGGTGCCAACCGAATATGGCGGCTCAGGTTTCGGTTATCTGGAGTATGTAACAGCAATCGCTGAATTATCAAAAATTGATGGCTCTATCGGGCTTTCGATGGCGGCACACAACTCCCTTTGCACTGGCCATATTCTGCAATTTGGCAACGAAGAGCAGAAGCAGAAATACCTGCCAAAACTGGCTACAGCCGAGTGGATCGGTGCCTGGGGCTTAACAGAGCCTAACACCGGATCTGACGCAGGTAACATGCGCACAGTAGCCGTACAGGATGGCGACTATTGGGTGATCAACGGTGCCAAAAACTTTATTACGCATGGTAAAAGCGGCAATGTTGCTGTGGTAATTGTTCGTACCGGCGAAGTAGGCGACTCTCACGGCATGACGGCTTTCGTTATTGAAAAAGGTACTCCGGGCTTTAGCGCAGGTCGCAAAGAAGATAAACTGGGTATGCGTGCTTCCGAAACAACAGAGCTTATTTTCCAGGACTGCCGCGTACACAAAGATCAGATTCTAGGCGAAGTAGGCGAAGGCTTTATCCAGTCAATGAAAGTTCTGGATGGTGGTCGTATTTCTATCGCGGCACTTTCTCTTGGCATTGCACAAGGCGCTTTCGAAGCTGCGCTTGCTTACTCTCAGGAGCGTAGCCAGTTTAACAAACCTATCTCCAGCTTCCAGGGCATTGCCTTTAAGCTAGCAGACATGGCCACTGAAATAGAGGCTGCCTCTTTATTGACCTACCAGGCTGCCGATATGAAGAACCGCGGACTTAACGTGAACAAAGAGTCTGCTATGGCTAAACTTTATGCGTCTGAGGTATCGGTTAGAGTGGCGAACGAGGCTGTACAAATTTTCGGCGGCTATGGCTTTACGAAAGACTATCCGGCTGAAAAGTATTACCGCGACGCCAAACTTTGCACCATTGGTGAGGGAACAAGTGAGATACAAAAGCTTGTTATCTCTAGAGCTATACTTAAATAATGGGCTTAAAGGCAGTATTTTATACGTTGCTGTGTAGCTAACTATTTATTTTTTACAGATTTGGATAAAATTTTTGCCCAATCTGTTGATTTTTAAGTATAACCTTCGTTAAATTTGCAACCCTAATTCTAAGAGAAGAGAGATAACATGATTATTGTAAACGTAAAAGATAACGAGTCTGTAGACCGTGCATTAAAAAGATTCAAGAAGAAATTTGAAAGAACTGGTGTTCTGAAAGAGCTGCGTGCGAGAACTTTTTTCGAAAAGCCATCTGTAGCTAAGAGAAAGCAAAAAGAGAGAGCTGCTTACAAGCAGAAGCTTTTTGCTGAACAAAACTACTAGTCTTTTATACCAATATATCCGATAATTCCATAAATTAGTGTAACTGATCTTCACATCAGGGATACTAGTTTATGGAATTATTTTTTAAGTACCTACAGTACGAAAAGCGGTACAGTCCGCACACCCTTACCTCCTACCACACCGATCTGGGACAGTTTTCTCAGTACCTGGAGCAAGTATACCAGATCACAGAACCGGCAGAGGCCGACCATACTATTATCCGCTCCTGGATACTTACGCTTGTCCAGAATAATATTAAACCAAGGTCCATCAATAGGAAGATTGCCTGTTTACGGTCATACTATAGGTTTCTGCTTTCGCAGCAACAAATCAGCGTTAATCCAATGGTGCGCATCAAAGCGCCTAAGGCTCCTAAAAAACTTCCAGCCTTCGTACCCGAAGAGTCTTTTAACACGCTCCTTGATAGTTTTGAATTTGAAAAGTCTTTCGAAGGCCAGCGTGACAGGCTTATACTTGAATTTCTATATGGCACCGGCATTCGTCTGGCCGAGCTGATCGGAATTGAAGAGAACGACATAGACATGCGTGCCAAAACGGTGCGCGTGCTGGGCAAAGGCAATAAAGAACGAGTTGTTCCTATCAACGACTCTTTGCTGAGCTGTATTGAGGAGTATTTGCAGTACAAGAAAAGTGAGTTTTCTGATAACAATTCAGAAAAACTGCTCGTTACTAATAAAGCTCGTCCCCTTTATCCTAAGTTCGTTTACCGCGTTGTCAAAAAGTATATTAGTTTGATTACCACCTCTGACCATAACAGCCCTCACGTGTTGCGGCATTCCTTTGCTACACACTTACTAAACAAGGGGGCAGATTTAAATGCAATTAAAGATTTACTAGGCCATTCAAGTCTTGCGGCAACGCAAGTGTACACGCACAACTCAATAGAGCAGCTAAAGTCTGTCTTTGAGAAGGCACATCCTAAAGCATAAGTTAAACCATTAAATATTACGACTATGAAGCTACAGATGCATTCCATCCACTTCGAGGCTGACCAGCAGCTTACCGATTTCATACAGCAGAAAGTAGATAAGTTGGAAACATTCTACGATCGTGTAGTGGAAGGTGAAGTGTTTCTTAAACATAACAACCGGGACGGTATAGACAATAAAACCGTAGAGATCAAACTTTTTGTACCGGGTGCCACCCTCTACTCTGAAGAAGATGCCCCTTCTTTTGAAGCTGCCGCAGACGCCGCAGTAGAAGCAATGCGACGCCAGCTAAGAAAGTATAAAGAAAAGCAAATGGCGCACTAGTGTAAGCAGAGCTTACTAATTATGAATGATGAATTTCTAAAGTAATTTCATCAACTGCATAAACAAAAAGGCCTGCTATACACTAGCAGGCCTTTTTGTTTATATACCTTCTTAAAGGTTATAGGCTAAATTCCTTCTTTATCTGGTCAACGTAATCCAGTTTCTCCCAAGTAAAGGTTTCGAACTCTTTGCTCTCTTTATGGCCGTTAACAGAAACCTCAAGTTTTTTAATCCCTGGAGTTCTACCCATGTGTCCATAAGCAGCCGTCTCAGAGAAAATTGGGTTCTGCAGGCCAAAACGCTGTACAATAGCGTAAGGGCGCATGTCAAACAGCTTGCTTACCTTCTCCGCAATTTCGCCATCACTCATTATATTGCCACTGGCATCTTTCACTTTCGTAGAGCCATATGTAGTTACGTACAAACCTACTGGCTTGGCAACACCAATCGCATAAGCAACCTGCACCAACACCTGGTCGGCAACACCGGCAGCTACTAAGTTTTTAGCGATATGGCGTGCAGCATAAGCCGCTGATCGATCAACTTTAGAAGAATCTTTACCAGAGAAAGCACCACCACCGTGCGCACCTTTACCGCCATACGTATCAACAATGATCTTACGACCAGTTAAACCTGTATCACCGTGCGGGCCACCAATAACAAACTTTCCGGTTGGGTTAATGTGATAAACGATATCGTTGTTGAAAAGCTTCTGGATACGCTCCGGCAACTTCTTCAGTACACGCGGGATAAGTATAGCGTCGACATCTTCTTTGATCTTGGCTACCATCTCCTTCTCAGCGCTGTCTTTTGCCTCTGCTGTGTCACTGTCAGCTTTCACAAATTCATCGTGCTGCGTAGAGATAACTATGGTATCGATCTTTTCAGGCACATGGTTGTCACTGTAACGAATCGTAACCTGAGACTTGGCATCTGGGCGCAGATAAGTCATTTCTTTACCTTCTTTGCGGATAGCAGACAGCTCCTCTAACAGCAGGTGCGAAATGCTAAGCGCCAATGGCATGTAGTTATCAGTTTCGTTTGTAGCGTAGCCGAACATCATACCCTGGTCACCGGCTCCCTGATCTTCTGGGTTAGCACGCTCCACTCCCTGGTTAATATCAGCAGACTGCTCATGTATCGCAGAGATAACACCGCAAGCATCTGCATCAAACATATACTCAGATTTTGTATAACCTATGCGTTTGATAACATCACGTGCTACTTTCTGCACATCAACATAGGCCTCTGTCTTAACTTCTCCACTAAGTACAACTAAACCAGTTGTAACCAGTGTTTCACAAGCCACCTTAGACTGCGGGTCTTGCTTTAAGAATTCGTCAAGCAGCGCATCGGATATCTGATCCGCCACTTTATCTGGATGTCCTTCTGATACTGACTCAGAAGTAAATAAATACGGCATGATTGTAAGGGTTTAGGTACAAAGTATAAACCTCGCCACACATTTGAGTAGCGGGTACAAAACTAAGACAATTCTGCCATAGTTGAAACATGAAGTATAAGCAGACATCAGATTAAAACGTAATAGTGAGTGATGATATAACTTTAACTTCAACTCTTGGTTATAACATAAATAGCTCTTTGCCGCTTTGTATTACTAAACCCTGATATTGATACGCACGTTTCAAGTACAATTAATGATACAATTGACAATACAACTATGAAAAAAATATTTAGCGTTATCGCTATTCTATCCATATTCACCGGACAGGTGCACGCACAGGATGATTCCCCTTACAAAACCAGCTTTAAAGTAGACGCTCCTATTATTGTAGCTGGTATGGGTCTTAGTTATTATGGCCTTACACTTATGCAGGACAAGGACGGGTTGACCCCAGAGCAGATTTCCAGATTAAGCAAGGACGATGTAAATGGCTTTGACCGGTTTTCTGCAGGCTGGGATTCTGAAAACGCAAAAAAGGTAAGTGATATTCCATTTTATGGATCATTCGGCCTACCTTTTTTAATGATGTTGAATGATAATGTTGGCAGTAAAGCTGGGCAGGTATTTGTGCTATATGTAGAGACGATGGCAGTAACAGGCTCTCTGTTTACTATGACAAATGGCAATCTACCTAGAACAAGGCCTTTAATCTACAGCGCCGACGTAGAGATGTCGGAGAAGACAAGAGCCAACGCCAGAAACTCATTTTATGCCGGACACACAGCTGCAGCAGCCAGCGCTACGTTTTTCGCAGCAAAAATCTTCCATGATTTTAACCCGGATTCACCTGCACGAAAATATGTATGGGCCGCAGCTGCTGCTATACCTGCTGCTGTCGGCTATCTCAGACTAAGAGCCGGCAAACACTTTCTTAGCGATAACATAGTTGGGTATACTCTAGGCGCAGCTGCAGGTATACTTGTTCCGCAACTTCATAAGAAAACGAACAACACAAATTTCAGCCTCACGCCTGTTGCCGCACCAGATTACAGAGGAGCTTTATTGACTTATAGCTTTTAGTAAAGGATGAAAGGCAAACTATCGCTGGTTTTCTTTCTTATATGCCTTAGTATCAACTGTTCTTTCGCACAGGTTGCTACTTCGCCTTATAAAACTAGTTGGCTCAAAGATGGGGCTTTAACCGCGGCAGGCATTGGAGCATCGGTTGTAGGCGGTTCTCTTATTAATAATAAAGACAGATTAACACAGCAGAACCTGCTAAACCTTACTAAAGCAGACGTTAATGGGTTTGATCGTTTTGCTGCAGGCAACTATAGCACAAGCGCCGAAACAGTTAGTGACTTTCCTTTTTACGGTTCATTCCTTACGCCATTTCTGCTTCTATTGGACGAAGATATTAAGCAGAATGCTCCACAGGTTTTCTTACTGTATGGCCAAACTATGTCCTTAGCAGGAGGACTTTACAGCTTAACAGCTGGTCTCTCTAGGCGCAAGCGACCATACATCTATGCTGATGATGCTCCTTTAAGTATCAAAACTGATAAGCAAGCAACGAATTCATTTTATGCCGGCCATACTGCAGCTACCGCTGCAGCAACTTTTTTCGTTGCCAAAGTATACCACGATTTTAATCCAGACTCTCCTGCCCGGCCTTATATTTGGGCGACAGCAGCCGTTGTGCCTGTGGCAGTGGGTTATTTGAGGATCAGAGCTGGCAAGCATTTTTTAAGCGATAACATAGTTGGGTATGCTGTGGGTGCTGGCCTTGGTATTCTTGTACCGGAATTACACAGAAGGTCCAAAAAAGCTAACTACAGTCTACTGCCAGTTGCTGCACCAGAATATAACGGCGCAATGTTTAACTATATATTTTAGCAAAAACCAAGTAGCTCTAAAGCTCCTTCATTCAGATTTAAAGATATAACCTCACTATGTATTTGATGCTAGCCTTTACATTTTTGTAATTACCTTAACACCTGCTTCGCTTGGTGTACATAATAATGAACATTATTCTAACTGTTTTATAAAATAAAAAAGGCCTCAGAAATCTGAGGCCTTTTTTGACTATAGAATGTTAACCTTATCCTTTGTTGATCAGGATACCAATTCTTTTGTAATTAGCACTAGCTGGCAATTTTGCAGCTTCACTTCCTTGCAGCTCAAGAACAATTAGTCTTTCTGTAGCAAGAGCAGTACCTGGGTTCAGAATATTTACTTCTACAATACCAAAGCTAGAGTTAGCTGGTATAGTTAAAGTACCAGTTGTTGTAAAGTGAGTGCCCTGCACAGCAGGCTGGCCATCTATAATTATAGCACCAGTTGTAGCATTTTTAGTCTGGAAAGTCTCACCAGGTACAACTGAATAAGCAATCTGAGTCTCAGTAGATCTCTGAGGACCTACAAGATTTACTCTGAATCTTATAGTACCAGATGTTCTGCTAATAAGTGGATCGGCTGGAATACCGTTAGTTGTAGCTGTATATACTCCACGACCATAGTGACCTTCTGTCTGGTGTCTGCTCAGTACTGGATAATTTTTATCCAGACCAAAGCTGTTGTACGTGGCTGCATCAAACTCAACGAAGTCCTTTTTTATTACTATGTCTTCGTTTTCGATGCAGGATGTTACTGACAATGATATCAGCGCCAGAAATAATATAAATATCTTTCTCATGATTTTGTATTCAAAAAATTAATATCCTACGTTGTTAACTAAGTTAGGATTTCCATCAAGCTCTCTTACAGGAATCGAAGGAAGGATTCTAAAGTCTGTGAACAATAGATTAGATGGTGACTTCACTATATCACGACCTAATCTCTTCATATCAAAGAAACGGTGTCCTTCGAAAGCAAACTCAATTCTTCTCTGGCGAATGATTTCTTCATAAAGAGCTGAGCCAGTTAGAGCAGCATCAGCTGTCGCTATAGCAGAACCTACATAATCAGAATATCTGTTTGTTTTGATTCTCACTAAGTCTTTTAGAGCTTCTACTTCGTTGAAAGTTGAAGCACCAGCAGTTGCCTGAACTTCAGCTCTGATCAAATACATCTCTGCAATTCTGAGAACAGGTGCGTTATCCAGGTTTATGAAACCGTTCTTGCCAATGTATTTAGTTGTCTCTACGAATGGAGCACCACGACCTGAAGTACCTAACTCGAATAACAAGTTACGAACATCACTGTTACGTGCAGTAATAGCAGCACTGTTAGTACCGTTGCCTGTTACTGTTATACCTAGAGCAGTTAATAAACCACTTGTTGGCACTAAGTCACCAAATCCACCTGTTTGTGTTCTAACTCCAGGAGTTACTAGAGAAGTAAATGTTGTCTGTAACGACTCGTTTACACCAATGTTCTCTGCGTTAATAGAGTAAGTAACTTCAAAAAGAGACTCTGGGTTCACTGCGCTGCGCCATCCTGCTACGTAGTTTGTTGGAGTCAACAATTTGCTACCATGCGAAGCAATAACTTTGTCTGCATACTCTTTCGCAGTTGCATAATCCTTATTATAAAGAGCAACACGTGCTAATAAAGCCTGTGCAGCTACTCTCGTTCCCCATGCAGTACCGCTAGTACCAGCAGTACCAGCATTGCCAAGTTTAGTTTCAGCAGCCTTTAAATCTGCATAAATCTGCGCATACACATCTGCAATTGGAGCTCTTTCTGGTAAGCGGTTAACAGCGTCTGCTAACTCTTTTACACCTGTTAGAACTAAAGGCACACCACCTTTTGCCTGGCTTGGTACTACTGCTCCTGGTATATAGGCATAGCTACGAACCAAGTCGAAATAACTAATAGCTCTTAAGAACTGTAGGCGTCCTTCCCAAAGATTCCTCTCCTGCTCTGATACAGCTGGCACAAGATTTAAACTCGGGATCGCATCAAGAGCTAAGTTAACTTCATTGATGGTGTAGTAATAGTTTTGCCAGCTAGCGAAGTGAGCACCAGGTACGTTATTTGATTCGTTCAATAAACGTCCTGATCTGTTTGTCGCCTGACCGTTATCAGCTAAAGCCTCTGGTAAAGCAACCATATCTCTACCATATGCTCTGGCAGACTTTAAGCGAGAGTAAGCAGAAGCGATCGCGGCATTTACAGTCTCACGTGAGCTAAGCGCTGTCGCCATATCAATTGACTGTCTTGGATCCACATCCAGTGCGTTCTCACAAGATGAGAACGCAAGAAGACCAGCCAAAAGCAATACTGATGATTTCTTATATTTTAAAAACTTTTTCATTTTCTGATTAATTATAGTCCAAGCTGGATACCTACAGTGTAATTTTTAGATTGCGGGATGATACCAGTTGCTGAACCGAAGAACTCCGGATCATAGCCTCTGTAGTCATCGTAAGTGTACAGGTTAGTTCCCTGAACATAGATCCTTGCATTAGAAAGCTTGATACGCTGAGCTAGTGCTGTAGGTACATTGTAGGCAAGCTGCACATTCTTCAGACGGATGTAATCTACTTTGTTCCATGTGCGGCTAGAGCCAGTTACATGGTTTACACCACGTGTCTCAACACCAGTATCATATGCTCTTGGTACACTTGTAATCTGACCAGGTGTTGTCCAACGGTTGTCATAGAAATGCTGTAGGGTGTTGAACGCACGGTTACCATTCTCCATCAGGAAGTTTAGCTGACCATCGTTCGCCATTCTGCCATACTCATACTGGAACAGGAAGTCTAACTCAAAGCCTTTGTAAGAAATTGTGTTGTTCAAACCACCAAAGTAAAGTGGCTGTGTATCACCGATAACTTTTCTGTCATCAAGTACTGGGATGTATGTAATGTTGTCGTCCTTATCGTAGAACATTGGTCTACCAGTTGCAGGGTTTACACCAGCATATCTTTGTGTGAAGATAGTACCTACAGCATGTCCTACACGGATAGAGTTATCACCAGGAAGCTCCTGAAGTCCACCATAAAGCTTAGTAACACGGTTTTGGTTGTAAGCGAAGTTAAAGTTAGTATTCCAGTTTAAGCCTGATTCTGTTTTCAGGTTTGCTGTTCTTAACTCAACCTCGATACCACGGTTACGCAGCTCTCCAACGTTTGAAGTAAATGCGGCATAACCAGATGTCCATGATACTGGCTGACCGATTAGAAGGTCTTTGCTTTCTCTGTTATAAGCTTCAACAGTACCTGTGATACGGTCATTAAAGAAGCCGTAGTCAATACCGAAGTTAGTAGTTATGTTTTTCTCCCATCTTAACTCAGGGTTTTCGAACTGAGTTGGCGTAACACCAGCAACACCGCCGTAAACTGCGCCTGATCCATATAGACCTCTAGATGCGAAGTTACCAATCTGGTCGTTACCTGTTGTACCGTAAGAAGCACGAACTTTCAGGTAAGACAATACATCGATACCTTTCATAAATGACTCTTCACTAACATTCCAACCTACCTGTACAGAAGGGAAGAAACCATATCTGTAGTTGCGGCCGAATCTTGAAGAACCGTCAGCACGTGTAGTCAAAGACAGAAGGTATCTGCTCTTGTAGTTATAGTTGAAGCGACCGAAGCCAGAGATTCTCTTGAACTCAGAGAAGAATTCACCAGCAGAAAGTGGGTTAGCTGCAGAGTTTAAGTATCTGAATTCAGGAGACGGGAAACCGTCAGCTGATGCAGAGATGTTTTCTTGCTGCTCGTGCTTGTACTCGAAACCAGCTAAAGCATTAAGAGAGTGCTCTCCAAATTTCTTGCTGTAGTTTAAAGTCTGTGTAGTAAGGAAGTTTGTGTTCCAAGTACTTTCTACCTGTCCTAAACCTTTTCTTGCATAAGCATCATTTGTTCTTGGGTCACGATACTGCTTACCCTGTACAAGTCTGTAATCCAAACCATAGAATGTCTTGAAAGAAAGACCAGGAATAATTTCGTAAGTAGCTGACAAGTTACCAACTACGAAATTGCTACGCTGATTACCGCTGTTGAAATCATTTACAGCAATGATGTTCTGGTTTAAGATACCAGGGAAAGCCTGGCCACTACCCAATAGACCGAAGTAAGAACCATCTTCGTTATAGATTCTATTGCTTGGAAGCATCAAAGAAGCTGAGAACGCAGGGTTACCTAAGAAAGAACCATCAGTTGAGAATGGAATACCCTGGTTGAATGATGACAAGTTAACAGACGAAGCAATAGTTAGTTTATTAGATGCTTTGTGCGTTAAGTCTAACTTAGCTGTACCTCTTGTGAAGTCAACTTTCTTGAAGATAGCTTCATTGATGTTATATGAACCAGAAAGGTAGAACGTAGTTTTATCGTTACCGCCGCTTGCTGATAATTCGTAGTTCTGAATTCTACCTGTCTGTAATGCTGCATCCTGCCAGTCATATGTAGGAAGTGCTGCAATTTGTTCAGGAGTCTTAGCATCAGAAATGCGCATCTCGTTATCAAGTATCCAGTTACGGTTAGTGTCCATACCTGTACGAAGTCTGTTATCACGAGCTTCAGCTCTTAGGTTTAAGTAGTCCTGAGTGCTAAGAACATCAAGTGTTTTTAAAGGAGTAGATGCACCACCATAAACATTCACGTTCAATCTAGTAGCACCACCCTGTCCTTTTTTCGTAGTAATCAAAACAACACCGTTTGCGGCCTGTGCACCATAAATAGCAGCTGTAGCAGCGTCCTTCAACACCTCAATAGAAGCAATGTCGTTAGAGTTCAGGAAAGCAAGTGGGTTAGACTGAGTAAATGAAGCGTCATTACGAGTGTTTAGCTGCACACCGTCAACTACATATAGTGGCTGAGTACCAGCTGTTAATGAACCAACACCACGGATACGTACGTTAACAGCACCACCAGGTATACCGTTGTTAGCCTGTACTAACACACCAGCTGCCTGCCCCTGTAGCGCTTTATCAAGAGAAGGCATCGGCCTGTTCTCAATTGTCTTTGCTGATACCTGAGAGATAGCACCGATTGCATCTCTTTTATTAACCACTGTACCGTATCCAGTAATTACTACCTCAGAAAGAGCTTTAGAATCTTCTCTCAACTGAACGCTGATAGTAGACTTACCATTTGTGCTGATTTCCTGTGCAACATATCCTAGATACGAAAACAAAAGAACAGCATTGTCATTCGATACATTCACAGTAAAGCTACCATCAGCTCCTGTAAAGGTACCAACTGTCGTTCCTTTAACGACCACGTTTACCCCCGGCAGAGGTTGTCCATTCTCAGCGGCAAGTACTTTCCCTGAGATGGCCCGACTCTGTGCAAGTGCTATATTAGTCAGCACTAGCAACAGAGCAAAGCTCAACAATAGAACTTTTCTCATAAAGATAGATTAGATAATTGGTTAGTTAGATAATTATTAGTTGCCAAATATATCTCCAAAAATGAAATCGAAAAATTTTTTTACACAAATTTATTTAAGCAGAATATGCGTTTAAATTAAATAAAGCGGGATTATTCAATAACTCTCTATTATTATATAGCATTAGCTTTATGTATACTTAAAGCTTGATTTTAATATTTAAAATAGAGATGTCTAAACATTGAATAGTTGGAATTTTAAAAGACATGGCACGCGCAGAAGAATTTGTTATATTTAAACACATTTAAAGCCTATACTAATAATAGTACAGCATGAAATCATATCTGTACAAAGGTTTAAACATTGATTTTTATATTTGAAGCTGTTATATTGGAAAAGTATAATAAAAAAAAATGGTGCCTGAGAAACCCCAAGCACCACTTTTCGTTTAAGTCGTTTCTGCTTTATTCTTTTAGATTCTCCTCAAACAGCTTGTATATTCTTTTGTACTCATCCGTCCAGCTGGCAGGCTCTACGAAACCATGGTCCTCTACAGGATAAACAGCTAGTTCCCAATTATCCTTGCCCAACTCTATTAATCGCTGCGTTAGCCTCACCACGTCCTGAAAATGCACGTTGGTATCTACCATACCATGGCAAATCAGCAGCGCGCCCTTCAAACCTTCTGCATAGTATATTGGAGAGCTCTTAGCATAGGCCGTACTATCTGTATAAGGTGTGTTAAGAATATTTGAAGTATAGCCGTGGTTATAATGCGCCCAGTCTGTAACAGAGCGTAAAGCAGCACCTGCTGCAAACACATCAGGCTCTGTGAACATGGCCATTAACGTTATAAAGCCGCCATAGGAGCCACCGTAAATACCGATCTTCTTTGGGTCTACGTTATACTTTTCTACCAGGTGCTTCGCGCCGTCAACATGGTCGCTTAGGTCTTTACCTCCCATAAAACGATAAATGCCTGTGCGTACATCGCGGCCGTAGCCAGCACTGCCCCTATAGTCTATGTCTAATACAGTATAGCCCTGATCTGCCAGAAAATTGTGGAACATATACTCTCTGAAGTATGAGCTCCACCACTTATGCGCATTTTGCAGGTAGCCTGCCCCATGCACAAATATTACCGCTGGACCGTTAGCCTTAGCATTTTCAGGGCGGTAAAGACGTGCATACACATCAGCTCCATCCTTTGCCTTAAAGGTTATTACTTCAGGTTCACGCCAGTCGTATGATTTGAATTCATCTGTTAAAGAGTTAGTTACCTGCTTTGGCTTTGCGCTCTTTTTGTTATCCATTACATACAGCTCCCAAGGCGTGTTGCTCGTAGAGAAGCGCATAGCTAGTGTTTTCTCATCAGGTGACATTTGTACTTCATGTGCTCCTGTCATGCTGGTAAGTTGCACCATCTCCCCACCCTGTACAGGCATGCGGTAAAAATGCTTTACGCCCGGATGCACTTTGTTAGCAGTAAAGTAGAAGTGCTTCTTATCATCAGACATTTTCACATCCGATACTTCAAACTTACCGCTTGTTAATGCTTTCTTTTTACCGGTATTTACATTTACTGCATACAGGTGTGAATGGCCGTTCTCCTCTGAATGGAACCATACACTTTCATTATCCGGCATCCAGCCTATCTCTCCTGCTCCGTAACCAATACCCGGACCATTGATCCACGCTTCATCACGCTGGCGGTCTAGCAGTGTAAGTTTACCTGTAGCCGGGTCTAGCTTCATTATCCAACGGTCTTTGTTATCCTGTGATCTGGCTACCACTACAGCATGCTTTCCGTTTTCTGACCAGAACGGGCCATAAATAGCTGTTGAGCGTAACTCAGCTTTCTTAGGCTTTGCATCTGTTGTTTTAGCTGTACTTGCTTTCGCCTCTTTCTCCAACAGGTAAGCCGGCTGATCAGTTATTCCCTCTATATCGTTCATTAACACAGCAAAGGCAGTGTCACGGTTGGTATCATACACAAAGAACTCATAGGTATTTTGCGCATCGCCAACTTTTGTGCGGGTGTTAATATCCTCTGTATAACCAGAAGATGTAACATAATCAGGTACAATAGCTACTTTGCTGTTTTTTGGCCGACTGATTAACTGGTAAGTTATAAACCGCTCATCGGGGCTAAGGGTAAGACTGTTTACCATCTTATCCTCTACATAAATCTCTTTGGGTCTGGCTGGCGCATCGGCCAGGCGCTGCTTACGTTGCAACTCCTTCGCCTCCTCACGGTCTTTCACGATCTGGAGCAATGCGATTTGCTGCTCCTTTAGCCAGTCGCGTTGCTCGTTTTTCCCTTCTCCTGCAGGTTTTCTGCCTTTTTTGAAGTCTGTTAGCTGCACCGTCTGCCCGTTTGCCATGTTCCAGGCATACAGGTTACCATCTTTGTTATAGGTGA
Source organism: Pontibacter cellulosilyticus (assembly GCF_014306105.1). Classification (GTDB taxonomy): domain Bacteria; phylum Bacteroidota; class Bacteroidia; order Cytophagales; family Hymenobacteraceae; genus Pontibacter; species Pontibacter cellulosilyticus. Next base: position 182,751 of record NZ_JACRVF010000002.1, on the reverse strand, counting down.
TTTTCTGTTCGCTGTGGCTAAAAGCGGGGCTGCTCTCACGCTCCACAGTGTTTGTAATCTGCTGTGCTTTGCCGCTCTTTATGTCATATAAAAAGATGTCGCCGTTTTTCTCATACACCTTTTTTGTCTCTGCATAGTTATAAGTACCGTATTGCCCTGGCAGGTTTCTGCGTTCTTTGGCACTTACTTTCTGCAGGTTCTTACCTTCTGCGTTCACTGAATACAGCGAGTCACTTTTGTTACCCTCCGGGTTCCAGTAAAAGTATAGCTTCTTTCCGTCTTCAGACCAGAATACACTGCTAGGTGAAGTGCCTATCCACTTAGGATCGCGCATTATCTTTTCTACGCTCAGGGTTAATTTACCGTTTTGGGCTTGAACCGCACCTCCGCATAGTATAAGCCAACCTAATATGGCCAGTGCTTTTCTTTGTAGTAGCATGTTAGATTAGAATAGTAGTTTAGTTTTGTAAGAGTTTATCTTTCAAAATAAAAGATTATACTTATTTAAGCAAAATCGCCGCCTGTTATAGTTCCCTACAGCAGACGGCGATTATTTTTATGATTTCTTTTTAGCAGCGAAATCCATACTTGGGTGCTGCTCATCGTGGTTGGTTATACTTTGATAGAACTTTGCCAACGTTAGCAGCTCGGCCTCCCCAAACAGTTTGCCCATAAAGGTGATAGTGGTTGGCATTCCGTTTTTCTGGAAGCCGTTTGGCACCACCACACACGGATGGCCTGTGAGGTTAGTAAGCACTAGGTTGTTACTGGCGAAAGATGGGCTGATATATACATCAATGTCTTTCAGTTTTTCCTGCATTTGCTGCACAAGCAATGTTCTTACGCGCTGTGCCTGCAAATACTCCACGGCAGGCACAAATCGTGCTGCCCTAAAAGTGTTAGGCCAAGCGTTTTTATGCTGGGCCACCAGCAAGCTATCTTTTCTGCTACGGGTCAGATCATCAAAAGCAGCGGCTCCCTCCACAGAGACAGTAAGTGTTAGTTCACGTGCAGGTAAATTTGGAAGCTCTATTGGCACCAGTTCAATTCCAGCATTGCGTAAGGCTGCTAGTGTTGCTTCATCATTCTCCTTAAATCCATAGTTGCGTTCAAAATCTTTTTTAAGGTATCCTACGCGCAACTTCTTCGGATCTATACTTTGATTGTAGTTGAATGGCGCATTGTACACAGACTGGTCTTTACCGTCTGGGCCGTAGATGGCATTAAACACAATAGCTGCATCTTCTGCAGAGCGTGTGATTGGACCTATCTTATCCATGGACCAGCTTAGTGCCATTGCACCATGGCGGCTAACGCGGCCGAAGGTAGGCCTTAGCCCTGTTGTACCACATGCTGTGGACGGAGACACAATAGAACCTAGTGTTTCTGTACCTATAGCATAGGGTACCAAGCCTGCAGCTACTGCTGCAGCCGAGCCAGCTGAAGAGCCACTAGAACCTTTTTTGATATCCCAAGGTGATTTTGTTTTGCCACCGTACCACACATCCCCCATTGCCAGGGCACCAAGGGTTAATTTTGCTACTAAAACGCCACCGGCATCCTGCAGGCGCTTTACAACCGTAGCATCTTCGTCTATTACCTGATCTTTGTATGGTGTAGCTCCCCAGGTTGTTTTATACTTTTTGGTTGATAGCAGGTCTTTCACGCCAAAAGGTATACCGTGCAGCATACCTTTGTACTTACCTGCCTTTATCTCCTTATCAGCTTTACGAGCCTGCTCCAGCGCCAGCTCTTCGGTTAAGGTAGTTACGCATTCCAGGGTTGGGCCATACTTCTTTAAGCGCTCTAAGTAAAATTTCGTCAGCTCTTCTGAGCTTATTTGTTTTGTGCGGATTAACTCAGCCAGTTGCGGCACATTGTAAAACGCAAGCTCTTCCCTGTTCTTTGGCAGCTTTACACCAGAAGCTTTTTCAGCCTCAAACTTACCGTTCGTTTTTTCGAAAGTATACCCAACTGGTATTGGATTGAAAACCAATGCTGGTGCTACATCATTGGTCAGAGGCTGTTTTCTTAATACCTCATAATTTTGCTTAAACTCCTCTAATTTGTTTAGACTTGAATCTAGCTGTGCATCTGTAAAATTAAGCCCTATTAGTTTTTGGGCTTCGCGCACCACACCCACACTGATCTTATCTTCAACAACTTTAGTGATAAATGCACCGGATATAAAGCATCCTGCTCCTATCAATACTACTACACCTTTTTTAAGCATCTTCTTCCTTTAAGTTATATTTAACCCTTACAATTTAGCTTATAGCCTTAAAAAAACAAAGGGCCACTCTTGCAAGTGGCCCTTTGTTTTACTGTATCTGATCTTCTAGCTTATCATTTCTTACTCCAGAAGATCAAGATGTTTAATTAATCGTTAAGTACAGGGTTATTCAGAACTTCTGCCTGCGGGATGTTGAATGTTAACTCATCAGAATCCCAAGCAAAAGAATTTCCTGCTTCAAATAGGTGGTTAGCACCTCTTGTTACAGTTCTCTTATTTCTCTTAACAGATAGATAAGATTTGCCTTCACCCCAAAGCTCAATTCTTGTCTGTAGGTGAATTTCATCAAGAAGCGCCTGTCCGCTTAAAGCATCAACGTAGCTGTAATCTGCTGCATCATCAAATCTTTTTGCCAATAGCGTCTTCAGCATATCTCTGGCAGGACCAGCCTGGCCTAACCTTGCGTTTGCTTCGGCATTTAAAAGAACCATGTCTTCGATACGCATGTACACATAGTCCGTTTCGATGTAACGCTGGCCACCAATTTTTCTGGCAGGAGCAAAGAACTTGTTTCTTGGCTGCAAGGCACCAGTTTTACCCGGAGCTATAAACTGCTGCTTTCTAATGTCATTCGCAGGAATTGCATCGTACAAGCCTCTGTCAATTGTTTTAGGGTCACCTGCCCATGCATAGCTGTAAGTGAACACGTCAACTTGTCCCCACCACGAAACTAGGTTCAGGCCGTAATCCAGGACAAGATCTACACCCCAAATCCAGCTTGGAGTAGTAACGCTGTTAAATCCAGCTTCTGTATTAACAAGTTTGCCGTCTGCATCAAACTTAGCAACAACTTCATTAGGATTGGTGATACGAGCACCAGAAGTTGTGATCACCTCATTTGTAAGTGTTACCACTCGCTGTAAGTCAGCTTGCGTGCCACGAGCAGCCAAAACATAAGCCAATAGGCCTTTTGCTACGTTCTGGTTTACTTCGTGCTTGCCTACTCTGTTAAATCCTTGTAAGCCAGTGATCGCTGCCTCCAAATCAGAAATGATCAGATCATATACTTCTTTTGTAGTGCTCTTAGGCTGTGCAGCAGCATCTTTAGTTGTTGTATAGATAGGCAATATTTTGTCTTCGCCTGTCTTATATCCTTCAGAGTACAACTGCGCCAGGTAGAAGTATGCATATGCACGCATTGCCTTCGCCTGCCCCATCATATGAAGTCTTTCGCCTGTTTGTGGAGCTTCATTACCGCCTAGAATGTCGATCAGCGTGTTAGCAGAACGAATCATGCGGTAATAATATCTCCATGGCATATACGATTGGTTAACAGTGTTATCTGTTGTAGCCTGATACCTAGCTATACCTGAGTACCAACCATAAGTTGTACCTGCTAGCACCATATCAGAAGACACCATATCCATGTAAATGTCATAGCCTCTCTGTCCAAAGTCATCGTGACCTGTGGTACCACCTGTTCCTGTATTATACATGGTAGCATACATACCAGAAACAAATGAATTTAACAGCGAAGGGTCTGTTTTAGCGGCCTCTTCAATCTGCTCCAACGAAAGATTGTTCGTTGGCTCAACATCAAGAAACTCCTTTTCGCAGCTGCTTATTGTGAAAGCAAGAATTGCTGCTGCTATTATATTTAAACTTTTTTTCATTTCGATCGATAAATTAAATTCTCACTCTTAAACCTGCTGTCACTGTAGACAATGGAGAGTAACGGTATGTGCTTGATGCACCTGTCTCTGCCGTTGATGGGTTAAAGCCTTTGCGGGCAGTATTTATCCACAGGTTATCTCCTGACACCCATACTGAAAGTCCTCCTAAACCAAACTTACTTGTGTAGCTTGATGGCAATGTATAGCTAAGGCGAACATTGTTCAGTACCAGGTAATTTGCTTTTGTAAGGAAGCGAGTCGAAGCAGAAGAAACGTTCTTATCTAATTCGTTTGATAGACGTGGCACATCAGTGATGTCGCCTTCCTGCTGCCATCTGTTAAGAATGTCAACATGCCAGTTGTTGCTGCCCACTAGGCCACTGTGCATTAAGCTAGCATAAGCACCATCGTAAGCATAACCGCCGAAGCTATACAGCATCTGAACTCTCAGATCGAAGCCTTTGAAACCAGCATCTAAGTTAACTGCGCCTCTTACATCAGGAATAGCAGACTTACCGTTGTATTTCAGCGTTGCATCCGCATACGTGTCTGTAGTTGACTGCATAATGCTGTTAGCTTTATCAGGGTTGCTAGATAAGTAATCAGTTAAGTTACCGATACCTTCACCCTTATCGTAAGAACCGTTGCTGTTCGCATCTATATAGTTCACAGTCCATAAGCTAGTTCCGTTTTCTGGATTTACACCAGCAAACTCGCGCAGGTAGTAATCGAATACAGAGTGACCTTCAGACCAGGCGTATACACCCTGCACGTCAATCGCTTTTGGCTTGCCAGTTGATGGGTCAATTGGCATTTCAGTGATTTTGTTTGTGAACTTCTCACCGTTTACGCTCAGGTCTAAGCGGAAATCGTTTTTCTTAACTAGGTGTCCTACCAGGTCAAATTCAAGACCTCTGTTTTGCAGTGTACCGGCATTAGATGTCATGATAGCGATACCTGTTGACGGAGCAGTTCTTACATCAAAGATCAGATCATCTGTGTTTTTGATGTAGTAGTCAATTGAACCTTCTAAGTAGTTGCCCAATCCAAACTCAACGCCCGTCTGGAACATTTTAGATGTTTCCCATGTCAAGGCACGGTTACCTGGAGTTGATAAAGCAAAACCTGGCTGGTTGTTTACGTTATCTACAGAGTACAGGTCATATCCTGGGTAGTAGCCTACACCTGCCTGATCACCGATCAAACCGTAGCTAGCTTTTAATTTTAAATTGCTAAGTACATTCTGTGAGCTCATGAAGTCTTCGTTTGATACTACCCAAGCAGTACCTACTGAACCGAAGTTGCTCCATTTGTCATCTCTGAATCGTGATGATCCGTCTCTTCTCAGCGTAGCTGATATGAAGTACTTTTTAGCGTAATCGTAGTTTACCTGAGTAAAGTAACTTTCAAGAGCATACTCATCTGTGTAAGAGTTTTGCGTTGGGTTTTTAACAACCGCATTGCTTAGCTCAAGTAGGTCAGGAACTACTAGTCTGTAACCTGAAGCGGAGAACACGTTCTGCTTAAAGTTAGAAGCTTCGTGAGCAGCTAATACTTCTACGCCATGCTGGCCAACTGCTGTGTTATAACGCAGCATGTTTAGTAGGTTGTAAGAGAAACGGTCTGTTCTTGTAAGACCTAGTGCACCTTGCTGGCCTGCAGCTGAGCCGTAGAACTTATTGTTCAACCAGCCATACTTGTTGTGGTAGTACTGCAGACCTAGTCTGTTCTCAAACGTAAGGCCTTTCAGGATAGTGAAGTCAAGGTTAGCGTTACCATTGATCTCGTCACGGTTGTCTCTTCTTGTGTTATAAGTCGCATCCGCGATAGAGTTTGTAAGACCACCGAAGCCACGGGCAAAGTTACCTTCAGCACCATAATCATACTGTGGGCCACCATAAATAGGATCTTCGATGATGTTACCCTCTGCATCTCTTCTGAATAAAGGATAGATAGAAGGCATGTTGTCTACAAACCAGAAAATGCTTCCAGAGTCACTTGTCTGACCGTTTGTATTGGTTTCTGATCTAGCGTAAGAGATGTTGATACCACCAGTTAACCACTCTTTGATTTCCTGGCGCAGGTTTACTCTACCTGTCAAACGCTCATAATCAGAGTTGATTGAATATCCAACATCATCCAAGTATCCGAAAGAAGAATAGAAGCTTGTTTTACCAGATGAGCCACCAAACTTTACGTTGTACTCTCTACGTGCTGAGTTCTGGAATGCATAATCTTCCCAGTTCTCTGGATCATATTTTCTTGTTACACCTGGTCTAACTGATCTTGTAAGCGGATCGATCAACTCACCACCATTGGCAACATTCCACAAGTTATAGCCTGTTCTAACACCTGATGTAGAGAACAATCTATCGTTCGCATATTTAACAGGATCAGCGTTATTGATTGCAACACCACGGTTGTAAAGACCTTCCCAACCAAGTGCAATGTACTGCTCAGGAGATTTGATTGTCTCGTAACGTGGCAACAAAGCCATGTTAGTACCAAAGTTAGCATCTGCCTCGATAAAAGACTTTTTGCCTCTACCAGACTTAGTAGTAATAACGATTACACCGTTTGCGCCTCTAGAGCCATAGATAGCTGTAGCTGCTGCATCTTTCAACACTGTAGTAGATTCGATGTCAGCTGGGTTAATTGAGTTCAAGCCACCTGAGAAAGGAACGCCGTCTACTACATATAAAGGAGCTCTGTTACCGTTAACTGAACCAATACCACGAATACGAATCGTTGATGCAGTACCAGGCTGGCCACTTGTATTGATAACTCTTACACCGGCAACCTCACCTGCTAATGCCTGAGATACGTTAGAAACGCTTTTGCTCTCAAGCTTCTCAGCGCTAACAACTTTTGCAGTACCAGTAAACGACTGCTGCGTTGTAGTTGAGTAACCAACAACTACTACCTCCTCTAACTGCTTTTGATTAACACTTAATGTTACGTTAACTGAACCAGAGTTTCCTACTGGTACCTCTTGTGTGTTATAGCCAATATACCTAAACACTAGTGTGTTTTTATCTGCTGGCACATTAATGCTATAAGCACCATCTGCTGCTGTTGTAGTACCTACTGTTGTACCTTTTACCAAAACTGCAACCCCCGGCAATCCCTGACCAGTCGCCTGATCAGTCACTTTTCCATTTACTGTCCTGCTTTGTTGCGCCCAGGCTGGTAAGGCCATTACGAGCACAAAAAAGAGGCTAAAGAGTAAACTCTTCTTCATACATCTGTGATTTTAGGTTAGATAATTGTTTTTGTGAATAGATAAGATATTAAACCAAATATAACTATTTGTTTTCAATGTCAAAACATTTATCAAAAAAAATCGTACAAAGTTAGCTTGCGTCTCAAGCAAAGTCATATCTCCCTTCGACAAAAAAGCATTCAAAATACCTAATTATAGGCCTAAAGCATGTAGTAATCATGACTTTAAGCACTATATAAGAACAACAACCACCTCTTAATACTTAGTATATTACAATTCATCATAACATATCACATACCAATGTTTGACCACTATTAATATAATTTTATTTATATAATTAGCTAAATTCATATATTTTAAATGTAGTATACCAAGATTAAAGGTTAAACACAGACGACAGGATAATTTCAATTTCACTGTTCTAACACCGATGCTCAAAAGCTATATACCAGGCAAACAATGATAAGTTAAATGTACGCTACAAGAGAGCAATAGCGTATTACCAGAGCAAAGCGACTAACTTAAACTCAGCTGATTACACTTAAATAGGATTCCAAATAAAAATGCCATCTTAGTATAATTTAAAGCAATGCAATCTCATTCAAAAACTTTAGCATTACCTGCTGATAAATCTTAAATTGCTTTATATATCTAATCCAGCCATGAAACTGCTACCAAATAGCTTCAGCTATTATAAGCTAATTACAGCTTATGTTACTCTGTTATTATTTGCTCCTATATTATGTATAGCAAATACTGACAACACCCCACGCACCTTGCTCTGGGAAATCTCAGGCAATGGTCTAAAATCACCATCTTATATATTTGGCACCATCCATGCCTTGTGCCCGGATGAGTTTAACGTGCCTCAGGCTGTAGAAAAAAAGTTAAAGCAGACAGAGCAACTCTCGCTGGAAGTGGACATGGACGCACCTAATTTTATGGCCGAGCTGATGCAGAGCGCAACGCTACCGGAGGGCAAAACACTAAGCACCTTACTAAAGGCAGAGGACTATAAGCTGCTGGCAACGCACCTGGCTACAACGCTGCAACTGGACCTGAAGATGTTCGACAATATGAAACCGTTTATGCTGCAATCGTTGCTGTTGTCTCAGTTGACTGACTGCAAAGCCGTGTCGTATGAGCAGCGCCTGATGGAATTAGCACATGCGCAGGGTAAAGAAGTGATCGGCGTAGAGACAGTAAGAGAACAACTAGCCGCTATGGACAAGCTACCACAGGAACTGCAAACTGATATGCTGGTAAAAACCGTAAAAGATATACCGGCAGCACGAGCTTCGTACCTCGAGATGGTAGAGCTATACTTAGCTCAGGACCTGGATGGGCTGGCAAGAATTACTAAAGAAGATTTGAGTGAAGAAGAGTATAAACTTTATGAGGACGCATTTCTTATAGCCAGGAACCTGCGCTGGATACCGGCAATGGAACGTGAAGCCAGGGCAAAGTCTACTTTCTTTGCAGTAGGCGCCGGACATCTTACTGGCCCTAAAGGGGTGTTAGAACTACTGCGTCAGCGGGGGTACATACTGAAGCCTGTTATGAACTAACCTGTTCCAGCAGCTATACTATATAAGTATATGTATAGCCACACCTTTACATCATCAGGTTAATGCCTCACCAACACAATACTTCTACTTCTTTTATTCGTACCAAGTATAGTTTAGTCGCACAGCCGCCACCACAAACTATGACAAAGAACACTTTTCTTATCTTCTTAAGTTTTTTCCTGCTCAGCTATCTGCATGTTGCGGCACAAAGTATAAGCTACTGCGCCGAGAGCCGCTCACAAGCTACCCAAAGGCAGGCTGTTGCATCTCCGGAGCACCAACAGCTGATGAACAGGTATGATGTGACGTTTTATAAACTTGACCTCCAGTTGGAGCGCAACACCACTTTTATTGCCGGCAGTGCTACCATCGAGGCTAAGGTAAAATCAGGAGAACTCAGCGGCTTCGCTTTTGAGCTGCACCCTAATTTCCAGATTGCTTCTGTGATGATTAATGGGAGCCCGGCCCTAAGTATAAGCCGCAATGGCAGTGATGCAGTGGCACAGTTAAACACTCCTGCAAAAGCCTCTGAAAAAGTATCCGCAACTATATATTATAGCGGAACAGCGCCTACCGGAGCCTCCGCAGCAATTGGCAGCGGCTTTAGCACTGCCATAGAGCCAAACTGGGGCAACAGCGTTACCTGGAGTTTAAGTGAACCCTATGCAGCCTACGAATGGTGGCCTACCAAGCAGGTACTCACAGACAAAGCCGACTCGGTGCATGTGTTTGTGACAACCAGCGCAGAGAACAAGGTCGGCTCTAATGGCGTGCTTAGACGTGTGATAGACTTACCCAACAACAAGAAACGCTATGAATGGAAATCATCTTATCCTATAGATTATTACCTGGTTTCGGTAGCGGTGTCTAACTATGAGGAGTACCTGCAGCAGGCAACCCCCGCCGGAGCAAGCAAGCCGGTACCCATACTTAATTATGTTTACAGTGGGGGCGCCTTGCAAACATTTAAAGCAGAAATGGACAGGACACCTGGCTTTTTAGAGCACTTTTCAGAGTTGTTTAGCCTGTATCCGTTTTACAAAGAAAAGTACGGGCATAGTATGGCACCAATGGGTGGAGGCATGGAACACCAAACCATGACCACGCAAAGCACCTTTACCTTTACCCTGACAGCCCACGAACTGGCGCATCAATGGTTTGGAGACAACGTTACCTGCGCCAGCTGGCAGGACATTTGGCTGAACGAAGGATTTGCCTCTTACGCGGAGTACCTTGCCCTCCAAAAGTTTGCGCCCACACAGGCAAAACAGTGGATAGTGGATGCGCAGGGCCTGGCTCTCCAGCGACCACAGGGCTCCTTGAAAGTACTTGACACCACCAATGTAAGTCGCATTTTTGATTACAGGCTGTCTTATAAAAAAGGGGCAAGCGTGGTGCACATGCTGCGGTTCGAAGTAAACGATGACGCTTTGTTCTTTAAGGCGTTGCAGCAGTACCAACAGCAATATGGAGGCAAAACGGCAAGCACCGCAGATCTGCAAAAGGTATTTGAGCAGACAACCGGCAAAGACCTCGCTTACTTTTTTGAGCAGTGGTATGCCGGCAATGGGTTTCCAGTGTTTAAAATTGAATGGAACCAGGAAGACAACCGCCTTCTGCTGGCGACTGAAATGGTGGGCAGTGGTACTACTTCCTTCTTTAAAACAGATATGGAATACCGCATCAGCACCACTGCCGGCGACACCACCATACGCGTCACACAAGATCAACCATTACAGAAGTTCTTATTTCGAATTCCTAGCAGTGTAAAAAGTATAACTCCTGATCCTAACAACTGGATATTGAAATACATTGTCGTCAATGCTAAAAATGAACTGTTAGAGGTGCCTGATTTAGGGAAACCGCAGTTATACCCTAATCCGGTTGGTGAGCAAAGTATAAAAGTTACAAACCTTGACTTTAGCCCTACAACAGCAGAAGTGTATGATATGACAGGGAAACTGGTGCGGCAACTATACATTAAACCTGCATCAGAGGCCACAGTTCCAGTAACAGGCTTGGCAGCAGGGGTTTATCAGTTATTACTCAGCAACGGCACCCGACACTATCGCAGCAGGTTTGTAAAGGTTAACGAGTAATTGTGATGCTTACTTCATTAAAAAAATAAAGTGTAAACAAAAAAACAAAACAATACCCTAGCCAGTTATCTAAGTATAATAGCTTAATAGTGAGCTGCGCAGCCAGGGTTAACCTGCCTGCGCAGTTCGTTTAATAGCGCATCATAGCTATTACCTGCTGTGCCTCCCGCACATTGTACTCATAAGCCAGCCGACGATAATTGATAAGGTCTATGATTGTACCGATAACGCAAAGCCCCCCTGTAAACAGGTACAGTAATCCAAGGCCAATCTGCCCAATGATAAAGCGTTGCACACCTGCCACACCAAAAAAGCCAATGATAGTGGTTACAAGTATAAGCATTGGCTCACGACGGCGACTACGGTAAATTGAAGCAAACTGACTTGCCTCCTCTTCCGACATATTGTTTACGAGCGTCTGTACATAACTCATTTCATCCGGTTCCAGGTCCGGCATAAGGTGTAGAATGTTAGCCATGGTGCTTATCTAAGGTTAGTGAATAAAAATGTAGATACTGCCAGCGCAAAAGCTGCCAACAACGCCACAGCAACAGCAGCAAAGCCGGCGCTGATAACGGATGAGCCTGCCAGGAAGCTTGAAAGTTGCCCTGCAGCAAGTATGAGATCCCATGTCCGATGCCACAGCCAAGGCAACCACTCTCCAAAAACCAGCTGTAAGGGCAAAAGCTAAACAGGTGTTCACCATCCGGCTTCATAAAAGCAAGCAGTGTTAACCCCAGCAGCCAAAGTCCGGCTTCTGTAAGATACAGCACTTTCATGTTTTGAAGTATTCTCATCTTTTACCTGGTGGTGTAAGCAAGCTGTTCATCTTGCTTAAACAAGTATACTTAATTTCAGCCAGAGTTGCACTATTTTCTTGGCCTAACACTCTATAAATTGCACCTTCTTTTACAGAGCGGCCGCTGCTGCAGCGGGAAAATCATTAAAATAAAAGCAGTTTTATCAGCCCGCTCACCTTATACTTCTACACATACTTTGCACCTATCTACTAAGTATAAATCTGGCACATCAACCTTATTTATAGGCAATGGTATATCATTAATAAACAGATAACCTGCTTGATATGGAATGTAATGTTGGCTTAGTAGAACAAAAGGCACGAGTTGCAGCTGGCCTCGCAATGATAGGTGTGGGTGCATACTACAATTCAAAACCGCTGGCACTTTTAGGGTTAGTGCCTATCGTTACCGGTATGGTGCGGTGGTGCCCGATAAATGCAGCAATCGGATACAATGGATGTGAGAATGAACAAGAGATGAATAGATACAGAAAATAAAATGAGGTGGAGGAAGACGTAAAGAAGGGACAGGATCAGGTACCTCCTCCTACAAGCAAGCCCGTTATGGTTTATGATGGGGGCTGCGACTTTTGTAAATTCTGGGTGAACAGGTGGCAACGCACTACTGCCGATGAAGTAAATTATACTCCGTTTCAACAGTTGCCGGAAACATTTCAGGGCGTTACTCGCAAACAATTTAAACAATCTGTTTACCTGATAACCCAATACAGGCGCCTACGTGGTGCAGCAGCTGTTTTTGAAGTACTGGCACTAGGTGGCAATGATTTCTGGAACAGGCTATATTATAATGTAGTTTTAGCCGATACTGTTTTTGAGGTTGGATACAAACTTGTAGGTAATAACAGGAACTTCTTCTTTTGGCTTACCAAGATCTTTTACAAAGACGCCAGAACTGTTGACGCACAGCAAACTACTCCCCTTTAACGCCTTTCCAGCACCTCTCCCTTTCCCTCCGATCAGCTAGCCTCAGACAACCTTAACATTAGCACATTAAGGCCGTAATTAACTCATATTATTCCTGTTACAAAACCTATACGATGAAAAAACTATACTGGCTGCTCATACTTATACTTACAGGTAGCGGGTGCTATAAAATACTCCCCTCAGAAGGAGGCGGGCAAACAGACATAAAAAGCGAAGCACGAAACATTAACCCAAGCGACATTGCACTGCCAGAGGGCTATATAGCTGAGGCAATTGCCAGTGGCCTGACTTTTCCGACGGCAGTAGCTTTTGATGAGCAGGGCCAGTTGTATGTAATTGAAGCCGGGTATTCGTATGGCGAAGTATTCCTGGAACCAAAGCTGCTGCGTGTATCGGAAAACGGAAACCTTACCACTATTGCTACCGGTGAGAAGAATGGCCCCTGGACAGGAGTAACCTATCACGATGGCAACTTTTACATAGCCGAAGGCGGACAAATGACTGGCGGTAAACTGCTGCGTATCTCAAAAGATGGCACTGTAAATACTCTAATAGAGAATCTGCCAAGTATGGGAGACCACCATACCAATGGACCGGTGGTGGGCCCTGACGGGCAGCTATACTTTGGCATCGGCACAGCCACCAACTCCGGCGTAGTTGGCCCAGACAATTACAAGTTTGGCTGGCTAAAGCGCCACCCCGAGTTCCACGATATACCCTGCCAGGACATTACCCTTACCGGCCAGAACTACACAAGCGAAATACCGCTTACATCCAAAAGCGGTAAACAAACAACTGGTGCCTATTCAGCATACGGCACTCCTACTACACAAGGGCAGGTTATAAAAGGCAGCATCCCCTGTTCAGGTGCGGTACTCAAAATCTCTCCAGAAGGCGGCAATATGGAACTGGTGGCCTGGGGATTTCGGAATCCGTTTGGGTTAGCCTTCTCGCCAAAAGGGAAATTGTTTGTAAGCGACAATGCCTTTGATGTGCGCGGCAGCAGGCCTATATGGGGCACAGGCGATTACCTTTGGAAGGCAGAACAGGGAAAATGGTACGGCTGGCCCGACTTTTCGGGTGGCACTGCCTTTAACGGCTACAGGTTTTCGCCTCCAGGTGATAAAGGGCCACAGCCTTTGCTTGCCCAGCACCCTAACAAACCACCCAATCCCGCTGCTACGCTGGGTGTGCACTCCTCCTCCAACGGCATGGACTTTTCGCGAAACAGCAGTTTTGGCTATCAAGGCGAAGCATTTATTGCACAGTTTGGAGATATGGCCCCGGGTGTAGGAAAAGTGCTCTCGCCGGTAGGTTACAAAGTGGTGCGGGTTAATGTAGAGAACGGAGTTATCACTGATTTTGCAGCGAACAAAGGAAAGAAAACCGCTCCTGCCTCCAAGCTTAATACCGGTGGTCTAGAGCGCCCTGTTAGTGTAAAGTTTTCACCAGATGGCCAAAGCCTATACATTGTGGATTTTGGTATAATGGAGACAGGTGACAACGGACCAGAGCCAAAGCTAAAGACAGGTGTGATTTGGAAAATAACTAAAAACAGAAGCTAAGCCATGAAAAAGCCATTTATACTTTCCGCTGCTTTTCTTTTGCTGCTATCGCTTAGCTACTGCGGCTCCGCCAGGCGAGGTACACCAACGCACGCACCATTAAGGATAGAATCTCAAGCAATAGCACAGGGAGAAGTGGTGTATATGTCGCATTGCAACAAATGTCATCCGGGAGGGGCTGCAGGGTTAGGCCCCGCCATTAATAACAAGCCTTTGCCAGGATTCCTAATGAAGTTCCAGATTAGAAATGGCTTGGGCGTGATGCCAGCTTTCAAAGAAGATCATATCTCTGATCAGGAGTTGGACAACCTTGTTGCTTACCTCAAAGAGCTTAGGTCTGCTAAAAAATAAAGGCCTGCCTTATAAATGTGCGTACTGCTATAATACACCAAGAACAGGTTGACCGGGTAGCACATGGAGTTTGTCATTATACTTATACTTACACTGTTTAACGGATATTTTGCCATGTCCGAGACCGCGTTAGTGTCTGTTAGGAAGAGTAGAGTAGAACATAAGGCTGAGAAGGGCAACGCACGGGCTAGAGTTATACTTCAACTGCAGAAGAACCCTGAAAACTTTCTTTCCTCCATTCAGCTTGGCATAACCTTAATAGGTATAGTTGCCGGAGCTTATGGTGGCACTACACTGGCCGGTAAGGTAGCGCCATATATTGGCAGAGTTGATGCACTGGCTCCTTATGCTTTTGAAGTAGCCATTACACTACTTGTAATTTTTATTACCTACTTTACTATTGTGGTGGGAGAGCTTATCCCAAAAACGCTGGCACTGCGCAACACACTTGCCGTTGCACTGTTTGTAGCTCCCTCCATCAGGTTTTTCACGTCTGTTACCTACCCATTGGTGCGCCTGCTGTCAGGAACAACAAACTTCTTAATTAAAATATTTAGGATTAACCCAAAGAACCCATCCCAAACAGTTACAGAAGAAGAACTACGCCACATGTTGCGTGTAGCTGGCCGCGAAGGAGTACTGGAACATGAAGAGGAGCAGATCCATCAAAATATCTTTAGCCTATATGATCAGCGCAACAGCAGTTTAATGACACCTCGTGCCAGTGTTCTATGGATAGAGGCGCACACACCACTGAAGGCTATACATGAAGCCATACTGCAAAGCAATCACTCCAAATTTCCGGTTTGTGAAGGCACCATAGACCAAATTATAGGCATACTTTCCGCGAAAGACTTTCTGGCGCACATGCATAACCCTGGCTTTGATCTGAACACCATACTAAAAGCTCCTGTATTTGTATCTGACAGCATGCTGGCCGTTAATACGCTACGCTTGTTTCGGCAGGAGAAGCAATACCTGGGAATTGTGGTGGATGAGCATAGTACTGTTGAGGGCATTATAACCCTACATGATATTATGGAGGCTATAGTAGGTGATATTCCAGATATTGGGGAGGA
Source organism: Pontibacter cellulosilyticus (assembly GCF_014306105.1). Classification (GTDB taxonomy): domain Bacteria; phylum Bacteroidota; class Bacteroidia; order Cytophagales; family Hymenobacteraceae; genus Pontibacter; species Pontibacter cellulosilyticus. The sequence continues at coordinate 167,216 of NZ_JACRVF010000002.1, read as the reverse complement.
GGCAGAGCCAGCTATATATGTGCGTGAAGACGGGTCGATTTTGATCAGCGGCATTACCACAGTTGCCAGGTTAAATGATTATTTGGGGTATAAGTTTATACCAGAAGACAGCAAGCTATACACTACATTGGCAGGTTTTATGTTACACCAACTCGCGCAGGTACCGCACATCGGTGATAAACTACAAAATGATGGATATCTACTGGAGGTGATAGATATGGACGGCTCCAGGATAGATAAGATCTTGCTCAGCAAAACGGCTTAGAAAGACTTGCAATCAGAAAGCAGTGGCGGTTATACGCCAATTAAAAAGCCACTCCGCAGCATGCAAAGTGACTTCATATTAAAATAGTTAGTGTTACCTCCTGTTTGGTTTTGGCTACAGGAGGTGCCAAGTATAAATCCTACTTATTTAAGCCTTCAGTTCAGAGGTTTGCCCCTCAGGTTGCAGCATGGGGAACTCGGGCTTCGCATCTCCTCCTCTTTCTTCAGCCTTATTCTTTCTGCTTCGAACAATGGCTCCTAAAATGAGTTGACGTAGTCTCTGCTTACCTTCGTGCTTTCACTTACTGTTCTCTTATTCAGATCACCTGTATTAAAAACAAGTCTCCCAACTATCCTCCTCTGTTCCGTTTCATCTCATCCTCCTTTTATAAATTTTAGCAAAACAAAGCCTAGCAGAATACCAAGCCTATATTTACATATAAGGAGATAAGCCGGTGATGTGGTGCAGCTTGAAATGTCAGGATAAATGGAACCTATACTTAAATGCTAAAGCAGGTGTCTCCCATAACTATTAAGTACAGGTTCTTCGAGGCAGTTGCACATTGTTGTAATTCTATAGGCAACTTGAATTTCTGAGGTTCAAAGAAAAATCAACTATCGTGGCTTTACCATCTTGTTTGCCTGTCATCGTAGCCCTCTGGCCGTCTTCCAGTGTAGTCTCTTGGTGGTCTATCTCTGTCGTAATCCCAATGTGAAGGCCTGCTCCTTTCTGCATGCCATCCGTAGGGTCTATCAGTTATTCTGCAGCTAGGATATTGCGCCTCTCTTCTTCGCTCTTCCTCCATCCTATGCTCCCTCTCTAATCGTTCATCCCGAAGCATTCTATCTTGGGTAGCATCTGTAAATTCTCTGGTAAAACCAAGTCTGTCATCCACAGAGCCTAGGTTCATGTCACCTACATTGTAAAAAATATCTGAAAGGTGATCTCTTCCACTTCTTCTGTATCTCATTTTGTACTCCTTTCTTTGATTTGTGCTTATTTACATCAGCACATATTACCAATTCGTTACATTAAATTATACGAAAAATCAAAGAAAAACGACGCACAATCAGAACATATTACGTTAATTTACAATTATTTACGAATAAATAAAGCCTGTACTATTATTTTATAGCACAGGCTTTACATTGTAACTAAAAGCATGGCACTTATTTCTTTTTCTTTGCCTTGGACTTTGCTTTTTTCGCTTTCGCAGCTTTTACTTTTTCCTCGTTTTCCTGGGCCTCTTTCATAAGAGACTTCCAATCATAAGTAGCTGCAGCGCTAAAGTCGATGGTTGCCTCATAGTCCTCTAAATCAACCTCCAGTACTTTTATCTCTTTAGTAAGGTACTGCTGTATTTCGTCAAGTATAGGTTTCTCTTCGGGAGCACAGAAGCTGACCGCTGTACCTTTCTCAGTGCCACGGCCTGTACGCCCCACGCGGTGCACGTAATTCTCAGGCTGCTCAGGCAAATCGTAGTTTACCACATACTCTACATTCGGGATATCGATACCTCGGGCACTTACGTCTGTTGCCACCAGCAGCTTTACCTCCCCTTTCTTGAATTTGCGCATTACATCAAGCCTGTCCTTCTGCTCTTTACCGCCATGAATGCTGATTGCCTGTATGCCAGCACGCTCCATAGCCGCCACCACACGCTCGGCACGTACTTTGGTTCGCACAAAGGCTAAGATCTTCTTGTCAGGATTTTCCTTTACCACACGCTCCAGAAAATAGCGCTTATCATCCATGTCCACATACATCACGGAGTGATCTACGTTTTTAGACACCGGATCTTTGGGAGAGATCTGGATACGCACCGGCTTATTTACCAGCGAGTAGGCCAGCTCCTTTATCTTTTCGTTAATTGTAGCCGAGAAAAAAAGCGTCTGGCGGCTGCGCGGCAACTTCGAAATCAGCTGCCGGATGTCATGTATAAAGCCCAGATCCAGCATGTGGTCTGCTTCATCTAAAATCAGAACCTCTACGCGGTGCAGGTGTATGTAGCCCTGGCTCACCAAATCGAATAAACGACCGGGAGTAGCCACTAGTATATCAATTCCGTCTTCCAGTTTTGCAATCTGCGGCCCCTGCTCCACACCTCCAAATACGCAAAATGTTTTTACACGAGTGCCTTGGCCTATCTCGTTGAATACTTCTGTAATTTGTAAGGCTAGTTCACGGGTAGGCACCATAACAATGCACTTTATACCATCGCCGCGCTTACGGTTTTTGCTGAACTGCAGCCTGTCGAGTACCGGAATAGCAAAAGCAGCTGTTTTACCTGTACCAGTCTGAGCAATAGCCAGCACATCTTCACCTTTCATGATGGGTGGAATGGCTTTAAACTGAATATCGGTTGGCTTCCGGAAGCCTAACTTGCTAAGGCTTCTCTTTATTTCGTCGGATATGCGGTAATCTTCAAATTTCATGGCAGTGCGTGTTATACTTGGCTTTGCCTATACTTACGGCGCAACCAATGTGCAAAGGTACGGCTAATTGTTGATTGTTAAGTTGACTTGCCTATAATACCTGTTTTACCTGCATTGCCACTAAACTCCAATTCTTCAACCTATACCTTCTCTAAAACCATAATATGATAACCATACAAAATAATAGTTTCACACTTTTGCATGATAGTTTTACTATCATTGTTAAAAGTTTTTATATCTTTGTAAAACAATTAGAGCAAAAGATGCTTATGAAGCATTAAGAAGATGCTCTGTAGTACTATAGACTAGCTATCAAATTAAAATGAACACAAACATTCATATTAGTCTTAATCATAAGTCGTACCTCCGCGAACCAGAAAGTACAGAGCTGGGCCGCAGGATTATTTCTGAAAGCGTGAGACTTATAGACGAACTGGGCTTTGAGAACTTTACTTTCAAGAAACTGGCAAACGACATTGGCTCTACGGAGGCTTCTATATACCGCTATTTCGAAAACAAGCACAAGCTGCTGGTGTACCTGGTGTCTTGGTACTGGGCTTGGCTACACTACACAGTCAATTTCCAGACTCAGAACATCGCTGGTCCGCGTGAGCGCCTGGGTCGTGCTATAGAGATAATCACTAAAGCTGGCGAGGCAGATGATCCTGGCGTAACATATATCGACGAACGTATCCTCCACCGTGTGATTGTCGCAGAGGCTTCTAAAGTATACCATACAAAGGAAGTCGATGCCGAAAACAAGGATGGATACTTTCTGGAAATGAAACGGTTCTGCCATTACTTAGCCCAGATTGTACTGGAGATAAATCCTGATTACCGTTACCCGCATGCTATTATCAGCACCATGCTGGAGGCAGCGCAGCAGCAGGTTTTTTACGCTCTCCATTTGCCTTCTCTTACAGACATAAAGGCAGAACAGTACAATGAGACAGTTATCTTCCTGAAACAGACGGTTTTTGCAGCAATAGATAGTGCTAATACAAATAATTAACGCCAGAGCAAAATGGACGCTTCAACCAATTATAAAAGACTCACCCCCATACAACGTTTCCTGCAGCTACTCTCTATAGAGCGTCGGGAAATATTGTACATGTATGTATATGCCATTGCCGCGGGACTTATAAGTTTAACGCTTCCGCTTGGTATCCAGAGTATTATTGGCTTTGTGTCTAGCGGGCAAATCTCAGTATCGGTAGTTGTACTTATAAGCCTGATTATACTGGCCCTGTTAATAGTAGGCGGCCTGCAGGTAATGCAGCTATGGCTGGTTGAGTTTATTCAGCAGCGTCTGTTTGCACGCACAGCCTCGGAGTTTGCTTACCGGGTACCTCGCATTCAACCTGAGGCCCTGCTTAAATATTATCCGCCTGAGTTAATGAACCGCTTTTTTGATGTAGTCACGCTTCAAAAAGGCATTGCGAAGATTCTGGTAGACTTTTCTACAGCTGTAATCCAGATCGTGTTCGGCCTTATACTGCTGTCTTTCTACCACCCTTACTTTATCTTCTTCGGCATGATACTAATTATTGTGCTGATAGCTATAATATGGTTAACAGGCGGTAAAGGCATCGACACAAGTATAAAAGAGTCTAAATACAAGTATAAGTTGGTTGCCTGGCTAGAGGAAATGGCACGGTCCCTGAGTACCTTCAAACTGGTGGGCCACACAAACCTGCCCATGGATCGCACCAACGACTATGTGAAGAGTTACTTAAATGTGCGAAGACAGCACTTTAAGATCCTCATGACGCAGTACTACAGCTTTGTAGGCTTCAAAACCTTTATTACAGGTGGTTTACTTGTGCTAGGCTGTATACTGGTAGTGCAACAGGAAATCAATATAGGTCAGTTTGTAGCCTCTGAGATCGTTATCATCTTGATGATGACCGCAGTAGAAAAGATCATAATCAAACTAGACACTGTTTATGATGTAATGACAAGTCTTGATAAAATCGGGCAGGTAACTGACCTCCCGCTTGAAGAGGTGAAGGGCATTAAACTTAGTGATTTACCTTTGGACGGAGGATTAAGCATACAGGCAAAGAACCTCAGTTACAAGTTTATGGACACGAAAAAAGTTGCCCTAGAAAATCTCAGCTTCACCATACAACCTTCTGAACGCATTTGCCTGGCAGGTTTTAACAGCTCTGGCAAAAGCACCTTCATCAATATATTGCTCGGGCTCTTCTCTTCTTATGAGGGCAGTCTTGCTTACAATGGGATATCCATGCGCGACCTGGACACAGGAAGCCTGCGCAGCCTGATTGGTGATAATATCTCTAAAGAACAGGTGTTCGATGGCTTACTGATTGATAACATTACTCTAGGCCGCGACCTGCCGATGAAGGATATTTTATGGGCCATCGAGCTCACCGGGCTTTCCCAGTTTGTACATTCCCTGCCTGATGGATTACACGCTTACCTTACTGGCGGTAGTATGCGCCTGCCAGGCAGTGTGGCTCGTAAAATAGTAATGGCACGCAGCTTGGTGCAGCGCCCTAAGCTCCTGATCATAGACAATTACTGGGCAGGTATGGCTAAGAAAGATAAAATGGAGTTCCTGCGTCTGCTTACAGGCCCGCAGTTTGATTGGACTATGATCATTGTTTCAAATGATAGGGAGGTAATGCAGCTGTGTGACCGCACATTACTACTACAGGATGGACATCTGATAGCTTCCGGAAACTATGATGAAATAAAGCGACTGGACATATTGCAGGAATTAACTGATGTAATAAGCTAATTTATGGCTTCAGAATTAAGAGTTTTCGATAATACGGATAAACCGCACCTGGACGTTATGTCGGAGGTGCAGACGCCAAATCTTGGCCGCACCCTTACATACTGGATAGGAGGAATATTTCTGATCATGTTCCTCTCGCTGTTCCTGCCCTGGACTCAGAACATCCGCTCCAGAGGCGAACTCACAACAATTACTCCCCAGGACAGACCACAGACGGTAGAAGCAACCATTGCAGGCCGTATAGAGAGGTGGCATGTAATGGAAGGAGAGTACGTGCAGAAAGGTGACACGATTGCCAGCATATCTGAGATTAAGGAAAAGTACATGGACCCAAACCTATTGGTACGTTTAGGCGAGCAGGTTACGGCAAAACAGGGAGCAGTAGAGGCTAACCAAAACAAGGCTGAAGCCATGCAGGAGCAGATACAGGCACTACGTGAAGGCTTGGTTTTCAGCCTGCAGAAGGCACGCAACAAAGTAGAGCAAACCCGCCTTAAGCTACAAAGCGATAGTATGGATGTAGTGGCACAGCGCACCGAGTTGAAGATTGCAGAGGACCAGTTTGCGCGACAGGAGAACCTATACAAACAGGGGCTAAAATCACTAACAGAACTGGAACAGCGTCGTCTGAAACTCCAGGAGGCGCAGGCTAAGCTAGTATCGCTTATCAACAAGTATGAAGCCACACAGGCCGAATTACAGAACGCCCGCACCGAATTAAACTCGCTACAAGCTGAGTATGGCGACAAAATAGCCAAAGCGGAGGCTGAGCTAAGTGCTACCCGTTCTTATATATATGGAACACAGGCTGATGTGGCCAAGCTGCAGAGTGAATACAGCAGCACAGAGGTTAGAAGCCAATACTATCAGATTGTAGCGCCGCAGGATGGTTACGTGGTAAAAACATTAAAAGCAGGCATAGGAGAAACCATAAAAGAAGGCGAAGCCTTAGCTACCATTATGCCTGAGAATCCAAACTTAGCTGCAGAGCTCTACATAGACCCCTTGGACCTTCCACTCATTCAGCGGGGAGATCCGGTTCGTCTGGAATTTGAAGGATGGCCTACACTCGTTTTCTCAGGATGGCCGGATGTTAGCTTTGGTACGTTTGGAGGTGTGGTAGCAGTGATTGACAACACCGCCACAAATGGTAAGTACCGTATGCTGGTAGTGCCGGACCCTAACGGGAAGCCATGGCCGGATGCCTTGCGTGTTGGCTCTGGTGTGTACGGCTGGGCTATGCTGAACACGGTGCCAATTTGGTATGAGTTGTGGCGTCAGCTGAACAATTTCCCGCCAGATTATACCGACCCGAAAGGCAAAGCTGCCGCAAAAGAAGCTACTACCGCCAAAGCAGAGGAGGAAGAAAAATAATGCGCAGCCGGTATTTTATACTTTGCCTGTTTATGAGCCTCTTTGGATGGCAAGCTATGGCGCAGGACTCGGTGCAGGTACTAACACTGGAACAGTACCACAGGGTTATACTTGCCAACCACCCGGTTGCCTCGCAGGCAAGGCTCTTAACCGAACAGGCCAGGCAGGAGCTACGTATGGCCCGCGGAGCCTTTGACCCAGAAATTAGCAGTAAACTTTACCGCAAAGAGTTTAACGGCAAAGAGTACTACAACACCTGGGACAACACGCTGCGCGTACCGCTGTGGTTTGGCCCCGCTTTGAAAGCAGGATATGAGAGAAACCAGGGCCAGTACCTGAACCCAGAGAATAACACCCCTGCCAATGGGCTAAGCTATGCCGGCATAACGGTGCCGCTAGGGCAGGGATTGTTTATTGATGAACGCCGTGCCACCTTAAGGCAGGCACAACTGATGCAGGACATAGCAGAGGCTGAGCGTATAAAAATAATCAATAAACTGTTGTTGGAGGCTACGAAAGACTACTGGGACTGGCTCTTGCAATACCGCACCGTGCAGCTGTACCAGGAGGCGCTGGAACTGGCACAGTTCCGGCTAAATGCAGTAACCATAAGAGCACAGGAAGGAGATCTGGCTGCAATTGATACTGTGGAGGCTCGCATGGCTGTGCAGGACAGGCAAGTACTGTTGCAGCAGGCATTGCTGGAATACAGCAACAACCGCTTGCAGGTGGCTGTGCATCTGTGGGCCGAAAATGCAGTGCCGTTGGAGTTAACGGATGGCACTGTACCCACTCTACTAGGCAGCGAAATTGCCACGCTTTCACCAGACTCGCTGGAGCAATTGCTTCAGTTTGCACGCACTAACCACCCGGAGCTGCGAAAACTGGAGCTTAAAGGAGACCAACTGGAGATCGAACAACGCTTTGCTGCAGATAAGTTAAAACCTAAGCTTAATGTAGACTATAACATACTGCAAAGTGATTTTTACCTTGATGCGGAGGCACTGGACCAGCAGTACATGGGCAACAACTATAAGCTGGGCGTAAGCTTTAGCCTTCCGCTTTTTTTGCGGCAGGAACGGGGAAAGCTTCAGCTCACAAAAGCCAAACAACAGGCAAACGCATTTGAACTGGTACAGTCTGCGCGTACAATAGAGGCCTCTGTTCTGGCGGCATACAACGAATGGCTGGCACTGGAAAAGCAGATCAGACTGCAGGAACAGGCAGTGGCTAATGCTCTTATACTTCGCAACGGAGAGATAACACGCTTTGAAAACGGCGAAAGCTCTCTATTCCTGATCAACTCCCGGGAAGTGAAGTACCTGGAGGCGCAGGCAAAACTGAATGAGCTCCTTACCAAGTATGCCAAAGCTAAAACATACCTTTATTGGGCTGCAGGCGAGGTTCCGGTGGAGTAAGGGGGCAGTACACCCTTTGTGACAAGTATAAAAATTGCCCACTGATTTTGGCAGGGTATTAATTTAAAGTTCTAACTTTGACTTGGCATACTTTGATCAGAACATTTGCTTTGTGTCCCACATAAAGTCATCTGCCTTTCGATTGTGAGTAGCTCCCGACACTCCAGCGGCAACTTTTATTTATTACTCATACAATTACAACCCTAATGAAACAACTTTACACCCTCCTGATTGTGCTACTGATTAGCTGCACATCGGCTTTCGCACAAGACAACGCCAAAACAAAAGACATACGGGAACTGTTACGCGTAACAAAAGCAGGTGAACTTGGTCTTTCAGCCATTAAAACCAACCTGGATGCCATGCGCAAAACAAACAACACCTTACCAGCCGAAGTATGGGACGAGTTTGAAAAAGCATTTACAGTAGAAGACATTGTAAACTTAACTGTACCGGTTTACGACAAGCACTTTACGCACCAGGAGATAAAAGACCTTATTGCACTGTACAGCACGCCTCTGGGTAAAAAGCTTTTGGAGAAAACACCGCTTATCATGCAGGAGTCGATGGTAAAAGGACAGCAGTACGGACAGGAAGTAGCCATGCGCGTTATCCAGCGAATGCAGGCCGAAGGAAAACTGCCGAATAAATAAGTATAACTATTCTATAAAACAAAGGCGCCATCCCCTATACTCTTAGCGGATGGCGCTTTTGTTATTGAGCAAGCTCAGAATTACCCTTTTCTCCCAAACCACTGCTGTACGGCAGTAGCTAACTGTGCAAAGTCGCTTCCGCCGGAGCCGTAGGTATCGTAAGCAAATTTTAAGATAATACCCGATACCACCACCAGGAACAGCACCCGCACAAATCCTACGCCACGGTTCAGAGCAGTGCGTGTCCCCAACTGCGAGCCAATTATACTGCATACTGCCATTGGTATAGCCACCTCATACAGCACAAATCCTTTGTAGGCAAAGTATAGCAGTGCCGACAGGTTGGTAGCCACATTTACTACTTTAGATGCCGCCGAAGCTGCCAGAAAGTTAAAACCGAACAACCCGATAAAGATAAAGATCAGGAAGCTGCCGGTACCAGGGCCAAAAAATCCATCATAGAAACCGATAGATGCCCCTACCAGCAACCCGTATAGCCGCTCTTTTTGCTCTGTAAGCTTGGGTGCATGCAACGATCCGAAGTCTTTTTTGATGAATGTGTATACCGCCACCAGCACCAGCAGCACCAGGATAAGCGGCTTCATTAAGCTGGCATCTATGTGAGCTAGTGCCCTTGCTCCTAAAAACGAGAAAACAAAAGCCGCCCCGGCAGCCGGGAGTATGGCCAGGTAATTGATTTTAACGGTTCTGACGTAGCGCACCATAGCCGCGGTGGTGCCCGCAATTCCTGCAAACTTACCCGTACCAAACGCTACAGGCAGCGGCAGGCCGGGCAAAAATACCAGCAGGGCAGGCAGCTGTATCAGGCCTCCCCCACCCACAATTGAGTCAATAAACCCGGCCAGGAAAGCAAAGAAGCACAGGTAAAGTATAATTTCTATTTCCACAGGTAATCTAAATAAGTACAGCTACAGGCAAACAGCATAAACCATCCTGATTCTCAAGTTGCTGCCTGTGCTTTATAGTATGATCTAAAAGTAGCGCAAGATACGCTAAGTCAACATTATCTGCAGCAGGTGAAGCCATAATAATTGCAGTTTCACTACCTTCGTTGCAGATGGCACTCTTCTTGTACACCCAATGTTACATCTCAATAATCTAACCTCTTAATTAGAAGACTGTGATCAGATTACTGCTTATATATATCCTGCTTTTCGGCACAATTGCCACCCAAACCAGCTGCGATAAAGAAGTTGCAGCTGCACCTGTAGCAGAGAAAGAACTTTATATATCCTCCGAGCTTGTTACCACTGTACCTAAAAGCATGCTGCAGTCGTTGGCGGCGGCAGAGGGCTACGGCATATATGGCAGCGAGATAAAGTATGGCGTTTCGGTTTACAAGCTGCAGTACTATACTACTTACCAAGGCAAGGAGATAAAAGCCTCTGGTTTGGTTTGCGTGCCAGTAGGCATGGCAACACCTGCTCCGATTGTAAGTGCACAGCATGGCACCATCTTTAGCCACAGCGATGCACCCACTAGCTTTACAGGTTTATCCGGGTTTGAGCTTTTTGCAGCGGCAGGCTACGTAACACTTATTCCAGATTACATTGGCTTTGGAGCATCTAAACAGATTTTCCACCCATACTACGACCAAAAGCACTCTGCCCTGGCTGTGGTTGATATGATTAAGGCGAGTCGTAAATTTTATACAGAGAAAAATATCAGTACAAATGAGCAGCTGTTCCTGGTGGGATACTCGGAGGGTGGCTATGTGACGCTGGCCGCACAAAAAGAGATTGAGACAAACCCGCAACACAAGTTAAAGGTAACAGCTTCGGCAGCCGGTGCTGGTGGTTACGATTTAACGCATATGCTTTCTGGTATCACATCTGGCCAAATGTATTCTTACCCAGCTTACTTGGCATACATACTGCAGGCTTACAACCACACCAACAGCTGGAACCGGCCTTTGAACGAGCTTTTCCAGGAGCCTTATGCCAGCAAGTTGCCGCAGTTGTTTAACGGCAGCAACGGCGGCAGCGCCATTAACCGCGAACTCACCACAGATCCACAGAAGCTCTTCACTACTGCTTTCTATAACGGTTTGAAGGCATCGGATAAAGAATTGCTGCTAAAGCAGTCGTTACAGGAGAACAGCTTTAACGGCTGGGCTCCGCAAAGCCCTACCCGCCTCTATCATGGCACTGCCGACAACATTGTACCTTTCGAAAACACAAGGCTTACCTATGAGAGGTTTAAAGCCAAGGGAGCATCGAAAACAGAATTGATAAGTATAAACGGTGGCACCCACAGCACGTCTTTTGTGCCGATGCTGCAATCGTTGGTGCCTTGGATTAAATCTTTCTAGTACAAAAATTAATATTAAGCCCCGCAGTTTATCGCTGCGGGGCTTTTCATTTATGCCCACTTATATAGCATGTATCTAATGTTAAATATTTTCTAGTATATTGTAGTCGCCATCCTAACAGCTTTAGCATCATTGCTTTTACCAATTGCTCCTGTTACCACGAATGGCAACCGCTATGATTCAACAGACTAGTGAAAACCTTATGAAACCACTTATACTTCGCGCACCTCTTTTGCTCGTTTTGTTTGCCCTGCTCCTGATACAGGGGTGTAAAGACAAAGAAGATGAAGTAATACAGCCGGAAATTAAGACAGAAGAAATCATAGCCAACTCACCCTCCAGTGCACTACTGCAAGGAAACATCATAAATAAAGGCAAATACCCCATTCTAGACTATGGCTTTGTGATTAACTCTACTTCTGATGTAAGTCTTACCAGTGGCTATAAGCTATCGATGGGCAGAGATGCAGCAGTGGGCAAGTATAGCAAAGAAGCGCTAGGGCTACAGTCGTTTGTTACAAATAAGAGCAACGCCATGCTTTATGCCAAAGCTTACATTGCAAATGAAAAAGGCACTGTATTCGGGCAACTGGTATCTGTTAAGCTACCTTCTACCACTACACAGGGCATTTCGCCAAACGCCGGAAAAGCAGGCGAAATAATTACAATTACCGGCAGCTTTTATACCAGCAACCCGAATGATGTACAGGTAACCTTTGGTAACAGAACTGCCAAACAAATAGAAGTAAGCCCAAATAAAATTGTGGTAGAAGTTCCCTCTGCAATTGACTTAGGCTATTATTATGCAACCAGGCAGGTACCTGTAGTGCTAAGATTAAAAGATGAGACATTTAATGTTTCGTCTACATTTAAAGTACTCCCAACCATCACCGACTTTTCTCCTAAGTCAGGGCATGCGGGTACAATAGTTTTGATCTCCGGTGATAATTTTATCTACAATTCATATTATGGTACGGCCAGAGTATTTTTCGGGCAGAAAGAGGTAAGCACCATTACCAATGGCTCTTATGAGCTGCGGGTTACGGTGCCTACTGGTTTAACCACAGAGAAAGTACCTATATCAGTGTTGATAGACGGTGTTACCACAGTGCTGCCAGAGGAGTTTACCTTGCTGCCTCACAGTATTACATCTGTTTCTCCGGCTGCTGGCCTGCAAGGGAGCAGCTTTACAATATACGGAAGCGGATTTCCTTTAACTTATCCCTACAGCAGCTCTGTGAGTGTAACAGTCGGCGATGTTCCGGCAACTATAAGCTATGTTTCTTTCAACCAGATCAATGCTACTGTTCCGCCGGGAGCCTATATCGGCAATAACGACGTAGCCGTTACAGTTGGCACGCACACCGTTAAAGCGCAGCAGCAATACGATGTTATTGCTCCTGCTGTCACATCCTTCTCCCCTGCGTCTGCCGGACTAAGCAAAGAGATTACGATCTATGGCACCTTTCAACCGGGCAACACCTACCCTGTCTATTTTGGTACGGTTGCGGCTAACTCGCATGTTGCCACGGCTACTTATATTAAAGTGATGGTGCCTCTTAACGCTCCGGTAGGCCCAACCCAACTTGCAGTGCAGTTTGGCAACCAACGCGTGTATACTTCCGAAGACTTTACCGTTTTAGAACCGAAGATCACCTCTTTTACGCCAGGCATCGGGCCAGCCGGCACAACAGTAACATTAAACGTGGCAAACTTTACACCTTATTACTATACAGCGGCCAGATTTGGCTCTGCAGCGGCACAGGTAGTAAGTTACTCCGGTTCTACCATGGTGGTAAAGGTGCCAAGCGGTATTGTGGGCACCGTTAAAATAAGTGTGTTACACAGTGGCAGAACTATAACCAGCACCGAGGACTTTGTTGTAACTGAGTAGAGCTGAAGTATACTTTTAGCCTTTGCTATACCGTGTACTGGGTTTAGGATATATGTTACATTCTGCCGCCTACCACCACGCGTTCTTTAAACTCGCTTTTCTCGCCATTCAGCCCAAACATTTCAATGTATAGGATGTACGTGCCGATATTGGCTTTAGAGCCGTCTTGTCGCAATCCGTCCCACCTAAAAAAGCCGTTTGTTGCCATCAGTTCGTTTCGCACAAGCTTTCGAACCTCCCGCCCCTGCGCATCAAAAACCGTGATGTTAGCCACTAATCCTGCATTATCAATGCTGTAGTTGATCGTGGTAAAATCTTCGAAGCCGTCGCCATCCGGAGAGAAAACCTTAGGCTCTATTTTAAACAGCTGCTGCGCCTGTACCTCCGCCTGCGATTGTGAGTTTCGGTAGCCCGGTGTGGCAAAAACAGTAGTAGCTGCGGAATGGAAATTACTGGCTATACTTTGCCCCTGCAGCCTTATGCGCTCCAGCGATACGCCATTCTTATCATCAAGCAAATCAAAATGCATATCATCGGTGTAGCTAAACCTGTCGGCGGTGCGGTTATCGGGTTGCAGCACCACAACAGTACCGGCAGCATCGGGATAGCTGGGCAGGCTGCTCATGCGCAGGAAGGCCTGCTCGCGGGCAGCAGGGTAATTGCTTTTGATGTTTTCGGGGTTGGAGGTAAGCACCACGTATTGTCCCGGTGCCAGCACATAGTTGGCCATAGTTATATTTCTGATGTTGCTGATGGTATCGCCGGAGGTGTTAGCCAGTTTCGAGTCCTTTAGGTTGATGAATTTGTCGCTACGGTTCACCAGCTCCACAAAGTCTACTCCGTTTGGCCGTGGGTTAAAGAGTATTTCATTTATCACCACATCGCCGGGTGCAGGCGCTGATGGCAAGGCAAAAGTTACTGCAAGTAGCTGGCTGCTGAGGTTGCCGGAGCAATCGGTTATACTTTTGGCAGTGAGGGTATACAATTGCCGCTCCTGCAGTGGTGCACTAAGTATAAGTATAACATCTGTAAAAAGTGGCCCCTGCACCTGTACACTAGCTATACTTATACTTGGGCTGATGCTGTAGTTGGCTATGCTTGCTGCCTGTGTGCTGTCGAGCCGTTCGTTGAAGCGGAGCAGTATTCTGTCCGGAGCAATAGCTGTGGCATCTACAATAGCAGGCGGCGTGTTATCTGGGTTAGAGGCTGCTACAGAGTTAGCCTGAGCCGGTGTGCCACCACGAGGGTCAACAGAGGCTGTCCAGTTTTCGATGCCCGCACAGGAATTTGTTACGTCAATCATCTCCAGGCTCCAGCCGCCATCTTTTTTGCTGCTGTTTTTGTACCAGGTATCGGAGTAATTTACCGCGTAAATCAGCCTGCCGTTAGGTTGCAGCAGTTGCAGCAATTCACCGCTGTTATTAAGGCTCGGGAAGTTGCTGATACCGATCACTTTGCCATACTTTGTAAAGTTAGCTACCTGTGTATTAGGCACTACCACAGCATACTCTCCCGGCTGCAGCTGCACGTTTGGCAAAGTGGTAGTGGAGGTGGCATCGGAGTAGCGGATACCTTGTAGCGTAAGCACCTTATCTCTTGTGGCATTGAAAAACTCAATGTATTCCTGCGCAGGCAAACCAACCACTGGCGTTTCGTCGGCCATTATTTCAGTGATGATGAGCTCGTTGTAACCCGGAAGTACAGCCGGAGGAGTAAAACTGAAGCTGCGCTCAATAGGGCTGCTCAGGCTGTTACCATACAGGTCCTGCAGGTTGGCTATACTTAGCGTATTGCTCCCAAAACTGAAGTTCTGGCTAAATACCAGCCTTACCGTTCCGGCTTCAGTTAGTTCTGCTATCGTGGGTTTTGTACTTCCGTTTAAAGTATAATTGGCAACGTTCTCTGCCTGCGGCTGCAACAGTGGCTCATTAAACTGAAGTATCAATTCCTGAAGAGTTAAAGTTTGTAGCTCCTCCAGCACAGGCTCCTTGCTGTCGGTAATGCCAAAATCATCGAAGTAAAAATTCTTACTATTAGCCGAAGTATACTTTACCAGCACCCCAAAGTATAAAGAGCGCTTGTAGGTGGCATCAGTAACCATACCTTGGCCGCTGTAGCTCTGTCCTGTACCAGTTATATCTATACTTAGCTCCCACTCATAGTTTATACTTCGTGTTACCCGGACACGCACTATGTTGTTACTCGTGGCAACTGTTCCATCCTGCCCGTTGATGATCATAACTGCAGTTTTACCGGCATCTTTCCGATACAGGCTCACTTCATCTGCCGTATTACCGATCCGCACAAAATAGCCGTTCGTACTGCTGCTGTTAAGGTCTGCATTATCGGCAATCAGCCATACATCTGTGTAATTGGTAGAGGAGGTAGCCAGTTTCAGATTTGCCCAAAACTCCCAGGTGGTGCCAACTACTGCCTGCGAGGGTGTAACCAGTTGCAGCGTGGTGCCGGTTACAGCGGGGCCATTGCTTTGCAATTGGTTCTGTGCATTAACTATGAAACTGGTAATATCACCTGCCCAGGTGGGGCTTTGAGTGAAATTACCATCGGAGAAACTTTCCTGTAGCTGGCAGTGTGCCCACATTGGAACTAGCAGGAACAGAAAGAGTAAAGTTTGCTTCATAGGCTGAAATTGTAGTAAAAACTTACTTAATTTGCACCCGCGTGAGGGAAAGCCGGCACGCTGAATGTATAAGGCACTCAAAGGTTTGGATAACGATATGAGGTCTTATGAACGCAACTGCTTTTGTAGTTTGAGAACTTTTACGAGAGGCTGGGGCGTTAGTTAAGGAAGTTTGGGAGTTAGAGAATTATTGGGTTAGTACTTTTATAGGGATAGGTCGCGACCTGTCCGAATCGTACACCCACCAACTAACAATCAACGATTCTACAGTTAAGCTTTAAACAAATTAATTATATACCCTGAATGAAAGTAGCAGTAGTAGGCGCCACAGGATTGGTTGGCGGTGAAATTTTGAAAGTACTGGCGGAGCGCGACTTCCCGGTAACGGAATTATTGTTGGTTGCTTCTGAGAGATCTGTTGGTAAACAGATGGAGTTTAAGGGTAAACAGATAAAGGTTATCGGGATGCAGGACGCGATTGCGGCTGCCCCGCAAATTGCCATTTTCTCTGCTGGTGGCAGCACCTCTACCGAGTGGGCTCCTAGGTTTGCCGAAGCAGGCATAGTTGTAGTAGATAACTCTTCGGCGTGGCGCATGGACCCAACCAAAAAACTGGTAGTACCGGAGATCAATGCCAGAGAACTGACCAAAGAAGATAAAATTATTGCTAACCCGAACTGCTCTACCATACAAATGGTGGTGGCCCTAAACAAGCTGCACGAAGAGCTGAAGGCGAAGCGCATTGTAGTTAGCACCTACCAGTCGGTAACAGGCACTGGCGTAAAGGCTGTGGAGCAGCTAATGAATGAGCGTGCCGGCAAAGAGGGCGAGAAAGCGTACCCATACCCGATCGACCTGAACGTACTCCCACACATCGACGTGTTCCAGGACAACGGCTATACCAAAGAAGAGATGAAGATGATCCTCGAAACAAAGAAGATCATGGGTGATGATTCTATCCGTGTTACAGCTACAGCGGTGCGTATTCCGGTAATGGGTGGCCACTCAGAGTCTGTGAACGTGGAGTTTGAGAAAGACTTTACCCTTGACGAGGTGTACCGTATACTGAACGAAACGGAAGGTGTGAAGGTAGTAGATGACGTGAAGAACCTGCAGTACCCGATGCCGAAGGATGCCCATGGCAAAGACGAAGTACTTGTAGGCCGCGTACGTTTAGACGAAACGCAACCAAGAACCCTGAATATGTGGATTGTGGCAGATAACCTACGTAAAGGTGCTGCTACTAATGCTGTGCAGATTGCAGAGTACCTAGTGAAGCATGACTTGGTGTAGGTTTTTGCAACACACGTAGCACGACAAAGTATAAATAACATTTGTTATTCCGGACTTGCCAGTCTGAAAGCTAGCTGACGGGGACTTCTTAGTCCCCGTTTTTGTTTAACAATGGTATACGAACCACGAGAATCCGCAGCAGATTGGTTTATAATGTTTAATTTATATATTTAGGTTTTATAAGCACTAAACAAAAACAAACTTATGGAATTAGTAACACCCGGAATTGGATTGATATTTTGGCAAACGTTAACATTATCTGTAATCCTTTTATTCTTGATAGCATGGGTAATGATACTAGTTACAAACAGACTCGATGCTACTCATAAAATACTCTGGTTAATAGGAACGATGTTTCTGCCTTTTATAGGGCCTGTGATCTTTTTTATTAAGTATTCATCCTTTAAAAAGCCTGCCACAACTTTAAAATAAGTATTCCTATTTTAGGTACATGTCGCAATAGTTAAAAGACTATGGCCATTCATTACATCCACACCAACAGGCTCATACTTATCCCCTTCACCCTAGAAGTTACGAAAGCATTGATAGCCGGAGACGCAAGTATACTTCCAAAGCTCGGCCTGCAGCTTACACCTTTCTGGCCCGACCAGGAAGCCATCGACACCTTTCCTAAGATCATTAAAAACCTGGAACTGGTAAAGGCGCCTACTGGCTTTGAGTCGTATATGGTGGTGCATCGGGATAGTATGACTGTAATTGGCGATGCCGGCTTTAAAGGTTTGCCTAATGCTGATGGAGAAGTGGATATTGGATATGCTATAATAGAACAGGCGCAAAACAGAGGCTATGGTTTAGAAGCTGCCCAAGGCCTGATAAATTGGGCATTTCAGCAGCCAAACGTAAAAGTAATTACAGCAAGGTGTTTACTGGATAATGCACCATCTGCCAGAGTACTCGTTAAATTAGGGATGCAGCAGGTTAGTGCCACGGAAGAGTTTATCCGCTGGAAACTGTCTAACCCAAATTTAGAGCCAAGTATAAGCAGCTAAAAAAAACAGAAAAGCCGGCTAAACCGGCTTCTTCATCTACTCTGCAACATCAGTTCCAGCAGGGCATTTATACGTCATCAATTCCCTTATATCTTCTACACACGGCACAGGTATAAACGTGTATACTTCCACATCTTCATTACAGTACTTGAACGATGCAAACGAGCTGCGGCTGATTGGGTACACCCACTTATCGCCTTGGCACCCGTACACAAACAGCGGAAACTCACTGTAATTATAGTCTGTGTAAGACACTACTTCCTCGCCCTTTACAAACAGCAGGCGGCGGTATCCCTCATCTACACCAGCGCCCTCCCACTTAAAGCCAATCGCATCACTTATTGATTTATTGTCTTCACCGGCCTGAAAGTAGTACAGCCTGTCCCACTCAAAATCGGTGAGCTCGGTTAAGTTTATAGTTTTATATCCATTTGCGCCTACCTCACCTTCCGTTACAGCCTCCCTTAATTTCTGTTCTAAAGAGGTGTTGCTGTCGGAGCAGCTTGTAAAGTATAAAAGGGCCAGCAGTGGCAGCAGGTATCGTTTCATAAGAAGTATGGATGCTGTTGTTATATAAAGGAGACGTAAACTGTTGCGCCTCTATTAAAATTGTTATCCTCTGTACCTTGGCGCAAACTCTTCCTGCTCCTGTGCCTGACGGCCGAACACTTTGGCCACCCACTTTGGCAGAAAGATAGAACCCAGGATCAGGTATGGATAGTAGGTGATCAGGCGGTAAAGCACCACTACGATATTACTGAAACTGCCCAGGAACAAGCCAAAGAAACTTGGGAAAGCCATCTCCACAATACCGGCACCACCCGGTGTAATGGCAATTAGCATCACAATCCAGAAGATGAGGTTGCGGGAAATGATGAGGGCATGTTCGCTGAGCGTTACGTCTGTAAAGGCGGCGATCAGACAATTTAGCAGGAAGTAGCGCGCGCTCCACACGAATATAGTAGAGATAATGGCCCTTGCCCAGTAGTTAAAATCTTTGCCTTTTAGCTGCTCCGATGCCCACACAATCTCGTTGCCATGCTGGAATGCGTTAACCCGCCACTTACGCAGAAAACCCAGGGAAGTAGTTTTAAGCAGCAGCCATTTAAATGCTCTTGGCCTTACAAAAAGCGCATAGATCATGATAAACGTATACAGCGCAATAAGGCCGTAACTGATATAAAATGCAGACTTTAGCTTGGCAATATCAGATGGGTCTAGGTTAAAGGTTGGGAACACCTCGCCCTGCGTTAGCAGGAGTGCAATAGGGGCCGCCATAATAAAGAACATGTTATCGAGCACTGCCGTCAGCATAACATAGGCCAGCGACTTGCCCAGCGGAATACCTTCTTTATTTAGAATGATGGTAGCCACTGTAGTACCGCCTACCACGGAAGGTGTAACGGCAGAGGCAAATTCCCAAAGCATGATCACGTCCAGGCTGTTGCGCCAGGTTAGGAATTTATCGGTAAGCGAACGGATGCGGTACATATAGCCCAGATCCCGAACAACAAGCACTGCAAGTGCAGCTGCCAGCCACCACACATTGGCCTCTACAATACCTTTCAGCTCCCCTACCTTGTCGTCCTTTATAAAAAGCCACGCCGTTGCCGCTAATCCCAGCAGTACCGGGATCAGTATTTTAACAGGGCTAAAGCTTTTAAGTATTGTCTTTTTGTTCTGATCCATGTAAGGAGGCACGGTTTTATTGCCTGTGGCCTATAGCAGCCTAACTTTTGCAAGTTAGTGAATAAAAGTATAATCGGATTATTCTACAAACAGTTGTGTTACCTGGTTGGCTTTGTCTGCCGTGTTGATGATGATAAAGTCGTTGAAACCCTCTCCTACCTCAATATCGATCAGGTTTAGCTGCAGCATGTCAAGTATAGCCAAGAAGTTGAAGATCATACCAATCTTGTCCGGAAACTCAGCGATGATCTGCGAGAAAGCTACGTTTTTGCGCTGCATTACCATGTTCATGATCACTTCGCGCTGCTCTTCTATGGTGTAAGGGTACTGGATAATGGTGTGCTTCGGCCTGTTCTGCTCTTCCTCAAAACGCACCATCACTTTCTCGAACACACGCATCAGCTTGTACAGGCTCAGGTCCTGCAACTCATACTCAAAGTGGTTGGCGTTGGCAATCTGCTGCAGTTCTTCGTGTATGTTACCGCGGTTCTCCTGGGCCAGGCGAACATCTTCCATCTCCGAAAGTATAGGCGTGGCTGTTTTATACTTTTTATACTCCAGCAGGTGCTGCACCAGTTCCTGGCGGGGGTCAATCTCGTTGCCCTCTTCGTCTTTCTCGGTGCGGGGCAGCAGCATTTTAGCTTTGATGCGCATTAAGGTGGCTGCCGTAAGTATAAAATCGCTGGCTACCTCAATGTTCAGCTTCTCCAGCTGGCGAATGTATCCCACAAACTCATTCGTGATCTGGAAGATCGGAATGTCATGGATGTCCAGCTCATCGCGCTCGATAAAGAAAAGCAACAGGTCAAAAGGACCTTCAAACAAGGGTAATCTGATTTCGAAACTCACGTATTCTGCCTTTTTAGTATGCGCTTGTAGCTGCGCCGGTTACAAAAATAAACATTTCCGGCGTATTACCGCCATATCACCTACTCACAACCCAAACCTTTGCAGGCTGGTTCATAACAAGTTGTAGCTGTTGGAAGTATAACCGAGAATGCGACTGGTTTTTATTTCCGGTGGCAGATGTTGGCAAGTATAATCAGGTTTATAGATTCGGGTTATATAGCAGTTACACTATACTTTAGCAGACAGTTTTTCCGTTCTCTAAATGCAAGATAGTAGGTGCCTGTATTCTTAATTTTATTAACTTTACGAGTTCGCTAAAAAGGTACAATTTCTGCTTTGTAAACTTTAGCTGAAAATTTTTGTTAGAGGTCTATAAAGACAATTCTATGATCATTAAACCCGGAGAGTTGCTTGCCTCCATTCACACGCCTGCCGACCTGCGCGCGCTCAAACCAGAGCAGTTGCTACAGGTAACACAGGAGCTGAGGCAGTACATCATCGATGTTGTTTCGATACATGGCGGCCATTTTGGAGCCAGCCTTGGCGTGGTGGAGCTTACAACGGCATTGCATTACGTTTTTAATACACCTTACGACCAGTTGGTATGGGACGTGGGCCATCAGGCTTATGGACACAAGATTTTAACTGGCCGTCGTGAGGTTTTCCACACAAACCGCAAGTATGGCGGCATCTCCGGTTTCCCGAAAAGAAAAGAAAGCGAATACGATACTTTTGGCGTAGGCCACTCGAGCACGTCTATCTCGGCGGCTTTGGGTATGGCTGTGGCATCAAAGTATAAAAGCGAAGACAACCGCCAGCACATTGCCGTTATCGGCGACGGTGCCATGACAGGCGGTATGGCTTTCGAAGCCCTTAATCACGCTGGTGTAGCCAATGCCAACCTGCTGGTAGTGCTCAACGATAACTGCATGAGCATCGACCCGAACGTAGGCGCTTTAAAAGAATATTTAACTGATATTACCACCTCCCGCACTTATAACAAAGTGCGCGACGAGATCTGGAACGTACTGGGCAAGATCAGCAAGTTTGGCCCGAACGCACAGCAGATTGCTTCTAAAATTGAAAGCGGCATCAAAGCTTCTATTTTAAAGCAGAGCAACCTCTTCGAAGGATTGAAGTTCCGTTATTTTGGCCCAATTGACGGCCATGATGTGAACCACCTAGTGTCGGTGATGGAGGACCTGAAGCATATTCCGGGTCCGAAGATACTGCACGTGCTTACAACCAAAGGCAAAGGCTATGCTCTGGCCGAAAAAGACCAGACGAAGTGGCACGCACCAGGCTTATTTGATAAAATTACAGGCGAAATATACAAAACACACCACGAAAAGCCACAGCCTCCTAAGTACCAGGATGTTTTCGGCCATACAATGGTGGAACTTGCGGAGCAGAACCCTAAAGTGATGGGTGTAACACCTGCCATGCCATCAGGCTGCTCGCTTAACATTATGATGAAGGCCATGCCAGACCGCGCGTTTGACGTGGGCATTGCCGAGCAACATGCGGTTACCTTCTCTGCAGGTTTAGCTACGCAGGGTTTAGTGCCGTTCTGTAATATTTATAGCACGTTTATGCAGCGTGGTTACGACCAGGTGCTGCACGATGTGGCCTTACAAAACCTGAACGTGGTGTTCTGCCTCGATAGAGCTGGCTTTGCCGGTGCCGATGGACCAACACATCACGGTGCTTACGATATTGCTTACATGCGCTGCATCCCGAACATGGTGGTAGCTGCCCCTATGAACGAGCAGGAACTGCGCAACATGATGTACACAGCCTCTCAGGATGACATGGGTCCGTTCACGATCCGTTACCCACGCGGCGAAGGCGTTATGCCGAACTGGAGAACTCCACTGGAACTGCAGCAGGTAGGCAAAGGCCGTACGATACAGGAAGGCGAAGAAGTAGCTATACTTACCTTCGGACACATTGGTAATTATGCGGTGGATGTTTGCAAAAAGCTTACTTACGACGGCATTACCCCAGGTCACTACGATATGCGCTACTGCAAGCCTTTGGATGCAGAATTGTTACACCACATCTTCTCAAAGTATGACAAAGTAATTACCGTAGAAGACGGCTGCTTACAAGGTGGTTTCGGTAGTGCCATACTTGAGTTTATGGTAGACAACGGCTATACTTCGCAGGTAAAGCGTCTAGGTATTCCAGATAAAATTTTTGAGCACGGCTCCCAGCTGGAACTGCACCGCGAAGCTGGCTTTGCCCCGGAAGACATTGAACGCACCGTGCGTGAGATGATCGGTGTGCCGGTTAAGGTATAGTTTCTGGTTTAACTCCTGACATAAGACAAAAGATATAAGCCCCGCAGGTTCTAAACTTATGGGGCTTTTTGTTTTTTGTCTAAATCAGAATTTGCAGAATATGAAAGGATAGACAAGATTATTCTTCAGTTCCTGTAGTCCAACCACCCTATCTAAGGCGGGGAATTTTTACTTACTGTTTAATACGCCATCACTAAAGTACCTTAAATGTATTTTGTAGGGCAGGTCGTGACCTGCCCGAGGGTTAGGCGCAGCAATGAGACTTATACTTTGCTAAAGTAGTCGCAGAGTTCCCCGCCTTGGATAAGGAGGGGCCAGGGGTGGTTGGACCTCGTACCTCTGAAAAGCTTTATCGCCAACTTCGCAGATCATTCTTATATTTGAAATTAACTCCCAAGACTATGATAAAAGCACATCCCACCGACACACTTGTTTTCCTGCACGGCTTCTGCGAGAGCACCAAAGTATGGGAGGCGTTCACAAAACCACTTGAGCAGAAGTTCAGGATCATACTTTTAGACTTGCCGGGCTTTGGAAACAACACCCAAAACATACACGACTACAGCATCGAAAGTATGGCAGAGTATGTGAAGCAGCAGCTGGATGAACTGGGTGTAAAAAAATGTATACTTGTAGGCCACTCAATGGGCGGATATGTAAGTATGGCCTTTGCCGAGAAGTATGAAAAGATGCTTAACGGCCTCTGCCTCTTCCACTCCTCTGCCCTACCCGACACCGAAGAGAAAAAAGAAAACCGCAACAAGACCATCGAGTTTGTAGAGAAGCATGGGGTAGACAAATTTATGGAGTCATTTGTGGAGCCCTTGTTCTTCGCCGACAATCGCAAAAAGCTGCGCCATGAGATCAATATGATGGTTGAGATTGGTAAAAACACACCCAAAGAAAGTATAACCGGAGGTCTGGCTGCCATGCGCGACAGGCCTGACAGAACAGAAGTGCTAAAGAAAGTCAAATGCCCGGTGCTGTTTATTTTTGGAAAAGAAGACGGAGCCGTGCCACTGGAAAAGGCGCTGGAGCAATGTCATCTGCCAAACAACAGCATGGTCAATTTTCTGGGTAAAACAGGGCATATGGGTATGTTTGAGCGCACCTACGAAACACGCAAGGCTATCGAGAAATTTGCCGAGACCATTTATGGTTAAGCGATCTATTTGTATCCAATATACCTTTGACCACCCTAGCCCCTTTGAAGAGGAGAATCCCTTATTCTATTCTTTAGCTTTATGAGCGAGACAAACCCGGCTGTTCCTAAGCGTATACTTCCTGCTATTGTGTTCTCGCAATTTGCGGGCACCTCGCTCTGGTTTGCGGGCAATGCAGTGCTGCCAGAGTTACAAGCATCGCTGCATCTGCAGGAAGGCGCGCTCAGCCTGCTTACTTCGGCGGTGCAGTTCGGATTTATACTTGGCACCCTCTGCTTTGCCATACTTTCACTCGCTGACAGAGTATCTCCCAGGTTATTGTTTTTGATATGCGCTGTACTGGGAGCCGCTGCCAATGCCATAATTGTAATTACACCTACAAGTACAACCGGGGTACTTATACTTCGCGCAGCTACTGGCTTTTTGCTGGCAGGCATTTACCCGGTGGGCATGAAAATAGCCGCTAGTTGGTACAGCGGCAAACTAGGCAAAGCTATTGGTTATTTAGTAGGCGCGTTAGTATTGGGTACAGCTTTCCCGCACTTGCTCCGAGGCTTGGGCGCTACCCTGCCTTGGCAATCCATGCTTATTGGGGTAAGTATGTTAGCCGCAATTGGAGGGCTGGTGATTTTTATACTTGTGCCAGACGGACCATACTTAAGCAAGGGCGCTAAATTCGACGTTCGCAATATGTTTCAGGTGTTTCGAGTGCCGGACTTCCGTGCTGCAGCTTTTGGTTACTTTGGCCACATGTGGGAGCTGTATACGTTATGGGCTTTCACTCCTTTTATACTTATGTATACTTTGCCAAACCTCCCAAGCGGCCAGGTGTCACTGTATAGTTTTGCCGTGATTGCGGCTGGTGCTGTCGGGTGCATCGGCGGTGGCTATCTGTCACAAGTATGGGGAAGTGCGAAGGTGGCATTTGTACAACTGCTGCTTTCGGGTTTATGCTGTGTATTATCTGTATTTATACTTTCAGCGCCTGCTTTCATTGTGCCCTTCATGATTATCTGGGGAATAGTAGTAGCCGGCGACTCACCTCAGTTCTCTGCTTTGTCTGCCAGAACTGCCCCTCCACAGCTAGTTGGCACAGCGCTAACAGTAGTTACAAGTATAGGCTTTGCCATTACCATTATAAGCATACAGTTTACAGGCTGGCTGCTAATTCAGCTTTCTCCGGAGCATACTTTTGTGTGGTTAGCTATAGGCCCGCTCCTGGGCTTACTAGCTCTTCGCAGGCTTGTGCGCACATAAAAAACGGCAGCCTGTTGTTACACAGGCTGCCGTTCAAAATCGAAACTTATCCTTATACTTCAGGCTGCAAACTTAGTTGCTATTCAGCCTCTAATTCCATAGTAGAACCATCCGATGCTTTCAGCACCATCTTATCATCTTTTAGCGTAGTTACCTCAAAATTTTCTGTCACGTCCTGCCCTTCAAACTGCAGGCTAAGGCGCTTTGCAGCCTGGTCATAATTCCAGGTGCCGGTTTGCAATTCACCGCCTCCGCCTAATGCAAAGCGTCCGTCAGCGTAAAATTGCATGGTTTCCTGCTTTTCAGCATCCGACAGTTTATCTTTATCGCCAGCCGCGTTTAGTTCTTTGTCTGCCTTCCAGGTTTTGCTGTTAGCACCTGATATCATACTTTCTGAGCCAACTTCTTCATTCCCACCACAGCTCCACAGCACAACCACCAGCATCATGGCCATAAATCTGGCCCATACTGTACGCGATACTATTTTTTTTGTATTCATAGCTTTATCATTTATGTTCATGTGTTTATTTACCGTGCTTTTGGTAATGACTTAACTTACGGTCCTGCGGTGTATGCCGTTGCACTATCTACATCACAACTTAGTATTTATTTAGGCGTATTTTAGGTATGTGGTTATTGCACTGATAACCACCGCTTTTAATTTGACTTTAAATTATCGAGATATGGGATTGAGAGATTTTTTCAAGAAGGGAAAAGAAGAGCCGGCAAAAGAGCCTACCAAATACCCGGGAACGCCAGGGCAGCAAGGCCAGCCACATGACTTTTTCAGCCAAAGCGACAAGAACAAAGTTACTGATCCGGGCCTGAACCAGGATGTATATACTGTGCAGTCTGGTGACTCACTTTCTAAAATCGCGAAAAAGCACTACGGCAATGCCAACGCCTGGACTAAAATATATAATGCCAACAAAGATAAAATCGGTGATAACCCGGACCTGATCCGTCCGGGCCAGCGTTTTGTGATACCACGCGATTAGCACTGTTTTTGTTGAAAATAAATTAGCCGGCTTCTGCAAAGGAGCCGGCTAATTTATTTTATTAACTACAGTTTTATAAGAAAGGCCTGCAAAACATATTGTTCAACAGGCCTTTAAGATCAATAAGTATACTTCTAGTACTTAGAAGCGCTCGTCAGCAGAGAAAAAGAAATCGCCTTCGATCTGTGCGTTCTCATCAGAGTCAGAGCCGTGAACAGCGTTAGACTCGATAGACTTAGCATATTTCTTACGGATTGTGCCTTCTGCAGCCTGCTCAGGGTTAGTAGCACCGATCAGCGTACGGAAATCTTCTACTGCGTTGTCTTTCTCTAAAATCATGGCCACAATAGGACCTTTAGACATGTACTTTACAAGATCATTGTAGAAAGGACGCTCTTTGTGCACTTCGTAAAACTTACCGGCACGCTCCTCAGACAATCTTGTTTTTTTCATTGCCACAATACGGAAGCCGCCTTCCTCGATCATTTTAGTAATGCCGCCAATGTGGTTGTCTGCTACCGCATCAGGCTTAATCATAGTGAATGTGATGTTTCCGGCCATGTTTATCTAATGGTTTGGTTTATATTTTTCGGTTTTGGTTTGCAAAAGTAGGTGATTTCGGCCAATATTGAGCACGATTTTAAGATATACTTGCTAACTCTTTTCAGGGGGCTGCGGTTTTAAATTTTGTTAAAGTATGGCTTCAAAGGCCATATAATTGCTTTAGAACTAATTTATTCAGAAATTCGCGCCTTATATCCTTACTAATCAGAGGATTTAAATCTATAGTATGCACAATATCAACGCTCTGAAAGAGCTGCTGCAGGAGCCTAAAGAGGTGATGATCACCACACACCACAAACCCGACGCTGATGCGCTGGGCTCTTCGCTTGGACTGGCGGGCTACCTGAAGAAAAAAGGACACCGTGTTACCGTTATCACACCTTCTGATTATCCTTCGTTCCTGAACTGGATGGAGGGCAACGACGATGTGATCGTATACTCCGAGAAAAACGATGCCCTGGTGCAGCGAATCATCTCTGAATCGCAGGTTATCTTCTGCCTCGACTTTAACAACCTGGCTCGTATCAACGAGATGGGCGAATACATTCGAGGCGCCAAAGGCACTAAGGTACTGGTCGATCACCACCTGCAACCCGAAAACTTTGCCGACTTAGATTATGCCAACACATCTGCCGCGGCTACTGCCGAAATTGTGTATGAGCTGATCAAGGCAATGGGTGACAAGGATTTGATAGACGCAGGCATTGGTGAAGCGCTGTATGCCGGCATCATGACAGACACCGGCTCCTTCAGGCACCCTAGCACTTCGCAAAACGTGCACCTTATTATTGCCGACCTGCTGCAGATTGGCGTACGCACCTCCGATGTGCACCGCCTTATTTATGATAGCTCTTCGGAACTGCGCCTGCGCTTCCTAGGTTATGCCTTAAAAGACAAGCTGGTGGTTTTGCCGGAGTTCAGAACAGCTTACATCTCAATTACAGCAGACGAGCTAAAAGCATACGACTCTAAAACCGGAGACACTGAAGGTCTGGTGAACTATGCGCTATCAATAGAAGGCATTGCTTTTGCCGCGCTGATCATAGATCGTTCGCAGGCTGTTAAAATGTCTTTCCGTTCGGTGGGTAGCTTCTCAGCTAATGAGTTTGCACGTGCTCACTTTAACGGTGGAGGCCACAAAAATGCGGCTGGCGGCATGTCTCTGGATACACTGGAGGCTACTGTTGCCAAATTCGAAAGCCTGTTACCAGAATACAAAGAGCAGCTGCTGAGCGCTATAGACAATAACTTGTAATTTATCTCAACTTATAACAAATGCTATCTAAAACTAAATTTTTGCTGCCAGTAATAGCCGGCGCACTCTTGTTGCAGTCTTGCGACAAAAAAGATGAGTTTTATACTACGGCTGATGGCCTGACCTATAAAATCTACGAGAAGAACGACGAAGGCGAGTATGAGAACAAAGGCAAAGTATCGCCTGAGGACACTACTGGCGCTAAAGTTGGCGAGGTGGTAACTATGCACATGATGTACAAAAATGCAGCTGACTCTGTGCTTTTTGACTCTCGCACGCAGAACCAGCCGATCATGATCCCGGTGATGGAGCCAACATTTAAAGGCAGCTTGGAGCATGCTCTGATGATGATGTCGGCAGGTGACAGCGGTGTATTCAAAGTAAACGCCGATTCGCTTTTCGCTAAAACATTCAACCAGCCACTTCCTCCGTTCATCAAGCCTGGCACCGACCTTACTTTCTTTATCAAGGCTGATAAAATACAGTCAAGAGACGCTGCCATTGCTGACCAGCAGAAAATGTTTGAGGAGCAGATGAAAGAGGCACAGGTTCGCGCTGAGAAGCAGATAAAAGTAGACGATCAGAAGATACAGGAATATGTAAAGACGCAGAACTTATCTGGCATGCAAAAAACTGAATCTGGCGTATACTACAAAGTAAATACTCCGGGCAAAGGTCCTCAGGCAGCTGCCGGCGACCAAGTTTCTGTGCACTACAAACTTTCTTCGCTGGATGGTAAAGAAATGGAGTCGTCGTACAACAACCCAATGACAGGTGGCGAGCCATTTACATTCACACTGGGCCAGGGCCAGGTTATCCGTGGCTGGGATGAGGCTATCCAGAAACTGAAAGAAGGCAGCAAGGCTACCCTTATCGTTCCTTCTCCGCTGGCTTACGGCGAGCAGGACCGCGGACCAGAAATGCCAGCCAACTCTATACTTCGTTTTGATATAGAGCTGGTAAAAGTAAACAAGCAGTAATCCTTTAATACTTATTTTATGAAAATGCATACCCTTACCCAATGGGCAATCAAAAGCAGCAATCTGCTTAAGGTGTTCCTGTTTGTACTGGTGGCTGCATCTTTCTCCGCCTGCGGCGACGACGTAGACCCTTATACGTTTGATGTAGAGGGGCAGAAGAAGATTGATGAGCAGGTTATCCGTAAGTACTTCCGCGACAATAATATTGATACAACTAAAGTAGTTAGAACTGAGTCAGGGCTATACTATCTTAATGTTAAACCTGGAACAGGTGCTGAGGTTAAAGCTGGCAACTTGGTAGAGGTGCATTACATTGGTAAGTTTACCAACGGCGCTGAGTTTGATAACTCCTGGAAAAGAGCCCAGCCGCTTACTTTGACAGTTGGATCAAAGCAAGTTATTGCTGGTTGGGACGAAGGTCTTCAGCTTATGAAAGTTGGGGAGGAAGCACTTTTGTTCATTCCTTCGCATCTTGCATACGGTCCTTATCCACAAAATGGAATGCCGCCAAGTGCTGTACTCATTTTTAATGTTGATGTACTGAGATCGAAGTAGTTTATACTTCATAAACAGAAAGG
Organism: Pontibacter cellulosilyticus; assembly: GCF_014306105.1. Taxonomy (GTDB): domain Bacteria; phylum Bacteroidota; class Bacteroidia; order Cytophagales; family Hymenobacteraceae; genus Pontibacter; species Pontibacter cellulosilyticus. Next base: position 137,501 of record NZ_JACRVF010000002.1, on the reverse strand, counting down.
GCGCTAAATTATAGCGCCCTTTCTGTTTTATACTTGCTTACCTCTTACTCTGACAACACTTCCGAAAGTATAGCCAAAGAGTTTATCTCCCCTAGCCTGTCTACATGCAATTGGTAATACCTGATAAGTATAGACAGCAGATCGCGCCTTACTTTACCGTTAGGGATGTGTGCCTGCTCTGCCCGGTGAAGCAGTTCGTTAAACAACTCCTCGTGCACCTGTATAGCCAATACTGTTGGAGCCGATGTAGCGCTTTGCGCATTACTCGAAAAAGCCACCTGTTCTATGATGTCTGCACCCGAGCTTGGCCCGAAACCAAGATGGTGGCTTAGCTGCAGTAAAAACTCCAGGTGAAAGTTCTCGAAATGCTCCTGTTGCTCATCAAAAAGTATGATAGCTTGGTACAGAAAGTTGAACAGCTGCGGATTCTCCTCCTCTTCCTTAATAGTTTTAGAAACAACCTCAGACAAAAACATCACGATGCTGCTCTTCCGGATATCGAATGGAATGCTGCTAAAGGGGTAGGCGCTTTTATATTCTGAAATGCGGGTAAGGCCGCCTTTGTGTGCAGTATACACCACCATATCGAGCAGCGTGAATGGCTGAAACAAAGCAATACGGGAGCCGCTGCCTTTTTTGCGCACACTGTTCACAATATAAGACTGTAGTCCCAGTTGCTCAGTGTACACTCTGGCTATGATAGAAGACTCGCGGTACTTGATGTGGTTAAGTACAATGCCCCTTGTTTTTACTAGCATTTAATCCAGTACGGCTATTTTGCTGATACAGGTTTGGCTTCCGTCGTCGCTCGAGCTCATAATTAAGTATACCCCTGCTCTAACGCGTTTGCCATTATAGTCACGGGCATCCCAGGCAAGTGTGCCACCGGTTGCTCTGGTTTTATAAACTAAGGTACCGGCAACGTCAGTAATTCGAATGTCGGCATTATTGGGTAGACCAGACACACCTATTAAACCCGTGTAGTCCTTACGGACAGGATTAGGAAAGACAGTAGCACATTCAGGTGTTCCCTCAGTAACAGTAGCCTCGGCCCTGTAGGAGGCAACCCCGGCGTCTGTGGCAACAAAAACCTCTCCGCTAGCATGCTCTACTGCAACCGACAATATTTTATTAGACGGCAGCGGGCTGTTAGATGCGTTAAAGTGCCTGATCAGCTTATCACCTTCCGGGTTAAACAACCATAGTCCATTATCGGTACCCATCCATTTCCGGTTGGCTCCGTCCACAGCTATAGCACGCACTATCTGTCCATCCAGCATCGGACGGCGATCTACAATGGGTATGCGGGCATCATAATTCTGCTCCGAAAAAACCTGCGAAGGGCTGTAGTATACACCCACACCATTGGCTGTACCTACCCAAATATCACCGTTCAGGTCTTTAGCCATGCTAAAAACCTCACCATTAGGCAACCCTCCAAATCCACTGCCTACAGATAGCTGCCTAACCCTGTTCTTTTCATCATCAAAAACAACCAAACCATTGCGCTGGTTATTTCTTCGCGCCACAGATAGCCATTTCTGCCCGAAATCATCAATTACTATCTGGTCCAGGTTACTTCCATCGGGCACATTAGGCAGAACAAAAGACTTCCAGGTGCTGTCTGGCTTAAGCATGTGCAAGCCCGGGAAACCAACAAACTGATTGCGATTTACAGCCCACAAGTTACCTTCTGTATCTACTGCCAAACTGGTTATGCGCACCCAATCTGTTTTATCGGGATAAGATGGCTGAGCGCTTAACAAGGTGCTGTTAAGTCCATTATATACCTTTGAGCTCTCAGGTCCTGTCCACTCAATTACACCGTTGCCATAACTAGCCAGGTAAAGTTTTTCGGTAACAGGATTATAAACGGCATCTACCAAGTCATAGCCCTTTGCAAATGACGGCTCTGGGTATAGGTACCGGTTAAAGCTTTCCCAACTGCCCTGGTCATAAACGTAAAAACCATTCCAGGTACCACTCTGTAGATAAGATGCAGCATACCCCCCGCTAAGCACATACACTTTGCCGCCGTAAGTATAAACTTTAAAGCTGTTGGAGCTGTAAGGGCCGTTTGGCATAAAGGCTGTGGCCTCTGTACCAGCTGCATTCAGCTTTACCAGGCCAGACTGCATATCAGCCACCCATACCGTACCATCTGCACTTATCTCTGCTTCTTTAGGATCTTTTAGGAGTTGATGGGTGTAATTTTTAACTGAACCGTCTTTGGCTAAGGCCGTTACTCCAGCAGGCGTTGCTATACTTAAAAAATTAGCTGTAGCATTGAATGACGATACCACACCTCCCACATTAACCGCAGCGGAAGCCCAGACTCCGTTCTGTAACGTATACATTCCACCTGACGACAGGCTTAAGTATAGCTTATTATCAAAAACAGCAAGCTTATCTGCGGCTGTGCCCGTGGCCGGCAAGCCTGTGTTTAAACGTGTCCAGTTGCGGAAGTCCTGCAGGTTTGTGTTGCTGTACCTGGATGCCAGCACACCAGCATCTGTGGTTAAATAGATACTATCGCGCAAGATAGCCGTGGCTCTTACACCTACGGCCTCGCCATTTTGCCCCAGGTTACGATAGCTGTCCTTTACCTCGTGTTTTACCAGATCCAGCACCACTACTCCAAACGAGCTCGAAATAAAGGCCAGTTTATTATGGATGGTGATATCGTTGATCTTTTTATCTCCGGAGATTGCCTTCCGCAGAACATCGTTTATGTTGATGATCTTACTGTTTTGAATAAGATCGAGGTTCGTGTTCTGATAGGCTATAACTAACGTTTTAGAGCCCTGATCATAGGCAATCGTACTAATTTGCTGCTCACTCAGTCCATCTACTTTAGACATGGTCTGGGTAGTATTGAATTCCTTATCGTAGTAAAAAAGGCCTTTGTCGGCAGCAACGTATACTTTGTCTGCTGTCTCGGCAATGGCTTTGCTTTGATTGTAAGGCAGATGCAAGCGCCAGTTACCGATAGGCAAACTGCTTTGTCCGTAGCTTTGCACGAAGCACAGCACCACGCTCAGGCTTAGCAGCAGCTTAAAGGTTTTTGTATATTGCTTGCGTTGTCTCATACTTTATCTTGGCATAGGCACTACAGAATAGCTATTTTTTGGCTTTCATTCCTTCTACAAAGCAATGGCGGCAGCGGGCTTCGTAAGAGTCTGTTTCACCGAGCAGCACCTGTTGTTCAGAGGCCGCGTTTCGGAATGAATAATGCGCTATATCGCCGCACTGCACACAAACAGCATGCACCTTAGTTACATATTCCGACACAGACATTAACGCCGGCATAGGTCCAAACGGATTTCCAAGATAATCCATATCCAGGCCTGCTGCAATAACACGTACACCACTATTGGCAAGCTTTGCACATACATCCGCAAGACCCTCATCAAAAAATTGAGCTTCGTCTATACCCACTACATCACAGCTACCGCCCAGCAGCAACATATCCTGGGCAAAATCGATGGGTGTAGAGCGTATTGAGTTGGCATTGTGCGATACAACGTCCTCGTCGTGGTAACGCTTATCCAGGGCAGGCTTAAAAATCTCTACCTTCTGCTTTGCTATCTTGGCCCTGTTCAGCCGCCTGATAAGTTCTTCTGTCTTTCCCGAAAACATGGACCCGCAGATCACCTCTATCCATCCTCTTCTGGTAGCTTGCTTTCCGTTGCCTACGCGTGGTTCAATAAACATTGGTTTGTAATGTGGTAATTATATGGCTAAATGTTGAATGCTTAAATTGTTGATCGTTTTTTCACTTCAACCTCAATTTCTGAGCTCTCTAGTTTACTGTTCCTCCCTATCCGCTGTAATTCATATGAGGCAACTTGGTTTGCTCCGGCACATTTCCGAAGGCATCGCCGTCTGCTAATGTACATTGGCAGGTCAGTCGTTCGTTATCCTTTAGGCGGCCATTGCTTCTGTAGCGCAGCTCGCTATCTGTAAGCGGCCCAAAGTGCTCCAGGCCCTGCGTAACAATTATGCGGCAGGTGGTACAGCGGCCTTTGCCTCCGCAAGCGTGCATCCAGTCCGCGCCCAGTGCCTGTATGGCTTTTAGCAGCGTCTGCCCCTCCTCGACCTTTACTTTAAGATCGGAGAGGTTTTGCACCGTCAAGATTGGCATAATTTTATAACTTTACAGAAGAAAGAGATTCCTATGGAAGACAAATATAATCAATTACACCTAGAGCAGTATAGTAAACAGTTGGCAAATCTGCTTTGCGACAGACATTTTGCCACGCACGATTCCCTTAACGGCCCTCAGCTGATCAGCTTTACACCTATAAAGCAGGTTAACCTTTTTGTGATAAAAGAGCTCCTGCTAAAGTGGCACCAAGAGATGGCTAACCTGCGCAGCCCATACTTTGACTATGAGCACGAGGAGGTAAAAGAGGCTTTACTTAATTTCATGAATGTGATTTCGCGCAAGATCCTGATGAAACGAGATGCCTTCGAACCCTTGCTGCAGAAAGCTATCTTTGATACTTTTAAAGTAATACTGGATCCTGTTGCTACGTTCGAAGAGAAATTCCTGCGCATCCAGGAAGAGATCACATTGCCAAAGCTGCAGGATAATCTTAAGTATGTAGACATTGACAAGCAGCTTTTCGGCGGCTTTATAGAAACGCTTTCACCGGGTAATCGCGACAGAGATTATATCCTGAGTCGCTTCAGGCTATATATAAACGCTAACCAAGGCAGTCTCATACCGCTGTCGAGCCTGCTGACGCAATTTAATACTTTGTTAGCCATATCCGAAGACGAAGTGCTGGATAAACCTGCACCTGTTGCAGCTGCGTTTAGTGCGCCGGCTCCTGTAGCTACACCAGCCGCCCCTGTGGCCGAAAAGGAAGTAGTGGCCCCTATACATAATGCCCAGCGCGAAGCCTCTGCACCGGTATCAAAGCCCATGTTTAGAGAAGACGAAGAGGCTGACGAAGAAAACACAGTAAACCTACGTCCAACATTAAATGACAATTTCCGCAAGGCTGCCACTGCTTCGCTTGCCGATGCACACAGTAACCGCAAGATAGACTCGCTCAAGAATTCAATCTCTATTAACCAGCGCTTTAGTTTTATCAACGAGTTATTCGATGGGGACAACCTTACTTACTATAATACAGTGAAGCAACTAGACGAGTACAGCGACGCCGAGTCTGCCAAACGATATTTTACACAGGAAGTAGCCATAAAGTACGACTGGAGCAAAAAACAGGAGCACGTAAATAAAATGCTGCGCCTGATTGACAGGAAATTTGCTTAAAATAGAATTGAATCTAACAGAAAGCCCCGTCTATACTTTAGCCGGGGCTTTCTGTTTCAGCCTCATTTTCAGCATTCATCTTGCACCTGCTATAGAAGTCTGTGGGAAAAACATAAAAACAGTTCTGATAGGGAGTCCGTAACCTGTTGCATATAATACAGCGAAATGCTAATTATGCATTCCTAATGCGTAAAAGCACTTTGTAATTATATTGAAGAAGCTTGTATTTTCAGATGAAAAGCAAAAAGCTTCGACACAAACCAAAACTTAACCCGTACTACCAAATAAAAAAACAGAAACTAGCAGCCATGAGAGACGATTTTGACTACGACGACGATTTTTCCCAGGACTACGACGACGAGGATGATGACGACTTCGGCATGACCTTCGAAGAAGATGTGTATCTGATGATACGGGAAAAGCTTCGGGATACTATTCAGGAGTTTAAGGGTAAGTATCCGGACCTGAAGAAGCTGGAGAGTGCTGTTAGCTCATTTAAAGTAAATGCTAAGAACACCGATGACTCTAAGTTTTACCCACTTGCGGCAAAACTTTTGAGCGAACATATAAAGCCACTTACAGCTGACTCAGAAGAAATACAGGAAATCTATGATAACATGCAGGCTGATATTGCACGCTTTAAGAACCAACGCGCACACGGCCACGAGGGAGATTTCTATTTAACCGATTAACAAAAGCCTCCATAAAACAACAAAGCCTCCTTGTAATGCAGGGAGGCTTTGTTGTTTTATCGGCACACTTATTGCTATATTTCGCTTTATCTATATAGTTGCACATATATAAAATACTTTTTTTACAACAAAATGAAGTATAACTATAAAAATTTTATCTTTGCGCCATAATTCATGCAACCATTTAAGCGCTTTTGTAATCTACCTATTAAACATCTATCGAAAACACAGTGATACTGACTTTACGACCTTATCCTAAGTTAAGCAAACTTAATTTTACGCTCTCTACAGCTAGTTCAAAGCTGGAATACGGAGAGCAGTACCTTATCCAAACAGTTGACAAGAAGCTGTCTCTTACCACTCATCGTCTTATCCTGAGGAAACTAGCCTGGACTAAGCTAGGATTCTCTTCTATTAAACTAGAGGATATTGAAGGTTGGGAAGTAAAAGTAGCAGGCAATAGCCTATACTTTGGGTTGAGCATGGGTATGGCATTTATGGTATACTTTAACGACTCCTTCGCTTTGTTAAGTGGCTTCTTCCTAATGCTTTTCTTTATGACGCGAAACCGCCGCGTGCATATTAAAACTCATGACGGTGTAATGATTCTACCTTTAGAGATCGAGGAAAAGGGTATCAGCAACCTGATTGAAATGGTTAGAAAAGCTAAGCACGCTCGACAGTCGCAACTACAGAACTGTGCTGCATAACAGCTGCCACAGCTTGCATAAATACTTTTAAAGCACCTCACAAGGTGCTTTTTTTATTTCCGGTGGCGCACTTACAGGTGAATTACCCTCAGATGCACAATAATTACTATATTTAAGAGTTTAAAAATTCTGAAGCAGCATGGCAGCAGACGATCTGATGTATGAAGATAAGGTGAAAGAGCACCAGAGAAAGATAAAGCAGGTATTTGATGAAGTAAGCAAAGCAGTGGTAGGCCAGCAGTACATGGTAAACCGCTTGCTGATCGGGCTATTTACCGGAGGGCATATTTTGCTGGAAGGTGTACCTGGCCTGGCAAAGACACTAACTATTAACTCCCTTTCCAAAGCGCTCCGGCTCGACTTCCAGCGTATTCAGTTCACACCAGACCTATTGCCATCTGACCTGATCGGCACCATGATCTACAACCAGAACGCCTCAGCGTTCGAGGTGAAGAAAGGGCCAATTTTTGCCAACCTTATACTTGCCGACGAAGTTAACCGCTCTCCCGCCAAAGTACAGTCGGCGTTGCTGGAGGCGATGCAGGAGAAACAGGTAACGATTGGCGAAACCACCTATCAGTTAGACCTCCCCTTCCTGGTGCTGGCAACCCAAAACCCTGTAGAGCACGAAGGTACCTACCCTCTACCGGAGGCGCAGGTGGATCGCTTTATGATGAAAGTATACATCGATTATCCTAAAAAAGCCGATGAGTTAGAGATTATGCGCCGGATGGCCAACATGTCGTTTCAGGATTCTGTTGCTAAAGTACTTTCGAAAGAAGACATCTTTGCCATTCGCAACGACATAAACCAGGTGCAGATCTCAGAAACCTTGGAGAAATACATTATAGAGTTGGTATTTGCCACACGCCGCCCTGCTGAGTATGACCTGCCTGAGTTTGCTCCTTACATTCAGTTTGGAGTATCGCCAAGAGCAAGTATAGCATTAAATCGTGCCGCCAAAGCAGTAGCCTATTTTGATGAGCGCGACTATGTACTGCCAGAAGATATTAAGGAAGTAGCGCATGACATCATGAACCACCGCATTATACTTAACTACGAAGCAGAGGCCGACGGTATTACTGCAAAAGATTTTATCGAAGCCATACTTCGTAAAGTACCTATTAGTTAAGTATAAGCTAGCTGCAAAGCCTGCTAGGCTATCCCTAAACGTAAGTCAATACCAAAACGTAACAGTAACACCCAACCGGTAGCCGGTTGGGTGTTACTGTTTATACATAATTTGGATTTATGTGGAGAGGACTACTAAAGCTATACTTTCTGAGGAAACTTTTTGGTGGTGGCACAGCAGGCGGCAAGGGAGGCTGTGGCCTTGGGGCAGGCTGCCTGGGGCTGGTATTGATTATTGTTATCATCGTGTTCGTGCTACGTTCCTGCGGCGGCGATGCCCCTACAGTTACTTTTTAAGCACAGATAAAAAAAGAAACCCGCCTAGTTGGCGGGCTTCACGCAGGGCGGGAGACTAAGCCGCCCTGCTAACGATTGCCACGATGTTTCTCACCCATACATGTGCAACCAGTATCATTAGAGTCTTAATAGTTTGTGCTCTGTGGGTTAAAGTTCGCCCAACCTGCAGTCCAGTTATTAGCACCAAAAGCACCAACAAAATCAACCTGATCAAAGAAGCTATCTAAACCAGTGAAGCTAGGAGTTACAGATGTAGTCGCTTTTACAAAGTTTGGCGAAGCATTGTAAGCACCGTTTATACCTAGTGTAGAAGCATCATTAACTACTGCGTTTCCTTTAGCAGTTGCATTAAACCAGGTGTTGATATCGAAAGTACTTCCAGATACTAGTGTAAGTGCTTTACCAGATGGGGCAGCAATTACAGTATTTTGGATCTTAAACTCATTGTTTGTTGCGTTCGTCTCAGTAGCAGTACCATCCAACAGCAAACCAGTTGGGAAGCCTAATACAATTGAGTTGTGCAGCTTTGTCTTGTTATTACGACGCAGGTGCAGGGCACGCTTAAAGTTTGAGTTTGGAGAAGAAGAAGCTCCAAGTGGTCCGAAAAGCGTTACGTTAGAGTAAGTTGGCGATGTAACAGGAGTAGTTGCAGATCCCTGAGAATCGTTGTCAGACTCAAAACCGTTAGAACCAGAAGCATCCGCTACATTAGGATCAGAAATACCTACCAGGTACTGCAGTTTGCCAGAATATCCGTTGTCTGTGTCAAACATATCGTCTACAGTTTTGTAGGCGATCAGGTGTTTAGCGTTTACTGTACCACCGAACCACTCAAAAGAGTCGTCGCCGCTATAAGATATCTGCACATAATCGATTGTTGTACCAGAACCTACACCACCCATCGTAAGACCATTAATCTCATTATCTGGCTGGAAAGCAATACCTGGATACTCAATACGCACATACTTCAGCACACCAGAGTTGTCAGCAGCATCAGTACCACCGTAAGCACGATCAATACCACCTTCGATCATGGCGTTAGCACCAAGGTTTACCGGGGCTTTACCTAGGATGATGATACCACCCCAGTCACCTGCCGCACGAGAGCCGGCAGGCTGTGCAGAAGTAAACACGATTGGTTTGGCAGCAGTGCCCTCCGCCATGATTTTACCTCCACGCTCAATAACTAGTGTACCTTTTGTTGCCTTATCGCCTTTGATAACAGTACCTGGTTCAATAGTAAGCGTTGCACCATCTTTTACATATACAAACCCTTTCAGCATGTATTTGGTACCTGCCTTCATAGTGTAATTCTCTTCTGTAGAGCCAGAGATTACAGTCATGCCATTTTCCTGGGCAGTTGTAAACTGTAAGCCTGTTGGAGTTGGTGTAGTAGTTTCCTCATCATCGCAGGCAAAAAATGCTACAGAGAACAAGGCTACAAACACTAGATTAAGTAACTTTTTCATAATTGCTTGTTAAAAAGTGTTAAAAGGTTTAGAAGTTTATTCTTGGTTAAAATTTATAGGTAACGCCCAGTGTAGAGTACTGCCCCTTGCGAAAAGCCCTGAAAGACTCGTCAAGGTCTGTGATTTTCTGGTCGTCGTTAGAATCCTGTATCAGGCGCGTTTTCTGGTTTAGCAGATCCTGGATACCGGCTTTTATTTCGAAATGCTCACCTATACCCTTCGTTAAGGATAGGTCGATTTGGTGGCGAGGCATTTCGTAAACTGTTTGGTTTAGGTTGCTACCGGCAGCGAAGATGCGCTTGCCGATTATGTTGTACAGCACGTTAAACTGTAACTGACGGTCATCGTCCTGGTAATAAACACCTGTGTTAACTACATAGGGCGACTGGCCTACCATTGGGCGTTTGCCTGTCTGAAATGAAGCATATTCATCTGACAGCTCTACCTGGCTCTGTACAAATGCAGCGTTTAGTACAACCGTCAGTTTTTGCACAAAGCTGGATTCTGACACATCTAGTAGTGACTTTCTTACCTCTGTCTCTACACCATAGCTATAAGCATTCTTGGCGTTGGCAAAAGTGATGGAGTTAGCACCTGACGTATTCTGGAAAACTGTTTCAATCGGCTTATTGAAGTATTTATAGAAACCACCAAAGGAAATAAGCTCTGTTGGGTTAGGGTAAAACTCGTAGCGTAGGTCGCCATTATAGATGGTTGCAATGTCCAGATTTGGATTACCCTTCACCTCTAATAAATTCACGAAGTCAAAGTATGGCGCAGGAGCAATTTCACGGAACTCCGGACGGTTTACGCTAACGCTTCCGCCGGCACGTAGCATGGCTCTAGGTGTAAGCGAGTAAGTGAAGTTAGCTGAAGGTAGCACACTCAGCACCGGGTTATCTTTGTTAATGGTGCTACCGTCGAAGCCTAGGGTAGATAGCTCCTGGTTATTATACTCTACACGCACACCACCTGATACCGATAGCTTCTCTGTTAGTGGAGAGGCACCACCTACATAGCCTGCCAAATAAGTATTCTGAGCTTTGTAATTGTTTTGTGGGTTAAAATCTTCCAGCAGTTTCCAGCCTATGGATGTACCGATATTGCCTGGAGCAAATATTTCGTTTAGCGGCTTATAGGTAATGCTCTCATCAAATGTGTCTGTATTCAATGGCGCAAAAGAGAAGAAGCGGGAAGAGTAGTCACGGTTCTTACGCTCTGCATAAAAGCCTACTCTTAATTTAGGAGCATTCTCAGCCGCTGAGTCTGCTGTTGTAAATCTATGCTCGAACTGTCCGTTAGCCATTACTCCCTGCTCATTCAGGTCAGAGTAAAAGCGGCCTGCATCTCTTAGGGTCGGGATTGGCTGGAAGAGCAAACGATAGGTACCGTCGTTATCATCGTCTGCTGTGCGCACTCTGCGATAGTCCGGCTCATTACGGTTGGTGTAGTTGTAACCTCCTGTCCATGTAATGGTAGACTTGTTGTCGTTGAAGTCGTGTGTACCCTGTAATTGACCAGAGTAGATCGTACGGCTCTCATAACGCAGCGAGTAGTTACGCTGACGCTGATCATCGTTCGCAAAGTCTATACCCTCACGCTCCAGTACCTCATTGCTGCCCAGCTGGTTGAACAAGTTTCTGAACTCGATTTTATTATTGTTGTTCAGGCGTGCCATCCAGTTACTGATCACACCTATACGCGCATTATTAGTATATATGTTATCGTTGTAGCTCTGCAGTTTTAAGCTTTTTCCTTCCGCTTCATCAAAGGCGCCGTATGTATCTCTTGTACCTTCTGTGATAGATTGTGTATTGCTATAAGACGCTGCAGACACAGTACTCACTCTGATATTACCAAGATCAAAGCGGCGGTTTAGGCCAAGTGAAAGGCGAAGATCTGGCGTAGCAGTTGTCGAAAGAGGAGACCAGTTATTCGGGAATAGTTTACCAATCTTGGCTATCTCATCCTGATTACCTACTGTGTTTGTATTAGCGGGCACTCCGGCAGGCAAAGCACGCTTGCCATTATCAAAACCAAATTTATCTGTGCTGCTTTTGCTGTCTGTCAGGAAGCTGTTGAAAGTTGTACCAACGCGGTAAGAACCCGAAACACCAATGGACGTTTTGTTCTCATCAACCACATTCTTAGTATAGATTTTAATGATACCGCCACCATACTCACCAGGCAGTTCAGGAGAACCATTTTTATAGATCATAATGCGATCTATCACGCTGGTTGGCAGGATATCGAAAGAGAAAGCTTTTTGATCCGGTTCTGTACTTGGCGTAAGGGCATCGTTCAGCAGTACCGTATTGTAGCGCTGGTTCATACCTCTAATCACCACGTAACGGTCGTTAAGTATGGTTACACCCGGAATACGCTTTACTGATTCAGCGGCGTCGCGGTCCATAGACTTGGCAATTTGCTCACCTGCTACACCGCTAACTACTACCTCACTCTGGCGAATCGACTCCAGAACCGCCATCTCTGTGTTTGTCTGGCGTGTACCTACAATCTCAACCGCCTGTAGTTGTGTAGCATTTTCTTCCAACTGTATATTAAGTGTAGTTGGCTGGCCAGATTTTACGGCTACACCGGCACTTTCAAAAGGCTTATAAGCAAGAAAGGTAACCGACACATTATAAGTACCCGGCTCAAGGGGTAGTGTGTAGTTACCTTCGTAGTCAGTGGTAGTTCCTTTTGATGTACCTTTGATAAAGACAACGGCTCCTATAACATCTTCACCGGTTGTTTTATCAGTTACTTTTCCTTTTAATACACCCTGTTGGGCAAAACCACTAATTGCGGCGGCAAAAATGGTGAGAATCGTGAGTAAGAATTTCATTTGATCTACTGTTTATTAGTCTCGGTGCAAAAGTAGATCGCTTAGGTTACCCTATTTTTACATAGAAATTACTCTTCTGTTAAGAATCACGCTGTTTCTTTAAGTTAGCGTTAACTCAAAATTAAGTCAGTGTTAACTGCAGCTAGAATTTTTGCCAGTAACTCGATTATCAGGTAACTCTGGTATCAGCAAAACTTGTGAAAGAATTCAGATATAGCGCTTTTTAGCCTAAGCCAAGTGATAATATTAAAATAACATTGGCTTAATATCCAGATAATATTACCACCCGTTCTTTGCATACCGAATTAGAGCAACCTAACTAACTCTCTCATTCACAGATTATTTGAACTGTTATTTTAAACTCACCCAAAATGACGCTTAAAAATTTTGGCTGCATTGCTATAGCAACTGCCTTAGCCATGTGCTTAACTACTTTCAAAGAAGCACAAGCACAGACTGATACCACTAATGCAATAGTGGTTACACCGCTAGTACAACCTGTTGTAATAACAGAAGCAGCCAAGAAAAAAGCCTGGTATGAAATTCTATCTATCAGGGGGTATGCTCAAATAAGATATAACCGCCTGCTAGAGACTAACCCAGACCTGAAGTGCGACCAATGCGATAAGTCTCTCGGTGAAGGTGGTGGTTTGTTTATCAGAAGAGCCCGTTTGATCTTTAGCGGAAATGTGCACGAGCGGGTATTTGTATATATACAGCCTGACATTGCCTCCTCACCAAGCTCCACTACACTAAACTTTTTCCAGCTCAGAGATGCATACTTCGACGTAGCGCTCGACAAGAACAAAGAGTATAGGTTTAGAGTGGGACAGAGCAAAATCCCATATGGATTTGAGAACTTACAATCGAGCAGCAACCGTTTACCACTAGACCGTAACGACGGAATAAACAGCGCCATTGCAAATGAGCGTGACCTAGGCGTATTCTTTTATTATGCTCCATCAGAAATTAGAAGGCGATTTGAAGAGCTTACAAGCCTTGGCCTTAAAGGTAGCGGCGATTATGGCGTGGCAGGCATCGGAGTTTATAACGGACAAACAGCAAATAAGCCTGAAGCCAACGATGACCTGCATGTTGTTGCCAGAGTGTCTTACCCTTTTAAATTGAAGAACGGTCAATTTATAGAACCCGGCATACAGGCCTACACAGGTAAGTATGTAGTTACTAAAGATCAAATTTCATCAGGCGTAAACGTTGAGGCAGAAAATCAACTGGAAGAAGGGTTCACCGATCAACGAATAGCTGCTACATTGGTTATCTATCCACAGCCACTAGGGTTTCAAGCAGAGTATAATATCGGAGAAGGCCCAGAGTACGACCCCGCCACAAAAACTATCAAGGTTAAAGACTTACACGGCGGCTATGCTCAGGCGATGTACATGATGAAACTGAACAACCAAGTATTGATACCATTTTTGAGGGTTCAGTATTACGACGGCGGCAAAAAGCATGAGAAAGATGCAGCAAGCTACTTGGTGTATCAAACGGAGATAGGTGCAGAGTGGCAAATTGTTAGGAATCTTGAACTAACAGCTATGTACTCAATAGAAGACAGAACAGTTAAAAATGCGCAGGTTCCTTTAAACAGGCAACACGGCAACAGGCTAAGGCTACAGGCACAGTTTAACTTCTAATTACATGGCACTTAAATGAGCAGGCCCGTTAGCAAAAATGCCAATGGGCCTGCTTATTTTGTTTTCTAGTTTATACTAGCCTCAATTTTCAGTAAAAGCCATTCTAAGTTTCATAAGCAAGCATGTTCTGTGTCTTAACATTAAAATAACATTGAGGTAATAAAGGAGTAATACTAATCCAGTTATTTTGCACCACGATTTAAGAGCAAAAGCAAAAGCAACAGCAGCCTGACTAACTGCTCTGCCTCACTCTCAATTTAAAGTATAAAGTATAAGTGACTTAGACTACCATTTATACTTTATCGTCGTAACAGATTTTAATTTATTTCTCACCCTAAATTAAAAGGACGTGTTAATTAAAAGATTAGGTGCACTTGTTGCGCTTACCTTATGTATTGCTTCATTTAACCTTGCCAGCGCGCAAAGCATCAACAAATCAAAATTTGGCAAAGGCTTACAGTTTATTGCCGCCGACTCTTCTTTTAGCCTGAAATTCAGCACACGTTTCCAGATGCTTTACCAGGGCGCCATCAATAATTCTTCAGAGCAACTAGAAGACAGATTCCTGATCCGCAGAGCACGTCTTAAGTTTGAAGGTTTTGCTTACTCTCCTAAGCTAGAATATAAAATAGAATTAGGCCTTAGCAACAGCGACATCGGAAACGACGACCCTGCCAGATTTAATAACGCTGACAATATCATACTTGACGCGGTAGCCATGTGGAACTTTGCGCCGGGCTGGGAATTGTGGGTAGGTCAGACAAAGCTGCCTGGCAACCGAGAGCGTATTATATCTTCTCAGAAAATGCAGTTCGTAGACCGCAGCTTACTTAACTCCCGCTTTAACATAGACCGCGACGCAGGCTTACAATTACACCACACACATACTGTAGGTACTGCCATTGTCCGTGAATCTGGTTCCATTTCTATGGGCGAAGGCCGCGACATAACAGTAAACAATGCCGGTGGCTATGATTACACTGCTAAAGTTGAAGTGATGCCTTTTGGCGAGTTTGAAGGTGGTGGCGCTTACGTGGGCAGCGACATCTACCGCGAAGAGACACCAAAGCTTGCCATTGCTGCAGCATACAACTACAACGACAATGCCTCTAGAGAAGGAGGCCAGCTTGGCGACTTCCTTAGCGATCAGCGTGACCTAAGCACTGTGTTTGTGGATTATATGTTTAAATACAAAGGCTTCTCTTCTATGGGCGAATATGCTAACAAATCAGCTCCGAACGGACCGGTAGTACTTAGAACAGACGAGGGTGCTGTTGAGGAAACGTTTGTAACTGGTAACGCTTTTAACATTCAGGCCGGTTACCTATTTCCGAGCAATTGGGAGATTGCAGGTCGCTACACTACTTACAATCCTGATGAAGTTACCAGCTTAAATGCACAAGAGCAATATACGCTGGGCTTATCAAAGTATATTGTAGGCCATAGCCTGAAAGTACAAAGTGATGTAACGCTACAAGACACACCTGGCAGAGAGAACACTTTTCTGTTCAGGGTACAGATGGAAGTGGCGCTGTAATTCTAAAAGCTTAACAATAACTTAATATAGCAGGCTTCTTATTATGAAAGCTTTCGTCTCTCTTTGCAGTCCAAAACAGGGAGGTGAAGTACATCAAAGCCTCTAAATACAACTAGTTGATAACCATTAGAGTATACCAACTGGTGATAAAAGTAAGATTAATTAAGAGACTAAAAAATAATCAAAAACTAAATCCAACTCTGGCTTATGTTAAACTTTAAGCTTTCTAGTGTAAAATTTAATGCTGCGGTTCTTCTAGGCGCAACACTTATGTTCAGCTCCTGTGGCGGCAACAACGAAGAAGGTGCAGGCGGTGATCTATCTGGAAGTATCCAAATCGACGGTTCTTCAACTGTTTACCCTGTTACAGAAGCAGTAGCTGAAGAATATCGTGCCGAGGCTCCGGATGTAAAAGTAACAGTAGGCGTATCTGGTACAGGTGGCGGATTTAAAAAATTCACACGTGGCGAAATCGATATCGTAGACGCTTCACGTCCGATCAAAGATTCTGAGGCAAGCGTAGCACAGGAAAACGGCATTTCTTATGTAGAGCTTCCGGTTGCTTATGATGGCCTTACAGTAGTAGTTAACCCTGAGAATGACTGGGTAAAAGACATCACCATTGACGAGCTAAAGAAAATCTGGGAGCCAGCTGCACAAGGTAAAATCACACGTTGGAACCAGATCCGTCCGGAGTGGCCTAACCAAGAGATCCACTTGTATGGCCCTGGCGTTGAGTCTGGTACTTATGACTACTTTACTGAAGCCGTGGTAGGCGAGAGCGGTGCTAGCCGTGGCGACTATACTGCCAGTGAAGACGATAACGTACTGGTACAGGGCGTGTCTACTGATGTGAATGCGCTTGGCTTTTTCGGTTACGCATACTACGATGAGAACAAAGACAAACTTAAAGTTGTACCTGTAGACGACTTGAAAGACGATAACGGCAAAGGTGCTATCACACCTACGCTAGAGACTGTAAAAGACGGCTCTTATGCTCCGCTTTCTCGTCCGCTGTTCATCTATGTAAGCTCTAAGGCAACTCAAAGCCCTGCAACAGTAGATTTTGTGAACTTCTACTTAGACAGTGCTGCTGAGCTTAGCCAGGAGGTTGGTTATATTCCAATGCCTGCAGAGATGTACAAAGAGCAGAAAGAGAAGTTTAAGCAATTTGCTGAGGGCACAGCTAAAAAACAATAAGTTTAAATTAATGCCGCTGTACTAGCTAATTTGGCTAGCGCAGCGGCATTTTAACTATACAGCACCTTGAGAGCATCAGAGAAAATTATCGAGGGCTTGTTGTGGTTATCTGCAGTAATCACAATACTCATCACTATAGGCATTATCTGGGTTCTACTCTCAGAGTCTATTGGCTTTTTTCAGGTTGTACCGCTATCAGAGTTCTTAACCGAGAAAGAATGGACGCCACTTTTTGCCGATAAGAAATTCGGCATTATGCCACTGGTGGCTGGTACGCTGCTTACTACTGGCGTAGCCATTGCCGTAGCCTTACCAATTGGTTTAACCATAGCCATTTACCTAAACGAGTATGCCCACGATCGCATGCGTTTAGTTGTAAAGCCGTTGTTAGAGGTGCTTGCAACAATCCCTACAGTAGTGTATGGCTTCTTTGCCTTAACAGTGGTTACACCATTTCTGCAGACCATTATACCTTCTTTAGCTGGCTTTAATGCACTTTCAGCAGGTATAGTAATGGGCATCATGATCATCCCAATGATCTCTTCTTTAAGCGAAGATGCCATTAGCTCAGTTCCGCGTTCGCTGCGTGAGGCAGCTTATGGCATGGGCTCTACGCGCTTGCAAACATCCTTTGGGGTGATGGTGCCGGCGGCATCTTCGGGTATCGTGGTATCAGTTATACTTGCAATTTCCAGGGCTGTAGGTGAAACCATGATCGTGGCCATTGCAGCAGGTCAGCAGCCGCGCCTAACGCTAAATCCGCTGGTGCCCATCGAAACCATTACAACTTACATTGTACAGGTAAGCTTAGGAGACGTGCCGCGTGGCTCTTTGGAATACAAAACCATTTTTGCCGCAGGTATCACATTGTTTGTGTTCACGTTTGCACTGAACAACCTCAGCTTCTGGATCAAAAAGAAATACCAGGAAAAGTATGACTAACTCAGACATCAACAGGCTTAAGGATAAAGCCTTTCACATCTTCGGTATCTTTTGCACCTTCATAGGGCTGGTAGTTCTTGCCATTTTTCTTTTCGATATTGTTGTGGAAGGAGTTGGGCGCATTAACTGGGACTTTCTAACAAGCCTGCCATCGCGTAGGGCTAGCCGTGCCGGTATACTTACTGCATGGGTGGGTACGCTCTGGATACTTGTACTCACTACACTCATTGCTTTCCCATTGGGGGTTTCGGCGGGAGTATACTTAGAGGAATATGCTAAGAAGAGCAGGATAAATAATTTCCTGGAGATCAATATCGCCAACTTGGCCGGGGTACCATCTATTATTTATGGTTTGCTTGGATTGGAGATTTTTGTGCGCCAGATGCGTTTGGGCGGCAGCTTACTGGCTGGTGCATTAACACTGTCACTGCTTATACTTCCGATCATCATTGTTACCACCCGGGAGGCGATAAAAGCAGTTCCGCGTAGTATCCGCGACGGCTCTTATGCGCTGGGTGCCTCTAAGTGGCAGACTGTTTGGAACCAGGTGCTGCCAGCATCTTTTGGTGGTATACTTACAGGTATTATCTTAGCATTATCGAGAGCAGTGGGCGAGGCAGCGCCGCTTATCGTTATCGGTGCACTGGCGTATGTTCCCTTTACACCATCATCGCCTTTAGATGAATTTACAGTACTGCCAATCCAGATCTTTAACTGGACATCGAGGCCACAGGAGGAATTCTTAACCAACGCGGCCGCAGCCATTATTATACTATTGATCATCACCTTTATGCTGAACGGCATTGCTGTTTACCTGCGCAACAGGCAGCAGAAAAAAATAAAGTGGTAAACACACCATGGGTAAAAAAACAAAATTAGAGGCAATAGACCTCGATGCATACTACGGCGATTTCCACGCTCTAAAAAGTATAAATATAGCCATGGAAGAGAAGGCTGTTACGGCTTTTATCGGTCCATCCGGTTGTGGTAAATCTACGTTCCTGCGAACCTTTAATCGTATGAACGACTACATCGAAGGCTTTAGAACAGAAGGCCAGATACTTATCGACAACAAGGACATCTATCAGAAAGACGTTCGTGTGGATGAGTTGCGAAAGAATGTGGGAATGGTGTTTCAGAAGCCTAACCCTTTCCCGAAGAGCATTTACGAGAATGTGGTATATGGCCTGAAAATACAGGGCGTAAAGAAAAAATCTGTGCTGGAAGAGGCTGCCGAAACATCATTGAGAAGAGCCGCCCTTTGGGACGAGGTAAAGGATAAACTACACAAATCAGCGTTGGCGCTTTCCGGTGGCCAGCAGCAGCGTTTGTGTATTGCCCGCGCCTTGGCTATTTCGCCATCAGTGCTTTTGATGGACGAGCCTGCCTCTGCCCTGGACCCAATATCTACAGCAAAGGTAGAGGAGTTGATTTATGAGTTAAAGAACGACTATACCATTGTAATTGTAACACACAACATGCAGCAGGCAGGCCGCGTTAGTGATTATACTGCATTTTTCTATATGGGTGAGCTGGTGGAGTTTAACAAAACAAAAACCATGTTTACAAGTCCTAAAGACGAGCGCACTCAGAATTACATAACAGGCCGTTTCGGTTGATCTGAGAACCCCGTTATTTATATTTGTTTTCTTTTGCATTCTCACCCATCAATTTAAAAGATATCATGCCGCATATAGACGTAGAGTTAGAACGCCTTAAAACCAAACTCCTGGAGATGTGGGATTTGGTAGAATACCAGCTGCAGAGTGGCCGTGAAGCTATGCTTAATGCAGACCAGGAACTGGCCAAGCTGATCGTGAAACGCGATAAGAAGGTAAACCAGTATGACCTGAAAATTGATCGCATGTGCGAAAATTTCTTCGCGCTGTTTACTCCTGTTGCCGTAGATTTACGCATGGTATTGGCTGTGCTTAAAATAAATGCCAATCTAGAGCGCATCGGCGATACAGCAGAGGGTATAGCTCGTTTTGTTCAGAAACTGGATTCCCCTGTTGATTCTCAACTATTGGAATTGACACAGGTGCTGCCGATGTATGAAGAGGCACTGGCCATGTTTGCTGAGTGCCGTGTTGCTTTTATCTCGAATGATCCGAAACTGGCTAAGGCGCTGATAAAACGTGACAAGATGCTGAATAAGATCTACCGTAAGTCTGACGCGGTAGCTACTAAGTTTATGCAGGAAAACCCAAATAAGATCTCTGAGGCACTAGCTATACTTTCCATCATTAAAAAACTAGAGCGTGTAGGTGATCAGGTGACCAACATTGCAGAAGAGATTATTTTCTACCGCGAAGCCAAGTTTGTAAAGCACAAGCAGGACAAGAAAAAGAAGAAAGATTAGTTGCTGGGGCAAAACAGAAGATTCAGCAAAGTATAAACAGAAGAGCATGGACTATAGTAGTTCATGCTCTTTTTGTTGAGACAGGTTACCATCCTATGGCTTTAGTGTAAGGATGAAGCTGTCATTTCGATATCGCGAGAAATCTATTTAAGATTAGTTGTGGAAGCATACTATAGAGATCAATCTTAAAGGTCGAGATAGCAGATAAGTTTTGATTAACGTTATTATGTCTCGGCCTGCATTTATGAGCAATCCGCTATTAAGCCATACAACCAGCCAACAAATTAACACTTTAGCAATTCAGCGATTTGTGCCGTACCTTTGCAGCAAATTTGGGCTGAGATGCTGTTTAAAGAAGTTTTATACCTGATACAGAAGGACCTGGTACTGGAGTGGCGACAGAAGTATGCCTTTAACGGCATGATCCTGTACGTCAGCAGTACGGTGTTTGTATGCTACCTCAGCTTTGGGCTGCGCTCTAATGTGCTAACGGTACCAGTGTGGAATGCAGTGCTCTGGATTATACTTCTGTTTACATCAGTAAATGCCATTGCCAAAAGCTTTATGCAGGAGAACCGAGGCAGGCTTTTATACTTCTACTCTATTGTGAGTCCGCAGGGGGTTATACTTGCCAAGATCGTGTACAACGCGCTGCTGATGCTTATTCTGGCTCTGATTTGCTTTGTGTTTTATGCGTTTGTGCTTGGCAACCCGGTGCAGGATGTGCCCATGTTTCTGCTTACCATATTTTTAGGAGCTATCGGGTTCTCTACTTCGCTTACCATGATCTCGGGCATCGCTAGCAAAGCGGCTAACAGCAGCACGTTAATGGCGGTACTTAGTTTTCCGGTTATCGTACCCATGCTGCTGATGCTGATAAAGATGTCGAAAAACGCGCTGGATGGGCTTGACCGTAGCACTAGCCTCGACGAACTGCTGACATTACTTGCCATAAACATGATTGTTATCACCGTTTCTTACATCTTATTCCCGTACCTTTGGCGCTCGTAAGGCGAAAGTAGCTTTGAATAAATATAAAAGGCTTTTTTTGAAGCCGGAATGGAGACAAAATGATACAATAAAGTGTTGATTGTCTGAAGGAAAAGCAGAAAGCTTTAGATTTATAAAGTAAAATGAAAAAAAACTGGTGGAAAATATTGGCTGTCGTGCTGTTGGTATTTACAGTAGTGGCCGGTATGTTATCTGAGGTTCCGCGGTTGGCTATACTTAACGAGACCATCCGTAACCTATACTTTCACGTGCCGATGTGGTTTGGCATGATCCTGATCTTGCTGGTGTCAGTTGTCTACTCTATCAAATACCTGCGCAATCCTACGATCAAAAACGATGTAATTGCCTACGAGGCTGCCAAAGTAGGTATACTTTTCGGTGTGCTGGGTATTGTTACAGGCATGGAATGGGCAAAGTTTACCTGGGGCGAGTACTGGAGCAACGACCCGAAGCAGAACGCATCGGCTATTGGCTTGCTCATCTACTTTGCTTACCTGGTGCTGCGAAGCTCTTTTAACGAGCAGCAGCAGCGTGCCCGCATCAGTGCTGTGTACAACATTTTTGCGTTTGCAGCGCTTATTCCGCTGTTGTTCATACTTCCTAGGCTTACCGATTCGCTGCACCCCGGCAATGGCGGTAACCCCGGCTTTAACTCCTACGATCTGGACAGCCGCCTGCGCATGGTATTTTACCCCGCCGTATTAGGCTGGACGCTGCTGGGCATCTGGATCGTGAATGTAAAATCAAGATTAGAATTAATCAGACAACGCTTATATGAAACTGTTTAGAATACTGGCAGTGTGTTGCTTTATACTTTTCGCCACTGCCGGCATACAGCAGGCCCAGGCTCAGGTTGCTGAAAACACAGCCACAACTGTGGCCGAGCCTGAGATTGAAATGGCAGACACCCTGCGCCAGGATGGAAAGATTTATGTAGTGGTAGTGGTGCTGCTTACCGTTTTGGGTGGCATGATCGCTTACCTGGTTACCTTGGACCGCAAGGTAACGAGACTTGAAAAACAAATGCGCGACTAAACAGCCGGAGGAAACAAGGTTTACGTAATAAGCTCAACACTCTTAATTTTTGTAGCAAATGAGCATCTACCTGAACCCCAAATTATACGTTACCCTCCAGCCTTTAGAAAATGTAAAACCGCACCCGATCAACGACGGACGTTTTGACCCGGCCTATGCTTATAAAGTGCTGGGCCTGCACAGCGCCAGCGAAACATCGGAGTGTTACTTTATACTTAGCAATACGCACAACGAGATTTGGTTTATCTCGCAACGCCACCTACGTGCTTACAAGCTTTTAGACTCTGATAAGCTTTATTTAAAGCTGGACGAAGAAAAAAAAGAGAGCTTTTTAAGCCAGTTAGCAGGCAAAGAACTTAGCCATAACAGCAAGCAGTAGCAAGTGCCCGGTGGTGTGTATAGAGCAAGTATAAAATAAGCCCTGCACAATGGATTTAAATTTTTCTGTTGTGTGTTAGGCTACTAGAAAAGCAGAATACTCAGTTTTTTACACAGATGAAAAAGACACACATCATCGGGATTTTAGTGATTGCAGTAGCAATTGTTATTATCATGTCGTCGGTTGGCGATGCCAGCACTTACGTATCTTTTGGCGAAGCCATAGAGCGCGCTGATGACGGTGACATGACCAAAGTGCACGTGGTGGGCCGCCTTAAAAAAGACCCGCAGGGCCACATTGTAGGCATGCAATACGACCCGCTTGTTGACCCGAACTACTTTACCTTTATGCTGGTGGACACAAACCGCTATGAGCAGAAAGTAGTGTACTACAACCCGAAACCACAGGACTTTGAGCGCTCTGAGCAGGTGGTAATCACCGGTAACATGCAAAACGATGTGTTTATCGCTGACAAGATCCTGCTGAAGTGCCCTTCTAAGTATACCGAAAAAGAAGTACAGCAAAACACAGCCAGCCTGTAATATAAGTTTAGGAGTTATAGAGTTTAGGAGTTAAAAAGTATAATTCTTAAACCATTTAACTCTCTAACTCTTTAACTCTATAACTCTTTAACTTTCAAAGATGATTAATACGCTGATTGGGGATGTGGGCCACGCAAGTGTGATCGTTGCTTTTGTGGCGGCTATCGTGTCCTCTTACGCTTATTTTATGGCATCTCGTGCCAAGATAGTTGCTTCCGGCGATAACAGCTGGCGCAAACTGGCTCGTGGTGCTTTTTACGTGCATGGCTTTGCCGTACTGATGGTGATATTTGCGCTGTTCAACATTATTTACGAGCACCGCTACGAGTACTATTACGCTTGGAGCCACTCCTCTAACCACCTGCCGGTTTACTACATGATCTCCTGCTTCTGGGAGGGCCAGGAAGGCTCTTTCCTGCTGTGGATCTTCTGGCATGTGCTGCTGGGATTTGTCCTGATCAGGGGCGGCAAAAAGAACAAAGAGTGGGAAGCGCCTGTGATGGGTATTTTCTCGTTTGTGCAGCTGTTCCTTACTTCTATGATTTTGGGAGTAGTTATAGGCGATTTCAAGCTTGGCTCCTCTCCTTTTATCCTGATGCGCGATTTCATGACAGATGCCCCGGTGTTTGCCATGGACCCGAACTTTGTGCCACAGGATGGTACTGGCCTTAACCCATTGCTGCAGAACTACTGGATGGTGATTCACCCTCCTACCCTGTTCCTTGGCTTTGCCGCTACGTTAGTACCGTTTGCTTTTGCGATGGCCGGTCTTTGGAAAGGCAATTTCACTGAGTGGATTCGTCCTGCCCTGCCTTGGGCACACTTTGCGGCTGTAACACTTGGTATTGGTATCATGATGGGTGCTTACTGGGCTTACGAAACACTTAACTTCGGTGGCTACTGGAACTGGGACCCTGTAGAGAATGCGGTATACATTCCGTGGCTGGTGCTGATCGGGGCTATCCATACCATGATAGCCTACCGCCGTGGCAAGTCTGGCTTAAAAGCCTCGTTTATACTTGTAATCACTTCATTTATACTTATTCTTTACGCTACCTTCTTAACGCGTAGCGGTATATTAGGCAATGCCTCCGTACACTCGTTCACAGACCTTGGCTTATCAGGCCAGCTATTTACCTACCTGGCTGCCTTTGCTGTGTTGGCTATTGGCCTGCTGGTGTACAACTGGAAAAAGATCCCTACAACAGAGAAAGAGCTTTCTACTTACAGCGGCGAGTTCTGGGTGTTCATCGGTGCCATTGTGCTTTGCCTTGCAGCTTTCCAGGTGTTGTTTACCACTTCTATCCCGGTTTATAACTCGTTCCTGGGCTTTATCGGCATAGAGTCCAATGCTGCCTTACCAGCCGACCAGATTGCGCACTATACGAAGTTCCAGCTTTGGGCAGGTGTGGGTGTGGCCATACTTACAGGTATCGGCCAGCTGCTGTGGTGGCGCAAAGGCGATAAAGGTGGCTTTACAGAGGCCATCATGATGCCGGGTATGCTTACCCTGCTTTTCGCCAGCTTGATCATCGTGCTCTCTAAGCTGGGTGTGATTGGCAACGAGACTATCGACAACCCTATTTACATCACGTTACTGGTAGCTTCATTGTTTGCTGTGTTTGCGAACATGAGCATCATCCTGAACCTGCTGCACAAAAAAGTTACACTTTCAGGTGGTGCGGTGGCTCACATCGGTATAGCCCTGATGCTGATTGGTATTCTTTTCTCTTCAGGCTATTCCAACATCGTATCGCAGAACACATCAGGCATGGTTTACTCCAGAGAGTTTCCTGATGATATTAACCGTGACAATGTGCTGCTATGGCGCAATACTCCAGTTGAGATGGACAAGTACACTGTTAGCTACCATGGCCAGTTTCAGGAGATAGAAGGCGTTCCGGGCTATGTAAACCGTGAGTTGCTTTTCCCGACTGCTGATGAATACAAAGCCATTGCACGTGGTCGCATTCAGGTAGGAGACAAAGTATACTTCGAAACAGGCGACACGTTGAACCTGCAGTCTCCGGAGAACACTTACTACGAAGTGCAGTACAAAGAGCGCGAAGGCGATAAGACCTTTACACTTTACCCACGTGCGCAGGTTAACCCGAACATGGGTCTGCTTGCCTCTCCGGACATCAAGCACTTCGCAGACAAAGACCTTTACACGCACGTTTCATCAGTACCAGACCCGAACGAGGAGAAAGACTGGGGAGACCTGAAAGAGTATGAATTGGCTGCCGGCGACACTATTATCCTGAATGATTATGTAGCGCAGTTTAATGGTGCCGAAGTTATCAAGACGGTGCCAGGTATTACCCTAAAAGAAGGCGACGTGGCAGTACAGGCAGACTTGAAGATCTTCGGAGAAAAGAAGACATACCACGCACACCCTGTCCTGATTTACAAAGACGGTATGGCTGGGTATTACCCTGAAGTAGTTGCTGACCTAGGTTTGAGACTGACGCTGATGAACGTTGATCCGGCAGCGGGTAAATTCAAATTTGGTGTAAACGCCACGCAGAAGGATTACATTATTCTGAAGGCAATGGAGAAACCGTTCGTAAACATACTTTGGATCGGCACCATTGTGATGTCTATTGGTTTTGTGATGGCTATTATGCGCCGCAACCAGGAAGGCGGAACACCAAAGGCTGCCAGAAAGCAGAAAGAGCCAAAGAAAGTACAGGCTGCATAGTATAGCCTTAAAAAGTATAGAAAAGCCTTTGCCCCACCGGCAAAGGCTTTTTGTTTTATAAAGCCATAGCCGTTAACTTGGTATTGCCATAGCGCCTAAGTATGACTGACACAGAAAAGAAGTATAATATCGCATTTGTTGGTGCCGGAAACGTAGCCTGGCACCTGGCGCAGGCTTTCACTGGCGCAGGCCACAAGGTAAAGGCAATCTACAGCCGAAGCACGGCTACCAGTGAGCAGCTGGCAAGTATACTTCCAGAGGCAAAACCAGTCCAGAGCCTTGATTTTACTGGTTCAGCGGTTGATGTTATACTTATTGCCGTACCCGATGCTGCTTTACAAAGTATAGCCTTCAAAATTAAAGTTGCACCAGGCACTATTGTAGCCCATACTTCTGGTTCACAGCCTTTAAATATACTTAACCTTGTACATGGTGCACAACCAGCCGTGTTCTACCCGCTCCAGACTTTCTCCAAAACCAAAACCTTGGACCTGAAACAGGTGCCTATACTTTTAGAGGCTGAGCAGCAAAGCACCTTACAACAGCTGGAACTCCTGGCGCAAAGTATAAGCACCAAAGTACACAAAGTAGACTCGGAGGCACGGCGACAACTGCATTTGGCTGCTGTATTTGCCTGCAACTTTACCAACCATCTGCTAGGCGTAAGTCAGCAGTTACTACAGGAAGCGAATTTACCCACTGAGCTATTGCATCCGCTGGTACAGGAAACCATTGCCAAAGCCACGGAGCAGCCCCCATTCCAGGTGCAAACCGGCCCAGCCATTCGCCACGACAACAACGTAATACAAACGCACCTGCACATGCTGCAGCAGCACCCGCGGCTTCAGGAGCTTTACCAAAAACTAACCGAAAGTATACAGGCAACCCAAGTATAACTTTTTGCAAAGGCACTGGTTAAACTGAATGGCCAACTAGTAGCGTATACTTTGATTCGGCAGGCAGGCTTTGTACCTTTGCACTTTAAATTGAGATCGCACAAAATGAAAGTAGTAAATATAACCTTTAAGTTTGCAGATGGCTCTCCTGATGAGATACACCCAGCCGTAGAGGGTGAATCAGTTTTGGATGTAGCGCTGAATAACGATATAAAATTACAGCACAACTGTGGCGGCGTGTGCGGGTGCAGTACCTGCCATGTGTACATAGAAGCCGGAATGGACGACCTGCCGGAGATCTCTGACAAAGAAGAAGACTACATTGACCGTGCCGTTGACCCGCGCATCAACTCCCGCCTTGGCTGCCAGTGTGTGATACAGGGCAACGAGGACATTGTAGTAACCATACCGGAGCAGGATTTCCTGGGGCACTAATTTAAATTGCTGAATGGCTAAATGGTTGGATTGTTGATTTCCTAAAGCAAGGTATCCCACACAACTTCAAAACCATTTAACCCTATAACCATTAAACCATTTAAATAATGAATAAGAACTACGAGCCGCCAATCCACTGGAACGATTACGAAGACATCGCCATGGCGCTTTATGAAAAATTCGGCGACGACTTTACAGAGTCTAAAATTTACCGCATCCGCTTTACAGAACTGCTCGAATGGGTACTATCGCTGCCAAACTTTGAAGGCAAGCGCGAAGAGGCAAACGAAGGCCACCTGGAGCAAATACAAGCTGCGTGGGTGTACGAGTGGCGCGACAATCAGGACTAATTTAAGCCTGCCCGCTTCGTATATATCGCATAAATTATATACTTTTAAAGGTTCTTTCTCGCAAAGAACCTTTTTTTATTCCTTATACCTATGTCAATTACACAAACAGATCTTACCCGTATCAACACCTTTGTTTTTGATGTTGACGGCGTTTTAACGGATGGACTGCTGTACTGCTTTGCCGATGGAGAGCAAGTGCGGGCCTTTAACATTAAAGACGGATTTGCTATTAAGCATGCCATTTCCCAGGGCTACAATGTGGCTATCATCTCTGGCAAAAATGAACCCGGCGTGCGCAATCGCCTGGAGCAGCTTAACATAGAAAATATCTTTTTGGGTATAGATGATAAGACAGATGTGTTTGAAGACTATCTGTACACCCAAGGCATTCATCCGGCAACAGTTGCTTACATGGGTGATGACATGCCTGACTATGAAGTAATGCAACGCTGCGGCCTAAGAGCCTGTCCGTCAGACGCTGCAGATGATATAAGAGAAATCTCTACTTTTATATCTACTAAGAAAGGCGGCAGAGGTGCAGTGCGGGAGCTGATCGAAACTATAATGAAAGCACAGGATACTTGGTAAACAGAAACTATACTTTTCCTTCAATTCAATATAAATTTTATCTTAATAGACTATTGCATATATTAAAAATGTTAATTACATTTCGCTAGATTTAAATTACAATTATTTATTCATTTTTATGAAAACAGGAAAAGTTAAGTTCTTTATTGAGTCAAAAGGTTTCGGTTTCATTACAGAAGATGAAACAAATGAGGATTTCTTTGTGCATGTAACAGGCCTAAACGGTGTTCAGATCCAGCAGCACGATCGCGTTGAGTTCGACACACAAGAAGGCAAAAAAGGAATCAACGCTGTAAACGTGAAAAGAATATAGTAAATATATACTCTGCCGTTACAGAAAAAGCCCTTGTTTAAAGCAAGGGCTTTTTTTATAGCTTGCCTTTACAAAACTGCCTCTTAACTTTATAGCACCTTTACTTCTTCTCGTGAAAACTATACTTAGCCTTATACGCTTTCCCAACCTGGTGCTTATCGTGTTAAGCCAGGCACTTGCACAGGTGTGCTTGTTGGCAGCAGGTGTGAGTTGGAGTAAAGTGCTAGAGCCGAATTTCCTTTTACTTACCATCTCTACCGTTCTAATCGCAGCTGCCGGCTATATCATTAATGATTACTACGATGTCAAGATAGACGCCATAAATAAACCCAGAAGACTACTGGTGGGGCGTAAAATCCGGCGCAGGAGGGCCATGTTCGCGCACCTTATACTTTCCTTTTTAGGGGTAGCAGGCGGGTTTCTACTTTCCATACCTGTTGGCTTAATTAATTTGGGCGCGGTGTTATTGTTGTGGGGCTACTCTGCTCGGTTAAAGAAAATGCTGTTAATCGGTAATGTGGTCATATCCCTTTTATCAGCTTCTATGCTTTTGGTCGTAGCCGTTTACGCCGATACACTAAATAACATTACCCTAGGCTATGCACTTTTTGCGCTGCTCATCTCTCTCATTCGTGAGATTATAAAAGACATGGAAGATGTAAAAGGTGATGCCTCTTTTGATTGCCGCACGTTACCCATTGTAGCGGGCCTCAGAAACACAAAGCTCGTGCTTTACCCGCTCATATCCGTGTTCCAAGCTTTCCTGATAGTGGTTATACTTCACTCCAGAACCTCTCTCCTTCTGGATAGCTACATGATTATACTTGTACTTGCCCCAAGTGTGTGGCTGCTGCTTAAGCTAATCCGGGCCGACCGCAGAAGGGATTTCACTTATCTGAGTAACCTGAACAAGTTCATCATGCTGACAGGTATACTTTCGATGCTGTTGGTTGGATAGACAAGTATAAACCTGCTGCTTTGCCTACTCCAGCAGTAAAGCCTCTGAACTTATACTTGCACCAATCACTCTTTGGCACCATATACAAAAGACACAACACAATAAACTATAGCTGTAGCCATATAGGTTTGCTATTTTTTTGTCTAAGCAACTTTGGAATAAATGAATGTTCCTGTACATGATCTTCTAAATAAAAAAGGCCTGACGATTTCTCGCCAGGCCTTTTTGTAAATTATAAATATGATTAGCGAACTACCACACGCTGTGTATTCACATTGCTGCCATCCTGGATTCTTACTATGTAAGTACCTTTAGCAACTTTGCTTAAGTCTAGCTCAACCACACCGTTTACGTTATTCTTAGCAACAACTGCACGGCCCATCATATCAATAACCTGAATGTTTGCGTTTCTTGCATTAATAAGATCGACTTTAACAGCGCCTGTCGTTAGAGTAGGATAAACTGCAAAGCCACCTTTCTCGAAGCCTTTCTTGATGCCTGTTGTGGTTTTGGCCACTGCACTTACGTTTGTAGACGCGAGTACAACTGCAGAATTTGTTGCATCCACTAATTGCACTGTATAGTTGTAATCTCCAGAGGCGCTAAACATCGCTGTGAAGTTATAGGCTGCGTCGCTAACTGTAACAGGGCCCGCTGTCGGCATGTAATAAGCAATACCGTCTGTGCCAAATACCAGTCTAACAGGCTCAGTAGCATCTGTGTTCTCGATAATCACATTGTTTGCTTTGCTTGCGTCAGCTAGTATAAACTTAAAGCGAGCTGTTTTGTCTGTAAGATCGCCTTTAGTTGTTGTTAACGTAAAGTTAGTTGTCTCTCCTGCCAAAATATTATCGGCATTAGTATAGTTACTTGCTAAAGTAGCGTTTTGGAAGGCAGCTACTACTACGCTCTCATTAGATGTAGCAAGAACCACGTTGTCAGATACTCTTACAAGTTCTACTTTGTAGCCATAAGTACCAGCTTCGTCAAACGTAGCTCTGAACTTAAGGCCATTGATCTGGCTAAGTGCCATACCGCCAGTTGGTCCTATCGTAATAACACCATCCGTACCGATTGCAACTGGCTTGTAGGTGTTATCAGTATTGTCAAAGTACTCAAGCGTAATGTCATCTGCCTGAGCGGCTGTTGTTAACGTAAGACGGCCAAGTACCATTGTTGCAGGGTTTACGTCACCGGCAGTAGCTGTAATTGTAAACTCTTCAGCTCTTGTAGCTTTAACGTTTGCTCTTGCATCTAGTGTAGTAGCAATAGTAGCATTTTGGAAGGCAGTGACTGTTACGCTTTCATTAGAGGACGCCAGAACAACGTCATCAGCTACTCTGATCAGTTCTAATTTATAGGCGTAAGTACCGGCAGTATTAAATGT
The DNA here is from genome assembly GCF_014306105.1 of Pontibacter cellulosilyticus. Classification (GTDB taxonomy): domain Bacteria; phylum Bacteroidota; class Bacteroidia; order Cytophagales; family Hymenobacteraceae; genus Pontibacter; species Pontibacter cellulosilyticus. Next base: position 106,779 of record NZ_JACRVF010000002.1, on the reverse strand, counting down.
TACTCTAAAGTCTAACTCACCTAACTGGCTAAGCGCAATTTCACCGTCTTCACCTATAGTAACTGTACCATCAGCTTTAATAGGTATCTCCATGTAAGTGCCGGTTAGGTCCTGTATCTCAATTTTGATGTTTGCTGCCTGTGCAGGGTTGGCTAGTGTAAACTTGCCAAGTACCTTAGTAGTTGGATCTACATCTCCGGCTGTAACAGCTACAGTAAACTCCTCGGCAACTGTGGCTTTAACCCCTGTTCTGTTATTCAGGTTAGAGGAGATAGTGGCGTTGTCGAACTTAACCGTTACAGTCTCCTCAGACTTAGCCGCAAGCTGCCCGTCAATTTTCTTTACCAGCTCAATTGCGTAGTTATAAGTGCCATTTCCTGTAACAACTGCTCTTAACTTAAGCGTACCATCAGCTAGATTGATACCATTTACAGGATCGCCATAGTAAGCAACACCCTCTGTGTTAAAAGTAAGCGGCTGATAGTTGCCCGCAGAGGCTTCATAAGATAGCTGAATGTTAGCTGCCTGAGCTGGATTAGCCAGCACTACGCGAGCCAACACCTTTGTGTCATTCGGCCAGGAGCCTGCATCAACAGTCACATCAAAGTCAACAGTTCGTCCTCTTATAATGGTGGCACCGTCAAGAGTGCTCGCTACAGTTGCGCCTTCCAGTACAGTTATTGTTTCTGTTACCTGGGCAAGTGTGTTCCCATCAACTCTTACAATTTCAACTTTGTAAGTATAAGTACCTGCTTCAGTAAAGTTAATTTTCAGCAGTTGCTCAAATTCCTCATTAAACAAAAAGCCTCCTTCTGGACCAAAAACAAGCACACCGTCAGCGCCTATAGTAAGGCTCTCAAAATCAGTACCGGTCGTGTTGTACATCAGGCTAAAGTTATCGTGCTGCGTAGGGTCCGAAAGTGTTAGCTTAACATTCACCATATCGCCTGTTCTATCATTTGGATTGCCAAACAGCGAGAACAGCACGTCTTCATTTGTCCTGATTTTTAGCGTCCCCATACTAACATTATCTAATGTAGTATTTACAGTAGGTTCTAAAAAGGAAACTGCTGTTGCGCTGCTGGTGCTTGTTAGTACAGTATTGTCTGCTGCATTTTGCAGTTCTAAAGTATAAGCAAAATTTCCTACTGCATTAAATTTTGCTGTAAACTCAGGACTTAATGTTGCAGCAAATGCATACGTACCAAGAACTGCCTCTGTGCCACTAAAAGCAATAGCAGCACCTTCACTGGTTTTAAGCTCTAGCTGCGTTACCTGAGTAACTGCATTATCGCCGTTAAGCTTTAGTACCAGCTTAACATTTTCAGCAGTGGCATCATTTTTTGCTACGTTAACTGCAAACGGCACCACTGTGTAGGCTTTTGCAGTTGCTGGAAGGGTGGTGGTTATGGTTGGGGCAGTTTGAGCCCAAGCATTGCTCATGGCTCCAAGTAAGGCCAGCAAAGCAATCATAAAAAAGCGTAAAGGTGTTTTCATCAATTGGTTTTTAATGTGGACAATGGATAAGAAGTTCGATTTATAAACATCAAAAAATATATACTAATATTTGAATATTAGGTTGCACTCAGCATCAACTATACTACATTATTATATATTATTAAAAGTAGTATGGCTTACCTAAGAACAGCTAACTAAAAACAAAAAGGCCTACAGATTACTCTGTAGGCCTTTCTAGTGATTTTAAATTATAGACTATCTCACGACAAAGCGACTGCCGGCAACATCTTTTCCGCTGGTAATCTTTACAAAGTAAGTACCCTTTGCCATGCGGCTGGTATTTACCTGCACAGCACCCGATGCTTTCTCTACCTGCATTACTACGCGACCTAGTATATCTGTAACAGTTATATCGGCACTTCTCACATCGCCTAAGTCTACTCTAACCGTTCCGTTAGCTAAAGTTGGATATACACTAATGCGCGTATTGCCAATCATGTCGTCTATGCCGGCCACACCGGTAACGGTTACAGTTTCGTTTACAGAGGCTATAATATTACCTTCGTCGCGTCTTAAGCGAACCGTATAAGTATAAGTACCTGGCTGCGAAAAGTTAATTCTAAGAATCTGGTTGATGTCCGGGTTGTTTGCTATTGCTGTAAGCGTCTCGCCACCTGCAGGACCAATAACAGCTACACCATTGCTATTGAAGGTAAGCGGCTGGAAATCTGGCTCTCCCCCGTTCATGATCGCTCTTCTGACATCATAAAGCAGTGTGAAGTTGTTACGCTGTGCAGGATCGGCCAGCGCTATTTCTATATTTGCTTTCTCGCCTGCGCGGTCATTAGCATCCGCAAGTATCTGCCACTCTATATTTCTACCAGTCTCTAGCCCTCCGTTAGGATCTTGGTCAATATTGTCGAGTGTGCTGTTTATGGTTGGCTCCTGCAGAGTTGTTACAGTTACAGATCCCGAGACAGAAGAGCCAATGGCAGTGGAGGTGTTTGTAGCATCTACCATTCCTAGTGTATAGCCGTAAGTATCGCCTCTGTTAAACAGTATTTTAAAGTTGTGTACAGCATTGGTCTGGGTAAGCGTGAAAGGACCAAAAGTAGCTACACCATTTGCATCAATAGTAAGAGTAGTAAAATCTGTAGCGCCAGGAGCCTGGTACTGCAGAATAATATCATTTGTATTGTATGGTGTGAAGTCAAGCTTTCCTAACACTGACTGTGCAGTAGGACCACTAGTAGTTACACTAAAATCTCTAGTAATACCTGTTTTAACATTTGTTAAGTCGTTGAGTGTTGTACTTATGGTTTGCGCAAAGCTATGCCCTTGCATAACAACCATAAGCAACAATGCGATGCCTAAACGTAAAGGTGTTTTCATTTGAGTAAATTTTCGATTAAAAGATTTTTGACGCAATAGTTATCTCCAAACGGCATTTCGTCCGTTACAGCACGTATCGTACAATACTGTGTTTATCAAAAAAGGATGTATTATTTATACTAAAAGTTGTTTAAACCTTTAATAATCAACATATATATTTTATACTATATCGCATCAGTCAATACAAACCGATGTTAAAAGCGAAGATTAAGAAGAAACGTTAGCATATATAACAGCAGATAAATTATATTTGGAGGTTATATGATGCAGCAACAGAAAGAAATAAGAAGAAAGGCACAGGAGCTACTCCTGAAGTATGGCTTGCGCAAGACAAGCTGCAGGGTTAGTGTATTGGAGCTGCTTATGCATTACAACTACGCTCTTGCCCACGCCGACCTCGAAAAACAACTTGGCAGCGACTACGACAGGGTAACCCTGTACCGCACGCTGTATTCTTTTAAAGAGCAGGGCCTGGTGCACAGCATCACTGATCTTAATGGTATCATCAAGTACGCCCTTTGCCGAGAAGCCTGTAGCAATTTACAGCATCAGCACGACCATGTCCATTTTAGCTGTTGCAAGTGTGGGCAAACCTACTGCCTTAACGAAGTAAGACTTGGGCCAATAAGTTTACCAGAAGGATATTCGGCAAGCGATGTACAATTTTCGGTGCAGGGTATCTGCAAGGCCTGTAATGCGCAAAGCATAGAAGGCAACTTTTGCCGTGAGCCCTTCCCGATTTAATAATCAGTATATTAGGGCCGCCGCTAACTATTGAACAGCAGCTAAAGTATAACTCTGCAACGTATACTGTGCCCAAACTATGGTAAATCAAAATGCATCTGTTACTGCTTTTCAAAGGCTGGTAAGCTCCCCCACCAAATTCCGGGTTTTTCTGCTGGCAAAGCTGCCTATGGCTTATTTGGCAGGATTACGCATAAAATCACTTTCTACAGATGCCGCTTCTGTTACCATACCTTACAAGTACCTGAACAAAAACCCCTTTCGCTCAATCTATTTTGCCTGCTTAAGTATGGCTGCCGAGCTGTCTACTGGTGTACTATGCATGATGCAGGTGTACAAAGCTAGCCCATCAGTTTCAATGCTGGTAATGCACATGGAGGCCGACTTCACCAAGAAAGCTGTGGGTATAATTACCTTTACCTGCAACGATGGCCAGAAAATAAAAAAAGCCGCTGACCATACAAAAGCTACCGGCGAGGGCGTAACGGTAATAGCCACAAGTATAGGCACTGATGAGGTTGGAGATAGGGTGGCGGAGTTTAGGTTTACCTGGTCGTTAAAGGCGAAAAGCGCAAAGAAAGTATAGCAGAAGAGATATTACCTGTAATTATTTAGCTAAATTGCATACAGCTTGTACTTGAATCAAAAAGGTAACACAGCTGTTCTATACTAGCTGACAAGCATTCAAGATTGCTAAAGGCAGGAAATTAGAAGAATACGTTAGCGTTGCCTAACATAGCAAACAACCTCTCTAATGAGCACACCTCAAAACCTTAAAGAAGAAATAGAAGAATTTAAAGCAGTCTTAAATAGTTTTGGGGTGCACTCTGCTCTGAAGTTCCTTAACAACAGAACTCCTCACCGCTACACAGGCTTGTACCGGTACGATGGAGATACGCTGCGCAACATAGCCTTATATGACAGCTATGACCAAGAGCTACAGAAAGGAGATGATGCGCCCATGAATGCCACCTACTGCTCGCTGTTGCAAAAGGAGCAAAAACTTGAAATAACTGACGCATCAGAAGACATAAGAGTAAAAAACAAAATCATAACTCCTGTTACTTCTTATTGCGGGGTCTTGATAAGAGATTCAGATGGGGAGCCCTTCGGTACATTGTGCCATTTTGATTTGAAACGCTGCCAGGAACGTATCTCTGATTTTCCTCTTCTTGAAGCTGCAGCCTCCACTTTTTACCAGCACATTTACCCTGATTAATCAGATCTATCTGATTCCTTAAATATAAGACAGGGGTTATTCATTGTAGTAAACACTCCCTACTTGTAAGAGCTCTGCTCATAATGCTGATGTTACAGAAAGCACTGGGCTAAAAACTGACTACATAAACTATAGTCTAAATTAGATAGTCCCAGCCCCTGTTGGTACCAAGAGCACGCAGTTACCCTTTCACATTTATACTTATACTTGCTGGCAAGTAAAACCAAACCCGCTATATTTGCAGCTTCAAAGCAAGATTATACTTTTGGAACGACCAGAAAAGAAGAATATAGTCATTTTCGCTTCCGGATCGGGGAGCAATGCACAGCGCCTGCTCGAGCACTTTGAGCACCATCCACAAATACGTGTGGCCGCCCTGTTCTCCAACAACCCGAAAGCGTATGCCCTTAAAAGAGCCGAGACCTACCACGTCCCGGCTCTTTTGTTTTCCAGGGATGAGTTTTACCACTCCGGCAAAGTGCTGGAACAGGTAAAAGCTTTCAACCCTGACCTAATTGTGCTGGCGGGCTTTCTGTGGTTGGTGCCGCAAAACCTGCTGCACGCTTTCCCGAATAAAATCATCAACATACACCCTGCCCTGCTGCCTAAATATGGCGGCAAAGGCATGCACGGCATTAATGTGCACGCAGCGGTGGTGCAGGCCGGCGAGGAGCAGTCGGGTATAACCATTCACCGCGTAAACGAAGAATACGATAAAGGCGAGTTTATACTTCAGGAGTACTGCCCGGTACTCCCTGCCGACACCCCCGAAGAACTAGCCGCACGCGTACTGCAATTGGAGCACAAGCACCTGCCGCTGGTGGTAGAGCAATTGCTGCTCGAGAAAGACAAACTATAGAAATCAACATCAACCCATACAACCCATGCAACCAGTTCAAATTAAATCAGCACTTATATCGGTATACTATAAAGACCGCCTGGAGCCACTCGTAGAGCTCCTGAAAAAGCACAACGTTACTATTTACTCTACAGGTGGCACACAGGCTTTCCTGGAAGAGCAAGGTGCTGAGGTAGTAGCCGTAGAAGACTTGACTGCTTACCCGTCTATTTTTGGTGGCCGCGTAAAGACACTTCACCCGAAAGTATTCGGCGGTATACTTCACCGCCGCGACAACGACAGCGACCTGGCTGAGAGAGCACAGTACGAAATTCCGCCAATCGACTTAGTGGTGGTAGATCTTTATCCCTTCGAGGAAACTGTAGCATCAGGCGCATCAGAGGCTGATATTATTGAGAAGATTGACATTGGTGGTATCTCGCTTATACGTGCCGCTGCTAAAAACTTCAAAGATGTGCTGATTGTATCGTCCAGAGAGCAGTATGATGACGTGGTAAACCTGCTGCAGGAGAAGAAAGGTTCAACTGACCTGGAAGACCGCAAGCGTTTTGCTGCTAAGGCCTTTGATGTTTCGTCGCACTACGACACCCACATCTTCAACTACCTGAACGGCGGCAACGAGGAGCAGCCGTTTAAGCAAAGCGTGCGTGAGGCTACTCCGTTGCGCTACGGGGAAAATCCACACCAGAAAGGCACATTCTATGGTAAGTTAGATGACCTTTTTGAGCAGCTAAACGGCAAGCAGCTTTCCTATAATAATTTAGTGGATGTTGACGCCGCAGTTGCACTGGCCGCTGAGTTTGAGGAGCCTGTTGTAGCTATACTAAAGCATACTAACGCCTGCGGTTGCGCCACCGGCAATTCTATAAAAGAGGCCTACCTGAACGCACTTTCTTCTGACCCCGTGTCTGCTTTTGGTGGTGTGATTATCGCCAACAGAGCAATAGACATGGCTGCCGCCGAAGAGCTAAACAAGCTTTTCTTTGAGGTACTCATCGCTCCATCTTTTGATGCCGATGCTCTGGAATTACTGAAGACAAAGAAGAACCGCATCCTGCTAAAGCAGAACAATGTGGAGATGCCGAAGAAGCAGTTTAAAACTTTGCTGAACGGTGTAATTGAACAAGATAAGGACCTTGCTACCGAAACTGAGGCCGACTTTAAAACAGTTACCAAGCGTGAGCCAACCGCTGAGGAGAAAAAGGCCCTTGTTTTCGCTGCTAAAGTTTGCAAGCACACCAAGTCTAACACCATTGTGCTGGCTACAGATAAAATGATGTTCTCCAGCGGCGTTGGCCAGACCTCCAGAGTTGACGCCCTTCGTCAGGCTATTGAAAAAGCTAAGAGCTTCGGGTTTGACATGAGTAAAACAGTAATGGCTTCAGATGCCTTCTTCCCGTTTCCAGACTGTGTAGAGATCGCCGACAAGGCCGGTATAAAAGCAGTAGTACAGCCAGGAGGCTCTATCAAAGATCAAGATTCCATTGACTATTGTGACGCGCACAACATGGCGATGGTCATGACCGGAGTGCGCCACTTCAAACATTAATTCTCACCTTACATGATAATCCCATAGCCCCGGCACTTTTAAGCCGGGGCTTTTTTTGTTCATGCTTATACCAAACGTTTAGTTAAATTGCATATCTGCTAAAACACTATAGCACAGTAGACCACCATGGGCTTTATTGATAAATATACAGGCAAACTACGCACGTACAAGGCTGTTTATACTTTGAACAACATCCTGCAGTACAAAAAATTAAAGCATAACAAGGCCCTGTACAAGAAGTATAAGCTCGATCAATCAATCTACAGCCCCATCTCAAGTTCTATACTTAAGCAGCTCCCACCTCAGCCATCCCCATGGTTGGATGCACCAGACGCAGCGCAGAAACTGAAAGTAAGCCAGCAACTGGAACAGTTCGCGCAGGAATTGCAGGGAAAAATCAAAGCTTGGCCAGACAATGGTTTTCTTTCGCTTGAAGGCTTCTTTGGCGAAGAAGAGGTAGACAAGGTAAACACCGAAATAGACAAATTGCTGGAGTCGCATAAGGTCGACTTCAACTATACAAACAAAAAAATCATGTTTGCCTTCAGGCATTCAGAAGCTCTAAAGGCCATACTTTACACGCCGGCACTTACCAGCATACTCGAGTTTATACTTGGCCGCCAGGTTATCCCATTCCAGACGATCAACTTTATAAAAGGGAGCGAACAATTGGCTCACTCCGACTCTATCCACATGACAACCCATCCGCTGGGAAATCTTATTGCTGTCTGGATAGCTCTGGAGGATACAGACAAAAGCAATGGTCCGCTGTTTTATTACCCTGGCAGCCATAAACTCCCTTACATCCTAAATGATAACTTTGAAGGTGGCAATACGAAGTATAGGATCGGCGACTTTGTTTACAAAAAGTATGAGGAGAAGGTACAGCAGGTTGTAAAAGAAGAACAACTGCAAAAGAAGACCTTTTACGCTAAAAAGGGAGATGTTTTTATCTGGCATGCAAACCTGCTGCATGGCGGCAGCCCTGTACTTAACCCGGAAAGCACCCGAAAAAGTATGGTAATTCACTATTATGCCAAAGACGTGATTTGCTATCATGAAATTACGCAGCGCCCTGCCCTCATCAGCAACTACCCAATATCCGAGGTTCAGGTAATAGAAATGGACTAAATTGTACAACCTCCTGCTGCCTGTAAGAGCGCAAAAACATCCCAGCAAAATTAACCAGGTGTAAAATCTGAAGAAAATATTTGCGTTTAATTTGGGAGTGGATAAAAGAAGGTTATTAATTCCGCTGAATTTCACTAATTTTGCCGCAAGTTTTTGACTAAAAATATTGTATATTTAAAATATAAGCAGGCTGAACTTGTCTGTACATTTATCAAATGGGACTTTTCAATTTTCTAACAAGTGATATAGCGATTGATCTGGGTACAGCCAATACCCTGATCATCCACAACGATAAAATTGTAGTAGACGAGCCTTCGATTATTGCAGTAGACCGTACATCGGGCAGAGTGCTGGCCATTGGCCGCAATGCGATGCAGATGCACGAAAAAACCCACGAGAACATCAAAACCATTCGTCCGCTAAAAGACGGTGTTATCGCCGACTTCCACGCTGCCGAGGAAATGATTCGTGGCATGATCAAGATGATCGACACTGGCCGCCGTTTATTCCAGCCTTCGCACCGCATGGTAATTTGTATTCCGTCAGGCATCACTGAAGTGGAGAAGCGTGCTGTACGCGACTCTGCACAGCATGCCGGCGCCAAGGAAGTATGGATGATCCAGGAGCCAATGGCAGCCGCTATCGGTATCGGCATTGACGTGGAGCAACCTATCGGCTCTATGATCGTGGATATTGGAGGTGGTACAACAGAGATCGCGGTAATCGCGCTTTCTGGTATCGTGTGCGACCAGTCTATCAGAATTGCCGGTGACGTATTTACAAAAGACATCCTGGATTACATGCGCCGCCAGCACAACCTGCTTATCGGTGAGCGTTCTGCGGAGAAGATCAAGATAGAGGTTGGCGCAGCCCTTACAGATATTGAGAACCCTCCGGCTGACTATGAAATTCGCGGCCGCGACCTGATGACAGGTATTCCGAAAGTTATCAAAGTAACTTATCAGGAAATCGCCATTGCCCTGGATAAATCGGTATCTAAGATTGAGGAGGCCGTTCTGAAGGCATTGGAGATCGCTCCGCCAGAGCTTTCTGCCGATATCTACGACAATGGTATCCACTTAACAGGCGGTGGTGCAATGCTGCGCGGCCTGGATAAGCGTCTGGCTGCTAAAACCAAGCTGCCTATCCACATTGCCGAAGATCCGCTTAGAGCAGTTGTTCGCGGTACTGGAGCGGCTATCAAGAACATCGAAGGATTTAAGAACGTCCTGCTAACATAAGGGGACTAAATGCGGAATCTTTTTGCTTTTATATACCGGTTCCGTGCATTCCTGGTATTTGTGTTGCTGGAGGTGCTGTGCGTGTTCCTGATTGTGCGCTATAACACATACCAGGGGGCAGCCTTTTTTAACTCGGCAAACAAATACGTTGGGGAGGTACTGGAGTTCCAGAGCGGCATAACCGACTATTTCAGGCTGGCTAATGTGAACAGTACATTAGCCCGGGAGAATGCTGTGCTGCGCCAGGAACTGCTGCAGTACCGCAGAGCCTCCCTGATCGATAGCACCAGCAACCTGGATACCACTTTTTTTGCTGTTACCGATACGCTTAAAGCCTATCCTTTTGTGTTACATGCAGGACGCGTTATAAACAACTCTGTGCGCCGTACCAACAACACACTAACACTGGCTGTTGGCACAGCTGATGGAGTGGAGCCGGGTATGGGGGTTATTGCAAGTAATGGAGTGGTAGGGCGCATCAAAACAGTGTCTAAAAACTACTCTACGGCTACTTCGCTGCTGCACTCGCAGATGCTGATATCTGCTAAAATCAAAAAGAACAACACCATGGGCACTATTAAGTGGGCTGGTGGCGATTACCGCACCGCTCTGCTTGACTATGTGCCGCTACACGTGAAACTTGCAAAAGGCGACACAGTTGTTACCAGCGGATTTAACACTGTTTTCCCGGAAGGCATCATGGTGGGCACGATCAGCTCGGTTGCTAAGGAGCCTGACAAGAGCTTTTTTACGATAAAAGTAAAACTGGCAGTTGATTTTGCGCAATTATCCTATGTGTATGTAGTGGATAACAGGAAAACGGCAGAGCGCGAAAAATTAGAACAAAACGCAGGCATACTTCCAAATGAAGAGTAGCATTGGCCTAAATAACATTTTGCAGTTTTTACTGTTTGTAGCACTCCAGATCCTGCTCATGGATAACCTGGTGCTCTATAGCACCGGCTTTTGCTATATCTATGTGGCTTTTTTGCTCTTTCTGCCAATCAACATCAACAGGCTGCTGCTGCTCTTCCTGGGCTTTTTAGTAGGCTTTACGGTAGATATATTCTACGACACCATGGGCATACACGCAGCTGCCAGCGTGTTAATGGCCTTTTTGCGCCCTCTCCTTTTGAACCTTCTTACACCCCGTGACGGTTACGACATAAGTGATTCGGTAAACATACACAAAATGGGCAAAGGCTGGTTTCTGGCTTATACTTTCACGTTGCTGCTGATACACCACGCAGCAGTATTTTTTCTTGAAAGGATCAGCTTTGACGATGTACTGCAAACGCTATTGAAAATTGTACTGAGCGTGTTGTTTACCGGTGTGGTTATAATTATACTACAGTTGCTGTTCTTTTCACCTAAGAGAACAAGTAGAGCTTAAATGAAATACCTAGAAAACAGAAAGTACGTAATTCAGGGCATTTTCTTACTGGTGGGCATGGTGTATGCCCTTCGCCTTTTCTATATACAAGTAGTAGACAGCAGCTACAAGCAGGCTGCCGAAACCAACGCCATTAAAACCATCATTCAATATCCGTTCCGCGGCCTTATTTACGACCGCGAAGGAAAGCTGCTGGTACAGAACACTCCCGTTTATGATTTGATGGTAGTGCCCAAAGAGGTAAAACAGCTCGACACGCTTAGGCTGAGCAGCCTGCTGGAGCTACCTTTGGATGATGTTCGCGAACGCTTGAAAAAGGCGCGCACTTTCTCCTATGTGCAGCCATCTATCTTTTACCAGAAACTTACAACACAGGATCTGGCCCACATACAGGACAACCTGATCGATTTCCCTGGTTTTTATATCAATGCCCGAACCGCACGCGGATATCCGCACCAAAGTTTATCGCATGCACTAGGTTATATTGCTGAGATCAGTCCGAAGCAATTAGAAGACACTGCCTATGTAGGATACCGCCCCGGCGACTATATTGGCAAAAGTGGTATTGAGCTGGAGTACGAGAAATTCCTGATGGGTAAGCGCGGCGTGAAGTATAAAATGGTAAACGTGCGTGGCGTTGAAAAAGGGCCTTTTAAAGAAGGAGCCTACGATACGCTCTCTGTTGCCGGTAAAAACCTGGTAAGCACCATCGACCTGGACCTGCAGGCTTACGGCGAGCACCTGATGAATGGTGCCAAGGGAAGTATAGTAGCCATTGAGCCAGCCACCGGAGAAGTCTTGGCATACATTTCAGCACCTTTTTACGACCCTAACCTGTTCACCGGCAAAGACTACGGCAAGAACTACATGGCCCTGCTACAAGACAAGGACAAGACCATGTTCAACCGTCCTATCATGGCAGACCAGAACCCGCCGGGATCTATTTTTAAACTGGTACAGGCCCTGATTGCCTTGGAAGACGGCGTAATAACCCCGAAAACACAGTTTGCGTGTAATAAGGCGCTGGTAAATTGCCACCCGCACCCGTCTCCACTTGACCTTTATGGGGCAGTACAGCACTCCTGCAATCCTTGGTTCTTCCAGGCTTACAGGCTGTTGCTAAACCAAGGCAAATCGAATAACACTTTTACTGATACCTCTATTGGTCTAAGAGACTGGAGGGAGCAGGTGCTTACTTTCGGATTTGGGCAGCAGTTGGGCATCGATATACCAGGCGAAAAGAAGGGCATTATTGCCTCCCCGGAAATGTATGACCGTGTATATGGCAAAAACCGCTGGAAGTACTCTACCATTTACTCGCTAAGTATAGGCCAGGGTGAGCTAGGCGTAACGCCGCTGCAAATGGCTAACTTTATGGCCATTGTGGCAAACAGAGGCTATTATGTAACACCACACATTATTCGCTCGGTAGGCGAGAACGGAAAACCGCTACAGGAGTACCAGGAGCGTCATTATACTTCTGTTGATCCTAAACACTATGAGCCTATTGTAGAAGGTATGGCCGAGGTGGTGCGCGCAGGTACAGCACGAAGAGCAAATTTGGCGAAAGTGGGCATCGAAGTATGCGGCAAAACCGGTACTGCCCAAAACCCACAGGGTCCTGACCACGCTGTGTTCGTAGCCTTTGCGCCAAAAGAGAACCCTAAAATCGCCATTGCAGTTTATGTAGAGCATGGAAAATGGGGAGGACAGTCTGCAGCTCCAATTGCGGGTCTGATGATCGAAAAGTACCTGACGGATACAGTAACGATCAAGGAACAGGAGAAGTGGGTGCTTAGCCGCGAGTACCTGAACATTAAATCGAAGTAAGCCATGGGTGCAGAGCCACAAGTATTACAAAAGTATAAAGTAGCCACACGTAGCAGCCACCGTACTTCCAAGCTGCTTACCCACCACATGGACTGGGTAACCATACTACTATACTCCCTGCTGGTAGCCTTAGGCTGGATGAACATCTATGCTGCGGTATACAGCCCTGACAACATTGTAAACATTATGAGCTTTGATATCAACTCTGGCAAACAGCTGGTTTGGATCGGAGCTTCACTGATTCTGATCATCGTGTTGCTGGTGGTGGATTATAAAGTGTACGAACACCTGGCCTACCCTATTTATGGGGGCATCATACTCCTGCTACTCGTTACGTTGGTTATTGCCAAACCAATTGCCGGCTCAAGATCTTGGTTGGAGTTGGGCGGTGGCATACGTTTGCAGCCTGCCGAGTTAGCCAAGTTTGCCACGGCTCTGGCTGTTTCTAAATACCTGAGTACCGTAAATCTGCGCCAGCAAAAGTTCAAGGACCAGATGGTGCTTGCAGCCATTACGTTTCTGCCTCCGGTAATTATCATCCTTCAGAACGAAACGGGATCAGCGTTGGTGTTTGGCGCATTTATACTTGCTTTCTTCCGTGAGGGCATGTCGCCGCTTATACTTATAATCGGTGGCTCTGCTGCAGCAATATTTATACTTACGCTTTTAGTGCCAAAGCTGTACCTGATCATCGGTATTGCCCTGCTAATGGGTTTGGCTGTGTGGTTAGATTATCGTCTAATGCGTCGTCTTAAAACAATGATTGCTATGTTTTTGCTGGTAGTGGGCATGATCTTTAGCGTGGACTACTTTGTAAACAATATCCTGCAACCGCACCAGCAAAACCGTATAAAGGCGCTAATTAACCCTGAGGCAGACCCACTAGGTTATGGTTGGAACGTAACGCAGTCTAAGATCGCGATCGGGTCCGGAGGTTTCTGGGGCAAAGGCTTTCTGGAGGGTACACAGACTAAGTTTGACTTCGTGCCGGAGCAAAGCACTGACTTTATTTTCTGTACCATCGGAGAAGAGCACGGATGGATTGGCAGCACTGTTTTAATTGCTCTCTTTGTGTTTCTGCTAATAAGAATTGTTGCCATTGCCGAGCGGCAGCGCACCGTGTTTGGGCGCACCTACGGCTACTGCGTGGCCTCTATTATCTTCTTCCACTTCCTGGTAAATGTAGGCATGACAATCGGTTTAGCGCCTGTAGTAGGTATTCCGTTGCCATTCTTTAGTTACGGAGGTTCTTCGCTGTGGTCGTTTACCATCCTGCTGTTTATACTTATTGCACTGGACGCAAACCGTGCCAAGGACCTGACCAGGTAAGTCTAGCCTATGGCGCAGATGCTTTATTGGCCTGCGACACAGAAAGACCGTCAACTATAGCAGGCTCTGATTCTACCTCCTCTGTTGCAACAACTGTAGCCGGCACAGCCTGCTGCTCTGGCACCAGTGTTTTGCCGTTGTACCAAGCCTGCAACTTCTTTTTGAAGGCTCTGGAGGTACTGTGCTCTATGTTGCGATTAATAAAGGTTGCCAGCAAAGTAATACCCACGAAAATCACAGCGACTAACGCTATATGTACATATAAATTCTCCGTTGCAAATAATCTCCGGAATGTTAGGCCAATCTCCTGGTGCAGCAGGTAGAACGGGTATGAGATCTCTCCCATAAAAAGCATCCATTTATACTTTTGCAGAAAAGCCAGCTTACCTAAAACCAACAAAGTAAACAAGGCAAAGAAACTGCAGATCACAGCGATTTCTATACTATGGTTAAAGTAAGGCAGGTAGCTACCGTAGCCATACATTAACGCGATACCGAGGCAAAGTACAAGTCCTGCAGCATGTGTTAATTTTATCTTCTGATCCAGGTAGATATGATAGAAGATAATACCCGCCACAAACAGGTTGAAGTACTTAACCACCGCCTCTATATTATTTTGAAGCCCGCTCGATTCAGGATTTAGGAATAAGCCACCTAATCCAAGCAAAAGCATCCCCCCTGCCCATAGTTTTACGCGATGGATCATACCTAACATCAGGGCAGCAAACACGATCACATAAAAGACCAGCTCCTCCGTTAAACTCCAGTAGGCACCATCCACATTCTTCTCGCCCAGAAAAGCTTGGAACATGGTTAGGTTGTAAGCAAGCTGCTTAAAAGTTACATCTCCTCTCCCAACGTATAAAACCGCAAATGTAAGAAACAGGCACACCCAGTAAGTTGGATATAACCTAGAGAAGCGGGCAATTACGAAATCGGATGGGTTTTTAACGCTTTTGGCGGTAAGAAAAATAACAAAGCCTGAAATAATGAAAAACAGGTGAACTCCCAAGTAACCGTAATCGAACAACTGGAAATGGAAAAGGAAGACAGCAAAAGCGGCCAGGCCGCGAAGGGCGTCGAGTTCTTTTATTCTCATAATAAATGTAACATCTTAAAATGGCAGCACCATGAGGGCCGGTAAGCCCTGCTGCCGATAAGCTAAACTTTAAGTTCTGCTTGTGAGATAAAAGGGTATACCCAGTATGGGTAAATTTGTTACTATTCCGGGGTATTTAATTATGAAGCACCTGCGGCTTAAAGAGATGAAAAAACACAAAATAGGAAGAGCTAGTATAACTGATTCTTTAGTTGAGGTTTTAGAACTGCGACATATCCTACACCATTAGAAATAACACCTAATTAGAAGGCTTTCTAACTAAGCCCTAAGCATTATCTACATATAAATTAATAGGCAAGGAGAAAACTTGAGTACAAACGGTTGGCCTAGAGAAAAAAGGAATTGCTGCTGCAATTTTACTAATATATCACTTCCAAACTGTTCCATTAGCAAAGCGGAAAAATAAAGGCAAAAACCTATGTATCATTATTATAAGGAGTAAACATAAAGAAAATATTCCTATTGGTCTCATCCACCCTAGAGAATAATCGCCAATAAAAAAGTGGAGATTCGTGTGTCTGCTACCAATTAAAATCGGATGATATAAGTAAATCAAAAGGGAATAATTCCTCCCCCACCTTGTTAATATATTATCTTTAATTTTAATGATTGCCATTGACAAGCAAAATATGGAGAAAGAGAATAAAAAGGTCCCTATTAGAATATCGTGACTTACAGGATCTAGGCCAAATTGTATCTGAAGATAAAATGTTTCCGCTATTTGAATACCAAGCCCTAACAAAGCTAATAAGGCTGCAACAGGCCAAGATATGGTACCAGTTATCTTATTTCTGGCGCAAAGAAAGCCTATAAGAAGAAAAGGAACAGCGGCCAAGTGTCTTGCAAATCTTATATCCAAGCCACTTAAACCTAGAATACTTGCATAAGAACCTGTGGCCAATATTAGTAACACAAAGGATACAATAATGCATATCAAAGTTATCTGTTTGAGTTGCTGCTCTAAGATAAACCACATTGTCAGATACCCAAATATCATAGATCCTATAAACCACAAATGAAAATAATTACCTGCTGTTAATGCATATAAAGAGAGGGTAGAGGACAAGGGATAACCTATGTACAGATTAATGAAAAAATATATGATAGTGGCGCTAATGAAGACACCTATAAGGTTCTTAAGTCTCTTAGACAAAGCTTTTTCAGGATAAGACCTATAATCTTGCTCAAAAAAGTAACCACTAATAAGGAAAAAGAAGGGAACAGCCCATCGGGTACTAATCTTTAAAAAAAGGTAAAATAGGGGCGGAAAATCAGTCGAATCAATAGTATGTAAAACAACGATCGCTATTGCTCCTAAAAAGCGAAATACATCTACAGAGTAATTCCTAATTTTATCTCCTAGTTGTACCACATTGGAGATTGGAGCAGCAAGAACAACTTCTTTCATTACATTATAAAATCAATTTTAGCATAATTTTTCGTATCAAAAATAAAAAATACCCAACAGTGTTCTACTAGTAATAGTAGTTTTACTTTTCCACAGTTCTATACCCATCACCATTCTCTATAGTATTGAAAACTAAGCTATGTCAGCTCCTAAGCACTACAAAGTTAATAATGAAAGCTTTATTCAATTAGTGAAAATTGTATGCGTAAGTAGCCTTTACAGACTGCATATTTGAGTTGTCTATACAGCTGAAAACAGAACGCATTCCATAATATGTTATTCAGACAGGCTCAAAACTCTTTAGTAATATATTACAAACCATAAAGGATAATACAGTATAAAATATTAAGTAAAGAAAAGTTTTATCAAATAATCAGAAAAAAGTAAAAATTATTGTAGAAGATGCTAAAAGAACAACAATTGAAGGGTAGCCCCTAACAAAGGGTTAAACAATTTACTTTTGATATAAAAGAAGCTGAATATAATCACAGAGCAGGACTATATCATATTATATTAATTTTTTGTTAGTATGTCAACCATAAAACAATAAAGCGCTGTAAGATTACTCCCTACAGCGCTTTATGCATTATAATCAGTACCAGGAGCGGGAATCGAACCCGCACGAGCTTGCGCTCACAAGATTTTAAGTCTTGCGTGTCTACCAGTTCCACCATCCCGGCAACCCTCCGGAGCGTTTTCCGAAGTAGTTCTTGCAAAAAACAAAGACGTTGTTTTAGACAACGTCTTCTGCCGATATTTTGCTGAGCGGGAGACGGGATTCGAACCCGCGGCCTCGACCTTGGCAAGGTCGCGCTCTACCAACTGAGCTACTCCCGCTTTTGTTATTACCAAACCGCCGTAGTGATTTAGTGATGCAAAGATATAGACAAAATCTGACTTGTCAATAGGCTGCTGTAAATTTTTCCAGCAATTTCAGCTTTGCAGCTGATTTTCAGGCAGAAAATTTTAAATATTTCTTGAGTTGCCTGCTGCAACACCTTTTAAACGTAAGAGAAGACATCAGAAGTATAAACATACTACCTACAGCCTATACTAAAAAATCTATCTAAACGCCTCCTGCGCCTTATCCTGCATCAACAGCTTTAACTCATTCAACTTCAGCAATGCCTCTACCGGCGTAATCGTATTAATATCCAGCTGCTCTATCAGTTCTTTAGCACGCTCTAGCTGCGGATTGCTTGGCTCGAACATACTTAACTGAAAGTTGTTTTTTGGAGCGGTTTTCATGCGTTGCTTCGGTGCGTGCTCCGATACTTTCTCCTTCTCCAGGTGGTGCATGATCTCATCGGCGCGCAGTACCACGCTGTTTGGCATACCGGCCATTTGGGCTACGTGTATACCAAAGCTGTGCTCGCTTCCGCCTGCCACCAGTTTACGCATAAACAATATCTTCCCTCCTGCTTCTCTTACAGAAACATTGTAGTTCTTTACTCTCGGAAAATCTTCGGCCAGTTGGTTAAGCTCGTGGTAGTGCGTGGCAAAAAGCGTTTTAGCCTTAAACTTCGGATGATTGTGCAGGTGTTCTACAATAGCCCAGGCAATGGAGATACCATCGTAGGTACTCGTGCCACGGCCAATCTCATCCATCAGCACCAGGCTACGATCCGAGAGGTTGTTCAGTATACTTGCCGTTTCCGTCATCTCCACCATAAACGTAGATTCACCTTTAGACAGGTTGTCCGACGCACCCACGCGGGTAAAGATCTTATCGATGATGCCTATACTTGCCGCCTCGGCAGGCACAAAACATCCTATCTGTGCCATCAGCACGATAAGAGCCGTCTGGCGCAGCAAGGCACTTTTACCGGCCATGTTCGGACCGGTAATGATGATCACCTGCTGCTCTTCGTTATCCAGGAAAATATCGTTAGGTACGTATGCCTCCCCTAGCGGCAACTGCTTCTCGATAACCGGGTGCCGACCTTTCTTAATGTCAAGCACATGACTGTCACTTACATCCGGCTTCACGTAATTACTGGCCAGGGCTATACTGGCAAAAGAGCTCAGGCAGTCGATTACGCCGATTACTTTGGCATTTTGCTGTACCTGCGCCACGTAATCCAGCGCGTGCAGCACCAGCTCATTATACAGGCCAAACTCTATACTATAGATGCGGTCTTCTGCATTAAGAATCTTCTCTTCATAAGTTTTCAGCTCTTCGGTAATGTAACGTTCCGCATTTACCAATGTCTGCTTGCGTATCCAGGAGGCAGGCACTTTGTCTTTGTGAGCATTACTTACCTCCAGGTAGTAACCGAATACTTTATTATAGGCAATTTTGAGTGAGCTGATGCCTGTATTCTTGATTTCACGCTGCTGCACCTGCGCCAAGTAATCTTTACCAGAGAAGGCAATAGCACGCAATTCATCCAGCTCTGCATGAACGCCATCGTTGATCATGTTGCCCTGATTGGTCAGCATCGGCGGCTCCGGCTTCAGCACGTTCTTTATCTCTTCGCGCAGGCCATCGCAGGGTGCCAGTTGAACAGCCAATTTCTGTAATGCTGGAATATCACTTAAAGCCAGCGCTTTTTGAATCGGCACAATAGCATCCAGGGCTTTGGATAGCTGTACCAGCTCGCGAGGGTTAACTCTGCGCACCGCCACTTTCGAGATCAGGCGCTCCAGGTCGTTTATCTGCTTCAGGTGCTGCGTTAGCTCCTGCAGCAGGTCCTGGTGCTTGGTAAGCGCTTCTACCGTATCCAGTCGGCGACGAATCTGTGCTACATCCTTCAGCGGCAGCACAACCCACTTCTTCAGCAGGCGGGCACCCATTGGTGTTACCGTCTGGTCCAGCACCTGTATCAGCGGTACACCCTCCTGGTGCTGCGGAAAGATCAGCTCCAGGTTGCGCACCGTAAACCGATCCAGCCAAACATATTTGTCCTCCTCTAATCTGGAAATAGTGGAAATGTGGCTGATCTCGTTATGGTGCGTTTCGGCAAGGTAATGAAGTATGGCTCCTGCCGAGATAATGCCCTCGGCCATACCTTCAATGCCAAACCCCTTTAGCGAGGCAGTACCAAACTGGCGGGTAAGATTATCATAGGCGTAATCATACTTAAACACCCACTCATCAAGCGCATAGTATCTGAAGTCGGGACCGTAGCTTTCGGTAAAGGTTTCTTTCTCGCGCTTACAGAATAGCACTTCAGATGGGGCCAGACTTTGCAGCAGTTTGCCAATGTAGTTTTTATCGCCCTGCGCCGTAATAAACTCACCTGTAGAAACATCCAGGAAAGACACCCCTGTTTCGGTTTTGCCGAAGTGCACTGCCGCCAAATAGTTGTTGCTGCGGCGCTCCAGCACTTGATCGTTGAAAGACACACCCGGTGTTACCAGCTCTGTAACGCCGCGCTTTACAATGCCTTTTACCGTTTTCGGGTCTTCTAACTGGTCGCAGATGGCCACGCGCTCACCGGCTCGTACCAGCTTGGGCAGGTATGTGTCGAGGGAGTGATGCGGGAAACCGGCCAGCGCTGTTTCTGATGTAGAGCCAGCTCCGCGTTTTGTCAGTACGATGTCTAAGATCTTACTGGCCTTAATAGCGTCTTCGCCAAAGGTTTCGTAAAAATCGCCTACTCTAAATAGCAGTAGCGCCCCCGGATGTTTCGCCTTGATAGCGTTGTACTGCTTCATCAAAGGGGTTACTGTGCCTTCTCCTTTCATACTGTATGTACTAATTATGAATTCTGAATTATGAATTAAGAATGGTTTACCCATCCCTAACCTTCCTAAAATGGAATTTATACTATACTGCTCTTTGTACTTCCCGTCCGCTGCAATTATACTTCCAGATCGCCTATCCAAAAGCGTTTCGGAGCAAACCCGGAAGACCTTACCTGAACTGAGCATCTATCAAGTTAGCCATTTAACTATCAAGAATCAGTAATCTATTTGGCTTTTGCCAAAATCAGCCTGACCTTTGTGAGATAGCCGGCAAATGTCTTTTGTCAAAACAACTTTTGTCCTGAAAAAATGCGCAAACTTTCGATGGATGACCTCAATCGCGACTCGGTTGAAGAATTCAAAAATAAGAAAAAAATACCGTTAGTCTTGGTGCTAGACAATGTTCGTAGCCTGAATAATGTAGGATCAGTGTTTCGTACCGCCGATGCCTTTATGGCCGAGAAAGTGTACCTCTGCGGCATTACCGGCACTCCACCCCACCGCGATATTGAAAAAACTGCCTTGGGAGCAACAGAGTCTGTGGAGTGGGAGCATGTACCGGATACTTTAGAGCTGATAAAGCGCCTGCAGGCCGATGGCTATAAAGTTTGCTCAGTAGAGCAGGCCGAGAACAGCACCATGTTAAACGACTTTAACCCGGAGCCGGGGCAGCATTACGCTTTTGTGCTGGGCAACGAAGTGTTTGGTGTGGAGCAGGAGGTAGTAAGCATTTCTGATGTGGTGCTGGAGATACCCCAGTTTGGCACGAAGCATTCGCTTAACATCTCAGTGGCTACCGGCGTGGTAGTATGGGATTTCCTGAGTAAAACCCTGGCCCAGCAGGCCTAACAAATGCCATTAATAAAGTATAAATCAGTATAACCGGTTTGGTGCTAACAGCAACTGCCGGTTACACTTGCCCCTTCTAAACAAGTACAGCTACTACCTGTTGCTGTCATAGCTGCTATGGCGGAACAACAGATGAGTTTTCCACAGCGTTAAACCCTGCCGACTTTTTATAGTCCTGTATATAAGCCATTTGCAAAAACACTTGTATACTGGAGGCTTTTTAAAAGCCTTAGCTGCTACAAATCAATGTTTAAACCGCTATTGGCGAATCAATTTTAAGCGACCTACTTAACTATGAATAAATACTTATTACCGATAGTACTCTTTGTCATTACCTTAATAACTGCGCCTCCACTTTCTGCACAACAGGTACTTTCCAGCACTACCCGCGGAAAAGTAAGCGGAAAACTAATCGAGGCTGACACTAAAAAGCCTATAGGCTTTGCGAATGTAGTACTGCTTACTGCAAAAGACTCCAGCCTGGTAACAGGCGCCACCACCGATATTGAGGGCGTATTTATATTGGAGCGTATTCCTAACGGCAGGTTTATACTTCGTGCTTCTATGGTGGGTTATCCAACAAAGTATATTCCTAACATTAACATAAACGCGCAGCAGCCGGAGACAAAGCTGGGCAACATTACACTTAGCGCAGCCTCTACCAAACTGGCAGAGGTAGAAGTAGTGGCCGAGAAGCAGCTGGTGGATTTCGAACTTGACAAGCGGGTGGTAAATGTGAGCCAGGACATCAACGCAGAAAGCGGTTCAGTAGCCGAGGTGATGCAGAACCTACCTTCTGTTACCGTTGATATTGATGGCAACGTGAGTATGCGCGGCAGCTCCAACGTAACTATACTTATAGACGGTAAGCGCTCTGCCCTCTCCAACCTGACGCTGGACCAGATACCGGCCAACCTGATCGAAAGTATAGAACTGATCACCAACCCATCGTCAAAGTATAACCCGGAGGGTACATCGGGCATCATTAACCTGGTACTTAAAAAGGAAAGAAAACCCGGCTTTAACGGCAACGCCTCGGTAACGGCCGGTACTTACGACAACTACAATACGTCGCTTTTCCTGAACTACAGGTATAACAAATGGTCGCTTAACACGGGTTATGATTTCAGGCAACGCACCCGCCCTGGCTTCAGCGACAGCTTTACAGAGAACTTCTACTACGACAGAGAAACAGGCTTGTTAGACAGCACCAGTTTCCGCATACAAGACGGGGAGCGCGACAGCAAAGACATTTCTCACAACTTCCGTTTTGGAGCTGATTATTACCTAACACCTAAGCACACGCTTTCGGCATCAGGTGTTTACCGGTTTGGCAAAGACACCGGCAACAGCAGTATATTTTACCGCTTTCTAGATGAGGACCGCCTGCTAACCAGCACCAGCACCCGCAGCACCGACGAAGTAGAAGATGAAAAAGCCATGGACATTACCCTGGGCTATCGACAGACCTTCGAAAAGAAGGGCCAGGAGCTAACGGCAGATGTGGTTTACAACACCAACGTAGACGATGAGATCAGCAACTTTAGAGAGACAGGCGGCCTGGCCGGGCAATTTGCAGAGGTGCAACAAACGCTGGTTGATGATGCCAACAGAGAAGTAATAGCAAAGGCAGACTACGTACATCCCATTTCAGAAGACAGCCGCTTTGAAGCCGGTTTCAGAAGTTCTTTTGAGCGCCTCGACGAGGACTCCCGCTTCTTTGACCAAAACAATGAATCCGGACAACTGGAGTACAACAGCAACCAGAGCAACCACTTTGTGTTTGACCAATACATCTACTCGCTGTACAGCAACTACAGCAACAAGTATAAATCCATCAGCTATCAGGTGGGCGTGCGGGCAGAGCAAACAGTAACCAAATCAGATCAACGCACGCAGAACATTAAGAACGACAACAGCTACTTCAGCCTCTTCCCGACAGTGTTTGTAACCAAGGATTTTAACCCGGATAATAAACTGCAGTTCAGCTACAGCCGCCGCATTAACAGGCCGCGCAGCCGTTTCCTGAACCCTTTTGTTGATAGATCAGACAGGTTTAACACCCGTTTTGGCAACCCGAACCTAAAGCCGGAATTTGTGAACTCGCTGGAGCTGGGGTACCTGCGGTACTGGGGCACTGCCTCTATAAACGCAACACTGTTCTATCGCCATACTTTGGATGAAATTGAGCGCTTCAGAAGACCGGTTGAAATTATTGTAGACGGGGAAGCTGTACCTGCCAACGAAACAACCTTCCTAAATATCTCAGACAACAGATCCTACGGTGCAGAGCTTGGCTTTAATTATCCGGCTACGAAGTGGTGGAGCCTGAACGGCAGCGCATCAGCTTTCAGAACGCAGCTAAGTACCACACAAGGCGACACAGAATTGAGCAATGCCCAGTTCAGCTGGAACTCTAAACTTACCTCTACCGTGACTGTTTGGGAAGACCTGGATATTCAGATTTCTGGCTTCTACCGCGCCCCTACAGCCGATATCCAGGGGCGGATGGAGCAGATGTTCAGTACCGACCTGGCTATGAAGAAGGATGTGCTGAAGAAAAACGCTACGGTCTCCTTGCGTATATCAGATGTGTTTAACACCCGCCAATATAACTTCCTGAGCTTTGGTCCTGGTTTTAGAACAGAGTCTGAGAACCGCCGCCAGAGCCGTATTATTTACCTGGGCTTTACTTACCGCCTGAACAGCGACGACAACAACCGCAACCGCCGTGAGCGCAACAACGAAGGTGGCGGCATGGATGAAGACGAATTTTAATACTTTCCTGTTTTCTATTTAAAGGAGTCGGGCAACTTGCCTGGCTCCTTTTTTATGCAAACATCTGCAGAAGATTTCAGACCAATTCATAAGTGTTTCATTCCAGTCTCTTCTTCAAACTGATGACACATTTTACAAAATCACTCCAACCACATATAAGCTTACAAAGTATAAAGCAATTGCTTAAATTACCGTACTTGCTGTTGCACCTATACACCGCTTATACTTCGCCATGACCCAACAAGCCATTTCTCAGCGTTACCCCATCATCGATCTGCATTGTGACCTGCTGGTATACTTAACCGATGTGCCCGGCTCCAGGATTGACAACGTGCTGGAGATTGGCTGTGCACTGCCAGCTTTAACCGAGGGGAATGTTAAGTTACAGGTAATGGCTATTTACTCGGCTACGGCACCCGGCAGCACCGGGTATGCAGCCCTGCAGCGCGACATGTTCGAACTACTGGCCCGAGACCCTACAAATAACCTGCACAACATCACAACACCAGAACAGCTGCAACAGGTCATACAGGAGCCCGGCAGCATCGGCATGGTGGCGGCCGTAGAGAACGCCTCTGGCTTTTGCGAGGAGAACGAGCCACTGGAGGAGGGCTTCAAAAAGCTGGAGAAGATCATCGAGGCCTGCGGACGCATACTCTACATCAGCATGACGCACAACGATGCAAACCGTTTTGGCGGCGGCAATTTCTCCGACAAAGGCATTACCCGCGACGGCCAAATGCTGATAGACTACATGCACGGCCGCCAGATTGCCATAGACCTGGCCCATACCAGCGATGCCCTTGCCTTTGACATCCTTACTCATATTGACAAAGAGCGGCTGGATGTGCCTGTAATTGCCAGTCACTCCAACTTCAGGGCGGTGTGGGACCAGCGCAGGAACCTGCCTGACGAACTGGTGCAGGAGGTAATCCGAAGAAACGGGCTGATTGGCATGAATTTTCTTCGCGCTTTCCTGAACACCGAAGACCCCGAATTCCTGATCAACCACATCCTGTATGGTCTTGATAAAGGGGCGCAGGATGCCATATGCTTTGGGGCCGACTACTTCTATTTTGCCGATCACCCAGACCCAGCACGCTTTCCGTTTTACTACAAAGAGCACGAGCAGGCAGGCACCAGCTACAACTTTATACTTGACAGGCTAAAAAACACCTTACCACAGGAGCAGCTGGCGAAGCTGGCTTATCGCAACGCGCAGCAGTTTATAGAGCGCATCTGGCAGATTAAGTAGAAGCAATAGCTCGGCTTAACCTTTGTCGGCACTGATTTACCTTCAGCTGCTCTTCCTGTACTTTTAAGGTATAAATTCGCCTCTTCACTAAAAATATACTCCATCGCACTCAGCAAAATCTACCGAATTTGCACCAAACATCCCTTTACAGGAAACCAAACTATCTGTAAAGAGTACAATAAAATACATAGCTATATGGTTAATCTATATAAGTTGGATAGTGTAGAGAGATTATAGTTGAATTTTATTCTTGTAGTATTTGCACTCAAGCCCCACTGTTGTAGCAGTAGCCCAAATTATATATAGAAAAATCGCCATAAGGATTTATTCTCCGTATACGCACTAACCATACCTGTACAAACACGTACAGGCAGCTTAACAGACGTTGTACTCAATAAGGGCCAGCCTATGGACGCACAGGAATATTCGCCGATTTACGTACAGATTAATGAATTGTACATCGACACCGTTGTGATAGACGACACGGAGTTTATCACGCTGTGGTGCTTTACTGTGCTGGATGACGAGTACAAATTTATCTACATGGGCTGCGATTTCACGCAGTTTAACCAGATGCTGATCGCCGCCGGCGACAAAGGCAAGGAGATTGCCCTGCACATGGCCGATGTTTTGAACAAGCCTTACGACACACCTACTATTATCCCGATAAAAGAGCAGTTTGATGAGTACCTCGAGCTAACCGGCCACGACATTATTGTATATGAGCCGATGGCTGTGGAAGATGACTTCGAGGATTTTGAGGACGAAGACGAGATGGATATCGAGCAGTTCTTTAACAGTCGCCAGAACAAGACGCAGCAGCGCTACCTCATTTACCAATTAGACAAGCTGTACCCATCTAAAGTGTTTGAGCCTAAAAAAGCCTCACAGGAAGAATTGGCAGAGTGCTTTGAAGACGATTCGCTGGAGATGGCCCAACTATACTACGACTACCTGAACGCCATCGAAAACGGCTACTCTGACTGCGAAGCCCGCCAGGTGGCAGGCCTGGAGCGCGACCTGTTCTTTAGAATGGCACGCAAAGCCTCCGAGCTCTGGAGAAACGATATCTAACAAGTATAATTTTTTACTCTACAGTCTCACCAGCGGGCAGACTATCCAGCAGGCTGTGCTGCTGCAGTTCTTCGTGCAAATGTGCAAGCATGTTGCGCAGCCAGTTACGCAGCTCCGGCACCTCAGTTTTCTGCAGCGCTTCTTCGTAGCGAGTAAGCTGCGTTTGGTGCGTACTGTTGATGAAGGCGCGGTAGCGTGTATCAAACTCCTCCCCTTCCAATTGCTCAAGTTCCTTTACCAAATCACTATCGGCGGTGGCCAGGCTATCAGGCAATTGCACCGATGCATGTTTCTTAGACAATTTCCTTAGCTCCTGTAGGGCACTGATATGGAACTGCACAGCTTCTTCGGCCAGTAACTTAATGGGAGGTGCGGTGCTTTTTTCTTTTGCCAATTGCCCGATCTCGGCCTGCAGCAGGTTGCTGCTGGCAGCATAGTCCCAGAAAACGGCGTCATCAGCAAGTGTTGGCTCAGAGGCAAGGGCATTTATTTCATTTCCTGATTTACTTGAGGGGCCATCGCAGGACAGCACCAATAAAAACAACAAGCCAACGGCCAATGAGAGTAATTTATCTATAAACATGAAGTAAGTACAAGTGTAAGTTTTACCTACCTATACTTACCGTTCCGGTTTATAGATACTACCTAAAAGCAGATTCCTCTAAAAATACAGCCTTACCTTTATAGCCTGCAACACAGCTAAAAAGTATAGCTTTTGCGCATCACCGTCAGGTTGCTGTTTCGCCCCTGCTCGGCAATTACGTGTGCTGGCTTTGGCTCTTTTACCAGTTGCTCCGGCAAGCCTATCGACTGGTCGTAGAGGTACAAGGTAAGCGGTGCATTTTCCTCTAACCGTACCTCCAGTTGCACTTCTTTGCTTTGCGGCAGGCCGTGCATCAGGGCATAGTATACTTTGCCGCCCTGTGCATCTACAGGAGTTAGTTGCAGGGCTTCGCCGGCTAGTTTTATACTTTTGATGTCTTCCGGGTTTTCTGGTTTCAGAACGATTTCCATGTGGGCTGCTCCACGCTGCGAGGCAAGCCGCAGGCGCAGCAGACGTTCGCCGCCGGTAACAGAATCGGTTACTACTGCTGCCACAGGTGCTGCTACCGGAAAGGTTTCGGCTTCGCTTTTAAGATAGTTCAACGAGGCATGCGGGTAGATCTCTTTAAGCGGCTCCTGCTTCGCATTCTGGAAAAACTGCCTGTTCCAGTCGTCGGTGTTCTGATAGTATGATGCCCAATACGCTTTGCTGCTGTCCGTATCTACATAATAACTCACATGGCTGTGCAGCGGCTGTTTTGCCGAAGGCTTCTCGTTTTGCAGGGCAAGTATAAGTACTACAGTACCGGCCAATAGAAGCAGCAAGGGCAACAACGGCCAGCGCCTCCACCTGAAACTGTGCTCTACCAGGTGCAGCAAAGGCAGCAGGAAACCCAGCAGCAACACAAACAAAGCCAGTGAACCTATCGGCAACTGCAGGCTGAATGCTACAAAAACCACATGCACGATGGGCATAAGTATAAAAATGGCTGGTATAGCAGCGAGCACCAGTATGACTACAACTGTCAGGTTTATCTCAGGCACCTCGTGCAGGTCTTTTGCAAGTATAACCAGTAGCCCTACCAGGCTAAACAGCAGCGGAAACACGAGCAGGTACGTAGCACTCGGGATGGTGAGGTACAGTGCCGCAACAAGTATAAACTGAAGTATGAACACACCCATTACCATAGCCAGCAGTTGCAGCCAGCGCAGCGCCAGCCAACTCAGCAGCAGAAACAGGCCCAGCGCCAGCAACAGGTAAGCCACAAAAAAGCCATTGGCACTATACACGCCGTTCATGCGGTGCGTAAGCGGCAGGAGGTCCAGCACCAGGCTATTAACCGGCACAGATATGCCGGCCACGATTATCAGCAGCACCAGGAAAACTACAAAGCTGATAAGTGACTGAGCTATAGTAAAAGCGCCCTTGCGAACGCCCAAAACAAAAACAGCAATTAGCAATAAGGCAGCAAGCACTACCCAGAATATGCTCATCCACTGTGGATAGCTGATCACCCAGCCGTTTATGGCATTAAAGAAAACGATATCGGGTGCTTTGGTTTTCTCAAGCGAGGTGTTTCCGAAATGCTGCAGCAGCGCCAGCAGGTTACTCCCGTGCTGCTGCACCGTATTCAGGCTAAGGTTTTCAGGCGAATCGGTTGCTTTATGGTAGTGTACAAAGCCATCTATAAACGCGGAGTTCAGGCCGCTGTAGCCGGCATTTTTGAATACTGTAAAGTCGGTATCGTTGGGCATGCGCTTGTAGATTTCGTATGCCAGCGAACTCAGGAACGGATAAGGGGCGTGCTCAATGTATTGTTCAGCTACCCAACCATTCTCCGGACTCAACTCAAAGGTCATACTTGGGCCTTGCGAGCCGCGGCCCTCTAAGTTAAGCACTAGCTCCACGTCCTTTGCCCACGGGTGTTTCAGAAAAGCCTTTGCTCCGTATAAACCATACTCTTCTCCATCGGTAAACAGCACGATCAAGTCGTGCTCCAGCCGTTTAGTTTGTTTCAGAGCCCGCACCGTTTCAAGTATGGCAGCCACACCTGCGCCATCGTCACCCGCTCCGCGTGCATTGGGTTGCGAGTCGTAGTGCGCCATCACAAGTATGCTTTTACCCGTATTGCCACGGCCCTCCAATCTGCCCAACAGGTTATACACATAGCCTACGGCATACTCGTTTGCTGCTGTTGTTTCCTGCACCTGCGGGTTTAGCCCCAACTCCTGCATTTGCTCCAGCAGATAAGTCCTTACCTCAGCATGCGCCGCTGTGCCCATAGCATGTGGCTCCTCTGCTATCTCCACTACATGCCGCATAGCCCGCTCAGCTGAGAACTCATCGACAGGCGCATTTGCCGGTTTAGATGCCGGAGGCTGTAGCAAGTATAAGCTAAGCAGCGCAAGACCTGTTAAGGCCAGCAGTATGAATACAGCGTAGGAGCGGTGACGGTATTGCATGGTATAGGGTATATATCTCTTTTCGAATGTAGCGATTTTTCTGGATTAAAATGTAGCAAGTGATCAGTTGCTGTATATTTCTCGCGTTCTGCTCGGATCTAATCCTCAGTCTAATTTTCCTATATTTTCACTTCATACTTTGGTGCACGTAAGGCGTGGATAAACCCTGCTTTACTAACGACTGATGCAACACAGGAAATGCTCAGGTTATGAAAGTTGAACTACAAGCGCTGTGGTTTTGCTTAACCTTACTTCATACAAGATCCTTTCAGGATGACAAAAGAGATATAACACCCTTTTGGAAAGACATGAGGAGATGTAAGTATAAATTCCCCTCCTTGGTTAAGGAGGGGTTAGTAGGGGTGGTTGGACCCGGCACTTCGGAAAAGCGAGTTATTAAACTCTCACGCACCCTAAGTCACCAGTTAGATGTTGGCGCCAGGAATAGTTCTTTACGGCAAGAGGCATAAAACAAAAGGGGGCAGCACCTTTTACAGATGTTGCCCCCTTTCTTGCTTTTATTTATTACAGTATCTCTGTTTCCTCTGCGTTTATCACCTCGTTCTGGCGAAGGTGCACCGGCGTGGTCTTCTTACGAAGTCGCATGTTTAGCATCTCTACCAAAAGTGAGAAGAACATGGCAAAGTAGATGTAGCCTTTCGGGATGTGCTGGTGCAGCGCCTCTACTACCAGCATAAAGCCGATCAGGAGCAGGAAGGCCAGTGCCAGCATTTTAACAGTAGGATGTTTGTTCACGAAATCACTTACATACTTTGCGAATATCAGCATAATAATCATGGCCAGTATCACAGCAACAATCATTACAATAATCTCCTGAGCAAGCCCCACGGCTGTAAGTATAGAGTCGAAGGAGAACACAATGTCGATGAGGATAATCTGGATAAGCACCCTATTTAAAGAGGCATATACCTTTGCTTCTCCGTGGCTTTCTTCCTCCCCTTCCAACTTATTGTGGATCTCAGTTACAGACTTAGCCAGCAGGAACAAACCACCGGCAAAAAGTATGATATCGCGCCACGAAACCGCAAACTCATCATTGGAAAATGGCAGGTCGATAGAGAAAATCGGTTTGCTGGCGCTTACGATCCAGGCAATAAACATCAACAGGATAACACGAAATACGAGTGCAAGCATTAAACCAATGTTACGTCCTTTTGCCTGCTGCTCCTTCGGCAACCTGCTTACAATAATCGAGATAAATACAATGTTATCTATACCCAACACCACCTCCATAAAAGTTAGTGTGAGCAAGCTTATCCAGGTATCCGGATTCGCAAATATTTCCATAGTTTCTATTATTAATTGTTAGTTGCTGCTTGTTGTTATGTTTTAATCTTGTCAGATTTTCTACAAAAATACCTGCTAAATTGTTTTTCCTTAATCCAAGGATTTTCTCAGGCGTGCTGCGCTGCAGTAATAAGGCGCCTCAACAATCAAACATTTCAACAATCAGCAGATAAAACTAGCTTTTCATGTTCACGTACTGCAGCGGCATGCCTATTTCTTCGCTGTTGCTGCGTAACACAGCGATTACCTGCTGCAGGTCGTCTATTTTTTTGCCGGTAACGCGAATGGTCTCGTCCATCATTGCCGCCGACACTTTCAGCTTGCTGTCTTTGATGATCTTCATGATCTTCTTAGAGGTGTCTTTCTCGATACCGGCCTTTACCTTAATATCTTTCTTTACCATGGCACCGCTCTGGTAAGCCTCTTTCGAGAAATCCAGCGCTGTGGCATCCAGCCCCTGCTTCACCATTTTGCCTATCAGCACATCTTCTGTGTGTTGCACGCGCATTTCGTTCTCCATGGAAATGTTTACCATGTTGTTCTTCTTGTCGTACTCCAGCGAGCCTTTGGTGTCGCGGAAGTCGTAACGGTTCATAATTTCTTTGCGGGCAACGTTAATGGCGTTGTCCATAATTTGCGGGTCTACTTTGCTTACAATATCAAAAGATGCCATAGTTTTTTAGCCTTATACTTTAAGAATTGATTTTACCTATATTGAGCCGACAAAGTTATCATATTGGAGTTACGAATTACGAATTACAAGTTCCGAATTAGGAATTTGTAATTCAACCCTTATTTCTTTCGGCACTTCAGCCGTGAAACAATCAAAGAATAAACTTATGCAGATAATAGAGCCTACCACCCCGGAACAGTTTGAGCAATATTACCGCCTGCGCTACCAAACACTGCGTGAGCCCTGGGGGCAACCAGAAGGTAGCGAACACGCAGAAGACGACAACACCGCCATACATGCCATGCTGCTGGATGATGCCGGCGAGGCTGTGGGTGTTTGCCGCATGCACCTGGCTACGCCGGAAGAGGCGCAGATCCGGTTTATGGGTATACGCCAGGATATGCAAGGCAAGAAACTCGGCGACCAGTTACTGCACTACCAGGAAGAGCGCGCCCGGCAGTTGGGTGCCACCCGCATGATGCTGCAGGCCCGCGAAAATGCTGTAAACTTTTACCGCCGCAACGGGTATGAAATAGAAGAGAAATCGCACCTGCTGTTTGGCACCATCCAACATTACCGTATGGCCAGGCAGCTCTAACAGAACTGCCCCGGCTATGAAGAAAAACACCAGACTTATACTTACTGCAGGCGCTCTGGCCGCAGCGGCCATACTTATAAGCAGCTGCAGCAAAAACTACGCGCCATTAGAAACTGTACCCACCGTAGACTTAAGCAAGTATGCTGGCCGCTGGTACGAGATTGCTGCCCTGCCCCAACGTTTCGAGAAAGGCTGCCACTGCGTGTATGCCGAGTATACCTTACACCCGGACGGTTATGTGGAGGTGTACAACTACTGCCGCAAAGACGGCCCCAACGGGGAAGTGAAAGATATTCGAGGTAAGGCTTTTCCGGTAGAGGGCAGCAGCAACAGTAAACTGAAGGTACAGTTTTTCTGGCCCTTTAAAGGCGACTACTGGATACTAGAACTGGACCCGGATTACAAGCACGTTCTTGTTGGCTCCCCAGACCGTGAAAGCCTTTGGCTCCTCTCCCGCACGCCTGTTTTAGATGATGCCGTGTACAACCTGATGGTGCAGCAAGCCAAGAGCAAAGGCTTCCCCGTGGAACAGTTGGAGAAGACGGATCAGAGTTGCTACCTGTAGTTAACCACTTCTTATATTTTGCCTGCTACGGCATTATTGCTAGCCGTAATTAACTGTGTATTAACGGATATACTCGAGTAATAACACGGCTACTACTTGTTAAGGCTGTCTGAAGTACCGCACCTGAGTCTGTTCATTACTACCGCAGCAACATCAACACCACTCGCAACCCCCTAACCTTTAACATATTAACCCATTAAATCCAATCATTAAAAGGATTTGCCGGATATGATCTTTAGTCTTATCTTGTATTGTGTATGTACTATATGGGTATTTGAAAAAGCGATTTTTAAACCATGTGGAAACACATTCACATATAATGCAGATAGAGGGAGTAGGTACTCCTGCTATACGGTAGTTGGTTGTAACTTAAAATTATAAAAATCTCATAGAGAGTTGAAAAAACTTCTTATCCCTCTAATGGCGTTAGTTGTTGGAGTTGTCATCACTTGTGAACTTGCATTCACGCAGTCCACCCTTAGATTTTTTGCGATTGTGGGGCTAATTTGTGTGTTCTATGGTTGGGTCGTTTTCCCCTTTAGCCTTGCAAATTATTTTACAGAAATCTATAAAAAAGGATACAGATTCTTATCTTACCTATACCTATGCTTTTTGATTGTAGTAACTGTGTTCTTAGGACTATTCTATACTAATTGGTTTGATGAACAAGAGAACAAACTTAACGGCTCTGGAGAACTAATGCAATCTAAAGTTGAACAGGTAAATTGGGAGTCAAGGGGAAAGGGAGCAAGCAATGATGGTAACTATGTGTATTACAGGTTCGCTGTAGATGGTAAAACCTATGAGCATAGTGTAAAAAATGATACACTAAAGAAAGGAGATGAAATAATAATTTTATACCTACCAAGTAATCCATCAAATCATAAAATAAAGAGCAAAAAATAAAGCTTCAACCAACCATGTGCAGCCTTTATGCTTGGCTACGCCTCGCTCATCGGCTGCACGAGTAACGTTACCTCTCCCATCCCAAACAGCAAAACTTGCAAAACACAGGCTTTTTGGCTACCATTAAGAGACACAGCAGCCTAAGCAGCCATGAAAAAAGCCACCATAGCCCAAAACCTGCTCCGGCACAGGAAGCGGAAAGGACTTACGCAGGAGCAGCTTTCAGAAAATTATGGCGTAACGGTAAGGACCATTCAACGCATAGAGAATGCTAAAGTAGAGCCTCATTTTCAAACGCTCTCGTTGTTAGCCCAGTCTTTAGAAGTTGAGGTTAAAGAGCTGTCGTGTTCCGAGCCTGCTGATGCACCACAAAGCAACACTGCAGTAAGAAAATGGCTATTGCTGTTTCACCTGTTGCCTTTGATGGGTGTGCTTATACCTTTTGCCAACCTGATGCTTCCCCTTATACTTTAGGCTTATAAACGTGACGAGCACCCGCTTTTCGAGGAGCATGGCAGAGCTGTGGTTAACTTCCACCTCACAATTACGCTTGCCTTTATGCTGGGTATCGTGCTTTTGGTGCTGCTCTTTCAGGTGGGCCTGCTGCTGCTCATACTTGTGGCAGCCTACACACTTATACTTATCTTCTGGAACGCCAAAAAAATCATTAAAAACGAAGGCTACAGGTATCCATTATCCATCAGGTTTATCTAAGCTAACGGGTTAATAGTAGCATTTGATTGCCCGAAATGGGAGATGATACAAATACCAAAAAACTGCCTTTAAACATACTTTAAGCCCATTTGTCGCATAAGTGTCGGGGAGGTGTCGCAAGAATACATACCTAAATGCCGTAGCTTTGAAACTAACACATTGTTTAACACTCAAAGCCAAAAGCAGCATGTTAAAACACACCGCATTTATACTTTCACTAGCACTTCTTCTCTGCAATTTTGCGCTCGGACAAAGCAAGTACATCTACAGAGTTGACGGCAGCAAAACAACCGCAAGTCACATAGACAAAACCATTACGCGCCTGATGGACACGGCTAACGTCACCGGGCTTGGAATCTCGATCTTCAACAACAATGAAGTGGTTTACCAGAAAGCATTTGGCTATAGCAACGCAGTTAATAAAACACCCCTTAGCGCAAACACCATTTTTTACGGGGCCTCCCTTAGCAAAGCTGTTTTCGCAGTGCTGGTGATGCAGCTGGTGGAGGAAGGTGTGATTGAGTGGGATACTCCCCTGCAGAGCTACCTCGAAAAGCCTCTTTCGGAATATGGTTATACTAAAAAGAATACGAAAAGCTGGAATGGGTATTTAGACCTGAAAGGCGATAAGCGCTATGAAAAAATTACAGCACGCATGTGCTTAACCCATACCACTGGTTTTCCGAACTGGCGCTTCCTTACCAGTACCGGGTACAAAAAAGATGGTAAGCTATACTTTCAGTTCGAGCCGGGTGCCCGTTACAGCTATTCCGGAGAAGGGTTCGCATTGCTTCAATTTGTGATAGAGCAGATAACAGGAAAGGGACTGGAGGAGCTCGCTCAGGAGCGAATATTCAAGCCACTGGGCATGTGCAGAACCAGCTATATTTATGTATGGCAGCCAGGGCAAGAGAAGCAGTACGTGTATGGGCATGACAGCAAAGAGAACGTGATTCCTAAAGACGAAGTAGACGACGCCGGGGCAGCAGGCAGTATGGGCACCACGCTGGCAGATTATTCTAAATTTTTAGAAGCCGTCCTGAACCAACAGCTGCTAAAGCAGGAATCGTATAAGGAGCTGTTTAAGAAACAGGTTGCCATTAGCAGCAAACAACAGTTTGGCCCAAATTCGCTGGTTGAGACCACTGAGAACGAAGACATAGCTTTGGGTTACGGACTGGGTTGGGGCGTGTTAGAAACACCGTATGGCAAAGGAGTATTTAAAGAAGGAGGCTCAGAGGGTTATAAGCACTACTCCATACTTTTCCCTGAGACAGGCACAGGGGTGCTGATAATGACAAACAGCGACAACGCCGAAAGCATTTTTAAAGAGTTGCTGGAAATAACTATTGGCGACACCTATACTCCCTGGCAGTGGGAAAACTATGTTCCCTACGAACACAAAACACAGCAAAAGCAGTAGCACACCTCTTCTTTAAAGTATAAGTGCTATATTAGAGGGTAACAATTATCAGCTCCGCATGGATTTGTGGCAGCTTTGACCAAAACTGGCTTACTTACACTAAAACAAAATTAAATCTAAAAATAAATCAACTTAATACAGGAAACGAAAGTATAATTAGTTCTGTTAATGTAGCTACTGTACTTTAAACCCTTTATCTCATGAAAATAATTTCCCGCTTGATATTACCTGTTGCTGTGCTGGGTGTTGTGGCCTGCTCCGAAAAAGATCAGAAAGCAAACAATACACCTACCGCTACTACAGCAGCACCTTTAAACACCACTGCTACTCCTGTTACCGGCACTGCAGCACAGGGTGCAACAGCTGCGTTAAACCCTGCGCATGGCCAGCCAAACCACCGCTGCGATATACCAGTAGGAGCACCGCTTAACACACCGGCACAACCAAAGCTGAATGTGCCTACCACTACCATTACGCCGCCATTGCAGCCAACACAGACGCAGCAGCAGGGAAGCGTAGCAGCCGGAACAAATCCGCCGCATGGCCAGCCTGGCCACGACTGCTCAAAGCCGGTTGGTGCTCCACTTTAATAAGCCATATATCTTTCTTGAAAATACAGCAGGATTCCTTTATAGGAGTCTTAGCGTACTTC
This sequence comes from Pontibacter cellulosilyticus, assembly GCF_014306105.1. Lineage (GTDB taxonomy): Bacteria > Bacteroidota > Bacteroidia > Cytophagales > Hymenobacteraceae > Pontibacter > Pontibacter cellulosilyticus. The sequence continues at coordinate 70,615 of NZ_JACRVF010000002.1, read as the reverse complement.
GCGTTTCCTTTGCGTCCTTAGCGGTACAAACACAACCGCTAAGGACGCAAAGGAAACGCGAAGCGCGCAATAAGCTGAACGCTTTACTCAGGCAAAGTATAATCCAGCGGCAGCATGTCGCCTAGCTTCTCGAAACCCCAGTAGCCTTCAAAAAGAACTCCCAGCGGCTCGTAAATACTCCCGTTTTTATCCAGCAACACATAGTCGGACCTAAGCGAGATAACAGAGGTTTGGTAACTCGGCTTTGGCGGGTTAAACGGCTTCAGCTGCTGCACATAAGCCATTTCTTCTTTTTCGCCGGTATATACTACCTGCATGTAATTATCAAATTGCATCTTCACTTCATCACCATCAAAAGACAGGTAATCAGCATAAGGAACAGGATTTTTGTCTAATTGCTCTATTAGCTTTGGTAACCTTGCACGTGCAAGAATATCTGTAGCGGCGGCATCTAAGGTTATACTTCCTCCTGCTGCTTTTGCGCTTGCCCGGATTGCGGCAATTTCTTCGTCAGTTGGCCTGTTGGGGTTTGGTACACGGTAGAGCCGGCGCAGGTTAAAACCCTGCTCCTCCAGTTGCTGTTGCCGCAGTGCCCGCACAAAGTGCATCACAGAACCACGGTAGGCTGTTTCACGGTTACGGCTCCAGCGGCGCTGTTTGGCTTGTCCGCCCTTCATCAAGGTATACTTCGGATAACCAAGGTACACCACATAACCATCCCGCATGTACAGCTTAAATTCCGTAAGCAGGTATTCTATCTTATAGCCCAGTGCCGGATTTTCTATCAGCAGCGGCCTATCAGACTTAACCTCCAGCAGCGCCGTTTTTGGGTCAAAGGTTATGGCCAGCACCTCCGGGTTCAGTAATTTACACTGCCTCCCAAACGTACTCTTGCCTAGGAAGTTCTGCTTAAACACCTCCAGGTTCTGGTACCACTCCGGGTCACGCTTGCCCTCTACTACCACCTCTGTCAGTTTGTGTTCTTTAGGCGTGAGTTTGAAAAGTATGGATTTGGGCAGTTGGTCGGTGTTTACCTGATAGATGATTGGCTCATAGCCTAAGTACGATACAATAAGTTCGTAACGGCCAGCAGGTACTTGCAGCACAAATTCACCTTTAGCATTGGTAGTAGCGCCAATGGTGGTCGTATTTACATAAACTGATACAAACTCAATCGGCTCATCAGTTTTTTCATCAAATACACGGCCCTGTATCTTGTGCTGCGCCAGCAGCGGCAGGGCTATCAGCCAAGAGAGTAACAGAAGTATAGCTTGTTTCATGCAGTGCAGAAGGTTGTTTCTTAAAAGTGCATATTTTCTCTTTAAGATGCTCCCATTTTAACCTTCTTTAACATTTACATTCGCTGCTTTACTAACTAGCGCATCACTTACTTATCTGCTATTTCAGTAGCTTACTAACCCCGCTTTTCCTGTACCCGCTTTACCAAGTTGCGCACGAATTTCCGCGGCATCAGTTGGGCTGTTAAGGCTGTCAGTTTGTTCTGCACCCCCGGAATCACCACTACTTCTCCAGACATCATACCTTCATAGCCAGCCTGGGCCACACTATGTGCATCGGCTACAAACTGGGAGGTAAACAGGCCGGAGCCATGCAGGTTTGCCCTCTCCTGAAACTCAGTCTCGGTAGGTCCGGGGCAGAGGGCTGTAACCGTTACATTATCCTGCTCCAGTTCTGTAGCAAGCGCCTCTGTAAAAGACTGCACGTACGCTTTGCTGGCATAGTAAACTGCCATTAGCGGCCCAGCCGGCGGAAAAGCAGCCGTAGACGAAACATTCAAAATCTTAGCCGACCTGCCGGGAGTGAGTTGGTTCAGGAACAGTTTGCATAGGTGTGTTAAAGCTGTAATGTTAAGCTGTATCATGTCCAACTCTTTTTGCAGGGCAGTTTCTTTAAAATACCCGTAGTTGCCAAAACCAGCATTGTTTATCAGAGCCGTTACCTGGACTCCCTCGTTGTGCAGTTGCTCAAACAGCCTGTCGGGTGCTTCGGGCATGGTCAGGTCTAGGGAGATAACTTTAGTTTGCGTGCCATACTTAAGCGCATACTGCACGGCCATACTATCCAGCTTTTCTTCGGATCGGGCCACCAGCACCAGGCTGTGCCCCTGCGCTGCAAAAATGTCGGCCAACGCCTTTCCTATACCCGCTGATGCTCCTGTGATCAGTACATTAAACTTTTCGCTTGCTGTGTCTTTCATAAGTAGTTATCAGATTTACTGTTTGCGCATTTCCTGTTGCCGCATTGGCATCTGGTCGATGATAGTGTAGATGTCTTCAACAGGTACTGCATTTGTGCTTCTGTACTTTTCAGTACCATCTTTGCCCAGCAGTAGTATGGTAAACGCATCAGGTGCAACACTGAACTGCTCACGCAAGTGCTTCCCGTTCTCGCCAGTTTGTACCTCACCATTTACCCGCAGTACATCGTCTCCTTCTATATCTATCAACACCATATCCCGTTCTGGTAAGCCTTTGGCATTTGTACTGATATTGGTTTTCTGTTTTGTATATTCTTCGTTTTGGGCATCAGGCGTAAACAGTAGCAGCACCCTGTTCTCCCACATATATTTATTTAAGTCCATTGGTTTGGGTTTATTTTGAAGGTATGCTGCCGACAGCAGCATACATGTTGTAAAAAGTATGGCATAAATTGATGTCATAGTAAAGCATACGGTAACTAAACATGGCTGGCTGTTCTGTGCATTTACAGCTAAGGTTAATCCCTCCTATTTCTGCTCTTGACGCTCGTTATCAATTCTTTACTTAAAGGATATGTTATATTATTATTACTATACTTCTTCTTTCCAATCTTATACTTACTTTTGCACCCTGTTACGCCAAAATACCTATTTATATAAAACTATGAAGATTGGATTACACACAAAGCACCTGCTTAGCCTCGTGCTGTTCCTACTGTGCCTCAGCGCCTCAGCACAAAACTTATCCCAAACCATTCGCGGCCGCATTTTAGACAAAGAATCACAGGAACCTTTGATCGGCGCTACCGTTGCCATACTTACCACCAACCCGGCCATGGGTGCCACCACAGATGTGAACGGCAACTTCAGGCTTGACAAAGTGCCGGTGGGCCGCCATACTTTGCGTATCAGCTATGTAGGCTACGAAGAGCAGGTACTTCCCGAATTGTTGTTAGGATCCGGTAAAGAACTGGTGCTGAACATCGGCCTGAACGAGTCTTTCAAAAAGCTGCAGGAGGTGGTGATCAGTGCCGAGGAGCAGAGCAAAGGCAACCCGTTGAACGAGATGGCGATGATCAGCTCGCGCTCCATTGCCGTGGAAGAAACCAAACGCTACGCAGCCAGTATGAACGACCCTGCCCGTGCCTCACAAAATTATGCCGGTGTAGGCGTTAGCCAGGACATGAGCAACGAGATTGTGGTGCGTGGCAACTCGCCGCGTGGCGTGCTGTGGCGCCTGGAAGGAATTGAGATTCCAAACCCAAGCCACTTTGCCGAAGAGGGTGCCGCAGGTGGTGCTATCAGTATTCTGAGCGTAAACATGCTCGACAACTCCGACTTTAACACAGGTGCTTTTCCGGCAGAGTATGGCAATGCCCTTTCCGGAGTGTTTGATATCCGGTTGCGCAACGGCAACAACGAGAAGCGTGAGTATGCTTTCCAGGCTGGTATGATGGGTATTGACTTTGCAGCAGAAGGGCCATTTAAGCAAGGCAGCAAAGCTTCTTACCTCGCTAATTATCGCTATTCTACACTGGCTATACTTAACAAGATTGGCGTAGAAATCATAGGCGATGCTACCCCGGTTTTCCAGGATTTCTCTTACAAAGTATACTTGCCTACTGCCAAAGCCGGCGTTTTCTCGCTGTGGGGAATTAGCGGCCTTAGCGAACAGGAAAGAAAAGCAGAACGAGATGTAAACGCTTGGGAAGGCTACTGGGACCGCTTTGATGACAGCTACAAGTCTAAAATGGGAGCCGCCGGCGTTTCGCACATGCTGTTCCTGCCACACGATGCGTACCTGGAATCTTCGCTGGTGCTGTCAGGTAACAGCAACGAACTAACAGTAGATTCGCTTAACAACGATTTTGAGGTAATTCCATACTATGGGCAGCGCTTTTCTTACAATACAGCGCGCTTCTCTACCTTGTACAACCGCAAAGTCAACAACCGCCATACTTTTAGAACCGGATTTATTTTAAGCCGCCTGGGTTACGAAGGCTTTGCCGAAGGACAGAGCTCAGACCGCAGACGAGGCCGCTTTGTAGAGCAGGAAGGGAGCACCAGCGTGGCACAGGCTTATGCACAGTGGAAGTACCGCCTGACAGAGCAGCTAACATTTAACTCTGGTTTGCACGGCATGTATTTTGGCTTGAACGGCAGCAGCAGCTTAGAGCCGCGCCTGGGCCTGAAGTGGCAGGTAAACGCTGCCCGTTCGTTTAGCGCCGGATTTGGCCTGCACAGCCGCCACGAGTCCATGACCACATACTTTGCACAGCAGCGCCAGGGCGATACTTTTGTGCAGCCAAACAAGAACCTCGACCTTACCCGCGCTGCGCATTTTGTGTTAGGCTACGACCAGATGCTGCGTGAAGACCTGCGCCTGAAAGTGGAGACATACTATCAGCACCTGTACAATGTACCGGTTGGCACTGCCGCTAACGGCTCTTTCTCAGCTATTAACTATGAAGACGGGTTTACCATCGACAGTTTGATAAACGAAGGCACAGGCCGCAACTATGGTCTGGAACTGACGCTGGAAAAGTTCTTTACAAACAACTTCTATTACCTGCTAACAACATCGCTGTACGACTCTAAATATACTGCCCTGGATGGTGTGGAGCGTAACACACGCTTTAACGGCAACCATATTGTAAACTTATTGGGAGGTAAAGAATTTAAAGTGGGCAAGAATAAGCAAAACCTGATCAGCACAAACCTTAAGCTGATGTGGGCTGGCGGCAACCGCTACACGCCTATCGACCTGGAAAAATCCAGAGCAGCGGCTGCAGAAAAGCTCGTGGAAGAGAAGCGATTCAGTTTAAAAGCTGATGATTACTACAGATCGGATATCCGGGTAAGCTACCGCAAAAATAAACCAAAGGCGTCTTATATCCTGTCGCTGGACATACAGAACGTAACCAACCGCCAGAACATGTTTGCCCAGTACTATGACCGCATGAAAGAGGACATTAAAACCTACTACCAGATGGGCATGGTACCGGTACTGAACTACCGCATCGAGTTTTAGCATACTACAGCGGCAGGCTTAGGCCTGCCGCTTTGCTTTTAGCCTGAAAAGGTGCATCTTAGTCAAAACCATTTATACTTGTTCGTGCCTAACATGCTACACCGTTTTATACTTGCTTCCCTACTAGTCTGCGCTTGCTGCCTCACAGCCTGCAACTCCGATTCCGAAACTCAGGCAGTAACTCAAGAAACAGCCGACACCACGCAACTACCCGAAACGCCACAGCCAGAAGTTAGCAACGAAGTAAGCTACGAAGAACGGCTTCAAGGCGGCGGCATGCGTTTTGATGTGCGCACCACCGGCCTTGGCTCACAGCGCAGCCTTGCCATTATAGTAGAGCGCGACGAGCAACTTCCTGTACGCATCGACGAGGCCATAGAAGGCACAGTAACCAAAAGTGTGGTAGCAGACCTTAACGACAACAAAAAGCCCGAGCTGCTGGTGTTTGTGAGCGGAAGTGGCAGCGGCAGTTACGGCAAAGTATACGGCTATGAGTTTGAGCGGGAATACTGGGGTGAACTTACCATACCTGAACTTAGTCCAGAATTACAAAAGGATTACATGGGCCACGATGAGTTTAAGGTTGTAAATGATCGCCTGATCCGCACCTTTCCTATCTACCTCGAAACCGATCCCAACTGCTGCCCTACCGGCGGCACCCGCACCATTACTTATACATTAAATAATGCTTTAAACCTGGCGGTTGAGAAGGTAGAGTAAGTTTTGAGAGGCACTGGTTTATACTTCAGCAGTACCGGGTCCAACCACCCCTGGCCCCTCCTTATCCAAGGCGGGGAACTCTGCCACTACTTTAGCAAAGTATAAACTCTATCGCAGCAGCTTGACCTTGCTTCTTGCAGGATCTTTCCAAGATGACAGAAGTGAGAGACAGTAGCTATAGGGATGGCAGTAAGAGCAGTAACTAAAGGCTCCCCTCCTTGGATAAGGAGGGGCCAGGGGTGGTTGGACCCGATACTGCAATACATTCTTATAAATTTTAACCTACACCACCCTTCAATTAATTTGCTACGGCTGCTACTCTACTTAGCAGGAAAACTCGTACATTAAACCAGCATCCTTCCACCTAAAGTATAAGCCTTATGTCAGAAGAAGAACTGGACCTACTTCGGTATCCTATCGGTAAGTATGACCCCGCTAAGTACCCGCATGATGAGCATTTAGTAGAGCAGCACATACTTGCTATTGGCCAACTCTCAGGCAAAATACGCGAGGCTGTAAAAGACCTTACACCGGAGCAACTAGATACACCTTACCGCCCTGACGGATGGACGCTGCGCCAGGTAGTACACCACATCCCCGACAGCCACATGAACGGCTACCTCAGGCAAAAGCTGGCCTTGACAGAGGAAGTGCCTACCATTCGGACTTACCATGAGGCGGAGTGGGCATTACTGCCAGACACAATGCTGGCTAGCCCTGAAATTTCGATAAATTTATTAGAAGCATTGCATCAGAGGTGGGTGGTGCTGCTTAAAAGCCTGACGCATGACCAACTGGAACGCAAGCTAATTCATCCGGATACCGGAGAGTGTACCATAAGGCAGCACATAGGGCTTTACGCCTGGCACGGAGAGCACCACCTGGCCCACATTACTAACTTGTTAGAGCGTAAAGGCTGGAAGAAAGCAGAAGTAACAGAGCAGATTAAGGATTTGTAGCGTAAGTGAACTACACTGCGGCCTTACTTTATTTTGTTACCTTCTATCTCATTGCCGTTCTGGTACAACACAAGTGAATTAACCGTGCCATTCTCTTTCTTAAACTCAAGCTCTGCATCTGTCACTTTCATAAAGAATCTTGTTTCAGATTCAGGGTAAATTGTAACGGCAGGTTGATTAGTTGCCTGTGCCTTTAGTTGCCCGTCTTTGAAAGAAACTGTGATGGTGAAATTAGGTGCTAATTGGTACACACCTATATACTGCTTTAGCACAGACTCAGTCAAATCTGCAGTTTTGCGAAGCTTGGGCATATTATGCGAAAAACCTAAGGCATAGGCAGCAATGGGATCTACGTCATAAGCAGTGTTGGTTAAAATCACCACTGCTTTGTTTTTGCCGGGCATTAAGCCAGTAAAGCTTCGGAACCCGCCGGTCCCCCCGTTGTGCCAATACAGGGTATCTCCGTCTTTTACCTGAATCTGCCACCCTAGTGTCAGACCTCCCTGTAAGCCCTTGTCGTTACTCATTATTTTCTGCACCTGCAGCACTTCCTGCATATGGGGGTACAGCTTTGTTTTTGTCTCTCCTATAAAAGCCAGGTTATACCGCATCAGGTCTTTGGCACTCATGTCCAGCATACCCGCAGGGGCAACTGCCTTAGCACTCCAATCTTTTACAGGCTCACCATCCAGATACCCTTTTGCTCGTGTATAAGATGGATTTGCACCATCAAAAACAGCACTTTCTAACTGAAGCGGCTGAAGTACCCGCTCCCGCAGTAGTGATTGGTACGTTTTGCCAGTAGCGTTTTCCAGCACCTGACCTAACAAGGAAACACCCGTGTTAGAGTAGTTTATTTTTTCTCCCGGCACAGTTTGTAGCGGCACCTGGTTCAGGTATGCATAAAGATCTTTGGCTGTGTAGTCTGCATAAGGATCGTAATTATCTTTTGGCTTCAGGTTACCTGGTACTTTCGGGAAGCCTGCTGTATGCGATGCCAGGTGCCGGAGCGTTACCTTCTGCCCTTCCTTTTCAAGTGATTTAAGTGAGTCGGGCAGATATTTGTTTACCGGATCATCCCAGCTTACCACCCCTTCCTTTACCAGCATTTGCGCTAACAAGGTGGTAAAGGTTTTTGTGATAGACCCTATCTCAAAGACAGTGTTTTCGGAAACGGCTGTTCCATTGCGCTTATCAGCAACACCATACGTGTAGTAGCGGGTCTTACCGTTCTCATAAACTCCAAGCACAATGCCCGGCACATAGTTCTTTTGCACCAGTTCCTGTAAATGGAGCTTTACAGAATCAAGACGGGTTGCCGATTTTTGCTGTGCCTGTACAAGAGGTGCCAGAAATAACAAGAAGAGAAACAGGGAGATCTTTTTCATAAGCCACTGCAGTTTGAGCTACAATGGTTTACTGATAAATGACGCCCGGGTTTACTCAATTTAACCTTTCGTGACCACCGCCTGTACAGCCGCCTCTGGAGCGGTAGCTGTCTGGCCAAAGCGCTTTTCAAATCTGCTGCTGTCAAACACATAGTCGCGGTCGTACTGGTACAGCATTTCTTTAAACTCGCGCATGATGGGCATAAACAGGCCAAGTATAGGTACCATCCACTTTGGCAACACAGTAAGCTTTGGCTCTGTGTGCATCGCTTTGGCAAATAAATTTACCCAATCTTTAGCTGTGAGGCGGGCATTGCTGGTTGGCACGTGCCATACCTGGTTATAAGCATCCGGGGTGTTACCCAGAAGCGCTGTGGCTTTGGCCGCATCAGGAGTGTAGGTAAAGGTGTGCACTTTACTGGCATCTGCAAACCACATAGCCTTTTTACCCTTCTTCAGGTTTTCGTACACGGCAGAGTAAAGCAAGCTGTTTTGAGTTGGCGCTATAAAATCTGCGGAACGGGCAATTAAGGCCTCTAGCTTGCCTGCTTTCACCTCTTCAAACAGCATATCGGCTATCTGTGCCCGCACTTTTCCTTTCTTGCTGATGGGGTTAACAGGGGTATCTTCTGTCATGTGCTGCAGGTGCGCTGGGTCGTACATGTACATGTTATCGAAGAACACCAGCTTTGCTTTGTGGGCGATGCAGGCATTTAAGACATTGCGCATGAGTTGAGGCCACTGCGCCTGCCATACTTTTGTGTTATACTCTAGGCCTGCCACTAAATACACTACATCAGAGCCTGCCACTGCTTGGTTTACTTGTTCCGTATTCAGCAGGTCTGCTGCAAAGAGTTCGTCTGTTGGATTAACCTTTTCCGGTTTACGGCTCACCAAACGGACTTTATCGGTGTACTTAGGTAGTTCTTTGGCTAGCTCTGTGCCAATGGCACCACCTGCCCCTAGTATGGTTTGCATATGTATGAGGTATAAGTAAATACTTTGACTGCGACGCAGATAGCTTATTTCTCTATCCGTTTCGGTTTTATCAGCTGTTGCTTTTCGTCGTACAAACCTACTAAAATACTGTTGCCTTTTTCATCTACTTTAAGTCCGCCATACTTTGCCTGCTCAAATGCCTCTGCCTGCCCCTCTTCAAAAAAGTATGACTCTGCCCCCAGGTTAACACCCCAATTGCCCTTACTGTACTTTAACAAATGCTCCTGTGGGTTAAGCGGTGTTTCTTCCTCCTGAAAGCGCACCATTTCCGCTACATTGTTCTTGTTTAGTTTTAGCACGGCATAGCCTGTCTGGCTCAGGTTCCTGAAAAGCTCATTATCTTCCGGCCTGCTGATGGCATAGCTCAGGCGCATGTAGTCACCTTGCACGAGAGAGCGCGGGTCTACAGGAGCCAATTCTAGCAGCACCAGCTCCCCTTCTTCAATAATCTCTTCCTTCTCTGCCACCGACCAGTTAAACAACGCCAGCACCAGCACCAAGTTAACAAGTATAATCCATCCGCTTTTAGTCAGCATAGCTTTTCAGGAATTTATTCAGTAACACAAAACCGCCCAGGAACAACAAACCACTTGCCACCAACACTCCTGATTTGGCGAGCAGCGTCATATTCAGGTCGTAGTAGTATAAAATAACGAAGTATACCAGCGCCAGCAAGCCAACCCAGAAGCCGGGCCTGTGGCCAATGTAAAAGCTTGACAGCAGCACCAGCAGCGCACCCGGAATAGAAGGCGTAAGTATAGTTGGAGCCAGCAGCAATACACAGCAAGTATAAAAAGCAGCTTGCGTTTTGATGTTTGTGATGGCTGCATCCTTCATTACATGATAGACCAGGTACAGGAAACAGGCAATCAGAAACAGGCTGGAGATCCAGAAGTGCTCTATCTGGGAAGATAAAAACTTCTGATGCACGAACAGGGCAAGCGTTACCACCAGCGAGAACACCACTCCCATTCGTACCGGCCTGTACTTTAGGTTTACTTTAGGAGATGCGGTGATTAGTTTTGCCTCGTACAGGCTCATGTAAGTCAATACAGCTGCCAATAGCACCACCAAGCCATGCGCAACATTGTATACTTTGTTGTCATAGATAAGGCCTAGCAAACTGCCATTTAACACCAGCACCGAAACGAACACACAGATGGCACTCTCCGAGAACAACAATACCAGAACGGCAGCACAGGCCAGCACCCCACAAACCGCAGATGTACTCTCCGTTAACTGCCCTACACCAATTGCTAAAAGCAGGTAGCCCATAAGATTAAACGACACCCCGATAGAATCGGCCATAGCATCCTTCTTGTGCTGGATTAGCCACTCTGCGCCCACTAAAAACATAACGCCCACCACCATCATAGCTACACCTGACTCGTATAGGCCGGCAGCACCCAGAAAACCCAGAAAAGTAGATGCCGCTAAAAATCCTCCCAGAATAGTGAGCGCCTTAATAGCGAGGCTCTTTAAATGGAATGCACTATGCTGTGACTCCTGCTCAATGCTGGCTCTATCGTAAGTAAAATCCTCTCCCTGCCTCTGTGTAATATCGTGCAGGAGCGCGTCCAGGTGCGTTGTTTCAGTATTTGCCATGCCATTGCCTGTTAAGTTTACTCAGATACTGAATCAAAAATGTAATGCTGCCGATCACAAACAACGTAGCCAGCATCCACACTATCTCCATGGCGTGCTCGCCAATGCGCAATATAACTGCGGTAACAACTGCAATGGCACTAAATGGAATCGCAGAAAGATAGAACAGATCTCTTGACCTGAGGCCGTACCAGATAGCCACACTATACACTCCCAACCCCAGCAGGTACGCCATGCCATAGTCTTCTTTAAAGCCAGCATACAGCAGCGAAACCATGCTTATAGTTATTGCTGTAATAGCTGCCAGCCCTACGATTCTCGGGAACCACCTGTGCTGCACATTTACTTTGCCTTTAAAAGCCAAAAACTCCCAAATAATGACAGCAGCTACATTAAGTATAAACAGTGCATCTGCCAAGGCATTAAAGGTCCAGTAAGTGGCTACCTGTTGCGTGTAAAGTATAAGTGTGGTGTTGAGCAATGCCAGGAAGATGAACCACAGCGGCTGAAAATTTGCCACCAGCACCCACAGCACCACAAAGTATGTCCAACCGAAAAAGAAATCGAAGGCGTTGGCACCTGTTTGGTAGATTTGTCCGAATACTGCAAACAACACTCCTACCAGCACAGCACTTGCCGTTAGCAGCACATTTCGCATGGTTTTGCTGCCTTTCCAGAAAAGCGCAGCAGCCGTAGTGGCTAACAGCAAAAACTCAATCAGGCCCAGTTTCAGAAACTTGTGCATTTCAGCCCAGTTGTAAGCAAAAAAGAAAATGATGCCTGCCAACGTAAAGCTCGCCCCTGTCCCAAGCAAAAACAACCTCAGGAAACTTGCCCAATCGCGCGGGGTGGCGTAGATCTTTTCGCTGCGAAGCTTTTCTGCTACACCAGTTGCCCGCCAGTTGCTATGCCGGGCTATGCTGTATATCAGTTCGCGGGTTATACTGCCTTTCATGGTTTAGAAATTATATACTATAAATTACGCAAGCTGCAACATATTAGCAAGATACAGAGCCGACATATATTTACTTCTGCAACTTCTTCAACACCTTCTCCAGTCGTTTGCACTTGCTTTCCTGCTCCACCTCCGGCAACCGTTGCTGCAGCACCCTAGAAAGCTCCGTTTTATGTTCTGATGTAACGACAGTGGCAGTAAGTTCGACATAGGAAGGCAACTGGTTAAGCGGCGCATCTTTGAGCTGGTCTATCAGCAGGGTAAGCGTATCGGAAGTATAAGCAGGCACTTTAGCCAGCTGCACCATAATTTTAACAGCATGATCTTTGGCTATTACACTCCCTTTGTTAGCTGCGTCTAGTATCAGGCTCAGGTTTTGGTAAACTTCTTCTGCCTTAACTGTTGCTACAGCATTCAGGGCAGCCATGGCACCCCACACCAAGCGGTTATTTTTAATATGCAACAGTTGTACAAACACCTTTATATAAGGCGCCAGCAGCTCAGGTTTTTCCACCCCTACCTCATATAATACTTTTATGCTGTCGCTCTGGATGTTCTTATCCTTGTGCTGTAGCAGTTGTACCAGTTCCTCAACGGCTGTGGTATCATTTTTATCTACAATGTGCCGGGCCAGTTCTTTGTTCGGCTCTTCGTCGCGGCGGCCCTGGCTGTTAGCCAGGCTGCTTAAAACAGACATCATGTCACTTGCTCCTGAAGCTTATAACCGCCTGCTCAGCCATGATCTTTCTTGGCTGCAGCACGATGCCATACTTATCCAGTAGTTCCTCCCGCAACTGCTTAAAACCATTCTTGGCAATCTTCAGGTTATACTTGCCTTCGTTTTGCGTTTTGTTCTCCAGGTTGATGTAAAACTCGCTCTTGATGGTTCGCAGCAGTTCCTCCATAGTGGCGTTCTCCAGTGTAATATCGACTGGGGTAACTGTAACTTTAGATTCTCCCTTATCTTCAACCTGATAAGGAGCAAGCCTACTCCCATCCTCAAGCGCTACATCCCACATTTCCTGCTCAACACCTACTGTGGTTACATCAAACTTGTAGAGTTTTTGCAGCTCTGCGAGTACGAGCTTTCTGTTCTGTGCTAAGTCCCCAACCTGGCTTTTAAAGGCTAAATTGATGTTCCTTTTTAGGTAAACGCTTTCCTCAAACTGAATTTTATCCTCCTCTTTTTGCAGCAGATCTATGATGACTTCTTCCAGTTTTATGTTCTTAAAGGCAACTGAGTCGTGGTCTATTGTGCTTTGGCTTCCAGCGGTTGCAACTGGCCGCATATACTCCTCTACCTTTAGTGTATACTGGTCGTTGCTAACGTTCAGCTTCTCTTTCAACTCGCTCATGAACAATAGCGCAACCGAAAAAAAGAATGCGTTGTGCGCCACATGCAAAAATAAGCCCCAGAAGAAGCCATACTTCACACGCATGTAGCCCAGTGCAAACCCTGCCCAGATCTGCGGAGCGATCAGAACAGGTATAAGCAACACTGCCGCAGAGGTGTAGTCAAAACCCGTATAATTAGCGATGTGCATCAGGCCGAACAGAACGGCAACCGAATAAAACACCAGCCTGTACTTCTGTGGCCATATTTGCTCCAGATAATCGCCAATGGCATACGCATTGAGCAAGTATAAAACATACAGCACAAATAGCACCGCCACTATAACCAATGCCCACAGCAAAGGCAGCAAATAGAAAGCAAAACCACCGCAAACAACCAACAGCCCGGCAAACAACGCAGCAAAGTAACTTCTCCTGAACCGCAGGCCATACCTGAAAATAATCTCTTCCATGATGGGAATCACAAGTACCCCGAGCAATAGTACACCCCACATAGGAAATGTATTAAACATCTCATAGGAAGCATGCTCATCGGCACTATACCACCCCAACCATTCTACTGCCTCTATTGGCACTACAAGTATTGTACTAACTAAAATATCGATGATCAGCACCCATAAGAGCACTTTGAATTTGCCAGATGACTTTACATCTGCTGGTGCATCGGCAGGTTGTTTTATAAAGCTCCAGAGGCTGATAGCAGTTTGGCGAAGTGGTTGCGTGAATGTTTTAAGCATGCAGGCAGGATAAATTTTTAAAGGACAAAAGCATCCATCCCTAAATATAGCTAAACAAACATATTTTTGAATCTATTAAGTACAAAAAAAGCGGCAGCTGCTTTGTAGCAACTGCCGCTTTCTGAAGTGTTTATACTTTGCTTATTTCTTGGCTGCGATCTTAACCGGCACTTCCATGTTTTCCCAGCTTAGCACCAGCGCATCCTTTGTCACGTCATACTTCAGGCGCTCATTCATGGTCTTGGACTTGCGCGGTGTTACATTTACACGAAGCGCATCATGTCTGTCGTCGTAATTCGTGCCCCACTGTTTGGCTGCTTTGTTAAAGATTACCGTCCACTTATCCTCTGTAGGAATGGTATAGAAGCTGTATGTACCGGCAGCCAAAGGTTTGCCTTCTACCATCACGTCTTTATCAAATGTAACTGTAGTTGCCTCGTTGGCGCCAGAGCGCCATACTTTACCGTAAGGCACCAGCTCACCCCAAACAGTGCGGCCCTTTACGCCAGGGCTGCTGTAGTTTACCGTAACAGCTACATCGCCAATCTTACCGTTAGCCGATGCCGGCGGACTGGCCTTCTGCTTTTCCTGAGCTAAGACAGTTGTTGTGAACAGCATGCCGATCACCAGCATGGCAAGTAAATTCAGAACTCGTGTGTTTTTCATAATCTATTTTGTATGGTTTGATAATGGTTTATAAACGATTTAACCAATGCGCTAGTATAGTGATGTAATTTTAAAGAGCCAGCGCCACAGCTACTAATATAGCACAATCTTAAAATCGCTGAAATGTTTTTAGACATGCTTATAGTTGTGCCTGCTATACAACACGTTGCTGTGGTCAATTTACAGAATTCTGCACAAAAACATAAGTGTATCTAAGTGTAAGGCTGCAACCATGCCTACCTGCTTTTTTCGTATAGCATGTAACCATACTTGCCCAAACAACTTAACCTGTAGTGAGTTATTAGTTTAAGAGAATCTAGCGCATGCCTTCATATAGCAAAAACAGGAGAGTAAGAACCAGAACAGACTATAGCCAGGACCCGCAACAGCGTGTAAGGCAGCGGCAACGTACGGTAAAAAGCAGGCGCAACTTCCGCGGCAGGGCTAAAAAAAGAAGGCTTTCCGGGGCTGGGGCTGTAAAAGGAGCAGAGAATAAACTCAAAAACTTTAGACAGGCCTCTATTTTGGCAGTAGCCATTACAGGTTTCATAATGCTGCTTTTTGCCCCCGGCGAAGCCACCTTAGCCCAGGGAGACACTACCCAGGCAGAAACAACTGATACGCTTGCCGCAGACACAAATATAACCGAGGCCGCTGCTGATACTTCTGCCATAGCCTCCAGTAAAGAGGCCGCCGGAGAAGCCATAGGTGCTTTACAGAGCCTTTGGGACAGCTTCTTCTATAACCTTCCTAAAATTCTGATTGCACTCGCAACGCTGGTGCTGGCCTGGCTGCTAGTAAAAGGTATAAAGGCGTTCCTTTACAAAAGCCTTGGTCGTTGGCAAAGCTCCAGTGCTGTTATCTCGCTGGTGTCTATTGCAGTGTGGCTGTTGGCTATAGGTGTGGCACTAAGTGTGGTGGCCGGCGATATTCGTGCTTTGGTAGGCTCTTTGGGTCTAATAGGTCTGGCCTTGTCGTGGTCGCTGCAGACTCCTATCGAAAGCTTTACCGGATGGCTGATGAACTCGTTTAAGGGCTATTATCGTGTTGGGGACAGGATAAGAGTGGGTGATGTATTTGGAGATGTTTATCGAATAGATTTTCTGACCACTACTGTCTGGGAAATAGGCGATCCGTACCAGCCAGGTTTTGTACAGGCTGAGCAGCCGACAGGCCGTTTAGTCACTTTCCCGAACAACGAAATTCTCACTGGCACCGTCACGAACCTGACCGGCGACTTTCCTTTTGTATGGGACGAGTTAGCCATAGCCGTAGCTAACGAATCTGATTTGCCGCTATCGATGGAAGTGCTGGAGCGGGTGGCGGAAGATCTGTTGGGTAATTATATGATAGAACCCGCACGCAATTATTCCAGGCTACTGAAGCGCTCCGGGTTAGACTACAACATTCCTGAAAAACCGCAGGTATTTGTGTCCTTAACCGACTCCTGGACAAATATTACTATACGCTACCTGGTAGGCGCACGAGAACGCCGCAAATGGAAAAGCGAGCTAACGCTACGTGTTACCAAAGAAGTAAATAAGCCGGAGTACCTCGAAAAAATTATCCCTGTATACCCAAGGCAGCAGGTGCAGTTTATTGATCCGGATGGTGTGCCTGTAGAAGCAAAGTTTACCGGCAACGGCGCCAGTGAAGAATAAGAACTCTTTCCATCAAATATCAAAAATCAGTATATTGCTTTACCTGTAAAGTATAAACCCAGAAGCTGTTGAAGTAAACTTAGAACAGAGTTACGTGCTGCAAACACCCGAACAGAAAGCATCCGTTAAAACCCGCATCGCCCCTACCCCAAGTGGTTACCTGCACCTGGGCAATGTGATGTCGTTTGCTATTACCTGGGCACTGGCACGCAAGCAGCAAGGCACTGTGGTGCTCCGAATCGATGACATTGACAACACTCGTTTCCGGCCAGAGTACCTTCAGGACATTTTCGATACGCTGGAGTTTATGGGCATAGACTACGACGAAGGCCCGCGCAACGCCAAAGATTTTGAGCAGCACCACTCGCAGCACCTGCGGCTGCCGCAGTACCGGGCACTGCTAGATAAGCTCGTGCAAAAAGGATTAGTTTACGCATGCCCCTGCTCTCGCACTCAGATTGCGGCTGTTTCGCCAGACGGTCTTTATCCCCTCACCTGCCGCGAAGAAGAACTTCCCTTAGAAACTCCTGAAACGGCCTGGCGCATTCGTATTCCAGAAGACACTTTGATCACTTTTCATGATGAGCTAGTGGGGAACTGCACGGTAGCACTGGCACTAGAGATGCCCGACTTCGTTATCCAGCGCAAAGATAGAATACCGGCTTACCAGATTGCCTCGCTTGCAGATGACCTGGCGATGAGAATTAACCTGGTAGTGCGCGGAGAGGACCTGATGCTCTCTACGGCGGCGCAGCTGTTCCTGGCACAGCAACTAAATGCTACGGCCTTCACCAATTCGCAATTTGTGCACCACCCCATTATTCTTACCGACTCAGGTAACAAGTTATCTAAGTCTGACGATGCACTATCGATCACAGAAATGCGGAACGATGGACTCACTTCGGAGGCGCTCTGGAAAAAAATCGCTTACACGTTGGGATGGAAAGATGCAGGTGTTACTGACGCGCAGAGTTTCCTGGAGAGGTTCAGCCTGGCAGACTTACCGCACCACATAGATCAGATTTAACTTCCTGCTACGCCTGTTGTATTTCCGGCTTCTCCGGCACTGGCCTTACCAGGTCGGCTATGGTTTGGTCGTACTGCGGGTGCGTGGTGTGCAGCCACTCGTCCCAGAACCTGAAGTATAAACCGTAGTTGCCCTTAAAATACTTGTGGTGCATGTTATGGTTGGTAGAGGTATTCAGCCATTTGCCTACCCTGCTGTTCACAAGCCAATGCGGGTATACTTCATAGCCCAGGTGCCCATACACGTTATATACCGTCATCAGGAAAAGGAAAAGTATAATAGCATATTCATGTATCGGGATTAGGAACGCGATCACGAATATAACGCTGGCCTCTACCACGGCCTCCAAAGGGCTAAAGGCAAAAGCCGCCCAGGGCGAAGGATTGGTAGACTTGTGGTGGGTAAGATGAAATAGTTTGAACAGCCGTGGGTGGTGCATCAGGCGGTGCGTCCAGTAGAAGTAAGTGTCATGTATAACCAAGGCCAGCACCACGCTAAATATAAAGTATCCCCAGCTGTACTCATTAAGGTCGCTGTAAATCTGTGTGTGCGGCAGCACGGCCTTCGAAGAAATGATTACCCCTACCAGCGCAAAAACAATGAACGTAAAAAAGGAATACCCTACCTCCCGCACATAATCCTTTTGCTTCGGAAACAAGGACTGTATTTTGAAGCGGGCAAACTTTTTAGGTAACAGGATGTAAAACAGCAGGAAAGCCAGTCCCGCTATAAACACATAGCGCAGCGTTAGCAGCAGGTAAAACCAACCGAATAATATACTTTCTTTCATGGGTTAAAATATACAGAACACTAAAATATGAAGCTACTCTATAGCAAACACCACAACCAGTGCTGTTAGTTTTAGATATTTGCTTGCCAAATATTTAAACGAAACTTTCCTGATAAAGCAGGAGCAGGTTGAGAGTTAGCTGCGACACAGAAAAAAGTATACTTTCGTATCCTTAACCCGTAACTGCGACTACCTTTATACTTTTTCACATGCCCCAATCAAATAAACCTGCCCGCCAACTCACGCCCCAAATCACCTCATCCGATAAGCGTAAACTCAGTAAGCTGCAGGAGGAGTTCAACCAAAAGACAGCGCTGATAGACCAGCTCAAACAGGAGCTTGCGGCTAAGCATGAAAGTATAAACCTGGCGCAGAAACGCATTGAGAAAGAATTACGCCCTATAATTGACCAGCAACTTGAGAAGCGGGTGGAGTTGGCACAGCTTTTAGACGAAGCTTTTGCGCTTCCGCTCTTCAGTTTCCGGGAAAAAGAGAAACTGGCCGCGCTAATAGAAAATATCACCTTCGACCTGATAGCCAATTACGAGCGCCGGGACATGGTGGAACTGCACGACAGGTATGCGGAGTTCACCTACAAGGAAAAAACAGTTTATGATCAGGAAGACGAACAGAATTTAGATGAGAGCATAGCAGATGATGAGCCCGAGACAGAAGATGCTTTCGGTGACCTGGATGAATATGAGCGTATACAGGCGCAACTGGACAGGGAGATGGAAAGGCGGGAACGGGAGAAGCAGAACCGCCAGAAAAGCCGAAAAACAAAAGCACAGCTAGCCAAAGAAGCACAGGCAAAAGCAGAACTCAGCAACATCAGCAAAGCCAGCCGCCGCGTGTACACTGAGCTAGCCAAACAACTGCACCCCGACAAAGAGCGCGACGAAACTATGCGTGCCTGGAAGGAGGAAGCGATGAAACGCGTAACCCAAGCCTACCACCACGACGACTTTTTTGAGCTGCTGCGCCTGCAGATGGAGTTTATGCAGGAGCAGGGCCAAGCACTGGATATGATGCCGGATGAGCAACTGCAGTACTACGTACAAATACTCGCTGACCAGGTAGATGAGTTAAAGGCAGAGCTGCAAGAATTCTCATCCGGCCCCAATTCGATCTTTTACACCCGCTTCTGCGGTACCTCAAAGCAGATGGACCAGAAGTTTAAGTCTGCCAAAGAGAACCTGACCCAGGAACTGGAGCAGCTAAAGCAAAACCTCCGCACCTTGCAAACTGATCCACAGATGATCAGGGTGTTGCTGAAGTAAGGTTATTAATCCAAAACCTCGCAGTGCTTGCAAAACCTACGAGTGTCTGGTAGAGTAGCCGCTGCGCTGTATTTTAGTTTGAATGGTCGTGCAGTATTCTCCAACCTTTGGCAGAGTGCTCAAACACCAAGGTATAGCGGCCGCTTTGCTCTGTAGAATTTTGGTTTGTGAGGATGTAACGCCCAGTTACCAATGCATGGCTATTGCCCAATGGGCGCATCTCTAAACTGTCAAAGCTTAAGGTAGAGGTAGGTGTGCCGGTTTCGGTAAAAGCCTCCTGGTAGTATCCTTTCATCTCATTTACTCCGATCGGGCCTTTCGGCAACATAAAGGTGGCAGCGCTATCATAAACAGTGATAAACTCGTCTAAGTCACCTTTGTTCCAGTCGGTAGTAATGGCCTCAAGTGTTGGGATAACCTGTGTAAAGTCAGCTTTTGGTTCTTCTAGCACAGCTGTTTCAGCTGTGTTGCATCCCGTGAATACAAATGCCGCCGCAAGTATAATGCAGCTAATGGAGGAGTATAGTTTCATTTTGTGATAAGTATGAGGTGTAAATTTTGTGCGGCAAATATGCAGATTAATCTATACTTATCACAAGTGAAGTATTATTTATAGTCCTTTATACTTGCTGGTAAAATACATCTTCCGGCCACTTTTCGAGATTACTCAAAATGTAATCATTCCTACAGGGGCAATACGGGTAGTAAACTAAGTCAAATCCTTAATCTCAGCCTGAAAATCCTGGGCTATCGCACTTAACTTTTTTAATGCTTGTTCCTTGTCACTCTCTTGTACCACCAAAATTTTAGTACCGTCACAGAGATTTAAATATCCATCAAAAGATATATTTCGAGAAACCACTTCAGCAACCTCACCATGAGTGATTTGTGTATAGCGATTTTTCTTAAGGAAGATAAAATCTAATCCGGAAAATGGTTCTTCTTTACCCAGTGCCCTACCAACAATACAATATCCTTCTCTATATACGCCTTCATATAATTTAAATTCAACACACTTGTGCATGGTAAATGGCAGCAAACCCATCAATATAAATATTGCGCTTATAACTGGATAAGTTAGACTTACATACACCCCACCTAACAACATTAAAGAAGCACATATCTTTATCGCTAAGGATGGTCTTTCTGTGACGTAATGCAACTTGTTGTTAGTCATATTAAACAATACTTAATCTCTGTTTCAAAATTATCATTCTTAACTTATGGTTTAATCCTGATTTAAAATAAAATGATAGAATTCTCCCGCAACCTTCTGCTCCTGCACACTGTTCTGATAAAACATTAACTTGTAGTATCTTTGTAAAGAAGACTCAGCAGAACACGACTTGGTAAAAGCCCTGTGTTCTGCCTTTCTTGTTTTGTAATAGACCTGAATGAAAGTAACAGATTTTTTAGAACTATACCGTTTGGACGGCGTGGTGCAAACCATTGCCGAGCGTTTAAAATCCCAAGAGCCTCACCGCCTGCAGTTGAAAGGATTGGCAGGCAGCTTAGACGCTGTGATGGCCGCGGCGGTTTATACTTTAAATTCGCAGCACCAACTTTTCGTGATGCACGATAAGGAGGAGGCTGCCTATTTTTATACCGACCTCAAAAACCTGCTTGGCGACCAGAAAGAGATCCTGCTTTTCCCGACATCTTATAAGCGCCCTTATAGTTTCGACGACACCGAGAACGCCAACATACTCATGCGGGCAGAGGTGCTGAACCGCCTCAACAGCAAAGCTGAGAAAGGCGAATTGATTGTGACGTACCCGGAGGCGCTGACGGAGAAGGTGATCAACAAAAAATCGCTGGTGGAGAACACACTGGGCGCTAAAGTAGGTGCTAAGTTGGATGTGAACTTCCTGAGCGAGATGTTGGCAGAGTATGGCTTTGAGCGCACCGAATTTGTGTACGAGGCAGGCCAGTACGCTGTGCGTGGTGGCATCGTGGATGTGTTCTCCTATGCTAACGATTTGCCCTACCGCATCGAGCTTTTCGGCGACGAGATTGAAAGTATAAGAACCTTTGATCCGGACACACAGCTGTCGGTGGAAACTAAAAAAGCTATCTCGATTATACCTAATGTGCAGACGAAGCTGCTGCAGGAGACGCGTGAAGCGTTTCTCGACTTCCTGCCGAAGAATACCAACATCTGGTTTAAGGATGTGCGCCTGACGCTGGATGTGATCGATGAGTATTTCGATAAAGCCTCGCATAATTTCGAGAAGCTGATGGCAGGCAGCGGCGGCACCCAGATCGTGTCGGACCCTGAGCAGCTGTTCCAGACGCAAAAGCAGTTCAAGAAGCTGCTGGATAACTTTAACGTGTTGGAGATTGGCAAGCGTTTCCACTTTAAAACGGCAGAGGTGATACAGCTGCAGGTCAAGCCGCAGCCGTCATTTAACAAAGACTTTAACAGGCTGGTAAAAAACCTGCACGAGCAACAGGGTGATGGCTTTGTGAACATCATTGCCACCGACTCGCCGCGCCAGATTAACCGCCTTACCATGATTTTCGATGAACTGGATCACGATGTACGTTTCCAGCACCTGCCAGTCTCCCTGAGCGAGGGTTTCATCGATCAGAACCTCAAAATAACCTGCTACACCGATCACCAGCTGTTCGACAGGTTCTATCAGCACAAAGCCAAAGAGGGACATTCCAAATCCAAGGCCATGACGCTGAAGGAGCTGCGTTCGCTACAGCCCGGCGACTACATCACTCACGTAGACTACGGCATCGGTCGCTTTGCCGGACTGGAGAAAGTAGAAGTAGGCGGGCGCTTACAAGAGGCTATCAGACTGGTATACCGTGACGACGATTTGCTGTATGTGAGTATCCACTCCCTGCACAAAATAAGCAAGTATAGCGGCAAAGAAGGTGGCCCGCCAAGTATGAGCAAACTAGGCTCGCCGGAGTGGGAGAACAAGAAGAAGAAAGTTAAGAGTAAAGTTAAAGACATTGCCCACGAACTTATCAGCCTCTATGCGAAGCGTAAGGCCGCGCCGGGCTATGCCTTTACCAAAGATGGCTTCCTGCAGGCAGAGCTGGAGTCATCGTTTATATATGAGGATACCCCAGACCAAGCGAAATCCACAGAAGATGTAAAGGCTGATATGGAGCAGCCGCACCCGATGGACAGATTGGTGTGCGGCGACGTAGGCTTTGGCAAAACCGAGGTAGCCATACGTGCTGCCTTTAAAGCCGCCTGCGATGGTAAACAAGTGGCGGTACTAGTGCCAACTACTATATTGGCCATGCAGCATTTCCGTACGTTCCGCGACAGGCTGGAGCAGTTCCCGGTAACCGTCGACTATATCAACCGCTTTAAGACAGCCAAAGATACCAAGGACACCTTGAAACGTGTAGCCGAGGGCAAAGTAGATATATTGATCGGCACGCACCGCATCGTGAGCAAGGACGTGAAGTTTAAAGATCTCGGCCTGCTGGTGATAGACGAGGAGCAGAAGTTTGGCGTGAAGACAAAGGACAAGCTGAAGGAGATGCGCGTGAACGTTGATACCCTGACGCTAACTGCCACACCTATTCCGCGGACGCTGCACTTCTCGCTGATGGGTGCCCGCGACCTGAGTGTGATTGCCACACCACCGCCAAACCGCCAACCGGTAAAAACGGAGCTGCATGTGTTTGACGAAGGGCTTATTCGCGATGCTGTAGTGAACGAGATGAAGCGCGGCGGACAGGTGTTCTTTGTGCACAACCGCATCAAGGATATTGAAGAAATGGCTGATATGATCCTGCGCCATGTGCCGGATGCCAAAGTAACGTACGCTCACGGCCAGATGGACCCCGAGACGCTCGAAAAACGCATGATGAAATTCGTGAACGGCGAGTATGATGTGCTGGTATCAACTAACATTATTGAGTCTGGTCTGGATATCGAGAACGCCAACACCATCATCATCAACCGTGCGCATATGTTTGGTTTATCCGACCTGCACCAGATGCGTGGCCGCGTAGGTAGATCAAACAAAAAGGCTTACTGCTACCTGCTTACACCACCTGTAGCCGGCTTGCCAAGCGATGCCCGCAAACGATTAAGTACCTTGGAAGAATTCTCTGACCTAGGCGAGGGCTTTAAAATTGCAATGCGTGACTTGGATATCCGTGGTGCTGGTAACCTGCTGGGAGGCGAGCAAAGCGGTTTCATCACTGACCTTGGCTTTGAGATGTACCACCAGGTGCTCGACGATGCCATTAAAGAGCTGAAAGAAACAGAGTTTAGGGAGTTGTTCCTGGGCGATAACCTGGCAGAATTTGTAGAGCCTGTGCGCGACTGTAACATAGAGACAGACATGGAAGTGCTGATTCCGGAGAGCTATGTGAGCAACATTTCGGAGCGCCTGAATCTGTACAGCAAACTCGACAGCGTGAAGAGTATGGAGGAGCTGGAAAAGATCTGCGCAAGTATAACAGACCGTTTCGGCCCGATGCCGGAACAGGTGCAGCAACTCGTGGAGATCGTGAAACTACGCTGGCAGGCACAGCAGTTGGGCTTTGAAAAACTCACTATCAAAAAAGAAACCATGAAGGGCTACTTGCCAAGCGAGAACAACGACAAATACTTCCAGTCCGACACTTTTGGCAACATACTTAAGTATGTGCAGCAGCACCCACGCCGCTCACGCCTGAAGGAGGCCAAGGATAAACTGGTTGTGATTGTAGAAGATATCCAAAGTATAGCCGACGCCAAAGAGGTATTTGAAGGGTTTGGGGTAAAAGAACTAGCCTCTGCTTAATGTACTAAAGTATAAACCTATAGCAAAACGGAGCATAATTTACTGTGCTCCGTTTTGCTTTTTATACCTTTTCTAGTTGTTTAATTTCCTTGACATTGAATGCTGACAATCATAGTTCTGCTACTGGGCATACTTTCTTATCCTGATAGATTTAACAAGTAGAAACAAAAGACAAAACTTATTGCACCAATTTAATTTTATTTATTAATTTAACGATTCAATTCTAGCAGTTTTATCACAGCAGTGCCATGCATCTTGTAGGAAACAAAACTACATCAGATTTAACATTAGTCTTTCGGGCACTGCCCGGATTTTACATGCTGCTGTCCCCTGATTTCACCATCATAGATGCTACTGAAGTTTATGTAAAATCCATAAACTTTAAGATTGAAGAGATAATAGGTAAAAACTTTTTTGATACTTTCCCTGCAGAAGCCAACGAATTTAATAAAACCACAAAAATAGAGGTTTACAATTCGCTGGTGTATGTAATAGTTCACAAAGAGGCACACACGCTGTCTCATATCCGCTTCGATATACCACAGCCTGCAGCGTTGGGCGGTGGATTAGAAGAGCGGTTTTGGAAAACTATTAACACGCCCATCTTAAATGACGAAGGAGAGCTATTATACATTCTTCATCAGCCGGAAGACATAACGGACATCGTACGCTTGGAGCAGCAGAACCATCAGAACGAGGAGCGCCTGGCCATGCTAACTAATGCATTGCACACTGTATCGTGGGAGTATGATATCATCAATGATGTCCTTACATGGGATGAGCGGCTGCAGCAGGTGTTTGGGTATTCACCGGATATGATGGAATTAAGCGGAGCCTCCTGGGATAAATTGGTACACCCGGATGACTTTGATGCCGTGCAACAAAGTATAGCTCAGGCCACAGCTTCGGGGCAAAAGCTATGGACCGGTGAATACAGGTTCAGAAAAGCAGACGGGACCTACGCCCACGTGCTAGACCAAGGGTATTTTATGTATGACCAAAACCAGAGGCCTTTAAGAACCTTTGGCACCATCATCGACCTATCGCATAATAAGAGGGCAGAGGAAGAGCTTAAAGAAAGTGATGCACGTTTCAGGCAGCTACTTGAGAACCTCCCGCACATGGCCTGGACTGCAGACCCTAAAGGAAAAATTTTATACTTCAACGATAACTGGTACACTTTTACCGGAATGCCCAAGGGACAGATCGATGGCAGAGCCAGCGTTATACACCCAGAAGACACAGCCGATGTAATCACTACCTGGCATGAAGCCATTGCATCAGGCAGTATGTATGAAATAGAGTACCGAATCCGTGACCACGCAAGCGGCGCTTACCGTTACTTTATGGAGCGCGGTTTTCCTATGTTAAACCACGATGGAAAGGTAAAGCTATGGGTAGGTACCTTTACCGACATAGAAGAGCAGAGGCAAACACTTGAAACCATACGCCTGAAGGAACAGCAGCTGCAGACCATACTCCAGTTGTCGCCGGCTTACCTTTGCTTACTGGAGGGGCCAAACCATATATGCCGCTATGTGTCGCCGGGGGTTTACCGCATGTATGGCTACCGGTCTTACGTAGGCAAACCCGCACAGGAAGTATGGCCTGAGTTTGAGCAGATGGGATTTGCAGAGCTGCTTGATCAGGTATACATACATGGAGAGAACGTACAGCTAAGCGAGTTTAAGGTAATGTATGACCGTTACCAGAATGGAGATGCCAGAGAAGCCTTCTTTAACTTTAAATATCAACCTATTTACAGCGATCATGGCCAGGTAGAGGGAGTTCTTATTTCGGCAGTGGAGGTAACCAAGCTTGTTAAGTCAAAACGAAAAGCTGAAAAACTTGCGTTGGAGTTAAAGCAGCGGCTTTCTTAAACTAATCTGACCTGCTTCTGAGGTAGCTTCTCAAATCAATTGAATCATCTACTTTGCTTACCTGCCTGCCACAATAAGGTATTTGTGTGCCAACACTGCAACAGTCTGCTGCAACCCGCCATTAAAACCAAAATAAAAGCTATATTTGAACAGCTTTACTATTTTAAAAATAATCGGAGCCGAATGTATAAATATTAGGAGTAAGGCAAACATTCTAACCCACTTTTACTTATACAATAGACACCCAAAGGCACAACCACACGGATTAACATGACTAAATCAGTTAAAACAATTCTGCTAATCGACGACGATGAAACAACCAATTACCTGAACCACAGGTTGCTAACACGCATGCAGGTCGCAGAAGACATTCGGGTGGTAACGAATGGCGAGGAGGCACTACAGTACCTGGAAAGAGCCTTCGCCGATGACCCGGAACACCCAAGGCCAGACCTGATATTTGTGGATATTAAAATGTCTGTGATGGATGGTTTTGAATTTTTAGAAGAATACCAGAAACTAGGCGAAAACGACAAAAGCAGGATTGTAATGTTAATGCTTACATCCTCTGCCAGCTTCTATGACCTTGAAAAACTAAAGAAGTTCCCGGATGTGCGCCAGCATTACTCAAAGCCTTTAGCAGAAGGTGATGTGCGCGACATCATGAATGAGTATTTTTAAGCCAGTTTTATACTTACAAGACACCGCAGCGGCTCCACTAAAGGAGCCGCTTTTTTTGTGGCCTGCTCATTTATATGCTCAACTAAAACATACCTGCAGCGAACTTCCCAATGCATTTATTCAGTCCTATTCATACGCCTATATAACCTGCACCTAAACTAACTATAGCGCTATAATAACGTACATAATAAACCCGCATACTGTCGGGACACAATTTTGTAACATATTAGTATTAAAGATAAAACAATGGGAAACACAGGAAACTATAGCGACCAGGGAGCCGAGAACTGGCGCATGGGACGCAACTTATACGATCAGGACAAAGAGCAGCAGAAACGTTACAGTTACCGCGGCGGCGACCACGATAACAGGCAATGGGATGAAGGTAATTATTTCCATACAGGGCCTAGCCCCCGTGGTGCCCAAGACTCTACTGAGAAACGTTACGGCGAAAACTATCACCACGACCGCAACAAAACATATGCCCAGGAACGCAACTCACATCTAGCAGATCATTACGGCAGCAAGCGCGAAAGCCCTTACCGCAACGAAAATTCTTACTTGAACCACGGAGAGGGCTACCAGCACAGCGACATGCATAGCATGCGCCGGCCTCACTCACCAGGTGGCTCACTGCAGGGAAATACCTCAGACGTAAAAGGCTATCCAAACGATATGTGGCGTGACAGCCCTGACTCCCGCAGCCGCTATAAGCAAACTGACTTCCGCTACGGCAGCGGATCGCATAACTGGTACCGTGAAGGACGCTATACTGCTGATGAAAACCAAAGCGATGATAAGCGCGGGTTTATGGATAAAGTAAAAGATACATGGAATGATATCTGGCATTCTGACGATCCGGATTACAGACCAAGCCATCCGCAATATCGAAGTGCGGCAGACCGCGTGGACTCTCACAAACGCTATGGATCAGAACCTTACCGCGACCGCCGCTTTGACAGAGGCTACGAAGGCGGTCCGCGCTGGGCCGATGAAACAGATTCTGGATCTGACAATTATTATGATGACATCGACAGAACAGAACGATATCGCCGCTAGGCCGTATAAATAGCAGATTAGGTAGATTTGGTAGTAGATTAGTTTTAGTTAGTGAATAACAAAGCCGGCACCCCATGCCGGCTTTGTTGCTTTTTGTCGCGCCTGTTTTAACATCTTCAGAACCTCCTGACTATGAGCGCGTAAATTTAAGATAGCAGCAAAATATAGTTAACTCACCTAATAGATATACCATGCATCACGAAGAAAATGAGCACAGACGCCACCATTACAGAGAAATGCGCCACAGACGCGACCGCGATATGCACCACCCACACCGGCAGGAGCACTTCCAGGATTTTACTAGCCGTTGGGGAGAACCGGAGCCGCTAATCCACCTGAACCACCAGTCCCGTCATGCGCAGGACATGGGCCGTTTAGAGGACCAGCCACACTATCGGCAGCAACGAGAAGAATGGCACGACCCACGCCATAATCAGTATGAGCAGCGACACCAGGAGCCTATCTGGAGACAGCGCGATGTGCACTTTGATAAAAGTAACCAGCGCGTAGAAGACCGCTGGTTTGACGATGACTCTCCTATGATGCCTCCGCCACAAAACCCGGAGCACTGGGAACACAGACCTCACCCACGAAACAGGTACTGGGATGAGAATGAATACTAACCAAAAGTATAAGTAGCACTACACAAGGCCGGCACATGTTTCCGGCCTTTTCTGTTGCAACCACTCAAGTATAAATACTGCCTGTTCCGGATTTACAAGCATTGTTTAAAGGCAGGTAGTAATGTATTAACTTGCATGTTAGTGATTAGAAGCAGGGAATGAGTGAACTGGATAATTTATTAAAGCAGATAAGGAGTTGCAGCATTTGCGAAGAGCACCTGCCCCTGGGGCCACGGCCAGTATTGGCAGCCAGCAAAACTGCAAAATTGTTAATAGTAGGCCAGGCACCCGGCACCAAGGTACACGCCACCGGCATACCCTGGAACGACCAGAGCGGAAAGCGCCTGCGCCAGTGGCTGAACATGGAGCCAGACTTTTTCTACGACAGCGAGCAGATAGCCATTGTACCTATGGGCTTCTGCTACCCTGGCAAAGGTAAAAGCGGTGATTTACCTCCCAGGCCTGAATGCGCTTTGCACTGGCACCAGAACCTGCTGGCACAGCTTCCTAACATTCAGCTCACACTGCTTATTGGCAAGTATGCGCAGGATTATTTCTTGGGTAAATCAGCCAAAAGCAACCTTACTGAAACAGTAGCCAGCTGGCACGAGTACCTGCCTCGGTACATGCCCATGCCGCACCCATCGCCGTTAAATCACTTCTGGCTAAGGCGCAACCCCTGGTTCGAAACCGATGCCGTGCCAGCCTTGCAATCATTAGTAAAAGATTTGTTTAAGAACGGGTAAATCGGCTATTTTAGCTACCCGTAAACAGTCTAACGTTTTACACATGATCAATTACCCGAGCAGCAAGTTACCAGACATCGGCACCAGCATCTTTTCGGTGATGTCTGGTTTGGCAAACGAGCATAAAGCTATAAACCTCTCGCAAGGATTCCCGGACTTTAACTGCCCGGAGCCTCTGATGCAACTTGTTACCAAGTATATGCAAGAGGGCTTTAACCAGTATGCGCCCATGCCGGGTATGCCACAGCTGCGCGAAAAGATCAGTATTAAAACAGAGAAAGTATACGGTTATCGCCCTAACCCCGACACAGAGGTTACAGTAACTTCTGGAGCTACCGAAGCCCTGAACGCAGCCATTACAGCCGTTGTAAAACCAGGCGACGAAGTAGTGGTGCTGGAGCCCTGCTACGACTCCTATGTGCCGGCTATTCGTTTGTGCGGAGGGGCCCCGATCTTTGTTCCCCTGGCACTCCCGGACTTTAGTGTAGACTGGGACATGGTAAAAAATCGCATCTCGTCGCGCACAAGGCTTATCATCATAAACACACCGCATAACCCAACCGGTGCCGTAATGTCGAAACAAGACCTGGACATGCTGGCAAGTATAACCGACGGCACCGACATATTGGTAATAAGCGACGAAGTATACGAGCACATGGTGTTTGACGGGCAACAGCATTATAGTGTTCTGCAGCACACGGCCCTGCGCGAAAGAAGCTTTGTCATCTCCTCGTTTGGTAAAACCTACCATACCACCGGCTGGAAGATTGGCTACGCTGTTGCCCCTGCACCGTTAACAGCAGAGCTCCGAAAGATGCACCAATTTATCACGTTCTGCTCCGTTACTCCGCTGCAATTGGCCATTGCAGATTTTATGGACAACCAGACACACTACCAGCAACTACCGGACTTTTACCAGGCTAAGCGCGACTTCTTTTGCGAGCAGCTGAAAGGTAGCCGCTTTGAGATTATACCAGCAGCCGGCACATACTTTCAGTTGGCAAAATATGATAGCATCTCTGATGAGTATGACCTAGAGTTTACCAAGCGCCTTACTGTAGAAACAGGCGTAGCAGCCATACCTGTATCAGCCTTTTATCATGATAAAACCGACAATAAATACCTGCGTTTCTGCTTTGCTAAGAGCGAAGACACTTTAAAAGCAGCCGCAGAAAAACTGGTTAAGCTGTAGGCTAAGTGGCTATACTGTTGCTAACACTTCTCATTCTTAATTCATCATTCATAATTATACTATGGACCTGCGCGTAACGATTGTACAAACTCAGCTGCATTGGCAAGATGCCGACGCTAACAGAATTATGTTCTCAGAGAAGTTAGCTGCCGCTGCACCCGCCACAGACCTGATTGTGCTGCCGGAGATGTTTACCACCGGGTTTAGTATGAACGCTGCAGGACTGGCAGAGGATGCCGAAGGCACTACGCTTAACTGGATGCGGCAGGAGGCACAAAAGTATAACGCTGTAGTTACAGGCAGTGTGATGGTTCAGGAGAATGGGTCATACTTTAACCGCCTTTATTGGGTACGCCCTGATGGCAACTATG
Organism: Pontibacter cellulosilyticus; assembly: GCF_014306105.1. Taxonomy (GTDB): domain Bacteria; phylum Bacteroidota; class Bacteroidia; order Cytophagales; family Hymenobacteraceae; genus Pontibacter; species Pontibacter cellulosilyticus. Next base: position 39,908 of record NZ_JACRVF010000002.1, on the reverse strand, counting down.
CAAAGTATGATAAGAAGCATCTCTTCAGGATGGCAAAGGAACACCATACGTATAAGCCCGGGCAGGAACGCCTGGTGGTAGAACTGAACGGCTGGAACATTTGCCCTTTGGTATGCTACGATCTGCGCTTCCCGGTTTGGAGCCGCAACAGCAACAACGCCTACGACCTGCTGCTGTATGTTGCTAACTGGCCTAAGGTGCGCAGTCATGCCTGGAGCACACTGTTACAGGCCCGTGCCATCGAAAATATAGCTTATGTGGTGGGTGTAAACAGAGTAGGCACGGACGGCAATAACCACCCTTATTCCGGCGACTCCGCCATTGTTCATCCCAAAGGGTACCACTTACTGGAAACAAGTGAGGCAGAAGGAATCAATACTTTAACGCTAAGCAAAAAAGAACTGGAAGACTTCAGAGAAGCTTTCCCGGCATACCTGGATGCGGATGCATTTAGTATGTAAACTGCTTCTGTAGCGACGCCATATTTTGCGGTAGCTGTTGCAGTTAAGTATGGCAGCAACTATAGGAAAGACGTAGTGAAATATTTTGAGCGCTTGTGTCTTATCGATGCCAGGGATGAGGTAAGTATCCTGACTTACTTTAGTGTTTCAAAAAAAGACTGCGCCTCCTGCGCAACCTCCTCCTCTCCCACTGTTTTATAATTGATGTTTTCTCTGGCCCCGAACATGCGCTGCAGTCTTGCATGCTGCCCTTGCAGCAGCACCAGCCTGCCGCGTTTCTCCAGGAACAGCTCTTCTAGCAAAGGCATCATACTTCCTAAATCAGTTTTACTTTCATCAGCCTTGATACACACCACCGCCTGCTCTGCCTCCTTTAGCAACTGCAAAGCATAATGCTGCACCAACTCCCCGGATTGGGCATCCAGGTCAAGTATAGCAACCTGTGGCAAAGCTGCTTTAAGTTGCTCCAGCAGCGGCTGCCTGTAAGTACCTGGGGCTGTTACGTTAAAGTATAAAAAAGCCTGCATTACTGAATTACCAGCTTAGCCGAAGTATGGCCCCCGGTTTTAGAAGTTGCCCTGATGATGTACATGCCAGCTTTGAAATTGCGAAGCGGCAACATATGGCTCCTGCTGTACACACTGTTGCCCTGGTATACTTTTCTGCCAATGGCATCAAAAACCTGTAGTACAACAGGCTCTGTCGCTCTGACAACTACTGCATCACGTTGTGTTTTGTCAGTCGGGTTAGGGTAAACTTCCAGCTTTAGGCCAACATCAGGATTGTTAACAGCCATGTTTCCAGCTGTCTGCTGCAACAGGTACATGCCTCCGCCTTGCGTACCAATAACCAAGTATAACTTGTTTTCGCCGCCAAGAAGTGTTACATGTATACTTAGTCCTTTGCCTAGCCTGCTCTCCTGTACTTCCTGCGTAAGCTCGTTCTCCAGCAATGGTGCTTCTGCCGTTAATGTGCCTGCCAGATTCTTAGTAAAGTCACGGTAGATTCTGATCACGCCGCTGTCATCTACAGTAATTAAATCGCGGCTGCCATCGCCGTCTATGTCTGCTATACTTGGGTATAATGTTCTGCGTGCGGAGTTAAAACCAATGCCGCCAAAGCTGTTGTTCTCTAACGTATAAGCCGGATTTGCTGCTGCCCCTGTGTTCCTGTAAAACGCCAGGCTGCCATCCTTCATACCTACTAATAGATCTACATCTCCGTCATTGTCTACATCCTCCAAAGCAGGATTGGCACCGTCGGGGATGCTTTGCAGTACCCTTACATCCGGGAAGTTATAAGCAGCCTGCCCGCTAGTGCCCTTGTTAAGAATGTAGCTGATGCGGTTAGTACCTGCTTTCAGCTCTTTATAAGTAAGAATGAGGTCTGGCAGGTTATCTCGGTTGATATCAGCGAAGCCCGGCTTAAGCGCGTACAGTTGCTGGTTCTTAAGGTTAAGGTAATCGTTTGTAACCAGTTCGAATGCGGGAGCCGAGGCAGTACCTGTGTTACGGTAAAAACTGATGGAAGCGCTGTAAAGGTTGCCGCTATAAGAGGCATGGTTGCCTACCAGCATATCCAGGTCGCCGTCACCGTCCAAATCTGCAAAGGCCGGGAAAGCTCCTTCCCCTATGTCTATCATTTGCCCCTGCAGGAAATCGTTCTTCACAAAATTGAATGTTGGTTTATCTGCTGCTCCGCTGTTCCTGTAAAGCCAGGTAGAGGTTTGGAAATCCATGTTCCAGATGTCGTCTGTTACCTGTGGCGAAACCAGCATATCAGGCACCCCATCAAACGTAACATCTTCGTAAAAAGCTGCCGGAAACTTAGCAAAAGAGGCTGGCTTGGCTGCCGGAAAAGTGGGTGTGAAACTCGTCATTAGGGCGTTACCAGTGTTTCCTTCGTTCTCCATCAGCACCAGGTTATCGCACTGCACGGCCCCCATTACCAAATCTTTGTCACCGTCAGCATCCACATCCAGCAACAGCAAAGATGAACCACTATGCCCTGAGTGCATAGGCCCGGCTACGCGGCAGTAGGCACTAAACAAAAAGCTGTTGCAACCATCGCATTCCGAAATTCGGCCCCACCAGTTGGTTTGCTGCACATACTGCATGGTGCCGCAGGCTAAGCCTAGTTCTACCTGCTGGTTGCGGTAAAGCTCAAGGGTTTTACCCACCGAAAATTCAGCGATCAGCACATCCAGATCTCCGTCACCGTCCACATCAGCTATGGCAGGCACATCGGCACCAGTCATCTGCATGTTTACCCGATTGCTGTTATAATATAATGCACTTTCGGATAGGGTAAACTTTAGTCTGCCGTTTGCTGCAGACTCTTGCTTAAACACTCTTATGCCTAATGGGGTGCTGGTGAAAATGTCTTTCAGACCATCGCAGTTGTAGTCGCGCAGCAAAGCCCAGTTCTCCAGGTCTGCCGGGAAAAAAATCTCATACTCCGGTGCATATTTATACTTCCACTGCCCACTCTGCTGCACAGCCAGCCAGGTGTATACTTTCTTAAGCTGCCTGTCAAAAATAAACAGATCCTCCTGCCCGTCTGTGTTCAGGTCGATGGTAGAGAATTGCGGTGTATTCAGGCCTCCGCTCCAAGGATCTGACAACTGTTTACCAGCAATCGTTACAGGTACATCCTGGCGCAACCGGAACTGCAGGTTTTCATTTTCCTGAACATTGCCCTGAGCACTGACGTGAACATGGGCTAAAAGTATAAGCAGAAGGGCATACAGGATTTTCATAGTAAAGGCATAACGCTGCAGGTTGATATAGGCTTAACCGGGTATAACTCTAGTTGTTTGCTGTATTTAGTCTTTGATGATTTGGGTGTATATTGCCAACCAGGAGGCAAGCTATACTTTTAACGTATACTTAGACTTGCACAGCATCTTGTTACGCTAAAAATACATTATTTCATGCAAAACAGCATCGAATTTCTATACCAAAAGTACCTGGAGTGCCGCCACGTTAGCACAGATTCCCGTGCCGACCAGAACCAGAGCATGTTCTTCGCCCTGAACGGCCCCAATTTTAAAGGAGCAAAATTTGCAGCTATGGCGCTGGAGAAAGGCGCAAAATATGCCGTTGTAGACGACCCAGCTATGGCAGCTGACAATGTGTTTGTGATAGAAGACACCCTGCAGGCGCTGCAGGACCTGGCTCGCCACCACCGCAGGCAGCTAAGTATACCTGTTATCGGCATTACAGGCAGCAACGGCAAAACCACTACCAAAGAGTTGATCTATGCCGTACTCAGCCAGAAGTTCAATACGCTTTATACACAGGGCAACCTGAATAACCACATCGGTGTACCGCTTACGCTATTGCGCATTACACCTGAGCATGAGATGGCGATCATTGAAATGGGTGCTAACCATATTGGTGAGATCGCTTTGCTTAGCAGCATAGCCATGCCTACCCACGGTATGATCACTAACATTGGCAAGGCGCACCTGGAGGGTTTTGGCAGTTTAGAAGGTGTAGCACGCGGCAAAAGCGAGCTGTACCTGCACCTGGATGCCCACAGTGGAACTGTGTTTATAAACACCGGCAACGAGCACCTCATGCGCATGAGCCGCCGCATCCAGAACAAAGTAACCTATCCGGGTCCTGAGGACTTTTACCACTCAGAGCTGCTGGAGGCATCGCCTTTTGTAGTGTATAAAGATGAAGAGGGCAATGTGGTAAAAACCCAACTGGTTGGCAGCTACAACTACGAGAACATGGCCGCTGCCGCTTGCATTGGCAAATACTTTGGTCTACCGCTTAGCAAAGCAAATGAGGCGATTGCCAACTACAGCCCGGTAAACAACCGCTCCCAAGTAGTCCATAAAGGCAGTAACACCATTTTACTGGATGCTTATAATGCCAACCCAACCTCTATGGCTGCTGCAGTGCGCAACTTCGGAAGTATGACGGCCCCTTATAAGATGGTTATACTTGGCGATATGTTTGAAATGGGTGCAGAAAGCGCTGCAGAACACAAAGCTTTAGGAGAGGTAGTAGCTGAACAAGCTATTGACAGGGTGTTGCTTTGTGGCAAAGATATGAAGTATGCAGCCGATGTAAATGATGACTTTTTATACTTTGAAACCAAACCTGAGCTACAACAATGGCTGCAGGAACACCCGGTTTCAGATAGCTACGTGCTGGTAAAAGGCTCCAGGGGCATGGGACTGGAAACGCTGCTGGATGTGCTTTAAAAGGCAGATTTTGACTTCTTGTAAGGATATTGGTAAAAGGAGGTTAAGCGGCAGCTATCAGGTATAATATTAAAAACGCCAGCAAGTATAAACTGCTGGCGTTTTCTCATTTATATCAGGGAAAATCTATCTAATCAATCACCCATCTTGATCACCAATCCTAGAACGGAGAATCGAACTGCGTAATTACTGGCAGAATCTCATCCTTCGGCGACACAAGCGGATTTTCTATTCCCCACTCAATGCCCAATGCTGGATCATTCCACAGCAGGCCGCCTTCAGCAGACGGAGTGTAAAAATCTGTGCATTTGTACAGGAACGTGGTGTTATCCTCTAACGCTACAAAGCCATGCGCAAACCCTTCCGGAATCCAAAACTGGTTATGCTTTTCGGCATCTAAAAGGCAGGTTACATGCTGCCCGTAAGTCGGAGAGCCTTTACGCAGATCCACAGCGATATCCAAGGCCTTGCCAGTAGATACCCTCACTAATTTTCCCTGTGCATGTGGCGGTTTCTGAAAGTGCAGCCCTCTTAAAACTCCTTTCGCTGATACGGACTGATTATCCTGCACAAAGATTGGATTGATGCCAAACGGCTCAAACCATTTTTGGCTAAACGTTTCCAGGAAATACCCCCTGTCATCTCTGAAAACGCGTGGTTTAAATTCTATTAGTCCCTCTATGTGGTAAAGTGTGTGATCCATGTGTGGTTAATGTTCTAATATTTTAATGCATTTGCTAGTGTGCCTGACGACTGTAAGCTGATAACTCCCCCCTCTGAAAAATCAATCACTCAGTCTCTCATTCTAATTTATACTTTCACCTGCCTTGTTACTTCTTCAATGGCATGTAGGTATTTATCTATCACGAAGCGGTCGTCGAAGCGGGTAACGGCAATCTGGCGGCTGGCCCTCCCCATTTGCTCCAGTTCTTCATCGTTTAATGCCAGCATCTGCAGCATTTTATCTGCAAGATCTTCTGCATTGCGATGCTTGCATAGGTAACCGTTTATACTTTGCTGCACTACTTCGCGGCAGCCTGGCACATTTGTAGCGATAAGAGGCTTGGCCATGGCGGCGGCTTCTAACAAAGTGCGTGGGGTACCTTCGCGGTAGGAAGGCAGCACCACACAGTCTGCGTTGGCTATCACGCTGGCTACATCGTCTGTTGCTCCTAAATACTCTATCACTCCGGTTGCTAACCACTCCTGCAGCTCAGCGTTTTTGATGCCGGAGCGGCTTTTTTCGTCCACCTGCCCCAACAGCTGGCACTTTACCTGTGGGTATTGCTCCTGCACAAGTTTGCTTGCCTGCACAAACTCCACTACCCCCTTATCGTAGAGTACACGCGCCACCATCAGAAAAACAAAGGGCGCATTTCGGACATATTTCTCGGCAGGCACAAATTCCTGCAGATTAATACCTGAGCCCGGCAGCACTTCAGTTATACCTGCCCGAACTAATTTGTTGCGGAGGAAAAGTCGCCTATCGTCTTGGTTCTGGAAGAAAACTTTGGCCGGATACTTAAAAGAATATTTGTATAACCTAAGGGCAATACCTGAGATATAATCTTTGGTGATAAACACAGTACCCAAGCCAGAAACATTATTAATAGCTGGCACCCCTGCCCAGTGGGCAGCAATAGCTCCGTAAATGTTCGGTTTGATCGTGTAATGCAACACCACATCCGGCTTTACTTGCTTATAGGTTTGATAAAGGCGCCAGATCAGCCGTATATCGGTGAGGGGGTTAGTACCCTGCTCCATCTCTACCGGCACAAACTTACACCCTGCTTCTTTTAGCCGTCCCGAGTAAGCATCTTTTGGTGCAATTGCCACCACCTCGTGCCCCTCTGCCAGCAAAGCCTTTATCAGGCTCAGCCGGAAGTTAAAGATGTTCCAAGAAGTGTTTATAACAATGGCGATCCGCATACGTGCTCTATAGGCTCGCAAAGATAAGATTCTTTAAGTCAAAAGCCGTAAGTTAGCCATTTTAGCAGTAGCATCAGAAATTTTAAATTAAATTGCGCCCTTTATCTTTAATACGCACATATCCATAACATGCAAGAGACCGTCACCGTGCTACACACGCACGTATTGGTAGTTATACTTTTCCTGATCCTGTTTACTTATAAGGCCATATTGCTGTTCCTGAACGAACACAAGCAATTGAATAAAGCCAAGCGCTACACTAAAGCATTAGACATCGTTTTTGGTACACTTATACTTGTTACCGGCGGTTATCTGTTATACCTGCACCAGGGTATGCCGGGGTGGCTGATCATAAAAATCGTTCTTGTATTACTGGCTATACCTTTGGGCATAGTTGGTATCAAACGCCACAACAAATTGTTTACAGGGCTATCGCTGCTGCTGTTTTTTTATACTTACGGATTGGCAGAAACTAAGAGCTTAACCATTAGCAGCTCAGGCTCTTTACAGAACACTACCACAGATTACAACAGTACACCTGTTACAGATGCCACCGAAACCGCAGAAATAGACTCGGCAACAGCCGGTGCACCCGAAGAAATTGTAGCCTCTCTGGAAGATGCACAACTAGCTAATGCAAAGGCGATTTATACACAGGTATGTGAAACATGCCATGGGGCGGACGGTACAAAAGGGTTAGGTGGTGCAGCCAATTTAAAAGTAAGTACCTTAAGCCTTCAAGACCGTATTAACGTAGTCGAGAATGGCCGCGGCCTGATGCCGGGCTTCGGAAGCCAGCTATCCGAGCAAGAAGTGGAGGCACTGGCCGCCTATACTATGACCTTAAAGATTGATTAATGGGTAAGAAACAATATTACGAAACCGCCAAACCGCAGGAGACTGCGGTGCTGGTAGCCGTGCCAAGCTACCGCCAAACCGACGAGCAAACCCAGGAGTATCTTGATGAGCTTGCTTTTTTGACCGAAACTGCCGGAGCCCAGACTGTAAAACGCTTTGTTCAGAAGCTGGACAAGCCTGACCGTGCCACTTTTGTGGGCAGCGGTAAACTGGATGAGATCAACGCCTATGTAAAGGAGCACAACATTGATATGGTGATCTTCGACGATGACCTGAGTCCTTCGCAGGTGCGTAACATTGAGCGCGAGCTGCAGGTAAAGATCGTAGATCGCAGCTTGCTTATACTTGACATCTTTGCTTTACGCGCCAAAACAGCACAGGCTCACGCCCAGGTAGAAATGGCCCAATATCAGTACCTGCTGCCACGCCTTACTAACCTCTGGACGCACTTATCCAAGCAAAAAGGTGGTATCGGTATGAAAGGACCTGGTGAGACGGAGATTGAGACGGACCGCCGTATTGTGCGCGACAAAATATCGTTGCTGCGTGAGCGCCTGAAGAAGTTTGAGAAACAGAATTTTGAGCAGCGCAAGGCCCGTGCCGGCATTGTGCGCGTGGCGCTGGTGGGGTATACTAACGTGGGCAAATCTACTTTGATGAACCTGCTCTCTAAATCTGAGGTGTTTGCCGAGAACAAACTATTTGCCACTGTAGATGCTACTGTACGCAAAGTAGTACTTGAAAATATACCGTTCCTGCTTTCTGACACAGTAGGGTTTATCCGTAAGCTGCCTACCAAGCTGATCGAGTCGTTTAAATCTACTCTGGATGAAATCCGTGAGGCAGATCTGCTGGTGCACGTAGTAGATATCTCGCATCCTTCGTTTGAAGACCACATAGCCGTTGTAAACGAGACACTGAAAGACATTAACTCTGCCGACAAGCCGGTGCTGTTGGTGTTTAATAAAATCGACCAGTACCTGAAGCAGCGCGAAGAGGAGCTAAAAGACGAGGAAGCTGACGTTCGTCCGTCTATCGACGATTTAAAAGCTACTTACATGGCTAAGGAGCATGCCCCTGCCCTCTTTATCTCGGCTACGAATAAAATCAATATCGAAGAGTTGCGCGAAGAGCTGCAGCGCCGCGTTGCCGAACTGCATTTTGAGCGTTACCCTAACAACGTGTAAAGTATAAATCTATACTTTAGAAAAAGAGGAAGCTACAACAGTAGCTTCCTCTTTTTGTTTTTGCTTCCTCTTGTTCAACCATCCTAACTGTGGTGATGAAAGAAGATACAGTAGCAGCAGGCTACCCTCCTTGGATAAGGAGGGGCAAGGGTGGTTGGACCAGGTAAAAAACGACAGCACAGACTCCCACTCCTGTTATTAGTGGAGCACTAAGGTGAGGTAACACAACAAATTACCCGTAGTTTCAGTAAGTAGCAAAGCCACTAATGTTGCCGTTTGTGGCAACAATGGCAGTAACAGAAACAACTTATGAAGACGCTATATATCCTGAGGCACGCTAAATCAAGCTGGGACTTTGAGGAACTCAGCGACCATGATCGCCCTTTGAACAAGCGAGGCCGCAGCGATGCCCAGCTCATGGGCCACGAGCTTAATAACAGGGGCGCTATACCTGCTTTGATAGTCTCCAGTTCTGCTGTGCGTGCTATTTCTACGGCTACTTTAGTTGGCAGAGAAATGAACTATGAGGCAGAAGACATAGTGGTAGCCGACAGTATTTATGGCGCTGACAAGCATGATCTTTTAGATGTAGTTCATACTACCCCGGCTGATGTAGACTCTTTGATGTTAGTGGGACATAATGAACCCATTTCTGAATTTGCCAACATGCTTAGCCCTGAACACATTGCCAGCTTACCCACCACCGGCATTGTAGCCTTGGAGTTCGACTGCGACAGCTGGTACGACATCAGCAAAGAGAACGCTACGCTGCTTTTCTACGACTTCCCGAAGAACTACAAATAGCCGGGGCACAACCTAAAATTTGCACCCGAAACAATGGAAAAAGATAATACAAAAGAGCCAAAATCCGCTCCGGAATATCCCTTTACAAACAGAGAACTGAGTTGGCTTGCCTTTAACTACAGAGTGCTGCAGGAGGCAAAAGACAAACGCGTACCCCTGCTTGAGCGCATTAAATTCATGGCTATTTTCTCATCTAACCTAGATGAGTATTTCAAAGTAAGGGTAGCCACCCTGAAGCGCCTCATCAAGCTTAAAAAGAAGACGCGCCAAAAGCTGGACGAAGACCCCTCTGACACCTTTGACCAGGTAATACAGGAGGTAAAGCGCCAGCAGGAAGAATTCGGACATGTGTTCCGGGAGAGCTTACTTGCCGACCTCCGTGAGCACGATATACATTTGCTTACCGAAACTGAGCTTAACAATGAGCAGCAGGAGTGGGTAAAAACATACTTCCACGAGACACTGGAAGAGCATCTGCTGCCTATTATACTTGACGCAACTGACACGCACCTTTTCCTGAAAGACCAGACAGTATACTTGGGTATTCACATGCTGGAGCCAACCGAGAAGGAGCAACGGCCGGACCGTTTTGCCATGCTGGAGATACCTACAAAGAAGCTGGGCAGCCGCTTTGTGAAGCTTCCAACTGTAAAAGGTAAGCGCTATGTTATGTTCATCGATGATGTAATCCGCTTCTGCTTGCCTTTGATGTTTCCGAAGTATACCAAGTTTCATGCTCATGCCGTAAAAGTATCCCGCGATGCTGAACTTGATATTGAGGAAGAAGTGTCGGGGAACCTGATGGCTAAGATTCGCAAAAGCCTGAAGAAGCGCGAAACTGGCTATCCCGCACGCCTGCTTTACGACCCTGAAACACCAAAGGACCTGCTGGACCGCATGATGATCCACACTGCCATCACAGAAGATGAGCTGGTAGAGGGCAGCAAGTACCACAACTTCCGGGATTTCTTTAACTTCCCTGACTTTAACCTGCCTGAGCTAAAGTATAAGCCACAGCCTACGCTAATCCACCCGGAACTGCACAAGGAGAAAAGTATGATCGCCGCCATGCAGAAAAAGGATTATCTCGTGCATTACCCATACCAGTCTTTTGACTATGTATTGCGCCTGTTTAACGAGGCAGCAGTAGACCCAAAAGTAACGGCTATGAGTGCCACACTGTACCGTGTTGCTGATAAATCTGCGATAGCCAAAGCACTGGTTAAGGCTGCTAAAAACGGAAAGCTGGTAACGGTGGTGGTAGAGCTAAGAGCACGCTTCGACGAGGAATCAAATATATTCTGGGCAGGAAAGCTACAGAAAGCCGGTGCCAACGTTATTTTCGGAGTACCTGACCTGAAGGTACACTCTAAGCTGGGGTTGATCACACGAAACGAGAACGGGAAATTAGTAAACTATGCTTACCTGAGCACGGGCAACTACAACGAAGATACTTCCAAGATTTACGCCGACCATGCCCTGTTTACCTCAGACACGCGCCTTACAAAAGACATGGAGCAGGTATTCGAATTTTTTATAGACCGACAGCCAGACAAGAAGTTCAAACACCTCTTGGTAGCTCCTATAAACATGCGGCAGAGCTTTGTAAAACTTATCGATAAAGAGATAAAAAATGCTCAGAAAGGACTGCCTGCAAGTATGATTCTGAAGATGAACGCGCTGCAAGACGAACGCATGATCAAAAAACTTTATACAGCAAGCCAGGCAGGAGTAAAGATACAGCTGCTGGTGCGCGGTATTTGTTGTTTATTACCCGGTGTTGAAGGCATTAGCGAGAATATTGAGGTACGTAGCATCGTAGATCGTTACCTAGAGCATGCTCGGGTATACATCTTCCACAACAACGGCGAAGAGAAATACTACGTAGCCTCTGCCGACTGGATGACGCGAAACCTGAGCCGACGTGTAGAGGTAGGATTCCCCCTGTACCAGCAAGACCTGATTGATGAGGTAAGAACATTGATAGATTATCAGTTGCAAGATGACACGAAGGCACGCAATGTTGATAACACCTATCTATCATCAACGAATCAGTCGGATATACGCTCACAGTATGCTTCTTACGACTATCTACGCAGCTTGATACCTGAAGACACGTCTCCGGTCTGTGAGTAATTTATAAAGAATAAACGAGTAAGGGCAGCCAAAGTATGGCTGCCCTTACTCGTTATATAGGAAGATGAAATCTAATTACTGTTGTTCATCCATTTGCGGGGTGGCACCAGGTATAGCTCTACCGATACGTATCCTGCACCACCTATATCATTTGTAATCAGTTCGTCCCTTGAGCCCACCTCATCAAAAATGCGGTGCCTGTAGTAACGTCGATAACCGCCTTCCACAGCAAACCATAGAAAGTCATAGATTTCACGCTCCATACGTAATAAGCCTTTGATGTCAGTACGGCGCAATTCTATCTCGTTATACCGTTGCAACTCCGTCTCATCTGCAAAAATGTCGTAACTGGCGCCCTCCAGGCGGTAGCCTGTATAAAATAAGGTCTTCTCATTCGCGTTATAACGTAACCTGAAATTGGCCGGAAAAATTGATTCAACACCCCATTTCGGATTAAATGTCTTGTTGTAAAGTAGTCCTGGAAAAACTCTCTGACGGCCGAATGTATACCCCCACTGTAAACCAACACCAATAGCATAATCTTCTGTTTTCTTCCAGCCGTAGGCCAGGTCAACGGTGGCCTTTAGATAATCTGCTATGTTTATATTGTCGCGAGTGTAGTCTCCGTTAAGTTCGCCTTTCACACGGATTAAGTAAAAGTTTCGCTCGTTTAGTGAATGCAGGTAAGCCAGCTGCAAACCAATGCTCTTTAGATTCTTGTCCTCTAGGTACCGGTACAGGCTATAAGAGGATTCTGTCAGCCCCTTAAAATTGAACTCCTCCAGGTCATAATTAAAGCCCATAATCAATTTTGTTTGGGGCTTGTTGATTAGTGGCGCCAAAGCTATGACAGAAAATTTGTTGTGTCGCCTTATCTGCCCTTCTCCATTGCCCAGCCGCGGGTCATCAGACTCTGACTCTATACTAAAATTAGGCAGGCGCTCATAGCTTATAACTACACCTCTTGGTTTGCCCATACCGCGTACCCCTGGCGAAGCAAAGATATCGATAGCCTCTGTCTCTGGGGCCTGTGCCCAAACATCTGGAAAGAAGAAAACTACAGCAAGTAAAAGCAGGAGTGGTTTATGTATTTTCATAGTTCAAATTGCGTCAAGGTATAAAACAGACAAAGCACTGTGTGGCTTTAGCATCTTCTCTTATACTTTTAAATCTGCTTTGTGTTAAAAAAAGAATCCAAAGTTCAGCATCCAGAGTTTATCCTCTTCCCCTATCGTATAGGTAAGCGAAAACACTGATCGGTTCAGCGCATCCACCCAAACGCCGCCTCCATAGCCTGTATGCAGACTACGGAAAAAAGCTTGTTTAGGGTCTTCTTTTGTATAAACGCGGCCAGTATCTACTAAGCCCAGTATTCCTATTTTGCCTGGAGCCAAGTATAAGTTATACCTAAATAGCTCTAGGCGGGCTTCGCCGTTAGCATACACACTGCTGCGCCCTGAGAAGCGGGTGCGCCTGTAGCCACGCAGGTTTTCTGTGCCACCTAGTGTGTTGGCTTGGTAAAAGCGATAATCTCCGAAGTTGTGCGCGCCTCCTATGCGGCCAGCCCAGGTTAGCTGAAACGGAAAATTAGGACTCACATAAAATCTAAACTCAGAACTGATGTTTGTATAACTTAACCCTTCGCCTCCGAGCTCTTTATTAAAGCTGAGTTTATTGTACCAGCGCATTCCAATGTATGGGTTATTTGATGACGTAGTTCCACCTAACACCTCCATGTTAGCATAGGCTGCCACACCGGCATAGTGCTGCGCGTTAAACTCATCTGCTACCGGATTATAAGTTCCTGGTTGTAGGTTACCTGCACGGGCTTGGTCCAGCAGAAAACTTTCGCGAGTAGGATATACTACTTTAAAGCGATCGTAAGTAGGTCCTATACCAATTTTAAAGAATGAGGTAAAATCACGGTATAAGGATGCATTTGCAGATAACCTTTCAAACCTTACTCTGTAGTAACTGTCGTCTAGGTCGGAGGCTTGTGTTGTATAGTTGCCTATGCCGTAGAAGTTACGTTGATACTTAGGACCTTGCAGCAATCCGTTAAAAGCCATGTTCCAGTTACCCACGACCTTCTTTACGTCTCCGGCATACCTAACATTAAAGGAGTTTGTCAGGAAGGCATAGTTTGCCTCCAGTAGATGCTCTGAGGCATAGGGCACCTTGCGGAACTTGTGCGTGCGCAGCAGCAAACCGGCTCCTAAAAACAGACCATCGTCTACGTTATACTCTGCCGAAAGGCGCGGCCCAAAGTATGGGATCTGGTAGTTGTCACGGTCATAGAAATTAACTTCAGGGAATACCTCTGTTTTATCCTTTGTCTCTGGCCCAAACGTAAAAGTGTTACCCTCTTTTGTGTCATACACAATGGTATGTTTTTTCAGTCCACTCACACTTGAGGAATCGGTGATGATGTCTTCGTCGGCACCGGCTATAATACGTACCAATATACTTTCTTCTACATCGCCGGTAAGTATGAACTGATCCTGGCCGGCCATGCCATAGATGCGTATTTCCTTTGTTTCTGCCGTCAGGAAAGTGCGTTTGTAAAGCTCTTCCAGTATCTCGCCTTCTTTGCTGGTTTTGTAGCCTGTTACCTGCACCTGCTCATTATTAAGGCGCTGTATTTCGAAGCGCTCATGCTTGTCGCTACCGGCAATGTCTACATACTTCGCTAAAAAAGTATAATATTCCTCTGCAGCTGCAGGCAGTTTTTCGCGTCTTGATTTTAATTTGCCTGCGATCTCAGAACCAGAAATCTTTTGTACCTCATCCGGCAGTTCTGCCACAGCAGCCTCAATTGCTTTATCCGTCAGGCCCTTTTGCACATCCTGCGCCAGCTTTAGCCATTGTTCCCGCGTAATCCTGGAGGTGAAGGTACGATCCATGGGCAGGCCACTCAGGTTAAGGCCAACCACATCATCAAAGTCATAGTCAAAGTTCTGCACGTTTCGAACACCCCACTTGCGTGTTGCCAGCCAGGGAAGTATACCGTCAATCTTGAAGAAGGCCTGATCCCTATCTTCGGGTACGGGTATGTACAGTTTGCCTTTGTCGTTCTCTTTTTCGCGTTCTACCCATCGCCATTGGCCGGCATGCCTGTCCCAGTCTCCGATGAGCATGTCCAGCAGGCGGGCACGCACAAACTCTGATTGGTCTACTTCGTTGTCGTTATCCTGGCGCAACTCCTGCAGCAGCTTATCTGTACCAACAAGATTTTTTGCAAAGCCAAGGCTAGCTGTTTCTTCATGGTTCTCGTCGGCGTCTTCCTCTAAAAAGGCCAGTGTGTTACCAAACTCATCCATGTACTGCCGCAAGTATGGCGTGTTGGGTATGTAAACCAGTTTAGGGTTTGTGTGGAAAACGCCAGCGGCATCGGCTAGTTTCGGCACAATTAAGGCACCGTAAGGGTGTTGCGCTGATATCTGGTCTTGCAGCAGATCCCGTGCAGCTGTTTCCTGCAGGTAATCCGGTAAAACTTTAGCAGGATCTTTATCAACGGTTCTTAGCGTGTACTCCTTTGCATCTGGATTGCGCACCTTAAGCGAAGCCGTTTGCTTGCCACCGCCTTTCTGGTACGGCCTTAGCCCGTCTAGCTCGTTCTTCATGTCTAGCAGCGGCACTGTCACTGGCGTGCTCCACTCCTCCCGGTAATGCTCCCCAAGCAATTGTTCGCGTAACCCCGATACTTTGTAGGCATTGTTAGCAGCCAGGGTAATGGTGCTGTCGGCGTAATTTGTGTTATCCTGTACCAGCGGTACTTCTTTGCGTGGCTTCTTGGCATAAAGGGCTGTCCTGAAAGTTATCTTGCCTGTTTCGCCTTTACCAACCGGCTCCCAGAACTCCGTCCATACTTCTCCGTTCTCATAGTAAAGCACCTTAGAAAAACCCTTTACGGCCTGTGTATACATGGCATTTCCGCCTCCTTTAACGTGCTGTATCTTACATCCGGACCCGCTTACAATATGAGACAGGTTGTTGTGTTTAAAGTACTGCAACGAGTGTTCGTGACCGGCAGCATATACAATGTTGTCATACTTATCGAAGATGTTTAGCAGCCCCTCTATGTATGCCTGGTAGCGTGGGTGCGGAATGTCTTGTAGGATGCCACCATACTTTCTAGCGAACGGATAGATAGAGCCGATGACAGGCATAGGCAGGTACATCCAATCGCGGAGCATGGTAAACGGGAACAAGTGATCGCGCAGTGTGAAGAACCCTCCGTGGTTGCCTCTTGTAAACAACGGATGGTGGGCTACGATCATAATGTCGCTGCCGCTGTTCTTTTCAATGATGTCTTCCAGTTGCACTAAAAAGTCCAGTTCTGTGGCTGCGCCGCAGTTGCTGTTGTCGCCGTACGGCCTGTCGAAGGGGTGCAGCCACCACTCCGAGTCAATGGCTATCAGCACCAGGTCGTCGCTGATCTTTACTTCGTATGGCCCCGGACACCCGTTGCCCGGCACAAAGAAGTCGCCGCCAACTACTATATTTTCCTCGGTCAGGTACTCATTCACAAAATTCTGCTCCCGTATCACATACTCTAGGCCACCGCGGCCACTATGGTTCCAGTCGTGGTTGCCGGGTATCATGTACTTCTCGCCTTCATACCCTTTCAGGATATCTAACTGCGCTTTAAGGCGCTCTTCTGATATTTCACGGTCATAAGCACCTACCGGAGGTAAACCGTTATGGTATACATTGTCTCCCAGAAAGATGGTAGCACTGTTCATGCCTGCCTCTTCCATCTGCTTGCGCATCAGAAGCATTGATGGTTCCCCTTCCAGTTCAGGAGCTCCTACGTCCCCGATAAGGAACACGGTATAGAGAAGGTTATTTTGAGGATCTGGCTTTTCCTGCTCCCAGTTAAGAGCATTGCGGCTGTAATAAGGCTCGGTAGATACACAAGCAGTAAGAGCGAACATGAGCAGCGCCTGCCAAGTATACTTTATGTATAGCCGCCGCTTAGTGAGTAGTTTTTTGATCATAGGTTTACAGTACTATAGCATGCCCCGCATGTGCGCCATCTGCAGCCAAACTCCACCGACACTTGCTCCTGCAACTAAGCAACAACATCCATCCTAAAACTTCTAAAACAGCTCTTCAAGCCAGCCAAGCGGACTAGTATATAACACCGTGCCTGCTGCAGAGTTTAAGCCACTGTTACTGCGCACAACCTTTAAAGGGAAACGAGGTTGGATTTCATAAACGAAACCAAATTATATTTAGTTGTTTGCCGATAACTGGGTTTCAATCGCTTTTTGAAACGGACTGTTTACTAACAAAAAAACGTTTTTACCGTAACCGCAGAATACCGTATGCCATTCATGCGCTACTCCCTTCACATTATTGGTTGCAGTGTGCGGCATGGCAGCACATACTATACTATGAAAGATCAGAATATTGTTAAACAGGCAGGTGAGTTTATCTTTAAGCTATTTAAAGAGCGGCTCTCTAAAAAGCTTGTTTACCATAACTACAAGCATACTTACGAAACTGTAGCAGAGGCCGAGGACCTGGGCAGACGAAGCGAACTAAAAGAGGACGAACTACAGGACCTGGCGCTGGCAGCGTGGTTTCATGATGCGGGCTATGTTGATACCTATGCCGACCATGAAGCTGCCAGCGTTAAAATAGCCACTGCCTGGCTGCAGGAACAGCATTACCCTGAGGAGCGCATTGATCGCGTTTGTCGTATTATCATGTCTACAAAGCACGACCAGCAGCCAAAGGGCCTGCTCGAAGAGCTTCTGGTAGATGCCGACATGTCTAACATTGGCAAGGAAACCTTTTTTGCTACTGCCGAGCTCCTACGCGTAGAGTGGGAGATTTTCCAGGATAAGTTTTTCACGGACAGGGAGTGGGCGCAGTTCCAGATAGATTTCCTGCTTTCAACTACTTTCCATACAAACCAGGCGCAGCGTAAGTTTGCCGGGCAGCTGGGCCTTAATATACAAGAGCAGCGCAAGCAGCTGAAGAAGGAGGTAAAGAAAAAGAAGAAGCAGGAGAAGAAGCACCGCGAAACACTGGCCCAGCCAAAGCGTGGCATTGAGACTATGTTCCGCAACACGTATCGCACGCACCTTAACCTGAGTGCTATTGCTGATAACAAGGCGAACATGATGATCAGCCTGAACGCCATTATACTTTCTGTGATCATTACTTACCTGAGTGCCAAGACATCGGCCACCGGCAGCGAGTTTGCACAGCACCGCACGCTGCTTATACCTGTAGGAACGCTTGTACTAACCACACTGGGCTCTGTAATTTTTGCCATCATCTCGGCACAGCCGGAGGTTACGAGTTTCTCTTTCAAAAAAGACAAGATGAACAGCCGTAAGATAAACCTGCTGTTCTTCGGCAACTTTACCCGCCTGCCACTTGAAGACTTCCAGAGTGGTATGCATGAAATCATGCGCGATAAAAAATCGCTGTACAACAACATGATTACTGACATCTATTACCTGGGAGAGGTGCTTAACAAGAAGTATAAAATCCTGCGTGTTTCCTACACTATTTTTATGGTAGGGCTGGTGCTTACTGTTATTGCTTTTGCCATTGCGGTATTATACTATGGCCCAAATACTATTCCGGGGTCTGAGACGGGTACTGCGCAATAAGCAACAATACTTTGCACAATAGTTTAATTGCCTTAAATTTGCTTTTACAGCCTGTTTAAACAGGCCCTGTAGTTCAATGGATAGAATAGAAGTTTCCTAAACTTTAGATCCAGGTTCGATTCCTGGCAGGGCCACTTTACCGACCTCCTCTGCTTTCTCAGACGATGAGCCTCTCTTTTTACCTCCCAAAAGTGCTTTAGAATTAGCTATAAGCGACATTACCTCACTCTGACCATTAGTTCGATAATTTCCATTCTGATAAACAAGTTTTCCTCCGAATATCGAACTAACTAGTTTTTGCTTTACATCTAACTCCGCACTTGTATAGTAACCTGATAAATCAGAAAGTAAGGTCATACCGTACCTCATATAGTGCTTAAACCCACTTTCCTGTACCTCCAAATCATGGATACGCATACTCAGCGCATTAATTTCCTGCCTCAGAGATGTATCCACTCTTGACAATATTTCATATGAAATCTCGCCTTTAAGTAGTTTCAATGCTGCCTCTGTTAATAGCTTGTCCTTCTCATCTCGTTGGAGTTTGAGTACTTGTATTTCTTTAAACCTGTCCTTTTCCAGTGCGTTGAATTCATCCTCTAGAATAGCCAAATAAAGAGCTACAATCTCTGATGGGATATTCAGTGACCTGAGCCATTGTTCAAAGTGTAAATGCGCTACATCGGCTCTAAAACGTACTCTACAAGGAGACTGACAATGATAATACTGGTATACTCCTCCAGAACCCTTTGATGCACTCCCAGTAAGATTGCCACCACAATCTGGACAGATAAGATTTCCTCTCAGCGGCAACTCTGCCACTAGTTTTTTAGGTTTTGCTTTACGCTTTACCCTCCTTTTAAGCTGTTCTTGAACCTTATTGTATAGTGTTTCATCAATAATTGGCTCGTGGATAGCGGTAACTGTCAACTCAGGCTCATTATCCTTTGCTTTAACTACTATTTTACCACAATAGGCAGGCTGTCTTAACATTTGCGCAAAACAGGTCTTTGTAAGTGTTAGCCCCTTTGGCTTTAGTTTACGACGCAACTCCTCTTTATCATACATTCCTGTTGCAAATAGCTCAAACGCCTCCCTTACCAAACTCGCTTTCTCAGGCACTACCTCAATTACCGGCCTATTATTTACATCCCTGCTATTACGATAGCCTAAAGGAGCTTTCCCCATAAAACGCCCCTCTTTTAGAGCCTTCCTCATACCAGAAGCAGTATTCATTGACCGCCTCATGTTTTCTACCTGTGGGATAGCCATATATACAGCTTGCATCACTAAATGGTCTGGTACGCTTTTATCTAAAGGCTGCTCTATAGCAACTAACTCAACACCGTAAGATGCTAGTTCTTGTAACATACTGGAGCCACCTGCTAAATCTCTTGAGAATCTATCGTACTTCAACACAAGCAGCTTAGAAACCTTACCTTTGTTCTGCTTTAGGTAGCTAAGCATCTTACTAAACTCTGGCCTATTGAAAGTCTTTGCAGAACAATCATCTTGATAATGCGCAACAATATCATAACCCTTATCAACACAGTATTTTTCTAGCTGTTCTTTCTGATGCCCCAGACTATAGCCGTAAGCCTGTTCGTCAGTCGATACTCTTGTATAGATTACTACGTTTTCCATTATTGCTCTGCTCTTTTCGTTTTCTGTGAACTTCAACCTCCAGCCTTGCTAGTTGCAGTAAAGTCTCTCTTAGTTTCTTTACCTCATTAACGGTGTAACTTCTACCATTCTGGTTTAATATTTCTTGACACTTTTCAATAGAAAGCATTTATAAAATCTTGCACTCTGGCTCCGGTGCCTTGTCCGGTCATCAGAGTAAAACGAGATTACTGAGGTGCCTTATCCTCTTTTATTTATCTTATGCTTGACAGTACGCAGTACTGCAACAGTTTTACCACTTTTATTTATTGCCTTTATTTCAGTATATGGATGATTTTTTAGTGCCTCCATTAACTTAACATTCGCATCTAACCTTTCTAACCCTTCCACAGTGCTTATTTTGCCACTCTTATACTGGATGGTTACTTTCTCATAATTGTTTTCTCGGATGACTTGCAGTAACTCTGCCTCCTCATCGCTCAACTCCTCTTGCAGCTTTGATATGTTTTCTAAATCATGTAAACTGATGAGTTTCCTAATCATATTTGACACTCCTATTTTCAAGCAGTTAAAGGAAAGGTAGTCCGCCAAATACTGTTCTTCACTCAGCAAGTGACCGGTGCCATCTTCTAACACAATTAAATAAATAGGCTTACGCTGTTCTATCACATTTAGTATTGCGTTGTCAAGTGATGATAAGTCTTCTCTAACTTTAGGCGATACCTTTTCGATTGATTTTTTTACTTTGAGGATATCTTTAAGAGGCAAACCAAATTTCCTCATAGCTAAGACTAAGTGCAACCAGATTAAATCTACTAGACTATAGTACCTCCATCCTCCTTCCACGTCTCTCTTAGAATTGACCAACCCTTGCTCTTCCCAATTATTTAGTACCCTATAGGATATTTCATCAGAATTTAATCGGTGTGTCTTCTCGTGAATGTATAAGTCGAATATTGAAATTCTATTAGCGGTCAACTTCGCTTTACCTGCGGCTTCAACATCTCCTACTTTTAAAACTGGCAATGAAATAGAACCCGACTTCACCTTTAATTGAAAATTAGATGCCTTCATATCTCTGTGATAAAACCTTACATACATGTATAATCTATTTAAAAGATAATAAGTTCATCTTCTTATTCGACGGCAATAAAAAAGCCCCCTGCAATACTGTTGCAAGAGGCTTACTATACAATTTATTTAGCGTGTTACTTTGGATTAAATTTCCTGTGGCTCAACTTTTCCCTCAAAGCGCATAACGGTTTTCAGGAGTTGGTCTGTGTATCTATAGATATCATCTATATTTTCGATTTCAAACCTTGTCTCTTTTCCTTCTTCATCCATCAACCCAATATACTTTTTCGTGCCGTTCAGATGCAGCCTGCATACTGTTTTTCTGATAGTATCGTCTAAAAGTATGTTCAGGTAACGCGTCGTATCTCTATAGGACAATCTTGCTGCATCTATTTTGACCCGTAATATTGACTTAATGATATAATAGCCCTCCTGCTCTATTTCAGTAAACTCTACTTTTACTGCCTCTGTAGCTGCTACTACATTTTCCAGCGCCTGCTCCTGCTCTTTTTTGGCCGCTTCTGTCTCATTGGATAGAGCCGATTTCAGTCGGTCGCTTATCAGGTCACTAATATGCTGCTGAATCGACTTTTTTACCATTGGAGTAAACTGCTCCATTACTTTTGCCGTTACCGGGCCAGAATATATTTGCTTTGCAAACAGGCGCACGAAATGTTCAGATGGCACATTAAACTCAGACGCTAGTAGCTTCTTGATCTCCCTTGTGTACTTTAACTCCGTCGCTGCACTCAGAATCTGGTCTACATCAAAGGTCTTCTTTTGGTATTTTTTAAGTTCAGCTATAGCAGCCTCGCTCATATCCGTTATGTCGAACTCCCAGAAAGGTTTGTTATCCATCTTATTAGGCTCTTCTAAGTCTGTATAGAACCTGTAAATAATACCGTTTGTAAGTATGCCAAAGCGGGTACTACAAACATGAAAGTAACGGTGCAACTGTGAATTATGGACGTTTAACTCCTCTTTCCAGTGCTTGCATTCCACTATGATAATTGGCTGCCCTTCTTTTTGTATGCAGTAGTCAACCTTCTCACCTTTCTTTATTCCCAAATCCGCGATGAATTCAGGAATTACTTCTAAAGGGTTGAACACATCATACCCCAACGCAGCGATAAAGGGCATAACGAAAGCAGTTTTCGTCGCCTCTTCCGTTTGAATTGTTTCTTTCATTCGGCTAACCTTCTCGGCTAATGCCTTGATCACATCAATAAAGTCCATAAAAGTTTGCTATAAGTTAAGGTACGAGGATGAACAGATATTGCACTTTGGTGCTAAACAATATAAACATAGCAATTAAAAATAAGTATTCAAATAAATAGATAATCTTATTTTCAGCGCATTTGATTAGTTAGGAAGGTGCGTTGTACTTTAGACGGCAGCATTTATCATTTGTCATTTACATAAAAACAGCAAGACAGGGCATACGGCTAAAATTAAGCTACAGGAGGCGTTCTACTACAATGTACTTAGCCGAGTAGCCGTTGAGCCTGTAAAGCGCCTGCAAGGCCGTTATAAGCGACGCTAGCGCTGTTGGCTTGAGGTCTGCCGTGTCCGTGCGGAGGTAGTTTTTTTAGCCGGTGCCCACATCGCGGACGTAGTGCTTGGCTTCTATCTCCCGCTCCAGCGCCTTGCCCAGTACCACGCGCCCCGTATGGCTTTTGGCCGCCGCCATGTCGCGGTATGTGGCAAACGCGTACAGTCGGTATTGGCTGCACAAATCTATAAAGTGAAGGGACATATGAATTACAAGAGGCTGTAAATGAACTGTAGTATAATATACCTCTTTGGTTAGTCAACGTAAATTAATTTAAATATTATAAATTTAAAAAGACCAATTATGCTTTTTTGATCATGAAACAGCTTTCCCCTCTCCTACTACTTTTTATACTGTGTCTTATCTCCTGCTCAAAAGACTATGAAGGAGATGACACCAACCCTAGTCCTCTCAACACAGAGGCCTGCTTGTTGACGGGGTTCCGGTATGACAACTCGGACTACAGTTACAAATTTATCTACGATGCCAAAGGCCAGCCTATTAAAGAAGAGGTGATTAATGCAAAAGGGGAAGTTGAAGGCTATTACTTGTTCGAATATGATGATCAAGATAGGTTGGTAAAGACAAATACTCATACCCCAGCCGGTACCCTAGGAGGATACTTGACTTACTCCTATAATTCTACCGGGCAAGTATCTAAAGTGTCCCATTATAGCAAAAGTTACGGAGTACTTACTGAGTTCTTAAGTCGCCACTATGAATACACCTCTAATAATCAATTAAAGAAGTCATACAAGACTACACCGGGCAAGACTTATGGGTACACGCTGTACGAGTACGAAGGCAACTTAATCAGGAGAAGCATTAATTACAGTGACACTGGACAAAAAGGCAACACATACGAGTATGAGTACGACAACAAGCATAGTTTTTTGGGGGTATCGGCGGCAGTACGTGCGATGCATATGACTTACTATCCCTTTATTCATAACCTGACGAAAGTTACGAGAAGAGGTGTGGATGGGCAAGTTATAGCCGAAGGTTCCGGCACATCCAGATACGAGTACAACGAGGCTGGTTATCCCACCAAAGTGACTCATAAGGATGTAGACGGAAATGAATGGGGTAGTTACTTTAATTATTCCTGCCAATGAAGGCGCGTAGGTGCCATACTAATGAAAATTTTAAATAAAATTTAAAATAAGCAGGCACGTCTAAAAAAATAAGAAATTAATACGCGGTGGTTTGAGGCTATGGCGCAGGCAAGGCAGGGGAAACCAAATTATCAACCCACCCCTCCAGTACAAGCCGCCAGCGCCCGTTTTACTTGGGGCGAAGTCTCACTGCTTGTCAGCTCTCTTAGCCGCGTATACGCGTTTATAAGCGTTTATACACGGATAGGTCTAGCAGGCTGTATGCGCAGCCTAGGCAGCAAAAGGGCGTTACAGGCCGGTGTTAACGCCCCATTCCGCCAGTCGAGTTGTTGAAGCAAGAGATGTTGAGCAGCAGCTTTCCTGCTTTTGCCTGCTTTTCTCCGCTACTGTGTCAAAAGCTGTCAGATTTGATTAAGATTTTCTGCAAAACTTCCTATATTGTATGAGCAAAATATGATGCACGGAACCGCTGAAACACAGGGAAGAAGCCAACTGCTGAGCCAAAAGCAGGAAAGGACGGTTCCGTACATAGTGTCAATAAGCGTATGTTTACGCATATCCAGTAGTTGGCGTGTATTGGAATCATGAATAGACAACAAGAGATAGAAGAACTGTTTTCAATGTTTCACGATTTTGAGATACAGAGCGTGAGCAAAGACGGCGAAGCGTTGACCTTGGAGTTTGTGATTCCTTGGGGGCAGGTATGGAATCCTGCCATTTTAGAATACCAGATAAAAGTTGAGCTGTCAGGGTGTAGGAATTTACTGTGTGAGTACTTTGTGTTCAAAGACGATGAAGCTAACAAATTAAAGCCTCTTGCACTTCGGGAGACAGAGATAAGAACAACAAATGCCCCACAGACTATAGAAGAATTGGGACTTGAAGTTCAAAGCTATACCTATACCCAACCAGATTCTTATGTGCTTCATTGCAACAGCTCGAAAGAAATTGCTGGTGGCGAATTGACTTTGACAGCTACGGACTACCGCATCTTTGATTCATTTGATAAGCCTCTAACACTTGACCAGTTGAAGCAATGGGCTGCTGAGTGGTGGGGCAGGGTTCAGGAAATGTGGGACGAGCAGAAGAAATAATCAAAATGGATTATAAACTAGTACAGAGTTAAGATTGCGGCTGTACTTATCTCACCTCATATATCAGCACTCTTATTTTAATTATGGGTATAAAATCAATGTATAAAGGTGTACAAGCCGAAGGCATCGAATTCTTTAATTTGCTATTTGAAAGTGAAGAATTTAGTGCAGAGTTAGGCAGAGTCGCTTTGGCTGCTGGGAGATTAGAAGCTGAAATGATACTCTTTTTAAGTCGTAATGGGATCAAAGAATATAATAGCCGCTCAACTCTTGGGCAACTGATTAAAATTGGGAAAAAACATAATCTTATCGATAAAAATCTAGCTGTGGCACTGGAAGAAACTTGCAAACAGAGAAATTATATCACCCACAATATTTATGCTTTATTCAGTGAATTGATAGAAGAGACAATGCTAGAAAGAAGCAATCTGCTGGACTCTGATGTTCATTCTTATATAGACCGTGCGTGGCAATTAAGAGATAACCTGACTGGCTTAGCTAACATCATAAGAGAAAAATAAGAACAACAAACGCCAACAAGGCATATAAGGCATTCTTCGGCTACGCCTTGTTCGCCTTCTATACTAGACGTTAGCTGGTACACCAATTAAAAAACCACTCAACTTTATGAAGTTTTTCTACTACTTGCCTCTATTAGCCATCACCCTTTCGTGTAATTCGGATGATTCTTCCAATGAAGAAAGTAGAATCAACGAGTCAGCCATAAAAATCAGAGTACTGGATTTAAGGTCCGAACAGATTTACCAGCAGAGCCTACAGCTTATCAAGGGGAAGAACTCTGCCGAGCTGGCTGAATCCATCAAACCCTTTCTGCAGTTCGATGATAGCCTGCAGTTAATCAAAGACGAGTTAATTTCTGCGGCAGGCGGATATACTACAGAAGCATTGTACTACAATGCGCCAGCCTTCAACTATGTTGATGACTACTTCTACGGCGAGACAGCTTTCAGAAACAACAGCCACGAGTTTTTCTTTGCAACATTAGAAAGGCTGAACCAAGAAATAAATAGTCTCTCCTTAAACACAAAGCTCTCGGAGACCTTAGAAGAGAGATTCGCTATCCTGCAGAAGCGCTACGGGGTAAGTGACCGTCGAGAATTGTTCAAGAACCTCTCTATTAGTGAAGCAGTAGAGCTGATAGAAGCCATAAGAAGGCAAGTCGCAATGGGTCACCAAGAACACGTGATAAATGAAATAATAAAGTCCAACAGCTAACACAGTTTATACCATATGCTTCGGCTGATGGCCTCGCACAAGGTATACACGAACACGTTACAACAAATTGAAAACATGAATTTCGACTATATAAGAAAGTTTGTAGACTTTTCTATTCAGAACATGACAAGTCCTGAGTTTGACTCATTCTATGTAAGCAAATCAGAGATTGTTGACAATTTATTGGTGGATGAATCCAGACCTGAAAAGGGAGATATGATTCCGTGGCAACCATCTGACAGTTTGATAAAAGACTCAGAAATTGAGGCGTTGGAATCTGAAATCAAACACCCACTGCCAAACTCTTTCAAACAATACCTTAAGTATAAGAACTTCTATGAACTTGCTCCAATAAGTAATGTGTGGATGTTTACTCCACTTGTACCGAAAGAATGGAAAAGGGTAATGCTTGAAAATGTGTTTAATGGTTGGCCAAAAGAGTACCTCTTTAACAAAGGAATGATACCCTTTGCGAATTACTCAGACTGGGGAATACTGTGTTTTGATACAAATACTAAAGATAAGAATGGAGAGTACCAAATTATCAGATGGGACCACGAGAATGAAGAAGAATATGAAATATTTGCTAACGATTTTGCTGACTTAATGAAAGCCATAGTTCAAAACTATGAAGAAGGCATCAGAAACGGTGAAGTTATTTTTTATTAAACAACAGGTTGTAACCCGGCACATGCTCCATACTCGGCTACGCCTCGTTCACAGCATGTACTAATCCGTTGGGCTGCATTACAATCATAGAAATCTCGAATGACTCCAGAAGAAAAGGAAAGGCAAAGGTTCATTAACAAGATGGTATCTAATGCACGAGCAATTATTTCCAATCAAGTGGCTATACCTTTAGGAGTTTATAAAATGAATCAAATCATCAGTTGGTTAGAGCCCTACAAAAAGACTGATGATGTAGATGTGAGCATTTTCCGAGACTATGATTTAAATGTTGATGATTTACCTGTTGGAACAGAAAGGCTCCAATGGAATATTGAAAAGCTCATTGAATTTGAGAAAGAGTTTGACGAAACCAACAGGATATTCAAAGCCGATGTTCTTAGGAAGTGCAGAGAATTAATTGATACCTATGCTTCCAATAACACAAAAGAATCAGAAGAAAAAGAAGAATAACGATAGCCCAACAGGGTTTATACCTTATGCTTCGGCTGACAGCCTCGCACAGGGTATACACGAACACGTTGGCAAAAAATTATTAAAATCGGCCACGCTGCCTTGAGGCTGCTACAAAAGCAAGGGAGGGGAAACCGATTTGCCGACCCATCCCTCATAAGCCTTATTGTCCACAAAGGCAGATACAGGCACGAAGGAAAGTTCTTTTTTATAGGATTTAAAAACGGTTAAATTTCACGCGGACGCAGTTCCGTAGAAGAGGCTCGCGCCTCCTCACCTATTGTGCTGTTTTATGTCTATCCTTACCAGTTTGGGTCTGACCTCAGTTATTGCTTTCAATAATTTTAAAGTAGTTAACTGGTTCGGGTATAGTAAAGGATGTAATTAGCGTTGTAGCACGTTTAAAACACTTTTATGTTTTGTAGGCATTAACGGGCTTACTGACAGAATAGAGCTTAATTCGTAGATTTGACTGAACTCTTGCTTTAGCGAGTTCGATAATTGAACTGTGAGGGCCACTTTACTTACGTCCTCGGTTAACCATCACAAGTTTTGATAAGATTCTAATTTAATGTAACTTATCAGAGCACTACCAGTACACCTACCCTACATGAGGATACTTCTACTCTCAGGATTCTTTGTTATCATACTTGCTGCATCTTGCCGCGAAAACAAGCGCAATGCTGTTGAACAGGATGCTTCGGAGGCTACCATGGCAAGCGAAACAGGTATAGATGCTCCACTTCCGGCTGATGTACTTTTTGCAACCAGGCCACTTATCGGGGGTGAGTTGTATGCGAAGCCCGATTTTCAGAGCCCATCCCTTACAAGTTTTGATACATCTCAGAGCATTCATGTGCTGGACTCTACGCATGCTATTTTTGTGCATGCCCGCATCCGCAAAGACACTGCCGTGTTAACAGGCTATGTTCCTAAAACTATACTTCCGGAGAAGAACTACTAAAAACAAAGCTTTACCTTGCCATTGTATATAAAAATAAGCGGCCTGCTAAGTAAAACTTGGCAGGCCGCTTAGCTTAACAGGGCATAAGTTAGTTAGCCCTTCTTCTTCTACCTCCCTGCTGCTGTTGCTGCCCTTGCCTGTTTTGCTGGTTCTGCTGTATAGCTTCAAACTTCTGCACTTGCTCTGCGGTAAGTATAGCTTTAATGGCGGCTTCACGCTCAGCGCGCAGGCTTTTCATTTTTTCCATCTTGTCCTCTCGTGCCATACTTTGGTCGTTGCGCAAAGCGGTTATGGCTTCTCTGGAGCTTTTGTTTATCTCCTGCAGTTTTGTAACCTGTTCGGCATTTAAGCTTAGCTGTTTGGTAAGTCTTTCTGTTTGCTGTGCTTCCATCTCCTGCCGGTTGGCAGGTCCCTGCTGCTGCTCCTGCGCCATGGCTCCAGCTGCTATAAATCCGAAGCTTGCTACCAGTAAAGTTTTTAAGAGGATGTTCTGTCTCATAGTGTTTTCCGTTATTTTGCTTTTGACACAAGCTGCTCACAAAAGTTAAATCTATAAGCACAAAAAAAAGCGACCCTGCTACGCAAAGCCGCCTTTATTTATACTTGTTGTGCTTAGTAAGTTACCGTATGCTCTAGAAGGTTTTTGTTCTCTTCGCCTTTTATCAGCATCTCCACTTTCACCTGCTTGTCGTTCCAGTGGAAGTTTAAAACGCCAAAGTTTAATTGCTTGATCAGATCTCCTACCCGATACTTGTTTGGCTCCACCACATTGCCGCTGTACACATGCGTCATGCCGCTGCTGGTTACTTCGTACAGCGGATAGCTCATACCTGGTGGTGTAGTTTTAGATATCTCTGCAATGTGCCGGTCTCCGCTTACAAGTATAACCCCTTTGGCATTAGAGGCAGCAATCAGATCTAGCAGGCGCTTGCGTGCTTTTGGGAAGTTAGCCCATTTTTCGAATACCTGCTCCTCGGGTAGTATTTGTATGCCATTGCCGATTATGTTGATGCTGGCGGTGCTGTTGCGAAGTTCCTGCTCCAGCCAGCGCCACTGTTCCTCGCCAAGTATATCGCCGGTATAGTTTGTCTGGTATACCCTGTTAATGCGTACCAACGAATCGCGGTGATAACGGCTATCGAGCAATATTACTTTTACCTGCTTTCCGGCAGGACCATACGTATGGGCACTGTAAACGCCCTCCTGCCGGCGGCGCGGACTGTTAGCTGGCTCACCTATAAAATCCCAGAACAACTGCGCACTTTCCTCTTTCATCTTATACTCTTTGCCAGCGTCGTTTTTACCATAGTCGTGGTCGTCCCAAACGCCAATTACTTTTGCCTCCTGCTGCAGTTGCTGATAACCGGGCTCCTGTAGCACCATGTTATACTTGCGCTGCAGCACTACCATGGTATCAGAGTCTCCGTAAATGTTATCGCCTAACCATACCCATACCTGTGGTTTGTTCTGGATGATTGGCTGCCACAGCGGTTGTGGCAGATCTTCGCGGTTGCAAGACCCGAAGGCAAGCGTGGTAAGTGAATCTTGGGTTTGTGTAGTAGTGGCAGGCTTTTGGCAGGCACTTAAGAGGAGCAGCGTAAAGGCCAGCAACCGGAAATAAGTATACTTATGAAGCATAACAGTAGCAGTGATAGGATTTGATTCAGGCAAATATAAAAAAAGCGAGTTGCTAATTTCTCGCTTCTGGTGTTACATTTTAGTTAAATAGAAAAGCGGCAGCCTCTTTGCAGAAACCGCCGCCTCTTTCACGAGTCTATATCCATTACTTTACCACAACTCTTCTCACAGAACTGTAATTGTCTGTTTCGAGCTTCACGTAATAAAGGCCTTTTGCTTTTCCAGTAAGGTCAATTGTTTTAGAGAATTGACCATCGCCGCGTGTCAACGTTTCGCGGTAAATCTCGTTACCGATAACGTTTATGATGCGTAACTCTGCCTTTTTGGCTGGCAGGTTTGCAACAGATATGGTGAAAACGCCATTACTAGGGTTTGGATAGATTGCAAGCTCTTCATCCTGCTGGTCTACCTGCAGTGCTTTTTCGGTCTCCTGCACCGGCCCAGCAACACCTGTCCTGGCCTGTGCCTGCGCTAAAAGCACTGTTGAAATTGTAAAAAGCGTAAGTATAAGTTTCTTCATGTACGTAATGTATATTCTCCTTCAAAGTTACAAAAGTCGTTCCAATTTAATTAACGGCTTACACAATAAATTGTTCTTGCATTATACACTATAAAAAAGGTGCATTCACTAAAATTCGGTATACTAAATTGTACTTAAACAATAAAGCAAAAGAATAAACCATTGAAGCAGGTAATTATTATCGGTGGCGGACTAGCCGGACTTACCAGTGCTCTGCATCTGGCACGTCATGGTGTTTCCGTAACTGTTATCGAAAAAAAGGAATATCCGTTCCACAAGGTGTGCGGCGAGTATGTTTCTAATGAGGTATTGCCTTACCTGGCTGGTCTAGGTGCAGAAATTGAACAACTTTCGCCGGCAACTATCTCTAAATTTTTTCTTACCTCACCAAGCGGGAAAATTTTGGAGGCCAACCTGGATTTAGGAGGCTTTGGGCTGAGCCGCTTCACGTTGGATAATTACCTGTATAAGCTGGCACAACAGCAGGGGGTAACCTTTAAGCTTAATACTTCTGTACAGGATGTCACTTTTGCAGATAACTATTTTAATCTCAAACTATCAGACGGAGAAAGTATGCAAGCAGAAGTGGTGCTGGGGGCATATGGCAAACGTACTAACCTCGACAGGCAACTGGCACGTAATTTCTTTACTTCCCGCTCTCCGTATATTGGCGTAAAATACCACCTGCACTACCACCAGCCCAAAGACCAGATCGCGCTTCACAATTTCAAAGACGGGTACGCAGGCATATCGGCTGTAGAAGATAACCGCTACTGCTTTTGCTACCTTACCACCCGCCGTAACCTGCAGCAGCATGGCACCATACCCGCCATGGAGCAGGCCATACTTTACCAAAACCCACACCTGCGACGCATTTTTACTGAGGCTGATTTTCTGTATGCTAAACCAGAGGTGATAAACGAAATCTCCTTTGCAACAAAAACCTGCGTGGAGGAGCACATGCTCATGTGTGGCGACGCAGCCGGCATGATCACACCTTTGTGCGGCAACGGCATGGCCATGGCCATTCATTCGGGTAAACTGGCAGCAGAAGAGGTGGTGCGTTATTTTAGCAATGGCCGCAACCGCCAGCAGTTGGAGCAGCGGTATACTTTAGCCTGGAAAAAACAGTTTGAAAGACGCCTGCAGGTGGGCCGCACCGTGCAGCAATTATTTGGTGCCCCGGTATTGTCTGAAGTGGCAATTGGTGTGCTTAAGCGCCTGCCTGCTGCTGTAAAGTATATTATGCGCCAGACACATGGCCAGCCTTTTTAGCCGAATACATCTAATACAGGTTTGCTTGCGTACTTAATGGCATGTTCTGTTTTGGTGCTTTTAAGCGAAAGAGCCGTTAATGCTTCTGGCTTGCTTGCCTACTTTAAACATTTGG
Organism: Pontibacter cellulosilyticus; assembly: GCF_014306105.1. Lineage (GTDB taxonomy): Bacteria > Bacteroidota > Bacteroidia > Cytophagales > Hymenobacteraceae > Pontibacter > Pontibacter cellulosilyticus. The sequence continues at coordinate 8,336 of NZ_JACRVF010000002.1, read as the reverse complement.
TCTCTTAATCGGCTTATACACGTAAGCATATCAGCCAGAGCTTATACTTCCCTGCCGATAAACAGAACGCGAAAACGACACAAACATGAAGAGCTACATTTGCGCCATAGGCACTGCCAACCCACCCCACAAAATACCTCAGATGCAGGTAGCTGATTTTATGGCCGAGGCGCTGCAATTTAACGAGCAGGAAACACGAAAACTAAAGGCACTTTACAGAGTATCTGGTATAGGCCAGCGCTACAGCGTATTGGAGGATTATACCCGCCGCAACGGAGAGTTTACCTTTTACCCTAACACCCCAACACTGGAGCCCTTCCCAACCGTGCAGCAGCGCATGGAGATGTATCGGAAGCATGCCGTTAACCTATCGGAGGAAGCAATACGCCAGTGCCTGGAGCAATCTTCTGTTGCCATGCAGGACCTCACGCACCTGATTACGGTTAGTTGCACCGGCATGTACGCCCCCGGCCTGGACATAGACCTGGTAGAGCGGCTACAACTATCTTCTTGTGTACAGCGCACTGCCGTAAATTTTATGGGCTGCTATGCCGCCTTTAACGCCATCAAACTTGCCGATTCTATTTGCAGAGCCAACCCGGAGGCAAAAGTGATGCTGGTATGCACAGAGATCTGTACCATCCATTTTCAGAAACACGACGAGCCTGATCACCTGCTATCCAATGCTTTGTTCGGCGACGGCGCCGCAGCCGTGCTGATGCAGGGTTTACCTTGCAAGGAAGTGTGCTTGGAGCTGCAGTCTTTCCACTGCGACCTGGCTCCTGCCGGAAAAAGCGATATGGCCTGGCACATCGGCGATACCGGCTTTGAGATGACCCTCTCCTCTTACGTGCCCGATCTCATCAAAAAAGGAATAAAAGAACTGACGGAGCGGCTGTTGCAGGGGCTCAAAACAACTATTTCAGAAATAAATCTTTTTGCCATACACCCTGGCGGCAGACGCATTCTGGAAGTGATTGAGCAGGAATTAGGTATGACCCGAGACGACAACCGCTTTGCTTACCAGGTGCTGCGCGATTTCGGTAATATGTCGTCGGCAACGGTGCTGTTTGTACTGAAGGCCCTGATGCAAAACTTAACTCCAAAAGAGCAGAACGAGCCTGTGCTCAGCTTCGCTTTCGGCCCTGGCCTTACCCTAGAATCTATGCTGCTAAAGGTGCACTATGCTAAAGTATAGGTCTAATGAGCTGGAACTGATGGACGACCTGACCCTATCCGGTGAGGAACTGCGCCGTAACCTGACGGAGCTGGAGGTTATCAATAACTGGTTGGGTGGGCATAAAGTGGTATTGGATGCGTTGGATAAACTGCAGCTACCAGAAAATTACACGTTACGCATTGCTGATATTGGCTGCGGCGGCGGCGACACGTTGAAAAGTATAGCTAAGTGGGCCAGGCGTAGAAGTATAAAAGTTGATTTGGAGGGAATAGACGCCAACGACTTTATGGTGCAGTATGCCCGCAGTCACTGCGCCGATTTCCCGGAGATAAGTGTAGCCCAGTATGATGTTTTCTCGGAGGCATTTGCAGCGCAGCAGTATGATGTGATCGTATGCAGCCTGTTTTGCCATCATTTTACTGATGAGCAGCTCGTGCGGCTGTTCCGGCAACTCTATCAGCAGGCAAGTATGGCCGTTATTATCAACGACCTGCACCGGCATTGGCTGGCCTACTATTCTATCAAATATATCACGTCCGCTTTTTCTGGCTCAAGGCTTGTGAAGAACGATGCGCCGCTTTCAGTGTGGCGAGCTTTTAAACGCGAGGAGTTGGAGCATTTAGTGGAGCAGGCAGGCATCGACAAGTATAGCCTGAAATGGATGTGGGCATTCAGATGGCAGCTGGTACTAGAGAAAGTATAGCTGGTTATTTGCTCTGGTTGCCGTTCATCTTCCTAACCTCTTCAAAGGAAAACTTTTAGCAACTACTCTTTCACTCATCATCTATAAGCTCAGTTCATTCTCCAGTCAAAATCAACTTATCCATAGCTTTTAAGGTATAGCTAAGTATGACAAAAGACAATATCAGGTTCTGGCTCCTGTTCATAGTTTCAATTGCGATATCAGCTGTGGTGATCTCTCTTTTTGTGAAGGCACTGAAGCTGGTGCTGTATGTTATACTTGTGCTGGCCCTAGCACCGGTGATCTACATTATGCTCCGCAGCATCATACCCGGCCGCAAACGCGACGACGATAAACTCAAAACTAGGGAGTAATTCGGTTATTGGTTGTCTGATTTTTGAATCAGGATTTCCAGGAGCAGAAAAGACAGGCAGAATGAACACCTGCATAATTCATTCAATCACTTATTCAAAACTCTTACCTCCTAAAAGTATACTTGCTGAGCTAACCTGAACGTGTTGGCGTGGGCTTCTACGATGTGGGCAATTTGTTTGGAGTAGCCGCCTCCCATACTTATAGCCACCGGTAATTTATGGCGATGGCACAGCTCCAGCACTATGCGATCGCGCTCTTTGCAGCCGGCTATGCTCATACCCAACTTTCCTAGTTTGTCTGTCGCCAGCACATCTACCCCCGACTGAAAAAACACAAACTCCGGTTCATGCTTGTCTAGCAAGCGAGGCAAGTGATGCTGCAGCAAACTCAGGTATGTTTTGTCGTCTGTTCCCTCGGCCAAAGGCACATCCAGATCTGATTTTTCTTTATGGAAGGGATAATTGTGGCCACCGTGCATGCTGAAGGTGAACACACGTGGCTCGTGTTCGAAAATCTGTGCCGTACCATTACCCTGGTGCACATCCAGATCAACTACCAAAATCCTGTTTATATTTTCATACTTGAGCAGGTAATTGGCGGCAATGGCGATGTCGTTTAGCAGGCAAAAGCCCTCTCCCCTGTTGGTAAAAGCATGGTGCGTGCCGCCAGTTATGTTCATGCCTACTCCATACTGCAGCGCAAACAATGCCGCCTGCAAGGTACCGTTCATGATAACCACCTCGCGGTTTACCAACTCCTCAGACAACGGAAAGCCTGTTTTGCGGATTTCAGACGGGGTTAGTTGCAGGTGCTTTAGCCGGTGCCAGTAATCTGCGTCGTGGGTATCAAGTATAAATTGCTCGGCTAAGGGCTGCGGCTCAAACAGGTTGGCACTGGTAATGGTGCCCTCGTAGAGCAGTTGCTCGGGAAGCAAATCATACTTCGCCATCGGGAAGCGGTGCCCCTCTGGCAGGCTGTGCGCAAATATCTCTGACCAGGCAATTTTTAGCATAACACAAAGCTAACAATTATCCGGCAGTGCAGGTTTATACTTAGCGCCTGCGCCTCTACAAAAGTGTGCAAAAGCTAAGCTGTTTAGCAACAGAAAAGTGCAAAGTGGATAACCTTTTACACAGCCTCTCCCTTGCATCAGTATCAATAACTTTAGTTGTGGATAAATGTGGATAACTATGTTTATTAACAAAAGTTATCCACCATTTGCTGTTAAATCTATGTAAAGCGACACAACAATTCTTAACAATTTCATATTATCAGGTCAAAAAGTATACTTTACAGGTTTCGATTGCTAAAAAATTTACCCGGACTTTCTTAAACTCTTTAAGCCTTAACCATGCAAAGCGGTGCCGTATCTGTGGAGCGTTATTTCGTTTCCGGAACAGCTTTTACACGTTGTGCAACTTTATAGGTAACTATCAGAGTATATGGTGTATCAGGTATAAGCTATACCTGCTTATAAACCTTAATAAGAAGCTATACTATGAAAAAACTACTTACCGCACTGTTCTTACTCTTATATACTTTCGCGGCCCAGGCACAGGAAGGCGGAGGACCTACTGCCCAACAGCAAGACCATAATATGCTAAGCGGACTAAGCGGACCAAATGGCGGATTTGGTATAAAAGGTGGTGTTAACTTTGCCGAGATAAACGGAAGCGACAAAGACCTGCTGGGCAACATAGACAGGTATACCACATGGCATGCCGGGCTGTTCTTACAGTTTCCGCTTAGCGACTTTTTCTCTATACAGCCAGAAGCGCTTTACTCCCGCAGAGGCTATGAGCGCAACGACTCTACCTTCAGGTTCGATTACATAGAGGTGCCTATCCTGGCAGTTTTCAACTTAACCGACAACGTGAGCATACACTTGGGCCCACAGGTTTCCACTATGATACAGGCACATGAAGAAGATAAAGAGGTAAACCTGGAGCGTTACAATACCTTTGATTATGGTGTGGCCGCAGGGTTTGAAGGTCGCATAAGCCGCTTCAGGCTAGGTGCCCGCTACAGCCTCGGGCTGGCAGACCTGATCAAAACCGATAAGGCTGGGCGAGACGTGAACCAAGACATAAAAGCAGGGGCCATAGAAGTATACTTAGGCATCGGCATCTTCTGATGTAACACCAAGTGTACTTGTTGCTTAAGGGTACTAAAAGGCTCTAAATATCGTTTTAAACCGTAATAGCGTACTATATGCAGGCGCATATGGCCTGGCATGGCCTGTAAAACCCATAATTATATGAGTCCAAACCACCTGAACATATTAAAGTACTGTCTTTTTACTGTGCTCTTCAGCTTTACAGCCCTTACCGCCTGCGACACATCTGTTAAAACAGACGAAGCCCTGATCGGCGAAGCTATTGCTCCTAAAAACATTACTGCGGCTCCCTCTGTTACCTATGCCATTGATACCGCTAAAAGCCAGCTAACCTGGATCGGCGCTAAGATGACAGGCCGCCACAACGGCATCTTTAAAATAAAAGAGGGCGAACTGCACATGGACGACAGCCTGCTTACTAGCGGCACCATTATGATAGACATGACCTTGTTGCGCTCCGACGACAAAAGCATAGACGAGAACGGCAACGCCAAACTTACCAAACACCTCCGGTCTGCTGATTTTTTTGACGTGGAGAAGTATAACACCGCTAGGTTCGATTTGACTGGCATTGCCCCCTACGACAGCACACTTGTAAAACAGCCAGCTGCCAGACCTACCTCCGACGATGCCCTGCGCGTAAAGAAACCAACACACTTTATCACCGGCAACCTTACGATCAAAGACCAGACAAAAAGCATTACATTTCCGGCTAAAGTTACTCTGGAAGACAGCCTGCTCAAAGCCAAAGCCAACTTTAACATAGACCGCACCCAGTGGGGCCTGGTGTACCGCTCCGACAAATCGCTTGGCGACCAGACCATCCGGCCGGAAGTAAACATTGGGTTTGATATTGTAGCCAAACCACAGGCAAACCAGCCTTAAAAAGCCACCCTATACTTTGCTCTTTTGCACGGGTTTTATGCTAAACACGCATAAAGTTCGTTTCAAGCCCTAAACAACAAAGTATAAAGAATGAGAAAATACCTCTGCTTGCTGCCGTTGCTGTTGCTTGCCTTAGCTGCGCAGGCACAAACCGGCGCACTGGCAACTGTAAACCTGGAGCAGAAAAGTATACTTCGGGTGGGCATGCTGGTGCTTGGCGGCTGGGCAATCCTGAACATCCTACTGGCAAGCTTTAAGTTAACCACCACTACCCGCTCTCCTAAGTATTTCTACCAGATGAACCTGTACTGGAACATCGTGAACCTGATCATTGCCGGCATTGCCCTACACAACATTATATCGCTGAACGAGGCGGCTATGGATGTGGTGGAAAGTATACAACAACATGTGTGGTATAAAAAGGTGTTGTACCTGAACGTGGGCTTAGATGTAGCTTACCTGTTGTTGGGGGCTTACCTGAAACAACGCTCCCAAACGGCACACTTAAGGCCGGAGCGATTAATGGGCTGGGGCAGGTCTATCTTTTTGCAGGGCTTTTTCCTGCTGCTGCTGGATGTAGTGCTGGTGGTGATGCTGGAGAATTTAGCCTCGGATTTCTTTAGGTTAATACCCTGATCCTAAAGAGATCTCTCACAGTTCCGCTGGCTCTCTTCGGCTCTCGCCTCAAGAGTATTCAAGATGACAGTAAATAACCTCTTCCTAAGGCAATCCTGCTCATCTTAAAATCCTGACAATAAAAAAGCCGCACCTTAAAGTATAAAGTGCGGCTCTTGGTGAAGTATAGCTGATGAGATTTTACCTGTCGTGCCTGCCCTCAGCAAACTCTTCTATCATCTTCTTGTTAAAGGCAGGTATATCGTCGGGGTTGCGGCTAGTTACTAATCCGTTATCCACCACTACTTCCTCGTCTACCCATTCAGCGCCGGCATTTTTTAGGTCGGTTTTTAAAGTATGGTAGCTGGTCATTTTTTTGCCTTTTACCTTGCCTGTTTCTATCAGTGTCCAGGGGGCGTGGCATATGGCTGCTACCGGTTTTCCTGATGTCATAAACTTATCCACGAAGCTAACGGCATCTTTGTTTGTGCGCAGCTTGTCGGGGTTCATTACGCCGCCTGGCAATACCAGCCCGTTGTAATCATCGGCATTTACCTCGCTCAGTTTCTTATAAACTGTAAACTTATCACCCCACTCGGTGCGGTTCCAGGCTTTTATTTCGCTGTTTTTATTCGGGGAGATAATATGCGCTTCGGCACCTGCCTCTTTCAGCGCCTTTAGCGGCTCAGTAAGTTCTACCTGCTCAAATCCCTCTTCCACTAGTATAGCAATCTTCTTTCCTTCTAATGTATTACCCATGTTTAAGTTTGTTTATAGGTTAAAATTTGTTTTTACAATAACGAACTAAAAGCTAAATTGTTAAAGTATCGTATAAGCAATAGCCTTAGCCTAATCTTCGTTTTATAAGCATGAACTTCACTTTTATAAAAAAACTGACAGCCGCCACAGCACTATTTATACTTGCCCTTGCACCTGCCTTTGCCCAGGAGGTGAAGGTGATAAAGTATAACGATCTGCAAAAGATTCGCAACGCCCCCCATGATACCCTGTATGTGGTAAATTTCTGGGCCACGTGGTGCAAACCCTGCATTAAAGAGATGCCATACTTTGAGGCGCTTACCGAGCAATACAAAAACAAGCCCGTGCGTGTAATTCTGGTAAGTATGGACCACGCCGAAGACCTGAACACCCGCGTTAAACCCTTTGTGAAGAAACGTAGTCTAAAGTCTGATGTGATGCTGCTCGATGAAGTAGATGCCAACACCTGGATAGATAAGCTGGAGCCGAAGTGGAGTGGGGCTATACCTGCCACCATAGTGTTCAACAACAAGCGTAAGCAGTACGAGTTTGTAGAGAAGGAGCTATCGCAGGAAGAATTGCAGAAACTGATCACTAAGTATAAACCATAACCTTAACCTCTATGAGAAAGTCTAAACTACCTTTCGTGTACTTTATCTGCCTGCTGTTTGTGGGCGTACTTCTGGCAGCTGCTCCTGCCGACAACGGTTACCAGGTTGGCGACACTGCCCGCGACTTTAAACTGAAGAACGTAGACGGCAAAATGGTATCCATGGCCGACTACAAAGATGCCAAGGGCTTTATCGTTACCTTTACCTGCAACACCTGCCCCTACTCTGTAGCATACGAAGACCGCATCATAGACCTGCATAAAAAGTATGCACCTAAAGGCTACCCGGTTATTGCTATTAACCCGAATGATGTAAACGTGTCGCCAAAAGACTCTTATACCCACATGCAGCAGCGTGCCAAAGAGAAGAGCTTCCCGTTTGCCTATCTGCACGACGAAAGCCAGGAGATAACAAAAGCTTACGGCGCCACCCGCACACCACACCTGTATATTGTACAGAAGCAGAAAGACGGCAAATATAAAGTAGCCTACATTGGCACTATAGACGATAATAGCCGCGACGCTTCTAAAGTGGAGAAGAAGTATGCTGAGGAAGCCCTCGACGAGATGGTAGCTGGAAAAACCGTTAGCCAGCCTAACACAAAAGCCATTGGCTGCACCATAAAGTGGCGACAAGCATAATTCGCTAAATAAAGTCTACAAACAAAAGCCCCTGCCAAGTATACTTAGCAGGGGCTTTTGTTTGTAGACGTGTATAAACGAGTATATTCTGGTTATAACGCATACATTAAGAAAGCCTGGGGCTGCAGACACCATGTATATTCAGCTCCCAAACCTCTGTATTTGCATTTAAATACTATATTACTCTCTATAACACAACCTTTTAAACACAGCCACCCTGAAGAATAGCAAAACTACTATACTTTGTTTATCTTGTAGTATACTTAAGCTGCCTAAGCCGAAAGACAGCTAACGAGATACAAGTTCACCTTCGCACATAGTGTTAATAACCGTATGTTTACGCATAGCCGCTAGTTGACCGTGATTGTGAATTTACGAATTTAAAAGTGGCGTGTCTTTCAGGCTTTTAGGGGGCTGGGCGGCATCAAAGGCCACTAAAGCCGGGCAACGATCAGAAAAAGAGCCAAAGGCA
>NZ_JACRVF010000013.1 GCF_014306105.1 Pontibacter cellulosilyticus | reverse complement strand
ATTATTAGTAAAGTCAAATTTTCAACTTTTAGCCAAAAAAGATGAATGCACTAACCTCTTATGCAAATAAGAGAGCTAGCCGGGCCTTTCTTGCCCTCCTGCTCACTTTAGTAACGTGTGTACTAGCCCCCATTTCAGAATCTTTCGCCCAGACCTACGGCGGCCCGATCGTCATCACCAAGGGCGGCACCTACACAGGCAACTGGGAGTCCAGAGACTCCGAGATAGCCGCCGTCGAGATCAAGACCACCGAGCCGGTGGTGATCGAGAACTCCAACATCCGCGGCGCCGGCTACCTGATCAAGAGCTGGGGCTACGCCGCCAACGTGACCGTGCGCCACACCAGGGGCTACGGCATCCAGCAGACCCCCTACTACAACTACAAGAAGCCGCGCCGCTTCCTCACAGTCAACAACTTCACCAACGTGGTGGTCGAGAACTGCTACATGGAGAGCACGGCCGGCATCTACGTGGGCACCCGCTACGAGGGCAACGGCTCGGCGGCCAACTCCATCAAGATCCGCTACAACGTCGCCAAGAACATCGACGGCCGCGTGTACGGCGGGGCCAAGGAGCACTCGCAGTTCGTGCAGTTCAACTACCGCAACACCGCCCCGGGCGTGGAGGTGGCCTGGAACCAGGTGACGAACGAGGCGGGCAACTCCCTGGTGGAGGACAACATCAACATCTACAACACCAAGGGCTCGTCGGGCAACCCCATCCGGATCCACAACAACTACATTTACGGCGCCTACCCCATCCCGCACACGGCCTCCACGGGCTACTCGGGCGGCGGCATCATCACCGACGGCGACGGGGACATCAGCATCGCCCCGGCCCACATCGAGGCCCACGACAACCAGCTCATCAACCTGGGCAACTACGCCATGGGCATCGCAGGCGGCAACAACGTGCGCTACCACCACAACCGGGCCATCAACTCGGCCACCTTCAAGGACGGCACCCGCTTTGCCATGTACACCTCCGGGCTGTGGAGCAAGGACTACTACCACAAGAACACCACCTTCAACAACTCGGTCGACAACAACACCGTCGGCATCACGGCATGGGGCTACGCCAACAACCGCAACGACGTGTCCGTGGCCGAGGCCGCATCCTTCTCGAACAACACGTTTCTCCCTGCTGGGGC
>NZ_JACRVF010000012.1 GCF_014306105.1 Pontibacter cellulosilyticus | reverse complement strand
GCTTCTCTGAGCACGCTTAGCAGGTAGTCGCCGTAGCCGCTCTTGCGCAGTGGCTCGGCGATCCTTTGCAGCTGCTCGGCATTTATAAAGCCCATGCGGTAAGCCACCTCCTCGATGCAGCCGATTTTAAGGCCCTGGCGCTCCTCGATCACCTGCACGAACGTGGCCGCCTGCATCAGCGACTGTATCGTGCCGGTATCAAGCCATGCGGTGCCCCTGTCCAGTATGCCCACCTTCAGCCTGCCCCTTCTGAGGTACTCCTTGTTCACATCGGTGATCTCGTACTCGCCGCGCGCGCTCGGCTCCAGGTTCTTGGCTATCTCCACCACGTCGTTGTCGTAGTAGTAGAGGCCCGGCACTGCGTAGTTGCTCTTTGGCTGCTTCGGCTTCTCCTCTATCGAGAGCACGTTGTTCTCCTTGTCGAACTCCACCACGCCGTAGCGCTCCGGGTCGTGCACGTGGTAGGCGTACACCACGCCGCCGTCCGGGTTATTGTTGGCCTGCAGCAGCTTGCTCATGCCCGAGCCGTAGAAGATGTTGTCGCCCAGCACCAGCGCCACTTTGTCTGAGCCGATGAACTCCTCGCCTATCACAAAGGCCTGCGCCAGCCCGTTGGGCACCTCCTGCACCTTGTAGCTGAAGCTGCACCCGATCTGGCTGCCGTCGCCCAAAAGGCGCTCGAACATCGGCAGGTCGTGCGGCGTGGAGATGATGAGTATCTCCCTGATGCCCGACAGCATCAGCGTGGCCAGCGGGTAGTAGATCATCGGCTTGTCGTAAATCGGCATCAGCTGCTTGCTCACGGCAAGGGTAAGCGGGTGCAAGCGCGTGCCGGAGCCACCGGCAAGTATAATTCCTTTCATGTATCTAATAACTTAATTGTTTGATGGTCAGATTGTCAAGTGATTTATTGCTCTCTGTTTCTCCAGATTAACAATTCAACAACCCATCAATTTAACAATTACCGCTTTAGCGGTTTGTGTACTGCTCCTCGTAGTAGTCACGGTAGTGGCCTGAGGTCACGTTCTCCAGCCACTCGGTGTTCTCCAGGTACCAGTCCACGGTTTTGCTCAGGCCTTCTTCAAAGGTAACCGACGGCTTCCAGCCCAGCTCGTCCATCAGCTTGGAGGAGTCGATGGCGTAGCGCAGGTCGTGGCCGGCGCGGTCTTTTACAAACGTGATCAGATTCCTGCTGTGGCCTTGCTCTCTGCCTAGCTTCTGGTCCATCTGGTCGCAGAGCAGCTCGATCAGGTCCAGGTTCTTCCACTCGTTCACGCCGCCGATGTTGTAGGTGTCGCCTACCTTGCCCTTGTGGAAGATCACATCAATGGCACGGGCATGATCCAGCACGTAGAGCCAGTCGCGCACATTCTCGCCCTTACCGTAAACAGGCACCGGCCTCTCGTTTTTGATGTTGTTGATGGCCAGCGGGATAAGCTTCTCCGGGAAGTGGTTCGGGCCGTAGTTGTTAGAGCAGTTCGATATTTTAATCGGCAGACCATAAGTATGGAACCAGGCGCGCACAAAGTGGTCAGAGCTTGCCTTGGAGGCAGAGTACGGTGAGCGTGGGTCGTAAGGGGTTTCCTCTGTGAACAGTCCGTCCTCTCCCAGCGAGCCGTACACCTCGTCGGTGGAGATATGGTAGAACAGGTGATTTTGCAGGTTCTCAGCCCAGTGCTTTTTCGCGGTGTTCAGCAGGTTCACCGTGCCGATCACGTTGGTCTGCACAAAGGCCAGCGGGTCTGCGATGGAGCGGTCCACGTGCGACTCGGCCGCCAGATGAATCACCGCGTCGAACTTGTGCTCTGAGAAGATATCCTCCACAAAGACAGCGTCCACGATGTCGCCTTTCAGGAAAGTATAGTTCTCCCTGTCCTCGACGTCGGTCAGGTTGGCCAGGTTGCCGGCGTACGTCAGCTTGTCGAGGTTGTAGATCTGGTAACTCGGGTACTTGTTCACGAACAAACGCACCACATGCGAGCCGATGAAGCCGGCGCCGCCCGTAATCAATATCTTCAT
>NZ_JACRVF010000011.1 GCF_014306105.1 Pontibacter cellulosilyticus | reverse complement strand
CAACAACTCGGTCGACAACAACACCGTCGGCATCACGGCATGGGGCTACGCCAACAACCGCAACGACGTGTCCGTGGCCGAGGCCGCATCCTTCTCGAACAACACGTTTCTCCCTGCTGGGGCTGTTCCCGTATCCACAGAAGCCTCAGAATACACTCTTTGGACGCAGAAATTGCAGCAGAACGGCATTGTGATAGGTCCTAATGGTACATCCGGATCAACTACAACAACAAATCAGGCCCCTAATGTTACCCTCACTTCCCCAGCATCGGGAGCGGCATTCACAGCAGGTAACACTATCACCCTTACTGCAAGCGCGAGTGATGCAGACGGCACAGTAGCCAGAGTGGAATTTTTCGCTGGATCTACAAAAATAGGCGAAAGCACAGCATCTCCGTACTCTTTTAACTGGGCAAGTGTAGCGGCAGGTTCTTACAGCCTTACTGCCAAGGCTACAGATGACAAAGGAGCTACAAAGGTATCTGCTGCAGTATCTATTTCTGTTGCCACTGCAACAACTTCTACTGTAACCACCACAACTACAACGGGCACTGGCAAGATTTCGAGAGAGTACTGGGCCAACGTTTCCGGCTCAGGCATCGCCAACATACCGCTGACCTCGGCGCCGACAAGCGTGACGGACCTGACGAGCCTGGAGGCGCCGACCAACGTCGCCGACAACTACGGCCAGCGCATCCGCGGCTACGTAACCGCGCCGGAGAGCGGCCAGTACACCTTCTGGGTGGCCGGCGACAACAGCGCCGAGCTGTGGCTGAGCACCTCTGAGGACCCTGCCGGCAAGGTGAAGCTGGCCTCAGTGAGCGGCTGGACAAACCCGCGCGAGTGGGGCAAGTATACCACGCAGCAGTCGGTGAAGGTGAGCCTGCAGGCAGGCAAGCGCTACTACATCGAGGCCCTGATGAAGGAGGAGAACGGCGGCGACAACCTGGCCGTGGCCTGGCAGCTGCCGAGCGGCGCCACCGAGGCCCCGATCGCGGGCAGCAGACTGTCGCAGCTGGGAAGCACAGCGACTTCGACCACAACGACGCAGCCTGCGCCGACAACAACAACCACAACTACAACGGGCACTGGCAAGATTTCGAGAGAGTACTGGGCCAACGTTTCCGGCTCAGGCATCGCCAACATACCGCTGACTTCGGCGCCGACAAGCGTGACGGACCTGACGAGCCTGGAGGCGCCGACCAACGTCGCCGACAACTACGGCCAGCGCATCCGCGGCTACGTAACCGCACCGGAGAGCGGCCAGTACACCTTCTGGGTGGCCGGCGACAACAGCGCCGAGCTGTGGCTGAGCACCTCTGAGGACCCTGCCGGCAAGGTGAAGCTGGCCTCAGTGAGCGGCTGGACAAACCCGCGCGAGTGGGGCAAGTATACCACGCAGCAGTCGGTGAAGGTGAGCCTGCAGGCAGGCAAGCGCTACTACATCGAGGCCCTGATGAAGGAGGAGAACGGCGGCGACAACCTGGCCGTGGCCTGGCAGCTGCCGAGCGGCGCCACCGAGGCCCCGATCGCGGGCAGCAGACTGTCGCAGCTGGGAAGCACAGCGACTTCGACCACAACGACGCAGCCTGCGCCGACAACAACAACCACAACTATTGCAACAGGTAAGATCACACGTGAATTCTGGGCTAATGTAAACACTGAAAGCATCAGCCAGCTTCCGCTAACAAATACTCCAACAAGTGTTACTGAACTGACAGTACTGGAGACACCTAGCAACATCGGTGATAATTATGGACAGCGTGTTCGTGGTTACATTATAGCCCCTGAAAGTGGCCAGTATACTTTCTGGATTGCTGGCGACAATAATGCTGAACTTTGGTTAAGCACCTCTACTGACCCTGCCGGCAAGGTTAAACTGGCTTACGTAAATGGCTGGACTAACCCACGTGAGTATACTAAATATACAACACAGCAGTCCGTGAGAGTAACTTTAGAGGCTGGCAAGGCATATTATGTTGAAGTATTACATGCTGAGGTTGCAGGTGGCGACAACCTATCGGTGAGCTGGCAGTTGCCAAGTGGTGCTAAAGAAGCTCCAATCGCAGGCAAGCATTTAGCGCCAATCTCTGCCACACTTGGTACCATCTCTACCTTATCTTCTTCTGTAGCTGGTGATGATGTAGAACTTACTTTTGAGGGCACTACAGCCTACCCAAATCCTTTTAGAGATATGATTACTTTGGATTTTGGTGACAAAGAAGTGACACTGCAGCGCGTAGTGCTAGTAAATCAAGCTGGTAAAGTTGTGTATGAAGAGAAAGGCAACCTTGAACTTGTAAACAATAAGTTGGAAATCAATTTATCCAATGCCAAGATCAATAGCGGCTTATACTTCCTGACTTACACTGATGCGCAAGGCAAAACAGACGCTATCAAAGTGATTAAAGAGTAACACAGTACATTCATATAACAAAAAAAGCGCCTGTACTTTACAGGCGCTTTTTTTGTTATATATCATTCATTTTAAAACAGTAAGCCCTCTAAAAAGATAAGTCACTTCTGGAGCAACAGCTGGGGTATGACACCTACTATACTGCAGATCTTATAATGTACTTTTAACACGCATCATAGACTGTAAAGCTGATCTAATTAACACAACTAAGTTATAAGCTAGTTTTAAATAAGTTGAACTGTACATACCTTTAAAAACTACAAACAAGAACAAATCAATCGATATCAGATATATTTAAAAGGTGTTTAAGGTAAAGATTTATTAAATTTAGATAGCCCACTCAGCTAAATAAAGGAGAGTAAAGCAATAAAAAACGAATATAATAATTCTAGATATTAAAAATATACCATTTTAAATATCTGAAATTTTTTTAAATTATTTTATAGGCACAAAAACACACTCAATTACCATTTAAACGGGCTTTTTGCAGTTACAAAACCTACTAGCAACACCAGCATTTATAATTTTTTTTACTAATTTCCACCTTACAAATTAGCATTTGTAAAAATTTCTCAGTTACATTTGCAACAACTTATATATAAATCATTTAGCCACACACAAGAGTAAAAGAATTGTAGACAAAATTTAGCACAGTCTTGGGAATGCGCCAACATAACCAGACTCCCCAGCTAAAGCTACATTATTAGTAAAGTCAAATTTTCAACTTTTAGCCAAAAAAGATGAATGCACTAACCTCTTATGCAAATAAGAGAGCTAGCCGGGCCTTTCTTGCCCTCCTGCTCACTTTAGTAACGTGTGTAC
>NZ_JACRVF010000010.1:0-2500 GCF_014306105.1 Pontibacter cellulosilyticus | reverse complement strand
GCACAGTCAGGGGGGGTAGACGCGAAACTTTGTGATCTACCCATGGGCAGGATGAAGTTTGGGTAAAACCAAATGGAGGTCCGAACCAGTTTACGTTGAAAAGTATTTGGATGACCTGTGGGTAGGGGTGAAAGGCCAATCAAACTGAGAAATAGCTCGTACTCCCCGAAATGCCTTTAGGGGCAGCGTCGCGGTCGAGTCATGTGGAGGTAGAGCTACCGATAGGACTAGGGGGAGTCACATCCTACCGAATCCTGACGAACTCCGAATGCCATTTGACATACGCGGCAGTGAGGCGCAGGGTGCTAAGGTCCTGCGCCGAGAGGGAAAGAACCCAGACCGCCAGCTAAGGTCCCAAAGTCCAAGCTAAGTTGAACAAAGGGGGTCCAGTTGCACAGACAGCCAGGATGTTGGCTTGGAAGCAGCCATTCATTTAAAGAGTGCGTAACAGCTCACTGGTCGAGCGACAGGGCATCGATAATAATCGGGCATCAAGCATGGCACCGAAGCTGCGGATTGTAGTTTACTACACTGGTAGGGGAGCATTCCAAGGGCGGAGAAGGCGTCCCGGCAAGGGGCGTTGGAGCGCTTGGAAAAGCAAATGTAGGCATAAGTAACGATAATGCGGGCGAGAAACCCGCACACCGAAAGACCAAGGTTTCCTGATCAACGCTAATCGGATCAGGGTTAGTCGGGTCCTAAGGCCGAGGCGAAAGCGCAGGTCGATGGACAACTGGTTAATATTCCAGTACCGGCACGTCATAGCGATGCGGTGACGGAGAAGTGAAAGGACGGCGCGCTGACGGAATAGCGCGTTTAAGGCCGTAGGTATATCTCTGGTTGTGAAGTACGCCAGGGATGCTGAAAGCCGAAAGTACCCCAAGCCCTCGGGCGCGGGGATCGTCCCTAATCAGGCTCCCTAGAAAACCCGCTAAGCGTTTAAATGGCTTGCCGCCCGTACCGCAAACCGACACAGGTGGTCGAGGAGAGAATCCTAAGGTGCTCGAGTGAATCACGGCCAAGGAACTCGGCAAAATGGCCCTGTAACTTCGGGAGAAGGGGCGCTTCCTCCTAGCAATAGGAGAAGCCGCAGTGAAAAGGCCCAGGCGACTGTTTAACAAAAACACATGGCTTTGCGAAATCGAGAGATGAAGTATAAGGCCTGACACCTGCCCGGTGCCGGAAGGTTAAGAGGGGATGTTAGCCGCAAGGCGAAGCATTGAATCGAAGCCCCGGTAAACGGCGGCCGTAACTATAACGGTCCTAAGGTAGCGAAATTCCTTGTCGGGTAAGTTCCGACCTGCACGAATGGTGTAACGATCTGGGCGCTGTCTCAGCCGTGAGCTCGGTGAAATTGTAGTCTCGGTGAAGATGCCGAGTACCCGCAACGGGACGGAAAGACCCCATGAACCTTTACTATAGCTTAGCATTGACTCTGGGTAACTCATGTGTAGGATAGGTGGGAGGAAGCGAAGCGGCGTCGCCAGGCGTCGTGGATCCGTCCTTGAAATACCACCCTTGAGTTGCTTGGAGCCTAACCTTCTTCGAGGGGGGACAGTGCTTGGTGGGTAGTTTGACTGGGGTGGTCGCCTCCAAAACAATAACGGAGGCTTTCAAAGGTGCCCTCAGCACGCTTGGTAACCGTGCGCAGAGCGCAATAGCATAAGGGCGCTTGACTGTGAGGCCCACAAGCCGAGCAGGGTCGAAAGACGGATATAGTGATCCGGTGGTTCCGCATGGAAGGGCCATCGCTCAAAGGATAAAAGGTACTCTGGGGATAACAGGCTGATCTCCCCCAAGAGCTCATATCGACGGGGAGGTTTGGCACCTCGATGTCGGCTCGTCACGTCCTGGGGCTGGAGAAGGTCCCAAGGGTTCGGCTGTTCGCCGATTAAAGTGGCACGCGAGCTGGGTTCAGAACGTCGTGAGACAGTTCGGTCCCTATCTGTTGCGGGCGTTGGAGATTTGAGGGGTCCTGACCTTAGTACGAGAGGACCGGGTTGGACGAGCCTCTGGTGGACCTGTTGTGGCGCCAGCCGCAGCGCAGGGTAGCTACGCTCGGACGGGATAAGCGCTGAAAGCATCTAAGTGCGAAACCCGCCCCAAGATGAGATCTCCCTTAAGGGCCGTGGGAGACGACCACGTCGATAGGTGGCAGGTGTAAAGTCAGAGATGACAAAGCCGAGCCATACTAATTGCCCGAGCGCGTTCCAAAGCGCAAGCATTGCCTAAAGGCAAGCGCAGGCTTCAAAGGCCGCAAGGCCCGCCTCCTCGCTTCTCTCTCCCCAATCATGCTCAAATCAGAACTTAAAAGCATCACGCACGGCTACACGAATCGTGCAAAGACAATGGTGGCTATGGCTCCGGTGAGCACCTCTTCCCATCCCGAACAGAGAAGTTAAGCCCGGACGCGCCGATGGTACTGGGGTCACACCCGGGAGAGTAGGTGGCCGCCAACCCCAACAGGAGGGGCAGCAGGAGAAATCCCGCTGCCCCTTTT
>NZ_JACRVF010000001.1:698412-1763182 GCF_014306105.1 Pontibacter cellulosilyticus | reverse complement strand
TGCCTTTGGCTCTTTTTCTGATCGTTGCCCGGCTTTAGTGGCCTTTGATGCCGCCCAGCCCCCTAAAAGCCTGAAAGACACGCCACTTTTAAATTCGTAAATTCACAATCACGGTCAACTAGCCGCTATGCGTAAACATACGGTTATTGACACTATGTGCGAAGGTTTTTGAGCCTGCTGGATGGCGGCTTTTACTCCCTGTTGTCTTCGTACCAGTAGTCTTCATGTCCATGGCATATTCTTTAGCCAATATAGGAATTAATCACAGGTTGTCAAGCGGGCTGGTGATCTTTTCCAGCGAGTGGCTCGTCACGTGCGTGTAGATCTCGGTAGTCCGGCTGGAGCCGTGGCCCAGCAGCGTCTGGATGTAGCGCAAGTCAGTGCCCTGTTCCAGCAAATGCGTGGCAAAGGAGTGGCGCAGCGTGTGAGGCGTGGCTTTAGTAAGGATGCCGGCTTTTCCCATACTGGCGCTGAATATATTACGGATGCTCTCTACCGTGTACTGCCCGCCCGTCTGCCCCTCAAAGAGCCACACCTTCGGCCTGTAGGCCCGGTAGTACTCCCTGAGGCTCTCAAGCAATTTTGCCGAGAGCAGCGTGGTACGGTCCTTTTTACCCTTGCCCCCTCTGATGAACAACAGGATTCTTTCTGACTGCACGTCCTCTATCCGTAGGTTGATCACTTCCCCAATCCTAAGCCCTCCGGCGTAGAGTAGTTGCAGCAGGCAACGGTGTTTTAGATTCTCAGTTACGGATAATATGCGCTGTACTTCCTGCTTGCTAAGCACGGTGGGCAGGCGGCGTGCCTTCTCGGGCCGCTCCACCAAGTTTAGTTGTACCTCGTGCCGGCCCAGCACCCGCTGATAGTAGAACTTGACGGCGTTAATAGATTGGCTGACGGTGGAGAAGGAGTACTTCTGGCTCTGCACCATGCCCCGGTGATACTGGTTGATCTCCTCTTCTGAGAAGGCGTTGATTTTCTCAAGCCCATGCTCTTTGTGCCCGTTGAGAAACCGCAGCAAAAGCGAGTGGTAGGTACGAATCGTATTTAGAGAATAGTTCAATAGAAAAAGCTTCTCCAGGCAGGCCACCGGGCAGGTAATGTAGCCCTCGCCCTTGGCATAAGTCTGCTCCCAGAGCCTTGCCTGTAGCTTCAGGTCGCGCACCTGTAGCGTCTGAGCCAGCCACACCTGCGCTAACCCCGCCACGTCGTCGAGCAGCAGGTGCAAGCTGTCGCTGCCGGTCTCTATTACAAAACACTTAAGCGCGGGTAGCCATCTGCAGCATTTACTAAGCCTCAGGCACTCATATATGTTCCTGTCAAAGGCGTGGCTGACCTGCACTAGCGGTTTACCCTCGTACTCCAGCGGCTGCAGGCGCACGACTGGCAGCACCGGTGCTTTCTGCAGGGGCTCAGAAGCGTGCCCACCCGATAAGATTACCACGCCCTCTGCCGGCCTGAGCCGCTTGGGCCGTATCAGATAACGGGAGTCTACTTTGGCCACTCCATAAAAGTGATTGTGGGTGAGCTCAATAGCATTGGAGGTACGGTGCATCACAAAGCACTTGTATGTTTTGCTGTAGCGTATCCAGCTGGCCTCCTTCAGCATTTTGGTGATAAAGGGGCTGGGCTTGTACCATAGCCTGATGAACTGCTTTCCTTCGTGCTCCAGGGCATTAAGGAAGATAACCGGCTGTAAGTTTATGTAAGCCATGGGAGTAGAGACTGGTAGTGCCGGTAAAGGTAAAACCTTTGCTTACCTTATCCGCGTTATTACGCGAGTATACCCGGATATAAGCGGGTAAGAACGCGACTAAGCTATGGAACACAGCAGGACATGCAACCAGTGTGGTAAAGGCATAGTGGGCAGAAGCGACAAGCGCTACTGCTCCGATCAGTGCCGCCACCTATCAAATAATACGCTCAAGCGCCAGAGCCAGGGGGAGCGAAGAATTCAGCAGGTGAACACGGCGCTGAGAAAGAACCGCAGCATCTTGCGCCAGCTCAGCCCCCAGGGGAAAACCACCGTGCCCCGGCAGTACCTGGAGCTGGCCGGCTTCGATTTTCGCTACCTTACGCAGCTCTATCGCACCCAGCGCGGCAACACTTATCACTTCTGCTACGACTACGGCTATCTGCTGCTGGATGAGGACAAGGTGCTTATCGTGAACTGGCAGCCTTACATGGAGGATAGATAAATTATAATATTACAGATAAGTTTTAAAGGACATTCTTAGATGTCCTGTTTTAGGGGTTAGAGATATGGGTGCTGTTCTAGCTCCTGTTTGCACCTTTATATGGTTCTGAATTATAGCAAGCATTAGGGCCTTGATTATGCTTTGGCTGCTTTCTGCATCAGGGGCTGTATGTGCCGGAGCCCAACTGGAAATTAAAAGATACTTTAAGCCTATCTTACCTCTTTTCCCAGAACCTGTACACGATGCCCCAACTGCCACGTATATGGGCTGAGCTTGTAAAATCTGAAATGGCAGCCACTTCAGCCTGAAATCCCATTTTCTTTTGCTCAAAAGGGAAAGCTGAAATGCCAAGGGGTACTACAAGCCCATTGAAGTTCTTTGTCCGGTAGCCTGCCCCGAAATCAACATAAAAATCCTCTTTAGAAACCACCTTAAACGGCAATACGAACTCCGCGCTGAAGTCATCTACAAATACATTGGTGGAAACTCTTACCTCTGGAGTAAAGCGCCAAACTTCGAAGCCTACGCCCGCAAATGAGGTTGCACTCTGGTGGTAAGATGCAAAGAGTTGGCAATACCCGTTGTTGGCAAACAAGAACAACAGTAGTAGGGTGAGGAATACTTTCAGTTTCATCAAGTATCTGTTTAAAGATATTAAGAGGCTAAGTAACCTGGTAACTATGAATATGCACTCTTTACTAGATAGAACTGGTTTTTGTTATAATTTTATTTATAAATAACTGTTCTTTAATAAGTTTAGTTGAGGACTACAGTTTTACGCTCAAAGGCTAAGTTGGTAAATATACCTATCCCCCCCTGTACCGACGACTTGATTTTAGACGGTTGAGCAAAAGGGTTGCCGTTGGCGCTTTTGGCATCATCTACAGAATTCAGGAAATCATAGTATTGCTTTTCGATGTGGTAAAGCGAAACGATAATAGTGTCATTCCGATCATAGTCGTAAGCCGAGCCCAGTGTGGTGCGCTTGCCATTGGTGAGATCATCATCGAGTGTGAAGTCACGTTCGGGCCTGGTATTCAGGCTGTCTACATGGGTTACATAGCGGTAATAGTTAGTGGTGCTGGCATTGTCCTGGAAAGAGGTGAGCAGGTAGGCCTTTTCCTTCTCATTAAATTTCCATTCCACTTCCTCAATAGGCACAACCGGTAGTATGGTGGTAAATCCGGTAACTTTGCGGCCCTTGTTGTCGGTTACCTCCAAACCGAAAATATCGCCAGGCTTTGCGTTCATAACCTCTGTAGAGGTATGGGTGTAGTACTTGCCGGCCTGCTTGGCCACCATTGGCTTGTAGTTTAGCTTAATGCGGCGGCCATTGTGGGTAATGTACACCTCGGCATTAGGTACAAACAGTGACTGTGGCGCATCGAAGTATGACGCACTTTCCGTAACGGTCATTTTAAATGTTTTGCCTTGCTGCAGGTAACACTCTACCACCAGTTGGGGAGTATGCTCAGGTAATGCAACCTCAATCTCTTTCTCCAGGTCGCAGGCTGTTGCCAGTAAAAGTACAGGCAGTAGCAAGTATAAAAAAACCTTAACTTTCATCAGAATTTAAAATTGTAAGTTACAGATGGGATAGTAGGGAAAAGCGACACTTGCTTCGCCTGGAACTTCAGTGTCTGGCCGCTTTCCTCGTCCTCTATCTGGTCGAAGTACACAAAGTATGGGTTGCGCCTGTTGTAGGCATTGTACACGCTGAAGGTAAGGTCGGCGCTGCCGCGTTTCGGGTTAAGTTTCCAAACCAAACCTAAATCCAGGCGGTGGTTAGGAGCTAGCCTGAAGCCATTGCGCTCAGAGTAAACAGGCACTACCGAAGAGCGCTGCCCCTGCACATCCTGAAAAGCAAAGCGGGCAACCGGAAGCGAGAAAGCATTGCCGGTGCCATAGGTAAAGGCGCCAGTTAAGTTAAGGCGCTTGCTTAGCTGGTGTAGCAGCACCACGCTCAGGTCGTGGCGGCGGTCGTAGCGTGTTGGGAACCAGTTGCCGTTGTTTATCGCATCTGCCGGATCCTCACTGTCAAACTTGCGGTAAGTCCAAGATAAAGTATAGCCAACCCAGCCGGTGGTTCTGCCTTTAATCTTCTCGAGGTATACTTCGTTGCCGTAGCTTCTGCCTTTGCCGAAAAGGAACTCAGCCTCCAGGTCATCGTTCACAAAAAGGTTGGCACCATCTCGGAAATCAATCTGGCGCTCCATCCATTTATAGTATACTTCGTTCGTGAACAAGAACTTGCCATCCCCAAACAGGTGGCTAACCCCTGCCGCCACCTGCTGCGAGCGCTGCGGCTTTACATACGCAGAAGACGGGTACCAGACATCGGTAGGCAGGGAAGCCCCGGAGTTGGCAACCAGGTGCACGTACTGCATCATGCTGGCAAAACTGCCTTTAAGCGAGGTGTTCTCCGAAAGGTTATACTTGGCAGCCACACGCGGTTCCAGGGCAAAGTATGTTTTGCCATTGTTAAAGCCGGAAAAACGCAAACCGTAATTAAGCGAAAGCCGTGCATTTACCTGGTAATCATCAGCCACGTATGCGCCGAATTCGGTAGCATCGTAATCGTTTCCGGCGCCAAAGCTCAGGCTGTTATCATCAGAGTCGAAGTTGAGGCGGCCAACTGTAAAATAATGGCGGGTAGCGCTGGCACCGAACTTTATACTATGGCCACCAGTCAGAAACAGGTCAAAATCTGTTTTTAAAGTATAATCCTCTATATCGGAAGTAAGCTTAAAGCTAAAGATGTCTATCTCGTTATTGATGGCATATTTATACTTGGTAATGCCCGCTGAGGTGGTGCTGTAAAGCCTGTCGTTATACTTGTGCCGCCAGCTAAGCGAGGCCATGCTGTTGCCCCAGTCAAAGCCAATCCGGAAGTCATCGTCTTTAAACGTAAAGAAGTCGCGGCCCCAGTAACTGCTCAGGATAAGCTCGTCTTTCTCGCCAATTTTGTAGTTAAGCTTACCGTTCAGGTCGTAAAAATAGTAATCCGGGATAGGGCTGTAGTCTTTCTTGCCTTCGTTGATGCGGTTTAGCTGTCGGGTAAAAATATCTACATACGTTCTGCGCCCCGAGATCAGGAAAGTAGCTTTATCTTTTACAATTGGCCCATCCAGGGTAAGGCGTGAGGATATTAAACCAAGACCACCAGTGGCCTGAACACGCTCATTGTTACCGGAGGCCATGTCAACGTCTACCACCGAAGAAAGCCTGCCGCCAAACTGTGCCGGAAAGCCGCCTTTATACAACTCAACACTTTTAACAGCATCGGAGTTGAAAACGCTGAAGAAACCAAATAGGTGCGAAGGGTTGTAGATCAGCGCATCATCCAGCAACACCAGGTTCTGGTCGGGGCCGCCGCCACGCACATACAAACCTGAAGAGCCCTCGCCACCAGACTGTACGCCTGGCTTCAGCTGGAGCGTTTTGATCAGGTCTACCTCACCGAAGAGGGCGGGCAGGAGCTTCGCCTCTTTGGTGGTGAGTTTTTCCACGCTCATGCGCGTGTCGTTCAGTTTCTGGCGCAGCGTTTGGGCCTCAATCTCCACCACCTGCAGTTCGTTGGAGGCTGGCGCTAAGGTGATGTTGTAGGTCTGGTTGCCTGTTACACGGATGCTGCCGCTAAAGGTATCGTAGCCAATGTAAGAGGCCTGTACAGTATAGGTACCTTGTGGCAATGCCAACGAATAAAAACCACCCTCGTTGGTGGTGGTGCCTGTTTGTAAACCTGGTACAGCCACAGTGGCACCAACCAACACCTCATTTGTGCCAGCTGCACGCACTATGCCGCTAAGCATATAGTTTTTCGCCGCTGCAGGCACAGCCAGTAAAATCAGGAAGAGGAGGAACAAGCAGTAATAAGAATAGCGCATTTGGCTGAAAAATTTCTGAAGCGTTTCAAAGTTAGAGAAACCTATCTGCATAATAAAGTCAGAGCCAAATTGTTCGACCAACACTGGTATTTTATCGTGCTACACTGCACAGCTACCTGTGATTTACTATCTGACAGCCGCTTTCTTAAGCGGATGATTTACTCACCCTTTAATTTTCAATGACGTCAACCTAAGCTGTCATCTCGAACATGCCTGAGACGAGAGTTGAAAGGGACCAGCGTAGCTGTGAGAAATCTATCTAAGATTTGTACAGGAGTGTCCTGAAGAGATCTCTCCCAAAGGTCGAGATGACAAAATAGCTTCTGGTTTTACTTAAGCTGACGTCATTGTGTGCAGGAGTAGTTTTGCTACAGCTAGTAAATACAACTTTAACTCTTCATCAGACAACCGTTCCAAAAATGAGAGCCGCACCTGTTAAGGCTGCGGCTCCCGGTAATAGATAGGTAGTAGTGGTATCTTTAACCTTGGTAAAGCTCTAATATGCGTTGTTTAAAATAGAACTCGCATTTGCTCTGCAGAAGTTCCGTTTGCGCCCTGTTTTTATTGTTCAAAGACTCCATGTAGGCAAAGAAATCGATCGTGCCCATTTCGTAGCGCTTCTTGGCAGACTCAAAGGCTTTTTCAGTGTACTCGAGGTTAGCCATTACAGTGTTATACTTCTCCTGTGCTGCCAATACATCCTGGTATACTTGCTGTATTGTTTGTCGCAACTGGTTCTGGCGGGCAATTAGGTCAAGTTCAGCGTTGCGCAGGTCGATGCGTGCAGTTTGGGCATCGTAGTGGCGGTTAAGGCCATTAAATAGTGGAATGTTTAAGTTAAGGCCCACAATTTTTCGTTGGTTCAGTTCCAGTTGGTTAAAGTATGGGATGGTAGTGAAATCGCCGTTAGCCGGATCCTTTAGCACGTTGCTGGTATAGTTGGAGCTAAGCACGCCCTCTAGCGAGAGGGTAGGGGAGAAATTGCTGCGGGCAACTTTCAGGTTACTCTTAGCTGCCTCCAGCGAGGCCGTAGATGACTTTATCAAGGGAGAGTGGCCAAGCGCACGCGCCATCACATCCTGCTCAGTTGGTAAGCTCATATTCAGGTCCAGCGGAGTTGTTGGCGTTTGCAGCACATACTCCTGGTTGCCTTCCACGTTCATTTCCTGTGCCAGTTGCAGCTTTGCCCTACGGTAATTATTCTGGAATGTGATCAGGTTCAGCTTTTCGGTGGCTATCTGTGCCTTAATCTGGTATACTTCGTCCTGGGCACGCACGCCGGCACGCTCCAGTTTCTCCATCTTGTCCAGTTGGCCCTCCAGCAGCTTTATCCTTTCCCGCACAATGGTGATGTTCTCATGGTCGAGCAGGGCCTGCAGGTAAAAATTGGTGATGTTGGTTTCCAGCTCTATTTCGGCCTGCTGTGCGGCATAGGAACTGGCTTCTGCCTGCTGCTTTGCCCGCTTTAGTTCGAATAATTTGGTAAAGCCATCGAACAGCACCACCTGGCCGGCCAGGTAGGGAAAGGAAGTAGTGGTGGTACCGTTTTTCACCTGCCCTGTTACATTGTCAAACGTTTGCCCATTGATCTTATTCACATCGGCATTTGCCGAAACAGTAGGCAGGTAACTGAACTTGCTGCGGTTAACGTTAATGTCGGCTTTGGTGTGGTTATACTTTGCCTGGCGCAGCGTTACGTTGTGCTGGCGTGCCAGATTTAAGCTTTGCTCCAGTGTTAACATTTCCTGTGCCTGTACGGCAGCTGCTAAGCTCAGGCAAACCGCTAGCCCTCCCAGCTTTTTAAGCAGGGCTTTGGATGATACATTTTTCATAGTTTTACTTTGTACTTATAGCTGTAATTTATACTTCTTCGTTAAGCCAGGCAGCACGAAGGGCTTTCTGCTGCTGGGTAGCGTTAGGGTCTGGCTCCAGCACATGGATGGCCTGCCTTTCTATGGGTGTAATGGTTCCCTTCAGCTTTGTTTCCTTAATTTTCCCTCGCTTGTTTTTGCGGCCGACAGTTATGGTAATAGGCTCGCCAGGTTTCATGGCTTGCAGCGTGTCGGCAATCAAATCACGTATGTTGTCGGGGGTGATGTTGGTGCCGTTGAACTTTAGTAACTGGTCACCTTCCTTAAAGCCCATTTGCTTACCAAAAGCATCCATTTCAGAGGTTTCGGCAACAATTATTTTGTTGTTATCCCTGTCAAAGCCCGGGGTAAACCCACCGTATGATACAATGGTCTGGGTAGCCACAGGTTCATAGATGATACCTACCTTTCGGAAAGTTTCTTCTAGTGGCAGCGGCTGTGGCCCCTCCACATGCTTTGCAAAAAACTCCCTGATTCCAGGATAGGTCAGTTCTGCTATTTTATCGAAAAGCTCCTCGTCTTTAAAGGATTTTTCTTTGCCGTAGGTCTTGGAAAGGTCTTGCATCAGGTTGCGCAGGCCATACTTGCCCTGGCTTTGTTCCAGCAGTTTGATATCCAGTACCAATCCAATCAGTGGCCCTTTCTGGTACACATTTGAATACTGTTTCTCATACTTGTCCAGCACTTCGGCACTCATCACGGTAAATGGCAGCGTATCGTTGTAGTACTCTCTGGATGCGGCAATGTACTCGCGTAATTTTTGCAAGTAAGTATCCAGGTCGTACAGGCCTTGGTGCGCCTGCACATGCGAAGCGAAATATTCAGTTACCCCCTCATACAACCACAGGTGCTTCGACATTTTTGGGTTGATGAAGTCGAAGTTGCCTATCTCTTCGGAATGGATGTTGAGTGGCGTTACGATATGGAAAAACTCATGGGCAGCCACATCACGGATGGTGGAGCTAAACTGCTCGGCGGGCATTTCCGGTAAAAAGTATACTGAGGAGTAAGAATGCTCCAATGCTCCGTAAGAACCGGTTTTGCCCACACGCTCCGGCACATAAATCAGGAACGCATACTTATCTACTGGCAAGGTGCCACCCAGGTATTTACGCTGTGCCTCCAGTATATCGCGCACGTTGGCGGCAATAGGCTTGGAAGTAACGCGGCCCGACGGAGAGTATACTGAAACAAGTACTTCGGTATTTCCTAAATTCAGGACAGTTGTATCGGGGCGGTTATACATCAACGGCGAATCGGCCAGCTCCACATAGTTTGGCACCTGGTACGTATCTTTAGTGGCCGTGCTGGATGTGGCGATAAGCGGCGTAGCGCCATAAAATCCTTCTGGCTTGGTAACGTTTAATTCGTACGGCACCTGCTTCATGCCATCAAAATAACCGATAAAGCCAAAGGGGTTTATCAGGAAATTCTTGTCTGCTTCGATGTTCGTTCCACCGGGTTCAAACACTGCATTTTCCCGCACATCAGCATCAAAGGTGTCATCAACCCAATAAGTGATCTTTGCCAGTTTGTTTGCGTTGCTGATCTTCCAGCGGTTGGTATCAAGTTGCTCTACGGCCAAGGCATTTCCGTTTTTATCCAGCGCCTTAAAGTCTGTTACAAACCTGCCGAAATCTGATACAGAATAAGTACCGGGCACAACTTTGGGAATATTGTAAATTACTTCGTTCGTTTTTAGCTGCGGCGGTTGCAGTGTTACCTGTACTTTGTCATCCTTTACCTGCGTAAGGTCTACGGTAACGTTATACTTATCGGTCTGGCGCTGCTGTGCAGCAACATTACCGGTTAAAGTGAGGCTCAGCCCAAGACTAAGCAGGAGTATGGTCTTTTTTAGCAACATCGTATATTTTTATAAAGCTAGTATCATGCATTAACTGGTAACGTACGATCTATACTTTGTGCTCGTTTCCGGCTGAAGTAAGCATCTAAGGACACTGGGCCTGCACCGTTAAACAAAAAATAAAAGCCAACAGCAATCAATTGTGCTGCCGGGTAGTACTGCGGGAAAGTCTGCCCGATATGCGCAATAAAAATGGCTGCTGTAAAGTTTAGGATCAGGAACAAGCCTGCTAAGCGTACAGCACCGCCTACCAATAAAAGTATACCACAGATAAACTGTACATACACCGATAAATGGGCTGCAACGAGTGGGTAAGGTACTCCGCGCTCGTTCAGAAAATCTCTGAACTCCAACATCCTTGCCCAACTGAAAACGTTATCCTGCACCCCATAAATTATAAACACTCCAATAGCCAGCCTGATAAAAAGGGCTCCATAAGCGCTGTGGCGACGGAAGAAGTCAAATGCTTTTGTGCTCATTGTTCCCTTTTTATTTTTACTGTTACAGCATATTAACTACTGGAATACAGCTAGCCATTACTATTTACTCTAATGTAGCATTTTAGATAAGCCTACTACTCCTGTTTTCGACCAGCCTCCTGATTTTGTAGATAAACGCTAGTTCAGCGCCTCCATGGCTTTTTTGTATTCGTATTCAGAACTGATAGTTTTGGCTGCTTTTCTGTAGTCTTCGTGCAGAGCAGTGGCATTTGACGGTATTCGTGCAGCCATGTTGCGCAGCACCTTGCTCTTCTCATAGTCGGAGCTAATGCTGGTAACCACTGGAAATAAG
Source organism: Pontibacter cellulosilyticus (assembly GCF_014306105.1). Lineage (GTDB taxonomy): Bacteria > Bacteroidota > Bacteroidia > Cytophagales > Hymenobacteraceae > Pontibacter > Pontibacter cellulosilyticus. The sequence continues at coordinate 1,752,570 of NZ_JACRVF010000001.1, read as the reverse complement.
GATTGGTACTGTGCCTCCGAGAGCTTCTGCTTGCTCAGTATACTGCTGATCGATTTTGCCTTTTCATAATCCGATGAAATGCTGTTGATCACAGCAAAGGTGGCTTTATAGTTGTCAGCGAGGAAACTCTTTTGCTCGGCCAGTTGCTGTATTACCTTGCTCTTCTCGTAGTCTGACGAAATAGATGAAAGCGCTTTTATGGCCATGCCTGTTGAACTGTTACTTAATTCGCCTACAGTAAGTATGTGCGACAAAGCCTTGCGCATTTCATAGTCTGACGAAATTTTCTGGGCGGCCTGCAGGTAAGCAGTTGCAATGTCATCTTTTGCCAAATAGGAAGATGGAATCTGTCGTAAAAGCTTGCCAAGCTCATAATCAGAGTTCGTGTTTTTGCCTGCATACTCCAGTGCCAGTTTCACGTCGTTTGCTGGCAGGTTGGGCTGTGCCAACAGGTATCTTATGATCTTTGATCTGTTGCTGTCACTGGTGGTTCTGTCTGCTTCCGCCAATACTCCTTTGGCACTATTTTTCTTGTACGCCTCCTCTAGTATAGCTTCCAGGCCAATTCCTGTTTTAATAATGATCTCCGGCATTACCAGCTGCAGCCATTGCTTGCCTGCAGGCTCATAAGCTACCTGTTTGCCAGCTTCATAATATTTGCGGGTAAGGTTGCCGCTTTTGTCACTTTCAATTTCCAGTTTGCGAGCAACACCATTCTCTTTCTTCTCATAGCGGAGGTAGCCATCCGGAGATATGCTTTTTACATCTCTGTTGTCATTGGTAAGCGTAATGGTGCCGTTATACTTTATCTCTTCGTGCGTGCCATTGTTTATGTAGATAAAGTTGCCCTTACTTTCTCCATTGTTAGAGCTGATCTCCACATGGTTTTTAGACTTCTTGGATTTGGTGGTGTCTTGTATAGCTGAAGAGAAATTTACTGCATCATTGTAGGAAATGGTGGGCAGTGATACTGCCTTAGCTGCCGTACAGGCAACAGTTGCTGCAAATAGAATGGAGAATGCCTTTTTCATATTGATGGGTTTGAAAGTGTCTTTTAGAACTATAAATACTCTATTCAATCTTGTTGGAGAGTTTCTGATCTGTTACCTCTAGAAATAGATTGTCAAGGTTACAGGAGCATGCCTGTTCGGCAATTAACTTGATGTCTTTATTACCAATGGGTTTATCTTTAGACGAAAAGGCTGCATACATATTCTGCATGAAATCACTTAGGTCTTTTTTGGTCTTTGTCGCCTTCTTTATTTCTGTATTCAGCTTGTGTGCGAGAAAAAGGCCCCCACTGTAAATAATATCATAGTTGTGGCCTTTGTCTTTGCCGGCTGCTGCCAACGTAACCTTATTTTTTTCTCTTGCCTTGTTGTACTCCGCTTGCTTTTGCGATAGCATTTCTTCCCACTCACTCTTATTGAACAGCCCCAATTCATGCTCCACTCTATAAGCTAAATAATCAGTAAACCCTTCGTTAAACCACTCCGTGCTTTCGCCTGTCTTTAAAGACCGTCCATTCCATAAGTGCCCGATCTCGTGTACCAGGATGTGATGCCATGATGTAGTGCCTGCTTTTTTTGTATGTGCTGGTGCAGCATTAAGAAGTATGCTGATGGAATTTGTAAAAGCAGCACCACCTCCCACATAGGAGCTGTCAACGTTCATTACATACAGGTACTTGTCTGGGGCAGACGGCTGCCTGGAAGGAGAACCTCCATAAATGCTTTCATACTTCTTAACAGCTTTTCTGATGGTGGACTCAACCAGTTTTTTTGATGGTGATAGTTCGTTGCTATAGGCCAGCAGTATCTTTGTTTTTCCTGTCTGGATTTCTGATAGGTTGAAGTTTCCGATTGCGAGCACCGTCCATACCAATTCTTCTGCACCTTTTGCAACATAAGAGGCTGGCGCAGTCTGTTTCCAAGCATTGGCTACTTTATAAGGCTTTTTAAGCTTAAAATTTATAGTGGCACTATCTACATCTAACCTGGTTATAAAAAGAGCATTACCGGTGGCCATCAGCATCTCATTATTCACATAAGCTGCCTCTTTATATCCGAATGGCCACTTCTGTTTCTCATGCTGCATATTTACGATGTAGCTGAGATGTACCTTTTTGCTTTTGCTAGCATTATCAAGTACAAAAACTCCATTATCTAGTTGACTGATACCAATTTGTTCTCCTGAGCTGGTTTTTGCAGATACGTTTTTAACGAAAGTAGCACAGCCGTCTTTTAAATTCGTGGCTCCGTAGGGGCTCATGAGCAGGGTATCGTTCTTCGGATACAGCGTTGCCTCAACTCTTACCTTTCTATCGCTTACATCCTCCACAGTTATGGTATAGGAGTCTTGTGCCTGAGCCCCAATCAAACTTAAAAGCAGGAACCCAAGCAGAGAAAGAATCAAAACTTTTGGTAAAGATATGTTCATGTCTTTCAAAGTGTAAGTTGCACGCTTATATGATGTTATGTTTGGTTTAGCGGTTGCCTAAGGGGGGCAAATATTTCATTGCCCCCCTAAAAGCATTCACATTAAACAAACAACAAATACTCTTTTATTCAGTCCGTAGGGCTTTTACAGGATCTGTCATGGCGGCGCGTGCCGCTTTAAAGCTTACCGTTACAATAGCCAGGCACAAGGCAACCAGACCGGACGCTACAAACACCCAGGCACTGATAGGCGTGCGGTAGGCGAAGTCCTGTAGCCACTGCTGCATGCCGTACCAGGCAATAGGGCTGGCCAGCACTATAGCTACCATAACCAGCAAGGCAAAATCTTTGGTTAGCAGCATCACGATACCAGACACAGAGCTGCCCAACACTTTGCGGATGCCTATCTCGCGGGTGCGTTGCTCGGCTGTAAAAGAAGCCAGGCCAAATAAACCCATACAGGCAATGATAATGGTAAGCAGTGAAAAGTATCCGAAAATCGTCAGCATCTTTTCTTCAGCGCGGTATTGTTTATTAAAGCTCTCGTCCAAAAAGAAGTAATCCATAGGGTGAGATGGCGCGAACTTAGACCAGGTTTCCTGCATGTGGTCCATGGCTTCGGTTATACCGTTCGGCGAGACACGTGCCATCAGGTAACCGTTATTCTGTGGGGCCAGCATAATCACGAGCGGTTCTATCGGGCTATGCAGCGAAGTATAGTTAAAGTCTTTTACCACGCCCACTACTCTGCCTGCAGTGGTATCTGAAAAGCCGATGCGCTTGCCAATCGGGTCGGCCCAGCCAAGTACATTTGCTGCAGCTTCATTTAAAATAAAACCGTTTTCTTGGTCTGTGGCAATTTCTTTGGAGAAGTTTCTGCCTGCCTTCAGGTTGATGTCCATCAAATCCAGGAACTCGTAGTCCACGAAAATGGTGTTCATGGTTTTCTCAGCCATTGTACCGTTGCGCTCCACATCAAATATGATTACGCCAGTGGTCTCACCTGGGATCATGACTGTAGTAGTTGCCTCTGTTATCTTAGGGTTCTTGAGAAGCTGCTCTTTTATTACCGGCATCTGGTTTACAATGGTTGTATCGCCGCTAGGAATATCTACCACTAACACCTGTTCTTTTGTAAAGCCAAGATCCTGACTTTTTAAGTAGTGCATCTGGCTGTAAACTATAATGGTTCCGATGATTAGCACCAGTGAAATGGTAAACTGCAACACAACCAGGCCTTTTCGTAAAACTGCGCTGCCACTGTTCGGTGTGGTGGAACCCTTCAGTACATCTGCAGGCTTAAAATGGGAGAGAACCAAAGCCGGATAGCTGCCCGATATTAAACCGATGAGTAAAGCGATGCCTAGTATGGAAGCTGCAAAAATAGGCTCCAGAAAATAATTGGATGCTATGTTTTTATCGGAGAGGCTGTTAAATGTTGGTAACATCAGCTCCACTAACAGCAGTGCTACAAAAACTGAAAACACGGTAAGTAAGATGGATTCGCTTAGGAATTGCAGTATCAACTGCGATCTGTCGGCGCCTACCACTTTGCGTAAGCCTACTTCTTTGGCGCGTTTTACAGAGCGCGCTGTAGCCAGGTTCATGTAGTTTATGCTTGCGATCAGAAGTATAAAGATGCCGACAAATGAGAAAATATAGATGTATGATTTTTTGCCTACCGGAAATGCCTCCCAAAGGTAATCAGTGTTCAGGTGGATATCCGTAAGTGCCTGCAAGTGTAATTCTACGCGCTCTGTTGTGTTGCCCCGTGCAGGTGAAATTCGTTTTTTAACAAAGTCCGGAAGTTTCGCCTGCAAGCCTGCTGCTGCTTTACTGTCGCTAAGCAATACATAAGTATAACTGTTGGTGCCAAACCAGTTCGATTTAAAGTTTTGGCGTACTTCTGCCGGTAATGTGCTCATGGATGTAAGCACGTTTGGTTTCATATGAGCTGCATCAACAGGCTCAAAAATGCCGGTTACTTTGTACGACTGGCTACCAATACGGAAGGTGCTGTACATGGCTTTCATCGGGTCGTCGAAAAACTTGGCTGCCACGTCCTTGGAGAGTGCCATGGTGTTCGGCTCCTGCAATACTGCTTTTGGGTCACCTTCTAAAAGCTTGTAATCAAAAACCTCGAAGTAGTTACTGTCTGCCCAAAAAGCATGCTCTATAGTAATAGCTTTTTCATCAAGGCGCAATACCTGCTTGTTTCTGTTGATCATGCGCAACGCTGTCTCTATCTCCGGAAAATCGGCAGCAAGCCCTGGTGCAAGGGCAGCGTGTGTTACCGATGCTTTTTCCACCTCATCCTCTACAATAAGGTTGTTTACCACGCGGTAAATTCTATCGTGTTTGGTAAAGTACTTATCGTAGCTTAGCTCGTGCTGCACATACAGGTAAATAAGTATGCAGGAGGCAATGCCGATGGCAAGGCCGGTGATGTTAATGGCAGCATATACCTTGTTGCGGGTCATGTTGCGCCAGAAGATGAGCAGGTAGTTCTTGAGCATGGCTTAGTTGATTAGGAGGTTCCCCTTTAGTTTTTATTGTGTCCTGAGTGTCTTTACTGGATCCAACGAAGCTGCTTTCAATGCCTGATAGCTGACCGTTAGAAGTGCAACAGCCAAGGCAATAAAGCTGGCAGCCGCAAACATGATCCAGCTTAGCTCAGTTTTATAAGCAAAGTCCTGTAGCCATATATGCATACCATACCAGGCCACCGGACAGGCTATTAGAATGGCTATTAGCACGAGCACAGCAAAGTCGCGGGAGAGGAGCAGAACGATATCTGAGACAGAACTACCCAATACTTTGCGAATACCGATTTCTTTCTTGCGCTCTTCTGCCGTGAAGGCCGCGAGTCCAAAAAGACCCATGCAGGCAATAATAACAGTGAGCAATGTAAAGTAGCCGAACACCGTCAGCATCTTCTCTTCTGCACGGTACTGTTTATCAAAATGCTCATCCAGGAAGTAGTACTCCATTGGATGCTTCTGATCAAAGGCTCCCCACTTCTCCTCTACAAAAGAGATGGTGGAGCGAACATCCTCAGGAGAAAGGCGAACAGTGACATACTTTGCCCAACCCGAAGCAGGGAATATGAGCAAAGGCTGAACTGCATTGTGCAGCGACTGGTAGTTAAAATCTTTCACCATACCAATCACCTTCAGGTCAGTATCGCCTGCTCTTATATTTTGGCCCACAGGGTTTTTCCAATTCAGGTGTTTTGCTGTAGCCTCGTTAATTATTACAGTGTTCAGGTCGTTAGGGTGATCTTCGCTGAAGAAGCGACCATCAACTAGTTCTGCACCTAAAAGATCCATAAATCCGAATCCTACCCAAATAGAGTTAAAAGAGCGTTCTTCGTAAGCACCGCCGTTCGGGAAATGGTAGAGCGAGGTGCCAATATCATCACCGGGCACGTAAGTAGTGGCAGCCACCTCTGTGATTTTAGGGTTCTGCAGTAGTTCACCTTTTATACTTGCAAGGTGATTTACAACAGCTGTGTCGCCGGGCTGAATAGCGATCACCATTACTTGCTCTTTGTTAAAGCCAAGGTCAGAGTTCTTCAGGTAGTGCATTTGCTTTATCACTACAATTGTGCAGATGATGAGCGCAATGGAGATGGCAAACTGCGTAACTACAAGAGACTTGCGTAACATTGCTCCGCCGCTGTTAGGCATTCTGCTTGATTTCAGCACTGTCATGGGTTTAAAGCCAGAAAGGAAGAAAGCCGGATAACCGCCCGCCAGTACGGTGATGAGCACTACCAGGGCAAAAAGCGCCAGCAGCAGATGGCTGGACATCAATGTAGAATGGTCAATATTTTTATCTGTTAGCAAGTTAAAGCTTGGCAACAGGAATTCTACAAGTGCCAAGGCTAGTACTGTCGCTATTAGCGTCATTAGCAGCGACTCACCTAAGAACTGCCAAACCAATTGGCTTCTGTCTGCGCCAATGGTTTTGCGCAGGCCTACTTCCTGTGCACGCTTCGAGGCTCGTGCTGTGGCTAAGTTTGTATAATTAATAGAGGCGATCAACAGCACGAAAGCAGCCACAAACCCGAAGATGTACAAGTTGGTACGGTTTCCTGCAGGAGTGATCTCATTAGAAAGGCTTTCACCTAAATGTATTTCAGTAATAGGATGAGGATAGAAATTTACTTCAATGTTCAGGTTGTCTTTCTTGTACATCGGCCCCATAACACTTCCCCCGAATCCGCTTACAGCATTGTAAAACTCACTTTGCTGTTTAGGGTCTTTTAGCAGAACATAGGTGTGGCTTGTGTAGTTGTACCAGGCTTTTTCTTTCTGAGCTATGGCTTCCTTGTCAAAAGATGTCATGGAAACTAGTCCGGTAAACTTAAGGTGTGACTGCTTCGGGTTTTCAATTACCCCTGTTACTTCTAAAGGTCGCTTACTGGTGCGTATTACTTTGCCCATGGCAGCCTGCGGACTCCCGAAAAGTTTCTCGGCCATGTCTTTGGTTAATACTATGGTGTTGGGGGCCTGCAGAACTGTAGTTGGGTTGCCTAGTAGAAAATCATGTGAGAAAACATCAAAGAAAGTTTCATCACTAAAAAACAGACCTTCCACATTCAGCATTCTATCTTCAAACCAAACTGTTTGCTTTGGCATACCCTGAAGCCTCACAGTAGCTTCAAGATCGGGATACATCTGCTCTAGTGTGGAAGCAAAGGGGAAAGGTATAGTGCTAATTGTCTGTTTGTCGCCCTGCATGCTAATTGAGCTGGTGACTTTGTAGATGCGGTCAGCTTTGTCAAAGTGCTTGTCGTAACTCAACTCATCCTGTATGTACAATAAAATAAGAATACAGGAGGAAATACCGATTGCCAGTCCTGCTATGTTAAGGCCTGTGTAGACCTTGTTGCGGAGCAGGATTCTCCAGAAAGTGAGCAGATAATTGTGTAGCATAGTTTTATTTGTTAGGTCGTGTAAACGGATAGTTGGTGCGTAATCTATTGTGTTCTGAGTGCATTAACCGGATCTAGAAACGCGGCTTTCACGGCCTGAACACTTACAGTGATAAGTGCGATACTCATGGCTACAAACCCTGCCAGCACAAATATCCACCAGCTCAGGTTTACACGGTAAGCAAAATCCTGCAGCCAGGTGTTCATGCCGAACCAGGCTACCGGACTTGCCAGTGCAATGGCAACCAGTACCAGTAGGGCAAAATCCTTAGAAAGTAGTAATACAATACCTCCGGTTGATGAGCCCAGCACTTTGCGGATGCCAATCTCTTTGGTGCGTTGCTCGGCTGTGAAGGAGGCCAGGCCAAACAAGCCCAAGCACGCAATGAAGATGGTAAGAGCAGCAAAGTACCCGAATATCGTCAGCATCTTCTCCTCAGATTTGTACTGCCTGTCAAAGAACTCATCCATGAAGAAATACTCCATCGGGTGTCTCTGATCGAACTGTCGCCACTGCTGCTCCACAAATTGTATGGTGGCGGCCTGGTTTTCAGGGGCAATGCGTGCTAATAGGTAGCCAGGAGACTCTGGTGCCAGTTGTAACGCCAGCGGTTGTACTTCTGAGTGCAGTGACTGTACATGGAAGTCTTTTACCACACCTATGATGCGAGCCTGGTTGCCAGCAATGGTGGTGTCACCGGTATTCACTTTTTTACCGATTGGATCCTCCCAACCAAGCCATTTGGCAGCTGCTTCGTTTATAATAACCCCAGCCTGTTGATCTGTTTTGTGTTCTTTAGAGAAGTTACGGCCTGCTTTCATTTCAATGCCCATCAGCGGGATGAAATCATAATCTATAGCCATGAGGTCAATGGTTTTCTCCACCATTTTATCTCCTTGCTCTACCAGCATCAGTGTGCGGTTTAAAGATTCTGATGGAATGCTGTATGAGTTGGAAACCTGCAGCACATTAGGATTCTGGAGTAGCTGTTGCTTGATAACTGGTAGCCGTGACACAAGTGTGGAGTCACCGCTTGGTACGTCTATTACCAACACCTGTTCTTTCTGGAAGCCCAGATCTGAATTTTTCAGAAAGCGCATCTGCGCAAAAACCACAATAGTCCCTATGATCATGATCAGCGATATACCGAACTGCACTACTACCAATGCCTTTCGTAAGGTGGCGCTGCTGCCTTTAGGCATTTTATCAGACTTAAGCACATCTGCTGGCTTAAAGCGCGACAAGAAAAACGCAGGGTAGCTGCCTGCCACAATACCTATCAGCAGTATAAGTGCAAGCAGTAGCAATAAGAACTCGCCCTGAAAGAAGAAGTTTGAGGAAAAGTTCTTGTCGGTAAGTGAGTTAAAGCTAGGAATAAACACCTGCACCAAGCCCAGCGCCAGCACTACAGCAATAAGTGTAAGTAGTATAGACTCGCCCAGGAACTGGCTAACCAGTTGGCTACGGCCAGCGCCAACCACTTTGCGTAAACCCACTTCTTTAGCGCGTTTCGCAGATCTGGCAGTGGCCAGGTTCATGTAATTTATACTTGCAATCAGTAGCAGGAAAATGGCTACAGCTCCGAAAATATATACATAAGACATGTTGCCAGATGGCGATAGTCCATGTACATAGCGCTGGTCGAAGTGTATGTCCTTTAAAGGCTGTGCAATAAACTTCATCTTGGCGTTCAGACGGTTCTCTTTAATCCAGGGGTTAATGAAGTTGCTGGATAACTCATCTAACTGCTGCTGGAGTTCGGGCAGTTTGTTTTGGTTGGGTAATAGGGCGTATGTATATCGGTTTAGGTTAAACCACAGGTTCTTTAATTCTTCTTCAGTTAATTTGCTATCGATGGTAGCGCGTGAAAGTAAGCCGTTGGCTCGGATATGAGTGTGACCTTTGTCTTTGTAAATACCTGTTACAGTGTAGGGGTTACGGCTGAACTGCAATACTTTCCCCATGGCATCTTCTGTGCCTCCGAAAAGCTTGTGAGCAAGTTCTTCTGTCAGCACAATTTTCTGAGGGCCATCCAGGGCTGTAGCAGGATCACCGGCTATGAACTCATAATTAAAAACAGTGAAAAATGCGCTGTCGGCAAATAGTAGTTCGTCTTCTGTAAAGCTTTGGTTGTCGTACCAGATAGTTTGTTTGCTGGTTGGCGAAAACTGAGTTACTGTTTCTACTCCTGAAAACTTACGGAGGGCAGGCTCTAGTGGCGGGGGGGTAACGGCAAAGTTATCTTGTTGCCCTTCGAAAGAAACTTCACCTACAACGCGCACAATGCGGTCAGCCTTACTAAAATTGCTTTCATAGCTTAGCTCATCCTGTACGTAAAGGAAAATAAGCATACAGGACGCCACACCTATCGCTAGTCCAACTATGTTGATAGCTGAGTATACCTTGTTGCGGTATAGGTTACGGAGCGCTATTTTAATGTAATTCTGAAGCATGATTGCCGTATTGATAATGGATTTAAGTCTGCGTGTTTATACTTGTTCTACCTCTTTGTAAAATGAGAGGCCACCACTGTTGTCTCCGTTTAACCAGTTCCAGTTAAAGCTCAGGTATAGTTGTCCGTTTGTTGCTGCTGTTATTTTGCCTTTAGATTGTCCGGCTCTTAATTCGTTTCCGGTAGTGATGCAATGGAAGAGTAGCTCCAGTTCATCGTCGGCTGTTTGTTTGCCAACCAGAAAGCCTTCCGCAATTGCTCCTCCTTTATACTTGCCTGTTATAACCTGGCCATCCTGAAAGTAGTGGAAAATGGTATCCTCGTTCGAAAGGCCTTTTTCATTGCCAGTGCTCACAAACTTCCTGCCGTGCAGATTATACTTTGCCATGCAAATAACCTTCTTGGTTTTCATCTTTCTTTGGCTGAGTGTTTGCTACAGTGCAAAGGCAGTAGAAAAGTAAGGCAAGCGTAAAGTTCTTTTTCATGTTTTATTTGTGTGTGAAGCTGAAGTATAGCCGCTGCCGGACCAAACAAATACCTCCGGCAGAGGCTATACAAGCAACTTTATCTTTGGAAGAAATAGATAGAAAATTACTCTTAGAGCGTGCTTATAACCCTACAGCAACTCAGCTGCGTGGCGCTTAACGTTCACGTTCTCCGTCACAATCTGGCCGTCGAACAGGTTCACGATACGGTGCGCGTATTCAGCATCAGAAGGGGAGTGGGTAACCATCACTACAGTAGTGCCTGCATCGTTTAGCTCAGATAGCAATGTCATCACCTCACGGCCATGCACCGAGTCCAGGTTACCTGTCGGTTCGTCGGCAAGTATAAGGGCAGGGTTTGATACAGTTGCTCTGGCAATAGCCACACGCTGCTGCTGACCACCTGACAATTGCTGCGGGAAATGGCTGCGGCGGTGCGCGATGCCCATACGCTCCATTGCCTCCTGCACTCTTTTCGTAGTATCGGCTTTAGATACGCCTAAGTAAGCAAGCGGCAGGGCAATGTTCTCCTCCACTGTCAACTCATCGATCAGGTTAAAACTCTGGAATACGAAACCCAGGTTCTCTTTGCGGAGCTTGGCGCGCTGGCGTTCTGTGGCACGGCTGATATCGTGGCCCAAAAACTTAAAGGTGCCGTCGCTTGGTGAGTCTAGCATGCCTAGTATGTTTAGCAACGTAGACTTACCGCAACCCGACGGGCCCATAATGGCCACAAACTCGCCTTTGGCGATTTTAAGATCTACGCCTGCAAGGGCAGTTGTTTCAACAGTGTCTGTAACGTAGCGCTTCTGCAGGTTTTTGGTGTCAATTACTAGTTCTTCCATATCCGTTCTTTATTGGAGGTTGAGTTTATTTTTAAATTTATTTTGTACTAATGGTGTTTTGACTGCCAGTTGCTTAAGGTTGCTTGTTGTTTTCATAGCCTGGAAAAGCAATCAGCAACTGACAATTATCGATTATTTTAGTTCAAGTCTGTCAATCTCGCCGTAGCTGTCGTAAGACGATAGCACTACTTTTTCGCCCGGCTGCAGGCCGTCAAGTACTTCATAGTAGTTCGGGTTCTGGCGTCCTAGTTTAATGCTGCGTTTCTCAGCATAATCACCTGATTTATTTACCACGAAAACCCAATTGCCGCCTGTGCTCTGGTAAAATCCACCGCGAGGAATCAGTACCGCTTTGCCACCGTCGTTCAGGTTCAGTTTTAGTTGCAAGGTCTGGCCACGGCGAATGCCTTCCGGAGCGCCGTCTACAAAATCAAGGTCAACCTGAAAGGTGTTGTTCTGTACTTCCGGGAACACTTTGGCAACTTTTACTTTATAAGTCTGTCCGTTAAAATCGAAGGTTCCGTCCAGGCCTGGGTATACTTTAGAAATGTAGTGCTGATCGATTCTTGATTTGATCTTGAAGCCGTTCATATCGTCAATCTGTCCGATGTTCTCGCCTGGCCCTTTAGATTCACCTACTTCTGCTTTAAGGGTAGAAAGCTGACCAGTGATAGGGGCTACTACATATAGGTTGTTCAGGGTGTTGCGGGCCATGTTGATGTTAGCTTGCATGCGTCTGATTGATTCATCCAACTGCTTCAGGCGATCGTCCATTAGTTTGGCATCCTGCTTTACAGAGCGGTCGGCTAGGGTTTTGCGCTTGCTTAGGTAGTTGTATTCATCTTTAGATGCTTCAAACTCTTCCTGAGGTATCACTTTCTCGGCAATCAGCATTTTATTGCGGTCATACTTGCGTTTTGCCAATGCCAGGTTATAATCGATTTCAGCCAGTTCGTTCTCCTTACGGATCAGGTCCTGCTTCATGGTGATCTCCGAGTTCTGGCGTTCGTTCATCAGGTCGTACAGCTGTGTTTCACGGGTCATGAAGTCGATTTGCAGCGTCGTGTTTGACAGCTTTAGAATGGTGTCGCCTTTTTGTACCATGCGGCCGTCATCTGTATAAATTTTGTCTACACGGCCACCTTCTGTAATGTCAAGGAAAAATGTGTTCAATGGATCAACTGAGCCATCTACAGCTATAAACTCCTGGAACATGCCCTCCTGCACATTACCGATAGTTACACGCTCACTGTCTACATTCAGTTTAGAGGTGTGCTCGGCAAAAAGGATATTATAGATAACAAGCACCAGCACCAGTGCGCCGCCGGCAATAAGGGCAATTTTCTTTGGAGTAAACTTTTTCTTTTCAATTACGCGATCCATAGTAGAGTTTAATTCAGTAGGTAAAGTTTTCATAGTTCCGTAGTGGGAATGCCAATAAGTGTGCCATTAATGTTAATGTATTGATAATCAGTATATTAAAAAGCTTGTTTGTGCTTGTGGGATATTTTTATGTCCGAAACCGAACACTTGACTGTCTGCATGCGAACAGTAAGTATAACTAGCTTAATTGTCGGTTTCTTAACATTAGAAATATACTTAACTGCATTTTAGCGAATTGTGTAAAAAACTGTACATTTACAGACTTTCGCCTTGTTATAAAATCTTATAAACTATGAGTAAAGTACCGTGCAAGATACTGATCGTTGATGATGAAGAAGATATTCTGGTTGCTGGCAGGCTACTGCTAAAGCAGCATTTTGCCACTGTACTCACCACCTCTGATCCGTATCATATTCCGGGTATGTTGCAAGAGCATGGGTTTGATGTGGTGCTGCTCGATATGAACTACAGTACAGGTGCTACCTCTAGTAAAGAAGGCTTTCATTGGCTAAGGCAAATTAAAAATCTGTCGCCGGCTACCACGGTTATACTCATGACGGCCTATGGCGATATTGAGCTGGCGGTACGTGCCTTAAAAGAGGGTGCCTCTGACTTTGTGCTGAAGCCCTGGCAAAACGAAAAGCTAATTGCCATACTTAAGACCGCCTGCCAGAACAAGATCGGCGAAAACAGAAACAGTAGCACAGAGGCAGCAGTTAAACAAAACGCTACCTTTCATTACGATGAGTTTATCGGCGTGTCGCCGGCGATGCAGCGCGTTTACCAGACTATTGATAAGGTGGCTGGCACCGATGCGAACGTACTTATACTTGGCGAAAACGGAACTGGTAAAGAAGTAGCAGCCAGAGCCCTGCACCGCAAATCAAAAAGAGCTGATAAGGCCTTTGAGAAAGTGGACTTGGGTGCTGTAAGCGAAACCCTTTTCGAAAGTGAACTCTTCGGCCATGCCAAAGGAGCCTTTACCGATGCCAAAGAAGATCGTGCCGGCCGCTTTGAGGCAGCTACCGGGGGCTCACTGTTTTTAGATGAAATAGGAAACCTTTCGCTGGCGCTGCAGGCAAAACTTTTAACGGCACTGCAAAGCAGGCAGGTGATCCGGCTTGGCACAAATAAACCACGACCGATTGATATCCGTCTGATCTGCGCTACAAACATGCCGCTGTATAATATGGTGCGCGAGGGCACTTTCCGCCAGGACTTGCTTTACAGGATAAATACTGTGGAGATACACCTGCCACCTCTGCGCGAACGCCGCGAAGACATTGAGCTGCTGGCCAGGCACTTTTTGCAGGTGTACAGCCAGAAATATGACCGGCCGGGATTAAAATTAAGCGAAAGTACGCTACGCCGCCTGAAGGATTACCACTGGCCAGGTAACATCCGCGAACTGGACCACGCTATGGAGCGGGCCATTATACTTAGCGACGGCTCTGAACTGCACCCCGACGATTTTTACCTGGCCCCGAACGAGCCATCGCAAGGGAATCAACAGCAGCAGGCGCAACCAAGTATAAACGCTGACGAGCATACCCTCGAAAGCCTGGAGAAAATGATGGTACAGAAGGCACTGGTAAAACACGCCGGAAATATTACACACGCCGCCAAAGAGCTCGGCATTACCCGTACGGCCCTTTACCGCAGAATAGAGAAGCATGGGCTTTAGTGGCTTTCGGTTAAACCTGCTCTTACGCCTGCTCCTGCTGGTTGTAATAATTGTAGGCTTCCTGCTGGTAATTTACCGCACCGATTGGTATGTTACCGCTTTCTGCCTTTTACTGCTAGCCTCGTTCCTGATCTACGATCTGGTATACTTTGTAGAGCGTACCAACCGGGACATCAGCAGTTTTTTAGAGGCCATGCTGCATTCCGACTTTACACAACGTTTTGCCATCCAGAACAGAAACTCCTCTTACCGGAAACTATATCAGAGCTTTAATGCCATTTCAGAGGCGTTTATGCACATAAAAGCCGAACAGGAGGCGCACTACCATTACCTGCAGGCCATTGTAGAGCAGGTTAGTGTCGGCATTATCACATTTGATGAGCACGGAAACGTGCTGCTGGCAAACCAGGCGGTAAAAGATATGTTACACGTAGCGTACCTGCAACACATACACGCCTTAGATCGTGTGAGCCCGGAACTGGTGCAAGCTTTAAAGACCACTGCCAATCACGGTAAAGCACTTGTAACTGTACAGGCTGGGCAGGAGGAATTGCTGGTTAATGTGCAGGTAACCGAAATGATATCGCAGGGGCACAGCCTTAAAATCGTGACACTGCAAAATATACAGTCGGAGCTGGAGGAGAAGGAACTGGAAACATGGCAGAAGGTGATCAGGGTGCTTACCCACGAAATAATGAACTCCATTACACCCGTTATTTCTTTAACTTCTACTATTACCAGTTTAGTGCAAAGCGAGGTAGTGGGCAAGTATAAACAAGGGGAGGAGCTAGAGGAAGAAACGCTGGAAGATATACAGGCGGGCCTGCAAACTATAGAGCGAAGAAGCGCAGGCATGCTGAGCTTTGTACAGAACTATCGCCGCCTGATGCGCCTGCCTGCACCTGAGCTGCGTCCGTTAAAAGTAAATGAGCTGCTGCGTAGCGTTAATCGCCTGCTCGAGGCAGAGATGGTGGCGCAGCATGTGAACTTTAAAATGTACCTGCCTGATGAAAAAGTAACCATTTTAGCCGATGAGGAACAGTTGGAGCAGGTACTGATCAACCTGGTTAAAAACGGTATGGAAGCCTGTAGAAATGAAACTTCTCCATGTGTAGAGGTAGTGACTTACCTGCCGGAGATGGAGCGCGACAAACTTCGGATTGATGTGGTGGACAATGGGCCGGGTATACCAGAAGATGTGCTGGACAAGATATTTATTCCTTTCTATACTACTAAAAAGCAGGGGTCTGGAATTGGCCTAAGCCTATCTAAGCAGGTGATGCAGCAGCATGGCGGTAGCATCAGGGTTAGCACGAAACCCGGCGAAACTACTTTTACTTTACAACTTAAAGTACTAAATAATTAATCATGAGTGATTCTGAGGTGCTATCTTCATCTTCAATAACTATTCTTTAAATATACTGCTGTATTACCTGCGTTAGTTGTTGGGCTGGCATAGCTCCGGACTGCCGCCATACTTGCTGCCCTTTACTGAAAAGTATAAACGTAGGCACACCCTGCACCCTAAATTGTGCGGCTGCGCTTTGGTTGTTATCGATGTTAACCTTCACAACTTTTAATTTGCCGTTGTACTGGCTCGCAACCTGCTGTATCACTGGGTTCATGGCTTTGCACGGGCCACACCAGTCTGCGTAAAAATCTACTAAAACAGGCATTCCCGGGCTACTTATCAACTCCTTAAACGATTTCTTGGCCATCTTTAAAGTTTATCTAATGCGGTTTATACTTGTACGGCGGTAAGTATTAAACGTGTTTCAGGGTAAGGTTAAATCAAATCTACACGCTGCTTCTATTGCCTTAACCTGCAGGGGTTTATTAGTTACCTCTTTTAATTGCCTTTATAGAGTATACCATTGGCAATTTATTTTCAAGCCCTTTAATGCGCCAATACCCATCTTCTCCCTGCACCATGCCCGAAAAGCAGTTATAAGGCGAGTAGGAGAATTCATGCAGGAACTCTGGGTAAATACCACGGCTAATAAGTGCCGTTATTACCTCACCTAAACCATGGTTCCAGCCATACTCCTTCTGTTTTATCGGAGCTTCTCGGTCTGCGTAAGTACCCTCGGTTTCAGTGATAATAGGCTCGTGTGTATTGTGGTATGGGTAAACGATCTCACTGAAGTTGTCATCAAACATCCACAGCACCGGATGAAACTCAGCGATATAAAAGGTGCCGCCGGGCTTTAGGAAATGATCTATGATATCAGCCCATTTATCCAGGTCCGGTAGCCAGCCAATAGTGCCGTAAGAAGTGAACACAATGTCAAACTGCCCCTCCAGGTTCTCTTTCAGGTCGTAGAGGTTTGAGCGTACAAATGTTGCGTCCAGGCTCAGCTGACTGTTCAGTTCCCTTGCCTGTTTTATCGCCTCATCCGAAATATCGATACCTGTAACTTTGGCTCCCATGCGTGCCCATGAAAGTGAGTCCTGCCCAAAGTGGCACTGCAGGTGCAGCATGCTTTTACCATTTACAGGCCCCACCTCTGCCAGCTCGATCTGGTTAAGCGATGTTTTACCGGCCATAAAAGCAGGCATGTTGTAGAACTCTGAGCGGAGGTGCACCGGTGTTTTCTGGTTCCAGAGGCTGCGGTTTGCTTCAAAGTATAACGTATCGTTTTCCATCTGTTTAAATTAAGTAGTTTCTGAGGTACTAACGCGATTTAGTGGAAATATTTTTACTCAATAGTAAAATTACTATATTACATCCCAACCTTAATCATCATTGTACAAATGGCAACTTTTAACGGAAGCGAAGGCGCATCGATAGACCGCGCTGAGGCGGCAAAATGGACAGCCAATTACCGCAGCAGGGCAAATACAGAAACAAATGGGGCTAGTGTTAAAGCACACTTTTATGGCCGCGAAATCCTACAGAAATTGTTGGACCAGCCTGGTTGCATGGGCATCCGCATGTACTACGCCCGCGACGGGAAAGGGCAGAAGCAACTTGTTCTGGTTGGCGCAGACGCAGAAGGAAACGATATGGAAGATCTGGTTGTAGACAGTTCAAAAGTTTGTCCACCGGATTGTAGCACAGGAGGTGATCTAAACGGTTAATGGAATTCTTTTTACGGCAAGTATACCCCTGGCTGATAGAAGTTTCTTCTTTCAGCCCTCTTTTACCTTTTATTGCCGGTCTTGTTTTATTTCCGAGTAACAGGAGCAAACTTTTCAAGCTTATATTTCTTTTTTTGCTGGTAACAGTGATGTCGGAGGTAGCCGGACAGATTACAGTGCGAATGCACACAAAGAATAACCTTTGGATACAGCACCTTTATATTCCATTAGAGTTCAGTGCGCTGGCTGCTATATACTATCACAGTTTCAGAAGAGTGGCTATTAAGCGAAGTATACTTGTGGCTGTCGGTATCATATTGCTGGTAAGCATTTATGATGCGACGCTGGGTGTTGGTATTGCTAAAGTAAACTCGATGCCCCGCATGGTAGAGAGTTCCTTGGTTATCGGCATTGTGCTTACCTACTTCTATAAGGTGAGCAACGATTTAAGTATAACTTACCTCGATCGTGACCCGATTTTCCTGCTAAGCTGCGGACTGCTGATCCATAAAGCCGGCACATCTATGTCATGGGGTATTTTTAACGATGCCCTTGCCGAGTCTTATGATGCGGCGCGGATGTGCCTGGCAATTATTTTTGTATTGAACATACTTTTCAATGTCAGCTTGGTATTTGTGCTTAAGCGGGCAGTAAACAGATGAAAACATTAGAGCCTGTTCTTATAATCACTCCCGTATTGCTCGCGTTGGCGTTCGGCATCATTCTATTTGTATTCCTGTATCAGCGGCGAATGTTACAGCACCAGGTGCAATTGCGCGAGTTGCAGGAGCAGAAGCAGCGCCAGGTGCTCGATGCCACCCTACAGGCACAGGAAGAGGAACGCCGCCGCGTGGCCCGCGATCTGCACGACGATGTTGGTGCATCGCTGGCACTGGTAAAACTTAATGTGCACCAGTTGGTGGCCCCACTCGAGGATAAGACAAAAGGGCAAAGTATAAAAGGTATGCTGGATGATGTAATAGGCAATGTGCGCCGCATCTCGCATAGTTTAATGCCTGTGATGTTGGAAAAGATGGGATTACCCCGTGCCCTGGAAGCCATGAAACGCTCTGTACCGGCAGAGTCCGGCACAGAGTTGGAATTTACCTGCAATGATAACAACAGGCGTATAACTCCGAAAGTGGAGCTATCGCTCTATCGTGTAGTACAGGAGTTATTGAACAATACCCTGAAACACGCGAAAGCCAGCAAAATTACGATAGAGTTGCAGTTCAGCGAAAAAGAGCTATATTTAACCTACACAGATAATGGGGTAGGCTTTGATTATGAGAAACTTGCAAAATCAGAGGAAAAAAGTAGCCAGGGCCTCGGATTAATGAACCTGAATGCCAGAGTTAACTTATTAAATGGTAGCTTTGCCTATTATTCTGCCCGAAATTCTGGTACAAAAGCAGAAATTTCTGTTCCTATTTCTTAAATTTAAAACAAACTTAAAGGCTATATTATGGGATATCAGCCAATTAAACTTGCCATCGCCGACGACCATACCCTTTTTAGAAAAGGTGTAATGGAGATACTGAAGGCATACCCTGAGATTAACGTTGTGGCAGATGCCGGCAACGGAGCAGAGCTTATTGAGAAGATCGAAAGCAATTTGCCTGATTTAGTGATGCTAGACCTGGAGATGCCCGAGATGGACGGCATAGCTACGGCCCGTTATCTTATCAGCAAGTTTCCGGAAGTAAAGATTCTGATTGTTTCGATGTACGGTGAAGAATCTTTAGTTGAGAAACTACTGGAAGAGGGGGTACACGGGTATCTGCTAAAAAGCGCTGAACCAGATGAACTTCGTAACGCTCTCCAAATCCTGAAGCTTGGTAAGAACTATTACTCCCACGAAATCAGGAACAACGTTTCATATTGATCTGAATTACTTATTACATATACAAAGCGGGTGCTACAGTAGTGGTATCCGCTTTTTGCTTAAACCCGAAGCGCGCCAAATTTGTATTTACCATAAAGAGGTAAGTAGCAATGGCAAAAAAACAGGCAGATCTGGTATGTGAACTATGCAGGCGTGAAGTTCAAAGCCTTTCGCGCCATCACCTGGTACCCCGCGAAGAAGGGGGACGTTACGGTGCTACTGCCGAGCTTTGCCAACCCTGTCATAGCACTATCCACTTAAGTATAAGCAATCAGGAACTGGCAAAACAATACAACTCCATAGAATTGCTACAGCAGGCAGAGCCTTTACAAAAGTACTTAAAGTGGGTAAAGCATAGGAAGGTGGAGCGCATCTCTAACCGTAGGGGCAAAAACAAACGCAGGAAATAGTAAAAGCTACAGGTGCCTTTTTACCCCTTGCTATACTTTAAAGCACGCATATTTCTGTGTACCTTTAATCCATGCAAAAGCGAACCTACATCCCTTTTACCGACCTTAAAAAGTACAAAGCCATTGTTGTAGACAGCACACACGCAAATGGCTTTATGCTTTCGCACTGGAAAGGAGCACCAACACCGCCAAGTATAAAAGACGATACCAGTGCAGCCATTGTACTGAATGCCATGCGGCAACAGTTACCCGAGCTAGACCTGCCTCATGTAACTGCCAATCATTTTGATATCGATGGTTTTGTGGGGGTGTGGGCTTTACTTAACCCGAAAAGGGCACTGGAAAACGAGGAGCTTTTGCGGCAGATGGCTCTGATAGGCGACTTTAGAGAACTGGACCTGAACCACCCGTTGGCAGGGGAGGCTCTGAAACTGGTGTGCTGGATAAACGCGAAGGAAAAGGAGCTGTTTTACAGGCCTTTTGAAGCCGACGAGATGGAAGAGAAAGAGGTGCAGCAGTGTACGAAGAAGTTCCAGTATTTTCTGCGCGAGTTTGGCCGTGTGTTGCAAGACCCTGACTGGGAAAAAGGCTCTTGGGAAGATGAGGTAGCAAGCGTACTTTTAGGGTACCGCGATATGTATAAACCTGAAACCAAGCTTATCCGGAAGCCGGAGATCGGGCTGGTAATTATCCAGACGCCGCACCCCATACATTACTATGCTCTTTTCAGCCGCACACAAGGCTTTGATATGGTGCTGAGCTGCTACGAGCAGAACCGCTATGAACTGGAGTATAAGTATACTACCTGGGTAGACATTGCCTCAAGGCCTACGCTGCCACGCATTACGATGGCACCCCTCGCTGAAAGGTTAAACCAACTAGAGCAGTCCGGTTACCGCTGGACCTATGATTCGATTACAGAGACCGGGCCTATACTTAGGTTGGGAGGAGAGGATTTGAACCGAGCAGATACGTACGCTAATCCAACAGAGCGGGAGATTTATACTTCGTCTATACCCGTAGAGCAGCTAAAGCAAGAGGTGATTTTATACTTTGCCCAGTCCTATCAACATATAAAGCCGAAATACAACTGGACGTGGCAAGAAGTAAAGGCACTGAACACTAATAGGTAGCCATCTTGAGGTGATAAAAGCTGTAAAGTTGGCTGAGGTTTATCAGTTTTATCCCTTTATCTATACTATACCTTTGTGTATCACGTATACATCGGAAAACTAAAATATAGTTGCTACAGCCTGCAAACATGAAAAAGATACTTTGCCCAACCGACTTCTCTAAAACAGCCAGTAAAGCCGTAGAATACGCCACGCACATTGCCCAGCGTGCCGGTGCGCACCTAACACTGATACATGTGGTGCACTTGCCTATTGTAGATACCTCCGAAACCGCCCTGGTTGCCAGCGAGCTGTTAGGCGAGCAAATGCATGATGCCAGCGAAAAGCTTAATGCGTTGGTGAGGCAGATCGAGGGCATGCACGGCGCTAACCGCGATGGCAACTTTACCTGTGACTTTGTGTTAAAGGAGGCGTTGCTAACTGATGTAACCGAACACCTTACAAAACACGAAGGATACGACCTGATAGTAATGGGTACTACTGGCTGCGACAGCACCATGGAAGAACTTCTGATTGGAAGTAATACAGAGGCTGTTATCGAGGAGGTGAAATGCCCGGTACTATCAGTACCAGGCACCGCAGAATGGCAAGATATTCATAAGATCATTTATGCTACAGACTATGCTCCCGGTGATAAAGAGGCACTAGCGAAAGTGGTTGAACTAGGCAGTATTTTCGGGGCGGCAATAGATGTAGTGCACGTAGTTAAAGAAAGAAGCACAGATGAGTCTGGTAAAGCACAAGCTTTTTGGGATGAAGTGAAGCAAGCTTATCAGGGCGTGCCGCTGCATTTTCAGGAGGTTATAAGCAGCCGTGCTGACGAAGGGCTAAAGAAATATTTCAGAAACGAGAATGGAAGTATACTGGCTGTGCTGCGCAAGGAAAAAGGCTTCCTGAAGAACTTGTTCTCGCAAAGCCTTGCCGAAAAAATGACATACCAAGCCGAAGTGCCGCTGTTGGTGCTGCAAGGGCACAGGTAACAAAAAAGGCTCTTCTACAGAAGAGCCTTTTTTGTTCGTATATGTGATAATATTGATGCAAAAACTTTATTGATTTGAGCTGTTTATTGCTGTCCTAAGCCTGTCTCCATGCGTACTGCGTCTTCATCATAGATAAAGTCCAGATCTTTAGCACAAGTCTGGCAGTTGTAGCGGTCATAGTCCTCAATGGCTCTTGCTAAGGTCATGTTACGAAAAGTGCCTTTGCCCTTACACTCAATAAGCACTGGGCAATCATGTTTCACATGAAAAATATCCGCTGTATTGTTTTCACAAATCCACACGCGTTTTTGGGCCATCTCTGCAGGCACTACAAAAAACTCAGGCGCAGGTCTTTTGTCCACTACTGCAGTGGCTTCGGTGGCGGATGCCTCAACTGTATTTGTTTCTTCTTTCAACTCTTTGTTTTCCTGGCACGCCAACGTAGTTGCGCCAAGTAGAAGCACGATAGCAAACGCTTTTAACTTACCGTTAAGCTGTTTTAGTAGGGTGATGTTCATGTGTGTGATGTTATAGGTCCTAAAGGTACGAAAAGAGAATTTATTTGCTGCAGGTTTTATCAGCGCGCCTGTCATACTCCCGTATGGCAACGGCCTCTGTAACAGTTAACACTTCTGCTTTGCAGCGCTTTAAAACGGAGCAGGACTTGTCGAGGTGATATACTGCTGAACCGCTGCTGTTGCACAGGTATACCGTACGTTTGGTGGCGCCTGCTGGTACAGGACTCGAAGCAGAGGTGGTTGAAGCAGACGTAGAAGTGTTGCTGCTTCTGTTCTTCCTAAAGTCCCAGGGAGCGGTTGGGTTTGCGTCTGCCCATAAGCCACGCTTAAAGCGACGTGCATCAGCTTCTGCATTAGCCAGGTTCACGTCTTTAGAGTAGGCTTTATAATGCCAGGCATAGCCGTTCCGGATTAGTTCTTCGTTCAGGTTGCGGCCATCAGGAAGTATAATAGTGCCAACAGTGCGGCCATAGCGGTCTTTGTTATGCGTGATAAGGCGCACCTGCTTGCCAAACGCTAAATCTGAGGTAAACTGCTTTGCCCTTTGCCCAAACGCCTGGTTCTTTTCCGGGGTATCCACGCCAAATAGTCTTACCGTTACTTCCTCTCCATTTTTTAACAGCACAACTGTATCCCCGTCTTTCACGCCCACTACCTTGTCGCTGGCTGTTGTGGTTGGTTTATCAGGGGCAGTAGGTTCCGCTGTAGATTCTTCTACCTCATATGCAGCTGTATCAAGTTCTTCTTCCTGCTCAGCGTCGCGTTCAAGTATAGCTTCTTGCCGCTCCCTGAACTGTTCCTGTGCATCCCGATGATCTTGCTGGCAGGCGGTGCCGCTAAAGGTGAGGGAAAGTAGTAAAGGGAAGTATAAAAGCTTTTTCATAAGTATGAGTGTGTCCGAAAGTATAAAGTACAGGCGCTGCTATACTTGTAACAAAGATACTATACTTCAACGTGCATGTAAAAGAAAAAGTCCCTTCGCCATACAGGCAAAGGGACTTTTTAACTATGGGAAATTTATATGTTACTCCTGAATACCAGGCACACCTACTGGTGTAGCACTGTGCCAGTCAAAGCTAGGGGCTTTGCGTTTGGTTGGTGCCAGCTCATCCAGCGTGTTGGCATCGTACAAGCGTCCGTTGCGCATTACAAGCTTAATGGTGTTGGTGTTGCGGATATTCTCCAGCGGGTTCTGATCCATGATCACTAGGTCGGCTAGTTTTCCGGTTTCAATAGAACCCATGTCACCATCAAGGCCTAAGCCTTTTGCACCAAGTATAGTAGCTGTTTTAAGCGCATCGAGGTTGCTCATGCCACCGGCCTGCATAGACCACAGCTCCCAGTGGTAACCTAAGCCTTGCAACTGGCCATGCGAACCAACGCCAGCTAAACCACCGGCTTTCACCAGCTTATCAACAAACTCAGCGTGGCGGTCGAAGATGTGCTCTTCTTTTGCGAACCAACCTGGTCTGCGTCTTGCCTTCGAATCCAGTTCAGATTTAGGTGTGAAGTAGTTCAGCTTTTTGTCACCGATCACATTTTCAGTAGCATAGTAGTAGTTCTCAGCCCAAGGACCACCGTACGATACAAGTAACGTTGGAGTATAGGTCATTTCTGACTTCGCTACCAGGTCCACCACGTCTTTGTACAGCGGGTAAATCGGGAACGAGTGTTCATGGCCCGGATAACCATCAATTGTCTGCGTCATGTTCAGTTTAAAGTCAAGGCCACCTTCTGTTGTCGGTAACAAGCCCTGCTCTTTCGCTGCCATAATGATCCACTGGCGATGCTGGCGGTTACCTACCAGGTACATCTTTATGGTCTTCGTGTTGTAGTATTCAGAGTACTGCTTCAGCACTTGCTTGGCATGGTCAAGGCTTTTCAGGTTATAAGACCAGTAGCCAACGCCAGGTCCTGTAGAGTAAACTCTTGGGCCTATCATTTTACCAGCGTCCACCATATCGGCATAGGTTAGCACGTCGGTTGTGCCTGTTTGCGGGTCGCGGGTTGTCGTTACACCGTAAGCCAGGTTAGCTGCATAAATCCATACCTGGTTTGTGTGTACTCCCCAACGAGGCCACATGTGTGCATGTGTATCGATAAAGCCAGGAGTGATGGTTTTGCCTTTCACATCCACCACGTTAGCGCTTTTTGGTACTGTAAGCGTACCGGTAGGGCCAACAGCTTTAATGCGGTTATTCTCGATCAGGATGTCACCATTCTCGATCACTTGGTCGCCGTTCATAGTGATGATGCGGCCGCCCTGCAACAGGATAGTACCCTGTGGTATATCACGCTCTACCTGAATAGCAATTTTGGTCTCTGTTGGTTTATAGCCTTCGTCTTTCTTGGCTTCTTCTTTCTTAGCCTCGTCCTTTTTAGCTTCGTCTTTGTTCGCCTCGGCTTTTGCTTTCTCAGCCTCTTTCTTCAGCTCTAGCTCTTCTTTTTTAGCCTTTGCCTCATCTAAGTTGTAAGAGAAGAAGCCATTACCGATAGACCAGTAAACTGTTTTACCGTCAGCAGACCAGCTTGGGAATTGGCCACCGATCTCTGTCAGCTTCCAGCTTGGGAACTGCGAATTGTTTACATCGGCCACCGAAATGTTTGGCGTCTCGCCACCTTTCTCAGGTATGGTTACTACATAGATCTCGTTGTTGATCAGGGCCAAGGCTTTGTCGCCAACAGGTGCCTTAATAAGAGTAGAGGCCGTAGATGGCTTCTGCTGTGGCTCACGCTCTTCCAGGTGCATGTTGTGGTTCATTTCTTCCTCAATCATGTCCTCCACAGAGCCGAACGTTGTAATGCCTTTCACCTGTAGGAACGACTTCTTGTCAGTGCCATCCCAACGAATAGAGATAAGGCCATCGCTGCCATTGTACAGGTAAATGCGGTCATCGCCTTTTACGAAGTGTGGCTTAGAACCCACGTTAGCTTTGGCAATGTAGTTTGTCTCGCCACCTTTGGCAGGTACCCAGTTAATATTCAGTCTTGATGCAAATGCACCCGGACCTTCTGCTTCACGGTAAGCCTGTGCAGAACCTTTAATGAAAACGATCTTGCTTCCGTCAGGTGACCACACAGGGTCCTGGAACACGGCTTTCTCAACAGTAACTTTTGATGGTTTGCCTTTTCCGTTAGCGTTGATCTTGTAGATAGCACCACCGGTTTTTTCTTCCCAAGTTACATAAGCCAGCTGCTTGCCATCAGGAGACCAGGCAGGCTGCGCCTCAGTATAATTAGCATCTGTCAAACGCTTTGGTGTACCGCTTGGGTAGTCCATTACATAAAGTCTGTCCAAGGCAGTAAAGGCCAGCTGCTTCCCGTTTGGCGACATCACCGCATCCCTGATCTGGGTTACGGTCATCATCTTGTCGTCTTTTATCGGGAATTTAAAGTCCAGCTTAGGGCCAACTTCAATCTCAGCGTCTACCTGGAAAGGTATTTCTTTGGCAGCACCGCCGTCAACCGGCAAGCTGTAGATTTTACCGCCATAAGAAGCGATCAGGTTTTTGCTGTCAGGCGTGAAAGACATAGCCGGAAGTACGCCCATCGGAGCAATAGATTCCTGCTCGTCGCGCTGTACCGGGTAGGCCAGCCACTTCTCTTCACCTGTTCTGATGTTCTGTGCTACCAGACCTGTCTGGTTGTTATAGCGTGTACCGTACACCAACCATGTTCCGTCCGGTGACAGGGTAGGCGTGAAGGCAGAGCCATAGCGTGATGTTCTAGTGTCGATGTCGCCGGTTTCGCGGTCGTAAGTCGCCAGCTGGTACTGCGGCAGCTGCGCGTTATAGTTCCAGGCGCCGTTGCGCTGCGAGAACCAGATGTAACGGCCGTCTTTGCCAAAGGCAGGTTCCACGGTTTTCAGGTTGTCCGGCTTGCTAATAAGTTCAGCGCCAGAGCCACCTTCTTTATGGTACATGTGCAGCTTCAGGTTACGACGACCTTTTGAAGCGATTAGGTACTCACCGTCTGGAGTCCACTCAGCAGACTGGAAGTTTTCATTCTTGCTCTTGCTGATCTGCTTCGTCTTCTTCGTAGCCAGGTCCATTGTCCACACGTTGTCAGAACCGTCTCTGTCGGAGATGAAAACAATGGATTTGCCATCCGGGCTAAAGCGGCCCTGCGTGTCGAAAGACATGCCAGTAGTAAGCTGCTCTGCCTTACCGCCACCAACCGGAAGCAAGTATAAATCGCCCAGCATGTCGAACAACAGTTTGCTGCCGTCCGGGCTCACGTCCAGCGATAGCCAGGAGCCCTCGGTGGTGTTAATTTTTACTTTGCGGGCACCTTCCAGCGGCAGGTCCTTTTTCTCTTTTTTATCTTTGTCCTTTTCAGTTTTAGCTGCATCCTGGGCCATGGCTGGCTCCAGCATCAAACCTAACGAACAAAGTACCAGCAGCGACTTTTTCCATCGCGTGGTAGTACCAAATAACGGTGAGTTCATAAGCAGGTGTTTAGTTTAGTTTTGTTAAAGCTAATATACTATATAATAGGAATAAAGCACTACCTAATAGATGAATGCCTTAAATGTGTAGGTAGTATGGTCATTTTTCTAGATTAACCAGAATATAAATAATCTGGCCTTTTTTAGTAACCTGTTGGGTCAGCTAAAAAAGGCCAGATTTATAAATAAAGTTCCTTAAGTGCAGAAAGTGTTATTTTGATACAGAAAAATCATCTGCTTTGATGGTAATCGGGTTGTACCCGCTATTCGCAATTGGGATCAGACCATACACTGTTTCGCCTGGCATCACTTTGCGGTTTATAATGCTGTACCGTTGCAGCTCCTCCAGCATTTCTTTGTTTGCTGAAGCAGATCGTACGATGTTAAAAATAGTAAGCCCCGGGCCAAGCACTACACCAATCGGGAAAGAATTCTGGCTCACCATACGGCCATTTACATACTCCTCTTCAGTGATAAGTTTTGCAGGAGTAAGCAGTAAGTATAGTAAATAAATGGGTACACCCTGCTTCAGCTGTCTGTGTGCCAGTTCAGGAGTCATGGGTGTGAACTGGTTGGCGCCTGATAGTAATTTAACATCCTGCGAAAGGTCAATCACGCGGTCTGTGTTGTTGGTATACTTAACTGCCACTACCTGTACAAGGCTTTTCTTTTCCTTTTTCGCATACTTCTTGTTTCCTGCCTCAGCCAATACATCATACTTGTACTGCAGCTCTACGTTGTTGCTTTCTACTTTAGCGTGGTAGTTTATGCGCTCCGGACGGATGGAGTGGTAGCTGGATGCGCAACTGGAAAGCAGAAGGCCCAGGCCTGCGAAAAGGCCTGTTAGTTTTGTAAAAGTTGTTTTCATACTGAAAATCGGGTTGAAATATAAATGCGGCGCAATATAGTACTTTATGAGTAAAGTGGTAGTATAGCTTGTGTTATTTTGTGGCAGGATGTTACCAGCTAACTACCTCTACTTTACTCACGCCGCCTGGCTGCCTTTGCACTTTTACCTGTGTGCTGATGCGTTCTTTCAGAGCTTCTACGTGTGAAATTATTCCGATCATTTTGCCGCTTTCCTGCAGGTTTTCCAGTGTCGTAATGGCAGCGTCCAGTGTCTCCGCATCCAGTGTGCCGAAGCCCTCATCAATGAAAAGTGAATTGATCTGGGTACGTCGGCCGGCCAAATCGGATAGCCCTAGGGCCAGTGCCAGACTTACCAAAAAGCTTTCGCCACCGGACAGTGTGTTCATAGGACGGACAGCCTCTGCTTGGTAGGTATCTACGATGAGTAGTTCCAGATCGTCGGCAGCGCTTTTAAGAATGCGGTAGCGATCGTTGAGCTTGTGCAGGTGGCGGTTTGCCAGTTCTACAAGTCTTGCCAGCGTTAAGCCTTGGGCAAACTTGCTGAACTTGGTGCCGTCAGAGGAGCCGATCAGGTCTGCAAGCTGTGCCCAGCGCTGGTATACCTGCTGTTGTACACTTAACTCCTCGGCCAATGCTTTATTCTTGTTGCGCTGCAGTGCATCCAACTCCAGGAGTTGTTGGTGACGGGCACGCTGGGCAATAAGGTCACGGTTTTTTTCAGTGCTTTGCTGGTGCTGTTGCTGCAGTAGGTCTATACTTTCGGTTGTGAGTTCTTCTGCCTGCAGCTGTGCCAGTTCCTGCTCCACATCGCTTATACTTTTGCGTAGTTCGGTCAGGTGCTTTTCAGTCTGGGCTTTCAGGTTGGCTAATCTGTCTGCTTCGTCACGCTCGAGCAGCATCTGGCTGAGTGCCTCAATCGTTTCAATGCCTTTTTGCTGCAGCACGCGCAACAGCCCTGCACTTAGCTCATCGAGCACAGACTTGTTCTGCTGGTGCTTTGAATGGCAGTCGGCTTGGCGGCTTTTCGTTTCCTGCAGCTCCTGCTGTTTCTGCTGCTGTAGGCTACGGGCTTCTTCGGCTCGTTCGGCTATCGTTTTCCGCTCTTGCTGAGCCTTTTTGCGCTCCTGCTCCGGATCTTTATCTCCAAACAATGTATTGCGGTTAGCTTTCAGGATTGCCAGTTGTTCATGCTCTTCCTTTAAGGCTTGCTGGCGCTGCTGCAGTTCGGTTTCTTTTTCCTGCACGCGCTCTTTCAGGTGCTTTACCTGCTCCCTGGTAGAAGCATACTGCTCCCGCATTCCCTCCAGTTGCTGCTGCTTCTGTGTGTAGGTACTTGCCAATTTGTCCAGTTCCTGCTGCAGCAAAAGCCTTTCTTCAGATACATACTTTAACCCGTAAGTTGATGCAAAAGACCCGGCAGTCTGCGTGTGCACCTGTAGCTGCTCCTGATCGTCGGTAAGGGTAGTTTGCAGTTTTTGCAGTTGCGAAAGGTGTAGCTTATCAGTTTGCTGCAGTTGCTCATACTTTGCCTGGGTTTGCAGCTGTTCCTCGCGGAGCTGTTGCAATTGCTGATTTATACTTTCCAGGGTACGGCTTAAGGCACGTGCCTGCGCTAGTTGTTGCTGTAACACCTGCGCCGATTCCTGCTGGCTGCTCAGGAGCGAGGCCAGTTTACCTGATTCCGAAATTTCTATTCGTTGCGCAAGCCCCTCTGCCAGCTGCTCAAAGGCCAGCAATAAGCGATTTATTTCTGCTTCCGAATCGGCTATAGCGGTAGTAGTTAGTTGTTTCTTCTGCTCCAGTGTACCCGCTGCTAAATGTAGCTGATTTATACTTTGTTCAAGTTCTTTTACCAGCAGTTGTTGACTGTCGCGCTTCTGCACCTCCTCCGGCAGGTCAAATATATAGCCACCATCGGCAAAAGGGTGCTCTTTTGACCCACACAGCGGGCAAGGCTCATCTTTGTGTAAAGTATGGCGTGCTTCCTCATATTGCTGAATCTGCTGTTGCAGCTGTACCAGTTTTTGCAGAGCCTCCAGGTGCTCCAGCGCCTGCTTATACTTTGCCTGCGTTTCCTTTAGCTGCTGGTTTGTTTTTGTTAGCTGCTGTTCGTGCTGCTGTTTTTGCTCAATTATACTTTGCAGCTTCTGCTGATGCCCGGTGTGGTGCTGTGCCAGCTCGAGCAAACGCTCATACTTTGCAACCAGTGCCGGCTGCGACTGAGCCGCCTGCTCCAGCTCTTCCATACTTTTGACAGCAAGTATAACCTGGAGCTCTGCCAGTTTCTCCTCTTTCTGTTGCTGATGCTTAACTTGCTGCTCCTGCTGTTGCACAAGCGCCTCTTGTAGGCTGTTGCGTTGCTGTGCTTCCTGTTGCCGTAGCTGCTCCAGTTCCTGTTGTTCGTGCTTGTTGCGCTTTATCCGCTGCTCCACGTCCTGAATGTCGCGTAGTGTGGTCTTAAACTCCGGCAGATATTCTTTAAGGTCCTGTAGCTTTGCATTTTGCTCCAGCCAGTTTTTTATACTTGTTGCCTCCTGCGTTAGCTTCTCCAGCTCCTGCTGTTTGCTTTGGTGTAGCGTTTTTTCCTGCTTCAGCTGCTCTTCGAAAGTAACATAAGCAGTTTTGTTCTTACTGTAAGATTCGCGGATGCTATTGAGTTGGTGGTCCAGTTTATTTACCTCGACCAGCACAGGCTCAAGTGCCTGCAGCGCCTGTTCCTGTTGCACCTGTGCTTTAGAGGCCTCCAGCGCTAGTTTACCGGCGGCTTCCAATTCTGTTTCGAGTACGGGAATGCGTTTCTCCAGTAACTGCAACTGCTCCTGTACTTCGGCTACCTTTCCGTTTATACTTTTGATCTCAGCCAGCTCTCCTACAAACTGGTGCGCCTGTTCGTGGTGCTGCAGTTTTAGGAAATCCGGTTGCAGGCTTTCCAGTTTCTGCTCCTGTGCCTGAAGAGTTGATTTGTGTTGCTGTTGCTTTGCCTGCAGTTGCGCTACCTGCTGTAGCCACTGCACTTTTTCCTGCAGCGTATTTTGCTCTGCCCGAAGTATAGCCTCCTGCGCTGTAAGCTCAGTTATACTTTGCTGATAAGCTTGTAACTGCTCCTCCGGTAGTAGCTGTACATCTTTTAGTTTGCGCTCTAGGTCTTCACGCTTCTGGCGTTCAATTTTCGCCTTCTCAAATGCATACTTCGATATTTCTGAATAGATGCCGGTGTCCGTGATCTTCTCGAGTAAATTGCTTCGCTCGCTGGAACTGGCTTTCAGGAAACGCGCAAAATCACCCTGCGATAGCATAACAGACCGCAAAAACTGGCTGTAGTCCAGGCCACACAGTTCTGCAACTTTCTCCGGCACCTGACTTGGCCTCAGGTCGAATGGCTTGTCATCTTCCAGGTCGCACAGTTCCATGTGCACGGCCAGAATTTTTCCATCCAGTTTGCCGCGGCTGCGACGGATGTTCCACTTAGAACGGTAGCGCCTGCCGTTGGCTTCAAACTCCACTTCCGAAGTGCTTTCTGCTGTGTGGCGCGTCATTAGTTCGAGTGGCTTTTCCTCGTTGTGGCGGTGCACTCTGCCGTAAAGCCCAACTGTGATCGCATCCAGAATAGTGGTTTTACCGGCGCCAGTAGGCCCGGTTATCGCAAATAAACCTGCCTCTGCCAAAGGGCTTTGATCAAAGCGAATCTCGTGTTTTCCTTTTAGCGAGTTCAGGTTCTGGAAACGTACAGCTAGGATTTTCATGGGTTTACTGGTATAACTTAGCCAACAGTGAGATTGTCTATGAATCTTCAGAGTTAAATGATCTTGTTAAACATTTCTATATTGTTTGATGTAAAACCCTACGTCTAACTTTTAAACCACTAATCAAATCTCTGAACATGCTATCATTCATTAAGCCAGATTGGTAACGGTATATTCTGAAATCTGTAGTTATGATTTTTAATGCTAGCTCTTGCTTAGGCTGATGTTCTGTAGTGGCTTGATAAATACTATTTGTTGGGAAAGACCTTTTCCACCATGGGAAAAGGTAGTTTTTGACAATTAGAACATCTTCTGATACTAAAAAATAGTGGCTTTGTCGAACAAGGATGGAGTAGAACAATAGGGCAATTCCTAAGAAAATACTTCTCAAAATAACTGGAGCATCAAAGCTGAAAACGAAATAAATGAGGAACATTATAAAAGGAAAGAAAATATAGTAGTTAGCGAACTTGTAAGGTGGCTGTCTATATTCGTGAAAGTCTTCTTTGTAAAATTGCTGAGGTTGCTTTTGAGAAACAGCAGAGGTAGACACTTTGAAGTAAGAGGTCTGTCCTCCTAAATATTTATTTAAATTATTCAGGTTAACTCTGATTAGATTTCCATTCAGATAATGCTCTACATATAAAACATACTCTTTACCATTCTTCAAAATAATAGAGCTTGCTTCGGAATAATGATAAGGCATTATTAAGAAGTAAGTGTTATGTTTACTTCGTACTCTTATCTTATCAATTTCACTGAAACTTATACTGTTATCGCCAATTCGGATTTCTCTTTCATCGATTTCAACTTTCGGTGACTTGGTAATATAAAAGCGAAATGAGTAATAAGTAAGTGCAATGATCACAGCAGGCATAATGACTGTAAGACCAAACTCATTAAAATAACTTCCACTTTTAATATTCTCTACTAGCGTAGAAAGCCCGGCAAATAATACCAGTAGAAATGGGAGAAAAAGTAATACTAGAAAGTATAATTTATAGTTAAACTTAGATTTGAATGTGCTGCTCATACCTTATAATGGATATTACTTTCGAATAAAATTGAAACACTCTCAGGAACTGCGCGAGGTCTTTTGATTAACTCTCCTGCTCCTGGTTCATCAGCTCAAGCAGTTCTGAGAAAGTAGCTATCAGCTCTGCATGATCTGAGTCGGGAAAGGAGCTTTGGCAGCGTTTAACGAACACCTCTTTCTCAGTGAGCACGTGTAGGTCTGCTTCTTCCTGTACCTGTTGCTCCAGCGTTTGCCGTGATTTCTGGATAAGCGGAGGCCTGTGGATGAGCAGTTGCAGTTCACTTTCTTTCAACTTCAGTACCTCTTCCAGTTGCTGGTTAAGGTCGGGTAGGGGAGCCTCCAGTTCTACCTGCAGTTCGGCCCAGGCTGGCAAAGTATAAGCGCTATTGTCGTAGAGGGCGATCTGGTGCTTCACCTTATCCAGCGTTCCTTTAAAGCGCACCAGTTTCCGGCAACACGGAATTTCTACATCACGGAGGTCAGCCAGTTTGCCTTCTTCAAAATCAAGTATAAAAATTACTTTGGTATCGGTAACCTCGCTAAAGCTAAGCGGAATAGGAGAACCGGAGTAGCGGATGTGGTGCGCTTTGTTTACCATCTGGGGCCGGTGCAGGTGACCAAGCGCTACATAATCAAATTCCTTCGGGAACTGATCTGCCCCAATCTGCCCCAAGTTGCCTACGTGTATCTCCTTCTCGCTTTCAGAGGCTGAGCCGCCTGCAGCAAACAAATGCCCCATGGCCAGCACCGGTATGCTTTGGGTTTTATACTTCTGGATGTGCGGCACAAAGGCGTGATAATGATCGGCGATACCTTGCTTGATGCGCTGCTCACGCTCTTCAGCGGTTTCGCCGGGTACAGAGAGGCGCACGTCGCGGTCACGGAGGAAAGGTACGGCGCACACAACCAACTGCAGTTCGCCCTGCTCATTGTGCAGCTGTATTAGTTCGTCTAATGGGTCTGCTGATGCTCCTCCAATTACACGAATGTTAAAATACTCCAGAAGCTCTTTGGGTGCATTAAGCGTAGAGATGGAGTCGTGGTTACCGCCAGTAATAATTATATGCCGGCAGCAGGTGGCGCAGGCGCGTCGCAAAAAGTCGTAGTATAATTTTAGTGCGGTATTAGAGGGAGATCCGTTATCGAAAACATCACCCGACATGAGCAACACCTCTACCTGCTCCTGCTCAATGGTCTGCAGCAGCCAGTTAAGGAAGTGCTGGTGTTCTTCGGTACGTTCTAGGTTGACTAAGCGCTGGCCCAGGTGCCAGTCTGAGGTATGTAATACGCGCATATTTCTTCTGCTCCAATTCCGATTAAAGATACATCAGAATATAGGGATATTGCAAATGCCGTTAAGCAATTTGAGCGAAGAAATTTCTGAAGATGGAAGACGGGTGGTTGGTGCAGCTTTAAATATCCAACGTCCAGTTGAGGGCCTCTTGTTGGCTAACAAAGTTCTTTACCTCGAATTTTGTAACGCCAAGCGCTTCGGCGCGCGTAACCACAGATTCGAGGGCTACCTGATGGAAAACACTGGAGGGCATTACCCTGGCTAGCCTTTTTAGTTGTGTTTGCGAAAGCAGTTGGTAGAAAGTAGTCGAAAGCCAGTCTTTAGAGGCTGCGGGTAAACTACCTAGATCCTGTGCATTTGCAACGGCACGCTCAACTTTTGTATCGCGCAATACCTCGTACAACTTGGTGCCACCCAACTCTATTTCCTGTGCGTTTACAGGCCTGTGCCACTTTGACTGAAGGAGGTTGCCTTCTACATCTACCTCAATGGTATAGAAATCGGATTGGTATATGGTTTTAAAAGGCATAGGTCTAAAAAGAGCTTAGCGTGAAATACAAATGTACAATTTAATTAGGCGTAAAGGTAACAGGTTGTATTTTTATCAAAGAAACAGGTTGAAAACAGTGCAATTTATACCCCAGCCAGTTTTACAATTGTAACAGGCTACTCTTTCACTTTTACCTCTGTGGGCACCCCTGCTTCCTTTAGCGTATTGTAGCCACCAATATTGTAAATGTGTTTAAAGCCAGCCTCTCGCAACAGTTCTGCTGCCTTGCCGCTTCGGTTGCCGGAAGCGCAGTACAGGTAATATACTTTGTCTTTATCCCAATTACTCATCTGTTTTGCAAAGTCGCCGCCACGGTAATCTACGTTCTCGGCTCCGTCTAAATGGCCCGCTGAAAACTCCTCGGGGGTGCGTACATCAAGCAGTACAGACTTGCTGCTTAATTTCTGCTTTTTAAACTCATTTGGTGTAAGCTGCTTTACTTTTGCAACGTCCTGCTGCGGTTGCGAGCAACTGAAAATAAGGGCAGTAATTATACTTAGGATAATCATTTTCATGGCTTTAGATGGGAATTACGCTAGATGTTAATTAACGTTTATTATTTACAAAGGTAACGCTGTAAAGCAATTTATACTTTAAAATAAACTGCCGCAACTTACGCACGTGCTTCTTCTTAAAACACCCGGCAGCCGTTTATGCAACTGATGATGCTGGTAATAGTGGTATCGGTTAAAAAATAGTAAACCCGCTTGCCTTCACGCTGTGTATCTACAATGCCTTTGTCGCGCATGTTGGTAAGGTGATGCGACAGCAGAGACTGCTCAATCTCCAGCACCTGCTGTATCTCAGATACAGTTAACCGTTCACGCTGCTCCAGCAAATCTATTATACTTATACGAACAGGATGGGCAACACATTTAAGAATATAAGCTGCTCTTTCAAGCTTTTTCTTGTCCACCCGCACTTTTAAGGTACTCATACTTTGGTAAATGTAATTAAGTAATACATGAACATGAATTCATGTATTTGAATAGTTACAATGTTTAACCGCTTATAGTTCCGGAAGTGGCAGGTTTTCAGGTGGTAAAGGAAATGCTGTTCCAGCAGGTGTATATCACACTACTGATACTGCAAGCCTATCAAACTGAAGGTGTTAGCCCCAGAAGTAGATCACAAATAAGGATGAGAACGCTATCAGAACCCAAAGTATAAACCCCTGGTAAAAAGGCCTGGCGCTGATGCTGCGGATGGTTGCCATGTTCAGGTTTGCGCCTATAAGGAAGAGGGAGAGAAGCAGGGCTTTTTTAGCTGCAAAAAGTATAAATGGGGATACCGTTTTGATGGCTGGTACAAAGGTTATCAGCACTGAAGCAAGTATAAACAGAAGTATAAAAACAGGGATGGAGACTTTCTTGCTTTCTGATTTAAAGATAAGCCCTGAAACCAACACTAGTGGCACGATCCAGAGGGCGCGGGTAAGCTTAAGCGTGGTGGCCAGTTGCAGGGCTTCGTCGCCGTAGCGGCTGGCGGCCCCAACTACTGAGCTTGTATCGTGTATGGCAATGGCTGCCCACAAACCGAACTGCTGCTGAGATAATTGCAAAGAGTAGCCGATCTCGGGGAAGATGAACAGCGCCAGCGCATTAAGTATAAACACAATGCCCAGTGCCACCGAAATCTCTTTGGCTGATGCTTTTATAGCCGGAGCCACCGCAGCAATGGCACTGCCTCCGCAAATAGCCGTTCCTGCCGAGATGAGGTGCGTAAGCTTGGGTGCAATACCAAAAGTCCGTCCTAAAGCAATGCCTAGCACCATGGTTATGGTAAGCGAGACAAAGGTATAAATCAGTCCACTAAGCCCGGTTTCTGTTACCTGGTACAGGTTTATGCCAAAGCCCAGGCCAACCACTGCAGCTTGTAAAATATACTTAGAACCTTTAGCCGAGGCCACTGGAAAAGGATTGCCCACCATAAGACCCACTGCCAAGCCAGCCAGCAGTGCAAGTGGCGACGTAAACAAAGGCGTAAATAGCAGTAATAGAATCAGAAGTATAAATACCAGCTTTTGTATGAAAGGTGAGAACTTATAATCTGTAGCGGGCATGAGGCTTGTGGTTGCATTACTAAGTATGCAAACTTAAGCTTTTATACCTTGAGCACAAACATGCCTCTTAAAACGCTTCCCCAATTACGATATAAAAATTAGTGCCTTCGCGTCCGTAGCCAATGTCTGCCCTTATGTTAAGCTTCTGCTCCTGGTTCAGGGCATAGCGAATACCACCGCCTACGGAATATTTTAGAGTTGAGAAACTCACATCGGAAGGTTTGTCAAAGACATCGCCTAAGCCTGCAAACGTGGTCATGCCAAAGCGTTTATACACTGGAAAGCGGTATTCCACCTGTGTGCCAGCAAAGTTCTGGTCTATAAATCGGTTGCGCGCATAGCCTCTCAGAATTCTGTCTCCGCCTGCAGTTGCCATTCTGTACAAAGGCGTTTCGCCGTTGTTGATGTTGATGAAGGTGTTACTGCCCAGCACGTGGTTGGGTTTAAGTGCATGGTACTTGCTGAAGTTCAGGCTGTAGTTGCTGTAATCGAAGTCGCCGCCAAGTATGCTTCCGTAGCTATAAGCTGCTGCCTCCAGAAAAATGCCGCTGCTGGCAAATGCGACATTATCGCGGGAGTCGTAGAGGAACACGGCACCCACACCGCCGTTGTACCCGCCTTTGTAGCCCGGAACCTGTTCAGTTAAAAGTATACTTGTACCAGACTCCTCGCCATCGTGCAGTTCTATGTTATAGTAATTGGTAAGCTGCACGTCGAGGCCGGCAAAGGTGTGCTTACCGGTTTTCTTAAGTGCGCCAAGGCGGGCATTTACCAGCTCATATTCATACTTCTCGTCGTTTGCCACAAGCGACTCGTTGCCGATGCCATAAAAGCGGTCTACATACTTGCGGTGGCGCAACTCGCCGCGCAAAAAGTACTTTTCCTCTCTGGTAAAAATGTTCCACTCCAGTTGCTGGTCTGTCTGCTTGTTCAAAGTATAATCAACTAGGAGGCGTGCTGTGGAGAGGCGGGTATAGGTGTCATCGGTTTTGCTTTTAAGCTGCATGTACCCGATCACGGCAGCCCCGAAGCCCAGCCGGGTGTCGGGGGTGTAGTAGAGTACTGGTATAGGTATAAACCCTTTTTTGATTTCGCTGTTTTCAGCCGTTACCATAGTGCTGTCGGTTTGAGCCTGCACCATTGTTAATGCCGCAACCACTTGCAGCACAACTAACACAAATATCTTTTTCATAACCAGGGGTTAAAAGAAGTGACGTGCTTTTAGCTGTTAGTCTTGTGGGCTACAAGTTAAGTGGCTGAAGCTTAGGAAATATACGAAGTTTTTTATACTTAATCTATAGGTGTGATTAAGCCTTTTACAAAATTTATAGTCTATAGCATGGAACTAAAATCACTGTACAAACACTATTTATAGTTGGATAATGCCGTTAATTGTTGAAGCACAATAAATTATGGCCTCAAAGTATAGTAATTTCAGTGATAGATTTTATATTTGAGTATCTACAACTAATCATACTAAACTAAACCACCTTAACTCAATCGGATGAAAAAAATCTTAACCATTGCGGCTTGCCTTGCCTTGGGCGCAGGCCACGTGATGGCGCAGGAGACTTTTCCGCGCAATGGGGTGTATGATGAGCGCTCCGGACTGGTAGCCCTCACTAACGCCACCATCCACACAGATTACAAAACCACTATCAGCAACGCGACATTGCTTATCCGCAATGGTAAGGTAGAAGCTGTTGGCACAGGTGTAAAAGTGCCTGCAGGTGCTGTTACCATCGATGCCAAAGGCAAGCACATCTACCCGGGTTTGGTGGATATGTTTACCGGCTACGGTATGCCTGAGGTGAAAAGTGAGCGTGGTGGATGGGGTTCTCCGCCCCAGATGGAATCTAAAAAGCAGGGTGCCTATAGCTGGAACCAGGCCATAAAACCAGAGACCAATGCCGTAGAGCTTTTCAAAGTAGACAAGAAGCAGGCTGAGGAAATGCGTAAGCTGGGCTTCGGTACTGTGTTGGCTGTTCACCGTGATGGTATTGCCCGTGGTACTGCCACCCTTGTAACGCTGGCCGATAACAAGCGTGAAAACGAAGTAGTGGTACTTGACAAAGCAGCCGGTGCATTATCGTTTGATAAGGGTTCTTCTACACAGGACTATCCAAATTCTTTGATGGGATCTATCGCCCTGCTTCGCCAGACCTACCTGGATGCGCAGTGGAATACTCAGAACCCATCCAGAGAGCAGAACATTTCCCTTACAGCCTTTACTGCTGCAAACAAATACCCACAGATTTTTGAGGTAGACAGCAAACTGGACATACTTCGTGCTGATAAAGTAGGCGACGAGTTTGGAAAGCAGTACATCATTAAAGGTGGAGGTGATGAGTACCAGATGATCAAAGAGATCAAAGCATCAAACGCTCCGATCATACTTTCGCTAAACTTCCCGGATGCCTATAACGTGGAAGATCCATTTGATGCACGCCGTGTGCCACTAGAGGCCATGAAGCACTGGGAAATGGCTCCTGCCAACGCTGCTTTACTAAACAAAGCAGGCGTTACCATCGCTTTCACAGCTTCTGATCTGAAAGATAAGAAAGACTTTTTACCTAACCTGCGCAAAGCCATACAGTATGGCCTGAGCGAAGAGGAGGCACTAAAAGCACTTACAGCTACGCCTGCTAAACTGTTGAACGCGGATAGCAAGGTAGGTAGCCTGAACAAAGGTATGTTGGCAAACTTTATCGTAACAAGCGGTAACCTATTTGCAGCAGATAACATCATCCTGGAGAACTGGGTACAGGGCAGCCAGTACAAGATCTCTGAAGTGCCTTCTGATTACAGAGGAGTTTATACTTTGAAAATGCCCCAGCAGCCGGATCGCAAACTGATGATCTCCGGCACTGCCGAAAGACCGGAGCTGAAAGTAATCGGTAAAGACACCGTGTCTGGTAAGATCACTTTCAACGGTAACCTGGTTACACTTTCTTTTAACAAAGACAAGAAGAGCAAAGAAAGCATCCGTTTAAGTGGCTGGTTACAGGATAAAAATCTACAAGGTGAAGGCCAGTTGCCTGATGCTTCTACTGTTAAATGGACGGCCACTTTCTCAGAGGCCATGAGCCAGAAAGCGAAAAGCGACAGCACGAAAGTTGCTAAAGCTCCACAGCTAGGCAACATAATCTATCCGTTCCGTGCCTATGGCCAGAATGAGCTTCCTAAGCAGGAAACTATACTTATCAAAAACGCCACTGTCTGGACAAACGAGAAAGAAGGTAAGCTTGAAAATGCTGACGTTCTGATCAAGAATGGTAAGATTGCCAAAGTAGGCAAAAACCTGACGGAGAACGGTGCTAAGATTGTAGACGGTACAGGCAAGCACGTAACGCCGGGTATCATCGACGAGCACTCACACATTGCCCTGAACGGTGTAAACGAAGGCACACAGTCTGTAACTGCCGAGGTGCGTATGGCCGATGTGGTGAACTCCGACGACATCAACATTTACCGTCAGTTGGCAGGTGGTGTTACTACTTCGCAGTTGCTGCATGGTTCTGCGAACCCGATAGGTGGTCAGTCGGCGATTATCAAACTGCGTTGGGGTAAGAGCCCTGAGGAGCTGATGGTAGAGAATGCCGATGGCTTTATCAAGTTTGCATTGGGTGAGAACGTAAAGCAGTCCAACCGCAACAACGCCAACATCCGCTTCCCGCAGTCTAGAATGGGTGTAGAGCAGGTGTTTGTAGATGCTTTCCAGAGAGCTAAAGAGTATGAGCAAAGCTGGAAAACTTACAACAGCCTTTCTAAAAGAGAGAAATCAAAGACTCCTGCACCGCGTCGTGACCTGGAGCTTGACGCCCTGGTAGAAATCCTGAACGATAAGCGCTTTATCACTTGCCACTCTTATGTACAGTCTGAGATTAACATGCTGATGCAGGTGGCCGATGAGATGGGCTTTAAGGTGAACACGTTCACGCACATTCTGGAAGGTTACAAAGTAGCCGACAAGATGAAAGAGCGCGGTATTGGTGGCTCTACTTTTTCTGACTGGTGGGCTTACAAAATGGAGGTGAAAGACGCTATCCCGCAGAACGCTGGACTTATGAACCAGTTGGGTGTGGTAACGGCTATCAACTCTGACGATGCTGAGATGGCACGCCGCCTGAACCAGGAAGCTGCCAAGAGTGTGAAGTATGCTGGTGTAAGCGAAGAAGACGCCCTTAAAATGGTAACGCTTAACCCTGCCAAACTGCTTCACCTGGACGACAGAATGGGAAGTATAAAAGCTGGTAAAGACGCTGACGTAGTGCTTTGGAACGATAACCCGCTATCGATCTATGCGAAGCCGCTAAAAACTTTTGTAGATGGTATTGCTTACTATGACCTGGAGCGTGATGAGCAGATGCGTGAGGAACTGGAGAAAGAGCGTATGCGCCTGATCCAGGCGATGCTGAATGCTAAAACGGGTGGTGCCAGAACGCAGGCTCCTGCTATGAGAAGAGCTAGCGTGGTGCATTGCGAAGACGTGGAGCACAACGAGGAAGAGTCATACTTTGCGCATTAATTCTTAAACTGTTTTGAAGATGAAAATTCATAAAAGATATATTTCTGCTTTTGTAGCGCTAATGCTGAGCGTGCCTGTATTTGCTCAGGTACCGGCTGCCGCACCAAAGCAAAGCAAGCCGGTGCTACTGAAAGGTGCTACTCTGCACATTGGCAACGGTCAGGTAGTTGAGAATGCCGCTGTTGGTTTTGATAAAGGCAAGATCACGTATGCTGGTCCGCAGAGCGGTGCCAACTTAAGTGGCTATGAGGTAGTGGATGTAACCGGGCAGCACATCTATCCAGGTCTTATCCACCCGAACTCTAACCTAGGCCTGAACGAGATTGAAAGCGTGCGTGCTACCATCGACTGGCGCGAAGTAGGCGATCTTAACCCACATGTGCGTTCTGTGATCGCTTACAATACCGATTCTGATATCATCCCAACTATCCGTACAAACGGTGTACTGATGACGCAGGTAACGCCGGTAGGTGGTACCATTGCCGGTTCATCTTCTGTGGTGCAGCTGGATGCCTGGAACTGGGAAGACGCTATTGTAAAAGCTGACGAAGGTATACACCTGAACTGGCCAAACATGCTTATAGCAACTGGTAACAGCGCTTACGATGCACGCCTTGGCCGCATGAGAGAGCAGCGTGAAACAGCCTTAACAGAGTTGGCTACGCTATTCAGAGATGCTGCAGTTTACAAAGCTGGCAAGCATGACAACGAGAACCTGAAGCTGGCTGCTACTGCCGGTTTGTTTGATGGTTCTAAAAAGCTGTACATCCACACTAACTTCGGTAAAGAGATCATCGAGTCGGTTAACTTTGCGAAGAAGCATGGGGTGAAGGAAATTGTAGTAGTGGGCGCACGCGATGCCGTATCTGTTGCTGATTTCCTAAAGGCAAACAATGTAGCTGTAATCTATTCTGGTGTGCATGCGTTGCCATCTCGTGCCGAGGAAGATGTAGACATGCCATACAAGACACCTTACCTGCTGCACAAAGCCGGTGTACAATTTGCCCTGGACTATGACTTGAGCATCCATGGTATTCGTAACCTGCCTTTTATTGCTGGTACTGCCGCTGCCTATGGCCTTGACAAAGAGCAGGCATTAGCTTCTGTTTCGCTAAACACAGCTAAGATCTTAGGTATCGATAAGCAGGCAGGTTCTGTTGAAGTAGGTAAAGACGCTACGATCGTTGTATCATCTGGTGACTTGCTGGACATGCGCACTAACAATGTAACGCATGCTTTTATTCAGGGACGTAAAATCGACCTGAACAACAAGCAGAAGTACCTGTATGAGAAGTTTGATAACAAGTATAAGCAGGAGAAAAAAGCTCCG
This sequence comes from Pontibacter cellulosilyticus, assembly GCF_014306105.1. Classification (GTDB taxonomy): domain Bacteria; phylum Bacteroidota; class Bacteroidia; order Cytophagales; family Hymenobacteraceae; genus Pontibacter; species Pontibacter cellulosilyticus. The sequence continues at coordinate 1,710,476 of NZ_JACRVF010000001.1, read as the reverse complement.
GCCTCTGCTACCACTTCTGCTGGTAACTAAGTAGATTTTATACTTTGATTTTGAAAGGGAGCTGCCGGTTTGGTAGCTCCCTTTTTGATTATAGGGTTATGCAGCAGGGTTTTCTATACTTTCTGCCTACCTAACTAGCGAGCTCCTTTCCTTAGTCTTACTTGCCCATACTTTCACCTCTGGCTTTGGTGCGCTCAAGGCCGCGAGGCCTCGCCTTTGGGCATCGCGCTGTGTTCCCTCCTGCGCTTACGCGCTGCCCTAACAGGCACCGGATCTCACAAAGCGCTCAACCCAAAGGCTGGGATGGATACTTCTTGGCCGAAGCCTTTGCTAAGGGAGAGGACGAATGAATTCTGATTTGTAGGGACAGGTCACGATCTGTCCGAGGAATGGCAGCGGTTATGAAACTTGTACTTCAGCTAAAGCAACGGCAGAGTTCCCCGCCTTGACTAAGGAGGGGATAAAGGGGTGGTTTAACCCGGTATTGCAAAAGCGAGTCTGTAGACTCGCACACACTTGGCGGCACCAGTTTGATACTGGCGCCAGAAAGCTGATACAACCGGTGCTGAATGTAATCCCGCAAATCAATTTAATCCCCTTAATCTCCGGTCAATAATCCTGATCAAAGAAAAACCCCAGCCTTTAGAGAGGCAGGGGTTTTATCAGGTATATTAAACAAACAACAAACGCTACTATAAATTCCGCATCCAATTATTACGCAGTGCAACCTGTTGTGGGGTAGCCTGCTCATTTAGTTTAAACTGATGCTTCAGTACCTTCTCTTTCTCAATCATTTTCAGTTGCAACTCCTGTTGCTCACCTTTGCGGCTAACGGTAAACTTGTAAGTATCTCCTGGCTGCAGCGCATGAAGTCCACCAACTAACTGGTTAGCGTTCTGTAGCGACAACGCTGTACCGTTTACAGCTACAATTTCATCAAACTCCTGCAGCCCTAATGCCTTTATACTTTCGTGTATGCTGGCCACCCTTATCTTACCGTCTGGTGCTCCTAAGTTATAGCCAAGCGATTTGATCATAGTGCCTGTGTTTACAGCAGGAGTGTAGTTTATCCCCAGTTTACTGTAGTATTCGGCCAAAGGCAAAGGTTCTGCATTTTTGATGTAGCGGGTAAAGAAGTCGCCTATTTCAGGGTAAGTTTTAGCTGCAAAGATGTTGAAGAAATCATTTTCAGGAAACGCCTTTTTCTGGCCATACTCCTTTGATAATTCATTGATCACCTCACGCAGGCCGCGCTTGCCACCAGATAATTCAAGTAAGCGCACATCCAGCAAAGCCGCTACAACAGCGCCTCTGTTGTAGATGTTGCCATATTGTTTATTTCCTTCCGGAGTGTAAGACGTAAGTGCCAGTTTCAGGATGCTGTAGTTCCTGTCCATGTTATCATCGTAGCTCAGCTTCTGCGTCAGATCCTGCAGGTATGCCGGCAGGTCCAGCAGCCCTCCGCGCAGCTGCATCATGTCAGAGGCCCATTCGGTGGTGCCCTCGTAAAGCCACAGGTGCTGTGATGGCGTTGGCTCCACAAAGTTGAACTGCTCAACTACATCGCTATGTATGTTAAGCGGTGTAATGATATGAAAGAACTCGTGTGAGGCAATGTCCGAAATGTGCTTGGCGTATTCCGGTGTCAGGTCCTTTTCCTTCATGATGTATTCGGAGCTGTAAGAGTGCTCCCATGCACCCCATTCCTGGTCTTCGAAGTGGTACAGGAATGTATAGCGATCAACCGGGAAATCCACCACAAATTTGTGTGCTGCACCCAGCATAGAGGTCATGTTTTGCAGTAGGTCTTCCGATTTTATCTTGCCTGTTTTGGAGTAAGTATAAATATCGATGGTGGTGCCGTTGTAGTTTGTCTCAGCCTTCGTTAATGTTCCCAAAAGTATAGGAGAGTCTACAATATGATCGTAGCTGCTGGCCGTGTAGTAGCCTTTGCTGTCGGGTTTAAGGGCGGTGCCAACGAGCCACTCTTGTGGGTAGTCCAGCTTAATGCGCATGGGGGCAGCCTGTAAACCTTTTAGGTAACCAAATACGCCCTGGCCATTTATCAAAGCATGGTCCTGCTCCAGCGAGGTGCCGCACATCCAGTATACTTTGTTTTCTTTTACAGGTGTGTCCCAGGTTTCGGATACCTGGTAGGTTATTTTGCGCACCTTGTCTGGGGTGCTAAGCTGCCACTGGTTCGTGCTGATCTGCTTTACCTCCAGCTCCCGTCCCTTTTTATCAAAGGCCTTAAACTCCCGCACAAACCGGCCAATATCCATGGTTTGGTAAGTGCCGGGTGCCGTGGCAGCAAACTGAAATATGTCATTTGCAGCGTTTAGCCCCTTAACGTCCAAAGTCACTTTAAACCGGTCATCTGCCCTGTCGTTCAGGTTTACAGTATAGGTTAGTTCTGGTCCTTTGCCAGCTTCTGCTTCTGGAGCAAAAGCAAGTAAAGCCGCAAGGCCAAGGGCGGCGGTTATTTTTTTCATATAGCTTGGATAGGTCTTCATCAGAATGAAAGTATGAAACAGGATCTGGAATATTTTAGAAAATAGATCAACCTAAGTAACATCTCGACAAACACATGGCTTTGAGGCTGTCTGTATAAACACTTGGTGGTTAGCTTATGCTTGTAAAATGATATGCTTAACTTTAAGCTAAGAACCAAAGCATCATAAACTATGAGAATAACCAAAATCGAACTGCAGACAAGGCAACCTGAAAAGCTAAAAGCGTTTTACACCAACACCTTAGGCTTTGCACTGGCCGTTGAAGAGGAGAATACTTTTACAATCAAAGCAGGTAATTCTTTGCTGTGTGTAAACTTAAATTCTGAAAGGGCTGATGAAATTTATCATTTTGCTTTTCGGGTGCCGTACCATCAATTTGAAAGTATAAGCAACTGGCTGCAGCAGCGTGTTGATGTGCTGCCTGATCCGACATCGGGTAAGCCTGTAGTGGTGCATGAGGAGTGGGAGGCAAAGGCTGTTTACTTTCTGGATCCTGACGGTAACATTGTGGAGTTTATAGCACATCAAAGTATACAGGAGGAGGAGCAAAGCTCACAGGAAAATGGTGTGGTGAGTATCTGTGAAATAGGTTTGGCCGTGCCGCATGTGCCTGCGTTTGCCGCTGAACTGAAGCAGAAGTTTGGGATTGAGTGCTGGAAAACAGCTAACGATAAGTTTGAGGCAGTAGGCGATGCACAAGGACTTTTTATACTTGCAGCAGAAAACCGTAACTGGTTCCCGACGGACTTGCCTGCCGCAGTTTTGCCGGTTAAGGTATACGTAGAGACTCCAATAGCCGCAAGTATAAACAAGTATGGCTACGCGTTAACACCCACCACAGAAAGAGCGGTTGCAGCCAGTTAAACAGAATGAAATACAGCACTGAACCAACGTTGCCGGCTGAGGTTCGTTTATAGGTAAAGTTATAATGCTAATTTAAAAGAACTTCACCTATGGAAAGAAACGATAAACATTACGGCGACAGAAACCGTGGCTACAACAGAGACAACCGCAGCGAACAATTCGAGAACTACCGTGACCGCTATAGCAACCGTGGTAACTACTATGGTATGCGGGATGCAGACCGTGAGTACAGGAACGTAAGAAGCACTGGCAGTACGGGCAGCTCAAGCAGCGGACCAATGCAATCCGGAAGACACGACGATTACAGATCCGGACACAGCGACAGCTATCATTACGGAGACCCTAACCCATACATGGGCAACAGCCGCAACAGAGACTACGGCACAGGCAGTGAATTTGGATGGCGCAGCGAGCGTGATACAAGGCACAGCAGAGGAAACAACTTCGGTAACCAGGATCGCTATAGCCGCCAGGACAACAGCTACCGCTACAGCGGCGAAGGCAGACACTACAACGAGTTTGCCCGCGACGAAAACAGAACCGACGACCGCTATAGAAGCTACAATGCCGGTACAGCAGATCATTATATAGACCGTGGCCCTATCCGTGAAAGCCGCTCAGATAATGACTATGGCCGGAAAAACATGCAGTACGGCGAAAGCCCATATTACGAAGGCACCTACGACGATAGTGACTTCAGGTACAGCGGCGAGATCAGAAGCTCCAGAAACCGAAGCGACGACGATAATTATGCTACCGGCTTGTATGCCTCTAACCGTGCCTATGTGAGTGACCACCGTAATAGGGCAGGATCAAACGACGGTGAGCGTGTAAGCAGCCGTGAAAGACACTACGGCCGCTCAGGTCCTGATTATAGTGCAAACTCTAACATCAGTAGCTATGGCTATGACGATTTTGGCGTATAAAAGCCTATGACAAAAGAAAAAGCCTGCAGCATAAACTGCAGGCTTTTTCTTTGTAGCTATACTCCAAGCACGTGATCCACGTAAGCCATAAACACACGAAACTTAAGAACACCTTTACTATGAAAAATATACTTCGATTCACTTTCATACTTTCAGTAACCATATTAATGCAGTTCTGCACCGCGCAACCTGCCACCGAGGTAGCTGATCAGGAAACTATACTTGATGCTTACTGGATGTTAATTTCACTGGAAGGGCAGAATGTGCCGGCACCAAAGGATAGTCGGATGGCCTACATAAGGCTGCAGGAGAATGAGGACGATATCTTTGGTTTTGCCGGTTGTAACAAATTTACCGGAAAGTATAAACTGACTGAAGATGCGCTACAGCTCTCTGAGTTATCTACCACACGCATGAGTTGCACCAACATGGACACAGAAAACAAGTTGATGGAAGCGCTCCGGAGTACTACTTCCTATAAGAAATCAGGCAGAGTACTTACGCTGTATGCCGGTGATAAGGCCGTAGCTACTTTCAGGTCTGGCAACCCGAACGAAGTAGGCGTGGACGTGAGATAAGGTGTATGTTTCGTTTGTCCTTACTCACATAAAAAAAGTGGGCAAGAGTGTTGATCTTATACTAAAATAGCTAGTTGAGTTCGGAATTTAGTTTGCAGATGTCTTTAGCAGCAGTTCGTTAAACTTCTCTAGCAGGGCAATGTACTTACGCTGCAGCGCCACCAACTCTGCCTCACATTCTTTCATGTTGTTTGGCTTTGGCGTACCGGCCGGCTCTCCGTCGAAGGGTAAAAGCAGGTTTGTGCTGGCAGGCATTTGCGGCAGCGCAGGCTCTTTTTTTACACTTTTACTCAAATGCGGGAATTCCTGTGAAAAGTCGTGGTGAATAACCTCGCCAAGCTTAAGTATAAAACTAAAAGGAATGCTGCTCTCCTTAAACTTATTGTAAAGCGTTTTTCTGCTGATACCGAGTTTATCGGCTACTACGCCAACAGCTACACCACTCGCCTTGATGGCCTCTCTAATGATTTCACCTCTGTGTGTATTGTTCTTCGTTACTGTGCGCTGCATCGTTTCCATGACCTGTTTTCTCTGTTGGATCTCTACAAAAATATGTAATAAACATGCAGGAAATGTGCATGTGGACAAATTTTACACAGGTGCAACAATCGGTGTTGCGTAATATTTGTGATATTATTGAGAGCCAGTGAAGTATGAGTTTGGAGAATGTGAATTATTAACACCTGATGCACGTTTTCCACATCGTGTTTTAGCCTGTTTACTATACTTGCTGCCACAAAAAAGCCCCGGCCATACAAAGTATAACCGGGGCTTTAAGTTGTATTTCGATGTGCCTATCTGCCGAAGCGGGTGCCGAAGAAGTCGCCTTGGTTCCAGGTTGGGCGCTGCTCGCTTTGAGCCACCAGGTAACCGATCAGGAAGTTAAGCTGCACATATTTTTTACCAGCCTCAAAATCAAACACGCCATCAATACCATCCTGTGGTTTGTGGTAATATTTAGCGCGCCATACTTTCACTGTCTCATCCAGGTTGTTTTTGCCATCTGCAGTTTTGTTGCCATACTTGATGTGCAGAGCAGGTATTCCTTGGGTTACAAAGCTATATTGGTCGCTGCGCACAAAGCGGTTCTGGTCTGGTTCAGGGTCTGCTTCAATATCCAGGTCAAGGTAATCGGCGGCCTTTGTTACCTGCTGCATCAGGCTGGAGTGTGGTGCACCCAATGGTACCACCGAAAGCAACGGCGCAATAATGGTAGGCATATCGGTGTTGATGTCGGCTACAATGCTGTTGGCTGGCACAGTAGGATATTTAGCAAAATAAGCTGACCCTAACAGGCCCATCTCCTCTGCAGTAACCATCACCAGCAACACAGAGCGTTTCGGGTTTTTCTTCAGGCGGGAATAAACATTGGCAATCTCCAGCAGGCTGGCTACGCCGGAGGCATTGTCGTGGGCGCCGTTGTAGATCGAGTCGCCGTCTACAGGTGCTCCAATGCCAACGTGATCGAGGTGCGCACTGTGCATTACATATTCATTCTTCAATTGAGGGTCAGAGCCTTCTATTTTGCCGATTACGTTGTGGCTTTCGATGTCTTTGTAGTTCGAAGTATAGGCAGCTGTTGCAGAATAGCCTAACTCTGTAGAGGCAGGTTTGCCGCTCTTCATGCTGACAAAGGCCTCAGTTAAATTAATGCCTGCGCTGGTAAGCAGTTTGTCTGTAACCTCCTGGTTAACGGCAGCTAGTAATTTAATGTCTTCGTGGTAGGTTCTGGAGAAGGCTACTTCGCCGTTGGCATGCATTACATTGTTTACACCATTACGCAGGTTTGTTACTGGTGCTTTTGGGTTCGCGCTGCCTACTATCACGCCCACTGCGCCATGCTCAGCGGCGTTTTTAAGTATAGTTTGCAGGTCCATGCTGTAAGACGATACAGTATTTGGAAAGCTCTCTGGAGCTCCGCGCATCACCACTACAATCTTTCCTTTTGCATCCAGACCAGCATAATCGTCATAACCCAGATCAGGTGCGGTAATCCCATAGCCGGCAAATACAAGCGGTGCCTGAACCGTGGTAGATGGATCTTTAGGATTAGGATAAACTGCGAAGTCTTTACCTGCTGTTAGTTGCGTTGAGGTGTTTTTCAGATCAGTAAGTAGCATGCTGGCATCGCCGGTTTTGGCAGTGCGCAGTTTCACTGTCTGTAGATAAGTGCCATTTTCGCCACCGGGCTGTACACCCATTTTTTTATACTGGTCAATCACGTAAGCTACGGCAGTCTCATAGCCAGGTGTGCCGGGCTTGCGACCTAGTAGTTTATCATCGGCAAGATACCAGATATGCTTCTTAATATCCTCCGGCTCAACTTTCTTCAGCGACTTCGTTACTTTCTTGTCTAGTTTAAGGTCCTGAGCAGGTGCTTGGTGCATGACAGCCAGCAAGCAGAGCCCAAGTATAAAGCGGTAAGGTTTCATGGGTGGTTTAGTCTGATTTAAGCATCAAATATAAGCATAGTAAATGAAATGGCCGGAGCCATAAGCCGGCATATTTTGCAGGTGCCCGAAGGGTGCAGCGTAAAGCCGACCTGCTTAACTATACAACTCAGTATAGGTTGATTCTCGTAGGTAAAGCTTAGCTGAAGCGGTATGACAAAACAAGCAGTAATAGGTATAGACATAGGAACAACCAGCACCAAGGCAGTGGCGTTCGATGCAGAGGCAAAGCCTGTGTTTCATTATGCTGTAGCGTATCCCATCATCAACACCAAACCCAATTTTGCGGAGCAGGATCCGGAGCTTGTTTTTGATGCCGTGCTAAGCTGCCTGAAAGCGGTTGTGCAGTTGCTGTGCGACTGCAATTACGAACTGAAAGGAGTATGTTTCAGCAGTGCTATGCACAGCCTTATTGCTTTGGATAAGAAGGGAAATCTTTTAACCAATTGTATTATTTGGGCCGATGCCCGAAGTATGGCGCAGGCAGCCAATCTCAAAAACAGCGTTATCGGGCATAGCATTTACTTGCACACAGGTACTCCGCTGCACCCTATGTCGCCGTTGCCAAAGATATGCTGGCTGCGTGAGTCAAATCCTAGCCTGTTCCGTGAAGCAGCAAAATTCATCGGCATTAAAGAGTATGTGTTCTACAAGCTTTATGGAGAGTATAAAATAGATTATTCCATTGCCTCTGCCACAGGCCTGTTCAATATTTTTGATCTGAACTGGCACTCCGATGCCCTGGAGATGGCAGGGATCAGTACATCCCAATTGTCGGAACCAGTGCCTGCCAGCTATACTTTCAGTGGCATGAAAAGGGCTTACGCTGACAAGCTCGGTATTAACGCTGATCTGCCTTTTGTGATCGGAGCAAGCGACGGATGCCTTGCAAACTTAGGAGCCGATGCCGTTTGTGAGGGTGATGCTGTAGTTACGATTGGTACCAGCGGGGCAATTCGGGTTACAGCCGACAAACCTGCCACCGACCTAAAAGAGCGCATTTTCAGTTATGTGCTAACCCCGGAAAAGTATATTTTGGGTGGCGCTGTAAATAACGGAGGCATCGTGCTGCAGTGGTTTCGGGATAACTTTTATGGTGCGGAAGCCGAAGTTGCTAAGGTAAACGAGGAAGATATCTTTACCATGCTTAATGCAGAAGCAGCGTCTGTTGCACCCGGATCTGATGGGCTATTGTTTCTGCCTTACCTGCTCGGCGAACGTTCCCCACATTGGAATGCCGCTGCCAGGGCATGCTTCTTTGGAGTACACTATACCCACGGTCGTGCTCATTTTTTAAGGGCATTGATGGAAGGAATCATCTTTGGGTTATACAGTGTGGGCATGGCCCTGGAGCAGACAATGGGGCCGGTAAAACGGATCTATGCTAACGGAGGCTTTACCCATTCCGACCTGTGGGTGCAAATGCTGGCAGATGTTTTTAACGTGGAGGTGCGCCTAACAGATACAGCCGAAGGTTCGGCTTTAGGAGCGGCCTTACTGGGCATGCATACACTGGGTATGATCAAAAATCTGGAAGATGCCGGGAAACTGCTGAAAGTGCAGAAAACATTCACACCCAATGTAGAGGCAAATAGGATATACATGCGTAACTACGCGCTGTTCGAGGACCTTTACCCTAAACTCGAGAGCAGCTTTAGCCAGGCAGTGCACTTAAATCATAAACAATCACAAGTATAAATGCAGCAACGCTGCTGATGTTGTAGCTTAAAGAAAACAAACCATGCAAATAGGACTGATCGGACTCGGAAAAATGGGGTATAATCTGGCGCTAAATCTAAGAGACCACCAACACGACGTGGTGGCTTACGATATTGCCAGGGAAACAATAGATGTCATCGCCAAAGAAGGTATAACGCCGGCTTATACCATACCTGAGGTAGCCCAAAAGTTAATAGGCAGAAAAGCAGTCTGGATTATGGTGCCTGCCGGTGACCCTGTAGATGCCGTTATTGAGCAGCTCGTGCCACATCTGCAACCAAATGATATCATTATAGACGGCGGTAATTCCAACTACAAAGACTCCATCAGGCGTGCCGAAATGCTGAAAGCTTCTGGTATCTTCTTGCTGGACTGCGGCACAAGCGGCGGCCTTACCGGCGCACGCAACGGCGCCTGTACCATGATAGGAGGGGAGCAGGACGCTTTTACCTACTGCGAGCAGATTTTCCGGGATGTATCGGTGGATAAGGGGTACCTGCACGTGGGTAAGCCAGGTAGCGGGCATTTTGTTAAAATGATCCATAACGGCGTGGAGTACGGCATGATGCAGGCCATTGCCGAAGGCTTTGAGGTGCTGCACAAAAGCGACTTTGATATGGACTATAAGGAAGTGGCCCGGGTGTGGAACCATGGCTCGGTGGTGCGCAGCTGGCTGATGGAACTGGTAGAAAACGCCTTTAGCAAAGACCCCGAACTCTCTGGCATCAAAGGAATCATGCACTCGTCCGGAGAAGGTAAATGGACCGTAGAAACTGCCCTGGACATGCAGGTGGCCACTCCGATTATTGCCATGTCGTTGCTCATGCGTTACCGCTCCTACGAATCAGATACTTTTTCAGGCAAAGTGGTAGCAGCCCTTCGTAATGAGTTCGGAGGACATAAAGTGGAGAAAGCAGGGGAGTAGCCTCTGAAGTTTAGTAAACTACAAGTATAACCATACTTGCTCCTGCATCATACTTTGCTAGATGGTGATGTCGTTGTACTCGGGGTGCATCTTCAGGTACTTGTTTACTGCCGGGCAGGTGGCTTTAACTTTGTAGTTATGCTCTCGGGCATAGTTCAACCCTTTTTCGATCATTTTAACTGCCAGTCCGTTACCCCGGTTATCTTCGGGTACGTAGGTATGGGTAAAGCAGATTACACCCTCCGATGGCAAAGTATAAGCCAATTCTGCATCATCCTCGCCAAGCTTTATTGTAAACTGCTGGTCTTCTTTTTCGTGCTCAATATTCGTTGCCATAGCTGCTGTATTTGTGTTGTCAGAAGTATAACATACGGCAAAATAGGAGGTAAGATTAGAGAAGATCCATAATGTAAGGTGCAGGTAAGGGACATATCAACGGAGTCAAGGCCAACCATCTCTGGCTCTTTTTGTCATCTCAACGACAGGAGAGATCTTTATAAAATTCTATCTGTACTAATTCCAGATAGATTTCTCCCTTAAAGAGGGGCCCTACCCCTGCCGGTTCGAAATGACAGCTTCTTCCTAAGTTGACGGCAGTGGGGCCAAAGGTGGTTGGAAAAATGCCGCTGAATTAGGTAAGTTAGTCTTACTTGCTTCGAGCCTGCCGCTTCAAAGGCTCGAGCAGGTATTCCAGTCCATTGACTTTTATCTCGTAGATAGTAGCGAGCTGCATCCCCAACTTACCATCCGGAAAACCTTCCCTTGAGAACCACTCCAGGTACGATACCGGCAGATTACACAGTAGGGTGTCTTTGTACCTGCCAAAGGGCATTTTCATGCGCACCAGCGACAGCAGCATATCTGAGTTAGGTTGTTCAGTAGTCATTGATTAATATTTCAAAGTATGGCCTGTTGCTGGCTAAGGCTTGATCATGTGAATGTGATCTATTCCGTCCTCGTCGTATACTTCACCTATCTGCTCAAACCCAAAGTACTCGTAAAAGCCTTTAGCATAAAGCTGTGCTCCAATTTGGATGGGGCCATCGCCAAACAAACGGTAGCACTCGGCAATAGCGATCTCTACCAGTTTTTTACCTAGCCCGGTGCCACGAGTGGTAGGACTGGTTACAATTCTGCCAATCGACACTTGCGGATAGGCAACGCCTGGTGGTACTAACCTGGCGCAGGCCTCTAAGTTACCGTCTTTGTAAAGCAGCAGGTGGAAACAGTCCTGGTCTTTGTTGTCTAGGTCCAGGAAAACGCAGTTTTGCTCTACTACAAACACCTCACTGCGCAGGCGTAGCATCTCATACATTTGCTGGGGCGTTAGCTCCTCGAACGCTTTGCAAATTACTTCTAAAGGCATAGTATATTAATTAAAGCCTAAAGATAGTAAGGCAGCTGCAGAAAATTCGCAACAATCTGTATTGCTTGTGCTGCAAGAAAGTATGCTGTAAAATGTAAGGTGTTAAAAATTTGCTGCAGGGGGTTAATTACTGAATAATTGGAGCTTTTCGAGACTGTTGGGCAGACTAATAGTTTCTGTGTACTGCATACCTAGCTTCTCTAGCAATCGAATAGACTTTGTGTTGTTTGGGAGGGTAATAGCCAATAGCTTAGGCAGGTTTAAATTATGATGGGCAAAAGTAATAGTTGCACTTGCAATCTCATGCGCATAACCCTGGCCACAACAATCAGGCAGGAAAGCAAATCCAATGTCGGGCGCATGCAAGTAATCGCGGTTAATGATGCCGCACATACCTATAGGTGTATTGTCCTGTTTCCGCTCCACCAGCCATAAACCGTAGCCGTTGTCTTTATAGCTCTTCAATGGGCCATTCTCGAGGTATGTCTTTGCCTGCTGCTCTGTTTTTATGTTTCTGTCGCCAATAAATTGCAGCCATCCAGGGCTATTTACTAGTTCAATAATAAATTTCGTGTCCGTGTGTGTGAAGGGCCTTAGGTTTAGCCTTTCGGTTTGCAAGATGTGGTTCATAGTTTAATAGGTATGGTTGATTGGTGGTAATGATGCAAGATATTAAATATTCACCGACTAGGGCAGGAGACGTGTTAGGAGGAGCCAACGTTACTCGTGTAGCAGAATGGCAAAGCGTCAGCAAGCCGTACTGCTAAACTTTGTTGTAGGTTAGGCATTCTGTTTATTATCTAGCTTTAACTCTTCAACTTTCATTTTAAGATTGTACCCCCAGTAGCCAAAGGGCTCGAAAAAGTTTATGCAGTCTGATAGAGAATTCAAACTTTGCAGTTTCGGCAGGATTATTTCTTCTAAATCGGTTCTTAATTCTTTCGTAAAATCAATAATGTCAGTATCATTCGTGATTAAGTAACCGAGCCAATTATCCTTTCTGTACCTATGCTTTTTTCTGTCTTCAGGCAGCAAGTCTTCTTCACGCACTTCTGCACTAATGTCGTCATATGTTGCCTTTCTTTTAGCTGGATCTGAAAGGCGAGCAGTCAATGCAACACCTATGTTAAAACAGAAGCTCACATTATCACTACTGTTCCAAGAGGAACTCTGCAAGTTGATGAACAAAAAGAAGTCACCTTTGCTCTTCCACCAATTCATTCCTGAAGTATTAAACCCTTCTTCCTTAAGCTTTGGTTTGAGATAGCTTTTAATAATCTCTTTTTGTTTTTCTTTAGCAGTCATTTTAATTTCATTGCTTACCTACAACTAGCGGCTATGCGTAAACATACGCTTATCCGCACTATAGTCATAGCTACTTTTGCAGGCGGTCAGATCTAAATCAAAGTATAAAGCCTTCAAGTAATTACACCCTTAAATTGCTAAAGCAATATAAGTAAAGTAAAATATTTATCTGATAAAAGTAACCTATTGCTTGAGTATGGAAATACCATAAATAAAAAAAGCGCTGATGGATCTACATCAGCGCTTTTTTATGTATACTGTCTTTAGAGACTATTTCTCTTGCAGCAGCAACTGTACTTTGGCCTGTACTGCTTTATCCTTTTGGAAAGCAGCATGTATTTTGTTGTACTGTTCAAGCGTCAGGCCCTGGTCGGTAATAGCCTTTTCCACTTTTTGCTTGTTCTCTGGGCGGAGCTTTAATACACCGCGAACTGCGTCACCGAATGCTTTCTTCTCGTCGTCTTTGGCTACTTCGTCCAGTTTTTTGTCACGGTTGGCCTGAGCCAGTTCGTTAAAACGGTCCACGGTAAGGCCGGTTCCCTCTATGGTTGTCACAACGGCTTCGCGTCCTTGCTTCTCAAGCTCTACGGCCGCGGTATTGGCCTTAATAAACTTACTTAGCTCATCATCAGAAAACTCTACTGCTTCGAGTTGTTCCTTTGTAATAGGGGCTTCTGTATCTTGCGCAAATGCAGCCTGTCCGGCAAACATAGAGGCCACTACAAATGCGGCTGCGATAGTCCCTTTCTTTAGTAGTACCATGTTCGGTTTCTTTTTTAGGATTGGGTTAGAAAATATTTAAAGTAGTGGGTGCCATGCACATGTTTAAACATTAATTATAATGCAATGCATACGTAATTTCTGTATCGGATGGTTTACCCACAGCTTACTAAGTATAAACAAATAAATTTAGTAAATCAAAAAATACTGTGTTTAAACATCAAATTATACATTGATTCATGTGTGGTATTGGATTTGTTAAATTTGCTGCGTTACCTTTTCTGGTTTTAGCCTATAGCCAGCCGCCAGAATTCTGAACTGCTGTACCTGCTCATCGGCCCAGATTTGTGGACGTTGCATTTCAGCGGCAAGTATGGCTGCTACTGCCGGAGCTGCCTGTGCAGCCGCTGCCGCATCCAGGAAAAGCAATCGTAGTCTACGCGCCAAAACGTCTTCTACCGTCCGGGCCATTTCGTGACGTATAGCCCACACAACTTCTGCTAAAGTATAGCAGTAATTGGGGTGCAGCAGTGTATTAAGTTCTGGATGTTGTGCGGCCATTTGCTGGATGGCGTGAGCATCGGAGCCGTAACCTGCCATGTGCTTGTCTATACCTGCTGCAGTGGTATGGCCATGGATAGAAAAATGAGAGGTAACGCAGGGCTTTGGAGTTAAATGCCTTGCTCTTATTAAAGTATCAAGTGTGGCCTCTGCCATCTCCCTGTAAATAGTCCATTTACCACCGGTTACTGTAGTGAGGCTGCTCTCCGAAAGTATAACCTTGTAATTACGCGAAATGTCTTTGCTCTCCTTTGGGTTGCCTTTATGCGCAGCCAAAGGCCTGAGGCCGGCAAAAACAGCTAGAACATCTTTGTGTGTTGGCTTTTTAACTAGATAACTTCCGGCTGTCTCAAGTATAAACGCTACTTCTTTGTCCAGTGCCCTTGGTTCAAGCTCGGGGTTGTTGCGGAGTGTATCTGTTGTGCCTACCAATAGTTTGCCCTGCCAGGGAACTGCAAAAAGCACGCGCCCATCAGAGGTATTCGGAATCATGAGCGCATCGGTGCCAGGCAGAAAAGTATGGTCCAGCACCAGGTGCACTCCCTGGCTTGGCCTGACAAGTGGCTTTGCTTCCGGCTGCTCCATTCTAAGTATGGTATCAACGAAAACTCCAGTTGCGTTAATCACTGCCTTTGCCTTTGGCGCGTATGTTTTGCCTGTTTCCAGGTCCTGGGCTACAACGCCGTATATTTTGCCTTCGCTGTTCTGCTGCAGCGCCGTTACTTGTGCATAGTTAAGTATACAAGCGTCGTTTTCGGCTGCAGTCTGGGCCAGGTTTACAGCAAGCCGGCTATCGTCGAACTGGCAATCAAGGTAACGTATGCCTCCTTTTAAGCCTTCTTTTTTTATGGTGGGCAGTGCCAGTGCTGTTTCCTTTTTGCTGAGGAAAGTAGATGCTCCCAAGCCACGTGTGCCTGCTAATAGGTCGTAAAGCTTAAGTCCGCAGAAGTAAACAAAGGCATCTTTCCAGGTATAAACAGGAACCACAAAGACCTGCTTTTTTACCAGGTGTGCAGCATTTTGAAGCAGCAGGGCACGCTCTTTAAGGGCCTCCAGTACTAATTTAATTTGCCCCAATGCCAGGTAGCGCACACCACCGTGTATTAGTTTGGTGCTCCTGCTGGAGGTGCCTTTGGCAAAATCTGCCTGCTCCAGCAACAGTGTCTTGTATCCGCGTGTGGCCGCATCCACAGCAATGCCTAAACCTGTTGCCCCGCCACCAATTACCAGCACGTCCCACATGGCGGTGCTCTCAAGTTGCTGGATCATTTGTTGCCGGTTCATGCTGGTAGCTGTTGCTGCTGTTATAGGTACGTGGTTTATACTGTGTTTGCCGTTTTGAAGCTGCAGGAAGCAGGTCTGTTGCGCCGGTAGTAACGTGTATACAGTTGCTCAAAAAAGCCGACTCTGTGTTAACAATCACTGAATTTTAGAGAAAATGCAAACAATCAGCGTGTTTGCTCCGTTTCTAATTAAACGTTTTTAAACCTCTAAATAAATAACTATGGATGCAAATGAGTTAAAAAGAAAAGCTGACAGCTATAACCCTGAAAAGAAAGAAGGACCTGTTGCTGCGGCTATTGAAGAGTATACTGCCCGAATCCCGTCAGATATGTACCTATGGGCTGCCCTTGGTTCTATGGCAATTTCGGCTACCCTTAAAGTGATGAGAAAAGATGAAGAAGCTCTTTTTGTAGGACAATGGGCTCCATCATTCTTGTTGCTTGGTGTTTACAACAAACTGGTAAAACAACTAGGCAAAGATAAAGACAGATATTAATCACATATCTGCAAAAACAGAAAAGGAGGCTTCAAAGCCTCCTTTTCTGTTTTATGTAATAAGTAAATCAAATTATTCTGGTTCTATAGAACGACTTATAACTGCATTAGCCTAGGCCTGCGGCGTGTCGCCTCCTGCCGGCTTGTTCCTGTTTCGGTTTCTATTCCTGTTGCGATTCCGGTTCGGTTTTTTAGCGCCGCCCTCTGTAGCAACTGCCTCTCCTTGTGCCTGTGGAGCTGCTCCGGCCTCAGCAGGTTTGTTGTCGGGCTTTCTGTGGTGCTTGCTGCGGTGGTCGTGTTTCTTGGCGCCTGCCCCTGGTCTGTTGCCAGACTTGTGCTTGCCGCCGCCTCTGCTATCGTGGCGCTTGGTTGGGTCGTAAGCTGGGCCTGGTCCAAAGTCTTCAGGTAAAGACAACTTAGGCAGTTCACGCTCTATCAGGCGCTCCACTTTCTGTACCCTGAACATGTCCTTTTCATTCACAAAGGTTATGGCTACACCCGTAGAGGCAGCTCGTGCAGTACGTCCTACGCGGTGCACGTAATCCTCTGCATCCATTGGCATATCAAAGTTTACCACATGGCTCAGGCTGTCGATGTCAATACCTCTGGAAAGAATGTCTGTGGCAACCAGAATCTGGTACTGCTTATTCTTAAATCCCTGCAGTGCACGCTCACGTTCCTCCTGGGTCATGTCAGACTGAATGCCTTCTGCCCCAAAGCCCATTTTGCGAAGCGAGCGCACGATCTGGTTCACATTAGATTTACGTGATGTGAACACGATCATGTTCTGTACATCCTGCTCTTGTAGCAAATGCTCCAGCAAAGGTAACTTCTGATTATCATAGGCCAGGTACAGGCGCTGGTCTATACCGGCTGCAGGTTTAGAGATAGCCAGGTTTACTTCGGCAGGTGCTTGCAGGATCTGCTGTGCAAGGTCGCGTATCTTTTTAGGCATAGTAGCCGAGAAGAGCAATGTCTGGCGCTCTTTAGGCAACTGCTGGATGATCTTCAGCAGGTCGTCCATAAAGCCCATGTCCAGCATTTTATCAGCCTCATCCAGCACCAGGTGGTTTAGTTTATCCAGCTTTACATAGCCCATCGCCATGTGTGCCATCAGTCGGCCTGGTGTGGCAATTATAATGTCGGCGCCAGTAGTTAAAGCACGTTTCTGCTGGTCCCAGTCGCCACCTTTGCTGCCGCCATAAATGGCAATAGAGCTAACGGAGGCGAAATAGCCAAAGCCTTCTACCTGCTCGTCTATCTGCTTGGCAAGTTCGCGGGTTGGCACAAGTATAAGTGTGCTGGTGTGTTCATAGCCTTCATGCGAAATACGGTCTATCAGGGGTAGCAGGTAGGCTGCTGTTTTACCAGTACCGGTCTGTGCACAGGCAATCATGTCTTTGTGCTCCAGAATCAGTGGTATGGCTTGTTCCTGTACAGGCGTAGGCTTTGTGTAGCCCATCGAGTCGATGCCGGTGAGTACGTTATCGTGTAGGTTGAACGAATGGAAATCCAATGTATAGTAGTTCGTTAAATTAAAGATATCGGGCCTGCTTTTAAAGCGGGCACTATTTAGCTAGGTAAAGATACGATAAATAAAGGATTTATGTGTGAAGTGACAAGTTTGGCTGGTGCAGGTGCAGCTAAGGTTATATTTTACATAATTTGACTATTGGTGGTATTTAATTGAATTATTTTATATATAGTGCAAAATATATGAATGGACTAATATAGTACATTTTTATGTGTATATAGAGGTTTTTGAATTGTTTGGTGTGTTATATTGTGATTTTGGTATATAAAAATAAATATATTATTATATAAAAAATTATATTTGCTTGTAACATTTGCTTTATCGTGGCGTAAAATTGAGTAAGCGTTAGTTACGGCGCTTTCTAAGTAAAATATAATAAATTAACTATATTGCCATGAAAAGAGCTATACAAGACTCACCTAACTTTTTTCTTTTGTTAGGTCTTAACATTATCAACGCCATCTTTATGCTGCTATAATCGCTGCAGTATATATACATAAGAGAACAACTTATTTAGAGCAGCCTGGCTTGGTGTCAGGCTGCTCTTTTTTTAGGGATACTTCCATATTTTTAGTTCTTTTGTTCAAACTGAGGATTCAGGACTGAAAAGAAAAGAACAGTTTATAGTAACCTATGGCAGGACATAACAAATGGTCACAGATCAAGCGTAAGAAAGGCGCTCTGGATGCCAAGAGATCAAAAATATTCACAAAGCTTATCAAAGAGATTACCGTAGCGGCAAAAGAGGGTGGCCCCGATCCTGATGCTAACCCGCGCCTGCGGCTGGCTATACAAACCAGCAAAGCGGTAAACATGCCAAAAGAAAACATAGAGCGTGCCATAAAGAAAAGCGAAGGTACCGAAGGTAACTACACCGAAGTAACCTACGAAGGCTATGCTTCCAACGGAGTGGCTGTGTTTATCAAATGCCTTACCGATAACATCAACCGTACGGTGCAGAACCTGCGCACCATGTTTAACAAGGGCAACGGCAGCCTGGGTACAAATGGATCAGTTGAGTTTCTGTTTGACAGGAAAGGCGTTTTTGTGGTGAAAAGAAACCTTGAGCTACAGCTAACTGATGATGAGTTGTTGCTGGAACTGGCCGATGGCGGGGCAGAGGATGTAGAACTGGATGAGGAGTATATAACCATTTACTGCGCGATGGAGGATTTTGGTGCCATGCAGAAGAAAGTGGAGGAGCTGCAACTGGAAGCAGAGACGGCGGAGTTGCAGCGCCTGCCCAAAACCACTGTGGCTATTGATGATCCGGATGCGGTGCGAAAAATTCTGAAGCTGATCGATGCCTTGGAAGACGATGATGATATTCAGAAAGTATACCATAATCTGGAACTGACGGAGCAGGTGATGGCTGAACTGGAATAATACACATGATAAAAGCAGATTCGATATTTAAAGACATGCTGGTGCTGGAACTGGCAAGTGTGCTGGCAGGGCCAAGCGTGGGGCAGTTTTTTGCCGAGCTAGGAGCAAACGTCATTAAGGTTGAGAATGCCGCTACCAAAGGCGACGTTACCCGCACCTGGAAACTTAAATCCGAGGCAGCCGATACGGACACTCCAGCATACTTTTGCGCTGCCAACTGGGGTAAAACTTCGCTGGCCTTAAACCTGACTGAGGAGCATGACCTGCAACAGCTTTACCAACTGGTAAAGAAGGCAGATATGGTAATTGCCAGCTATAAACCCGGCGATGCAAAGAAACTGAAAGTAGATTACGAAACCCTGCAATGTATAAACCCGCGCCTGGTTTACGGCCATATTACCGGTTACGGCCCCC
The DNA here is from genome assembly GCF_014306105.1 of Pontibacter cellulosilyticus. GTDB lineage: Bacteria > Bacteroidota > Bacteroidia > Cytophagales > Hymenobacteraceae > Pontibacter > Pontibacter cellulosilyticus. The sequence goes on along the minus strand of NZ_JACRVF010000001.1, from coordinate 1,691,436 downwards.
ACAACAGCAGGGCAGGGTACGATGCCGTGGTACAGGCTGAAAGCGGCTTTATGTACCTGAACGGTGAGGCAGACGGTGCACCTACTAAAATGCCTGTTGCCCTTATGGATATCCTGACCGCGCATCAGCTAAAAGAAGGCCTACTGGTAGCCTTATTACAGCGTGAAAGAACAAATGAAGGACAACTGGTGCAGGTTTCGCTGCTGGATGCTGCTATCTCGGCTTTGGCCAACCAGGGAACAGCTTACCTGGTGGCAGGGCAGGAGCCGGTGCGCATGGGCTCTGAACATCCTACTATTGTGCCCTACGGCAGCGTGTACACTACCAAAGACCAGAAGCAACTGGTTCTGGCTATCGGCGACGACAGGCAGTTTACAAAGTTGTGCGCTATACTTAGCAACCCTGATTTGGCTACTGATGCAAAGTATAAAAACAATTACAGTCGTGTGCAGCACCGCGAAGAACTCCATGTTATACTTAGCGGGCTAGTTGCTTTACATCAGCGCGACGAACTGCTGCAAGAGCTGCATCGTCAGTATGTGCCTGCCGGTGCGGTAAACACAATACCTGAAGTTTTCGAGATGCCACAAGCACAGGCAATGCTGCTGCAGTGTCAAAATGCAAAGCCGGGTATAAGGCAGGTTGCATTCCAACTGCAGGGGCAGGAGTTGTTGCCGTTGCAGCCTCCGCCGGCTTACTCCAGTTCAGATAAGGTATGACTCACAGTAATGAAGACCAAACCATGCCTTATAGGGATTTATAAGCTCATATTTTAAACAAACTGGGTTAAACTTCGGTACAAACTACATCTGGCATATTTCTGATATCAACACCAACTATGGAAGATAGATTAAACGACATTATAAATGGCCTGCACCAGAAATCGGTTACAAAACAGGCAATTTACCGAAACACCCTGGGCACCTTTAATAAACTGAAGGAAATATCACAGGATTTAGTGGATGACCTGACAGACAGGATAACAAAACAGGACGCTAATGTGATAATCGAGTATCGCAACGTAAACGAGCACGAGTTTCATATCAAGTTTTCAGGCGACCTGTTGGTGTTCGTTATGCACTCCAACATCATCACTTTCCCGGACGACTACGAAATCATGCGCAACGATTATATCGAAGAAGATTTCAGACGCAGGTTCTTTGGGCATATCATGGCCTACAACTTTATGGCCGATACGATAAAGTATAACCGACTGGACGATCCGGGTTACCTGGTAGGGCGAATGCTGGTTAACATAGAGAACCACTTCTGCATTGAAGGTGTAAAGCAGCTCGATCTGCCTTACGACGAGATCACCAACATTGCCAAGAACAAGCTCAGTGACAGGATTCTGCGGGTAGTGGTAGAAAGTGCAATGGTGGCCGCCGTGAACAACGACCTGATGGGACAGGACATCAGCGACATTGAACGTATTACCCTAAAGCAAAAACTAGAAAACACACACCTAACTAAGCCTCGAAAACTCGGTTTTCAAATCAGTCCCGAATTAACCCATTAAACAAAAAAGGCAGCTCATCGGGAGCTGCCTTTTTTGCTTTTATACTTCTTCAAGTTGCTTGCGCATGGCTGCAATTGCTTCGCTTATTTTAGGTAAGCTTTCCAGCAGTTCCTCAAAGCTCTCGATGCAAAAGTACTGGCTCTGGAAAGTCTCTTTTATATAGGCAGTGTTCAGAATGTGGTCTACGTCAAAGCCATGCTTTATACTTTCGTCAGACACGGACAACTTGCTCTCACCAACAGAAGAAAGTATACCCGCGCCATAGATTCTTGCCTTTTCGCCATTTTTACGGAACAAGCCAAACTCGATGGTGTACCAGTAGATGCGTGTCAGTTTATCTATGATATCAGGCCTATCTACATGCTCTAGAGCCATAGCCGAAAGCTGCGCCAGGAAATCACAGTAAACCGGAATGGTAAGCAAAGGTACATGTCCAAACACATCATGGAACATATCCGGCTCCTCCAGGTAATCGAGCTGCTCCATCCTTCTGATCCAAACCGTAGCCGGAAATTGCTTGTTAGCGATAAGGCCAAAGAACACGGCATCGTCTACAATACCTGGGGCAGGAACCACTTCAAAACCGGTAAGGGGCTTCAGCCGCTGGTTTACCTCATCAAAATTCGGTATGCGATCAGGTTTAAAATTAACCAGCTTCAGTCCTTCAAAGAACTCTGGTATAGCTTTGTCTGGTAAGTTTTCTATCTGGCGCTGGAAAAGTATAGCCCATACGTTGTGGTTCTCTTCTGTGTAGCTGTTGTAGTCTTGTGTCAGGCTCATATTCGTTTTGTTTATGATTTTATAGATGATTTAAAATGAAAAAAGCAGAGGCTTGAGCCACTGCTTCGGCAGGTTCACCTGTGGGCGGATAGCTTTTTGTCGCTTCCTGGTAACTAAATTAGTTGTTGGTGGTGATTGCCTTAGCAGTTGCGGTAATAGCGATAATAATAGCTCCAATAGCTATACACGCTCAGGCAATAAGAATAGGCAGCAGACAGCAGCAACTGACCAAGGGAATTTGGCAGTGTAAGTGTAGTTGCTATGGCTGTCGGTTGATGCATGTTTGTATTTGGTACTGCAATAATAGAGATTAAAGGCATAAACGCAATAGTTTACAAGAAGTTTTTTATTTCTGCTCCTAAAAGCTCTAACTATTTAGTTCAAGCTATTAACTCCAAAGTCAAGCTTATAATTCAATCGATACAGATATTTTGTCTTAATTATACTCCTTTATATACAACGTTACATCATGATAAGATGTATAACATACTAGTTATTAGTGTGTTAATTGTTTGTGGGCAAGATATGGCAGAAGTTGTGTCATCTGGTGGTGTAAGAAAAGGAATAGCTTTAAAACGCGTTCTTTACGTCCTGCTGTTGATTCTTGCCTTATTACTTTTCTGGTCATGTGCTGGAACGAGTACATCGGTTACTAAATCTGCAAAGCCGTTTAAAACGCAAAATGTGATAGTGGTGGTAATAGACGGTCCCAGGCACTCCGAGAACTGGGGTAACACGCCGGGGCTAATACCATTTATGTCGGGTTCGCTCAAGAGCAGAGGTACGTTTTTCGAGGATTTCCAGAATGAAGGCTATACTTACACCAACTCCGGGCATGTAGCTATCACTACAGGCGTAAATCAGGAAATTGACAACTATGGCGACGAATTGCCAGCCAACCCATCTTACTTCCAGTATTGGTTAAAAGCCACTGGTAAGCCGGCTACTGCAGCCTGGCTTGTAATGAGCAAAGACAAACTCCACATACTTGCCAATACCAAGGATTCGGTGTGGCAGGGGCGATATATGCCATCTGTAAATGCAGGGAAAAACGGCCCCGGTACAGGCTATAGGATGGACTCACTGACCATAGTAGAGGCCAAACGCATACTTTCTCAGCACAAGCCTAACCTGATGCTGATAAACCTGATGGAGCCGGATGGCTATGCCCATGCAGGCAATTCGGCATTTTATTTAAGAGGCATAGCCCGCTCAGACAGGTATGTAAAGCAGCTCTGGGATTACCTGAGGAAAGACCGAAACTACAAAAAGAACACAGCCCTCATTATTACAAACGACCACGGCCGGCACCTGGATGGAATCGACGGAGGCTGGATGGAGCACGGCGACAACTGCGCTGGCTGCCAACGTATTAGCTTGCTTGCAGTGGGGCCAGATTTCAAAAAGGGGTATACCATTAGCGAAAAGTATACTTTGGAAGATATACCCGCCACTATTGCGCCCCTAATTGGGGTAAAGATGGTAAAAGCAGAAGGGGAGGTGATAAGGGATATGTTCACTAGAAAAGCACAAAAGCGGCTGAATGCTGCAGTGCCAGTAGTGCAGTAGTTTACGAATAACTTAGGTAACTGCTTAACTAAAAGAAGGGACGATGCATGGTGTTGGAAAGTAGAGCATGAAAGTATGAGGTGGATGCGTAAAGCGGGTTATTTAAAGGTTTGCTGCCTTGCCTATTTAAAGTTGTTTTTATTAGCCTCTACCGCTTTTGCCCAGCCAGACCCACTTTATACTTTATCGACTCCACTGCAGGCAGCACACATTGCTCCTATTTCTCAAACTGATCTTTTTGCCAGCGAGGATGTGCTTCGCTTTAAGCTGCTAATTGATTACAAAGCACTTTTAAAAGACCGTGGCGATGAGAGAAGCTATCATCCGGCTACGATCCAGTACCAGGAGCAAAACGGTAAAATTACCTCGGTAAACCTGAAAGTGCGTGTGAGAGGTAACCACCGCCGCGACCCAAGTGTGTGTAAATTCCCACCCTTGCTGCTGAATTTTCCTAAAAAAAAGGTGGAGCTAACGGCTTTTGCAGGTGTTGATAAATTAAAGCTGGTTACGCATTGCATCGGTGAGAAATATGTGATGCGAGAGTATCTTGTGTACAAACTATACAATATTGTTACCCACCACAGCTATAAAGTACGCCTTTGCCTGATAGATTATGAGGATGTGCAGGGCAGCAAAAAAACTACCAGCAGCTATGCTTTTCTAATAGAAGAAACGGAGTCGCTGGCAGACAGAAGCAAAGGTACTATTATGGCAAAAGAGCTGCTGATCAGGATGGATGCCACCGATGACCGTACCATGGCAAAGCTGGCTCTTTTCCAGTTTATGATAGGCAACACCGACTGGTCTGTGCCGTATCGCCATAACATCTTGCTGCTATACGTTACAGCCTATGGCAAACCTGTTCCTGTGCCCTACGACTTTGACTATACGGGCATCGTGATGCCACCCTACGCCAAGCCTCCACCCGAAATTGGCATTACCAGTGTAAGGCAGCGGATCTTCAGGGGCTACAGTTTTCCGGAGGAGGTGCTGGAGGAGCTCGTACCGTTTTTTAATAACCGCAAAGAGGCCTTTTACCAGGTATATGCTACGTCGCTACTCGACGAGAAGTATAAAAAGCAGACGCTGAAGTACCTGGACGACTTCTATGAAATAATAAACAAGCCCAAAGACTTTGAGCGGCACATTGTAAAGGCAGGACAGCAAAATGAGCGTATGAACGTGGTGGTAAAAGGGCTGGATTAGCACCAAAAAGAGAAGACTGACAATATGAATTGCCAGCCTTCTTTTTATACTTGATAATGAGTTTAATAATTACATCAGCTCTGCCAACTCAAGCCACCTGAATTCTTTCTCTTCCAGCTGCTCGTCTATACTTTTAAGCTCAGTGGCCAACGATTTTATAGTTTCATGGTCTGTAACACTGCCACTGTTCATCGTTTCGATGATCTCGTTTTTACGAGATTCCATTTGCTCTATTTCCTGCTCTAAGCGCTCATACTCCTTTTTCTCGTTATAAGTGGCCTTGCGCTTGTTATTTGGCTGCTCCTGCTTTTTCTCGGGTGCCGGTGCGGCTGCAGGTTTTGTTTCCTGCTCCAGCTTCTCTTGCTCCTTCTGCCACTCACGGTAATCGGTGTAGTTGCCCGGGAAGTTGCGGATTTTTCCTTCACCCTCAAAAACAAACAGATGCTCCACCAGCCTGTCCATAAAATAGCGGTCGTGGCTTACGATAAGCAAACACCCTCCGAAGTTGAGCAGGAAATCCTCTAAGATGTTGAGCGTAATGATGTCAAGGTCGTTGGTTGGCTCATCGAGAATCAGGAAGTTCGGGTTTTTAATGAGCACACGAAGCAATTGCAGGCGGCGTTTTTCACCACCACTCAGCTTGCTCACAAATGTATACTGCTGCGGTGGCGCAAACTGGAAGTGCTGCAAAAACTGGCTGGCTGTGATCACCTCGCCGTTGGCCATCTCCACTACTTCGGCAATATCCTTTACAATGTCAATTACGCGCTGGTCGTCTTTATACTCCAACTCATCCTGGGTATAATATCCGAATACCGTGGTCTGGCCTGCATCTATCACACCAGCATCAGGGGTTAAGTTACCTACCAGCATGTTCAGGAACGTAGACTTGCCTGCACCGTTTGGTCCCACAATGCCTATGCGATCCTTTTTCTTAAACACATAGCTGAAGTCGTCCACAATCTTCTTTTCGCCAAAAGACTTAGAGATATGCTCCACTTCGATGATCTTGCCACCCTGTCGCGTTGTCTTTACCGATAGCTCCAGTTGAGGGCCGGTAGTTTTCTTGGCTGCTTTTTCCTTTAACTCTTCAAAAGCATCTACTCTATACTTGGCTTTAGTGCCCCGGGCTTTTGGCTGGCGGCGAATCCAGTCCAGCTCTTTGCGCATCAGGTTGCGGGCCTTTTCGGTTTCGGCGGCTGCGCTTTCTTCCCGTTCCGCTTTTTTCTCAACAAAATAGCTGTAGTTGCCTTTGTAAGTATAAATCTGGCCGTTGTCGAGTTCAGCTACTTCGTTGGCAACTTTATCTAAAAAGTAACGGTCGTGCGTTACCATTAGCAAGGTAGAGTTTTGGGTGCTCAGTATACCCTCCAGCCACTCGATAGTGTCCAAATCAAGGTGGTTGGTAGGCTCATCCAGGATAAGCATATCCGGCTCTTCTATCAGCACGCGCGCCATAGCCACTCGTTTGCGCTGCCCTCCCGAAAGGTGCTTTATTTTCGCATTCAGGTTGTTAATGCCCAGCTTAGAGAGGATCTGCTTTACTTTTACCTCAAAATCCCAGGCCTGCAGTTCGTCCATGCGCTCCATCAGTTGCTGCATTTTCTCTGCGCTTGTATTTGGATTGGCAATGGCGGCCTCATATTGGCTTATCAGCTCCAGCGTTTCGTTCTGCATCGAGAAAATGTTCTGCTGCACAGTTAGCTCCTCCTCAAACTCCGGATTTTGGCCCAAATAACCTATGCTAACTTCTTTGCGCACGCTCACGCTGCCCTCATCGGGTGGTAGTTTGCCTGCCAGTACGTTAAGCAATGTGGTTTTGCCAGAACCGTTTACCCCTACAAGGGCTACGCGCTGGCCCTGGCTAATGCCAAAGTTCAGATTCTTGAAAAGCCAGCGTTCGCCAAAGCTTTTCGCAATATTTTCTGCTGATAAGAAATTCATAAGGCAAATTTAGGGATTAATATCCAGAGGCGAAGGCAAAATAAAACAGGCCGACCAAAGGCCAGCCTGTTGTTTTACATGTAAACTTCTAAATTAACTAGCGCATGGTATCTTCGTGCGCATGTTGGGTGTTGTAAGCCCTGCTTGGTACACGGTGTGTAGTAAGCGAGGCAAGTATGGCAAATAAACCACCAATTAAGTGCGGCATAAATACCTGCTCGTCAAAATTAAGCATCCAGGGCGACAGGGCCAAGATTACACCAAGGCCAAAATCAACCATTAAATGTGACTGCATCGGTATCTTTCGCACTAAACCAACTTCAAAATCTGTAAAAACAGTCTGAAGCAGTACAAGTACACCTGCGGCTACCATAATCCAGGTAGCATACGTAACGTCTGAAAAATCAAATAGCCAAGGTGCAACTATAAATAATAATCCCACCACATAGTCCAAAATGCCATGAAAGCGGGTTGGAATAAATCTCATCACAATCCTCCTTTCTTACTTGTTATACACTTATGTTATACGAGCATATAAGAAAGGGGTGCGTTAAAAGTACAATTTTTTAGTAAAGGCTTAGTCTGTTACCACAACGGTGCGCGCCAGGTAATCGTGCAGCATTTGGCGGCGCCTGGTAGTAAGTATAAGTAAAAAGCCCAGCAAAAGAGGCACAGCTGATACAATTTTGGAGAAGTAACGAAGGTTTGCCTGCGCAAAACTGATGCGCTTGCCTCGCAAGTCTGTCACTTTTAATCCTAAAGTAAATTTACCGATAGTTGCCTGCTTAGGCGATGATTCGAGCAGCGTATAGTATAGCCAATGGAGCACTGGCAGGTAAATGTTGAAGAACAGCATTTTAAACACTGCCCATACTTCGCCAAGGCTAAATCCGCCATCGTTCAGCAGGTCTTTCCAGGTATAGAGCTGCTGTGTTTCACCGGCAGTGGAATACAGGATAATCGTATACCAAAATACCAGGAGCGAAGTATCGACTAAAAATGAAACCAATCTGTTGGATAAGCTGCCATACAATGATGTCCGTTTTACGGTAGGGTTAGGTATGGTAAGTGCAGATTGCATAAGGGCTCCTGATGGTTAAAATGTAAGTTTGGAGTATTCTGGAAGCATGTGATCACCTGTGGCAGGCTGGCTTTATCGGCCAGGTGTGGCGTTGTGATTGTGAAATTATGAATTTGTTTTAAACCAACAAATTATTTGACAAAAATTATATATAGAAAAATGCTATAGTATTATATCCTTCGCATGTAGAACTTAAGTAACACCAAAAACATTCACTTTAACATCATTATTATGTAAAAGTATATAATTTAAATGTGAACGTTCGTTTTGGTTTCTTTTTACCATAACTTCGCTTCAGATGACGTTAGAAAAGAAATACAGGCCCATTGGCATATTCGATAGCGGTATTGGCGGACTTACTGTTGCGCAGGCTATTACCAATGTGTTGCCCAACGAACGGATAGTTTACTTCGGCGATACAGCCCACCTGCCTTACGGCGATAAATCTACAGCAGCTATACAAGCCTATGCTGTTAAAATCTGCGATCTGCTGATAAAGCAAAACTGTAAAGTTATACTTATAGCCTGTAACTCGGCCTCAGCGGCAGCATACGATCTAGTGAAGGAATATGTTGGTAGCAAAGCCAAAGTACTAAATGTAATAGATCCCATCGTATCCTACATTGGTCGGACTTACCCGGATAAGACGATTGGGTTGATTGGTACTAAGCAGACGGTAAATTCCAATATATACCGCAAAAAAGTAGACGAATTAGGACATAACATTGAGCTGAAATCGCATGCCACTCCTTTGTTGGCTGCCATGATAGAGGAAGGCTTCTTTAACGACTCCATCTCTGAGAGCGTTATACATGCTTACCTCTCAGATCCTGACCTGGATAATATTGAGGCACTTATACTTGGCTGTACACATTATCCGCTTATTAAAAAGCAGATAGAGAACTACTACAAAGGGAAAGTGGATGTGCTAGATGCAAGCCAGATTGTTGCACAACAAGTAAAAGACTATCTGGAGGCTAACAACCTGGCATCCGATAAACTGGTTGGCGAGCACCATTTTTATGTGTCTGATTTTACCCGGTCCTTTGAGGAAAGTACCCGCATCTTCTTTAAGCGGCAGGTGCACCTGGAGCATTACCCGCTGTGGGAGTAAATTGCGCGCGACGGCAGTTATTAATTGATTAGTGTAGTATCTGATTTATAAATACAGACGCAGTATCACTCTTTGTTTCCGAGGATTGGCTCACTGAAGTATAAATCTGTCCGTATGCAGGTAATTCTGCGTAAAATATTTATCTGTAAACCATCCAAGCATAAATTCTGATGAAAAAGCGATACCTGACCATTGGCGACTTTAAGCGCAACGCTTTTATAGTTGCGGCAGCCGCCTGTATGGGACTTACCAGTTGCGATAACAGAAACCAGCAGGACGAGTGGAGGACAGGCGATGAGGTGGCCGTGCCAGACGGAATCGTTACTGAGCTAACCGAAGAGGCTCCTGACCAATGGAAGATTACCGATGAGCGCACTACAACTCCTGGTAATAGTATGGCTATTTTAAAGTACAATGACGGCAGAATAGATACTTTACAAGGCCTTGCGCTGGAGAACAGAATGCAGGAGTTGGCGAACAACCAGGAAACGTACAGACATGGCGGCTTTGGATTGGGCAGTGTGCTGTGGTGGAGTGGAATGGGGTTTATGGCCGGACGCATGTCTGCGCCCAATCCGGCTTATTATGCTAACCCCGGACTGGTAAACAATACCACCGCCTGGCGCCAGAATGTGCAAACGTATCGCCAGCAGGCAACTGCTCCTCGCTCAGGCAGAAGCGGATTCTTCCGTGGACGTAGCAGCGGAGCCGGTGCATAAGGTATCTTTTCTTAGCTATTAGTTTGTGCGTATGACAGCACAGTGTGTGCTACTATACTCCAAGATTTTTGTTCAGCTGCAGCGCTGCCAAATTATACTTATCCTAAGGTGAAATTCATGCTTGATAAAGGGAAATCTCAAGTACGCTTAACCAGCCACACCGGTGACGTGGAAACAGCGGTGCGCGGTCTTGGCTGGGAGTGGTGCGTGGAAGATGGCTGTGCCAACTACGTGCCCGGTGAGGCTGTGGTGCTAACAGAAAAAGAGGCTGAAGCTTTATTAGAGGCCGCAGACACATTGTACGGCATGATGGTACAGGCTGTACCGGAAAACCTGCCCGATGAGTTTCTGAAAATTTTAGGTATACCTGAAAACCTGTGGGAGTTGCTTCGCCAGTCGTGGAACGACGACAGGCACTGGCACCTGTACGGTCGCTTCGACCTTGCTCAGACACCAGATGGACCCAAACTACTCGAGTTTAATGCAGATACAGCCACCTCTATACCCGAAACAGCTGTGGTGCAGTGGGCTAGCCTGGCAGCTGCAGGTAAAAACGACGCTAACCAATACTCCGGTTTGTATGAGGCATTGGTGGAGCAACTAAAATCATGGCGTATGCTAAATGATGATCTGGCTCCGGCGCTGCTGGTAACATACCTTGGTGCAAGTGCCGAAGATCAGGCAAACTGTGCCGTTATTGCCCAGGCTGCCTCAGAGGCTGGTTTTGATGCGCACTTGTGTCCTATAGAAGATGTAAGCATTTCTACTGAAGGAGCAGAAAAAGGAGTTTGGGCCCAGGTAGGAGCAGAGCAGTGGCGGCAGTTCCCGTTTTTGTTTAAGCTGCTGCCCTGGGAGCAGATTGCGTGGGAGGAACCGGAACTACTAAAAAGCCTGACTTACCTGGCCAGTATGCGCAACGTAATTATAGCCAATCCGGCTTATACATTGCTTTTCCAAAGCAAAGGCATGCTAGCCTGGCTCTGGAAAGCTTACCCATACCACCCCCTGCTCTTAGAAACCGACTTAGAGCCGCTCAACTGCAAGTATATCCGCAAGCCATACTTTGGGCGCGAAGGCCAGAGTGTGGAAGTAGTAGACAAAGTGCGTATAACAAAAGTAGAAGGCGAGTACGATAAGCAGCAGCAGGTATACCAACGCTGGTGTGACCTACCCGAAGACAGCAATGGCTACCAATATCAGGCCGGTGTATTTTGGGCAGGAGAGGGATGTGCCATCGGTTTCAGGAGGGAAAAGGGAATTATCACAAACCTTTCACAGTTCGTGCCTCACTTGGTAGAGTAGTCTGAAAAAAACAGCCTCCTTCAGCAAAACGTCTGGAGGAAGCTGTTTGATAAAGTATAAGTTTGTAAAACCTATTCTGTTTTGTTGCCTGGTAAATTCATGTTTACCAACTTAACCTCACCGTCCTTTCCGTCTTGTCCGGTAATTTTGCCATACCTGCCGGGTTTCCCGCCGGTGCCGCCTTTTTGCAAAATAATAATTGCGTTTTGCTTACGGTACTGGTTAAACCTCAGAATAAGACCTGACGTGCTGTATGTAAATTTAACATTGCCGCCGTTACCGCCACGTCCGCCGGCTCTGCCTATCTTTGCGGCACGCACTGGGGCCGCACTTTTGTAAGTGCCGTCGCCGTCTGTTTTCGTAGTTGAGACTAGTTCCGTTACACCATCTTCTCCTGTATCTCCATTGCCTCCTCTGGCATCAATTGTGAGGCTGCCTAAGGTCTCAAAATGCATGTTTGCTTCTATGTTACTTCCATTCTGGCCATCAGATCCACTGACTCCGGTTCTTCTGAGAGAGCCATCTAAACCCTTTGCTACTATCCTACAGTCTTTGCCAATAAAGGCTGTATTTACGCCGATAAAAGCTGGAAGCTCAGGATTAAACTGGATAGAGGCTTTGCGGTGCATGACCAGCGTGTCTGCCAGCAAAACGTTGTCAGGTCCAACTTGATATACTTCCTTCTCCTTGATCACTAACTTCGAAATAGTTTGTTGCGCTTTCACAGCTGGCACACAACAGAGCAATAGCAGAGCAGAGGCCGGGAGAAGTTTGTTGTACATTGGGCTTTCGTATGGGTTAGAGTAATAATATTAATCAAATTTTATATAATAAAATATACGTATGCTATTATTTTAAGCAGGCTCTGAGTAACATTTTAGCGCATTAAACCCTACCTTTGCCTGTTAACAAACCTTAACCGCCTATGCTTGCTTTTGTGCTCACACTTGTGCTGTTACTGCTGGTAGTAATTGTGCTGGCGTATGCAGAGCGTAAGGTGGCAGCCTTTATGCAGGACCGTCTGGGCCCAACAGAAGCCGGGCCCTATGGTAGTTTGCAACCAGCCCTCGATGTGTTAAAGCTCCTGCAGAAGGAAGACATTGTGCCTGCTGCTGCTGATAAAGCCCTTTTTAAGCTGGCGCCTATACTTATCTTCGCTGCTGTTTTCGCAGGTTTTGCAGTTATTCCTTTCACTCCCGCTACGGTGCCAGCAGGTATTGGCATTGGTGTGTTTTACCTGTTAGCTATCATTTCGCTGGATGTGATTGGCTTGCTGATGGCAGGATGGGGCTCGAATAACAAGTATGCCATGCTGGGTGCTATGCGTTCGGTGGCGCAGATTGTGTCGTATGAGATACCAGCAGGCCTGGCTATACTTTCTGTCGTGATGATTTGCCAGTCGCTAGATTTCCAGGAGATCAGTTACCAGCAGGGTGCCTTGATGAACCAGTTTCCGGGGATGGAGTATGATATGAACTGGCTGTTCGGCATTCGTGAGTTAGGTATAAACACGACTACTATTGGCGGCATCACTACCTGGAATATCTTTCGGGCTCCTATACTTCTGGTAGCTTTTGTGATATATTTTATCGCCTCGCTGGCCGAAAGTAACCGTGCTCCTTTCGATATTCCGGAGGCGGAGTCGGAGCTGGTGGCGGGTTTTCATGTGGAGTACTCAGGTTTCAGGTTTGCAGTGCTGTTTTTAGCAGAATATAGCATGATGGTGTTAGTGAGCCTGGTAGCTGTAGTGCTTTTCCTGGGCAGCTGGAATACACCTTTGCCTAATATTGGACCTGTTAGCCTGGCCTACTGGACCTCTGGCACCGTAGGAGAAGTATCCGGTATACTTTGGGGGGCGTTCTGGCTGATAAGTAAAACGTTTGTGCTGCTGTTTGTGCAGCTGCAACTCCGATGGACATATCCGCGCCTGCGCGTAGACCAGTTGATGCACCTTTGCTGGAAGGTACTTACACCTGTTGCCTTAGGCGTAGTGCTGATAGCTGGAATTTGGCGGTTGCTGATGATATAACTTAAGTGTCATCTCGACCTTTTGGAGAAATCTAATCAGAATTCTGTAGAGATATCTCATTACATTCGAGATGACAGAACTATAAAAGAATACCTCTCCCTGGAGGGGTTAGGGGTGGGTTAACACTCCACTAAGATTATGGAAAATAAAACCATAAAACATACATCCGGGTTCTGGTACGTGGTGAAGTCGCTGATGAGTGGCCTGCGCCTGACGTGGCAGCATTTCTGGAGAGCCACAAATCGGCGCACACCTGAGTATGTGTCGGATGAAAATTATTTTAAGCAGGCTGACGGATTGGTAACGCTGAAGTACCCGTACGAAGCTTTGCCAGTGCCCGACAATGGCCGTTACCGCCTGCACAACGAGATTGACGACTGCATTGTCTGTGACCTCTGCGCCAAGATCTGCCCTGTTAACTGCATCACAATCGAGTCTGTAAAGGCAACAGAAGAGATAGGCGTAACCTCAGACGGTACCAAAAAACGCCTTTATGCACCGGTTTTCGACATAGACATGGCCAAGTGCTGTTACTGCGGCCTCTGCACCACCGTTTGCCCAACCGACTGTCTGACGATGACACCTGTGTATGACTTTGCTGAAGTAGATATCAAAAACATGATCTACCATTTTACCGATCTTACACCAGAGCAAGCCGAAGAAAAGAAGCAGCTGTTGGCAAAACAACAGGAAGAAATGGCAGCGGCAAAAGCTGCAGCATTAGCAGCAAGAAAACAGCAAGGGTAACTGTTAAGTGTTAATTGATAACTGAAACAAATGCTTTTCTACATCTTCGCGATACTGGCCATACTTTCGGGAGCATTCATGGTGCTGACGCGCAACCTGCTGTACGCCGGTTTTTCGCTGCTTGTAACGCTGTTAAGTCTAGCCGGTATTTACGTTTTATTGTTTGCTGATTTTATTGCAGTTACCCAGCTGATGGTGTATGTAGGCGGTGTGCTGGTGCTTATACTTTTTGGCATCATGCTCAGCAGCCGCGTGCACGATAAATCAGTGCTGTCGGAGAACGTGAATACCGTGTGGGGGCCGTTGGTGTCGGGGCTTTTATTGGTGGGGTTGGGCTATACTATACTTAAGGCTGAAATTGCTTCGTTGCCCTGGTTGCTAACAGCCGATACCGATGTGCTTGGTCCTCAAAAGAGTACAGTGCAAAGTATAGGCATAAAGCTAATGACGGATGTTGTGGTGCCCTTTGAAGTAGCCTCGTTGCTGCTGCTGATCGCCTTGATCGGGGCAGCCTACATTGCCACCGATAAACCGAAAGTATAACCATGGAGCAAATTCCTTTAGAACATATTCTGCTTTTGGGCGCGGTGCTTTTTAGTCTGGGCATCCTTGCCGTTATCACCAAACGCCATGCGGTGGTGGTGCTGATGGGCATAGAACTGATTTTTAATGCCGCTAACCTGAACCTGGTAGCCTTTAGCCGCTACGACCCATCGCTTTTGCAGGGACAGATGTTTTCTTTGTTCGTTATTTTGGTCGCCGCCGCCGAGGCTGCAGTGGCGCTTGCCATTGTGCTGCGCGTTTACCAGCACTTCAAAACCGCCAACGTAAACCAGATTGTAACACCGGAAAAGTAACCAGTGATGGCTAATAAATCGACTTTCAAAGTTTCCAAAATGGATTGTCACTCCGAAGAGCAGATGATCCGGATGAAACTGGAAGGCGATGAAGCTATCGGGCAACTGGACTTTGATATTCCAAACAGGCAGCTAACCGTGTACCATACCGGAGAAGCCAGTGCTGTAGAAAACTCCATTAATGAGTTAAACC
This sequence comes from Pontibacter cellulosilyticus, assembly GCF_014306105.1. Taxonomy (GTDB): domain Bacteria; phylum Bacteroidota; class Bacteroidia; order Cytophagales; family Hymenobacteraceae; genus Pontibacter; species Pontibacter cellulosilyticus. The sequence continues at coordinate 1,676,376 of NZ_JACRVF010000001.1, read as the reverse complement.
TGGATGCAACGCTGCTGACCACAGAAGAGGCCGAACTAACCTCTGCAGCAGCACAGCCTGCCGCCGAACGAAAACTGCTCTGGATTGTACTGCTTATCAACTTCGGGTTTTTCCTGCTGGAGATCGTTACAGGTTTTATCTCCAAATCAATGGGACTGGTAGCCGACTCCCTGGACATGCTGGCCGACGCCGTGGTGTATGGTATGGCCTTATTTGCAGTAGGAGGGGCAGCAAGTCGCAAGAAAAGCATTGCAAAAATTAGTGGCTACATGCAGTTAGGGCTGGCTATACTTGGTTTTGGGGAAGTGATCCGGAGGTTTTTGGGATATGAGGTCACTCCTGTTTTCCAGACCATGGTCATCGTTTCTTTCCTGGCGCTTTTGGGTAACGCTATTTCACTTTACATTCTTCAGAAGTCGAAAAGCAAGGAGGCGCACATGCAGGCAAGCGTTATTTTTACTTCGAACGATGTGATCGCCAACATTGGTGTTATCATTGCTGGCTTGTTGGTATACCTTACGTCTTCAAATTTGCCCGATCTGATTATAGGTGCCATCGTTTTTCTGCTGGTGGCCCGAGGTGCCTTCCGCATTATCAAGCTGTCCAGGTAAAGGATTTCTTCTTACCCGGCATATCCACTGCAAGATTGCTATTAATAGATATACTTTATACTTAACTTTGCCCGCTTAAGGCATAAACACAAAACTACAAAGTATAAACTTGGAGCTGTCCGAACTTTTAAAGCCATTGGCAGGTACCCCAGAAACTACTACAGCTTTGGTAGTGCTTTTGCTGCCGCTGCTCGGTTTTGCTGTTTTATACTTGTTCGGCAAAAGAATACCAAGACAAGGCGACTGGCTGGGCATCAGCTTTACCGGCTTAGCCTTTATACTTTCTGTGTGGCTTTTCGCGCAAACCTGGAACACCGCCACCTACCACACCCGCACTACCTGGTTCAGCATACCATCAAGTATCGTTTCTGATTTTACGGCAGGTATACTTCTGGATAACCTCACGGTGCTGATGCTGGTGATTGTAACATTCATCTCCATGCTGGTGCAGCTGTTCTCGATAGGCTACATGCATGGCGACAAGGGCTACTACCGCTATTTTGCTTACTTAGGGCTCTTTACCTTTAGTATGCTGGGTATTGTGTTGGTTGATAATTTGCTGCTGCTGTTCATGTTCTGGGAGTTGGTGGGCTTTTCATCCTACCTGCTCATTGGTTTCTGGTACCACAAGCCGGCTGCCATTGCTGCCAACAAAAAGGCTTTCCTGGTAAACAGAGTAGGGGATATTGGTTTGCTGCTGGGCCTGTTTGCCTTTTATACTTACTTCCGCACTTTCGACCTGGAGGCATTACGGGCACTTATTAGCACAGGCAACTGGACCGGCAACGGATTTGCACTTGGCTATACTTTAAATAACCAACCATGGCTGCTGGAGTTAAGCCCGGTGTTTCTAACATTTGCCGGACTAGGTTTATTTATGGGCTGTGTGGGGAAATCGGCGCAATTTCCGTTGCAGGTATGGTTACCCGATGCCATGCAGGGGCCAACGCCGGTTTCGTCTTTAATACACGCGGCAACGATGGTGGCAGCGGGTGTGTACCTAGTGGCCCGTTGCTATGCTTTTTTTACGCCGGATGCACTTACGGTTATAGCCATAGTTGGTGCCATTACAGCTTTAATAGGTGCCCTGGCAGCCCTTAAGCAATACGATATCAAAGCTGTGCTGGCTTTTTCTACCATTTCGCAGTTAGGTTATATGGTGATGGGAATGGGGACAGGCGCTTACGATGCTTCGCTTTTCCATCTTACTACACATGCCTTTTTCAAGGCTGCGCTGTTCCTGAATGCCGGTATCATTATACATGCCATGCACCGGGGGCTGCACCACATGCACCATTTGGGTAACGTTGATGCGCAGGATATCCGGAACATGGGAGGCTTGCGCAAAACAATGCCGGTTACATTTTATACTTACCTGGTGGCTGCTGCTGCCCTGGCTGGTATCCCGTTAACCTCGGGCTTCCTGTCCAAAGACGCTATACTTTCGGTAGCCTGGGCCTGGGCGCAGACCATGAGCGCAAATGGGAACAGTTTATACTTTATAGTTCCGGTTATTGGGTTTGTGGTAGTTGTGCTAACGGCATATTACATGACCCGCCATATGTGGTTTATGTTCTTTGGCAGTTTCCGGACTCCTTTCGATGTGCACCAGATCAGGCTTTCGCACAAGCAGGAAACGGAGCGGGTAATGTTGCTGCCGGTAATTTTACTTGCCATACTTTCCTTGGGCATCTTCTTCTCCCTAAACCCACTTAGCTTTAGTGGTAGCTGGGTAGTAAGTGGTATCAGCCTGAAAAATTACTCAATTACGCTTTTAGCAGATAACCTGGTGCAGGCAGTAAGGCTGCAGGACGATGCAAATCACTGGCCACACATTGTTATTGGCATTTTGTCTGCGTTGCTTGCGGCAACTGGTATAGCAATAGCCTTGATAAAGTATAACCGCAGAACAAGCGAAGAACTACTACAGGAGAGGCCAACCGGTGCTTTTGCTAAACTGTCTTACAATCACTTTTACCTCGACCAGCTGTACAACTATACATTGGTAAAACCAACATTGCTGTTGTCGCGTGGACTTTACCGGGTTGATAAGCGCGTGATAGATTATACCTTGAACTACGGCAGCAAATGGCTGGTAGTGTTCTCAAAGATAATAGGCTGGTTCGATAGATTGGTGGTAGACGGAACGGTGTGGCTGATCGGCGCTTTGGCTAAGTTCTTAGGCCGCTTTGGGCGTGGCTTGCAAAATGGCAAGGTGCAGTCGTACTACGCCTATTCTTTGTTCGGATTTATTTTGATAATACTATATATCGTCTTGTTTTAAAGTATCTTTGACCGGTGATTAAGGAGGTTTTATTGATTGGATGGATTAGTTTTGACCTTGTCACTAAAAACTCGGAACTCATAACTCAGAATTCGTAACTCTTGAACGATTTTATACTTAGCGGCTTAATCTTCTCACCTCTGCTGGCAGCACTTGTTTTGTTGCTTATACCAAACCGGTTGCAGCAGCCAATCAGGGTTGTGGCGCTGTCCGGGACGGTGGTGCAGCTGATTTTAGCTATACTTTTATACTTCAGGTTTGATGGTGCGGCCTTTGCCAACGGGCATACCGGGTACCAGTTTGTGGAGAAGCTGAACTGGATCGGCTTTTCACTGGGTAGTTTAGGCCGTCTCCAGATCGACTATTTTGTGGGTGTAGACGGCATAAGTATAGGCTTGGTGCTGCTCACGGGCATTATAGGCGTTATTGGCGTCATCTCTTCCTGGACCATCACCAAAACAGTTAAAGGCTATTTCCTGCTCTACCTGCTACTCATGACGAGCGTGATGGGCTGCTTCCTGGCACTAGATTTTTTCCTGTTCTACCTCTTCTTCGAGTTCATGCTCCTGCCAATGTACTTTTTAATTGGTATCTGGGGAGGGCCAAAACGAGAGTACGCTGCTATTAAGTTCTTCATTTATACTTTAGTAGGCTCGCTCTTTATACTTGTAGTGATGATCGGGTTGTATACTTCGGTTATTGATCCGGTGGCTACAGCAGCATACCTGGAGCTACTGCCGAATGGAGTTGCCAGTCAGGAGGCTGTTTTGCAGGTACAGCAAATGCTGCAGCAGAATGTGATTAGTGGCTCTGAGCTGGTGCGCACGTTTAACATACCGGCCATGATGGAGCCTGCCAACTATATTCCTGGCAGCCTGCTGCACGTGCTCTCTGGATCGGTGCTGTGGGATCTGCCGCTTCGGTTTATCGCTTTCCTGCTGCTGTTTGCCGGGTTTGCCATTAAAGTGCCGTCGGTGCCGGTGCATACCTGGTTGCCCGATGCCCACGTAGAGGCGCCAACACCTATCTCTGTGCTTTTGGCGGCTATACTTCTGAAAGTTGGTGGCTATGGTTTGATCCGAATTGTGTACCCGATTTTCCCGGATGCAGGTGCCTATTTCTCTATACTGGTGGGTGGCTTAGGTGTGCTGTCTATTATTTATGGCGCACTGTGTGCCCTTGCCATGAACGACCTGAAGAAGCTCATTGCTTACTCTTCAGTGTCGCACATGGGTTTTGTGTTGTTGGGCTTGGCTTCGCTTACCGTAGAAGGAGTGAACGGTGCGGTTTACATGATGTTCAGTCACGGCATTATCTCGGCTATGCTCTTTTTGGTAGTAGGTGTGATCTACGACCGCTCTCATAACAGGATGATCCTGAATTTCCGTGGACTGGCCAGCCGAATGCCGGCTTATACTTCTTTTGTAGTTATCGCCTTCTTCGCCTCATTAGGTTTACCTGGCTTCTCCGGTTTTATCTCGGAATTGATGGTGTTGCTGGGTGGCTTTAGTGCACCGGACGTAACGGGTATGCTGCCACGTTGGATGACGGTGGTAGCGGTAGTAGGTTTGCTCTTGAGTGCGGCTTATTACCTATGGGCCCTGCAGCGCATGTTCTTTGGCAAATACTGGATTTTTCCGGAGCTGCGCGAAAAAGCCAACATTGCCGACCTGACTACACGGGAGTACCTCATGCTGGTACCATTGGCTATACTCACATTGCTTTTTGGTATTTTCCCGCACCTTCTCCTCGATAAAATGGGTGTGGCGGTAACAGGTTTCACGGAGCTGGTGCTACAGAACGGGCAGGAGCAGTTAAACATGGTTTTATCTACGATTATCAGGTAAGTGAACGAACAGGCAACCCTTTTATCAGATAAGATCAACGCCATACTTTCAGGTGCAGGCTCGTTGCTGCCTGAGTTGCTGTTGGCAGTGTTCTTCCTGCTGCTGATTATCCTCGACCTGTTCAAGTCTAAAAGTATAAAGCAACTGCTGCCCTGGCTGGCGCTAACTGCTTTGTTCTCCACGCTGGTTATACAGATACTGGGAGGCTATACTTCCGGCAACGAAGCTTTCCTGAACCTGCTGCTGTCTGATGGATTGGCGCGATTTGGCGGTATCCTTTTTAGCGCGACCGGTATCTTCACCATACTTTTATCCCTGCAACACAAGCCCCTTGAAAAGCTAACGGAGGGCAAAGGAGAGTATTACGGGCTCATACTTATACTGGTACTTGGACTCAACCTGATGGCTAAATCAGTGAACCTACTGATGGTTTTCCTGAGCATCGAAACAGTTTCTATTGCCTCTTACATCCTGACGCTTATACTTAAAGACAACCGGCGTTCCATAGAGGCTGGTATCAAATACATTCTGTACGGTTCGCTTTCGGCGGGTGTAATGGTGTACGGCATGTCCTTTTGCTATGGCTTTACGGGCACTTTAAACTATACATCGGAGGGGTTTGCACTAGCACTTTCACAGGCTAATGGCTTACTTGTTACCGTAGCAGCCATACTTGTGTTTGCTGGCTTCTTCTTTAAAATATCGGCAGTGCCGTTCCATTTCTGGGTACCCGAGGTATATCGTGGCGCTCCAATGGCGGTGGTAGCGTTGTTCTCAACAGGTCCGAAGATGGCGGGTATTTTGGTGATCCTTCGCTTTGTGGCCCCGTTTTCTGATAGTCTTGCTTTTTCGGATGTGCAGCTGTTTCTGGGTATCGCAGCCCTAGCAACTTTAGTAATTGGTAACTTAACAGCACTCTGGCAAAAGACACCTCGCAGGCTGATGGCTTTTTCCTCTGTTTCGCATGCGGGTTTTCTGCTGGCGGCTTTGCTGGCGTTTGGCACCGACTATACTTCCGGCATACTTTTTTACTTGACGGTGCTGCTGTTCATGAATTTCGGTATTTTCCTGTTCCTGCAGATTTCGGAGGATGAGCTTGGGGTAGAGGAACTAGAGCATTTCTCGGGGCTTGGTAAAGTATATCCTTACCTGGGCGTAATCGCACTGCTATACTTGCTGTCGCTTACAGGCCTGCCGCCGTTAGCAGGTTTTATGGGCAAGCTGCTCATCTTTACAAATATTTGGGAAGCTTATACTTTATACAACAGCCCTATGCTGCTGGCCCTTTTGGGGGTGGGTGTGCTGCTTACCGGAGTGGCTTTGTTTTATTATATAAAGATTCCATACTACCTTTTCTTTAAAAGGAATTTAAGAGAAGAAAATTTAGTTATTTCACTATCGAATAAACTGCTGCTGGCGTTTTTCGTCCTTCCGTTGCTGGTGCTGTTCTTTAAACCGGACCTGCTCCTGAACTGGATCGAACAAGTGCTGGCACAATAAAAGCACCCATGAGCGACTCTATTAAGCACGAATGCGGCATCGCCCTGATCAGGCTTAGAAAACCGATCGACTATTATGTAGAGAAGTATGGAACCCCGATGTACGGTGTAAACAAGCTGTACCTGCTTATGCAGAAGCAGCATAACCGTGGCCAGGACGGTGCGGGGGTTGCCAGCATCAAAATAAATGCCCTGCCAGGTATAGATTACATTAACCGCTTTCGTTCCGTTAAAACCCGCGCCATCGACAGCATTTTCGGTAAGATTGGCAAGGAGTTCAGAAACCTGAAGGAAGAGCATCCGGAGCAGGCAAACAATACAGAATGGATCTGGGAAAATATGCCCTTTCTGGGAGATGTGTACCTGGGCCACCTGCGCTACGGCACACACGGCATTAACAGCGTAGACAATTGCCACCCGATGGTGCGTGAGAATAACTGGCGCAGCCGCAGTCTGGCCGTGGCCGGTAATTTTAACATGACCAACGTGGATGAGCAGTTCCAGAAACTACTGGAACTGGGCCAGCATCCAAAGCATAAATCCGACACCATCACAGTACTGGAGAAGATCGGCCATTTCCTGGACGAGGAGAACCAAATGCTGTTTGATGAGTTTAAGAAAGGCGACTATACCAACAAGGAAATTACCAGCCTGATAGAGCAGAACCTGAACCTGCAGCGCGTACTTAAACGTGCCTGCAAGGACTTTGACGGTGGCTACGCGATGGCGGGCCTTACAGGTTACGGCGCTGCCTTTGTAGTGCGCGATCCTAACGGCATTCGTCCTGCCTATTACTATGCCGACGACGAAGTGGTGGTTATTGCCTCCGAGAAGCCTGCCATTAAAACAGCATTTGATATAGATTATAATCAGATCAAAGAAATCACACCGGGTCATGCACTAATCATCGATAAAGCAGGTGATCCGGAGCTGAAGGAAATTTTGCCGCAGCGGGAGAAAATGTCGTGTAGCTTTGAGCGCATCTATTTCTCCAGGGGCAACGATCCGGAGATCTACAACGAACGCCTGAACATGGGCCGTTTGCTTTGCGACCAAATCCTGAAAGCGGTTGATTATAACCTGAAGGATACGGTATTCTCTTACATCCCGAACACTGCCGAAACCTCCTGGCTGGGCATGATGAAGGGAATAGAAGACTACCTGCGCACTTACCGCAAAAAGGCTATCCTGAACAACCAACTGACAGAGGAGGAGCTTGACGAGATTCTGCAGTACAAGCCACGCGCGCACAAGCTGGTAATTAAAGATGCCAAGCTGCGTACTTTTATCACTGACAACTCGAGCCGCGATGACCTGGTAACGCACGTGTACGACACGACTTATGAGGTCATCAAAAAAGGTGTGGATACGCTGGTTGTGTTGGATGACTCTATTGTACGCGGAACCACATTGGAGAAAAGCATTATCAAAATGCTGGATAAGCTGGAGCCTAAGAGGATTATCATCGTATCCTGCGCGCCGCAGATTCGCTACCCAGACTGCTATGGTATTGATATGTCCAGGGTGAAGGAGTTTGTGGCTTTCAGAGCCATGCTGGCTTTACTGGAAGACAATGGTAAGGGCTGTATGGTACAGGAGGTTTACCAGAAATGTGTAGAAGCACAGGGTACACCGGCTTTCCAGGAAAACAACTTTGTAAAGGAGCTGTTCGATCAGTTTACTGCTGACGAGATATCAACAAAAGTATCGCAGATCGTGAAGGCACCGGACATCAACGCGGAAGTACAGGTAATCTACCAAACCATAGAAGACCTGCACCAGGCTTGTCCGAACCACAAAGGCGATTGGTACTTTACAGGCAACTACCCAACACCAGGCGGTACAGGTGTAGTTAACCGTGCCTTTATGAATTTTGTAGAGAACAAGGGCGGAAGAGCATACTAGTCTCTTCTCCTGAATTTATACTTTCAGAACCTCCAAGGCCTGTGTTTTGGAGGTTCTGCTTTTATAGTCGAGTCAAATTTATACTTTACCAATCAATGAGCAACGTATCAGAAATCATATTCACCTTAATTCCGCTGGCCCTGTTTTTATACTTGTCGCTTACCATGCTTGGCGTGATCAAATATAACCAACAGACTGCTTTCCTGCAGAACGCATCCACCACAACTAAAATAGCTGTTTACGGAGGTACATTAGCGTTTTTGATTATGGCTGTGGTGGACCTTCTCCGGTAATTTTTAGTTAATTTATCATCATTTCCGCCCCGAAAGTCGTATTTTATGGATTGGTTTAATTTTTAGATTAAATGAGCATAGCAGATAACTCTGATACGGCTTGCGAAGAGGTGTTACAAAATGATTATGTGTCGGTGCTTTATGACAAGGCAAATACGCTGATTATTATTAAATGGAAGCGGCAGATTAATTTTGAGGAGCGCAAAGAGCTATTCATGTGGGGGTATCAGTTCTCTATCGACAACAGGGTAAAGAACTGGCTGATTGATGATGAAGAAATCTTTATGTTTACTCAGCAGGAAATAGATTGGGTAGAGAACATCTGGACTGAACTTTCCTCTGTAGCAGGTATACAAAAGCTTGCTGTTTACACGCCAGATCGTTTTCATACTTTATCAACGATGACTAATTTTACGTTGCAAGCACAAAAAAACTATAAGCGCCACGGCCATACGGAGCACGAAGTTTTTACCGACTACCAGGAAGCCCTTGATTGGCTCACCAGAAAAGTAGACCACCACTAGACATAACAGTTATAAAAAGCAAAAGCCTTGCAGACATTACATCTGCAAGGCTTTTTTATACTTACTATTTATTCTTATTTCTTAGACTGCGGCTTAGGCACCGGGAAGCCACGGTCACGCATTAGTGCATCAATCTTAGCATCACGGCCACGGAACTTGCGGTAAGCATCAGCTGGGTCCATAGAGTTGCGCGGGGCGAAGAGGTATTTCACCAGTCTCGCTGCCACTTCTGCATCGTAGAATCCGCCTGGCGCTTCGGCAAATGCTTCGGCAGCGTCAGATGTCAATACATCAGCCCACAGGTATCCGTAGTAGCCGGTTGCATAGCCTTCGCCGGAGAACACGTGTCCGAAGTGCGGAGAACGGTGACGCATCACAATCTCTTTTGGCATACCCAGTTTGTTCAGCGTTTCACGCTCAAACTTGTCAGGGTCCAGGTTTTCAGGGTCAGCCATATGGAAGTACATATCCATTAAAGCAGATGCCAAGAACTCGGTAGTAGCAAAGCCTTGGTTAAAGGTAGAAGCTTTCTCAATTTTAGCTACCAATTCTTTTGGCATTGGCTCACCGGTTTTGTAGTGCTTCAGGAACTGGTTGATCACTTTATCAGTAGATAGCCAACGCTCCAGCAACTGCGACTGGAATTCTGTATAGTCGCGCACACCACTGTTCAAGGTTGGGTATTTTACATTAGAGGCCAGGAAGTGCAGCGCGTGGCCAAACTCATGGAAGAACGTCTCCGCATCATCCCACGATACCAATACTGGCTCACCTGGGGCAGGTTTTACGAAGTTGGAGTTGTTTGATGCCAATACAGTTTCCTTGCCATTAAAGGTAGTGTGAGCACGGTAAGTAGTAGCCCATGCACCGGAACGCTTGCCCTGGCGTGCAAAAGGATCTAAGTACCACAGGCCGATGTGCTCACCAGTTGTTTTGTCGGTTACTTCCCATACTTTCACATCCTCGTGGAATACAGGAACAGAACCTTCCGGCACCGGCGTGAACTTAAAGTTGAATAGCTCACCGGCCGTGAAGAAGATAGCCTGCGTCAGGTTGCCCAGCTCCAGGTACTGTTTCACCTCATCAGAGTTTAAGTCATACTTCTGCTGGCGCACTTTCTCGGCGTAGTAGCGGTAATCCCAGGGCTCGATCGTGATCTTGGTTTTGCTGGTCTTGTTGGCAATAGCTTGCATATCTGCAACCTCTTCCTTGGCTCTGGCAACGGCTGCCGGCCACACAGCCTGCATCAGGTCCATGGCAGCTTCCGGAGTTTTGGCCATACGGTTTTGTAGGCGCCACTCGGCATAGTTATCATAACCCATCAGCTTTACTCGCTCGTTGCGCAGCTTCAGGATCTTTCGGATGTTCTCGTTATTGTCGTTCTCGTCAGCGTTGTCGGCACGGGAATAGTAGTTCTTCCATACTTTCTCACGCAGCGCACGCTCGTCGGAGTAGGTCAGGAACTGATCCATGCTGGAACGGGTGTTTGTTACGGCATACATGCCTGGCTTTCCGCGGTCGGCTGCTGCCTTGGCCGCTGCTTTTACAAACGACTCCGGCAGGCCGCTCAACTGATCCTTGGTAAAGTATACTACATACTTCTCCTCGTCTGCTAGGATGTTGTTAGAGAAATCGGTGTAAAGCGAAGAAAGCTCTTTGTTGATCTCAGCGTAGCGCTTCTTTTTCTCAGGGCTCAGATCGGCGCCTTCCATGGCAAAGCCTTCGTACACCAGTTGTACCACACGCTGCTGGTCCTCCGGAAGCGGGTTCTTCTTAGCGTTTTCGTAAACCGTTTTAATGCGCTGGAAAAGCTTCTCGTTCTGCGATATCTTAGAGTTGAACTCAGAGATCTTAGGCGCTAACTCAGTCTGTATCTCTCTGAACTCCGGAGAAGACATATTGCTGCTCCAGATGCCATAGTAAGTGAAAACCCTGTTCAGCTCCTCGCCGGCTTTTTCCATCTGTTCAATGGTGTTCTCGAAAGTGGCAGGCTGCGGGTTGTTGGCAATGGTCTCGATCTCGGCCAGGTTTAGGGCCATGGCTTTTTCCATAGCAGGCTTCAGGGCCTCCAAACTCATTTTATCAAAGGCTGGCACGCCACCATAAGGGCCTGTCCATTCTTTCAGCAGTGGGTTTGTCTCTACCTGCTTTTGTTCTACAGTTGCCTGCGTTTCCTGCGACTGCGGTGTCTGTACGGATGTACAGCTTGCCAATGCCAGCAACACAAGTAAACTTGACTTCTTGCCAGCAGTAACTATTTGCTTTTGCATAAATTGTTAGTTTGTGAAGGGAGCTCACATGAGCTCCTTAAGGTATAAGTTAGCACAAGATACGAAAAATCCGTGTTTTTTACCCGCTTTCGAGGCTATTAGCCTGTTTGCACAGCGGATGAATCTGGTATCGTGTTTATTTCTCTCAGCCTCTAAACATCAAAAGGCGTACTTGTGTTACTAAAATAAGGTTGAATTATATCTGAAATTTGGAACCTGCGTAGAATAGATTGTATCTTAAGTATTTTGTTATGTATGCTACTGTTTTCAACTTTGGAGAGGGGAGTCCGTTTATCGTTAGCAGGAGACCTGTAAAGCAGGAGATCCGGGACAGACTGTTATGGCAGGCAATGCGTGTCGCAAAAACAGGAAAACGCGTATTCAAAGATGGCCTGATCATCTATACACCGATTCCTGCGTACCTCGACGGGCCTGTAACGCTAAAAGTGTACTGGGATTTTAGAAGCCCCGAAGAGTATAACAGTAATTAAGCTGTAGCTTCCATCGTTATCTATAACAAAGCCTGTACGCAAACCTTACTTTAATATTTGCCACGTATACAATTGCATGAACCTCGAATTCTTTAACACCCACTCTCATGCAGGAAGATTAGAAATAATCTGGGAACATGGCACTTTCCTGGCTCAGCGGGGCAGGAGGGGTTATAGGATTGCGCTTTACGACCTGGGCAACTTTTTTGCAGAGATCTGGACAAACCCACATACAGATTACATAAGTATGGTGAGAGGCTACAAGAGCAAGAAAGCCCTGGAGCCTTACCTGGGTAAGATCAGTATCGAAAGTATGATGGAGTGGTAACTATCGGTTTTGCCGCAGCCAAAGTACACATTCCCGCCTAAGTATAATTTATACTTCTCATCCTCATCCAGCCTTAATCTGTAGGCTTAGCCATACTTCATTCGTATACTTGCAACAACAGTAGTAAAATTAAATACCGGCTTAGCATGAACGACCAAACCACACGAAGCAAAAAAACTATCCTGCACCTGTACGATTCTATACTCCCGGAGCTGGCAAAGCATATCAATGAAAATATAGCTCCCGTTACCGCCCTGTTTCACGACTTTGGCCTGGAACGGATAATTGATACCTGGACAAAAGACCCTGCAGGAGATGCAACCGAAGTGATAAGTATAGACAACGGCAACATACAGCAAATGGGGCTAAAGGTAAACCTGGAGGGCTTCCAAAGAACAGGCATGGACGCTTTCGACATGAAAAAGAACCTGCTTTTTACGCTGGATCGTAACAGCTATACTGTTGGACCGGACAAAAACACCACCTGGTTGGAGAAAGATTACCTGGAGCGCTGGAACAATGATGAGTATGAAATAGTGGCATCAAAATGGGCCGAGGAATTGATAGATGCCGTAACAGAACGTATCAAAAGTTTAACCTCATAACCTGTATATGAAGATATCTTCCTGCCTAAGTATAAATCCTGTCCTTGTGCTGCTGTTAGTGCTTTTAAGTGGAGCAACAGCCTGCCAGGCACAGACAGAGCAGACAAAAAGCGCTGTGTACAGTGCCAAGACGCCAGCACCGGGAGGTACGGGTAAAGTATACATGGGCCGCGAGATTGCTCGTGTAATCGGAACCGGTGGAGGAGGCTGGTTGGATAGAAGCACACGGCAGGAAGAAGAAAATTCGCTCCGGGCTATTGATAACATGATGCTTCAGCCTAAAAGTGTTGTTGCCGATATTGGTGCAGGTACTGGTTTTTATACTTTTAAAGTGGCCGAAAGAGTGCCAGAGGGCAAAGTATATGCCGTAGAGTTACAGGATGCCTTTATAAACACACTTAAAAAGCGTAAGCAGGAACTGAAGGCAGCAAATGTGGAGGTGGTAAAAGGCGGTATTAAAAGTATAAATTTGCCGGATGCCTCCCTTGATCTGGCCTTTATGGTAGATGTGTATCACGAGCTGGAGTACCCGCAGGAAATGCTGCAGGCCATTTACAAAGCCCTAAAGCCAGGTGGCAAACTGTTGCTGCTGGAGTATAAAGCTGAAGATCCTGATATAAACATCCGGGAGCTGCATAAAATGAGCGTGGCACAGGTAAGAAAAGAACTCGAGGCAAACGGTTTTATACTTTACAAACAGGTAGATGCGCTGCCGATTCAGCACTTTCTGATGCTTGAGAAAAAATAGCTTAATAGCCCTGCAAATACCAATTTGCAGGGCTATTAAGCTATTTTGTAATGCTGATATTATCTACTTTGCCGCAGTAAGCTTGGGTGTTATAGTAACGGAACTGACCACCTTGCCTCCTTTGCTCACAACTTTGGCTAATGGATGTTCTTTCTGGGCATCTACCTTCTGTAGCAGCTGAGAGAAAAGCTGTACCGCCTCAAGCTCAGTAAAAGTGCAGTGGCCATATCGGTTTATAGGTACTGCCTCAAATAAAGACAATTTCCCTACAGGTACTTTCTCCTGGTACAGGGTCATGTTCCAGATACGTGCAATAGGATCTCCGGTGGTGTGTGATTTGATCAAAGGCTTTTTAAAATTGCCGCTTGTCTCATAAAGTTTCCTGATGGTTTTGGTAGCCTCTTTGTCTGCTGAGTACCGCTGCACTGTCTGGTTTATCAATGCATCCAAGCCTGGGTCTCCTGAGCCTGAATAAACATAGTTCTGGTTATCAAATGGCTGGCCGCCCAGCTTTTCAATGGCATCAACAATGAACAGGTTATAAGTGAGCACACCTACAACAGTTTCTATAATTGTGTTCGGATCAGAGATCACGTAAGGTGCATCCGCTACATTTAATAAAGCAATCGTTTTGGCCGGATCCTGACTGATGGCGGCTATGATTTTTGGTATGTATACTGTCTCCCAATTTAAAATCATTTCCTGCGGCACATCTACTAAAGTACCAGGCAGCACACCAGGGAAAAAGAAATCGAATAATACTCTGAAGTTACCATAGTAGTTTAGTTGTCTCTGAAAATCACCACATGGCCCACACAAAGACAAACCGCCACTCCACAACTCCGGGTATCGTTCTATTGCCAGAGTTGTTACCAAACCTCCCTCAGAAGCACCTGTCAGGTAAATCTCTTCAGGCATGCCGTAGCGTTCGATAAACAGGTTCCGAAGATCGATCATATCCTGAATGCCGGTCTGCACAGCCAGGCCGTTGTCGCTGTAGCTGGTGGTGGCAAAGGCATAGCCAAGGCTTGTAAAAAGTGGGGCGTAAATACTTGCTTCATCAGCAATGTGCAGTTGCTCAAAAGCAGGTGTGTAGCCTCTGGCATAAAGTATAAGTTCTCCGTTCCAATTAGCGGGTACACAAATAAGTATGATCTCGCCGGATGGCTGCATTACTTCTGTCTGGCACACTGTCTGCGTTATACTACCATTAAAAGTAGTGACTGTTTGCAGCGTGGCAGCGGCATTAAGGCTTTGCGAAGGCTGCGGATCTTCGTCGATCACAGGCTGGCATTGGGTTAGCAATAACAGGATGCCTATTAAACTTGCAGTAAGTTTAGGCGCAGAAATTTTCAGTAACAGATACTTTATTAAAGCTTTCATAGGCTTGGGTTAAGATTTTACATAACTGAAATAAATGTGAACAGATAAGGGCAGGACGGAAAATTTTATTCACCAAGGGCAAGCGTTAAAGTATAAGTACGCGTTTTTAATAGTACTTAAGTGATCTTATTTTGAATTAATAGATGTAGATGTTAAACTTAGTAGTGTAGAGCAAATAACAACAGGTAAAACAAGGGCAGCTGAAGGTAAGCGTTAAACTGTTACATTAAGCTTGCCATGCTATATTTGCACCCATGAACTCCATCGACCTGAGCTCCTACTACCGTCTTTACGCCTTCTCCGACTATAGAAGTATGAAAGAGGCCCTGCCCTATATGCGGCGTGTGGTGCTGGCAAAAGGACTTATGGAAGTAGAAGAGCCAGATGCCAGAAGGTATGTGCAGCGTGTAGAGGGGAGTGGATATAAAAACTATCTGGAACCGCTCAACCATCTGCATGCCCGGGTGTCTGCCACCAACTCATTGATCACAGCTTTGCAGGTTTTGTACAAAAGCAATGGCTATTCTGCACGCTATATTGTGGTGGAGAGGCGGTAAGTATAAATACTTAACACACCTTACTTGCTCATGTGCTTATTTCTCGGCTCTGAATTGTTCCGGTGTAAAGCCTGTGTGCTTTTTAAAAAACCGAAAGAAGTAAGCGTTATCTGTAAATCCCAACTCTGCTGCTACTTGCGAGCTGGTTAAATCAGAGTGTACTAACAGCCTTTTAGTCTCAAGTACTTTTCGGAAGTGTATCAGTTCGATCGTTGTTTTTCCCAAAGACCATTTACAGATTTCGTTCAGATGTCTTGTCGTTACATGTAAGCAGTCAGCATAAAAGCGAACTGGCATGTGCTCTTTGTAGTGCTGGTCTATCAGCCTTTCCAGTTTTTGCAAAACAGAGTGGTCTTTACCTGTAACTTCGGTGCTGTGTTCAATGTGCCTGAAGAGTCTTGTTAACTCAATAAGCAGTACATCCAGAAGCCTGCTAAGCATAACCTCTTTCATAAAGCCTGAAGCTTTGTGCTCTAAAGCAATTTTTTGCAGAACAGGCATAAGCAGCGCATCATCTTCCGGAGAGATGTTTAGGACGGGCCTGTGCAGCATCGTGTTAAAAAAAGGGAAACTATACAGCTTCCGGTCAGGGTATGCTTTGGCGTAGAACTCCTGCGTAAAAAAAATGATATAGCCGTCAGCATCATCTGAAAGTTGCCAGCTATGCACCTGCCCCGGTATCATGAAAAATATAGTGCCAGGTTTCACCTCGTATTCCTTAAAGTCAATGGTGTGAGTGCCAATACCATGTGTTACAATTAAGATAATGTAGAAGTCGTGCTTGTGAGGCTCTCGAATGAACAGATGTTCTTGCAGGTGCAAGGAGAAAGAACTGTAGTAGAAGTAGTGCTCCTTTTGGTCCTGTGCATTGTAGTCCTGAATCTGATATATAGGTAAAGGCTTCTTCCGCATAATAGTCTGCTAAATGGGTGCCAAGTTGATGTTAAATTAGTAAAAGCACCTGCTAAAAGTGACCAAAAGTACAGTAAATAGTAACTTTTGTCACGTAAGTATAGGTGAGGTATATCTTATTTTTGCAGTCAATTTAAGTTTGATAGAATGAGCCAAAGAAAATCATTATTATATGGTATCGTAGCAGCTAAATGCCCGAGGTGCAGAGAAGGGGAAATGTTTCCGAAAGGTACACTATATACTGCAAAGTTTGCGGACATGCACCCAAATTGCCCTTGCTGCGGACAGACATATGAACCAGAGCCAGGTTTCTATTATGGAGCCATGTATGTTAGCTTTGCTTTAAACGTGGGTATATTTTTAGTGTCGCTATTTATACTTTACCAGTTTGTAGAGGAGATTACTATGGCTATGATGATTGGGATCGTAGCTGTTGTAGTAATTGGTTTACTGCCCATTATTTTTCGCTTGTCCAGAGTGCTATGGATCAACATTTTTATCAGGTATGAAGGACCTTGTAGCCAGATACCGAAGAAAATGTAAGTATGGCTTTGCCCAGTAGCTGTCCATTTAACATACATGTAAATCATCAACGGTTTTTCCTACCTCATTCTTTATGATTTGCTACAATGCCTTTCTGTATGAAGTTCATCTTCTTTAAGAGCTCTGGCTTTTCCATTTATTTAGAGACAATTTCTGCATTGGCATATTCATATTCTAAAACCTTGTGAAAGACTGATGATTTTTAATAATTTGAGATAGCATCGGAATCTGTACTTAAAGTGTGTTTTGTAGTATTTCTTATCGATCATCAGATATAAGTGAAGCAGCAGAACTTAATAAAAGAGTTAAGTTTATACTCATTATCACTACCACCATCACAATTTATATAAAGGTCAATTTTGTAGAAATTATTATTTAGTTAATGTCATTGATAATTAGCTGTTTGCTCATACATTTGCAGCCTTGATAGTTAAAATATGGTATAATTTCTACAAAATCAACCCTTTATGATTATCCCCAATTTTGCCTCTATAAGAGGAAGGCAGAGCTATGGTTTTATAAAACTTGGCAAAACTCTTAAGAGAATAATCATTTGCCTTTTTCTTTTTTGTGGGCATTTTGTCTCAGCGCAGAACATTACTACCATTGCTAATAATGTTGTAGGCCCACAAGGAATTGTAATTGACAAAAATGGAAATATATATTTCTCAGGAGGTGATCACCGTATTAAAAAAGTTAATAATGACGGAACAGTCACAACAATAGCTGGAACAGGTATCCAAGGAAGCGGTGGACAGAACAACTTGGCTATTCAAGCAAATTTTAATAATCCACGCGGTGTTGCCTTAGACAGTGAAGGAAATATTTATATAGCTGATAGAGATAACCATCTAGTTAGGAGAGTCTATAGTGAATCAACTATTAGTAACTGGGCTGGTAATGGTACGATAGGCTCTGCTGGCGAAGGTGATGGTGGGCCAGCTACTGAAGCTCGCTTGAATACGCCATATGCTGTTGCTGTAGATGTAAATAACAACCTGTATATAGTCGAACAGGAAAGTAACAGAGGTCGTGTCAGGAAAGTAGATTCTGCTTTGGGGCGCATTTCTACTGTTGCAGGTGGAGGCTCGGATGTGTACTATATGGATGGGCCAGCTGTAGGTGCTGTATTAAAATCACCAGCAGGTATAGCTGTAGATATAGCAGGTAATTTGTATGTCGCAAATGGTAGTCGAATTCATAAAGTAAGTCAGGATGATGGTTCAATAACTACCATAGCAGGCAGCGAAGAACAAGGTTATAGTGGAGATGGTAGCTTGGCTACTAACGCAGTCCTGCATACAGCAGTTGGTGTTGCCGTAGACAATAATGGGAACGTATACTTTTCAGACATATATTATGGTGTAGTCCGCAAGATAGATAAGAATGGTATTATTAGTACAATTGCTGGTGGTGGAGCTTTGGGTAATATTGGTGATGGTGGACCAGCTACAGGTGCTTATCTAGATTCACCAACAGGTCTAGCTGTAGATTCGGAAGGCAATCTTTTTATAGCGGAAAGCGGAGGTGATCGAATCCGTAAAGTAAGTATTGACCCACTCTCTTCTAATGCAAATCTTTCGAGTCTAAGTCTATCTACATCTTATTTACCAGTTTTTGATCCAAACACTACTGCTTATTCAGCAAGTGTAATAAATGCAGTCACAGCAGTAATGGTTACTCCTACTGTAGCAGATGCTATGGCAACGGTAACTGTAAACGGTACAGCTACGGAGAGTGGTAAATGGGTGCAAGTACCTTTAGTTGTAGGTAAAAATACTATTCCTGTAGTTGTTACTGCTCAAGATGGTACCACCAAAACCTATACTATGGAGGTTACCAGAGCCTATGCTCCATTAGCTTTGACAACCTCTCAGACGAATGTTCTATGCTATGATGGTACAACAGGATCGGCTACTGTTTCTGTTACTGGTGGTGTAACTCCTTACACGTATAGCTGGTCTCCTGTAGGTGGTACAGCAGCTACAGCATCCAATCTTAAAGCTGGAACTTATACTGTAACCGTAACCGATGCACAAAGCCAGACAGTTTCCTCTACAGTAAGCATAACACAGCCAAGTACTCTTTCGGCTTCTATTTCAAAAACAGATGTAACTATGGCTGGTGGAGCAGATGGTACAGCTACAGTTGTAGCAGAAGGTGGTACTTCTCCTTATACATATGCCTGGTCCCCAAGCGGTGGCACTGACTCTAAAGCTACCGGTTTAACTGCTGGAACATATACAGTAATTGTAAAAGACGCGAATAACTGCTCTATTACAAAAAGCATAACTATAGTTGATCCTGCAGCAAACCCTGCAGAAACAGTGTGGTTAGGAGCCAAATCTGGCAATTGGCATGATGCTGACAACTGGAGTAACGGAGTACCTACCTCGGCAAAGGATATTGTGATTAAAGCCGGTACTTATATGCCTGATATTCCCAATAATGAACCTAATCCAGGCTATTCGGCTAGAAACTTAACTATAGAGGCTGGTGCTACTTTCAACTTGAAAACAATTCTGGACCTATATGGTAATTTTACTAATAACGGTTCATTCGTTAGCTATAGCAACATGTCTGGAGATATATACCAGACAGTTTCCAGGGTACATGTGCACAAACCAGCGACTTTTGGAGGTTCTAGCCCTATACCTTTCTATGAGCTATGGCTGGAGAATGGAGCTACAGTAAATATGGCCACTGATGTGTCGGTACTGTACACGCTTTCCCTAAAAAGCGACCTAAACACTAACGGTAAAAAGCTGACAATGCTATCACAAAAGTGGTATGCAGTGAACGTAGAAAATATAGGCGGAGTAGTTAATGGTACTGTAACTGTTCAGCGCCACATCGATAACTCATTTAATACAGGATCCGGCTACCGCCATTTTTCTTCACCTGTAGCCAACTCTACCGTAGCTGATCTGGCAACAACAGGCTATTCGCCTGTAACAAATGCTGCTTATAACACTGCAGAAGATCCTTATGCAGTAAAGCCTTTTCCAACGGTGCTAGGGTATGATCAGTCTCGTTTGTCTAATGCAACCGATTTGAAAAAGAATTTCAACTATGGTTGGTATTCACCTGCATCTTCTGCAGCAAGCTTGGTGCCGGGTGTGGGATATTCATTAAATATATCAGCATCAGCTAAAGTAGACTTTGTCGGCACGCTTAACAATGGCGACATAACTGTATCAAATCTAGGCAAAGCAGCTACAGGAGCTGCTGGCTGGCATCTTTTAGGCAATCCTTATCCATCCACCCTTGCCTGGGTTGCACTGAACAAACCTGAAGGAATGGATGATGCTATTTATGTATTCCGCTCTACAGGCCAGTACGCAGGAAATTATATTTCTTATGTAAACGGTGTGGGTAATGATGAGGCAAACTATATTGCTGCCATGCAAGGGTTCTTTGTGCGCGTAAACTCCGGGCCAGTAGATTTGACTTTTACTAATAGTGCACGCTCAACTTATAGTGGGGCTAAAGTTTATCGTACCGCAGCCGATACACGCCCTAAACTGCAGTTGAAGTTAGTTGATAAGGTAGGGTTGGGAGATGAGGCATTTGTCTACTTCCAGGAAGGCACCTCTACTGTAGCTAACGGAAAGTATGACGCTTATAAAGTACTAACCTACAACGAAGACCGACCAACTCTATTTGCCCGTGTCAATGCAGATGCACTTGCCATTAAAGGTCTGCCGGTTGATAATACTGTACAAACACTACCATTGGAAATATATGTGCCTGTGAGTGGTGAGTATATCTTCTCAGTAGCAAAATTGGTAAACTTTGCTACTGCCTCCAAAATATTGCTTGAAGATAGAGAAACTAATCAAACGTATGATTTGAAACAGACAAATCAGCTGAACGTTCATCTCTCTCCATCCACTGATCCGCACCGTTTTGTACTTCGTTTTTCAGCTTTAGCTGGAAGCCTGCTTAGTTCAGGTGATGAAACTACAACAGGTGTTCATGTGCTGGTATATCCTAATCCAGGCAATGAGAATATAAATATTGCAGTGAGTGGCTTGAAGTCAAATACCGGAACGGTTCAGGTAAAATTGCTTAACAGTTTAGGGCAGGAAGTGTTAAATCAAGCTTACAGCACACAGCAAGTACAGACAGGTGTGCAGCTTTTAACCACAGGTTTTGCCGCAGGTGTATATCATATGCAGTTGCAGATAGGTGATAAAGTCATAACCAAAAAGTTGGTACTACAACGATAAGAATAAGCTAAAGATACATGGCTTCGAACCGGTACGTTGATTTACTTAATTGAATTTAAAAATCTTATTTAACATGAATTACATATTCTCAGCCTGCATAAAGATTGTCTCGTTTGCGGCTATTTTCTTTTTGTTTTCGCTTTCTTCAGTAGTGGCACAGCCTGGTAGCGGAGGTCCCCAGCCAACCAACTCAGAAGAACCCCCTGCTGGTGTGCCTATAGATGGTGGAGCAAGTCTACTACTGGCAGCCGGAGGAGCTTATGGCCTTAAGAAAATTAATGACTACCGTAAAGGCAAAAAGCAGGAGCCGGAAGTATAAGCACCTGCTACAACTAATAAAGCAGTACTGGGAATGAACATTTCTAGTACTGCTTTTAATATTTAAATAGTGAAAAATGAATAGCAATAATAGAAGCCTCTATCGATTTTTGATAACAGCTGTTGGCGTTTACATCTGTTGGTATATTTTTTATGATCTATGGATGCTAGAAGATGGTAGATTAGATAACTGGCTTACCGAACAGGTCGCTGTTGCCAGCGGTTATTCTCTAAAAATTTTTGGCTATGAAGGTGCTGTTAAAAACACAACTGTTTACATCGCTTCGCACCCGATGGTGTTTGTTGGCAATGGCTGTAATGGGCTTATTCTTATGGCTCTCTTTTTAGGGTTTGTCGTTGCCTTTCCTGGTCCTATTTTGCGCAAGTTGATGTACATACCTGTAGGCATTGTGGTGATTAATTTTCTGAATGTTATGAGAGTAGTTGCATTAGCGCTAACTGCCTTATATCAACCCGATCTGCTAGATTTTAACCACAAGTATACATTCACTTTTGTAGTGTATGCTTGCATCTTTGGTCTGTTGATGCTGTGGGTAAAAAGATTTTCGTCATTAGCTGATATCCAATTAGAAAGTAAACCGACTGCTGATGTGGCATAAACGTTTACGACTTTTCTTTCTTTTTCTTACTGTTGTGGCTTTGTTCATGATAGGAGAACCTATGTTTCCTTTATTCAGAGGGTTAAACGCTTTTTATTATATGATTATGGAGAGAGAGCTTTTGACCCATGATTACTTCTTTAGAATCATATACTGTTTTCTGTGCCTGCTCATTGTTCATCTATATACTGATAATTGGAAGAAGACAAAAGTTACCCTCTACTTATATGGAATTACATTTATAGTTTCGTTGGTTTTAGTGAAAACAGGAAAAAACATAAGTCAGTTGGATATTGCTTATAGAATGGGAGCTCAGTTAGTTGGAATAATGGTATCACCCTTTCCTGTAGTGCTTATCATTCCGGCTTTATATCTTACTGACAAAAAAGGTTAATTAAAGTATAAACATCCATTTTCCAAGGCGCGTCATCTTAATGTCGCGCCTTTTTTATTTAAATGTATTAGTTAATACTATCAACTTTTTTGGGCTTGATTATAGTAGTTTTATAGGGTGCGGAATGATGCAACTTGCATTATATTAAAAATATAATTCTCTCTTTTCTATAATCATGAAGTGGATCGGCAATAATAAACTACTTAAGTACAGCTCATCGAATTAATAAAGATAAATCTGGATGGACAGATGTTTGCTCCAACTCCTTCGTACTTATATAAATGGGTTGAGTTTTGTTTATGCCTGCCCACTTAGGATTATCTTAAAATGCTTGCTATGAAATATTTTGTTTATCCATTCCAAATCCGGAATCCTGCAATTCTGTTCATGGTTTTCTTGCCGCTCATCCTATTGATGACAGGCTGCGCTTCCTCCCGTTACCCGGGCAATGACGGCAGGATTCCTGTGCCATACCCCGACGAGCGGGAGCAAAGAAGAGAGGACAAGGACAGAGACCGTGACTGGGAAGACCGAGACAAAGACTGGGAGAAAAAGGACAGAAATTGGGAACGGGGTGACAGGGGCAGAGGAGGAGATGGCCGCGGTCTGCCGTTCCGTGAGCTGGGTATCCCGCCGGGGCACCAGCCGCCGCCGCAGTCCTGCGCCTCAGCCCTGCGCAGTGTGCCGTTGGGCGCGTGGGTAATCACGCACGAGGGCAGCCGCTACAGGGTCAGCATCTTCGACCGCGTTAAACGCGGAGTGGTTGACGAGGTGCGCTACTACATGAAGCAATAAAATAACTTTCTAGTAACGCTTGTCCTGCGAATCCTTCTGTATCTGCAAATATACCTCTGCTGATTTGCAGATACAGAAGGACTTGCCACCATTTCTGCCACCTATAAACAACAAAAGCCACTGGTTACCAGTGGCTTTTGTTGTTTCTGTACCTTGGGCCGGAGTCGAACCGGCACGAGTGTTACCTCATTGGTGTTTGAGACCAACGCGTCTACCAATTCCGCCACCAAGGCAAATGATGTTCCTCGACTAGGAACGTGCTGCAAACTTAGATAAAGTTTCCTGAATACGCAACAGGTATTTTTTCTTCAGATAGTATGTTTTTATCTCCTGCAGCGCCTCTTCTTTGGTAACTCCGTGTAACTCAGGATATCGCTGTAGCACTGGTAAAATGTCGTTATCCATAGTAGCCATCAGGCCACTGCTTTTTTCTCCAATTTCGTGCAGTTTGGCAGCATCAAAGTCGAACTCCAGTTCCATCAATTCCTCGTTCAGCTCCATCATCTCCATCAAAAAATCAGAAGGCAGTTCGTTCTTTCCTTCCTCCAGCACACCATGCTCTTTTAAAATATACTGTATGCGCAGGTCTGGGTCGGAGAGGGTTCGGTAGGCGTTGGTATTCTGAGTAGAAAGCTGTAGAATTTCGTCCTGCTTCTGCTGCGGTTCGTTGGCGTAGAAATCGGGGTGATACTCACGGCTAAGCTGGTAGTATTTTGCCTTTAGTGCCTTTTCGTCAAGTATAAAACTCTCTGGTATATTATAAAACTCGAAGTAGTTTATCATGTTTGTGCTTTCAATAGTTCGTTAGTAAACTGCCCTGAAGGCTAGTTTATACTTTGTAAAGGTACAGTAAAAGCGGCAGGATTGTTTAAACTTGTCCTTAAGACCTCGCAGCGTCTGAAGGTCCTGCGAATGTCTGGCTGTGAAGGCGGTTAAATTTTGAATGAGCGATTGAGTGGATGAGTGAATAATTTAACTCCAAAACTCTTTACCTCTTTAACATTACCAGACGCTCGCTGGAGCTGCGCATGCTGCTAGGTCTATAGGTTGTTCTATACTTTTACCTGCACATTCGACCACGCCTGTGGTTTATCGGCAAAGAGAGCTTTGGTGGCTTTCCATACTTGCCCGAAAAGTTCTGAGTCGCGGTAATTGTTCAGGTGCTCTTCAGAATCCCAAAGGCTGTAGGTGCTGTAGATGTTTGGGTGGTTCAGGTCCTGCAGCAGCTCCACGTGATTGCAGCCTTCAAATGCCCTGATCTTGTCTTTAGAATTGCGGAATATCTCCAGGAAATCAGCTGTTTTATCTTCCTGAAACGTCATCCGGACAATGCGAATTAGCATGAGTTAAATTTATTTGCGGTATTTATAATCGACAGCTTAATGCGGTGCTCTTTTAAGTTTTCTGTAATGAACCAACGCAGCTATAAGATATGCCAACGCACTGGCTCCAAAAACATACTGCAGATACTGCCGGCCCTCCTGGTAAAAAACTATGGCAACTATAAACAGGGCAAGAGCCTCTATCATAAAGCAGGATTGTCTTACATGGTAGTGTGATAACCGAAGTTTTTTCTCAAAGGTAACAAGTGTAAGTATAACAAGACCTAAAAAAATGAGGATACTGCCAGACAGGAGATGGTCATGCGTTATTTTGTTGAAGCCTTTCAGGACTAATACAAATACCGTTAGCAGATGCAGAAACAATGCAAGTCTAGCGCCAGGTTCTTTCATGTATGCAGGGAGTAAAGATTTTTTTATACCAGATGCGCACTTTCAAAGTTAAAATTACTACGCACCAGGGTAAAAGCGAACGTCCACCTGTGAGTCAAAACCCAGGCCCAGCAACTCAGCGGCGTGGCCTTTGTTAATACCGATGCACAATTGATCCTGGCTGTTGTAGGTGCAGCAGCAGTCGCCGTCGTCTACCTGGTTATAGTTAGGATGAATACGGCCAATGGTTTCGCGGCCAAAGTGTATCGTATAGGTTCTGCCATGGGCAATGGTGTCCACGCACTCGCGGGTAATGTTGGTAATCAGGTTGCCGTAACGGTCAACGTGGATGACGTGGCCAGTAATGGAGTGGTCGTTTAGGCGCAGCTGGCGGTTTAATAGTTGTCTGAAATTAGTAGTCTGTTCGCCCAATACCTCTATGTCTCCGCCCTTGGCAAGGTACACCGCTACCGGGGCAAGCAGGTCTTTAGCCGGGAAAGGCATGTGCGGCATCTCTGCATTCAACTCTATTACCATGTCGGGCCTTCCGTCGGTTAAAAGGGAAAGTAAACCGTTGTCTGCCATTAAAAAATAATGACCTTTATACTTTGCCGCATGATATTTGCCATATTTACTACCGTGGGTGTTAACGGCCACCAGGTGTACCGAGCCTTCCGGGAAATCGCGGAAGACAGCGCCCAAAACATACTCGGCCTGTGCAATGTTGTAAGGTTCGATACCATGCGAGATGTCCACGATGGTGGCATCAGGATTCTGGGTAAGTATTTTAGCTTTTACAGCGGCCACATAATGGTCGGTGTACCCAAAGTCAGACAGAAACGTAATTACAGCCATACTACGAACTATAATTTAGGTAGATTTGTATTAATATATATGTAATTTAGTTAAATTATAGTAATATAACTAACAATCTATATTTGAGGTAAACATTTGGTAGAGAAAGTAATAACCCTAGAGAATATTTCTCTGATTGATTTTCTGGGGACAGAGAATCAAAACATCAAGCAACTGGCCGCCGCTTTTCCGAGCAGCAAGATTATTTCCAGGGGCAACGAGATTAAGATTCAGGGCCAAACGCCCGAGATCACCAAAATTCACGAGATACTCGCATCTTTAATAGACCATTATCATAAGTTCGGAAAGATTACGCATAACAGCGTAAATAGATACCTTTCTGCGGATGCTTTTACTGACGAAGAAGTAATTGTTACCTCTCCGGATGTAATTGTATACGGCAGCAAGGGTGGCATTATCAAGGCCAAAACCCCGAACCAGCAAAAGCTAGTGGATGCTGTTGAGAAGTATGACCTCACGTTTGCGTTGGGTCCTGCCGGTACGGGTAAAACGTATATTTCGGTGGCGATGGCGGTGCGTGCCCTCAAGAACAAAGAGGTGAAGAAGATCATCATTTCCAGACCAGTGGTAGAGGCCGGCGAAAGCCTTGGTTTCCTGCCCGGCGATATGAAGGAAAAGGTGGATCCTTATCTGCGCCCTATCTACGATGCCCTGGAGGATATGATTCCGATCGAAAAGCTGAAGTATTACCAGGAGAATAAGATCATTGAGATAGCGCCGCTGGCTTACATGCGAGGCCGTACGCTTAACAATGCTTTTGTACTGCTTGACGAGGCTCAGAACACCACGCCAGCCCAGATGAAGATGTTCCTGACGCGT
The DNA here is from genome assembly GCF_014306105.1 of Pontibacter cellulosilyticus. Classification (GTDB taxonomy): domain Bacteria; phylum Bacteroidota; class Bacteroidia; order Cytophagales; family Hymenobacteraceae; genus Pontibacter; species Pontibacter cellulosilyticus. The sequence continues at coordinate 1,649,810 of NZ_JACRVF010000001.1, read as the reverse complement.
ATGGGGCCGAATGCCAAAGTGATGGTAAACGGAGACCGTTCGCAGATAGACCTTCCGCGTGGGCAGCGCTCCGGCTTGTTTGAGGCCATGAACATTCTGCGCGATGTGAAAGGCATCGGCTTTGTGGAAATGAAAGCTGAGGACGTGGTGCGTCACCGCTTGGTAAAAGACATCGTGAATGCCTACTCTGTAATGGAGGAAGAGCGTCGTGCCGCTAAGGAGGCTGCAGAAGCTAACGTAAACGGTGAGCCTGTAAAGGTAAACGGCCACAGCAGAAAGCAGAAGGCTGAGTAAATCCTGTGTAGAGATGCACTTTTGTGTTTCTGCAATTTGTAACTTTGTAACTGAAGAGACGCAATATTTTTGCGTCTCTTATTTTTTAAAATACGTTTAACATACTTTGCATTTTACCCCATGATCACGCTGAAGCGCATAGATAACGAGCAGGACCTGAAACAAGCACACCAGATACGAATGCAGGTTTTTGTGGAGGAACAGAATGTGCCGCGCGAGGCTGAGTGCGACCAATACGAGGCTACTTCCGCGCATTATGTGGCAAGCTACGACGGAGTGCCATGTGGAGCGGCCAGATGGCGCGAAACAGCAGAGGGGATAAAACTAGAGCGTTTTGCCGTGCTGCAGCCTTACCGAAACAAAAAAGTAGGAGCTCATGTGCTGCGAGAGGTCCTGAAGGATGTACAGGAAGCATACCCCGATAAAAAGATTTACCTGAACGCTCAGTTGCCTGCCGTGAAATTTTACAAACAGCATGGCTTTGTAACGGAAGGGGAGATGTTTAGTGAGTGCGCTATTGATCATTACAAAATGGTTTACAAAGGCTGATGCTGCGGTGGGCGCCATATCCTTTTGTGCGCATCACGCTTAGCTTTATTGCGGGCATACTGCTTTATATTGTTTCGGGCAGGGAGTTCAGATATACTTTTGAACTGCTTGCCTTTTTCTTTGTAGCCTTTGTAGTGGCGGCCATACTATCTAAAAAGTATAAATCTGCGCTTGCCACCAACATTGCCGGCATTATAGGACTGCTTAGCTTCTTCGCTGCTGGCCTGTTTACTGCTCACTACCGCACGGACAGCCATCATCCACAGCATCTTGTTCATCTAAAAACTATGCCTACACACTATGTAGGGGTGGTGGAGGACTATGTGCTGCAAAAGCCTGGCTATCAAAGCACAGTGTTACAGGTAGAGCAGGTAAAAATTAATGGGCAATGGCAGCAGGCAAAAGGTAAAGTGCAGCTGCTGTCGGTGCCCCACGATTCTGAGCAGCAGTATGAGCTGGCTTACGGAGACAGGCTTTTGGTGAAAGGCGCGCCACAGGCAGTTGCTCCGCCTCTCAATCCTGCTCAATTCGATTACCGGAAGTACCTGGCTAACAAAAACATTTACCACCAGCATTACCTGCAAACTTACCAGTATCAAAAACTAGGCAGTGAGCCAAAATCAGACGTTTTATACTTTAGCATACAACTCCGCCGGCAGCTAGACAATTTACTGCAGGCGCGGCTGGATGAGCAGCGGGAGTATGGGATTTCGTCGGCGCTTATACTTGGCGTGAAAGATGAGCTAGACAACAGCATCCGAAACGCCTACTCACAGACAGGAACTATGCATGTGTTGGCAGTATCAGGCTTGCATGTGGGGCTTATCTTTTCGGTGCTGATGCTGGTGCTAGCGAAGCTCAACCGAAACGTGCAGCAGCGTGTTTTGGGTGCCATACTTACCTTAAGTATACTTTGGCTGTATGCTTTCATTACCGGACTTTCTCCCTCAGTTCTTAGGGCTGTGTTGATGTTTAGCCTAGTAACGATTGGTATGGCGCTAGGCCGGAATACGAATATCTATAACACCGTTTCCATTGCTGCGCTGGTGCTGCTCTTTATCAACCCTTACAATCTGCTGGAGGTTGGCTTTCAGTTGTCGTTTGTTGCAGTTTTAGGTATTGTGTACTTACAACCCCGGTTTTATAAGCTGCTTGAGATTAATAACTGGCTGCTGGACAAAGTATGGGCTTTGTTTACAGTAGCCATGGCTGCACAGTTGGCTACCTTTCCATTGGGGCTTTTTTACTTTCATCAGTTCCCGGTATACTTCTGGCTGGCTAACCTGGTGGTAGTGCCTTTGGCAACCTTTGTGCTGTGGTCAGGTGTATCGGCACTGGCACTAAGTTGGGTACCTGGCCTAAGCTGGTTACTGTTCAAAATTCATTTCGGCTTTATTTGGTGCATGAATGAGTTTAATCTGTGGGTGCAGCAACTGCCACAGGCCATTATCAACGGCATCGATATTACCCTCTTTCAGACTGTACTTTTATACTTGCTTCTGCTGGCTTTCATACTTTTTATGGCGCTTAAGAAGCTCCGCTACTTAAGTTTAGCGACAAGTATTGTAGCCATACTTTCGGTGCAGGAGATCTGGGAGACAGTGCAGCAGCGCGAGCAGAACATGCAAGCAGTATATAGTTTGCGCGGCAGTACGGGTGTGGCTGTTATTGCAGGTCAGCAAGCTGTGTTGATAGCCGATTCTGCACTCATGCAAAACCAAAGCAATTATACATTCAATGTGCAGTCGCACTTCTGGCAGCATGGGGTACAAGAGCCTCAGTTTGTTTCTTTAGAGGAAAGTATAGATGTTGAGGTTTCTTCGCAGGTTTTGCCGGACGGAAATCATTTACTAATAGCAAAGGGCAAGCGCTGGCTTATACTTTCAAAACCTATAAAAGTGCAGCCTTCAGGTAGTTTTGTTGTAGATTATGTGCTGCTGCGCCGCAATGCACAGATTAAGCCAGAAGAGTTGCAGGTTTATACTTTTGATAAAGTTATACTTGACGGCTCCAACAGCCCGTGGTACCGAGAACGGATGCGAAAGGAGTTTGAAACTGCTAGTATAGCATATCATGATGTGATGAAGGATGGTGCTTTTTTGGTGGAGTAGGCTAGAGTTTTTTCTGCAGTACCTAGTCCAACCACCCCTAGCCCCTCCTTATCTAAGGTGGGGAACTCTGGTGTTACTTCTGGTATAAGTATAAACTTTGTAGCTGCTGCTTAACCTCACTTCTATCAAGATCTCCCGAAACGAGTAGAGGATGTGCCATTTGCATGTTGATAAGGTGAATGGCTTATACTATTGTAATGACAGATGAAAAAGTAAGTAGAATTCCCCGCCTTAGACAAGGAGGGGCTAGGGGTGGTTGGACTAGGTGCTGAAGCAATAGGTGTGTAGAATAACTCCACCCAAACCACTTTAGCACAAACAAACCCTTTTCCTTAACTTTGTACCTCCAAAAAGAGAAAACGATGAGCGAATATACCCCATTAAGCGAAGTAGGTGAGTTTGGCCTGATCAGGCTGATCAACGAAAAGATCGAGCTCCGCAATAGTTCTACTATAAAAGGAATAGGCGATGATGCAGCTGTATTAGAGCCGGGAGAAAAGCAGATCGTGGTATCCAGCGATATGCTGCTGGAAGGTGTGCATTTCGACCTTACTTTCTGTCCGCTGAAGCACCTGGGCTATAAAGCAGTAGCTGTAAACGTGTCTGATATCGCAGCTATGAACGCTAAGCCTACGCAGATTACGGTGAACATTGCCTTAGGAGCGCGCTATACTGTAGAGGCCGTTGAGGAGCTATATGAAGGCATCCGCTTAGCTTGTGAGAACTATAAAGTTGATCTCGTTGGTGGTGATACCACTTCATCTCATGGCGGTCTAGTGCTTAGTGTAACAGCCATAGGTGAGGTGGCCAAAGGTGAATCAGTTTTGCGCAGCGGAGCTAAAGTAAACGACTTAATTTGTGTTACTGGCGATTTAGGCGCTGCTTACATGGGTCTTCAAATTCTGGAGCGTGAAAAGCAGGCATTTATGGCCAACCCTGATATGCAGCCAGAGCTGGAAGGTAAGCAGTACATTGTTGGCAGACAGCTGAGGCCCGAGGCGCGTATGGATGTGGTGTACGACCTGAAAGAGCGCGGCATTAAGCCAACAGCTATGATAGATATATCAGACGGGTTGGCATCGGAACTGTTTCATATCTGCAAACAATCAGGTGTGGGAGCAACAGTTTACAAAGACAACCTGCCAGCCGATGAGCAGATGCTGCAGACTGCCCTTGATTTCAACATCGACCCATTAACCTGCATCATGAACGGCGGCGAAGATTACGAACTGCTGTTTACGGTGCCGCTCTCAGATCACGAGAAACTGAAAAACCACCCGGACATCAGCATTATTGGTGTGATTACGGAGGAAAGCGAAGGCATAAACCTGGCAACAAAGCATGGCAACTCTTACCCATTAAAAGCACAGGGCTGGAGCCATTTTTAAGCTTTATTTATACTTTAAAACAGGAGAGGCAACTACTTACGCTGCCTCTCCTGTTTTGATATTTATAGGATTATCTTCTGCCAGTGTAATCATCCCCCTTTGAAGGGGATAGGGGGATGACAATCGTTTTCTGAACTAATCTCCCTGAGAAATCAATCCTCAGGGAAAGGAATAAATATGAAGCTCTGGAAATCGCCATCTACCACGAACAGGCAGCAGAACTCGTCAGGGTCTTTGTAAGCGGCCTTAAATTCATCCACTTTCTCAGGCATTACCAGCTGGCGCTGCACAAAATCCTCTAGGTAAGAGGCGTTTATGTGCCAGTCCAGCGCAACTTCTTCCTTTGCCAGGAAAATAGAGCCAACTGGTACCTGCGTTCTGCTGAATACGAAAATCGGGTAATCAGAAATTTTGCGCTTCCGCACCTGGTAAGATGCTTCTCTTAACGTTTCGGCTACTACCACAAAATCTTTGGAGATAGAGCCAAGGTATTTGCCATTTAATTCCGGATCGTTTTCCATTGTGGTTTATTTAGCTGTTAACAGTACTATATTTTCTACGTGATGCGTCTGCGGGAACATATCCACCGGCTGCACTCTGGTTACATCATACTTTGCTGAGAGCAACTCAAGATCGCGGGCCTGTGTGGCTGGGTTACAGCTTACATAGACAATACGATTCGGGTGTACCTGCAGGAGCTTCTCCACCACATCCTGGTGCATACCTGCTCTTGGAGGATCTGTAATCACTACATCCGGTCTGCCGTGACGCTCGATCAGCTCATCCGAAAGTATATCCTTCATATCACCGGCATAAAAAGTAGTGTTAGTGATGTTGTTGATCTGCGAATTGATTTTGGCATCTTCGATGGCGCTTGGCACATACTCGATACCAATTACCTCCCGGGCCTGCTTTGCTACAAAATTAGCAATAGTGCCAGCACCCGTATAAAGGTCATACACCAGCTCGTTGCCTGTTAAAGCAGCCAGTTCGCGGGTAAGCCTGTACAGTTCGTAAGCCTGATCTGCATTGGTTTGATAGAATGACTTAGGCCCTACTCTGAACTTGATGCCTTCCATCTCTTCGTGAATGTATGGCAGGCCTTTGTAGCACACTACCTCCAGGTCGTGGTAAGTTTCGTTGCCTTTCGGATTTACTACATACTGCAGCGAGGTAATCTCTGGGAACGTAGTAACCAGGTGCTCCATCAGCGCAACCATTTCCTCCGACCTGTCCTCGTATACCTGCACAATCACCATCAGTTCGCCAGTGTTAGCCGTGCGGATGATCAGGTTGCGCATGTAGCCTTCCTGCTTCACAATGTCGAAAAACGGCAGGTTGTGCTGCTTTGCATAGTTGCGCACCTCTAGGCGAATCGCATTGGATGGGTCTGGCTGTAGGTAACAATGCTTTATATCGAGTATCTTGTCGAAACGGCCCGGGATGTGGAAACCCAATGCATCGCGGTCAAACTCCTGTCCCGACTGAATCTGCTCATTTGTAAGCCAGCTCGTATTGGAGAAAGTAAATTCCAGTTTGTTGCGGTAATAGCGTGTTTTCTCAGAACCAAGTATAGGGTCAAACTCCGGTAGAGCAACTTTGCCGATGCGCTCCAGGTTATCCTTTACCTGCTTTTGTTTGTAGTGCAGCTGCGTGTCGTAGCTGATGTGCTGCCACTTGCAGCCACCGCACACCCCAAAGTGCTCGCAAAAGGGCTGCACACGTAGTTCAGAATACTCTCTGAAAGCCACAGGCACAGCCTCCATAAAACTTTTCTTTTTGCGGGTAACGCGCAGGTCTACCACGTCGCCGGGAGCCACACCGCCCACAAAAATAACCATGTTATCGTGGCGCGCGAGGCATTTGCCCTCCGCTACCATGTCCTCGATGCGAATGTTCTCGAGTATCGGTAATTTCTTTTTATGCTTATTTCTCACAATGCTGCAAAAGTACGAAAATATGAGCAGATAGCGCTCAGATTGTAGAAGATCGAAGCGGAAGTATAAGTTCCGCCATGCTCTGTCGTTTTGAGCAGCGCTAGAGACTGGGATAATTTGTTTATTTTTAAAGTATCTTGATTTCTCATTGCATTTGAAACGGCAATCAGTACAATTAGCAATTAACCTTATCTTTGTAATTGCAAACACTCGAGATACAAGTATAAATGAAAGATAAGGTAGTTTTAATTACAGGCGGAACATCAGGTATAGGCAAGGCGCTGGCATTCGCGTTTGGCAGGGAAGGGGCTAAGATCGCTTTCTCAGGGCGTAAGCAGGCTGGCCTGAACGAAACAGCTAGTGAGTTGGCAGCAGCTGGTATAGATAACCTGCCTATTCAGGCTGATGTAAGTATAGAAGCCGACTGTGAACGCATGGTACAGGAAACAGTGAATAAGTATGGCCGACTGGATATACTGATCAACAATGCCGGTATTTCGATGCGCGCCCTTTTTGAAGATCTGGATCTGGATGTATTGCGTCAGGTTATGGATATTAACTTCTGGGGTACCGTGTATAGCACCAAGTTTGCTTTGCCATACATTAAGCAGGCTAAGGGCTCGATCATCGGTATTTCATCTATTGCCGGCTACAGAGGTTTGCCGGCCCGCACCGGTTACTCAGCATCAAAGTTTGCTATGCACGGATTCTTGGAGACGCTGCGTACCGAGCTACTTTACTCTGGTGTGCATGTGTTGCTGGCTTGCCCTGGTTTTACAGCCTCAAATATCCGTAATACGGCACTGGCAGCCAATGGGCAACAGCAGGGCGAAACGCCACGAGAGGAAGAGAAGATGATGAGCGCTGAAGAGGTGGCTGACAGAATACTAATAGCTACCAAGAAACGCAAGCGCGACCTAGTAATGACCACACAAGGCAAAATGGCCGTTTGGGTTAACAAGCTTTTCCCGAGTTTGGCCGATAAGCTAGTATTCAATGTAATGGCGAAAGAAAAAGATTCTCCGCTGAAGAAATAGTTAAAACAAAAGGCCCGAAGTTTAAGCTTCGGGCCTTTTGTTTTAGTAGAAGTACATCATGCCGCCACCGCCGTCGAAGCGAGGGTTTACGATGTTGTTAAAGATCGAACCGAATCTGTAACGGATACCGAAGTTAAAGTAAAAGTCGTAGTTTGAGTTTAGCTGGCGTCTGCGCGTTAATAAATCTTCGCCCGTAACTGTTCCTTTAATAATATTCAGCTGGTCGTGCTGGATGGCATAGTAGCCGCCAACATTAAACGATAAGCCCTTTACCAGCCTGATGTCTGCAAAGCCAGAAAAAGAAACTCTCTTTTTTTCTAAGTCATGAAAGTAATGGCTGTAAGAAGTAGAGCCGCTAAGCTGTCCCCACTTTTGGTTCAAGCTTACATCCAGTGATAAGCTCTGCTGAAAGCGCAGCTCCTCCATTTCTGAGAAAATTGTTTCTTCTTTATAATTGAAATAGCGTGGACCTACTTTGTACATCAACCCTACATACTTGTTGTTAGACTCAGAATAGGGGAAGAAGTTATACTCTATGGCGGGAGTTACTGCCAAGCTTAACTGGTAATTGTTGTAGTCGGAGTTTTGCGCACTGATATAACCACCGGCAGATAAATGGTTGTTGATAGACCAGACAGTTGTATTGTTAAAGTTGTAGCTCCTGTTAGTATACTTGAACTCTTCGTCGCCTTCTCCAAAGCGGTTGTTGTTTTCGCTGGCATTTACAGAGAAGCTGGATTTCATTTTATCTGTTACTCTGCTGGCGCTGATACCACCGCTCAGGCTATTGTTAGAGTAGTTTTTATCGCCGCTAAAATAGCCTCGCATGTTCAGGTTAAACACCCAGAAGTTCCAGGGATCCTCGGTTGGGGCTGTAGCAATATTGGCGGCCTGTTGCTCTGTACCTTTAAAGGAGATAATAAGATCCTTGGCCTTGTCGGTTTTAAGCAAGTATGGCAGCAAGCCAAGCTTTATCTTTTCCACGGCTTCTTTTCGGTCTTCATCGTCGGTAGCTGTTGCCTGCCTGATGTAGTTTTTAGTGTCTACTATCCCCTCAAATTTGCCCTGTCCCTGAAACTGCAGTTTATACTCACGTCCGCCGCTGCCTGTGGCCTGCGATGTGATAAGCAAGTATACATTTGCTTCAAAACGATCATTTACATAGTCAACGAACGTTATCTCGCGCTTAAAATAATCGCTGTCGCAAAAGGTCTGGCAATCGATAAACACCCGCAGGTTGTCAAATTTACTAGCCGGTGTTTGAGCCTGAGCAAAGAAAGAAAGGAGCAGCATCAATAGCAGCAGGGAAGTTGTTTTCATCTGAATAATTAAAGGTTGAGGTAAGAGTATTCTGTAAATATACTAAGATGCATATATACTCAAATAGCAAGAGCAAATAATTTTATGTTGTGTTATCTGCCTGGCAAATAGAGGAGTTAATCTTGTTTAGACTTTTAAAAACAAGATGCTGTTTACAAGAAGTATAAATTAAGTGGCTAATAGAACTATTGCCACTGCCTTAAAGCGCGCTATGGCAGCTCCAGCAGGTTGCTTTTTCGGATATAGGCTTTGGAGCCTTTCCATCTTATTTCGTACCAGATGTCCTGCTCACCTGTAATAGGTACCTTATGCCCCTGCGAGGCAGTAGCCAGCCACGATGCACCGGCAGAGGGTGCCGACATAATGGCTACATTATTGTTTTTGATAATGCCAGCATCGCCCAGGTTAAGGAAGTTGATGTAGTAAAGTATAAACAGGAGGTATAAGACAAAGCCAATCTTGAAGTTTTTTGTAAAGCGGTGCCCTCTGCGCCAGCTAAAGAACATTATAGTAACTGTTACAACCGCAGCCAGCAACATGAGCTCCAGTATGCGCATGTAGTGTTTGTTGAACTGTGTTTTAAAGAACTGGAGGTCGTCATACTCATACCCTTGCAGACGGTGTGCCTGCGCCAGTTCTTCCATTTTCTTTAATGTAGAGCGGCTGGGTTCTTTGGTGTAGAACATGTGCAGGTAGTACATGGCCCCGGTGTAATCGCGCAGTCCTTCTTTGATGTAGGCCATTTTAAGGAGCATTTGCGGAGAGTATGCCTGCTGATTGTATAGTACTTCCTCGTACAGGCCCAGTGCGTCAGAGTAATGCTGTTTCAGAAACAAAGAATCTGCTTTAATTAGTGTGGCATTATCTTCTTGAGAATAAGCTGGTTTAGCAAAAAGCGTTAAAAAAAGTATAGTAAACGCTGATATTTTGAACCAAAGATTTTGCATTTAAACAGATGGTTGTTACTTTTGCATCGCAATTCAGGGAAACGTCCTTGAGAATGCAAGTTACTAAAAGATTCCGTAGCTCAGCTGGTAGAGCAATACACTTTTAATGTATGGGTCCTGGGTTCGAATCCCAGCGGGATCACAGATGGGAGCTTAAGCCTTTCTAATAAGAAAGGCTTTTTCTTTCTGCTCTTGTAAAGGAGAACAGCAAATCTGAAAATTTATTTTGCAGTTTAAAATAAAGCTTCTAATTTTGCCCTCCCAAACAACGGGAAATAGTAACGATTCCGTAGCTCAGCTGGTAGAGCAATACACTTTTAATGTATGGGTCCTGGGTTCGAATCCCAGCGGGATCACTAAAAAAGCCACTCCGAAACGAGTGGCTTTTTTTTATTGCTTTGCCTCAACTATTTGTCCGTAAGGTTTAACCCGATTTATACTTTGAGCACAGTCGGTAAAGTATAGTATGGCTTATAAAAACAGGTTGATGCTGGTGCTGCGCATCCAAATGTTGGTAATTTCGTCTTAACCTGCAGGGTTTTCTAAAAGCTTTTTCCTTAATTTCAAGCATTAGAATTGTCGCAGGCAGCAAATCAAACCTGTTTCTGCCACCACACTTAAACTATGGACAACGCAATCAGGATTCAACTGCCAGTCTCAGTAACTTACCACGCAATAGAAGAGGTATTGAAGAAACAGCTGATCGGAGAGTTTATTCCCAAACCGGAAGCGGGTACCGATGAAGCCCCGTACGCACAGCTACTGGATGTCGGGATTGTAAAAAGCAGTGCCATCGCAAACGAGGTGGTGTTGGCAATTAAGATAAAGATTCTCCGCACTATGCTGAAGCGTGACCAGGTGGAGCTGTTTGTACAGGCTACTCTAGACTACGATCAAGCCAATGAGCAGCTTTATGTGCAGCAATTTAACCTGCAATCAAGAACATCGAGTGGGTTATACAATACTGCGCTGGAGGTGCTGGCAAATAAAGTAGCCTACAACCAGATTTTAAAAAAGGCTAGAATAGATCTGAGGGAGATTATTTCCAAAGAGCTTGGGAAAGCCAACAGCACACTTGACGAAGGGCTTGTGTTAAAAGGTATAAAATTGAAAGGAACAGTAGAAACGGTGCGGATTCATGAAGTCAACCTTCTGCCAAATCGTTTGTTGCTTTTGCTGGAGGTGCAGGGGAATTTAGAAGCAGATATACACGACCTGCTTAGTTTGTTGCCAGCCCAATAGCTAAGCAGTATAAAGTATAAGCCCCGGCAACAAGCAGTTGCCGGGGCTTATACTTTATACTATGCCTCTGCTTTAAAGAGTGTCTCGAAGAGTTTATACTTGTACGTAGGGTATTCTTTTAGCACAGCTACCAGTGCAAAGAACATTATTCCGATCAGTACCGGGTAAATCAGGTAAAGCACTGGGTGCAGCAAAGGCAAAAACAGCATCGCATAAATCGCTATACCCAGAAAATTGTAGAAGTATGACGACTTGGCCTCAAAGCTAAATAAGCCTCCCTTTATCGCTTTCGGGCTTATGATGGAGATAATGATGCCAAAAGGTGTAAGCAACAGCACAGAACCTATGTAAAGCGCCACTATAAACAACGCATTTGCATGGTTAAAGAACGTCACATACAAGGCTGTGAGTACGGCATCCATTAACAGAGGCACACGCAGGGGCAATAGGCTGGCTTTCACAAAATCGACGTAATTGCCACTGCTGCGCTCTATCGAGAGCCACAGGTTCTTGTAAAAGCCCCATGCGTTGTTAAACACATAGCTATAGATGATCATAGGTCCGACGAAAATCCACATTACTACATTCTTGTCGAAGATATGTGTTCCGGTTTTGTAAGCCGAGAAAGCATCCACAGCTAGGAAAAAGCCTTTGAAAACCAGGCCGAATAGAATCATCTGCTTGGCTAGTTTATGATTTTTGAACAGGCGCCATCCCAGGCTTCGTCTGGCATTGCTGCTGTACGATACCTCACGTCGCTTTGGCTCTGCGGCAGCAAGTTCTACAAAAAAGTTAGCGGCTATCAGAAAGCCCAAACTGGCCAAATGCACGATCAGGTAAAGCCATTCGTCGGAGGCGGTAAACATAGGCACGCGCGCCTGAAGTGCTACAAAGCCACCCGCCAGCACCGCAGCAGACAGAAAGTTCATGCTCAGCCAGCGCATGCGCCGCTCTACAAACACCTGCAGCGAACGCAGCGTTACATGTGCTGTAAACATCACCAACAGGCTTTGCAGCAGGTGCAGAAACGTGTACTCCGGCGACATCAGGAAAAGTAGTATCAGGAAGTTTACAAGTATAAAGTAGAACGGAGACACCAACTCCACTACAAACTCGATCCAGAACTTTTGCAATGCCCTAACCGGGTAAATACGCTGTATAATATTAACCTTAGGAATATAAGCCGGGAAGAAACCGCGAAGTATAATAATAGCCAGCAGGAACAGGTTAGCGTACTGCAACACCTGCTGCACACTTGGGTTGATACCACCTAAATGCGCTTTCTGAAGTAAAAAGGAGAAAAGCCAGGCATAGAAAGCAGAGCCAACTATACCCAGTGCCAGCAACAGCACGCGCTGTAGCTTCTTTTGTCTGAAGAAGCTGGCAAGGCGGGCACGGCACGAAAATATGATTAAATCCATCAAATTCTATTAAGCGTCTAAACTACCTTAGCTAAGCATCCAGTCGATGTTCGATTCGGTGTTGTGATGAGGCAGCAACAGCTGGAACAGAGCCTGGTCTATCAGGTTTTCGCCGTTCATGGTAAACTCCTGCACTGAGCCATTGTACATCAGTTGGCCGTCGTTAAGCACACCAATATGGGTGGCTACCTTCTCAACATAGTTTAGGTCATGAGACGAGATAAGCACCACTCTGCCTGGCGTGCTGTAGTTGCGGATCAGGTTTACGAGCAGTTGCGCCGCAATCGGGTCAAGCCCTGTAAAAGGCTCGTCCAGGATAAGGACGCTGGGCTTATGAAGTATAGCAGCGGCTATACCTACTTTCTTCTTCATACCAGTAGAGTAGCCGGCAATGTTCTTGTGCAGCGATTCTTTATCGGTGAAAAAGTAGTTTGTAAGACTAGTGATGCGCTCTGTAGCTTCTGTGGTAGGTATTTTATACAGCTTGGCAATAAAGTTTAGATACTCCAGACCTGTAAACTCCTCAATCAGAGGGTTATCTTCGCAGAGAGCCCCAACAATTTGCTTTACCTCAAATGCGTTCTGGTGGTAATCTTTACCATATAAGGTAATGGTGCCGCTATCAGGCTGAATAAGATCAAGAATACAGTTTAAGAAAGTGCTTTTGCCAACACCATTCTTCCCCAACAGGCAATAGCAATGCCCTTGCTCTATGGTAATGTTCAGGTCCTGTAGCACCTGTTTCCTCCCGAAAGCCTTTGTTAGTCCTTTGATCTCTAAGCTCATATACCTTTGAAACTAAATTGCCAATACCCTAATACCCAAACAATTGTATTTTAATAAAGTTAAGGGTTAGCTACATATTGTCCTAATTATTCATGCAAAAGCATTCGGATCGGGATGTTATGCAGATAATTAGTAGCTGTTACTTGTATTCTGAACAAGCAGTAAGCCTAAGATGGTTTCTGAAATCAAGAATAAACCAATATTATTTTATAAAGAAAAGTTAAGTTGTTGATAATCTTGTTAATGAATGACTGATGGCATGTAATATGAGCTGAAGAAGCAAAGCAAATAAGGCGATTCTTGCATATTTCGGAGCAGCTCTTTACTTTTGTATCCACCTTTTACCTGCGCACGTGGTGAAATTGGTAGACACGCCATCTTGAGGGGGTGGTGCCTTCGGGTGTGGGAGTTCGAATCTCCCCGTGCGCACTCTACTTTTCCTATCTCCTCTTATACTTCTTCCTGCTTCTTTAGAGATCAGCATCTACTGATTTTTAGTAATCCGTTGTATAAAGCTGCCTCAACTGCTTTTGCAGCTAAACTGTTTTGGCTACCTGAGTATAGAATCCGCCTGTAATCTAATTGCGGTCAGTTCAGTGTATTAATAAAGAACTCTTGTCATCTCGAATATGCCTGAGACGGGAGTCGAAAGGGACCAGCGTAGCTGTATGAGATCTATTCAAAACTAGTACAAGAGTATTTTATTAAGATCTCTCACGCTGTCCGAGATGAAAGTGGATACTTCTGTTCGATGGCATAAATTAAAGCGGCTAGAGGCCGTAGGATAGTGCACACTCGCTAGAGGCGAGTGAGGGCTGAAAGGAAAATGGAACAGTACTTATGCGCAGAATACCAAAGTATAAGCTAAACTCTACCTAATCCGCTCAAAAGGGTTCTCAGGCTTTACAAGTATAACTTTCTCACGTTCTACCACCACCGCGCCGGGGGCAGCACCTTTAGGTTTTCGCACCCATTTTTTAGGTGTGTATAGTACAGGGCAAAGCGAGTCGGATTTGCGTTTACTGTAGAAGGCTGCCAGTTGGGCTGCTTTTTCGAGCACGGTGGCAGGTATGGTTTTGCCTGCCTGGTATTTTACCACCACATGCGAGCCCGACACATCCTTAGCATGCAGCCAAAGGTCTTCTTTGTAAGTATGGCGTTGAGTGAGTTCGTCGTTGTTCTTGGCGCTTTTTCCTACCAGTATTTTATAACCTTCTGTTTCAAAAACGCGGAAAGGTGCTTCCTGCATTGCCTGTTGCTTTGTGGTTAGCAGCGGGGCATGCTCCCGCAGAAATACCTTTAACTTTTTGTAATCATCTGCTTCCGAAAGCGCTTTCAGGGCATCCTCCAAAATTATAGCCTCCTCCAGTTTACGCTCTACCTTTTCTTCCAGTTGCTGTACCTCAACATGCTGGTTCTTAGCTTTGCGGTATAGGCGCTCTGCAAACTTCTGGGGCGTTTCGCCTTCCTTTAGTTTATAAGTACGGTTTTGGTCGGTGTAAAAGTCGTACAGTTCTACCTCTGTGGCACGTGGCGGAATATTGGTGAGGTTAGCCATTATCACGTCGGCTGTTTGTGAGTAGGACTTATTATGCCTTAGCTCATTCACCTTGGCTCCCGACTGTTCTAGCACTGTTTGCGTTACATGCAGCTTCCGCTCCAGCTGTTGTTTTGCCTGGGTGTATTGCCGCTCGTAACCCGTTTCAGATAAGTATAAACGGGTATAGGCATTTAGCGCCTCTAACGGGCTAGTGTAAGTATAAACTACCTCGCCGAGTGGCAGCAGTGAAAGGCGTAACTTTTCTTCTAGGCGGATAATGTAATATGATGCAGGAGCCTCTAAGACATCGAGTAAGTTTTGCGCCAGCTCCCACTTTTGATCCAGAGAGTGCTGTTCGTACTGCTGCTGTGCCAGGTATAAAGCCGGCAGTTCTCCGAAGGTAGGGTATACTTTCCGTATATTTCCGTTTGCAGCTGCAAAGGCATCATAATTCTGCTGCAAAGGCCGATGCATCTGAAGCGGGTTCAGATCAGCGTCGGCAAAAAGTTTTTTGCGGAACAGCTCTACCGGCTCCTCATGCTGATAAAGTATGATGTTAGAACGGTTACCAAACAGCTTGAACAGCAGCAAAAAGCCATCAGATAATTTAAGGAAGAAGCTGCGTTCGTTCTGGTGCTGCACTACCTCCTCCACGGTTTGTCCCTGCATCGGCTCCATTAATTCCATGGTGTTGGCCCGGGCTCTTTTAAAATCAGAAGGGAAGGAGAGAGAGGTAAACTGCGAGGTAAGCAAGGCACGAATATAGAATTCCTCCCCATCCCCAGCAAAACCCAACACAAGCTCACCTTTATTCTGCGTAAAAGCCGTAACAGCCTTCATGCCGATCAGTTTGTGGCCGAGTTCAGTGGTTAACTGGCGAAGAAAGTAGTAGTTTAAATGCACCTTATTAGAATTACGAATTACGAATTACGAATTACGAATTACGAATTACGAATTACGAATTACATTTCCTTAAGCAACAAAGCCAGCTGCAAGTATAAATTCCTGCATCTAAATTCTAACTCGGCACTAAGAACTCAGAACTCGTAACTCCAGACTTATACTTCAATCTGCAGGCCATCGTAGGCGAGGTGAATAAAATCGGGCAACTGGGGTTCTACCTCGCGGTGCTGGCCTAGCAGGTGGCTGATATGCGTAAGATAGGCCTGCTCTGGTTGCAGTTCTTCCAGCAGGTCAACCGCCTCGTGCAGGGAGAAGTGGGAGATGTGCGGTTCTTTACGCAAGGCATTCAGCACAATTACTTTTGATCCTTTTATTTTTTCCTTCTCTTCGTGGTTGATGTGGTTGGCATCGGTGATGTAGGTAAAATCGCCTACCCGGAAGCCTAAAACCGGAAGTTTGTAATGCAGCACACGAATAGGCGTAAAAGGAACTCCCTCTACCTTAAAAGGCTCGTTCTGGATGGGATTAAGCTCTACACGCGGTATGCCCGGATACTTGTAATCAGCAAAGATGTAGGCGAATTCCCGCTGCAACTGGTCCAGTACGCGTTGCTCACCAAAAATAGGAATGTCTTTGTTCTGAGAGAAGTTATAGGCGCGGATATCGTCAAGGCCGGCAGTGTGGTCTTTGTGCTCGTGTGTAAACACAAGGGCATCCAAAGTTTTGATGCGCTCACGCAGTACCTGCTGTCTGAAGTCAGGGCCGGAGTCGATGATAATGCTTTTGCCGTCTACCTGCAGGTGCACAGACACACGCAGGCGCTTGTCGCGGTAATCTACAGAGCGGCACACCTCGCAACTGCACCCTATTACTGGTACGCCCTGCGAGGTGCCCGTGCCTAAAAATGTTACTTTCAATTGGCTTTCTCCTGATTTCGGATGTCGAGATAGAGTTGCCGGTTTTTTTCGCTCAGTCGGTTTTCGTCCACTGAAATAGTACGGAGGATATCATAGAGGCAGTTGATCTTGCCCTCCAGGCTGAAATACTTATTTACCACAGCCACTTTCATATCCTTCAGCACACAGTAGCCGGCTTTAAAATTGCCTTTTTCGTAGCGCAGCACAAAATCCGACTCTGCAAAAATATCCTCCAGTTTGTTTAAGAATGGCCGCGTGTACTTTAGCTCCATTTACTCAGCCGTATACTTCTTAACGGTTAGTACCAATGCATCAAAATCCAGTGGCTTTGGCAGGTAATCATTAATGCCAGCCTCCTTGAAATCCTCCATAGAGTAGTTGTTGGCGTTACCTGTTACAGCAATTATCGGAATGTTTGCAATTTGCTTGTCCTGGTGCGCACGAATTTCGCGGGTACAGTCCATACCGTTTTTTACAGGTATGTTCAGGTCCATCAGAATTGCGTCGATCTTGTTACTCTCTACTTGCTTTAACACCTCACCACCGTTCTTAGCAGTCAGTATTTTGTAGTTCTGAAGCTCAAGGATCTTTTTTGTCAGGTTCAGGATCACAGAGCTGTCCTCTGCGATCAGGATCGTTTTTTCTGCCATAAGAGTAAATTAGATAATAATTTCTTTATATGCTTTTCGATAATTTTCATATTGTACCAGCAGCTCTGCAAACATATCATCCACAGTATCAAATTTATCGTGTTTGATCTCGTGCTCGAGTTGCTTAGCCAGTTCAGCAAGCGGATTAATACCTAGCGTAAAGCCGGTTCCCTTAAGCTGATGCAATGTACTCAAAATACTCTTGTATTGTTGTGCCTGCAGTTCTTTTTTAGCCTCCTCCAGCAATTCAGCGGCCTCCTGCTCAAATTCTGTATACAGTTGCTTGGTAAAATCCTCTCCGCCTATCTGCTTCAGCTGCTCTACAACCTGGCTATCAATAATAGGTAAGTCTGCTGCCGTGCCCCCTTCTTCTATAGCTTCTGTGTCTGCAACTTTTGGCGTTTCCTTCCATTTGCTGATAGTGGCATAAAGGTCGGCGCTTTTCACAGGTTTAGACACGTAGTCGTCCATGCCCTGGTTCATAAACTTTTCAGCGTCGTCCTTCATAGAGTAAGCTGTCATGGCCACGATAGGCGGGCAGTTGCTGCCAAGCTTTTCTTTGATGTGCTTTGTAGCCGTCACGCCGTCCATCTGTGGCATCTGGATGTCCATAAAGATGATATCGTAAGACCTGGACGTAGCATAGTCTATTGCCTCATAGCCGTTAGATGCCACATCGATCTCACAGCCTAAACGTTCCAGTTGCTTTTGGGCCACCTTCTGGTTTATCTGGTTATCATCAACAAGCAGCACTATTGGTTTATAGTCCAGTACTTTTTGCTCTACGTCCATCAACTGCTGGCGGCTATGGTGCTCTTTTATCTCTGCTTCGTTGGCTTTGCGTACCGTAATGTAGAACCAGAACACGCTGCCATCGCCAGGTAAAGATTCCACACCAATGTCACCTCCAAGCAAATGGGTTAGTTGTTTAGATATGGCTAATCCCAGGCCGGTTCCTCCAAACGTTTTGGTGGAGGAATTATCTAATTGCGTAAAGTCGGTAAAGAGCAAAGCCTGGTTTTCAGGAGAAATACCTATACCGGAATCTTTTACTCTAACCAATATCTTGTACTTATCAAATCTCAGCCACTCGCTTTCCACGGTTATACTTACCGCACCGGAGTTTGTAAATTTAATAGCGTTAGAAGTAAGGTTTGAAAGGATCTGCAGCAACCTTGTTTCGTCAGTAACAACATAACGAGGTGTTTGCTCAGAAATCTCATACGTAAAAGTCAAATCCTTTTGCTGTGCCCTGTTTGCAAACAGCGAGTGTATCTTTCCAATAGTTTCGTGCAGGTCAACGCTGTTTTCGCTTACAGCCAGTTTGCCAGCCTGCATTTTAGAAAGATCCAGGATATCATTAAGTATGGCCAGTAATGCATCAGACGACTTACGCAGTGTATCGATGTATTCGCTCTGTTCCGGGTCTATGTTCATCTGGCTCAGCAAATCGATCATGCCAATAATGCCGTTCATCGGCGTGCGCAACTCGTGGCTCATGTTAGCCAGGAACTGTGTCTTCACCTTCAGCAGGTTTTCGGCTTCCTCTTTCGCGGCAAGTAATTCTTTTTGAGTGCGCTTTAATTCGGAAACATCTCGGGCAACACCCTCCATGGCTATCGGGTTTCCTTCGGCATCATACGCAAGGCGGCTGTCGATGAGCAGGTTGATGTTAGTGCCGTTCTTGCCCAGCATGTCCACTTCATAATCGCGTATGCTTTCGTGTTCCAGCACCAGGCGCTTCAGCTCACTGAAATCTTCCTGATTGGCATAAAACGATTTAACATTCTTGCCGATCACTTCTGTTTCACGGTAACCTAGCAAGTTGTACACAGATGGGCTGATGAGTTCTATCTCGCCATCCATGGTGGTGCGGTAGTACACATCCTGAAAAGACTCGAACACATGTCGGAACTTCTCCTCATTTTCGGCCAGCGCCAACTGAGACTTTTTCTTATCTGTAATATCCAGAGCTATACCTGAAATCTCCTCGAAGGTACCATTGTCCAGGTAGATAGGGTGCAGGTATACTTCACGCCAACTCTCAGGCTGCAGTAAATGTACTTCAAAGTGCTGAGGCTCGCCCTCAAATGCCAGTTCATACTTTTCTTTCCAGAAGTCATAGGAGTTTCGGTGCAGTGGAAGCATATTCTCACTGTCGATCTTAGTGAAAGGCACCAGCCTGTGATCTGCCCCTTGCTCAAAGCTTTGGGCAAAGTTTCGGTTGAAAGATGTGAGTTCGTAGTGGCGATTAAGCGACCACATGTGGTGCGTGCCACTTTCGAAGATAGCATTCAGACGCGCATTCTGTGTGTTTATCTGCTCCTCGTTTCGTTTACGCTCAATAGCAAGTGCCACCTGGTTCGAGATAAAGTGAAGTATCTCAATATCTGTATGCACGTAAGCCTCTGGGTTCTGATAATCTTGTAATGTAATAACTCCAATAATCCTGTCGCCGATAGCAAGCGGAGAGCAAAGCATTACTTCTGGAATGGCGCCGTGTATCTTCAGGTTTTCCTCTTCGGCAAGTTTTATCAGGTCGGCCTTTTGCATATACAGTGGTTTGCCCGACTGTATAATGTACTCTGATAAACCTTTTGTAAAAGGCCTTTCTTTTGGTGCTCTGCCGGTTTTCTCAACGTATTGGTCCACCAGGTATGCAAAGTGCAGCGTCCTCCGCTCATCGTCGCAAAGCGCGATGTATATGTTGCGGGTTTCGATGATCTTACTTAGCTCCCGATGTATGGCAGAGTACAGAGAGTTAAGGTCTTTACTGCTGATGGCCAGATTGGCTATGCTATAGTATACTTTCTGCAATCGTTCTGCCTTGATGCGGTCTGTGATATCATGCAAAATACCGCGGGTAGCTACCGGTTGCCCATCCTGCCAGCTGCAGGTTATACTTCCGATAAGGTGCACCGGCTTGCCTGCCTTGGTTAGAAAAACTGTTTCTATCTTATTTACATTCTCACCCTTATACAGATTCCGCAACTGGTAAATCAGCTTCGCCTTGTAGTATGGATGTACAATGTCATTCAGTGTCAGCGTCTCAATGTCTTCATCTGTATATCCCAGACGCTCTTTCCAGGCACGGTTTACGAAAATGAATTTATTGTCAACTGAAATATTCTGGATGAGGTCATGGGCATTGTCGAAGAGGTCCTGCAGGCGTATTTTATTATCCTTTAGAGCCTCCATGGCGATGCGCTTATCAGTCATATCCTTACCGACAATAGTTAATCCGATCAGTTCGCCATCAGCATTGTACTCAAACATGCTGTTCCAACGGATAGTCTTTGTCTGGCCAGTCTTGGAGATAACGTCGCGTTCGTAATACGTATTCAGTTGCCGTGACTGTAGGGTGGCAAGGTACTCTGCTCTGCGCTGCTCCCTGTCGTGCTCCGTTACCAGCAACTCAAAATAATCCTGACCGATCAGTTCTTCACGGCTATACTCAATATACTTTAAAAAGTAATCATTGGCATAGGTAATGTAGCCGTTTACATCCAAGCTGAAGTATATCAGGTTTACTTTATCAAGGAAGTTGCGAAACTGAGCCATCGACTCATTCAGGATTTCCTGGCGCCGCATGGCCTGCTGCACCTGGTTGCGCTGTGTTGTATCGCGCATGAAGCCCTGCACATAGTACTGCCCATCTATCTGCAGGCGGTTCGCATTAATTTCAGTGTCAAGCTCAGTGCCATCTTTCCTACGGTGCTTCCATTCAAAAGTAATGGGCCTGCCAGTACTTAGTACTTCTTGTATGATCTGCTCTCCTTTAACATCTGAGCGGCTTCCGTCCGGCTGAAAGGCAGGGGAAAATTCAACAGGAGAGTGATTTATCAGATCTTCGCGGGTACACCTGAAAAACTCCAGCGCCTTCTCGTTACATTCTTTTACTACGCCATCCTGTAACAGCACAATTGCGTCATAAGAGGCTTCGAACAACAATTTATACTTGTCCTCTGAGAGTGTGAGTTGGTGCAGGAGTCTGTGCCTGGAGATATAGTTGCCTATGGCGCTGCCGATAAAATCAAGCAAGGCAGCGAAAGACTGCGTCATGTGCGCTTCATCGCCGGGCCATATTAAAATAAGCGCAAGCAGTTCTGTATCTGTTGTGATAGGTACAACTGTCAGGTCTTTGTGTAAGGCCTTCTTCAGAAATGCGCGTGTGTCAGTAATTGCTTTGCGTTTTTCGCTTTTAAGTATACTGTTTACCAGTGCTGCGGGCAGTTTTTGTGTTTCTGGTAATCCCTCAGGGCTTGCTTCCCCTGCTGAGTATGACAGCTGGAGCAGCCCCTCATCCTGGCTGAAAGTAAAAACTGCACCTCCGGTTACATCACTTTTGTCAATCAGCTCGTCCAGTGTGGTGTTTAGAACATCATGTTGGCTGTCGGAGGAGGATAAGTTGGTGATAAGTGTGTTTACAAACTCCAACTGGTGGTTACGAAACCGGATATCTTGTTCTGCATCAATAACCTCATATAGGTTTTTAACATAGCCAAACACAACAGGCTCATCGCGAAAGCTGCCTGCCTGCAAAGAAATTTCAACTGGTAAAAGCTCATTGTTTTCTTCGTGCAGCCACCACTCAAATCGTTGGGTAGTGCCGGTAATTGCCAAATTAATCTGGTTTCTAAGGGCAACTCGTTCAAATAGGTTTAAGCCAAAGTTGCGGTAGATAGAAGCACCCAAAAGCTCCTCCTTCGACTTATGAATCATCCTGAGTGCGCTCTGGTTCAGGTCGATGAAATTGCCGCTGCAGTCAAGTATAAAAAGCGGTTCTACGCTGCTCTCAAAAATGTTGTGGTAGCTGTCTCCGTCCACAGGAATAAGGGTAGAGGGCTGCCCTACGCCAGTTAGTTCTGCGCATACAAAATCCTGCTCCTGATACCTTACCAGTTTAATGCTGTAATGATAGGTGTTGCGCGCGGCTCCTGTTGCTGCCTGGAAGTTTCCGGAAACAATCTGGTTTAGCCTCAACTCTTCCATTACCCCTTGAAAAGCAGAATCTTCCATGGCTAACAGGTTATGCAGCTGTTCAGAAGCAGCAGAAACATATTTTTGTACCTGTGCATCTTTAGCCAAAATTTGTCCACTAGGTAAAGCAACCAGTAACCCATTATTAGGATTGGTAAGCTGCGCAAGCACCCCAAGTAAACTGTTGGCTATCTGTATAATTCTGGAGTCAGGGGTAATGGTAGGTATATATGGCATTTGAGAAAATATGCTATGTTAGTTAAAGTGTATTTACGCTTTGCGCCGCACTCTAGTATTAATTTTACAAATTGCGTTATAAATTAGCAAATAAACACTGCTAAAGTAGCACGCTGCTGTACATAAACATTTGTTGGCTGCTCTTAGTGCTACACAGGCTTAAATAGTTAATACTGCCCCGCATGAAGAAACTTTTGTTTGCCGTTACCACCGACCTCAACCACGACCAACGGATGCAGCGTATCTGCACTTCGCTGGTCCAACAGGGGTATGATGTGGAGTTGGTGGGCAGGCAGAAGCAAGATTCTAAGCCGCTGGTGCCGCAGCCTTACCAGCAGCACCGCCTGCAATGCCGTTATAACAAGGGCAAACTGTTTTATCTGGAGTATATGCTTCGGCTATACTTTTACCTCAATAGCCGCACCTACGATGCCCTTTGCGCCATCGACTTAGATACGGCGCTGCCTGTTTACTTTCAGGCAAAGAAGAAACGGGTGCCTTTTGTTTACGATGCCCACGAATATTTTCCGGAAGTAATAGAGGTAACAGATCGCAAAACGGTAAAAGCAGCCTGGACGGCAATTGAAAGGTTTGTTGTAACACGTACCAAACATGCTTATACTGTAACACAGTCTATTGCAGACATTTTTAAAAGGAAGTATAAAACTGAGTTTGAGGTAATCAGAAACGTACCAGTGCTATGGCAATTTGAGCCAACCGAAAAAGCACCCGCCACTATACTTTACCAGGGAGCTGTAAATGCCGGTCGGGGCCTGGAGCCGCTGC
Source organism: Pontibacter cellulosilyticus (assembly GCF_014306105.1). Taxonomy (GTDB): domain Bacteria; phylum Bacteroidota; class Bacteroidia; order Cytophagales; family Hymenobacteraceae; genus Pontibacter; species Pontibacter cellulosilyticus. The sequence continues at coordinate 1,626,765 of NZ_JACRVF010000001.1, read as the reverse complement.
TGGAGGCTATGGTAGGTTTGGATGCGAAGCTGATCATATGCGGAACCGGTGATGTTTTCGACAACCTGATAAAGTTAAGAAGCGAACTTGGGTTAGAAGACAAAGTTGAGCTTGAAGGGCAGGTGCTACCACAGGACCTGCTGCATATTACCAGAAACTGCAGGGTAGGTGTGATGCTCTTGGAAAACAAGGGCCTCAGCTATTACTATTCGCTGGCAAACAAATTCTTCGATTACATACATGCCGGCGTACCGCAACTGGTTATAGATTTTCCGGAATATGTAGCACTAAACAACGAGTATAAAGTAGGATTACTCACCAGCCTTAATGTGGAGGAGATACGTGAGAAGTTGAATCTGCTTTTGACAGATGAAGCGTTGTACCAGGAACTGGTAGCGAATTGTGAGCAGGCAAAAAAGGAGCTGAACTGGCAGCACGAAGAACAAAAGCTGTTTAGTTTTTACAGAGGATTATGGCAAGTATAAACAAGCAGAAGCACCTGGTAGTGGTGGTAGGGCCTACAGCTGTAGGTAAAACCGACCTGTGCGTGCAACTGGCAAAGCATTATCATACAGATATTATCTCAGCCGACTCCAGGCAGTTTTTCAGGGAGATGAGTGTGGGTACTGCCAAGCCTACTCCATCAGAGCAGCAAGGGGTAAAGCACTACTTCATCGACTCGCATAGTATAACTGAAGAGTATAATGCCGGTGCTTACGAAACGGATGTGCTGCAACTACTGGAGGAGCTTTTTAAAGAGCATAATGTAGTGTTGATGACCGGGGGCTCAGGCTTGTATGTAAGGGCTGTGCTGGAAGGGATGGATGAAATGCCTGACGTTGATCCTGCTATCCGGGAGAAACTAATTAAGCAGGTTGAGGCAGAGGGAATTGCACCGCTGTTGGAGAAGCTTCAAGAGTTGGACCCTGTATACTTTGCCCAGGTTGATAAAGCTAATACACAACGGGTTGTAAGGGCACTGGAAGTATGCCTTAGCAGCGGTCAGCCATACTCCTCATTTCGGACAAGCGAAAAGCAGGAGAGGCCCTTCAATATCATCAAAATTGGCCTCAACCGCGACAGGGCAGAGCTTTACAGCCGCATAGACCAACGCATGGATCAGATGCTGGAGCAGGGACTTTTGGCTGAAGCAAAGTCGCTTTACTCTTACCGTCAGCACAACGCTTTGCAAACAGTAGGCTACAAAGAGATTTTCGATTACCTGGAGGGGAAGTATAACTGGGAGGAAGCCGTAAGATTGCTTAAACGAAATAGCCGCCGCTACGCCAAACGCCAGCTTACCTGGTTCACCAAGCACCCGGATGAGTATACCTGGTTTCATCCGCAGCAGTGGGATAAGATAGTTGCGTTTATTAATGAGCGAATGAATAGGTGAGTAAATGAATGACGTAACAGGATCAACAGAAATACTAAGCAACTGCTACCTGCTTTCCATGTGATCTACAAATAACCTATTCAATAACCACTCATTCAAAATTAGAAAGGATACCCTATAGCAATATTTAGCACCATGCCATAGTCGCCGCTGAAGCTGCCATTAAAATCACTAAGCACAAAGCGCTCTCCTTTGGGTAAGTATGGTACCCGTACAGGTATACCAAGGTCAAGCCTGATGACGAAGAACTCAACATCTATTCGTAAACCAAAACCTGTTCCGACGGCCAATTCACTGATTATATTTCCTGCCTCAAATTTGCCTCCAGGGCGTACAATCTCTCCGCTTTCATCAAGTGTGTTGCGCAGCAGCCAAATATTACCTGCGTCTACAAAAACAGCGCCTTTGAAAAAGCCAGCAATCGGAAAGCGGTATTCTATGTTTGATTCTATCCTGATGTCGCCGGTCTGGTCGAAGTATGAAAGTGCACGGCTGGTGGTGTCGTTAAAAGTACCTGGGCCAACACTGCGGGCTCTGAAAGCCCTTATACTATTAGGGCCGCCAACAGAAAACTGTTTCACAAACGGTAGGGTAGAGGAGTTACCGTAAGAGTAGCCTACCCCCGTTGACAAGCGCGTTACCAACTGGCTTTCTTCTCCTATATTCAAGTAGTGTCTGAAATCGTTATCCACTAGTACATATTGAGCGAAAGCTTGCCCAATTAACGTGCGTGGCTCATCATCTGTTGGTTTCGTGGAGCCAGTAAGCGAGGAAAGTCCGCTGATCAGGTTGCCTGACAGGTCCAGTGTCAGCCTATCAAAGAAGGTGTTTGTACGGTCTTCATACATTTGCGTACTGAAAGTGGTCTGATAGATGGAACCGATGATAAACTGATTTTCAAAGCTGCGGCGCAAGTATGGGTTTACCCTTAACAGACTATCAAAAACCTCTGAGCTGTTTACACGCACATACTGCAGGTTTATTGGCGTGGCATCAAAAGTAAGAATTTGTTTTGGGCGCCAACTGTAGCCGTACGAAGCGTTATAAGAATTCAGCTGGTAAAAATTAGTCCTGTTCAGGAAGTTAAAACCCAAGCCAATACGTGTTTTGGGTACAAACTCCGTTCTCAGGTTTCTCAGCTGAAAAGGAGATACTATTCTGGGTAATGTGAGGGTAGTCTGCACCCCTAGTTCATAGGAAGAAAGGTTACTGTTTTGTGCACTTGTTTCATTATTCTCCTGCCTGCCCGAACCGCCTCCTCCAACCTGTGATTCCAGGTTGCCTGTAAATTCTACGTTCAATAATTCAGATCCTTTAAAGGCGTTTCTATTATTGAAAGACACAGTAAGTCCGGGCCCTGCAAATCCATTTGATTTGGTTACCATCTTCAACTCTGCCCTTAACGACTTCTTCAAAGCAGGTGTTAAGAATACAAAAGCATCCAGTTTGTCATTATTCAAGGTGTCGATCTGGTAGTCGATGTTCACAAATTTATAGGCAGATAAACCAGAGAGTCGTTTAATCGTGAGCAGGTGATCTTCGCGGCTATAGAGGCTATCCTGCTCCAGGAACATCCCGCGCAATAAATGCTTTGCCTTTACATAGTTCTCATTCGGAATGTAATGATACCCGTTTACACTAATTGTATCTCTCACTGCAAGACTGTCTCCGAGAGAGTACTCGGCATTGATATAAATATCATCTAAAGTATAAGGACGAAGGGCTTTGGCAGATGCTGCATTTTTAATACGGAGCAGTACATCCACCTGCCGGTTACCAACGGTGGAATCGACACTGAAAATGAGAAGTTCCGGACTGAAGAAGTAGTAGCCTCTTTTTTTGAGAACTGCATCTATTCGAACCCGCTCTTGTGTTAAAGTAGTAAGGTCGTAAGGCTCAGTTGAGCGTAGCAAAGACTCATCCTGCTCTTGTTCAATGGCCTGATGCACTGGCAGGGAGTCCTGCAGGGTATACTCAACTTTATGTATCCGGTATGGCTCGCCAACCCAAGCGGTCCAGTTAATAATGGCTTTCTTGTTATTTACTTCTGTAGTGCTATTTACCCTGTTGTTAAAGTAACCCCTGTTGTGCAACCTGTTGCTCATAATCTGGCTTATACTGCTTGTATCTACCTGCGACATAAGCACAGGAGGCTCTCCTAGTTTAGTCATAATCCAGTGGCTAATGCCTTTTTCTTTCTCCGTATAAAAGGCATTGTATATGGAAAGCTTTGGCCGCCATCCAAGTATAGAAAGGTTTGGTTTGGGACGCACGGTTGCACTTAACTCTGTTTCCAGTTCTCCCGCGCGGTTGCTGCTATCGTCTTTGCCATTTACCTTCACATTGTAGCCCACAAACAATGCATCGTTTTTGGGTACTGTTTTGGTTACGCTGCACCCTGTGCAAAGCAGTAGTATAAATACTGCTAAGAACCAATATTTACTTAAAAGATACCTCACAGGCTCTTGTGTCATTGTTGTGTGTTGTTCGGTTTATACTTTTTCCTTTAGTGGCAGTGTTTAGTTTGCTGCGTCTTTTTTTTCTGCTGCTTCCATTCTGCGTTCAGCCTCTCTTGTTCTCCTTCTTTCCAGATCCCTGAACAGATCGGAGAAGTTATTATACTCCCGCACATAAATCAGCGAAACGCCGGTTGCACGCACATCGCCACCTTCTATAATTCCTTCGTACTGGTTGCGCTGAAAACCACGCACACGCAGCCGTCCGTCTTCGGTTAAAGAATACTCAATAGAAATATCGCCGCCAAAGCCACTCATCGTCTGGTTCGACTGGCCGGCCGGACTGCCTCCCTCAAGACCTATGTCGGTACCCACGCGCACGGTTAACCTATCATTCAGGAACTGCTGGCGCAATGCCACGTTCAAGTCGGTGCGTCCTTGCCCGGATCCTGATGAGTAGTCCTGGTAAGACTCTACACCCAGCTCCAGGCCTAAGCCGCCGGCGTAGCGGTTTGTCAACTGGTTTAACTGGTCCGTCATCACCTGTCCCAAGCTGTTACGAGCCGTAGACTCAAAACCACCCCCAGAGCTGCTGAGCGGGTCCGGAGCCAGAAAACGATTTAGAACTAATAGCGCAAACACCTGCTTGTTCAACTCTGACTCGTCCTGGCGAAGATTACCCAGACTGCTGACCACCTCCGGAGGCACACTGCCCTGGCGGTCTTCCGGGAGCTGTATATCGAAGCTGATCTCCGGTGTAAGCATCTCACCCTCCACGTACACATATACCTGGAAAGGCACCTGGTTGCGCAAAACCGGGTTTAGTGTACCACCGGCCTGAGAGGCAACTAACTCCATTGGAGCAGTCTTTACATTATAAATAGCCGTTATATCCATGTTAGCCTGTAAAGGGTCTCCGGTCCAGTTTATATAGCTGCCCTGCGTAATATCCAATTCGCGCGAAGCCAAGTCATAAAAATCCATGCTGTAGCGGCCATCGGTAACGGTGTAGCGGCCCGACATATTTATCTCTCCGCTTGGCCTCATGCCTATAAATAGTGGGTCAGCAGTACCTCTTACTGTCAGTTGGTCACCAGTGATCGGATCTAGTACAATGGTAACCGGTACATTATCATTTACTGTTATCTCAGCTTCTATGTCAGCTCCTACAAAACCAGTAATCGCGGTGGTATCCTGCTCTTTTTCTCGGATTATGGCCGTCAACGATGGGTTTAGGTTTACAAACTCTACAATACCTTCCCGTTCGGCAGCGCCTACCTGGTCTGCGGGTATCACGATTGTGAAATCTGAGCCATCCAGCACTTTTGCATTCACGTCGATCTCCGGCACATTCATATTACCGGTAACAGTGGCATTCGCATCAATAAACACGGTGCCGTAGTATAGGCTGTTGTCCTGAACGATAGAATTAAGTGCCAAAAACCGGTCTGTGTCAACTTTCAAGTCGAATTGATAGTCGGTGTAGTCCTCTGTCAGAATGTTGCCGTTTACAACTAAATCATTACCCAGCGAGTCGGTAAGGGTAAAGTTAGGGAAGTTAATACCTGCCTCATTGAATACCAGACGCTCATCCTGCAGCGTGAAAACTGAGCCCAGCATGGTAAGGTTAAACTGTGCCTGATCGAAGTTAAGCTGGCCAAGTATATTTGGATTCTCTAAGGTGCCAGCTATACGTAAATCTCCGGTGGCCCTTCCATCCAAGTCTTCTACAATACCCTCTGTAAAACCCTGTAGCGAGGCAATGTTCAGGCTAGCGATATTAGCGTTCAGGTTGAGTAAAGTGGCGTTAGGTTGGGTTTCCATAAAGCCTGTAATGTTTACTTGATTGCTGTTGCCGGTTAGCGCTGCATCTATGTTGTACCTGTTGCCACCGGTACTGTTGGCCTCCAGCGCAAGGTTTCCAACAGGCACGCCCTGGTAGGTAAAATCAGTTATGTCGAGGTCTGATGTGAACGAAAGTGTGCCGGAGAGTATGTTCCGGATAGTTGCTTCTCCGTTTAATGTACCATCAAGCAGCAGACTATCCTTTGGCTGGAAGGACCCCATGAGGTATCCCAGGTCCAGGTTCTGAATCTGTAGTTGCAGCGGAGCGCCCGGACCGACTGGACCTGTACTATTTAGGCGAAGTGAGCTGTTGTTGCGCTGCAGCACAATGTTGTTGGCGTAGATAAAGTCTGTGTCAAACTGCAATGAGTTATCTTCGGGCACATTCCAAACATCCCCGTTAATAATCACTTCGTCAGGACTGAACGTAAACCGGTATCCTTCTCCCAGGCTGTTGAATATGCCGCCCAGCATAAAGTTGGTTGTAGTTGTATCGGCGCCGGCTACCGTTAGCTTCACCTGCAGGTTGTCGTCGCGGGCCGCGCCCTCCAGCGTTACATTTTTAACATTAAGCGACGGTGAGATAAGTCTTTGCAGGTTTACCTCATAGGCTAGCTGCTCCCTATTACCATTTAATTGCAGGTCGATGTTCTGTAAAGTATAATCTGTGTAAGCAAGTTTGCTGATTTTGCCCTCCAGTGCTAATTGTTTTGTATTGCCATTATAAGCTGCCGTGATAGGACCAGACGTCTGCAGCTGCTCCAGCCCCGGTACAAAAGAAGCAATCAGTGCTGTGTTCTTTAGGTTGAGTGTAGCTGTAAAATCCTTTAGGTTCACGTTGGCCGGGTAAGGCGGGTCTGGTTGCAGATCGAAATAGTTGGAGAAGTATTTTTGCAAGGCAGTAGGCAGTGTCGCCAGCGAGTTGCCAAAGCGCATTTGTGCGTCTACAATATCAGAAGCTATGTTTACTGTTGCCTTTTCTCCGCTCTGTTCAAGTGTAAGCAGTAGCGAATCGATAGGGTAAGTTTTATTGTTATGCTGCACTATCAGCTGGTCTCCTGTTAACCTGCCACTGAGTGTGCTGGCATCAGCACCAGTAAATCTGCCTTTCAGCTGCCCTTTTACAGAGAGCGGATCAGGATATAGGTTAAGTGCCTGCAGGTTGGCATTGTCCAGATCAAGGTTGAAATCATAGATAGGCTGCTGTTCGTTTCTCAGGTTAAAATCGCCGATCAGGTCAAAGTTCAGGTTCTGGTCCTCGGCTGTAGCTTTCACCGAGTACAGGTTTTGGTTTATGTTAGCGTTTACATCTATGTTGTTGTAAGTATAGTTGTTATAATCGAAGCGCTGCACTTGAGCCTGAACGTTGGCCCGCATGGTTTCAGGTGTTAGCCCTGTGCCACTGGCTTTAGCCGTTAGAGCCACTGTGCCAAGACCGAGGCTATCGGTGAACAGCTGCCCAAGATCAAAACCTGCTGACTTAACTGTGGCGGTAAAGCTTTCGTTGGCTCCCATGTCTACCACGGCCTCTACGTTGCCAAAAGAGCTCCGCAGATCGGCGTTTAAATCGAAAGCGGTCAGGGTTCCTGTATACTTTCCTTGCAAGCTAATTTGTGCCGGAATTCTGATATTAGGTGGTATGGTGCCAGCCGGAGCCAGCGCCTGCACATCGGTGCGTGTAGTTGTAAGGCGGTCTATATCCAGATCCATATAAAGCTTATTTGGATCGGTGGCGTTTCGCACCATACCACTAACATCCACATACGTATCTTTCAGTCCGGATAACTTTAACTCCCGGATACGGAGATTGTCCATTGGGCCTTCGGCGCGTGCTTCTACCCGTATCGTGGAGTTGGCTATACTTCTAAAGGATGGATCTTTGGTCAGGTCAGGGGCAAAATACTGCACATCCTTCATGCCAATGTAGCTATCCTTAATGTTTATGTCCAAGGCCAGGCGCTCAGGATTTTCTGCGATAGCCTCCAGAGAAGGGTAGGTCATCGCCAAGTCGTTCTGCAGATGGCTGTTCGGTGTTTTTATATCCAAATTGGTTAGACTGGCACTAGTGGAATCCAGTCTAACTAACCCCTGAAAATTTTGTAAGGTAAAACCGCTCTTTTCTTTTAGCTGGAGCTGGTTTATATCGGCTCGTGAGCTGTTCAGGCTGTACAAAATATCCTGTGCCTCTATCAGCACATCTGTAAATAACAGGTGGTTATAGTCCATGCCGCGCGGCTGGGCTGCTACATCGGCATTGTCAAATTTAACATCTACGTTTTTAACGTTTAGTTCTCCCAAGGCTAATACCCAGTTCATTGGCTGGCCACTTGCCTTCTCCACCGACTCATCCAGTTTCTCTGCTGTTCGCTCCGGGTTAATTGTGAGGGAATCGGAAGGGGTGAGCTTTTCCTGTACATACACCACATCAGTGTTCAGCAGTGTGAAACTCTTAAGGTCTATGCGTGCGTCTTTCAGGTTAATGTTATCTGATACAACTTCTGATTTACCCAAGTCCAGTTCAATCCGCTGATCAGATGGGTAACTGAGATAGTTCATCTTTATGTTTTCGAGGGCCAAGCGGTTTAGGCCAAACTCTACTTCCAGTGGCTCCTCATTGCCAGAAGGTGGCGGGACTTTGGTTTGCTTATAGTCTATCCAGGTATTGCGTAGTTCCACTTCGTCCACCAGATAGCGCTGCTCCTCTAGGTTCAGTTCTTCCATGGTGGTGGTTAGTTCGCCGATGCGGGTCTTAATATAATTTCCTCCGGCATCGTCTTTAAACACCAGATACACCTTGTCCAAATTTACGGTGCCCAAATTAATGGCCATGGCAGCGGCCGTGTCGGCTGGTTGTGTGGCGGCAGTGTCGGTGGCAAAAGCATCAAGTATAAAGTCGTAATTTGTGGTGCTGTCTTCACGGATGTGCAGCTTAACCGTGGCATTGTCGAGGTCTACTTTGCTGATATTGAGTTCGCCGCTGAAGAGTGAAAACAAACGCATATCCACACCCAAACGCTCTGAGTACCACAACGTATCCTGCTGCTGGTCTTCCAGATAGACGTCTTTCAGTACAAACGTATTGCGCCAGTCGGTGGTAAACCTGCCAATGTCTACGCGGGTGCCAAGCGTATTTTCAAGGTAGTTTGCGCCCTTCTGAGCTACAAAATTTTGCACTCCCGGAAACTGCAGTAGTATAACTATAAGTATAACAAGGCCTATTACTATGGCGAGAAACCAAAGTATAAATTTCAGGATACCTTTTCCGATATGTTTGGCTGATGCGATAAGCAGTTAAAATTACGTGTGTACTGCTTTTACGGAAAAGTATAGATATGGATAGATTGAGGCTGTTTTTTTAAAACTAGCTATGCGCAGGACCAGAAGCGTCTGGGGAAAATAACACAATGCCAATTTACAAAACAAAAGCCCTTGCTGCTGACATAGCAAGGGCTTTTGTTGTTATTTTAATTGTGCTAAGTTTTAAATAATACACATGTTATTGAAGTATAATGACGTTCCCGTCGGGTGTTTTAATGGCTAGGGTTCCGTTCTGGTAAACCTCCTGAACACTAGCTGTTGTACAGCAATCACCCTTTTTCTCTGTGAATTTCAGATTAAGTTGTTGTGGACCAAAACCATTCACCCAGAGCTCGTAATCGCTGAGGTTTCTGTGTACGATAGCTTCTATCCACGTCTCATTGCCCCGAGACAAGGTATACAACTCTGCCGAAAAAGAAGTATTTGCAGCTTGAAGCGTTATCTGATCCAGGTTAACCAATCCTTTGTCTAGTAGGTTTTGCCCCTCTTTGTCCGTTAGCTTAAAAACAAAAATGTCTGGCATGCAATCAACATTAGAGCATTTGTTGCAGCCAGTTAAGGGCAGCAGTAAAATCAGAAAAAAAAGTAAGATTTGTTTTTTCATGTTGGTCTGGTTTTCCAATAACTACAGTGTACTGCTTGCCGAGTTGGTTAAACAGAAAGTATATTCACCATCTCGATATAATAAGGGTTTATTACCTTCTGCTTGGTTATGGTATCGATAAAAGGAGTATAAACCAACTGAGAGTTAATGATGCCGGCCATTTCACACTTGCGACCCGCCAGCAGTCCGTCTACACAGGCGATGCCTAATTGGCTTGCCAGCATTCTGTCGGCAGCTGTAGGTGCTCCACCCCGCTGCACGTGGCCAAGTATAGTAACACGGGCATCCATGTATGGGAGTGTCTTTTGTACTTGTGCGGCAATGTCGGCGGCGTTTCCTTCTTCGTCGCCTTCGGCTACAATTACAATAAAAGAAGTTTTGGATCGGTCCCAGCCAGTACGCAGGGTATCTACCACCGATTGGATTGTTGTTTCTGTCTCAGGTATCATCACAATCTCAGCTCCGCCGCCAATGGCACACGGTATAGCGATGTAACCAGAATCGCGGCCCATTACCTCTATAAAGAAAACCCGATCGTGACTGTCTGCAGTGTCACGAATTTTATCAATGGCATCCAGGGCGGTGTTAACAGCGGTATCGTAGCCTATGGTATAATCAGTTCCGTACAGGTCGTTGTCGATGGTGCCGGGTGCACCTAGTGTAGGTATACCAAACTCTTCGTAAAATATATTTGCACCGGTAAAGGTGCCGTCACCGCCAATGGCTACCAAACCTTCTATTCCGAATTTCTGAAGTTGCTCATATGCCTCGCGTCGCCCTTCTTTAGTCGTAAACTCTTTGCTGCGGGCAGAGCGAAGTATAGTGCCGCCTTTTTGAATGATGTTGCTGACAGAGTTAGATTCCAGTCGTGTTATCTCGCCTTTGATCATGCCGCGGTAGCCACGCTTTATCCCGTAAACCTCAATTCCCTTATGTACTGCTGTGCGCACTACTGCACGAATGCAGGCGTTCATGCCAGGAGAGTCGCCGCCAGAAGTAAATACTCCGATTTTTTTCATTTTGATCTTTTTTGTAAAGCTATTCTGTCAGGATATTCAGATTAAAACCTTTGGTTCTGAACATTAACTTAGCTGCCATTTCGTTTATAGATTGTGCACCAAGGCTGCTGCTTTGCCATAAAATTAAAAAAAGCCGCAAAACCATGTCCTTAAAAATAGAGAAAACCGTATGTAATATCGGTAGTATCTGTACCAATAATTCTAAGGCTGTGTTACGTAACCGCATAACGTTATGCAGCAGCACTTGCAAGATGCATTAATTACATTATTTATACTTATTAAAGAGGTACTGTATGTTCGGTTTTTTTGAAAGCGAAGAAACAAAAAAATTAAAAAGCCATATTGCCAACCTTGGGGCACTAGCCAAAATTGATGGCCACGTAGACCCAAACGAAATGAATTTCATAATTTCGATAGGTAAAAAGCATGGCATGAAGGCTGATGACGTGCGGCACCTTATTTCCAATGCAGAGAAATCTGATCCCCAGTTACCGACCAATGACTCTGAACGCTTTGACCAGATCTACGACCTGGTGGAGATGATGCTGGCCGACGGCATAGTGGATGAAAGCGAAATGGAGTTCTGCATTAGTATGGCTGCACGTCTGGGTTTTAAGAAATCTATTGTTGGGGTGCTGGTTAGAAAGATATCAATGGGGGTGAAAGACGGCTTTACGCGTGAGCATATTAAACGCGAGGCGCAAACCTTTCTTAACTACTAACTTATGCAGCGGATAAAAGTTAGCTATAGAGCCCTTATCGGTACTTATGTTTGCCTGCTCCTGTTACTGGGGTCTTATTTGCTGTTAAGCGGCCGGTTTCTGTTAAACCATAATACACCAAGCGAGTTACCCCTTGATTTTATGCTGCGCTTTGGTGTTTTCTGGTTTATAAGTTTTGTGCTGGCCATGCTGTTCTTTGTGGTTCATATACGCATGCACCAATACAACCTATCTGACGCAGAGATCGCACAGTCGGCTAAAGTCGGAACCTTTGCTTTTGTGGGAGGTGTATTTATGGCTACCCTTAGCGGAGTGCTTTTTTATACACTAACATAGGCTGGCTCTACCTAGAGGTGATGTAGGCTGTAAAGCCATTGTTCTGATAAACATAAGTGGTTATGTTATCCTCAAATTTAACCCCTATAGCATCTTTCTGTAATTTTAAGGTTTCTCCGGTTTCTGCATTCTGCAGTTCCTGCCCTTGTTCGGTCACATTCAAATCATAGACGCTTCGGAGGGTGCCCCTGTCATTAAAAAGTATGTCGCGTTTTAGCTCGTGCAGTCTCCATTGGTTATCTCCTATATCAGTCGCTGCTACTATGATCACGTTTTTTTCGTGCTGTAATTGCAAGGCGTGATCCAGGTAAGTATCGTCTGTGAAGTAGCCGCTTATTACAAATGGCCCCTGCTCACCTTTATCATCCTGTGCTCTGATGCCCTGAGTAAGAATTGGTTGCTTATGGCCCGGGTACTTCTGGGCTAGTAGCTGCAGCACGGGTTGTGGCAGCGGCAGGTAAGTTTCCTGAGAGGTCTCATTTATCTTGGTGGCGTCTTTATCGGGGCTTGCTGCTGAATCAAGTGCCTCAGCAGGAGGGCCTAAATCTATCTGTTCGTCTTTTACCTCCTCGTTTTTGGGGCTGCAGGAAAAAGCGACAAGAATCAGAAGTATAGCTAAGTTTTTCATAATGCCATAGTTTATCTATGCATACTAGCATAAGGCAAAAGCAGTTACACTGGCCAGAACACCGGTACAAGCAGTACAATTACCAGTACAAGCAGAATAGTGAGGGGAGTGCCTACTTTTATGAAGTCCCAGAAGTGATATTTGCCGGGGCTGTAAACCAGGATACAAGCTGGCTCAAACGGCGTAACCATAGAAACAGAAGCAGCCAGCATAATGCCAATAGCAAAGGCCCTAGGATCGGCGTTAAGCTCAGCGGCAGCGCGCAGGGCCACCGGCACTATCACTAATGCAGCTGCAGCATTAGACATAGGTTGCGTAAGTATAACCGTGAGCACCACAAAGCCAGCCAGCACAGCTAGTTTTCCAAATGGCCCCATCAGGTCTACGATACCCTGTGCCAGAAAGTCTGCGGCTCCCGAGTTTTCCATGGCGGTGCCAAAGGCCGTCATGCCCCCGATAAGCACCAGCAGGCGCCAGTCTATGGCAGCGTAGGCCTTATTAGTGCTGATGCATCTGAAAAGTATGGTAAGTATAGCCGCCAGTAAAAACGCGATAGAAAGAGGCAGCAGCTTCGTGGTGCCAGCCACTATGGCAAGTATAAAGCAGGAGATAGCAATTAATCCTTTTCGTTTTTTAAAAAGCAGCGGCTCAAATTCGTCCAGCAAAGCCACATTGTTTGACTGGCGTAACTGGTCTAAACGCTGGGCTGCGCCTTGTACCAGCAACAGGTCGCCGAGTTGCAGGCGCACACTTCCTATTTTAGTACGTAGGTTTTCGCCGTGGCGCGAAATAGCCAATACTACCAAGCCATAGCGGCGCGTAAACTCCACTTCCTTAATCGTTTTCCCGATCAGGTTCGACTGACGAACTACGAGTAGCTCCGCCAGTCTTATATCTTCTGTTTCAATGTCTTTGGCAAGTATGGCATCTGCCATAATCTGTATGCCTTTGGTCTCCTTCACCTTCATTAGGTTGTCCAGGTCGCCTTCTACTAAAAGTATATCGTTAACCTCAATGCGTGTGCGGAAGTCAGGCAGGAAGTTGTCTTTGTTTCGGATAATATTCAGCATCCTGAAATTGAGTGTGGTAAGGTCGGAGGCGAATACCAGTTGGCCAACCAGAGGAGAATCGGGTAGTACTAAAATCTCCGTCAGGTATTTCTGCAGTTTATACTCTTCGGTAAGCTGCTGGTCGTCGTGGCTTGGCAGCATGCGCTGCCCGATCGTCATCATGTACACAATGCCAACTATAAAAATGATAAACCCGATGCCGGAGATCTCGAAAAGACCAATAGGTGGTAAGCCGGTTTTAGCAATGTAGCCGCTCACAGCCACGTTGGTAGAGGTGCCGATCAAGGTGCAGGTGCCGCCAAGTATAGCCGCGTAAGCTAGGGGCATCAATATTTTAGAGGCGCTGCGGTTTATGCGCTTCGAAAGACCGACCAAAGGCGTAACAAACATAGCCGTAACGGTGGTATTGTTCATAAAAGCAGAGACAACACCTGTTACCAGCATCACTACGAGCAGCATCACGTTGGTGCTCCGCCTAGCCAGGTTAGCAAGCCGGACTACGGCAAAATCAAGTATGCCGGTTTCCTGCAGGGCGGCGCTAAGTATAAAAATGGAAGCAATAATAATGATGAAATCGCTGCTGAACCCGGCAAACGCCTCCTCCGGTGTAATAATGCGCACACTGGCGAGAATGATCAGCATAACCAGCGTCACGATCTCGATAGACAGGTACTCGGTTGCAAACAGAATAATGGCTACAACCAAAAGCGTGAGTACAAGTGCTATTTCCATAAAGGGCGTTAGGATGAAAAACTATACTTCAGGAGGAATGATGACAGTATAGCTTCGGCTTTTACGTGCTACTGCCTGCCAGAGTTAGCAGGAATTTTTAATACTTAAACTTTACTTAACGCATCATTGCAGATGTACCCCCGTCTACGATCAATGTATGGCCGGTAATATAAGAAGCAGCATCTGAGCACAACCAAACAATCGTCGCTGCAGCTTCAGTAGGATCACCAAGCCGCTTCTGGGGTATAAAGTTGAGGTACATTTGCTTCACTTCTTCTTCCCTGGCTGCATCGCCTCCGGACTGCATGCTAAAAACATCCTGCAGCATAGGCGTGTTGTGTGCACCCGGGGCCAGTACGTTAACCCTGATGTTGCTGGTGGCCAGCTCCTGCGCCGACGACTTTGCCATGGCAATGACACCAGCTTTAGCTGCTGAGTAAAGCGCACCGCCTGGTGCCCCTCCCAAGCCGTTTATGCTTGCTACATTTACAATGGCCCCGCCTGCTGGTTGCTGCTCCAGCATCAGCCGGATTTCCTGCTGCATGCACAGCCATACACCCCGTAAATTTGCAGCCATTGCCTCCTCAAAATCCGTGAGCTCGAACTCGTGTAGGGGTTTGCCAATGCCTGTTTCGTTTGCTGCGTTATTTACGGCAATATCCAGGCGGTTATACTTCTGCTTTATGTGCTGGAACAGCTCCAGGATGGCTTCAGGTTGGCTGTTGTCGGTGCAAATAAACTCTGGTTGGAAGCCGGCTTTACCCATCACGGCTGTTGCTTTTTCTTTGCTTCTGCCAGTAATAATTACTTGAGCACCGGCAAGTGCAAACTTTTGGGCTGTAGCCAGGCCAATGCCTGAGGTTCCACCAGTTACCAGTACCACTTTGTCCGAGAAATTATACGTTACCTGTTCCATACTTTCATTCTATAAATCAGAGTGTTGTTTTGCTTTTACATAGCTACCACCGCTGTTTAACCATTAAACATTACGTTCACTAAATATTTTTAAAAGTTAATACTTGGCATGTAAGTTGCTTAAGATCGATTCAATAAATTTGTAGAATATTTACATAATCTAAAACTATGAAAAAACTCTTTACGCTCTTGCTGCTACTTTGCTGCACTTGCCTCTCGTTTGCACAGGGCAAGTATACCATCAGTGGCTATGTGCGCGAACAAGGCAGCGGCGAATCTTTAATCGGAGTTAGTGTATACCGGCCTGGCACTACCATCAGTACATCTACAAACACCTACGGGTTTTACTCCCTTACGCTTCCGGCCCAGGACTCGGTAACGCTTGCTTTTGGTTACCTGGGATATAAGTCACAAGTTAAAACTTTATCGCTGCGGCAGAATGTAGAACTGAATATACAGTTGCAGTCTGAGGCTACTTTAAAGGAAGTAGAGATTGTAGGAGAAAGGGTGGAAAAGGTAAGCCAGGCTGTGGAGATGAGTAAGCTCGATATTCCTATCTCCCAAATCAAAAGTGTGCCGGCACTGCTAGGCGAGAAAGACGTGATGAAAGTGCTGCAGTTGATGCCGGGTGTGCAATCGGGAAGCGAGGGCAACAGCGGCATTTACGTGCGCGGTGGCGGTCCTGACCAAAACCTGATCATACTTGATGATGCCACAGTGTACAATGCATCTCACCTGTTCGGGTTCTTCTCCCTGTTTAATGGCGATGCCCTAAAGAGTGTGGAGCTGACGAAAGGCGGTTTCCCGGCAAGGTATGGCGGCAGGCTTTCTTCGGTTATTGAACTGAACATGAAAGACGGCAACAAAGAAGAACTGCACGGCGAGGGAGGTATTGGTATACTTTCTTCGCGGCTTATGCTGGAGGGGCCGTTAGTTAAAGGTAAATCCTCTTTCCTGGTATCTGGTCGTCGTACGTATGCCGATGTGTTGGCCCGCCCTTTCTTTAAAGAAGATGAACGCCCCGGCTACTACTTCTACGACCTGAACACCAAACTGAACTATGACTTCGGCAGAAAGAACAAGCTGTACCTGAGTGGCTATTTTGGCGAGGACAGGTTTTCTATACTGGAAAAAGATGATGATGAAGTAAACAAAGCCGGCTTTAACTGGGGCAACGCCACGGGCACGCTGCGCTGGAACCACCTCTTCAACGACAGGCTTTTTGCCAACACATCACTTATTTTCAGTCGCTATAAGTTTAACATTTTCACAGATGAGAAAGATGGCGACGACGAGTATAGCCTTCGTTACTCTTCCGGCATCCGCGACATCGGCATAAAGTATGACCTGGACTTCCTGCCTAACCCGCAGCACTCGATCAGAGCCGGCTTGCTGAGCACCTACCACCGCTTTAGCCCGAGTGCCATTGTGGTAAAAGACACCGACATAGATAAGTTTGAAAGCAAAGTAGACAACATTGATGTGGTGGAGTCGGCGGTATATATAGAGGATACTTACAGGCCGTTTGTTAACCTGCGCCTGAATGGAGGTTTGCGCCTTAGCCACTTCTATACTAAAAATAAGCAGTACATAAGGCCAGAGCCGCGTTTATCTGCAGCTTATAATATTAAAGAAGATTTGGCAGTAAAAGCTTCTTTCTCGCAGATGAACCAGTATGTGCACCTGCTCACTAACACAGGTATCGGCTTACCAACCGATCTTTGGGTGCCAACTACAGACAGGGTAGCGCCGCAGCAGTCGTCTCAGGTGGCGCTGGGCTTTGCAAAGGACTTTATGAAGCGTGATATAGCGTTAACCGTAGAAGGCTACTACAAAAAGTCTGACAACATTATCGGGTATAAGGAAGGCGCTAGCTTTTTGCTGATCGAAGACCCGGAGTCGGCAGAGGAAGTGAGATGGGAAGACAACATTACCAAGGGCAAAGGATGGTCTTATGGGGTGGAGGTGTTGCTGCAGAAGAAAGTAGGGCGTCTGTCTGGCTGGGCCGGCTATACTTTGTCGTGGACACAGCACCAGTTCGACTCACTTAATTTTGGCCAAAAGTACTATGCCCGCTACGACCGCCGCCATGATGTGTCGCTGGTAGGTATCTATGAACTTCGCAAAAACATTACCCTATCAGGTACATGGGTTTACGGAACAGGTAACGCCATTACCATGCCTATTGGCACATGGAATGCGCCACGCAACACCCCAACGCGCGATGAGTCACGTACTGGCTACACCTATTGGGGCATGAACTCTACACAATACGGACCTATGAACGGCCATCGCATGGCGCCATACCACCGCCTGGACTTGGGCATACAATTCCATAAGCAGAAGAAGTGGGGAGAGCGCACTTGGGAGGTTAGTTTTTACAATGCCTATAACCGCAGAAATCCATTCTTCTATTACCTGGATGAAAGATCAACCCAGGTAGGGGACAAGTATGAATCGGAGGTTAAACTGAAGCAGGTAACGCTTTTCCCGATCATTCCTTCGGTAAACTACAGCTTCAAATTTTAAAACAGCTTAAACTAAGACAAAATGAAACTACATAGATATATACTGGCTGGGCTTATGCTGTTTGCAGCTGCCCTGCAAAGCTGCGAAAAAGAAGTGGCTGACTTTGACATAAGCACAAAACCGATGTTGGTGGCTACGGCTTTTATCTCGCCACAGGATACAGCGCTGGCAGTGGAGGTAAAGCGTACACAACCTGCTATAGGCAAGCAATTGCAGGAGGAAGAGTTGAGAGTGAAAGATGCTACAGTAACCATATCAGATGGTACAAACACCGTGCAGCTTACCTACAACACAGCTTGGAACAAGTACTTTGGTTCAATTAAGGCCTTACCAGTTGTGGCCAATAAAAGCTACTTCCTGAAGGTAACCACACCAGCCGGAGAAAAGGCCGAAGCTACGTGCACCGTGCCATCGCGGGAAGGCATACAGGTTACGGAGTTAAACTATAACACAAGAGCTGCCGAGAGTTATGGGTACAAATTTCTGGAACACAAGATTGATTTCAAATGGCAGGATAAACCAGGTATAGAGAACTATTATCACCTTACCAGTTACCGCACCTATAGTGTAAGTTACGGTTATCCTCCAATCGTGGAAAAGCAGCACGAGTCGGCCTATACAGATTCTGAAAAGATATTTGTATCAGACGCTAAGCATGATGGGAAAGTAATACAGTCGCCTGAATTTAAGATAACCTCCATGGACCCAGACGTTGTACCTAAGCCCTTTGTAGTTACCGCTATTATATCTGTAACAGATAAACCATACTACCTGTACCACAAATCTGTGATGGAGCAGGAGAGCGTGGGTGGTAACCCGTTTGCAGAACCTAAACGGATCTATACCAACATTCAGGGCGGATTGGGTGTTTTTGCAGCTTATAACCAGATTAAAGTACAGAAGCAGATACAATAATCAGAGACTTTATTTTATAGTAAAAGCCCGGCAGGTTTATACTTACCGGGCTTTTGCTTTTAGTGGGTTGGTACCAAATCGCAGAACCAGAAGCTGGTATCATAAGCTGGTTTGTCTTCTTTTTTAAAGCAGTTGTTATCGGCATCTGCTGGTGCACCGTATGTTTTCAGGACTTTCTCTCCCAGCGTATACTTTACAGGCCTTTTGAAGATGGGGCCATCAAACACAAACGTATGAAACTCTCCATTTTCGCCTGCAGGGTCTACACCGGCAGGCAAGTCAGCCAGGAAGCTGTCATCCAGAATACGGCCAACAAAAGACTCATCCAGCAGCCTGGCATTTATACTTACCACCACTGCTTTAAAGCCAAGGTTTATAAACTCACGCACCAGTTCATCTGTAGGTCTGCCCCACAATGGGAATGCAGCCTGTATGCCTAGTTGTGCCAACTGCTGCTCGCGGTACTGGCGTAGGTCTTGCAGGTTGATGTCTCCGAAAATGGCATGAGTAAATCCTTGTACTTTTAAAGGTGCCATTGTGTCCTGCATCAGTTTATTGTAAGCATCCATCGAGGCGCTCTCCGATAGCATAACCTGCTGCAAAGTAATACCTAGATTATTTGCCTGCTGCTCTAAAAGGTCCTGCCGAACGCCGTGCATGGTTATGCGATTTGTAGTTCCACTCAGAGTTGTTAGCAGCAGATCTACCTGGTACTGCTGTTCTTGTAACGTATGATATAGGCAAAGGGCAGAATCTTTTCCACCACTCCAGTTAAAAACGCTTCTCATGTTTAGTCTGTTTTCGAAGTATAACAAAGGTAGGCACAAAGTATAAGCCAGCAAATATTGCACTGCAGTTGCCGTATGTTAGCTTTTACACTTGCAAAAGAACTTCTTAGCGCCATTAAAATTGCACAAATTAGAACCTGATACAGAAGATAGAACGTAAAAAGTAGTAGTGCCGCCGTATGGTGGCCTGTAATGTTTAACTATGAAAAGGAGGATATTATGTCTAAAGGAGATAAATCAGCTTACACAGATAAGCAGAAAAGAAAAGCCGAACACATCGAGAACAGCTACGAAGATAGGGGTGTAAGCCACAAAGAAGCTGAGAAAAGAGCCTGGGCTACCGTTAACAAACAGGACGGCGGCGGCAAGAAAAGTGGTTCCGGCAAATCAAGTTCTTAAGTATAAATATTAATAATAGCTAAAAGGCCAGGGGCAATTGCCCCTGGCCTTTTAGCTATTCTACGGATAGTTATTAGTGTGCGCTTCCGGGTCATCGTGCTCCGGATCAATAGTAGGAGGGAAGCCGGTCATGACGCGATTGTGCGAAAAGGGCCTATCTTTACCGTAAGCCTGCGGCTGTCGCTGGCGGCTTTGCTTTTGCTTCGAGTTTTTGTCCCTAATCGCCATCCAGAATATTCCTGCCACTGCTACTGCACCGGCCACAGCCAATACTTTTGGTACAGTGTTGCTGACTGGGGGCGGTAAAAAAACAATTCCTTTTTCGTCGGTGATAGCAGGTTCGTGTACATAACGGCCGCGTTTTGGCACAACCTTCAGCCAAAAACTTTTAACCAGGTCTTCCAGTTGCCAGATGAGTTCTTCTCCTTTCATGGGCATACCGTGCCCGGTGGCAGCTATTTTAGGTGATAGGTTTAAAAGTGCTTCTACGGATCTGTGTGCGCTACCCCAATCCGGGGTATAATAATTTGGTGGTCCGTGCACTTCGCGCTTTTCTGTCATCACGGCAATAGCTGACTCTGCATCGCGCGTAGTAAAGGCGTCGCCAGCCAAAAGCACGCGGTCCTCTTCTCTAAAAAACGACACGTGGCCGGGACTATGTCCAGGAGTAGATATCCAATGCCAGCCTTCGAGACCGGGTACGCTGCCATCCTCCGGCAACAGCACCAACAACTGGTGTATATCTATTGGCTTTTTAGGGTAGATAAACGAAAGGTAAGCCATGGCGCCACCACCCACACTCGGATCAGGTGGTGGGTAACTGGATCTGCCGGTTAAGTATGGGAACTCCATCGGGTGTGCGTAAACAGGTACCTGCCACTGCTGCGCCAACTCCTTAACAGTGCCTGTATGGTCGAAGTGGCCGTGTGTAAGTACAATTGCCTGCGGTACGCTGTTTTCTCCAAACAACTCATCAGCAGCATTTTTAATCTGCTGCGCATAACCCTTCACGCCAGTGTCCACCAAAACCCACGAGCCATCTGGGTTGGCTACAAAGTATAAATTAACAAAAACTGTTTTTAAGCCCCACACGCGTGGCGCTACAGGAAATGTTTGCCGGTTAGCCGCGGCGGTTTGTTTTTTTGTTGTTTCCATAGGCGTGCCTTTACTTAAAGTTAGGGAAATAATGTCAGACTTTTAGTACGCGGCACCTCTGATTTTGGCCGTCTCTAAAACCAAATAAATCCTTAACTGTTATTTTATTGCCTGACCTGCTGCAGATTAAAAATATAAGAATTAAAAGTAGCTGACAGTTGCCGAGTGAGGCATGTTTTTTGAGCTATTTACACCAAGTTGCCTTAAATACTGGCGATTTAATTTCCTGTTTTGCGGGAATTATTTATATTAGAGCAAAGTTTATTTTTTATGGTTAATTTATTTGTTCCACCTAGCTACATGTCAGTCTATGCAAAGTGCATAGATGCGTCGATGCCTGCCTTTGATCCGGAGGAGTGGATTGAGGAAGGCAAGGTGTACCCTGTAAAGCATTTTTCGGAGCCTCTGAACCAGGGTGATGGTTTTGCCATTACTATTATGGATGAGGACGGTATCGAAATTCACCCTTCTTCTTCGCACTGGAGCTTTGCTTCGTCGCGGTTCGAGCTTTATACTTTGCACCTGAACTAGACCAAATTCAGAAAAATTACGTTAAACTATAAAGGCTGCCTCGCGCAGCCTTTTTTAATATTTTTTGCCGGACTAGTATAGGAGTACATTTTTACCATGATTACCGCCGAAGAATTCAATGAGCTTCCCCCTCATTTGCAATCAGAACTTGTATTAAGCCAAGGACATTACTTATACCACCGCATAAAAGGCTGGTGTAAAATAGACCTCTATTGGTTCCATAGTTTTTATGTGGAGATATGGTTCCTGTATGATCTTAAAAGTATAGGCCTCGTGCGTGGCCTCACCAGCTATAAACACTTGGAGCCATACTTAGAAACAATTAAGCTCAAACTCAAAACCGTGAAGAAAGAGGAGTAGAATTACGAATTACGAATTACGAATTACGAATTACGAATTACGAATTACATTTCTTTAAGCATCAGTTTCCCCTCTAGGACCGATCTCAATCTCCAATTTATACTTGGCGGACTTGCTTCTTATATCTAAAAAGTAATTCTAATTTATAAATCGGCTCAGAATGTCTATTTTTGAGCATGAGCAGAAACTTACTTTTGATAAGCACCTCTACTACACACGGCACAGGTTACCTGGAGCATGCTGAAGAGGAGGTTAAGGCACTGTTGGATGGAAAGTCCAGCGTATTGTTTATACCCTATGCCCGTCCGGGTGGTATCTCGCATAACGACTACACGGCTAAAGTAAAAGAAGCGCTGGAGCCATGGGGTTTCAAAGTTACCGGCATACACGAACACGAAAGCCCGGTGAAGGCTGTACAGGAGGCTGAGGCAATTTTTATAGGCGGTGGTAATACGTTTCAGCTACTAAAGAACCTGTACGCTAGCAAAATTATAGAGCCGATTCAGGAGCGGGTGAAGAAGGGGATGCCATACATGGGCACCAGTGCAGGTACTAACGTGGCAGGTAAATCCATTGGCACCACCAACGACATGCCTATTGTGCATGTAAAGTCGTTTGATGCGCTGCAGTTGGTGCCGTTTAATATAAACCCACATTACCTCGATCCGATTGAGGGCTCTACACATATGGGCGAAACCCGTGAAACTCGTATTGCAGAATTCCATCACCTGAACCGCCAGCCGGTTGTTGGTCTGCGCGAAGGTAGTATGCTGCGCATTAAAGGCGATCGAATAGAGCTGAAAGGACCACACTCTGCCCGCATCTTCCTTCAGTCAGAGAAGCCAATGGAGTTTAAGGCAGGTGATGATATCGGTTTTTTGCTGGAGGCCTATTAACTATTATAAAACGTACCTGATGTACTTGAAAAGGTGAAGCTGAACAGACTTCACCTTTTTTGTTTCTGATTGTTTGGAAGGCACTTCAAGTTATCGTCGTATAACTAACCAAAAAACTAAAAGATTATACTTTTAAGGCTCTACAAAGTATAATTACAACAAACCATACTTCTCATCCTATGAAAAAGTATTATATCACTTATTTCCTGGCATCAGCCCTTATACTTAGTGGCACCGTTAGTTGTACACGCACAACAGAACCTGAACAGGCAACAGAGGCTGTGCAGGCAGCACAAAATATTGATCAGATCTTTGAGAACTATTTCGAAGAGCGGTTAAAGCTTTTTCCGTTAGAGGCCACTGCCATTGCAGATAGCCGCTATAATGACCAACTGCCAAATGACTTGAGTCAAGAGCACAAACAGCAGGTAAAGCAGCTCTACCAAAAGTACCTAGACCAGATTAATAGCTTAGATAGAAGCAAGTTGGCAGAGCAGGAGCAGGTAAGCTATGATATCTTTAAGTATGAAATGGAGAAATCGTTAGAGGCTTTCAATTATCCCAGTGAGCTGTTGCC
Organism: Pontibacter cellulosilyticus; assembly: GCF_014306105.1. GTDB lineage: Bacteria > Bacteroidota > Bacteroidia > Cytophagales > Hymenobacteraceae > Pontibacter > Pontibacter cellulosilyticus. Next base: position 1,603,574 of record NZ_JACRVF010000001.1, on the reverse strand, counting down.
AATCAACCAGTTCTGGAGTTTGCCTATAACCATGGCGCAACTTGGTTCCGGCTCCAGTAACCAGCCATTTAAAACGCCAGAGGATTACAGGGACTTCTTAGGGCGCATAAAGGGTTTTACAGTATGGGGTGACACTGCCATTGCCAACATGCGCAGAGGCATGGCAATGGGTGTTATACTTCCGCGCATGCTCACACAAAAGGTGTTGCCGCAGTTGCAGGCAATGGTGGTGGATGATCCGAAGAAAACCATTTTCTGGGCGCCTGTTGAAAATTTGCCTGCTAGTTTTACTGCGGCACAAAAAGACAGCATACGCCAAGCCTACACTAAGGCGATAAAGGAAGAAGTCATCCCAACGTACAAAAAGCTGCACGATTTTATGAGACAGGAGTATTTGCCTAAAAGCAGATCAACCTCAGGCATAAGTGGCATAAAAGGGGGAGATGCGTATTACCGCTATCTGGTTCGCTACTGGACCACTACCGACATGACACCTGACCAAATATTTAACATAGGGCAGCAGGAGGTGGCTCGTATACGCAGTGAGATGGAGCAGGTAAAGCAACAGGTTGGCTTTAAAGGTGATCTGAAAGCTTTCTTTAAGTATGTGAATGAGAACCCTAAGTTTACACCTTTCAAAACACCAGAACAAGTTCTGGAGGGATACCGCAGCATAGAGCAGCGCATGCAGCCACAGTTGAGCAAACTTTTTGGCATTACCCCAAAGTCAAGGTTTGAAGTACGGCAGACGGAGGCATTTCGGGCTGCTTCTGCCAGTGCAGAGTATAACCCACCCGCCCCAGACGGCTCCCGACCAGGCATTTTTTACGTGCCTATCCTGGATGCCACTAAGTATAACGCTGTAGGTATGGAGTCGCTGTTTTTGCATGAGGCGATACCGGGGCACCACTATCAGATATCTATACAACAAGAGCAGGAGGGACTACCCAAATTTCGGAAATATGCCTGGTATGGTGCTTTTGGAGAGGGCTGGGCCTTATACTCTGAAAGCCTGGGTAAGGAATTGGGGCTATACACTGACCCGTACCAATACTTTGGCCGCCTAAGCGACGAAATGCACCGGGCTATACGATTGGTAGTGGATGTGGGTATACATGCAAAAGGCTGGACGCGCGAACAAGCAATACAATATTCACTAGATAACGAACTGACAAGCGAAGAAGCAGCTGTTGCAGAAATCGAACGCTACATGGCCATACCCGGACAGGCACTCAGTTACAAGATCGGGGAGCTTAAAATAAAAGAGCTGAGACAGCGGGCAGAGCGTGAATTAGGAGCTAAGTTTAGCATTAGTGCTTTTCATGATTTAATATTAAACGGTGGTGTGATGCCACTGGCTGTGCTTGAGAAAAGGATTGATGAGTGGATAGCGGAGCAGAAAAGAGGCTGATAATTAAATGAAAAAGGCACTCCAGTTACGGTAGTGCCTTTTTCTCAACTTTAGCCAAAATTATTATCTGTTTGCTGTTTTGCTGGCATCCAGCTTTTTAAGCAAGAGTTTTGTAAAATCTCGTTCTGCGCGATAAAGCTTGATTAGTTGTTTCGTAGAGATTACACGCTGGTAACGGGCAGCATATTCTTTCTCCAAGGCCAGCTCTCTTTCTCTGGTATCGAACATCTCATCTATTCTAGCCTTCGCTTCCTGCTCACTCATCTCCTCCAGGTTTCTGCGGTAACCACTGCGGTAGTTGCGCATTAATTCGCGGCGTTTGGTCTCGTACTCGTTGTAGATGGGCCAGAATTTCTGCGCCTGGTCTGCCGTCAATTCGATCTTATCGGTAATATAGGCAACCTTAGCAGCCTCTACATTCTCGTTACGCTCCTGTGCCTGAACACTAGTACTGGCCAAGCCAAACACACAGAAAAGTATAAGTATAACAAAATGTCTCATGGGTGAATTATTCTTGAATGTGTCTGATATGGTAATACTCCAGTTCCTCTTCGGCAGCTACAGAGCTGATGTTTAAGAAGTCTTCTGTAAAGTCTTGTTTAGACATCGAACTAAGCTCAGCAAAGTCCGCTGTTTCCAGGTCTTCGTTATAGCTCAGGTAGTCCAGTATCTCTTCTTCGGCCAGAGGCTGCAACGCATATTGCTCATCCTGCTTTTGCTGTTGCAAGGTAACAATGAACGCGCCTACAAACACAAGGAGTAAAACTAGGGGGGCAATAGCTGTGCGCAACGGAGCCCAAAGGCTTTGCTGCCAGGCTGGTACCTGTCTTTCAGCGCCAGCTGTTCGTTCCATCACACGCATGGGCAGGCGATCGAAATACTGCTCGGGCACCTGGTAAATGTTGTGCTTTGGAAGGTTATCCAGTTTAAAATCCTCTTTCATTCTATTCATTCTCTAAGGGTTAGATATAGAACTCGTGCAAAAGTTTAATCTCGCTTAATAAATTCTTCAATTTTTTTTACTGCCAGGTGATAAGATGTCTTCAGAGCACCCACCGAAGTGCCTAGAATCTCAGAGATTTCCTCGTACTTCATCTCATCATAATACTTCATGTTAAACACAAGCCGCTGTTTATCAGGAAGGCGCAGCAGTGCCTTCTGCAGCTTTAGCTGTATTTCATCGCCAGAGATATCCGGTGAGGTATCAATTTTCTCGGCAAGCTCACTGGCAACATCGTGTATCGGCAAAAAGAAACGCTTTTTCTTGTTCGATAAAAAGGTAAGGCACTCGTTGGTGGCAATACGGTAAATCCAGGTGTAAAGCTGTGCATCCTGCCTGAAATTGCCCAGGTTCTTCCATACTTTCACAAATACTTCCTGTGTTAGGTCGTCGGCATCGTCATGGTCTATCACCATCTTGCGGATGTGCCAGTAGATTTTCTGCTGGTACTTGCGCACAAGTTGGTTAAAGGCCAGGTTCTGGCTTTCAGGTTGCGAGAATTTTTCTAAAATCTCCTTGTCTTCCACAGGTCAGGTATGGGAGCCGGTAACAGCTAAGCTATGCAGAATAAATTTTGATGATCTCTGTTCAAGATAGCAAGTATAAAAAAATAGAGGGAGATAACTTAATACCTCCCTCTATTTTAGATTAATATTTCTAAGAATCTACTGCTTTCTGCTAATAGCACGTTCTGCAGCAGCAACAATGTTGCCCTCTGTCAGGCCATACTTCTCCATCAGTTCTTCCGGAGTACCAGACTCACCAAATGTATCGTTGGTTGCCACGTACTCCTGCGGAGCCGGGAAGTTAGTTGCCAGCACCTGTGCCACGCTGTCGCCAAGACCACCGAAACGGTTGTGCTCCTCGGCAGTTACCACGCACTTGGTTTTGCGAACCGATGCCAGTACTGCTTCATTATCCAAAGGCTTGATCGTATGGATGTTGATGATCTCAGCAGAGATGCCTTTCTCTTCCAGCATCTTACCGGCAAGTATGGCTTTCCAAACCAGGTGGCCTGTAGCGATGATGGTAACATCTGTACCCTCGTTCAGCATCACTGCCTTACCAATCTCAAATTTCTGATTGGCAGGAGTGAAGTTAGGAACCGACGGGCGGCCAAAGCGCAGGTATACTGGGCCTTCGTACTCGGCAATAGCCATAGTAGCAGCCTTGGTCTGGTTAAAGTCGCATGGGTTGATCACGGTCATGTGCGGCAGCATTTTCATCATGCCGATGTCTTCTAGTATCTGGTGCGTGGCACCGTCTTCGCCTAGTGTAAGGCCGGCATGCGAAGCACATATTTTCACGTTTTTGCCAGAGTACGCAATAGACTGACGGATCTGGTCGTAAACGCGGCCCGTAGAGAAGTTAGCAAACGTGCCGGTAAACGGAATTTTACCACCGATGGTCATACCTGCGGCAAGGCCCATCATGTTCGCCTCGGCAATACCTACCTGGAAGAAACGTTCCGGGAAATCCTTTTTGAAGGCATCCATTTTAAGCGAGCCAGTAAGGTCGGCGCAAAGGGCTACTACCTCTGGGTTGTTTTTGCCCAGCTCATGCAGGCCGGCACCGAAACCCGAACGTGTGTCTTTTTTCTCTGAATAGGTGTACTCTTTCATCTGTGTGTTTTGGCTTTTTATATGCAGGCTCCTGGTTTTATACTTTTAAGTTGCAGAAGCATGCCTGTTCTTTTTATCTGTTAAAAATTTTTACGTTTGTTGTTGCGCCTGACCTGATTGTGAAGTCCTGCACGTCAGTAAATTTACTTGCCTGGGCTGATTTCATGCGGTAAACCAACCTGTACTTTCCGGGCTGTAAGGCCACTGTAACTCTGCTGTTGTCTTCCGGCAGATTATAGATCCACGTTTGCCTTCCTGCATCATCGAGCTCGTAAATGCTGCCGTAGCCCTGCATCTGCGATGGAATAGCCAGCTGACCCGGAGGCGGAATTGTAACCGTGTTGGTTTGCCCTTGCTTTACCTCTACATTTTTTAAGTAAATGCGTGGCAGCGTCAGGATCTCCATGTCATACTTGCCGGTAAGGTACTTATGCCTGTTGCCGAAGGTTTGTACATTTAGCGTTTCGGTTGAGCCCTGCTGCCTCACGATAGCTGACAAAGCACCGTAAGGGGAGGGGCCATCCTGGCTTAAGTATAACTCTCCCTGCGGCGACTTTACCCGGATCACGTTGTGCTGCCCTGGTTTGATCTGCAGATCTTTCTCAACCACAATCGGTGTAGTGTTCACGACCAGGTGGTAGGGGATCAGCGCATCTATTTCCAGCTTGTCTGTCTTTCCTTTGCTGTCCTGGTAATGCACATAGTTATACTCTGGCACACCAGTTACCGCATTCACGAAGGTCAGGTTCAGGTTCGTCTCTGTAGGGCGGTTCTGCTCGTCCAGCAGCTCCACGCTTACTGTTGTCTCGCTTAGCGTTTGTGTGGCAATTTCTGTCAGCACATTCTCAAAAGTCTTAACATCAGCGGCATTAAAATACTGGCCGATGCAGCTCAGCTGCTTTTCGTACTCCGGCTCTATACCAATGCCAATGATGAAAGGCCTCAGGAAAATGCGGTTCTTTTGCAAGGCAAGCGAAACAGCACAAGGGTCGCCTCCGCAAGACTCTAAGCCATCGGTGATAAGTATGATCACGTTACGTGCCTTGTCTGCCGGGAAATCGTTGGCCGTTTGCTGCAGCGAGTAGGTGATAGGCGTGTTGCCACGTGGTATAACCTGCCCCAGCTTTTTCTTAATGGCTTCACTGTTGTTTCCAGCAGAAAAAGGCACTTCCAGTTTCGTGTCCTTACAGTCGTTGCGTTCACGGCCGGATTGGTGACCGTATACCCGCAGCGCCACTTCCACATTATCGTACTGCTCCAGGGAGTCTACCAGTTCAGCCAGCAGATTTTTGGCAACGCTCATACGATCGCTGTTTTCCCACTTGGCCAGCATACTTCCCGAGGCATCCAGCAGGAACAGGATTCTGGTTTTGGGTTGCTGCTTTTTTTCCTGGGCAATAGCAGCGCCACCTGCCGATAGCATCAGCAAGAAAAGTATAGCTGCTAAAATTATGCGCCAGAAAAACATCACGTCAAAAGCTAGATCCTGTAAAGCAAAGGCTTTTATACTTATTTCAGCTAATAGTCAGAAGCTACTTTAACAGCCAGCTGCTGCAGGGCAATCTGCAACTGCTCGTCGTTAGGTGCTACGCCGTGCCACTTGTGCGAACCCATCATAAAGTCTACGCCATAGCCCATTTCAGTGTCCATCATAATCATGACCGGTTTACCGTGGCCTGTGCTTCTTTTTGCTTCTTCAAGGGCAGGAAGTAGGGTTTCGAAGCTGTTGCCGTTTGCCTCCAGTACATGCCAGCCAAACGCTTCAAATTTCGCTTTCAAGTCGCCTAGGCTCATTACCTCGTTCGTAGAGCCGTCAATCTGCTGGCCGTTTCTGTCGATAGTGGCAATAACGTTGTCAATTTTATGGTGTGCGGCATACATGGCAGCTTCCCATACTTGGCCTTCCTCTACTTCACCGTCACCCATCAGCACATATACCAGCTTGTCGTCGTTATTCAGTTTTTTTGTCTGAGCAGCGCCTAGTGCAACCGATAATCCCTGGCCAAGTGAGCCAGATGCAACACGTATACCTTCCAGACCTTCTTCTGTAGCCGGGTGGCCCTGCAACCTGGAATCGATCTTACGGAACGTAGCCAGTTCACTCACATCGAAGAAACCTGCACGTGCCAGTGTGCTGTACCATACCGGCGATATGTGGCCGTTAGACAGGAAGAACAGGTCTTCGCCTTTACCGTCCATGGAGAAATCGGTGCTGTAGTCCATTACTTTAAAGTACAACGACACGAAATAATCTGTACAGCCCAGCGAGCCGCCCGGGTGGCCCGAGTTAACGGCGTGCACCATGCGTACAATGTCGCGGCGTACCTGTGCTGCAATGTCTTTCAGCTCTTCAATGCTTTTGTTGTGTGGATTCACGGTAGTTAATTATGAATTAAGAATTATGAGTTATGAATTAATAGGTCAAATATACGAAAAACGCAGCTGCCCGTAAGGACAGCTGCGCTTGTTGTTATTTCAGTATCTGCTTGGCGTGGTCACTTGTCTTCACTTTGGTGATGATGTCCTGTATGACACCGTTTTCGTCGATCACGAAAGTATAGCGCATGGTGCCCATATACTTCCGGCCATACATCGATTTCTCCTGCCACACGCCGTATTGTTCTACTATCTTTTTGTCTGTGTCGGCTATCAGCGTAAAGGGCAGCTCATACTTGCCAATGAAGTTTTGGTGCGACTTTTCACTGTCTATACTTACACCGATCACTTCGTAGCCCTGCTGCTGCAAATCGCTGTAGTTGTCGCGGAGGTTGCAGGACTGGGCGGTACAGCCGGGGGTGTTGTCTTTTGGGTAAAAGTACAGTAACACCTTTTTGCCGCGGTAATCGCTTAGTTTAACTGTGTTGCCGTTCTGGTCTTTTCCTTCGAAATCAGGGGCTTTGTCGCCGATGTTTAATTCCATTGGGTTTAAAATCAGATTCTAGTTGTGTACGTGGCTTCGTTGCCAGCAATGTCCTTCACCTTCAAAACTACTTCACCGGACAAAGGTACACTTTTATCTAATTTTTCGGAGTAAATCAGCGCCTCTTTGTGCTCATACTTCATCAACAGCCACTCACCGTTTATGTAAGCGTTAAAGGAAGCAATGCCTGATAGGTCGTCGCCGATCTTGAACCTGATCTGGGTAGGACTCTTACCGAGTAACCTGATCGTTGGAGCTTTTACGTCTTCCATCACCTTAAACTTACCCATGTTTTTGGTGCTGAACGTAATACTATTGCCGTCCCACTTTCCGCCTGTATAACCTCTGCCACGTCCCGTGCCCAAGAAGTACACTGCTGCTTTCGATTTGTCCTTTATCTCGCTGATGTTAGGCGGGGTAATGGTAACCTGTATGGCCTGGTGCAGCGGTGTAAAATAGTCTCCTATAGTATAAACTTCCCCATCCAGATTAGTGCGGAAATACAGGGTATCGTAAAGCGAATTGCTGTTAAACTGTATTTTGGCAAATTTATTTGAGAACGTATAATCTGTTGCAGGCGGAATTGCTTTCTCTACGCCTAAGCCGGACGTAACACCGCAAAATCGGATCGAATCAGGAGCACCAGCGCGAAGATCGTACAAGCCTATGCCAGCCGAGTTTTTAACGTAACTGGGCACAAGTATAAGTTTTTTGCCGTCTTTGTAAAGCTCGATGTTCTGAGGAGTAGAGCTGGTGTCGCTGGCATTTACTTTAAGTATGTTGCCAATAATCTCATAGCTCAGCGCAGGACCCTTTACTGCCTTGGACGTAGTTTGGGTGAACGATGGCTTTTTACCTTTGATCACAAAACTAAGGGTAGTGGTATTCTCATAAGAGTCTCGGGCCACTAGTTTTACCTGGTACGTAGAGTCTGGGTGCACATTAAAACGTCCCTGGCGGCCGTTGGCTTTGTACAGCGGCAGGTCGTTGCCATGGTCTATAAAGGCCTTCTGAAAAGAGCGCCCCGTACGCTTGTACTGGTTGTAGTTTATGTGCTGCGACACCTGCCTAGATAGCTCAAAAGGCACCTGGTCTATGTAATGGTTGTAAACTTGCTTGCCATTTACCACCAGACTCACCTCCTGTGTACCGTTATTATTAGCGGCTCCATCCAGTTTGTCTATTGTCTGCAGTTCCAGCCCCAGTAGCCCATGCGCATATACTGTATCAGGCAGCACGTAATTAGTGCCCTTTTTAACTGTTCTGAATTCCCTGCGCTCAAATGCATCGTTTACACGGCCATGGATGTTTAGCGGTGTAATGCCAATAGTGTAAATATCCGGCGGCGTCGTATCCAGTATTTCAGAAAATTTATACTTGAGCGGGTTGTACAGGCGGTCTTTTTCATCGCGTATCTCAAAGTGCAGGTGCGGACCTCCAGAACCACCGGTGTTGCCAGAATAGCCAATAATATCGCCACGCTTGATCGGGAACTTGTCCGGCTCCGGAAATAGCTCCAGCTCAAAGGTCTTCTTCTCATACTGCTTCTTAAGTATAAAATCAGCTAAAGGGCTGGCAAATTCGCGCAGGTGCGCATAAGTGGTCACCAAGCCATTGGTGGGGTGCGTTATATATATAATGTTGCCGTACCCGTAAGTAGACTGCTTTACCCTTGAAATATACCCATCAGCGGCAGCATACACGGGCAAACCTTCACGTTGGTCGGTCTTGATATCCAGTCCGCCATGGAAGTGGTTCGAGCGTATCTCGCCCATTGTACCTGACAGGTAATTGCGTTCACCTGGCTTTATCGGGAATAGAAATTCCCCGGCCTTCGGCGCCATTTGTGCAAAGGCAGTGCCGGCCGCAAGCCAGGAAAGTATAACCAAAGCCAGTGGCTTCTTACTTAACTTCGAAGTCCAAAAGTTTTTTATCTTCAACATACCCTTCTAATCTGTCTCCTATTTTAACCGGGCCAACACCCTCTGGTGTTCCGGTAAAAATGATGTCTCCTTTTTTTAATGTGATAAATTTTGAAATGTAGGCAATGATGTCGTCAAATGAGTTGAGCATCATCTGAGAGTTGCCTTTTTGTTTGGTCTCTCCGTTAACATCCAGCCTGAAGTTGATGTTCTGCAGATCGGGGAACTGCTCGAGCGGCAGAAACTCTGATATAGGAGCAGAGCCGTTAAAGCCTTTGGCCAGAGTCCAGGGTAGGCCTTTTGCTTTTGCCTTTGCCTGCAGGTCGCGGGCTGTAAAGTCTATACCCAGGCCAATGGCATCGTAATACTTAGAGGCAAACTTCTTCTCAATGTTCTTCCCTTCACGGCTGATGCGAAGCAAAAGCTCCACTTCGTAATGTACGTCATTTGTATATTCCGGGTAATAGAACGGATCGTTGTTCTTAAGTATGGCTGTGTCGGGTTTAAAAAAAATGACAGGCTCATCGGGCACTTCGTTTTTAAGCTCGGCAATATGCTCGGCATAATTTCTGCCGATCGCTAATATCTTCATATAGGGTGATTTGCAATGTTCTGTTTCTCAAAAATAGGGTTTCTAACGTTTCTGCGCACTATAAAGTAACATTTTTATAGCTAAGAGTTTTTACTGACAGGCACAAAGTATAGTTACAAGCCTGTACAAGTACAACATCCGTTTCGGTTAAATATTGCCTTTACGCACGCCTCGAACATTTTAGCGGATTAAAAACGTATAACCAACAGGTGTTTTGCACTTTGTTTAGCAACACGGCCTTAATAATAACAGGTTTGTTGCTTGCAGTAATATATTCATATGATAATTTATTAATGTATTAAAGTTTGGTTTTCGAAAAAATGGTTCAAAATTTGAATCAGCTTTAAAAACCACTAAATGTTAAAGAAGATGTATAAGAAATTAATAGCTTTTAGTATGGCTGTGGCGATGTTTGTGGGCTGTACAACAGTTCCAATTACAGGTCGCCGTCAGTTAAGCCTTGTGTCGGAGTCAGAAATGCAGGCAATGAGTTACGAGGCTTACGATCAGTTCTTGAAGGAGAACAAGTTATCAAACAATGCACAGGCAACTGCCATGGTAAAACGAGTGGGTAACCGCATCAAAAATGCTGTGGAGCAGTATATGGCAGCCAACAACCTGAGCAGCGAATTGCAGGGTTACAAATGGGAATACAACCTGATTGAAGATGACCAGGTGAACGCATTTGCCATGGCTGGCGGTAAAACAGTAGTATACGAAGGAATTTTACCGGTAGCACAAAACGAAACCGGCCTTGCTGTCGTAATGGGGCATGAGATTGCGCACGCTATCGCCAAACACGGCAGCGAACGCATGAGCCAGGCGCTTGCACAGCAGTTCGGGGGACAGACGCTGTCGGCATTGGCTGGCGCTCAGCCAGGTACAGCCAGTAATTTAGTAATGGCTGTTTATGGCGTAGGCTCTCAGCTAGGCTTATTAAAGTATGGCCGCACGCAGGAATCAGAAGCAGACCGTTTGGGATTGATATTTATGGCAATGGCCGGGTACGATCCGCAGCAGGCAATTCCGTTTTGGCAGCGTATGGAGGCAAAGGGAGGACAGGCACCACCAGAGTTCTTGTCTACGCACCCAAGTGCCGGTACACGCCAGGCTGACCTGAAGAAGCACATGCCAGAGGCCTTGCAGTACTACAAAGCACGATAACCTAACCAACATAACCACATGAGCAAGTTCACCCTTGGCCGCTACTGGCGCGCCGCCTCACAAATCGGATTCTGTATGATGCTTTTGCTGTTGCTGGCTACTGCCTGTACCAGAAGAGAATCTTTTCCGGAAGATAGCGAAGAACCAATTGAGGTAGCGGAAGGGGAGGAGGCACTAGCCAAGTATGATGGAGTGCTGCTCGCGCAAGTGGTTTTTGATAGCGTAGATTACATTGTGGACCGGAAAGACCTGCTGCAGCCATTCATCCAAGAATTTGGTGATGGCACTGTGGTAGATAAGGTAATGATCCGGAAGGTGCAGGAAAATAAATCAGACAAGCCGGGCTATTACTTAGTTGGGCTTGGGATACGTAACGGTGCATTCAGGTCTATGGCGCTGCAATTGGATGTGGCTGCCGATAATAGTTTATTCCTGAGCAGTAAAAGTGCAAAGTATATTTGCAATGCAGGCCCCGGTTGTGAGTTTTGCTACTTTACGTTTGTGGGCAACACCATTACAGGCTGTGAATGTTCGTCGAGGGCAGCAGGAAACAATTGCGGATACAAAACTTCACAGGCTAATGAACTACTCACAAACTCAAGGTTAAAGCAGATGGACAGGCCGACACAGAAGCCGGTACCGCTTCCAAAACCATAAACAAAAAAGGGCTGCAAATTTTATTGCAGCCCTTTTTTGTTTATACTAGTTCGAGACAGATTACGACATCTGCACATTGCGCAGGCGTATGCGCGTCAATACTTTTTTAGTGTAAAGCGGGAAATCACCCTTCATCATCCAGTCGTAGTATGTAGGTTCTTTTTGCAGCACCTCTTCTACGGGCACATTTTTATACTTACCAAAATTAAATACCTCCTGGCCGGCATTGTTATATACTATCCTGCCCGATAGGTCAGCGGTTTTCTGGGTGGTAAACTTGTGCAGCTGTTCCATGTCATTTTGTACCGGAAACTCTTCCACACCTTCGGTAATTTCTACCGGAGTGTTTTGGTAGCGGTCTAGCTGGGCCATCAGGATGTGGTAAGTGGCTATGGTATCGGCCTCTGCGCTGTGCGCATTTTCTAAAGATTTATCGCAGTAAAACTTGTAAGCAGCAGATAAAGTGCGCTGCTCCATCTGATGAAACACACGACAAACATCCACTACATTTCTGTTCTCAATATCGAAATCAATGCCGCAACGCAGGAACTCCTCTGCCAGTAACGGTATGTCAAAGCGCAGCAAATTATATCCTCCTAGGTCACATCCCTTCAAAAAATCGTCGAAGTTCTTGGCTACCTGCTTAAAAGTAGGGCAGTTCTGCACATCCTCATCGTAGATCTTGTGTATCAGGCTCGACTCCAGCGGGATTGGAATAGTAGGGTTGATGCGTCTGGTTTTCAGGATCTCTTCCCCGTTCGGCATAATCTTCAGAACACTTATCTCTACAATGCGGTCGTTGCAGATATCGGTGCCGGTGGTTTCCAGGTCGAAGAAAACCATGGGGCGCTTTAAGTTCAGCTTCATAGCTTTTGTAAGTATAAATTAAAGTATAGCTTGTTTTAAAGCTCCCAGATCCATGTTGTTGTAAGTGCCTGAGCTCATGAGCAGCAGGTTCGCGTTTTGCCAGTTGCGGCTGGTTAAGTGTTCTTGCAAAGCAGCTGAATCTGTAAACACTTTTATACTTTGATTCCTGAATGCCTCCTTCAGTTCCTGCTCCGAGATCATTTCCATACGCTTGTGCTCTAAAGTTTTCGGGCTGAAGAACACAATGGCCTCGTCTGCTTTATCTAGCGCTCCAGCGTACTGCGGCAAAAAGTTCTTGTTTAAACTACTAAAGGTGTGAAGCTCCACTACAGCCACCAGTTCGCGCTGCGGGTACTGGTTTTTTACTGCTTCTGTGGTTGCCTTTACTTTTGATGGGGCATGTGCAAAATCACGGTAAATAACAGAGTGGCTGTTCTCGCCCTGTTTCTCCAGTCGCTTGGCAGCGCCTTTAAAGGTTTTCAGAGCTTCGTAGAAGTCATGTGCTTTCACACCGATTTTCTTACACACCTCTTTGGCTGCATTGATGTTGCGCAGGTTGTGCTCACCAAACAGCTGTATCTCTACATCGCCTTCCTTTTTAGTATGAAGTATGGTTTTGCCGTTGCGGATGCTGTGGTCGTGCACGCCGTAGCCAATGTAAGCAATGTCAGCTGGGTTGCGCGGTACGGCAGCTAACAGCACTTGCTCATCGTCCTGGTTGTAGATCAGGGTACCGGCCTTTGGTGTCATCTCTGCGAAAATACGGAACTGGTCGCGGTAAGTATCCGGGTCCGGAAACACATTAATATGATCCCAGCTGATGCCACTAATCACAGCTATGTGGTGGTGGTACAGATGGAACTTAGGTACACGCTTGATCGGGTCAGACAGATATTCATCTCCCTCAATGATAATGATTGGAGCATCGTCTGTGAGCTTTACCATGCGGTTAAAGCCTTCTAACTGCGCACCCACAGCATAGTCGAACTTACGGCCAAGCTGCTGGAGCACGTGCATAATAATAGAGGTGATAGACGTTTTGCCATGACTCCCCCCAATTACAATGCGCTGTTTATCTTTGCTTTGCTCGTAGATAAACTCAGGGAAGGAGTAGATTGGAATATTCAGATCTTGGGCGCGCTTCAGCTCTGGGTTGTCGGGGCGGGCATGCATGCCAAGTATAACGGCATCGGGTTTAGCATCCAGTTTCTCCGGAAACCAACCTTCCTGCTCCGGAAGTATACCTGCGACGGCCAGTCGGCTTTTGGCTGGTTCATAAATCTCATCATCAGAGCCTGTTACCTTCAGCCCTTTGTCGTGCAGGGCCAAAGCCAGGTTATGCATAATGCTGCCGCCGGTGGCAATCAGGTGTATGTGCTGTATTTCCTTCTCCATAAGCCAATCAATATATTCTGAAGCAAGCAAAGTTAGAAGACCTTAATTAAAATAAAATAGCTATACACTAATATGTTGATACTTTGTGGATATCTTGTGGATTATTAACATGGTTATAAAGATTGCTTCTACGGCTTAACTCTTAAATTTGTGCTTATGGAGGAGATGAAAATGAATGTGCGGCCTGCAGGCAACCGCAACGGATGGCAGAAAAAAGCCCCTGTTGTATCGGAATTAGGCAAAAAACCGCCGCAGGCACTTGATTTGGAGGAGGCCGTGCTAGGTGCTCTTATGCTGGAGAAGGATGCCCTTACCAACGTAATCGATATTTTGCGTCCGCAAAGTTTCTACAAAGAAGCGCACCAGCGCATTTTTAAAGCCATACTTGCCTTATTTGATAAGTCGGAGCCGATCGATATCCTGACAGTGACGCACGAACTGCGCGAGAACGGCGAGCTGGAATTGGCAGGAGGTGCTTATTATGTAACGCAGCTTACCACCCGCGTAAACTCAGCGGCTAACATCGAGTATCACGCACGTATCATCACAGAGAACTCCATTAAGCGTGATCTTATTTCTATTTCATCCGAGGTGCTTTCCAGTGCTTTTGAAGATACAACAGACGTATTTGAATTGCTGGACAAAACGGAGGCAAAGCTATACGAAGTATCTGAATCGAACATCCGTAAGAACTTTGACGACATGCGCTCGCTCATGCACCTGGCTATTAAGGAGCTTGAAGAAAAGCGTAAGCAAGCAGATGGTTTAACAGGTGTGCCAAGCGGATTAGTGGCTTTGGACAGGGTTACATCCGGCTGGCAAAAATCTGACTTAGTTATACTAGCGGCACGTCCGGCGATGGGTAAAACAGCCTTTGTACTGTCGTGCATGCGCAATGCCGCCGTGGACTTTGGCAAGGGTGTGGCCATTTTCTCGCTAGAGATGTCGTCGCTACAGCTGGTGAATCGTTTGATCTCATCTGAGGCAGAGCTGGAGTCGGAGAAGATTAAGAAAGGCAGCCTGGAAGAGTATGAGTGGGCACAGCTGAACCACAAAATTGCAAAGCTTACCGAAGCTCCTATTTACATCGACGATACCCCAGGTCTTTCGATACGTGAGTTGCGTACCAAGTGTCGCCGACTTAAAGCGCAGTACGACATTCAGATGATCATTATTGACTACCTGCAGCTTATGAGCGGAAACTCGGATGGTAAAGGTGGTGGTAACCGTGAGCAGGAAATTGCCTCTATCTCCCGAGCCCTCAAGATGTTGGCAAAGGAACTGAACGTGCCGGTAATTGCCCTGTCGCAGCTTAGCCGTGCCGTAGAAACCCGTGGTGGTGACAAACGTCCGCAGCTATCCGACCTTCGTGAATCTGGCTCCATTGAGCAGGATGCCGACATGGTGTGTTTCCTCTACCGTCCGGAGTATTATGGCATTACTGAAGATGAGATGGGCAACCCAACTGCTGGAGTAGGAGAGGTGATTATTGCCAAGCACCGTAACGGCTCGCTGGAGAACGTGCAGTTGAAGTTTATCGGTAAGTTTACTAAGTTTACAAACCTTGACCACAACTTTGGTGACGACCCGATGGGAGGATTCAACGCCTTACCAAACAGCACGTTCGATGCCGACTCACCGGGATCTATCCGTTTGGGTAGCCGCATGAACGATGGTGGAAGTGGGGGAGGTTTCCCGGCGTCTAACTTTGATGAGGAACCGCCTTTCTAAAAGTATAGATCTTTAGGTAAGGCAATAAAATTAAGCATGGGCTGTTTAGAAAGTATACAAAAGACGAACAGCTTTAAGAAATAGCCAAAGGAAGATTAGCCGTTGCGTCTGAAAGACCAGCGGCTTTTCTTTTTTGGTATTTGCTACACTGCTTCCGGGTTAAACTGCTCCATTGTTTGCACTGCATCTGCTATCGCCTCCAAAACCATACTTTCCAGTTTGTCTACCGGCACATCTACACCCTTTTGCATCGCTGCTCTTAAACTTACCACTGCAGGAGCAGAGGCACTAGTGAGGTAATTATATTTTAAATTTACTTTGCTAGCCAGATCGGCATATAATGGAGGAGTATACTCTCTAGCAAACAACTCTATTACCTGTGTGCCTGGGCGGCAAAACACCAGGTTGGTGAGCCCAGCTCCGTGAGGCGCTACAACAACTTCAGCATTTTTAAACAGGCTCACCTGTTCCGTAAAAGTCAATTCACTAAGCTCTACTTTTTTAAAGCCATACTTGTGCAGCACTTTAAGAACGTTGGCTTCATTGGTCACACTCCTGTAACTGCTATCCTGGCGGCTTATGTAAATACGCTTCGGAGTTTGAATGATTCGTTGCGCGGCAGGTATAAACTTGTCTCTTAAAAACTGGCAGGCCCAATTGGGTATGTGTTCAATGTTCCGGACAAAGGTAGAGGCAAATAGTGTGTCAGCTTTTATATGGTTTACACTGTGTCCTTCTACAATTTTAGTGTCAGGTATACCTAGAATTCTGAGTGTGTCCTTCTGATAGGGCAAGCTATGCTTTGGCACCACAAACCAGTCTATTTTATCAAACCAACCCGCTTTTTGTAGTAAGTGCAGGCGCGGTAACGAGTCTATCATCCAATGAAAGTAGTTGTTCTCTCCGCTACCACCAATCAGCGTATGGAAAACGTTGCCCTTCAAACCCAAAGGAGATGTAAAGTACTTGTGGTTGAATATCCCATTTTCTTCCGGATTAGTGGTGCCAACCTGTAGGGATATATCGCCGATTAATTTATTGTCCTCTGAGATTACTGCTGCAAAATTGGTCCCGTCGGTGTATAGCCTTCCCTGTTTTATGGCTGTTATCGAGGCAGCAGGCAGTTCACCAGTTGGTGGTGTGAAGATTTGATTTTCGGATGCTTTTAATAGCGCCTTCGGAACATCTAAAGTAGACTTTTCAGGAGGGTACACGACTATCTGTTCTGCACCAGAGGTAGTTACATAGTTTTGGAGAGTTTGATAAAAGCCAGTTGGCCTATAAAATTGATTAAAAGGAATGTGCTTGTCAATCAGGCTATTTAGCTTACGGTAAACTCTATTATATATTCGTGGCATATATTGTACAAAAAGTAATGTAGCAATGTGAACCTCTCAGTGGACAAATACCAGCTACAATCAACAGTATACTAGCTCATATACTTATTGTTATGCAGTTATTTAGTATTTAATTGCACAAAACCGACTTCTTATTATCTAAGTCAGTATTTTATACTTCAATACAAAGATTAACGGTAGTAAGCAATTAGAAAACCTATTTGATAAAGATTAAGAGTGACCCTAATTTTAAACTTGATCATGAGTTAAGCGATTTATATGATTCACCTTTCAAAGATTGGACATGATAATAGCATTTAAACCTTTCTATTCAGTTGAGCATTTCTAAATAAGATAAACCTACCTTAAACCAGCTACAGTAAAAAAACATTATTTTGATTAATTTATTGAAATATATGAATTTATATGTATTATTGTGCCAACTTTGATTTTAATAGTGCGCTAATACTTGCTTTTACCGTTCCATGAAAAACAGATTCATTTTTGTAGTTGTTGTTTTAGTCCTTTTCTTAAGTGCAACTAATACGATGTTTGCACAACGCGGGCATCATCCTAAATTCAGAAATGCTTCCCGTAGTACCTTAAAGAGTTCTGAAAAGTTCTCTATCGTTTTGGGGGCAGGTATTGCTGTAATGAACAGCGACAACAGAGGCCATGACTTTGGCGACAACGGTTTAAAGCCAATAAGCAATAATGGATTTGGACCAGAACTAAGCGTGGGAGCTATCTACCAGTTCACGCCTAGTGTGGGTGTGCAGGGTAACATTGACTACTTTAGCCTAGACGGAGATGAGATGAACGATCCTAGAAGAGATGTTTCGTTTAACTCCAGTGGGGTAGAGGTATCTGGTTCAGTTATAGTTAACCTGATAAATAGTCACGTTCGTGGTAGAGGTCCATATGCTTCGAGACAGAGAAGAGGATTTGTGCCTTACGCTAAAGCTGGACTGGGCTTAATATCTTACAAAGCGTCTTCAGAAAGTAATGAGATGACATTTCCTGCCACAACAGATTATCCAGCTGTAGCAGCTGTTATCCCGGTAGGGCTAGGCGTAAAGGTATATTACTCTAAACGTATCACTTTCGCTCCAGAAATCAACATGCATTTTACTTCTTCAGACTATTTAGATAATATGGTAGTAGAAGGAGGATATACAGGTGACAACGATCATTACTTGACTACCTCCGTGAAAATGATCTACACACCTGGAAAGCGTAAGTATAGAATCAGTAAATAAGAAGAAGTTTATACTCATAAAAAGGAGGGGCTGCAAGTTACTTGCAGCCCCTCCTTTTTATAGTTGTTTCTAAAAAGAAAGTGCTCTATTTGAGTTAGAAGTAAGTTTGCTGAAGTTTAACCTGATTGTGTAAAACTATTTTGAGAACACTAGTTCTTTTAAAGAAACTTTTTCTACATTTTTGTGAAACCGTTTGTGTACGTGCTTTGTAAGAAATAAGTTGCAGCTTTTTTCTCAAGCATAGAACAACGTGTAAACAATAAATACATGAGAGTGAAGTTTTTTTACCTGATTGCCTTTCTTTTCTTCGTGTCCTGTACTCCGAGAAACCTTGCCTACTTTAATGATCTGCAGGAACAGACAGAGTATTCTGAGAACATTCAGAACAACAATATCCCTAAAATACAGCCTGACGACCTGCTAAGTATAACTGTAACCAGCCTTAGCCCCGAGGCGAATGCCATATTTAACAGGGGAGAAGTGATGCAAACGGCAAGCATCTCAAACTTTAGCATTGCATCAAATGTTACTACAAACAATCTTTACCGCGAAGGTTACCTTGTGGATGAAGAAGGCTTTATAAACTTCCCGGTGCTTGGCAAAGTGAAAGTTTCAGGCCTTACTAGGGTGCAGGCTACAGAGAAAATTGCCAGCGATCTAAAGCAACATATCAAAGACCCTATTATCAATGTCCGTTACCTGAACTTTAAGGTGACAGTTGTAGGGGAGGTAAATCGTCCTTCTACCTTCACAATCCCAACTCAGAAGATAAACATACTCGAAGCCCTAGGTATGGCCGGCGATATGACTGCCTTCGGTAAAAGAGAAAATGTGCTTGTGATTCGCGAAGAAGGCGGCGTTCGGAAAATGACACGTCTCAATTTGAATAACAAAGAGGTGCTGAGCTCGCCATACTTCTACCTGCAGCAAAACGATGTGGTGTATGTGGAGCCGGACCGCATGAAAGAAGTGCAGGCCAGCGCGAACACCCGCACTTTGTCTATTGTAGCGGCTGCAGCTTCTATAGTTTCGATTTTTGTAGCGCGATTATTTTAATAGTAGAAGGATATGGCAGAGAAAGAGTTAACAGAATTTCAGAAAATGCTGCTTGGGTTTGAAGATAGTAACTCAGGGCAAATAGATTTTAAAGCACTATTTTTCAAATGCCTGCGACTGTGGTACCTGTTTGTGCTTGGTGTAGTAGTAGCTTTAGGGTTAGGCTTTCTGTATTTACAGTATACTACGCCACATTATACTGTAAAGAGCAAGATACTTATAAAGGATGATGAGAAAGGGGCTGACCTGTTAAGTGGTGGCGCCTTTAGCGATCTGGATATCTTTAGCGATACGAAGAACATTGACAATGAAGTAGAAGTGCTGAACTCGATCAGCCTGATGGAACGTGTATTGACAGAGCTTTCTCTTTCAACCAGTTACTTTACCCCAGGTTATTTTCGGGATGAAGAAATCTATGGAAAGGAGCTGCCTGTTAAGGTAATTGTAAGTAAACTCGATTCTTTAGCCTACGAACAGGCAATTACGATCCATGTAAAGGATAATAACCAGTTCGAGCTGGAAGAGGAGAACGAATATAGCATATCATCAAAATCTACGCATAAATTCGGGCAGGAGGTAGTAAGGCCTTATGGAACTTTTACAGTTGTTGCATTGCCAGGTGTTTCACTGCCTGCTAGTCCGAAGGAGATTATTGTAAAATTTTACGATACGCACGAGCTGGCTAACTATTACAGTAAAGAACTTATTATAGAGCCTGTAAACAAAGCGGCAAGTGTTTTATGGCTGAGTTTGAATATTCCGGTGCAGGAAAAAGGGAAGAGTATCTTGAACAAGCTGATTGAGGTCTATAATAAAGAAGCCCTTGAGGATAAAAATGTTGTTGCATCCAATACAATTGAGTTTATTGATGAACGCCTTAAATTCCTGACTACCGAACTCTCTGATGTAGAGAAGGATGTAGAGGCGTACAAACGCCAGAATGAATTGACCGATGTGAGTTCCGAAGCACAGTTGTATGTGCAAAGAGCAAGCGAGTATAACAAACAGTTGGCGGAGTTTGAAATTCAGCTAGATGTACTTACTTCTATTGAAAAGTATATACAGGAGAATGGAGGGCAATACAAATTAGTGCCGAGTACACTTAGCATTCAGGATGCCACGCTGCTGGGCCTGATCGCGCGATTCAACGAATTGCAATTGGAGCGTGACCGCTTAGTACGTACAACACAAACGAATAGTATGCTGGTTCAGAACATTAACGACCAGTTAAGCAACCTGCGCTTTAATATCCTAGAAAACCTGCAGAACATTAAAAAAGGGTTAACTATTACGCGTAACAACCTGCAGGCAAATATGGCCTCCTTTAAATCGCGCATCCAGCAGATTCCTGCCGTAGAGCGTGAACTCCTGGAGATTAAAAGGCAACAAGGTATCAAGGAAGGATTGTATCTCTACCTTCTGCAGAAGCGCGAAGAGTCTTCCTTGTCGTTGGCTGCTGCAGTCTCAAACTCTCGTGTTATTGACCCAGCAATGGCAAGCAAGCAACCGGTAAGCCCAACTAAGGGGAAAGTGTTGGCTATAGCTTTACTGGCTGGTTTGGTTCTTCCTTTTGCTAGTATCTTTGTACTGGATATGCTGGACAACAAAGTGAAGATAAGAAAAGATGTAGAGGCAGCTACCAACACACCTATACTTGGCGAGTTAGGACATAAGGACACTGAAGAAACACTTGTTGTAACACAGGGTAACAGAAGCCCAGTAGCGGAGCTGTTCAGCTTGGTGCGTGCTAACCTTCAGTTCTCCACAGTAGGTAAGGAGAACAAAGTCATACTTATAACTTCCAGCATGAGTGGGGAGGGTAAGACCTTCTTCAGTATAAATTTAGCAGCTACTATGGCCATGACAGGTAAGAAAGTGGTTGTGCTTGGTTTTGATTTGCGCAAGCCGAGGCTCATGCAGGATCTGAATCTGCCATCGGAGCTAGGTATTTCAAATTATCTTATTTCTGATAAGATGACCGTGGATAATATCATTACACCAATCGAAAAACAGCTTGGGCTGTTTGTAATAGGCTCCGGGCCAGTACCTCCGAATCCTCTAGAGCTCATGTCAAGTCCAAAAGTAGGGAAGTTGATTGATGTTTTAAAAGCTACCTTTGATCATATCATAATTGACACCGCACCAGTTGGCCAAGTGGCCGATGCTTTTGCCCTTGCTCCTTATGTAGATTCTAGTGTGTATATTGTTCGCTATGGCTATACGTTGAAGGAGCAGTTGGAGATTATAGATGATATTTATAAGCAGAAGAAGTTAAACTCTCCGATGATAGTATTAAATGATGCTGTAAAGAATGCTGGGTACGGCTACGGTTATGGTTATGAGCAATTGGGACATAAGAAACAAAAGTCAAAATTAAGAGCTTAACCGAAAGCCTTCAATAGAATTTGCAATTGACAATTACTCTTTGATAGGAACTGAGTTAGGCATTAAGATCGATATATGCGCTAAGAAAATAGAGAGGCAGAAAAAGGCTTTTTGTCCAACTACTTGTCAGGCATAGGGTAAAATTTTAAAAATACTGACATTTTGATATTTTCTGTGCGAATGTATCTTAAGTTTTAACTAATCCAGGGGTTGCTTGAATCATAAGCGATTTAGTAATAAGAAAGTAATGAATAATAAGACCCTAAGATGGAATCTAGTTTTCCAATATGGTTATACTATAACAAATATAATCAACTCACTGGTTCTGTTACCTGTCTATATAAAGTTTATTGATTCGAATATACTGGGTTTATGGTTAGCAACTGGCAACATTTTAGCTTGGATTACAATGTCTGATCCAGGTATTGGAGACATATTACAGCAAAAGATTGCTGAGTTAAAAGGCGAGAAAAAAGATAGTCAAATTGGAGCTACAATAGGATCGGGCCTTCTTGCTTGCATGTTAGTATTTATAATCTCTATATTAGTTGGTATAATCTTTTACTATTTTATTGATAACATATTAGGTGAAGATGTACTAATATACAATGAATTAAGAATAGCTATAATAATTTCAATAGTTTCTACCAGTATAACATTACTTTCATTTGGGACTGCTGGTATTAATCAAGGAATGCACAAGTCTGCAAATGTTGCGATCTCATATATCTCATCTAATTTATTATTTCTATTAATAAACATTTGCTTATTATATTTTGAATTTGGAGTTGTTTCTATTGCAATTGCTAACTTAGTGAGAGCTATTTTTCTAACTGCATATAATACATTAGTAATACTAAGAGAAGCTAGAGAAGGGAAACTTCATATTATCTTAAATCTATCTCACTTCAAAAAGTTTATAAAAATTTTTTCTGTCACATCAGTTTCAAAAGTTATTACTACAGTTAGTAACAATATGGATTTAATTATCCTCGCTAGATATTTACCAGGAAGCTTTATAACATTATTTGAGGTAAATCGAAGACCTATTAAAATGGCTCAGAGCCTTATAGGGCGTTATTCTGTTGCTCTAATGCCTTTACTCTCACATGCAAAAGGTACTGGCAATTATGGTGAAGTAACAACAATGCTAGCAATTCGAATAAAATATTACTTTCAAGTACTATTATTTGTGTCTTTTATTTTGTGTTTAAATTATGAATATTTAATTAGTATGTGGACCAGTAAAGACCAATTTGCTGGACATACAATTATCTATTTATTGATAGGAAGTTTCTTTTTTGGCACAATGGGATACTTTATGTCTAATATTAGTTTTGCATTAGGAGAAATTAGGTTTAATAGTATAATAAGCAGTATAAAAGGTGTTCTGTCTATAATTTTGTCCATCATTGGTGTAGTTAAATTTGGTATTATAGGAGTTCTTGTTTCGGTATTATTTATTAATTTTCTATTAGAATTTATTGTTTTTACTTTAAAAGTATACAAGCTTAATTATTTAAACTTATCAATGTTCAAAGGCTTGTTAAATATTTGGTCCATTGTAATACCAATTGGCCTATTTTTGCTTTGGGGCGAGGATATTGTATCACAAGAGTTTTATAATGAATATAGCTATTCAATGAAGCTGTTAATTAGTACACTGATGTTTTGTTTGCCTTATTTGGCCATTAATATTCTAATTGATTCTGAGTTAAGGCAGAGTATGATAAAATCGAAAGAATATTTGATTAAGAAGCTTAACCTAAATAAAGGTGAGGCTTTCCAGAAAGTATAGCGAAACTAGAATATCCGCCATAAAACTACCTTAATTTAATATGAAGAATAAAGTTTTTTTGCTGCTTAATGGAAAAATGGGGTGGCAAACTGGAATTGAAGATGGTTTTGGATACTTAAAGATAAAAGGAGAAATCGATGAACTTGAATGGTTTTACTATGATGATTTTTCTCTAAAGAATGGTAAAGATGCAGCGTTACGTGAAATAGTTGAGATATGCCAAAGCTATTTACCCACTTTGATAGTTATTTTCCATATTAACAAATTTCCAATAACTAGTAAGTATATAACTTTTCTAAAATCTATCGCTTCAAGTCCTATTATAGCTTATGATGAAGGAGATATGTATGGCTCTTGGGCAAAGCCTGTTACTCCACAAATGAGAGATTTGATAAAATGTGTCGACATCGTATCTATAAGAGGATTAGGAAAGTTTTATAATGTCATTTCTGAGCTGAATAAGAATGTAATCTATACACCTAATCATGCAGATATAGCTAGGTTTGATAAGGAACCTTGTATAAATATCCAAAGAGATAACAAACTTATATTAATAGGAAATAAGAACAAACCCAAGGCCTTTAGTTTAATTCGGAGGCTTCCAGGTGCATCAGGGAGAGAAAAACTTGTGCAATGTTTAGGTAAAGCTTTTAAAGACGAATTTAAAATATACGGGAACGGATGGGATGGGTTTGTTGGGAATCAAGGTCCAGTTGATTTTCAAGATCAACTGGAAGTGTTTCGAAACACTTGGATAACTGTTTCCTATGAGCATTATCCTGATGTACCTTATTTCTTTTCAAACAGATTACCTATAGCCTTATTAGCTGGTTCACTCTTTGTTTGCCATTACCATCAAGGCTATGATAAGATTTTCAAGGGTCAAGACTTTATATTTTTCTTTAAGAGCAATGACGAAGCTATAGATGTTATTAATTATGTCCTTTCTTTAAGTAAAGAAGATCTAATTGATAGATCTTTGCGCGCTCGCAATTTTGCATTAAATAATTATCATCCAAATGTTGTGTGGAGTAAATTTTATTCTAATGTGATGGACTGTGTTGCTTATAAAAGAAAATACGAACAGGTCAATAATATTTCCAGTAACTAAATCTATTTAATTTTAGTAGCTTTTAAAGAAATGCAAGGTGGTAATTTATGGAGTCGATTAATAAGGATGCCTATTTCATTCTTTTATGGACTCTTTGTAATGCTTAACGAAAAAGCAAGAGATCTTGAGAACAGAAGTCGTTTCTCAGGTTCTATGATAGACGAATCTTGTTGCTTTACATCTGATACCACTATAGGTGAAAATTCTCATATTTTAAGAGGATCGATATTAAATCATAGCCACATAGGATCCTATTCTTATGTTGGTAAAAACGCATTAATTCAAAGTGCTACGATAGGGCGCTATTGTTCAATTGCAAATGATGTAATTATAGGATTAGGTGCACATCCAATAAATATGTTTTCTACTTCTCCATTGTTCTACAAAACAAAAAATCCATTGCAGATAAGATTAGTTGAAAAGGATCAAGACTTTGAGGAATATAAATCTATTAGTATTGGAAATGATGTATGGATAGGGGCAAGGGTAGTTATTATGGGTGGTATAAGCATTGGACATGGAGCGGTTCTAGCTGCTGGATCTGTCGTTACTAGAGATGTTCCACCCTATGCTGTTGTTGGTGGGGTACCTGCAAAAATTATAAAGTTCAGGTTCTCAGAAGAAGTTCAAAATGCTCTTTTAAAGACCAGGTGGTGGGAAAAGGAAGCTGATGAAGTTTATCGGCAAAAGGATATATTGAGCTCAATATGCGAAGGTAATGCAATACTTGAAAAATAATGCTGAACAACTATTAAAGCTGTTAGTTTTAGATATTTTCATGAACCGCTACCTTACGTGTGCGTCAATTAAGCATTTACCTTTATAATCAAGGTCTCTAACTTATTTACTAATTGGTGTCATAAGTAATAATTCAAATTGAATTATACAATAAAATATGCGCTTCAAAACAAGAAAAGTAGATAATGTATTTTGGTTCTACTCATTTTCAAATTTTTGATTAAAAACACTTACTACTGATAAGGCCAATATGAAATATAGTTTAGCAGGTTTAATCTCTATTCTAGTTTTATTGATAACTATATTTTCGATAGCACAATGGACAAACCTTCCAGTAGGAGAAACATTTGTTTGGTGGTTCATTGATATATGTACCCTAGCCGCTTTTATAATGGCTAGGCAGGAATACTTTGATCAACGTGATAATAACAAGTTACTCATCTTAAAAATATACTTAGCTTGGAACATCATCTGCATCTTGAGGGGCTTATTTGTAGCAGAAAATTATTGGGAATGGAAAAATTTAATTGGAGTAGGATTAGTTTTGTTGCTTCCAATTTCAATATATGCATTTACTAACAAAACAGTAGTACAGCACATCCTCACTACTTGGTTAAAATTTGCTCTCCCAGCTTTTATTTTGTTCTTGCCTTTTATGGAGGGTGAGGCTGTTGGCCGATATTTTGTGCCTTTTAGCTTCCTTTTGTTATTTTTCCCTTTACTTGATAAAAAGTGGAAACTCCTATGTCTTGCTGTTTTCTTTTTAGTATTTATAAGTGATTTAGGCGCAAGAAGCAACATTATCAAATTTAGTATTCCATTTCTTCTAGGACTGTTGTTTTACGTCCGTGCATTTATCCCAAACAGAATAATTGCCTTCATTCGAGTGCTTCTTTTAATTTTGCCATTTATTTTTTTTACACTAGGAATAACTGGGGCTTTCAATATTTTTAAAATTAAAGAATACACATCTGGGAATTTAGTTACTACTTCTGTATTAAAAGGGGAGAAAGTTGAGGAAGACTTAACAAAAGATACTCGCACATTTTTATATAAAGAAGTTTTAATATCAGCAATCAAATATGATTATGTCTTGTTTGGTAGGACTCCTGCAAGAGGGAATGAGTCTGAGTGGTTCGGGGAATTTTCGAAGTATGTTCTAAAGACTGGGAAGATGGAACGTTTTGCCAATGAAGTTTCCATTTTGAATATTTTCACATGGACAGGTGTAGTAGGCGTAGCTTTATATTTTTTAATATTTTGGCATGCATCTTATTTAGCTATTCATAAATCGAATAACTTTTATGTTAAGATTGTAGGGCTATATGTTGCTTTCCGATGGACCTATGCATGGGTAGAAGATTTTAGTCGATTTGATTTGTCTTACTTGTTTTTGTGGATCATGATTGGGATGTGCTATTCAAAAGCATTTAGAGAAATGAATAACTTTATAATTAAGTATTGGTTAAAAGGAATTTTTAGTAAAAAATATCGGGTTGAGCTTATAAAGTATCAACTGCTTATGATGAAATAAAAACAAGATGATTTATATTGTGATCCCCGTGTTAAACCGATGGAGTTTCACCCAAGCCTGTTTAAAAAGTTTGCAGAGGCAGACCTTTTCACAGTTTCAAGTTATTGTTATAGACCATGGGTCATCCGATGGTACATGTGAATTGATTGCGGCGCAATTTCCAGAAGTTACCGTTCTAACAGGAAATGATCAAATGTGGTGGGCAGCTGCAACCAACGTTGGAATACGTCATGCTATTCGTAACAGCGCTACTTATGTTTTGACGCTAAACAATGACACAGTTGCTCAGCCTGATTATATCGAAAGGTTGATAGAGACAACAAAGGTTGCACCTAAACTTTCTTTAATTGGATCGACCGCTGTGGATTACAATACTGGGAAAGTTTTATACAGAGGAGAATTAATAAATTGGTTAACCGAAACTTCAAGAAAATTAGTAAATTCTGAACATATACCGGAGTCGGGTTTATTTGAGCTAACCCACTTTCCTGGTAGGGGCTTGTTAATTCCTATAGAGGTATTTAATACAGTAGGTCTGTTTGATGAAGTTCATTTCCCTCATTATATGAGTGATTATGAATTTACTTTAAGAGCCCGAAAAGAAGGTTTTAAAATTTTTTGCGCCTGTGCCGCTTTTTTAAGCATATATCCTGAAGCGAGCGGTGCAAACCAATTGATAAACAGGAAGACTATAAAGAATTATTACTATCACCTTTTTGGGATGAAGGGTGGGGCAAACTTACCTCTATTTTATAGATATGCTTTCAGACATTGTCCATTATATGCATTACCCTCCTTTTTGCTGTTAGGAACAACAAGAAGATTATTAGGATATTGGTTAAGGAAATAAAATGAATAAAGTATTACTCTCAGCTTACGCATGTGATCCCTCAAGAGGGTCAGAATACGGCAATGGGTGGAATTGGGCATATCAGTTAGCTTTAAAAGGATATGAGGTACACGTTATAACTACGAGTAGGGGGAGAAAAAGCATTGAAGAGCAGCTAAATTCAAAAGACTTTCTTAGTGATAAACTTGTCTTTCACTTTATTGATCATTCTAATTTTTGGGCAAAAGCATATTACAAAAACTTTATATTAATGTATGTTGCTTATTTTTTATGGCAGCTGAAAATATTTAATTATGTTAAAAAGTCAAATATACAGTTTGACCTTGTACACCATGTAACATGGGGTAGCTTAAAAGTTGGATCAGCATTATATAAACTAAATACTCCTTTTGTATATGGACCTGTAGGAGGAGGGCATACTGCTCCTCTCATTCTAAAAAAGTTCTTGTATTCAGACAAAAAGTCCGAATGGGCAAGAAACTTTATAGGTGTATTCATTGCTAAAATTAATCCCCTAACTAGAAATACATTAAAACACGCTAAAACTATACTCGCTACTAACGCAGAAACATTAAAAATGGCTAAAAGTCTTGGTGGACGAGATGTTAATCTAATACTAGATGCGGCTCTTCCAAAAGACTTTGGTCCGTCAAAATTTCCTGATCGAAATCAAGAAAAGCTAGTACTT
Source organism: Pontibacter cellulosilyticus (assembly GCF_014306105.1). Classification (GTDB taxonomy): domain Bacteria; phylum Bacteroidota; class Bacteroidia; order Cytophagales; family Hymenobacteraceae; genus Pontibacter; species Pontibacter cellulosilyticus. The sequence continues at coordinate 1,575,537 of NZ_JACRVF010000001.1, read as the reverse complement.
CTGTGGCTTGGACGAATATATGCGTTCAAAGGCTTAGGCCTCGTTTTAGAAAGTTTGTCTAAAGTGCCACAGCAGAAGCTAATGAATATCGAATTACATGTAGTAGGAGATGGTCCTTTTAAAGATGAAGCTGAAAAGCTTTCATGTAAGCTTGGTTTACAACCAATTGTTAAATTTCACGGATCAGTTCCCTTTTCAGAAGTTAAGAAATATTATTTAAAGGCTAATGCTTTTATTTATTGTAGTTTAAGAGATTCCTGTCCTGCGCAAGTTTTAGAAGCACAGGCTTTCGGGTTACCTGTGATAACATTGGACCTACATGGGCAGTCTTTGCTCGTTCAGGAGAATAGAGGTATTAAATGTCCTGTTGGAGACCCGCTCGAAACAGTCAATCAAATTTCAAAAGCAATAATACTGTTAGAGGAAAATCCTCTTCTTAGAGTAAAATTAGGAGCAGAAGCATTTAAATTTGGACAATCTCAAATATGGGAAGCTAAAGTTGAATTAATTATTAAATCTTATTATTAGAAATGGAAACAGATATTGTATCACCTTTAGCTCCTATCTTACTTTTTACTTATAAACGGTTAGAAACTTTGCAAAAGACTGTACAAGCTTTACAAAATAATCATCTCGCTTCCGATTCAGTATTATATATTTTTTCCGATGGTTATAAAGGCACCTTTGATCAGCGACAAGTTGAAAAAGTAAGATCTTATATTAAAACTATTAGTGGCTTTAAAAAAGTTATAATAAAAGAAGCACATTGTAATAAGGGATTAGCTAATTCAATTATTCAGGGTGTTTCAGAAATTCTTGACAGCAATGATAAAGCTGTTGTTCTTGAAGATGATTTAATAACATCCAGAAATTTCTTAAACTTCATGAACACTGCTTTGAATTATTATGAAAATAATAAGAATGTCTTCTCAGTCAGTGGTTATTCCTTTCCGTTTAAAATTCCTAATAATTATCAGTATGACTGTTATACTATAACAAGAGGTTGTTCTTGGGGATGGGGTACGTGGAAGGATAGATGGGAAACAGTAGACTGGAAAGTCTCTGACTATGACGTATTTTTATCAAGTGTTGATAAGCGTAAAAAGTTTTCTAAATCTGGTTCTGACCTCATTCCTATGCTTAAGAAGCAAATGAATGGCAGTATTGACTCTTGGGCCATTAGATGGTACTATCAACAAAGTAAAAACAATCAGTACACAGTATATCCTACCACTTCAAAAGTTGCGAATAACGGATTTGACCAGGAAGCTACACATACAACAAATTATAATCGATACAAAACTGTAGTTGATAATGGTAAAAAGGATGAGTTCATTTTTGAACCTTCTGGAGAAATCAATGATTTTTATCAAAAATATATACAAAAAAAATTTAGTGTACCGACACGTATTGTGTATGGAACATTAATGTCTCAGGTAAAAAAGATGAAAGAATTATTTAGATAGACACAAGATTTGGCTATTTACCTTGTCATAAAAATCCTTAAATAAAAATCAATCATATCTTATATATTTTGTTGTATTATCTTAACCATTTTAAAAAGCTTTAGAATAGTTAAGATAATACGGCATTAGCTTAATTCTTTACTTACAAAAATGGAGCGTTCCTTTTTAGATAGAAGCAAATTTTCTAAAGACGTGGAAAGGATTGTTTGTTAATTATAGTGTTTGTCAAATCTATAAATAATCACGAGTGCTTGACTTTTCTTTTACCAATAGCTGAATTATCTTCAACAAAATAAAACACAAAACTTGGTTATTTTATTAAATTGAGGATTAGTATATTTACATATAATTATGTCTAGATACGCTTGTTACAAAAATATGTGCATTTAGGTAAATATGATGTTAAATGAAGCAGTCCAACACCTCCATCGAATGCATGGGATACCCAATTTTCACAGGTAGCCTAAACACATTACCATTTCATCAGAAAACTCTTGTTAATACGATTAATCAATACTCCTATTGCATTGCAGAAGGAGATGCTGAGTTTAAGAATTCGCTTTTAAAATCCGATGTTTTACTACCAGACGGAATAGGTATTGTAGCAGCATCAAGATTTATAAAAGGGAAAAAAATATTTAAAATTGCTGGAGCTGATTTGCATCAACACCTTTTAAAAAAGTTGGCAATAAGTGGGGGTAGATGCTTTTATTTAGGTTCATCTGAAGAAACACTTTCTAAAATAAAAAAGAGATTAGCAGTAGATTTCCCTTCTGTACAGGTAGGTACATATTCTCCTCCTTTTAAAGCTAACTTTTCTGAGGAAGACAGCGAGGATATGATTTTTAGAGTGAATGTTTTTAAACCAGATGTTCTGTTTATAGGAATGACAGCACCAAAGCAGGAAAAGTGGGCTTTTGAGCACAAAGAGAACTTAGATGCTAAAATGATCTGCTCTATAGGAGCTGTATTCGACTTTTACTCTGGCAGAATAAAGCGACCTGGAAAGCTTTGGATTAAATTTGGATTGGAGTGGTTGGTACGTTTAGTGAAAGAGCCCAAGCGCATGTGGAAAAGATATATTTATTATGGAGCAGTCTTCGGATTTTATCTTTTCGAACACAAATTTAAGCAACTCACCTATAAATTTAAAAAAAGCCATATGCAGCATGAAGATATTCGGACTTTTCAAAACAACTAAGCTAAGACAAAAGTCAATCTAGGTAGGCTTAGGTGTTTATAAACTATATAAGTTTCTATTATCAACTAAAGTGTTCAATTCTGCTATTCTTTGAATGGACTATATAGAGTTAACTACTCTAATTATAGCTTGGTTGCAGCATTAATCTTATTTCCAAATATGCCTTTTACTTTTTCGCATCCAGCTGCTATAGTGCCATTTAGATTACTTCCTAAAAAGTGGACATCTTTAACTGGTTTAGTAACAGGAAGTATTGTCCCGGACTTTGAAAAGTTCTTGAAAATGGAAGGGGGTAATACCTTTAGCCACAGTTGGGAAGGATTATTGTGGTTTAATATTCCTCTTGGTGTATGCTTAGCATTGTTGTTTCATGTAGTAGTTAGAAATCCTCTACTTGACAACCTGCCTCTTCTTTTAAAGCAGAAGCTTATCTGTTTCAGAGGGTATGATTGGTATAAATACTTCAGAGAGAATTTCTTTGTTGTTATTCTATCAATACTTTTCGGCGCAGTTTCACATCTCTTATTGGATAGTTTGACACATAACAACAACTTAACTTTACAGTTACTACCATTCTTGAAAGTCAAAATAACGTTGTGGAACCACAGCATACAACTGTTCCAATTACTGGATCTTATATGTTCAGTTTTGGGAGGTTTCCTGATACTGCTCCTACTCATAAAACTTCCTTCTAGTAAGAGCAAACCACGAAAAAGTAAAAGTTTCGACTTTTACTGGTTACTCGTATTAACAATTGCTGTACTAGCGATAGTTTTAAGGCTTTCATTTAATTTCAATGTAAATGACTACTGGAGTCTGTTGTTTACTACCATATCAGCAGTGTTAATAGGGGTTACAATATCGTCACTTATATTCAAAGGATTAAAACTTGAGCAAAAGCGCTGCGATTAAATAAGTTCCTAGCACATACTCTTTCAAATACTCTTATACAAGCAGCAGTTTCAAAACTATATGAGATAATGTCATGAAAGACTAATAAGAGAGCTTGTATTGAGAACTTGGTGAAAAGCTTGAGAACTGCTTGATTGATGATAGTAAAAAGCATCTTTATATTAAAATATTCAAATCTTTATGTAACTTAGCCGTGCAATTAGCTTAAGCTGCTCTGCCGCTATGAATTACCGATACTCCAAGCTATCTAAAGGACTTAATATTTTAATTGATTTCTTTCTACTGAACCTAGCACTTTATGCTGGGTTTGCTTTCGTGCACCCTGACCTGATTGGTCAGGATATTACGGAAGATCACAAGCTAGATTTCCTATTTCTGAACCTTGTCTGGTTTTACTGTTCTAACGTAACGAATTTATACGAAGATATATTTCGTCGTGATGCCATTCCTACTATCAATGCTACACTTAAGGCGCTTGGGCTTTACCTTCTGATAGGGCTTTTGCTGAAGCTGTCCCTTAAGCAGTTTGATCTTCCTAACTCACTTATAACGCTTTCTTTTGTAGTCTTCTCTGTGCTACTGCTGTCCTGGAAAACATTGTTTTTGCTAATCAGGAGGCCAGCTCGCTGGTCACTGGTGAAGTACAAAACCATCGTAATTGTTGGTGCAGGAGCATTGGGGTTAGACTTATATAATCATCTCAAAATGAATAAGCAACTAGGCTATAAAGTGCTTGGCTTTTTTGATGATGATCTAAGCAAGTGTAAAAAAGGATTAAGAGTGCTTGGTAAAGTTGAAGACTGCTTTGATTTTGTGGAGGAGAACAATATTGCCGAGGTTTACTGCGCTTTACCAGATGTGGCACAAGAGAAGATTAAATGCCTGATGCTTGAAGCTGATAAGCGCTTGATCAGGTTTAAGCTGGTGCCAGAGGTTAAAGATTATCGCAGGAACTTTAATATTGAGCTTTTCGGCCATTTACCGATCCTTACTCCCAGAAAAGAACCATTAGAGGACAAAGCTAATGAAATCATAAAGCGTGGCTTTGATGTAGTATTTTCTTCATTTGTCATTGTTTTATTGCTGAGTTGGTTTGTACCACTAATGGCATTGATCATTAAATTGGATTCAAAAGGTCCGGTGTTCTTCAGGCAAATTCGTTCCGGAAAAGATAACAGACCTTTCTATTGCCTTAAGTTCAGAAGTATGCATGTGAATGGCGACTCAGATAAAAAACAAGCCTGTAAAGGAGATGTTAGAATTACACGCGTGGGCGCCTTTATCAGGAAAACAAGTATAGACGAACTGCCACAGTTTTTTAATGTGCTGATGGGTGACATGTCGGTAGTAGGGCCGAGGCCACACATGCTGAAGCACACTGAGGATTACTCTAACCTGATTGATAAGTTCATGGTGCGCCACTTCCTAACACCAGGTATAACAGGATGGGCTCAGGTGAATGGGCACAGAGGGGAAACAACAAATCCTGTATTTATGGAGCGTAGGATTGAGGCCGATATCTGGTACCTCGAAAACTGGTCTTTTTTACTTGACCTGAAAATTGTAGTACTAACCGCCTGGCAGACTATCAGAGGGAACGACAATGCTTTTTAACCAAATCTGTGTTGTAACCCTAGTGTTGAGACATTTTTTGAAAACAGCTTTATAAAATATGTGGGTATACAACTTTAAATTACACACTCAACAGCCACTCTTTCGCACTCTCTTCGTTATCAAACATTTTTACCTCCAGCAGATTTCCGATACGCTGATGGAGCTGGTGAAATGACATCTGCCCGTATACACCAGGTGCTAGTACTTGTGCCATATAGCGCATACCTAACTCTACGGCTTTAGGTGTCCATACCTGAGAGATCCATTCGTTGGCGAAGTCCCAGGGGCCGATAAGTTCTTTGTGACTGTTTAATAATTTAGAAGCAGGGTACTGCTGCATCACGTCGAGGTATACTTTGCCACCTTCCTGTATAGTTTCCATAGTTTGTATACCGGTCCAACGCGCAAACAGGTAGGCATTGTCAGGAGCACGTTCCAGAATGGCATAAATATCTCCGTTGGCTTTTGTAAACTCTATTTTGGTTTGCTGTAACTGGTTGTTTATAATTCTATATGCCATAACACGGAAGACTTTGCTTCTTTAATAAAATGGTTATTAAAACGTAAAATGTCCTGAACTTAAAGACATAGGCTTAGTTCAGGACATTAATTTACGAAACAATTAAGGAGAGAAGCTACAACTAGCTAATTGTGTTTCTCGTCTTATTTTAGTTTTAAGTCAACTAGTATCTGCTCTATCTTTTGGTCAAGCTTTTTCTCTACAGCATCGTACTCCTCTTTGCTGTGCAATGGCTCGTTTACGCTGATGTAAAATTTGATCTTAGGTTCTGTGCCAGACGGACGTGCAGATACCTTGCTGCCGTCTTCTGTCATATACTGTAGCACGTTAGAGCTCTCTAGGTCTAGCTTAGACTCTTCGCCTGTAACCAGGTTCTTACGCGTGCTTAGTTTGTAGTCGCTTACCTCTACTACTTTAGAGCCGGCTATACTTTGTGGCGGATTGCTGCGCATGTCGGCCATCATCTGCTGAATTTCTTCAGCGCCCCGCTGTCCTTTTTTCGTGAATGATACCAGTTCTTCTTTGTAGAAGTTATACTTCTCATACATGGTGATCATCATTTCGAACAGGCTTTGGCCATTGTCTTTTGCCACTGCCGCCATCTCGGCAATCAGGGCGCAGGCAGAGATGCCGTCCTTATCGCGTACGAAGTCACCGATCATGTAACCATAGCTTTCTTCGCCGCCGCCAATGTAAATTTCTTTCCCCTCTACTTCACGGATCTTTTCAGCAATGTACTTAAAGCCAGTCAGTGTCTCATACATTTTTACGTTGTAGCTGTCAGCAATGTCTTTTATAAGATCGGTGGTTACAATAGTTTTAACAATGAACTCTTTGCCAGTTAACTTGCCTGCTTTCTGCCATACCTGCAACAGGTAATTAATTAGCAATGCGCCGGTCTGGTTGCCGTTTAGCAGTACAAACTCACCCTCAAGATTTTTAACGGCAATACCTACACGGTCAGAATCAGGGTCGGTGGCGAAAACAATGTCTGCGTCTACTTCGGCTGCTTTCTTCAGCGAAAGCGTCATAGCCTCTTTTTCTTCCGGGTTTGGGTATACTACAGTCGGGAAGTTGCCGTCTGGTGTAGCCTGCTTTTCGACTACATGTACATTTGTAAAGCCAAGTCGCTTAAGCACCTCCGGTACCAGTGTAATGCCGGTGCCATGTATAGATGAGTAAACTATCTTCAGGTCATGCTGGCGCTTAATAGCATCTTTTGAAATAGAAAGGCCAAGCACTTGCTCCATATAAGCCTCGTCTATCTCTTTGTCTATTAATTGAATGTTTGCAGGGTTTGGCTCGAACTTAACATCATCTATACTTGTGATTCTGTTAACCTCAGCAATGATGTTTTTATCGTGTGGGGCTGTTACCTGTGCACCATCATTCCAGTATACTTTATAGCCGTTGTACTCTCTTGGGTTATGTGAGGCTGTTACTACCACACCGCTCTGGCAGCCCAAATGGCGAATGGCAAACGACAACTCCGGAGTTGGACGAAGCTCACTGAACAAATATACTTTGATGCCATTGGCAGAGAAGATCTCGGCTGCAATGCGTGCAAACAAATCAGAGTTGTTGCGGCAATCGTGGGCAATAGCTACTTTTATCTGCTCATTTGGGAAGTTCTGTTTCAGGTAATTGCACAGGCCCTGCGTGGCCATTCCTAAAGTATAGCGGTTCATGCGGTTGCTGCCTGCGCCCATTATACCGCGCAAGCCACCTGTTCCAAACTCAAGGTCTTTATAAAATGCATCTGAAAGGGATTCGTGCTCGTTTCGCTCCAGCAGTCCGTTTATTTCACTTTTGGTTTGCTCATCATAGTTGCCGGCAAGCCAGCTATCAATTTTCTGACGAATAGTTGGTTCTATCATTGTCGTTGTTGGTATCTAAGTATAAATTTTGAAGTCTAAGTTTATTTGCTCCTTAGCAGGGGCGATCGCATCAAAGCGGTAGTGCCTTTGCTGCACAAAAAATCACACCAGCTTTCTCTGTGTCTGTTGCACGTACGAAAGAACTGGTGTGATTTCTCAGTTATAATTTAAAGCAAATTGCCCAAATATTCACGGGCTACTATACTTTTTTTCAGGGCTAAAGGTTTCCGCGCAGCTCTTGCTCACGCTCGATGGCCTCAAAAAGTGCTTTGAAGTTACCCTTGCCGAATGATTTGGCACCTTTGCGCTGAATGATCTCGTAAAACACCGTCGGCCTGTCCTCTACAGGTTTTGTGAATATCTGCAGCAAATAGCCTTCGTCGTCTCGGTCTACAAGTATGTTTAATTTACGCAGGTCTTCCATGTCTTCGTCAATGTGGCCGATGCGCTCAATCAGGTCATCGTAATATGTCTCAGGTACGTATAGGAACTCTACACCGCGACTGCGCAGGTCGGCTACTGTTTTTAGGATATCGTTGGTGGCTACGGCAATATGCTGCACACCGGCTCCACGGTAAAACTCCAGGTATTCGTCTATCTGTGATTTTTTCTTACCCTGTGCCGGCTCGTTTATTGGGAATTTAATGTAACCATTACCGTTCGATACCACTTTTGACATCAGGGCAGTATATTCAGTGCTGATGTCTTTGTCGTCGAAGGTTAGCAACAGGTTAAAACCCATCACCTTTTCGTAGAATTCAACCCACTCGTTCATTCTACCCAACTCTACGTTGCCAACGCAGTGGTCTACATACCTTAAGCCAACCGGCTCTACCTGCAGCTCAGAGGTACGGGCCACAAAGCCAGGCATAAACGGACCGTTGTAGTTTTTGCGCTCTACAAAAGTATGGATGGTTTCTCCGTAAGTATGAATGGAGGCCATTTTTACCTCACCAAATTCATCTGTGATCGTTTTCGGCTCCTGGGCTGGTTTTGCACCGCGTGCTACTGTACCATTAAATGCTTCTTCTGCATCGTCTACCCACAAAGCCAATACCTTTACACCATCGCCATGCTGGTGCACATGTCGGGCAATCTCAGAGTCAGGGTTTAGCGCAGTGGTTAATACAAAACGGATTTTATCCTGAACCAGCACATAAGAAGCTCTGTCGCGCACGCCAGTTTCCGGGCCTGCGTAGGCTATTAGCTTAAAACCGAAAGCAGTCTGGTAAAAATGAGCTGCCTGTTTTGCGTTGCCCACATAAAATTCTATATGGTCAGTGCCGTTTAGCGGCAGTATATCTTTAATCTGTGTATCTGCGGTCTTGGTTTCTGTAGTCATAGTCAGTAGAAAAGAATTTATAATATATTACGTAAAAATACAGCTTTTAATGTTTTAACAAAATCAGGCCCCCTGCAAGGCAAATTATCAATCCGAATACTTGCAATTGCTGTGGCATGTTTTCAACTTTGTAAAAAAACAACGACGCTATGATTGCAGATGCCCTTAACAGTGCCATTGTTGCCATACTTGAGAAGAAGCAAGAGCTTAACTCCTTAGACTATAACGATGCACGTTACGATGATATTGAAGAAGAACTGCACGACCTGGAGGACGACTTTAACGAGGAGTACGGCGATGTGCTGGAAGATGCGCTGGAAGATGTGCATGCCAAGATAAAATCTGACGCCGATATTCTGTTGCCAACTGCATACCTTGCCAGTTCGCTGGACGGTAAAGAACTGGAAGAAGGCGATGAGACAGAAGGCGTTTGGGTGGAGTCTGACTCTTTTCCAGGTGTAGAAATGCGCCTGGTACTGGTAGCAAATCCGCCCCGTATCCTGCTTATACTTGCAGACCAGGAGCGCGTGCTCTGGACAGCAGAGTAATCAGTTTAAACTGAATTAGTACCAGCTTGTTTGCTGGGTTTATGTATAACCGCCCCTGCCTCTGGAATTTACCATAGGCAGGGGCGGTCTTTTATTTTGTACCATATGCTATAAACTTAGCAGTAATGGCAAATGAATTTACTGCTTTACCTCTACCACACTTCTCACCATTCTCCTAAAATCAGTATTCATCCAGCTCCAGATATTGTAATCCTGGTTGTTGTTTGTACACTTCTGATACCTGACAAAGATCAAGTTAAGATCTGGGAACACCATGCATACTTGCCCATAGTCACCGAATGCGGCATAACTGTTTGTATTATTATAAACCCACCACAGGTATCCATAAAGCTCATTAATAGGAGTAGAGGTTACTGAAGCCTTCACGTAATCTGCAGGCAACAGGCGCTTACCATTCCAGACGCCATTGTTCAGCATCAGTTGTCCTATTTTAGAGAAGTCTTCCATAGTGGTTTTACAGCCGCCAAAGGTAGAGGCGTTTCCAATATCGTCCAGGTATAGAGAGGTGGAGTCCATGCCTAAAGGTTTAAAAAGCTTTTTGTCAAAGTAGTCAACCACAGACATACCACTGGCTTTCTCGATGATTGGAGCAAGCAGTTGCACTCCCTCATTGCTATAGTCCCAGTTCGAGCCCGGCACAGTGTCAAGTGGCATGTTCAGCACAAACTTGTTAAAATCTTTAGCCACAAGTATAAATTGATTTGGGCCAGGCCTTGGTGATGTTCTTTTGTTTAAGCCAGCTGTCATCGTGAGTAGGTGCTCTATTGTTACGCCCTGTTCGCATCCAGCTTTCCATTCAGGAATGTACCGGCACACAGGATCTTTAACACTCTTGATTTTACCATCCTGTATCAGCATGCCAATAACTATACTAGTAAATGACTTCACTGCGGATGCAGTGCCCATAAAAGTGGAGTCGCATCCGGGGTTTTTCCACTTGCTGATAATTTTGTTATTATGGATCAGCATGTATCCGTCTGCGTGTGTTGCTTCGATCTTCTTTTGGAGAAGGTTGAGGTTCTTTTGATTTATAGCGCTGCTTTGTCCGAAACAGTAGAAGGTGAGGCTCAAAAGTGCCATAGTAAAGATGGTTCTCTTTTTCATAGTTATACACTGAATGATGGTTATGAGAATAATATTAACTAATAATTTAGTTGAAAGCAAGTTTTAAACTAACTTTTTAGTTTAAAATTATTAATTGACATGAGTTATTAATTAAATGAGAGTTGAGTATCTCGAATCATACATAAGTATAAGACCTAAAAAAATATAGCAGCAGTATGGTTGTATGGGCCTGAAACAAAGTATGCCCGAAGCTAATCGAAAATGAACTGAGATGGTGGATAAGTAATTGCATGGAGAGGCAGCAACAGGAGTTGGATGTTTATGTGTATCTGGAAATTAGGCAATTGGGGCATGCCACCCTCAATGCAATTTGACATTAGGATTTGATGCAGGAAAAGTAGCTAATGTAGGTGTGAGTTATGCTTGAATTCAATACCATATATGGCAATTAAGTTAAAGTTATGTAGGTGGTTTAAAGCAAGTCTATACCGGCTGGTTTTATTAAATTATTGTTAAGCAACAGTTTGTCGGCAGTATTCTCTTATCTTTAGTTAGGGCCTCTGCAGTGGAGGTCAGGTATAAGATTTGAATATGAGAAAAACTATTGCTTTGATTGCTCACAATAGCCGGAAAAACGACCTGCTAAACTGGGCAAAAGTAAACTACAACCTGTTGCGGGAGCACGAACTGATCGGTACATCTAATACCTCGCGCCTGATCAATGATATGCTTGACCTGGATGTGAAACCATTCGGGCATGGGCCAAGCGGAGGAGATATTATACTTGCTGCTAAGATATTGCAGGGCGAAGTACACAAAGTTATCTTCTTTATTGATGCCGAAACACCGCATGGGCATGAGCACGACATTCAGACATTGATTCGTACAGCCGTTATCAATAACATTCCGATAGCATTGAACAGAGCGTCTGCCGATTTAGTGGTGCAGGACAACAGACTGTAGTTTTTAATACACTTACATTTTTGCACTTGAGTCTGTAAAATTAACAGGTCAGGTACTTTTTTATGGATAAAAATTATATTTAAAATACAATTTTAGGGCTCTTTTTTCTTAATTTAAAATTCCTTTCGCCCTGCATATTTTAACTCATACTGTACATTAACTATCTTTCCCTAGTCTATTCTGTTCATTTTTGCCTCATCCAAACTGCACTTCGTACACCATATGTATGACTTTGTTTAACTTAAATTTGTAAAACATGAAAACTATGAATATTAATAAAATTTTGGGTGTAGGTTTTGGTATGGCTATGTTTGCCGGTTTTTCTGCGTGTAGTACAGGCGAAACAGAAACTGCCTCAGAAGTGGAAACTACTGAAACCACTACTGAAGTAAGAACTGAAACAGAAATGGACGCTAATACAGATGCTATGGCAACATGGGACAATGAGCGTTTTGGAACAACATTCGCCTCTAACACCATGTATTCTGATTGGGATGCCAATGATGATGACATGTTAGATGAGAATGAGTTTAATACAAGCTTCTACAGTACTTGGGACGAAAATGACGATAACATGCTGGATGAGAATGAGTGGAACACCGCTACAGCTGACTTTGGTATTACTGGCCAAACTTACGCTGACTGGGATACTAACAAAGACAGCAAGCTAGATAATAATGAGTTTAATACAGGCTTTGCTAAAGGTGATTATATGCGTAACTGGGATAAAGATCGTGATGGCAAAGTAAGCCAGCGCGAGTACTCTGACGGTTTGTTTATGATGTGGGACACCAACAAAGACGGTACACTGGACAACAACGAGTATAATACCAGATACAACAGATACTATGGTATGTAATAACATTTGAAACAACAGACTATATAATAAAAGCGCCTGTTACTTTAGAGTAGCAGGCGCTTTTTAGTTTAAGGTGATGTGTCTAAAAACCTAGTTTCTTTCTTACGCGCTCCAGCACAGGAGTAGCAATTGCCTTTGCTTTTTCTGCTCCTTCCATCAATTTCTTGTCAACCTCTTCCAAGTTGTTCATATAATAATTAAACAACTCACGCTCCTGTGCATACTTCTTAAGTATAAGTTCATATAGGGCCTGCTTCGCATGGCCATAACCGTAACCGCCTGCCATGTAATTCTCACGCATTGTTGCCACCTCATCAGGTGAAGCCAGCAAACTAAAGAGCTTGTAAACGGTATCACTATCCGGGTCTTTAGGCTCTTCCAAGGCTTTGCTGTCGGTTACAATGCTCATGATTGTTTTGCGAAGCGGTTTGTCAGCCTCAAAAATATCAATGATGTTGCCGTACGACTTGCTCATCTTCTCTCCGTTGATGCCCGGTATCGTCATTACCGATTCATCCACCCTGGCTTCCGGAAGCACAAATGTGTCGCCGTAAGTATGGTTAAAAGAACTGGCAATATCACGAGTGATCTCCAGGTGCTGAATCTGGTCTTTGCCTACCGGTACAAAATTGGCATCGTACATCAGAATATCAGCAGCCATTAATACAGGGTAAGTAAACAAACCTGCATTAACCTCAGACAAACCTCTTCTGGATGACTTGTCTTTAAACGAGTGCGCGTTGGCCAGCATCGGGAACGGCGTAAAGCAGCTCAGGTACCAGGTAAGCTCCGTTACCATCGGTACATCCGACTGGCGGTAGAATATGTGTTTATCTGTATCAAAACCAAATGCCAGCCAGGCCGCAGCCACAGCATAGGTATTGCTTCGAAGCAACTCCGCATCACGTACTGTGGTAAGCGAGTGCAGGTCGGCGATAAAGTATAAAGACTCCTGCTCTGAGGCCCTGGAAAATTCTACTGCTGGAATGATAGCGCCAAGCAAATTGCCCAGGTGGGGCCTGCCTGTAGCCTGGATTCCGGTAAGGTAACGTGCCATTTATAGTAAGTGGTTAAGTTCGGCACGCAATTTAAGCTAAAATGCCTTTTAATAGAAGCCTTCGCAACAATTAGCCGGTTTAGTTTAAGTGCGTTGCTTCTTTAAAGTATAATTGTGCTTCGACTTTAGCTGGTTCTGGCGATTATCCAGCATTTTTATACTTCCATCTTTAAGCAGCTCAAAGTATAACAGGTCTTCTTTTCCATCGGGGATAAGCTGCAGTATCCTGGCTTTTGGATTTTGTTTGTTACCTGTTGCTAAAAACCATTTACCAGTAACGGTGTACACGCTTTGCGCTGCAGGTTTTCCCAGGTATTTCTGCTTTAGTACAAATGTTTTACTTTTTGATTTCCCGTTCTCTTTCAGTGTCAGCTCCATTACAATACCCTGACAGTCGGTGCAGGGGAGGGTGCCTTGGTAAACTCCTAAGTAAGCTGTGTTAGGGTTTGATGCTGCTGTAACTATTAGATAAGATGGATTTGGTGATACATTAGCCTGCACACTATTATAAAACAGGCAAAGCATTGGCACAAGCGTAGCTACTAGTAATTGCTTCATGAGGATAAACTGTTAAAGTAAAAGGTAATGTGTTACGTAGAAGTTTGAAGCAAAAGCTGTGCGGCGTATTAGTAAGTTAATAGTTTATCAGAGATTCTGTATTAAAAACTTTTAAGGGGGTGCTATTATTGTGTTTATGTGCTGGCAGATCAAAATTTTACCAGAGCCGGAAGGGGGAGGGTGCTCGTAAAAAATAATGGTTAGCGAACAGCGCTTCGCTGAACCTAACCATCGTAAATCAACCAATTCAAATGAAAAACAATTATAACATCATAGGCAGTAAGTACTAGTTAAAAGTAGATTTAGGTAGTAGTGTATATAGTTGCTAGCCGGCCAAAGCAAAATTACCGGTATGTTTTTTCCTCGTAAAAATCGTTTTCCAGTTTGCTACAAGTATAGCCATAAGTATAAGCAAGACTCCAAGCCACTGCACTGGCCATACATCCTCCTGCAGCACCACCCACGACATAAGTACTGCCACTGGCAGCTCGGCTGCACTAAGTATGGCACTTAACCCAAGGCCTGTTTTAGGTATGCCGTAGGCAAAAAGTACCGGCGGCAGCACCGTGCCAAACACTGATAGCACCAGTCCCCATTTAAACAAACCGTTCATCAATGCTCCGTTTACCAGGAAAACCGGCGGGAAGATAGTGAAAACAAGTATTGTAGCGCCAGTAAGCATTAAAGCACTTTTAGTAGTAGGGTGCAGGCTGTTACCTACTTTGCCATTTATAGCCAGAAAAATAGTGTATGAGAAAGCGGCAAGCAAACCAAAGCCAATGCCAGCCCAGTCAAATGTTGGTAACTGGCTGGAGAACAGCCTGCCGGCAAGGCAAGTACCCAGTAGTACAAGTATAACCATACTTACCTGCGAAGCCATTGGAAGTTTGCGCTTTATGATGGCATCTAATACCAGGCTCATCCAGGTAAACTGCATAAGTAAAAGTATGGCAATAGAGGCAGGCACAGTTTGCACACATTTATAGTAGAAAAGGCTTACTAGGCCGGTGCTGGTGCCCATTGCAACCAACTTAAGCTTTTCCCTGAACGATGTGCCGCTGCTCTTGCTGCCTCGCAGCTGTCGCAACAACACCATCACCCAAAGAAAAATCAACCCAAAAAATACCTGAGTGCCAGTCACGTCACCCAAGGTAAAGCCTTCTTTATATGCTAGTTTTACAAAAGTCGATAAGATCCCGAAGCTGCACGCTCCAAGAAAGACCATAATGCTTCCTCTGAACACGGTTGTCCCTCCTAAAAAATACTAAAAACAAAAAATAGAAATAGCCGGGCCTAAGCAGCCCTAATTTTGAGAAAGGGGTACTCTTACAAGTCGTGTAGAACGTAACCTGTAATAAAAATTTGTGTATGTGCTAAGTGAGCAGGCATTTTTAATTTTGCAAGGCTGCAAAGGTAACCTTTAAAAGTTTATTATTGCAAATAATTTTTCTTAAAATTTATTCTTCGCTTGCCAGGGCGGCCTCTTCTATCAGTGCTTCTGCTTGGTTTACACCGAGGTAGTTGTCGATGAGGGAGTGGGCTACATACAAGAGTGGGGTAAGTATAACCGCTACCAAAAACTTATAGGTGTAATTGAGAATTGCTACCGAAAGCACCAACTCCATTGTCCAGTTGCCAAACACAAAGAACGCGATGAACAGTACCACGAAACTATCTATTAACTGAGATACCAGCGTGGAACCGGTGGCACGGAGCCATATTTTTTTGCTGCCAGTATACTTGTGTAGCCAATGGAATACGGTGGCATCCAAAAACTGCGACAGCAGAAAAGCAATTACGGAGCCAATGATAATACCTAAACCTTGCCTATATATAGCATTAAAAGCAAAGTGAATATTAAACGGATTTCCCTGTTGATCAGTGTTGTTCAGGTCGAGCCAGAAAGGGGCAGGAGGCAGGCCGGTAACTACTGTAATTACCAAAAAAGCATATAGTATAAGCACAACTGTAAGTATACTTACGCGTTTCACACCGCTTTTCCCAAAGTACTCATTGATGATATCAGTAGTGATAAACACTACAGGCCAGATAATAACGCCGGCAGATAAATTGAAGTCCAACTTACTATCCCCAAGCAACGGTATTTGTGCACCGGGTAAACCGAAAATAGCTTCTCCCGAGAATATCTTTACGCCAATAAGCTCTGCGAGCAATGCATTCGAAATAAAAATGCCACTAAGCACCAGAAACAGGTTTGTGCGTTTTTTCTCCGCTAAAGAGGTTGGATGAGACATCGTAACTATACTTTACCCTTATAAGCGAGCTAAATTACAAAATATTAGGTAAGACAAATGTAGCTGCAGCTTAACAGCGGTTCAACCGGTTTGTTTTCCTATTAACCCAAGATGGGTGTGTTTAAAGCTTTCGTTATACTTCAGGCCATACCCTAATGCTCTATCCATTGCGCTGTGGCCGTAAAGTATAAGACCCGCAAGTTGCAGCCACGTTTCCCCGAGAAATAAGCCTGCTATGCCAACGACAATAGCTATGCCCTGGTGATGAAAAATATTGTACAACCATGCTCCGGCTCTTGTGCCAAACAAATAACCAGTCATGCTTAAGTCGGGGGCAAGTAGTAGTGCGAAAAATAGCCACCAGCTGTAGCCCAGGTACAGGCTTAAAGTATAGGCAAGTATAAACCTGGCAATTTCTTCTAGTTTCAGTATGCTTTTCATGTTCTATTTATGAATATTGATCTGCAGTGAGGTCAGGTTTTGAGGAATTCCGATAAAGTATAGCTTTCCCAATTTGCTGTAAAGCTGATTATAATAATGATATCTCAACAGTATTCCAAGAAATGAGTATTGTTAACTTGTGCCGGGGGTGAGTTATGGACGATGTGGACTTTACAGCCAATCTAGAAAACCCTGACAATCTTCTAATCTCTTTCACCGGTCCTACTCCTCTACATAAAATACACTTCCTTCCACAGCCAGTTCTGCGTTCGGGAACACCTGCCTGGCTTCTTCTAAAAGTGGAGTAAGGTCTTTGTAGCGAACTGAGAAATGCCCCAAGAGTAATTTTTTTGCTGCCGCCTGCGAGGCTAGTTCAGCTGCCTGCAGGGCAGTGCTATGGAAAGTATAGGTTGCTCTGTCGCGCAGGTCATCGAGGAAGGTAGCCTCGTGATACAGCATATCCACCTGCCTCACAATTGGGATGATATCGGGCTTGTAGCGGCTATCTGCGCAGTAAGCATAGCTACGACTGCGTTTAGGTTCGCCGGTTACGTCTTTGTAACTCACCAGCACATTGCCTTTTTCGTCTTTGATGTCTTCGGCCCACTTTAATCTCACCAGCTGGGGTGGCGACAGGTGTGGCGGCAGCTTCTCTTTTAACAGCGGACGCGGCTTTACCTTCTCTTTAAACAAGAAACCACAGCAGGGGATGCGATGCTCCATAGGAATAGTATAAACCGAGAGCTGCTTATCCTCAAAAATTCTTTTATGGCAGTTAGTATCCAGCTCATGAAAAATAAGCGGGTAAACAAGGTTGGTGCCGGAGTACTTTAGTTGTAGGGTAAGGATTTCGGCTAAGCCGGGAGGGCCAAACAAATGGAGCGGTGCCTGGCGGCCCTGTAAGTGCATGGTTGAAATCAGCCCGGCCAGCCCAAAGTAGTGGTCGCCATGCATGTGGCTGATGTAGATGTTTGAAATGCGCTGATGCTTTATTTTGTAAAGCATCAGCTGCATTTGTGTTCCTTCGCCGCAATCAATCAGGTGGTGCTGATTGCCTATGGTTAAAACCTGGGCGGTATGGTGTCTGTTTGCCGATGGAGTGGCCGACGAACTGCCCAGTATTCTGAGTTCGAAATCCACCACAGGCGGCTTTTAATTAGTCTTCTTTGTTTGTAAGGTCCTGCTCAATCTCGTGCAGGAAAACGCGGTCGATTGCCTCTTCTACAGTTGGCAGGATATTCAATACAGACTCAAGTTTAGAAATAGTGATCAGTTTCATCACGTGGTCCTGAAGCCCGGTCAGGATCAGCAAGCCGTTTGATGAGTTGCAAAGACGGTTTGCGATCAGGATAGAGCTTAAGCCTGAAGAGTCAGTATATTTTACGTTGTTCAAATCAAGAATCAAATTTGTGATCCCTTCGGCGTTCAACTTCACGAACTCAGATTTAAGATCGGGTGCGATGGAAGTGTCTAGTTTCTTCTCATCTATCGTGATGGTTGTGTAGTTTTCTTTCTTATCAATCGTGTACTTCATAGATCTACCTATAAGGATTTAAAAGCAAATGTACCAAATCTACTTTAAAAATTGTAATCTTTGGTGTTAAAAATGTTTTCCGTTAGCTTCTCTTCAATTCTTTTCAGAGCGTTGCTATAATCTTGTTTTACAAAGGGTTTTCCGGTAAATACCTCGTACAATTCAATGTACCGCTCAGATATACCAGATACTACATCGTCTGTCATTTCTGGTATCTGCTGGCCATCTTTCCCCTGAAAACCGTTTTCAATAAGCCACTGCCGAACAAACTCTTTAGAGAGCTGGCGCTGCGGCTCATTGTTTGCCTGCCTTTCGGCATAGCCCTCGCTGTAAAAATAACGAGAAGAGTCTGGTGTATGTATTTCGTCGATTAAAAATACTTCGCCGTTATACTTCCCAAACTCATACTTTGTATCTACTAATATAAGCCCCTGTTGCTTTGCCAGCTCTGTGCCGCGTGCAAAAAGGGAATGTGTATAATGCTCTAATTTAAGGTAATCTTCCTCAGAAACAAGGCCCTTCGCCAAAATTTCTTCTCTCGAAATGTCCTCATCATGCCCGGCATCTGCCTTGGTTGTTGGCGTGATGATTGGCTGCGGCAGCTTATCGTTCTCTTTGAGTCCTTCTGGTAAAGCCACTCCACAAACACTTCTTTTCCCAGCTCTGTACTCTCGCCAGGCGTGTCCTGCCAGATATCCACGAATAACCATCTCCACCTTAAAAGGTTCACAGTTGTGCCCAATGGTTACATTAGGGTCTGGTGTGGAGATAACCCAGTTAGGTACAATGTCTTTTGTGGCTGCCAAGTTAATGCTGGCGATCTGGTTTAGTACCTGGCCTTTGTAAGGGATGGCGCGCGGCAGCACCACATCGAAAGCAGAGATGCGATCTGTAGCTATAACTGCAATTTTGTTATCAAAATAATAAACGTCGCGTACTTTGCCCCGGTAAAACCCGGTTTGGCCGGCAATTGAGAAGTTAGTTTCTTTTATGGCCTCCATCTGGTGTGTTGTGTAGTAGACGAGCAAAGTTAAGGATTTTTACAGGGCGAGAAAATTATTGTGGCAACAGCAATCTATTTATATGGTCTACTAAAATATAGCTCAGTTTTTATATTGAAGTATACTTAGCCAAAAAGTATAATGTTTTATATTTAAGAATCTATAAATTGCACTTTTTTTTGAATATTAACTTTTTGTTGTAAAAGCCTTACTTACGGAATTCAATGATGTTCCTTATCATGCCTCCAAAAATAATAAAGTGGAAGGGCAGTACTGCATACCAATACAATCTACCAAGTATACCGTTTGGCCGGTAAGCTGCCAACTGCTCCAGGTAATTACCATCAGCCTCTTCGCATATTTTAAACTGGAGCCAAGCCTCACCGGGAAGTTTCATTTCGGCATACAGCAATAGGCGCTTTTGTTGCTCATCAGCTACGAGCACACGCCAGAAATCTATTGTGTCGCCGGCTTTGAGTTCTGTGGCGCTGCGCCTGCCGCGCCTTAAGCCAACTCCGCCTGCCATCTTATCCAAAAGCCCTCTTATCCGCCACAAAAAATCCGTCTTATACCAGCCACGCTCGCCGCCTATTTCCCATATATTCTGCATTACCTCATGCACAGGCCTTTCGAACTTGAGGCGTTGTTTGTCTGTGAGCACGCCAAACTCCGGTATTTGCACAAAGTCCATATAGTTCAGGTGCATCGTGCCGCTAACTAATGCATCTTTCCAGCTCGAGATCACCATGTTCTGTTCAATTTTGCTGTAAGCTAGCCTGATGGCTTCATCGTAGCTGATGCATTGGTGCGGAAGTATGTTTTCTATACTATGGTCTATCACTACCACATCATTCCGCAGGCTGTCTACAAGGCTTTTTGCCAGGCTAAAACTGGTGCTGGTAACAAAGTATAGCCAGTAAGATGAGATGCGAGGTGTAAGCACTGGCACGGAGATGAGGTAACGCTTAAGTCCACGCAGTCTGGCAAAGCGGAGGATCATCTCTTTATAAGTAAGCACATCTGGTCCGCCAATTTCAAACCCTTTGCCGTAGCATGCTGTATTTCCAAGTACCTGTGTCAGGTAGTACATCACATCCCGGATAGCAATTGGCTGACACCTGGACCTTAACCACTTTGGTGTGATCATGAGGGGGAGTTTCTCTACCAAGTCTCGCAATATTTCGAAGGAGGCACTGCCAGAGCCAATAATAATAGCTGCCCGCAACACCGTAAGTTTGGCGTTGGCGCTGTTAAGTATGGTTTCTACATGGTAGCGGGAAGAAAGGTGCTTGGAAAGATTTTCTACATTGGCAATACCGCTCAAATAGACCACCTGTTGCGCGCTTGTGGTATCCAGGTAAGCAACAAAGTTTTTGGCCGCACGCATTTCCAGTTCGGCAAAGTTCTGCCCAGATCCACCCATTGAGTGGACGAGGTAATAAGCTGCATCGATGTCTGTGGGAAGTTGTGTTAGTAACTCTGGTATTAGCAGGTCGCCTTTTACCACTTGTACCTTTTCTTTAAGCGTGGCAGCCAAATCAAAGCGTCTGGGGTCTCGCACCATACACAGCACCTCGTGCTTCTGTTCCACGAGCAGGGGAATGAGGCGCTTTCCAATATAGCCGTTGGCACCAGTTAACAGTATACGCATAAGTAAGCTAAGGGAAAAATAAGACAACTATACAAGGTATACTTTGGGAACAGCTAAAGCAAGTGCATGTTTGCAGGTTAAACTTCTATGAATGACACCATTTTTATCCAATGGGCTAACCGCTGTAAGAAGATATAAGAGCTAGGGGCACTCAAAGTATTGTACTTGAAGCTTCTGGTTAGACTGTAGTAGATACAATTGCACAGTTTAATGTTAAGGCACTGTTAAACAGATAATAAAGTATAATTGTTGAAAATAAGTATTAAAAAATTTACTTATGTTAATAAAATGGATTAAAAGAAGCAAGTAAGGCTAAAAATTGAAAAAATAGGTGCTATAAATTGTAGCTATTCCATAAATCTGCACGTACATCTAAGTAAATATGATCCCTAAAATTGTACTGCGATGAAGATAAATTTTATACCCCTACTTTTATACACCCTCTCCATCCTTGCCCTGGCCTCCTGCAGACAAGAAGATGGCTCTCCTATCAGGAACGTGCGTTTTGACCCTAACCTTCTAAATCAGGCGATGGATGGTTCTCCTTGTACTTCTTTCAGCTATATGTTCCAAAATGAGCAGACTTCTCTTGGCTCTGTTTATACTGGAAAGGTAGTTGTAGTTTTTACAGAAGGCAGTACATATGAGCAGCAGAAAAAAACGGCCGAAAAATATGGTTTTGTGGCTCAACTCGGTTCCCCTATAGGCACAAACTCTGCTACACTTTACACACTTGAGCTAGTAAGCGGACTTAACTGTAAGCAGGCAGAACAAGCTGTGCAGGTGTTAAGTAATGACCCAGGAATAGCGTATGCAGCACCATATTTTTTAAGAGAGAATAACCTGTTAGGCATCAGCAACGAGACTATTGTAACAGTAAGAGACGGAGGTAAAGCTGCGCTTGATCAGCTATTGCAAAACTATAACGCTAGTATAGTAGCCAGCCTGAGTGATGATGTATATGTGGTAAAAGTTGATAAGAACTCAGATGGCAACGCACTGGAATTGGCCAACTATTTAGCTGCACAGGAGAGCATTGCACATGCTGAACCTGACTTTGTAGTGTCGCTGGCACCAGAACATCCGGGCTTGAACAGAAAAGCAAACGGAATGAGTAGAGCAGATTTCACCCGCTAGCCTTAACTCTGTAAATCAAAAGCCCATACTTAAATTTAAGTATGGGCTTTTGATTTTAAACAGGATCTTCAATTGTTATAAATACAGCGCCTTTGCTTTTGTGCGCAGGTTATAGGCAGAAGCCATTACCTCGCCATAGGCGCCTGCTGTTTGTATGGCTATCAAATCGCCACGGCTAGTTTCTGGAAGCATAACTGCCTTCCCAAAACAATCCGATGATTCGCAGATAGGACCTACCACATCATAACGTACTTCAGCTTTGCTGCTGCTTAAGTTTTCGATCTTATGATATGACTGGTACAGAGCAGGACGTATAAGCTCCGTCATGCCGGCATCAAGTATGGCAAAATTCGTGGTAATACCGTTTTTGATATACAGCACCCGTGATACAAGCGTACCGCACTGTGCTACCAGTGAACGTCCGAGTTCAAAGTGTACCTGCTGTCCTGGTCTTACTTCAAGAAACTGGTTAAACAAACCAAAATATGCCTCGAAATCCGGAATCGGGTTTTGCTCCGGGTGGTAATAATCCACGCCAAGTCCACCGCCTACGTTAATGTGCTCCAGTTCAATCTTGCGCGTCTCAAACCACTCCTGAAACTCATTTACACGCGTGCAAAGGTTTTTAAAAGCCGAGAGGTCTGTAATTTGTGAGCCAATATGGAAGTGTACACCGATTAACTTTAAGTTTGGCAGTTGCTGTAGTAGCGTCATCACACTGTCCAGTTCCCATGCGTTGATGCCAAATTTATTCTCCTCCAAGCCTGTAGTAATATACTTGTGCGTGTTGGCGTTTACATTCGGGTTAATACGCAGGGCAATGCGTGCAATCTTTCCTTTCGCAGCGGCTAGCTCATTAAGCACCTCCAGTTCATGGCTTGACTCACAGTTAAAACTGAAAATATCCTGATCCAGTGCGTAGTTAATCTCTTCGTCAGACTTACCTACTCCTGCAAAGACAACCTCTGCCGGTGCAAAGCCATTCTCGATGGCAGCCTTAACTTCGTTGCCGCTTACGCAGTCAGCGCCAAAGCCATAGGTGCGCATCTCGTTAAGAATAGGAGTATTGGCATTTGCCTTCAAAGCATAATGCACATGGTAGTTATACTTGTCAGCCTCTTGCTTTACTGCCTGTAGTGTTTGGCGCAGCAGGCCCAGGTTATATACATACAGCGGAGTAGGATGCTGCTGCAGCTCCTGCAAGTGCTGCTTAAGCGTTGTTTCCGTTGTTTCTTTCAAAGATTCCATCATTTAGTCTTGTAAGCGCCTCTACTTTATCGCTTGTGTTAATTAATAGGGTGATGTTGTTTTTACTGCCCCCGTAAGAGATCATGCGCAGCGGGATAGACTTCAGTGATTCGAATATCTTTAAGCCAGAGCCGCTTCGTTCGGCTATAAAATCGCCTACCACGCAAATAATTGTCTGGTCAGTATCAACCTCTACCTGTCCAAACTCTTTTAGCTCCGTAATAATTTCATTCAGGAACTTGCTGTTGTCTATAGTAAGCGAAACAGCTACCTCAGAAGTGGTGATCATATCGATAGGCGTTTTATACCTTTCGAACACTTCAAACACGCTTCTCAGGAAACCATAAGCCAACAACATTCTGCCTGACTTTATCTTGATAGCTGTGATATCATCTTTCGCAGCTACGGCTTTTATACTTCCGCCCTTGCTCTGTGAGGTGATGATGGTGCCTTTTGCCTCCGGCTGCATAGTGTTTAGCAAAAGCACCGGTATGTTCTTTTGCTTGGCCGGCAATACGCTGCTCGGGTGCAAAATCTTTGCGCCAAAGTATGCAAGCTCAGCTGCCTCGTCGAAAGACAATTCTGCAATTGGATAAGTGTTCTTTACAATGCGTGGGTCGTTGTTGTGCATACCGTCAATGTCAGTCCAGATCTGGATTTCAGATGCATCGGCAGCAGCACCAATCAAAGAAGCAGAGTAGTCTGAACCACCACGCTTTAAGTTATCTATTTCCCCGAAGGCATTGCGACAGATGTACCCTTGTGTGATAAAGAGCTTCGTGTCAGGATATTTTGCCAGCTCGGTTTTTAGGTTTTTTGCAATATAGTCTGCGTCTGGTTCCTCGTTCTCATCAATCTTCATAAAATTGAGCGCCGGCAAAAGCACAGACGGAATGCCCTGCTCCTCCAGGTAAAACTGGAAAAGCGCCGTAGACAATAGCTCGCCCTGAGCCAGCACCGCGCGTTCTTCGTGTACCGTAAAAAGGTCCAGCGTAAACGAACGGATGTGCTCGAAGTGGTTATTGATCAGCTCGTAAGCCTTTTTCTTAATATCGGTGGAGGTGTAGAATGCTTCTACCACCTGTTTATACTTATCGTGTAAGGAGTTTATCAGCTCCTTTGCTTCCTGGTTTTTGTTCTGGTACAGTTTTTCTGCAATCTGCACCAATGCATTCGTAGTGCCCGACATAGCCGAAAGCACTACGATCTTAGGCTCATCGTTTTGGATGAGCGAGGCAACTGCCCTCATTCGCTCAGCAGAGCCTACAGAGGTCCCACCGAATTTTAAGATTTTCATCTAGGTGTCTTAAAAATAAAATGTTAAGCTGCAAAAATAGTGCAGGGAGTTTAGAATATCAGTACAAACAGCAAATAAATCTAAAAGAGAAAGGCCACCTGTTGGGGCGGCCTTTCTCTTTTAGATATGGCTATGCTTAATGTGCTTTTACAACTTTTAGTATCTGGTTTAATCCAGTCCCGTTAACACGAAGTATATAAACGCCTTTACTCAAAGTATGGAGCGGCAGTGTAGTTTCTTGAAAGCCTTTCTCGGTTACAGTTTTGCTGCTGTAGACTACTTTGCCTTGGAGGTCTAGGAGTTGTATCTGCACATCACCCGCCTCCTCAAGTGCAAGCATTAGTGTAAGATCTTTCGAAAAAGGATTCGGATAAGCCTGTACTGCAGCTTTAGTATTGGCTTTTACACTAACCGCCACTGTCTTGCTGTAGCTATACTTTCCATCAAAATCTACCTGCTTTAAACGGTAATAGATTGTGCCGGAAGTAGGATGGCTGTCAGTGAAGGTATAGCGTACTGCTTGTTTTGTAGTGCCATTTCCCTTCACGGTGCCAATTTCCTTAAAGTCTTTTCCGTTTATACTTTTCTCAATTTCAAAGAAGTTGTTGTTGTCTTCTGATGCAGTGGTCCACTGCAGTTTCACTTTGTAATCAGCATATAGAGCCGTAAAGTTAGATAGCTCAACTGCATAGGGAAGAGGCTCAGAAGAACCATTTATGCTAAGCATTCTAATACCAACAGTCAAATCGGTTGTTTTGTCATAAGCATCAACTGTACGTACTGTGAAAATATAGTTTCCTGCTTGCAGCATGGATACATCCGTAATTTTAATTTCTCCGGTTGCATTATTAAGAGTAGATCCTCTAGGTAAAGTACCCGAGACAAAAGCAACACTCTTTATTCCCCCGTCCTCATCAGAAACAGTAGCAAGTACTTCGCCTTGCATATACTCATTTACATACTTTGTGGACTTTACACTGTAAATAGCGGCGCAGTTTACTGTTATGGTAACTGTGCTTGAGCTGCTAGTAGGGGTGCCGCAGTTTGACGTAACTGTCCAGGTAAACTGATATGTGCCTGATGTAAGCCCTGTAATATCAGAGTTTGCGGAATTTATACTGACGATAGTGGCGCCTGCAGGTCCGCTTGTTTGGCTCCAGGTGCCGGTACCTGGAGACGGGTCACTCCCTTGCAGTGTATATTTGTTACCGCATACAGTTACATTAGAGCCAGCCGATACAGTTGCTGGAATACCATTGGTAACCTCTACAGTTGGCTCTGTTACTAGAAAAGAAGTACAACTGCTGTCTACAACCCTAATTCTGTAGTTCTTTATGCCTAATGTGTTTAGTGCACCTGTGCTAAGCGACACTTTTGTACCTGTACTGCCAGCTATACCGGAACCTACTTGCGTGTTAGTAGCTTTATCGATAAGGCTATATGTAGAGCCTGTATAACCGTCAAAACTAAAGCTTACGCTACCGCCGCTGCATACTTTTGTGGCAGTTTGTGTTACCTGTTGCGTCACTGTTGGGCCAGCTATTGTTATTCTTACAAACTTGGAGTTTACATTTTCTGTACCACACTGTGTAGATACACTCTTTATGTAAACGCTGTAATCTGCTGTAGTATGTACTGTTATGGGCGGGAATGCAATGCTGCCTGCAGTAGTGGGTTCAATAGCTGTACCTAAAAATGTGCTTGTTGTAATATTGTAGAGTTGGTACGAATAACCAGTGGCGGCATTTATAACCGTTACGGTTGTGCTAAGGCCAGGGCAACCGGATGTTGTAGAAGCTGTTATGTCGTATGTGTTTGGTACTTGCGGGTATACGCCCACTGTAACAGCAGAGCCAACGTTCGGCTCACAGTTTACGCTGCCAACTTTTGTCGCCTTTACCTGCAAGGTAGTAGGATCTACCGTCATGGGGCCCGATGCAAGTGAGATTGTAGAGCCTGTACCTAATACGGAGCTTCCGGTGCGTGTGTATACGCCGTTGGCATACACATACATGTTATAGATAACACCGTTTTCAGATCCGCCCAGTTTTAAAGTTACTGTACTGTTGTAGCAAGCTTTAGCAGGCGAGACGATGGATGACGTGACAATAAATGTAGTGAGTGGCTGCTTACATTGCACAAACACAACCGGAGAAGGCGCACTTTCGCAGGAGGTGGATGTTTTGACTGTCACATAAAGATCCGCACCTGAATAGAGCTCTAAAGGAGAAATGCCTGAAAAAGACCAGCTGCCGTTGGTAGCAGTTGTGGTGCCGTAAGGCGATCCTCCGATATAAAGTGTTACGATCTTGCCAGTGCCGTTTGCCACCGTGCCAGATAGGGTAGTAGCGCCCTCTATTACCGGTACAGATGTTATAGCCAGTCCTGTGTTTGACTCAGGAGAACGCAACGTTACTGTACTGGAAGCTGAGCTAATGCTTTTGCCATCTGCTGTTGCTCTGGCGTAAAAGGATATGCCGTTTGCAATGGTTGTATTAACCGTCCAAGCTCCGCTTGCGTTTACTGTAGCCGGGCTACCAATTACTGCATTGCTTACAGCATCGTATAACTGAACCAGAGTACCTGCAGGCTCTTTACAAGCACCGGATACACTTGTTATACTTCCTGTCGTACAGAATGAACCTGCAATTGTTGGAGCTGAGGTAACTGCAGTTACAGTAAAGAAGTTTGATCTGCTGGATGCTAAGTCTCCGCAGGAATAGCTGCCGTTTTTAGTGCCAGCCTCAACTGTTCTTGCTGTAATAACATCACCTGTAGACAGCGCAAGCGAACTGATGTTGATCTGCCAGTTAATAGTTGTAGGAATTACTGTATAGGACATCATCCTCTCCCCGTTTTTGAAGATATAAACAGCATCTCCGGTTTTGCTTACAGTTCCAAAAATGGTGGTAATGCTGTTTTTAATAGAAGGCCCTGTGCTGGTTGTTAAATCAGGATAAGTAACACTGGTTATTGTTACCGTTGTGCTGTTAAAGGTAGACTGTCCATTACCATTGTAGCATACTTCATTTGATTTAAATGACTCGCATTGACCGGTAGGGGTTGTGGTAACAGCCCACATACCTGCATCCAGTGCTGTGGACAGTTCCCAGGTATAGGGAGCGGCGGTTCCAACAGCCGTAACAGTATGAGTGGCAACAGAAGTTGTGCCTCCGTTTTGGTATACTTTGATTACCTGCTGCCCCGGATACTGAGTAGTGCCTGCTAAAGACTTTATACTTCCGTTAGAAACTCCTGTAATGGTAGGCGGAACAGTAGCCGTGCAGAAAGAAGCCAAGGAAATGACATTTACAGCAACAGACGCAACAGATTCCGGTTTACCCGGAGCTAAGACTGTAGCAGTGATCTGGGCACCACCGATAAGGGTGCCAAAAGGAATGCCGGACAAGGTCCAGGTGCCGGTTGAGCTAACAGTTGGGCAAGCTAAAGTGCCACCGCAGATCAGCGTGCCGTTCTGGTATAGCCTGATTACAGAGCCTGCGGCCTCTACTGAGGTGCCGCTTATACTTGTGCTGGAGGTAAAAATTGTGCTGCTGATAATAGGAGGACGGGCTAAAATAGTGGTAGAAGGAAACCCACCGTTCATGAGTTCATTCAGAGACACACTCGGGAAGCTATTTATTACATCAGCCCAGGCATTTCTGGCTTCACCGCCATAAGTTCCGCTAAAGTTTACTCCACCAACATCAGACACCGTTCCGGTAATGCCACTTTGGGCACTGGTGATGGTAATGCCTGTCATGCGCAATCTGGTGTCTGCTGTAATACCACCTGCAAACGCTGTAAGTGGCAGGTAAAAATCATAGAAATAGTCATCGTCGCCACTAGCTTTCGATGCAGCTATAGACTTTTGAAAGTACTGGTCTGTAGAGCCTGTCCAGATCTTGGATCCTCCATTTGGTTGATTACGGTGGTCGTATAGACTCACATCGAAGTTGGCGGCAAGTACGATCTCATATTCAAAACCAGGGTTGGGAGTGCTAGATGGAGTAGTGCCGGATACAAGATTTCCAAAAAGATTGTTAGAATCAATCATGATACTGTATCCTTTCGATGCTGTAGACTGCTTGCCAAGCCTAACACGGAACATCAGGTTCTTGCCATCATAATACGCTGCGATGGGAGAACCCGTACCACCTGACGATTGGGAAGGGACAAGGTCTGTGTGCCCTCCGCTGGTACCTGTTACAAGATCACCTACCACCTCCGTAGCCATAGTTGGAAAAGGCCTATAAGGAATTTCGCTGTTGTTGGTGGTTTCGTCGTTTGTTCCTGTAAATCCAGTGGCAGCTTTAGATACATATCCGTCGCCGTTAGGATCTAATATTTTATTACCACCGTTAGCAGCGGGCTTAAATATTAATCCTGGTGTTTGCGCACTCAGCTCTCCTGTTGTTATAAGAAACGTAATTAGTATAACCAATAGGCAGAATGATAGCTTTAGAGCATCTCTCATTTTGTTAATTACCAGATAGATAGTTTGAAAAGGTGAAGCAGGTGAGATGGATTGAAGCAGGAATAAATAGTTTGTTTGCCTACATTGGTTTAACTAAAAGTTGGTTATAGCTAACTTGATGCGCGCAAATCTAAACTACATTAAATTATAAAAAAAAGGAGTTTAAACTCCCGAATTATACTTGCTAATGTATGATTAGGATTATTTAGGTGATAATGGGGTAGTGTAATGTAGGATAATTGAGAAAGGAACAAATTGTATTGTTAAAATTAAAACTTCATATGTATATATGTTCATGCTATATATATAGCAATTACGTTATAACTTTAACAATAATACTTGAGGCATTTCCACCAAAACCAGCAGCATTGATCAATATTCTATTTATAGTATTTTTCTGTGTGAAATTTTTTGAAAAATATTTCGGAATGTGCAGGTTTTCGCAAGAATCCAGCAGATACAGGCTATAATCAAGGCTTAAAGCACCAGATGCACCTAAGGTGTGGCCTAAAATCCACTTATTTGTTGTTATGGGCTGCTTTTTACCAGCAAAAACGGTATTAATCGCTTCCAGTTCTGCTTTGTCGCCAGCTTTGGTGCCAGGGGTGTGGCTGATGATAAGATCGATTTCCTGGTCATCGGCAGGTAACTGCGATAAAGCATGGCGCATGGACTTTTGGAAGTTCTGGCCTTCTGCTGATATACCTGTCTTGCTTATAATTTTTTCAAAACCAAACCCCACAGCTTCAATCACCATATCTCCTTTGTTAAGTTTGGCTGTGTCAGTTAGCTCAAGCGCAAATACTGCAGCACCCTCACCTAATACAAAAGTATTTTCCTGGTTGTTGTAGGGCCGGCAGGGGTAAGGAGCACCAGCAAGCTTAGAGTAAATCCCAATAGCCTTCATCTGCGCAATAGTGAAGGGAGTAAGAGGCGCTTCGGTACCGCCAGCCAGGAAACGCTTCGCCATACTGGCTTTTAACCAGGCCACACCATTGGCTACAGCCATAAGTGCCGTACTGCAGGTAATGGAATGGCTAATTTGGGCACCTCCTGCATTGACAGCGTGTGCTACCCAACTGGATAAGTTGCCAAGTGTAGTAGTAGGTGAGGCGCTAGAAGCAGTGGTTCCATTTATACTTTGTTGAAAGGAGCTGTAATGTTGCTCGAATAACCCTGTTGCACCACGCGAGGAGCCTATGTTAACAGCAAGGTCTTCGGAAGTATAATCTACAGAAGTCTGGCTTTCTTCATTAAGCCACCCGGCTTGTGAAGCAGCCTGGCGTGCCGCATAAACAGCCATTAAAACAGACCTATCAAGGTGTCTGTAGTTTGGGTTTGATTTGGCTAACCCTTGCAGTGCTTCTTCTGCAATGGCAGGTAAGGCGGCAACAGGTGTAAGTTCGTTGTTATGGAGGATAGTTGTGAAAGCTGGCTTACCCAAAGCGTAGGCAGCATTAACAGAAGCCACATCATGACCAAGTGGTGAAATTATGCCCTTGCCTCTGATAACGATATGTTTTTTTGCTTCTGCCAAAGTATAAATCAATGCAAATTAGCCACCAGTTCGTGCATACCTAGTATAGTTTTATAGATCTGCTCTAGCTGCTCGTTGGTGATACAGTAAGGCGGAATTATATATATGATATTGCCTAACGGACGCAGCAATACACCCTGTTCTAGAGCGAAATTGTAAAGTGTATCCCGCAGATTACTGAAGTATGAGGTTTGGCCAGCTTCAAATTCTACGGCAAGTATAGTGCCCTGCTGGCGCACTTCTTTTACATGCTGCAGCTTCCTGGCATTTGCGGCAAATATGTTATGCTGCTGTCCTATGCGATTTATACTTTGCTGTGTTTCTTCCTGAAGCAGTAAATCAAGGCTTGCCAGGCCCGCTGAACAAGCAATAGGGTTGCCGGTATAACTATGGCCGTGGAAGAATGTTTTGCTTTTGTCGTCGTGCAGAAAAGCTTCGTAAATCTGGTTGCTGCAGGTAGTGAGCCCCAGCGCCATAGTGCCGCCGGTTAGGCCTTTGGAAAAGCACATCATATCGGGTTGGTGCTGCACATAATGGCTGGCAAAATTACGGCCAGTGCGGCCAAAGCCAGTCATTACCTCGTCGGCGATGGTAAGTACACTGTACTTTTTACAGATGCCCATTAGTTTATCAAGCACCTCCGGTGTATACATTACCATACCTGCTGTGCCCAATACCAGAGGCTCGTAAATAAATGCCGCTGCACCTCCTGCTACAGCAATCGCCTCTAGTTGTTTTAAGGCTTCTTCTTCCTGGCCTTGTACTGGCACATCAATAAATTCGACATCAAATAAGTAGGACCAGAACGGAGCAGTAAATGTGCTGCGGCTGCTTACGGCCATGGCGCCAAAGGTGTCGCCGTGGTAACTGTCGCGGAAGGCGATAATTTTACGCTTTGGCTGGCCAACGTTATTCCAGTACTGTATTGCCATTTTGATAGCTACCTCTACAGCAGTAGAACCATTATCAGAATAAAAAGCGCGTTTCTGGTTTGCCGGTAAAATCTGCAGCAGTCGTTCTGCCAGCTCAACGGCCGCTGGGTGCGTAAAGCCAGCAAAGATCACGTGCTCCAGCGTCTGTAACTGTTGCGCTACCTTTTGAGCAATGTATGGGTGTGCATGTCCGTGCAAGTTTACCCACCAAGATGCTACAGCATCAATGTACGTTTTGCCATCTTCGGCAAACAAAAGTGCTCCATCGCCACGCATAATAGGAATGGGCAGGGCGGCAGTTTTCATCTGGGTGTAAGGGTGCCAGATAACATTTTGGTCACGTTGAGCTAAATCCATAGCCAAAGGTAAATATTAAAAGTGTGTGGATTTATACTTTGAAAGTTTGTATGAGCAGTAACAGCGTACTAAACCGGCTTTTAAAGTATATGTTTTGCCTTAACAGATCAAATCACTCCTTTATTCCCTTCTTTGCTAAGGCGGGGATTCTTGTTCTTCTAACTCATCTGCCAGCGTTATACCTTTTGTTTCCCTTTCCTGTTTGTATGAAGATAGGCTAAGCATTTGCTACAAAGCGTAAAGCAAACTTCCGCAGCGGCAAAATTATCCTCTTAATAGAAA
Organism: Pontibacter cellulosilyticus; assembly: GCF_014306105.1. Classification (GTDB taxonomy): domain Bacteria; phylum Bacteroidota; class Bacteroidia; order Cytophagales; family Hymenobacteraceae; genus Pontibacter; species Pontibacter cellulosilyticus. Next base: position 1,543,385 of record NZ_JACRVF010000001.1, on the reverse strand, counting down.
TAGGGGAGTGTTCATGATTTACAGAAAAAATGTTAATCATGTTTTTTACTCAGCTTTGAAGTATAAATCAATTAGTAGAGTTGAAGCTATAGGCTATATCCTGTTTTTTATACTATAAATATCCTTCAAACTGCTTAGCATACTCGGCTACGGTATCCTTGCAAAAATCAGCTTCCTGGCGGATGGATGGTAGGCGGCGCAGACCGGTATACTTAATGATGAAGTCTTCTGAGCTTGGGGTTTCCTCGCCGTTGAAGATGATGCCTGCTACCGGTATCTTACGGTAACGAAGCACTTCTGCCGTGAGTAAAGTATGGTTTATACTTCCGAGGTAGTTGCGTGATACCAATACCACCTCTAGCCCGAGCTGTTGCACCAGGTCCAATACAAGGTAGCGTTTGTTTAAAGGTACCATCAACCCTCCGGCTCCTTCTACAATTAAGTTGTTGCTGGTTTCGGGTAGCTTTAGCCCATGCACATCAATTTCGATGCCCTCGGCAGCGGCGGCACGATGGGGAGAAGCAGCCATTTTGAGGCGGTAAGCTTCCGGGTGAAAGACAGATACAGGGTTAGACACCAGACTCATAACAGTGTCCGTGTCAGTAAAATCCAGACCGCCTGCCTGTACAGGTTTCCAGTAGTCGGCTTGCAGGGCTTCGGTAAGTATGGCGGCAGCAACTGTCTTGCCCACATCTGTACCGATACCTGTTACAAAATAACGTTTCATGTTCCTTTGGCTATGGCCTGCACGAGGCCCTCAATTTCTTCTTCTGTATTATATGCGTGCACAATTATCCGTAAACGCTCCTGGCCTTGCGGCACGGTAGGGCTGAGCACGGGGCGCACATCAAAACCACTTTGTTGTAAGTATAAGGCCAGCTCTTTTAGCTTTTTTATATCGCCACTCTCCAGGAAAACAGAAAGTATGACACTCTCTTCTGGAGCACAGCGGATGCCCTTTACTTTATTCAGTTGCTCCAACAGGTGTTCTGCCAGCTTGTTTACATGCTGACGTTCTTTGTCCAACTCCGGCAACAATTTATATGCGCATTGCAGCGTTATAAGTGCATGGGTTGGTAAACCTGTTGTGTATATAAAAGCGCGACTAAAATTTATCAGGTAGTCGCGCAGTACTTTTGATCCTACCACAGCTGCTCCGTGGCTGCCCATAGCTTTGCCATAGGTAATTACCTGTGCAAATACCTTATCCTCTAAGCCAAGCGCAACAGTTAAGCCTTCGCCTTTTGGTCCATACAAACCAACAGCGTGAGCTTCATCTACAATTAGAGCTATACTTTGCTCCTGGCACAGCTGCGCTAGCTCTGCTAATGGTGCCATGTCACCATCCATGGAGTAAACAGACTCTACTACCACGAAAGCTGTGCCTGTAGCATGGCTCAATTTCCGCCGCAGGTCCTTCAGGTTATTGTGCTTAAAGCTGTAGCTTTTTGCAAAACTAAGGCGCATACCATCTTTGATAGAGGCGTGTATGGCCTCATCGTAAAAAATAGAGTCGCCGCGCTGTGGCAGGGCAGATAGAAGCCCAACATTAGCCGCGTATCCGGAGTTAAACAGCAATGCTGCTTCGCCGTGATGGTATTGCGCTATCGTTTCTTCTAGTTCCTTAAATAAAGTATTGTTGCCAGATAAAAGTCGGGAGCCGGTCGCCCCCATTGGCAGATGTTTGTATTTGTTCTCGTACTCCTGGACCAGTGCCCGCAGTTTTTCGGAGCGAGCAAAACCAAGGTAATCATTAGAGCAAAAATCTATTAAGGCGGAAGTGGTTTTTAGTTGGCGCAAGTTGCCCTGCACCTCCCGCTCTTCCAGCTTTTGCTGCAATCTATTTAACAAATGATTATGTGACAAAGGACCAAGGATTTAAAGACAACATTGAATTTAATAAAAGTCTTTGGTCTTATGTCAAATAGTCTTTTGTCAATACACTAGCAAACGTGCTGTGTTTCCTCTTTAAAAGATTTTCTTGGAGTTAGGCCAAGCAATTCAAACATAGCTTTATCCTGATCAAAGTCAGGGTTTGGCGTAGTAAGCAGCTTTTCGCCTGTGAAAATAGAGTTCGCACCAGCTAAGAAACAAAGTGCCTGATCAGTTACGCTCATGCGCTCACGCCCTGCTGATAAGCGTACCATTGTTTTAGGCATCAGGATACGCGCTGTTGCGATCATGCGCACCATCTCCCAAACAGTTACCAATGGCTGGTTCTCAAGCGGAGTACCTTTAACTGGTACCAGCGCATTTACCGGAACTGACTCTGGGTGTTGCACTAGCGTAGATAATGTATGGAGCATACCAATACGGTCTTCGTCTGTTTCGCCTAAACCGATAATGCCACCAGAACAAACCGAAATACCTGCCTTACGCACGTTCTCAATTGTATCCAAGCGATCGTCGTAAGTGCGGGTAGTAATGATGTTGCTATAGTTCTCTTCTGAAGTATCCAGGTTGTGGTTGTAGGCATACAGGCCAGCCTCTTTCAGCTTCTCGGCCTGATACTCGTTTACCATGCCTAATGTGCAGCATACTTCCAGGCCCATTTCGTTTACGCCTTTCACCATGTCCAGCACTTTGTCGAAGTCGCGGTTATCGCGCACTTCGCGCCATGCGGCACCCATGCAGAAACGGGTTGAGCCGCCATCTTTTGCACGCTGTGCGGCTGTTAGCACCTGCTCTTGGCTCAGTAGCTTGTGCACATCAACACCTGTGTGAAAACGTGCTGCCTGTGGGCAGTAAGAACAATCTTCGGGGCAGCCGCCTGTTTTAACCGAAAGTAAAGTACATACCTGCACCTCGCCGGTAGCCTGGTACTGCTTGTGCACGTTAGCCGCCTCTACAATTAGCTCAAGTACGGGTTTATAGTATATCTCCTTTATCTCTTCCAGGGTCCAGTCGGTGCGGATGCCTGTGTTTTGTTCGTTGTGCGTCATGGTACTCGTAGTTAGGGTTACGAAGTTAATTTGAAGATTTATGAAATAAAAATCAAAAATATGGGCAGATTTCGTGGATAATTAGTTAAGTAATTCAGATTGTGTAGGTTTTCTGTGGAAAAAATGGTCTGTTAATTTGTTGAAAAATTTTACTCTCTGATTTAGATAAGTAGTAAAAGGCATTGTTCTTCTACTAGCAATAAGCTTAATCTAGTATTTAAAGCATTTCAGCATCTGATTGGTGGTGCAATTTCTGATTGCACCAGGAGCTGTACCTTCTCAAAATATTCTTGTTAAACTTACTTACCGGTAAGTTCTATATTGTTCTCGTCTCATACCCATTTTTTTCGATAGAGTTTGGCTCTAATACCTATTTTTCAGGTAATATCCTGATACTCTTTGCATACCGAAAACATTCATAAAAGCACGTGAAGCATGATATAAGGCAAATTCCAACTTGCTTTTATGAATATATATATAAATTATGTAACATAGTTTATAGTGTGGCGTAAAAGCTTTATATTCAACTATATAATAATATATGTATTACTGCTGTTGAACCCTGTACATATAATGAATAACATAAGAGTAATTTATTTGAAGTATAAGGTTCTCCTTTTACAGAAGATAAGCCAGGTGCTTCTCGGTAAATTGAGTGGTAATGTACCTTCTACTGTTATTAACTCGATAGAAGAGAATCTTTACAATCCAATTATAAGGAGACATGTAAAGGAAATAATCACTATAGCTAATCCTTTAATTGAAACTTATCACTTCCCAGCACATTTCCCATCAACGTTCAGGAGACATAAAGCTTTCGATAAGAAAAATCTGTATCTTCTGAATAATGTTTGTGTATCTCCTTATTCTGGGCTTACCTGGATTGATAGGTGTTTCTTTCTAGTGGAGAGTCTAGGGTCTTTGTACAGAATGATTGGCTGGGAGAATATGCTACATGAGCCTTTACTTAAATGGGAGCAATTGCATGAAGAAGAGTATGTAATCAGCTGCCCTAACCACCCGTTTTTCCATTGGATTTTCGAGTCATTGCCAGGAATTCTGATTTCCTTGGAAGCCATGCCCTCAGCTAAGATTATGGTACCAAAGGATTGTCCCTCTTACTGCAGAGAGCTGCTTATGCTCATACTTGGAGAGCAGGATTATAATGATCGGATTATAGTGGCCAATGGTATGAAACTAATTCCGAAGTACTTTACACTGCAACAGGAACCTGATGCTGGCTTTGTGCACCCTGTAGCTATTGAGTACTTACATCAACTTAGAGACAAAGTGGTACCACGAACAACTATATCTTTGGCTCCTACTAAAATTTATATATCCAGAAGAAAAACCCCTAAAAGGAAGCTAGCAAATGAAGAAGAAGTAGAGCAAGTAGTGCATAAGCTTGGCTTTTCTATAGTTTACAGTGAAGAACTTTCTATTGAGGAGCAAATGATAATTTTCTCGCATGCCACTTGTATTGTAGCACCGCATGGGGCAGGGCTAAGTAACATGGTGTGGGCAAGGCAAAGTATAAACATCATCGAAATTTTTACATCAGCTTATTTTAACGATTGCTTCGGCAGGCTGGCCGTTTCTTTGGGTTTCAAATACGATTACATAAACGCAGTAGAACACAGAGGTAGTGGTGGTATGGTGATGATTGATGAATTAAGAAGTAAGGTACAGAGTATACTAAAGGAGGAACCTGAGAAGCTTTTACCTGTTGTTGGTGTTAAGTAGTAATCTTTGCTTTATTGATCTTACCACTTTCTCTAGTTTATCTGTGGCAGCATTTCTTGCAGTTTAAATAGTGGGTTGTAAAATTTCCAAGTCCCTTCTAATCACAGTACTTAGTTTGCAGTTGCAGTAGTCTTTATGCTAAATGTGTAGTTCATTATAGTACAGAAGGTTTTAAAGACAGAATAGTAAATAGTAATCCAGTAAATTTTACTTTATGTATTTTGTTGAAAGCCGGTAAGTAATTATTTGTCACTGGACACCTATGTGCAAAGTAAACTAACGATTCTGGCGACTATGATTCCTGTACTACTTCTTACACCAACGATATAATTAAATCACGCAATTACTCTGACAGAACTTTATTCAGACTATGGATCATACTGCTATTGTTTCCATACCCACAGATTATGCTAAGGTCATTAAAATTTCAGCTGCGTATGTGGCAAAGGGACTATTGTTGATTGTGTGTGTGCTTCTCTGTATGCATAGTATAGGTTTGGTACTGGAAAGTATAGTAGAGTATGAGTCTCGGCTTACACGCATAATTGTTAGGTACTTCGATTTTAACGGTGAAGAGAATGTGCCAGCTTTCTTTTCTTCGGTTATGCTCCTTATAGCGGCAAGTTTACTTTACCTGATTTTTCTGGTAAACAGCAAAGTTGATAAACGCAACGGGAGAAGATATTGGTTAGTACTTTCACTAATCTTTGTTTTTATGGCAATTGATGAGAGCGCACAAGTACACGAGCACGTTGCAGAGTTTGTAAGGCCCCAACTGAGCTCTGACTTAAACGGGCTTCTCTACTGGTCTTGGGTGTTACCATATGCTGCAGGAGTAGCATTGCTTGGCGTATTCTTTTTGAAGTGGGTATTCTCACTGCCTTCATTTACCCGTAATCTGTTCTTGGCCTCTGGATGTATATTTGTTGGTGCTGCAATAGGCTTTGAACTAGTGGAAGGGTATCTGTACAAGCATTACGGCATTGATCATATCTACAACAGGATCATGTATACTTTCGAAGAACTTTTGGAGATGGGGGCTATAGTGCTATTCATCTTTGCTTTGCTAGACTACCTTGCCTCGTTAAACCCCGTCTTGCTTATCTCGAATAAAGTTTCAGAAATAAAACAGGCTGTTTAATACTTTACTTCGGTAAAAGTAGCATTGTATGTGCCGCTACTTTTACCGAAGTAAAATTTATGCCACCACCTTATCCTGCTGCATTTGCAGTACCATATCTTCTACTGTCTTTTGGAGTGGCGTATAGTGCAGCCCAAGTTGTTGTTTACTCTTCGTTGCATTCAGTTTTAGCGAGTGCCCTACATTGCGCGTTATAAAACTACTGGTTAATCCAAACATCCAGCCCACCAGGTACAACATCATTTTCGGCGACTTCATCAAAGGCAGTTTATACTTGTTGCCAAACTTCTCTTTAACTAACTGGGTAATTTCATACACACCTGTGGTTCGTTCGGCTAGTATGTGCCTTCCTTCTGTCTGATTATTTTCCAATGCCAGCAAATGGGCTTTTGCCACGTCGCGTACATCTACAAAACCTAGCTGCAGTTCAGGAGCACCCAAGTAATATTTGCCTGTAAGTATGTCTTTCATAAAACTAAGGCTTTCTGAGTTGGAGGCATTGGATAGTGAAGGTCCTAAAACAAAGGATGGGTTTATGACCACCAGTTTCCAGGCTGATTGTGCATCGTGCATTTTCCAGGCCTCTTTTTCGGCCATTACTTTTGAATAGGAGTAGGGTTGGTGGGTGAGGGAGCTGGAGGTATTAAAGTGTTCTTCAGTAAACTCCTGTAAGCCCTGTTCTTTCATATCTATATTGTCTCCATGCACGGCCGCTACACTTGACGTAAGCACCACCTTTTTCACGCTACCGGACTGATTTGCTGCCTCTAATACATTTTGGGTGCCCTTCACCGCCGGATCTATCAGTTCTTTCTGCGCATCTTTAAAACGTAGCGTAAAAGGGGAGGCCATATGAATAATAGCATCGGCACCTTTGGCTGCTTCATTAAAAGAACCCTTTTTTAGTAGATCTGCTTCCCAAATCTCTAATTTCCCATTGCTTTGTTCCGCAGCAGCAGCAAGATGTGAATAACCTGTCTGTTTACTTTTATCACGAACGGTTAATCGTACTATGTAACCCTGCTCGAGCAGCATCTTTACTACCCACGATCCTATATAACCTGTTCCGCCTGTTACTAAAACTACTTTGTCCATATCTCTTTTATTTATACCGAACGTTCGGTCGGTATTATACTTAAATTTTTTTTGATTATACTTTTATAGCATTCCACGAAAACTCAATGGCATGCTGAATCTGGCTCTCTGGTTGCTCGAGCATGTTGTTCAACTGCATTTCAACTAAAGTGCTGATGTTGCCATGGATCAATTCTCCGATCAGTACAACTTCCATTTCTACAAAATGACCGGCTTTTATTCCCGCCTCAAAAAACTGGTAAACCTCCTGGTAATACTGCTGCGCTTCTGCTCTGGTGGTTTCGTTGATATAAGGCGAATAGTTTACCTGCTGTACAAAGCGGAAGGCCAGTGGATTGTTGATGTAGTACTCATAGATACTTTTCCAGAGGCTTATAAACTGTGACTTTACATTTTGTGATGGATGCAGGTTAGACTGTATGATGCGCTGGAAATCCTGCTTCGTGCTTAAATAAATTTGCTGTACGATCTCTTCCTTACTGGCAAAATGATGATAGATAGTACCTGTAGCCACGCCGCTCTCTTTCGCAATCTGCGACATTGGTGTTGCCTGAATGCTTTGGTTGGCAATCAACTCCAAGGTAGTGTGTAGTATTTTTTCTCGTTTTGTCATCCAGACCGAATAATCGTTCGGCACAAAGGTAAGTGTTTATTTTTATGTAGCAAAAAGAATTTAGAGAGCTGCCTTAGCATAGTATTATGTAGGGTAACAAGTATGGGTAAACAAAAAGAGCACACATTTCTGAGTGCTCCTGTTATACTTCAAAGTATAAATTATTTCGCCTTCTCTTCCAGCACCTGCCCATTGCGGTACACACGCGTTTTGATAACCTTGCCATCCGGGCTGTGGTATTTCCAGGTGCCGGTTTCGCGATTATTTCTGAATTGGCCTAAAACTTGTACCTTACCATCTTCAAAGTATTGCTTATAGGCTCCGAAGCGCAGGCCGTCTTTGTGATTGGTTTCTGATTTTAATTTGCCAGAAGGATAGTATTCGTAGCTCAGGCCAATAATTTTTCCATCCTCATACTTATACTTCTCTTTTACTTGTCCGTTTTCGTGGTAAACCAGTTTGTCGCCTACACGCTTATCATCTTTGTAGGTTTCGGAAACATGAACAGGCTTGCCCGGAGCATCATAATATTTTTTCCAGTTACCGTGCTTCTTCTTGTTTTTTGTTTGCTCCTCGGTTTGCAGGTTGCCAGAGGGGTAGTAGGTGATGCTTTTCAACTCTTCGCCGTTGCTGCTACCAATTACTTCTTCTTTTAGCTTGCCATCTTCGTAAAAGTACTGACCAGTGCCGTTAACGTTGCCATTTTTATAAGGAATGCTGCTACGCAACTTTCCGCTTTCATAATACGATTTGGCAGGGCCGTGCATTTTACCAGCTACAAAACTTCCTTCGGTACTTAGTTGGCCACTGCGGTAGTAACTCTTAAAGCTGCCGTTCTTCTGGCCAGCCTCATTCATAACCTCCGTCTGTAGCTGGCCATTGTCAAAGTATGTTCTGTAAGATCCCTCTATCATGCCATTGTTGTAGTTGGCTTCTGTCTCCAGTTTACCATTCGGGAAATATGTTTTAGCCGACCCATTCTGTTTACTGTCTTTGTAGGATATTTCCGACTTCAAACTGCCGCCGTCATAATACTCACGCACCTTGCCTTCCGGAAAACCTTTTACAAATTCCGTTTCCTTTTTAGTGGTGCCGTCGGGGTTATAGGTTTTAAAGATACCTGTCTGCTGGTCGTTTTCGTAGGTGCCTTCCTGTAGCAATTTGCCATTAGGGTGATACGCTTTAAAAGGCCCTTGCATTACGCCTTTAATGTAGTTTACCTGAAGTTTTACCTGTCCGTTCGGGTAATACTCGGTGTAAACGCTATCCTTTTTGCCTTCTACAAACTTTACCACAGCCTCTTTTTCACCGCCTATATAATAGCGGTTATAGTAGCCAACGATAGTAGAATCAGGCAGGAGCATCTGGTATACTTCCTTTACTGCACTTTGGTCCTGTGGGTGATAAGTGATGACTTTCGTTTGTGCACTTGCCATACTTTGGGCAAAGCAAAGCGCTACGATGAATGAAAGAAATCTATACATGTTGATGATGGTTTTAGAAAGTGACGGCTTATACTTTCTGGTTAATGATCTGTTTCGATACTAGTTTTAGAAAGGGATCCTGATCTTTTGAGAAGCTTTTGGCAAACTCCACTGCCTTTGCATGGTTCACATCACTCAGGCTCAGCAAAGCCCTTCTTATTACATACTTGTCTTTGTCGCGGTTTATCAGGTTAACAAGCAGCTTCTCCCGGTCCTCTACTTCAGTGTTTCGCAGCAGCTCGGCGATTTGCCACCTTGCCTGCGGCTGATCCGAAAAGATTGCCTTTCTCACAAACCTGAGCTTAGATTCCAGCTTGTCCTGTACATGCTGCAGCACCGTTCCCGATTCATTATCTATGGCAAGGGCATACACCAGCAACTGGGCCAGGTCGTGGTTAAACTCCTTATTCAGAAGATCTATCACTTCGTCTGCGGCTTTGTGCAGGTCATCCCAGTTCGGGTAATCTGCCTCCCATTCTCCTAAACCCCTATTTTCGGAATAATGCTCAGGCGTCATTCCTGCCCAATCCCAGAATCTGGCTACTTCAGTTTGTAACGACATTTGCTCTTTCGTATAGATGAACACCAAAACTATAGAAAACAGTTTAATGTGCAGATATAGGTATAAAAAAGAAGCCCTACGATTAACGTAAGGCTTCCTGCAAATTGTATGCCTGTCGGCAATTTATACTTTCTCGATAACGATAGAAGAGGCACCGCCACCGCCGTTGCAGATACCAGTAACACCAATTTTGCCACCTTTCTTATCAAGCACGTTGCAAAGCGTTACCAGGATACGCGCACCAGAGGCACCCAGTGGGTGACCAAGCGATACAGCACCACCGTAAACGTTTACGTTTCCGCCTTCCAGGCCAAGCTTCTGGTTGTTAGCAATAGACACTACCGAGAATGCTTCGTTAATCTCATAGAAATCAACTTCTTCAGGCGTTACACCGGCATTCTTAAGTGCTTTCGGTATAGCCAGTGATGGAGTAGTAGTGAACCAGATCGGGTCCTGCTCCGCATCTGCAAAGCCGCGGATTTTAGCAATCGGCTTCACACCAAGTTCTTCTGCTTTCTCTTTGCTCATGAGTACCAGCGCTGCGGCACCGTCATTCAGCGTAGAAGCATTGGCAGCTGTTACAGTACCTGCTTTATCAAACACAGGGCGTAGGCCAGCTATTTTGTCAAAGTTTACTTTTTTATACTCTTCGTCTTCGGAAACAACGATCGGGTCTTTGCCACGCTGCGGAATCTCAACTGGCACAATCTCATCTTTCAGGTAACCGGCATCGGCAGCAGCTGCCACTTTCTTATAAGAGTTAATGGCGTATTCATCCTGCATCTCACGTGTGATCTGCATTTCTTTAGCCGTGTTCTCAGCAGCATTACCCATATGGAAATCGTTGTAAACATCCCATAGGCCGTCCTTCAGCAAACCGTCAATCATTTGTCCGTGGCCCAGCTTTGCTCCGAAACGAGCTTTGTCGAGGTAGAAAGGCACATTACTCATGCTTTCCATACCACCTGCTACAATCACATCTTTATGACCAAGCATAATGGCTTGCGCGGCAAACATAACCGCTTTAGAGCCAGATGCGCAAACTTTATTTACAGTAGTACACTCTACTTCGTGGCCTAGTCCGGCAAACATAGCTGCCTGACGAGCTGGTGCCTGACCTACGTTTGCAGAGATCACGTTACCCATGATAACTTCCTGTACTAGGCTCTTGTCTACACCGGCTTTCTCTAGTGCACCTTTGATAGCCGCTGCACCAAGTTGTGTGGCGCTCATGCTGGCTAAAACACCACCAAAGCTGCCTATTGGCGTACGAACCGCCGAAATAATATATACTTCCTTTACTTGCATGTTATTGAATCGGGTTAATTTTAGTTGTGTGAAATTACCATGTTTCGAGCTTAAAACCAAACGTTCGTTAGCCTAGTGCAAACTAGCGGTTGATTGCTGGTTTCGATTGTTAATCGGGAGAATTGTAAAATAGTTTTCCGGTTAGATTTCTTTATGCCTCTGCACAAGCATATCAATTACTGAGCCTGCCACTATTAAACCAAACCCTGCTGGCATAGTCTATACCACCAGCAAATTGCCTCTATAACGGGCAAGGTGGTATTAATTATACTTCCCGTGAACTGTTTGGCAATAAAACAGCCTTTTACTAAAGTATGTTTTACAGGTATTTATACTTACTAGGTTATTACTATCTTTAAAGAATAAAACTTACCAACTAATCTATACTAATCATCAATTTCACCCGCAATGAGAAAATATTTATTGCTGGCAGCTATATGTGGTGCAGGCCTGATGCAGGCACAGGCACAGCAGCAAACTGCCAAAAAACCGCTCACGCACGACGTGTACGACAGCTGGAAAGGGGTATCAGGGGAGAAGATCTCCAATAACGGCAAGTATGTGCTGTTTAACGTGAACCCTCAGGAAGGCGACGGAGAACTGATCATTAAAAACTATATCAGTAATGCTGTTAAGCAGTACGACCGCGGTGGCAGAGCCGAGTTTACAAATGATAGCCGCTTTGCTGTTTTTGAGATCAAGCCGGAGTACCAGAAGGTGCGTGACCTTAAGCTAAAGAAAAAGAAGGCTGATGATCTACCAAAAGACTCGCTGGCCATTGTAAAGCTAGAGGATATGAGCGTGGTGAAGGTGCCGCGTGTAAAATCTTACAAGTTGCCGAAAGAGGGTAACGACTGGATTGCTTATCACCTGGAAAAACCGCTTCCGGAGAAAAAAGGAGCCAAGGCAGCAGACGCAAAGGCGGCAGGCGAGAAAAAAGAAGAAGCTAAAAAGCCGGCCTCTAAGCCACTGAAGCAAAATAAAAAGTATGCCGGTACCGAATTAGTGCTGCGTAACCTGCAGTCTGGCCAGGAGCACCGCTTTACAAGGGTAACAGATTACATTTTATCGGAGAAAGGCAATATGCTATACTTCGTGAAGGATGAGCTGGACTCATTGCATAAAGCAGGGGTGTATGCGTTCAGTATGGCAGACCTGAAGACAATGCCGATCGATACAGGTAAAGTTACTTACAAAAACATTAGCGCAGACAAAGCCGGTGAGCAGCTTGCTTTTGTTGCGACAACAGATACTGTGGGTGCCGAGATCCGTTACTTTAACCTCTACGGCTGGAACAAGAAGGATAACAAAGCCGCACTCTTAGCCGACACAGTTACGAAGAACATGCCGAAGGCGTGGATGGTGAGTGAGCACGGAAGGCTTAACTTTTCTGAAGACGGCAAGCGTCTGTTCTTTGGAACGTTCCCACGCCCAACGCGCTACGAAAAAGACACCACCAAGCTGGAGGAGGAGAAAGTAAGCCTGGACATCTGGACGTATCAGGATCCGCTTATCCAGCCGATGCAGCTAAAGAACAAAGACCGTGAACTGAAGCGTTCGTTCCTGGCTATGTACGACCTGAAGGGTAAGCGCATGCAGCAGCTGGCAACACTCGAAGTGCCGGATGTATACCTGGATGCTTATGGGCAAAGCGATGTGGCGCTGGGCGTGAGCGACGAGAAGTATAAAATCACTATCGGTTACGAAACTCCTACGCGCAAAGACGCTTACCTGATAGACCTGAAGAAAGGAACCAAGAAGCAGGTACTTTCAGAAACACGCGGCTATCCGCGCATGTCGCCGCAGGGCAATTACATTTACTGGTACGAGCCAACCGACAGCAGCTGGCATGCCATGAGCAGCAAAGGCGGAGCCAACATTAACCTGACCAAGCGTATCGGCCTGCCATTCTATGACGAGACCAACGACATACCTACTTTACCGGATGACTATGGTTTTGCCGGCTGGGTAGAAAAAGACAGCTACATGCTGGTGTACGACAAGCACGACATCTGGAAGCTGGACCCAAGTGGCAAGAAAGCTCCTGAAAACCTGACTGACAAGTATGGCCGCCAGAATAACCTGCGCCTGCGCTACGAGCAGTTGGACAGAGAGCAGAAGTTTATACCAGAGAATGCAGCTATTTATGTAAGTGGTTTTAACTACAAAACAAAGGCAGATTCATACTTCCGTGAGCATATCAGCAAGCAGGTTGCCCCGGAGAAATTGATCGGATCTGACCATGCTTATTCTGGCTTGAACAAAGCAAAAGATGCTGAACGCCTTACATTCCGTAGAGGTTCTTTCAGAGAATACAATGATATCTACGCTGCTGATGCCAACTTTAAGAATGTAGAGAAACTGAGCGAGGCTAACCCACAGATGAAAGATTACCTGTGGGGTAATGTGGAGCTGGTTGAGTGGAAATCTACAGACGGAATGCCTTTAGAAGGCTTGCTGTTTAAGCCGGAAAACTTTGATCCGAAGAAGAAATACCCGATGCTGGTATACTTTTACGAGCGTTCTTCTGATGGCCTACACACATACCGCACACCGGCTCCTAGTGCTTCTACGATCAACATTTCATACTATGTGAGTAACGGTTACCTGGTGTTTGTGCCGGATATTGTTTACATCGACGGTTACCCTGGCGAGAGCGCCATGGACTGTATCATACCTGGTGTTCAGAGCTTGGTGGCGCAAGGGTTTGTGGATGATAAGAACATGGCATTGCAGGGGCAGAGCTGGGGCGGTTACCAAATCGCCTATATGGTTACCCGCACGAATATGTTTAAGGCTGCTATGGCCGGTGCTCCGGTATCTAACATGACAAGTGCTTACGGTGGTATTCGTTGGGGTACAGGCATGAGCCGCCAGTTCCAGTACGAGCGCACCCAAAGCCGCATTGGCGGTACGCTGTGGGAGAAGCCGATGCAGTTTATCGAGAACTCGCCGCTATTCTTCGCTGATCGTGTAAGAACACCGCTGCTGATCATGCACAACGACCAGGACGGTGCTGTGCCGTGGTACCAGGGAATAGAGTATTTTATGGCTCTACGTCGCCTGAACCGCCCTGTTTGGATGCTGGTATACAACGGCGAAGACCACAATCTGGTGCAGCGTAAAAACCGTAAAGACCTATCGGTGCGTATGGCTCAGTTCTTTGACCATTACCTGAAAGGTGAGCCAATGCCTGTTTGGATGAAGCAGGGCGTGCCATCTGTTGTAAAAGGCAAAGAGTATGGTTTTGAGTTGGTAGAGCCGCAGCCAGAGGTTGCCGGCGAAGCAAAAGAGTAATTTAAATATACTAGTAACAAGAAAGGGAGCAAGTGTGTACTTGCTCCCTTTTCTATTTAGGAGATTTTCACATCTGAAATAACGATGCTCACAAATTAAATTTATTAATATAAGTTTATTTAATTTGATTATTGTAAGTTTGTAGAAGCTTATTTTACAATTAACACGTTAACATTTTTCTACAAAACTATGAATACCCAATTAATTGATTCAAGCCTTATTGTTTTGTCCATTCTTGGAGCATGGCTATTTTCAAACTATTTATTCCGAACAAGAGAGACAAACATTAAGCGATTGCCTTTGCTCCTGATGCTGTTCGGAGGTTTGTGGACCGCATCTAATTGGTTAGGCCATTTGATTGCCGTTTCAATCGTAAATATTAAGGTAATGTTGGCAGGCTCTTTTGTTTACACGTACCACTTTTACTCATTGATGATGATGGGGGCCGCTTTTTTAACTTTTAGCCTGTTTCAGCTTGGTGCCATAACAAGGGTTACGCGTGGTCAGATTGGTGCCAAGAAGCAACTGCGAAATGTAAGCTGGCTAATTATACTTTTAAGTGCTCCTATCTTTCCGTTAAATCCGATTGGGTTATTGCCGGTAATTTCTTCGGTTCTTATACTTGTTACGATGGCAGTTGTAAGAAAACAACTATCCAGTCTAGTTCAAAATGTTTTTATTAACACAGAAGGTACAGTAGCTACTTAATAACAGAATAAAATCACTTATAGGTAAAAGGGGTAGCAGCTAAAATTGCTCCCCCTTTTTTATTCAGAAAACAAACATCTGCAGAAGCAAGTATAAGGATAGCACTATATATTAAATGTGGTTATGAAACACTTTATCATATTACTAGCTGGCCTTGCACTTGCTTTGTCTTCCTGCACAGTATCGTCATCTGAAACTGAGGCGGATTTAGGAAACGAAGTATACGGTGAGATTGCTCCCATAGACTCCATCGACCGAGTTTTCTCTTTTAAAGGTGCACAGGTAACAGGTGTTACTATAAGCGAAGACGGCCGTATGTTTGCCAACTTTCCGAGATGGCGTGAAGGAGTTACTTTTTCTGTAGTAGAGGTACTGGATAACGGCACCTTTGTGCAATACCCCAGCCCTGACTGGAACACCTGGACCGGAGAGCCAAAGCCAAATCAGTTTACTTGTGTGCAATCGGTGATAGCGCATAAAGGTTCATTGTTTGTACTCGATCCATCTAACCCTATGATGCAGGGCGTGGTGGGAAATGCTACCCTATATGAGTTTGACCTGGCATCAAACAAGCTAAAGAATAAGTGGGAGTTTGACAGAAGTATAGCTCCAGAAAAATCATACTTGAATGACTTGCGGGTAGATGATCAGAACCAGAAAATTTACATAACCGACTCTGGGATGGGGGCACTTGTTATACTTGATCTTGCAACAGGTAAAGCTCGGCGCATTCTGGAGCAGCATCCATCTACCAAAGCTGAAAACATAACCCTGAAAATTGATGGCAAAAAATGGCTCCAAAACGGGAAACAGCCACAGATTCACTCTGACGGAATAGCGTTAAATCAGGAAGAAGGCTATTTATATTACCACGCCTTAACCGGCTATACTTTGTACAGAATTCCAACAACTGCCTTAAACAACACCAGCTTAAGCAGCGAAGCTTTAGGCAAACAGGTAGAGAACCTCGGTAAAACGCCAGCCCCCGACGGAATGATATTTGACAAGCGCGGCAACCTATATATGGCTGATCTGGAAAACAACGCCATCGTGTACCGCACACCAACTGGTGAAATAAAGCAACTGATACAGGGAGAACAGATAAGTTGGGCCGACACATTTACAATTTACCAGGACAACTTATACTTTACAGCTTCACGCATACACGAGGCTGGGCCAGAGGTAAACAGAATGGTATTTAGTATTTACAAAGTGCCTCTAACGCCATTTGTGCAGTAATAGCGAGGCCAAAAGTAAAAAAGCCACTACAGTAAAAACTGTAATGGCTTTTTTGCTAAAAGAGGTGTGCTTACCTACTTCATTTTTTTCATGTTGGCAGGTTTGATCTCACCGCATGCAACTGGCAATGTTGCCCAGTATTGGCCATTTACAGTCATACCGTGCAATACAATCACGTTGTTCTGTAGTGGCAGCATGTCTGCTGTAACCTCGAAGGTTCTTGTGTAGTTAATGGTGCCGTTAGGTGCAGTTGGGAATGGGGTAAGCGGTTGTAAAATAGGACCATAAAAAGGCGCGCCTTCACCTAGCTCAATTAAACCATCTCCGTCAGTATCTGCAGATGGAGGTGGGCAAACTGCATTTTTGTTGCTGTCCATAAAACCATGGATGTGCTGCGGATGCAACTGATTAGGCTCAAGTCCGCTTGCCATGATGTGCACAGTTACCATATCACCTTCCAGCGTTAAAGTTGCTGTACCCATTACGCCAGACCCATTCAGAGCCATGATGTCAGCAGTATAAGTTTTGCTCAGGTTAAACGATTTGTTGCGGTGTGCATCCTGGCTTGCCTGAGCATTAAGCGACGCATCAGGAGAAATCTCTTCAGACTCGCAGGCAGAAAATGCAAATAGAGAACATATGGCCACAGCAGAGGCAGCGCTACGTAGGAAATTTTTCATAGTGTTTATATTTTTTTGATTCGAACTACTTACGCTTTATAACCAGCTAATTAGCCAGATGCACCATATTTGCTGGTGGGAGTATGGTTTAAGTAAGAGAGCGTCAGAAAATAATAAGCGAATGAAAAATCCAGTTTTTAAAACAGCAGCTAAAAGAGCTTATAATTTATAGTCGGGCAGGCTGGTTAGTAGTTGCGAAGTGCGGGCAAACTGACCGGTGCCAAAAGCTACTTCTTTACCCTTGTCGTTGAAAAGCGTGGCCTCTGCGATGTAAAGATTTTTGCCCTGTGACCTGAGCTTACCTACTGCTTTTACTGTACCGCCGTTTACCGGCCGAACCAGATTTAGCTGAAAGGAAGACGTAACGATAAACACATCACGAACAACAGAGGCTACTGCAAAATAAGCGGCATCATCCAGCAGTTTAAAGTATAGCGCACCGTGCATGGCATTGGCTCCATGGAAATAGGCCGGAACTATGGGCAGGGAAATCTCCGCCTGGCTGTGAGTGACTGTGATAGTGCTGCCGCTGATCGTATTCTGAATCCTGGCGCTGTGGTAAAGATGCTCCAACGCGCGGTAATGTAGTTCTGGCTCCATAAGGTGTTTATTTTTTAAAGACAAGTATAGAAAACGATGGGTAATAGCAGGTACTTATTTCTGATTTAATGTTTAATGCGCTACTTTCGCCTGCCAATCTGAAGACAATGAGCTATAAATATGGAGTAGGTATTGCCCACCTGGAGTTCTGGGTAAAGGATCTGGAAGAATCAATTTTGTTTTACAGCAAGCTATTCCCGATGATAGGATGGTATGCCTTAAACCGGACATCATATAGTTGCGGCGCACACGAGATTTACTTTAAAGAGATGCCGGTTGCCTTGCATCCTAGCCTGGGGGTACGCCATATTTGCTTTCATGCCAAAAGCCGCGAGGTGGTAGATAAAGTAGGAGAGTGGCTGCAAAGTATAAACGCAGACATTATCCGTGGGCCTCAGCCAATGCCGCAATATGATAACAGCTATTATACCGTAGACTTCCGAGACCCAAACGGCTTTGTGCTGGAGGTAACGCACATGCCTGACATTGAGCTATAAAAGAATAGCCTGCACTTCTAAAAGCACAGGCTACTCAAAAAAACAGGAAAACTATTAAAATTGAAAATCACGCATCTGCTTACATACATTAGTTTGCAAGCAGGACATTCGGGATTTAAGGGTAATTATTTCTTTACTGGGCAATTAAACCGCTGCCCGCTTTATAGTTTGCTACTACCCGTGCTTTAACTGCGGCAACATCAATGCCGGCACGTTCCATTTTATCTATTGCAGCTTCTTCTATCAGGTCCTTTAATTGGGTGAGACAGGAATCAAATTCAGTATGTGTGCCCATTAGCAGACACAAATCCTGCTCAATCTCCAGCCAGGTAGAAATATCCGCGTGGTTATGCTGTATCTGTACTTCCAGTTTATCAAGTGCATTGGCAACTTTAGCTTCGTAAGTCTGCTTTTCTTCGAATTCGTACCACAGTTCGTAGACATGCTGCCCGATTCCGTTACCTAGTCGGGTGCGCAGGTTTTCAATCGCCTGCTTCTCTTTCTCTTGCTTTAGTTCTTTAGCCTTCGCCGTAGTTACCTCAAACGCCGGAATATCGCCAGCCTCAGCTTCTACCAGATCATGTACAATCACCATTTTAAGGGCGCGAGCCGTATTCAGGTCTTTATCCAGGTATGGCTCCAGCAAAACAACCATCAGCGACATACGCCAGGTATGCTCTGCCACACTTTCCTGGCGGCCACTGGATAGCCAGCTGTGCCTTAATTCATATTTCAGCTTCTCTGCAAGCGACAGTACCTCAAGTACATTCTTTAGCGCGTTCTTCATGGGGCAGCAGTTGTTATAAATCTGATAGATGTTCTGTACAAATTTAACAAGCTACCTTAAATCATGTAATGTCGTTTGTCTTGTAATAACTGCTGTATGGCTGGCAATTCTGCAACTGCTGCTGATGCTGCTTTTAATCAGTGCAGGTACGGCATCAAATGCTTTAAATTTAAGCCCCCACCTGCACCGTTCTAAGCTCCTTTACACGCTCCTCAAAATAGGTTGTTGGTTTACCTTCGCCTTCTGTGGCTACATCTCCGAACAGAGTCATTAAATCTAGGCTGTGCTCTACCCGCTGCCCTTTTTTGATATTTATATAGGCAAACCTGGACCAGATAACTGCCAGTACAGCTCCGGTTTCTTTGTCTAGCATTTGGCATTCTGTAATCAGGTTAGAAGCATCGTAATGCATCAGGCATGTTTTGATCTTTACCCACTCCATAAACTTAACCTCGCGGATATAAGCGATCTGGTTAGAAGCAACTACCCAGGCATTACCTGTTTGCTTGATGTGGCCATAAATGTCTAAGCCATAGTATTCACGCACCTGGTCTTCGCGTGCGTTCAAAAAATAATCAATGTAACGGCCGTTGTTCAGGTGCCCGAAAGGGTCACAGTCTTCAAAACGGATTAGCACATCGCTTTCGAGGTATTTGGGTAAATCTTTTTCTAGCTTCATAGTTTTTACATTTATAAACCGATTGGTCTTTTTTGTGATAAAAAAATTATACTTTAAGTTCTGATGCTATTATCTGTTCCAGGTGCTGAAGAACAATATTGAGGTATTTGGTATCGCCGTAGGCTTTGGATACCATTATGCCACCTTCAACCACACTTATAAAAAGCACTGCAAAGCGTTCGGCATCAACGTCTGCCTTAAATTCGCCCTGTTTTATCCCTTGGCTTACAATGTTTGCAACTGCCTTGTGCAACCTGTTCAACACTTTAACCACGCTTGCCCTCAACTGCTGATTTGTATCATCGGCCTCTACAGAAGTATTAAGTACAGGGCAACCACCAATAATAGGTGGAGTAAGCAGGTAGTTTCGGTAAAAGGTAAGTAAGGCATCTAGTTTAGAAGTTGCCGAAGTATGGGCAGCTAATTTTTCTGCGATAAGCCTTGTGAGGAAGCTGGTGGCATGTTCAAAAGCAGCCAGGGCAATTTCTTCTTTGCTCTCAAAGTGGCCGTAAATTCCGCCTTTTGTTAAACCAGTGGCAGCCATAATATCCTGCATAGAAGTGCCGGCAAATCCTTTCTGGTTAAAAAGATGTGCTGCTTTTTCGATGATCAGCTGGCGAGTGCGCTCCGCTTTAGATGTTACTGCTTCCATACGTATGGTTCAAAATAAACCAATCGGTTTATAAAAAACAAATGTAAAGTATGTAATGGGGAGTTGAGGCTTTAAGAGTTAGGTGAAGTATTTACTGTATAAGCAAATTATAAACCGCCACTGGCTAAGCACTGCTACCAGTCAGGCTTAGACCTATCAGGTTTCTTGGTTGCTTTCTTGGGCAGTTGTTGTATGTACTGCATTTCATCGTTGCGCATAGCGTCGAGCAAAAGCTTGGCCCGCTCCGGACTAATATTAGCATTCTGCAGGCGGCTGCGCTGCGTCTGTGCCCTAATATCAGCTTCCGTTATGTTCTCTCCACTGGTGCTACGTTGTTGCTGCTCCGGGTTAAACTGGCTGTCTAAGTTGGATCCTTCCTTGTCCCCGGGCTGATTACCAGACGCCTGCTCTTTTTCCTGTTGCTGAGGAGGCTGCTCGTTTTCTTTGCCAGAAGATCCCCCTTTGCCTTTCTGTCCGTTTTTGTCTGGCTGTGGCTGTTCTACCTCCTCCTCAGTGTCACCTGATTCATCAGGCTTTTTCTTTGGCTGTGGTTCTTCCTCAGCAGGTGGGGGCAGAGCAGTGCTGTCTTCCTGCAGCTGTTCTGGCTCAGGAAGCTCTTGTTTAGGTAACTCAGCTTTTTCCGGATGCAGGTCCAGGTATTTTTTTAGCAGTTCATAATTATAGCGTGCTGCCTCGTTGCCGGGGTTCGCAATTAGGGCCTGCTTGTAAAGTATAAGCGCCTGTTTATATTTTTTCTGTTTTGTGTGGATGTTGCCAAGTTGCAAGTGCACGATAGAGCGCAAATGAGAAGCTGGGTTGTCAGCCAAGAGTCTGTATTGCTGCAATGCTTCTGTAAGTCTGTTTGCCTGGTAGTAAGTATGGGCCAGGTTTAGCCTTATCTGGTCGTCATTTACCTCCAGGTCGTTTAGCAGGTATTCGTAGGCAACAATAGCCTCCTGGTACTCCTGTTGTTTATAAGCCGCAGCAGCAATAGCAGTATACTCATTGATTTGGGATATGGTGCGCAAGCCGCCTCCAAGTATACTTACCAAGAATATCGTTAACATCAATCCCTTCATATCCTAACAACTTTAACAGCTATTAAAACATCGAGCAAGATCAAGATAAGTGCCAGAGCTAGCGGGTAAATATACTTGTTAGCCGTAACGTCCACTGTTTTGCTCTCGCGCAGTTCACCTTCTATGTTATTGATGGCACTTATAAGCCTGCTTACCTCACTTACCCTGTTGTTCACCTCAAAATACTGCCCATCGGTGAGTTCTGCCAATTGGTTTAGTGGTCCCGGATTTAAGGAAGATGTTACAATACGACCTTTTTTGTCGCGCTTATAACCACGGCTAGTTGGGATGCGGCTGCCCTCTAATGTGCCAATGCCCAAGGTATATACACGCACATTTTGCTCGCGCAGCTGTTCTGCAAGCTGCTCCACGTCTGCTCCAAACGATTCTCCATCGCTGATCAGCACCAGTACTTTTGCCTTTTGTTCTTCGGCCTCAGCAGGGGTTGTAGAGGTGAATTTATCTAAGGTTAGTTGCAGTACTGGCGCATAGTCGGTGCCGGAATAGGGGAGTAGGCTGGTGCGAAGCGTTTGTGTGTAAAGCTGCAGTGCGTTCTGGTCGTAAGTGAGTGGGCTGTGCAGGTATGCCTCGTTAGAGAACACGATTAAACCTATCTTGTCGGAGTTAAAACGTTTGATCAACCGCTGTATCTCGTGCTTTGCTTTATCAAGGCGCGAAGGCTGCACATCCGTGGCGTTCATAGACTGCGACAGGTCTACGGCAATATAAAGATCTTTACCGATTGTTTTGATCTCTTTTTTCATGGCACCAAAAGAAGGCCCAAGTATGGCTATGATGATCAGGGCTACATACACATGCCTTAGCAGGAACTTAAACCACACTACGTGCGGACGCTGGTTAAAAAACGCAGCTACTTTTCTGACACGCAATAGATACCCGATGTACAGCACAAAAAACAGTGAGCCGAACAGAATCTCGAGTATTGTGATGGTTTGGTACCAGGTCATGTAAAAAAGAAATGAGCAGCAACTCTATAATTTACTATGGCTGCCAATCACAAATATACTAAAAGAACGGCTATTAAATGCTGCATTCAGGAGCTTTGAGGACAGGTTTTGGCAATTGCTGCCTGAAAATTCCTCCTTAGTATTAGTCTGTTTGAAAAAAGATAAAATTTTTTTTGCAAAAAGAAGCCTAGGCAAGCTGAATATTATCAATTAGTTATACTTGGAGAGCGATTTTATGTACTGGTTTCAAGCTTATTTTTTAGGGTATGCTATTGCACTGTTAAGGGTAATGTTGTATGTTTGCAATCTCTTTAGCAGGAAGAGTCCCGGAGGGGTGGGTGAGTGGCTGAAACCAGCAGTTTGCTAAACTGCCGTACTCGTAAGGGTACCGGGGGTTCGAATCCCCCCTCCTCCGCAAGCGAAAATATTTTAAAAATGTTTTGACTATTTAGAATAATCGCTTACTTTTGCACCGCAATCAACAATAACAGCGCCACAAGCGCTTCCGGAGTTGAAAGCATAGTTCGGGGTGTAGCGTAGCCCGGTATCGCGCCACATTTGGGATGTGGAGGTCGTAGGTTCGAATCCTGCCACCCCGACTTAAAAATTTCGGAAGCAATTCCGAAATTTTTTGTTTAAGGGTAGAGCATCGCTCTCCTGAAAACGCTGGTCTCGTAGCTCAGCTGGATAGAGCAACTGCCTTCTAAGCAGTAGGTCTTTGGTTCGAATCCAAACGGGATCACTGAAAAGCCCCTCTAGGTTTACTAGAGGGGCTTTTTTGTTTTTGCACAAATGCCTACTGATCATTCTCCGTTTTTATACAGTAGCCAATCCAAGGCGAATTCTTCGTCTATAAAAAACCTAAACTCAAACACTTCATTTTGTTCACGAGTTGTTCGAGTAATTTTCTCTAATAGGCTTTCAGAATCTAGAAGTAGTAAACTGCGGGGTGCCTCGATGCGTGCATATTTTATAAGCGAAGATTTTACGACGTTAGGTATGAAATAGTCAAATACCCATCTAGCATCTTGGAGTGTAGTATAGTGAAAGACCTTTGCATTACTAAGCCACTTTTTTGGTTGTAAGGCACTTATTACATTTAAAAGAGAGAGGTATTTGTTTTTTAATACTTCTCCTTGTATGTGCTCCTTCCAGTGAACATAAATCAAAGATTGCTTTTCAGCATATTCCACACGATAATAACTGTCTTCTTCAATAAGTTTGCTGTCAAAGTTTTTCATCAAATATTGTTAATAGGATGCTAAACTAATAAACCTAATATAGGAAAAAAACATTGCATTTCAAATATAGGATGCTAGCCATGCAGGAGAACTTAAAGAGGGAATTTAGGATAAGAAACTATAATCTAGTAACATAGAAATAGCCCACCATAAGGCTCAGGTGGGCTATTTCAATTATCTAACCTATATTCTTGTACTCAATATTAATAGCTTGGGTTAATATACACTTGCAATGTTTGGTAGAGTACCTTCTAACTGAGTGAAGTACACATTAACGAGGGTGAAGAGTGTAGTGGTTAAGTAATGCAAAACAAAGCCTTGTTGTATTTATGTAGACACCTAATTTACTCGTAGCTATGAAATGAAACACTTCAGGACTACTATTGCTCATGCGGGTTTTATTTACCTCTCCAGGTTTTGCACAGGCAATTGAAGAAGGAAAGTGATATATGCTTTTATACAGCAACCTGTACCTTATGCTAATGTTTGAGTGGCCGGTAAAGCTATTAGGTAAAGTACCAAAGGCACAGGGGAGTTCGCTTTAGCTGATAAACCAAAGCAACTTATCACCTCAGATAAGACTATAGTTTCCTATATTGGTCATGCAAGCACCTAGATAACTTTTAGTGCTTTATAAAATAAGACGTGCAGGTTTCTGTAAATGTGATTTTATAATAAAGTAAAAAGCCACTCTTTAAAGAGTGGCTTCTTTGTATTCCTTCACTTCTAGTTTATCAGGGCACTGTGCTAACAGCTGTTTTATATTTTGGCCAAAAACTGGATGTGCCAAGTCAGGAGCAATCTCAGCTAGAGGCAGTAATGTGAAACGGCGAAGGTGCAGTTGCGGATGCGGTATAGTCAGGCGCTGCGTTTGCTGCACAAGGTTATCGTAAAAAAGAATATCGATATCGATGACGCGTGCACCCCAATGTTCCTGCCGGATGCGCCCCAGTTCGTGTTCTATGGCATTTATACTTTGCAGTACTTGCTCTGGAGAAAGTAAGGTATTTACCTCCAATACTTGATTCAGAAAAGTTGGCTGATCTGTTTTGCCCCAGGCGGCTGTTTCGTATACTTTAGAAGTGTGCATTATACTTCCGACACGCTGCGTTATACTTTCCCTTGCTTGCCTCAGGTATGAAAGTCGATCTCCTAGGTTACCGCCTAGTAGCAAGTATACTTTAGGCATGCGTCCTGAAAAATTCTATTGACATATCTGCGGCTGCTTTGGCGGCAGGAGGTAATTCTTCGTCCTCGTAAGGATGTACACCGCCAAACGAGTGATCAGCCTGTGGCAAAAGTACCAGGTGTGCATCCTGTTTCCAGCTTTTGAGGTCCTGAGCCATCTGTACTGGCAGTGTCTCGTCTTCCTCACCGTGTATAAGTAAAAGTGGCTGGTGCATGTTCAGGATTACTTTTGGGATGTCGAGGCGATGACGGTTTTTTTGAAAGTCTTCTACAATCTGGTAGTAGAGTGGCATCTTCTGACCTGTTCTAAAATTCTCAACCCACTGCACACCTTCCTGTTTCCAGCTTTCCATATGCAGTTCTTCCCAGCGGTTATCGTAACGGTTAACGGCGGCCCAGGTAGCTACTGCTTTAACACGTGGCTCTTCGGCAGCCTTTAGTATAACGGCACCGCCTCCACGGCTGTGGCCCATGAGGTAAATCCGGTTTAAGTCGAGCTCACTTTGGTTGAGAGGTCCGTGCGGGTCGTGCAGCAAATCTATTAGTGCCTGCATATCCTCCAGTTCCAAGCTAAAGTTGTTCTGCCCAAAGGCTTCCATGTCGTGCAGGTCGGAGTAGTCTTCTACAGAGGTGCCGTTATAGGAGAAATTAAACTTAATGAAAACATAGCCCTGGTCTTCGAAATATCGCGCCAGAACATTAAAGTGTCCCCAGTCCTTAAATCCTTTAAAGCCGTGTGTAAAAATGACAACAGGTTTGTGCTTTCCATCTTCTTTAAAGGTAGCATCGGCAGTAAAAGGGCGACCGTGCTCAGGGTATACTACAAAATCAACTTTCATTTGTTGTAAGGTTGTGTGGCTAAATGGTTAAGTCGTTGATTGCTTGTTTACGAAGATAAGGCAGGAAAAGCAATTGCTTTTTTGAACAGATTAACCATACAGCAATTAAATAGTTAGTGTGTCAGCAATTTAACAATTAATCACTGTTTTGCTAACACGCGTTTGGAAAGCACCCACAGAGGAAGTAATATTGCAGACTTAACACATGAGCATCGGCCTAAAGGAAATACAAGCGCCCATCGCGCCTGAAATTGATCTGTTCGAGAAGAAGTTCAGAGCCTCTATGAAAACGAGGGTATTGCTTCTTGATCGGATAATGAGCTACATAGTAAAGCGCAAAGGCAAGCAAATGCGTCCGATGTTTGTGTTCTTTACAGCCAAACTGTTCCATGAAACCATAAGCGAACCTACCTACCGTGGCGCTGCTTTAATAGAGCTGCTGCACACGGCAACGTTGGTACACGACGACGTGGTGGACGATGCGAATTACCGCCGTGGTTTCTTCTCTGTAAACGCCCTCTGGAAAAACAAGATCGCCGTATTGGTTGGAGACTACCTGCTCTCTAAAGGTTTGTTGCTGTCGCTGCAGAACGATGATTACGAACTGCTTAAGCTTGTATCAAACGCGGTGAAGGAGATGAGTGAGGGAGAACTGCTGCAGATAGAAAAAGCCCGCCGCTTAGACATTACAGAAGAAGTATACTTTGATATCATCCGCCAGAAAACGGCTTCGCTAATTGCATCCTGTTGCGCTGTAGGCGCAGCCTCGGCGGGTGCCTGCAAAGAAGACATAGAAAAGGCACGTTTGTTTGGTGAGAAAGTTGGCATTGCCTTCCAGATAAAAGACGATCTGTTTGATTACGGCACTGCTGAAATAGGCAAGCCGGTGGGCATCGATATCAAAGAGAAGAAAATGACCTTGCCGCTGATCCATGCCTTACGCGAGGCAGACTGGCTAACTAAGCGTAAGGTCATTTATAACGTAAAGAACAACAACGGCGACAGCAAGCGCGTGCAGCAGGTGATAGACTTTGTAAAGAGCACCGGCGGCATCGAGTATACGATACAGATAATGAACCAGTACCATGCGGAGGCACTGGCTATACTTCACACTTTCCCGGATTCCCCGTCGCGCCGTTCCCTGGAGTACCTGATCGCCTACACAATTGAGCGCGAAAAATAAGCTAATGCTGATTTCTTAGCTATTTATTTCTAATGCCTGGCTATACCTGTGCATCTGGATTGCAGCGTCTGTCTCGTATTTTGTAATTATTAACCCAAATTTTGCAACGGCAGTTTAGTATAACAGAGCTAGTTTTGCTCCTGCAAAATATCCTATGAAAAATGAGCCTGAACACCAACACCTGGAACCGATTGCGTTATACTTTATACCTGCCCATCTACGACCTCATCGCCGACCGCATTTTCCGAAAGTATAGAAAACGCTCAGTAGAATTGCTGGCTGCCAAACCCACCGATGCCATACTTATACTTGGTGCCGGCACCGGCCTTGATCTGCCCTACCTGCAAGGCTACACCAACCTGACTGCCATCGACATCACGCCGGGCATGATCGCTAAATTACAAGAGCGGGCAGAGGAGTTGCGAATACCTGTTAATGCGCAGGTGATGAACGGACAGCAACTTGAATTCGCAGACAATAGTTTCGATGCAGTTATACTTCACCTTATACTTGCCGTTATCCCGGATCCGGTAGACTGCATAAAAGAGGTGGAGCGAGTGCTCAAGCTAGGTGGCACTGTTATGGTGTTCGATAAGTTTTTGCCTGATGGGCAGCGGCCATCTATACTTCGCCGCTTCTTTAACCAAATAGCCAGCACGCTTTTCTCCGATATAAACCGCAGCATCGGTGGTATTACAAGCCATACTTCTCTGCAAATAGAACTAAATGAGCCTGCTGCTTTGCGTGGTACATTTAGGTTGGTAAGGCTGAGGAAGCCGGAGTAATGAGAGTTGCTTTAATGATTGGATGAGAGAAATACTATATATTAGGATATTGTAAACTCGAGACTCAATTAACTAATTTGATGGTATATGCTAAAAAAGATACTACTTCTAACGCTGATGCTTTATTCTGTGAGTCCGCTTTGGGCACAAACACCTGTACTGGAGCCAGAATTTAACGATGGTAAACTAAGCCACCCGGCAGATATAATACAGCGGAACTATAAACCCAACAGGCAAGAACTGTACAAGCTATGTATGAATTCTGTTGCATTTGTTAAATTCTCCATAGGTAAAGATGGCTTGGTGAAAGATATCGCTGTGACAACAGATACACCTCCTGCCATTGCTAATGCACTGAAGGAAGCTGTGAAAGCAACGAACAGCTACTGGAAGCCCAAATATGTAAATGGCAAGGCTGTAGAGAGCGACCCTTTTGTAATGCCTCTGGTATTCTATTATTCTCTAGGCTGTAACGGTGATATGGAGGTGATTCAATCGAACAAGTTTAACGTTGGGATGAAGAACATGCTAACGTTTGATGATGGAAATACGCTACAGATGATGAAATGTACTTTACTGCCTGCTTTTATTACAGCTGCACATAACTAATAGTAGAATGAACTCGCAAAAGCAAAAAGGCCGCTACTTTAACAGTAACGGCCTTCTATTTTATACTTCTGCCTATCAACAATCAGTAACAAATAATCAATAATTAAATCTTCTCCGCCAGCAGTTGATCCATGGTCTTCTTAAAATCAGCAACCCAATCTTCGTAGTATTTGCCGGTGCCGGGGCCGGAGAAGCCGGTGTGTATCTTACGTACTTTACCATCGCGGCCGATGAAGATGGTTGTCGGGAAGGAGAGTACGTGGTTCAGGGCCGGCAGGGCTTTAGCGGCCACTTCTTTATCCGCTACGCCACCATAAAGCAGGTCATACTCAATATCAAAACGTTCCTGCATGCGTTTCAGCCTTGGCACGGCCTGTTCGTATCCTAGGGTTCTTTCAAAGCCTAAGCCAATTATCTCCAGCCCGCGGTCTTTGTTCTTGGCATAGTATGGTGCCAGAAATTTGGTCTCGTCCATGCAGTTCGGGCACCAGGAGCCCAGCAATTGCACCAGCACTACCTTGCCTTTATACTTGTCATCCGAAAGCGATACAGGCTTGCCATTCACATCCGGGAACGTGAATTCCAGCGATTCATATCCCGGCTTCAGGTAAGTCAGTTTATCTGCCTTTGCCAGTTCGGCATTTTCGTTGCGTTTGGCGGTCCAGGTTTCATAATCGTAGAGGCCGGCAAAGTACTCGCCTTTCAGTGTGTTCTCCGCATCCGGTGTAGCCGTGAACAGGTAATCGTGGTTACCGTCAAATGTCGAAAGTTTAAGCTGGTCGCCTTCTACTTGTCCTTCCAGGTAGCGGTAATCGCCGGTTTCGGTCAGGAAAGTGCCTATTACGTAATTGTCCTTTTGCTCAAATACGCCAATGGCAGGGTAGGTTTTGCCGTCTTTTTTCGTGAAGGTCACTTCCCACTTACCGTTATAATCATAAGTGGCTGGGGCAGGGTTTTCTTTAAAACGATTGGTTTTGCCATGATCAGCCGTAAAAGGAACAGAGTAGCGCTTAGCCAGGTCGTTACGGGTAAAGCGGCCGGCCATTTTGTCGCCGTCTACTTTCGCTATCAGGTCGGCATCAAAAATATGAAGTCTGATCTTAACCGAATCGCCTTCTGTTTTTATGTCATCCACCAGAATACGTTCTTCCCCATTGATCAGGTATAGAACGGTACTATCGCCTTTTGCTTCGGCTTCCATAATAAAGGGAATCTCCTGGTCCTGGGCCTGCAAAACTACACGCCATGGACCGGGCTTGATCGTATTATCCGTGGATGTGGAAGAAGTACAGGAGGTTATAACCTGAGTTAATGCCAACGCCAACAACAAAATCAGCCTGGCAGGGGTATTAGAAAGGTATCTGTTCATGCAGCAAAGTTAGGACATACGGCTAGTAAAAGCTACTAATTAGATATGCAAGTGACTTAGATTAGACACACGGTATATTCATCCTGACGAATGTTGTTCAGAACCCCATTGATTTGTACATTTGTAAACTTCAAATAGAAGAATTAAAAACGTTAAGAATAGCAAAACTATGGCATTTGATTTAGAAATGATCAAGGCAGTTTATGCCGGCATGGAAGAGCGCATATCTGCTGCCCGCGCAAAGGTTGGCAGACCGCTTACCCTGACAGAAAAGATCCTTTATTCGCACCTTTACGAAGGTCCGGCTACAGGAGCACATGAGCGTGGTCAATCTTACGTAGATTTCGCTCCGGACAGGGTAGCTATGCAGGATGCAACGGCACAGATGGCCTTGCTTCAGTTCATGCAGGCTGGTAAGGCGCAGGCAGCAGTACCTTCTACTGTGCATTGCGACCACCTTATTCAGGCTCGTGTTGGCGCTGACGCCGACTTACAGGACGCTTACAACGAGAATAAAGAAGTTTACGATTTCCTTGCTTCTGTATCTAACAAGTATGGTATCGGTTTCTGGAAGCCGGGTGCTGGTATCATTCACCAGGTAGTGTTAGAAAACTACGCTTTCCCGGGTGGTATGATGATCGGTACTGACTCACACACACCAAATGCTGGTGGTCTGGGTATGATCGCGATCGGTGTTGGTGGTGCTGATGCCGTAGACGTAATGGCAGGCATGCCTTGGGAGCTTAAATTCCCGAAAGTGATCGGCGTGAAGCTGACTGGTAAAATGAGCGGCTGGACTTCTCCGAAAGACGTTATCCTGAAAGTAGCCGGTATCCTTACTGTAAAAGGTGGTACAGGTGCTATCGTGGAGTACTTCGGCGAAGGCGCTGAGTCTATGTCTTGCACTGGTAAAGGTACTATCTGTAACATGGGTGCTGAGATTGGTGCAACTACATCGGTGTTTGCCTACGATAACAGCATGCGTGCTTACCTGAACGCTACCAAGCGCGAAGAAGTAGTAGAACTGGCTGACGAAGTAGCACACCTGCTACGTGCTGATGACGAAGTATACGCTGATCCGGCTTCTTTCTACGACCAGCTGATCGAGATCGACCTAAATACACTGGAGCCACACGTAAACGGACCATTTACTCCGGATGCTGCATGGCCAATTTCTCAGTTTGCTGCAGTTGTAAAAGAGCACAATTGGCCAGCTAAATTGGAAGTAGGTTTGATCGGATCTTGCACGAACTCATCTTACGAAGACATCACACGTTCTGCTTCTATCGCAGAACAGGCGGTATCTAAAAACCTGGAAGCGAAAGCTGAATTTACTATTACTCCTGGTTCTGAGCTTGTACGTTATACTACAGCCCGCGATGGCTTGTTAGATACATTCGCACAGATGGGTGGTGTAGTATTGGCTAACGCTTGCGGTCCTTGCATCGGCCAGTGGGCACGCCATACTGATGATCCGACTCGCAAGAACTCTATCATCACGTCGTTCAACCGTAACTTTGCCAAGCGTAACGATGGTAACCCGAATACACACGCGTTCGTGGCATCACCAGAGATCGTAACTGCCTTCGCTATTGCCGGTGACCTTACGTTTAACCCACTTACCGATACCTTAACAAACAAAGATGGCCAACAGGTTAAACTTGATGAGCCAAAAGGTATTGAGTTGCCGGTTAATGGATTTGCTGTAGAGGATGCTGGTTATGTGGCTCCTGCAGAAGACGGAAGCAGCGTAGAGGTTGTAGTTGATCCAGGCTCTGACCGTCTGCAATTACTGGAAGGCTTTAAGCCATGGGAAGGCACAGACCTGAAAGGCCTGAAGCTTCTTATTAAAGCACAAGGTAAGTGTACAACTGACCATATATCAATGGCCGGCCCATGGTTGAAGTACCGTGGTCACCTGGACAACATATCTAACAACATGTTGATCGGTGCTATCAATGCTTTCAACGGTGAGGCTAATAAAGTATACAACGCTATGACACGTGGTTACGATGCAGTACCAGCTACAGCACGTAACTACAAAGCACAGGGAATCGGAACAGTAGTAGTAGGAGACGAAAACTACGGCGAAGGTTCATCTCGTGAGCACGCGGCCATGGAGCCACGCCACCTGGGTGTTCGTGCGGTTATCGTGAAGTCTTTCGCTCGTATCCACGAAACTAACCTGAAGAAGCAGGGTATGCTGGCGCTTACGTTTGCCAACAAAGCTGATTATGACCTAATCGAGGAGAACGATACCATCGACATCCTTGGTCTGGAGAACTTTACGCCAGGCCAGCCGCTTAAAGTGGTGTTAACGCACAAAGATGGCAGCCAGGACAGCTTTACAGTAAACCATACTTACAACGAAGGTCAGATTGCCTGGTTCAAGGCGGGTTCTGCCCTAAACCTGATTCGTCAGCAGCAAAAGCAGGCCGCTAACGCCTAATTGCTGAAAGTATAAAAACAAAAAGGCCTCTCTGAAACCAGAGAGGCCTTTTTGTTTTTATACTTAATGAGCGTGTTCTATATTTGGTATAGCTGATGCTAAGGTTTCATAATCACTATGCGCTTTACAACGCTTACGCCGTCGTAGCTAATACGAGCCAGGTAAACGCCGGCAGCCAGATCAGATAAGTCTGTAACAGCAGCATCGGCGTTGCCGGCAACAGGCACCCGCACTGTTTTGCCAACCATGTCCGTCAGCGCCACCTCCGGCAGCTTTTGCCTGGCCCCGTTGTTGTCGAGCTTAAGATGCAGTAGGCCTGTGGTTGGGTTAGGGTATACCTGAAGTTGGCCAGCCAATGCGTTAGGGATGGCAGTTGGGTTGGCTGCTTTCACTTCTACCACTTTTGTCACCGATACCTCCGAGCAACTCTGCCTGTCTGTCACGGTTAAGGTAATCTCATAGTTGCCAGGCTTTTCGAAAGTATACGTCAGGTCTTTCTCCATAAAGGGTTGGACGCTATCAAAGTCCCAGCGCCAGCTCGAAGCATTCTTGCTTTTATTTATGAAAGTAACTGGAGTTCCTGCAAAAATATCACCCTGTACTTCGAAATCAGCTACCGGAGTCATGGACAGCGAAAAAGTGCCTGGTACGGCGGCACTCTCAAATACTGAGTCAGCTCCGGCAGCATAAATAGTTGTTTTTGATTTTAACTCTTTCAAGGTATAAGAGGGTCCGCTACCGAGAGGTGTTGTTTTCTGCTGATCGGCGTAAAAATTAAATTTTGTGCCACCCTGAGGTACCCAGGTAACATCTTTGTCCGCACAGGCAGTATCTGCGAGAGCCACAGGCAGCTGGCTTGTTCTAAAACTGGTATATTTTTGCTGTGCAGCCAGTGCGTTAGCTTTAAGTCCAGATAAGTTATCTGCAGCAAGCAGTGCAAAAGCAACTATTTTAGTTTCGCCGGGAGCCAGTTTATTAACGGCTGCCCCAACAACATGCGACACATTGTTGCCATAGGCTGTTCCTGCTGTTTTACGTGCAATGCCATTAGATAGTGTTTTATACTTTTCTTCTGATGTGAAGTTATCCTCAATTGTAAGGTCATCATCCTGGGCTCCTATGTTATCAATAGCATAGTAGGATGGGTTTTTATCAGAAAGCAGCTTAATGCCCACATACGGTAGTTTAGCGGACACATGGTGCACATAGCCCAGTTGAGTTTCACTATCCCAGTTGGCGGCGTTTAGGTAATACTCACCAACATCCCAATCGGCAAATAAGCCAGCATGTAGTTTTTCGAATGTTTCAGTAGATGTATTTTTAATATGGTACTCCAGCACAATGTAATCCTGATGGCCAGTGGTGTTCCAGGCATATGCTATCTGTTTTACCTGCACCCCTACATTCAGTTCGTTGGGCGTGTTATGGTTATCGTGCATCACATGCCGTACTTCCTGTGTGGCAAGTGGGGTATTTAAGTGTCTTTTGGTAATACTTGTAGGTATAAAATCCCCGTCGTTCTCCCACATCTTTGAGCGTAAGTTATCAGAAACACGATTGTTGGATGCAGCTACGATTAATCCGCCCTCAAACAACATTGGGTTGCTGCCTTTGTAAGTAACACCATCTCCTTCGCCAAATTTAAAGCCATTGTACCCTAGGTTGCCTTTGCTGTTGAGCGTAACTTTCAAATTGTTGACATCAAGTGTAATGAAATCTGGGTTAACCTTTAGTACAAAGTTCTGGAAATCATCGTAGCTGCCATCTTTGTAGCCCAGCCGGAAAACGACTTGATGGTTTGCTGGCGCATTCTCGGCAATCTCAAATGTGAAGGTAGGTTGGCTACCAGCGCTAATACTGGCCATAGTGCCTATTGCTCCAAGTGTAACCTTATTTTTAGTGACAGTGATGTAAGGAGAGGGTGAGGAAAGCGTAACTTCTAGGGCGCTGGTAGGTGCTAAGAAGTTGATAAAGTCTGCCTTTATATGAGCTGTGGCACCAGCCGGAGGAGCATAGCTACCTACTATTTCGAACTTTGTACACCTCGTAGATTTTAGTCCTTGTTGCTTTATTGCTCTTTTTAGATTTACGCGTCCTTTGCCAAGCATTTCGAGGTATGGCTGATTCTGAGCTATCGTATAAATATCATCTGAGCTTACGCGTAGGTGTTCTATCACCTGCCGGGCATTCAGTTCCGGGTACCTGGAGCGTACAAGCGCTGCGCAGGCAGCCACCAAAGGAGATGCAAAGGAAGTCCCGTTTGCTCCGCCATAAGCCGAGTCAGAGGCATGGGAAGTTGTATACACATTTCGACTCGGAGCTGTAAGATCTATGTTATAGCTGTGGGTGTATGTGCTGTGCTTTATATCACTGGCATCGGTTCCTCCAACAGAAATCACATTATCATAAGAGGCGGGATAGAAGTTGATGTTACCAGCTGTGTTACCCCCTGAGGCTACAATAACAGCGTTACGTTCCAGAACGGCATAATTAATAATGTCCTGCTCATACTTAGAATAACCTTCGCCTCCCCACGATAAGTTGATGACACTACAACCTTTGTTAGCAGCATACACAATTGCTTCGTAGCCGCCAAAGCCACCCGACGAGGTAGAAGTGAAAACCTTAAGTGGCATAAACTTTATGTTGTAACCAACTCCCGCCATGCCTGTACTATTATTAGCTGCTGCTACAGCCACTCCGGCTACATTTGTGCCGTGCCCATTAAAACGTGTGTCATCAAATGGGTTGTTGTCGCTGTCTGCAAAGTCCCAGCCTTCGTAGTTATCAATGTATCCGTCGCCGTCGTTGTCTTTTCCATCAATGAGGTCGTTGTAATTGCGTTTAACTTTTGCCTTCAGGTCCTGGTGTGTCAGGCGAAACCCTGTATCTAAAATGCCGATTATTACATTCGTGTCACCTTTTTCTACACCCCATGCCTGGTAAGCACTAATCAGCTTTAAATAATATTGTGTGGTTAAGGTGGAATCGGCGGCAGGATCGTTAGGCTGGTGGAAAGGAACCCGTTCATATAAGGGCTCCACATACTCTACCAGACCAGAGGCCATTAGTACATTGCGGGCTTTTTCGAAGCCTATTTCAGACGAATAATTAAGCTCGAAAATCCTGGCTATTTCGGGAGCAGTGGCTCGCCTGCTAAGTGGTTGTACTGCTGCATCCGGAAATTTACGCTTAGTGGCCTTGGCGCCAATCTTCTGAAGCGCCGCTTGCAAGGGTGCATCAGATACACGACCGTTTTCCGGTTGCTGCTTAAGTTTATAAACTAAAGTATAAGGTTTAGTCTCGGCACCAAGTGGCTGGCGCTGCTGTGCATAAACCTGATAACTGTAGGTGGCAAATAGGAATGTTAAAGCAAAGATAAATATCCGCCTCAGCATCGGGTAATCTGTAAACATTTCATCAAGCGATTTAGGGTTTCTTGTAAAATTTTAGATAGACTCGCGCGTTGGCAGATAAGACTTATTGAACTTTGTTAATAAATTTCAAATTCAGTGGCCTTCGTACCATTGAATATTTTTACGTAACTTTCCGTAATAAAGTCGAAAATATAGAGAAATAATTATATTTAATATTCGAACTATGAAACTGAATTTGCTTAATAAGCATCAAGATGCCTTAAATACGGCTATTAAAGCTCTTCATGAGCGAACCTTCTATGCACGTTACCCGGAGAACCCCTCGCCTGAAGTTTATGGTGAGAACGCTGACAAGGAAGGCCGCGAAAAGTATAAGTCGCACCTGAACGAGAAATTTGATGAGTTGCTGCAGCAGGAGCCGGAGCAATGGGTAGGGCAGGAGGATTCGCCGTACGAGCAGCAGCCGCTTAATATCAAATACCCATACTTTGCACCGGAAACATTGGTAAACAGAGCCGAAGAAGCTTACCACCAGTGGCGCAAAGTAAAGCCAGCTGACCGTGCGGCTATACTTGTAGAGTCGTTGGAGCGCATGAAAGAGCGTTTCTTTGAGATTGCCTATGCTACCATGCATACTACAGGCCAGGCGTACATGATGTCTTTCCAGGCATCGGGACCACATGCAGCCGACAGAGCTTTAGAGGCAGTAGCAGCTGGCCTGGAGGAGCAAACTCGCTTCCCGGAAACAACGGAGTGGGAAAAGCCGATGGGCAAGTATAACCTGAAGCTAAACAAAACATGGAAAGCGGTTCCCAAAGGTGTTGCGCTGGTAATTGGTTGCTCTACTTTCCCAACCTGGAACACCGTGCCTGGAATGTATGCCAGCCTTGTAACAGGTAACCCTGTCATTGTAAAGCCACACCCGAAAGCTGTTTTGCCAATTGCCATAGTGGTAGCAGAAGTACAAAAGGTGCTGCAGGAAAATGGACTTAACCCGAACATCTGCCAACTGGCCGT
This sequence comes from Pontibacter cellulosilyticus, assembly GCF_014306105.1. Taxonomy (GTDB): domain Bacteria; phylum Bacteroidota; class Bacteroidia; order Cytophagales; family Hymenobacteraceae; genus Pontibacter; species Pontibacter cellulosilyticus. The sequence goes on along the minus strand of NZ_JACRVF010000001.1, from coordinate 1,507,254 downwards.
TGACGCTGACGACCACCTGATCACAAAGGAATTGGCAGAAAATCCGAAGGTGAAGCTGATCGACTATACCGGAGGTACTGAGTTTGGAAATTATGTAGAGAGCCTGCCAGGTAAGACTACCTTTACGGAGAAAACCGGTGTTAACTCTATTATCATAGATTCTGTGGAGGACCTGGATAAGGTAGCGCAGAACTTAGCATTTTCAGTTAGTTTATACTCCGGGCAGATGTGTACTGCACCGCAGAACTTCTTTATACCAGAAGGTGGTGTAAAAGTAGCCGGCGGCGAAACTGTTCCTTTTGAAGAAGTGGTAAGAAAGATCTCTGATGCTGTGTCTGGCCTGGTAAATAACCCGAAGGCAGGTCCGCATGTATTGGGAGCTATTCAGAACCCGGCTACCTCAGAGCGTGTTAAGAGCGCAGCTTCTATTAAAGGCAAAGAAGTGTTAAGCACCTGCGATTTCTCAAATCCAATGTTTGCCAATGCCCGTACCTGCACGCCTGTTATTTACGAGGTAGATGCTACAGAGAAAGAAAGCTATAGCCGTGAGTTGTTCGGTCCAATCATGCTTATCATCAAAACGAAAGATACTAACCAGTCTGTTGAGCTTGCCAAGGAGATGGCCATGAACTACGGCGCCATTTCGTGCGGGGCTTATACTACAGACCCTGAGGTGAAGGAGAAGATCATGGATGAGATGAGCCTGGCCGGAACGCCTGTTTCCTTTAACCTGACTGGTGGTATTTATGTGAACCAGAATGCCAGCTTCTCAGACTTCCACGTAACTGGTGGTAACCCTGCGGGTAACGCTTCTTTCACTAACCCTGAGTTTGTGATTAAACGCTTTACCTGGGTTGGCTTCCGTGAGCCGGTTGCAGGCTAAGTATAATAAAGCTTAAAGTAAAACGCCGTCAGAGTAAGCTGACGGCGTTTTTTGTTTCTACTTAAAGAACTTGCCTATATCGTCTTTCAAGTTGTCTAATCCGCTCTTTAGTTCATGCCATTTGCTTTGAGTATCTTCGGTGTCGTTTAGCTTTTCGGCTATAAGCTCACGCTTTCGTTCAAGGGCGGCAATGTGTTCGTGGTAAGTATGGTTAGAGTCCGCTGTTGTCGCGTTAATGCGGCCGCGCAGCGTCTTTATCTTGCTATCCAGTTCTGCCAGGCTCTTCTGCACCTCTTCTCTTGTCAGGTGATCAGGAGCCCGCATGTGCTCCGGGTTTAGGTGATATGTATCCATAATGTATTTGCTTTCTTTTGCTCCAACTAGTGCCTACACGGGCAAATTATACTCTAAATACAGGTAAAAGCTAAAAAAGGATATAGGGGAGAGGGTATACTTGGGAGCACTCAAAGATAAATTAATGGTAACCTGCTTGGTAATGTGCCGGTGCGATGTACATTTGTGTTCTAATTAGAATTAATCTAAATAATTGAGAGGCTATAACCAAAGCTATATTCCGGTTAAGAAAGCAAAAGTATACTATGCGTAAACTGATCATCCAACTGCACCTGTGGATTGGCCTTACTACAGGGGCTGTACTTGCTGTTGTTGGGGTAACAGGTTCCGTTTATACTTTTCAGCCGGAGCTTACCCGCATGCTTTACAGCGACCTGTATACCAGCACAGCATCCGGTGTTCTGCCAAAGCCTGCAGAGGTGGTCTTTAAAGCAGCTGAGAAACATTTTGGAGCACCGGTTACAAATGCCCTGTTCCCGCTGCGTGAGCTCGAGAACTATGCCTTTAAAGTAAAGGGTAAAAAAGAATGGGTATTTTTTGATGCCAGTACAGGCGCCTACTTAGGTGAAATGGAAAAAAGGCGCGGTATACTTGATACTGTTCTGGAAATACACCGCCAGCTGACATTAGGTGAAATTGGATCCACGATAACCGGTATTTGCAGTCTTCTGCTGGCACTGGTGCTGGTGTCGTCGGGTTTATACTTGTGGCTGCCACGCAAAAAGAAAAAGCTCAAAGCTGGACTTACATTTAAGCGTAATGCCTCTAGCAAGCGCCGCAATTATGATATCCATAATGTACTGGGTTTTTACTTTAGTCTGCCGCTTTTCATAGCTGCCACTACCGGTTTATACTTTGCTTTTCCGGAGCAGGTACAAGCGGTAGCAGATGTGCTGACAAACTCGAAAGCGAAGACACCAAACCCTAAAGAACTAAAGTCGGTTTACCAGGCTGGTGTAGCACCTGTTAGTGTGTACCAGTTGCTGGAGCAGATGCAGTCATTCGAAGACCAGGGCTACTATAAACGTAACCTAACCATGCCAAAAGACAGCCTGGACTATGCCTACTTTTCCTTAACCAACGCAAGCGAAGTAGACCGAGGCCCGGAATACCGCCCACAAGTATACCTGGACCAGTACAGCGGCCAGCCTTTGTATGTGTATGAACCCTTAAGAGCATCTAGTGGTAGCCAACTTACACGCAACTGGTTTCTGCCTGTGCACTTCGGAGAGATAGGAGGGATGTTTACCAGAGTGCTTTGGTTTATAATGGGTTTGATGCCAGCTATACTTTGGGTGAGCGGAATTGTGATCTGGCGTAACAAGAGCAAAAAGAAAAAATCTCAGGCAAAACACACAGATCAGATTACTGCCTAAAGGCTACATCAGGCGATACTTTTGTTTAATTAATTGGCGCAGCTAAATCAGATAAGCAACCTATAAGTATGATAATGAGAATTTCATACTTTCTTAATAGTCAGAAACTAACCAAATGTTTGGACATTAATTGGTTTGTTGATAACAAAAGGCGATATTTGCAAGGGTTAAACAAGTATAGTGCAATTATGAAATCCATAGGCGTCTATACTTACTCATAACAGCAGAAGCAACAATGGATAAATACAGTGAATCGCTTGATTTAGTGATGTTGGTAGACGACGATGACACTACAAATTACTTAAATGAGCGCTTGTTGAAAGACATGCAGGTAGCCAAGAAAATTGTTGTAATGAAGAATGGCCGTGAGGCGATTGACTATCTTAAAACTGCTGCCTCCGGAACCTCTGATCTAAAATCACCTGACCTTATCTTCCTGGATATTAAAATGCCTGTAATGGATGGCTTTTCATTCCTGGACGCATATCAGCAGGAAGGGCTCGATGTTACAGACCAGGTGATCATCCTAATGCTTACCTCATCTGCCAGCTTCTATGATCTGGAGAGGCTAAGGAATTACAAAAAAGTGAAGAAGCATTTCTCCAAAGCACTTACAAAGCACGATGTACGTGAGATTATGAGAGAATATTTTGCTACACGATAGAAAAAGTTAAGGGCTGCAATGCAGCCCTTTTTTATTTATCTTCTTCCGATACAAGGTCCTCAACAGGCCAGGTAAACAAAAATTTACTGCCCCGGCCATGCGACTCTATCCACACGTTGCCGCCTTTCTCGTTCACTATCTTTTTAACAATAGAAAGGCCAAGTCCGGTGCTGTCCAAGCGTTCGCTATACTGCCCGCGCTCAAACATGTCGAATATAAGAGGCTGGTGCTCTGCCAGTATTCCAGGGCCGTTATCCTCTATTGTAAATAATAGCCTGTCGGGGTGTTTTTCATACCTGATGGTTATAACACCCTGCTCCGGCTGATCGTGGTATTTTATGGCATTACCAATCAGGTTGGCTAAAACCTGCTGCATGTATATTTCCTGCGTAAAGAGGTTAGGCAGGTCTGACTGTACTTCTATTTTAAAGTTATTTGGCACTTGTAACGAAGAAATAACCTGATGTATAAGCACAGGCAAATCCACATACCGGCGTTGTATGTCGTGGTGGCCGGCCAAAGAGTAGGTCAGAATTCCTGTAATCAGCCTGTCCATTTTAAAGGTTTGCTCCCTTAGCATGGGCAGCAGCACATTAGCTTCTTTCAGGTGCTCGGACTCGATACAGGCTTCCAGCGCTGTGGTTAATCCGTTTATGTTTTGCAGTGGCGAGCGCAGGTCATGTGATACCGTATGCGCAAAGGCATCCAGGTTATCATTTATCTTCTGCAGCAGTTTGTTCTTCTTATCACGGTCCTCAAGCAGTTCGCTGATCTCAGTATTGTACTGCTGAAGTTTCGAGTTCAAGCGTTTGATCTCATGTAGTTGCTGCTCGGCCTCCAGGTTGCGTATGCGCAGTTGCTCCAGCAGCTCCAGCAACTGCATATTCTGTTTCTTTATCTCGGCGTATGGCGATATGTCTGTCTCCTGCTCAAACTCCAGTGCCCATTGGTCTAGTATTGCTTTAGTAACAATAGCTGCCTGTGCCGGAATTTTACGGCGCAAAGTTACCCTCGTACCTTTCTCGAACTCAGATTCTATGTTAAACTGATCTACCAGCTTTTTAGAGTTGATGATGCCCATGCCGCGTGAGCTGCCGTAACCGTACCGTTCGCTTTGCTGAAGTATAAGATCCAGATTGCCTATGCCTCGGCCTCTGTCGCTGATAATTGCCTCCAGGTAATTTACCCCGTTCTCCTCAACATAGTTAAACTGTATGTTGCCGCTACCCACATACTCCACCACGTTGCGGCAAATCTCCGAAACAGCTGTGGCGAACTTAGTCTGGTTAGCAAGTGCTACACCTAGCCTCTCTGAGAGCTGCATTGCGCGTTTATAAGCCAGCACAATATCCAGTTCGTTGTTAATATTAATGCGGAGTATGTTGCGGAGCATGATCAACTATAGTTTTGCCTTGCATACCACTACCAATGTGTCGTCGGTGTGGCGGCTGTTGTCTAAATAAAGTACGGCGGCAATGGTGGTTGGGTGGTGCTTTAGCAGGTTCGGGTACTTGCCAATATCCCACCTCGATTTCAGACCATCAGAATGAAGTATAAGTATTTTATTGCGCATCCACTCCAGTTGCTGATTGTTAAGTGTGGTAGGTATGTTATGCCCAAGTATACCGTTGTACGAGATAATGTTCTTATACTGTGCCCCAAGCAGAGACGATTCTGGTGTATACAATTTACCGGCAATGTTACCGATGCCGCAATACGTTATGGTGCCGTTGCTGATGCTGGCAGAAAAACCTACTGCCCCTCTTGTTCTCTTTATAGCACCGTGTATTGCCCTCAGCCTGTTGGCGGGGTCAAGGCTGATGTTTTCGTGAAACGCAGCAATAGCTTGCCCAGACGCTTCGTTTGCATTTGTACCATGCCCAAGCCCATCAAGTGCCAGGATCTCCGTTCTGCTGTTCTTTACAGTTATGGCAAAGCCGTCGCCGCAAACAGTCTCGTTGGGCTTAGGCACCATAATATAACCTGTCTCTAATCGGGCAGGTGCCTGCAGGATTTTAGAAAGCGCACTGGCTTTGGTAATGTGTACCAGTATTACAGTACCGAAGTTAGGTTGCGAGTAAAGGTCGAAGAAAGATGATTGCCTTTTGATAGCACCCAACCCTTCGCCTGATGAGCCGAAAGTAGACACACCATCCTCCTGCATACGGGCAGGCTCACTCATGCCAGGGCCATTATCCATACATACAATCTCGAATGTATGGATCGGGTTGCCGATTGGCTTTACAAGTATCTCGCCGCCGTTTGCAGAAAATTTTGCCAGGTTAGAAAGCAGTTCAGAAACAACGATATTTACCTTGCCTATTTCCCCCTCAGAAAAACCCCAGCCTTCAGCAAGCTTGGCAATATCCCTTTTAGTGATACTTGCAAAGCTTCTGTCAGGTAGGGCAAAACGGTGATGGTGATTAGCGTCCATGCTTCCAGTGTATAATCGTAACGGTGGTGCCGGTGCCCGGGGTGCTCTGAATATCAAACTCATTTACGAGTCTTTTAGCGCCAGGAAGCCCAAGGCCTAAACTACGGCCCGTAGAAAATCCATCCTGCATAGCCTGTTTTATATCAGATATACCCGGCCCTTCGTCCACGAAAGTTAGTCTTACGCCAGTTTGAGCACTTTTGCTGATAATTTCTAAAATAACTTTGCCGCCGCTGGCATACTTTAGCATGTTGCGGACAAGTTCGCTGGCTGCCGTAATAAGCTTGGTCTGGTTAACCAGGCTCATGCCTATTTTTGCAGCAAACTCGCGTACCCTATTTCTAAAAGGAACTACATCTTGCTCCCGCACGATTTGCATCGTGTCTTTAGTCATTACGATCATCTGGCTCTCCCTCTTCGTCTTCGTTAGAGCCACCGTACAGGCCAATAAGGTCCTGTAACAGCTCCATGCCTTTTTCTACATTAAGTGCCGTATGCACCCCTTGCAAGGTAAGGCCAAGTTCGACCAGAGTAATTGCCACAGCAGGCTGCATACCAACCACAACTGTCTCGGCATCCATAATGCGTGACATGGAGGCTATGTTACCTAAGATGCGACCCATAAAAGAGTCGACAATACTTACAGCTGAGATATCGATAAGCACACCTTTTGCCTCAGTTTTGCTTACCATGCTAATTAAGTCATTTTCAAGATTGAGGGCCAGCCGGTCATACAGGTCTACCTGTATAGTAACCAGCAAGTATGGCCCCATCTTTAAAATAGGAATTCTATCCATTCTAAGTTATCGAATCAGGCCAGCACCTGTGTTCTTGTTTATTTTCCTTACTTCCACGCTACTCATGCTAAAGGCCAGCTGCAGCGCGCTTGCCAAAGAGGCTTTTGTTTTGATGTTAGACAGGTCGATACCTAAGTGCACAATTGTCTGAGCAATCTCGGCGCGGATACCGCTGATGATACACTCGGCACCCATCAGGCGGGTTGCGCTAACTGTTTTGATAAGGTGCTGCGCTACCAGAGAGTCAACAGCCGGCACACCCGAAATGTCAAGTATGGCGATGTTGCTGCCTGTGTTCACAATCTCCTGCAACAGGTTTTCCATCACAACCTGGGTACGGGCACTGTCCAAGGTGCCAATGATAGGCAATGCAAGTATACCTTCCCACACACGGATAACCGGAGTAGATATTTCGCTTATCTCATCTGTCTGGCGAAGTATAACCTCCTCCCGGCTTTTGATGAACGTCTCGAAAGTGATGATGCTTAGCTGATCGAGCAGGTTATTGATAGTGGTAATTTCTTTGTAAAGAACTTCAGGCTGATCCTTATACTCATCTTCCATTACAGTGCTAATAGCTCTTTTCAGGCTAAGCACATACATACCTGTTTCGCGTGGACTAAAACCCTGGCGGGCACGTGTAATAGATACGTCACTTAAAATCTCTGTAATTTGATCGAATTCAGCGGCAAAAATATTGTCTATGTTGCCAGATTTAACAGCACGAGCGAGCGCATCTATCAATTCTTCAGACTGCTTCAGTAGCTCGTCGTTTGTCATTAGGTCATCTCTTAGTGCGCTATCAGCAAGCTGATTTTGCATCCAGATTTCCAGTATTCTCTTTTTTTGCTTTTGCAAGAGGTTGGCAGTTATGTTCATGTTTTTAAGAATGAACGGTTTAAGTTCAATTTGATGTGATCAGATAATTCAGGAAGAGTGCACTAAAGGCCACATGTACCAAAGGTATAAAAATAAAACGAATAAGTGTGATGCCGGGCATTATACTTAAAGCAGATAGGTAGTACGGGCAATCGGTTTAAAGGATATGCTGAAATGATACAATAGAGGAAGTTTTGCGGATGCTGGGCTGAAGAGGAGGTTAGGCTCTCTTTACAGTAAATTATAAATAAAAAAGGTCCTGTCTGTAGAACAGGACCGGGCTTTGGTCGGAGTGGCGGGATTCGAACCCACGACCTCCAGCACCCCATGCTGGCGCGATACCAGGCTACGCTACACCCCGTATTAGCAGAGGCAAATTAAAGTTACAATGCTTAAAATACAATACCTGGTAATATGAAAATTTGTGTTTTCACCTCTTCACTTACAAATATTCGCTTGTATAAATCAGACAAAGTTTGTGCAGGTAATCAATAAACTTATTTCAAACGCAATTCAGTTTACCCACTACAAAGATGTTATTACTACTAAAATTGAAGAGCTGAAGAATAGTTTACTAGTGATTATCCAAGAAAATGGATAGGTAAACCGAATAGATTTACTTGGACCCGTCATCCTGGACTTAGAGGAAAGCCTTCGACCGGACTTGGGATGTAAATTATTAGAACGATTGTTGAATGGCACCGAGGTAAAATATGGTTCGATATCGAAGAAAATAAGGGAATCTCATGTATATATCGAACTACCTAAGTAACTTATAGTTGAGGTTTGTTTACTACTATACTTAATTGTTCATCTCATCAAGCACAACCTGTACATCCTCTACAGTTAAGGGTTTATGGATAAAGCCATCTATCAGCTCGTAATCTTCAGACTTCTTAACATCTGATGTGTCAAGTGATGAGGTCAAGATGTAAATATGAGATTTGCCCAGAATTTTCTCTTTATAAGGCTCCAACGCTTCCAAGAACTGCCAACCATTCATCGCGGGCATGTTTAGGTCAAGAAATACTATATCGGGAAGTTCTTCTCGGCTGGTTTGTACTATATCAGCCAGTGCTACCTCAGCAGATGCGTATGATCGGGTAAGACTAGGAAGGCCGGCCTCCTGTAGTACCCTCTCAGTTAAAAAGTTATTAATATGGTCGTCGTCGATACTGTAAATTTTCATAGGGCTTGTAGCATGATTTAACTTTTAAGCCAGCCACACATTGCTTATGGCCTATAAGTTGAGCTGCATTTATGTATGAGCTAATCTTTGTTAATGAGTAATCTTAGCTCATGTTTAATTTGGGAATAATTGTCAACGCTATCATTAAAGAAGTTTTTGGCTAGAAGACTATTCTATAGTTGTTAAACGTGAAGTAGAATTTAACAAATAATATATTATTGACTATATATTGTACATTATATAGTATTCTTTCTGTTGGTGGTGTATACTTAATTAAGTATAAAGGGTGATGGAGGACAGAATCTCATTTGTAAATTTTAAATAAGAAAGTGCTGAGCTATACAATCCTTTCAAAGTATAGAAGCCATTTTGCAGTAATGTAAGAACTTTAGCCGTTGGAGTTGTGGTGATTATTCTATCATCTTCTTTAGCTTTTATACAGCAAAATACTATAATCATTTTACTGTATGTTTAGTGGCTGCCGCGCTAATGAAGGTTTGTAAGGGAGTGGTTGGAGGAGACAAAAAACAAAAAAGCCCTGCAAGTTATACTTACAAGGCTTTATGTGCACCCGAGAGGATTCGAACCCCTAACCCTCGGAGCCGAAATCCGATATTCTATCCAATTGAACTACGGGTGCAGAACGTGTGCAAAAATAGAAACAATGCCGATAAAAGGAAACATAGTCTCAAAAAAAGTATCAGTTAGTTTATATTTTAAGCAGCTGTACAATACATGGAGGTAAAAAGTAAAACAATACTAAGCTTACTTCTGTTAAGTAGTATTTAATAGAATCTAAAACAGAATACTGATATACTATGGAAAAATTGTATACGGCAGAAGTAACTGCCACAGGAGGCCGCCGTGGCCATATTGTGTCTTCGGACGGGGTATTGGATATGCCGCTGTCGTTGCCGGAAGGACTGGGAGGGGAGAAGGGTAAGACTAACCCGGAGCAGCTGTTTGCGGCAGGTTATGCCGCTTGCTTTCAGAGTGCATTATTAGTAGTGGCCGGAAAGCATCACGAACGACTAGATACTGAGTCTACTGTTAAAGCACATGTAGACCTGCTGAAAGGTGAAAATGGCAAGTATGGATTAGGTGTGAAGCTGACAGTTGATCTGAAGGGCTTAGATAAAGAAAAAGCCCAGCAGATGGTAGACGAAGCACATCAGATATGTCCTTACTCTATAGGTGTTCAGGGCAATGTAGAGGTGCAACTAGAGGTAGTGTAGAATATAGAGTGGGTTGAAACGCTGTTTGTTTCGTTATTTCCTTCTAGCATAAAAACAGAAAAGGCTGCCAATTACGGCAGCCTTTTCTGTTTTTATATTTAAGCGATTAAGCTCCTACTTCTGCTAAAACCTGCTTTACTTTGTCAGCGGCTTCTTTAAGCGCAACTGCAGAGTATACTTTCAGGCCAGACTCGTCGATGATGCGGGCACCTTCTTCAGCGTTTGTACCCTGAAGGCGAACGATGATCGGAACACGGATGTCGCCGATGTTTTTGTAAGCCTCAACCACACCATTAGCAACACGGTCGCAACGAACGATACCACCGAAGATGTTAATCAGGATAGCCTTTACATTCGGGTCTTTCAGGATAATGCGGAAACCAGCTTCTACAGTCTGTGCGTTTGCCCCACCACCTACGTCAAGGAAGTTAGCAGGCTCACCGCCAGAAAGTTTGATGATATCCATGGTAGCCATAGCAAGACCTGCACCGTTTACCATACAGCCTACGTTACCGTCAAGCTTTACATAATTCAGGTTAGAAGCGCTAGCCTCAACCTCCAACGGATCTTCTTCAGAAGTATCGCGAAGGGCAGCAAGGTCTTTGTGACGGAACAATGCGTTATCGTCAAGATCTACTTTTGCATCTACAGCAAGAATCTTGTTGTCTGATGTCTTAAGAACAGGGTTGATCTCAAACATAGAAGAGTCAGTATCAACGTAAGCTTTGTAAAGGTTAGTGATGAATTTTACCATCTCCTTGAAAGCCTCACCCTGTAAGCCAAATGCAAAAGCGATTTTGTTAGCCTGGAAAGGTCTTAAGCCAGTAGCCGGATCGATCCACTCTTTGATGATCTTCTCAGGGTGCTTCTCAGCTACTTCTTCGATGTCCATACCACCTTCAGTAGATGCCATGATCACGTTTCTGCCTTTCGCACGATCCAACAGGATGCTCAGGTAAAACTCCTTCGGATCAGACTCGCCTGGATAGTAAACATCCTGCGCAACCAGAACCTTCTGTACAAGTTTTCCTTCTGGGCCAGTCTGGTGTGTTACCAGTGTCATACCCAGTATGTCGTCAGCGATCTGCTTTACCTGCTCCAGGTTTTTAGCTAGCTTTACGCCACCGCCTTTACCACGGCCACCCGCATGAATCTGTGCTTTGATCACATGCCAGCCTGTGCCTGTCTCTTCAGTCAGTTTCATGGCAGCTTTTACCGCCTGGTCTGGAGTTTCGGCCACGATGCCCTCTTGTATGCGTACGCCGTAGCTTTTTAAAATGTCTTTAGCCTGATATTCGTGTATGTTCATGCTTTCAGTTTTAATGGACGCACGAAAGTACGCCTTTATCCCCTTAAATTCAAGTAAAGCTTTTTTAAAATATAAGCCCATCGCAACTGCTATACTTTAAATCAAGGGAGTAATGTGGTTTGCAACGTAAGTTGCACAATTCAAGTATGAAAAGATATTCAATAGTTTATACTTGATACTCTATAGTATGGCAGATTTGTCTTCTTTTGCGAAACGTGTTGCTCTTGCGGCTTTTATAATATTACTGATAGCATCGGCATTTTATATGCTCGGTAAACATGGATACTTCTTTTTATTAGTATTTGCCGGAGTGTTGCTGGCTGTTCTGTTAAGCGGAATTGCTGAGTGGTTTGAGAATAAGCTGCACCTTAAGCATGGGCTGGCACTTTTTCTGGCTGTGCTCCTTTTCTTCGGTGTTTTAGTAGGTGCGTTTTATTTTATTGTGCCTACTGTTAGTAAACAGATACAGGAAATGCAGCAAACACTGCCTTCGGCTATTAGAAAAATACAGGACTGGCTGCAAGGGTTTGGAGTTGGGCAGAAGCTGATGAACAAGGTGCCGCAAAATATGAGTGATCTACTCCCTCAGGACCAGAGCATCTTTTCTAAGTTCAGCTCTATTTTCTCTGCCACGCTTAGTGTACTGGCTGATATTGTGATTGTTGTTGTTACTGCTATATTTTTAGCTGCTAATCCTAAGCTTTATACAGTTGGTTTCTCCAAGCTTTTTCCGATACGGCATCGGTCCAGAGTAATGCAGGTGCTGGGCAAGTGCTATAACACACTAAAACTCTGGTTGCTTGCTATGCTGTTGGCCATGACGATAATTGGTGTGAGTACGGCGATAAGCTACAGCTTATTAGGATTACCTCTTGCCCTGGCTTTAGGCATTATCACGTTCTTGCTTGCATTTATACCGAATATCGGCCCTTGGCTTGCGGCCATTCCAGCAGGGCTTGTAGGACTAACCGTAAGTCCTCAGATGGCTTTGTATGCATTGTTACTCTACGGAGCGATACAAATGGTGGAAACGTATGCCATTACACCCATTATCTTTCAGAAAACAGTAGACCTGCCGCCGGCTTTGTTGCTATTCTTCCAGGTGTTGCTGGGCATACTGCAAGGTGCCATTGGCTTACTTTTGGCAGCGCCTTTGCTGGCAGTTGTAATGGTTGTAGTAAACGAATTATATGTGAAAGATGTGCTTGAGAAGGGACAAGTACAGCCATCCTGAAAGATCGATGCTAAGAGCAATCATACTTTAAGCTGATACACTACAAAGCTTGCTTTATAGGAAAGATGATGCCCAGTTCAGGTTAAGTAATTATTTTGTAGATTTGGCAGGAAATTCGCCAGATTAGGTGCAAACAAACATCAGAAAGTGCTGCAGGTAACAAACATCCATAAAAAGTACGGCTCGCTTCAGGTACTGAAGGGAATTGATTTAGAAATTGGAGCAGGAGAGGTTGTGTCTATTGTAGGTGCCTCGGGTGCCGGCAAAAGCACGCTGCTGCACATATTAGGTACCCTGGATACAGCTGACTCGGGTGAGGTAGTTTTTGATGGAAAGAACATTGCCCGAATGAGTGCCACCGAAATGGCCCGTTTCCGGAACAGGCACATTGGCTTTATCTTTCAGTTCCATAACCTGTTGCCAGAATTTACAGCCCTTGAGAACGCCTGCCTGCCCGGCTACCTGGCAGGCCGACCTGAAAAGGAGGTACAAGAGCAAGCTGAACAACTCCTAGGTATGTTAGGCTTATCGCACCGGCTTAATCACAAGCCTTCCGAGATGTCGGGTGGCGAGCAGCAGCGTACAGCCGTTGCCCGTGCGCTTATTAATTCTCCTAAAATAATCTTTGCCGACGAGCCAAGCGGTAACCTCGACTCTAAAAATGCGCAGGAACTGCACGATATTTTCTTCAGGCTTCGCAATGAGTTCAACCAGACCTTCGTGATCGTTACACACAACGAGCAGCTGGCAGGTATGGCCGACAGAACACTGGTGATGAAGGATGGACAGATCGTATCTGAAGTAACCATCTAAAGAATTCAAAATTTATAAGTGTGGTCAAACCACCCCTGCCCTCCTCAACTAAGGAGGGGAGTTTTAATTACTTTCTTTTCTGCCATCACAACAGTACAGGACAATTCTAATTTTCATCTAAGAAAGAACTTGGCAGAAAGAAATGTGTGCAAAAGCTACAGAGTTTTTACTTAAGATAAAGAAATACAGGAGTTTTCCTCCTTAACTAGGGAAGGCCGGGGCAGTTCTACATGATGCTACAAACAATCCCATCCACTATTTCATCTTTCAACTTTCTGCCTTACTACCTATTTACTTCTTAACTTTTCTACCCCTAAACTCTTCACTCCCAAGTTCGTACCTATACTTTACCCTTTGCTCAATTTTTAGCCATTAGCAGCTGCAGGAGTAGGGTAGTAAAAAGATTAAAAAATATTTTGTAACACATTGATAATCAATGATATAAAATACATAATTTTTGTAATTTTTTGCACTATTTATGATGCCGCTGTGTTTGATATATGTACAAAACATGAAAGCTAATAAGTATTATGAATCAACCAGTTAAAGAGACGAAGGTGCAGAAAAAAGCCAAAGTTGAGAGCTATGATATTGCCAAGTCTGATGAGACACTTCACTTGGCTGTTGACTTAGCTAAGTTTATTAAGGAGAACCGCTTATACCAGAATATACAAGGCAAAGAGTATGTAAACGTGGAGGGCTGGCAGTATGCCGGATCTCGTTTGGGTATTCTGCCGGTGGTAGAGCATGTGGTTAACATCAGCACCGACGAAGAAATTAAGTATCAGGCAAAAGTTAATTTGCTTGACCTGCGCAGTCAGCAGATAGTTGGCGCCGGCTTTGCCATCTGCTCTAACAAAGAGCAGGGCAAGAAGTATTACCAGGAGTTTGCGATTGCAAGTATGGCACAGACAAGAGCCATTGGTAAAGCATACCGTAATATTTTAGCCTGGGTAATTCGCGCTGCCGGCTACGAGCCAACTCCTTCCGAGGAAATGGACTACGGCGGAAACGAAACTGCTGCTAAGCCAGCTGTGCCAACTGAGAAAAAGGCTACTATGAAATCGGCTACAGCAACTCCGGCTCCTGCAACTGCTGAAATAACTGAGGAGCAAAACGCCAGCGTGCGCTACGCTTCTGCCAAGCAGAAAGAGGAGATTATTCGTTTGCTGAACAACCCGACCATTACGCGCCAGGAGAAAACTAAAATGTTGCTGAACATCAACCGTTTTGATGAAGAGCGTGCCGCACAGGCCATCGAGAAACTGAAGAAAGTGATCGAGGATCGTGAAGACGGCCAGTCTGCAGCAGCATAATTTTATATACTACTAGCAAAAGCCTCTGCTTTTAAAGCAGGGGCTTTTTTTTGTTCCGGCAGCACGATAAGCACACTTACAGATTAGTGCAACAAACTTTTATACTTACCTGCATAGATATGCTGACTTCTGTCGGCTATACTTTATCTTCGCTTTGAAAAAGCGCTTAACCTTTGCAAGACATCCACCACATCCTTAAAACCTACTGGGGCTATGATCAGTTCAGGCCGCTGCAGGAGGATATTATCCGTTCGGTACTGGGCGGGCAGGATACGCTGGCGCTGTTGCCAACAGGTGGAGGCAAGTCTATTTGCTTTCAGGTGCCGGCCATGACGATTGATGGCCTGTGCCTGGTGATTACGCCACTGATTGCCTTGATGAAAGACCAGGTGGAGCAGCTGAAGCGAAGAGGTATTTCGGCGGTGGCTATCTACTCAGGCATGAACCGACGCGAGATAGATATTACGCTGGATAACTGCGTGTATGGCAGCGTTAAGTTTTTATACTTGTCGCCGGAGCGTTTGCTAACCGATCTGTTTCAGGAGCGGGTAAAGAAGATGAAGGTTGGTTTGCTGGCTGTAGACGAGGCGCATTGTATCTCGCAATGGGGTTATGATTTCAGGCCAACCTACCTGCAGTTGGCTGAGCTCCGGACCATACTTGCCGGTGTGCCTGTCATTGCGCTTACCGCAACGGCCACAGAGCCTGTAAAAGCTGACATCCAGGAGAAGCTTAACTTCCCAAAGCAAAATGTTTTTCAGAAGAGTTTTGCCCGTGCCAACCTTTCTTACTCCTGCCTTTACACCGAAGAAAAAGTTACCCGCCTGCTCGAGATTTTGCAGCGCATGCAGGGGCAAAGTATAGTGTATGTGCGTAGCCGCAGGCAGACAGTAGAACTGGCTAAATTCCTGCAGAGCCGCCGCATTTCGGCAGCCGCCTACCATGCCGGTTTAAAGTTTGAAGAGCGTAGCCAGGTACAACAGCTCTGGATCGAGGATAAGGTTCGGGTAATGGTGGCTACCAATGCCTTTGGTATGGGCATCGATAAGCCCGATGTGCGACTGGTAGTACATCTGGACCTGCCGGAGAGCTTGGAGGCGTATTACCAGGAAGCAGGCCGTGCCGGGCGCGACGAGAAATACGCTTATGCCACCATACTTTACGGTCCTAACGATACGACCGAACTGCTGCAGAAAGTTGAGGACGCACACCCGCCTGTTGAGTTTATCCGGAGAGTGTACCAGTGCCTTGCTAACTACTATCAGTTGGCAGTGGGCAGCGGCCTGCTCAGTAGTTTCGATTTTGACCTCGCTGATTTCTCCAAAAACTACAAGCTGCAGCCTTTGCAGGTGCACCACGCTATAAAACGACTGGAGAGTGAAGGCTACATTCAACTAAACGAAGGATACTACACCCCGTCCCGTTTATACTTTACTGTTGAGAACATTGCCCTGTACGAGTTTCAAATAGCTAACCCAAAGCTGGATAAGCTGATACAGGCTTTACTAAGAACCTACGGCGGGGAGGCTTTTGTGAACTTTGTGAAGATATCGGAGCCGAAGCTAGCAAAGCAGCTTAACATACCGGAGCAGGAGTTGCGCAAAAAGCTGGAGTACATGCAAAAGCTGCAACTGCTGGTATACGAGCCGCAGCACGATGCCCCTCAGGTAGTATTTAACAAACCACGCCAGGATGCCACTACACTTGTACTGGATACCGCTAAACTTAACCAACTGCGGGAGCGGGCACAGGTGCAGGCAAAAGAAATGGCCTATTACGTCGAAACCTCTAACCGTTGCCGCACACAACTGTTGCTGGAATACTTTGGCGAGGTAAACGACAAAGCCTGCCGTATCTGCGACTACTGCCTGGCAGAGCGGAAGAAGGAACGGGAAGGGCAGGAGGAGAAGCAGTTAAGAAGTAAGCTGTTAGAACTACTACAGGTAAAGCCATACTTGCCAAAGGAGTTGGTACAGCAATTTGAACCGAAGCATCATGAAACAGTTACAGAACTACTTCGTGGCATGCTGGACCTCGGAAGTATAAAACAACTCGAAAGCGGGAAACTGGTATCTGCCTGATATCCGAGCAAAATACTTTTATACTTCTGATCACTACTGATGCCGCCGCTGGCCTCCATATGGAATGGCTACACTTAATTTTATAAGTAGGCTTGCAACCATTCTGCCCGTTTGGGTATCTTCTCTTCATGTTCCGATCAAAAACCACTCAACTATGAAAAAGAAACTTACACGTGTGTGGAGCTCAGGGCAATTTGTTCTGCTTGCACTTTTTACAACATTATTTCTAAGCGCCTGCGACGATATCAACTGTATAAAAGGCGAGGGCCCTAGAGAGACTCGAACTTTAAACCTGCAGCAGTTTAAAAGTATAGAGGCTAACGGAAGTTTTAAAGTATACATTACTCAAGGCGCCACACAGCAGGTAGAGGTGAAGGGGGAGTCCAACATTCTGGACCAGCTTAACACCAGCATTAGCAACAACACCTGGAAAATAGAGCACACGAGCTGTGTAAGAAGAAGCAATGATGTTGAAATATACATTACCATGCCTGTTGTAGAAAGTCTGCTTTTAAATGGCTCCGGACGCATAAAAGGCCAGAATGCTTTGACAGCAGCTGATTTGCAGGTAACACTTAACGGGTCTGGTAAGATAGAGCTGAACGCCTCTGCTGATCAGGTGATAACGCGATTAATTGGCTCCGGGGAGATTGTTTTAAGTGGGGCGGCGGCACGGCATAGTGTTAATATATCTGGCTCAGGAAGGACAGAGACATTTGGCATGCAAGCCAATAACGTAACAGTAAATTTATCCGGTTCTGGTGTAGCAGAGGTGAATGCTGTTAGTGCTTTGGCTGTAGAGATTTCGGGAAGTGGGAATGTGTATTACAAGGGCAACCCTACTGTAACTACAACTGTAACTGGCTCAGGTAAAGTTGTGAAGAAGTAACAATGTTCGTCTTCTTTTTTTAGCCAGTGCAGAGGCTATACTTAGTGACAGGCTATAAGAAAATCATCAACTCAAAAGATTATAAACCAAACGCCTCCAAAGTATAAAAGAGCTTCGGAGGCGTTCGGTTTTTCATACTATCGTTGAGCAAAGAATGAGTTTATACTTTTGTAAAGATCCTGTATTCCGGCTGGTTCTGTTGTATTTATCATAAACACAAAAGACTCTTTGGTTTCCGGGTCGTAATAAACCTGTGCTAAGTAGCCCGGAAAAAAGCCGCTATGGCCATAAAGTGTTTTTCCGTTCAGGTTATACTTCATAAGGCCTAAGCCATATTCTGCATTAATTTCTGGAGCTGGCAATGTGGCTGTGTATTCCGCAAGCAGTTCTTTACCAAAAACTTTGCCTTCAAATATAGCAATCATTAATCTCGCCATCATTACTGGCGAATAGGCATAGCCGCCGCCGGTCCACTCAAACTGGAGATTGTAGCGCGACTTGCCATCTTTATCCAGCGCCGGGCCAGTGAAATCTACTGGGTCCTTTTCCCCGGCATAGCCGTTTGCCAGACCAGATATAGTGCGTTTAGTGGTCGGGACGAAAGTCTTAATGTTGTTGGGCTTCAGTATATTCTGCTCAGCATAAGTATAAAAGTCCTGGCCAGACACCTTTTCAATAATAACTCCAAGTATAAGGTAATTGGTGTCGGAGTAGGCGAAACCCTGACCACAGCCAAACTTCGGAGGAACGGCTGTGATGTACTTTACCTGCTCCAGTGGTTGCCATACTTTATCAGGATCTTGTTTTACGTCTTCTTTAAAGTTTGTGAAAATATAGCGGGCCAGGCCGGTGCGGTGCTGCATCAGGTGCCTAACTGTAAGGCAATCATAGTTAGGAATAGCCTCTGCCCACTCACCTTTCAAGTATTTGCTCACAGGGGCATCCAACTCCAATTTCTTTTCCTGAACCAGTTTGAGCGCCGCCGCTGCCACTACAATTTTGCCGGTGCTGCCGCTTATCATAAGCTGGTCAGGTTTTAAATACTGTTTTGTAGCAGTGTTTGTGTAGCCTAAAGCTTGTGAAATGTTGTGTTGGCCATTTGAGTAGCCAATCAGAATGCCCGGGTAAGCCTTTTCGTGAAAATGTTGGAATAATTGCTTCTGTAGAGTGGCTGTGCTTTGTGCAACCGCAGAAAAGCAAACCAGCAGTACTAGCAAGAGTGTGAAGTAGTTACGTTTCATAGTTTTAGGTTTTCAGAAGTATAAAAGTAAACATTTTATACTTTAAGCCATCGATACTTTCCTGCTTTTGTATCTCAACCCAAACGCAGAAAAAAATCCCCTGCCGCCAGAAGCAACAGGGGATCCGGAATTGATTAGCTAAGTGGTTTATTTGTTTTAAAGTGTGTTTGTTGTGCTAAGCAGTAGCGGACAAAGTATGAGCTTTGATCACAGAGTCGGAGAAGCGCTCCATCTCCTCTAACTGCGGACTGCACTGCAGCAAGAAGAAGTCAACACCCACAGCCTCGAACTCAGCGATCTTGTCCTGCACCTGAGCCGGTGTGCCAACCAAACCAGAACGTAGGCCACGGTTAGATACAGAGTATTCCTGTAAAGAGAGCTGCCCCTCTAGCTGGGTGCCGGCTAACCACTGCTGGTAGTTCTCAAATCCGGCGGCAGAGCTTTTTACGTCAGTAATTCGAGTGAGCTCTTTCTGCACTTCCTGCTCAGTGTCGCGCACGATGCTGTAGGCTGCCACACCGAACTTCATAGGAGGCAGGCCAAATGCTTCTCTGCGTTCTCTCATGTTCGAAATTCGCTTGCCGATGAGCTCAGGGGAATCTCCGTGCATTACATAGCCATCGCACTGGCTGGAGATAAGCGTTTTAGCTGCTTCAGATTCCCCGCCAGCGTAAATAAAAGGCTTCTTAATTGGCTTGGGCTGTAGAATGTTATCCTCTACGTTGTAGTAGTTGCCGCTGTAAGAGAAATGATCCTGCTCCCATACGTTCGTTACTACATCAAGCCATTCTTTTGTGCGGGCATAGCGATCATCGTGCTGCTCAAACTGGATACCATACTTGGTAGCTTCGTCGCGCCACCACGACGACACAACGTTAAGCGATAATCTGCCACCACTGATGTTAGCAATGTTTGCTGCCTGCTTGGCTAGTATAGCCGGATTGTGAAACGTAGGACGAACTGCTACCATTATTTCCAGCTGTTCGGTAACGGCAGCAAGAGCCGCGGCCGTAGACCAGGCATCCAATGAGGGCGCCTCTTTTCCTTTTATATCGTTCAGGTAAAGCTCTGCAATAAGCGATAGGCTATAGCCCCATTCTTCGCTGCGCTGCGCCAGCTTTTTCACATAGTTCCAGGATGTGTCCATGCCTTCGTCGGGCACGTTGCGGAGCCATCCTCCAAAAACAGGCAACCAATATCCGAATTCCATTATTTTACCTCCTCCAGTTTAAGTTGAGCCTTAGTTTCCAAAAATTCTACCAAGCGTGCATGCGGGTTAAAGCCGATCACGTTCACGGCATCTGCCACAAAGTTTGAGAGTGCGTTCACATCGTAGTAGTACAATTGCCCGTCCCGGTCGTCAACCATGTACTCAATGCCACCCACGTCAATACCGGCTTCCTGCACGATCTTTTCAATGGCATCAATCACATCCTGCGGTGGCGTATAGGCCTCTACACGCATACCGTTCTTGGGGGCATCAATAGCGCAGGCGTTGCGCACCAGCTCTTTACCGCCTGTTGTCTGGCATATGTCGGCAGGGCAGAGGTTAAAGCTTTCGCCGTCGGTGTATACTTTAATGGCATATAAGTACTTGCCACCTAAGGTTTCTACGCGAGTAATATGGCCATCGCGGGCGGTGATGTACTCCTGCACCAATGCCGTATGATCAATGCCTAGGTTGATCTGGTTCGTAGAAACAGCCAGTGCGAGTTCCTCTTGTGAGTCGAAGCGGGTGATGCCAGCGCCGCTGCCGCCGATATTTGCCTTAACAACAATTGGGTAGCGCAGACCATTTGCGGCAGCAATGGCTTGTGAGGCATGGTTAATCACTCTTGACTTTGGATAGGGCAAACCCAGTTTCTCCAGCAGGCTTATTTGCAGCGCTTTAGAGGTCTCGTACTGGAAGGCTTTGTAGCCGTTTACCACCGGAATTCCTTTGGACTCCAGGTGTGCCAGCAGGCTTAATGTATAGAAAATGCCGTTCTCGTTGTTTCGCAGGTAAGCCGATGGGCTCATGCGGTTAAAGAACAGGCTGTACGGAATGTCCTGTGCCGCAATGTCGTAAGTGTGGCGGGCAGCATCTAGTCGAACATATGGAATTTCGTTCTGCTCCAGTTCATTGAAAAGCGGTTTGAACCACTCCTGGTGCTCATGGAAAATAGCAATTGGTTTTACTATCGTAGACATAGTATTTCTGATTTAAAAGTATAAGTATAGCCAGACAGGTGAGGACAGGTAACCTGAAATGGCAATGAAAAAGACTTGAGAATTAGAGTAGGGCAGGAGCCGGTATAGCCAAAAGTATGGATACAGCAACCCCTGAAGCTTTCAGGTATGGATACAGAAAGCCCGTGCTACTCAGTAGACTGCAGCAGAAGTATAATGCACCGAGGTGCTACAAAAAGCTTATACTTTGCCCAGCTGTGTTAGCAGCAACAGCAACAACAACAGAAATGTGAAGTGTGTAAAGTAGTGCCGATAATCGATCGGTTGAAAATGTTTGCCTGTGCGGCAGCAAGTTGAGATGCTGAAATTTTCATTTTTGTGAATTTATATCCCCTAAATTTTTTAGGCAGGAATTAGCACCTTGTTTTTAAACTGGTTGCTAGAAGTTCACAGAGCCTGTTCTCTCCCTTCTTCTTTATAAATCAAATCCTGTGAGGGTAATTGACTTTACGGTTACAAAGTTTGCACCCGAATTTTACAATTCCAAATTTTCAACTAAAAATAATGTAGGTACATAGAAGGGGAGGGTGAAACTACTTCTTCAGCAGTACCGGATCAAATCACCCCTAACCCCTCCTTATCCAAGGCGGGGAATCAGGCATTACTCCTGCAAAAGCAAAAGTGGTATAGCTGCTGCACAACCTCCCTTCATACAAGATCCTTTGTAGGATGACCATAAAGAGAGCCTTTGCTATTGCAATAGCAGACGAAGTGGTAAGTACAGTTCCCCGCCTTGGATAAGGAGGGGTTAGGGGTGGTTGGAAAAATATTGAGATCAGCAAACACTCCCTTCGCGACTATTACCCTCTCCGCAAAGTATATAAGTATAAACTCTCCACCTTCTCACGAGCCCATGGCGTCTTACGCAGAAATGTTAAGCTGGACTTTATACTTGGGTTGCTCTTAAAACAGTTGATGTTGATTTTCGTGCTCAGGTGTTCCCAGCCATAATAATCCACGAGGTGCTCGAGCATCATCTGTAGTGTTACGCCGTGCAGGGGGTTGTTTTTTTGTGCTTCTGCCATAGGTTGCAAAGGTACGTTAATGCTGCTATTTTATACTTGCAGCCTTACCAGATTAGTTGCTTACAGGAGGTATAAATGTTACCTCTACAATTAAACCATCCTTTACTCGATAAACCGCAATGGCATCGGTGCGGGGCTGGCCTTTAGTGCGCTGTACTTTCTCCTGGTCTATCACCACCTCGCCGGCAACAATACGGTTTACGATTTCGCAGTGCAGATCGGGAGTGGCAGCAAACATGGCACCGTAGCGCTTTTTCAATTCATCGCGGCCCTGGTAAGTAAGCACGCCCGGCTGGCGGTATACTTTCACATTCTCGCTAAAGGCACTGGCAAACTTTTCGATGTCGCGGCTATTATAGGCCTCCAGTTGCTGCTTAACGGGAGCCAGTAAGGCCTCGGTATTCTGGTTTTGCTGGCTGTATGCTGTCATGCCAAGAAGTATGAATAGTGCTGTAAGTATAACTGATTTCATCTTTTGCTGTAGAGTGTTTCTTCCTGGTGCAATTTAGGAAATTCTGAATTAGAAGTTCCAGCCTTCCAGTACAGACACCATTCAGCTGTCTTCCCGTATACACCTCCTATGTTAGAAGAACTCATCATTCGTACGCTCTGCGATACGCTACCATCCACACCTGCAGACGCTGTATTCCTCTTCGGCCAGACAGAGGATAACCAACAGTCTGTTTTTGCCTCATCTGTATACTTACTAAGCAACAAACTGGCTAAGAAAGTGATGTTTCTGCAAGCAGAGCCTATGAGTGGCTACCCCGGCTTTGATGCATGGCATAAGGAGTTGGAAAAGCTTGGCGTAACGCAGAAAGAAATAGAGCCTGTGCCGGTTGCCGCAGATACCACCAGCCTGAACACACGAAAAGAGGCACAGGCCGCTATCAAACATGCCAGAGAAATTGGGTATAAAAGTATTATTGCCTCAGCATCGCCGTTTCAGCAGCCACGCGCTTTTATGACGGCCGTAACAGCTGTAAACGACTTTTACCCTGAGCTTAAAGTGTATAGTTACCCAGGAAGAAACTTGTCGTGGTGCGAAAAAGTAACGCACTCGCAGGGCAAAGTGCATGGCACGCGTGCCGAATTAATTGCCGGCGAAATGGAGCGCATCCATA
Organism: Pontibacter cellulosilyticus; assembly: GCF_014306105.1. GTDB lineage: Bacteria > Bacteroidota > Bacteroidia > Cytophagales > Hymenobacteraceae > Pontibacter > Pontibacter cellulosilyticus. The sequence goes on along the minus strand of NZ_JACRVF010000001.1, from coordinate 1,484,182 downwards.
AGTATGGATCCATGGGAGACCTGGCGAAAGTGGAGGAGGTGCTGGCTTACATGAATAAGAGAGACCGTAGTATTTCAATTTAGAAAATCAATAAAAAAGCAGCCCCACCTTTATCAAGACGGGGCTGCTTATGTTTGTGTTTAAGTTTTTAACTACTTTTTCGGCTGCTGGTAGGCGTTGTTCTCCCACAGCACTTTGCCGTCTTTTCCTTCGATCTTAATACCTGCAAATTCTTCTTTGTTGCCGAAGAAGGCGCTGTTCGGTTCTGCTCTGCCCAGCAACATACGGCCTCCTTCATAAGCTATCTGCATACCTTTGGTACCATCCTCCAGCAGGAACAGGTGCAAGGCTTCACCTACTTTTGGGTCGTCCATGCCAAACACAACGCGATAATCTCCTGCCTGTGTTTTAGAGATGCCGAGGCCGCCACGCTCAAAGCCTTCATCATCATTGAAAGAGAAGCCAGCGGCTTTCACGATACGTTTGCCTGTATTGGGGTCGCCAACATTTTCGCCCAGCACCAGTTTGTCGTAACCTTTTTCATTCAGGAAGATAATGCCGTTTTCGCCGTGCTCGTAAGTTGCGTAATCCTTCATGTACTTTTCACCGCCAAAGCTTTTAGCCCAGGTTTCGCGCACCTTGTCCGGGTTGGTTCTTACCCTGTCTTTTGATGGAGGGATGGTGGCTCCGATCAGAATCCTGTCGCGGCCCATGCTGTCTTCGATCACGATTCCTTTTGCCCGAATAATATCAGTCTTACGGCCAGACATGCTCAACATCATAAAGGCCATAAAAAGGCTGCTGCTTACAACCGCATAATACTTTAGCCAGTTAAGCTGGCGTTTTACTTGTGTTAATTCTTTTTCCATAGTTGTAGAAGTATAGGTTCTGATGCCTTTTTGTGTGGCATGTAGGGTAGATGCAGAAAGTATACTTCAGGTTGCCTATGGTTCGGATTTTTGTTAAAAATATTTGCAGATTGCCTGATGAAGTAAGTAGATAGGGATTTTTGACTGTATCTTATTGGCCTCTATTTAGTTCGGATAACTCTTATTCCTTCAACGTACTTTTCGTCTTTATACTTCTCATAGGCTTCTCGGCAGCAAAGTGTTTCAGATCTTACTTCACCATTCTTGGGCCTAGTGTAGCTGACATCGCTTTGGTTCTGGCTTCTTCCGATCTCAATTATTTTTCCGTCTATGTCATAATATCTTGTTTTGTAAGGCACGACATCATATCGGATTGGCTTGTTTTGAAATTCTCCCCTTGGAATCAGCTTCACTTCCAGGTAACTCTCAGTTTGGCCATCGGCTTCATGAAACTCAAGTGACGCTATCTGATTAGGATTGAAGTCCGGGATATCATTGTGCTCAAAGTATTTGTTGTAAACTTTGAGTCTGGCTTTATGCTCGAAGTATTTAAGTACGGGGTGGTTCGAGTTCTTTACCTCAACACCAGACACAAAATAAGCCATACTTTCATCCTTGGAATGAACGCGGGTGATAATAATCTCAGAAGGCTTGAACAGCGATTTGATATTGCTACTTGTTTTTACGCCGTTTATCAGGGCATAACTGTGGTCATCATCGAATGTGGTTTTTGTGACTACTTTAGTAGACCTGACGTATGTTCCTGTTTGAGCAAAGGCTGCATGACATACGAACACAAAGACTAGAAGTATAAAAGTCTGTTTCATGATTAGGTTTGATAGAAATTAAGCTGACTATAGTATGCTGCTATTAATCCTCATAAAACTCTATAATGGAGCCAAAGTAGGCTTCGTCCCAACCTTCAACTAAGTCATCGTAAGCCTCGTCCGGAATGTTAGTGTGGCGCAATTCTGCCGAGGTGCCATACTTGTGTGGGTGCAGCTTAATGGTAACAATAGAAGGCTCTTCCTGATCCCCGAAATACCACTGCTGCACGATCTTCTTATTTTCCTCAAACTCCAAATTCTTGCCTACAATGCTGCCCTCAAATAACTCGAACTCAGAGCCTGGCTCCGTAGACATGTCGGCCTGTTCGCCGGACCACAATTGGATGGTGTTCGCGTTGGTTAAGGCCACGTATACTTCCTCTGGAGAGGCTGGAATAATGTAGTATTTCTTATAGTCTTTCATGCAGATGCTGCTATTTTTGTTTCTCGGTAAGTTAAGTATTTAGTGTGGCAGAAGTATAGCCAATGTAAAACAATCAGGCTTCCTGAGATTTGTTTTCGCTAACCTTAGCCAGGTATTCCTTTGGTGTCATGTTCTCGGATGATTTGAACACACGCTGGAAAGTTGCCATGGAGTTAAAACCTGAGTCCAGGGCTATGCCGGCAATGGTCATGGTTCTGGTTTCGTTGCGGGCCAGCCGGCGTTTTACTTCTGCAATGCGGTAATCATTAACATACTCGCTGAAGCCTTTTTGCAGGTGTTGATTTAGGACTGCCGAGATCGTTTTGGCGCTTATGTTGATGTGATCGGCCAGTTTGCTTACTGTCAATTCAGGGTCGAGGTATAGCCTCTCGGTTTCCATTGCTTTTTTGAGCGCCACCTCGCATCTTTCTACTGTTTCAGTATCAATTCCCTCGAAGTATGCACCAGTTTTTTTCTGTGCCTCCACCTGCACCACTTTAATACGGTAGAAGCCCGTAATGCCCAGCCAGTAGATAAACAGCACCTGAAGCACCTCAATAGGGTAGTAGTAGCTGCTCTTGTTCGCTTTAAAGATTACCGGGTAAACTGTTGTTACCGCCCAGGCTATACCCCACACCAACGTGAACAGGTAAAGGATGCGCAGCCATTTAAGCGGTATCTGTTCTTCGGGGTTTTTATACTGCAACCAGATTTCCCTGCCCGCCAGCACTAGGTAAAACCAGAATACCACTACCGCCAGGTTATCCGAGACAGTATTATGCAGGATATCCAGGTCTGCGCTCCAGAGGCCGAGCACGGTGCCGCGCTGGTTTAACAACGCAACAGCAAGTATAAAAAGCCTTAGTGCAAACTGCACACCTACAATGGCAAAGTGCTTTAGCAGCGTGCTTTTAGAAAAACCTTGCGGATGAGTAAAAGACCGAATGTACAAGTATAAGCACGGCCCTAAGCCAAAGATGAGCACATTCGGAAACAGGCTGAAAAAGTAGTTGAACGTGTTGTTGTCTGAGCTCCAGCTAAACGTTTCGAGGCCGTTGTAGACAAGGATAAGCACCAGCAGCGCTAGGTAGTTCTTTTTGCCAGAAATACGCTCTTCCGGTTTCGAGAAGAGCAGCACCAGTCCAAGTATGAGCCCCTGCAGCGCGCCAAACAAAATAATGATATCAAAAAGGCTCAGGTACATGCTTGTTTTCGGGCTTGTAGTATGGTAGAGGCTACTAATATAGGAAAGATTCTTTTAAAAGAATTAGGGAGTGCATTGGAGATTTACAATGAAGCGATAATGTCACAGCTGTGGTTAAGGGTTTGTATGAATTTATGACGGCTCTCATCCTCCTGCCCCCTTCAAATGGGGACCACGAATAGTTAAAGAGGCACCTACTCAAAGTTTAAGCTCATTAAAATAAAAAGCCCCGGCAAGTATAAACCTGCCAGGGCTAAAGTATCATCAAAGTATAACCTTATCCGAAGATCTCGTTCAAAAGACCTGCCAAGCGAATGCCACCTTTCAATAGTCTGTCATTTAGAGTATCTACGTGATCGAAGTTATACCTGTAGCCAAGTTTCTCTTCTGGTTTCACACCTTCATAAAGCTTATCTGCAATCTGGTACGACTCATAGATCCAGGTGCTTACCGGTGCCTGCTGCCAGGTGCGGCGCTGCGATTTGTCAGTGAAGTTAAGCGCTGTAGCATACTCTGTGTAGCTCAAATTCTGATACTCTACCAACTGCTCGTCCCATACTCTGTGCAGGTTGGTTGGGGTGTTAAACCAGCTTAATCTAACACGGTTACCACCTAAGTCCTCAGGACGGCCCGCGTGCATTGGCTGATGAATGTCGCCTACCATATGGATGATCAGGCGCAGGTACATCTGCTTCTTATCCTGCGTAAGGTTCTTGTTGTTCTTCAGCTCCGACACCATCATGTTCAGCTTGGTATGCACGTTGGTAGAGGTATCCTGCATAACGCTTGCGGTAAACTGGTCCAGCGTAAGGCCTTGCTTAAAGTTGATGTAGTGCCATGGCCCTAAGTAATCGTAGGATGGATCTGACTTGATAAAGTCTGCCCAGTTGCTGGCAATTGCCAACGACTCGTTGCCAAGTATCTTTTTAATATTTTTTTTCGCTTTGCAGGTCAGGTTTCGCTCTGCAATCTCGCCTACAACGCGGTGCCCCAACATGCCCCAGGCCATTGCCTGCGAAGGCAGGTAAGCCATTAAGCCGATCAGGAATAATCTTTTTAAGAATTTAAAGGTCATTTGTGCTGTGTTTAGTCTTGTAAAGATGCTGCAAATGTCGGTATTTTTTGTGCAGATGAAAAGTAATTTATACTTCCGCACCAAAGTGCCAGAGCTCGGTTGTACTTGGGTTGCCTACTTAGTACAAAGTATATTTTATAGTACTCTCGTAACTACCTGCCAAGAAGACCGGGCCATATCATAACTTTTTGTGGATGGCAGGGTTAGATGAAGCATAACAATAACAAAAGACAGCCATGAAAGCATATATCGTTAACGAACCGGGAGGAGTGGAAAAGCTACAATTGCAGGAAATAGATAAGCCTGCTCCAAAAGCTGGAGAGGTGCTGGTAAAGGTAAAGGCCATCAGTATAAACCCTGTTGATGTAAAGACACGCGAAGGCAAAGCATTATATAAACAGTTGTCAGAAGACCCCCCTGTTATACCCGGATGGGATATTTCGGGTGTGGTAGAGGCTGTAGGTGAGGATGTAATGGTGTTTAAAGCTGGCGATGAGGTGTTTGGAATGGTAAACTTTCCGGGGCATGGCAGAGCCTACGCTGAGTATGTGGCAGCACCCGAGGCACACTGGCACACAAACCTGCAAACATTCCGCACCACGAAGCGGCCGCCGCCACCCTGGCTGCCCTAACTGCCTGGCAGGTGCTGGTGCATCAGGCTAACATTAAAGCAGGGCAGCGGGTGCTTATTCATGCAGCTGCAGGTGGCGTAGGTCATTTTGCGGTACAGATTGCCAGGTACTTTAAAGCTAATGTTATAGGCACAGCCTCACCTGAGAACCACGATTTTCTTCGTAACATGGGGGCCGATGAACAGATAGATTATAATCATTATAACCCGGCAGAAGTAATAATGGACGCGGACATTGTACTGGACTCGCTGGGGGAGGAGAACACCCGTAACTCACTTAAGGCGCTAAAAGACGGTGGAACGATTGTATCTATACTTGGCGGTGCAAAAGAGGCTGTGCAGGAAGAGGCCAAGAAACATAATATCACAGCTAAAAACTACCTGGTGCACTCCAGCGCCGAGGATATGGAACAGCTTGCTAATCTGATGCGGGATGGCCACCTGCGCCCACACGTTTCGCATGTGTATACTTTTGAAGATCTGCCAAAAGCACACCAACAGGTAGAAACGCACAAGACCAGGGGTAAAGTAGTGGTAAGTCTGGCAGAGTAGACAAGTAAAAAATGTATAAAAGCAGGGGCGCAATTATAGCTTCGGCCTCTGCTTTTACAAGTTAGCTACTCCTTTTCTCGGTGCTTACCTTCTTCAGATACCAACCCTTTTCATCAACCACCGGTGCCTCTTTAGATGTTACCGTTATAGGTTTAGAAGACAACTCCATGCGCTGCGTGCCGTTGTCGGTTTTCACATCCATGGGTAGCGAAAAGTTAATGTTCGGAATCTGGATGGTATAAGTGTTTTCACCAGTCTGCTTTACCTGTACCTCCGGCACCTTGGTAGTGCGCAGGTACATATCAAACACAGGCGTAATATTGTGGCTGGTGTTTACATTGATATAGTTCTGCAGGTCGAATGTTTTTACCTGGTTGGCATAAGTATAAGCCGGGTCATTAATAAAGTTTTTGAGGGTTTTGAAGAAAACATCATCACCTAAAATATACCTTACTGTGTGCATTACATGCGCACCTTTGGTGTAGATCTCGCCATGGTAAGCCTCATCTGACGTGGCAAACTCTTTAACAATAATCGGCTTTTCGTTTCGGATGTTGCGGCCGATCTGCTGCACGTGTTTCAGGTACGCCTCGTGCCCGCCATGCTCCTCCACAAACAGCCAGTCGCCGTAGGTGCACAGGCCTTCCTGGATCCAGAAGTCAGCCCAGTCTTTTACGCTCACTTTGTTGCCCCACCACTCGTGGCCCAGTTCGTGGTACAGCAGCCAATCGTGGGTAGCGTCGCCTACTTTTGTAAACCTGTAGTTGTTGCCATAGGCGTTTATAGTCTGGTGCTCCATGCCTAGGTAAGGTGTTTCTACTATGCCTATTTTATCTTTCGGGAAAGGATATTCACCAAAGTATTTCTCCTGGGTTTTTACACTATTTTCAAGCACTGCCATCAGTTCCGGAAGCTTTGCCTCGTTCTGGCGTAGCAGGTACATTACCATTGGTACGGTGTTGCCGTTTACAGTAGTATAGTTTTTCTGTGCCTGCACAAAATCGCCTACCGTGAAGTTTATGCCATAGTTGTTGATGGTATAATCTGTTTTCCAGTGATAGGTGATCTGGCCTTTCTCTTCTTTCTCCGAAACCAGCAGACCATTTGCAGCTACCTTATAAGGTGCAGGCACTGTAATAAATTGATCTACACCTTCGTCAGGCTCATCTGAGGGGTGGTCTTTGGAAGGCATAAATATCTTGGCTCCTTCGTTCTGCGACGACAGGCCCACCCAGTGCTTACCGTTGGCATCTTTAGCGTAGGTAAAGCCACCCTGCCATGGCGGACGGACGGCCTCGGGTGTAGTGCCGGCATAATTTACCTTCAACTTTACTCTTTGCCCCGGCGCATACTTTTTCTTTAGCTGCACATCCAGCCCGTCTTTGGTTCTAGTATACTTTGCCTTCTTCCCATCCACAAATACCTCGCTAACTTTATACCTGTCAATCAGGTCCAGCTTAATGTGGTCTATTGGCGACACGATGGCTACAGTAGCTTCTGCCCATCCTGCAATAGATTTGCCTTCCGGATTAACGGTGAGGTTCAGTGTATAATGCTTAACATCGTAAGCCGCCTGTGCCGGGTCTACAGGTCCGCCCCAGGTCCAGTTATCGTCCTGGGCAGTGGCCGAAATGCTGCTGAAAGCCAGCAATGCGATGAGAAAGTACTTTTTCATAGAATGTGATAGCGCTATAAGTTTAATGTCTCCGGTGCGTGGGGTATGGATAAGCAACACCGTTTTGCTTACGACTGTTCCTTACAAAAGCTGTAGGCCGGGGATGTTAAATTTTGCTTCTTCCTCTAAAATAGGAAATAAAGAACAAAAGGCTTAATGTGCAGACTATAATATTTACTGTTCTGGCGAGGGGCAGTGCTTCCTTAGGCCATACTTGCCCCAAAAGCACTACCATGTTTAAGCTTGCCAGTTTTGATGCTGTATATATTAGACCAAGTTTGCTTGGGTTATTTGCCCGCCACTTTCTCAGTAAACTTTACCGGCGGTTTCCGATGTTTTGTTCCCTGTTCATAAGAGTAAGTTAGCCTGATCAAAGTAGGTTCGTCAAACATACGGCCAAGAAACTGAAGGCCGGCTGGCAAGCTACTGTAAGTATAGCCCATTGGAACAGTAAAGGCTGGCTGCCCTGTGTGCGGTGCAATGATCTGGCTATTATCGCCTTTGTACCCTTCAAAGTCTCCTACTTTGGCTGGAGGATTATTCCAGGTTGGATAAATGATCGCATCAACTTTAAAATGATCCATGGCTTCTTCTATGGCATTGCGGAAGGCTATTCTTTTAGGGTCATGATAGGCATCGCCACAGGTATGGGAGCCTTCATCCGGTCCAACTTGGTTTTTCTGAAAGTACTTCAGGTTCTCTTCAATGTAGGACGAATACTTGCCAGTGGCTATGATCTCGTCAAGGTTTTTAACCGGTACGGTTGCCCCCTGTGCAGAGAGGTATTCATTGATGTCGCGTTGGAATACAGCGCACCATTGGTCTTTGCGGAGGCTATCGAAGTGTGCTACTTCAAACGGGTCTACGATTACTGCCCCTAAAGCTTGCAGGTCAGCGATGGCCTGCTCAAACAAAGCTTTTACCTGAGGATCAGGATCCTTATCGCTTAAAACTCTGAGTACGCCGATCCGAGCCCCCTTTAGTCCGTTCTTGTCCAGGAACTGCGTGTAATTCTGGGGCACTTTTCCCTGGCTGTGTTTTGTAAGAGGGTCCGCAGGGTCATATCCGGCAATCACCTCCAATACCTTGGTGGCGTCTTCAACGGTTCGGGCCATTGGGCCGCCTACATCGTTACGCAGGTACAGAGGAGCAATTCCGTGGCGACTTGTTAAACCAAGCGTAGAACGGAAACCAACCAATGCGTTATGAGAAGATGGCCCCCTGATAGAATTGCCGGTATCAGTGCCCAAACCTACCGTGCCGAAATTAGCAGCAACGGCGGCAGCCGTGCCGCCACTGGAGCCAGCCGGCACATGCTCCAGGCTGTAAGGGTTAAGCGTTTCACCTGCAATGGAGCTTATGGATACCATTGGGCTAAAAGCCCACTCCGCCATGTTAGATTTGGCAAGCACTATTGCGCCAGCCTCTTTTAACTCCCGCACCTGGTAGGCATCCTCATTAGGTTTAAAGCCTTTCATGGCCAGCGAGCCGGCGGCAGTTTGCAGGCCTTTGGTGTTATAGTTGTCCTTTACGATAACCGGTATGCAGTGCAGTGGTCGCAACCTCCTGGTCTTTCTATACTCCTCATCCAGTTGCCGGGCTCTTTCCAACGCCTCAGGATTGGTTACTACAATGGCATTCAGCTTTGTTGGCTGGTCGTACTTCTCTATCCGCTCAAGGTAAGCAGATACTAACTGCTGACAAGTACAGGTGCCTTCTTTAAAAGCCTGATGGATTTCTGTGATAGTTGCTTCTTGCAAATTAAAATCTGCGGTTGTAGCGGAGGAGGTTGCTTCCGGGGTACAACCGCTCAGGAGCAGGAGAGAAAGCAACGCGCTGATCAGGTATGAAAGTTTGTCTGCCACAGGGTATAAGTTAGTGATCCAGGGTATATGATATTTTCAAAACAATATAAACAAAAAATCCCTGTTACTTTACGGCAGTAGGGAGTTTAACGGTTGTAACGGTTTGTACATAAAACGAGCAAGGCGTAGCCGAAGCACGGTTTATGTACTGGGTTATGGGCAGTTGTTTTTTTTGATTACTTACTCGATTAGTTTTATAGTTCCATCAATGATTCCATATAAGCCAATCATTAAAAAGAAAAGTCCACCTAGGAATAGTTTTAAGTTTGCTGGATACAGCATATCTCCTGTATCATACTTCCAAAACTTGTTCTTTATCATAAATAGAATTCCTATAGGAACAAAGAGTAAACTAATTAGGTGAGCAAAGTTCATAAGATTTTACAACTACCAGATTTTACCTTTCAATTAACCAGAACGGATTTGTACATGAGGTGAGCAAGGCATCAGCCGAAGCTTTGCTCATGTGCTGTGTTAGGTGTAGACTTTCTTTTCAAGCTTAGAGCAATACCCACACCTACTAATGGCTGCCAAATTAGCGGCAAAACTCCGTAAACATCTTCCCCTGGTATACCTTGGTAAAGATTGTCTAAGGGAAAACCTTTTGCAAGGAAGAATATTAATAAGGAGAGGCTTCCAAGTATAAAGATTATCAAACAATTGAGAAGGTTAAGATTGATGTTGTCAAGTATTCTTTCAAAAATGTACGCCATAAACAAAGCACACAAACCACTCCCAAAGTAAACAGCTAAGAAGGATAGCTTCTCTACTGTTCGAACAAATAAATTTGCTCCGACTCCTGCAAATATTATTCCTCCATAAGATTGGACGATCAAAGCAATAGGGCCAATCAGCAAGTATGGAATAAGTTTTCTCTTCCATTTTATATGTGCATGATTGGATGCTAACACCCCTAATCCAAAAACTATAGGGGCTGAAAAGAATAGAACAGGCGTAGAAGGTGTCATAAGGTATAGAAAACCTCCTAATAGTCCTGAAAGACTTGTTGCTGCTAATGTGTTTATTCTTTCCTTCTTCATTATTACTGTTTGCACCTAACTAACGGCTATGCGTAAACATACGCTTATCAACACTATGTACTTAGCTTAGTATATCCTAAATATAGGAACTGTATACAACTTCTCATAAAAAAACAGCCTTACTACAGATAAGTAGCAAGGCTGTTTTTAAGTATAACTTCTAGTATAATTCTAGTAATCATCGCGCTCCAGGGCAGCAACGCCAGGCAGAGTACGGCCTTCCATATACTCTAGTAGTGCCCCGCCACCCGTAGATACGTAGGAAACACGATCAGCATAGCCGAACTGGTTAACGGCTGCTGCTGAGTCGCCGCCACCTATCAGAGAGTAAGCGCCACGGCGGCTTGCTTCAACCACAGCTTCCGCTACAGCCTCAGTGCCTACCGAGAAATTAGACATCTCAAATACACCCATCGGGCCGTTCCAAAGTATGGTTTTGGAATTTCTGATAACATCTGCATACTGCTCACGCGCCTCAGGTCCGATATCTAAACCCATCCACATCGGCTTGATATGGTGGCTCAGGCAGGTATCTACGTTGGCATCGTTGCTGAAGTCATCCGCAATTACTGAGTCTACGGGTATCATCAGATTAACGCCTTTCTCACGGGCCATGGCAATTAATCTGCGGGCCAGGTCAAGTTTGTCTGCTTCAACCAGCGAAGATCCAATATCGCCGCCATCAGCCTTTATAAAAGTATACGACATGCCGCCACCGATAAGTAGGTTATCTACCCGGTTCATCAGCTGCTCTATGATCATGATCTTGTCAGAAATCTTGGCTCCGCCCATAATGGCGGTAAATGGTCGTTCGGCGTTATCCAGTACACGGCTGGCATTGTCTAACTCAGCCTGCATTACGTAGCCCATTACCTTATCTTTAGGGAAGTAGCGGGCAATTACAGCAGTTGAGGCATGCTCGCGGTGTGCCGTGCCGAAGGCATCATTCACATACACATCGCCCAGTTTAGCCAGTTCTTCGGCAAATCTCGGGTCTCCTTTTTCTTCTTCCTTATGGAAGCGCAGGTTCTCCAGCAGCAGTATTTCGCGTGGCTTTAATTCAGCGGCCATTTGCTGTGCCTCAGGCCCAATGGCATCCGGAGAGAAACGCACTATTGTGTCAAACTCATCGGCCAATCGGTCTACAAGGTGGCGAAGCGAGTATTTTTCTTCTGGTCCGTTCTTAGGCCGTCCCAGGTGCGACATCAGGATAACCGCGCCGCCATCGTTCATGATCTTACGGATGGTGGGCACAGCCGCGCGAATTCGGGTATCGTCGGTGATGTTGTGTTTTTCGTCAAGCGGCACGTTAAAATCCACACGCACCAATGCCTTTTTGCCGGCAAAGTTATACTGATCTACGGTTTTCATGAGGTGATTAAGGTTTTGTTACTCGTTGTTCGTTATAACGCCAGATTTTGTTGCCACAAAATCTTAGGCGAAGCAAATATAGTGAAATGGTTATACTTGTTAGAGGTTGCTGGTTGTTGATTGTTTTTCTGCAGCACCGGGTCCAACCACCCCTGCCCCTCCTTAACCAAGGAGGGGAGTCTGCAGTTGCTTTTGCCAATGTATAGGTTTCATTGCTGATGCTATTCCTCGGACAGGTCGAGACCCAATGCCGTCAACTTAAGCTTTTTTGTCATCTCGACGATAGAAGAGATCTTTATAGAACTTCTTCTGCACTAATTCCAGATAGATTTCTCACAGCTACGCTGGCTCTCTTCGGCTCTCGCCTCAAGAGTGTTCGAAATGACAGCTTTTTCCTTAAATTGACGGCATTGGGTCGCGACCTATCCCTACGAAGGTGTAAACCCACCTCCAGTCCCACTGAGGAGGGGAATTTTGCCATTTGCAGATGCCGTTCACGAAGAAGTGTCCTATACATTCCTTGGGTTGAGCGCCTTCTATTGTTGCGGTGCTGAGCTTGCTCAGCAGCCCGCAGCGGAGCGAGGAGCAGCTTCAATAGACAGCGCGATGCCCGAGGACGAGGCCTCCCGGTTTGGGAGGGCACCAAAGCCAAAGGTGAAAGTATAGGCAGGTTAGACTGAGGAACACCAACTACTCGATAGATAGGCAGCAAGAAAGTATGGCAGTTGCAAGTATAAACCCCGCTTATACTTTGATAAAACCTAAAATTGAACTAGAATAGCAGCTTATAACTTTAGTGAGTATAATGCCCCTCTATTTATTACCTTTGCATTAATGAAAGTAGGAATCATCTTTGGCGGACCATCACGTGAGCGCGAAATCTCTTTTGCAGGTGGCCGTACGGTATACGATAATCTGGATAAAGCTCTGTTTGAGCCAGTTCCGGTATTTGTGGACAGCCTGGGTAACTTCATCCTCCTGGACTGGCAGTTCATTTACAAAGGCACAATCCGTGACTTTTACCCACCGGTAGAGGCATTGCCGGAGAGTGAGCACGGGCTGCAGATCTACCTGGAGTCGCTTGGCGAACTAAGCATAGCGGAGCAGGACAAGATAATTGCCAATGCCGGTAAGCGTTTGCAGCCAAACGAGTTTAAGGAGCACTTTGATTTTGCTTTCCTGGCACTTCATGGTCCTTATGGCGAGGATGGCTCTATTCAGGGCTTGCTGGAGTGGTACCACATTCCGTACTCTGGCTCTGGTATACTTCCTTCGGCCATAGGTATTGATAAGGCGGCTCAGAAAAAACTGCTGAAGCAAAACAACTTCGCTACGCCAGATTATAGAACTGTTCAGTACGCTGACTGGGCAAAGCAGGAGCAGCGCGAGCAGATCTTTAACAACCTGGTAGCCGACCTGAGTTTGCCGCTGGTTTTAAAAGCGCCTCATCAGGGTTCGTCTATTGGGGTTTCTATTATCAAAGAGAACAACTTTGCAGCGTTTGAGGCAGCCATGGAGCGCAGCTTCTTCACCAAAACCATTTACAAGAGCCAGTGGCTGGCATTAGGTGAGGAGAAGCAGCTGATGAGCATGAAGCAACTGGTGGATATCCGTGAGGGTATCGGAATGCCGGTGATGCTGGAGGATGGTACGATTGTATACCACCCGGAAGAGCTGCTGAACAAGATCAACCATACATTTAATACCTCTGCCACTGATAGCCTTACTCTGACAAACATTGAGCACGAGCAGCAGGTGCTGGTAGAAGCTTTTATAAGAGGCAAAGAGTTCTCTTGTATTGTGGTACAGAACGAAGCTGGAGAGCCAATTGCGCTTCCGCCAACCGAGATCGTGAAGGGCAGCGAGGTATTCGACTATCGTTCGAAATACCTGCCAGGCCTTAGCCGCAAAATAACACCGATAAACCTGCCAACTGAGCAGATACAGCAGATACGCAAAGCCACGAGCAAACTGTTCAAAGACTTTGGCTTTAACGTGTATGCCCGTCTGGATGGCTTTATCACCGATAACGGTGAGATATTCCTGAATGACCCGAACACGACCTCTGGTATGTTGCCGTCGTCGTTCTTCTTCCACCAGGCAGCTGAGATCGGGCTTAACCCGTCGCAGTTCCTTACTTACATTATCCGCACTTCTGTTGCAGAGCGTTTGAAAACCGGTAAAGACACCGTAAAGTTGACACGTCTGCTAAACAAACTGGATAAAGCTATTAAAGAAGAGCAGGCGCACCGTGGCGAGAAAGTTCGTGTGGGTGTGATCATGGGTGGTTACTCTTCTGAGCGCCATATTTCAGTAGAGAGCGGCCGTAACATTTACGAAAAGCTTTCTTCATCTACCAAGTATGAGCCACTGCCAATCTTCTTAACAGGCAGCAACGATGAGCACCGTTTGTATACTATCCCGATCAACATCATGCTAAAGGATAATGCAGACGACATCAAAGAGAAAGTGCATTACTTTGAGCAGGGTGGCAAGCCGCACCCGGTATTGGCCGAGATCGCCAAAGAAGCCGAAAGTATAACCCGCAAGTATACAGGCCGCAGTTTGGAAGAGCCGCAGCGCATTACCTACAGTCAGTTAAAAAACCTGGTGGATGCAGTGTTTATTGCCCTGCATGGCCGCCCAGGCGAAGACGGTGCCTTGCAAACAGAGCTGGAGAAGCTATACATCCCATACAACGGTTCAGGTATTCGCTCGTCGCGCATTACCATTAACAAGTATGAGACGAACGAGATTCTGGCGCAGCACGGGGTGCCGGTGGCAAAGCATGCCATGGCTATGAAAGAGGACTGGGAAAAAGACCCGGAAGCTTTCTTCCAAAGTATAGAAAATGAATTTAAGTATCCGTTCATAGCTAAGCCAGCCGATGACGGTTGCAGCTCTGCTGTGAAGAAGATAAAGAACCGCCAGGAACTGCAGGCCTTTGCTAAACTAATCTTCCGGGAGATGGAGGAGCTGGATTCTGATTGTGCAGTAACGTTACAGCTTGGTTTTAAAGAGGAATTCCCGAACAAAGCCGGCTTCCTGGTAGAAACGCTTATCTCGAGAGAAGGCGCCAAGCACTTCCTGGAAATTACCGGTGGTCTGCTTACCAAGTATGCCCCTGACGGAACAGTTAGCTACGAGGTGTTTGAGGCATCGGAGGCTCTGGCAGAAGGCGAGGTCTTATCATTGGAAGAAAAATTCCTGGCCGGCGAAGGACAAAACATTACGCCTGCGCGTTATGCTGCTGATCCGGAGCGTCGCCAGAAAATATCTGACAAGGTAAAAGAAGACCTGAGACGCGTGGCCCAGATTTTGAACATAGAAGGTTACGCCCGCATAGATGCCTTTGTGCGCGTGCTGGAGAACGATGAGGTAGAGACGATCATTATTGAAGTGAACTCACTGCCAGGCATGACACCAGCAACTTGCATTTTCCACCAGACAGCGATTAACGGTTACAAGCCATACGACTTTATTGACCGTATTCTGCAGTACGGTATGGAGCGCACCAAAATGAAGGCAGAAGTATAGTTGAGTTAGAAAGTTAAAAAGTTAGAAATTTAAAGAGTTAGAGATAGTAGGGTAAAGAGTCCTATGTCTATTGTCTAACGTCTATTCTCTAAAGAAAAATGTTTAAAACGAATTCATTTGTAGATGTTCTGAAACATCTGGCCGTGATGGCAGCCATTGTTGTGGTGCTGGTAATCGGTTTCTTTTACGTTTACCTGCCGGCAACCACGAATCACGGTGAGAGTATTTCGGTGCCTAAAATAGAGGGTATGCAATTGGCAGACGCAGAGGAGTTGCTGGAGGACCAGAACCTGCGTTACTTCATCAACGACTCTACTTACAAGCCAGACCTGAAGCCGTTCCAGATCCTGACACAGGATCCTTCGCCGGGAGCCAAGGTAAAGGAAGACCGTAAGATCTACATCTCGGTTAACATGAAGAACCCGCCGATGATCAAGATGCCAAAGCTGATTGACGGATCGGTTAAAAATGCCGAGCTTATACTTAAAAGCTACGACCTAAAGAAGGGTAAGCTAACCTATGTGCCGGACTTGCAGCAGGGCGCTATCTTAAAGCAGTTTGTAAACGGCAAAGAGGTAAAGCCAGGCGACATGGTACCCAAAGGTGCTGTGGTTGACTTACACGTAGGCGATGGCCTGGGCAACTCTGAGTTCGAGATGCCATCTGTGGTAGGCATGCCTGTTGATGAGGCGTCGGTGCTGCTGGTAGGGCAGGGGCTCCAGATTGGAAACATCATTTACGTGCAGGGCAGCGATGAGCCTGATGGAACAGTAGTAAAACAGCGTCCTTTTGCGGAGGTAGGCGCCAAAATAAGAGTGGGCGAACTGGTAGACCTTTGGGTAGCCGGTAGAGAACCGATAGAAGGTATAGAATAAGAAACTTAGATTTGATATAAAGCGTCTGAGCAGAAATGTTCAGGCGTTTTTGTTTTAGATCAGGATTCTCAGGATAGATAGATAGATAGATAGATAGATAGATAGATAGATAGATAGATAGATAGATAGATAGATAGATAGATAGATAGATAGATAGACTTTCCTTCAGCTGCGTTTATCCAACCACCCCTTTATCCCCTCCTTATCTAAGGCGGGGAATTTTACTTGCCACTTTTCCTGTCATTGCAATAGCAACCGTTCTTCTCCTTTGTCATTTTAAAGTGGCAAATCCAGGATTTTTAACTGGAGATAGTGGTAGATGGAAGATTAAGCAGTAGCTAAAAGTATAAAACACGATTGAAGTAATAGCAGATTCCCCGCCTTAGATAAGGAGGGGATAAAGGGGTGGTTGGAAACAGTATAATACTCAATCAGTACTTCGTTGTACTTATACTTTACAGGCTGTAAAAAGCCATTTTCATTAAAACAAAGTATAACTAAGTATAGTAAAGTGTCCGAAAGTCCGGGGCTTTGCTTATTTTAAGGCTTTGAACGCGACACCACTAATCTGACCGATAACCATACTTATGAAAAAAGCGCTGGCAATCATACTTTTTATACTTGTGGGTAGTGCAGTAGCATCGGCGCAGGCGGTTTTAGCTCCGCTGCAACAGGAGCAGCACCTGCAGCAAAGTATAAAATCAACATTACGCCAGGCCGCTGCACCACAGTCCTTGCCCTTTTTCGATGACTTCGCTACTGTCTCAGTTGTGCCTGACCCCAACCGCTGGATAAACGGAGGCGTGTACGTGAACAACCGCTATGCTCAGGAGCCTATCACCATAAACGTAGCCTCTTTTGACGGACTTAATGCCAATGGCATCGCCTACGCACCGGGTACAACAGGAACCGGCGCATCCGATACGCTTACCACACAGCCTATACTGCTGGCAGGCCTCACGCCAGCCGACTCTGTTTACTTAAGCTTTTACTGGCAGTCTGGTGGCTTTGGTGATATTCCTGACAGATCGGAGCAGGTATACCTGTTGCTGGAGTTTAGAGACGCGGCCGGCAACTGGCAGGAAGTATGGCGACAGACAGGTTTAGGAGAGGTAACGCCATTTGCCCAGGTGTTTATTGGCTTAAAAGATCCCAAGTACTTTCACAATAACTTCCAGTTCAGGTTCCGAAGTGTGGGGCAACGTAATGGTATAGCCGATGTCTGGAACGTAGATTATGTACTACTTGATAGGAACCGCCGAAAAGGGCAAAGTATAACCCGTGACATCGCTATTAGCCAGGGGATAAGCAAACTGCTGAAGCACTACACGGCCATGCCCGCCGTGCAGTTTCTGCAGAACAAGCAGCAGGAATTAGCCGTTGAGGTAAAAACCACAGTAAACAATCTGGGAGGCCTGCCCGGAGCTATTAGTTGGAGAGGTTACATCAAAAAACAAAACGATGCTGCAGCCGATACTTTTTTACGAGGGCAAGGCCTGATACCGGGAAATGCCAGGCAGTTTGCCATAACCGGTGTTCCGCGAATAGATAACCTGGAGCTGGATAAGAACGGGTTTATACTAGTGCATGGGGTGCGGCTGATCACTAACGAGGCAGACCCTTTGCAGCGGGCCAACGACAGCACCCAGCGCAAAACAGTTTTTGCCAACTACTACGCCTACGACGACGGCACGGCAGAGGCCAGTTTTAGCTTTCCGGGGTCCAGTAGCACGCAGGTGGCCCAGCGCTTCGACCTTAACCAGCCAGACCAGGTATCCGCTTTTAGGATATACTTCCCGAGGGTGCGCACCAATCTGGCGGGTACTTCGCTTACCTTTAAAGTATGGGCAGACAATAACGGAGTACCCGGCGAAATACTGCATCAGCAAAACTTCCAGATACAGTACAGCGATAAGTTAAACGAGTTCTATGAAGTACAGCTGAGCAAGCCTGTGCCTGTAAGCGGCTCTTTTTACATCGGTTGGCAGCAGCCGGGTAATTTGTTCGTGAATGTGGGTTTTGATAGGAATGAAGTTGCCACAGGGCGTAGGTTTCTGTTTACCACCTTAAACCAATGGACCCAGGATACCCAATTGCAGGGAGCCATTATGATGCGGCCCGTGCTGGTAGGGGAGGCGCTGGGCTTGGCTGAGGAAATGGAGGCAGCCAGGATAAAAGTTTTCCCAAATCCAGCTGATGGACGTATTTATATAGAAGGAGAGTATGATAACCTGCGTATCTATACTGTAACAGGGCAGCAAGTGTACCAGCACAAGTATAAAACTGAAAGTGAGCCAATTGATTTAAAAAGCCTTGCCCCAGGATTTTATACTTTGCGCATTCAAACGAGAAAAGCTATTATTACAAAAAAAATAATATTGAATTAAGCCATGATCACATCATCTGATATCACAGTAGAAGAATTAAAAGAGCGCCTTGCCAAAGGAGAGACGCCTGTTATCATAGACGTTAGAGAAGATTGGGAATACCAAGAGGCTAATATTGCAGGCGCAAAGAACATTCCGCTGGGTGCGCTGCCGCAGCAACTCGAAGACCTTGAAGACCTGAAGGACCAGGAAGTTATCGTGCAGTGTCGTTCTGGTGCGCGTTCTGCTACGGCCAAAGCGTTCCTGCAGCAGCAGGGCTTTAGCAATGTCCGTAACCTGCTTGGCGGCATTATGGCTTACAACGGATAAGTCATAAAAGATATAATAGTAAAGGGCAGGGGCACAGTGGTGTTTCTGCCCTTTTTTCATTTAACTCCTCTCAGCTTGTGCTGGCTCTTATTATACTTTGTAGCAGATTTGATCACAACGGCAGCATGTAACAAGGCGTGTAGATTTCCCATTTATCAAATTCAATTCATACTTTCCCTACACCTGCTCACTTAAGCACCAAGTTAATGGTAGTTAAACAAATTCTTCTATAAGTAAAAGTAATAGTTCTAATAATATAATTATTGGTCGCAACATAGCACGTATTATAGGCTTTGTGCAATGTCTGCTGCTGCTCCAGTTGATAGTTCAATTGCGCATTATTCACTGATTTCACCTTAAACAACTATATGTCTAACTTTTACTTAAATCTTTATGAAGAACATTTTAGCTGTAGCTGCAATTTGCATGCTATGGGCAAACACGGTTTTTGCCCAGGCGTTTATCGATCCGAAACTAAAGGATGCCATTGCAGACAGGACTAAACTGGTACAGGTAGTCGTTACCTTTAAAAGCGACGGGGCTCCTACATTACTAGACAAATCTCTTCTTACCCAGGTTGGGATCTTACAGGGTTTAACCCTGAAGGCACTGCCAATTGCAGGCGTTTTGGCTACGGCACCGCAGGTAGAGGAACTGGCTAAAAGTTCAAGAGTGCTTTCGCTTTACTTAAACGAGTCGCTAAAGTATGAGAACAATACTGGTACAGCCATTACCGGTGTAAATAAAGTACGCAACGAAATGGCCTTTACTACCCTGAATGGTGGTATGCCTGTTTCCGGAAAGGGCATTGGCGTGCTGGTTAACGATAGCGGCGTAGACGGCACACACCCGGATCTGCAGTTTGGTAAAAATCTGAAGCAGAACGTAACGGCAGCCACTAATTTGAACTCTGTATCCGGTATCTTACCATACACACCTATTGAGAATGTTCCGAACACCGATGCCACAGGCGGGCACGGTACACACGTGGCCGGTATTGTAGGAGGAACAGGCCAGGCATCAACTGGTAAGTATACTGGCGTTGCTCCCGGTGCTGATTTGGTGGGTTATGGTTCTGGTGCGGCGCTGTTGCTGCTGGATGTACTTTCCGGTTTCGATTATGCATTAATTAACCAGGCTCAGTATAACATCCGTGTTATTACCAACTCGTTTGGCACCACAAGCGATACAGGTACAGATGTAAATCCTGCAGACCCTATTACATTGGCAACCAAACGTTGCGTAGACAGAAACATTGTGGTGGTGTTCTCGGCAGGTAACTCAGGTCCAAGCTCAGGCACCATTACAGGGCAGTATAAAAAAGCACCATGGGTAATAGCAGTGGCCGCCGGCGACAAGCAGGGCCGTTTAGCTGACTTTTCGTCAAGAGGGATAGAAGGCAAAGGCGGTTCTTTTATGCTGGATGGTAAGACTTATACCTGGCAGGATCGCCCAACAGTTACATCTCCTGGTGTAGACATCATCTCTACAAGAGTAATTGCCCCAGTTTCTTCGTTATCTGCGGATAAAGATGCAACAGAACTTGAGGCGGCACATGTGCCATACTACACACACATGAGCGGTACTTCTATGGCGGCTCCGCATGTGGCCGGTATCGTGGCGCTGTTGCTCGACGCAAACCCTACGCTTACTGTGGCTCAGGTAAAAGAAATACTTCAGCAAACGGCTACTAACATTCCAAATCGTGAATCGTGGGAGGTGGGAGCCGGTTATGTTAACGCTTACGCTGCCGTAGACAGAGCTTTCAGAGCTACGGCTCCTTATGGCTCTACCCTAAACCTTACCCGCACCTTTAACAGCAATGTAAACTCTAATAATGTATCGGAGAAATTTACAATAGACTTTAACCCTGCTACCACAGTTACAAACAACACGACTTTTAACGTAGCTTCTGGTACTACCAGCATCGAAGCAAAAATAAAGGCTACCGGTGTGGCCGGCGAAACGGGTAACCCTGTAAGGCTGACGCTAATCTCGCCTAGTGGTGTAAGAACAAGCGCCGGTATACCGGTTACATTCACGTTAAGCTACGATCGTGGAGTAGCGGTTGCCTCTCCGGAGGCAGGTACCTGGACAGTAGAAATCTCCGGCTTGAACGGCGCAGCTTTCCCGGAAACTATAAACGGCACCATCAACATGATGACTGCAGCCGGTATGACTGGCTTGAACGATATTGCAGGCCACCCGGCAGAGGCTTCTATCAAAATGGCTGTTAATGCACGATTGGCAGATGGATTATCTGGTGGCAATTACAGACCTGATGAGTTACTGAAGCGCATCGACATGGCAGATTACCTGATGATGGGTGAGGGCATTCGCCAGTTCCTGCCTATAGATGGTTCCTTCACATTGAGTGATGTGAAGGAAAGAAACCTGCTGGCTGAGTCGATTGTGGCTAAAGGTGCGGCACTGCGTGACGTGGACCATGTATACAGCGGTATTATGCTGCCTGTGGCGCCGGGTAAGTTTAATCCGAATGGTAAAGTAAGCAGGGCAGACATAGCTTACTCGCTGGTGCAGGCTTTAGGGCTGCAGAAGTTTGCGGTAGAGCGCAACGGTAAATCGCCAACAGTTAATGTAGACGGTACCACCTATCCAATAGAAGACGCTGCCGATATACCAGCTGGCTTAGAGGGCTACGTTAGCGTGGCACTGGAGATGAACCTGATCAACGCTTATTTTACGTTAACTCAGGGGCCATACGACCTGCAGCCTACCTTGCACGCTAACTTTAAGCCGAACCAGGATGTTACCCGCGGTGACTTCGCTGTGATCATCACCCGTACACATGCACAGTGGAACGCAGCCACGCAGCCGATAGCGTCATCAAGCACCTCTGCTGCCATTGCTGCCGGTGAACTAAGCACAGCAACTGAGCAGGTATATAGCTACCCAAATCCTTTTACAGGCGTTACCACTATCAGTTATGTGGTGCCACAGGACGGTGAGGTGCAGGTAGCAATTTATGATGTGCTTGGCAAGAAGCTACAGACTCTGGTGGCGGAAAGTATGAAGGCCGGTAGCTACACCACGAAATTTGATGGCAGTAATTTACCTGGTGGTACTTACATCTACCGTGTGCAGGCTGGCAGCAAAGTATACTCAAACAGAATGATCCTTACTAAATAAGAGCTATTAGTTTAGGGTGAAACTGAAGAGCCGCTTCCTTAAACAGGGAGCGGCTCTTTGTATATTTTATCTATTGGTAAGGATGCTTGCTTTCTTAACTCTTACTCCAGAATAAAAGGAGAGGGGCTGAAGCAAAGTATAAAAATTACAAAAGCAAGTATACCAAGCACCCGCCTTGCCGGGGTAATCGGAGCCTCGATAACGCTGGACGGGTGAAACAAGCCCATTACTCTTGAGAGTAGCAGGCCAAAAACCAACCAGCCACTGTAGCCATCGGCAGCAGCATAAAAAGTTACGATGAGCACCTGCGCTGCAAGTATGATGCCCGTTAAGTATAAACTATACTTTATGTGCGGTGTAGCTGGCTGCAGTACAAACACCAGGTACAACATGTAAAAAGGCCACAGCCAAATGTAAGCCTCATACACAGGAAACAGACCAGACAAGCTATACTGCAACAGGAACATGCCCATGGTGGCAGCCAGTGCAAAACGACGGTTATCCAGCAGTTTCAAAAAAGCCCAGTAAGAAAATGGGGCAAAGATGATCAGCAGGTCCTCTTCCCACAGTGGCTCGTTATAAGGCGAAATAACGCCCAGGCCAGCATAAAGTATAAACAGGCTGAAGAAGATAGGCGAGATGCGGTTAAACTTCTTGTAGCCGATCAGGCCATAAAGCACATGCCCTCCATCCAACTGGCCAATCGGCAACAGGTTTAGTGCTGTAAAGAACAAGGCCAGGAAGCCGGCAAACAGCAAGGGATAGTGCATCATCTCGTACTGGTTGGGTACCAGTGCAGGGTCTGCTACATACTTCTCGAAAAGTATAAACAGTAGGTTTTTGCCCAATGCCAGATTCCCAAAGCCATTCTGGTATACATGCTGCGCATAATCTAAACCAAACTGCTGGTACTCCGGATGTATTTTAAAAACGTAATCCGGCTCTGGCAGGTGTGTAAAGGCGTAAAACAGCAAAGGCAGCGCTACCACAAAACCAGCCAACGGACCAGCAATTCCAATATCAAAGAACTGCTGCCGCGACAAAATACGGCTCTTGATTCGGATAAAAGCACCCATCGTACCAATAGACGAAGTTATACCAAACCAAAGCGGAATATAGTAGGGCAGGGTAACATCGGTGCGGTAGCGTTTTGCCGTGAAGTAGTGGCCAAACTCATGCACCGTGAGCACACCCAGGAAGGGCAGCGAAAAGTATAGCCCGGCTACAAACTCTGCCCACGTTATACTTCCTGTCCAGGTAAAGCCGTCTCTGCCTACAAAAAACAGTTTGCCAAAGATCCATTCGGTACCGGCCAGGGTAGTTGTAACCAGTGTAATGCAGAAAAGAAGCAGGTGCAGCCCGTACGTTTGCTGCTTGCTAAACTGCCCCATTCGCAAAAAACTTGTTTATAGTAAGCGGCGGTTGTAGGTGCAGCGTATGTATACCCACTGCCTGTGCACTGTCAATATGTTGTTTGCTGTCATCAATAAACAGTGTCTCCTCCTTTGCCAAGTCGTGGTTGTCCAGTATCAGTTTAAAGATAGCTTCATCGGGTTTGCGTTTGCCCACTAAGTGCGAATAGTATGCCTCTTCAAATAGCGAATCGAGGTTAGGAATGGAAAAGCTGTGCTCCACAATTTTATTAAAAGCCTCCAAGTGAATGGCATTGGTGTTGCTAAGCAAGAAAATTCTGTACTTCTTAGCCAACTCCCTAAGCAGGTCAATGCGCTCCTGCGGAATATCCAGCAGCATAGCATTCCAGGCATTGTCTATCTGTTGGTCGGTTACATCGCGCATCTGGTAAGTTTCGCGCAGGTCTCTTCTAAACTCTTCCGGGGAGCTGGTGCCGGTCTCGAACAGGTCGAACAGGTGAGATTGTTCTTTCTGGCTGTACTGCACCTGGCAATCGTCTTTACACAGCTTTTGCAGCTCCTGTATACTTTTGTTGTAGTCTATGTTGATGATAACTCCGCCCAAGTCGAAGATGATATTCTTTATTTTTGTAAGATCCACGAAAAAATATTTGATAAGGATTTGAAATATTGAATGCAAATATGTAAAATTGCACTCCCAATTCAAAGGAAGCACATTTCTTTAAAGGGAACGGGCCTATAGCTCAGTTGGTTAGAGCACCTGACTCATAATCAGGTGGTCCCTGGTTCGAGCCCAGGTGGGCCCACTGAAAATGAAGCACTTACGTAGAGAAATCTGGTAAGTGCTTTTTTTGTGCATACAATTTGCATACAAATGCATCCTAATCGCTTACCAAGATAACTTGATAGACTTAGTAGAGGCATAAGTTCTGTTCTCTCCTCTCCAAGTGGTAGATAACGAGCATGGTACTAGACTTAATCCCCGTGATTGTGCTCTCCTGACTTACTGGAATGTAATCCTTAAAATTGTTTACTAGGATACAGCTCTGTGAAAGCACTTTAAGGCTAACTATTGTGGTTTCACTGGATTCTGATTGCCTTCTGGGTGATTGGGCTGGGTATAATGTCAAGGGTATTGCCTGTTAAATATGACAAAATAAAGAAGTAATGCTAATATTTAGGATTTATCCGAAAAAAGTGCTTTTTTGCAGGAGGGGGTATTGAGCTGGGCTGAGATTAAAACGTTATATTAGCTGAACGCAAGTTAAAAGAAATAGAGAGGCATAACACGAGGCATTTAAAGCCTATGTTGTGCCCTTTTCTTTTACCTTGGTGAGATCAAGAGACTGTAGTAGAATACGGTGAGCATAAGTGCAATATTAACAGGTTTAGATAGTTATGGTTCATTTATAGGACTTAACTGGATAAATTAAAACCCTGTCCTTTTGCTCCTTTCACAACTACAGTATCTTTCCCTAAGGCTTTACTGGAATAGAAGAGAGGGCACTGCTTAACAATTAAGCGGTGTACCATGTCCAAACGGAAGCAACGTAAGAACCCACAGCAGACCATCCTGAAAGGGGAGGGAGCAGCTGCGTCTGGTAAGCTGCCGGCAAAAAGGGACTGGTGGGTCAACAGGATGCTTGCTAAGCTTTTAGGTAGCCACATCATAGCTCAGATGGGCAAGCTCAACAATAATTTATTACAGTTAGCTGCTCTGTTTGAATGGCTCTTAAACATTGTCAAATGGAGCTGTAAGCTGATACTGCTATATCGAGCCAAAGAGATTGCGGAGCCTCTCTTAACTTTGTTGCTAAAATGGTTTTCCGGAGAGTGAAACACAACAAAGAAATATAGAAACACAGGCCAACGGTGCCAACAGCTGAGGAGTTTGAAAAACTGAAAGAAGCTGTAGCTAAACTAACGGATGAGGTAGTTATTCATGCCTTTAATGCAAATAAAATCAACCTGAGCATAACTGATGGAATACGTGGATTTAGAGACGGGCTTCGCCGTGTTGGGCTTTGATGACTACCAAGAGTTTAGGCGTGTTCGGCAGCTGTGTGAAGAGAAAAGTAAAGCGATAGCCTACGCCGGCCGGCTGGAGAGGATAAGAGAGATTCAGGCAAAGAACTGGGTATACTACACACACCAGGGATGGCAAGACTACGCGCACAGGAGAGCGGAATACTATACATACAACCCTGAGCAGCCTAGGCCAAAGGGGTTACTCACGGCAAAAGAAAGCATTGTGTCTGCAGCTGCGGAGCTGGGCAGAAGAGCGGGCTATGTAGCTAACTATGTAATCGTTGCGCGCAAGTAAAAACGCAAATGCGGGAATACATATTTATGTAAAGGCGTAAAACGTTTTAAGCAGATGTGCACTCATATCTAGAAGAAATGGTAGCATACTTTACTGAAGTACTCTTTAAAGTCTTTATCAGTTTGCTCAAGATCTTCAAAGTCTGCAAATAGGGAAGGGGAAAATAACCTAGCTCCTTCCTTTGTTGTCTTAAATTCATGAAGGATATGTTCTGATGGGTGCATTTTGCCGCTCCGCATAATACGGTACCCAAATCGTCCAATAGGGCTCCAGCCTCTGCCTATTTTCTTTGTATAGGCTATAGCCAACATGTATTCGAATATATCGAACAGGTTCTCATAATCGCGGGTGTGCGGCATGTAGCTGTCGAAGAAAGGTTGTAGCTTTGAGAACAACATCTCAGACATAGGTACAAAATTCCGATTACCTAAAACTGTTTTTAGACTATCAGGGTCAATCACATTGTGAGCACTAACACCTTCAAGAATATTCATCTCCCCATAGCTCCGATGGACAGTCATCGAAAACATATTAGAAAGGAGCTTGTAATCTTTTCGCAGAATACTAGAAAGGCCAATGCTATAGAGGAAAATTAAGCCAGGGAGGGTTTCAAGATTTAACCAAATAGTGCCGCCGCTTCGATCCTTAGCTGATGAGAACCGGGCCAGGCTACTAAGCCAGATCGAGTAGTGCTGCTCTTTACCCCAATAGACTCCGTTCACGAACAGGGTGCAAAGCGTGCTGCATTGCTGGAAGTAGTATTCGATTCTTTGCTTGATCTCTTCGCTGCTAGACGTACCGTTAACCAATAAGGAGTCGAAATTCTCGTAAACTCTTTCAACTTCACCTTTGATCAGGTCATGGAGCGAGATGATGTGCTCGTCGCGGACAATGTACTTCTTTAGCCTAGCCAATGCGATCTGAGGTGTTAATGGGTGCTCAGAGTTGCTGTTCTCTAGTGCCTCAACGTTCTCGTGCAACTCCTTAAAAAAGGTATCAGCATTGTCAATAGCTACTGTATGCCCTTTCCTGATAGAAGCTAAGTTTTCTAAGTCCCCGACTGGCTTGCCTACATAGGTAAAGTAGTTGGAGAACCTGAACTTATTAGAAGATTCTAGAGCCTGTCGTAACGCAATGTCCCAGGTTGCTGACCAACCACAGGTAATAAGACCAAAGTTCTCAAACACGAAGCGCAACAGCTCTCCAAGCCGATCGTCGTATTTATACAACTCACTTTTGATGTTTAGTAAGCTTGTATCGAGGTAGTCTCCATGGATTTTGATAATGGTGATCGGGGAATGAACAATCGGCATTGTGTTCTCTACATGCCCTGGGTTGCTTATTACCGTTGGCTCGATGCCGACATCTTTCAATGCATTTTCTAGGAGCCTGTCGAAGTTTGTTGTTATGACAACCCTGATGTACCTCTTGCGGACCAATTCAGCAATCATACGATGCGCCACTGTCGGTTTCTTCAACCCATCTTCCAAATCTTCTTCGTTTGGCTCGAAGAGAGGTCGCAACAGGTTAAGTCGCTCAGCCGGTGTGTTGGTAAGGGACTCTAGCAGATCGGAATAGTCCGGGTCCTTTTTGAATTTCTCAGTAAACCATTTCTCTGGATCCGGCTCACAATTTTCATTCTTCAGAGTAGCAGTATGCCGGATAAGGTTGAGCACTACCTCCCAACCTGTGGGGATACCGGCACTTCTGGAAATACCTGAGCCTAATAGCAGCGCAAACGCGCCTTTGTTGCTGTAAACTGAGTACGATACCGAAGTTACTTGATCATTCATATTAAGCCTGATTTGTAGAGGCCCAATATATGGAATTTAGGCCTTTAAAACAGCGAGTGTTAGCAGTCTGATACGTAAAGACATAAATACATATTTAATAGGGTGGCTAAACTTTGTCAGTTCATACACTTGATCAGGATCAATAAAAATTTTTAAGATTTTTTCTGCCTCTCCCTCAGTAAATTACCTATACACTTCTAAACTCAATTACTGTTTGTGCCAAAAAAAACATAAGATTGGTTAATTCCCATTTTAAGCTATAACCAAAGTGGGCTCAAGTCAGATACTATGATATAACCGATAGTAAAAAGAGTTTCTACAATTAGTAGGATAGGTAGCAGCGATAGCAACGCCAGGCATCGCATACCGATTAACCAAATATGGCAGGAAGGAGGTGTAAAAAGTCATGAGAAAACAGAGAATACTGCGCAAAGTGCTTATCCCGATGATCGGGTTAAAGATGCTGTTGCAATCCGGAGCAGTCCAGGTTGAGCAGAAGCCGATGTTTGATGTGCAGGTCGAGAGCGTTACGATCAACTTGCCGAGCATCAGCATTCTGCCGATTACCGTGAACACGGTGCAAATAAAATCAGGAGACGTTGTAATTAACCAAAAGTAATTGAATGTACCCTAACTCATTATGAGGGCCGCTTTCGGGATGTAAGCGGCCTTTTTTTTAAAATAACCTCTATGTATCATCTAATCCCAAACAAACCTCTAGTTAATCGTATCCTTTTTAGTAATGTCACAATGACTTCTCAATCCTAGATCGGAAGAATTTCTCAGTCTCCTTATCTACAAAATACACATAGCATCCTTTCATGCCACGAGTCATTAGTACCTTATAGGTGTTCTTAATATAATCGATAAACCTTGCTTTATCTTTCTTTACCATCCCATCATGAGATTTCGAAGGATCGGCTAACCAAATTGATCTCTCTAAATTATATTTCATGTCTTCACCAACGATAACACCAACATAATCGAATTCAAAACCCTGCGCGGTATAAACGCACCCAACCTGTCCAATGCCTTTCGGATCATATGCCCATAACGATGCAGTTGGATATTCTTTGGATAACCTTCTAGCTGCCGGTTTAGCATTCCATGGCCTCTGAAAACTCCCAACTTTTACATCTGCTACCAGATTTCCTTGGCTATCTGGTTCTGACCATGGCCAACAAAATCCAGCGGTTAAGCGAGCGGAATAACCGGCTTCGGCTTTCTCCATGATAGCTGCTTCTAGACTTTCTGCTGATTCATAAATCCGGAAATCGAATGTTTCAGTATCCGCTTCGGACCAGATCACATTTGCTGTTCGCTGTATACCGAGTGTATTGTTGATCCAGTTAATAAAACCGTCGGAACCATTGCAACGGAACTGTGATTCGAGCTCATACTCTATAACATCCACATTTTTGGATGCAGCATACTGCTTCACATACGCGATGGACCCGACTTCACTTGGTCGTACAATCTGATTGTCATCGATAAACAACACTGACACCTTGCTTGCTCTAAGCAACTCATATAGTTGTGGTACACTTTTGCCTATACTTGGCTTGAACCGGTTAAAGCTAGACTCTCGTATCCGGTGCGCTTCATCACATATGAGGACATCAACGCTGTTAGGTTCAGCATCCACATAGTTGTTGAAGTACTTGAATACTTTCGCTGATTTTGTTCCAAATATGGCTCGTAGCGTTTCGGTGAATGCTTTGGAGCCAGTTGCATAATGTGCCTTGAAACCGGCTTTAGCAAGCTCTGTCATCAAGTGTAATGCGATCACAGACTTTCCTGTCCCGGGACCACCTTTCACAATCACAGCGGTCTTCTTTGCGGCTTGCTGAGCTTGTTCTACCAGTGATTTAACCTTGTCGTATACTATAAGCTGATCATCCAGTAACACATAGGGAGATTTTGATCTCAAGACCTCCCCAACTTCAACCATCAGCTTTTTTGACGGCTTGAAGCTTCCAACGGCAATCTTATCCAAAGTTGGGAGACCGTCACCGGCTGATAACTTATCTAGCAAATACTGCTCTAGTTTCTGAGTTTCATTTGTTGCAAAGACCGGGTTCTCTTTAAGTACTTCTTTAAATTTGGGGTCCAGTATCGCTTCCTTTTCCTGGTATGTATAGTTGTGCAAGTAAGCGCAGGCATACAATTGTACGGGTGTATTTTCATCGGTAAATGCTGAATGCACATCTGAGAGGTATTCCCGGTACTGCCCTACCTGAGCAGAAGGATGCAATACTTCCCTTAGTTCGCCACCTAACCAGGTCGTCACTTCGTTATCCCCAACTGCCGGTTCTGACTCGGACCATTGCTTAAGTTCGATGATCACGGCATTAGGAGTACCATGCTTGTCCTTGCCACAAATAAGGCAGTCTAAGCGCTTCGAAGTTAACGGTAGTTGATATTCCACCAGCACACCATGATCGTACAACCTGGCGTCATCAAACACCTTACTTATAGACTTTAGTGAGTTCTTCCAACTTAGTATTTCATTGGGTTGTGGTTTTTGGCGATAGTACTTGAAGAAATTCTCCTCAAGTTTTGACACAATACTGTTGTGTGCATTATCCCGAATAAACTCTAGCGAACTTCCTTGATACAAACGCATACCATTATTACTTCAAGAACAAAGGTTAGATGCTTTCCTGTTGCTGGTACTGCAGCACTCTTGACCGGAAGTATTCTTCCGTTTCTTTATCTGTAAAGTAGACGTAGCACCCCTTCATGCCCCTGGACATGAGCGTCCGGTATGTGTTTTTAACTATATCCGTTAGCCTGCTCATGGTCTCTTCTTTGTTTTCCTTCAGCAGCTTTTTATAGCCATGAACCGACTTATCCATCCGTGAACGTTTAGTAGGATCAACTATCACTTCACCATCTCTGCAAACCAGGTCATCACCAATAATTACACCGATGTAATCTACTTCGAGGCCTTGGCAAGTATGAATACATCCCACTTCACTAACCGTTTCCGGCTTTACGATCCATAGCATGCCATCATCTACCATGTTCCACTGCATGGCAAAGTCATGTTCCGGAATGACGATATCCATAGCATTGGGGTGTTTCTTGCTTGTCCAGTCCCAGCAGTAACCGGCAACAATACGGGCTTTGTTTGCCTCCTTGTTCTTCTTATAGATGATGTCTCTTAAGTCATTAGGGTTATCAAAAATTCTGAAGTCATACCCATCTTTATGATCTAAGACGGTGTTGGCAGTTTCCCGGATTTGGAGTACGTCATCTAGCCAGGCGAGGTAACCATCTGATCCACCACAACGGAACTGCGAGGTCAGTTCAAGCTTATGAACGGTAGCGTTATGGTAGGTGGCCCACCTCTCAATTTCTTCCTCACTACCGACATCTTTCAGCGTTACTTTCTGATTTTCATCCAAAAAGAAAACAGAGAACTTAGATGAGTAGATGATCTCTTTGATTTGGTTTTCACCCAAATTTTGAAACATACCAGACTTTTCATTCAACCGGTGTGCTTCATCCACAATGAGTGCATCAAACCTGTTAGAAGCTGACTCAGTAAAGGCCCCGGAGCCGGAAAAGAAGTTCGAGATTTCTGTCTTCTTTAGCGTACCGGTGAGTTTGGTTTCATATACCACTCTCGGTGCTGAGTTCCTGGTCACGTATTGCGTAAGGAGCCCTTTCTTTGTTAGCGCTACCAGCAAATTTATTGCTACTACCGACTTGCCTGTCCCGGGACCACCTTTAACGATGAGTACATTTTTCTTAGATGGAGCAGATGATTTGGCTAGGGCAAGTGCATTTTCATACACGATTTTCTGGGTGTCGATCATGACAAACTCTTGGTTTCCCTTGATCATCGACACCATGCTATCAGCTAGGTTTTTTGATGGCTTTATCTTGCCGTTCTCAATTCGAAGTATTAGATCCTTTTTATCCCCATGTTTGATAAAGCTGCTGATGAAGTCCCTTAGCTTTAGCTTATCCTCTTTGCAAAAGACAGGTGCTTTGGCGATATAATCAGAATAGAAAGCATTTGTGATAAGCCCATCATCGGTATAGTTGTGGAGATACGCACACGGTTTTAACTGAATGTTCTCTTCGTAAACAGTTTGGTTGAAGCCATTGAGCAACGCTGAATAAGACCATGCCTGATAACTTGGGTGTAGCTCCTCACTCATGCCATGTTTGAAACGGGTTCGAACCATGGCATCCTTCCCTGTTAGTTGCACCTCACTCCATTGCTTCAGCTCTATCAGAACGGCATGCTCTTCCCCGTTGACGCTTTGACCGGAAACTATAAAGTCAATACGATTGCTGGTCCTTGGTATATTATATTCAATGGCAACACCGGCATCACCTGGTATCATGTCGGTTCGGAGAACATTAGCCATGTACTGCAAAGAGTTTTGCCAGGATTTATACTCACTTTCGCCAACACGCTTGTTTAGCTTTCGCTGAACACTTTCATGAATGATATCTTCAATGATGAAGTCATCAATATCGGTAATAAACTCGCTCTTGGTTTTCTTGTAAACGATCATGGCCTGTGAGGGATATTAAGTTTGCTGTTAGTAAAGTTGGTGTTATTGTAGCTCGTTGTATTTTTTCGAATTACCTTTTGCCTTAGATACCGGGTACTTTAGGGCGTTCTTCTCAATCTTCTCTTTTATGATGTCAAGGATATCGATGTCGTGTTTTTCAGCTAGCAGTAAACAGTAGGACAGGATATCTGCCAGCTCATCCTTCAGTTGTTCCTTCTCCACATCTTCATTCCCTTTCCACAAGAATAGCTCTACTAACTCAGAGGCTTCGATAGAAATGGCTAGCGCTAAGTCCTTTGAATTATGAAATTGCTTCCAGTCCCGTTCATCTCTGAACTTCAGAAGTGCTGTCGTTATATCTCGGATCGCGCTCATAGTTATTTCTCCTGCTTGAATTGTTGCGCTACCACGTATTCTTTGTCGAATGGTAGCTGCAGTTCCTTTAAGAAAGCTGGTTCTGCAATAGCCCAGCTGACATAGTAGTAAGCAAGCAGATGATAGCCAGTGAAAGTTTTTCCAGGTATACTTGCTATAGAGTAGTCTGACTTTTCGGGGGAGATACCGTACATTCCCTTCATCGCGATATCATGTGCAATGGTCTTTACCTTTTCCTTTGAAAGCTTCCCAAAGTACTTTAGGGCATCTACCATGTACATGACCACGGCCATGTTTAAGTCCTTGTTCTGATGCTCCTTTAAGAAGGTCTGCATTTGCTCCTCCTCGTATGGATCAGCTTCATCAGTCCCCAATGCGTCTTGCTCCATTTCGGCTATCAGATCTTCGGGGCTTTTCCCTTTACGGAAGGAATTTTCCTGCACTAATGCAAAAAAGTCACCTAAGTCAAGGTCGTCTGCCCAATGCTGAACCAGTTCGTACTCCTCAGCTGCGTCCCGATCATAGCGGTACTCCTCAAACTCTTCTATAAACTCCTCTGCCTGCTTTGTCTCTTTAGCAGTAGCGTTGAATACTGTTGTATAATCCACCCCATAAAGATCCTTCAGGTGAAGTGCATTCACTAGGTTGTATACTTTTGAAGCCGACAGTACTAATCTCGGGGCAAGGGAAGCTATGCGTTTGTCAGTAGTGGCGTTAACCCCCTCCTGCACGAT
Organism: Pontibacter cellulosilyticus; assembly: GCF_014306105.1. Classification (GTDB taxonomy): domain Bacteria; phylum Bacteroidota; class Bacteroidia; order Cytophagales; family Hymenobacteraceae; genus Pontibacter; species Pontibacter cellulosilyticus. The sequence goes on along the minus strand of NZ_JACRVF010000001.1, from coordinate 1,451,258 downwards.
GCGCATGAGCGAAAGGAACTGGTAAGGGCGTAGCTCCTTATAGGTGCTGTACAGGTAGTCCTCAATGAAGAGATCTATCGGCGTATTGTAGACCTGTAGGTTAAGTCCGTTGAAGATAGAGGAGAGGAACTGCATCACCGAGTCCTCTGGTATTCCTTCCTTCCGTAGCCGTTTCACATCCTTATCCATAGCCTTATTGAAGGCTGTACTGTGTGAGGGACCAGAGGTAAAAAGTTGGTTCTTCTGCTCCTTTCTGGCTTGTGCTACGAGGTCCAAGTGTACCAACTCGTGCATGATCAGGTGCTGCACGGCAGAGTAGGAGGGCTTATAGCGTATAATGTGTCTGTCTCTGTTGTAGTTCTCCGCGAACTCTATCTTTGCGGCGGTGGCGATGCTGTCATCCTCTACCACCTCAATGGTTGTGCCGACACTTTGCTGCAGTTCGGCTGTGTATTTTGCCACAATTCTGTCACCTTTACCGTGTGCCACTAATCGGCCAGCTAAGTCAATAGCACACTCTACGCTCTGGCTGTAAAGTTGACTACCCTTGCTTTTTTTGATAGCACCGACAGCATAATCGAATGCACTGAGTAGACTACCTTGACTTTCTTCTGCCATGGCCAGGGCAAAGTACGTATTAGGGTACTCGGGGGCGAGATCCTTTGCACTCAGCAGGTAATCTATCCCCTCCTTAACCCGGCCCGACTGCACCAAGATCGCTCCGATATTATTAAGCGTTATGTTGTCTTCAGGATTCACCTTAGCAGCCTGAGCGTAATAGGTTAAAGCTGTGTCAATGTCCTTTTTGTGCCGGGCGAAGATGTTGCCCATCATGAGCAGCGCGTATCCGTTCTTCGGATCCCAACGAAGTGCGTCTATAAGAGAGTTTATCGCTTCATCCTGATCACCTTCCTCTGATTGGATCTGACCCAAGATGCGGTGGTATTCAGATATATGAGGGGCTTTCTCTAACAAGGGGAGGAGCCTTTGCTTGGCCTCGTTGTACCTGCCTTTCTCAGCAAGTGCTACAACTGTCTGATATTCCTTATGCTGTTCGTCTATAAGATCGGAATCCAAGGTAACCTCGATAGTATCGCCTTTTACTATCACCGATGGCACAAAAGGACCTATTGTATAGTATCTGGACATCTCCTCCTTAAGTGTCCCTTTACTATTTTCTGCAGCTTTGGCTTTTGGAAACAGCTCGAAGAGGAAATCATCAATTTGGTGTGTTATCGTCATGTAAAATATTAGTCGCTTTCACTGAGAGATATAGATTATTAGCTGCACAGCAGCCTTATTTACAAAAAAGGTAAATATACTCCAACATTACAACTGATGTATGGCCTAACACTTCAAATAAGTGAGAATGAAGAGCTGGTTCAGTTGCTGCCAAGAGAAGTAGAGTTTGGCACGATTTTTTATTGTTGTTTTCATATATAGTAGAAAACTGATGCAAATGCGCAAAGCAACTTTCCAGCACGCCAAACTAGAGAACGGTGACGAAATCTCCATACGCAAGGCTGTCAGCGGCGGCAAGGGGTACTTCTGTATTGGCTGCGGCTCGCCCATGATGGCCTGTATCGGCCTTGTGCAGACCCCTCACTTCCGCCACCAGGCCGACGTGGGCGCCGCCAAGGAGTGCGTGTGGTCTGACGAGACCCACCGGCACAAGGTAGCCAAAGACATACTGCAAATCACCAGGACCATCAAAGTGCCGCCTATTACGATTCCTCTTCCAGCTGAGTACGGCGAGGACGAGGAAGCGGAAATACGCGGGGCAAGGACTGTGCAGGCGCACAGGGTCCTGATAGAGCGGTACGTTTACCTGGACGAGACAGGCAACGTCCGCTTGACCAAGGATGAGTCAACAGGTGAAAAGTTCATCTCGGTTAAGCCGGATGCATTGTTCCTCGACGCCCAGGGCAAGATCATCCTGCTAATAGAGATATGCGCCACGCACAAGGTGGACGCAGAGAAACTGGCGAAGCTGATGACCATCGGGATCGATGCGGTGGAGGTAAAAATCCCGCCAGTACCGGAGAAGGAAGACATTGAGAAAATACTAGAGAGCCACACCAACACGCAATGGCTGTACAATTATGAAAGAGCACACACAACCTTTGACCCCAGTAACCACCTCCCTAAGCGAAAAAGTCCTGGAACTGCTCTCGGACGAGGACGCGTTCCTGCAGGGGAGGATTACCAATGCAGAGCGTACCGAATTAAGAATGTTATACGACAGCTTGAGACATACATGGGCTCTGGCGAATTTGGAAGAAGAAAAGGCGAAGCTGAAGAAGCAATCGGACAAGTTAGAGGAGCTGAAGTCGAGGCTGGAGAGAGATTTCTCCGAATGGACGCTAAAGCTCGAGCAGCAGCTGAGGAAAAAATACGGCAAAGAGACCGACTGGACGAAGAAGCTAGAAGAGAGTACAGAAAACTGGAGCAACGATATCAAAACGCGTCGAGAAAGCTTGAAGAAGAGGAAAGAGACGTTGGAGGAAGTCAGGGAGAACTATCCACAACATTTAGAGAAGAAGTTGGACGAGCTAGAGAAAAGCTATCAAGAAAGGAGTCTGAGCTTAATGCAAGGATCGGAGCAGAGGAAGACAGCATTGCAAAGAGAGTTGAAGCAACTCGTATCCGAGTTAAAGAGCTTAGAGGAGAGATTGACTCAATTGGAGACGAAGAGGAACGCCTTGGCAGAGAGGAGAAAGAGTATAGAGCAGCTGAATACTACGTTATCTGCCAAATTGAGTCAGAGGGACAGATTGATAGCTGGATGCGGGAAGAAATCTTTAGAGTTAGTGGAGAGGCAAACAGAGTTAGAGACGATCTGCGAAGAATTAGAGAGGTTAGAGAAAAGTTAGATTGATCTTTAAACATGGGTGATTCAATTAGGTAAATTTACTGAAGAAGAGTATCCTGATGCTCCTACTAAAATGAGTAGTTCAATTACTCCAGTTTGAATGCTGCTGTAGCCCTATCATAGTAAAAAATACCTTTGCCATAGCTTCAAAAACCTGTTTTTACATAACTTTGCAAGTTTAACTTAAATTTATTGTCAATAGTTAACTACAAATAATTTTTGATAAATTGGCTTTGAAAATGTAGCTGTATTCGCTATATGTGGTATGTCAAGCAAATTTATACCAACAATGAGTACTGCAGTGTAGGACTAGACATAACAGGACTATAGTTGTTACAAATTAATCTGTATGGGATAAAACTTGCATAGCTGTTTCACCCTACTTAAATGAAGTAAAGTCTTTCCCACAATTAAGCATGATTATACTGTCTAGATTGCAGGCCTATACATTAATTAAGTTTATATATTCTATATAACTAAACTTTATAATCCTTACAAGATCTTAGTTTCCTATCAGCAAAATCCAGTATACAAACACCCATATAAGTAAACAGAGGTTCAAAAGACTAATGCAGCATATCAAATGGGTTTAATTGATTCTATGTCAATGCCAAATTGTTTTTTAAAATTCTCTTTAATTGTCGGAGTAAATGTTTTAGCTCTTTCACCTGCTAGCCACTTATAGTCAAACTTGAATTCTCCTTCTTCTGTAACCCATTTCAAAACCAAATCATAAAGTATGTTGTGGGCATAGAAATTATTGAATGACTTTAACAGTTTGTCTTTTGGCTTACCATTGATAATTGTTGCTTTAATTTCGCCACTATCATCATCCATGAAAATTGCATGGTGCTTTAAATACAAAGTGTTAGCAGTATCGAATTCACCCCCTAAATTTGATAGATGATAACCGGCCCAGCACAAGATGTTGGGATGTTCCAATTTGTCTTCTTGAAATCTAAGATATTTTGAAAAAAGAAGACGGATAGGTAAATTTATAAGAGTATAATCTGCCTGATCTTCTTCCTTTAATATCTCCTTTACTATATCTTGCTCCCTCCATTTTAAAACTTCTGATATGCTCTCATAGGAACAAGCACATCCAATACTTGTTGCCAATTCTTTTGATAACAATACATACTCTTCTTTGGAATATTGACTAATTCTGTCTCTGTAATATTCAGCCTTTTTAGAAACCTCTTTACAAATAAGTGTGAATCTAATTCCAGGATCATTTTTAGTGATAAAATTTTCAAAATCATAGATATCTAGTGGGAAGCCATTATTTGGGTTTATTGCCATATCACATATCAAGAGGAACAAACCTACAATTGGATCTAGTAAATTTTCTGGTCTTGAGTAACCTGTGATTTTTATATAAAGATCAAAAGCTTCAGTATATATACCATAAAACATTCCACGGTTAACAAAGTCAGAATAAGTGAGGTCTCTGTTTAATGTTCCTGTAAGATATTGAGCTTGATTGAAAATTGCTTGACCCTCATAAATTGCTTTTATTCCGACTTGAGTTAATTGCAAAGGTGAATCCACATAGAAACCAACTACTTTTTCTTCTCCTAACCGTTGGAATTCCTTTGACCAAGAATTTGTAGGAGGCAAAAAATTGTAATCTTTGTCAATAGAATCAGATAGAGTGTGTACTGTAGCGACCCAAAAGATATGATAGCAATGTCCTATGTTTAGAAAGAACCTTCTATCTTCATTTAATTTTAGTATATTCTGATTAGAGAGGGCGAAAAGTTTAGCATATTCAATATCATAATAGTTGTTTATTACGACATTTAAATTCGCTAGATCAGCTATACCATTTTTCTCAAAATATTCTTTGTCGAATTTTAGTAGTGATTTAAATAAGATATTATCCTTTACAACTTCTCGAATCTCGTTAAGGCTGTAGTGTATAAACGCTGGATAGCTTAAACTAAATAGAAATCCAAAATTCGAGCCCATATGTTGCCACCAATGGATATTCTCATGCAAGACTGTGGATTTTGCTTGTAACTGTTCAGGTAAAAAGTCACTAAATTGAGCGTCTCTAATATCCTTTCTTAGTCTTAAAGCGAACTGCATTGTACTGTATGAACCTTTAATAGAGGTCCCATCTAGAGAGTAATTGTTTAGTTGCTCTTCCTGTGCAAACAATAGGTTTTTCTGTAGCATCATTCTTTGACTAATGTATTGACAATAAAGACTTGGGCGTAAGGCCAAGTAAAGTGTATTAAACCAAACTATATATTTTGCTTAACCTTTATTTATTTTAAACCTTAAGTAGAACACCTATAACTGGCATTGAAAAGTTGGGTGATCAAATATACATAAATGCTAATATAAAAGATCAAACGAAATTAACTGAGGTGCTGGCAATGTTATCCAGAATTTGGAAGGTGATGTGAGTTTAGCAGTAAGCAATCACGCTGCTTCTTTAATATGTATTGTCCGCTCCTTGCTACAACAGTAAATAGGGTTAATTACTGTATCAAATAAAGTGTTGTTAACTTAAGAAGTCTTTCTGTATTTGCAAGGGAGACAACTTAACTTAATTGTTGTATTACGTTAAGTTGTAGCTTTTATTGATACAGTCACTATATTTGCAGCGGACAATATAAGTTTCACCCTTACATAAACTAGAAGATTAAAGCTGCCCTCTATACCCGTGTCTCTACTGCGAGGCAGAACACCGACCGTCAGGTCACGGAACTAAATGACTATGCCAGGCGCAATGGCTTTGACGTGGTCTATACCGTCTGCGAGACCGTCTCAGGAACACACAACAAATATGAGCGCCCAGGCATGGGAGAAATCTTTGAGCTTGCCAAAAGAAAGGAGATCACAGAAGTCATTTGCCTGGAGCTATCCAGGTTAGGCAGGGATAATATGGACGTACGCCAGATCATCCTAGAGCTGGCCGATTTGGGCGTATGCACGCATGTGGTAAACCGCAACCTGCGCTCGCTTGATAAGCACCGCAGGAAGGATTCGGTTACCATGATGGTGCTTGGGATACTGGCAGACCTGGCACAGATGGAGCGGGAGTCACTGGTGGAGCGGATCGTGTCAGGCCAGCAGGAAGCCAAGCGCCAGGGTAAGCATATAGCTAGACCCAAAGGGACTGTTAAAAGCACAGCCAAGCTACTAGAGGAAAACAAGAAAGTAGCAGAGTATTTAAAAGAAGGTAGATGTTCGGTACGGGAGATTGCTAAGCTGTGCGGAGTATCTCCGAACACAGTGATGAAAGTGAAGCGTACGCTGGGAGAGCTGGTCTGAAAGCTGACTCATTACTCCAATATTCTGCGAACCTGTAGCTAAGGAAACTATAACAGATATTGCACATCAAATTTCCAGTTCAACAGCTGGAAGATATAACTCTGTAGGGTGCTTAAATCAAAACATATTTGAGTAGACAAGCCCCACCCAGTCTGACCAAAAGCGTTTCCATTTCTCCATGCTACCCCCGCCCTTTATAAACAAGGTCTCTAAATACAGGTATCCGAATTTTTTTGGGATTTTTCTGAAAATACACTTATCCTTATAAAGGTTAAGAACGTTTTTCCGCTTGACGATGTGGCGGACTTTAAGTACAAAGTCAATAGAATTCCAACAGTTGAACCTTGCATAAATGTTTCATAGAAGCACTTTAGCCGCTATAATGCCAAACCGATGTTAGCAGCAGGTTTTCATTTTGCAAGTCTCTACAAGTAGGACTAACCTAGTCAATACCCAATCCTTTGTGCAATTCATGCATTTGTTTACCTAACTCAGTTTTCTCTAAAGCTGTTTTCCGTTTGTCTTCTGGCAAACACTGAACACAAGTTGGATATTGAACGCCTTTGTAATATGCTTTACATTTTGGACATAGTTCCATATTGTATAGATCGAAGGTAGATGCGCATTTTTTACAAGCAGTTATTGTATCTTCAAAGGAAAGATATTTAATGTTATCGTTTAGATAAAGTAAAAATGCCTTCTTCTCAATCGCTTCAGCATCTTGATTCTTTGTCCGTTGTCTTTGTAGCCAATACCTTATACTTGATAGGTTATGCTTATTTTTCCATCCATCATTTGAAACAAAGCACTTGTCCAGAACTTCAATTGCTTCTTCATTTTTATAAAAAGTTGAAATAAGCTCATCCAAGGATTTAGTAATTGTTTCATCAAATTCGTGCCGGCATTCTGTGCAGAAATACTGCGGGACTTTTCTTATTCGTTTGTTAGGCTTTCTACTCTGACAATTTGGACACAATGGGGCGGGGAAATAATCATAATTTTTTAGTATGTAATTACGTAATTCAGACTTATCAATTTCGGGATTGGAGTCTATGTAATCTTTAGCGTATATCTTTGTTACTTCTGTTAGATGTTCGGAGAATTTTTTGGGGTGAGAAAGATGCTGTAACGTTAATGTTTCGTTACTACTACATATTTCACATTTACATTTAATGAATTCACACCTTCTTTCTTTCCAGTCCTTTGTATGCCAAGAACGTTGTCCTTCTTTGAAGTCCTTCCAATACTGAGCTTTCGCTAGTTCCAAACTAATTTCGCCACTAGCCAATTTTTCCCTCAGCTCTATGAGTTCCTTATATGTCAACATTTTAATTCTTAGCTTATTCGTTAATACGCGTATTATCGGTTAAACTAGGTGCGGGTGTGCTAAAAGTGTTTTAATGCTTTTTAGCTGGTGCTGTAGTGTCACTTTTACTCTAGAATCGTCCAGGTTGTACAGTTTAAAAGACCACCCAGTAGCCCGATTTCATTAAAATTAATGGTTTCAATAACCCGATCTGGATAAATCTCTTTAAATAGGTTAACTGCTTCATCGTCCCGGTTTCCGCTAACCTCAAAGACAGGGAGCACGATCAAGTCCATTACTTCCAAGAAGTTAATGTAGCAACCAATAGCATTGTCCTTAAACTTTCTGTTATAAAACTCAAAAAAGGGTACGTCAATGTATTCTATTCCATGTTCTTTAAGAATCTTGGTAATTCCGTTCTTCCAGTACTTGTATTCCTGTTCCCTGTTATTCCCAAGAACTTTGCTACGGTCAACAAACCGAACAAGTCCGTCTGCATGACCTGTCATATCAGACCTAATCTGAGGTATGACAATTACTTCAACCTTTAGCAGGTTTTCAATTTCTGTGATCAGTTTTGTCTTACTTGTGTATTTGGGGTTTTCGTCAAAGACCCGGTCAGTGATTATTGCTCTGTCCGACCAATTAACAACATTACCACCGTCAAGATTTATTTTCGAAAATTCAGGCTCAAGATTATTTGCTTCACAAACTACCCCTGGATCTGATTGAAGTTCCAAGTCATCCGTTAAATAGGAAGGTTTATAGCGAAATTGAACAAACTTTCCTTTTTCAGTCTGAACCGGCATGTAATCCCTGCACCAAATGTCTTTTGTAGCTTTTAGTAAACCATGCCTGATTCCTTGCTTGTCAAGCAGTTTGGTAAGCGCATTGCAGGTGTTTGTAAAACGCTCGTCAGAATAGAGTTTTTTTGAAAAATAAACCCTATTGGTTTCTTTACCCAAAATCATGTGAACAAGATTGATTTGAAATAATCTTTCATGGCTGGGGCAAAAAACCTTCGCCAATCCTCTTCTGAAATCAGGTTGCTTTTGGCATTATTACAAAATGGACATGATAGAACAGAGTTCTCGTAGGTATAGTCTTTACTAGGGTCTAGCTTTTCAATTTCTAGTGTTCCCTTGGACCTTTTTGTTTTTTTGTTGAGAGTTAGATTACCATTTCGTCGTTTTACAATTTTATGCAGAACAGATTGAGTTGTTCCACAATAGTTACAAGAATCGTTCTGCCTGTCGTACCATTCTAAAAGCTTTTCAGGATCCTCAAAAAGAGCTTTTCTATGTTCATTAAAGTATTTTGAATATAGCTTATTGAATCTCTTAAACTTGGTTCTTAATTGATTTAACTGGTCTGAATTAATATTGAGTTCGTCTTGATAAAACCTCGCAAGTGATCCATATATTTTACAAGCCTGACCTTGAGGCCAATTTTTATATTGGTCTATTTTAGAGTATTCATGAATCCGTCTAGTATAACATAGCTCATAATATTTTTCGCTCAGGCTCATTCTTTTTACTTTAAATGTACTACAACGCTTTCGGATGAAAGGCGGCAAGATCGTCGGTCATAGCTGACGTTTACACAATGTTGTGTGCAGTTCTTCTTTTACCAATATTGTTCCAATCAAGCTTAAATGAATTTTTATCAATTAGCCAATCTTCAAGGGCTTTTCTCATGTATGCTGGTTCTATAATTAAATATGAAAGCCCGATTGAATTATTATTTAGCAATTGATTTTTGATGTTTTCCAGTTGAGCGCCAGTCGCTGAATCTTTCTTGGTCAGATGATTCCTAATCCTTTGTCTTGAGATGTTCTTTCCAGCATGTCCGATATACTTTGGATTATAATCCACCGCATCTTTACTAGTCCAGATACAGTAGACGATAGAGTTTCCCGATATTTTACCAAGCAGATCCTTATTATATTTATCGAATGTGGTGCAGTCAAAATTAGTGTAAGTAATCGGCAACACATTTGACTTATCAAAAAGTGCTTCCTCCGCTTGTTCGAAAATGGCTTCAATGGATTTGTAGTCAAAATATATTTTTTGCATTACCTTTTAATCTTTGAATTACACACAACGTCTCTGCTATGGTGCGTTTTCAATGCACTATAGGTTTTGTTGTGCAGCGTTTTGTTAGTTGATTCTTTCAAATTCAGCAAAAGTGCTAAACCATTCTTCTTTGATACTCCTGGTATTGTAGTGACTTTCTAAAAGGCTTATATCTCGGTTGAATATACCGCACATCCTTTTCCAATTTTCTTTTTCTGCTTTCCAGTACTCTTTGTCGCTTTTCAAAACTGCCTGTAATAAGTCACCATCATATAGGTCACCGTCAGCCAGTATATTTTCATCTAATTTATCGAGTGCTAAAGGAATTAGATACTTAAGCCCAATATTCTGCCCAATCATGATTCTTAGGTCTTCCGTCTCAAAGTCCCTGAGTGCCTTTTTTCTAAGTCTATGGCAGGTTGTTACTAAATGGTTGTTGTACTCTGGTTCACCCCAAACATCTTTTTCTAAACTTTCTAATGTCTTTGAGAGCCAATTATTCTTAAGCTTGGTTTTGCTCACTTTGTTTGATTTTCTATTATTCAAATGACGCACAACTACCTTATAAACGTGAACATACGCTTATCTGCACTATGTACGTAACTGCTGCCGACTGTTTTTGAGCAGGTAAGTTGTTTGAGTCCGGTATTTACAGCTGCCTGGTGCATGGGCGTGTTTTCGTTACCCAATATACTGTCTTTCCAGAGATTGTCAAGCTATCAGCCGCACATAAACCAGGCAGTGGCGCGGCCTTGTGCTATCGACCTGCCGGTGCGGTAGCAGGCGCTTTACAGCAACCACGGCGCACGCCGTCCAGCAGGCGGGTCTGACAACGCGGCACCTAAAAACATCTGGCCCTGCAGTGCGTTGGATGGATAACCAAAGCAGTACCGTTTCTTAAAACCCTCTAGAACATGTGCGGAAGATACACCGTTTTACCCAAGACAAAAGGACGCTCAAAAGCAGCTAAGCTGCTGGAACAGCACCTGCAGGAGGCCCGCTATAACGCCGCCCCCAGCCAGGCACTGCCTGTGGTGACCAATGACCATCCAGACACGCTGCAGTTCTTCTCGTGGGGCCTGCAGCCCTTCTGGGCCAAGGATGCCAGGGCGGTTAAGCGCTCGATCAACGCACGGGCTGAAACACTCACCGAAAAAACCTCCTTCCGCAGACTGCTTGAGTCTAAACGGTGCCTGGTGGCAGCCGACGGCTTCTTTGAGTGGAAGGTCACCGACCATGGAAAAGTACCTTACCGCATTCTGCTTAAAAACGAAGAGCTGTTCTCGTTCGCAGGCCTGTGGGATGAGTGGACTGACAAGGAAACGGGCGAGGTGCTCCACACCTTTACCATCATCACCACCGAAGCCAACGAAGTGGTGAAGCCGATCCATGACCGCATGCCGGCGATGCTCTCTCCGGAGGCAGAGGAGCTGTGGCTGGACGAGTATGAATCACAGCAGGAGCTGCTCTCGCTGCTGCATCCCTACAAGGCAGCCGATATGAAAGCCTATGCTGTGTCGCCGCTAGTCAACTCCCCGCTGAACAACGTGCCTGAAGTACTGAACTCCCTGTAGCACCCTTAATGGCAGTCAGAACAGCTGCTTTCTTCCACAGCAGGTAAAACATTACCCTATAGTGCTTCGTTTGGTTTACTGTACCTGTTGCCTTGCTGAATGAAGAAGCTGTTTACCCGTTCTGCCCGCTGCCTTACTATTTTTGTCTTAACGCTGCTAGTCTACAGCTGCGAGGACAGTGAAGTTACGCCCGATAAACCGCTCACGCTAGAGGAAGAGCAGCTGCTTCTGGGCAACCCCAGCCAAGCCAGTGACACGGATGAGAACAACTACCTGATTTCACGTTCCCAGTATGCGCTCTCCTACAGCAGGGACCGCGGCACCCCCAACTGGGTCAGCTGGCATGTAGATCGAAAGTGGCTGGGGCAGGCAGACCGGCAGGATGACTTCCGGGCAGATAACTCACTACCGCAGGGCTGGTACCGCGTAGGCCCATCGAACTATACTGGCAGCGGCTTTGACCGTGGGCACAACACCCCATCGGCAGACCGCACCAGCAGCGCGCAAGACAACTCAGCTACTTTCCTGATGACCAACATGATCCCGCAGGCACCCAACCACAACCGCGTGCTGTGGGCTAACCTGGAGGAATACACTCGTGATTTAGTACAGGACGGCAAGGAAGTGTATGTGATCATGGGCAGCTATGGTGCAGGTGGTACTGGCAGTAACGGGGCTATGCAGACCATTGACCAGGGCAGGGTGACCGTGCCAAACCGCATCTGGAAGGTGCTGCTGGTCCTGGAAGCAGGCGGGAACGATCTGGAGCGTATCACTTCCACTACACGCGTGATTGCCGTCAACACGCCCAACAGCAACAGTGTCAGCGCTGACTGGGGATCGTACCGCACCAGCGTGGATGCCATCGAACAGGCGACAGGCTATGACCTGCTTTCTAATATACTAACAAACCTTCAGCAGGTGCTGGAAGCCAGGGTAGACACAGGGCCTACAAAGTAAGTCTAATTACAGGAAGGCATATTGCTCATTCTCCTGCGCACCATGAGCTTTAACATCTGAAGCTGTGTCTTGTATTAAATCATCGCTGCTATAACTAAAACAGCAAAGCTAAGCAGTTAACTAGTAAAAAAGCAGGTTCCGCAAAATAGACCCACCCGGTCAGCCAAAAGCGTTTCCATTTGCCTCATGCACCCCCATCTCCGAATCAAGAGGCCCTGAAGGGGAGATGTAAAATTTTTTTCGGGATTTTTCCAGAATATCTCTGGCTTTTGCACTACATAGAATATATATCTTTAGCGTCGGTCTCTTTTGCTACTGTTGCACTTTCAGCACTATCGGCACTTTTTGAAACCAAGAGTGCAAGAAGTGCAGGTAATGCAGTTGTCCTCAGCGCATTATTTATAAGTTAACCGAATCACACAGAGCGATGCAATTCAGCCGCTAAATCCGTAACTACCGGAGTTCTGTTAAAAATAGGAATGGGCGATTATAGGTCCAGCAATTGGCCGGGTGAAAGCTCTAAGGCTCTTGCCATCGCAAGCAGTGTCATGATAGAGAAGTTGTGGTTGCCGTACTCAATGCGCTGCACCTGCGACTCAGACAGACCGGCCTCAAAAGCAAGGTTCGCCTGCGTCAGGCCACGCTCCACGCGGAGGCGCTTCAGGTGCCGCCCGAATGTTTTAAGGAAGTCTTTTTTGCTGGTACTTTCCACACAGCAAAAACACAAATAAAAAATTTAACGTAGACAGCACGCATACTGTGTTGTGCTTCTATATAGTATTCTACCGCACGCCCTTCTAGCAGGACTGCAGTACTTATTGATGCATGCTCTACTCTGCAGGTTGCTTGATTATGCTTACTTTTTTTGTGTCACTTTAAATAAAGAACGAATGGATTCAAAGATCGAAGAGCTGCGAAAGCTCGCTGCTGAAAAAGGCGGCAGGTGCCTGTCCTCATCCTATCACGGCATAAGGGGGAAGCTTCGGTGGAAATGCGCCAAAGGCCATGAATGGGAGGCCACCCCAGAAACTGTTAAACTGGGTTATTGGTGCGCACCCTGCAATGGAGTGGTCAGGACTACAATTCAGGACCTGCATGCGCACGCTGAAAAAATGGGAGGCAGGTGCCTCTCCCTAGACTACACAAACCCGAAGGCGCGCTACCACTGGCAATGCAGCGATGGCCACACATGGTGGGCCAGTTGGAGCAGCATCAGGTATAGCGGAACCTGGTGCCCGGAGTGCGGCAGGCGCCAAGCGTGGATCAAGAGGGGGAAGTACACAATCGAAACCTTACAGCACTTTGCCCATAACAAAGGGGGAAAGTGCTTGTCAGAGGAGTACATGGGGTTTGATAAGCATCACAAGTGGGAATGCGCAAGCGGACACAAATGGGAGGCAAATTGCAACAACATTTTCTCAAACAAGACTTGGTGCCCCCTCTGCGCCAGCGGTACCGGAGAGCGTATCTGCCGCACCTTCTTTGAACAGCTGCTTAAAAGCGAGTTTCCTAAAGTTAGGCCCAAGTGGCTGCGTTCAGACAGGGGGTATCCAATGGAGCTGGACGGCTACAGCAAAGAGCTGGGCATCGCTTTTGAGCACCAGGGCACGCAGCACTTTGTCGACAGGAAGCACTTTAAAGATGATTTCTTTGGTACTGGCAAGCCATCTAAATTCAAGGCTATACAGAAGAGGGATGCCCTGAAGGCTCAGCTTTGTGAGCAGAGGGGAATTCTTCTGATCCAGGTGCCTTCTGTGCTGGAGGTGTTAGGGGTAGAGAACCTAAAAGATTTTATCAGGACAGAGCTGCTCAGAAACCACTACCCGTTGCCGACAGGTTTCGATGATACAGAAGTCAACCCTGACATGGCCTATAACTTCGATAAGCTTGCGGAGCTGAAGGACTTGGCTGTGTCAAGAGATGGATTGCTTCTCTCGACAGAGTATTTCGACACAAAGAGGCGCTACCTGTGGCAATGTAAGGCCGGGCACCAGTGGTGGGCAAAGGCAGACAATGTTAAGCAGGGAAAGTGGTGCAGAACCTGCGCCGGCCTTGACAGGAAGACCATCGGTGAGATGCAAAGGATTGCGTCCAAGAGGGGAGGCGTTTGCCTGTCGGAGGCCTACGGAGGAAGCCAGTCTCCCCTGCTCTGGCGATGCAAGGAGGGGCATGAATGGTCGGCTATACCTAACAACGTGCTGCGAGGAAGCTGGTGCCCCAAATGCCGTGACAAAAAGACCGGGGAGAAGAAACGCCGGTATCAGCTGGAGGACCTGGTAAAGTTTGCCCAGTCCAAAGGCGGGGAGAGCCTATCCAAAAGATATACTATCACCCACGCAAAGTACCCTTGGAAGTGTACAAAAGGGCACTGTTTTGAGATGACGTTCGACAAGGTCATGCAGGGGTACTGGTGCCCGTACTGCGCGGGAAATGCCAAAAAGACCCTGTCTGACCTTCAAAATGCTGCGCAGGCAAGAGGAGGCAGGTGCCTGTCTCCTGCATATAGGAACATCAAGACAAAGTATGAGTGGGAATGCAAATACCGGCATACGTGGAAGGCAACGGCAGAAAGCGTGTTGAGGGGCACTTGGTGCCCATATTGTGCCTCCTCCGCAAGAAGCTAATTGTAGTGCTATCACTAAAAAACAGGTCTACAACAAGAAGAGGGGCACCTTCTAGGGCGCCCCTCTAAACTTTATGCACCCACTAAAAACAATTTAAGTTTTTTGTATCCAGCCGTTTCGCAGTTATGATGCCTGTTCCGTCTAAGTAAACTAGGAGAGCCAGTTAGTTGCATAGCCTGTGCTACGCTTATTTCCAGCTGCACGAGATAGTCAGCCAAATCCAGACCCTGCACCCTTTCCTCTTCCGTGGCAATACGCTCCAACAGGTCTGATACCTGGAAGTGGGTAACCCACGACAGTTCCTTTGCCTTCATATTCCACATCTCGTATGCCTGCAGATCAGGGAAAAGCGTGACATCCTTTCCCCTTAAAACCTGCAGCTTCTCCTGCTTCAGTCCCGTCTTGCCGCCGACAGCCAACCACACGTACTGCGGCAGGTATGCACTTGCGATGACAGCGGTCTTCTCGCTTTCCACCAGTGCTACGGGCTTACCGGGGTTCTCCTTGAGCAGGTGTTCTCCGAATAGGCACTGCCGCAGGTTATAGTCGCGGAGCTTCAAGCAGGTGTGTGCCCATGAGATCCTGTCCTTGATGCGTCTGCCTGTTAAGGGGTTATAGTGCATGACCTTGCCGCCTCTAACGTGGCCGCTGACGTCAACCTGCCAGAATACTGTAGCCCCGTCCCATTTGGCTGCTGTTCCGATTCTGTACTTCGTCACAAGGTCCTGTGTCGTTTTGGCTCCAAACTGCAGCTCTAGGTACTGCCTCAGGTGATTAGGTGCATGCGACTGCACGCTCCTCCACATCATTTCCTCCTCCATAAACGACGGCGGTCTCGGAGGCTCAGTCCTGCATACAGCAGTTAGGGCCTTAGGCTCGGGTGACATGCCGTGGTCGTCAAAGAACTCGCTGGGCCTGTAGTGGTAGCCACAGCTGTCGAGCCTGTCGCACTTTCCTACCGTTTCGTGCAGGTGCAGGCCTGTAGTGGTGTCTATGTAGCGGGTGAACCTCTGGGGTTTTCCGCATGAAGGGCAGGCATAGCGGCTGCTCCTGCCCCTGTATCTCTCCAGTGTATACCGATAAGTACTCATCTTCCTTGAATAAAGTAAGGTTGCACAACCTGCATTTCCGGCACTTTCCGCACTTCGGCCCAAAACCGAAAGTGCAGGAAATGCCGAAAGTGCAGCAGTTGTTTTTAGAATAGTCTTCGGTATTGGCCGTGGCTTTCTCTGCGGAACAGGCCCTGGTCGTTCAGTAAATGTTTTATCGTTCTTTCCGGCATTCCCTGCGGTTTCCCAATTCTGAGAGCCTCACTAGTGGAGAAGCACTGGGGGAGAGCGTCATACAGCGTTCGCTTGTTAGCCGGCAGTTTTGCCAGTGGCAGTGGCTCAGACGCCTGCTGCCTTACTTTAAGTGCATTCTCCTTAAAGTACTCCGCCAGCCTGATGGCGCCCTTCACTGCCTCCACGCCCACGGCGTCCCTGTCACCCTCCGGCGCAGCGTACCTAAGCATTTGCAGGATAAGGGCAAAGCGCGCGGCGTAGGTCTCCAGCTTGCTGTAGACGCTGGTTAGTAGGTCGTCCTGCGTGGCATTGCAAATGTCAGTTATACTGTTCTGCCAGTCAAACAGCGCCTTTCTTGCCTCGGGTGTAAAGCGAAGCACCCTTGGTTCCGGGCATCCGTGGCTGTCAAGCAGCAGCTCACGCTCCAGCAGGTTAGACATGATGCGCTGCCACTCCTTGCTGACCCAATCGGGCAGGTCTGTGTCGCTCCAGGCCTGCTTCTGCAGGTCATCCGGCGCCACGAACAGCATTCTGTCCATGAAGCCGTTCTGGCTGCGGGAGCCCTTTGCCAGCTCGTGCAGCACGGCAGGCTGTATGGAACCTATGACCGACACGAAAGGCATGGTGACCAGCGTAGGATCCCCCGAGACCCTGTCTTTGTTCACGTCCGTTCCGCTCCAGGCGCTGAGCCAGAACTCCATCTCGCTGCCCTGATTGTATCGGGTGAAGTTCTTGAACCAGCTGGCCAGCTCATCGGCGTGGACGCCTAGGCCGCGCTGGTTTAGGTGCAGCACCTCTATCAGCGCCTCAATGGTGAAATCTCCCATGATGGTCTTGGGCAGCACCGGCACCGCCGGCTCTTCAGTGCCGAGCAGCGCACGCTCCTTCTTCGGAATAGAGGCGACTCGCTTGTACTCCTCCATCTGCTCCCTGTAGGAGGCGTAGGAAGCCCTGTCCTTGAGCCGGATAGGCTTTAGCGCGAATTTGATAGGCTGGGTTTTGTTCGTGCCAGGCCGTCCCACAATAGCAAGGTAGACGACAGCGCTCTCCACAAAATCCTCCTTTACATGCACCCTGTGGGTATTTCCGATGGCAACAGACGCGGCAAATAAGATGGCTGCGGCGATAAAATCCCTTGGATACCCAAGGCTCTCATGCAGTTCCAGAATGATTTCCTGAATTCTTACAGGGAATACCTCCAGCGGGAACGGGTTGCTGTTTGTACGCTTATCCACGGCGCAACCCCTTTCTTGCTTCCGCCTGAATCTCAGCCGTGGTCTTTATGCGACCTTTTTTTACCCACTCTATCAGCTCACTGGGAAAGAAATACAAGCCGCCTGACGGTTTGTAATGTGGGATTAGTCCCTGCCTCACCTTGGCATACAGCGTGGGCAATTTCATGTTCAGGAGCTCAGCGGCTTTTTCCGGGGAGATTGGTCTCTCCGGCGCGACGACTGCCCCAAAATGCTCCTGAATATTCGTCTCTAGTCGTTCCACCATGTGGAAGAGAGCAGAGACGGCATTTGGCAACTGCTCAAATGACAATTGTGGGTAACTGGTATTTAAAATCATGTTGCAAATAAATCGGGTAAGAAGATGGTAAATTGGTAAGATCCCCATCTTACCAATCTTACCAATTTTTACCCTTTATCTGCTACATCATACTTGTACGAAGGAGGTGCCTGCGAAAACTTAGTGAATGTCGTATTCCACTCTGTGTCTTTAAAAAGGGAAGGGAATACAGCATATAGAAAATCTATGAAATATCCCCTTTTAGGCCTTGTTCCGTAAAGATCCTTGTGTATCAGGTAGAAAGTGTACCGGATGTGAGACTGCGTTTTGCCTACTGCATAAATGGGCTCCACATTCTTTGGGACTTCTTCAAACTCTATCAAGTCATTGGTATACCTAAGCAGTCTTTCGTAGTCTACAGTTCTTAAGCCTTTCTGGCGCTTTGTATTTTGGGAATTGAGATGCTCTAAGTACTTTCTTGCGCGGTTTATATAATCACTTAGATCTGGCAGTGCAGGCGGTGATAAGGGATTTTCCGAATACTTGCCGTTTCTACTCGTACGAAGTGGTGTACCAGGCCGAGTGATGCTGCTTAATATGTTGTTTAAGTAAGCTATGCAGGCTTCTAGGTCCTGCTGGGAGGCTATGCTGGCATTAAATTCATTCCTGCTATTCAAGTTGGCCCTCTCATTCTTTATAATTTGAAGCTTCCCAAGGCACTTGTTTAACTCATCCTCTATAATGTAGGGCACTATAGTCGGGTTGTTGGCCTCAAGTGAAAGCCTGCTGTCGATATAAGCTTTATAGCTCTCCAGACTGTAATCATACGCGATAAAGTCGACGGTAGCATCTTTATCGTCACCTCTGTCTGTCTTGAACACTTTTATCGCCTGCATGCCTTCGAACGGAGAGGCCTCTAAACCTAGGCCGACTGCATTCCGCCTCTTGAGGTTGAGAAACGCTTCTAGATCCGCCTCAGGAAGGGAAAGAGCATACTCATCTATGGCCTCTCGCTCCTCATCGTAGACGGCGAACCGCTCGAACAGCTCTGATACCGATAATGTGCTGTAATCATTCATTCAATTTCTTTTTCTTGAAAGCTGTAAGCATGCCGCTGTGCCTCCTCTTCACGTCATCCTCGAAGCTGTCCAAGTAACTCTCGGTCGTCTTGAGGTCCTTGTGGCCGAGGGCCTCAGATATCTCTGCCATGCTGACACCGGCGCGCTTTAGTACCGTAGAGAAGGAGTGCCTTGCTGTGTAAGTTGTCACGTCTTTCTCAATGCCTACTGCCTTAGCTATACGGTCAATGTACTTGTTTATGTTTTTGGTCGCCTGCTTGATTTTCTGCCTTTCCTGCTCAGGGGTTAGCCCTTCTGATAGTAGGGGAAAAACGTATGACGCTTGGGTTTTGGGTTTGTTGCCCCATCGGTCTATGATCTCCTCCAACTCTGGGGTGAGCATGGCCACGACAGGCTTAAGGTTTTGCCTGGAGGTGCGCTGCGTCTTGGCCCTGATGAATACAATCTTGTCCACATCGATATTGCTGTACCTAAGGTGGGCGATGTCTTTTACATTGATGCCATTGCATAGGTAAGTGAACATCCACAACTCTTTAAACTTGGACTCGCTATCAGTCGTCGGCTTGTAGTTGTAAATTTTCTCAATGTCGTCTAACGAGAGCGCCTTCTTGACATTTTGCCCGGCCGGTATCACGTACTTGCGCTTCCCAAACGGATATAACTCCTGCTTTAAATCTCCTGTGGCAATCGCCTCGTTAAAGACTGCGCGCAAGGGACGAAGGTATATACCCACCGTTGTGAGGGATTTCCCGTTGGCAAGCATCCATGCCTCATATCCCTTTAAGAAGTCAGGGGTTACGGCAGAGAAGGGCAATGCCTTCTTACCGGCAAAGGCTCTGATGGAATTGGCGGCGCATCTGTAGCTGTCTGCGGTGCCAAGCCTGCTTTCCATTTCCAGCTGCCCCACCATCCTGTCAAAGGCGGCGAAGACGTCCTCGCCTGCGGATGTGTTGTAGAGTTGCTTCTCGAATGCCTCGAAGGAAAAATGCTGCAAGGTCTTGACAATGTCGGCCGCTAGCCCCTCGAACGCCTGTAGGTCGGTTTGGATGTCCTTATACATGCCCCTTGGCTTAAGCATCTGTGCCTTTTGAAACTCCTCCTCCGTGAAGGAGTAGTTGGCTGGGAGGGAGTATTCCTCTGTGATTGAGCAGGGGACTGGATAATATTTTTGCTGCCGCTGATAGGTGACCCTGAGCTTGACTGGATAGGTCCCGTCTTTCAGGGGGCGCCTCTTGTCCAATATGATAGATGTGATCGCTTTTTTCATGTGTATGTAAATCCGTTTATTGTACATACAATTTGCATACATTTTTAATTAAAATCAATTACGATGCACTAATTTATTAACATGAATCCTTTCATATAGTCCATATATATAATATTTAGCAATATTTATTAATATTTACAATATTAAACGCTTGACTCATAATCAGGTGGTCCCTGGTTCGAGCCCAGGTGGGCCCACAAAAAGAAAAGCCACTTACGAGAAGATCGTGAGTGGCTTTTTTGTTTCCAATTTTCCTTCGACTGCTGAGGCCTCTTCATACACTAACTATTGATCACTTCTTTAATACATTTTAAACTATAACTTTAATCTCATCTAAAATTTTATTAAATAGGATTTTAGCTGCACAGTATAAAGAGTAATTGTAAAGTTTAAAATTTGAATTATTTGTTATATTGTCTTGTTGCAGCGATTATTAAGGAGGTTTTATGTTCTTTTATAGGGTTGATTATATAACTATAATAAGAATTATTGTTTTAGTTCTACTTTGCTAGTAACAAATGTTTGCTTTTGAGAAGCCGAGTGTATTAGAAAAACTAATAAATGCATCACTTGATATTTTTGGGTGTGTTGATAGCAGCGGTTGTTTTGTTTTTGTAAGTGATGCAGTTAGTTACGTTTTAGGCTATAAAAGCGAAGCGTTACACGGTAAACATTTTTCCTCTTTTCTGCACCCAGACGATGTTGCGCGCACAAACCAATTCTTTAATGAGGTTCTTAGCCTGTCTCACGAGGTTAACTTCAGTAGTCGGTGTATTCATAGTGAAGGCTATACAATTCACATATTCTGGTCAGTTATTTGGATAGAGGACAAAGACATACTGTATTTTGTGGGGCGGGATGTAACAGACCAAAAGCTCGGCATACAGCAACTACAGGAAAAAGATGAACTGCACAGGGCATTGGTAGAACATGGCACCGATATGCTTGCCTTGTTCGATGAAAATGTAAACTTCACTTATAGCGGCGGATCAACTGAACGTATACTTGGGTATACTGCAGAAAGCCTGATGGGAATAAATGCCTTTTCACTTATCCATCCGGATGATGTAGAGATGGTGCAGGAGAAACTTGTTCAGGCTTTAGAATCAGAAGAACAGGTTACAATTTCGGATTTCAGGTTCTTGCATATCAACGGGGAGTGGAGGCGCCTTGAGACCTGTCTTAGCAATCAGTTGCATAATCCTGCTGTAAAAGCGCTTGTTACCAGTTCCCGTGATGTAACAGAGAAGTATAGAAACAGGCAGCGGCTTATCGAAAGTGAGCAGCGATTCAAATCCTTGTTTGAGTATAACCCGGATGCGGTTTTCGTAGAGAATCGTGAGGGGCTGATCCTGGAGGCGAATCAGGCCGCAGAGCAACTACTCGGTCTTCCGAAGCACGAAATACTGTTTAAGCCTATTTTTGGTTTTCTTCCACCTGAGGCGGTTGCTGTCTGCGACAGACACTTAGCGGATGCTTTTAACGGAAATACTGTAAAGTTTTTGCTTAAGTCAGATTTTGAAGATGGGAAGTTAGTGCTGGAAGTTACCAAAATTCCGGTTAAGGTTAATGGCGAGGTATTGGCTGTTCATAGTATAGTAAAGGATATTACGGCTGCAACAAACTATCATGAGGCAGTAGAGCAGCACGCTAAAAAGCTTACCACTATTTTTGAAAGTATAACAGATGCCTTCTGTACCATTGGCCGTGACTGGAAGTATACGTACGTTAACAGCGAATTCGAACGCCTGACCAACCATAAAAAAGAGGAGTTCGTAGGCAAAAGCTTTTTCGAACTATACCAGGACTCGTCAAGCGAGATCTTCTATAAAAACTACCTCTATGCCATGCAAACAGGTTGCAGCGTGCATTTTGAAGCCTATTCACAAGAGTATGGCATATGGTTGAGTATACGGGCTTTCCCATCAGAAGAGGGGCTTTCTATTTACTTTAATGATATAACAGAAAGAGTAGAGGTGCAGCGAGAACTGCAGCAGCTCTCGCTGGTAGCAAGGCACTCGACAAACGGTGTTATTATTACAAACGCAGCGCGTACGGTTGAGTGGGTAAACGACAGCTTTACAAGGCTTACTGGGTATACCCTGGAAGAGGCTTTAGGCAAAGTGCCGGCTGAGCTGTTGCAGGCACAGCACAAAGACCAGCATCCACTAGAAGCAGTAAAAGACGAAATGCTCCGGGGGGTTCCTATTTCTCGGGAGGTATGCAGCCGCCGCAAAGATGGGAAGAGCGTTTGGTTTTCTGTTCAGGTAAACCCTGTGTTCGGGGAGCAAGGCGAGATTGTAAAGTTTGTTACCATACTTACAGATATAACAGAGCGCATAAAATCCCAGCAAGAGCTCGAAATGCTTTCGTTGGTTGCCAGTGGCACCGACAATGCTGTGATTATTATGGATGTTGAAGGGCTTACAGAGTGGGTAAACGTCGGCTTTACGAAAATGACCGGATTTACCATTGCCGAAATGGCCGGTAGAAAACCTGCTGAAGTACTGCGTGGCGAAGAAACAGAAGACATTACCTTAAGAAAGCTCTGTGAAAAGCTGCGGGAAGGAGTACACTTTAACGTAATGATAGCCTACTACCGCAAGTCAGGTGAAAAATTCTGGGCTTCAGTAGATACTACGCCTATCTGCGATAAAAACGGAAATGTTACAAGGTTTGTAGCTATACAGAAGGACATTACCTTCAGAAAAGAAGCAGAGGAAAACCTGCTAAAAATGACGCAGGACCTTAACCGCCAGAACACAGACCTGCAGCAGTTTACCTACATTGTTTCGCACAATCTGAGAGCCCCGGTTGCAAATGCAATAGGACTAGCGAACCTGCTCACAAAAGTAGGCAAAGATAGTGCGCTTTATGATGATTCCCTGGCGCATCTGAAGCAAAGTGTGGAGCAATTGGATATTGTTTTGAAGGATATGAACACAATCCTTAGTGTGCGTGACGGACAGGGTAGCCTTGAACTGGAGAAGATACGTGTAAAACTAGTTGTAGAGCAGGCGCTCAATTCCTTGGAAGAGTCTTTAAAGCAGTGCGACGGCGAGGTGCTATTTCATATAGCCGATGACATCGAAGTTAAGGCCAACAAAGCTTATCTATATAGTATATTTTACAACCTGTTGTCTAATGCGATAAAGTATAGAGCAATAGATCGTAAGCTAAGAGTGGAGGTAAAATGCCAAGCCAGTCCAGATAAAGGAGTATTAATTTCTTTTTCAGACAATGGATCCGGCTTTGATATGGCCAAAGCCAAAGACAATGTTTTTAAACTGTATAAGCGGTTCCATAAAAACAAGAATGGCAGAGGCATTGGGCTTTACCTGATCAAAACACACTTAGAGGCGATGGGCGGTCAGATTGAAGTAACAAGTAAGACAGGAGTAGGAACAAGTTTCCAGATAATCATACCTTAACTAACATGAAAGCATTCGTCATTGACGATGATAAGCTTAGCGTTTTTCTAACGCAAAGTATACTAAATCTGGATGCCGCAACCCAGTGTGTAGACACATTCTTATCTGCAGAGGCTGCGTTAGACGCATTGGCAGCCCTTAAGGAGACTGATATGCCCGACGTGATTTTTCTGGATCTGAATATGCCGCTGATGGATGGATGGGATTTCTTAGATGCTCTAACTTCTGATAGGTTATATGCGGAGAAGGAGTTCAACATCTATGTACTAACCTCTTCACTGGATTTGTCGGATAGCGTGAAAGCAGAAACATATAGTATAGTTTCAGGGTTCTTACATAAGCCTATAAGCAGCGAAGATGTGAGCTTAATATACAGCCGTATTGAGTTACAGAAAAAGGCTGAGGTTAGGTAGCAGGCTGTACCTAAAGTCTCTGGCTAAATAAGTTATTGGGAGTAACCTAGCTGTACTATTGTTTTCGTGAAGATGGAGTGAATAAGAAGTTAAACTACTTTTTAAACTGTTCCAGCCATTCCAGCGCACTGGCCTTATCCGTAAACAGGCGGGTAGGGTTTTTGGGCCTGTTAACCATAATATAGAAATTGGCCATCATTTTAAAGGCAGATGAATTCACGATCAGTGCACTTGCCGAAATACCTTCATTTCCTTCTGTTGCAAAAAAATCACGTGCCTCCTTGGTAGAGCTTTTCATCTGTATAACATTTATCAGGCAAGGGTACACTCGATTATTCGTAAATTCCTTTCGGGTAAGGACGCATTCTTTCGCGATATCCAGATCCATATTTTCTATTCTTTTATAATAGACATGGAGGATACCTTCTTCTATAAACATACTGATGTAAGGTGTCTCTATTACTTCGCTCACATTCTTAAATTTTCCCATTTAATGTGTTGCTACTTCCAGGTAAGCAGTTTAGCAACATAGCCAAAGTTACTAAAATACCTTAATAATGGCTTTGCTTTAGCAATATCACAAATACGCTGTACTCTTTTGTTCAGATGATAACGATTCACATCATGTTCGTGGATAGCTGATTATTATTCGAAAGAAGATGAAAACCAATGGTTAAAAGTTTAAAAAGAGAAACTAAAGTACTTTAAGGCGAGGCAGGTGTGGCAACATTAATTTATCAAATTACAAGTACTAACAACAGTTATACTTTCCAGCAGATGAACCTGTCTGCGTTATTCAGCTGTTAAAAAAATAAAGAGTTATAACTTTGTAATATAACTCAATTAGGATATACTTGATAAAGCGGTGCAGGTATTAGGTAAGAAGGAACCCTGAGGAATGGATATTGAATAGTAAACAGGCTGCTAAATAAGTTGAGTATTTACCAGCTGTTAGGTATTGATCTCGGTTACTTATACTTCTACATTTTGCTTGATTCGCCACATCAGAATATAACAGAACGGCCATTGGCTGTTTATTAAGTAAAAGCTTGCGTGAAAGTTCTTAAAGAAAGAATAGAGGAGATAATTGCACTCATTGCCGAAGTAGCCAACGGAAACTTTGACTATCACTTAGACGTGTCGGACAATGGGGATGAGATGGATGCGGTGATCTCAGGCATTAGTATGTTGGGGCAGGAGCTGAAGAACTCAACTGTATCCAGGGATTTTATGCAAAGTATTTACCATGGCGTGGTAGATATGCTGCTCGTGCTTAACACTGATCTCACCATCCGGAACGTAAATGAGGCGTTTACAGAGGCAACTGGTTATAAGGAAACTGACTTGGTGGGTATTCATTTTACAAAGGTCTTCCCGCAAAGTAATAACACAAACCTAAGCACAGGCTTAGCTGCATTAGCCGAAAAAGGCAAAAGCCTGAACCTGGAGCTGTTACTTTCTACAAGTAAAGGCGATCAAATTACAACATCCTGCTCCCTATCGTACCTGATGAACAGCAGAAAGGAAAAAGATGGGGTGTTGATTGTTGCCAAGGATATTACGGAGCTAAAACAGAAAGAGCAGGAGCTGCAAGAAGCAAAAGAAAGAGCAGAGGCCGCCAACGAGGCTAAGAGTCTTTTCCTTTCAAGTATGAGCCATGAGATACGCACCCCGCTAAACGGGATCATGGGCTTCACGCATCTGCTGCAGGACACTTCCTTAGACCAGACGCAGGCACAGTATGTAAGCCTGATTAAAACCTCAGGGTCAAACTTAACCAAGCTGCTGAACGATATACTTGACCTGCACCAGATTGAACAGGATAGGATTTCTATCGATACTATTGCTTTTAACTTGCGCGAAACCGTTGCCTCCTATCTGGAACCATACAAGTATCTGGCTGAAGAAAAGGGTGTTACTTTTACCTATACAGTAGATGCTGCTGTACCGCGGGTTATGATAGGAGACCCAATACGACTGAATCAGGTGTTGGTAAATCTTGTAAGCAATGCCATTAAATTTACAGCGACAGGGAGTATAGCTGTGCACGGTGAGATGCAGACTTTAGATGAGCAGGAACAGACAGCCACCATAAAGTTTATAGTAACAGACACAGGCATAGGCATACCAGCAGAGAAACAGGAAGTTGTATTTGACTCCTTTACTCAGTCCGATCAAACCATGTCGCGGAAGTATGGCGGCTATGGTTTGGGGCTTGCTATCTGTAAAAAGTTGGTTACCCTAATGCAAGGCGAAATGGGAATCATAAGTCCACCGGAAGGGCAGAACAGTGGCACTACATTCTGGTTTACCGTACAGCTCAAGTATGAGCAGGAGAAAGAAGCCATACTTCCGGAAGAAGAACAGGCGGTGGTTAATTTTAAAGTGAATAAGCCAACGCAGATACTTGTAGTAGATGATAACCCAATAAATGTACTTCTGATGCAGGATGTGCTGGAAGGATATGGCGCCACTGTAACGACTGCACAAAATGGGGCAGAAGCCATTCAATTTGCTACAAGCAACTTATTCGACCTGATTTTTATGGATATTCAGATGCCCGGCGTTGATGGAATTGAGGCAACCCAAAGGTTAAGAAAAGGAAATGTTGCTAGCCCTATCATCGCGTTTTCAGCTAACGCCTACCAGGAGGACATTGTTAAAAGCCTTAGTGCAGGTATGAACGATCACCTCTGCAAGCCATTCACAGACAAAGAACTCATTTCTGTTCTCACAAAGTGGGTATAAGGCAGCAGCCCGCAATTAGCAGAGATTTATAAAGTTAGCTTGTCCAAATGAAAAAAGCCCCTGCCAGCGGCAAGGGCTTTTCTTCACCTTTATTCAAACACCATCAATTACTGGCCCCGAAGGGCATCATCGTTACTGATGGATTTCTTTGCCCGACGAGGCGCCTTGTTCTGCTCAAGCTTTCCAAACCTAAACTCAAGCGTGCCCCTGATACCCCGGGTGAAATTTATATTGCGCTCCATTTGCTCAAAAGTCGCAGTCTGGAGGTCATTGCGAACGCGCGTACCTTTCATGAAAGGGTTAGCCAGGTTTATACCGATGCCTCCGCGCTTGTTCAGAATCTCTTTGCGGAGCGTCATGTTATGATAATAGAAGGAGGCCATCTTGCCTTGCAGGGTTACTCTTCTGGAGTTAAAGCTGCCGTTAAATCGTGTTACCCATCCTTTACCCAATTCTATGCTTGTACTAGAGTTGATGTTATACATCCAGCCGGAGTTAGACAGATTGTTGCCGTTAAGGCTGGCATGGTATAAGTTCACGTTGCTGTTCACTGTCCATCCTTTTTTAGGCTTCACAGACCCATACACGTTTACCCCGTAGGTGGTGTTGCGGGCTATATTCTGGAAGGTGATAACAGTGGTGTCGTTGCGAAGGAAAGGATCAGTGGTGATGGCGTTATCGGTTATCCTGGCAAATAGACCCAAGTTAAAGCTAACTATATTGTTGTAAGTGCCATAGCTTAGGTCATAAAGATCTGTCAGTTCAGGATCCAGTTCAGGGTTGCCTTTTTGTATCACGTTTGGTGAAACAGCCTCTTCGTAAGGGTTAAGGAAAAACAGCTGCGGCCGCTGTATGCGCTGTGTATAATTAGCCCTGAAAGTATGCTTCTCCTTTAAAGTATAAGATAAGGCTACGCTAGGTATTAAGTTTTCATAGTCGGTTTCAAAGGCATTTTTCTGAGTTTTGAAATCAGCGTTTATGGCGGTTTGCTCATAGCGGGCACCCACTTTCACGTTCAGTTTTTTCTTCACCTGGAAACCGTATGTGAAGTAACCGGCATATACATCCTGGTTGTAAGAGAAGATATTATCTGAAGCAAGGATTCTGTCTGATTGCGGAAACTCGCTGAAATAAGATACATCACTGCTGGCAAAACGCTGTATTGTTTTAGCGCCTAACTCCAACATTGTTTTGTTCTCGAATGGATGGATATAGTCAGTTTGTAAAGTTAGCTCCTCGTTCTGGCTTTCGTTCAGGTTGCGCTGCAGGTAAGTTAGCTGCCCATCCTCGTTAAAAGCATCCTGGTTGGCTTGATTGTCAGCATTAAATTTTGAGTATAGCGTAAGTATACTAAACTCCTGTTGAGGTTTTTTAAAGGTGCGCAGATAATCAAGGTTCAGGTCGTATCCCAGCGAGTTGGATTTACTTACCACATCTACATCAGACTCACTAAGCAAATCACCCGCTCTGGATTCTGTTACCTGCTGGTCGTTTTTGACATAGTTGTAGCCGCTGTTAAACCGTACACCACCGCCTAAGCTGTTTCTTTCGTTCAGGTCCACATCAAAGCCCAGAGCCGGGTTAATGAAGCCGCTGCGGTTGCGGGTTTTACCGCTTTGGCGCAGCAGTGTATTGTTGACATAACTCAGACGCTCCAGCAAGGTTGTGCCGTTGTTGTAAAACTGGTTGGTACCAATGCTCGAGTTAATGCCGAACTGCTTCTGGCGGTAGTTTAGGTTAGCATTGCCAATTGTGGATACATTGCCAGGGGTTATGTAACCGCCTCCTGTTACACCCTGCAACGTGTTCTTTTTGGTAATAATGTTGATGACACCGGCTGTTCCTTCTGCATCATACTTTGCCGAGGGGCTGGTGATCACCTCCACCGATTTTATAACGTCTGCGGGTATCTGGCGCACAGCGTCTGCTACACTCCCGGCCATGATAGAGGAGGGCCTATTGTTAATAAGTACCATAATGTTAGAGCTGCCGCGCATCTGTACGTTTCCGTCGCCATCAACTGTCAACATGGGCACGTTGCGCAGCACATCAGCCGCCGTGCCTCCCTTTGTAGAAATATCCTGGTCTGCGTTGTACACCAGGCGGTCAACCTTTTCTTCTATCAGCGGCTTCTGCCCGGTTATTACTACTTCTTTTAGTTGTTTGGCATCAGGCGTAAGTGTAATCACATCCACCTTTACCTCACCCTTGTCAGATGCTAGTATAACCTCATCAACAACCTTCTGCTGGTATCCTAAGAACGAAACCTGCAGTTTATACTTGCCGGCTGTTAGCTTATCAAGTATAAAATTGCCTTTCTCATCTACAATGGTGCCGTTCAGTACTTTGCCGGTAGTAGCATCTAGCAAGGCGACAGTTGCAAACTCAACGGCGGCCTTTGTGTTGGCATCGAGCACAGTGCCGGTTATGCGGGCATTGCCTTGTGGTATACTTTGCTGTAGTGGTGCACTAACCTGCGCCTGCGCAATGGCAGGAGCTGCAAAGGTTAGTGGTAGTAGATAGAGTAATCTTTTGATCATAAAGTAGAGGTTAGTAGTTAGCGCTTTGGTAGTATTTTAGCATACTTGGTAGATGCGGCTTACCAACAAGTATGCCATTAGGTATATATTTGATTAGTAGGTGTTTATGTGCTATAGGCATCTGGGACCTCTTAAAACTTGTTCGTATTCGTGCATCTGGTGTTTGAAATCGGACAGAAGCGGGTTAAAACGCTCATTTTTCATCTAAATTCACATGCCTACAGAGGCAGGTTAATTCAAAAAGCTGCATCAGCGACCGGTATTTTATTGCTAATTCTAAAATAGCAGCAAAGAAAAAGCCTCTCCTGTTCGGGAGAGGCTTTAGGTAGATAGTAGATAGGTAGTTATGCTTTGGTAGTCTTATCCTACACCGTTACCCTCGCCTTGTTTCGCATCGTCGTTACGGATGGATTTTTTACGGCGTGGTGGTTTCTGCTGCTCCATTTTGCCAAAGTTGTAGTTGAAGCTTACACGTGCGCCACGGTTAAAGTTGTTGATGCGCATGTGCTGCTCGTAAGCGCTTGGGTTAGTAGGTGTTTTTGGAGCAGTTACATCATTCTTCATGCGCATATTCTCACGGAATGGGTTGTCCAGGCCAAGGCTGATACCACCTTTCTTGTCAAACAGCTCCTTTTTAATAGCAAGGCTGTGGTAAGAGAAGGCTGCAAATCTGCCTAGCAACTGAATACGCTGTGAGTTGAAACCACCATTGAACTGAGCGCTTATTCCCTTGCCAAAGTTATAAGAAGAGTTTGCGTTAATGTTGTACATCCAGCCATTGTTGCTGTTGTAGGCACTCTTCAGGTTTACGTAGTAGATGTTTGAGCTACCACCGATGGTCCAGTTGTTGGTAGGCTTTGTATTACCGAACAAGCTCACGCCATATGTTTTGTTTTTAGCAATGTTCTGGAATGTCAAAAGTGTAGCTTGTCTTTCAGTTCCGTCTGCCTCTGTTACGTTTATGAGCGTAGCAATCGGCTCAATCGCATTGTCTGTCTGGCGCACATAACCTGTTATGTTGATAGATGTTGTTTTAAAGAAGGTGCTGTAGCCTACCTCATACAGGTCTGTTAATTCTGCATCCAGGTTAGCATTTCCTTCCACGAATGTGTTGGATGTTTGCTGCTGGCGGTAAGGGTTCAGGAAAAACATAGAAGGACGCTGAATACGCTGCGTGAAGTTTGCCTTGAAAGTATGTTTTTGGTTCAGGCTGTACGACAAAGCTACACTTGGAATAAAGTTTTCGTAATTGGTAGCGTAGTCTTTATCGTTACCCACTAGGTCAGCGCTGATGTCGGTATACTCATAACGCCCGCCAAGTTTCACATTCAACTTCTTTTTAAGCGTTAAGCCGTACGTCATGTAAGAAGCATAAACATCCTGCTGATAGAAGAACTTGTCAGTGCTGGTTGCTTCAGGTCTGTTAATAAAGATGTCACGGTAAAAAGCGTCACTCTCCACATCACGGAAAATAGTCTTAGCGCCTATTTCAAACATGGTCTTGTTCTTGAAAGGGTGCGTGTAATCTGCCTGGAAAGTCAGTTCCTTGTTGGCTCCGTCGTTAGTGTTGCGCTTCTGCTGGAAAGCAGGTTCGCCCTGGTTATGCAGGTCCTGGTTTATGTTGTTCTCCGTGTTGGTAACCGAGTAGAGAGATAGTAATGCCAACTCCTGCCCCGGATTCTTGAAACTGTGAGTGAAGTCCAGGTTATAGTCTGTACCAATACGCTGGTTGCGCATCAAAATGTCATTCAGGAAATTCTCTGTTCTGAAAGCGTTTTTAGAATTTACTTCCTGGTCATTAGTAACCCTAAACTGTCCTCCGTTGCTACGGATACCGCCTGAAAGGCTGTTCTTTGGATTAAAGTCGTATTCAAAGCCAAGCTGTCCGTTCATAAAAGCACCTCTAGGGCGTGTTTCGCCACGCTGGAAGTTGTAAGAGCTTTCATCAAAAGTTGTCGTCGGGTCGTCAAAACCGATGAACTCGTTGGTCATGGTGCCTTTGTTGTAAAACATGTTGCCACCAAAGTTACCGTTGATGCCCAGCTTGCCACGGCGAACATTCAGGCTAGCGTTGCCGTTGCTTCCGCGTGTACCTACACCAAGTGCAAGAGAGCCAGTTACTCCTTGTAAGCCACCGTCTTTTTTCGTGATGATGTTGATGATGCCGGCTGTACCTTCTGCGTCATATTTGGCAGATGGGCTGGTGATTACTTCAACTGATTTTATCTGATCGGCCGGGATCTGCTTTAATGCTTCGGCAAGGTTACCGGCAAGTATAGCCGATGGCTTGTTGTTAATAAGCACACGTACGTTGGAGCTGCCGCGCAGCTGCACATTGCCATCGTTGTCTAAAGACAGGGAAGGTACTTTCTGAAGTACGTCAGAGGCGTTGCCGCCAGCATTTGTAAGGTCTTTGTCGGCGTTATAAACAGTGCGGTCAATTTTCTCTTCTACAAGTGGTTTCTCGCCTGTAATTACTACTTCACTTAATTTTTTAGCGTCAGAGGCAAGCGATACAGAGCCAATGTTTATATCAGCGTTGTCTGACGTAACATTTACATTCTCAATTGTCTGCAGCTTGTAGCCCAGGAACGAGACGTTTAGCTTGTACTGGCCTGCTGCTACCTTTGTGATAGAAAATTTTCCTTTCTCGTCGGCCATGGTGCCGTCTATCGGCTTGCCGGTTGCCACGCTGATCAGGGCTACAGTAGCAAACTCAACAGGCTTGTTTGTTTCAGCATCTAGGATAACACCGCTAATTTTGGCGTTTCCTTTTGGAGCCGTGGTGCCAGGCATGCCTGCTGCCTGTTGCTGTGCCGGACGTGCCTGCTGAGCAGATGGAGCCTGAGCAAACGCAGGTGCTGCTGTACTTAAACCCAGCAACAGTAATAGTACGTGTTTCTTCATAGTTTTTGCAGGAAAAGAATGTTTGTAGATAGTCTGTAATTTTGTCGTCATAAATCCTAATGAGCAATTTTATACTGCCTCATGATACAAAGTAATATTGCTTTTTTGAGCTGCTAAAACAGAATATACCAATACATAGCATTTATATATGAATAGTCATAAGTAACCGATAAGCTGTTAGTAGGTAGATAATGGGGTTTAATCGGTGGATTGAGACGGTTATAGAAGAAGGGTAGTATTTTGGTATAAAGAGGGAGAGATGGTTTCTCTATACTTTTATGCAAGTATAAAAACAGAAACTGCCTTCCCGTGAAAAGAAGGCAGTTTTAGCTACTTTACAATTGATATAGTTTGATCAGGCTGCCAAATTTGCCACATACTTTACCAATGAGCGCTTGGCTATAGGAAGCAGCGAATTCTCCAGGGGCACAGGAATTTTAGACACCACTGCAAACGTAGCAGGGTTTGGCAGCTCCTGCCGCTCACGCAGCAACTGCACTTTTAGATTTTCGTGGGTGAGGGCCAGGCCGCGCCGCACTGTTTGCAAATGGCGGGTGTTGATGCCACGGTACTTTTCATAGGTGTTTTCAAAAACTGTAATGCGGTAAACGTATACTTGTGTCTCTTTGCTCGGGAAAGCCTCTAAGAAAAGATAGCCTTCATCGTGGTAAATCGGGGTGATGCCAACAGGGCTGATCTCGATGTGCCGCTCCACAAAATCGTATAGTTCTTTACCCGACTCTACAGCCTCACCGAAGAGTGGCGCCGCATACTGCACTATCTCCTCAATCTGCTGCATGGTTTCGTCGTCTTCCACTATCTTCTCATACACCAGTTCCAGCTTCTCAAAATCGGCGCGGCTGATGCGCTGCGGGAAAGACTCATACACCAGCTTTTTGTGCTCCTTTACTTGCAGCAGGTTGCGGTAATGCATGATCAGATCAGAGAAGACGGGGTAGAGGCGCTGATGTCCAAATTCTTCTTTTGCTGCCTGCAGGTAGGCCAGCAGCAGGTACTTTTTGTACTCAAAATCTATCAATCCTTCGGTTAGCCAGTTGATGGGAAGGGTGTTCATAAGCCTTCAACTTTAAGATTAATGTTATTTATTCCAGAAAAGGGCCAGCTAACTTAGGCCATCGTTCTTTCCAATTTATACAGAAAAATGGAGCTCACTGTTTCTTCTAAGATGGAGGTATATAACCCGTTTTAGGAAATATTGCTTTAACAAAAGGAGAAGCCTTACGTTATATGGCATTACAATGTGGATGGGCAAAAAAGCAGCATTCTGGTTGTACAAACCCATTGGAAAGCAAACCTATAATAAGACTTATGAACTACACAGAGAATTACGAAGGTATAAAGTTAGATGTACAGGCCGTAGATATCGAGATATCGGATGCAATACAGGAGAGCATCCGTAAAAAGATAGCCAAGCTAAAACGGCACGCCAAAAAGATAGATTCGATAGACGTTTACTTTAAAGAAGAGGCGAACCAAGCAACAAACACGAAAAGTGTGCGCATGCGCGTTGGCGTGCCTGGTAACGATGTGTTTGCCCAGGACGAAGGTGATAATTGGTATCAGCTTCTGGATAACGTGGAGGATAAACTGGTACGCCAGCTACAGAAGAAATAAATCATACTTGGTTTAAGAGCAAAAGGCGCTACTGTTCAGTAGCGCCTTTTTTATTTTACCAGGAATAAAGCCTTGGTTCAAGCTAGTATACTTTCTTTAGAGATAGAAGGATAGAGAGTTTAATATGTCAAAAGCTCCTATTTAGGATTATTAACTTTAACAATACTCGCTAATCTATCATATCTCCAAGATCACTCACCCCCAAGGTAAACCAAACGATGGCAATACCGAGTATGATTTTTACCAATAGCGGAATACTGAAGCCGAACCTATTTCTGAGTAGTGTGTTTACTGGCGGAAAATAGACCAAAGAAAGCAGCAGAAAAACTAACCCCGGAATTACATGAACCAAAAATATATTCAATGCCCCTATCAATAAGACAACAGTACCAAATACCCAGTTAACAAGTTGCAGTGGAAAGAACCTCCTTTTAATGCCTGTACTCATTAGCTTGCGGCGAATGGGGTTCCGAAGATGCCAACAGCAAGCTCAGCCCAAACTAGGAAGAATGCCAACAGAATAAGTGCGATGATGAGTAAGTGATAGTCTCTGTTCTTTATTCTTCTCACCGCGAACTCAGCTGCGAATCCAGTACTTAGCAGAAGGATACCCATCAAAATAAAATCAAACAGCTTCCAGTTAACTTCATCTGTAAACTGCATCGCTATCAAAGGTATAGCTAATATCATCGCTACGGCGAGCACAATGCCTGTGAATGTTTTGCTTTGCGTAATCACAATTTTTATGCGTTAGTTGATTGTATTTCAAATAGTTAATGAATCAGAAGTTCTTCAGCATCAGTTCTATTTTGTCAAACAGTTCGCCTACACCTAATGCTGTCCAAAGAATAAAGGCTCCTAGCAAGACTTTTGCTAGTAATGGGATTGGCCTGCCAACGATTCTCTCAACAAAAGCAGCCACCGGCGGGAAATAAACTAACGCTAGCAGAAAGATGAAGATGCCATAAAACGGGTCGTTACCCCAGAACATGTTAATGATACCGATTGCTATGGCAATTAAGCCGAACAGCGAACTTGCTATACTTCCAATGTTTAATGTCTTTTCCATAATATTATATGTTATTCTTAAATTTTTTAATGTCTGTTGATTGGTTTATTTAAAGCCGAAAAGCAATGGGAATAGAAATACGACGATGATTGTCCAGACAAAGTACACTGGGATATACAGCACAATGGATCTGCCTACCTCTGTGATTACCGCCTTCTTCGTAGCTGCCTTAAATAACATTACTGTTACAAGCAGCAGGTGAATAAGAATCAATACATTGGCACCCAGCACGGCTACTCTGTTAGGCGTTATACCCCATTCCGAGATCCGGAAAGAGATAGCCGACAATGCAATGCCATTTACTACGATAGTAACCACCGACAACAGCAGCAGCACCCACACACCAGATATAGATTTTTCTTTGGTAGAGCTCTCCGCAACAGAGAAGAAGATCAGAGCCATTACACCAATCAACAGCACGTTAAACAGGAGCAGAAACTCCCTGTCGTTGTAGGGGTCTTTGCCCGAAATAATAATAGCTCCCAGGTACACGATCAGCATGACTAACACCAATGGGCTGAACAGCTTGGCGATGATAGGGGATACCTTGTTTACCAGTTGCGGATTGGTTTGGGTGAGATAAGTGGCCACTATAGGAACTGCAGGCAAGCCAAATGCTACGATATACTCAAAGTAGAACTCCTCTATCTGCAAACCGATCAGCTGGAATAACCCGATCGTAATGCCCGTCATCAGTACTCCGGCTATCACCAGCAAGGCCGACATAACAGCCAGGTCGCCGTTAAAGCGCAGGTAGCTAAGGCGCATTTTGTAGTTGCTGAGCTCATCGCCTACATATGATACACCAAGTATAACCCACAGCAGCAAAGGCAAGTGTATGCAGGCTAGTATAAGGGTGTCGCTGTTGTTGTTTGGCAAAAAGTTGATGTATACTACGCAAACAGCTACAGCAAATCCTATAAAAGCTACCCTGGTATCTGGTAGTTTGTTTTTCCAGGCGAAATAGGCTGCTAGAAACGGGAACACCAGAAAACCTATATTGCGTGGGTAAAAGAATTCTTCGCTGATAGGGAAGATAGCCGGCAGTTTGGCAAGTATACCCGCTATTAATGCAGCAATTACAACGAACACAAACTCTTTACCGGTACCCCACGAAATCTCCTCTGATTCGTAGTTTAGTCTTTCGTGCCAGAAGTCGGCAAGGGTATTGCCACTAAGTTGAGGGTAAAGGCCGCTGAACTCCTGTTTAAAGCTTGCCTTGTTTGTCCGGTACAACTTCTCGAGCTGACCGGGGTTTTGCATGTTGGAAAGTATTTGATCGCGCATGGCTTTTTTATTTAAATGCTGATGATATTGTCTCAGGTATAGTTTTCTTCTAGTTGTTAGTCCCAGTGGCCGGTTGCATGTAGCCCGGCAACCAAACTGAGCCACAGTAACAGGATGTAAAACAATGTGCTGGTGATATTCGCATAAGCCTTTGCCCAACTCCCCTCTACTCGCAAATGATTCATGAAGCAACAATAGATGCCGCCTAAGGCACCTCCAACTGACATGGTGAGCATGGGTATAATGACCCAAACACCATAGGCTATGTCTTCTAAGGCCAACATGAAAATCA
This sequence comes from Pontibacter cellulosilyticus, assembly GCF_014306105.1. Classification (GTDB taxonomy): domain Bacteria; phylum Bacteroidota; class Bacteroidia; order Cytophagales; family Hymenobacteraceae; genus Pontibacter; species Pontibacter cellulosilyticus. The sequence continues at coordinate 1,415,099 of NZ_JACRVF010000001.1, read as the reverse complement.
GCAGCAACACCAGTGCAATACCAGCACCTGCCAATGCACCTCTGCAAATACCCCTGTAATTCAGACTATGCTGTTGTTCTGTTCTTGTCCTCATACTAGTAATCCTTAATGTGATCATATTTAATTTACGTCTAAAGTACTTTGAAATGCAAAGTAAAAAGGTAAAAAAATTATCCGGTTGGCCGGTTATTTAAAATTAACTGCTCCAGAGCATTTAAGTGGTTCTTAAAAGCTTCGCGGCCAGCATCGGTAGCATGGTAAGTAGTATTAGGTTTACGCCCGATAAACTGCTTCTCCACGCGTAGGTAGGCTGCTTCTTCCAATGCCCGGAGGTGGCTGGCCAGGTTTCCGTCAGTAAGCTGGAGGGTGTCCTTCAGCGTACTGAAATCAACCGAATCCTCTACCATCAGCACGGACATAATGCCAAGCCGCGCCCTGCTCTCGAAGGCTTTGTTAATATTTTCTAGATACTCTTTCACAGGTCTGCTAGCGTTCGTATTTAAAGTACACCAGCGCACCATATACTATGTGCAGCATTCCAAAGCCTACTGTCCAGAGCGTTAGCCCATAGGCCACAAAAATGCTGGCGATCAAGCCAAGTATAATCTCAATAATTCCAAGGTAGCGTATATCGCCTAATGTATACTTGCTGCTATGTAGCAGCGCCAAACCATAAAACACCAACATAGCCGGTGCCACAAGAAACAAAAGGTTGTGGTAAATAAGTATGGCACAAAAAGCACCTCCGGTGGCCAGGGGTATAGCCAGGTTCAGGAGCAACCGCTTTGACTGGTTATCCCAGGTGCGGTGGTTCCTTTTGCGGGTGTTACGAATCGTAAAGTAAGTAGCCGCACAAAAACCAAGTACAAGTACCGCTGCCGCAACGCCTAAAACAAAAAGTATGTTTTCCTGCGACATTTGCCTGCCCAGGTCATTGTAGTAATTGATGTTGTGCTGGCTGAAATACCATTTAACCACAGCTGCACCGGCAAGCGCCGACACGCCGGCAGCTACTCCTGATAACCCGCTCAGGGAAATAAAGCGGGAAGAGCGATCCATGATATTGCGGATTTCGCGTAGGTCGGCTAACTGGTCTTGCTGTTGATTCATGATAAAGCACTTTGAGTTTCAAAGTTAATCACAGTTTACGTAATGTCAAGTAGCATGGGTTAAAATATTTTTGTTTTTAAATACATAACTCTTCACAGCGGCCTCAGTTATACTTAACTAAACATAAACAGCGCATGGAAAACACTTATTACAAAAACAAGGCAGTACTTATAACCGGCGGTGCGCAGGGCATAGGACTTGGTATAGCCCAAGCTTTTGCCCGCGAGGGAGCAAAGGTAGTTATAACAGATGCGGACGAAGAAGCAGGCAAGGAAGCAGTAGATCGCCTGCAACAGCAAAAGCTGAACATAGAGTTTATAAAATGCGATGTGAGTGCCGAGCACGAGGTTGCGACATTGATGGAAAGCGTGGGGGAGAAGTATAAAATGCTGCATGTGCTTATCAATAACGCCGGAATTGCTGATCCCTTTATGGGAGACCTCGAGCAGATGCTGCTGTCGGAATTTGACAAGATACTGGGGGTAAACCTGCGTGGGCCGGTGTTGTGTACTAGGTATGCGCTTCCGCTTTTACGCAAGGCGGATCAGGCAGCTATACTTAACATTACCAGCACGCGCGCATTTATGTCGGAGCCCAACACCTTCGCCTATTCCGCATCCAAAGGTGGCCTGGAGGCGCTTACGCATTCGTTGGCCGTTAGCCTGGCAGAAGATAAAATAAGAGTAAACGCCATTGCACCGGGCTGGATAGAAACAGGAGACTGGCAAAAGAGCAGCCAGCGGTATCAGCCACAGCACAGCAAAGAGGATAAAGAACAACACCCGGCAGGCCGAGTAGGCACGCCAGAGGACATTGCAGAGGCCGCCCTGTTTCTATGCTCCGATAAAGCAGGGTTTATTACCGGCCAAAGTATTACCATTGACGGCGGCATGACCGTGAAAATGATCTATGTTTAGGATTTGAATTACATTTCCTTAGGCAACAAAGTTAGCGACAAGTATAAAGTCTTGGGTCTGATATATTACATCCAGATACTAGCTCGTGACTCAGAACTCTGAACTCGTAACTCTCAAAAGGTCTTCCGGGGTATCTATGCCGATGGTTTCGAATTCAGTGATGGCTGTGGCTATTTTGAAACCGTTCTCCAGCCAACGCAGCTGCTCCAGCGACTCGGCTAGCTCCAGGCCAGACGGTGGCAGCTGTGTGATCTGCTCCAGGATATCGGTGCGGTAGCCGTAAATGCCGATGTGCTTGTAGTAGGTGTGCTGCCTGTGCCAGATATCGTTGGGTACGTTGCGGCAGTAGGGGATAGGTTGGCGGCTAAAGTATAAAGCTTCTCCGGCTTTATTGATCACCACCTTCGGTGAGTTTACATTAAACAGCTCCTCCGGCGACGTTATCTTCTTAATTAAAGTAGCCAGCTGTGTTTGAGGAGTTCTAAAACAGCCTGCCACCAGGTTTATCTGCTCCGGCCTGATAAAAGGCTCGTCGCCCTGGATATTGATGACGTACTCGAAAGGCTGGTTGTACTGCTGGTAAGCTTCAAAACAGCGGTCGGTGCCGCTCTGGTGATGCTCGGCTGTCATGACAGCTTTGCCCCCAAAACTTTGCACATGGTCAAAAATTCGCTGATCGTCTGTGGCTACGAGTACTTCGGCGAGGTTGGCGCTTTTGGCCTGCTCATACACCCGCTGTATCATACTTTTTCCGCTGATGTCTATTAAAGGCTTGCCCGGAAAACGGGTGCTGGCATAACGTGCGGGTATGATTCCAAGTACTTCCATAGTTTATGTTTGATAGTTGATTTTATACTTGTCAAAGGTACGTAAGTGCAGGCATTTTAGCAGCGTGCCGTTTTCTTTTTCCTGCCATGGCGGCCCATCTGTATTACCTTTTCTATATAAGGAGAGGCTTCTGGTACTTTGCAGGAGGTTTGGCCCATATATACTTCTACTTTACCTATTGCTGCTGCTACAGCCCTGGCCTTTTCTGTTAATGCCGGAACAAATGAGCCCATGGCAATCACAAAGCCATTCATGGTGTAGCGTATTCTGTTGAGGCTGCTGTGTATATGCTGCTGTACAAAATCCAGTTGCTGGCTAAGGTAATCCAGGTCCAATTCGTGGTCTGGCTTAATGCCGCCCAGGTTAGATAATGTGGCCCACCCCGCTGTTACAAGCCTTTCGTTATCAGATTTGATCCACTCTTTGGCAAGCTCAAAACCATACTTGCTTTCCGATGCCACCCAAGCTACCGTATACTCGCTTAGCATGTACCAGTACGCCTGCTCTGCCCAACGCTGCAGGTCTTCTTTGGTCATGGCGGTTTCGTCGGCAATAAGGCCAGCCAAGTACATAGCATCAGAGTTGCCTGTTTCGTAAAGCTCCAGCGCCAGGGCGTGGTTCTTTTTGATCTTTTTCTGGATGGGCTTGAGATCGCCTACCCTTACTCCGAAAAAAGGTTCTTTAGCACCGTGCCTGGTAAGCGTATTCTTTGTGGTTTCGCAGCCCAGGCTGGCAAGCTGCTGCATAATGTCTGGCGTGGTCATAGGTATAAAATAAATGAGCCGAAGTATACTTACAATATACTTCGGCTCACCTGTATAACAAAAAACCTCTTACTTTTTTCTTATCTCCAGCAGCTTGGCAGAGTTTGCTTGATAAGAAACTTGGCAACCTGCCGGCACCTGCTTGTTGTAGTCTATCATTTTAACCTCTACGGGAGTGCCTTCCCATCCTGTTACCTTATATGTGTCCGGAATGTCGGCTTCGTTTGTTGGTTTATATTTTTTTTCGCCAACCATCAGAAAATAGCCGCAGCCATCAACTGCATAACTACCAGACCATCTAATTACACCGTCTACTGTTACTGTTGTATAGCAAGTCTCCTCTTTTTCGCAGCTGCTCAGGCTAAAGATTGCCAGCAGCATTAAACCGGTTAATATATGTTTTCCCATTTCTTCTAAGATGCTTTATTTAGAAGAGCCAGAATCTCGCTGTAAGGTTGCAAGGTGTTATACTTTTTACTTAGAGCGCTGTAACCGAAACTACACGTACCGCATCCATCACTCTTGGCTGGGGCAACATGCCGCATCGGCGGTCGATTTGGTCCTTCAGAGGCAGGTAAGTCAGTTTAACTTCAGAGCTCTCGCTTTCCTTGAATTTTGCGGGAATGGCATCTTCGTTTTCGGGCAAGTATGTTTTCCCGTCAATCTCTATTTCAAAGCCACAACCGTCTGCGGCAATCTCTCCAGACCAAAGCAGGGTGGCATTGGTGGTAATGGCTTCGTTCTCATCCTGTGGGGTGGTCTGGCAAGCTGACATAGTTAAGGCTGTAAGTATGATTACAAATAGGGGTGCTAGCTTCATTTTAATTATGAATTATGAATTATGAATTATGAATTATGAATTATGAATTATGAATTATGAATTATGAATTATGAATTATGAATTATGAATTATGAATTATGCTCACCTTGAGCAACAAAGGAAGTGACAAGTATAAAGTACTGCGGCCTGCACCTGACATCTGAATTCCAACTCGGCACTCAGAACTCGTAACTCCAAGTTATACTTTCTTTACCCGCAACGAGAATGTGCTTTGGTCTACTACCTGAACAGCGTCGCCTTTATCGATGAAGCCGTCACGTGCTTGGGCATCATACAGCGAATCGTCTATCATCACGCGTCCGCTCGGTGTCATGCGGGTGTGGGCAATACCTACCCTCCCGATCAAATGCTCGGCAGTGTTAGCAGAGCGGTAACCTTCGGTGCTGTTGAAGGTGTTATTTAGCACCAGTCGCTGCATGGCGCGGCTTCCTACCAGCCTGTTCCAGGTGAGGGCGATAAACACAGCTGCCCCTATCATTCCCAAAACCACCGATATTAAACTCTTCATCAGATCATCAGAGGGTACAAACGTGAAGTCGAAATTCTGATTATTTACCATTACCAACACCAGCGATACCAGCACCAGCACAATGCCGCTTATACCAGCAATGCCAAAGCCCGGTATCACAAATACCTCTAAAAGTATAAGTATAAGCCCGGCTACCACAAGCAGGATTTCCCAGTTCTCGGCCAGACCGTTGAGGTAGTAGGGCACTAAGTATAAAATACCTGCCACCACAGCTGCAGCCAACGGAAAACCAATCCCCGGCGTCTGAAGCTCAAAGTATAACCCACCTATAATGATAAGGAGTAGTATGCCACTTATGAAAGGGTTCAGGAAAAAGGAGACGATCTTGTTGGTGGTGCTCAGCTGGTAATACACAAGTTCTGCATTCTCCAGGTTCAGCTCGTCAAGCACACCTTCTACGTTTGTAGCAATGCCATCGCAAAAGCCATACTTAACAGCTTCCGTTGAGGTAAGCGACAGCACCTGTCCTGCTGATAAGGTAGAGTCTACGCTGGCCTCTACCATAGCCTCGGCCATGCGTGGGTTGCGGCCATTGGCCTCTGCTGTAGAGCGCATGATGGAGCGCATGTAGCTCTGGTATTTGCCCGGTGCAGCCTCGCCATCAGCGCCCACTACCGTTGCAGCGCCAATGTTGGCCCCTGGCGCCATGTAAATGCTGTCGCAGGCAAGCGAGATAAGTGCGCCAGCCGAGGCGGCATCTTTGTTGATGAACACATACACCGGCTTAGGATACTCCAGAATGCGCGTTCTTATTTCGTCGGCATCGTTCAGGGCTCCGCCAAATGTATCCAGTATCAAAAGCACATGGTCTGCCCCGATTTCGGTGGCCTCTTCGAGAGCCAGCTCGGTGTAGCGGTTTGTGCGCGGATCAATCTCTGATTTGATCTCCATCACAAACACCTTCGGCTTTGCATTTTGGGCTACTAAAACGGCAGGGCTTAAGAGCAGGCAGAGCAGGTAAACAACTGCTACATACCAATGCTTTGGATAGGTTTTCATAATTTAGGGGGCTGGTTGAGGTCCAATCTGGCAATAAGATAACAAAAAAACACAAGCTTATACTTTCCTTACTTTATTCATACGAGTTTCAGGCGCCTGTGTGGCGAATCCGCATCGATACGTCCACTCCAAAACTGGCACTGGAGGTGCGTGACTCTGACTTGTTGCTGGCACATTTTTGTACTTTAGATCTGGCTGAGTTCAGATTAAACAAGCTTGCCGTGAACCCTTCCAAAGCTTGGTGGCAGGGGCTGGAAGATGCGCAGCATAATCTGGTGTTCCTGCACGGTTACGGCGACCGCAAGACAGGTCAGCATAAAGGGGTAACCGCTCTGGCAGCAGAAGGCGGAGAAGTGCAGTGGCAACTAGATGAAATGGCCTTTTACGGGCTGGCCAGTGATGGTATGTTGGTGTATCGTGCAGATGCCCCTGATCAGCCTTTAACCTTGGTTAACCCTAAAACAGGCAATACGTTACGCGACGGCATCAGCCAGCAAACAGCAGCCAGCCTGGTGGCTGATTTCAGCCAGACGCGCTACACCAATTGGGAATACCCGGTGATGTATAAGGACGGTGAGCCATACTTTGAGGAAGTGTGCAACTTTATAGCAGACCAATCCGGAGAAAAACCAGTAGTTGCCCTGGAATATGCCGAGCTGAGCAATAATATAGTAATAAGTTATTATGAAGAGGGCGCGGTAGGGAACTTAGATAATTTTGTGGTTGTATACGACTTGCAAGGTAATTTACACTTAAAAGTTAAACTTGGTAGCGGATTAAGTGGCATTGGTTCAGATACTTTTTTTATCTTTAACCTTCAGTTATACTTGCTCCGGGATAAACATATTTTGCAAGTATACAGACTTTTAGCTTAGTACAATTTTTAGCCATGGTTCGATCTTTATTAGCTGCTCTTGTAGTAGCGCCTTTACTTTCTTTTTCGGCTAGTGCCCTTGGGGTTACTGCTGTTCGTGATTCGGTTGGTGTGGAACGCAAAAACGGAAAGTTGTTTGTGCAGCACAAAGTAGAGCCGAAGGAAACGCTTTACGCGCTATCAAGAAAGTATAGTGTGCCTATTGCCCAGATCGTAGAGGCGAACCCAAGTGTTCAGTCGGCTATCAAGATTGGTGAGATCGTGCTGATCCCGAGAAAGTATAGCACAGCATCTACTGCAGTGGTGGCCTCCACAGCTAAAACAACACCAGCTGCCCCTGCTGCCAGCAACAGAACCTACACTGTAAACAACTCTGGCAACAAGCTGCACACCGTAGAGCCAAAACAAACGCTTTACTCTATATCGCGCCAGCACAACGTAACCGTAGAGGATATCAAACGCTGGAATAACCTGAAGGACAACAGCATTAGTGTAGGCACTGAACTGATTGTAGGCAAAGGCATTGCAACACCAACCAAAAAGCCGGTGTACACGCCAGAGCCAGACGATGAAATGACAAAGACTAAGCCAGCTGAAACAGCTGCTGCTTCCACTACATCAACAACTCCGGCCGCTACAACTACTGCTACACCAGCCAGTACACCTGCTGCACCAGCGGCAGCCAATGAGCGTGTAGAAGAAGCTGAGACCGAAAACACAGCCTCTGGCGTAAAGAAAATGATCGAAAGCGGCATGGCCGAGATGATCGACCCGAAAGCTGACACGAATAAATACCTTGCCCTGCACAAAACTGCCCCGGTTGGTACTATTATGCAGGTGAAGAATGCCATGAACGGACAGGTAGTGTATGTGCGCGTTATCGGAAAGCTGCCTGAGACGGGTGCTAATGATAAAGTGATCGTGCGATTATCAAAGAAGGCTTACCAGAAACTAGGTGCCGTAGATCAGAAATTCAGAGTTGAGGTTTCTTATATGCCGTAGGGTTTAGAGAAGTATAAAGTATAAAAGCGCCTGAGCAGAAGTGTTCAGGCGCTTTTGTTTTAGGTCAGAATTCTCAAGTTTTTAAGTCAGATCATGTAGCTGCCGTAGTCCAACCACCCCTGGCCCCTCCTTGTCTAAGGCGGGGAATTCGGCCATCACATCTGTAGAGGTTTAAGCTTTATAGCCTCCGTTTAACCTGTCTTCAACATGGAAATCATAGCTATATTGATAAAATAAGAAGAAGTAAGTATATATTCCCCGCCTTAGACAAGGAGGGGTAGGGGTGGTTGGACCACGGCAGCTATAAAACTGGACCTGCACATCTGCCTTATTCCAGAAATCCCCGTACTTTACCACATGAAACAAGATTACGCTGCCATCAAAGCCTTACTCGACGACAGGGTGGAGAAGTATAACCAACCTGGTTTTATACCCAACGACCCGGTTTCTATACCGCACCGCTTCACCAAAAAGCAGGACATCGAGATCAGTGGCTTTTTTGCTTCTATACTTGCGTGGGGACAGCGCAAAACCATCATCAACAACTGTATAAAACTGATGAACTTAATGGACAATGCCCCACACGATTTTATACTTAACCACCAGGAGCAGGACCTGACGCGTTTCCTGGGCTTTAAACACCGCACCTTTAATGACACCGATCTACTGTACCTGCTGCACTTTTTCAGGTGGTACTACAGCCAGCACGAAAGTTTAGAGACTGCTTTTACCGGTGTGCATAATGAGATAAGATATCAGAAAGATAGGCTGGAGTACTTCCACGACCTGGTATTTAGCCTGGAAGATGCACCGCACCGCACCAAAAAGCACATCTCCACACCTGCGCGTAAGTCTGCCTGCAAACGGATGAATATGTACCTGCGCTGGATGGTGCGCAAAGACGATAGAGGAGTAGACTTCGGTATCTGGGAGATGATGAAGCCTGCCGACCTGGTGTGTCCCTGCGATGTGCACGTGGAGCGGGTGGCCCGAAAGCTTGGCCTTATCACGCGCAAAGGCATGGACTGGCACACTGCCGAAGAATTAACAGATCACCTACGGGCATTCGACCCTACAGATCCGGTAAAGTATGATTACGCCCTATTCGGGCTGGGCGTAGAGGAGAATTTTTAAGCTGGTAAGCCTCCTAGTACCTCCAGTTCCAGTCCTTTTGTTGGTTTGTCAGCCATCAGGGGAATCGCCTGTGAAATCAAGGCACCCACGCCATCCAACTGCAGTGAGTTGTCGTGGTCTTCTTTGCTGTTCCAGACTTCGGTTATCCAGATGGAGTCAGGGTTCTGTGCATCCTTGCTTACGAGGTACAGGTGGCAACCCTTTGCTGTAGATACCAGCTGTGATGCTTGCAGCAGGATAGCGGCCAACGCATCGCCGTTGCCATCTTTTGCCTGTAGCTTACCGTGTAAACCGTATTTGTTCATAGTTCAGGAAGTATATAGTAGGTGAAGCTAAAGGTATAGAATTTCTGCGCCTCTTCAAACAGACTACCTTAAAGTATAGCTAGCAAGAATTTTTTATTCTTAGTGTGTTTATTATGTTAAGTAATGTTGGCTTTTATACTTTTGGCTCTCCGGAAAGCTTAGCTTTCGATTATTTTATACTTTAGCAAAATATAAGATCAACTATGGCAACCGCATTAACTCAGGCACTTGATACACATCTGCAAAACTGCTACACAGAAGAACAACCGGGTGCAGCCATACTTGTAACCAGGGTAGGAGAGGTGCTGTATGAAGGTTGTATTGGCCTTATGGACCTGAATACCAGAGAACCGATAACTCCGGCTACCAATTTTCGCCTGGCTTCTGTATCCAAACAGTTTACTGCCAAATGTGTGCAGCTTTTACAGCAGCAGGGGCTGCTACAGTATACCAATAGGTTGTCCTCTTTCTTTCCGGAACTGGCTCATTTAGGCAGCGACATAAGTATAGCGCACCTGTTAAACCATACTTCCGGCTTACCTGACTACGAAGGTTTTGTAGCCGATACAAGGCAGGAGCAGGTGCATGACCGGGAGGTGCTAACTATTACAGCCAGTCAACCTCATCTGCTATTTGCGCCAGGCTCGCAGTACCGCTACAGCAACACAGGCTATGTGCTGCTGGCATTGGTGGTAGAGAAAGTATCGGGTATGGCCTATGCGGAGTTTCTAAGCAAGTATATCTTTAAACCTTTGAGTATGAGCAATACGGTGCTTTATGAGGCTGGCAAACCTATTCCCAACAGAGCCATAGGATATGCCGTGAATGCAGCAGGAGAGATGATCTTATCTGACCAAAGTGTGTGCAGCGCCACCAAAGGCGATGGCTGTATTTATACTTCGCTGCGCGATTACCTGAAGTGGCATGAGGCACTGCAGCAACAAGGCTTCAATATAGAAGGAGCACTGCAAAGTATAAACACCAACATTGAAGGTAATCCTGCATTGTACTACGGCATGGGCTGGTTCTTTACAAAACGCAGCAACGGTAGTTTAGAGATGTACCACTCCGGCAATACCTGTGGCTTTAGCAACCTGGTAATTCGTGTGCCGGAGAGCCAACTGCTCATAGCCTGTTTCTCTAACATAGCCGATAATCCGCACCTGCTCACCAACTTTATTAATGTACTGCAGCAGCACCCGAAAACGCGGTTAGAATCTGATCTAATTTGCAGGCTTTTACATTTAACGAGGTAACTACAGTAGTGCTTTTATACTTTCTTTTATCTGCTGCCCAGGAATGAAACAAGCTCCCGATTTACTTCTTCAGGGTACTCAATTTGAGGAATATGGCCGCAACTATCTAATAAGATCAGCTTTGGGTTAAGCATCTGAGTCAGCTCTTTATTATAGGGCACAGTTGGATCGTTTTTGCCCCAGATAAGTAATATCGGCTTTTGGGTTTCGGCCAAACCTTTAAAGTATGGTTGCGGATCTTTGGATATGAAGTTTCTGAGGGTGGAAAGTATCGCCTTATCGAAGCCTTTGTATTCCATCTGCGCAGCAAAGTTTGACTTATAGTTGGCAGGCAGTACGGAGGCGTTAAAGAAATCAGAGGCTTGGCCTTCGAGTAAAGTAGGCACCAGGTACACCTGGTTCAGGTAATCTCCTACATAAGGTGTTTTAAGTATACTGATGTCTGTAGCCTGATTATAAGGGGCAAGCAGCGCAACTTTATTTACACGATCCGGAAAAGCAGCTGTATAACCTGCCACAATAGCGCCACCCATCGAAACACCAACCAGGTTTACTGGCTCCTCAACTTTTAGCGCTGCCAATAGTTCGTTTAGCTGGTTGTGGTAAAATGCTGCATTATAATCAACTGCTGGTCTGTCGGAGAAACCGCGGCCAAACTGGTCATAACGCAACACCCGAAAGCCGGCTTTTGCCAGTTCGTTAAAGTTGCTGTCCCAGATATAGGCAGGCACCGAAAAGCCATGTACTAAAACCACAACCGGTGCTCCTTCTGGGCCAGCGAGCTCATAGTGTGTAACACCTGAAGGTAATCGCACAAAGCTTCCCTTTATACTTTTACGCGTTTCATCGTTCAGCTCAAATTTCTCAGCAGAGCGAACATAAGGTAGCGCTACCAAGGTAATAAGCAGTAATGCAAAAAAAGCTAAGAAGAGATGCTTCAGTTTCATGGTTAGGCCTGGACTAAATGGTTATGTTATAGGTGATAATGGTGCGTGAATGTATAAATAAATTTTATACTTTATGCTTTACCGGAACCCATACTTCTTCCTCTGAATCTGGATGGGTATGGCCCAGATATTTTTCACCCATCACTTCAAATTGCGGACGATTGTCCAGTTGATATTCTGATTGAGGTAGCCAGGTACCAAAAATATACTGTGCTGTTTTATGAAACTCGCTTGCTGGTCCTTTGTGCACGAATACGGCATACAGGCCGCCTGGCAACTGTAGCTCTTCCATACCTTCAGGAAGTATACCAGTTTCTGTTACCTCCACTGCTGCCCACTTCTCAAATGGCGTTTCAGGGGTAAACTTATCCATCCTTATACTTTCGGGATACACCTGCACAGAGTAAAGCTGTTGGCCAACACGTTTGCGGATCTCTTTTAGCAGTGGCATAAAGCTGCTCCACAAGGCTACAGCGTCGTTAGTTGCCAAGGAGGTAGTGATACGTTTGCCGATCAGGTGCCTTGGTTGGGTGGAGACGATTTGAGGTTGTTGCATAGTATGAGTAAGGAGACAGATAAAATTTTGCGAGACGGGAAGAAGAGCGTTTTCCAATCAAATCTGACAGCTGAAGAAATAATTCTACTTATAATTAAAAACCGAGCGTTTTCAATTATAGACTACCTCGTTTTCCAATATGTTCTTTAATTTATTCATGTACTTTTTCATGGCTGTTCTTGTCACCAATGCAACAATAAAAGCTGGTAGATTGAAACCAAGGCCAAATTTTACAATGGCTTTATGAAATTCAAGTTGATATATAATTCGGGTCTCGTTCGCCGATAGTAATTCAACTTTACGGCTACTTCTCAGAAAGAAATCATTATCGGGGAATGTCTGATAAACTACGCTGGCATTTTTTACATACTCTGTACACTGTAGCTTTTTGATGTAATTCGGAACACGTTTAGATAAAAATGAGTCTTCGACTGCGATCGTGTTCAACCCTGGAATTGTATCTGCAACTGTTGTAGTATTTATCTCTTCTCTCCATTCTTTATCGTGTCTTAAGTCGGAGAGGTAGTCAAAAACTTGTTCTATATTTTGATGAACAACTATAGAGTGAGTAACATCAATCATATTTTTGGCTGCTGATTTCATTATTTCGAAGGATTAAGGTAAATTACTTTTTAATGAGAACTTAGTATTAGTAAAGCAACAGCCCTAGCTTTGCTTTTAGCTTACTGGTTTCTGCTTAATTCTTCTCTAATATTCTCCTTAAGTAGTTTATTTGTCCCAAATGGTAAGATAGATGAGCAGCCAAATGGATCAGGAAAAAGCGGTTGGTCATTTTGAAACCTAAAACATCTTCTAAATGATTTTCCTCTAGTTTCTTCGCTTCCAAGTTCCTTAAGGTTCCTAAAACAATATGCTTAGTTTCATCAATTTGCTCGATCAACTTTTGCTTAGGAATATCTTTTGAATTGAATTCAGCATCCCGATTTCGTGTGTAACTGAAGTTACCCATATTTTTACCAATATAAGTCCTCAGGTTGCCTATCAAATGTAAACACAGGTTTCCGGCAGAGTTTGAAATGCCATCCATAGTTTTCCAAAGATTGTCTTCTTGATCAAATGTTTCAATCTCATATTGAAGCCGATCGATATCTCGATCATAAATCTTAATTAGCTCATCAACCATCTATGTTTGATTTATTTTGTAATTAATTCCAAACAACTGTCCCGTTTAAACAACGTGCTGAGACGTCGTGTGAAGGAGGCGTAGCCGAAGTTTGACTTATGACTTGGTTATGAGAAGTTTTATTCTTCTTTTACCGTGAATGTTGCTGTTAATCCGACACTAAAGTTTCTCGGCAGTTTATGAACTCCAAATATTGCTCTTGAATGCTCGCCTTTATTCTCCAAAATCTTCATAAACAAATCGGAAGCACCATTGACTACTTTGGGAGAGTCATCCCAATCTTCTCCTGATTGAAAATAAGCATCAATATGATTTAGTCCTATTATTCGTTCAAATCCAACCTTTTGATCAACTTATGCTAACACATTTAGAGCACATAGCTCCATCGCTTTGTAGCCTTCTTCAGTTGAGATTTCATTTCCTAGCCTTCCCTGATAAAGATATTGTTCGTTAAATATCGGAAATTGGATTGCTATGTATGCTATGTTCCCACGAATGTTTACAGATGCATAATTTCCACCTGGTGTCGAGACTTTAGGTAGCTTATAATTGAATCTCTCTAAATTTTCCTTCGGTGTCATTGACTAATTAAGTTTACTTAAAACGGTCTTGGCTATGTGGCGGCAAAGCTGCCGTATAGGCGTGGTTAGCTTTATATTTTTACTTTTCAAAAAGCCAAGTTTCTCCAGACTCGAAATCAATTCCTCTTGGGATATACTTGTAGTTATCAGGGTTCTTAAGCTTTAATTTCCAAATAAACTTAATTTTTGCAGCCTCTGTGATAAATGCAGTTTCATTTGGATCGCACTTTTGTCCGAAGTCCAAGTAAATCGTATCCGATACTTGGGTAACAATACCATCTAGTGGGCAGGATATAGAATGGAATTTGATAAATGATATTTCTACTGAATCAGGGTCAAATTTACTTACGTTAAGCTGATAAACTTTTTGAGTATTATCGATTTCTATATTCTTAGCTTCTTTATAAGCGTCATAATAATAGAATTTTGCGGGTGTCTTTTCCTGAGCACAACCCAAGGAAGTACTAATGATTAAAAAAGCTATGTTTCTTGGGTTGAAAGACATTCAATCTATTTTTATTATTAATGCTAACTACCGGCTAAACATAATAAACGTACGCTTTTTTGTTGATTTCAACGGATAAGCGTAATCGGCAGAACAAATCTACTATTTACACTCTACCGCAATCTTCAGCACTACCTTTCTTACTACACTCTCACCGGTAACCATGGCGGCGTGGGTATCATCAGGGTAAAAGATAGTGAAAGAGCCGGCGGGTACATCGAACCAGCTGTTGGTCTTGTCAGGGAAGAAAGCTGCGTCGCGTTCTTCGTTGTAGGAATCATTGGGAGCATCGCATTGTGCCAGGTCTTTCCAGCCCATACGGTCGGTGCCTGAAATTATGAATTGTATATCAATATACTTGCGGTGTACTTCCAGCTTATACTCCTGCTCGGTTACTCCTTTACCCTCCGATACGATGGCGAATAGCTTTTTGCCCTCTATTTCGTGCAAACCGGTTGGCTCCGTTGCCAAATTTGTATCGCGGAGGTAAGCAAACGCTTTTTCGAATCGTGGGTGCAACGTGTAGTAACGCTGTGCGTTAGCGAGTTTATCAAGAACCATTTGAGTTAGAGAGTTAAAAAGTTAGAAAGTTAGAGAGTTAAAAGTGATGAAGAGTTCTTTTGTCATTTGTCACATTTTCTTTTGTCAAAAACAAGGTTGCCAAAACGAACAAAACACCTGCTTATACTTGTTATTAAATGCTAAATTTGCCTTAAATTAAAAGATTAACATTGATCTATCCAGATAATTTCGAAATAAAAATTGGGTTTGCGCAGGTGCGTGAGATGTTGTCCGAGTTGTGCCTTAGCCCGCTGGGGCGCCAGTTCGTAAACCGCATGCAATTCCTCAACCGCCACGACCTGGTGGACCGCCTCCTGCAGCAAACCGACGAGTTCAAGCAACTGCTGGAGTCCGACGCGGAAATACCTTTGCAGCACTACTTCGATGTAAACGCTTACCTCGACAGGGCAACCCTGGAAGGTGCTTACCTGGACGTGGTACATTTCTTCGAGATAAAGATGTCGCTGCGTACGATTCGTGACTCGCTGCGCTTTATATCTAACTCCGAAGAAGGAAAGTATGAAGCTTTGAAAGCCTTAGGTGCCAACGTAACTGTAGAGCGTTCTCTGATTGCGGCTTTGGATAAAGTAGTAGACGATGCCGGTGCCGTACGCGATGATGCCACCCCGGAACTGCAACGCCTGAAGCGCGACCTTATCTCACAGCAGGCTATACTTCGCAAGCAGATACAGTCCATCATCAAGCACGCAAAAAACGAAGGCTGGACACCATCCGACGTGGAGCCAACCATTCGTGGTGGCCGTTTGGTAATTCCTGTAATTGCCGAGCACAAGCGCCGCATCAAAGGTCTGATTCATGACGAGTCAGCTACCGGACAAACGGTATACATTGAGCCGGAGTCTATTTTCGAACTCAACAACGATATTAAAGACCTGGAGAACGCTTACCACCGTGAGCTGATCCGCATACTTATAGGCTTAACCAACACGCTTCGCCACCATATTCCGGAACTGCGCAAAGCTTACCAATACCTCGGCTTGCTGGACTTTATTAGGGCAAAGGCGGCATTTGCCCGCAGGGTAGAGGCGACCAGACCAACGTTGCAAAAGTATCCGCACATTAACTGGCGTAAAGCCATGCACCCGCTGCTGTACCTGGCACACAGGCAAGTGGGCAAGCCAACCGTGCCCATGGACCTGGAGCTGAACCGCGACCAACGTATTCTGCTAATCTCAGGGCCAAATGCCGGTGGTAAATCGGTAAGCTTAAAAACAGTAGGCCTGCTGCAGTACATGGTGCAGTGCGGTATGCTGATTCCGGTAGAGGACGGCTCGGAGGCTGGTGTTTTCCACGATATTTTTATCGATATTGGGGATGAGCAGTCTATCGAAAACGACCTGAGTACCTATAGTTCGCACCTCACCAACATGAAAAAGTTTGTGACGGTGGCCGACCATAAAAGCCTGGTGCTGATAGATGAGTTTGGTACGGGTACAGAGCCTGTGCTGGGTGGTGCCATTGCCGAGGCGGTGCTGCAGACGCTAAACAACAGCAAAGTATACGGTGTGATCACCACGCACTACACCAACCTGAAGAACTTTGCCGAGAAAACACCGGGCATTATAAACGGTGCCATGCGCTACGACCACAAAAACCTGCAGCCGCTCTACCAACTGGAGATCGGTAAGCCGGGTTCGTCGTTTGCCATCGAGATTGCACGCAAAATTGGTTTGCCTAAAGCCATCGTAGACAAAGCCAGCAGCCTGGTAGGTAAAGACAAGATACGTTACGACAGGTTATTGGAAGAACTCGAAACCGAAAAGCAGGAACTGGAAAAGAAGGTGATGGAAGCCACCAAACTGGAGCAGAAGCTGAAGCGCAACGTGAAAGAGTATAGCGATCTGAAAAATTATCTTGAGGAGAGCAAGCAGGACATTATGCGCGAGGCCAAAGGCAAGGCTAAGCTGCTGTTAAAGGATGCTAACCAGAAGATAGAGGCTACCATACAGCAGATAAAGCAGAGCCAGGCCGAGAAAGAGCAGACCAAAGAAGCACGTCGTGAACTGGAAACTTTTGCTAATGAACAAGTACGCAAAGAAGAACCGCGCCCTGCGCACAAACGCTTTGCCAACGCAAGTATAAAAGAAGGTGACAACGTGGCGCTGGTAGGGCAGGAGTCTGTGGGCCAGGTGGTAAGTATAAAAGGCAAAACTGCAGAGGTACTATTCGGTGGCCTTAAAACGATTGTAAAGGTAGATAACCTGGAGAAGCTGGAAGGGCAGGTAGCCAAGCAGAAAAAGGCGGCTTCCAAAGCTGAAGAAGGCTATACCCGTGGCATGAACATGACGCAGCGCATGGCAGACTTTGGCTCTACGTTAGACATTAGGGGAGAATATGCTGAAGATGCCCTGAACAAAGTAATGAACTTTACGGATGAAGCCATTATGCTGGGCATACCGGAGATCAAGATCGTACATGGCCGGGGAAACGGCGTACTACGGCAGGTAGTACGCGATTATTTATACTCTATCCCGGAGGTGGTAAGCGTAGCCAACGAAGCCGAAGAACGCGGTGGTAATGGTGCTACCTTAGCTGTGCTAAAATAAAAATTTCTGTAAAATAGAAAAGGCTCCCGAGTAGGAGCCTTTTCTATTTTATCTGATAAGATTACTTCTTTATAAAGCGCAATTCAACTGTATACATTTCACCAGTATCCTCATCTTCCTGAGTCCATTTAAGGTCTAGGTTAGCATCTGTCAGCCTTAAAATATCTACTGGTAACTCACTATCTGTACCCTTATCTAACAGCAACTTTTGCTCATTGTTAGTAAATTCCCAAGTCCCGTTTTCTGATGTACCAGTCAAGACAATATCATACGTGCCATTTGTCTTAAACTTGAAAGACGTATTATCAATATCAATGAAACTGGTTACATCTTGGCCATCTATAAAGGCTCTGTTTCCTTGCCATGTAGGATCAGTTAATAGGGCTGTTCTGCTTGGCTCCTTATCATCGTCCTTATCACAGCTTGTTAATGTTGTAATAATTAAGGTGGCAAAAAGAAAGGTCAAAAGTTTAATTTTGTTCATGATGCGATATCTTAACAAGTTGAATAATCCGATTTAACTTAAAGTTTTTAAAGTTGTAAATAAAAAAGAAAATCCTAAATAATTTTCTTCAAAATTACTTCACAAACTTTATTTCAGCATTAAATAGCACACCCTGGAAAGGAATCTTAGACGTTAGGTCAAGATTATTTTCTGTAAGTGTTTTTACTTCTACTTCCCCGTAAAGCTCAAACGTCATTTTGGTTTCGTCTTGGTTAAAGCTCCAATTACCGTTTTGTGTTTGTTCGCCCATATTGGTCATGTATTTGGCAGTATAAGTACCGTCTCGGTTAAATTTAAGCCGCACAGTCTTTATCTGACCTATCTGGCCGGTTACCTCGGGTCGATTCGATACATCAATACCATTTACCGTTACCTGGTCTCCGCGCCACTCATTCGCTACCAGTAAATCGGTTTTGGTTACAGGTTTAGGATCGTCTTTGCCGCAGCTGCTAAAAATAGTAAGGGTTAAAAGGGCAAAAAGGAGTGAGTATAATTCTCTTCTGTTCATAGATACGATTTGTAAATATCCTTGTATATCGTAGCTATGCAAATAAGGTTGAGCCTATATAACTGAATTTTTATACTTCAATGTAAACTATAGGATATTTACTTCCGGATGCAGTCTGATGCCAAACTTTTGCTCAACAGAATCAATGATATCAAAGGCCAGTTTGCGCACCTGTTCCCCTTTGGCGCCGCCATAGTTTACCAGCACCAATGCCTGGTTTTTGTGTACACCGTAGTTCTCAATCATTTTGCCTTTCCAGCCGCACTGCTCTATCAGCCAGCCGGCTGGCACCTTAACCGTTGTTTCTGTAACAGGGTAGGAGGGGATAGTAGGGTATTGCGCCTTTAAGACCTCGAATTGCTCTAATGGAATCTCTGGGTTTTTAAAGAAGCTACCAGCGTTGCCTATTTCTTTAGGGTTAGGGAGTTTTGTGCTGCGGATGTGGCAAACCGCGGCGCTAACATCTTGTATTGTTGGCTGTTGTACCTGCATCTCCTGCAGGGTAGTCTGGATGGCGCCGTAGCTTGTATTTATCCGGTGCTCTTTGGTTAATTTAAATGTTACGCCTGTTACAATGTACCGGCCTTTCAGCTTGTTCTTAAATACGCTTTCACGGTATCCAAACTGGCAGGTGTCATTGTCAAAGGTTTTAATTTCGCCGGTTGCTATCTCTACAGCCTCCAATTCGTAAAACACATCTTTCAGCTCTACGCCATAAGCCCCAATGTTTTGCAAGGGAGCAGCGCCTACAGAACCAGGTATAAGCGAAAGGTTTTCCAGTCCACCCCAGTTATGCTGCAAAGTATAAAGTACAAAGTCATGCCATACTTCGCCGCTTCCTGCTTTTACATATACATGCTCATCGTCTTGGCGCAGTACTTCAATGCCTTTTATCTCGTTGCGCATCACCACACCGTCGTAATCTTTTGTAAAAAGCACGTTACTGCCACCACCTAGTACTAACTTCTCTTCCTGCTGTAGCTCCGGCATCTGCATTAGCTCTTGCAACTCCTGCACGGTGCTAAACTGCACAAAGAGTTTTGCCTTTACATCAATGCCAAAGGTGTTGTAAGCTTTAAGAGAATAATCGGACTGCAGTTTCATAGGCGATAAGTTTAATGCAAAGGTAAGGATAGGAGTTAGAAAGTTAAAGCGTTTAGGAGTTTGTGAGTTGGAGCGTTTGGGAGTTAAAAAGATATAACTATAAGTGCAGAAGCAGAAGTAATTAATGAAAATTGCCCTCCTCGGAGGTTATAAGGGGATAAACTTCTGTTGAACAACACTATTTAAAGCAAAAAAGTATGAGCAGAGGCAACTGCTCCACTCATACTTTCTGTAGGCACTCACAGGTCTTTAAGAAGTTGGGAGATAAGAAACTTTCTAACTCCCAAACGCTCTAACTCAGAATCAGTCCTGGAAGAAGTTGATGCGTTTGGAAGTATAAACCATCACAAATCCGGCTACCACGGCAAAAGCAAGCCACATGGCAAAGCGGGCATAGTTCTGGAAGATCAGGTCACCGATCAGGAACAGGGTGGAGTACACCATAACAGCTGCTGAAATCCAACCGATAAGCAAATGAAACACCTTTGTTCTTGGCTTTGGCAAGCCCAGCGATTTACGAACAGGAGCCCAGGCACCATCCGGCTGAATCTTTTCATAAAATGCGTGCAGCTTTGTCATTGGCGTAGGGCGTGTTAAATAGGTAGCTGCTATCCAGGCAACTGTAGTAAAGGCCACAGTCAGGAAGAAGCTGTCTGGAAACTCCCAGCCAAGTATAAATTTAGACACACCGAAGGCAATGAACGGGGCAATGGTTGCTACAATCTCACTCCAAGCGTTAATGCGCCACCAGTACCATCTAAGTATAAGTACCAAGCCCAGTCCGGCTCCGGCCTCCATAATAAAGGCCCATACAGCAGAGATAGAGGTAATTTGAGTGGTTACGGCCAAAGAAACGATCATAAGTAAAACCGTAGTAATACGAGAGGCTGACACCAGCTGCTTTTGATTAGCCTCTTTATTGATGAAACGGCCATAAAAGTCGTTGATGATATAGCTAGCACCCCAGTTAAGCTGCGTGGAGATGGTACTCATGTAGGCCGCGAAAAAGGCAACAAGCAGCAAGCCTTTTAAACCTGCAGGCAAAAAGTCTTTCATAGCCATTACGTAACCTAACTTTTTATCGGCAGCAGAAAGATCAGGGTATAAAACCACCGCGCAAAGTGCCACAATGATCCATGGCCAAGGACGAATACAGTAATGCCCGATCTGGAAGAAAAGCGTTGCGTATAGAGCGTGCTTTTCGTTTTTCGTACTCATCATACGCTGGGCAATGTAACCGCCACCGCCAGGCTCATTGCCCGGATACCAACTGGCCCACCACTGTACCGTAGTAAATGCCAGGAAGGCACCCAAAGATAGCGTGAGCGATTTTGCTACACCTGTTGCCGTGGCCCCCTCAGTACCTACACTCGGAAAATAATCCAAAGACCAGCTTGGCAATTTAGCCTTCAAGCCTGTAATGCCTCCAATCTGCTCGGAGTTTACAACAAGTATAGCCAGTATGATACAGCCTGTCATGGCAATTACAAACTGCACCACGTCGGTTATGGCAACACCTAATAAACCTGACAAGGATGAATATGTAACCACCACCAGCATCGCAATAGCCACGTAAAACAGCTGCTCAGACTTTGGTACTTCAAAGAAAACCTCGATAATGGACATCAGCGCAACGTTTACCCAGCCAATAATTAAGCTGTTCATGAAAATGCCCAGGTAAATAGCCCGGAAGCCCCTTAAAAAGGAAGCAGGCTTGCCAGAGTAGCGCATCTCGATAAATTCAAGGTCGGTGATGATACCGGCACGGCGCCATAGCTTGGCAAAGAAGAAAGTAGTAAGCAAACCACCCAAAAGCATGTTCCACCAAAGCCAGTTGCCGGAGATGCCGCTCTGGGCCACCAGTTCTGTAACGGCAAGCGGTGTGTCGGCGGCAAACGTAGTGGCCACCATAGAGGTGCCGGCTACCCACCAGGTTAAGTTACGGCCACCAAGAAAATAGTTGGCCAAACTGCCGCTGGCTTTGCCTGTATAACTTATACCGATGCCTAAAATCAATATGGCGAAAACGGCCATTACAATCCAGTCGATTAAATCGAGGTGCATGCTGTGTGCTTTAAGGGTGAAAGATGCCTGATTTTGCAGTTTTTAATATTGAAGCCTGCAATAAGAAGCGTAAATTAAGAAAAGGAAATATAAATTACGAATTACGAATTACGAATTACGAATTACGAATTACATTCTCTTAAGCAACAAAGTCAGCTTCAAGTATAAAGTCCTGTGTCTGACAAGTAATATCCAGATCCTGACCCAGAACATGAGACTCAGAACTCATTAGTCTTCTAAGTAAAGCTTGTTGTTCACCAAGCCGCTTCTGAAATATTGCACATAGGCCTTTAGCTGTTGTTCGGCATTAGGGGTAGGGGAGGGAGCAGGCGCGAAATCAGGGAAAGTATAAAATCGTACCTGATCGTCCGCAGTTAGCTCTGTTACTCCATTTTGCTGCACCAGAAAGTGGGAGTTCCCATTATAAAGTATAGCGCTGCCATTGGTTGTGGTGTCCAGTAAAGAGTTGCCAAATGGCAGTACCTTGTTTGTGTTGATATTCAGGTAATCAACAATGGTAGGGAAAATATCAGTGTGCTGGGCAACCTGCTCTGGGTTTATACTTTCAAATTTTTTACCTGGATGAAAGAGTAGCAGCGGCACACGGTAATAACCCAGCTCGTTCTGATAGGCCGGAGCTATACTTTTCTGGGTATGGTCTGCAGTAAGTATAAACAGGGTGTTGTTATACCAGGGCTGCTTAGAGGCTGTTTTAAAGAACTCACGCAGAGCATGGTCAGCATAGCCAATAGATTCATGTATCTCCAACTCACCCTTCGGAAAACGACCTTTATACTTGGCAGGCACCGTGTAAGGTTGGTGAGAACTCAGGGTAAAAAGTGTGGCAAAGAAAGGCTTGTTATAGTCCGTTAACTTATGGGCTACATATTGCAGGTATGGCTCATCAAAAATACCCCAGAGGCCGTCAAAATCTTCTGCACGCTTTTCTAATGGGTAATCGTCAAGTCCATAATACTCCTGCACGCCTGCCTGCTTCGAGAAGTTGTTAAACCCCATGGTGCCATTGGCGGCTCCATGAAAAAAAGCTGTCTTATAACCGGCATCCTGCAGCACAGTGCCTAAACCGTGTAGTTTGTTCGCCTGATATGCTGACGTTATGTATGGCTCCTGCATCAGCGAAGGTATACCAGACAACACCGAAGGCAGCGCTTCGATAGATTTACGGCCATTGGCAAAGGCATTTTTGAAAAGTATCCCCTGCGTAGCCAGCGAGTCCAGGAAAGGAGTATAGCCTTGCCCATTGTTGAGGGCCCCGACATACTCTGAAGCAAAACTCTCCAGTATAATTACAACCACATTCTCGTTTAGCGGCTCTCCGTTCTGCTGGCTATACTTTGCCGGATCAAAAGCCATGGCGGCAAGTAAACTTTCCTGGTTAGGGAAGTAGTTTTTCAGCTCCAGCTGTGGCTTCCCGATACCTTTTATAAAAGTAAAAGGACTGTTAAGCGACAAGTGACCCAGAGCTGCGGGTTCAAGTATAAAGGCGTGGCTCACGCGCAGCGGCTTCAACTGCCAGCCACCCCGTATGGCAAGCACTGCAAGCGCTGCCATAAACAGCAGGCGCATAGCACGCAGTAATATATTCTTCTGGAAAGTATAAGGCTCTTTTAACGATGGGTATACTTTTGCCAGCAGGTACACCACAAGTATAAATCCCAGCACAATAAACCAGTAATTCTGCATCAACTGGCCCAACTGGTCCATGATATCGGCTGTGATGGTGGCTACTTCGTTACTGGAGCGTTTGCCTATGAACTTAAAGAACTCGACATCTACCAGTGCCAGGGCTATAAAGGGAGCATTGGTAAGTATAAACCATACTTTTAGCACGCGCTGGTAAACCGGGTTAAGGGTGTTGCCCCACGGGAACAGCGATAAAAGTATAAAAGGAGCATTAATGATGGAGATAGCCGCAAAGTCGAAGCGGAGGCCATAGAGGAATGCCAATAACGTATTGCCAGCTGTGGCCTCTCCAAAAGTGCTGTAGTTAAAAGCATAAAACAGGAGCCTAAGCAGCATATATACCACCAGGAGCAATCCCAACCGGCGCAGCATCAACTTTAAAGAACTGTCGATCATCAAGTAATTTATGTATTCAATTGCAGCTGAAGTATGGCTGCAATGTTATTTTAAACTAATCCCTCTAATATGAGAGTAGGTTAGCCTGGTGCTTTACCTCTTCTGCCTCTCAATATATTTAACTTGCCTATCTGTCATCTCGAACACCGCGAGAAATCTATTTAAGGTTTGCTCAAAAGAATTCTATCGAGATCTCTCCCAAAGGTCGAGATGACAAGTTACTGAGTTATCTCTTTAGATTGACCACATCAGAGTAGTTATGAGCCCATAACTGTAACTTATCCCACAAACCAACTACAAAGATACAATCAAAATTCGGCATAAATGAAGAGCGCCTTCCCGACGTGTGTCAGAAAGGCGCTCCTTATAGTTATAAAAGCCTAAAGCTTACAATACGTTTTCAACTGGAGTGTAATCCAGGTTAAATGCCTCAGCAACGCCTTTGTACACTACCTGGCCTTTAACTACATTCAAGCCCAGCTTCAGCTCATTGCTATCGGCGCAAGCCTGCTTCCAGCCTTTGTTTGCCAACTGAATAGCATAAGGCAGGGTAGCGTTAGTAAGCGCAAGCGTAGAAGTATAAGGCACTGCACCTGGCATGTTAGCCACGCAGTAGTGAACCACGTCATCAATGATATAAGTCGGGTTCTCGTGCGTTGTTGGCGTACAAGTCTCGATACAACCACCCTGGTCAACAGCTACGTCTACTACTACAGTACCCGGACGCATTTCCTTCAGCATGTCTCTTGTGATCAGGTGTGGAGCCTTCGCGCCTGGGATAAGCACTGCACCGATAATAAGGTCATGTGTAGAAAGTAGCTCGCGGATGTTGTATTCGTTCGACATGAAAGTGTTCACGTTGGCAGGCATTACATCATCAAGGTAACGAAGTCTTGCCAAGTTCGTGTCAAGTATAGTTACGTCGGCACCCATACCGGCAGCCATTTTAGCAGCGTTTGTACCTACTACACCACCACCCAGGATCATAACTTTGGCAGGACGCACACCTGGTACGCCACCAAGCAGGATACCACGGCCTTTAAGTGGCTTCTCAAGGTATTTAGCACCTTCCTGAATTGACATACGGCCGGCAACCTCTGACATTGGAACAAGCAAAGGAAGGCTTCTGTCAGCGCGCTCTACTGTCTCGTAAGCAAGGCAAACAGCCTTTTGCTTGATCATTGCGTGTGTTAGCGGCTCGTAAGATGCAAAGTGGAAGTAAGTGAACAACAACTGGTCTTCCTTGATCAGGCTGTACTCAGACTCAATTGGCTCTTTTACTTTAATGATCATCTCAGCAATGCCGTAAACCTCCTCAATGCTTGGAAGAATAGTGGCACCCGCAGACTCATACAGATCATCTGAGAAACCGCTACCCTCACCGGCAGTAGCCTGTACATAAACTGTGTGGCCATTGCGCACCAGCTCTACTACACCAGCAGGAGTAACACCTACACGGTTCTCGTTATTCTTGATTTCCTTAGGAACACCAATAATCATGTCGTTCTTAATTTATAGTAAATGTGTTGGTTTTTGTTAAAGTTGCGCAAATATACCATAAGTTAATGGAAATAAAAGGGCAATTAACGAGAGCTTGTTAAGTGGTTGATAACTAAGAAGAAAATACAAAAAAAGAGTGCAATTGTTTTTGTGAAGCATGTACGAACACAGACTTCTATAAATGAAAAAAGGCAGCGATAAAATCACTGCCATTAGTACAAAATAAAACTATGAAAAAAACTATCTGAAAGGTACCGGCTGATTGCCCTCCCTTAACATATTTTTTGAGGCCAGACTCTCTACTACATTTGCCTTTAGCGTTAGCTTCAGGTCTGGCATTACAATATCATTCGAAATTATGGTTACTACCTCATTTTGCTCCTTTAACATCATCGGAACGTAAGTGAGTTCCAAAGTTGCCGTTTGTCCGGGCTTTAATGATGGTTGCGAAACCTGGAAGCTTACACAATTACAGGCTGTCTTTACACCCTGTATAACCAGCGGCTGTTTTCCGGTGTTTTTTACCGTGAATTTAGCTACTGCTTTTTGGCCTTTTTCAAGTTTTCCAAAGTTATAACTTGTGCTTCCAACTGCCAAACGCGGCGACATTGCTTTTTGTTCCGGCGTGTAGCTAGTTTTCAAATCTTTTGGTCCAACCTCGCCTTTTATGTACAAAACCTGATTAGGAGTTGCTGCATTAGACGTAACGCTGATGGACTTATGAAACGGACCCGGCCGGCCCGTGCTGTTGTACATTGCCCTAATTACCCCTGTTTTACCAGGCAAGATCGGATCTTTGGTCCAATCAGGAGTGGTGCAACCGCAAGAGGGCTGTACCGCCGAAATAATTACAGGCTGGTTGCCTACATTTTTAACCTTAAACTCGTAAGCAGCCTGGGTGCCTTCGGCAATTGTACCGAAATCGTGCGTCTCTTTTTCAAACTTGAGTTCGCCCTGCGCATTTGCCGTGCCCACAACAAATATAAAGCAAAGTAGCAATAATAAGTAAAGATTTCTTTTCATGTGCTTAAAGAAAGCAAAAAAATTAGTAAAAATATTTTCGGATTAACCCGGATAAGGCAAATATATAAAATCTTTTAACAAAAATAATAGTGCTACAATTGTGCCAATTTAGTGCTAAATAGGCCTTAATTTGATTTTAGGCGAATCTTCTGTACTTTTGACTGCAACAAATTCATTTGGTTTAAAATAGAAAACATGCAAACTGCTGAAGCATCTATAACTCAGAGACTAACAGCTGAAGAAATATTAACCGATTACCGTATTGCGTGGGAAAGCCGCCAGGCCAGCCTTGCAGGCCGTAAGGAGGTTTTCATGGGCAAAGCTAAGTTCGGTATTTTTGGAGACGGTAAAGAGGTAGCGCAACTGGCAATGGCTAAGTTCTTTCAGAACGGCGACTTCCGTTCCGGCTATTACCGCGACCAAACCTTTATGTTTGCCATTGGAGAGTTAACGCTGCAGCAATATTTTGCCCAGTTATACGCCCACACCGATGTAGACGCAGAGCCATCAACAGCCGGCCGTGCCATGAACGGCCACTTCGGTACCCGCTTACTCGACGACGAAGGCAAGTGGAACAACCTGACAGAGCGTAAAAACTCAAGCTCCGATATTTCTCCTACAGCTTCACAAATGCCGCGCCTGGTTGGTTTGGCCTATGCCTCTAAACTGTATCGTCATAACCCGGAGCTACAGGGCCAGAATAACTTCTCAGTAAACGGAAACGAGGTTGCTTTCGGTACCATTGGCAATGCCTCTACCTCAGAGGGGATGTTCTTTGAAGCGATAAATGCCGGTGGTGTGCTGCAGGTGCCTATGCTGGTTTCAGTTTGGGACGATGGTTACGGTATTTCTGTGCCAGCCGAGTACCAGACCACCAAAGGAAGCATTTCTGAAATATTAGCCGGTTTCCAGCGCAACGCCGAAGGAGAGCAAGGCTACGAAATATTTAAAGTAAAAGGCTGGGATTATGCAGCTCTTTGCGAAACGTACGAGGCAGCTGTGCGCGTTTGCCGTGAGCAGCATGTGCCGGTACTAGTGCACGTAGAAGAGCTTACGCAGCCACAGGGGCACTCTACTTCAGGCTCTCATGAGCGTTACAAGTCAAAAGAGCGCTTAGAGTGGGAGGCTGATTTTGACTGCCTTAAAAAGATGCGTGAGTGGATACTGAATAACGAGTTAGCTACCGCAGAACAATTAGATAACATTGAGGCGGAGGCGAAAGATGCTGTTAAAATTGCCAGAGGTAATGCCTGGAATGCTTTTGCTAATGACATTAAAGCAAATCATGAAGAGGCGCTGCATCTGCTGGAAAATCTGGCTACTGCTAGCGAACACATCACAGAAGTTGCCACTATCACAGAAGAGCTTCGCAAAGTAAGCACCCCAATTCGCAGCGATGCGGTTAGAGCCGTGCGCCGTGCCCTGCGCTATGTGCGCGATGAGCGTAACCAGGCTAAACGCGAACTGGTGGAGTGGTTGGAGCAAACGATGGGCGAGAACGCGGATCGCTTTAACTCATACTTGTTCAGCCAGTCCGATGAGTCGGCGCTGCTGGTAGAGGAGGTAAAGCCTGAATTTGACGAGAACTCACCTGTAGTGGATGGACGCGAAGTGCTACAGGCTTGCTTCGATGCTATACTTGCCCGCGACCCGCGTGTGTTTGCCATCGGCGAAGACGTAGGTTTTATAGGCGACGTAAATCAGGCTTTTGCAGGCTTGCAGGAAAAGTATGGCGAGATACGCGTAACCGACACAGGTATCCGTGAGTGCACGATCATTGGCCAGGGTATAGGCGCTGCATTGCGTGGCCTGCGCCCGATCACAGAAATTCAGTACCTGGATTACCTGCTGTATGCTATCCAGATTTTATCAGATGATGTAGCTTGTTTGCAGTACCGCACCAAAGGTGGCCAGAAGGCTCCGCTTATTGTGCGTACACGTGGCCACAGATTAGAGGGTATCTGGCATTCAGGTTCACCGATCGGTATGATCCTGCACAGCATCAGAGGTATGCACGTGCTGGTGCCGCGCGACATGACACAGGCAGCTGGTTTTTACAACACGATGCTGAAGTCTGACGAGCCGGCCCTTATTATTGAGTGTTTGAATGGCTATCGTTTAAAAGAGCGTATCCCAAACAATATTGCTGAATTTACAGTGCCGATTGGCAGACCGGAGATTCTGAAGCAAGGCGAAGACATCACCATTGTTACCTACGGCTCTATGTGCCGCATTGTAATGGAGGCTGCCAAGCAACTAGAGGAGTTTGGTATTTCTGCCGAAGTAATCGACGTGCAGACGTTATTGCCATTCGACATCGAGCATGTAATTACAGACTCTATCCGCAAAACGAACCGGGTGCTGTTTACAGACGAGGACGTGCCAGGCGGAGCTACAGCATTTATGATGCAGCAGGTAGTTGACGAGCAGGGAGCCTGGAGATGGCTGGATTCTAAACCGCAGTGTCTGTCGGCACAAGCGCACCGCCCTCCATATTCATCAGACGGAGACTATTTCTCTAAGCCAAACGCAGAGGATGTGTTCGAGACTGTTTACGAAATGCTGAATGAGGCAGATCCGGAGGCTTTTCCAAAGATCTACTAAGTATATCAAAGTATAAAAGAAAACCCCGTCAATGCAGATTGACGGGGTTTTCTTTTATACTTTGCAACAACCGTTATTCCTTAAAAGTCAGCTTTATCGGTCTTGTTTCTACAATGTTGCTCTTATTGGGTACGGGTAAGTTTCTGTCGTAGATGTAGATTTGGAATTTGATGATATCACCCGGATTAAAGAACTCATCAGTGATACTGTTCAGCGTATACCTGATCTCACCCTCTAATGGCTCTGCCCGCTCGTCGTTTGTAAGCCTTTGAAAGCGCCCACTAAAATTAAAACCCGCTACTGGGAGTTGATATTTAACAAATGCGGAGTCTTTTAGGCTTCCCTGCACTGGTTTTTTGATAAACAGATCAGCTATAAAATTATTTTGGTAAGGAGAACCTGAATTGAATGGTGCCTTGCTGTCAGGATCAGAGCTTCCTGGGGTAGTTACAAGCGGCCTCAGACCCAGATCCCCATTGCCGTCCTGGTAGCCTACTACAATGGTCATATTAGCGGTAGTTATACCAAACTCTTTTGTGTAGTTTACATCAACCCGTTTAAATTCAATCTCGGGTGCATCAGGGTAATTTGGCTCCTCACGGCAAGAGCTAAAAGCTATAGCCAAAAAAGAAAGGGCTGCACCATACTTTAGCAGGTATCTCATGTAGGTTCTCAGAATATGAAGCTAAATTTAATAAACAAACGCATATAATATATGATTTGTTGTAATTTCTTTTGGCTGTTTCTTATAACGGAAAGCAATTATAAACGCTCTGCCAGCAAGGCGTTAGCAGTATTAAAATGCTGCAGTGTACCCCTGTAACTATATTCTTTTTACTTTGTTTCATTAATGCCAAACCGATGTGGATTTATACTTTTGTTAGGTTGAAATTAAGCTGCGTCAGGCCGGGGTAGAACATCTTTCTTCCATTCCGAACGTTTATACATGCCATGGGATACATTGTGTTTTTTGTTTTGGTAGCAGGCATGTGCCTGCTTTTTTATAGATGGGCCACTCGCAAAGAGCGAAGGCGCAAGAAAGTGCTTAATCAGGACTTTCCGGTGGAGTGGCGCAAGATTTTAACAGATAGAGTAGGCTTTTACCATACTTTGAAAACCGATGAAGACAGAAACCGCTTCGAAAAGATGCTGCAGCTGTTCTTGTCAGAGAAACGAGTTACGGGTATACAGGTAGAGGTTGATGATCTAACCAAAGTACTTGTTGCCTCTAGTGCCATCATACCTATTTTTGGCTTCCAGGACTGGGAGTACCATAACCTGGGAGAGGTATTTGTATTTCCGGGAAGTATACAGCGATTTAAAGATCAGGACACGGAGGCGGTGTCGGAAACACTGGGGCGGGTAAATCCTTTCCAGAACGACCATTATGTAACACTGTCTAAGCCTGCTCTTGAACGTGGCTTTAACGACATGGCAGATCGCAAGAACGTAGGTATACATGAATTTGCCCATATGCTTGACCAGGCCGATGGGGAGATAGATGGAACCCCTGAAGCTTACCTGCCGGCAGAACTGGTGCAGCCGTGGCAGGAACTGATGTATCGTAAGATCAAAAGCATAAAAACAGGCAACTCTGACATTGACAGTTATGGCGCTACCAGCGAGGCTGAGTTTTTTGCTGTGGTAACAGAGTACTTCTTCGAGAAACCGGATAAGCTGGCAGAGAAACACCCCAAGCTTTATGAGTTGCTTACAAAGATATTCAAGCAGAACCCGAAGCGCCGTTTCAGGCTTAACTTTAGAGAACTGCTTAACCCCTACGGTAAGCGCCTCGGCCGCAATGAGCCCTGCCCATGTGGTAGCGGTGAGAAATATAAAAACTGCTGCTTAGACAAAAGTAAGGCGGCATAGACTTTTTGCTTGTTCAGCATTTGGCAGAGCTGGGACTAAGCATGAAAAAAGAAAAGGCCACTGCAACCTAAGTTGCAGTGGCCTTTTAAATATAAATTGTAGCCTCTTAAGACACTACCGGTCTTGCATAGGCTTTGGCATCATCAAGGGTAACCTCAGTTCCGCTCATGATCACGAGGCGCTCTACCACATTGCGCAGCTCACGCACATTGCCTCGCCAGTCCAATTCTTTCAGGTATTCCAAGGCATCTTGTGTGATGGTTTTTGGCTTGTTGCCGTAGTCGTTGGCAATATCATTCAGAAACTTGTTTATCAGATCCGGGATATCCTCGCGACGTTCGTTCAATGGCGGTACGTGAATAAGGATAACCCCTAAACGGTGGTACAAGTCTTCTCTGAAGTTCTTTGCTTCAATCTCCTCCAGCAGGTTCTTGTTTGTAGCCGCCAATACGCGCACATCCACCTGAATATCTTTATCGCCGCCAACACGGGTAATTCTATGCTCCTGCAGGGCACGCAACACTTTGGCCTGCGCCGACAGACTCATGTCACCTACCTCATCCAGAAACAGGGTGCCGCCATTGGCCTGCTCAAACTTACCAATGCGCTGTTTTACAGCAGAGGTAAAAGAGCCTTTCTCATGGCCAAACAGTTCACTCTCTATCAGTTCACTTGGTATAGCAGCGCAGTTTACTTCTATCAAAGGTCCGTTGCTGCGGTTGCTGTGCTCATGTATGGCGCGGGCTACTAACTCCTTACCAGATCCATTAGGTCCGGTAATGAGAACGCGTGCATCTGTCGGGGCTACCTTTTCGATGGCTTGCTTTACCCTGGTAAGGGCAGGAGAGTGGCCTACCATTTCGTAGGTTTTGGAGATCTTCTTCTTCAGGATCTTCGTTTCCGTTACCAGGTTCGATTTATCCAGCGCATTACGTACAGTTACCAGCAGGCGGTTCAGATCCGGTGGTTTCTGCAGAAAGTCGTAGGCGCCTTTTTTGGTGGCCTCCACGGCAGTATCTATGGTGCCGTGCGCCGATATCATGATGAAGGGCGTATCCGGGGTGATTTCCATGGCTTTCTCAAGCACTTCAATGCCGTCCATACCAGGCATCTTAATGTCACAGAGCACCACGTCATACTTGTTCTTGCTCAGGTACTGCAGTCCTTTTTCACCGTCTTCGGCTTCGTCTACAGTATAATTCTCGAACTCAAGAATCTCCTTTAACGTGCTTCGGATGGCCCGTTCATCGTCTATAATCAGAATTTTGGGCATAGTTTTATTTAAATGTCAGCTAAGTATATGAAATAAACAACCGCTTGTCAAGGTTGCGGCTGCATTGCTGTAGGATTTCAGTTTTAACTGGATTAGAGCGGGGGAGGTTACAAGTTTATACTTTGAAGCCTGGCATGATCACAACCACTACTTCCTGCTAGGCGGACACGCCTCCAGCAGTTGCTCCACCTCCGGCATCGTATAGCGCTGGTTGTTATTGCCAAAGTTGGTCTGGATGTAGTTAAGCAGGTTGGTGATCTGGTCTTCGCGCAAGTCTACACCCGGCATGGCCTGGTTATACTCCTTGCCGTTTACAGTAACAGGTCCTTCCATACCATGCCGGATCAGGCAGGGCAGTTCGTCGCGGTGCTTCTCCAGGTAGTCGGCACCGGCAATAGGAGGGATCACACCCCGAAGGCCACTTCCGTCTTCCATGTGGCAGCTCTGGCAGTTGGCCTCATAAAGACGCTGCCCCTCGTTCTTCTTGTTTGTAAAGCACTGGGTAAAGGTGGTGAGACACAAGCCTGCCGCAGCTATCGTTATAAGTTTATTTCTGGCCATTTTTTTCGTTCAGCAACACCGGGATATCCTTTATCAATCGGTCTACATCTTTTTCTGAAGTACCGTTGTAGTGGCCTCTTATTCTACGCTGCTGGTCTATGAGGTAAAAATCGCCGGAGTGGGAGAAGCCTCCTGCAGCACCGGCATCTTCTTGCGCGGCAGCCAGGTACTCTTCGGCAATGGCGTAAATGCTGTCTTTGTCGCCGGTAAGCAGGTGCCACTTGTTCGTCTCTATTCCCAACCTGTCAGCATAGTCTTTTAAAACGGCCACCGTATCGTGTGTAGGATCTATGGAGTGTGAGAGCAGCACTACATTAGGGTTATCCTTATAAGCCTCATATACCCGTAACATTTGGCTTTTCATTTTTGGGCAGATGGTAGGGCAGCTTGTGAAGAAAAAGTCTGTTATGTATACTTTGCCTGCTACTGTTTCCTGGGTTACGCGCTGGCTGTCCTGGTTTACGAAGGCAAAATCGGGAATAGTGTGGTAAACTGTATCAACTACTGTTTTACCATCTACTGTACGCTCCACCGGTTCACGCTCTCCATAAATTGGCAGTGTACCCTCATTAGTGCTGCTATCGCAGGCCGTAAAAAAGACGATACTCAAGGCAGTTGCTAAAGGCAATGTATACTGTCTCAGCGATGCTTTATTTATTCTGATCATAGGAGTTATAGGTTGCTTGGGCAGCATTGATGGTGCTGTCCATAAGGGTTTGTACTTTCTTTATCTTAACCATTTCCTGCTGCAGGTAGTTTATGGCTTGCTCATTTGGCATGTCGGCAGCCGGAGCTTTATACTGGCGCATCCATCCCATCATGGCTTCGTCGGCACGGTTAAGCAGTTGTATGTGCTGCTGCAGGTTATTAAGTATGGCAGAGTCTGGTTGCGTCTGTGTCTCCAGGGTATCGCGGAGGGTGCGTAGGCTTTTGCGCAGTTTAAAAATGTCCTCCATTTTAGCCATGGCCGTATCGTGTACGGCCAACACATTCTGCTCCAACGTCTCCTGCTGCTCTTCGGGACTTTGGACCTGGCTGCAGCTGCAAAGTATGGCAAGTGCAAGGCTGATTATAAGAAGGATGTATTTCATGGGCTTGCCAGGTAAAGAAAGGCTATACTTTTTATACTTTGGATAGTATGGTGGTACTGAAGCTGTGTTGATGCACTGCATATAGCAAAGGTACGGCTGCAAGGCGGGATGTGCAAAAGCAATGGGAAGTAGTTTAGCAGATAGGCTGGGAGTAAAAAGGCGGCCGCAGCCACAAATCTTTTCCTGCATTCGGGATCAGTTGCTGTAAAACCCGAAGTCTTGCTACCGAAATACGGCCGGAGCAATAGCTGTGCATTTACAAATGCTGCTGCAGCACCTTCCGGAGGTTATCTCTGCTGCCGGCTAGTTCAATTATATTTTTATAGTAACTCTCAGATACTGGTACAAAATGATCGGCTTCCCAGGCTTCGGTCCAGGCGCGTTTTAGCTGTACAATGGCTTCAGGATTTTTCTCGTGGGCGAGCAGCAGCACCTTGAGCAGCTTTTTCTGTTGCCTGGCTGGCATTGTTGCTTTGCAGACGATAGGGCCTTGCGGTATACCCTCAGATTTCCAGAGCAGCTTTACATCATTCTCCTTTAACTTACCGCTTTCCAGTTGCTTTTTATACTCTCCGGTGCCCAAAGCTGCTAGATCTGAACTGCCGCCTATTACCTCCTGCAGGGCATTAGCGTGGCTGTTCAAAAAATCTACCTGCCCAAACTGCTCTTCGGGGTTATGTATTCCTAAAGAACTGAGGTAAAGCCTCGGTATCAGATTACCTGATGTGGAGTGCCTGCCGGCAAATACCAGGGAGTAAGCCTGTGGGTTATCTTTTAATTGGCTTATACTTGTAATGCCCGACTTTTTGCTTGCGAAAAGCCCCGAAGTGTAGGCGTTTAATGCCTCTTCCGGTACTTCTAAGGCGGCAAGTGGGATGACGGGTGGTATAGAGTCGGTTTGCAGCAGTAGATAGCCGAAGGTATTCATCACAGCCACATCAGCTTCGCCTCTACGCATAGCTTCCACTAACTCACCAACAGAGGGATAGCTTTTAAGCCGCAGCGTAGCATTTAAGGCTTTGGCCATTTGCAGGGCTATGGGTTGTATATTCGCTAGCCTGTCGTTGTCGCCATAGGTATAAGTGGCTACCACAAGCACCCTCTTGGCCTTTGGAGCCAGCGCAAACACAGTGCTTTGCAAAGGCCAAAGTATAAGCAACATGCAAAGTAGTAGGAGGGAGCTTTTCATAATTTGTGTTCCATAGCACTCTATGTACAAAGATAGCTAATGTATACGTATTTAGGCGGTAGCGCAGTGTTTCTACCAACATAATTCGTTGAGAGATTAACGCGCATCTGTAGCTCTGATTATACTGGCAGCAGCAAAAAAGGCCTGACACTTGCCAGACCTTTGTATATTTTTTGCACACCTGCTACCTATGCCATGGGTACTGTGATTTCAGAGTGCAGTGCCTGTGCAATCTGGTCGTACTGTCCTTCGGAAATGTGGTCACGCAAAAACTTCATCACGTCCTGAAAAGCATAGTATGCGTGGTCTAGCGTAGGGAAGTCGGCTTTGTCGGCAAAGGCATCTTTAGTACGGATAAACTCCAGCCACTCATCTTCGTGGCGTATGCGCACAGGGCTGTGCATATGAAACCCATCATAGTAAACGCCTTTCCAGAGTATAGGGAGCTGTGCACCCAGGTGAATGGCTTCTGCAGTAGGAATACGATCACGTATGGCATGTAACACTGCTCTGAATATTCTGTTAGCCTTGTTTTCATCTTCAATGCCCAGGTAGTTGCAGAGCTTGTTTGTCCAGGTGTTCGCGTCCTTTACATAATTTTCAAAGTTCATAGCCATTTTAACCTCCTTTTCTAGTTTAAAAAGATTGTCCATTTAAATGAACGAGCCTGATGTAAGAGAGTTATCAGTTAATCGGGAAGAGGGTGAAGTATAAGGTGTAAGCTCCTGTTTGATAAGCAAAGTGGCCTGACGCTGAGATTATAAATATGAACATTAGCTAAAAAGGAAATAGCCTTACCATTTTTTACACGAAAAACACGGTGACAAGAATAAGTATAAGCCAAACTATATAATTCCATTTCACCTCTTTGCGTAGGTATAAAACCCAGAAGCCGATGAACATGACTAAGGTAATCACCTACTATATGGTCTTCAGCTAAAAGGTCATGAATTGCCCATGCCCGATACGGTTTACCGGCACCTGAAAGCAGTACTCGAAGAAGGCGATTAGACCGCTGATAAGTATAACCTTCCACAGCGACACATCTTTAAAACGAAAGTGCCCATACCAAGCAAAGGTCAAAAAAATGTTAGAGATGAGCATCAGAATAATCGTTTTCATAATCAAAATATAACTGCTAAACAGGAAAATGCTAACTGTTTTACTGCCTGAAATTATTTTTTTGCAATGCAAATTACATGGCACGATAATCGTTATAAATTTGCTATATATAACCCATTGTAAACTATGAAAAGACTATTTCAATTTAGTGCTGCTTTTTTGATAGGGGCGGCATTATTTAGCGGCTGCGAACCCGTGGAAGCTGAAGAAAATTTCGTGGAGGTAATTGGTGAATTTGAGCAGCCTTCGCCAGAGTCAGGATATCGTTTAAACCTATCCTATAATGGTCCGATGACTAAGCGGGATGGTTTTGCAAAATGGGTAGATTCAGTGCAACAGCAAGTTCCTTCTATGGTTAAGCTCAGCGAAAATATCTATGTAAATTACCTGCCCGAGGAAATGAACCGCAGGCCTGGCCGCAACGACATGCACACAAGTATAAGTTACTTACTTACCGCCTCCGACAGCACCCTTTACAATAGGTTGGTGAAGGATCTTTTAAAAACTGACCTGCCTTTTAGTATTAATGTAATGGGCACTTACATAGACCCAGCCAGGAAGACAAAGCTGCAGCAGGAGATGATGGAGAAAGCAGTGGAGAATGCCAAGCAAAAAATAGAGCACCTGAGCGGCGATAATCAGACTTATAAAATTGTGAGTATCGAGGAATTAGATAATGTCACGCCCTACGGACCGGAGTACTACGACATCAACCGGCGAATGGTGTCGCGCGTGAAGGTTAAAGCCCGTTTAAACTAAGTATACTTTCCCTGTCATTTTAATTAAAAAGGTTGTCCGCTCAGGTGGGTAGCCTTTTTGTGTTATTTGTAGTTTTAGGTGCTCATTTAAGGCACTATAGTAGGCGTTAATTTGTTCAGAATAAGTGGGTTGTGATACGTCTAATGGTCGTGTGTAAGATACATGATGATTACTGCATTAATCCACCCTTAAAAAGTATAGCATAAACCAAATAAAAGTGGTAGTTTTACCTATTAAATCTACCCTAATACACATGAGTGAAGTGGAAGAAAAACAATTGCATAACAATTATTCAGCAGATAGTATTCAGGTACTGGAAGGGCTCGAAGCCGTACGTAAGCGCCCGGCCATGTACATCGGCGATATCGGTATCAAAGGTTTGCACCACCTGGTTTGGGAGGTTGTAGATAACTCGATTGACGAGGCCCTTGCCGGCCATTGCGATACCATTAACGTAACCGTAAATCCAGACAATTCCATCACGGTATCCGATAACGGCCGTGGTATTCCTACAGACTTTCACCAGAAAGAAGGCCGCTCTGCCCTTGAGGTAGTAATGACGGTACTGCACGCTGGTGGTAAGTTTGATAAAGACACATACAAAGTATCAGGTGGTTTGCACGGTGTGGGTGTGAGCTGCGTTAACGCACTCTCTACAGACCTGCACGTAACGGTGCACCGCAACGGTAAAATATTTGAGCAGCATTACAACATCGGCGTGCCTGCTTACCCAGTGCGCGAGATTGGCACAACCGACAAAACAGGTACAACTGTTACCTTCCAGCCGGATGCTTCAATTTTTACCACCACAGAATATAAGTATGACACTATTGCCAGCCGTTTGCGTGAACTGGCGTTCCTGAACAAAGGCATACGCATTAACCTGCAGGACCTGCGCGAACTAGACGAACAAGGTGAGCCGGTAAACGCAGACTCTTTCTTCTCGGAAGGTGGCCTGAAAGAATTTGTGGCTTACCTGGACGAGACGCGTGAGAACCTGATTCCGGAGCCGATACACGTAGAGAGCGAGAAAAACGGTGTTCCTGTTGAGATTGCTTTGCAGTACAACACGTCTTACACCGAGAACATCTTCTCGTATGTAAACAATATCAACACCATTGAGGGTGGTACACACGTAGCTGGTTTCCGCCGCGCCCTTACCCGTACTTTAAAAGCTTATGCCGATAAGTCGGGTATGTTGGACAAGGTGAAGATCGATATTTCCGGCGATGACTTTAGAGAAGGCTTAACAGCCGTTATCTCTGTAAAGGTGGCAGAGCCGCAGTTCGAAGGACAGACCAAAACTAAACTGGGTAACTCAGAGGTTTCTGGTGCGGTGGATGTGGCTGTAGGCGAGATGCTAAACGAGTATCTGGAGGAGAACCCGAAAGAGGCGCGCATGATCGTGCAGAAAGTTATACTTGCTGCACAGGCTCGGAACGCAGCCCGTAAGGCCCGCGAGATGGTTCAGCGCAAGAGCGTACTTTCGAGCACTAGTTTGCCAGGTAAACTAGCCGACTGTTCCGATAGCGAGCCTGCAAACTGTGAGATTTACTTGGTAGAGGGTGACTCTGCGGGTGGATCTGCGAAGCAGGGCCGTAATCGTAAGTTTCAGGCTATACTTCCGCTGCGTGGTAAGATCTTGAACGTGGAAAAAGCACAAGAGCACCGCATCTACGAAAACGAAGAAATCAAGAACATGATTACAGCGTTGGGTGTGAGCTTTGGTACTGCAGAAGGTGAGAAAGCCCTGAACATGGAGAAGCTGCGTTACCATAAGGTCATCATCATGACGGATGCTGACGTGGACGGATCGCATATTCGTACACTTATACTTACCTTCTTCTTCCGTTACATGAAAGAACTGATCGAGAACGGTTATATCTACATTGCACTTCCTCCGCTATACTTAGTGAAGAAAGGCAAAGAAGAGCGTTACTGCTGGAGTGAGCAGGACCGTATGGAAGCCGTTGCAGAGCTTGGTAAAGGCAAGGACGAAAGCGTAGGCGTGCAGCGCTACAAAGGTCTTGGTGAGATGAACCCGGAGCAGCTCTGGACAACTACCATGGACCCAAGCGTGCGCAGCTTAAAGCAGGTAACTATCGAGTCTGCTGCCGAAGCAGATCATCTGTTCTCAATGCTGATGGGTGATGAGGTAGGTCCTCGTCGTGACTTTATCGAACGCAATGCTAAGTATGCCCGCGTAGACGTGTAATACTAACTTATAAATTCATACTTCATAGAGAGGCCAGCTACAACAGCTGGCCTTTTTCTTTACTGGTGTTTTTCAGAATAAGAGAATGGACAGGATTATCTGTAGTACCGGTCCAACCACCCCTGGCCCCTCCTTGTCTAAGGCGGGGAATCATTACTTACTATTTTATCCGTCATTAACATAGCTCAAGCAATTACCTTTTATCATTAAAGGATCTTGTGTGGAGGGAGGTTAAGCAGGAACAACAGCGCTTGTACTTCAGCGAAAAGTAATATCAAATTCCCCGCCTTAGACAAGGAGGGGCCAGGGGTGGTTGGGCCCAGTACTGCAGATTAATTAACAGCTGACATGAGAATCCCATGTATATACATTAAAATTTGCAAAAAACAGAACCTTAAAACATAGCTATTGTTATGCTATGGGAGCAGGTTTTTAAGGATCATCCTGCTATCTGTTAACCCTGAAAATCCTGATCGAAAGTACTAGGATGCTAAGCTGTGGCTTGTAATTTTACCGCGACAGTTAGTGTTAAACACAAAAGTTAATTACTAATGATAACAACAGATATATGTATCGTAGGGGCAGGCCCGGTGGGCTTGTTTGCCGTGTTTGAGGCAGGTTTGCTAAAGATGCGCTGCCACGTAGTGGATGCCCTTCCGGTAGTTGGTGGCCAGCTGGCCGAGATATACCCTAAAAAACCAATTTAC
This sequence comes from Pontibacter cellulosilyticus, assembly GCF_014306105.1. Classification (GTDB taxonomy): domain Bacteria; phylum Bacteroidota; class Bacteroidia; order Cytophagales; family Hymenobacteraceae; genus Pontibacter; species Pontibacter cellulosilyticus. Next base: position 1,375,482 of record NZ_JACRVF010000001.1, on the reverse strand, counting down.
GATATACCAGGCTTCCCAAGTATACTTGCTGGAGAGTTGGTAGAAAACCTGATGAAACAGATAGAGCCTTTTCACCCGACCTTTACACTAGGAGAGCGTGTAGAGGAACTGGATAAGCAGGAGGATGGCTCTTTTATCGTGACCACATCGGAGGGTACTAAAATTGCCTGTAAGGTAGTGGTAATTGCTGGTGGCTTGGGCTCATTTGAGCCACGCAAACCAGCCATTGAGAGCTTGGAAAACTTTGAGGGTAAAGGTGTAGCCTACATGGTGCGCGACCCGGAGTTGTTCCGCAGCAAACGCATTGTAGTAGCCGGAGGCGGCGACTCTGCCCTGGACTGGACTATCTATCTGGCTGGCCTTGCTGAAGAGCTTACGTTAGTGCATAGAGGTTCTACCTTCAGAGGTGCACCAGAGTCGGCGGAGAAGGTGCTGAGTATGGCCGAAGAAGGGCACATAAAGCTGCTGCTCAAATCAAACGTAACGGATGTGCACGGCAACGGTAAACTTGACTCCGTTACCGTGATGATCGATAACGAGACCGAGCATAAAATTGAGACCGATTACTTTATTCCGCTATTCGGTCTAGTACCTAAACTGGGACCGCTGGAGAACTGGGGGCTTGAGTTGGAGAAGGGTGCCATTGTGGTAAATACCTTCGACTACTCAACCAATATAGAGGGAGTATATGCCATCGGCGACATCAACACTTACCCGGGCAAGTTGAAGCTTATACTTTGCGGTTTCCATGAGGCGGCTCTGATGGCTCAAAGTGCTTACAATATTATTTACCCGGACAAAAAGTTTGTACTGAAGTACACCACCGTTAACGGCATACAGGAGCTAAGCTAATGGAGAATGCGATAAACATACACGTAGAACTGCACGATGGCAGCCGCGTTACCCTAGAGGCACCCACAGACATGGGCCTTTCGGTGATGGAGGTGATGAAAGCAAATGAACTGAATGTACCTGCCATCTGCGGCGGTATGGCTATCTGCGCCACATGCCACATAGAGGTGCTGCAAAGTGGCGAACTGCCAGAGCCAAACGACGACGAAGCCTATATGCTGGAAACTCTGCCTAACTCAACTGGTTCCAGCCGCCTCTCCTGTCAGCTGAAGATAAACCCTGAGCTTGATGGATTGATTGTAAGATTGATGCCAGAAGCATAAGTTTAAATTTTGAGAAATTATAAAAGCCATACTTCGCAAAGAAGTGTGGCTTTTATATTTAGCCCAGGCATAAGTGTAATCAATTTATACTATATTAGATTTTGTATATACATGCAGCTACTGCCTATGCGTTTACAAAGCTAACCGCAATATGAAAACAGACACAGCATATAGTAGTAAAACTGACAATCGAAGGGAGCCAGAGCAGAGAAGATGAACTCCTGCATAGGGTTGTACTTCATATTAAATCTAAAACCAAACTTAAAAATGAAAAATAAATTTGCAGTAGGGATAGGTGTTTTGCTATTAATAATAGTAGTCTATTATACGGCAGTAGTACTTATCGCGCGGGCAGAAACAGAGGAAATTGTAGTTACTGCACTGTCATCAGATAAAATAAAGCTTCGGCTGGATGATTTGACCGATGAACAACTGGAGGCGCTACTAAAAGTTCAGGATCCGGGGTTTTACAGCCATCAGGGCTTTGATTTTGAGACTCCTGGTACAGGTGTAACAACTTTAAGTCAGGGATTGGTTAAAATGTACTACTTCGATAACTTTAAGCCTGGCATTGGCAAAGTGAAGCAAACGTTGATAGCCCGCTTTGCCTTTGATCCGCTAACGCCAAAAGACACAACCCTTCTGCTTTTCATAAATGAAGTATACTTAGGCGAGAAAGGCGGAGCTCCGCTTAAAGGCTTTGAAGATGGAGCGCAATTCTACTTTCATAAAAACTTTAGGCAATTAACGTGGGATGAGTACCTCTCCCTGATTGCCATGATTAGAGCACCCTTTAATTACCATTACTTTAGCAAAAGAGAAGCGAACCTAGAGCGTGTTGGCAGAATACGAAAACTACTGTCAGGAGAGTATACCCCGAAGGACAACAGCGACATTTTTTATGACAGGGAATGATACTATTCAACAATATCACAATAATATAACAATGCGCCAATTTCTGAAGCTGCAAAGGATTAACTGTATTAGCTACAACTCATTTAACGGTATAGTCCTTAACTCCTCCACAGGCCATTCTGCCAGTTCTGCTCCGGCTATATAAGCACTTTCGAAGAAGTTAAGCAGGGCCTCTCGTGGGTTATCCAGCAGGCGCAGTTCTTCATAGTTTAATAGGGCCATAGGGCTACCGTTCGAGTCTACCCATTGGGCGCATTTAGGATAAAGCTTTTCCAGTTCAAGGCCATCTGGCGATGGGAACGTGTATGAGTAGAAAGCCGGAAAACGCACCTTATCATCACCAGGCCAGAAACCGAAGCTGATCACCTCGTGCGAGTAAGCATCTTTTTCTACCACGCTGGCCTCTATGGGGACAGGTATACTTTTGCCAGAGAAGCGGGTTACCGTCAGGTCCATATGGTGCCAGTACAGGTGCACCGGGCAGGTTTTGCCATAAAAGCGGCCGCTAAATTCTTTCATCACCTGGTCTATGGTAACCAGGGTGCGCCAATAGCGGTTAACCTGTTCGGGGTTATACGTAGCATGCTGGTAATCTTCGGCAAAGGGTATTTTACTTTTATTGTCGTAGGGTTCAGCTAAAATATCTACCTGTATACCCAGCACATCGAGCGCTTTCATTACTGAAGTATAAAAGTTAGAAACGCTTAGCCCGTCCTGCAGGGCAAGGCTCTCAGTTGCTCCGGTACTGGTGCGCATTACCAGCTGGTGGTCAATAAAATCAAAGTCGATTTCAAAAGTATAAAACTTGTACGGGATAGGCCCCGTACCCATTCCGCGCGAGGTAACGTACAGCGTTACATTCCACCAATGGTTACGGCGCGGCATTTGCTCTAACCTTATCTTGCCAATAATCTGAAAGTATAGATGCAGCGTGTCTTTTGTTGACTCCCATTCTTCGAGTGGTAGCGGCGGAAAGTCCGGATTTTTAAGTGCGTTTGGTGCTTTTGTAGCCATATTTTATCGGGCATTATCCTGAATTTATGGTACGAGAGTATGCAGCGTTTTGTGTTAAGAATGAGTTTAAGAAGTTATTGCGAGGGCTGATGCACTCAAATCATGCTTTAAAATCTATTTTGCCTGTCAATATGGAGGAATACCTATACTTTCTCGTTATATTTTGTGTTTAGTAGTATCTTAGTCTTTCCAACATAAATTAAAGCCCTAATCCTAGGAAACATGCTTATCAACAAGGTTTCTGATCAGATAAAGAGAAGTAAATATATTAGCCGCGACCTGAGCTGGTTGCGTTTTAATTACCGTGTGCTTGATCAGGCACGTGATACGAATAAAAGTTTCTTCGATAGATTGAAGTTCCTGGCCATCACCTCGTCTAACCTCGACGAGTTTTTCATGATCAGGGTGGGCAGCTTGTACAATTACCTCGACTACGGCAAAGAACGCACCGACTACTCTGGCCTTAGGGAGTTGCCTTTCCGTAAGAAGTTGCTGGACTACGCGCACCGTTTCGTGAACGACCAGTACCTTACCTTTAATAGCGAAATAAAGCCGCTTTGCGAGAAGCATGGCTTTGATATACTGAAGATCAGTGAGCTGACGGAGATAGAACAGAAAAAAGTAGACTCATACTTTAAAAACACGATCTACCCGCTACTCACACCCATGGTGTTCGACAACTACCATGGCTTTCCGTTGCTAATGAACCAGTTGCTTACCTTTGGTGTGGTAACCCGCACCACCGAAGAGCAGAAGGCACAGGACCGGGTAACGTTTGTGCAGATACCCCAGAACCTGGCTCGCTTTTACGAGCTCAACCGCAAGGATAAGATCATTTTTGTGCCGATAGAGGAGATCGTGCGCTGGAAGATAAAGAAGCTGTTCCGTAACGTGGAGATCGTGTCGGTGAACCTGTTTCGTATAACCCGTAACGGCGACTTTACTCTGGAAGAATCTGACGACCTGGAGGCAGACTTTGTGCAGGAGATCAAGTCGAAGCTGAAAACGCGCAAAAAGGGCCGTGTAGTAAGGCTGGAGATTGAGCGTAACCCATCGCAGTTCATGTTGAAGGTGCTAAAAGAGCGCTGGACAATTGATAATGCCAACATCTTCACCATTAGCAATCTGATAGACCTGCGCAGCCTGTGGCAGATCATCAACCACCGTCAGTTCAAGGACAAAGGCTTTAAGCAACCTTCGTCGGTGGCGCCGCTAAGCTTGCCGAGCGATGGCGTGGATCTGTTTGAGTACCTGAAGGAGCATGATGTGCTGCTGCACCACCCATACAACAGCATGGAGCCTGTGGTAGAGCTGCTGGAGCGTGCTGCCGAAGACCCATCGGTGCTGGGAATAAAGCAAACTATTTATCGTCTGGCAGACCAAAGCCGTGTTACAGCCGCTTTATTGAAGGCCGCTGAAAACGGCAAGCACGTGTCGGTGTTGTTTGAGGTAAAGGCGCGCTTTGACGAGGAGCGTAACCTGCGCGAAGGCGAAAGACTAGAGAAGGCCGGATGCTTTGTGATCTATGGTATCAGCAAGTATAAAACGCATACCAAAATGATGATGATTATCCGTAAGGAAGGGGAGAAGGTAACGCGTTACGTACACATTGGCAGCGGTAACTACAACGAACAAACCGCCAGGCTATATACAGACGTGAGCCTGCTGACAACCGACGAAGTATACGCCCACGACGTATCGGAATTCTTTAATGTAATCACCGGCCACTCTAGGCCAAACGATTATAGGTACCTGATGACTTCTCCAAAAGATATGCGCCACGACCTGATCGAACTGATCCGGCATGAGGCCAAGAATGCGAAGAAAGGACTCAAGAGCGGTATCGTGATCAAGATAAACTCACTCGAGGACAAGGAGATCATAGACGAGATGTACAAGGCATCTAAAGCAGGTGTGCCTATAAAACTGATTGTGCGTGGTATATGTTGCCTGCGCCCTGGCCGCGAAGATCTAAGCGAGAATATTACGGTGAAAAGTATAGTGGGCGAGTACCTGGAGCATGCCCGTTTATATTACTTCCACAACAACGGCGACCCGAAACTATACGGTGGCAGTGCCGACTGCATGGTACGTAGCTTTGACCGCAGAATTGAGGCGCTATTCTTGATAGCAAACGAGGAACTGAAGCGCGAAGCAATCAACGTTTTATATTACAACCTGCTGGACAACCAGAACTCCTACATTATGAGAGAGGACGGCACATACATCAAAAAACGCACACTGGCTAACGAGGAGATAGTGGATGTGCACAAAATCTTTTACAACAAAAATTACGTGGAAGCACCTGTGGCAGAGTTAGTGTAGCCAAGTATAAAAGGACTAGGAGCAGAAGCCGGAGCAAATTTATATTTGCTCCGGCTTCTGCTTTTAAATGATACACTGCACTGGCTTCTCAGGATTAAGTTGCTATGGTTTAGTAGATTTTTGTAATGTAGATCGCTATACCAGAAGTGATGCCACTAAAATGATTGTCATCCCTCCATCTCCTTCAAATAAAGCAACACCAAAGGAGCATCTTCTCCATAAGAATAAAACAAGCTTTACTCTATACAAACCTCCAATACTAGTCCCCATACTACTATATTTCTGCGTATATTTACGAGCATATCATTCACGTTAAAATCACGGATTTTTGAAGTTAGCTGCTATCGATATTGGTTCAAATGCTGTCAGATGTCAAATCTCAAGTGTGTTGAACCAGAATGGAAACGTTATTTTCAAGAAGATTGAATACATCCGCTACGCGATCCGCTTTGGCGAAGATGTATTTAATACCGGCTATATCAGCGAGTATAAAATTGAGAAGTTCATAAAACTCCTGCGCGCCCTGCAACTGCTGATAGATGTACACGACGTAAACCATTTCATGATATGCGCCACCTCTGCCATGCGCAACTCCTTAAACGCACCCCAGATTCTGGAGCGCGTGTACCAGGAAACAGGTATGAATATAGATGTGATAGATGGCGTAGCAGAGGCAGAATTGATCAACAAAGTAATAATTAACTTTTTGGATGAACGCAATTACCTACATATTGATGTGGGTGGGGGCAGTACGGAATTCAATATTTATGTAAACCGGGAGAAGATAGCATCACAATCCTTTGAGCAGGGCACCATCAGGCACATGCACGGCAGAGATTCCGAAGTACTGTGGAACAATATGCGCGAATGGATTGAGGTCAATTCTAAAAAGTACCACTTGTCACGTGCCATCGGCACTGGCGGTAACATAAACAAGATTTATGAGCTGTCAGGTAAATCAGGAGGCAAACCTATCTTCCGGAAACAAATAGAGGAAGTCTCGGCGATGGTGGCAGGCATGAGCATGGATGACCGCTTAACTAAGTTACTGCTAAACCCAGATCGTGCCGATGTTATACTTCCTGCCGCAGAAATATACCTCTCTGCCATGAAGTGGGCCAAGCTGGAAAGTATGATCGTGCCAGCCGTTGGCTTGAAAGATGGAATTCTGCATGCCCTTTACGAACGTAACCACCCGGAGCGGTTTGTAATCAGCGGATTAGCTTAGAAAATATAAGTATAACCACCTTCTGCTTTTGTAAAGACTGGCCACTCCCCCAATGCTGTCAGCTTACGTAATGTTACCATCTTGACCTCTGGGAGAGATCTCTTCAAAATTAGAACTGAGAAAATTCTATAAAGATCTCTCCCAAAGGTCGATATGACAGCACAAATTTATTTGTGACCTGTCTCTACAATTGCAGCTTTGCTTACAAAAGAGATTCTTTCCGCACCCAGCCTCGTTCACCAGTCTCTGATTTTACAAACGTATAGCCATTGAAACCTCCCAGCACGGCCACTTTACTGCCTGCACCTAAACTATCTTTTGCAGGGGCTTTTATACTTGCTTCGTCCAGAAGGTCGGCCTGGGCAGCCAGTTTCTCATACTTGATCGGTTTGGCGGCTGTCTCTACTAAACTGCTGGCGATATATGCTTCTGTGCCGTTTGGCAACTCTACCCTGAACCAACTGGCGTAGGCAGCTGTCACAAAAAGAGGCGTATGCTGTGGTAGTTGTTTGTATACTTTAGATTTCGTGGATGGCTGTTGGCGCACATTGGCTGCTCTAGCCGATACCCGTACCCAGTTTCCAATTTTACTTGCATCAACCTGTACAGGTGGCGCGGATGTTTTATTCTCGTGCAAGTAGGGATAGGGGTTAGTGGGGCCTTGACCATAGCGGTAAATACCGAAGTGCAGGTGTGGGTTGGTTCCTCTGGCATTCCCTGTGTTGCCCACAAAACCAAGTGTATCCCCTTTTTCCACACGCTGTCCTGCTGTTACCGCCTGGCTATCCAAATGGGCATAGTATAAATTCTGGCGCCGGTCGTAGTCGGCCAGCCATACTACCTTACCGCCTCTGGGAGTAGTGTTTACACGGGTAATTATTCCAGGACTGGCAGCTACTACAGGTGTGCCGCGTTTGGCAAACACATCAACCCCCTCGTGTGAGCGGGCCCCATTGTCGCGCGGATCTCCCCAGATGCTGGCAATGTTGCGGCTGGTTTTGCCCGCCACCGGAAAGCCAAGCGTAGGCTCCGACTTTATTGTAACTGTATACTGCCCGCTGCGCAAGAGCTCTGGCTGCACCCTCAAAATATGCTGACTGTCGTTTTCCACTTCATATACCAGCGTGTTTACTACCGTATCAGAATAAGCCACATGTTTTGGAGTAGCGGTACCTTCAAACATATCCATAAAAACCTGCATGGCCTGGCGTGCTTTTACTTCCAGGTTTACGACAATGCGCTCTCCTCGCTTTGCATCAATTTTGTAGCCTAAAGCCTTGGGTTTATCAGCTGAGAAATACCCGGTTTCTTTAAAGGGTAAAGTAACGGTTATCGAATCCTGTAGTGCCTTTTCGCCGGCCCGTAGCCAGTCCTGGCCAAGTGCAGTTTGGTCTAGTTTAGCATCTTTTAGTTTAGATACATATGCCTCATAAGGTGTCTGGTCTTTAAACACAGTACGCAGTGTTTGCGGACCGCCGCAACTGGCAGCGATCAATAACAGGAAAGACAAAAAGAGTATGTTTAAGCGGTTACTTCTTTTAAAAAGCATGTATGATTACTAAGGTTGATGTGGTTATAACACAGGTAGATACGCAAAAATGATGCCTTTTATACTTCCAAGTCTCTCTTGGCAGTTCAGGTGAGCCGGCAATAGCTGCAGAACTTAACCGTGTGGATAGCACTGCGTAAAAAGGTAAAACTATAAAGCTATTATTATGAGAAAGCCCAGGTTAAGATATATACGAAGAAGGTTGGCAAAGGGCATACTTCCATTGTTCGCACCGCTGGTACTAACCCCTATGGCCACGCCGGTAGGAGGTGCCTCGTCAGCTTCATTAAAAGACTCGAAACGTACCAAAGCCCGTATCTCCGAATATAAAGTAGTAAAGTTTAACCAGGTTGCCTTTAACCTTTACAACCACATAGGGCTACAGGAAACAGGCATGAGGCTGGAGGTGTTCGAAAAAGCACTTACCGGTTACTACAACATGAAGCACCGCGACGAAATCGCTGATAAAGCTATACTTACCATCGTGGACTTTTCTAAATCATCGAATGAGAAGAGGCTGTGGGTAGTGGACCTGGACAAGAAAGAACTGCTGCATAATACCTACGTGTCGCATGGGCGCAACTCCGGGGATGAGTTTGCCGAGAACTTCTCTAACAAGAGCGAATCGTACATGAGCAGCATAGGATTTTATGTAACCGAAGGCACCTACTACGGCAAACATGGCCTGTCGCTTAAGTTGGAGGGTTTAGACAAGGAATTTAACTCCAATGCCAAAGATCGCTGTATAGTAATGCACGGAGCAGAGTATGCCACCGAGGATTTTATAGCACAGGCTGGCAGACTAGGGCGCAGCCTTGGTTGCCCGGCTATACCTATGGAAGAACACGAGGATATTATTAAAACAGTGGTAGGAGGTACAGCGATGTACATACACGCAGAGTACGATGCCTATACTTCGCAGTACCTGGACCACGTAACTGCCATGGCAGAACTGGTAAAGGAAAATCAGAAAGACATTCCGCCTACTGAACCCGCCACTTAATGCTGCAGCCTACGCTGGGCTGTTGTTGCATGTTCACCGGCTTGTGGTCAAGTAAAAGATCCAGCACCTGTTTCAGGTCCTGGCCGGTTACCGGTACGTCGTTGTTTGGCCTGGAGCCGTCGAACTGGCCGTGGTAGGCTAAGCGCTTGTGCCCGTCGTACACGAAAAACTCAGGAGTACACTCAGCCATGTAATGGCGTGCTACCATCTGGGTTTGGTCGTAGAGGTACGGAAAGGGAAACTGCAATTCGTCAGCCAGCATTTTCATCTCCTCCGGTCCATCGAGCGGCTGTATCTGCGCATCGTTAGAGCTGATGGCGACAAAGCTTATACCCTTTTGCTGATACTCGTCTGCCAGCTGCACCAGCTCTGGTAAAATGTGTTTTACATAAGGGCAGTGGTTGCAGATAAACATGATAACGGTAGCATTTGGAGAGGCTATATCGTCTAAGGAAACAAGCTTATCAGAAACAGTATCTAAAAGGGCAAAGTGATGGGCTTTAGAACCCAACTCGATCTGGGTGGTGGAGTGTGCCATAGTTTAAGGTTTTAGTGGTAAGCCTAACAATATCTTTAGCAGATACTCACCCTAAAGTATGTTTTTAAATCCACTTTCCCAATACCTTGCCTACAGATTATTTATACTTGTTTTTTCGGTGTCGCAGCGGCCATAGATGGCTGTCATCTCAAGTAAATGCTTTACCTGTTGCTGTGCAAACTGCTTGTCTTTCAGGCGCCACTCCCAGTTTTTATCTATCGTAGAAGGTACGTTCATCACTGCATCTGCACCTAAACGCAGCACATCCTGCACCGGAAGTATAGCCAACTGTGCCACCGAACCCAGCGCCAGGTGCATCATCACATCGGCTACATTATCGGCATTTAACTTGTGGTTGCTGTACTCGCTCAGGCGGTGCTTGTCTTCCTTACTGGCCTGCTTTTCGTACCAGCCCCGTACTGTATTGTTATCGTGGGTGCCGGTATACACAATACTATTTACTTTGTGGTTGTGCGGCGCATACGGGTTATTGGATATATCATCGCCAAAGGCAAACAGCAGCACCAACATACCGGGCAGGTCAAACTTATGTATCAGGTCGCGCACCGGCTGGTCTATCTCACCTAGGTCTTCGGCAATGATTGGCATGGGGTGGTGCTTTTGTTTGATGATCTTGAGAATCTCATCCCCGGGGCTTTTTACCCAGTTGCCTTTAATAGCCGTTTCTTCTCCTGCAGGCACTTCCCAATAAGCAGAGAAAGCCCTGAAGTGGTCGAGGCGAAGCAGACCGAAAAGCTGAAGATTATGCTCGATGCGTTGTATCCACCAGTCAAAATGGTGTTTTTGCAGTACTTCCCAGTCATACACTGGAGTACCCCAAAGCTGGCCGGTTTCACTGAAGTAGTCTGGTGGCACTCCGGATACTGCCGTTGGGTTTCCGTCTCTGTCCAGCTTAAAATACTTTGGATTTGCCCATACATCGGCGCTGTCGTGGCTCACATAAAAAGGCATATCTCCCAGAAAAATTATACCCTTCTGGTTGCAATAGTTTTTCAGCTTTTGCCACTGCCTGTACACCAGAAACTGCAGGTACTCCTCAAACTCTATCTTTTCCGAAAGCTCATCATCCAGTTCCTGCATGGCACCTTCTTCGCGGTACTTTATTTCCTGCGGCCATTCTACCCAGCTTTTATGGTGGAAGTGGGCTTTGTAGGCAGAGAAGCGTGCAAAGTCGTCGAGCCAGGAACGGTGCGTTTTCTGGAACTGCGTAAAATCCTTCCAGATCACATCGGGCAACTCGGATTTAAAAAACGCATAGGATTTTTTGAGCAGCGCAATTTTATACTTGGCAACAGCCTTAAAATCTACCCTATCCTCCGGAAAGCTTTGATCTGTCTCGAGATCTTTGGTTTGCAGCAAACCATCCTGCTGCAGAAGCTCCGGGCTGATGAGCAGCGGGTTACCGGCAAAAGCAGAGTGACTGCTGTATGGCGAGTTTCCATACTCATGCTCGGTTGGGTTTAGCGGTAATATCTGCCAGTAACGTTGCCCGGCCTCTACCAGCAGGTCGCAGAATTTATAAGCCTCAGGCCCCATGTCGCCTATACCAAAGCGGGATGGGAGGGAGGTGATGTGCAGCAATAAGCCGCTGCTGCGTTTAGGTATGATCATGATGCTGTTGCTGTTAAAAATGCCACCGGAAATGTCTTAAAAATTTCTGCCAGGGGAATTGTGTTGCTGCCTTGCCACGTGTCTTTGCCAAACACGAAACTCCATTGCGAAGGCGCGTCCTCTGGAATTTCAATGGCTGTGTCTTCCCATACTTCGGCACCCAACGGAAGGTTACTTTTCGAAACCAGTTTTGTTAACAGCAACGGGACAACTACAATAGCCCACTCATTTTTAAAGTGACGTGCAAAGGCTAGTGCATGGTTTTTATACTTGCCAGTTACATTTAGCGGTATGTACTCGCCGTGGCTAAACAACTGCTGGAAATAATGCCGTGCATTCAGCGCTTTGTAGATCAGGTACAGCTTTACTTCTCCACTTTCCCAATTTTGCAACAGTTCGCGGTGTAACTGGTAGGTGTTTTGGTTTTCATGCTGGCGGATACGGAGTAGGTGGTGCTGCCGCAGCCTGTAGTCTACAGGGCGGCGGTTATCTGGGTCTACCAGGCTCAGGTCCCAGAGCTCCGTTCCCTGGTAAATATCTGGTACGCCTGGGCAGGTGATCTTAAGCAGCGTTTGGCAGAGCGCGTAGATCCAACCGTAGTGCGCCACCTTCCGGAAGAATGGCAGGAAGGAATTCATAAAGCCGGAATTCTCCTCCAGCAGTTGGCGTACCAAATCCTTTACAGCTTGCTCATAAGTCTCATTCGGATCAGCCCAGTCACTGTTTACCTTGGCTTCACGCAGTGCTTTTTCAAGGTAAGTCTGCAGGCGCTCTATCAGACTGTAACCGGCCTCACCCTCTGATGATAGCACGCCAATTATGGTCTGGAAGATGAAGTATAAATCGTTGGCCGTAGGTTCTGAAGTATACTTTCTGCTGATCTCTATCCACTGCTTTACATGCTCCTCCCACTCTTCGGGTAGTTCGCTTAGCACGTTCAGGCGCATGCGGGCACCCTCTCCGCGTTTGGTGTCGTGGGTGGCAGTGGCGTTTAGTGAGTGCGGGTATACCCGTTGCCGGTACAACATCCGCTCATGAAATTCCTCCGTCTCCAAATGGAAGATATCCGGACTGTTGCCTACTTCGTTCAGCGAGATGAGGCGGTTATAGTTATAGAAGGTAGTATCCTCCACGCCTTTAGCCGCCAAAGGCCCTGTAAACTGCTGGCTACGCATTACAAAGTATAACTTGTGGTGCTTTGTATCAGCTGTATCATCGGGTGTTAGGGTAAACAGGGAGTGCAGGTGCTGTAACTGCTCCTGTAGCTTTGGAGCCTGCTCCTGTGCCTCAGCAAAGGCTTTATCTACTACCTCCATCTCACCTGCAGAAAGCGGCAGCCGATTGCCGTAAATGCAGTACACGGGGAAGGCTGCCAGTACAACGGCCAATGCTTCGCGCCATACTTCGGCATCGGACAAAGGTATCAGGTGCCGCTCCTGCAGCACACGTAACAAATTATCCAGCTCACCCTGCATATGATTTTTGAGGATGAACATTTTCTTGTTGAATACCAGTTGCTCGTAATTAGTAGGCGCATCCGGCACCAGGCGGCGATAGACTTCCGTTAGTTTGCGGCGGCCACTGCCGGAGGTGTACAGGTTGCTAACCCAAGCGAGAAAGTCGTAGCCGCTGTTGCCCTGAATCGGCCAACGCTCCGGCAACTGCTCTTCGCCCTCCAGTATCTTCTCTACAATAATATACTTCTCTGGCCCTGCCAGTTCCCGCAAACGCTTCAGGTAAGTACTCGGGTCGAAGAGGCCATCCACGTGGTCTACCCGTAGGCCCTGCAGGGTGTTGTTATGGCACAACTGCTGTATAAACTGGTGGTACTGTACAAACACATCCTGTTTTTCCATGCGCAGGCAGATGAGGTCGTTTACCGTGAAAAAGCGACGGTAGTTGATCTGCTTCTCCGTTTCCTGCCAATGGCAAAGTATAAAGTGCTGCTGGTCCAGTAGTTGTTTTAGTTGCTCCTCATCTTTATTTATCTGTGCAGTAACTTTAACCAAAGCGCTTTTTAGCAGCTCCGAAGTATAAAGCTTCTTTTTATAGTTTGTCCAGGCAGCAGGGGTAATGGTTTCTTCCTCTTCAAAGTGTTGCAGCTCCTCCAAAAACTGACCTGTAAGCGGTGTGATACCCGGTTCGCTGGAACTCTTCAGAGCTTTTTGAAACAAGGTATGGTAGGTGGAAAGGCTTAAGGGATAGGCATTCTCAAAGTATACTATCTTCAGACCATCTTCCTGTAACTCCACCTTCAGTTGCTTTTCCTCCAACACTTTATCCAACTTATCTCCCAGGAAAGGCACCATTACCTGCCCGGCAAAGTCCGGGTGCTTAAAGTCGATGTCGAAGAAAGTATAAAAATTTGACTGCGGGCCCTTTTCCAGCACATCCATCAACCACACGTTCTCCGGATGATAGGCCATGTGGTTGGGCACAATGTCCTGCAGCCATCCCATGCCTCTGCTCTTCAGTTCTTCGGCTATCTGCTTCAGCTCCTGCTGCGTGCCTAAGGCCGGGTTAATGTTGTAGGGAGCCGTTACATCGTAGCCATGCTCGCTGCCGGGCCTTGCACAGAAGATAGGAGCCGCGTAAATGGTGCTGATGCCCAGCTCCTGCAGGTAGGGGAGCAGGTGCAGCGTTTGCTTTAAGGTAAAGCCAGGCGATAGCTGTAACCGGTACGTAGCCGACGGAATGTATGCCATGCTTATACTTTAAGGTTAAGGTTCTGGTATAGTTTTTCGAACTGATGGCACCATGCGGCAGCCTCGGTATCACCGTTTTCGCTTCGTTTTTTCAGGTCTAAATAGCCGTTTTGCTGCATATAAAAAGCGATGTTCTGTGCCTGCCAATAATCTGTTTCCAGCTTAGATCCCTCCAGTACGTCAAGCAATTCAATTAGCACGTTCATGGTATCCATGTTATGTGGCTCTTGCTGTATCTTCTTCATCATTTCATCAACCCGGTTGGTAACGGCAAACTCCAGTTGGCTGTAGTTTAGCCTGACACGCATGCGCTGCACCTCTTCGAGCAGCCTTTTTATCTCAGTTGTGTTCGGTGTCTCGCTTTCAAATTCGCGCAGCAGCTTAGTATTTACGATGTATTCTACCGTGGTTTGCAAAGGACGAGGCAGTTTCATGCCAATTGTTTTTATGGCCGAGATAAGCGGGTAGTTATTGTCGTACAGTTGCTGGAAATCGTTTTCTACGCCCTGCATGGTGGTAGCCAGTACCTGATCGAGTATCTTCTTCTGATCGTCTTTAAACAGGTGCCAGAAAGAGTAACTGTGCGACTCAAAATGTTTGTCCAGCAACATGATCACTTCGCTTACATTGCCCCTTTCAAAGGCCGCTTTCAGTTCTGCTTTAAGGCTCTCGTAGCTATCATGATCCATAAATTCGCGCACCCCCCCGAATAACTGATGGTCTCCGAGGTGCAATGCCGCAAAGGTTATGGTTACCTCTTCCCAAGTTATTTTTGATTTAATGTTGGCGCGGCCTGTTACCAGTTTCTGCTTGCCGGCCTCTTGCAGCTCATAAGCTTCTGAGGTTGCCTTAAAGCTATAAAGCTCCTGCTCTGTATCGGTCTTGCTCTCGAAAAGTGAGGAGATGGCATAGTGCGCCCCCACGCGCAGCAGATCGATAATAGTAGGGGCAACAAAGCTGCGATAGGCTTTTGCTGCGTTGCCCTGGTCTTTCAGATTGCTCTTTGCGTTCTCCAGGTACTCCAGGAACTTCTGTTCATAGTCTTTGCTGCTTACTTCTTTTGCCAGTTGTATAGCGCGTGCCGCATAAAATACATCCTGCATCGTTTCAATACCAGTCACTTCATCAAAGAACCATCCGCAGCTGGTATAGATTAGCAGGGTGTGGTACTGCATTTCCATCAGTTTCAGAAAGCGCACTTTTTCCTCCTGGGTCAGCTCCCTGGTAGTATGGCTTTCGAAGAAATTCTCCACATTCTCCTCAGACCGGTCCATGATCACTTGGATATAGTCGTTGCGGGTGGCCCAAGGGTCAGCACCAAGTTTCCCGATCTCCTCGCTGTAAAGCGGTGCAAGTTCATCCCGAAGCCAGTCGAACGCCTCGCGCAGGGGCTTTCTCCATTCCTGGTTCCAGTGGGCATGGCCTCCGGTATTACAGCCGCAATTGCTGCGCCAGCGTTCTACACCGTGGGCACAGCTCCACGAAGTTTCTTCTATGATCTGTGCCTCGTACGTTGGCGGGAATTTTTCGAGGTACTCTCCGTAAACCGTTATTTGAGCCTGGGTCTTTTCCTGTATATGATGCACTGCGTATGATAGAGCCATTTCTCCGAACCGGTGGTGGTGGCCGTACGTTTCGCCGTCGGTGGCGATGTGCATCAGCTGCGGTTCTTTGCTTTTATGGTCCAATGCGTCTACCAGCCTGTTGGCAAATGACTCACCGCTGTTTAGCAGCCTTTCAAAAGCAATACCCTGGGAAACCGGTCCATCGTAAAAGAAAAGCACGATCTCTTTGCCAGAGGGCAGCTTGCACAAGTATGGACGGCGTGGGTTTATGTTGGCTCCCTCAGCGTTATGCCATTCCTTTTCCCCGATCTTCCGGAATTGTTTTGCCTGGTAAGGAGAGAGAATGGTAAACTTAATGCCATGCTGTGCCAATACCTCTAAAGTAGGCGTATCTGCAGCGGTCTCTGCCAGCCACATGCCCTCCGGGTCTCGGCCAAAGCGTTTCTTGAAATCATAGATTCCCCATATTACCTGTGTATGCTTGTCACGCTCGTTGGCCAGCGGCATGATAATGTGATTGTATACCTGCGCTAAAGCCGAGCCGTGACCGGAAAAATGCTGCATACTTTGCTTGTCGGCGTCCAGTATGGCCTGGTAGGTGTCAGGTTCATTTTTCTCCATCCACTCCAGCAGAGTAGGGCCAAAGTTGAAGCTGATGTTGCTGTAGTTGTTGGTGATGTCTACTATTTTGCCTTTGTCATCCAGAATACGGGAGGCAGAGTTTCGGGCATAGCACTCGTCTGTGATGCGTTCGTTCCAGTCGTGGTAGGGTGCCGCAGATTCCTGCAACTCTACTTCGTTAAGCCATGGGTTATCGCGTGGTGGCTGATAAAAGTGGCCGTGTATGCATATGTATTGTTCCATGTTATTTCTGTTCCTGAAGTATAAGTATAGATTCTGCCGGTATTGTGATCTCCGTCTGCCCCTGCAACTCCTGAGGCAATGAATGTCCTTTTCCACTCCACATAGGGTCGGCAGAGGAGAGCAATACCAGCCAGTTTCCGTTAAATTTTTCCTGATTGAGTTTTACCGTCTTTGGTGCGGTACTTATGTTAAATAAGCAATAGATATACGGCGGTTTTGTAAAATGGATTAAGTGCAGCACCTTCTCGTGCTCATCCATGTATGCCTCTACTTTATCTTTATCAGGTGCAGCAAGCGCAGGAGATGATTTTCTGAGCAGGATGAGCCGCTTGTAGTACTCGCGCAAGTGCAGTTGGTTTGCGTCGGAAGTATAGCTATGCCGTAACCTGGACTGCTTAAATGTTTTTTCGCTTTGCGGGTCGGGTGCCTCGCCTTGCCAGGCAAAAGACGCAAACTCTTCGCGCCGGCCTTTGCGCACTGCTTCAATCAGGTCTTCGTCTCCGTGGCTCACAAAGTATAAAAACGGGTTCTGCTCTCCATACTCTTCCCCCATGAACAGCATAGGCAGGTAGGGCGAAAGTATAACCAAGCCAGCTACTACCTTCTGCATCTCATAGCTTACCAACTGCGAGAGTCGTTCTCCGAGCATACGGTTGCCTACCTGGTCGTGATTCTGGGAAAACACGACAAACTGTTGGGCCATGTTACGGGCTGTAGAACTACCGAACGTGCGTTTACGGTGCTCCGAGTACAGGCCATCATAAACAAAAGCATGGGTCATTATTTTTGCCAGCTGCTCTGCCGTTCCAAAGCCGACATAGTAGCCTTCCTGCTCACCAGTTACCATCGCGTGGATCACATGATGAAAATCATCGTTCCATTGCGCCGCCAGGCCGTAACCGCCACGCTCTGTCGGGTTGATAAGGCGTACATCATTCAGGTCGCTTTCAGCTATAAGTATAAACTCCCGGCCTTCCTGCTCCTCCAGCTGGTGCACATGCTCCTGCAGCTCCTGCAGAAAATGCTTAGCACTATTGTCGTAAATGGCATGTACCGCATCCAGGCGTAGCGCGTCGATGTGATAATCCCGGAACCACATCAGGGCATTTTGGAAAAAGAAGTTGCGTACGGGGTCAGAGTAGGCGTCGTCGAAGTTAATGGCCTCGCCCCAGGGAGTGTTATACTTGTTAGTGAAGTATGGACCAAAGTCGCGGAGGTAGTTCCCTTCTGGGCCAAGGTGGTTATATACTACGTCCAGTATCACGGCCATACCCTGTGCGTGGCAGGCATTTACCAACTGCTTTAAACCATCGGGGCCACCATAGGAGTTTTGCACTGCATACGGAAATACACCATCGTAACCCCAGTTGCGGCTGCCCGGGAACTGCGCCACCGGCATTAGCTCGATAGCCGTTATGCCCAGGTTTTTGAGCTGCGGCAATTTTTCAATAACGCCTTCAAAAGTACCTGCTTCCGAAAAGGTGCCCACGTGTAACTCGTAAATAATATACTGCTGCAGCGGCACGCCTTTCCATTTTGTGTCTGTCCAGGAAAAGCTGTGGTGGTCTACTACTTCTGAGGGTTCGTGTACGCCGTTTGGCTGTGAAAGCGAAGCGGGGTCTGGTCTTTCTTTCTCCTCATCAAGCAAAAATGTATAGCGTGTACCCGGTGTTGCTTCTTCTGCCAATGCTGTCCAGTAACCGAAGGCTTCTTGCTGTAAAGGAATATCCTGTGGTTTTGGTTTGTGCAATCTAACCTTCACATCTGCTGCATCAGGTGCCCACACTGTGTACAGCGTTCCTTCGCCGGGGTTGTACTTTGCTCCTATTTCTCTCCGAATAGACATACTTGTAGGGTTTTTTACAGCACGTATTAACTGGCTTTTTAAGCAATAAGTTGTGGATTTTTAGCAAATAGAGCGGTATGGTAAGTGTAGTGCAGCAGGTCCGTTTACAGGAGCATCGGGTGCAGTTACGAAACATATAATATGATTTAAAATATTGTCCGAAACATATTTTAACCAGCACAGTACCTACATAACTTAAGAAGAAATCACTACATGGAAGGACTAGAAGGAACCAAACGTGTTGTCATAGAAAATGTAAAACCGCAGATCAATTGCGGACGATATCCCGCCAAGCGCGTGGTGGGAGAACAGCTCACCGTTACAGCCGATGTTTTTGCTGATGGACATGATGAAGTAAAAGCCCAGCTTATTTACAGGCACACCCGACGGAAAAAGTGGGAAGAGGTGCCGATGAAGTTTCTGGGCAATGACCGCTGGGAAGCCTCGTTTACGCCTGACTCAATGGGCCGCTACGAGTACAGTGTGCAAGGCTGGGTAGATCACTTTTATTCGTGGCAGAAAGGCCTGAAGAAGAAGTATGAAGCCAACCAGGATATAGCCGTGGAGCTGATGATCGGAGCAGAGCATCTAGAAAATGCCGCAGCCACATCCAAACCCGGCCAGCAGAAACGGCTTAGGAAGTGGGCAGAGCAGTTACGCAATGTAACTTCTGTGGCCGATGCCGTTGCCCTTGCCACCGGGCCCGATGTAAGCGAACTGATGCATGCATGCTGTGAGCGCAGTAACGTGAGCACCTATGAGAAAATCCTGCAACTGGATGTAGAGCGGCAGAAAGCACTTTTCAGCACCTGGTACGAGTTTTTCCCGAGATCAGCAGCGCAGGAAGGTGGTCGTCATGGCACCTTTGGAGATGCAGCGCGTTTGCTGCCGCGCATCGCTGAAATGGGCTTCGATACGATTTACCTGCCACCTATACACCCCATCGGCCGCGCTTTCAGAAAAGGCAAGAACAACTCTGTAACCTCAGAACCTGGAGAGCCTGGATCACCGTGGGCTATTGGCGGCGAAGAAGGAGGCCACGATGCCATACTTCCGGAGCTGGGTACGTTGGATGATTTCCGGCAGTTTGTGCATGATGCCAGAGAGCATGGCATCGAAATAGCCCTTGATTTTGCTATCCAGTGTTCACCAGACCATCCCTATGTAAAAGAGCATCCGCAGTGGTTTAAATGGCGACCAGATGGCATGGTGCAGTATGCCGAGAACCCACCTAAAAAGTACCAGGACGTGCTGCCTGTGAATTTTGAAACGCCAGACTGGCAAAACCTCTGGAAGGAGTTGCGAAGAGTATTGCTTCACTGGATTGACCAGGGCGTGTTCATCTTCAGAGTAGATAACCCACACACCAAAGCCTTTGCATTTTGGGAGTGGGTGATCGCTGATATTCATAAAAACCATCCGCAGGTTATCTTCTTATCCGAAGCCTTTACGCGGCCACGTGTGATGGAACGCCTGGCTAAGATCGGATTTACCCAGACCTATACTTATTATACCTGGCGTAACACTGCTGACGAACTGAAGCAGTACATGACAGAACTAACTCAAACTGATTTACGGGAATACTACCGTCCAAACTTCTGGCCCAATACTCCGGACATTAACCCGGTGGCGCTGCAGGAGGGAGGCGAAGCGGCGCATATTACGCGCGTGGTAATGGCGGCTACCATGTCGTCTAACTACGGTTTGTATGGGCCGGTGTATGAGTTCGGTATCGCTACGCCAGTGCCCGGCAAGGAAGAGTATTTAGACTCTGAAAAGTATGAGGTAAAGCACTGGGACTGGGGCAAAATGACCAAGATCCGGGAGGTGATCACGCTCATCAACAAGATCCGCAAGGTAAACCCGGCGCTGCAAACCACCTGGAATATCATCTTTGGCGATACCGATAATCCTAACCTGCTGTGCTATGCAAAATGGAGCGACGATCTGAAGAACAAGATGCTGATGGTTGTAAACCTGGACCCGCACAATACACAGGCAGGCTGGGTAAAAGTGCCGATCTGGAAACTGAACATACCCCAGGGGCAGCATTACCTGGTGCACGATCTGTTAACGGAGCGCAAGTATACCTGGCACGACGAATGGAACTACGTGGAGTTAAGGCCGCATGAAATGCCGGTGCACGTATTCCGCATAGAAACAGCCAACCCCGGCATGGGACACGATAATTTAGACGATAACTGGTTACCATCTGATCACCTTACAAACGAATAAGCTAAACCACCCTGTACCAACACTATGGCAGACGAGAAATTCGAACTAGACGACAACATCCATTGGTATAAAGATGCCATTATTTATGAGCTGCACATCAAAGCCTTTAAAGATGGCAGCGGCGACGGCATCGGCGATTTTAAAGGCCTGATGCAAAAGCTGGATTACCTGGAAGATCTAGGTGTAACAGCCATCTGGCTATTGCCTTTCTATCCATCACCTCTCCGTGACGACGGGTATGACATTGCAGATTACCTAAGTATAAATCCTAACTATGGTAACATGCAGGATTTTAAAGCCTTTGTGCGGGAAGCGCATCGCCGTGGGTTAAAGGTAATTACAGAGCTGGTTATCAACCATACTTCCGATCAGCACCCTTGGTTCCAGCGGGCCCGCCGTGCCAAGAAAGGCTCTAAGTACAGAGACTGGTATGTTTGGAGCGATGATCCGAACAAGTATAAAGACGTTCGCATCATCTTTACCGACTATGAGCCAAGCAACTGGACTTGGGACCCTGTGGCAGAACAATACTACTGGCACCGCTTTTTCTCGCACCAACCCGACCTGAACTACGACAACCCTGCCGTACAGAAGGAGGTGTTTAAGGTGCTGGATTACTGGTTTGATTTGGGTGTGGATGGTTTCCGTCTGGATGCTGTGCCATACTTGTTTGAACGCGAAGGCACCAACGGCGAAAACCTGCCCGAGACGCACGACTTCCTAAAAAAGCTGCGCGCGCATGTAGACCAAAAGTATACCGGAAAACTGCTTTTGGCAGAGGCTAACATGTGGCCAGAGGATTCAGCATCATACTTTGGAGACGGCGACGAATGCCACATGAACTACCATTTCCCGATCATGCCGCGCCTGTTTATGTCCTTGAAGATGGAAGATCGTTACCCGATCATCGACATCTTTAACCAGACACCGGCCATACCCGAAAGCTGCCAGTGGGCCATGTTCCTGCGCAACCACGACGAGCTGACGCTGGAGATGGTAACCGATGAGGAGCGCGACTACATGTATAAAGTATACACCAAAGACCCGCAGGCACGCATTAATCTTGGTATTCGTCACCGCCTGGCCCCGCTGCTGGGAAATGATCGCGCCAAAATTGAACTGATGAACATTCTGCTTTTCTCGATGCGTGGTACACCAGTGGTATACTATGGCGATGAGATAGGTATGGGTGATAACTATTATCTCGGTGACCGTGATGGCGTGCGTACGCCGATGCAGTGGAATGATAACCGCAACGCCGGCTTCTCCGATGCCAATCCGCAGAAGTTATATTTGCCAGTGATCATAGATCCAGAGTATAAGTATGAATCGGTTAACGTGGACACGCAGAACCATAACGCTAATTCGCTGCTCTGGTGGATGCGCCGCACTATTAACATGCGCAAGCGCTACAAAGCCTTTGGCCGCGGAAGTATACGATTCCTTTCTCCATCTAACTCTAAAGTGCTGGCGTTTATACGTGAGTATGAAGACGAAACCATACTTGTAATTGCCAACCTGTCGCGTTTTCCGGAGGCAGTGGAACTGGATCTGAATGAGTACAAAGGGCATGTGCCGGTAGAGGTGTTCAGCAAGAACAAGTTTCCGGGCATAAAGGATGAGAACTACCTGTTTACCATTGGTGGACACGGCTATTACTGGATGGAGCTTAGGCCACAGGAGGCTGGCCAGGAAACAGTGGACCAGCAAAGCAGGCCGGCTGTGCAGATCAGTTCTTTAAAAGAGCAGCTTACCAGCCAAACGATAAAAACTCTCGAAAACCGGGTGCTGCCATCTTACATCATGCAGCGCCGCTGGTTTGGCGGCAAAGCCCGTACGGTGCAGCGCATGCAGATCGTCAAAGATTTGCCAATGCCTTTTGGGCGGCAGGCGGCGTCGCTGCTGCTAATAGAGGTTAGTTATAACGAAGGATTACCAGAGCTTTACCAGCTACCAATTGCGTTTGCAACCGGAGAGCAGGCCGACGAGATCAGCAACTCTAATGCAGCGAGTGTGGTGGCGCGGGTAGTGCAGAATGGGCAGGAGGGTATACTTTATGATGCCCTGTTCAATGAAGAGTTCAGGCAGATGCTGCTGCAGATGCTGGTAAAACGCAAACGCATCAAAGCAGACGGTGCAGAGCTTGTAGGCTTCAGCCACCGTGAGGTTAGCTCCATGATGAACGAAGCGGGTAATACTCTCTCATCCAAAATTCTTTCAGCGGAGCAGAGTAATACATCTATCGTATTCGGCAACTCACTGTTCCTGAAAGTATACCGTAAGCTGGACCGTATCATTAACCCGGATGTGGAGGTGGTGCAGGTGCTGACGGATAAAGTTGGCTTTGAGCATGTGCCGCGCTTTTTAGGTACACTGGAAGAGCACGAGCAGGGACAGAACCCGATGGTGCTGATGATGCTGCAGGAACTGGTGCCAAACCAGGGCGATGCCTGGAGCTACGTAGGAGATTCTCTTAAGCGTATGTTCGAGCGCATCCGTACCCAAAACGACCGCATGAAGCTGAAACCGGCATTAGGTTCGCTTTCGCGTCCGTTGGCATTTTCAGATATCCCTGATGAGATACAGATGCAGTTGGGAGGAGCCCACGTTGAGCGCATCGAGCTGCTGGGGCAGCGCACCGCCGAAATGCACCTGGCGCTTAGCAACATCTACGATAATAAAGACTTTGTGCCGGACAACTTCTCGCTGCACTACCAGCGTTCACTGTACTCATCGCTTATCTCACTGGTGCGCGTAAACTTCGATAGCTTAGCAAAGCACCTGAATAAACTCTCAGAAAATGTTCGTGTAGAGGCAGAAGAAGTGCTGCAAATGCGTGAAGAGATACTGGAAAGACTAAAACTGATTTTCTCCAAGAAGATTGACACTCTGAAAATAAGAACCCACGGCGATTACCACTTGGGGCAGGTGCTATTTACGGGTAAGGACTTTTACATTATCGATTTTGAGGGAGAACCAGCCCGTTCGTTTAGCGAGCGCAGGTTAAAGCGATCTGCACTGCGCGATGTAGCCGGTATGATCCGCTCGTTCCATTATGCTGCCTACAGCGCATATTTCCAGCAAGAAGGCCTGCGAAAAGAAGAGGCAGAGTACCTGGAGGCATGGGCAGAGCAGTGGTACCACTACGCCAGCAATTTCTTTATGCACAATTACCTGGGCAGAACCATGGGTACAGGCGTAGTTCCTCCAAACGAGGAAGACTTTGAAGTACTGATACAGACGTTCCTGCTGGAGAAAGCGATCTATGAGCTAGGATATGAATTAAACAACCGTCCGGATTGGGTGCTCATCCCGATCAGAGGCATTAAATACATCATGAGGAAGTATAGTAATGGCTAAGAAGAAACTAGACAAAACAACCGAGACAGGAAGTATGAATGCAGCTGGCGGAGCCGATGCAAAAGCCAAAGGTGCAGCAGCGGAGAAATCCGGTACACGGAAAAAGAAAGAAGCACCTGTGGCAGAGATGGGCGCACCGGTAACAGAGCCGGCTAACGAGACAGCCTCTAAACCAGCTAAGGGTAAGGCAGCCTCAAAAGCAAAGGATACTGCTACTAAGTCTGCTGCAAAAAGCAGGAAGACCGGAACAGCAGCAAAAGATGTGGAAGTTCCGGTTGCCACAGGAGACGGCTCAGTGCAAAAACCTAAACTGAAATCTGCCGGAACTGGTAAATCTAAAGCCGGAAAGGCAGAAACAAAGGTAACTACAGCTGCTAAGTCTAAGACAACAAGAAAGATGGCAACTGTACCAACTACTGCAATGCCTGAGGAAGTTGTTCCTGTAGAGCCACCTGCGCAGGTGCAGGAGCAAAGGGCGGTATACCCGATTAGTCAGCTCTCGGAGTTTGATGTGTACCTGTTTAAAGAGGGAAGGCATTACCAGCTTTATGAAAAGCTTGGCTCGCACCCAATGGAGCATGCCGGCCGGCAAGGTACTTACTTTGCTGTATGGGCCCCTAATGCGGAACAGGTTTCGGTAATGGGCGATTTTAACAGCTGGAGCCGCGATAGCCATCAGCTGTTTGTACGCCATGACGGCTCCGGCATCTGGGAGGGCTTTATACCTGAAGTAAGTAAAGGTATGTTGTACAAGTACCATATCAGGTCGCAATACAACATGTACCAGGTAGAGAAAAGCGATCCGTTTGCCTTTGCCCGTGAAGTGCCTCCCCAGACTGCTTCCGTGGTAAGTGACTTAAAGTATGAGTGGCAGGACGATACCTGGATGCAGCGACGCAAAGAACTGACAGGTCAGCCACAGCCTTACAGTGTGTACGAGTTGCACTTAGGCTCCTGGCGTCGCAAAGCAGAAGACAATAACCGGCCTTTGACATACCGTGAGCTGGCTGAGGAACTACCGGCATATGTGCAAAATATGGGCTTCACGCACGTGGAGCTGATGCCTATCATGTTTCACCCGTTCAGTGGCTCTTGGGGGTACCAGATAACCGGTTATTTTGCCGCACATAGCTTGCTGGGTTCGCCGCAGGACCTCATGCATTTGATCGATGTGCTGCACCAGCATGGCATTGGTGTTATACTTGACTGGGTGCCTTCTCATTTTCCATCAGATGAGCACGGATTGGCATACTTCGACGGTACGCACCTTTTCGAGCACGCCGATCCGCGAAAAGGCTATCACCCTGACTGGAACAGCTACATTTTTAACTATGGTCGAAACGAGGTACGTTCTTTCCTGATCAGCAATGCGCTTTTCTGGCTGGATAAATACCATGCCGATGGCTTGCGTGTAGATGCTGTGGCCTCGATGTTATACTTAGATTACAGCCGCAAAGAAGGAGAGTGGATACCAAACGAGCACGGCGGACGCGAAAACCTGGAGGCTATCTCATTCCTGAAAGAGTTTAACCAGGCAGTGCACGATCAGTTTCCGGATGTACAGACGGTAGCAGAAGAATCTACGGCCTGGCCTGCAGTAACAGGTAAAGTAGAAAGCGGAGGCTTAGGCTTTAATATGAAATGGATGATGGGCTGGATGAACGATACGCTGCATTACTTCTCCAAAGATCCGATCTACCGCCGCCACCACCAAGGTGAAATTACCTTTAGCTTGGTTTATGCCTTCTCCGAAAGGTTTATGCTGCCGTTGTCGCACGATGAGGTAGTGCATGGTAAAGGAGCTTTGCTGCGCAAGATGCCAGGCGATGAATGGCAGCAGTTTGCAAACCTGCGTGCGCTGTACGCCTACATGTACGCGCACCCGGGTGCTAAACTGCTATTTATGGGCGGCGAGATTGGCCAGTCTACTGAATGGAACCACGATAGCAGCTTAGATTGGCACTTACTGCAATATGGTTATCACCAAGGCATACAGGAATCACTTCGCGATCTGAATAACATTTATAAAGCAGAGCCAGCACTTTATGCCCGTGGTTTTGAGCCGGAAGGTTTTGAGTGGGTAGATTATCATGATGCGCACAACTCTGTCATTAGCTTTATCCGCAAAGGTGCAACGCCAATGGAGGAGTTACTGGTTGTGTGTAATCTTACGCCTGCATTGCATGAGCATTACAAATTGGGTGTGCCGCATTTAGGAGAATATATACAGGTATTTAACAGCGACGATGGCCGCTACGGGGGCAGCAATGTGCAAAACACAGAACCACTCCACGCAGTACCGGAGTCTTTCCATGGCCGCGACAACTCCATTATACTTAAGCTGCCGCCATTGGCTGTGGTATACTTTCAGTTTAGAGGATGATTTTGTTAGAAATATAAGAAATTAGCAACAAAGAGACGCATCACACTGCGTCTCTTTGTTTTTCTACACGGTAGCCATACTTGCGGCAGGGAATAGAGGAGCAAAATACTAGTCCATCTCTCCAACCCAATATTACTTCCCCTTACGAAGTGGGAACAGCTTTCTGAATCCTATCTGGCGTTTGCTTTCTTCCTGCGGAATTTCAAACTCAGAAACAGAACGTACATCCTCTACCGAGTAGAAGGCCTGTGGGTTATAATCCCGGATGATGTCGATTACCTTATCCAGTTTCTTACGCTTTACGATCAGGAAAAGCAGGTTTACTTTACCTCTGGTGCCTCGTGCATCAATACATGTAAGGCGGTATCCGTGGCCTTTAAGCCGATCAATAAGTTTATCAGCTGGTTCTACAGTAATTACGCGCACAACCATTTGCCCAAGCGCCAGCTTTTGCTCTACACGCAGTCCCAGAAAGTTACCGGTTGCGAAACCCGCGGCCCAGGCCAGGTAAGAGGCAAAGTTGTTCAGGTTTTCCATTACCTGCGTAATGGCGATTAGCCAGATAAGAACTTCAAGAAAACCAAGTATGGGAGCAATGATCTTGTCGCCTTTGGATATGAAAACAATGCGCAGTGTGCCCAGGGTAACGTCGCAGATGCGTGCCAGGAAAATCAGTACCGGGATAATGACCCATTCAACAATAGTAGGATCTATTCCTTCAAATAAACTCATGTTAGGTGGTTAACGAAGCAAGTATGTTTATACTTCAAGTTAAGAATGTTTTGATAAAGTATGCAAAGCAGGACCGGTTACCTCCGTTCTCAGTTTCGGAAGTGCATCGGGGTAATTTTTCTGAATAAACTGCACCAGCCTTTCCCGTACCAGGCAGCGCAGATCCCAGGCAAGAGCGGAGTTGTTGGCGCTCATAAGCGCACGCAGTTCCAGCGTATGCTCTTTCGAGTCGGTAACCTGAAGCGCAGATACCCGCCTGTCCCATAGCTCTGTACCGGCAAGTATAGCCTCGAATTCAGTTCGTAAGGCATCAATGGGTACGGTATAGTCTGTGTAAAGGTAAACAGTTGCCAGTATATCGGAACCGGTGCGGGTCCAATTTTGGAAGGGTTTATCTATAAAATAATTTAGGGGCAGAACAAGCCTACGGTTGTCCCAGAGCCTGAGCACTACATAGGTCAATGTAATTTCTTCTACCCGGCCGAACTCACCCTCCAGCACCAGCACGTCATCCAACCGTATGGGTTGCGTAAACGCAATTTGTAAACCGGCTAGTAAGTTGGCTATAGACTTCTGAGCAGCCACACCTACAACTATCCCCAGTACACCAGCAGAAGTAAGCAAACCTGTACCCAGTTTTCTAACAGCGTCAAAACTCAGCAGGATCATCGAAACTGCTACGAATGCAATCAGCACAATGGTAAGTTTGCGCAGGAACTGCAGCTGTGTGTAAAGCTTACGCTCCCTAAAGTTGTCTGGTTTGTCTACCTGGTACTTTTGCCGCACAATGTCTCTGGCCACATTAGTAAGCTTTATGAGTGCCCAGGCAAACACAAGTATATCCAGTACTTCGATTATCCGCTTCAGTACGTAAATGGTTTTGTCTGAATACGGCAATAATGGCACTGCAACAGACAGAAACAACAGCGGGATCAGAAATGAAAGCGGTTGGTTCAGGTGCAGCGTAAGTGACCGTACCAGCAACGGATTTTCTTGTTTGTTATAGCTTCTCAGTAGCTTAAACAAAGTATACTTTATGAGTATACCCACTATCAGGGCAGCAAGTATGATGCATAACCCCAGTGCCATATCATCCAGCTGATAAAAGAAATCTGAAATTTTATCCATTGAGAAGTAAACGAGATCAACAACCAGCGCAGCGGCGTTTGTCTCTACTGCAGCAAGTATAGTCCATGGCCTAAACTTACTCTGGAAAATGGTTTGAGGTTGTGTTTAATGTGAAGACCAATGTTATGTAAGTTTAATGCCGATTATTTATAGTTAAAGTTCTATATATAGAAAACGCTTGTAAGGTTCTTTGCGTAATATTAATCAGCGACTAAATCTAACAGAAGAAATAATAGGAGCACTGTTTAACGGTTATGCACCACACGGTTTAAGCAGATTGCGTCACTTACAAGGCTTACATGGCAAAACTGATCATTGTATCAAATAGACTTCCCGTTAAACTCCAGGAGAAGGAGGGTGAACTACAATTTAAAACAAGCGAGGGTGGACTGGCGACAGGCTTAGGCTCTATCTATAAAGAAGGAGACAACTTATGGATAGGCTGGCCCGGCAAGGTGGTAGAGGAAGCAGATAAGCAGCAGCAGATTATAAAAGAGCTGCAGAAGGAAAGCATGTTCCCTGTTTTTCTGACTGAAGCCGAAATAAAAGAGTATTACGAAGGCTTTAGCAACGAAACGCTCTGGCCTACTTTTCATTATTTTAGCCAGTATGCCGTTTACGATCAGCAGTTTTGGGAGACCTATAAAAACGCCAACCAAAAGTTTTGCGACGAAATCGTAAAGCACGCTGGCCCTGATGATACGATCTGGGTGCATGATTACCAGTTGCTTTTGTTGCCTTCTATGCTCCGCGAAAAACTGCCTGATTGTACCATAGGCTTTTTCCAACACATCCCTTTTCCGAGTTACGAGGTGTTCAGGCTGCTGCCATGGCGTAAAGAGCTTCTGGAAGGAATGTTGGGTTCCGACCTGGTTGGTTTCCATACGTATGATGACATGCGCCACTTCCTGAGCTCTGTGAACAGGCTGGTAGGCTACGGCAGCATGCACGGTTGGATTAATACTGGTACCAGATCGCTGTTGGTAGACTCTTTTCCGATGGGGATTGATTATGAAAAGTATGCCCAGACAGCTGTTTCGGAAGAGGTAGCCAAGCGTGAGCGTATTTACCGCAGCAACTTAAAAGCAGAAAAACTCATTATCTCCATTGATAGACTGGATTACTCTAAAGGAATTCCACAGCGTTTAGATGCTTTTGAGAAGTTCCTGGAGAAGTACCCCGAGTTTCATGACAAGGTAACACTGGTGATGCTGGTAGTGCCTAGCCGTGACGAGGTGGAGAAGTATAAAGAGCTGAAAGAGGAGGTGGACGAAATGGTGGGCCGCATAAACGGCAAGTATAGCCACATCGACTGGAACCCTATTCAATATTTTTATCGCTCTTACCCACTCGAAACACTGTCTGCTTTTTACCGCATGGCCGATATAGCGCTGGTTACACCGATGCGCGACGGCATGAACCTGGTGTGTAAAGAGTATGTGGCTAGCAAGCACGACCAAACCGGTGTACTTATACTTAGCGAAATGGCCGGTGCTTCTAAAGAGCTGTCAGATGCCTTGCTCATCAACCCAAACGACATTGACCAGATGGTGGAGGCGCTGCACCAGGCGCTTACGATGCCAGTAGAGGAGCAGAAAGTGCACATGACCAGCATGCAGGAGACCATCAAGCGCTACAACATACATCATTGGGTGTCGATGTTCATGGACAGGCTATCTTATGTGAAGATCAAGCAGCTTTCTATGGCTACCACTTACCTGGATTCTGCCACTTTCCAGGAGCTTACCGATTCGTATGTTTCGGCGAGTTCGAGGCTGTTCTTCCTGGAGTATGACGGTGCCCTGGTAGATTACACCAACAGGCCGCTGATGGCAAACCCGTCGGAGGAATTGATTGAGCTGCTGGACAGGTTAGGCAGCGACCCTAAAAACAGAGTAGTTGTAGTGAGCAGCCGCGAAAAAGACAACATGGAAGAGTGGCTGGGCCACCTGAATATTGATATTATTGCCGAGCACGGCGTCTGGATAAAGCAAAAGAATGCCGGCTGGCAAACTGTACTTAGCCTAATGGACGACTGGAAAAGTGATATCCGTTTGATTCTGGAGCTTTACGTAGACCGTACCCCCGGTTCGTTTATAGAAGAGAAGGACTACTCGCTGGTGTGGCATTACCGCAAAGTAGAAACCGGCCTTGGCGAACTGCGTGCCCGTGAACTGGTAAGCCACCTTAACTTTTTAGCTACCAACAGCAACTTGCAGGTACTGGACGGGCAGATGGCAGTTGAAGTAAAGGCACAGGAAATAAATAAAGGCAAAGCGGCAAGCTATTGGCTTGGCAAATATCCGCATGAGTTTGTATTGGCCGTAGGTGACGATTGGGGAGACGAAGATGTTTTTAAAGCCATGCCACGAGAGGCTTACACGGTGAAAATCGGTAACGGCAGCTCTGTCGCCAAATACCACCTGGATACATGCCAGGAGGCTCGCTGGATGCTGTCGAAGCTACTCCGCCATTCCAGCTCTGAACAGGCTACCGATGCCATGATGACCGGATCGTAAAATTGATAAAATCTAAGTATAAAAGCCGCTGCAACATAACTTGCAGCGGCTTTTATACTTTAGATCTGGCTTATCAGTGCGCCTATTTAGGCCATGTACACTTGCGGTTAAAAAAGCGTATTGCCGCCAGCTGAAGGCTTAGAGTCTCCAGGTTTAGTTGGCTGTTCGCAGTTCTCTTCGTTAAATACCTGGTCAATTGCCTTTTCGGCTTTCTTTAGTTTCTCCTTGCAAAGTTTAATCAGCTGCGACGAGCGCTGTACCTTCTGCGTCAGTTCATCCACATCTACAGAATCGTTTTCGATGGCGCGTAGTATCTCTTCTAACTCCTGGGTAGCTTCCCGGTACGTCATTTCGTTCAGGTTCTTATTCATCCGTGTCAATGTTTACAATCATACTATGAAGGGTGCCATTCTGCATCCTTGTTTCCACTACATCACCGTTCTTCACCTCGCTTGTACTTTTGATGATCTTGCCGTTAAGCAAAGTTAAGGTATATCCGCGTAAAAGCAGCCTCTCCGGGTTATTGGCTTCGATGCTCATCTCCAGTAACTTTAGCCGGTGATTTTCCTGCTGCAGCTTCTTTTGCGCACTGTACTCCAACTTATCGCTATACTTGGAGTAAGCAATCTGGCTTTTCTGCAATCTGTCTTTTGCTTCGGTTTCGAGGCAATGCACTAAGGTGTTGAGATCATGCTCTTTCATGTGCAGCCAGCGCTGGCTTTTGCCCTCCACACAAACCGACAGTTCCTGCAGGTACTTTTCACGCTCGTGCAACAGGTCTTTTGTCTCGGAGTTGATATCTTTCTCCAGGTCGCTGATCTGGTGCCGCTGCTGCTCCAGGTAGGCCTTTGGCTTTAGCAGAAATCCCCTGGAGAGTTGCTCTAACCTCTCTTTGTTGCCCTGCAGCAGTTGCATGGTGGTGTTGTTCAGGCGCAGGTGCAGGCGTTCAAGTCTGTCTTCGGTCATTTTCAGTTGCTGCGCCGAGAACATGCGTATCCTGTCATAAAGGTCCTCCGCCAGTTCTTCAGCCTCCTGGAAGCGGTCAATCAAAAAGCCGGCAACGGCAGTAGGGGTCTTCAGCCTTGTGTGGGCTACCAGGTCAGCTATACTTTCATCGCGTTCATGCCCAATACCAGTTAGCACCGGCAAAGGCGAGTGGCCAATGGCTGCGGCAATTTTATAGTCATCAAAGCAACTTAAATCGGTTTGGGAGCCACCGCCGCGAATCAGCACAACCACATCGAAGTTCTCTTTATACTTTGCCACCAGTTCAAAAGCAGCCGCTACAGATTTCGGAGATTCATGGCCCTGCACTACTGCCTGGAAGAGCGTAGTTTCGAAAGTATAACCGTAGCTGTTTGTTTGCAGTTGGTGCACAAAGTCCTGGTAACCGGCAGCTGTTGCCGACGAAATAACTGCCAGGCGCTGCGGCACCAGGGGCAGTTCTAATTCTTTATTAGCTTCTAAGAGGCCTTCTGCAGCCAACCGTTTTAGCGTCTCCTGCCGCTGCCTTGCCAGGTCGCCAATGGTGTAGTTGGGGTCGATGTTGGAGACATCCAGGCTAAGTCCGTACAGTTCATGAAAACGCACCGATGCCTGCATCAGCACCTTTAGCCCTGCTCGTAGCGGCTGGCCGGTTTTCTCTTCGAAGTAGCGACTTAGCATCTGGTAACGCGACGCCCAGATAGTGCCTTTAGCCTGAGCCAGAATTTGCCGAGCATCATCGCCTTTGTCTACCAAGGTAAGATAGCAGTGGCCCTTGCGCCTGTCTACGTTTACCTGCGCCAGCTCGGCCACCACCCAGTAACTTTCCGGAAATGCCAGCTCCAGTTCCTCCCTGATCTGCTGGTGCAGCTCAAAAAGCGACAGTGGCGCATTTTGCTCCTCGTACGTGATAGTTTGTCTGAAAAAGATCTGGGACATGGCTGCTACGTGTTCTTCTCCTGCTATGCCAGTAGATACCGGCTCCTCCGATTCGAAGATAGGATTTTTTAGATTATCTGGCTAAAGGGATGACGTAAATATTGCGCCGCTAGGTTGAAATGTAGGCTCCTGAACACCCAGACAAGCAACAGCCTGCTCTACAAGTATAACTGCAGGGCTGCCTTTTACTGTTTGTCTGATTTGAAGCCCATGCGCTTGGCGCGCTTTTCCCAGTTAATCTTAGCCCACTCCTGGAGATCCGCTATCTGGTCCATCTCATCCATTATCTCCATCCCTAACAGCGTTTCTATGATATCCTCCATTGTTATCAGACCTGCAGTACCGCCGTATTCGTCTACTACCAGCGCAATTTGATCCTGCTTTTCCATCAGGCGGCTAAACAGGGAGGGAATAGGCATGTGCTCAGATACGACCTGCATGGTTCTTAGAATGGAGCTTAACTTGCTGTCGCCTTGGTTGTCAATTAGCTTGTAGAGTACTTCATCTTTCAGAACATATCCTGTTATATCATCCAGGTTATTTTTGTAAACAGGTATCCTGGAAAAACGCAGGTCTGGAAACTCCTTAAAAAAGTCTTTTATAGACATATCCTGGTGTGCGCTCACAATAACGGTACGGGGCGTCATGATATGGCGCACCAGGATGTTATTTAATTGCAGCAGATTCTGAATGATCTGGGATTCACCTTTTTTGAAGATACCCTCTTTAATGCCAAGCTCTGCCATGGCCGTAAAATCTGCGCGGCTAAGTACACTGCGGTTCTTATCGGTTTTAAAACGCTTGGTTATAAATTGGGCAAGTATAATAAAGGGATAAAGAGGAGAGTAAATCAGGATCTTTAGCGTGCGTACAGTAAAAGGCGTCAGCTGTCTCCAGAAGTTGGCTCCAAGGGTTTTGGGAATGATCTCGGTAAAAACAAGTATGATGATGGTAAGCACAATGGAAACAGCCGTGAGGTACTCATCTCCCCAAAGCAGCTGCGCCTGCGCACCCACACCGGCAGCCCCTATGGTATGCGCAAATGTATTAAGGGTAAGTATAGCTGCCAGTGGCTTGTCTATATTGTCTTTAAAGTGCTGCAGGTCTTCACCAAGCGAAGGGTGTTCTTTGCTTATGATATTTACATGCGAAGGCGATATACTCAGCAGCGATGCCTCTAGTAAAGAGCACAGGAAGGAGAAGAATAAGGCAATGGTAAGATATAGAATGAGTAGGCCCATTTAAGTTTTGTTTCTTGACAGATGTATTGGCTAATGTACTACCCGTAGCACAGGCTCCGGCAGTTCCTGGTGTGTTTCTAGATCCACGGTGAAATAACCTACCATACTTGGACCATAACCCAGATTTATCTCTACGAACTTATTTTTCTCAGGCAGCATGCCTATCACTTCGTTTTGCAGGTTCTGATAACGCTGTAGCAGTTTATCCATCTGCTGTTGGTGTTGCCCCAGTTCGGTTTCCTCTGTACCTACATCTGCTTGGCTTTCAGTTTGTTCAGGCTCATCAGCGGCTGCCACTTTGTTTTGCAGTGTCAGGATCTTAACTTCAAGTAGCCTTATTTCTTTTTCCACTTCCAGATACTCCTGTATTTTGTTCTCCAGCGGAACCAGCGATTCGTCGAGGTAAGCAATAAGGTTTTCCATAGTATGGGGTATCAAA
This sequence comes from Pontibacter cellulosilyticus, assembly GCF_014306105.1. Taxonomy (GTDB): domain Bacteria; phylum Bacteroidota; class Bacteroidia; order Cytophagales; family Hymenobacteraceae; genus Pontibacter; species Pontibacter cellulosilyticus. The sequence continues at coordinate 1,341,163 of NZ_JACRVF010000001.1, read as the reverse complement.
TGTCTGTTTGCCCTATATACGGTAGCTTAGCGTTTTTATATGCAATTACAAAAAGTTGCTGTACTTCAGCAGGGTAGGGTATATCTTCATTAATCATACTTTAAGCTAAAGTATAAGCAGTGGTTTGGAGAAGTATAAATAATAAACCCGGCACTAGTGATTTGAGTAGATGCAGGAGTTAATTTGTATATTTGAAGTATAGCCGCTTACCGGCAAACGCTTCAGAACCCATAAACGATGAAAATAATAGAATGCCCCCGCGATGCCATGCAAGGCATCAAAGAGTTTATACCTACCGAGAAAAAGATAGCTTACCTGAACACCTTGCTGCAGGTGGGTTTTGATACACTGGATTTCGGCAGTTTTGTTTCGCCAAAGGCCATACCGCAAATGAGTGACACGGCAGAAGTGCTGGCCAACCTGGAACTGGAAAAAACGGATACGAAACTGCTGGCTATAATCGCCAATGTGCGCGGAGCCGACGATGCTGCGCTGCATAAGCAGATTGATTACCTTGGTTTTCCACTTTCGGTGTCGGAAACGTTTCAGCAGCGCAATACAAACAAAAGTATAGCCGAGGCCATGGAGCAACTGGCCCAGATACAGGACATCTGCCACAAGCACGGCAAAACACTGGTAACATACATTTCCATGGGTTTTGGTAATCCTTACAATGACCCCTGGGATGCAGAAACAGTGATCCGATTTGTGGAGGAATTGCATAAGTTGAAGGTTAAAATCATCTCCCTTTCTGATACCATTGGAGTGTCTAACCCTGAAAACATTACTTACCTTTTCGAGAGCCTGATTCCTGTGTTCAAAGACATCGAGTTTGGTGCCCACCTGCATACCACGCCTACTACTTGGCAGGAGAAGGTGGAGGCCGCTTACAATGCCGGCTGCAGAAGGTTTGATGGCGCTATGCGCGGGTATGGCGGATGCCCTATGGCCAAAGACGAACTGGTAGGCAATATGGCTACCGAAAATTTAGTCGCATACTTCGAAAAGATTGGCTTAAATTTGAACCTGAACAAAGCAGCATTCAATGCCGCACTGGCAGAGTCTAATGCTGTGTTTTCTTAATTATGGCAAAAAGAATAATCGTAGATATTTTTATACCCTGCTTCGTAGACCAGCTTTTTCCGGAGACTGGTATGAACATGGTAAAGGTGCTGGAGAAGATCGGTTGTGAGGTAAATTATAATCCTAACCAAACCTGCTGCGGACAGCCTGCCTTTAACGCCGGCTTTTTTGATGAGGCACGTGAGGTGGCTATCAAATTTCTGGATGACTTCTCGAACGAGACATCGCATTACATTGTAGCGCCTTCTGCCTCATGTGTGGGCATGGTGCGCAATGCCTACCAGGATATCTTTGTAAAATCATCGAACCTGGTAAAGTACCGCACCATGCAGAAGAAGGTGTACGAGCTGACAGAGTTTCTGACAGATGTGATGGGAGTAACCAACATAGAGGGTGCTGCCTTGCAAGGCCGCTATACGTATCATGACTCGTGCAGCGCATTGCGGGAGTGCGGCATAAAAGCCGGCCCGCGTGCCTTGTTAGATAATGTGCAGGGACTTGAACTGGTTGAGATGGAAGACAACGAAACCTGCTGTGGCTTTGGCGGTACGTTTGCTGTTAAGTTTGAGGCGATCTCCACAGCCATGGCTGAACAGAAAGTTGATAATGCCCTGGCTACCGGCGCTGATTATATCATCTCTACAGACAGCAGTTGCCTGATGCACCTGCAGGCTTATATAAACAAGCAGAAGAAGCCAATTAAAACCATGCACATTGCCGATGTACTGGCAAGTGGCTGGTAAACATAATCTTACTTAACAAAAAGCCCTGGCAAGTATAAGTTGCCAGGGCTTTTTGTTGGTGTAGGACAGCAATTAGCGAAAGTATAAGCTAACTCCAAGGTTAAAAGACTGGCTGCTCAGGTCAAGCCTCAAGTCATAGTTGCTCGTACTGTACTCCGATATTTTATTCTGCCCGAAAAACATTTCTTCTTTTTTGTGATCGTTGTTATACTTGTCATAGCTTAAGGCACCATATATAGCATTAAGGCTAATTCTGTCATGCACAAAAAAAGATACGCCGGGGCTTATGCTTACTGATACATTTCTTAAAGCAACATTATTGGCATACATGTATTTGTTAAAGGCGTTTTCTCCTTCAAATAAATAAGAGACATCGGAGGATATATAATTTACATTGGCTTGGCCATACAGTGCGAAGTTGTTTGAAAGAAACTTATACAAACGGGTGTAAACGCCAGCCGAGTAACTTTCTGTACCGTAGGTAGAGGCCTCAGTTAACCTTACAGAAGTTGACTTTACAAACATTTCAGAGTTTTTATAGCCTCCTGTTAATCCTACTTCAACATTGTCATTTATAAAATAGCCGACACTAGGTAGTAACTGCAGGCTTTTATAATCTCTTTCGAACTTTATTTGGCTATCATTTAAAGCATCTTTTTTATCGTTGCTTTGGCTGTAGCCTATTGTGCCGGTGGTTGTCCAGGTGCCTTTCTGCAATTGTGCAAAGCAGAACTGTGTAAGTAAACCCAAACAAGCCGTTAAAAAGATTTTTTTCATGGCTCTGTGTTTAGCGGGTTATAAAATAACGGATACCAAGAGTGGCTGTGGCAGGAGAGAAATTAAAGTCAAAGTTGCTGGAGTTAGTCTCTCTTTCAGGCTGTGCTTGCTTGTCTGTTGATGTAAAACTGACATAACCTATATTACCGATAGAGGCAGAGAAACCGAGTTTTGTAGTTGCAAAATACGTTAACCCAGGGCTTGCCGCTATGTAGTAGCCTGACGTAGTGGAGATCAATTCTTCGTCTAGCTCCGGGTTTTTGGTTCTTAAACCACTAAGTCCAAAACCACCATTCGCTGTAAAGTATAGCTTATCGGTAACAGATATATACTTGGTAATATGTGGCCCAATGCCATAACCAAAGCTCTTGGTTTTAAACTCTTGACCTGATCCCTCTGTCTCTGTAGTGCTGGAGTTAAAGCTTAAACGTGTGTTTATACCTATCTCAAGACCGTCCTTTATAAAATATCCTACATAAGGTGAAATGCTGTAAGAGGATGTCTTTCTCTCACTTGTGTTTTCGTCCATAGAACCGCTGTACAAGCCCAGAGATCCTCCCAAGGAGATAGTACCAGCGGAAGTTTGTGCGAAAGCCCCGGTGCCAAGCAGCGCCAGCAGGCCAGATAAGAATAACTTTTTCATTGTTGTTTAAATAGCTTTGGAATTAAAACCAAGGTAGTAAAAATATCCTTTCTCTATATATTAAATTTTTTATACAACCTGTAACCAGTCTCTTTTCCGTGTTGATTTTGTGATGGTGCAGCGGCAGGCAAATTACCTTTTGGAAATGCAGGAGCTGCGCACCATCACCAGGTATAGCCCACACCAGAAAGTATAGATTGAAAGTACTGGGAGCTAACAAGATGCTTTGCTAAGTATACTTCTTGCAAAACTATTCCCATCTGTCTAATTGCTGCCTTAATTCTAAATTATAATTTAATAAGAATGTACAGTTTCTGACTGTCTTAAATGGTAAACTTAAAGTAACGGCCTTACATCTTTGATATTAAAATGATTTGTGGTTAAGGTGTTAATTACTAAGTATTTGTATGTGAATTTAGTGGCCAAACTTTAAACATTTACGTTTTAAATAATAAGAACCATCCAACCTGAAGCAGGTGATGATACAAGAGATATGGATTTTATAAAGAACTTTGATTTGGCACGCTTATGAGCTGAACTACTACGCTTTTAAAACGTTTATAGTGCAAGTAATTGTTAAATTAGTTAAGTATAAAGCTATGTCTAGAAATTATCAGAACAGCTATAATCCTTATGATGTACATCATCAGGATTACGAGTCAGGTTTTAGTGGTGAAAATTCTGAATACAGAGACCTTTACAACCCAAACAAGAGCATTTGGAACCAAGCGCTTAAAAACAAACCAACTGAACAGGAGAAGAAACCAGCTAGATTCTCTGAGAGAAACGAGATGCAGCAAATTAGGCATCGTTACCAAGGAGGCTCAAGTCGTCTGAACCGCCAGGTAGGAGGTACTTATTACAACTTGCCACAGAGCGAGGAAGAAGTTTTTGACTCCGGTTACAATATCTCCAACCGTAACACCTATGGCTACCGTACCACCGGCTATGGCCCGCGTGATTAACTTTTGGGACTGATAATTATCCAGACATCTTTCATAAGTATAAGGCCCGGGAAACCGGGCCTTTTTCGTGTCTGCTTTGCTGGCGCACCCCAACCGTTGCAGTTGCACTGCGTTTATAAAAAAGCACAACATTTAAATTATCAGCTATGAAACGAGACTATCATGACCATAACTACGGCAGGGGCCGTCATAATTCGGATTGGGATAATAACTACCAGAGCAGCCACTACAGCAGAGACCGCCATCGTGATTCTGAAGGCAGGTACGAAGGTGGTGGGAGCAGGCATTACCGCCACGACGATGACCAAAATTACCGGCACCGCGACTATGATATGGAGCGCGATTACTACAGCCACGTAGGCAATAGCCATCACGACCTGGATAACATCAGGCAGGGCTACGGTATACCCAGTTTCGGAAACAGCTCAGATAGCCGTTACAGCGAAATAGAAGAAATGAAACGGGAACGTGATAGCCAGCGCATGCAGGGGTATGGATCCGGACGTTTGGGTGGATACAGCGGTTCTGCCTTCGGTGGATCAAATTATAGCTCTCACGGAGACTTCGGGGGCTCCAGTGAATATGGTGCGATGAGTGGGTACGGCGGTAACTCCGATCATGATGTTTCTTCTTCAGGATACGGCGGCGGCAATTATAGTGGGCAATCTCCGCGTTCTCTCAGAGACAACGAGAACTACCGTTACGGGAGAGGGTACAGAGCCTCGCAAAGAGACAGCGACAGGAACCGTGGCCGCAGATACTATAATAATGAAAGCTATAGAATCGATTTTTAAGTAAAACAACAGCTATAAAACCCTGAGTATCCAACCAAATGTAGCGGGTGCTCAGGGTTTATCGATTGATGTGCCAGAGTCGTTGTTTAAAAGCTTTAATGCATCGGCTTCTGTCGGGGCTGTATCTATGATCTTTTGTAATCCGAGTATAGAGAATACGTTAATAATTTTTGGCTGGAGACCGCAGAACATAACCTGGATATTGTTTTGCTTACAGGCATGCAACGATGAAAGTATAACACCTAAGCCGGCAGAAGAAATGTAATGCAGATCGGTACAGTCAATAAGCAGGGCTTTTGAAGGTGCGGTGGCAATAGCTTCCTGCAAGGCATCATCCGCAGACACGGCCGTGTTGGCATCCAGTTCACCAGATAGCCTTACCATTACGACATTCTCAACTTGATTAACCTCTGCTGTAAACCTTTCCATTGATTTTGCTGCTCGCTATAAACTTACTACATCTCACAAGTCCCATATCATCCATCATTAAAACTGCTGTAATATTAAACAGTATGGCGTCAGTAGTTATTAAATATATGGATAATTTTAATATAATTTTTACTTTATTGGATATATATTTTAAATCGTCCTTTAAAGGCTGTTATGGGTGTTTTGCACTGCTTTTCTATCGAATAGTAGTTCAAACGTTTATCTTGTAACATCAATAATATCCAACATATGGCTAAAAACTAAGTATGATTAATAATTCATCTGTTTAAATTAGAAATTTTTTTTACTTCATGTAACCGAAAACCTTGGACAAGTATAAAGCACCGCAACCAGTTTAGGTATAGCAAGTATGGAAAAGAGCGTTAGGTTTGATAACATAATATGAAAGCCAGAACAGTTAACCGCATACTTTATGCAGACATGGTGGATATGGGAGGCATGCCCGTGCGGCAGCCTTTTCCTACGCAGCAGGTAGAGCAACTCGACCCGTTCCTGTTATTGCACCATCATGTTGCCAAACTTCCGGAAGGTACAGTGCCTAAGCAATCTGGTGTTGGTCCGCACCCGCACCGTGGCTTCTCACCGGTTACGTTTGTGTACAAAGGTGGCGTTCACCACCGCGACTCCCGCGGCAACGACAGCGTGGTGTATGAAGGCGGAACTCAGTGGATGAATGCCGGATTAGGAATCATTCACAGTGAGCGGCCTCCAGAGGATATAGAGGAAAGGGGAGGTGTGCAGGAAATTATTCAGCTGTGGGTAAACCTTCCGAAGTCACATAAGATGCAGCAGCCGGAATACATAGCGCTACAGGCAGAAGATACGCCGCAACTGGAGCTCGAAGGAGGAAAAATTTCGGTAAGTGTAGTAGCCGGTGAGTTTCAGGATACAAGAGGTCCCATTAAAACGGCTGTACCTATACTTTCGCTTCGTATTTTTATGCAAGCCGGCTCCAGCTATACTTTTCCGATTCCGGAAACTCACAGTGCCTTTTTATACTTGCTGGATGGGCAGGTGAGCTACGAAGGCTTTGGACTAGTGGAGTGGCACCATGTTGTTGTATTGAACAACGACGGAAGCAGCTTTTCGCTTAAGGCTAAAGAGGACACCCGCATTTTGTTGATGGCCGGAGAGCCTATAAAGGAGCCGGTGGTGTCTCATGGGCCATTTGTGATGAACACGCAAACCGAAATACTGCAAGCCATGCGCGATTACCAGATGGGCAAAATGGGCTTTTACACAGAGTAAACAAAAGAGCCTGATGATCACTAAATCATCAGGCTCTTTTGTTTTAAGGCAATCTACTTCACTGTGCTGGGGCAGGTAAAGTTTGTGCGTGGAATATCTGTTTTAGAAATGGCTCCGTATCCTCCCTGTACATCAATTAGTTTCACGTACCCACGTGCCTTAAGTATAGAGGCGGCGATCATAGAGCGGTAACCGCCAGCGCAATGAATGTAAAGTGTTTTATCAGTTGGCAGGGCTGCCATGTTATCGTAAATAAAATCAAGTGGGCTGCTAACAGCCGTTTCGATATGCTCTGCCTGGAATTCGCCTGGCTTGCGCACATCCACCACGTTTATACTTGCATCCTGGGCATAACGTGCAGCAAATTCATCTGCCGGTATCGAAACAATGGTGTCCACTTCTTTGCCTGCCTGTTTCCAGGCCTCAAATCCACCCTGCAGGTAACCAATGGTATTATCATAACCGACACGTGCCAGCCTGGTCACTACTTCCTCTTCACGTCCGGCATCAGCAACAAAAAGTATAGGCTGCTTCAGGTCAAGTATAAGTGCACCTACCCATGGAGCGAATCCTCCGTCTATGCCAATAAAAAGTGAGTTCGTTATAAAGCCTTTGGCAAACTCCTGTGGCTTACGTGTATCCAGTATAAGGGCATCGGTTTCGGCTGCTGCCGCTGCAAATGCCTCCGGCGATAAGGCTGTAAGTCCTTGCTCAAGTATATTGCCGATGCTGTTATAGCCTTCTTTGTTTAGCTGCACATTAAATGGGAAGTAGTTTGGAGGAGGCATCAATCCGTCTGTTACCTCTTTCACAAATTCTTCACGGGTCATGTCGGAGCGCAGGGCGTAGTTTGTCTTTTTCTGGTTACCCAGCGTGTCGAAGGTTTCTTTGCTCATGTTCTTGCCACAGGCAGAGCCGGCGCCGTGCGCCGGGTACACCAGCACATTATCTGCCAGAGGCATGATCTTGGTTCTTAAAGAGTCGTACAGGTAACCTGCCAGCTGCTCGGTTGTAAGGTCAGATTTTGCAGCCAGGTCGGGGCGGCCAACATCTCCAATAAACAAGGTGTCACCGGTAAAAATGGCGTAGTCCTTTCCTTGCTCGTCCTTCAGCAGATACGTTGTTGACTCCATGGTATGGCCAGGCGTGTGCAGTACTTTTATGGTTACAGCGCCTACTTTTAGCTCTTCTCCGTCAGCTGCAATGTGTGCATTGAATGTTGGCTGCGCGTTTGGGCCAAACACAATAGGAGCACCGGTTGCTTTGGCTAAGTCCAGGTGGCCCGACACGAAGTCAGCGTGGAAATGCGTCTCCAGCACATACTTTATGCTGGCTCCGTTCTCGGTGGCTTTGTCCAGATAAGGCTTTATTTCGCGAAGCGGGTCTATGATGGCGGCCTCGCCGTTGCTTTCGATGTAATAGGCGCCCTGGGCAAGGCACCCGGTATAGATCTGTTCTACTTTCATATCGTCAGTTGTAAACATCGCGGTAAATATCAGGCTTAAAATTACAAATATTGGTGACTTATGTCATCATTGCAGATTTTCTTGGAGCGGTGCCTACTACCGTCCTTGGTTTAATAGTATAAATAACAGCTTCTACTACAGTTGCTTTTGTGCTCAGTAAAGCTCCAAAAGTATAGCAAGTATAATTTTACTGTAGCTGGCTTACCCAAAGTATAAAATAAGCAGGTTAAAAGTTTTGCGGATATGTTATATTTTCGTTTACTTAAGCTTTCTGAATCATAAACCGCACAAACATGCAGGTACGCGCCTCCTTATTTTTCTCATTGTTCTTCTTGATATTTGTTCAGGTATCCTGTGTAACACAAAAACAGCCGCAGCCAGCAGCAGAAGTGTATGGCCCGGCAACTATAAAGCAACAAATAGAAGCGTCGGAGAAGAGAATAAACCGTTTTGTGGGCTTCGCGCTTTACGATCCGGAGCTGGGGCAAATGGTGGTGGAGCACAACGCTGATAAGTATTTTGTGCCTGCCTCCAATACCAAGCTGTTTACCTTTTATGCCAGCCTTAAAATGCTGGGAAATACCATTCCGGCACTAAAGTATACGGTTAAAGGCGATTCGCTTCTCTTCTGGGGTACCGGCGATCCCACATTTGCCCATATGGATCTAAAGAACTCCATTGCCTATGATTTTCTGAAGAACAGAAAAGAAAAGCTATACTACATACAGGCACCTCTTGCGAGTACACCTTTTGCAACAAACTGGGGCTGGGACGATTACAATTACTATTACCAGCCGGAGCGCAGCATCTTTCCTATACATGGCAACATTGTAAAATTCTACCGCAAAGAGAACAGCCCTTACACGGTAACGCCTGCTGTATTTAAGGCAACTCTAAAAGCCGATACGGCAAAGGTGCAGCCACAGGGAGATGCGTTTGTGCGTGAATGGCGAAGCAACAACATTACCTATTATCCTAAAAGCGCTAAACCCGATTTCTCGCTGGAAGTACCGTTTATCACCTCTGCAGAAACGACCGTGAAGCTGTTGGCCGATACCCTGAAGCGCGATGTGGTGCTGCTAAAGCGGCCAATTCCTAAAACAGCCACTGTTTTACCCGGGTTACCATCAGACAGCGTGTATAAACGTATGTTGCAGGTAAGCGATAACCTGTTGGCAGAGCAGCTGCTGGTGATGGCTTCCGGCAAAATATCCGATACCCTGGCCGTAGAGAAAAGTATAAAGTACGTTGTCAACAACTACCTGCATGACCTGCCGGACAAGCCGGTTTGGGTAGATGGCTCAGGCCTGTCGTCGATGAACATGTTTACGCCGCGCAGCATAATCGCTTTACTACAAAAGCTGCAGCAGGAGAGGCCAACAGACAAACTGTTGCCTATGCTGGCAGTGGGAGGCCGGCCAGGTACTTTCCGGAGCATTTACAAAGCCGATGTACCCTTTGTGTTCGGCAAGTCTGGTACGCTGTCGCATGTACACAACCAGAGCGGCTACATTATGACCAAAAGTGGCAAACTGCTGCTCTTTAGTTTTATGAACAACAATTTTAAAGAGTCAAGCAGCGTGGTGCGCGAAGAGATGGTGCGCATCATGACCGAGATTCACGAAAAGTACTAACCGAAATAGATTTACAAAATCATCTAAACAAGCCATACTATGAAATTAACGATCCGGTCATTTGCCCTGCAACTGCAGCATACATTTACCATTTCCTACGACTCCCGCGATGTGCAGGACACCCTGATTGTAGAGCTACAGGATGGGGAACACAAAGGCTACGGCGAGGCCACCAGCAATCCATACTATGGTGTTACGATAGAAGGGATGACGGAGAACCTCGAGAAAATACGCCAGCAAATAGAGGCAACCACCATCACAGACCCGGCTGCCTTTTGGGAGCAGGTTCGTCCGGCGCTTCAGCATAGCTCATTCACGCAGTGTGCCCTTGATATGGCAGCGCATGATTTGTACGGCAAGAAAATGGGCAAACCGCTTTACCAGCTGTGGGGTTTAGATCCGGCTGATGCGCCTGTTTCCAACTACACCATCGGTATCGACTCTATTGAGAAAATGGTGCAAAAGATGCAGGAAAAACCATGGCCTATTTATAAGATAAAACTAGGTACTGATGAGGACCTGGAGATTGTTAAGGAACTGAGGAAGCATACCGATGCTATTTTCAGGGTAGATGCCAACTGTGCGTGGGGTGTAGACCAGACAATAAACAATGCTGTGGAGCTAAAGAAGCTCGGTGTAGAGTTTATAGAGCAGCCCATGAAAGCAGATAACCTGGAAGGTATGAAAGAGGTGTACAAGCATTCTGTGCTTCCGCTTATGGCCGATGAAAGCTGTATTGTGGAGCAGGATGTAGCCAAATGCCATAACCTTTTCCATGGTGTAAATATCAAACTGACTAAGTGTGGTGGCGTAACGCCAGCCTTGCGTATGATAAAGCAGGCACGTGAGTTGGGTATGAAAGTGATGATCGGCTGTATGACTGAGTCGTCTGTAGGCATTTCAGCTATTGGCCACCTGGCCCCGATGCTGGATTACGTGGACATGGACGGTGCCATACTTTTGAAAGAAGACATAGCCTCTGGCGTGGTTGTAACAGATAGCGGCTTGATATACCCGGAGGCTAATGGTACTGGAGCCTACCTGCTACCTCAGTTAATAAATGCATAAGCTGACAACATGCCTGTAGTGGAGCAGCTTACCGGCAGAACTGTGGTGGCAGACGGGAAAGAGCGGCTATACTTTAGCGGTACATCCTATCTGGGCATGAACGTAAACCGTGAGTTAGCGGCCCTGATACAGGAAGGCGGCAAACGCTACGGCACCACTTACTCCAGCTCCAGAAATTCAAACCTGAAGCTGGCTGTGTATGACGAGGCTGAAATCCTATTAGCCGCTCAGGCAGGAGCCGGGGCGGCTCTTACTTTTTCATCAGGTTACCTGGCAGGGCAGGCGCTTATCCGCACTCTGGACCAGGGGCAGCGCTTTATTCATGCACCTGATGCACATCCAGCGTTGTGGCGCAATGCCTCCGATGCAAACCACACCGATTTCGATAGCTGGGTAAACTCTTTGCAAGAAATTATAGCTGATGCTGAAGGAGAGGTTGTAATTGTAGTTAACTCTGTTGACCCCTTGAAAGCACGCAAGTATAACTTTGATTGGGCTGGCAGGTTACCTACTGACAGGCATATTACCTTAGTTGTAGATGATTCTCATTTACTGGGCTTGTCTGGTGAGAGTGGGGCAGGAACATTTCCGGAGATAGCCAGGCAGGTAAAGCAACATGTGGAGCTGGTGGTGGTAGCATCGATGGGAAAGGCCTTGGGTATTGCAGGAGGGGTGGTGCTGGGCACTGAAAGCAGGATTGCTTCCCTGCGCAAGTCCCCATACTTTATTGCAGGCTCTCCGGCCCCACCGGCTTATATGTATGCGTTTGTGCATGCACAGGAGCTGTTTGAGCAGGCAAGGATGCAGTTAAAGTATAACGTGCAGCACTTTCAGGAGCTCATAAAGCATCATCAACTATTTGACTATTTCGATACCTACCCGGTTTTTTACACGAAGGAACATGGGTTATACTATGCGCTGGAAGAAGAGGTAATCATTTCCTGCTTCCCATATCCTGACCCGGAGAGTATGCCGATTACGCGTGTTATCATCAACAGCCTGCATACTTCTGATGACTTAGAGGTACTGGCCGAGATGATCGAGAAGTATAAAGTAGGAGAGAAGGTGGCCCGGAAAGTATAACTGTGTTACGTAATCAGTTAAGTTGTACAATAGCTAAACAAAAAGCCCTGCTCGTTTTAAGCAGGGGCTATTCTATATTTATAATTAACGCTACTAATAAATAGAACTGGCGCGCAGGTCGATCAGGTTCTGACTTGGTTTCATGCGTTTGGTTCTGAGGTAGCGGTTATTCTCATAGTCATCGTAGTTGGCTGCTGCAGGGTTCATGCTGTTGATGCGTACACGGCCTGCAGAATGGATAAATTCTTTGTCTCCACCGATCCACATGCCTACATGTACTACACGCTCAGGCTTACCATCTTTGGCTGGTACACCAAAGAAAAGCAGATCGCCGGGGCGAAGTTTATCCCAGTTTTTATCGGTATCAACCAACTCACCCTCATGTACCTGCTGCGAGGCATCGCGTGGCAGTACAATGCCGTTCATAAAGTATACAGTTTTGGTAAAGCCGCTGCAGTCTACTCCTTTAAAAGAGGTACCGCCCCACAGGTATGGCAGGCCTAGTAGTTGCTTGCTTGTTTTAACCAGATTCTCCTCTGATGGCTGGCGGCTGGCAATCCAGTTTTTGTAAGGCATGGCTTCTGCGGCAAGTATAAAACCTGTGCGGCCATCCGGGAAGTTTACTTCATAAAAATCCTTTGTCTTGTTCTTCAACACCACTACATCGCCATAAACAAGATCTGAAATGGTGGCGCTTTGCTTATCGGCGCTGGTAAGGGCAAAACCATAAGGGTTTGTGTAGATCAGCTTTTCGCCTTTCTGCCAGGTATCCAGTTCAGCCTTCGTCATCAGCTTGATGCCGGCATAATCTACCCACGCCAGATAGTTATCAGGAGTCTGAACAAGGTACCATCCGTTTTCCTTTTTCCATACTTTAACCGGCGTACCCATCGTGGCCTGTGTAGCCAGTTCGGCAGGGTGCTTTGGCTGGGAACGGATATTTGCCACTGAGATAGTTACCACACCGTAATGCTTGCCCTCCAACTCTGCCTCAGGTAGCACTGTTATACTATCGGTGTATGCCAGGTTAGCAGCCTGTAATTTGCTTAAAAGCGCTGCCTTGGCCTCTGGAACAATAGTCTCGCCGGAAAGAACACCATTTTCTTTAGCCGTTACATCAAACAGCACCGTGCGTTTATCCGGAGCAAACTGCTTACGTACCGCCTCAACGTGTGTAGTTAACGGAGACGGAGCAGGTGTAGCAGTAGTGGCATAAGAGGCAACCGGCGCCTTGGTCTTGGTAGACGTACAGGCGAGTAAAGTGCCGAAGAGAAGTATAAAAGCGCTGTTTTTCATAGTGACGTTTTGTTTCAGGTGTTATACCTGGTATTCCGAAGTATAACTATTTTTAACAGAATTTAATTCGATCAAGGGGCAATCATTTGCATCATCAGCCCAGAAAGATAAGCGCCGTAAGTGCCTACTGCATACCCAAGTATAGAGAGCAGCACTCCAACAGGAGCCAGTGCCGGATGGAAAGCCGCTGCCACAATAGGGGCAGAAGCAGCACCTCCCACATTTGCCTGACTACCCACAGCCAGGAAGAAGAACGGAGCCTTTACTAGCTTGCCTACCAGTAGTAATAGCAGCATGTGCACCACAATCCAGATAATACCTACAAGAAACAAACCAGGCTGGCTGACAATGGCGGTAATATCCATCTGCATACCAATGGTAGCCACCAAGATGTAAAGGAACAAACTGCCGATACGTGTAGCACCTACTCCCTCCAGATCTCTGGCTCTTGTAAAAGACAGGAGCACGCCCAGCGTTGTGGCAATAACCACAATCCAGAAGAAGCCTGATGTAAGGCTGAACTTGTCCAGGTATGGCGCATTTAGTTCTATCCAAGGGGCAATGATATCGGCAAAAAAATGAGCTATTCCCGTAATACCAAGACCGACACCTGCTATCATGGCCAGATCAGCCAATGCTGGAATTTTCATGATGCTAAGTTGGTGTTGCTCTATCTTTTCTTTCAGGTCGTTTACGGCAGTACTGTCGGCTTTAAAAAATCTGTCTATGCGTTCACCTATCCCTGCTCCGTAAAGTAACACCGCCATCCACACATTGGCCACAATCACATCAACAGCAATTACGGCTGAAAATAAGTTTGGGTCTGGTTTAAATACCTCGAACATCGCCAGCTGGTTTGCACCGCCGCCAATCCAGCTGCCAGCAATCGTAGACATGCCGCGCCACACGGCCATTGGACCCTCGCCGTCCACAATATCCGGGGCAAACATGGAAACGATAAGTATAGCAATCGGACCACCAATCATGATACCAATAGTTCCGGTAATGAACATCAGGCCAGCTTTATGGCGCAGTTTCCAGATCTCTTTCAGATCGAGGCTGAGCGTAAACAGCACCAAACTGGCCGGAAGCAGGTAACGAGAGGCAACAGTATACAATCCTGACTCCTCTCCGGAGATGATGTTAAAGGAGTTTAGCAAACTCGGAATCAAATAGCAAAGCAGCACCGATGGCACTACAGAGTAGAATTTCCTGAAGAAAGGGTGTTTGCTAGACGAGGTTTTAAATACAAATGCCAGAATGACAACCAGAATCCCCAGAACAACGGCATCGTTGGTGATAAGTGGGGCTGGCGAAGAGACTTGCTCCATGGAGGTGTTAGGTTTATGTTTAGTTGGTGCAGCTGTATGCAGAAGTTCTGTCTATTCTGACTAAATGCCGCAACCCTAAACTAAAGCAATTTTATCAGTAATACCAATTGTAGTGTATAGTTGTGGTAAATTCTATACTTGCCGGATCAATACTTGGAGACTTATTGCTCAACTTATACAAATGACTGTTGGTAAAAGGAAAGAGGGAAATCAACTTAAGTCGATTCCCCTCTTTCTATCTAAAGCTGATTGCAGCTATAGTATACTTACCAGATTCTGATTCTGTCTTCTGGTTTCTTATACAGTTTATCGCCTGGCTTCACATCAAATGCCTCATACCAAGCATCCATGTTTACAAGCGGACCAAAAGTTCTGAATTGGCCAGGTGAGTGGGTATCCGTTACAATCTGTTGGGCAGCGGCCTCTGGCAAAATGTTACCTCTCCAAACCTGTGCCCAAGACAGGAAGAAACGCTGATCAGGTGTAAAGCCGTCGATCATCTCGTTAGACTGTCCCTGTTTCGTCATCTTGAAGGCTTCGTAGGCACCAGCCAGACCACCAAGGTCACCAATGTTCTCACCTAACGTAAGCTGACCATTTACGTGCACTGTGTCAAGTACAGTATAAGCATCATACTGCTCCTTCAGCAATTTAGCTTTCGCTTTAAACTTGGCAAGATCTTCAGGCTGCCACCAGTTGCGCAACGTACCGTCTTTGTCATACTGGCTACCAGAGTCGTCGAAACCGTGAGAGATCTCATGGCCGATTACCGCACCAATACCACCATAGTTAACCGCATCGTCAGCATTCGGGTCAAAGAACGGGAACTGCAGGATACCTGCTGGGAACACGATCTCATTCATCACTGGGCTATAGTAAGCGTTTACTGTCGGAGGTGTCATGCCCCAACGCTCACGGTCTACTGGCTTACCTAGCTGGCTAACCATTTTGTTGTAGCCCCAAGCACCTGAATTGCGCACATTTGCAAAGAAAGACTTACGAGAAATTTCTAAGCCATCATACGTTTCCCACTTGTCAGGATAACCTACTTTCGGACGGAAAGCATGTAGTTTAGCAAGTGCTTTTTCTTTAGTGGCAGCACTCATCCAATCCAGGTTATTGATACGAATTTCGTATGCCTTGATCAGGTTGGCGATCATCTCGTTCATACGCGCTTTCGCCTCCGGCTTAAAGTGCTTTTGCACATAGAGCTGGCCTAATAATTCACCGATAGTACCGTCTGTCAGCTGAGACATGCGTTGCCAACGTGGCGTCTGTACTTTCTGGCCGCTTAACGCCTGAGAGTAAGCAAAGTTCGCGTTTGAGAAGTCAGAGCTCAAGTATGGCGCTGCAGACTTCAGAACGTTCCATTGCATATAAGTAGCCCAGTCTTTGGTTGGTACGCTCTTCAGCATACCATCCAGCTCCACAAAAAACTTAGGGTTGTTCACCAGAATCGTGTCCTGGCCATTCACCTTCATCTTTGCCATCAGCGCTTTCCAATCCATGTTTGGAGTGGTTTTGCTGAAATCAGCTACAGAGAATTTATTGTAGGTTTTGTAAGGGTCGCGCATCTCTACACGAGCCATTTGTGCAGTGGCTAGCTTCTTCTCCAGGTTAAAGATAGTCTCGGCATTCTTCTCTGCAGTAGCCTTGTCTGCCCCCGTTAAAGTAAACAGTGTAGAGATGTATGTTTTGTAAGCGTCCTGTATCTTTTTGCTACGAGCATCATCCTTTAGGTAATAGTCACGGTCAGGTAGGGTAGTGCCGCCCTGACTAAGCTGAGGCACCATGTTATTCGGGTTCTTGCGGTCTTGGCCAACATAGAATCCGAACATAGGAGAGCCTGCACCTGATGTTCTCAGGTAAGCTGCTTCGTTCAGCAAACCATTTACGTCTTTGATCTTGCCAGTGCGCTTCAGGTCTGCTTTGATAGGCTGATAACCCAGCTTCTCGATGGCAGCACTATCCATAGCGGCAGCGTAAAAGTCACCTACACGCTTTGTTACAGTGCCTGGTGCTGCATTCTGATTAGCGGCAGCTTCATTAAGGATATTTTTAACAGCCTGAATATTGAAATCGCGAAGCAGGTTAAAGCTACCCCAGCGGGTTTCTTTTGCCGGAACCGGGTTGTTTTTTAACCAGGCACCGCTGGCATAAGTATAAAAGTCATCACCGGGCTTTACCGAAAGGTCCATATTGGCTTTGTCGATAAAGGCGTTTTTCGTTCCATTTTCAGGTTTGTACTGTGCAGAGACCTCTGCGGCAGTAAACATGGCTGCTCCAAAAAGTAAAATCCGGAGGTGGTTTTTCCAGTTGTTCTTACTTTTCATAGGTGTCAGATTTGTCATTTTTGGTTAGTAGTCGGTTTAGTTTTAAGATAAAATAAATATACTTTTAATTCACTGTCGTAGCTATTGTAGCAGTTTAAAGCGGCTAAATGTAATAGATTATGGTGAGATTGCAGCAAAATTTTACACAGTAAAAAAGAGTTATTGTGCGCTGCTTTTTCTATTCGTGAACTTGTGCCGTAAAAGTTATTTTTCTGTTATGTATTGTACAACTATCAGACCAACTTCTCAGTTCAATTAAAGTATAAATTCAGGACTGATAAGAGTGGTTGAGAAATGTATTAAGCCTTACAACAAGGCTACATTGTAAGAATGATATTGCACTTTTTGGCTTACTTTTGCCTTATTATATAACAACTTAACTGCTGACTATAAACCTCCTGCTGTTTTGAAAAAACATACTATATCTCTTGCTCTCACTGTCTTGTTGCTCTTCTGCTCGCTCTATGCGCAAGGGCAACGCAGCAAGTCCAAAACCCGGCGAAGCACTGTTCAAAAAGAAATAGTAGCCTCTTTTGATGCTGCCAGGGATCCTGCATTCCTGGCAAGCCTTCAGTCAAAGTGGGTAGACTCTGTAATGAAGACCCTGACGCCTGAGGAACGCATCGCGCAGTTGATCATGATTCCTGTGTATTCCAACCGAAACCAGGCACACATTGACTCCATCAGCAATATCATAAAGACCTACAAAGTGGGTGGCCTGATCTTTTTTCAAGGCGGCCCGGTGCGTCAGGCAAAAATGACTAACCGCTACCAGGCCGAGAGCAAAGTTCCTTTAATGGTTACGATTGATGCGGAGTGGGGACTGGCCATGCGCCTCGACAGTACCATCCGCTTTCCGTACCAGATGGCTTTGGGGGGGATAGAGGATGAGCAGCTGATTTATGAAATGGGAGCAGAGATCGCCCGCCAGTCCAAAAGACTAGGTATACATGTAAACTTTGCCCCGGTAGTTGATATCAACAACAATGCTAATAATCCGGTAATCGGCTTCCGCTCTTTTGGCGAAGACAAGTATAATGTAACCCGCAAGGCTTTGGCCTACATGAAGGGTATGCAAAGCGAGCATGTATTGGCAAATGCCAAGCACTTCCCGGGCCACGGCGATACCAATGTAGACTCCCATGCTGATCTGCCCATCATCAACTTCTCGCGCATCCGGCTGGACTCTGTAGAACTGTACCCGTTCCGCGAGTTGATGAAGAACGGCTTGGGCAGTTTGATGGTGGCGCACATGAATATACCGGTGCTGGACAACACGCCCAACCTGGCCTCTACCTTATCTGAACGTATTGTAATGGACCTGCTTAAAAAAGACTTGGGTTATAAAGGACTTGTGTTTACAGATGCACTGAACATGCAGGGAGTTGCTAAGTTTTATGAGCCGGGCATTGTGGATGTAAAGGCGCTGCTGGCTGGCAACGATGTGCTGCTGAATACGATGGATGTGAAAACTACTATTGAAGAGATAAAGAAAGCTATTCAGAACAAGGAGATAACACAGGAAGAGATTGATTTCAGGGTACGTAAGCTACTTGCCGCCAAGCAATGGGTAGGGCTTGACAACTATAAGCCAGTGGAACTGAAGAACCTGATTGCCGATCTGAACAACCCCTACGCCCAGTACCTGAGCCGCCAGTTAACGGAGGCTTCGCTTACGCTGCTGCGCAACAAGCAAAGTATACTCCCGATCAATAGGCTGGATACGCTTAAGGTTGCTGCACTTGCCATTGGCGCAGCTAAGGAAACTGCTTTTCAGCAAGGATTGGCAAGGTATACGAAAGTAGACACCTTCTTTCTTAAGCCTACCGCCACCATCACAGAACTACTGCAGCTAAAAGAGCAATTGTCAAAGTATAACCTGATCATAGCCGGTGTGCACCAACTGCAGCTAAAAGCTGGCTCCGGCACCGGTAACTTCGGTATCACTGCCGAAATGAACCTGTTCCTGAAAGACCTTATCCGCAGCAAGCCAACGATTGTAAGTGTGTTCGGCAACGTGTACAGTTTAGCTAAAATTGAGAGTCTGGACAAAGCCGATGCCGTTATTGCAGCTTACCAGGAAACACCGATAACGCAGGACCTGGCAGCACAGCTGGTCTTCGGTGGGATAGGAGCAAAGGGTAAATTACCTGTTGCAGTATCCAATGCTTTTAAACTGGAGGATGGACTGAAGACACCTAGTGGTGTCCGTCTGGCTTATAGTATGCCCGAGGCGGTAGGTATAAAGTCGCAACACCTGGCTGGTATTGATTCGCTGGTGGCAGAGGCCATACGCGAGAAAGCAACTCCGGGAGCACAGGTATTGGTGGCAAAAGACGGCAAGGTGATCTACCAGAAATCTTTTGGCTACCATACCTACGATAACCAGACCGAAGTAAAAAACACCGACCTCTACGACCTTGCCTCCGTAACGAAGATCAGCACTACCATGGCAGCTTTTATGAAATTGAAGGGTGAAGGTAGGTTTGATGTTGATAATAAACTTGGTTCCTATTTACCAATGGTACAGGGTACTGACCTGCAGAACCTGAAGTATAGAGACATCTTAACGCATCAGGCCCGCCTGTTTGCCTGGATACCTTTTTGGAAAGAAACTGTAAAGAAGAGTGGCAAATTTAAGTGGCGCACTTTTAAAGATGAACCTTCGAAGCGATTCCCGATCAAGGTAGCGGATAACCTGTACATGCACCGCAAGTACCACAAGAAGATCTACAAGGCCATACTTGAAAAACCGTTAAACGAGAAGCCGGGTTACGTGTACAGCGACCTGTCGTTTATACTTGCACCGCTTGTGATCCAGAACATCACCAATGAGGATTTCCAGAAATACCTGGACGAGAATTTCTATGAGCCACTTGGCGCTACTACGCTAACATTTAACCCATACCTGCACTATCCACTGTCGCGCATTGTGCCAACAGAGTTTGATCCGCATTTCAGGAAGAGTCTGATGCACGGAACTGTAAACGACGAAGGCGCAGCCATGCTGGGGGGCGTAAGCGGCCATGCTGGTTTATTCGGCAACGCCAACGATGTAGCAAAGCTCATGCAAATGTACCTTAACGATGGCGAGTATGGCTACCGCCGCTACATTGCCGACGATGTAGTGGAAGAGTTCAGCAAGTGCCAGTTCTGCGACCAGGGCAACTACCGCGCCCTCGGTTTCGACAGACCAGCCAAACCAGGAGAACAGAACAGCAATGCCGCACCATCGGCACCAAAAGAAAGTTTTGGCCACTCCGGCTTCACTGGCACTTATACCTGGATAGATCCGGTTAACAACCTGGTGTATGTGTTCCTATCGAACCGTGTAAACCCAAGTCGCGACAACCCCAAACTAAGTAAGCTTAACACCCGGACCAATGTGCTACAGGTGGTGTATGATGCGATGGAGAAGAGTAAGCAGCAGTAATTTTTATTTGTCCACTGCCTTAGAGTATTTTATCCGCTTAGGCAGTGAGCATGCTCACAACTACATTAGTCTATTAAAATTGATAGCTTTACGTTTGCAAAGCATTTGAGCTACGTACAATAATGGAGAATATAACACAGGAGGTACTTGATGTTTGTGTACTTATACCTTACTATAACAATTTAGAAGGTTTAGTTAAATCTTTAAACACCATTAAGTATAGTTCTGGTAAGTTCTTAGTACTGGTTGTTGATGACGGCAGTAGCATAGCCCTGAACAAAGCTGATGTTTCAAAACGGGCAGGGCATCCCGTACCCTTTCATATAATAAATTGTCATGTCAACGGGGGTATCACAAAGGCACTCAACATAGGTCTTAGCTGGATTCAAAATAATCTTAAAGTAAAGTATATAGCTCGTTTAGATTGTGGAGATACATGTAGGTATGATCGCTTTTATAAACAAATAAGCTTTTTGGATAATAATCCTGTTGTAGGTTTACTTGGGAGCTGGTGCAGGTTTGAGTCTCCTGATGGCAGAATAAAATATAACTATATTACCCCTGTTGTCCATAGTCAGATCATGCAGGAGATGCACCTGCGAAATGTATTTATACATCCGACAGTCATTTTCAGAAGCTGCCTGATAGAGGAAACAGGTATGTATCCGGAGGATTATGAGTACGTAGAAGATTATGCCTTTTTCTGGACAATGTTAAGAGTATCACAGGGAGCCATACTAGACGAACTGCTGACAACATGTGAAGTAAATGCGCTAGGGATCTCTATTTCTCAGCGGCAATCACAGCTTAAAGCACGAATAAAAGTCGTAAAAAAATTTGCTGAAAATATAGCATTGAAGATGTTAGGTATAATCAAGCTAAGGCTATTGCTCTTAACACCTTATCCTTTAGTTTTAAAGATAAAGCAGAGATTGTAGACTGTTGGTTTATAAACACCTGAGTGTGTGTACTTCTTGCAAAAAAAAGATTAGGTAAGTGTTATTTCTTAATAAGAATGTATTAGTTTTGCGATGCGGTACAGAATAGGCACAAAGCACCCTTTTAGATCGCTCTGAACGAACAAACTTATGATTATTGTCCACGTAGTTGAACCTTTTGCTGCCGGGGTTTCTGTATTTGTACGCTCACTTACGGAATCAATGCCTGATGAGTTACATATTGTAGTTCACGGTGAAAGAAAAAATGAGATTTCAGCTGAGGCGGTAAAAAAATCATTTCCGAAGAAAAACGTTCGTTTCATACGCTGGAGGTCTGCTCAGCGCTCTATCAATCCCCTTAAAGATTTTATGGCGCTTTCTGAGTTGTACAAGATACTCAGAAGATTAAGGCTCAAAAATTTAGTTGATGCCGTTCATCTCCATTCCTCCAAAAGCGGATTACTGGGACGTATAGCCTGCCGTATGGCTGGTATCGAAAAGTTTATATACACACCAAACGGAGCACCCTTTTTATCTGGAGGCAGCTCAATCACAAATTTCTTTTACCAGCAAATCGAAAAGTTTGGCCACAGGATAGGGGGCGAAGTGGTGTGCTGCTCCGCTTCTGAACAGAAGGTATACGGAAAGTTAGGGGTAAAATCTGTTTACGTGAATAATGGCATCTCATTAAATAGTTTTACAACTACAAGTTTTAAAAAAACCCAGGAAACTTTCACGGTAATTACAACTGGCAGAATTGAGAACCAAAAGAATCCTGCTCTTTTCAATGAGATAGCCTCTTATTTCGAAGAGTTTAAGCAGTTTAGATTTATTTGGGCAGGGGAAGGGCAGGAGAGAAGCTGTTTAAAATCCAGTAATATTGAAATAACAGGATGGGTGTCTTCAGAAGAAATAAAACGACTTGTTACACAAGCCGATGTTTACCTTTCCACATCTGTTTTTGAAGGCTTGTCTTTTGGTGTTCTGGAAGCCTTAGCTATGCATAAACCCGTACTTCTAAGTGAGTGTGTGGGGAATAAAGACGTAGTAAAAAAAGGTCTCAATGGGGATATCTTTACCAATAAAACTGAAGCGATTGTAAAGATTCTCAGCTATTTTAATAACAGGGACATGGTAGATGTGATGGGGCAGCATTCTCAGGCTATTTGTAGGTCCGAATTCGATATGTTGCAGAATTTTTTAGGCTATAAGCGCATCTATCAAACAAAGAAATCAGCTTCAGATCTCGATTCATTACAAACAGCAGTTTAATTTATTAGTACCAATACATTCTTGCTTATGGGCGAACCTTTACTCCTACCCCAAAACTTACCGCACCCTTATTACCTCGAAGCTATTCATCAGTCTTTAGAAGTTATACAGCAGCAGTTACTTAACGAAGTTAAAGTGAAGCAGGAAGCTATGCATCTACTTGTAGAACGCATGACTAATCTGGAGAATACAATAGAGAAGCGGGACCAGAGAATTTCTGAGCTGACTGCGGAGCTAGAACTGAACAGGCGCATGACAGAAGGTAACAGGCAAATTGTTAATAAGTTACTGAACGATATTGATCGCCTGCAGCAGGATATTGAGTGGTATAAGCGGACCTATGAGAGTAGGAGTTTACTTGGGACATTGAAGGAGAAGATTTTTGGTACTAAGAAGTTAATTTAATGATACCTAAGATAATACATTACTGTTGGTTTGGAGGGGGTGAAATACCTAAAGAGTATCATGAGTACATTGTTGAGTGGGGAGAGCTTCACCCTGATTGGGAAATTAGAAGATGGGATGAATCTAACTTTTGCTTTGACAACAATTATTTAGTTACAGCGAAAACAAATAACAATTGGTCAAACTTAAGTAATTACCTTAGACTTAGTGTTATAAATGAGTTTGGGGGGGTATATTTAGATACAGACTTTAAAGTTATAAAACCTCTCGATGAATTACTACAGCATGAGTGTTTCCTAGGTTTTGAGAGTGGAAATACTCATAGTGAAGACTATTCGGTAAATAATGCTCTGATTGGTGGTGTAAAAGGTCACTATTTTATAAAAAAGTGTTTAGAACGTATTGTTTCTGTGTTTGATGGCAATGAACAGTCAAATTTATCAGGTCCTATACTAGCTACTAGTGTTCTGAAGGAAGAATATGGACTTGAAAGATATAAAGAACAGACGATTGCCGGGGTTAAACTTTATGAAAAGGAAGCTTTTTATCCACTACCTTACGATAAAGCACATGACAGAGATAAGATTGAACAATATGTAACACCTAATACATTTGCTGTACATGTGTGGGGTAGAAGCTGGTACTCAAAATATGAATTGCTAGACAGGATAGACAGTCAGACAAAATTTATAGAGGAGCGCTCAGACTATATTAAAAAGTTAGAAAATCTGATAAACTCTCAGAACTCTGGCCGCTCAGAAAGCCTGCCTTATATATTAGATTCTATTTTTGTAGAAGATTTAATGCACTCAAACGGCTTCTTAACTTCCTTAGTTAAGAATCAGGAGTACCTTTTAAACAATATTATTAATAAGATTTCTAGAATGGAAAACATTTACAAAGAGGAAGTAGCTGAAAGAAACTCATCGCACATATACGAATTTCTTTTTAACAGAATCAGAGACATAGAAAGCAAACTTATGGATATGACTGTTGATCAGAAAATCCATATGAAGAGTATTGAAGCTGAATTCAAAACTAGAGACAGCCTTTTTAGCAGCATTAAAGATGAAATAGGTGAATTAACAAAAGCTCAAACTCAGATGATAGAAAAGAAGCAGAATGAAAGTTCTGAATCAGAATCTTATCTGAATAGTATCACTCAAATACTTACTACCTTTCAAGAAGAGTTCAGGAATGAGCTGCTATCTCTAATTAATACATCGAAAGAAGAAGCTATTTCAAATTCCTTGCCTCAATCCATAGAGCCACTTATTATAGAGGAAGCTGTAGCTACAGATAAGAACGTTAAAGAGTGTGAAGATGACAAGCCAGTTGTTAATAGCGCTTTCACAGTTCTTTCGTCAGAAATAAACCTCCTAAAAGATCTAAATAATTCCTTAACCAAGGAAAAAGATGAGCTTATTGCAACAGTACATAATTATCAAGTAGAAGCAGACCATTATCAAGCCGAAATATCTAAGCTAACATTTAAAGTTAATTCTTTAACTACTTATATAGATAATTTTGGTCATGTAAGAAATGAGTATGATCAGCGAATCCAAATGCTAGAAGAGCTAATACAGAAGATGCGCCTTAAGAACCGGGCAAAAAGACTTGTTGGAGTTTATAAGCCAAACAATTAATAATTTATAGTCTCTTCTATTCTAGTAAAATGAATAAAGTGTTGCAGAATACCGGGTTGCTGTATGATACCATCGTAGCAAGTGGTAAAAGCATAGTTATCTTTGATATATTTGATACAATAATCCATAGAAAATCTCATCCTGAAGATTTAAAGAAAATTTTCTCAAATAGATTAATTAATTACCTGAGCTTGGGGAACTATACATCAGAACAGATGTATGGCTTAAGAGCTCAAGGTGAGAGAGAATTATGCTTAGCAAATAGTGAAAGTGGTTATGACTTAGAGTTCCGTTTCAACGACTTATGCGGGTGGCTTTACAATTCACTAAAACATAATTTTGATTCAAGTTTTACTGAAGCGGATTTTACTAAAATTGCTAGGGAGATAGAGTATACTGTTGAGGTAACAAATCAATATTTAGATGAAAATGTCGTAGCTACAATACAAAAGTTAAAGCGAGAAGGCTATACCGTTTTATGTTGCTCTGACTTCTATTTAGATCTTGATTTTATCAAAAGATTCTTGCTTTTATATGAGATCGACGACCAATTTGACAAAATTTTTGTTTCTTCAGAATACTTACTTACAAAAAGATCAGGAAGGCTATACTCCCTGATTTTACAGGATTATGCTCCCCAACAAAGCTTAATGATAGGGGACAATGCTGAGTCTGATTGTAGACAAGCGGAATATGTAGGAATTAATTCTATTTTACTTGATAGAGCTTGGGCCCAATTATTACATGGTAAGTACAATAGTAATTTTAATTCGAAGTACTTTACAAATAAGATTGATGCTGTATTAGCAACTGATGATAATACTCTTTTTGGAGAGTTTGCCTTAACATCATTTTACTTTATCCATAAACTGCACCTAGAACTAGTTGCGAAAGGGTATAAAGATGCCTTCTTCCTTGCTAGAGAAGGACAAGTTCTAAAAGAAATGTATGACATTTATCAGAACACATGCATTAAAAATAATGCTTTTAGAATAAATGCTCATTATTTGATGGCTTCGCGTAGATCTACGTTCATGCCTAGTCTGGAAAAGCTAGAAAAAGAAAAGTTTTTTAATTTATTTAGACAATACATAAACATCTCTTTTGCTGAGTTTATGTATAGCCTAGGGTTTAATGACAGTACTATAGATCAGCTATCAGAAAAGCTTTCAATATCAAAACACAAAAGGGAAAGAGACTTTCCAAGATCAGAAACTTTTATAAGGCTATTGATATCTGATGATTTTTATGATTTATATAAATCAAGAAGAGTAGAACAGAAGGAAAATTTTAAAAATTATCTGTCACAGTTTGAAGTTAAACAGCCCGATAGACTTGCTCTTGTTGATGTCGGATGGAAAGGAACTATACAAGATAATATATATAAGATACTAGATGGAGAAGTTGCTGTAGATGGTCTTTATATTGGTCTTGTTGTACCAACAGATAATACAAACAATAACAATACGAAATCAGGACTGCTTTTTTCTAAAGATTTAAACAGGCCTTTTCAGGATATTTATGATGAGAATAGATCCTTATTTGAAGTTCTCTTCGCCGCAAATCATGGAAGTGTAGTATCATTCAATAAAGCTGATAATGGAAGTATAACTGTTGAAACAGAAGATTTCTCACAAGAAGTCAAGTTTTATAAAGATAATATTTTGCCTGTTATTGAACGTATAAAAATGATATATAAAAACATATGTGCTGAATATGCAAAATCATCGGTTGATATTAGTGTATTAGATAGTTTGGTAGCCAAGCACCACTCACGTATGGTCCTGTTCCCTTCTAAAAAAGAACTTGAATGGCACTTAGACCTATATCATGTAGAAAATTTCGGGGTATTTGAACGGAATATATTTAATAAAGAGAAATCTTCATTATCAGTATTGAAAAAGTTTGAGAATTATCTAGACTACAAGAAGAACCCTGATAAAATTACCAAAGAATCAATTTGGCCAGCTGCTGAATTTGCAAAGGGAGGATTGTTTAAATCAATGTCTAAGTATTCTTCAGATAAATATAATACTATTTTTAATAAATGAAAGTTTGTTTTATAATCGGCTCACCAGACATTAGTGGTGGTACCTATGTCATTTTTCAACATGCTCTATATTTAAAGCTAAAGATGAAGTGGCAAGTAGATATAGTTCCAATGTTCCCGGCGACAGAGGAAAACTTATCATGGCATCCTGAAGCGAAGCTTAATCTTAATTTTAAAGAGTTCTCAGATGCAGCTGGTGAAATTTATGATCTTGCTATTCTAACTTGGTGGAAAACAGTATTCGAGGCTTATAGAATCAACGCTATTCGCTATACCTATTTTGTGCAGTCTATAGAATCATGGTTCTATCCTAAAGATGAGGTGCCTCTTAGAAACTTAGTTGACTCTACCTATATACATAACTTGCCGGTAATTACTGAAGCTAACTGGATTAAAAACCATTTATATTATCACTACTCAGCATCATCATGGTTAGTATTAAATGGAATCAGGAAGGACATATATACGCCCTATGGGGATAAAATTGAAAAAACTAATCAATCTCATTTAAGAGTTTTGGTAGAAGGCCCAGTAAATGTAGATTTTAAAAATGTTCCCAAAGCTATTGAGTTATGCCGAAAGTCGCTTGCTGATGAGGTGTGGTTATTGACTTCCAGTGAAGTTGATGAATACCCTGGCGTTGATAAAGTTTTTTCTAGAGTTCCTATTAATAAAACGGCTGAAATTTACAGGTCATGTGATGTAATTGTTAAACTGAGCTATGTTGAGGGAATGTTTGGTCCACCTCTTGAGATGTTCCACTGTGGCGGAACTGCTATAGTGTACAATGTTACTGGTCATGATGAGTATATTTTGAATGGAGTTAACGGTTTTGTCGCTAAAAAGGATGATGAGAAAAAAATAATTGATTATATAAATCTCCTTAAAGCTGATACAGAATTGCTTAATCATTTGAAGTATGAGGCATTGAAAACTGCTTTAGATTGGCCTGGATGGAGTTCTTCATCTTTAGAGTTTTGCTTAGCTCTACAGGATATCTGTTCTACAACTAAAGCACCCGATTCTGAAAAGCTTTTTGGAAGTATAAATCAAGCATTTCAGATATATGTTAATGAAGAGGAGAGTAGAAAAGCGCGTTTAGTTTTAAGTTAACTCATTAGTTATTTCGACATTCTTATTCCAATAATTATCTATTATTATACTTTTCAAGTTAGGTCGTATTTATCCTACTGTTTGATTGTTCGATAAAGTGACTTAATCTTCTTAATTTTATAATTATTTATAGTTGAGCTGCAATTTCAATAACATGACTACTGATCAAGGAGTCAGTATTGTAACCCCTTTATACAACCAAACTGATATATTTTGGGAAACATATAACTCCGTTGTAACCCAAAACTTTTCAGATTGGGAGTGGATTATTGTGAATGACGGGAGTGATGAAATAGAAACTAAAGAAATATTAGATAAGATACTTAAAGCTGGAGATAGAAGAATTCGAGTACATCATCATAGTGAGAACAGAGGTCTTCCTGCAGCTAGAAATGCAGGCGCAAAGCTGGCAAAGTATAACTATATCTTTTTTATTGATTCTGATGACTTGATTGAAAATTGCTATTTAGAAAAAGCTTTATTGACTCTTGAGCTTAACAGAGCTTTTTCTTTTGTTAACTCATGGTCTACTGGCTTTGGAGATAAAAACTACCAATGGCAATTCGGATTTGAAATGAAGGAAAAGTTTCTTGAAAAGAATTATGTTGCATTCTGTGGTTTATTTAGAAAGCAATGTGTTCTTGATTATCCATTCAATGAAGAACAAAAAGAAGGTTTAGAAGATTGGGAGTTTTGGATAAATTTAGCAGCTCATGGCCACTGGGGATATACAATTCCTGAATATTTATTTCACTATAGAACATCTTCCAAAACGGGAATAAAGTGGAAAAATTGGGATGAGGGAAAAAATGAAGCATTATTTAAGAAGCACTTAGATAAAAAGTACAAAAAGTGCATAAAGAGTAAGCTTCTAGACATATCATTCGATAGAACATTTCATGAAGTAAGTATTACTGCCAATGCTTTCCCAAAACAGAAGCCAATGATAGCAGTTGTGCTACCTTGGCTACAGTTGGGTGGTGTTGAGCAATTTACTCTAGGCTGGATGAGAAGCATGATTGATCTATACGATTTTGTTGTTGTCACAACTCAAAGTAGTGATCATCCTCTAACAGATGTGTTTAAGGAATGTAGTACAGCTGTTTTTCATTTAAGTAATTTATGCTCCCCAGTTCAATATCTGAGTGTTATAAAGTATATATTTAGTACAAGACAGCCTGAACTTTTAGTACTATCTCATTCAGAAATTTTTTACTCTTGCTTACAATGGTTGCGAGGAACTTTTCCTTATTTAAATATTATTGATATAAATCATGTAGTAGAGCCACATTATAACAAAGGCGGTTTCCCTAAAATCTCATCAAAACATACTCATTTATTAGATAAGCATGTTGTTGTAAGTAAGAATCTACAACAATGGATGTGCAAAGAAGGAGTAGAAGAATCTAAAACTCAAGTTGTGTATTTAGGAGCTAATATTGAGGAAAGTGAATTCCTAAATTGTTTTTCGATGGATAACTGTCTTGCAAATACTAATAAGTCTAGTGATAAGTTTCTTATTGCTTTTTCCGGAAGATTAGTTGAGCAAAAAAACATACCATTGCTAATCCAAATTGCTAAGAAACTCAAGAAACGCAATAGAAAATTCAAATTAATTATTTGTGGTGATGGCCCCGAGAAATCATATCTTGAAGATGCTATCTATCAAAATCGGCTTACATGTTATATAACATTTGTGGGTAATTTAAGCCATAGCGATGGTTTGAAAATAATAAAAGCTGCGGATGCTTTGATTTTACCATCTAAGTGGGAAGGTATCGCAACCGTTTTGTATGAGGCAATGTCTTTAGGAACACCTATAATAGCAACAAATGTTGGTGGGCAAGAAGAGTTAGTGGATCAAGAATCAGGCATACTACTACCATTACTTGATGACCCTAAAGAAATGGCCGATTTATTCGTTGAGAAAATCGAGTCACTAATGGGTGAACCGTCAGTCAGTAAAGCTTTAGGTATCAACGCTCAACTAAGGGTTAAAAACTTATTTAATAAAGCAGACTCTCATCATGAGCTTCAGAAGCTTTTTGGGAAACATATTACCAGTAAAACAAACAATAATACTTATTGTACAAAGAAGGGAGTCGAGAGCTTTCAGCAGTATGTTTTCAGTAAGCCTTTAGATGTCTACACACCTATTCATTTGAAGCCTACACCGTCTTTAGCACGACTAAGGCTGAAAAAAGTTTATAAAATTATGACATTGAAGAGGCCTGTTCTTTCCCTATGGAGCAAAAAATAAATTATTGGTTACTCACTACTGAACTACCACCACAATTTGGAGGAGGAATCGGTACGTACTGTAAGCACTGGAGTCAGGTACTAAAGCTAAATGGCAACAATGTTACTATTTTCCTCCCTAATAGGTATGTGCAGAGTTATGCTGTGGAGGACAGATTTGGTGTAAGAGTCATTGAGTTTTCACCTTATTTTTCAGATACTTCTTCCTATTTGGGGTATGAAACAATGATTAGCTATTCCTTTGCAGAAATAGTAAAACTATTTGCTGAAAAAGAAGGTGTCCCTGATTGGATAGAAGCACAAGAATATAATGGAATAGCATATTACCTACTACAAAGGAAAAATCTAGGTGAAAGTTTATATAAGGACATGAAAGTAGTCATTACTTGCCATGCTCCTTCATTTCTTTACTTTGAATATAATCACATTAATACTTACAAGCTCCCCTATTTTTGGATAGGGGAAATGGAGAAGTATTGCATCGTTGCAGCCGATGTTTGTATATCTCCAAGCCAATATCTTGTTGACTGCCTGCATGATAGAATGCAGATAGATCGTGACATTCATGTAATTCATAATCCTTTCTTCGCTTCTGAACCCAATGAATGTATTGTTCAGGAGAACAAAGTTGTGTTTCTAGCTAAGTTGTCTCCTTCTAAGGGAATTCTAGAAACTTTAAGATATTTTAAAAATATTTGGCAAAGCGGCCTAAAATATAAGCTACAACTAATAGGAGACAATAACTTCTACTATCATGCAAAAAAGTGTACGATGGGGGAATACATAGAAGAAAATTATGCAGATTATTTATCTAAAGGATTACTTGAAATTAAAGGCCTTTTATCACCCGATGAAGTAAAGGAAGAGATTAGTTCTGCAAAGGTTGTTATAGTTCCGAGTACTGTAGACAATCTCCCATATACCGTTTTAGAGTGTATGTCTAGTAAAAAAATTATTCTTGCTTCTAACCAAGGTGGGCATAAGGAGTTAATTGTAGATGAATTAAATGGGTTTCTTTTCGATCATGATGACTATGATTCCTTTTTAAATAAATTAAGAACTATATTTAATTTAGACGAATTAAGAATAAAAGAAATAGGAGATAATGCTGCAGTTACTGTAGCCAATAAATGTGATCCACAGGCTTATTATGAAGATAAGCTAGGAATAATAGAAAACCACACTCAAAAAATAAGTGATGAAACTAATTATAAATTTACCCGAGAAATAGGAGCTGTTGCTCCTAAAAGAGAGGTGGATTTCCAAGAAGAGCAGTCTTTACTACTTTCTGTTGTGGTCCCTTTCTACAATATGGGCAAATTCATCAATGAAACTGTTGAATCTATACTTTCATCAAAGCATAAAGAAATTGAAATTATTATAGTAGATGATGGTAGTGATGACCAACAAAGCTTAAGTGTTCTTAAATCATTGTCATCAAAAGAGAATATAATTGTTTCTTCACAGGTTAATTCTGGCTTAGCAGAGGCAAGAAATACTGGAGCAAGATTAGCTAAAGGTAGGTTCCTTGCTTTTTTAGATGCTGATGATGTTGTAGATCCAGAGTATTATGCTCGTGCTATATCAATATTGACCAGAAAAGCGAATGTGCATTTTGTAGGTAGTTGGGTACAGTACTTTGATGGTGCAAATGGTATATGGCCATCATTTAACCCAGAACCACCATACTTACTTTACCATAATATGATCAATTCAAGCGGCCTTGTTTACAATAGGACCTCTTTTCTTATTGCAGGACTCAATGATAAAAAGTTTATATATGGTATGGAAGACTATGATAGTGTGATAAGTATGGTTAAACAGGGTTTCAGAGGAGTTGTTATACCTGAGGTACTATTTATGTATAGGGTAAGAAAAGACTCTATGGCTCGAGGCTTTAATCATGAGAACCAAAGGTATCTATATCAACTGTTAGCTGATAAGCATCGTGAATTTTATAGTATTTATGCTGTAGAAATAACGAATCTTTTAAATGCAAACGGGCCTGGTTATATAGTTAATAATCCAACTATAGATTATCAACTATATAGTGGCAGTTTTTATAAAATTAAGTTAATTCGCAAATTATTTACGTTCATCAAACAACAACCTTATTTAAGGAAGAAAGCAATTCATATTTACAATAAATTTAAGGCCTAAAATAAATGTTACAAGTACTAAATAACTGGTTTATAAGATCTAATAAATCAGAAAGATTATGGCTATTAGCTAAAATTGAATTTAAGTTGCGTTATTATGAGAACAAACTGGGCCTATTTTGGGCACTTCTTAAACCCATCGTAGATGTAACTATTTATTACATTGTTTTCAAAACTATATTAAGCTCTGATGTTCCTGCATTTGCTTCATATATTTTCATTGGACTGATTTTGTGGAACTTCTTTGTAGAGAGTACATCTGGAACAGTACAAATACTAAATACAAAGAAGTACCTGTATGAGTACAGTAACATGAATAAATTAGAGATCTATATATCTACACTCTTAAGTAACAGCATTGGTTTCTTTTTTAATTTACTAATGTTTATAATCTTCTATAATCTTATTGAACCTGCTTCAAATGGTATGAATCTTAATAGTATATGGATTATTGTGCTGTTTCTTAACTTGTTCATATTGTCTTTAGGAGTGTCGCTAATTCTATCTTGTCTATACATTATAGCAAAGGATGTTACTCAAATATGGCAGGTTTTCACTACTTTCCTATTTTTCTTGTCTCCTATTTTTTATAAACACTCTCTGTTTAAAGAGGCTCTTCCTGCATTTGAATTTGGTAATCCTATTGCAGGTATAATTATTAATGCACGTAGAGTATTAATGCAAGGAGTGAATCCAAACTATGAGTTGCTTTGGTTTGATATATTATATGCCTTAATTTTATTCTTTATTGGTCTCATACTTCTAAACAAACTTGGTTCTAAAGCTGCTGAAAAGCTTTAATTTATTATGGAAAACACTACTACAGTTGATCGTGCGGTTGCTATTAAGGCGAGGAATATCTGTAAGACTTTTCAAATTTCAGAGGATAGTCATAATACAGTAAAACATAGACTATTTAATTTATTTAATCCGCCTAAAACTAAATATGTACCTGCCCTTAAAACCATGTCTATGGAGATCATGCAAGGGGAGTGCATTGGTTTATTAGGAAGAAATGGTTCAGGCAAATCTACATTAGTTAAGCTCTTAGCTGGTGTTTATTCAACTGATAGTGGCTACATTAATGTAACAGGGTCTACTATGTTAATGAACCTTGGCGTAGGCATGAGCCATGAGTTAACAGCCAGGGAAAACGTTTATGTATCCGGATCTGTTCTTGGTCTAAAGATTAAAGAGATTGACGCTATATTTGATGAGATTATCGAATTTGCTGAACTCGAAGGGTTTGTTGATACAAAAATCAAATTCTTTTCTTCGGGTATGGTTGCCCGTTTAGGTTTTTCTATTGCTGTTAAAGCAGGCGCAGACATAATGTTCCTGGATGAGATCTTCGCAGTAGGGGATGCTAAGTTTCAGGAAAAGGCGATAAAGGTATTCGAAAGCTCATGGATTAAGGGAAGAACTGTGATCCTGGTTAGTCACTCCATGGATGTGATCAGGCAGTACTGCAGCAGAGCAGCCTTTATGAAACAAGGTGAGCTGGTTTACTTTGGAGATACTGAAGTAGCAATAAGTAAGTATATAGAGGACAACCAATAGGTTGTCCTTTTTTATTCTTTTTCTTTCCCGGCAATAAGTATAAACGGGATAAAGAAGCCAGCTACCATACCGCCTAAGCTTCTGTCAAAGTATATCTCTGTTACCCATGCACAGGCAAGCGTAAAGATAAAGACTACCGCCAGCCAATTCTTATTCTTAAACGCATGCATAAAGGGTAATATCACCCAAGTGAAAACAAATATGGCAAAGCCTATAATCCCTAATCCGTACAGAACATCTAAATAATTGCTGTGCACATTTTTACCTGTTTCAATGGCAAAACGAAAATCTTTTTGCTCATATTTAGAAAAGAGTTTGTCCTTTTTGTCTCCAAGGCCCACTCCCACAACAGGATTCTCAGTAAATATTTCCCACCCACAGCGCCATGCAGCAAGCCGGAAGTTTGCTCCATTCCATTGGTCTTCCGTTAGCTCCATCCCATAGTGGCTTTCTGCCCCCATATGGCTATACTCATACTTGTTATAAGTAAGCTCTTTAAACCTGTTAAGCATCTGGGGCTGTACTTTGTAGATAATAACGCCAGCCATTATCAAACCTAAACAAAGAGTTGCAATTTCCAGAAGCTTTTTGTTGCTTATAAGATAATAAAATCCAAAGCCTACAATTACAATAGCCAGCACTCCAATGTTTATCCTGCTTCCTAAAAGGTAGGTAATAAATAACAGAAAAATACCCCCCACTGTAAGTATGAAAGGATATGTTGTTCTTTTGTAAACAACCTGATATCCGATTATAAATATTGCAAAGTTTATCAGCAGAGCAATGTAAACAGATTGCTGCTCTAGGAGAGAAGTAAAGTTGTCGTTGTAAAGGGCGTCTGTTTGGTTATTAGAAGTATAGTTGTAGATGCCGTAAAGCAAGCAAGCCACACATACTCCAACAGTTGTTAAAGCAAAACTCGATAACAACTTTTCTTTGAAAGCAGGCCTCAGATTTAGCAGTCCAATACTTAAGGGGAATACAAGAAGTGGAATCCTTAGTTTTAAATAGTGCAGGCCTTTTGCAAAGTTTTCAGATAACAATGCACTTACTATAAGTAAAATAAAAAAGATTAGCGCCCACTGTATATACTTCCGTTCTTTTACTAAGGCAATTTTTTCTTTTAGCGTGCCAACCGAGAAAGTATAAATTACTAATATCCCAGCTATCGCAAAATTGATAGCATTAATTTGTGAAAAGTATAGAGTAGCGAAAAATAAGGTAAATAAAGAAAGTAATATCGTTTCCTGTCTGCTCATAGCGTGTCTATATAATTCCCAAAATTAAGGTATTTTTCTTGTTATCCAGCCATATTCCTGCTTATCCTAAACAGCTATTCTCTGACTATTTGGATGTTCATTAATAGACCATTAGTACAAAATTTATACTATAATTACTCAAGTATTGATGTTGAATATATTGTTTTTTATACGTTTAAATTCAGTTCAACTTCTATATTAATATGAAGATATTTTGATAATAGTATGAATCATTAATTTAATATTATATGTATATGGTACTATTTAGATAATAGTGCCTATGAAGACCTGGTATGTAAAATATTACTTTTCTGTTTTGCTGTTGTTGAGTGGCTTTGCGGTAAGATCTCAGCATAACGATACAGTAATATATAATCAATCCACATACAATACCTTTTTCGAAAACAAAGCCAAGGACTTAAAACTCTGGAATGAAGCTCCACCAGTAATTTTACCTCAGCATAGTGGTTTTATGGTTATTTCTACTACTTTCTTCTCAACTGTCTGGTATCACAGTCAGAACTTAGCAGTACCTGCCAATGATAAAATAAAGATCAACAGAAGAGATTCCAAACCTAGGTTTTACGCCACATCCTCGTCACATTGGTGGCAACGATTTTATGATCCAGCGTTTCTTGCGAGTACAAAACATATTTACCGGAACTCCTGGCAAAACCATCACTGGAGGCGAAATTATAATGGCGTTTTTTCTGCTCATATCATTAATGGCCAAAATGGAGGGAATATTGTTTTTGCCCTGAGCCACGGGGAGAATAAGAATGAAAAGATCTATGATTTCTTATATCAGAATACGGTAAGGCCTGGTTTCGTAATTAACAGCAGTAATCCAGATACTTATTCCGGAGGTACACCTTATGCAGACTGCTGGGAAGCGTACTTCGGATTCTTAAATGGCAACTGGGCTAGCATGAAACAAGACTCTAGTTTAAGTGCGCAATATTTTAATGACATAGGTCCCGTTGCGTGGCCATCTGCAGGTTACGTCTCCGCTGATGGTGAACAGCTATCTCAGGGGTTACGCCACCCCTCTTCCATAATTCACGATGGTTATATTTACATTTATGTGATTGACGCATCTATGGATGGTACAGGTGGTGTTAAACTCATTCGTGTTAAACAGGAGGATGCTATCGTACCGCAACGATATCAGACATGGTCAGGCAAAGAATGGATTGCAGCACTGCCAGAAGGATACACAAAAGACAAAATAGATAGTTACTTTACTGTTCGGGGGCCGGCAAACAAACCGGTTATTACTAATGACAAGAACACAATACGGTTTACAGTAGCAAGGTTCAATGAGAGCACAAACGATTTTATTGCAGTGGAAGAGTATATTAACCAGGATAATACACTACAAGTGGCATTCCGATACTCAGGGGACCTTATAAACTGGTCTGAGAGAGAAATAATTTATTCAGCGGCAGGCTGGGGCAGCTCTGCATTACGATATCCTGTATTTTTAAATAAGAATGGCTTAACAGATGGCAGCATAGACAAAGAAGAATTTTATGTTATTGGAACCCGTGACGATGGAAATGTGACCAAACTACATTTTGTTAAGCATCAATTAAACTCCCCAGGCACCGGATCTGTAAATTCAAATTCAAATGAGCTTCTCTGGACTACTAACCAAAGTTACAGAATGAATAATACCACTGTTTTAAGAAATGCTGCAGATGTTAATTTTGAACATGTAGAAGTATTCCCAGTACCAACATTATCCTACCTCGATATATCTTTCCAAGTTAATTCACTTGCCAGAATCTT
This sequence comes from Pontibacter cellulosilyticus, assembly GCF_014306105.1. Classification (GTDB taxonomy): domain Bacteria; phylum Bacteroidota; class Bacteroidia; order Cytophagales; family Hymenobacteraceae; genus Pontibacter; species Pontibacter cellulosilyticus. The sequence continues at coordinate 1,304,364 of NZ_JACRVF010000001.1, read as the reverse complement.
TATTAGTCTATTCTCGCTTAATGGTGTTCCTGTAGAAAATGTTATCGAGGAGACCTTCCTTCCTCAAAATGTTAAAAGAACACTTGACTTTTCAAATCTTAAATCAGGTGTATATCTGCTGAAAGTGACAGATAATAACAGATCAATAGTTAAAAAAATAATAAAGCTATAGTTCCTGAACCTCAAACCGGTATTTGTAGTTAGCTGTACAGTTCATTCAGTTTGGAATAAGCACCATTTAATATCTTGTTTAAGTAAATGTTTGCTTTAAGGGGATTTACTTTTGAATCTTCCTGAACCATCATTAACTTTAAATCATATGGGCAGCAGCTAATTTGGTGTCTGCTCTCTTTGTCTTAACATGCATTTACAAATTACATCACTTAACTCCGGCAGCAACGGCAACTGTTATTACATCGGTAACGATCAGGAAGCCATACTGGTGGATGCCGGCATCTCCTGCCGCGAGACAGAAAGACGGATGGCACGACTTGAGCTCTCGATGAGCAAGGTAAAGGCCATTTTCGTTTCCCATGAGCATTCTGATCATATCAAAGGAATACCTGTGCTGGCGAAGAAGTACCAGCTGCTGGTGTACATTACTCCCCACACACTGCGCAGGGCCAGGTTTGAAGAAGTTAATTTTCCGGTAGAGACTTTTCATGCACAGGTGCCGGTAACAATAGGTAACCTAGAGATTATTGGATTCCCCAAACTGCACGATGCGATAGACCCCTATAGCTTTGTGATATCCTACCAGGGAACAAAAGTTGGTGTGTTTACAGATATTGGAGCACCCTGTGAGCAGTTGATACATTACTTCAGCCAATGCCATGCAGCTATTCTGGAAGCTAATTATGACGAAGTGATGTTGGCAGAAGGCTATTACCCTTACCATCTGAAAAGGAGAATCAGCGGAGGCAAAGGGCACCTGTCTAACAGGCAGGCACTAAACCTGTTTACAGCGTACAAACCGGAGCATATGAGTCATGTGTTGCTGGCGCACCTTTCCAAGAACAATAATTGCCCTAAGCTGGTAGAGGATCTGTTTACTGAGCATGCAACCGGAACGAAAGTAGTTGTGGCCTCTCGCTACGAAGAAACGAAGGTGTTCAGAATATCCAGCAGCAATGACATTGATATAGAACCAGCCATACCTTTTGAGCAAAAGCCAACGGTAAAAGCAAAAGCCAGAACAGCCAAAGGCAAAACTTCAGTAGCAGATAACCAGCTGCAGCTGTTCTAGTAAAGTATAAACCATAAAAAAAGCGCTCTATACTCAGAGCGCTTTTTTTATGGTTTATACTTTTTATTTGGTCAGATCCCTGTCCAGCTTATTTAAACTGTTTTTGCCGAGCAATGCAATGGCAGCGGCACTGGCAGCGGCAATAGCAACACCTGTGATTACCGGGTGTGTCTTAGCTCTGGTGTACACGCTCTTCTGCACATGTCCATCATAGTTACCGTAGATCTCGCCATCATGGCCGTGATGGTGCAGCGAACCTTCGTGGTGTTGTGCAGGTTGCTTTTTCTTTTGCTGATCGATCATCATGTTCTCTCCAACCCAATCCATTACACTCGGTGCGTACTTGTTCATGCTGCTCATGATCTTACCTCCGCCACCAATAAAGAGGTCGCGCTGCGGATGGGTAGCTGCGTAAAGTATGGCATCTGCGACTTCGTCTGGCTGGTAAACCGGAGGCGGCAGCGTAGGCTCTTCGTCCATGTAATTGCGGGCATGCTCTGTGTAAGGTGTGTTAATGGCAGCCGGTTTGATGAGGGTAACCGAGATTGGGGCATTTTCATCTTCCAGCTCCATACGCAGGGCATCTGTAAAGCCTTTTACGGCATGTTTGCTGGCGCTGTACATGCCCTGTATAGGTATGGCTACATCCGATAGCACACTGCCAATATTAATAATAGCACCACCGTTACGTGATCTTAGGTGCTGGGCAGCTGCAAGCGAACCATAAACAAGGCCCCAGAAATTAGTGTCGAATAGGCGACGGTTGTCTTCGTCTGTAACCTCACTTAAGCGGCCGTAAATAGAAACACCTGCATCGTTTACCCAAGTGTCGAAGCCTCCAAATCTGCCGATGGCGGCGTCTGCTATTTTGTGCACATCTGCCTCGCGTCCGACATCTGCTACCACATGTATCGCCTGGCCCCCTTCCTGTTTTATCTGATCTTCAATCTTAGCAAGAGCCTCACCGTTGCGTGAGGCTAGCACTACTTTTGCACCCTTTCTGGCTGCCTTAAGTGCAGTTGCTAACCCAATGCCGCTAGAGGCGCCTGTAATTACAATTACCTGATCTTTTAGTGATTTAAGTGTTAATGTCATAGTTTAAGTTTGTTTTAATTTGATTATCCATTGCGTTGCCGCCTATAGCCGCATAGTTATAGTTCATACGGAAGGCAGGGCAGACATAGTATGATAAACGCAGCTTATCCGGCACACTATGCCTTGTTATGCTGCAAAACCTCGTGAATGCCAAGATAATTTGAGTGTAAGGGGTGCTGTGGCCGTTTACTGATAAATGTCATCTTTAAGTATAAGCCTTGTCATAAATCCAATGATAGGATCTGGTGAAATTTGCTGCAGTAAAATTACCAGTAACAATGAACTTGATTGAGCAGGAGAATCTGATACAGAAGTATAATGTACCGGCGCCACGCTATACCAGCTACCCAACTATGCCTTATTGGGACAAAGCGGTGCCGGATGCGAAGCAATGGATGGAAGTGGTAAAGTATACTTTCTCAGAATCCAATGCCGCGAAAGGTATAAGCCTGTACATACACCTGCCGTTTTGCGAGGTGCTTTGTACCTACTGTGGCTGCAACACGCGCATCACCAAAAACCACAGCGTAGAAGAAGGCTACATACAGGCTATACTTGCTGAGTGGAAGCTATATTTGGAGGAGCTTTCTGAGAAGCCCATCATTAGAGAGCTACACCTCGGTGGCGGCACGCCTACTTTCTTTAAACCGGAAAACCTGCGCAAGCTGCTGGAGGGAATTTACGAGGGAGCCATACTTCATCCGGAGAAGGAATTCAGCTTTGAAGGACACCCGAACAATACCACTACAGCGCACCTGCAAACCTTGTTCGACCTTGGCTTCAGAAGAGTGAGCTACGGCATACAGGATTTTGATCCGAAAGTACAGATCACGATAAACCGTATTCAGCCGTTCGAGAATGTAAAGCACGTTACTGAGGAAGCCCGCAGGATTGGATATGAATCGGTGAACTTTGATCTGATCTATGGCCTGCCTTACCAGACCACGCAAAGTGTAAGCGAAACAATAGACAAGGTAGCAGAGCTGATGCCGGATCGCATTGCTTTCTATTCTTATGCGCATGTGCCGTGGGTAAAGCCGGGGCAGCGAAGCTACTCAGATAAAGACCTGCCGGACAATGCGGAGAAGCGTGCACTGTATGAATTAGGTCTGAGGAAGTTTAAGCAGCTAGGCTATACAGACATAGGTATGGATCACTTCGCCCTGCCCCAGGACACCTTGTACAAAGCATGGGAGCAAAAAGAACTGCACCGCAACTTTATGGGCTACACCACCTGCCAAACCGACCTGTTGATAGGGTTAGGTACCTCCTCCATCAGTGACGCCAAGTATGGCTACATGCAAAACCTGAAGAAAGTAGAGACTTACAAAGAGGCTGTATTAGGTGGAGAACTGGCTATACTAAAAGGACACTTTCTGACCGAAGACGACCTAGATTTGAAGGAAGCCATACTTAGTATCGCCTGCAAAGGAGAACTTGAACTGGAGGACAGCTTGCTTGCGCTCTTACCGGATGATGCCTTTGCACAATTGAATGAGATGCAGGAAGAAGGATTGGTAGAGCTCAAGAACAGCAGACTAACGGTAACGCCACTTGGGAAAGCGTTTACCCGAAATATCTGCATGGTCTTCGATCTGAAACTAAGACAAACAGAGCCAGCCGGACAACAGGTTTTCAGCAAAGCGATCTAAAAATACACAGTTAGACATAGTGTTTTAGTGGGAAATGCCCTGGTGCTGTTTGGTGCTGGGGTATTCTCTTTTGGTGTGTTACCTACTGTTACTTAAGTATAAACTAAGCAACCACAACCGGAAGACCAAAATAGATAAAGTATAAGCCAGTGCTGCAACAAAGCAGGTCTGAAGTATAAAGTCATGGCAGTAGCTTAAGAATAAAAATCTGGAAGGTAGCCCTTAAATGTGGAAAAGCAGGCTACAAAGTAACCTGCTTTTGAAACGACCATGGGGGGAGGCCGAATATCTACCAATATACTAAACTAAACTCTAAAATTTATGCAGAGCATTTGCTCCAGCATAATGCCTGAAAAGGCATTGTTGCAGTTTTAGCAGGCTTTTACTGCACCGCTTACACAAGCCAATAAGCCGGCAATAGTGTGTAAGCCAATACTTGCAACGCTACAAAGGTATAGCAACTGCAAAGCGATTCCACTGACATCAATCAACGCCAAAGCTGATGCTCGTCATCTTTTAAGGAAGGGCTTCCATCTAACTTTGTAAAGTACCATTAAAAGAAAATTGAGATGGAAGCCGCACTCCAAACCAATGTTCAGAACTGCTATCATTGCGGGGATTCCTGCGTCGATGAGCTAATTATTGCACACGACAAGGCTTTTTGCTGTGCCGGGTGCAAAACCGTTTACGAGTTGCTGGAGGAAAACAACCTCTGCACCTACTATAACCTCGAACAAAACCCTGGCATTACCGGAAAGGCGCAAAAGTCAGAGGCGCGTTTTGCTTACCTCGACGACAAAGGGGTAGAGGCACAGCTTATAAACTTTCGCAACGACAGCATCTGTAAGCTAACCTTTTATGTGCCGCAAATGCACTGCAGCTCCTGCATCTGGTTGTTGGAGAACCTGTTCAAACTAAATCCGGGCATTTCCGAGTCTACAGTAAATTTCCTGCGCAAAGAAATATCCCTTACATACTTTCATCAGAAAACCACACTGCGAGAAGTGGTAACATTGCTGGCACGCTTGGGCTATGAGCCGGATATTACACTGGCCGATACAGATGGAAAGAAGGTAAATAAGAAAAGTCATACTATCATCTACAAACTAGGTATTGCCGGTTTCTGCTTTGGCAACGTTATGCTGCTGGCGTTTCCCGATTACCTGGCCGTAACCGATGGATTGCAGCGCACGTTCGGCTCCTTCTTTGGCTACCTAAGCCTTGTCTTGTCTATTCCTGTGCTGCTCTTCAGTGCCAGAGGGTTCTTTACCTCTGCCTGGGAGGGCTTAAAACAACGTTTTGTTAACATCGACTTCCCGATAGCGTTTGGCCTAACGGCTCTTTTCTTTGTAAGTGTTTACGAAGTTATAACCGGCACCGGCCCTGGCTACCTGGACTCTTTTACAGGACTGGTGTTCTTCATGCTGATCGGTAAATATTTCCAGCAGAAGACGTACGACACGCTTTCTTTCGACAGAGATTATACTTCCTATTTCCCGGTGTCTGTTACAGTGCTGCACGAAGATGAGGAGAGGTCAGTAGCTGTTAGAAACCTTAAGATCGGTGACCGCATCAGAGTCAGAAACCAGGAACTGATACCTGCCGATGCCATACTTTTAAAAGGACGGGCACTAATTGATTATAGCTTTGTGTCCGGAGAGTCTGATCCGGTGGAGAAGGTGGTAGGTGAGATCATCTATGCAGGTGGCCGCCAGATAGGAGAGAGTGTAGAAGTAGAAGTTGTAAAAGAAGTATCGCAAGGCTACCTGACGCAACTCTGGAACGACAGTGCTTTCTCGAAAGATGAAACACAAACCGTAGCAACTTACGCAAACAAAGCAGGCCAGTGGTTTGTGGCGGTAACTATTGTAGTGGCCATTGGTACGCTCTGGTTCTGGGTGCCTCGCGACCTCGATATGGCCATGCGCGCTTTCACGTCGGTTCTTATTATTGCGTGTCCTTGTGCGCTTTCGCTGGCTACGCCTTTTGTGCACGGCCATACATTGCGCGTGTTCGGCAAGAATAAGTTCTTCCTTAAAAACACATCGGTAGTAGAAACACTAGCTAAGATTGATACGGTTGTTTTTGATAAGACAGGCACCCTTACAGAGCCAAGTGCAGCTGAGGTAAGTTATACTGGCAAAGCCCTTACGGCAGCGCAGGAGCGAAGTATACTTTCGGTAATGCGCCACTCTACACACCCGCTTAGCCAGCGCATCAGCGAAAACTTAAAAGAGGCACCCTTCCAGGTAGATAACTTTAAAGAGTACAGCGGCAAAGGTATAAGCGGAGAAGTAAACGGGCAGCTGGTGCGTGTAGGCTCTGCGGCTTACCTGGGTATACCTGTCGATAAAACAACTGACACACTAAAAACTACAGTGTATGTTTCTATAGATGGTGTCGTGCTGGGCTACTATACTTTCTACAACGTGTATCGCCAGGGCCTTAAAAGCATACTTGGTGATCTTTCTGATAAGAAGATTGCTGTACTATCCGGCGACAACAACCATGAGCAGGAAAGGCTGAGGGACTTGCTGGGGCAAGAAGCAGAGCTGGTATTCAATCAATCGCCGGTGCAAAAGCTGCAAAATATCAAGGTGCTGCAGGCACAGCATAACAAGGTGCTGATGGTAGGCGATGGCTTAAATGATGCAGGCGCTTTAAAGCAAAGCGATGTAGGTATAGCCCTAACAAACAGCGTGACAAACTTCTCACCATCCTGCGACGCCATTTTAGATGCGACTGCCTTTGATAAACTGAGCAAGTTCCTGGCCTTCTCCAAAAAGACGATGAGCATCATACTTGCCACTTTCGCTGTGTCGCTGGTATATAACGCCATTGGTCTAACGCTGGCAGTACAGGGGCTGTTTTCACCCATCGCTTCGGCCATACTTATGCCGATCAGTTCGCTAAGCGTGATCGTGTTTGCTACCCTTTCCGTCAAGTTTGCCTCCAAAAGAGCCGGCTTGTAAATCATATTCAATAATTCATCATTCCTAATTAAAAAGCCATGTACATCATCTTTTTAATGATCGCTGTGAGCATTACGGTGGCTGCGCTGTTCCTGGGAGCTTTTCTGTGGGCAGTGAGGTCTGGCCAGTACGACGATGACTATACCCCTGCCGTGCGCATGCTCTTCGACAACGAAAGCAGCTCTAAAGCTAAGCAGGTACCGAAGGAGAAGAAGGCCTAGATGCTGCTGCTGATATAAATCACCTCCGGAAGTGACATTCATCATCTTTTAACGAGGCGTACTTCCGGAAATTTGCAGCTATAGTCGATTGATAAAATATCAAAACAAACAATAATTCACTTAAACTAAAGAGGACACCGCACATGTCAAGTAATGTAGCCGAAGTCTTAGAAAATGCACCCGACAGGGTCGTGCCGAGGGGGACGGACCGGGGGTTAACCGACACGTTCTTTTATGACAACAAGATCGTTCGGGATTTTGGTATAGCCACTGTGTTCTGGGGCATTGCCGGTATGCTGATAGGCGTGATCATCGCTTTCCAGCTGGCGAACCCGGATGTGAACATGGGCAACCAGTATACCACATTTGGTCGCGTAAGGCCGTTGCACACCAATGCTGTGATCTTTGCCTTTGTGGGTAACGCCATTTTTATGGGTGTTTATTACTCGCTGCAGCGTCTTTGCAAAACACGTATGTACAGCGATATCCTCAGCAAGATCAACTTCTGGGGATGGCAGCTGATCATCGTTTCGGCGGTTATCACGCTTCCGCTGGGTATCACAACTTCTAAAGAGTATGCCGAGCTGGAGTGGCCAATTGACATTGCCATTACCCTGATCTGGGTGGTGTTCGGCTGGAACATGTTCGGTACGATTGCTAAGCGCCGTGAGAAGCACATGTACGTAGCCATCTGGTTCTACATCGCTACGTTCTTAACAGTTGCTGTGCTGCACATCGTAAACTCTTACGAAATGCCGGTTAACTTCCTGAAAAGCTACTCTGGTTATGCCGGTGTGCAGGATGCGCTGGTGCAGTGGTGGTATGGCCACAATGCGGTTGCATTCTTCTTAACAACACCGTTCTTGGGCCTGATGTACTACTTCTTGCCTAAGGCTGCAAACCGTCCGGTATACTCTTACCGCCTTTCCATTATCCACTTTTGGTCCCTGATTTTCATCTACATCTGGGCTGGTCCGCACCACTTGCTTTATACTTCCTTGCCAGACTGGGCACAATCGCTGGGTGTGGTTTTCTCCGTGATGCTAATCGCTCCAAGCTGGGGTGGTATGATTAACGGTTTACTTACTCTGCGTGGTGCTTGGGATAAGGTGCGCGAAGAGCCGGTGCTTAAGTTTATGGTGGTAGCTGTTACTGCTTATGGTATGGCTACCTTCGAAGGCCCGATGCTGTCGCTTAAAAACGTGAATGCCATTGCGCACTTCACCGACTGGATCGTAGCACACGTGCACGTAGGTGCCCTTGGCTGGAACGGCTTCCTGACTTTTGCGATGCTGTACTGGTTGTTCCCACGCCTGTATAAAACGCAACTGCACTCTAAGAAACTGGCCAACGCGCACTTCTGGTTAGGTACACTTGGTATACTTTTCTATGCTATTCCAATGTACTGGGCAGGTTTCACACAAGGTTTAATGTGGAAACAGTTCACAGCAGAGGGTACACTTCAGTACTCTAACTTCCTGGAGACTGTGTTGCAGATCGTGCCGATGTACTACCTGCGTGGTATCGGTGGTGTGCTATACTTAGGTGGTGTATTCCTGATGGTTTATAACCTGATTAAAACCGCTAAGTCTGGAAGTTTAGTAGCTAACGAAAGAACAGAGGCTCCTGTAATTGTACCTTCTATATCAAACAACGCCGGTCACTGGCACTCCTGGATCGAGAAGCGTCCAACGCAGATGGCCATTTTCGCTACAGTAGCAATTATGATCGGTGGTTTGGTAGAGTTTATACCTGCCTTCGTGATCAAATCTAACGTGCCGACTATTGCCAGTGTGAAGCCTTATACTTCGCTGGAGCTACAGGGCCGCGACCTATATATTAAAGAGGGTTGCGTTAACTGCCACACGCAAATGGTTCGTCCATTCCGTTCGGAGACAGAGCGTTACGGCGAGTATTCTAAAGCAGGTGAGTTCGTGTATGACCACAACTTCCTGTGGGGCTCCAAGCGTACCGGTCCGGATTTGCACAGAGTGGGAGGTAAGTATCCGCACAGCTGGCACTACCACCACATGATGGACCCAACCTCCATGTCGCCGGGTTCTATTATGCCAGCTTACCCATGGTTGTTCGAGCAGGATGTTGACCTTAGCACCACTGAGGATAAACTGAAGACGCTGAAAAAACTGGGTGTGCCTTACGAGGATGAGTATATCGCCAATGCCAACGAGGAGCTGATGAAGCAGGCCAACGGTATAGCGGCAGATCTGAAGAAGGAAGGCATTGAGGTGAAACCAGAAGCTGAAATCGTGGCTATGATCGCCTACCTGCAGCGCCTGGGTACAGATATCAAAGTGAAGGAAACACAGGAATAACCTGACAAAGGACTTAAGACAAAAGACAAGCGAGTAAGTACTCCAGTCTCTTGTCTTAAGTCCGGAAGTCAAAAAGTCTAGAAAAATGTATAAGAACGTTTTACAAGCCATAGACGGCATCGAAATATATCCGCTGATCTCATTTGGCATTTTCTTTCTGTTCTTCCTGGGGCTGATCGTGTATGTGGCCCTCATGGACAAAAAGCATGTGCAGGATATGAGCTATGTAGCCTGCGGTAACGAAGATGAGAACACTACAAGGGAAGGAGTAAGACAATGATCTCTTTAAAAAATGTTTTCCGTAAGAGCAGCCTTGCCCTGGTGGCAGGCTTGCTACTGGTTAGCTCTCCGGCTGTTCAGGCGCAAGATGCCGTTGCAGGCAAAGCCATATTTGAAGGCAACTGCCAGACCTGCCACAGTATAGATGCTGATGTGGTAGGCCCTGCCCTGAAAGATGTGCATAAGCGCAGAGGCGATGAGTGGCTGGTGAAGTTTATCAAGAACTCGCAGGAACTGGTACAGGCTGGTGATAAGGATGCTGTGGCAGTTTATGAGAAGTTCAATAAAATACCCATGCCTGCCTTTGGTAGCTCACTTTCAGACGAGGATGTTGCCAACGTAATAGCCTACATTAAAGCCGAGAGTGATAAGCCTGCTGTGGCTGTTGTAGCAGAGCCTGCCACACCTGCCACCGATGCAAACGCAGAAGCTGTTGTAGTGGAAGAAGAAGTAGCATTTATGGATTTACCGCCAGTACTGCTCTTTACGTTTGGTTTAGCGGCCGTGATCATACTGCTGACTATCCTGGTGCTAGTGATGCTGTTCCGCATCTTTGTGCCTATGCTGGGCGATTCTATCTACGATGAGGATTTCCGTGAGTCATTGGCAGGCAGAGTGCTGTTCCTGATGCGAGGCGATGCAACGTTAATGACTGGTGTAGCAAAAGACCATATTCACTCCGACCATGACTTTGATGGTATACAGGAGTATGACAACGACCTGCCACCTTGGTGGAAAATGATGTTCTATGTTACCATTGTGTTTGGTATAGGCTATATGCTGCACTTCCACGTGTTCCGCACAGGTGCGCTACAGGAAGAAGAGTATGAAATGGAGATGCAGCAGGCTGCATTGTTTGCTGCAAAGAACGCCGATGATCCGAATGCTGTAACCAACTACGAAGTATTGTCGGATGCGGCGGCACTGGAGTCTGGTAAGTCAATTTACACTACAAACTGTGCTGCTTGTCACGGTCCGGAAGGACAGGGTACGGTGGGGCCGAACCTGACGGATGAGTATTGGTTGCACGGTGGCGATGTGAACGACATCTTTAAGACTGTGAAGTTTGGTGTACCAGCTAAGGGCATGGTGCCTTGGCAGGGTAAATTAACCAAAGATCAGATCCTGGAGGTATCCAGTTATATCCTGAGCATACAGGGGACAAACCCAGCCAACGCAAAAGAGCCGCAGGGCGAAAAGATGTAAGCATAATAAAACTATGATTAAGAAAAAGTTGCAGGTGCCACGACACCTGCAACTTTTTTGTTTATAGCTATCTCTATGCCCTTATTCCGAGAACTTTCAGGATGCAGGCAAACACAAAGCCCCTTGGCGTAATAATCTATACTTATTTTCAAAGTGGCGGGTAGCCACCCTGTTCCACACACTCGCCAGAGGCTTACGGGGACAGACATTCTGAATTTAGCTGCAGCTATTGACAAAGATCAGCAGCAAAGATGACCTGCGTCATCTTTTTGCAAAGGGCAAATGATGAATTTTGTGCTTGCAGATCAAAGTGATCTCTACTAAGTAACTTTTCATTTTTAAAACAGGCAGGAGTAATATCCGCACAAATTATCACTGCCATGGCAAGTAAAATCCAAACGGCCCCGGACGAATTTCGGGACCATATCTCTACGGTTGATGAAGAGGGTAAACGCTTATGGGTGTACCCAAGAAAGCCGAAGGGAAAACTCTACAACTACCGCAAATATGTAAGCTACCTATTGCTGGCTATACTGTTTGCCGGTCCTTTTATCAAGATAAACGGCCTGCCGCTGCTCATGCTAAATGTAGTGGAGCGCAAGTTCGTGATCTTCGGTGTATTGTTCTGGCCCCAGGACTTCTTCCTGCTGGTGCTGGCCTTTCTTACACTTGTTGTCTTTATCATACTTTTCACGGTGGTATACGGCCGTATCTTCTGTGGCTGGATATGTCCGCAGACGATATTCTTGGAGATGGTTTTCCGCAGGATAGAGTATGCCATCGAAGGCGACTACAACAAACAGAAAGCCTTGGACAAGATGCCCTGGAATACGGAGAAGATCCTGAAGAAAGGCTCAAAGATCACCATCTTCCTGCTGATTTCCTTTTTGATCTCAAACCTATTCCTGGCTTATATCATAGGGATAGATGAATTGCAAAAGATCATCTCTGAAGGTCCGGTGGAGCACAAAGCCGGCTTCGTGGCACTGCTGCTATTTACAGGTGCTTTTTTCTGGGTATTTTCTTGGTTCCGGGAGCAGGTGTGTACCATCGTTTGCCCGTACGGCCGCTTACAAGGCGTTATGCAGGACAAGAAAACAGTAGTAGTAGCCTATGACTACAACCGTGGCGAACCGCGCGCAAAACTGCGCAAGAACCAGGAACGCACCGAAGGCGACTGCATCGACTGCTACCAATGTGTGCAGGTTTGCCCGACTGGCATCGATATCCGCAACAGTGCACAGCAGCTGGAGTGTATCAACTGCACTGCCTGTATCGATGCCTGCAACGACATCATGCGCATGATCGAAAAGCCGGAAGGCCTGATCCGCTACGAGTCTGAACAAGCGCTTGAAACGGGTAAAAAGTGGACGTTCTTCACACCTCGGGTAATGGGCTACACTGCAGTGTTGGTTATACTATTAACGGCACTCACAGCGCTGCTTATAACCCGCGACGAAGCCGAAGCAACTATACTTCGTACGCCGGGGCAGTTGTACCAGAAAACGGCGCAGGGGCACATCAAGAACCTGTACAACATTTCTGTCATCAACAAAACAAACCACGATATGCCGCTTACCCTGAAGCTGATGGACAAGGAAGGGAAGATCAAGGTGATAGGCAATGAGTTAATACTTCCAGCGCAGGGGATAGCCGAAGGTGTGTTCTTTACCGAGATCGCAAAGGAGCAACTGACAAGTATGAACTCAGAAATAGAGATAGGGGTGTTCCATGGTGATGAACTGATCACGACAACGGAAACCAAGTTTCTGGGGCCAGCCAAATAAAGTATAAACTGTCTTCCCGGCGATAGGAGAGAACTAAGAATAATTCTAAGAATATGTCTCTCCAGGCTCTAAATGACAAGCAAAGTATAAAAGACATTTAAGATGAAAACCGCACAAGAAAATAAAAGCTTCACCCTGTGGCCTTATGCCATTGTAGTGGCTATCGTGTTGTTCATGGCTTACATCGCCATGTTCGTGTATAAGGCCATGCAGCAGGATGTAGACCTGGTAAGCAAAGATTACTATGAGCAGGAAATCAAGTACCAGGACCAGATTGATAAAGTGAAGCGCACGCAGGCTTTAGGCGATGTGATGCTGGATTACAAAGCCGATGCAGATGCTATCTTATTGCAGATGCCTGCCACATACAAAGACAAGAACCTTACCGGTACAATTACACTCTTCCGCCCGTCAGATGACAAAATGGACAAGGAGCTGTCGTTACAGCTTGGGCGTGACCAAAGCCAGTTGCTGGAGACAAACGACCTGGAGAGTGGCGTATGGAAAGTTCGTGTAAACTTCAGCGATGGCGAAGAATTCTATTATACCGAAAAGACAGTACAAATAAAGTAGCCATGATCTGGGCTGGATTTATTTTTGGGTTAGTTGGTAGTTTCCACTGTGTCGGGATGTGCGGCCCTATAGCAATGGCGCTACCCTTTGTCGGGAGTTCCGGCTGGCGTTACTACGCCGGCCGGCTCCTGTACAACAGCGGCCGTATTGTAACATACGCAATATTAGGCGCACTGGCAGGGGCCTTCGGAGAAACACTTCAGATGGCCGGATTGCAGCAAACTGTATCCATCATATCGGGTGTGCTTATACTGCTGCTGCTGGTTTTGCCTGCAACTCTAAAAGCCAAATCAGTAAGTATACTTGGTACTGATAAACTGATGAGCTGGGTAAGGCAAAAGCTGGGTTACTACTTCCAGAAAAACTCTCTTGGCTCACTGTTTATGGTAGGCCTTTTAAATGGACTGTTGCCTTGCGGCTTTGTATACATTGCACTGGCCGGGGCTATCAGCGCACCGAGTGTAGGAGGAGCTATGCTTTACATGGCTTTGTTTGGGCTGGGCACGTTTCCGCTCATGTTCCTGGTGTCTCTTTCAGGTAAGCTGATCAGCCTTAAAATGCGCAGCATGTTTAACAGGGCAGTGCCTTATATAGGCATGTCGCTGGCTGTGCTTTTCATTGTTCGCGGACTTGGTTTGGGAATTCCCTACCTGAGCCCGAAAGTAATTGAGACCACAACGCACAAAACAGAGATGAGCTGCTGCAAAAAGCCTGCAGTAGCGAAGACAGAGTAAAATTTAAACTGATTTATCATACAACCTATACCTTCACCATTACTAAACTATGTGTAAGAATGTAACCATTAAACGTGTGCTGGTGCCCGTGCAGTTTGACAAGGCGAGTAAGAAATTACTGCGCTACGCATGGCACCTTGCCAACACTTTGGGAGCAGAGCTACTGCTGCTCCACACCAGCCAGACACCGGACCTGACCTTTACGCAGCAAAGCCGCAACATCCACCAGCTAAGATCTTTTGGGGAAAGTATACTTAGCCAGGAGCAGAAGCCAACTGCGAAACTGGTGCCTTATGAGTGTGTGGTGCGACCAGGATTTCTGCGCGATTGCGTTGCCGATGTGGTAAAACAAAATGCTGTGGATATGGTACTCATGGAAACATGCGTGCTGCACCAGGAAGATAACCTGAATGATCCGAACAACGCCGCCGCAATTATAGAGTTGGTAAGTTGCCCGGTGATGGTAATGCCTTGCACCGTAACATACAAAAAACTGGAGACACTTGTGTTTGCCACCGACTTTACCGACCAGGAAGACCATGTGTTGCAGCAGATCGTTGGATTTGCAGAGCAGGCAGAGGCGAACCTGAAACTGGTGCAGATTTACACCAAAGAAGAGCGGGAGCAACTAAGCAATTACAAAGCTGCCATGCGCGCTATCGAAAAGAAACTGCACGGTAAAAAAGTAAAGCTGGGTTTACTAGAAGAAGAAGATATGCTGGAGGGCATCAGTGACTATGCCGAAAAATCATCTGCTAACATGCTTATACTTGCCACGCAGGATAATTTCCTGTTAAAGCGATTGTTCAGCAGCAACTACATCAAAACGATGGCTTATCATACACGCTACCCTATACTTACATTCAGGCAGCAGAAGAAAAAGCCATGTTCAGGGTGCTGTGCTAATTGCACAAGCAAGCAGGCGACACAACTGTCAATGATTGCCAATATTACTGGCATAGAGAATAGCTAATAGAAAAATTACCATACTTACCTGCATCAGTTGCAGGCAGGTTGGTGCAGGAGTAAAATGAGGCATGGCAGGTGCCTTTGTATACAGCTAAACAACCTCTGCTAAAGCAGCTGAAGACCAGCCAAGGGAGTTGAACTGGCTGGTAAGTTGTTGTTTGAATGCTGCTGCGTTTACAGGGTATAAACTAGGAACAGATACGACAGGTAAACCGTCGTAAAATGTTACTGAAGTGTGGGCGCTTTTAGGCAGGTGCTGCGCACATACAATGGCAAAATCAGCTTTGATAAGCTTAGCAATATCAATGGCATCATTTGCATCGGTAGCAGGTTTCATAAGACGCGTTACAGACACCCCTGTTCGCTTTTGTAGCTTTCTGGCGAGTTGGTCCAGCATTGTCTGCACATACCTTTCGCTGTTGGTGTCTTCTTCGTGTTCTTCGTTTGTCGGTGCATCTGCTCGGTATACATGAAAAAGTATAAGCCTTGCCCCGGCAAGCTGTGCCAGCTCTGCAGTACACTGCGCAACACGCTCGGCACTTTTAGAAAAGTCTGTGGACACAAGTATATTCGTCATGATTTTATGCCTGTTATTTACCCTTTGCTCCTAAACCAACATGCTTTAAAGCAACATAAATGGCAATATGTACTGGTACAGCAGGGATGTTTTGATAACGTAAAATTAAGCTGCCGCCACAAGTAACGTTATGACAATGAGCATCCTTGCAGGTGATATTTATCATGAAGAGAGAATATCCGATTGTTCTTTAGCAATTAAATTGCGAAGTAGTTATTTTTAAGAAAATTACTGAACGTTTGAAAGATACGGTAGATAAACAAGAACATAGCCTTGATAACAGCACAAGGTTAAAAGCGATCATTGACACTGCTATTGACGGTATCATTACCATCGATAGCAAAGGTATCATTGAAACTGTGAACCCTGCTGCTGCGCGTATATTTGGCTATTTGCCCGAAGAAATAATCGGAAAAAATGTAAAGATATTAATGCCAGAGCCGGACCGTGGCAACCATGATGGGTATATAGAAAATTATCACCGAACAGGTGTGGGGCAGATTATTGGCAAAGGCCGCGAAGTGCTTGGTATGAAGAAGGACGGCACTGTCTTCCCTTTCCTGTTAAGTATAAGTGAAGTGAATCTGCACGACAAGCAGATCTTTACCGGTATCGTACATGATATCTCTGAGCTTAAAAAAGCCGAGGCAGCTTTACGCGAGAGCGAAAACAAAATAAACTCTATCATACAGGGCGCAGTGGATGGTATCATCACAATCGATACGCGCGGTATGATTGAAATGGTAAATCCCTCGGCTGCTAAATTGTTTGGCTATAATGCAGAGGAGCTGCTTGGCAAAAGTATAAACACGTTAATGCCCGAGCCTGACCGCAGCCTGCACGACAGCTACATGCACCACTATCACGTAACAGGCGAGAAGCGCATTATCGGTATTGGTCGCGAGGTAACAGGTATGCGAAAAGAGGGTACCATTTTTCCGTTTTATCTAAGCATAAGCGAAGTACAGTTGTCAGAGCGTAAAGTATACACTGGCTTCGTGCATGATATTACAAGACAGAAACTAACCGAAGAAAGACTGCGCCGCTACGCTGCCGAGCTGGAGCGAAGCAACCGCGAACTTCAGGACTTCGCTTATGTATCGTCGCATGACCTGCAGGAGCCGCTGCGTAAAATACAGGCCTTCGGCGACAGGCTGCTGACAAAAGAGTATGATAACCTGAGCGAGCAGGGTAAAGATTACGTGGACCGTATGTTGAATGCTGCCTCCAGAATGCAAAACCTGATTAATGACCTGCTGGGCTTCTCTAGGGTTACGTCTAAGACGAAGCCATTTGTGAAGGTAAGTTTGGATGATATACTGACAGACGTAATATCGGACCTGGAGGTATCTATTGAGCAGACAAATACCAAAATCATCCGCTCACCGCTGCCGGAGATTGAGGCTGAGCCAACGCAAATGCGACAGCTATTCCAGAATCTGCTGAGCAATGCGATTAAGTTCAGGAAGGAAAACGAAAGCCCGATCATCAACATCTACGCAAAAAACCTTCAGCGCAAGGCACACCTTACGGCCACTCCAGGCGATGAAGTAACTGAGGTGTATGTAGAGGACAATGGTATCGGGTTTGATGAAAAATACCTGGACAGGATCTTCAATATCTTTCAGCGCCTTGAAGGGCAAAAGTATGAAGGTTCAGGTATTGGCCTTGCCGTTTGCCGGAAGATCGCCATCAGGCACGGAGGCGATATTACGGCTCAAAGTCAGCCGGGTATCGGCACACGGTTTATCATCACACTTGCAATAAAACATCCAGAGGAATAACGCATATCTTATGTCTGAAAAAAGATCAATAATCATACTGATTGCCGACGACGACGCAGAAGATCGTATGCTGGTTAGGGATGCGCTGGAAGAAAGCCGCCTCAAGAACAGCGTTCATTTTGTAGAGAACGGGGAGGAACTGATGGATTACCTGCACCACCGTGGCAAATATGCTAATTCGGATGAGTATCCAACGCCGGGGCTTATACTTCTGGACCTGAACATGCCCAAAAAAGATGGCCGCGAAGCACTTAAGGAAATCAAAGCCGATGACCGCCTGAAGCTTATACCTGTGGTGGTGCTTACTACCTCCAAGGCCGAAGAAGACATACTCAGGACTTATGACCTTGGTGTTAGCTCATTTATCACTAAGCCAGTAACTTTTACGTCGCTGGTAGATGTAATGAAAACCCTGAGCAAGTACTGGTTTGAAATTGTTGAACTGCCTAAGTTATAGATAGTTTATAGACACCATGCCTGATAAGATCCGCATACTGCTGGTTGACGATGACGAGGATGATTACATCATTACCAGAGATATTATTGAAGATATTCCAGGGCGCAACTATGTGCTTGAATGGACGGGCTCGTTTAACAAGGCACTGGAGATTATTGCGGAGCGTAGGCACAGCATTTACCTGGTAGATTACCGCCTTGGCGCACATGATGGGCTGGAGCTGATAAAGGAAGCAATCAGCCAGGGGTGTTCAGCGCCATTCATACTTTTAACCGGGCAAAGCGACCGTGAAACCGACGAAAAGGCAATGCGCGCCGGAGCCATGGATTACCTTGTAAAAGGCACGATCAGCCCGAATGAATTGGAACGCTCAATCAGGTATAGTATTGAACACGCTAAAAGTCTTGCCGTTATTCAGCGCCTGAATTCTGAGCTGGAGCAGCGCGTAAAAGAGCGTACGCAGGAGCTGGGTAGAGCCATAAAAAAGCTGGAGCAGACAAATAGGAGCCTTTACGAAGCAGAGCAGGAAGTGCGTAAAGCCTTACAAAAAGAGAAAGAGCTGCACGAGCTAAAGTCAAGGTTTGTAACTATCGCTTCTCATGAGTTCCGAACGCCTTTGAGTACAGTGTTGTCATCTGCATCGCTTATCAGTAAGTATAAAACAGCCGACGACGACGAGAAACGCATCAAACACGTGGACCGCATAAAGTCCGCAGTGAGTAACCTTACCAGCATCCTCAACGACTTTTTATCGATCAGCCGCATTGAGGAGGGAAAGATTTATAATGTACCTACCACTTTTGATCTGGAAGCTTTTGCAGCAGAGGTGGCAGATGAGGCGCAAGGGGTTTTGAAACTTGGTCAGAAGATTAAGTATAAGCACCTGCGCAATGATAGCACCGTACTTTTGGACAAGCAGCTACTCAAGAACATTCTGTTTAACCTGCTGTCTAATGCAAGTAAATACTCTGCCGAATATAAGGAGATTAACTTTACTACATCTCTGGATGGCAACACCATCAAAATTGTGGTGGAAGACCAGGGGATAGGAATTCCAGATGCAGACAAAACGCATTTGTTTACGCCATTTTTCAGGGCACAAAATGTGACCAATATTCAAGGTACCGGGCTTGGCCTTAACATTGTAAAAAAATATGTAGACATTATGGGTGGCGAACTGGACTACGAGAGCGAACTAGACAAGGGCACAACCTTTACTGTAACGTTACCACAAGAATAATTCTAAGTTTATACTTTACTGTGGCTTAAGGCAGAATAGATACACTGCTGTGGCCAGACACATAAACAATAACTGGAAATCAGATGAAAAAAATATTGTTGATAGAGGATAACCACGAGATACGTGAAAACATATCTGAAATTCTTACGCTGGCCAATTACGAAATATTGGAGGCTGAGAACGGTAAAGTTGGTGTAGACCTTGCTAAGCGAGAACTGCCTGACCTGATCATCTGTGATATCATGATGCCACAACTGGACGGTTATGGTGTATTGCGTATGCTGAGCGGCAATACCTCCACGGCAAGTATACCGTTCATTTTCCTGACAGCTAAATCAGAGAAAGAGGACTTTAGAAAAGGCATGAACCTGGGTGCCGACGACTACCTAATCAAACCCTTCGATGACCTTGAGCTGCTGGATGCGGTAGAGATGCGCTTGAAAAAGAATGAAAGCCTGAAAGCAGGCTTCCAGAAAAACGCTGAAGGACTTAGCGATTTTCTGCAAGAGGCTAAAGGGCAGGAGAACCTCGAGAAACTTACCTCGGATAAGCACAAGCTACAGCATTACAAGAAAAAACAAACTCTGTTTCTGGAAGGAAACTATCCTAACGCGTTGTACTTCTTAAACAAGGGTAAGGTTAAAACCTACAAATCAAATGAGGAAGGCCGCGAGTACATTACAAACCTGTACAAGGCCGGTGATTTTATAGGGTACCTCGACCTGATAGAGGATAAGGCCTACCGTGAGTCTGCTGCTGTAATGGAGGATTCTGAGATTTATGTAATTTCAAAGGAAGACTTTTTCCTGCTATTGCACAACAACCGTTTAGTGGCCAACCAGTTTATTAAAATATTGTCTGATAACCTGGCAGATAGGGAAGAGCGCCTGTTAAAGCTGGCTTATAACTCGGTAAGAAAAAGAGTGGCAGAGGCATTGCTGTTTGTAGAGAAGCAGTATGTCGGAGTCCCGGATCAGGCTGCAACACAGGTATCCATTTCCCGCGAAGATCTGGCAAGTATAGTAGGAGCTTCTAAAGAGACTGTCATCCGTACACTGGCAGATTTTAAAGATGAGAACCTGATCAAAAGCCAGGGAAGTAAAATCACCATCATCAATAGCGAAAAGCTCCGGAAAATGCGCAACTAGAACCATCGATTAAAGGGGCAGATTGAAACAGATTCTTTCTGATACATAAGTATAAACTGCAGCTGTCTCATTAGAGGCGGCTGTTGTTGTTTTACAGCTATTGTGGCCCAACCACCCCACCTGCGCAAGATCATCTCCAAAAGTGACTTAAGTCATGTTTTTAACCTCCTTATTTGCCGAATTTTGTATCTGTTAAACTGAAAAGAAAGATGCAAGGCAAGTTCAGAGCACTAACGTTATCCTACAAAAACGCACCTATAGCTGTTAGAGAGGCAGTAGCCCTTAACGAGATTGGCTGCCGAAACCTGCTGGATAAAGTGAAGGAGTTTACAACATGTTCAGAGGCAATGGTGCTGTCTACCTGCAACCGCACAGAGGTGTATTATGTTGCTGAGAAGGAGCATACAAATGAGCTGATAAAACTTATTGCCCTTGAAAAAGGCTTTGTTGCCACTAAAAAGATACGCCCATACTTTAAAGCGCTAAATAACCAGGAGGAGGCTATGACGCACCTGTTCAGGGTGGCACTTGGGCTAGAGTCGCAGGTGGTGGGAGATGTGCAGATTTTAAACCAGGTCAAGAATGCTTACCAGTGGGCCATTGAGTCTAATGCGGTGGGATCTTTTCTGCACCGATTGCTTCACTCAGTTTTCAACGCAAACAAACAAGCAGTTAACAGCACTAACTTCCGCGACGGCGCTGCCTCTGTATCGTACGCCACCGTGGAGATGGTGGAGGAACTGACGGCACATATCGAAGAACCACGCGTGCTGCTTATTGGGGTGGGTGACATTGGACGCGATGTGTGCCTGAACTTTCAGAAGTCGCGCATCAGCCACATTACCATTGTAAACAGAACACACCACAAAGCTGTGGAGCTGGCCCAAAGAGTGGGAGCAAGCACAGCTTACTGGGAGAATGTGTGGCAAGAAATGGATAAAGCGGATGTGGTGATAAGCAGCGTGCCCGGCGATTGCTTCTTCATCTCTGAAGATAAAATTAAAAACACAGTTGCTGCCGGCCGAGAAAGAATCTTCCTAGACCTGTCGATGCCCCGAAGTATAGATGTGGTGCTGGAGAACATTCCTGGTGTGGCCGTTTATAACATCGATGCCATCCACAACCGCACAACCGAGGCTTTAGCATTACGCTTGGCGTCTATCCCGGCGGTGGAGCAGATTGTGGCAGAGGCAATAGCGGAATTTCAGACCTGGGTAAACGACCATGCTTTTACCCCGATCATTCAGCAGTTTAAAAACCACTTGGAGCAGATAAGGCAGCAGGAGTTAGCGCGGTACGTTAAAAAGCTGAACCCCGAGGAAGCACAGTTGGTGGAGGCAGTTACGCAAAGTATGCTGAACAAGATCATAAAGCTGCCAGCCGTTGAGCTGAAAGCAGCCTGCCAGAGAGGCAACATTTCCGAATTAAGCGAAAGCCTGGTAGCACTGTTTAACCTGGAAAAGGAAACCTGCCCGAAGAGCTAGTATAAAAATATTAAAGGTGGAAAGACGGAAGCCTGTACGTTGGAAACGATGTATGGGCTTTTCCTTTTGTACCTGATCTAAGTATAAAACTGCGTTAAAAGTTTAGCAGGTTGAGGTTATACTTTACTTGATTAAGTCTCATACTTGATCTCTGTAACCTCTACTGTTTCCTGATTTCTGCCTAGTTGCAGGGTGGCTTTTTCTCCTTTCTTCAATCCCTGAACAGCGCGTGCTATCGGGGCTACAAAAGCGATCAGTCCTTTTTCCACAGAAGCCTCGTCTACACCTACTATTGTAAAAGTGCGGGTAAAGCCGGATTTGCCACCACTTACAGTTTTGAGGCTTACGGTGGCACCAAAACGAACTTCATCGGCAGGCTGTTCGCGTAGATCTATTACTTTGGCAGAGGATATACGCTGAGTAAGGGCACTAATCTGCCCGTTAAGGATGGTTAAGCGTCGGGTGCGTTCTGCGTCATCGTCGCGGGTGGCTTCTGCCTTTGTTCGTGCAGTCTCCAGTTCTGTCAGCTCTGTGCGCAGTTGCTCCAGTCCATGGGGTGTTACATAGTTGGTAACGCCTGGCGGCAAAGCGGCCCGTGGCGGTATAATCGGCGGCTGTCCCGCGTCGTCTTCTTTTACAAATGCTCTGCTCATAACAATAAGGCATCTATACGGTGCGCCTGCACTACTTCTTCGCAAACAGACCAGGAAAAAATGGTAAAGCGGCCGTCTTGTGATGCGACAAGGGCAAAAGCGTTCCGCTGGTCGTGCACAAACTGTGCGGCAGCCAGGTGTCGGGTGCCGCCGTTGGTTGACGGATGTGCCGTGGTTGCTTCTCCGCCTACAACTGGTTCGGTTATAACAATCTCTTTTACAGACTCATTTCCCTGCAGGCGACCTATTTTGGTGCCAAAGGCAAGCAGCTCATACTTGTCATTTATAACAGTGGCTCCGTCTATGGCAGTTAGCCCTGCAATCAGATCAACTTCTCTGCGGATGGCCTCCTGTATGTACAGTTTATTTTCATCATTCTCTGCTTCGCGCACCAGCTTGGCAAGCACAGAAAAAGCAGGCTGTACCGTATAAAGCATCGGTTGTACCATAGAGTACTGCCAGGAGTCGGAGTCGGCAGGAACCACTAACAGCATGCCTCCGCGTTTATGCGCACGCATCGACACAGCCAATTGCACCAGCACATTGTAGTTGTTGTTTAATGTGATAGAAGGCCTGAACCTGAGCAACGAAGTAAGCACAGAAGGGCAGTCAGGAATATGAGCCGCCTGCTCATCAACTAGCTTTACTTCATCCCCTTTCAAAACAGCCACATTCGCAAACTTACCAAACCCGTCAGTGCGGCGGTGCTTTATCACCAGCAAACCCGGCTCCGACACATCCACTACCATGCATAAGCTGGGTATAGAGGTGGTGGTGCCCCAGATGTACAGGCTGTTGTCTTCGTGCCACACCCCCAGGTGAATGCCCGGCCGTTCTACGCCAGGGGCAATTTTAGTAAGTATGGCTGAGGCAAGCGGCATACGATTCTCAAAAACCATGGGGTTGGTTAGCTGTTCCGGCGATACGTAGGCTAAAGAGATTTTGGGTGATATACCTTCTTCGTGTCTGAGGCTGGCCCAGAAGGCAGTATCAAGTATAAGCTCGATATGGTCAGCAGGTGGCTCAGGTGCCAGGTCTTCCGACTGGTTTTGCATTTCTGCCTCCAGCAGCTTAGAGAAATGCGCTTCGATGGTGTGTGCAACCAACTGAGCTGCCTGGTATGTGGTGGAGCGGATAGCCTGCATGTTCTTTTGTGTAGCCACAGTGGCTCGGGCATTCAACTATGTTCACCTGTCTTTACGTTGTATCTGTAGCCATGGTGTTAAACGGCATGCACAATTTATAAGCCGGTGTCTGGTATAACTAATGAATTATGCTGCTACCAGACACCGGCTATACTTTAGTTCAGGATTATTTTGCGTTGCAGCGTACCTTCTTTTGTCGTTACCTGCAGCAGGTACATGCCTCTTGGCTGCTTGTTCAGAAGCAATGTTTCTGATACTTTAAGCTGTTGCTTATAAGTTTTGCTGTAGATCACACGGCCGCTTACATCTGTCACCCTGAGTTCTACTTCAGAGCTGGTTGGCAGCTCCATCTCCAAGTATACTTTGCCGTTTGTAGGGTTAGGATAAATGCTAACCGGAAGCTTGAGCTCATCTTTATCTATACTTGTTACAGAGCAGTTGGCAACCACTATAGTTTGCGTGGTACTGGCCTGGCATCCGGCTGCAGAAGTATAGGTATACGTGATGGTATGCGAACCGGGTCCGGCCTCAGCAGGGTAAAACATTCCGTTTACAACTCCCGGACCGGTATAAGTGCCTCCGGCAGGCGAGCCTCCTGTTAGCGCAAAGGCTGCAGCAGACTGGCAGGTTTGCTCAAAAGTGCTCATGCTAACTGACGGCATTGGGCTTACTGTTACTTTTATAGCTTCGCTGGTAGATGAGCAAGAGCCGGAAACAACGCTTCGCCTGAACCAAGTGGTGCTTTGCACTGCACCGGGTTCGTAGTTCTTGCTGTTGGCATTGGCAATGTTAGTAAAATCTGTTCCGTTGGTGCTGCGCTGCCACTGGTAAGTATAGCTGCCCGTTCCGCCTTTAGGTGTTTCACCTACGATAACTGCTGCCCCGGTACCGGTACAAATGGTCTGATCCCTAAAAATGAGGTTATCCGAAATGGTGGATTGCACAGTAATTTCGATAGCAGAAGAAGTGCTGGTACAACTGCCATTAGAGGTACGTAGGGTATAAGCACCGGCTGTATTTGCCAGATAACTGGCAGAGGTAGCGCCGTTAATTTCCGCTCCGTTTCGCAGCCACTGGTAAGCTGTTATGCCTGCACTAGTACCCGCGTTAAGTTGCACACTGCCTCCCTGGCAAAAAATGGTTGCTCCAGCAACATTTATACTTGCGGTTGGCACTGTACTAACGGTGATCTTTGTGGTTTCGCTGGTAGAGGAGCAGGCGCCGGAGGTTACGATGCGTCTAAACCAGGTGGTGGCTTGCAGTACTCCCGGCTCATAGTTTTTGTTCGTGGCCCCGGTTATATTATTAAAATCGGTTCCGTTGCTGCTGCTTTGCCATTGATACACATAAGTGCCTGTTCCGCCGGATGGTGTTTCGCCTGTTAGTACAAATATAGAAGTGCCGGTGCAAACGGTCTGGTTTTGCATGATACTGTTGTTGGCTATAGTCGGAATCACAGAAACCTCGGTAGGGGATGACGTGCGCGTGCAGTTGCCATTTGAGGTGCGAACCGTGTATGCGCCGGCTATACTTGCCGCATAACTGCTTGCAGTGGCTCCACTTATTTCTTGTCCGTTTCTAAACCACTGGTAGCCGCTTATACCTGTTTCTGTATTAGCATTAAGTGTTACACTGCCTCCCTGACAAACTGTTGTAGCGCCGGTGGTAGTTATACTTGCATTCGGTAGAGGGGTAACCGTAACGGTTACCTGTGCAGTGGCGGTACAGCCATCGGCAGTGGTAGCAGTAACAGTATAGGTCGTGGTTTGACCAGGGGATGCCACCGGATTGGCCACTGAGGTACTGCTCAGGCCCGCTGCCGGCGACCAGGAGTAAGAATTGGCGGCAGACGAAGTGCTTGCTTCCAGCCTCACCTCACTACCCTGGCAGACGGTTTTATTCTCGCCGGCGCTTACAGTAAAGCCTGCGCAGTTGGTATACCGTGCGGAAACCAATTGCTGGTCGTTAACCTGTATGCCGGCTATATAAAAGCTTGAAGCAGACATATAATCTAAGGCATGTCCCGTTGAGCGTGCGCCTGCTTCGTTACTGCTGGTTTCTTTCCACAACTCCTCTCCGGTTGTGCTATAGGTAATTATAGTTTCTCTGGCCGGTTCAATAACAGTTGGACTGACATACCAGGCCGGAGGCCTTTGTACAAAATCCCTGGAGCCAATAACAGCCACACTACCATCCGGCGAAAGCCCTAGATCAGTTGGCACCACACGACGTATGTTGCTTGTCTGGGGGATGTACTCGTTGTAGGTGTGATAATACTGCCGCTGTCCGGAGCTGTTAAATGCGGTTATAAAATAATCCCACACATCTCTGTACTTCATCTCTAAGCAAAGCAATGTTACCTGCTCATCTGCACTTAGTACCGCCTTCATATGAGAAGACTCATTGGTGTTGCCTACGGCTTTTACCCAGTCTAAGTCTCCGTTCGGGGTTACCTTGTAAAGTATTGTCTGGTATACGTACAATCCGGAGCGCTGTGTAACCAGGTATATATTTCCGGATGGGGCAACAAGTACCTGGTCCATTCTTTCGTAGTCACTTTGGATTTGTATACTTGACGAGGAATACTCACCGGTAAAAGTTTTGGTACCCGACTGCGTGCTATACTTTACCAGGCGTGCCACATAGTATGGTGAAGTAGGATACCCGGGAAATTCATATAGCGTACCTCCCACATAAAGGCTACCGTTACCGTCTAAGGCCATGACAGTAGGTGAACCTCCTTTCCCATCTGTGCCGATATAATCTTTAGACCAGACAGTGTTGCCGGCTGCATCCAGTTTTTTGATACGCGTTTCTGAGCCAGTGCCTGCGGCTTCAGTTACTATCACATAAACTTCTCCGTTACCGGATACCTCAAAACCCTCTTCCCCGCGTCTATAGCCTATTGGCTTTGTCCAAACCTGCTCACCAGAGGCAGAAAACTTGGCGATAAAAGAGTTGCCTTCCGTATCATTTATCTGGCTATAACCAAGCAAGTATATGTTACCGTTCTTGTCTAACTTGACAGCTGTAGGTGTGTCCCAGATAGAGGCACCGTCGCTGTAGCTTCTGTTCCATATCTTTTGCCCGCTCGGGCTGTATTTAAAAAGAGCAATACGGGTATTTTGATGGGATATACCAGTAAAGGTTGCTGTGATTAGATTATTGTTGTTATCGATGGCCTGATCAAATGCATCATTGTACTCAGCCCCGCTTTTAAGTGGCTGCGTTACCCACGCTTCACTGAACTGGGCAAAAGTGCTGTTGGCAGCCAGTACAAGTAGAAACAGTGAGAATAGTAGTTTGAGGGTTATTCTTGGAGGAAATGCATCAATTTTGCATAAAATGAAACATAGTTGCCTTATTGATGTAGCGTGTAAAGTTTGTGCCATAGCGTAGGTTGTGGTAATTGAATGGGTAAAATCAGCTGATTTATAATCTAAAATTATATCTAAGCCGTATACACACAAACTGTATAAGCAGCAGCTGTAAAACTCTAAAGTATACTTATAGTGAGATAGTTATGTTGCACTTAAATTATTTTAGCTATAATTATACTTATTAATGCGTAGCTTCTTATTTAAGTAGAATTTATACTATCCCTACTGGATGAAGGTGCTGACTAAATTGTATTGTCCAAGTTGTTTCCAGCTCAAAGTTCCATTCTATCAAGAGATACTCATTCCTCCATATTATTTATACATCCGTAAACTTTAAATAGAACATCATACATAGTAGGAGGACGTATGCAGAAGCGAAAGAAAACAAACCAAAACCATAGTATCAGAGGAGAAAAACCTCTTATGACCTGCCTTAACCTTAAACCGAACGAAGCTTATGAACCTGGCTTTGGGAAATACTCGCTAACTAGAAGTGAGCTAAGAGCAGCAGGATTAAACAAGAACGGGGCAGAAAGTAATGTTAGCAAAACAAACTCTCACACTGAAAACCCAGGCGTTGGTAATGGAAAGGGAGCAGGAGACCAGAACAAAGTACAAGCAAAGTATAATGAGCAGGCAATTAGCCACTATTCCGGCGGAGCAGATAGCACAGCAGAACACGAACAGAAGATACGGGAAGTAAATACAAACATGCACAACAACTGGTAAATGATCTATAGCTTACCGCTTGCAAACTCTTTTCAGTTTAATAAATCCAGATAGATTTGATAACCAGTAATTGCCAATTTAACTGAAGCTAGGTTGCAGTTGCAGATTAGGATTGATGTTTTGTAATCTTGCTATTACACTTTCTTCAATTTCTGCAGGTGGCCGTATACCTAGTAAATAAAACTATAGAACAAGCATATGCAGGACAGAGATGAATTGACTTCGATGATAAATGTACTGGCCCAACTTCGCAAGGAAGGCTACACCGAAGACTATAAAATAACAGAAGACGGAAACATGTGCACTATCAACGGGCAAGAGATTTTTGAGCCCGAGCAGGTGCGGATCGTTAATTTTTACCGTTTCGAGGGCGAGAGCAACCCCGACGACATGGCCATACTTTATGTAATCGAAACAACCACTGGCCACAAAGGCACTATATCTGACGCTTATGGCACATACTCCGACGACACCGTGGAGAATTTCATGAAGAAGATAAAAAGCCTTGGCAAAGATATCGACAGGAACTCTATATAATAGCACTAACCAAACAAGCAGGCAACAGGCATAAAATTACTGTTGCCTGCTTTTGTTTTATACCTTTTCCTACTACCAGGCAGGCAGTTGCGCTCATTTTCTCTTTGCCTTTAAGAAAAATAGTATACTTTTATATCGGTCAAAGCAAAGTTATGAGACTTACAATACTGTTATTTCTGATGGTGCTGGTAACAACGCAAACATGGGCGCAAAACCGTAAAAGAGCCCGGGAACACGGTGTGAAAATTGGTGTGCTGCCAACCGGAAAGCAAAACGCTATTACAGATGTGCAGGGTGTTCTGGTAGGGCATACAACGCTGGTACAAGGCAGCAACATCCGCACCGGCGTAACATCCATACTTCCACATGGCGGCAATGTGTTTCAGAACAAGGTGCCTGCTGCGGTTTATGTAGGCAATGGGTTTGGCAAACTCGCTGGCACCACGCAGGTGCAGGAACTTGGCAACCTCGAAACACCGATTATACTTACTAATACTCTAGGTGTGGGCACAGGTATAAATGCAGTGGTAAGTTATACTTTGCAACAGCCTGGAAATGAGCAGGTGCAGTCGGTAAACGCAGTCGTTGGCGAAACCAACGACGGATTTCTGAACGACATACGCGGCAGGCATGTAAAAGAGGAGCACGTGCTGGAGGCCATCAGGCAGGCGAAGGACGGCGCTGTGGCCGAGGGAAATGTTGGAGCAGGCACAGGAACAGTTTGTTTCGGCTTTAAAGGGGGCATTGGTACTTCTTCGCGAAAACTACCGTCGAGCCTTGGCGGATATACTGTAGGGGTGCTGGTGCAGAGTAATTTTGGAGGTGTGCTGCAAATAGACGGCGTGCCTGTAGGAGAAGAGCTGAACCAGTTTTCTTTTAAGCAGCAGATAACAGAAAAAGCTGATGGTTCCTGCATGATTGTGGTAGCCACCGATGCGCCCGTCGATGCCCGTAACCTGGAGCGTATGGCAAAGCGCGCTATGATGGGATTGGCTAAAACAGGCGGCATTGCCTCTAACGGCAGCGGCGACTATGTCATCGCTTTCTCTTCCAACCCAGACCTGCGCATACCTTATACTTCCGATACTAAAACACAAACCGTAACACTGCTGCGCAACGACGAAATGTCACCGTTGTTTATGGCTGTGATCGAGGCTACCGAAGAGGCTATTATCAACTCCCTTTTTATGGCTGAAACTACTCAAGGTAAAGAGCAGCGAGTAGTAGAGGCACTCCCTGTTGATAAGGTACTAAAGCTGATGAAGAAGCATAACGCGCTTAAACAATAAAGATATTCACCTTTTCAGGAGCAGGATAGCTGACCGTGAATAGCATTCTGAAGTTACCTGCAATAGAAAAACATCTTTGGCTTCACTAACGACCTCAAGTCCCCCTTTGAAGGGGGTAGGGGAATGACAATCGTTCCCAAGTTTAACCAGTTGCATCCTCTAATCATCTTGAAAAGATTTTGGGAGAAGAGGGAAAACATCAGCAAGAAGAGCCTGAACTCTAGCCTCAACTGGAACAGGAATTCAGCAGGTGTAATCATCCCCCTATATTCCCTTTAAAGGGGGACTTTTCTGCTATTACTGAATTTTAAGTTAAGCGCTGTAGCTTTTGCTTAAATCTCCTTACCTTTGAGATCTTTTATAGGATGAAAAAGGGGTAATGATGGGAGATGTGGTAGATAATTTCCCTACTTAGATTAGTGAGAACGCGAGTTCGAAACTAACGAGCATAGCTTTGAGGGGCAGGGGTGGTTGGACTCGGTAAGGCTTGAACACCCTAGTTTATCCAATAGCCTATTTCGAATCACTCGTTCATTACTAAATCCAGACAAAAATAGGTGTCAGTTTTGCACTGTTCTGTGCAGCTTCTGAAAAGCTGAAGTGCTAGCTTGTGTGTAAGTTTCATGTAATGAACCGTATATGATGTTATGTTCGTATATAGCTATAGAACTAAAATTGTATAATATGAAATCACCTAAACATAAATCTGTTTTATCTTTTTGCATTATGCTGATCTTTCCACTGCTGATGGGTTGCTCGACATTTGGCGGAAGTGGAAGCGTATCCAGCGATCCTGCAGTAGCGGAACAGCAACGGGAAGTGGATCAACTTAAAAAAGAACTGCGTGAGGCGGAGCGTTTTGCAGAAGAAGCCAATCAGCGGGAGAAAGCTGCTAAAGATCGACTAAAAGCAGCTGAGCATGAGCTTAAAGCTTTAGAAGAACGGGCTAAAAGGAGAAGTGAATACTAGTTACCTCTCTTTTACAACTCACTATAAAAAAACAAAAGCTTTTAAAGCAACACGAGGCTCCTGAAGTGTATCAGGAGCCTCGTGCGTGAAGTATACTTCGGTTAAACAAATAGCCGAAGCTATTGCTTTAAATGTGTAGCCACACGCGGTATCAGCAGCAGCTCTTTTTGGCGGCCGTCGATGTAGCGCACCCCATTTGGTGTCAGCACTGCCTGCTCCTCCAGCATCACGCGTATTTCCTTATTATTCCACTCTGGCAGGTTTACCTTGGCATTGAGCTCAATAGCGTAGGCGGTGTTGTGGCGCAGCGGGTAATCTCCTGTTCCAGGCACACCCTGTTGCATGTCCCACATGCCAATGGCTGGGCCAGCACCGTGGCCGTGATAGCCGATAGGATGGGAGTAAATGCTGGCTATTATCTTCTCTTTTTGCGCCTGTGCCAGTGCCTCCTTCAACACCTGGTTCCCAGTTTTGCCTTCTTTAAACTTTGAAGTCAGGATGTCTTGCAGGCGGTTGCCAGTAGCTAGTGCCTTTCTCAGATAAGCGGGAGCCTCGGCCTCGCCGGGCTTCAGCACGTAAGCCAGCTGTTGTACATCGGTGTTCAGACCAAGGTAGGTGATGCCCAGGTCCACGTGAAGCAGGTCTCCGGGCATGATCACTTCCACACCAGGGCGCTGAGAGAAAGAGCGCTGAGAATCGCCGGCGCCGGGGTTTGCTCGTTGCACATCCACAGTCGGGTGAAACCAGGCATCCAGCTTCAAATCAGCAATGCGTTCTCGGTACCACCACATTACATCTTCAGTTGTGGTAACACCAGGCTGTATCACCTTCTCCGAAAAACCTTCAGCTATAATCTTATGCCCCATGCGGCTGATCTGTTCGTAAATGTCCAGTTCCCGCTCTGTACGTGTTTGTAGCCAGTCCACGGCCAGGCGCTCTGCCGATACCACCGCTTTTTTATGAGCTGCAGGTAAGTAGTGTATCAGGCTATCATATTCAGCTTTGGTAAGGCCGTCGGCGTGAGCGTAAGTGGGAGAGTAGTTCAGGCCTATCTTTTTGGGATTGCGCTCCGCTATCAGTTGCACCAGTCGCTTCCACTGGTTAGGCTCCTGTTCGGGTGCCCAGGCACCTTTCATCAGGTTACCAATGTCGTAACGGGCTACGGCTAGCTTCTCTACTCCTTTGCCCGTGCCTTTGTCATGGAAGAGCATAATGGTACGGCGGCGTGCGGCCAGCCAGGTAGCTGGCAACATGGTTTTGGCCACAGGGTCTTCGTTATACTCCCTCGCCACAATCACCCACATGTCAATGCCTTCACGGCGCATCAGGCCGGGGAGGAGCTTTTCCAGGCGTTCCTGCAGCAGTGCGTCTTCTACGGCAGCCCTATCGCGCAGGGGTAGAATGTTTGGAATCTCTTGTGCTTTTGTTTGTGCTGTAGTGAGCAGGGGGAGTAGCAGAAGGAGTAAAAATTTTTTCATTCTGTATGGTGTGGGTGATAACATGATGTTCGTCTTAACAAAGATAAAAATATACTTGGCTTGCACAAGCGGGAACATTAATACAACTACGGCTTAGTTTTTCCACCTACAAAAGGTTTCATTTAGGTCTGGCTATAACTGAGCTGTAACTAAATGCAGCATTAGGGGTTAGAGTAATAAAAAAGATCAGATGCCGGAGCAACCCACTGAAGATACACATAAGAAGGATGCGAACTTAGAAACATCACCTTCAGCTAAGGACATACATGACGCTATTTCGCTAGAGGCGGAGTCTGAGCTTAGCCGCCCTAGTGCCGGCTTGTTTTGGTCTGGTATAGCGGCGGGGTCTTCTATGGGTTTTTCGATGGTGGCAGAGGGGTTGCTGGAGGCGTACTTGCCCGATGCAAAGTGGAGTGTTTTGGTGTCGAGCTTTGGGTATAGTTTGGGCTTTGTAATTGTTATACTTGGCAAGCAGCAGCTTTTTACCGAAAATACCCTAACACCTGTACTGCCGCTTTTTCAACGGAGAGACCTTAGCACCCTCTGGAATGTGATGCGGCTCTGGGGTATTGTACTATTTGCTAACTTAGCAGGAGCATGGCTGTTTTCCATTGTGGCTGCTGAAACCTCTGTTTTTCCGTCGCATGTGCTGGCTGAGTTTGAGAAGATCGGGAAGAAGGCTATGGAACCGGGTGCTTACACTACCTTTATGCGAGGAATTTTTGCAGGCTGGCTTATAGCGCTTATGGTCTGGTTACTGCCCTATGCTAAAACAGCACGCGTGTGGGTTATTGTGCTGATTACCTATGTAATTGCCATCGGGCACTTTAGCCATGTAATCGCGGGCTCTATAGAAACCTTCACGTTAGTTGCCATGCAAAAAGAGGAGTGGGGCAGGGTGTTGTGGAATTATACCATCCCTACGCTACTGGGCAATATAGCAGGTGGAGTTATTCTCGTGGCTGCACTTAACTTTGCGCAGATAAACGCTGGAATAGATAGAGAAGAAGGGTAGTCAGTTCGGCGCAATTCTTTTCTAGCTGTCCTTTACTGCTGTATTTCAATGTCGATCTTATCAAATGAGGTGGGTTATGTAGTTGTCCTTCCCGGCTTCCGATATATTACAAACATCTCTAATATCTATCACCATTCAACGTTCGGGTTATATATTTGCTGTCAGTCCCGCACATCTGCCTGTACACCTTAAAGCTTTTTACGAGACAAAATATTTGCTTCTATTTGCAGCACCAGCGTTAGTTCAAAAGTGAAATTGCTGTCTTTGCTGAACAGTTATTAAACCGGGCGGACCTGCCAGGACATCAGCAAGACTATACTTATTTAACTAAGCTTAGCTTCACAAGAATAGGAAAATGGTCGGAGCCAAACTTTGGCAGCCGCTTTAGGACCTGTACCTGAAACTCTTCTGAAACATATACATGGTCAAGCGGATAGCGCAGTAAAATGTTGTTTGCGCCGAAAGAGTTGTATGTTCCTCTTCCCACCCGTACATCGTGGAGCTGGCTTTGCGTGTTGAACATACGAGACGTGCGCGACCAGGCCACATCATTAAAGTCGCCGGCTACCACACTGGGTATTTCGCTTTGACTTACCATCCTGCCTACTTTTAGTAGCGCCTCTTCTTCTTCGCCTACGTTATCGGGATGTTTGCTAGGTTTGGGAGGTACCGGGTGCATGGCGTGCAGTATAAACTCTTCTCCGTTGGGCAGTACCACATTGGTATGGATAGAGGGCACTGTTTCATGCTTAAGGAACATAATGTCTGTTTCTTTTAAGGGAAGCTTAGAGTACAGCACCATGCCGTAAGTGTTATCTAGTGGGTAAGATACCACATGCGTATACTTCTGCTGGAGCGGACTAAGTTGATCTACCCACCACTCATCTGTCTCCATGGCCAACACTAGGTCAGGGTCTGCCTGCTGCACTAATTGCAAGAACCTTTTTGCTTGCCGGTTCTCCATCCAAATATTGGCTATAAGTATGCTAAATGTACGATCTGCCAGTTGCGCCGAGGGCTTAGCAGATGCAACAGCTTTATCGGTTAGCGAAGTGTAAGGCAGGATGAAGGTGGATTGAATGGCAATAGCACTCACTAAACCAACTGCAAAGGCCACAGCTGAAAAATTCCATTTGTTGTTAACCGGCACAAACAGGATTATGCAGAGAAGTAGCCCTGCCAGCATCTGTTCTCTCGGGAAATCGAGCATTTTAATATACCAGTAGGGCAGGTTATAGAGCAGGGAGAGAAGTGTTGCCAAAATCAGCAGCGTTCCTAAAATCAAGGTGAGGTAAAAGGTGACTTTCTTGGCAGTCTTCATAGTATCTTCTTGTACAGCTATAGGTATAAAGAGGTTGTGGAAGGTGTTGTGCCATACTACAGATGCCAGGTTTTTTACCTTTTACAGAAGTGTGGCTGTTATGAGAGCCATACTATAGCGTATAGAGAACAATGAAGCAGCGGTTTCTTAGCAAGCGGTTGGTGATAAGCAAAGCCTTTCAGAAGGTAGTGGTAAAGCTTGTGCCTTTGTATAAAGTTAGGTTATATTCTGAGACAGCTGAAACAGATGAGACGCGCGAAAACAGCAGTCCTGTTTGTTATGCTAATATAAAAGGCCTGCGGGAGGAATTCCAGAACACTTGAAACACTTGCTTTGCTTTTCATGCGCAGCCAAATTTCTATAACTCATGTAAGGTAAACTGCTCCCTCCAGCATCTTTAATTTATGTGCCAGTTCTCCTAAGTCTATTATATCCAGAAACTCCGGGACTATCAGGATGCCGAACAATAAGGCTACAATTATGGCCAGCAAAGCGTTGCTTTAAGGCGAAACACAGCAGCACAACCAGGGCAACCTGTGCGGGTAACTATGATGTTCAGACGTCTTTGCCTATCATGCTGCAAGTATTTTTTCCTTTAAATGTATCAGCATAAGAAAGCAGCAGGAACAAGGTAAGGGAGGAGGTTTTCAGCAGTACCAGAGTCAGACGTTTGCAGGAGCCGCGCACGCTGTGAGGTCTATTGGTAGTTATAAGCCTATGCTTTTTTTACCTTCCGCTTCATCAGAAACTTTTCCCAGGTTAATTTACCATTCAGGTCTGGCGTGTAGGCAGCAAATTCCCAGCCCTGGCTGCCCAGGTAATTCATCACATCGTAGGGTGAACTGAACGAGCGGAGGTTGCCCGCTGCATCATTAACCGGAGATTGCTTGTCCGGGTCTTTGTTATCGTTCAGGTAAGCGCTCCAGCCTTTAATCCGGTGCTTGAAATCCACTGTAACGGCCATGTATTCAAACGCCTGGTCCGACTGCTCGATCTGGGTTTGTGGACTGTTTTGTTGTTGCTCCTGTGCCTGTGCAGAGAAGCCTAGCCCGAAGGCAATAAAGAATAGTAGTGTGGCTTTTTTCATAGACGTATTGCTTAGGTGTAATTAATGATGGCGCTGCAAATATTAGACCAATACTATGTTTTAGATATGGTTTTTAAAGGATGTTGTAAATTAAAATTCCTGGATACGGTCTTATAACGTAAGTTGGTATGGTTCCTGCAGGTTAGAGTGGTATCTTAGCCCTGACTAATAATTCACAAAATGAAGAAATTACTTTATGTAGCCATAGCCTTAAGTGCTACAGCCTGCTCCACAGATAACAACCTGCAAGACACCCTTTACAACGTAGCAGAGTCTGGTGCCACTATGGCCATTGATTCGCTGCACCAGGCCGCAAACAAAGAGCTAGAGCGACATACTGGTATAGACTCACTGGCTACAAAGATCGGTTCGGCTGATACGATAAATGTGGAGCGCGAAATAGAGCGTGGTATAAAACGCAAGCTCATCGAACAACTTTCTAAATAACGGTAGGCAAAAGCTTAGGTGCAGCGGTAAACTGCTTCTGCCCGGTTCCTTATCTTACACCCAAAGTATAAAGCGCTTGCAGTATACAGCTTTTCAGTTGCGAGCATTTTGTAGGAGCAGGCAAGGCTGGTTTAGCACTGGCTTTACAGGCCGGCTAAAGCTCTTTGGCAGTACTCGTCTCCCATCTTAGCCCCTAACCTATAGTAAAACAGGCCCTTTGCCTTTTGGGGCTTAAAGTCGAAAGTGCCGTAGTACCAGATGTCGCCGAGGCGACCGATGGAGGCTGCAAAACCTCTTGTGGCCGCATACTCATAAAGCGAAACGGCTTTAACAGTAGAAATCGCGACTCCATTGGTGCCAAAATTATATACATCTCCCAAGGCATGGTAAGCTTCTGTATTGCCGTTCTCCATTTCGGCGAGCAGGTTGCTAACGATCTTTTGGCCCAGGCTGCCCTCTTCCAGACCCTGCGTAAACGGATCGGTTGAGAAGGGCTGCGTTTTGAGTTGAATGGTGTCTGCCGTGGCAGGCTCGGGTAAGAATCCGGGATGAGACCCGAAAGCCATCACATATTTCTCTTTGTTCCCGACCATTACCAGTGTGTCAGCGCCTTTATGCTGGTTTAATAGCCTTGTATGATAGAGCCTGATCAGGTTGCCGTTGCCTTTGATAATGATCACATCATAGCCTTGGTCGAAGTAAGCTGTGTTGTGGTCTATGAGCTCGTAAAGATTGTTGCTGCCCTCAAAAATAATTTTGCCCGATGCTGTTTTGTCAGCAGCGTTTGCCGAAGAGGTGGACGAGACAAGGTTGTTTTGTGCATCCGTTTCTGTAATGGTTTTGCCATTGTCGGCTGTGCTGCCAGCGACGGGAGCAGAAGGGCTGTTTTTGCCTGCAGTACAGGATACAAGCAAAGCAGCCACGAGTAGGTACAGGTAAGTTCTCATAAGTATAAATCTGCAATGGGTTATTTCACATACTGCTCCTGCTCCGTTTTTCTTAATAAGCCCAATCCATGAAGCGTTTGCAGCAGGCTGTCGATTTGCTGGAGGCGCTGGGGCTGTTGGGACTTGGCGACGGGCTTGAACTGAAGTATAAGTTCCTGCGCGGTGGCGGGGCGCTCGTGCATTTGCAGGGCGCGTTGCACGGCTTGCGCCTGCTCCGACAGGTTTTTAGGCCAGGCCAGCTGCTCTTTAACAGTGGCTGCGGCGGTTTTGCCTGCCTTTTTGCTTTCTATACCCAAGTCGCCTTGCTGGGTGCCTTGCGGGTTCTGGTACTCGGGGCGGAGCCAGCGGATGTGGCCGCGTGCTTCTTCGGCGGCGCGTTCCTTGTTCAGGGCCACGAGGCGCTCGAGTATCTCTTCTTCGGGCAGGTTGGCGGGCCAGCCATAGGCGGCGGCTACGGCGGCATCCAGCTCCTGGTGCAGTTGCAGCAGTATACTTACCAGCCCCTGCTCGTGGGTTTTCTGCTCTTTGGGTGTTAGCGCCTGGCCCGACCGCAGTTTCTCCAGCACGTTATACATGTCGGTGATGGTGAGCGTGGGGTGCTGCGCCTGCCGCTGCTTGCGGTGCGCGTCCAGCTGCTCGGCTATACTTCGGATCTGCTCCTGCTGCGCTTCGGTGGCGGCTGGGAAGGGGAAGGGGTCGAAGCAAGTAGTTTTATCATATACGGGTCTATCTTCTAATCTTCCACCCGCAGCTAAGGACCAAACAGAATGAATATTTGATGAAAGTACACCTAAAAAGTAAGCATCATCTAAACCAATAGCTATTAGTTTATCATCTGGTAAGAAGCTGTTGTCTAAGAATATGAATGGCTTATACTTAGACGTTTGAACC
The DNA here is from genome assembly GCF_014306105.1 of Pontibacter cellulosilyticus. Lineage (GTDB taxonomy): Bacteria > Bacteroidota > Bacteroidia > Cytophagales > Hymenobacteraceae > Pontibacter > Pontibacter cellulosilyticus. The sequence goes on along the minus strand of NZ_JACRVF010000001.1, from coordinate 1,266,719 downwards.
GTAATAATATACCTGTCAATTTTAGATATCGCTTTACGTAAAGCTGGTTGATTCTCTGCGAATATCCACCAGTTATCTCTACGCGAGGCTCTTTTATTTTGAGCTCGATGAGGCTTTACTGTTTGGAGAAGATGCTGGTATACTTCTGGGTATGTTTGCATCAGCTGCTTCTCAGTATAGCCGTAAAAGTCAATAACATATAAGCCTCGTGGTACAGCAGTTGTGTCCTTCCCGTTTCTATAAGGTCGTATATGTTTGTCGAGTTCAGGGTTGGACTTATATCCTAATTTTTGCGCTTCATCAAGTGTGACTAAAAAACCACTTCCATGAGGTATAACACCTCTACCACTAATCTTCGAATTTGATTTCAAAGGTTTAGCTGTGTTGACTGCAGCACCTATGCTTATATCAGAATGTATTGTTCCTGTCCTTTCACGAAGTATAACTTCTTTGCCTAACTCACCAGTTTCTTTTTCTTCAACTATGAGATTGAGTCTACCCGGTTTTGAGCCTTTTTCCGCCGCAGTCATAGCGATTCTAACTGCTGCACCATCAGCACTATCTACCCAAGGATGGTCAGATATAGCATAGGTGATGGAAATTGGTTCTTTGGCTTCCATAAAAGCCTGTAATATTTTACGATTGAAAGACTGCGTTATACTATTGGTTGTGATGAAGCCGAAATGTTCAGTTTTATCAGCTGCCAAAATCTCAGCAGCTTTATACCACCAGTACATCACAAAGTCTGCACTATCGGGCACAGCACCTTTGTAAGCTTTTCTCAACGCTTCGGTATAACCATCTCCCAAAGCATCGCGCATGCGCTTATTACCCACAAACGGCGGGTTGCCCACTATAAAATCGGCTTCGGGCCAGGTGGCGGGCTTGGGATCGAGGTAATCGTAGGTGATGGTGCGGGCGGTTTCGTCGGGCACTTCCTGTCCGGTAACCGGGTGCGGTTTGGTGCTGTGGCCGTCCCAGCGGGTAACGGGCTGGTTGTTGGCGTCGAGGCGCGGCTGGCGTTCGGAGTAGCTAAGCACCGCGTCCTGCTGCTTTATGTTGCCGTACTCGCGCAGGATGGGGTTGCTCAGGCGGGTGGCCGAACCGTGCGCCCGGAAGTGCCATTGCAGGTAGCCGATCCAGAGCACCACGTCGGCGATGGCCGCTGCCCGTGGGTTTACCTCCAGGCCCAGCAGCTGCGCCGGCGTTACGGTATAACCGCCCGTCATGTCGAGGGTTTTCTGCCCCGGGAAGTGGTCGAGGTACTCGGTTACCTCGCCCTCCAGCCTTTTGAGGTGCTCCAGGGTGACGTACAAAAAGTTGCCGCTGCCGCAGGCCGGGTCCAGCACGCGCACCGAGCACAACCGGCGGTGGAAGGCTTCTATCTCTTTGCGGGCTCCGGCTTCGTCGCCGTTGTCTTCAAGTATGGCCGAGGCAGTGCGGGCCGCTTCCCACTCTTCGCGCAGCGGCTCGATAACGGTAGGCATTACCAGGCGCTCCACGTAGGCGCGGGGCGTGTAGTGGGCACCCAGTTTGTGGCGCTCGCGCGGCTGCAAAGCCCGCTCCAGCAGCGTACCAAAAATGGCAGGCTCCACATCGGCCCAGTCGGCTTCGGCGGCAAGTATAAGCAGGTCTAATTGCGCCTCGGTGATGGGCAGCGCTTCGGGCTCTTTAAACAGGTAGCCGTTAAACTGCGGGATGATGGTTTTAAGCGCAGGGTCGAAACCGCCTTTGTCCATACTTTGCCAGAGCGCCTGCAGCGCGTGCGGGAAGTAGCTTATACTTTGGCGGTAGTCCTGCAGCAGTTTGGTAAAGGAGTTGTCGGGCAGCAGCTGCACGTCTTCGGCAAACATGGTAAAGAGGCAGCGCATCAGGAAACCCGACACCTGCTCCGGCGTGTGCCCCGCCGCCTCCAGAGAGGCTGCCAGCTTCGCCAGTCGCTCGGCCAGCGCACGCGTTACGCGGGCAGCACGGCGGCTTGGGTCCAGTTCCAGCGGCTCGGTAAAGAGCAAACGCAGGCGCTCGCGCACTTCCTCTTTTTCAAGGTCGGCTAAGGTAATTCTATAGTTCTGCGGGTCCGGAAAAGGTACATAGGTCTTTCCCTGCCGCGCAAAGTCAGCATACAGATCAATGCAGTAGCCCACATCCACCACCGCCAGGAAGGGCGGCCAGCCTTCGGTGGTTGGCAAAGAGCGAGCGTAACGCAGGGCCTGTTCCTTGGCCTTTTTCATTTCACGCTCCCAGGTACGGGTGTCGCGGGTAGCGGTGCCGGTCTTGGTTTTTGCTCGTTCCGCACCCAGGATTTCGGCCTCACTTATACTTGCCTTGTCGGAGCCCTGCTTGGCCTCCAGCACAAAGCAATCTTTTTTGTAGAGGTCAATAAAGTTGGTGCTGGTCTTTCCCTCGCCATCATCAAACACCACAGGCCGCTCAAAAGTATAGCTCGCCTCGTGCACCTTGTCGGTGGCCGGCTGTGGCTTCTCCACGCCCAGCAGCTCGCACAGCTCGGTTAAAAACAGCTGGTAGTTAGCACGTTCCGAAGCCCCGGAAGCTTTCCAGCGGGTGATGAAGTTTGTAACGGCAGGGGTAGGGGTATGCGGCATTGTTTGCTTTCTGAATCAAGTATGATTTTACTGTTGCAGTTTAGCAAAATTTGGTGAGAAAATATAGGGCTTACAATATGAAATTAAAAATATGAATATTCCTTAACTAATAATAAACATATATATACATCATGTTATCATGTTTTAACATTTAAATTTATGTTTTTAATATAAATTATTATTACTATAGTTATATAATTTCGTATCAATCAAAATATTTGTCAAGCTTACTTAAAGAGAATACTGTACTGATCATGCTCCAGGTAAAGGATTTATCATAGCAACTGCATATGATTTAATCATTTTTCTATTAATGATTTTTTTCAATCAATTGTACATAAACCATTTTAACCCAAAACCTAAACATTATGAAAATGATTAAAAAAAGTATGCAAACTAGTAAACTGGCAATTGGCCCGTTTCTTTTATTTTTATTAGCAATATGTACAGCTTTTACAGTTGTCAGTTGCCAGAATGATAGTGATCACGAGGTTTCTCCGGACTTAGATGCAAGAGCAGAAACCTTAGTAGTTAAAATCGGCGAAGTAACTGAGGAGGAAGGCTTATTTTTCCTTGCGCCAATTGTTGAAAGTGCGTCCTATAGTGGGACGTTTGATGCAAGTCTTTCACCTGTTGTAGAAATCTGTGCTACACCTGCCTGTGAGCCGCCGTTACACACTCTGTTTACTGTAGATGGTAGTGGTGCTGAGAAAGTAAGAATAGACATGGAGAACGAACACTATATAGTTAATTGGAATACTAAGGAATCGGGAGCTGTAGCAGGTCAGACATATAGAGTTAGTGTTAAAGTAGAAGAGCAAATAATGGGCTATTTTGATGTTGCAGTTGTTAGTACCGGTGCTCAGGCTAAAGCAGTAGCTCCAGGTGTAATGGCACTGGTTGCAGGGCAAACGTTACCAATCAAATTCAGAATAGAGAAAAATGATGATGGGGTGCAGGTGCCAGGCCGTGATATAGTAGTGTTTAATGATGTGAATATTTTTTCTGATCTATCAATGGCCAATCCAAATAACATACGGTTAATAGATAACCTGGTTAACTTTACAACTGCCGGCCCTAGGAACTCTGGCACAGAAGTCTGGTTTGACTGCGGACATAATACTGCATATAATGGTGGCTGCAGTGGATCAGTAAATAGTACAACATTCAATGTATTGCGTTCACGCATTCAATCGCATGGTCTTACATTAACTAATGTATCGAGTTCGGTAGGTACACTTATAAATATACCAAGTAATGTAAAAACACTTTTCCTATGGTTACCCACGTTGTCTTATACTGTAGCTGAAGTTAATGCACTGAAACAGTTTGCTGCAGAAGGCGGCCGCATCGTATTTATTGGTGAACATGAAGGGTTTTATACAGCTACAGGGTTAACAGTTGAGAATGAGTTGTTGATTAGTCTTGGTGCTGTTCTTCGTAATACGGGTGGAGCAGTTGATTGTGGTCTTAATGTTTTGCCAACGGCCTCTATTCGTCAGCATCCAATTACGGAGGGTATTACAGATCTAACAATGGCTTGTGCATCTGTTATTGAACCTGGACCTGATGATTACGCTTTGTTTTACGACAAATCAAACACTCGCGTACTTGCTGGGGTTGCTAAGATCGATGTTACTCCGATTGCTGCTGAACTGGTAGTTTCTTCATCCAGAATGATGATGATGAGCCAACCGGCAGATGAGAATCTTAATGCGGGATCTACTACAGGACGCTAAATAATAACTAAGTAAAGCTGCTTAAGAAAGCAGTAGAATTAAAAACTCAGAATGCCATAGACTATAAATGCAGGCATATACTATAGTCTATGGCATTCTGAGTTTGTAGTACCTTTTTGTTGATAAGAGAATGTATCTATCTTTAAGAACGATGAAGTCGGTGCTGGTCTTTCCCTCGCCGTCATCAAACACCACGGGCCGCTCAAAATTATAACTCGCCTCGTGCACCTTGTCGGTAGCCAGCTGCGGCTTCTCCAAGCCCAACAGCTCGCACAGTTCCGTTAAAAACAGCTGGTAGTTAGCACGTTCCGAAGCACCAGAGGGTGATGAAGTGGGTGACGGCAGGGGTAGGGGTATGGGGCATTGTTTGTCTTCTAGTCAAGTATGGTTTTGCTGTTGCAGTTTAGCAAAATTTGGGGAGAAAGTATAGGGGAAAGTTAATCCTCTGGTAGCCAGGTTGCGACTTGTCCGAATCGTGCACGAGAAAATTATCAGAATCAAGATTAATAGATGAACAGGATGCTCAGTAGCTATAGCTTACCTTTCTATACTTCGCTCAAAATTAGTTTACATAGGCCCTCTAAAATAGCTTATACCATAAATATATAAGCTATGTGCTGATTATTAGTGATTTATACTTTAGTCGTTAACGTATAAGTTACTATACTTTTATCTTGTTTGTACTTCTGTAGAGGCGAGGTGCGAGCCTGATCAGAGTTATACTTCCACACAATTTTGAGCTGTTTCAAAATTCCTATCCATGCTGGATACCTGATTTGAGAGCTTTTGTTAGTTGTACCTTTGAAAGCTGTGTACCGCATCTGCAAACCTTCTCTTCTTTTAATGCTCCTGCAAAAGGCTGTTTATGTTATATGTGGTCTTTCTCTTTCATAATTCTATGGCTATGAAAATAATTTATTTGGCTTCCCTTTTTCTCCTCTCCGTCTCCTTTATATCATGCGATGGTGACGATGATATTGTTGAGCCTGAGTTAGACAAAGAGAGCCCTGTGTTAAATGTTACGACCACTTCAGACGCTGATACTTTTTTAATAATTGAATGGGTTCAAATAAGTGCTATAATAAAAGACAACAGAGGACTTAAATATGCACGGATTAACCTAGCCAGTCCTGATGGTACCAGAAACTTGGTTTTTGAGCAAGTTATAAGTTTCAAAAGACGTGCTTTCATAGATTTGACTATAAGCTTACCCATTGAGAAACGTGCTGCCACAGGTAACTATACGGTAGTGGTAGAAGCGGGAGATCATGCGGAAAATGCGTCAAAAGATTCCCTTACGTTTACAATGCATGCACCGGCGTTAGGCAAGTCTGAATTTGGCAGGGCCTTCAGTCGTAGGTTTTCAATGTATTATGAGCCCTTGGATTGGTTTGGCTATAACGTTCATGACAGGGGGATTGCATTCGACAGCTTTTGGTTAAGCCAAGTTTTGTATTTCATGATATCTAAAGATGATCAATATCCTATTTCCGAAGCAGAATGGAATACGTTCATGGCAGACTTCGGAATAAAAAACCAGACCTGGGCTATGTGGGATGAAAACACTGATGGATCTTTAAATGAGGCTGAGTTCCAAAAAGGAATAGTGAGCCTAAACTTATTTAATGAATGGGATTCGAACAAAAATGCTATAATCAATGAAGAAGAAATTGCAAATGGAGTCTTTGGCCATTGGGATTTCGATAAAGATAATATGCTGAACAGGGAAGAATACCTGGAGAAGTTCTATACTTACCTGTATCGCTAATTAGTATACATAACTGTCAGCTGTTTCTTGAAATGGGAGCTGTTTTAAAATAGAATTTAGCACTCAAAGTTGTTTGTTAGTTGCTCACGGAGCTATTAAATCAGCAAACCTTTTCATAAGAGCAAGTCGCGACTTCTGGATCGTCACTGGGGTTTGTCCAAATCAGGGTTTATGATAGACCTTGTTGCAATAGGTTGTGTGATAATGTTTTATGATTTGATTGTTTCGTGTAATTCAATATTCTTTTTGTTTTTATTCCTTCAGGTCTTGTGCAATTCAAAGTTTGTACACCATCATCAACGGGAGTGACACATCTATTCAATTTTGAGCATTTTCAAAATTCCTATCCGTGCAGGATACCTGATTTGAGGCTTTTTAACTCTTTGTATTTCGAAAAGATGTTTACAGCATCAGAACATCTCCCCCTCTACTAAATGCCACCAGTAGTCCCTGCCAAAGGCTGTTTATGTTGTATATGGTCTTTCTCTTTGATAATTCTATGGCTATGAAAACAATTTATTTGGCTTCCCTATTTCTCTTCTCCGTCTCTTTCATGTCATGCGATGGTGATAATTATGATTCTACGCCGGTTCCCATTTCTGCTGATACTGTGGCTCCGCAGGTAAACTTATTTGCGCCTGCAACAAATGACTCTTTACTATTTATAGATGTAATTTCTGTGTTTGCTGATATTACTGATAATGTAAGGGTTGATAATGTGCGGGTTGTCTTAACTGAGCCTAATGGTAGCACCCGGAGTTTATCAGATGTTGATGTTGATCCATACATTGATGCTCGGAACTACCAGTTCGGTATGAAATATCTTATCCCCAAACATGCCGCTACAGGAAAATATACCGTGATGGTTGAAGCAAAAGACTATGGAAAGAATATAGCAAAAGATTCTGCGACTTTTTATGTGTATGCGTTGGATATAAACAGTACAGCATTTGCACAACCTTTCACCAATGCATTGTATAACCCAATATTTAGTGATGCCATGCATAAGTTAGGCTTTAACTATAACGATTGGTTTTACGGATATTCGTTTGATGAACCATGGCTTAACACTATTTTGTATCTAATGGTAAACACGGATAACGGATCTGATATTTCTGAAGCTGAATGGAGTAAGTTTATTGCTGACTTTGATGTACAGAATCAGTCTTGGGGTAAGTGGGACGAGAACGGTAATGGAAATTTGAATATTAAAGAATTTCAGAACGGGATAAGCAGCCTAAAATTTTTTAATGACTGGGATAAAAACCAAAATAAAGAGGTTTATTTCGATGAGATGGCGGCTGGAATATTTACCCGTTGGGATCTTAATAAAGACAATATGCTGAGCACAGAAGAGTATCAGGAGAAGTTCTACACCTATCTGTATCGATAGTTATTGTATACCTGATATCCCATAAAATGACCGAGGTAAATAACCTCTAGAAAGACAGCAATGTAAATTAATGGCTCTTCAAAAAGCAGGGGAAGAGGTATGTGAAAGCTCCCCATCAAGTTGTTGTTAATCAAAAGACGAGTTTGGTTTATATTTCTAAGCTTTGCCATCAAATTCCTGCTACTATTAACAAATAGTAGGAGGTACAGCTATTAAGTTATATCTAAAGTCTAAGCGTCCTGCGCCGGATGCTGCTCTTTGGGGCCGTTAACTAATTCTACCGGCAAGGTCTTTTGGTAGTCGTACAGTTTCAGCTCCTGTATGTCGGCTGGCAAACCGAAACCGTTGCCGAGTAATGCCTTGGTTACTTCCTGCATTACGCGTCCTTTTAATAGCACTAGGCCTTTCTTATAATCATCTGTTTCAGCCCAAAAGAACACTTTGATGTTTACGGTACTTACACCTAGTTCATCCACAGTGGCATATGGAGGGTCTTTTTGCAGTACACCCTCCACACTTTTGGCTATGCGCTCAATAAGATCAATAGCATCCTGTATGTTGTCGTTATAGTCTATCCCAACCACAAAGTCACTGCGAATAAGTCCGTTAGCAGTTAAGTTTACAACATTGGAGGTAAGGATAGTGCCGTTAGGGATGAAAACATCTCGGCTGTCGAAGGTTCTGATGTGGGTGGTGCGCAGGTTTAGTGCCTTTACTTTACCCACTATTTCAGTCACCTCAATGGAGTCGCCTAATTCGAAGGGGCGATTGAAGGCGAGGATAAGCCCAGCCAGGAAGTTTTCCGCAATGTCTTTGAAAGCGAATCCTATAACCAGCGCCGATACGCCAGCGCCGGCCAGTATGCCGCCTGCCACAGCGCTTAGTCCCAGCGTCTGCAACACCAACAGAATACCGACTATCAGCACAATCCATTTCGATATCAATGCCAGGTAATCGGCTGTTATCTGATCCTTGGACTTGCTGTTAAGCCTGCTTTGCATGATAGCTCTTACCTTCGAAGCCAGCCAGAGAAACACGAAGAAGATGAGGAGGGCAATGAGTATGTTTGGCAGCAGAAAGATAAACTTTTCCCAGTACTCGTTTACAACCCGTACCAGGTCTGAGGTGGCGTTGCTGAACTCAAACTGTTTAGATTCTTGCATAGCATTTCCTTTTTGTATGTATGAGTAACCGTAGTTGAGCGAGTATGTTTGCTGCGCCTACAGCAAGAATGTTATTGGTACGTGTGGCAAGCGGTATAGGTATACAGAAGCACTGACTCGGTTTAAAACTACGCTGATTTAACTGGCAACAGTTAACCATGAACTGCTTAAGTCTGAGCTAAGTCTTTTCTTAAAAGTAATAGAAGTCTTATCTGAAACTATGCGCCTTTTCTGATCGGCTCAAACATCAAGGCCCCAACTTCGTTACTTTTATAAGTATAACTTCAATCAGAATGACTATGAAAACAATTTATCATACCTCTTTTACTAGCTTTCTTCGGCTAACATTGAGTGTAATCGCTTTCTTACTTTTAGTAGGTCAGGTCAGTGCACAGAAGTCTACAGTTCGTACAAAAGCCGGCGATATTAAAGTAGAAACCTTAGCTGATAACCTGAATCACCCTTGGGGAATGGCTTTTTTGCCAGATGGCCGTTTGCTTGTAACAGAGCGGCAAGGCACTCTTCGCATACTAGATAAGAATAATAAACTTTCGGAGCCGTTAACAGGAACGCCAGAGGTGTTTTCTCAAGGGCAAGGTGGCATGTTAGATGTTGCACTAGACCCCAATTTTAAGCAGAACCGCCTGGTGTATCTTTCGTTTGCCGAGCCCGGAGAAAACGGTACGGCTTCTACTGCCTTGGGCCGTGGTAAACTGGAGGGCAACGAGCTAAAGGATTTTAAAGTCATCTTTAGTCAAAAGCCAAAAGTAGAAGGGCCGAACCACTTCGGCGGCCGTATCGTGTTTTCACCTGACGGACACGTATTCCTGACTTTGGGAGAGCGATTTAAGTTTGAACCGGCACAAAATCTATCGAACCACCTGGGTACTATTGTGCGCATAAACCCAGATGGCTCTATACCTAAAGACAATCCATTTGTAAAACAGCAGAACGCAGAAGACGAGATATGGTCTTATGGTCATCGCAATATCGAAGCCGCCGCCATTGATCCTTCTTCCAAGAAACTCTGGATTGTAGAAATGGGACCGATGGGAGGAGATGAACTAAACCAGCCGGTAGCAGGCCGTAACTACGGCTGGCCTGTAGTTAGCTGGGGCGATAACTATGATGGCTCTGATATTCCCAATCCGCCTACCCGCCCAGAGTTTGCCGATGCGGTCATACACTGGACTCCTACCATTTCTCCTTCAGGAATGATTTTTTATACCGGCAAAACTTTTCCGGCTTGGCAGGGCAGTGGCCTTATTGGCGGGCTTACCAGTTCTGGTATTGTACGGGTACAGGTAAAAGGTGAGAAAGCAGAAGAGGTAGAGCGTATACCGTTAAATGTGCGGGTACGTGATGTGGAACAGGCACCAGACGGTACCATCTATGTGCTTACAGACCAGAGCAACGGTAAAATACTTCACCTGAAACCGTTAAAGTAGCACATACAAAAAGTATAACTGTTGCAGGTTAAGTAGCAGCAGGTATAAACAAAAAGGAGCCGACATAAGCCGGCTCCTTTTTGTTTATACTCTTTATTAAGTGTTAGTTCTGTTCTTCGTCAACATCCACTGTTTTAGTTCGGGTAGTGGTGTCGTATTCTACAACTGTCTCTGTCACTTCATACTCTGTAGCTACAGAGTCACGGTCTACCACTACACCTTCGTCTTCTGTCACAGCTTCGTTATTATTGTTATCGCAGGCAAACATACCCATTGTGCCTAACACAATAGCGCCTGCAAAAAATATCTTTTTCATAGTATTATTCTTTAGTTCTACATTAATAAGTAACAAACCTACACTGCTTTTATAAGTTTTCTGCTTTGTTTTATTACGTTTAAAGTATAATAAAAGGTTTAAAAGGAGTGTTTTGTGCTTGTTTATGCTTGTATAAGTTCAATTTGTGAGAGGTTTTAAAGTGTAAGGCCACTCCTAAAAAGCAGCATAGTAAGTTACTAGAAGTCAGAGATACACCACTAAATTTTTACAACGGGAGAGGTGTTGTTTTTTCAGGTGCACCTGCTATATTTGCCAAACAAAATATATTGGATATTTTATTTGTATGCCTTGTGTTACCTTTTTATGTTGTTTGAACATAGATTTAGGTCTTGATATTGATAATTAATGTATTGGAGGCTGTTTATCTTCTGTTTTAAGCTTTGATATCAATGTTACTTTTCCATGTAAACCTTCCTTTGAAATAGCTTATTTTTTTCCGCTCTTGAGCTTCTAACTTATTTCTCACCTTAAAACATTTAAGTACATGAAGAAAAATTATTTTAGAGCGGGAAGATTTGCTTTGGCAATGGCATTTGTGTCTACGGCCTTTTTAACAAGCTGCGAGCAGGAATCTATGATGGAAGATGAGGCTTTTGCTTTATCCGATGAGGCACAGGCCATGAGGCAGCAGGGGCAGCAGATGATGCCAAATGAGGTACTGGTTAAGTTTAAGGCAGGTACCTCTGCAAGTGCAAAAGCAGCCGTTCTGGAGCGTATCGGCGGTAAAGTTAAGGAGCGTATCCTTACAAAGACCATGGAGCGTTTTGGAGACAGAGAAGGGGTTACGCTCGTGCACACCCCAATGGCTGCACTTGAGGCCATTAGTAAAATGAAAGGCGCCGGCGAAATTGAGTATGCCGAGCCGAACTATATTTACACCCACAGTGCCGCTACCTCTGATCCTTATTATACAGATGGATCTTTGTGGGGCATGTACGGCGATAACACATCACCTGCCAACCAGTACGGCAGCCAGGCTGGAGAGGCATGGGCTACCGGTAATACCGGTTCTGCTTCGGTGGTTGTAGGTATTATTGACGAAGGTATACAGGTAGACCATGCCGACCTGGCTGGCAACATCTGGACCAATCCTTACGATCCGGTGGACGGCGTAGACAATGATGGCAACGGTTACGTTGACGACGTGAATGGTTGGGACTTTGACGGCAACGATAACCAGGTGTATGATGGCGGCAGCAGGGGTATGCTTGACGACCACGGCACACACGTAGCCGGTACTATTGGCGCAGAAAACAATGGCAAAGGCGTGGTTGGCGTTAACTGGAACGTAACCATGATCTCATTGAAGTTCCTGGGTCGCAGAGGCGGTACTACATCAAACGCTATCAAAGCAGTTGATTACCTGACAGACCTGAAAAATAGACATGGTATGAACATCGTGGCCAGCAACAACTCCTGGGGTGGCGGTGGCTACTCTCAGGCCTTGTATGATGCTATTGCCCGTTCGCAGGCAAAAGATATCCTGTTTGTGGCTGCGGCAGGTAACGGTGGCAGCGATGGTGTTGGCGATGACAACGATAATGTTGCTAGCTATCCGTCTAACTACACACTGGATAACATCATCGCGGTTGCGTCTATTACTTCTTCCGGTGCTAAGTCATCGTTCTCTAATTATGGTGCCACTACTGTAGATATCGGTGCTCCTGGTTCTGGAATCTGGTCTACTACGGCCTACAACATGCTGTCTTCTTACAACGGTACTTCTATGGCAACTCCGCACGTAACAGGTGGTGTGGCGCTTTATGCGGCTTCGCATCCGGGTTCCTCGGCAGCAGCCATCAAGAATGCTATTATGAGCAGCGCATTGCCAACTGCTTCGCTTTCGGGCAGGTGCGTAACAGGTGGCCGCTTAAATGTAAGCGGCTTCTAACAGAATAGATTTTAGGTTAATAGATTAAGCAGAAGGCCGCTCCTGATTGTATGGAGCGGCTTTTTCTTATTTAAGCTTTACAGCTTACCAGTATACTGCACTGCGTTCTCTTCTTATGAACTCTTCGGAAACACAAATGCGAACGTGGTACCTTCGTTAAGCTTAGAAGATACATCCAGTTTTATTTTATGAAACTTCGCAACCGTATTTACAATAGCTAATCCTAAGCCATAGCTTTCGCCGTCAGTGGCGTGTGCTCTTTTAAACCGGCGGAAAATCTTAGGCAATTGGTCTTCGGCTATACCTGTGCCGGTATCTGTAACCGTAAGCTTATACTTATTGCCCAGGCCCGAGCCGTTTATACTTATACTTCCGCCCTCCTTGTTATACTTGATGGCATTGTTTACCACGTTGAACAGCATCGTGAACAGCAGCGAGTGATTTGCGTTTGGCAGCACCAGGTTGTCGTGCAGCGATGTGCTGATAGTAACCTCTTTCATCTCGGCTCTGTCTCCTATTTCCTCTACCACATCCTGTACCAGCGCCCTTAGGTTTACGGATTCGTTCTTAAGGTATTGTTCGTTTTCGATGCGGGAGATAAGCAGTAGCGCCTGGATTATACTTTTAAGACGATACAGTGTCTTCTGGCTTTCCGCCAGTTTGGGCAGCACCTCGTCCGGCACAATAGGGTCAGCCATCAGGTTCTCTAGGCGGTTTTGCAGGATCGATACCGGTGTCAGGAGCTCATGCGATACATTGCCGATAAATTCCTTTTCTTTCCGGAAAGCGTCCTGCACCTGGCCCATCATGTTGTTGATGGTGTCGTTCAGGTAAATAAAATCACTGGTAGTGGTGGGGAGGGGAGTTGGTTTAAACTTGTCGGGATGGCCAATGCGCTTTAGCTTACGCAGGATAAGACGCATGGGGCGAAGCAGCACCTTCAGAAAAACCAGGTCTATGAAAACAGTAAACAACACCACACCCACCAGAAAGTATAAAGCGTAGCGTTGTAGCGTATTACTTGTTTCGCGGATTGTATCGAGGCTGCGGCCAATCTCCAACAGGTACGTTTCGCCGTGCAGTTCAAAGGCGAGGCTAAGCACCCGGTACTCCACAATTTCGCCTTCAACTTTGCGGAGGGTGTTCTCTATCCGGTTGTTTATCTGCGAGGGGTCAATCGGCTCCATCGAAATAAACTCTTCCTTCAGGAGGTTGTAACTGCCGTAGGCACTGTCTTCGTCTCCTGTTAAAAAAGACTCAATACCCTGCTCCTCTATAATGTCAAACACCTGCTCCTTTTTCTGGAGCAGGCGCTGATCTGTACTTAATAATGCAATACGGTTGATAACAGGTGGCAGTACCATCACCAACAGCAGCAATATGATTATTTTGGATGCTGCGCTAAACAGCGTTAATTTAGACTGTAGCCTCATGTTATGCTACTAACCTGTAGCCCACGCCGCGCACCGTCTCGAGCCAATCGCTTGGGATGTACTCAGACAGTTTTTTGCGCAGGTTTTTGATATGCACATCTATGTAATTGGAGTCGTAATTATCTTCTAAAATATTGCCCCAGATATGCTCTGTTAACTGCAGGCGGGTAAGTATGCGCTTGCGGTGCAGCAGCATGTAGTGCAGCAGGTCGAACTCCTTTTTAGTGAGTGCTATTTCCTTGCCTTTGTAATGTACAGTGCGGGCAGCGCTATCTAGTTCAATGCCGCGAAACTCCAGCACAGTAGACTTAACCTGGAACTTACGGCGAAGTATGGCTTGCATGCGTGCCTGCAGCTCCAGCAACGAGAATGGTTTAGGCAGGTAGTCGTCAGCTCCCAGGCCAAGGCCCTCGATGCGGTCTTCGAGTGCTCCGCGTGCTGTAAGTATAATAATGGCTGGTTCATGCTCCAGTTGCCTTGTTTCTTTTAACAGGTCCAGCCCTTCGTAATCAGGCAGGCCCAAGTCGAGGAGTATAAAGTCGTAGCGGTTAACAGCGATTTTCTCTGATGCCTCACGTCCCGTAAAGGCCCAGTCGCAGAGGTAATGTTCCTGGGTTAAAAAGTGTTTTAACTCGTTTGCCAGGCTTACCTCATCTTCTACAATGAGTACGTGCATAATAAAGGTGAGATATATGTTGTATGCTAGAACGTGTACTTAACGCTTAAAGTATAAAATGACTGCGCCCTTGACTCATCACCCTCCAGTTTGTTAACTGGTATGGAGTAACGCCATGAGGGCTCAAATTCAAAATTGCCATAGTATACTACCACTGGTATTTTAAGATCATAGTTCAGCACCCGGAACCTGCTTACATTAGTGGTAGTGGTGGTTGTGGTCGTCTCTTCTGTTGTGGTGCCGCCGTTGTTGCTGCCATTGCCTCCGCCGGGCTTTAGCGGATCAAGTATACCGCCTATGGGGCCGCTGCCGGTAGTGCCACCACCGGTGCTTGTCTTTTTGGTAGTGGTAGTGGTGTGGGTGTCGTAAAAATGCTGTGTACCGGCTGTTACACTGATTTTAGGGTCCAGCCCTACAGGTATGTTGCCTTGCCACAGAGGATTTAACGGCACGTACCTCGAGTTCTCCAGCACCGTGAAAATATCGTTGCCACTGCCAATAATATAGCTGCCTGTAAGAGCAGTGTAAAGGTATTTCCAGTCGTAGGCAGTTCTGGCCGAAAGTGCATCTGTGGTGCTGGCATTTACCAGCGGAGTGTTTTTGCCGAATATAAAATGCGAGTAGCTCAGGTCCACCTCCAGGCGCTTGCGCACCTTAAAGCTATAGCCAACAGACAGGTCGGTTTCGTCAATAAAGTCTTCGGTGCCAAAAAGCTGGTGAGCCGTAGCAGAGGCCCAAATGCCGGTGTGGTGCACATAGGTTACAGTGGGGGCAATATAGGGGTAGCGCGTGGCTGTGTTTCGGCCAAAAAAAGACGAGTTATTAGATGTCTCTACGCCAACCACCCACCAGTTTGTCTTGGTTGTGTCTGTCTCGGCCGCCTGTAGGTTTGCAAACGCAAAAGCAGGAAGCAGCAAAAACAGCCAGGTCCATATCCAAATTCTCTTCATCTATAAATCGTTAATGCCCGGTAGCCTCTGCAATTGCAAAGGCTACCGGGCTTATACTTACCACAAAACTATTTGTTGCTTCCTACTTTTATTTTAGAGCCAACGCCTACGTTTACAGCTCCGCCTACCTGCACCGGTCTGTTAGACTTGCCTGGTGTAACCACTTTGGTAGTCTTGTTTACAGCACCGCCTACTGTAGCGCCTGCATTTGTGCCAACTTTGGCAGCGCCTGCTGCTCTTGTAACACCTGCCGCGCGGCTGGCACCGCCTCTTACTTTAGTTTGTGCAGCTGCCTTGCCTTTGGCTTCTACCTGTGCTGGTTTTTCCTTGGCTTTTGCTGTTGCAACCTCTTTCACTTCCTGGCCTTTGTTCTTGCCTTGTTCCTGCGTGCCCTGTGCAGTTTCTACTACAGCTTTGCCATGTGCCTGCGCAGTTGTTGCCTGTGCTTTGCTTGTCTCCTCAGTTTTTTTGCCTTGTACTTTAACCGTAGCTTCAGACTGCTGCGCTACCTCTACGGCAACCTCTTCTCCTGTTACAGCTGTTTCTTTTCCTTTGGCCGCCACTGCAGTTGCATTGCTCTGTGCAACCTCGGCTACTGCCTGTCCGCGCTGTGTTGTTTTCTCACCTTCTGCTGTAGCTGTTGCTTTCAGGCTGTGTGCTGTTTCCGATACAACCTGTCCGTGATTCTCTTTTGGAGTAGCTTCGGTTTCTGTCTGCTTTTCTTTGTTCTTCTTAGCCTTAACAGACACCGATCCGTTTACCTTGGCTTTTCCTTCTGCTTTGCCTTCTTCTGTTTCAGTAGAAGAGGATGCATCTACATCGGCTCTGTTATTTGTCTTAACTTTTTTGCCGTTCTCGTCAGCAGCAACCTCGGTAGTAGTGCTTTTTTTGGCTTTTACAGAAGTAGTGTTTGTCTGGGCGAATACTGTTGCAGTGCTTAAAAGCGCGGCAACCAATAGTGTTATCTTTTTCATTGTCTTTATCGGTTTAATTAATTTATGCATCAAAACTATAATGTCAAGATGAAGACAACATGAAGAAGGAAAAAATTTTAAATTTTTTTTCAGTTTTTTCCTGAGGCCGCCTTAGTTCTTCTAAAATCAACTTCCAGACTTAATGATGATAGACCTGCTTAATGTTTCAAATGTGTCCCTGCAGCACCAAGAACGGGTTAATCAACAGCTTTAACTTATATTTCATTCCGGATTGTACCTTTACCAACACTTCATTTTTATACTTATGCACAACCTGCTGCTTTGCTGTACAGGTTGTAGCTGCTTTAATATTAGAGGCAACTATTATTTAAACCGCTTTGTTGATTTCGATTACAGGTCATAATTTTTTATGATTTTTGTAAAGCTTTCCGGTAATTAATCTGCCAAAGGCGCCGGATGTTTTGGAAGGCATTACCTCTTACCTTACCACTGCTCTATGAAAGAAAGTACCTTTGCTCCACAACCCACTTCCGATACCGGCTTTCTTGGCAGCAGTCAAATGCACCAGCAAATACGGGACTTCGCCTGGGAGGAATCATTATTAGGACCAATCAGCTCCTGGCCCCAAAGCCTGAGAACCGCTGTGCATATAATGCTAGGTTCCGACTACCCGATGGCCATCTGGTGGGGCAGGGATATGATCATGCTCAACAATGATGCTTACATGCATTTTATGGGCAACCGGCAGCAAGCGTCGTTGGGGAAGCCTGCAAAGTTAATGTGGGCTGATATCTGGGAGGTGGTAGGCCCTATGTTTAATAAAGTGCTGGACACGGGTGAAGCCTGGTTTGCGGATAAGCTACTGCTTTATAATGAGCGCAAAGGCTTTAAAGAAGAAGCTTACTTTACATTCTCCTGCAGCCCCATTATACAGGAAGACGGTTCGGTGGGAGGTATTTTCTGTACAAGCTCCGAAGAGACAAGGCAGGTGCTGAGTGAACGCAGGCTGGAAACGCTGCGACAAATTGGTGCCGTGAGTGTTAAAAGCGGAAGCATAGCAGATGTAAGTTCGGAGTTGTGCAGCATATTGGGTGCAAGTAAAAGAGATACGCCGTTTGCCCTGCTATACAATTGTGTAAATAACTCCCTTGCCTTATCAAACTATACTCAGGTCTCTTTTGCGAAGGAACTTAAACTGATACCTGCACTTGCCAGTGGTGCTGCATGGCCGCTACAGCAGTATGCTAAAATGGTTGCCCCCGTTCTTCTGGAAGATCTTTCCGCACTTCTTCCTCACTTAGTGCTGCCAGACCATCAGATGTTACCGCAGCGTGCTTTGGCATTGCCAATCGTTGGCTCCGGGCGGGAGCAACTGTCTGGCTGGCTTATAATAGGTATAAGCCCGTTGCTGGAGTACGACGAGCAGTACGTTAACTTCCTGAACCTGCTGCATACACATGTAAATGCTTTATGCTCTAATGTTAGAGTTGTGGAGCAGGAAAAAGAACGTAACAGAAAGCTACTGGAGCTTAACGATGCCAAGACAGCTTTCTTTAGCAACATCAGCCACGAATTCCGTACCCCAATTACACTAATGTTAGGGCCGGTGGAGAGCCTGCTGGAGCAAGAGGCGTTTCGTAGCGAGCAGGAAAAGCAACAGCTCGAAATGATCAGGCGCAACGGGCTGCGCTTACTGAAACAGGTAAATTACTTGCTCAACTTCTCAAGTATAGAATCGGGTAAGGCAAAGGCCGGCTTCTGTGCAGTAGATCTGGCCTCTTTCACGAAGGAACTAGGCAGCACATTTACCTCCGTCATGGAGCGGGCAGGCCTCAAGTACAGTATCAATTGCGATGCTGTTACAGAGCCTTTCTATGTAGACCCTGAAATGTGGGAAAAGATAATTTACAACTTACTGTCTAACGCCTTTAAGTTTACACTGGAGGGTGAAGTTACGTTGAGACTGATTGACCACAGCGAAGAGGTGGAACTGCAGGTACAGGATACAGGCGTAGGCATAGCTCCAGACGAATTACCCCAGATCTTTAACCGTTTCCATAAGATACAGAATAACTGCGGCCGCTCTTACGAAGGCTCAGGCATAGGTTTGTCGATGGTGGCCGAACTGGTAAAAATGCACCATGGAAGTATAACCGTAGATAGTGCGCCCGGTAAGGGAAGTTCCTTTTCGGTTGTACTCAAAAAAGGAAAAGAACACCTGCCTTTTGAAAGTATAATATCTTCTGATGCCAGGACCTATCAGGTATCTGGGAAAGAAGGGGCAAATCCATACCTAATAGAGGCTGGCTCCTGGCTGGCGACGAATGATGACACTACTGGTTACAGCGATCAAACAAACAATACAGAAGCAGGACAGCTAAAGTCTACAGTGTTGCTCACAGATGATAACCAGGACATGTTGGCTTACATCAAGCGTGTGCTGGAACCTTCGTACCGGGTTTTGACCTCATCCAACGGTCAGGAAGCGCTGGCACATCTAAGGTCAGAAGCTGTGGATGTGGTGCTAAGCGATAGTATGATGCCAGTAATGGACGGGATAGCATTGCTGCAGGAGATAAGAAAACAGCCAAAGCTCAGTGCACTGCCGGTCATACTTCTGTCAGCTCAGGCAGGAGAGGAAGAAAAGCTCCGGGGACTGGGCCTCGGTGCTGATGATTATATGACCAAGCCATTCAGTGCCCGCGAATTACTTGTACGCATTAAATCTCAGCTACAGATCGCTGAGTTACGTAAAAACGCGCTGCAACGGGAACACAGGCTACTGCTGGAATCGCAGGAACTGAAAGCCGAACTGACGGATATACTGGCAAATATGAGCGATGCCTTTATTGTACTGGATAAGGACCTGCGCTATACATATATCAACGACAACGCTGGAAAATTCACCAACCGCACCGAGGTAGACTTTATCGGCAACGTGATCTGGGATGTGTTCCCGGAGCTTGAAGGCACCATTTTTTATGACAAGGTGCTGGAGGCGAAGCAAACAGGGCAGGAGGTACAATTTGACATGGAGTATCCAACTCTTAATGCCTGGTTTGATGTGAAGGTGTATCCTTACAAGCAGGGACTCTCGATGTACATATGTAATACAACCGTGCGGAAAATGGAGGAGCAGGCACGGCAGGAGCTGGAAATGCGCTTTAAAGTAATGGCAGATGCAGCACCGGTATTGATTTGGATCTCAGAGTTTGGCAATGAACCCATATATTTTAATAAGAGCTGGCTTAAGTTCAGGGGCCGCTCGCTGGAGCAGGAGCAGCAAAATGGTTGGCTGCAGGGGGTGCACCCCGACGACCAGGCACTCCTGCTGGATAACTACAAAGCTGCCCTTCGAACACATAAGCCATACGAAATGGAGCTGCGCCTGCTTGGAGCTGATGGAGCCTATCACTGGTTCCTAAACCATGGTGTTCCGAGGTTTATGCCCGACGGTAGCTTTGCCGGCTATATTGGTGCCTCCGTGGATATAACCAAGCGTAAATGGGCCGAAGATCTGCTAAGCAAGTATAACCGCGACTTGGAAGAAAAAGTAGCAGAACGTACACAGGCATTGCAGTTTGCGAACACAATGCTGCAGGAAGAGATCGCTTCTAAAAAGAAAGCACAGGCATCCTTGTCCCGGTCGCATGAGCAACTTCGGGCACTTACATCTCACCTGCAGGTAATGCGCGAAGAAGAGCGCAAATACATTGCCCGTGAACTGCACGACGAACTGGGCCAAGCCTTTACCGCTCTTAAAATTGATGTTGTGCTGTTGCTCAAAAAATTGGCCACCGGCAATGTGGAGCAGAAGCTGTTGCAGGAGGAGCTCGAAAATATGCAGAAAACCATCAACGGTTCTATCAAATCCGTGCGCGATATTGTGGCTGCTTTAAGGCCTGCCGTGCTGGATAACTTTGGCTTGTTATCCGAAGTTGAGTCGCAGGCGCAGGATTTTCAAAAGCGTACCACTATTGCCGTGGAGGTAAACGCCGAATTAGATTACATCGCCCTTGACAGGGAGATCTCTATAGAAATATTCAGGATTATTCAGGAGACGTTGACCAACGTGGCTAGGCATGCAGGTGCAACAGCAGTAACAATAGATGTTACAAAAAGCGAAGCTCATTTCTGCTTTACTATATCGGATAATGGCAAAGGAATGGCGCCTGATAGCCTGACCGATATGAGAACATTTGGCCTGTTGGGTATGCACGAAAGGGCAGCCCGTATTGGTGCAAACCTGTTATTTGACTCCAGCCCGGAAACAGGAACAAAAGTAAGACTGGATGTGCCACTAGGTCAAATGCAGCACATTTCCATTTGAATTCAATAAAAGAGGTTATGATCAATTTACTCATCGCAGATGACTATCTGCTAATAAGGGAAGGGCTTAAAAAAGTACTGAAAGATGAACCCGAAATAGCTGTTGTGGCGGAGGCTGTAAACGGTGCCGAAGTTATGAAGAAACTGGAGAAAAGTCAGGCCAATTTTGTAGTGCTGGATATTAACATGCCTGTTAAAAGCGGGCTTGACGTGCTGCTGGATATGAAGCGGCTACATCCGCATGTGCCTGTACTTATGCTTAGCATGTATCCAGAAAAAACCTATGCCATGCGCTCTCTTAAGGCTGGAGCTGCAGGCTATCTTTCTAAAGAGAGTGCGGCTGATGAATTGGTCTCTGCTATTCATAAAGTATGGGCCGGACATAAGTATATTTCTGCCTCGCTGGCCGAACTGCTCGTTGAGTCTGTTGCGAATGATAACCAGGCTGGAGAGCCACATGAAAAACTATCAGACAGGGAGTTCCAGATCATGTGCAAGATAGGCGAGGGCGAATCAATTAAAAATATAGCAGAAAGCCTGACCCTGACCCTTAGCACGGTAAATACATACCGCAACCGCATTTTTGATAAAATGGGCTTTACTTCTAATGCAGAGCTCATTCGCTATTGCCTCACAAACAACCTGGTGTGGGTAGACTAAGAATTTTAAAGAAAAAGCTGTACTTTTTTCTTTCCTTTTGCTCGTCTGTCGTAAAAAATACGACACAAAAATCATAGTGTCCACCTCATAACAACGGGCCCGCTAGCGGCCTTTATCTTCTTATTAAGCTTATCTTTGTAAAAGTACGACAATGGGTTGTCATCAAAGGCGCTTTACCATCGCATGGCTCCTAATCATCGCATTGCTTTACAGTATGGTAGTTTTGGGGAGTAGCACATATGCTTCATATTAAGCTGCTTGTAAATTATAACATCATCTTTTAATCTAAAGCATATAGAGAATCCCCAATCAATAGCTGCCAACACATTCGTTAGAGTAATGGAAAAGGAGTTTGAAAATGAATTCGGGAAGGCTTATTGTAAAGTCAACCATTTGAACGGGTTTAATACCCTGGTGTTGACTTGGCGTGGGTATACGACAAAATTGCAGGTAGAGACTGTGATGCTGTGGCTGGAAACCTGTGTTAAGCAAATGCCCAGTGACACAATTATAAACGACTGCAGCAACATACTATCCATCTGGGGTGACTCCATAAACTGGCTCTCCCGGATCTGGGTACCCAAAATGACTGCTATGGGGCTAAAGCAAATACTGCACGTTTCCAAGGCTAACAGCTTTGGTTTTAAGATTGGCGAGGAAATGGAGAAAGCGCTTAACAAGCAGGTAAATTTCAGTTACTTCATCACTAGAGAAGAAGCGGTTCAATTCTTGGGGGAGAACAGGCCTTTGACCCCAAGTGTGACAGATCCTGCAAACGAAGCCAAGCGTTAGAATAAAACAACTGTTTTCCGCCAGTATTATGGTTATTGGCGGTAAACTAACGTAAAAGTGCTATCTTGTGGACAACTGATTGTGGCCACGTACGGAATTTTATAAACAAGTGGACAAACTCGCTGTTTTGATCTGTGTAACTGACATCAGCAGCAAGTATATCACCCAAACTTACAGTATCCTTTATGAGCGAAAGCACAGCACCCATCAACCTTACTATTGAAAAAAATTACGACTCAGAGTTTTGCGGAAGTATACCCCTGCACCTGGTCAACCTGATTCAACCGCATGGTGTGCTACTGGTACTGGATAAAAAGGAGTTGCGCATTCTGCAAACCACAGATAATGTAGCCGACTTCCTGTCCGTTCCTGCCGAAAAACTGCTGGAGCAGCCGCTCTCCAATTTCCTGCAGGAGGGGCAGTATAAAGAAATTCTTAAGAAACTGAACATACAGGATGGCCAGGAAAAAATTCCGTTCACCTTAAACTTTAAGGTAAACGACCAGGAAATTTCTTTGCTGGCGCTTATACTTCCGCAGCAGGATTACGTGCTGGTAGAGCTCGAAGAGAACAAATCAACGCCGGAAGAATCTTTTGTGCGACTGTACCAGCATATCAAGTACATCACCTCGCTCTTAAAGCAGGCAGGTACTTGCCAGGAAATCTCTCAGCGGGCAGCTGATGAGTTGAAGCAGTTCAGTGGGTTTGACAGGGTACTGGTATACCAGTTCGACCCGCAATGGAACGGTATTGTAGTGGCCCAGGCAAAGGAAGATGATATGGATGACTACATGGGTCTTCGGTTTCCGGCTTCGGATGTACCGAGGCAGGCACGCGACTTATACTTTAAAAACCCGTACCGCCTTATCCCGACACGCGATTATACGCCTGTGCGCCTTGTGCCAATAATAAACCCACTAACCCAGCGCTTCACAGACCTATCAGAGAGTAGCCTTCGGAGTGTTGCCAACGTGCACCTGGAGTACCTGACCAACCTGAAGATCACCGCTTCCATGTCGCTGCCTATTATTATCGATAACCAGCTGTGGGGCCTGATCTCTTGTCATCATAAAACAGCTAAATACCCTGGCTACGAAATGCGCTCTGCTATGGAACTGCTTGCCGGTATACTTTCGGCACAACTCGAGGCAAAGCAACGCGAAGAGCACATGTCCCTTCGGGTTACCCTTCGTAATATTCATATTAAGCTGGTAGAACAGCTCTACAACACCACGCACTTTGCTGATGGGTTGCTGGATGGTGCCACTGGAATACAGGACCTGCTTTCTCTTAGTGGTGCAGCCGTAGTATACGAAGGCAACATCTGGACGAACGGCAGCACACCGGGCAAACAGGAGCTGAAGGAGCTGGCCTCCTGGCTGCGACGCAATAAGAACAATGGCTTGTTTGCCACCGATACTCTGCCGCAGTTGTACCCGAACAGTAGAAGCTTTAAAGAAATAGCCAGTGGGTTGATATCAATTCCGGTTAATGCCGATCAGGGAGAGTTTATACTTGGGTTCAGGCCCGAGGTACTCCAAACAGTGAGTTGGGGAGGCAATCCAGACAATGCCATCCAAATGGAACCTGACGGCAAGACGTATCATCCGCGTAACTCCTTTGCTACCTACCAGGAAACGGTAAAGCATACTTCACTGCCATGGCAACCCGAGGAGTTGGAAGCAGCCGAAGCCTTACGCAGCGCTGTATTAGAAAAGCTGATAAAGGAACGGTATTAACCTTTTCCCATCACAGTTTACTGCCTTTAATCTTAAGTATAGTACCGGACACGACACACGTATATGTTATCAGCTAAATCAGACCCTAAACAGACTATCACTAAACCTGCCACAGATCATTACCTGGTGGGTATTGGCGCATCTGCGGGTGGCTTAGAGGCTATTCATAAACTGTTCGACCATTTTCCGAATAACTCGAGCTTCTCATTTGTAATTATACAGCATCTTTCGCCGGACCATAAAAGCCTGATGGCGGAACTGCTTAGCAAGCACACGCAGATGCAGGTGCAGGTGGCCGAGGATAATATGTTTACAAAGCCTAACTGTATCTATGTGCTGCCAAGCGGCAAACAGCTTACCATGGAGCATGGCCGCCTCCGTCTCGAGGACAAAGCCAGGAGCCGCGAGCCCAACTTTGCCATTGATCTGTTTTTTGAGTCGATGGCCAGAAGCAGGGGGAAGTATGCTATAGGGATAGTTTTATCGGGCACAGGAAGCGACGGTACCAAAGGCGCTAAAGCAATAAAAAGAGCCGGGGGTATGGTAGTGGTACAAGCTCCTGATACTGCAAAGTTCGACGGCATGCCACGCAGCGCCATCGATGCCGGTTTTGTTGATTTTATATTACCACCGGAGCAGATGCCGGAGGAGATTATCGAATACACCCGTAAAATTCCGTTGGTGAACAGTTTAATTGAGCAAAACGAACAGGGAGAGGATGAACTGATTTTAAAGGAGATCCTGGACCTGATATGTACCCATACGCAGACCGACTTTACAAACTACAAGGAGGCTACGATAAACCGCCGCATCCGGAAAAGGATGGACCACCTGAAAGTGAAGAATCTTTCAGGTTACCTGACTTACCTGCATGAGAATCCGGCAGAAATAAAAAAGCTGTGTCAGGAGTTCTTTATCAATGTAACCAACTTCTTCCGCGACACGGAGGCATTCGACTCCCTGGAGCAGGAGTACATTCCTAAAATAATTGCCTCCAAAACAACCAACGATCCAATAAAAGTATGGGTGGCAGCGTGCAGCACCGGCGAAGAAGCCTATTCGCTGGCTATACTTTTTAGAGAGGCTTATGAGAAATTAGGCAGGGATCCTCATGTTAAAATTTTTGCCACCGATATTGATCAGCAGGCTATCACACAAGCTTCTAAAGGGAGCTATCCTGCCTCAATTGCCAAGCACGTATCAGCAGAACGGCTGGCGCGTTTCTTTCACCAGAAGGGTAACCGATACTTTGTAAACGAAGACATCCGGAAACTGGTGGTGTTCGCACAGCACGACCTGCAGAAAGACCCGCCCTACAGCCACATCGACCTGATCTCGTGCCGTAACATGCTGATCTATTTAAACCAGAGCCTGCAGGACAAGGTGATGGCCCTTTTTCCATATGCCCTTAATCTGGGAGGCTACTTGTATCTCGGCTCCAGCGAGCATATTGGGTCCATGAAATCTTTTTTCTCTGAAGAGAACAGGAAATGGAAGATCTTCCGCAAGATAAAAGAGAGCAGAAGCATCAGGCAGAGCTATGGCATCACCGATTATTCCAGCCAGAACAATGGCCATGTAGGGCAGCTGTCGAATAATAAAGTTACGCCAGAGGCTCATTACAGCAACTCTTTTATGGATGCTGTTTCCGAAGACTTTAAAGTAACCGGCCTCTACGTAGATGAGAATTACCAGCTGCTGCACGGCATTGGTGATATTAACCGTTTTCTAAAATTCCCGGACAAGCGCCTGCACTTCAACCTCATCAAAATGGTGCCCGAAGAGTTGGCGGTAACGTTAAGTGTTGGCATACGGAAGGCGTTAAAGCAGAACCGCAAAGTAGTGGCCAGGCAGGTAGCTGTTAAACTCGGTAAAAAGGAGCAGATGGTGCATGTTTCCATCCGTCCGCTTACCCTGGATAAAGGCAACCCGCAGGTAATACTGGTGCTGCTGCAGGAGATGGGGGAGGTAACACCGCTGCCAAAAGTATCGGACCTGTCGTTTGTATCTGACTCAGATTACTACCAGCAGCTTACTGCCCTGGAGGCAGAACTTAAGGAAGCCCGGGAAGGACTGCAGCTAACCGTGCAGGACCTGAGCACTGCAAACGAAGAACTGCAAAGCACGAACGAGGAGCTGATGTCGTCGAACGAGGAGCTGCAGAGTTCTAATGAGGAAATGCAGTCGCTGAACGAAGAGCTGCATACCGTAAACTCGGAGCACCAGCTTAAGATAAAAGAACTTCAGGAGCTGAACGAGGACATGGATAATTACTTCAGGAGCTCCAATATAGGGCAGCTGTTTGTAGACCACCACCTGGTAATCCGGAAATTTACGCCTGCTATTGATGGCCTTATCAATATTATAGACAGCGATCTGGGCAGACCTATTCATCACCTGTCGCATAACCTGAAGTACTCCCGCCTGATAGAGGATATAAAAGAGGTAAACAATACCTCTGCAGAAGTAGAGCAAGAGTTAGAGACCCGTGACGGCAAGTACTACCTGATGCGCATTATCCCATACTTAAAGCACGACGGCAACAAAGATGGCGTAGTAGTGAGTTTTGTGGATGTAACTACCCTTAAAACACTCAGCAATGTAGTGCAAGGGGTACTAAACAGCTCACTGAACAGTATCATGGCCTTGCGGTCAGTGCGAGACGAGAAACAGGTAATTACAGATTTCAACTGGACATTGCTAAACAGGAATACCGAGAAGATGGTAGGGCAATCACAGGCCGAGCTGATTGGTTCCAGTGTGCTGTCGGGAATGTCGTTCCTGAAAAAGTCTGGTTTGTTCCGGAAGTTTGTGAATGTGGTGGAGACAGAGCATGCCATGCACATAGAACAGCAGCTGGATGTAAACGGCCAGAAGATATGGTATGAAATTGCCGCCGTTAAAATGGGAGACGGGATTACCGTAACCATGGCCGACATTACCGAGAAGAAGAACAGCGAGGATAAGGTGCTGATGGCCTATGAGGAGCTTAAACTGGCCGAAGAAAACCTGATCAAACTGAACAACGAGCTGGAGAAAAGGGTGGCAGAGCGTACCCGTGAGCTTGCCTCCAGTGAGGAGCGGTTCCGGATGGTATCGATGGCTACCAACGATGTGATCTGGGATTGGGACATTGTAAACAACGATATCTGGTGGAGCGACAGCTTACAGACTATGCTTGGCTTTGAGGCGAATGAAATGGGCAATGGCATCGAAGGTTGGCTAAAACTCATTCACCCGAACGACAGAGAAGACATATGCAAAAGTATAAATAAGGCTATCAACTCCGGCGAAGAGCAGTGGGCGGGCGAGTACAGACTGGCCAAGAAAGATGAGTCTTATGCTTATGTGTCGAATAGGGCGCATATCATGCACAACGAATACCAGATGCCTTTCCGGGTGCTTGGATCATTTATAGACCTGACCGACCTAAAAATGACCCAAGAAAAACTGGTGGAAACCAACGATCACCTGCTTCGCGTAATCGAAGACCTGGATACATTTGTGTACACTGCCTCTCACGATCTTAAAGCACCGATAGCTAACATAGAAGGTTTGATGCTGCTGCTGGAAGAGCAGATAATTTCTGCCGGGCCAATACCCGGGGAGCCTACTCAACCTGTGTTTGATATGATGAAAGACTCAATCAGTCGCTTTAAAAACGTTATTAAAGACCTGACAGACATAGCCAAGGTGCAGCGTGATATCGACGGGGAACCTGAACAGGTAGAGGTGAAGGAGGTGTTTAAAGAAATGGAAGGCAATATTAAGGAGTTGCTGGAGAGCGAGCAGGTAGAATTGTCTGTTGACTTTGAAAAAGCGCCGCATGTTACCTTCTCTAAGAAGAACCTGTACAGTGTGCTTTACAACCTGGTAACCAACTCCATTAAGTACAGGTCAGAAGACCGGGTGCCTAAGGTATCGCTCAGAACTGATCGGGTGGATGGTTATGTCTTGTTGTCTGTTGCCGATAATGGACTTGGCATCAGCCGTGATAACCAACCCAAGCTGTTTACCCTTTTCAAACGCTTCCATTCACATGTAGACGGAACAGGAATGGGGCTATACATTGTAAAGCGCATGATAGACAATGCCGGAGGTTTTATTAAAGTAAAGAGCAAGGAAGGCGAAGGAACTATCTTTGAGTTATACTTTAAAGAATCCTGACCTGATATAGATGCTCCAGTGCTGCTGCCTTTGCTGTTCTCACGAAACTTACAGCAGAGGCAGCAGTGCTTTTTTTCCCCCTACAACTATTACGCTTTCTATTCCTTTATACTACCTTTTCCTCAGGTTTTCAGCTGCCTTTAGTAACACCCTGTACACCCTTCTTTTTCATTGACAGCAGGGTTATGGCCCCTCCCTAAGTATCAAACAGGCTATACTTCTAAAATCCAAAAAATGACTCTTAATAGTGAGATGGTCCTGTTACTGTTTTACTAATTTTATTGTACTGGTTTATACTTAAAATTGCTTTGTAAATTACAAATAAGTAATGCTTGTGTACTAAGTATTAAGTTTTGGTAAATAATGTAAATAGTAGATTATTAATTAATTACGGCTTTTTTGCAGCTTTTGAAAACGCTGATAACCTAAGCCTGAGCTATTTACGCTTATACTTATATTTTTGTATGTTTTAGTCACCAAAAAAGACAAGTACACGTAACACATAGTGAAAGACATTTACAAACACTTAAAATAATCCAGAGATGGTAGTCAATAATTACCGTCCGGACCTTCAGGATGATAGCCAGGAAAAAGCGAGAAATAAGCCCAGAGTTAAGAACATAATTAAGTGGACTTTATTTGGTATTTTGTTTCTCAGCATTTGCGTTGCTGTTACCGTTGTTATCTACGAGGTCCATACTTCTCGCATTCAGGCAGAACAGTTTTCTGAGTTTGCCTCAACATTAACATATAAGGTAGAAGAGGGGCCTAGTGATGCAATTGTCTATCCTGAAAAAGGACCATTCGATTTACGATTAGGGTATGCACAGCTGCCTAAGATGCTCGAGCGCGTGCAATCGCAGGGGATGCTGATTGAATCACAGGCGCAGTTCTCTCCGAAGCTATTAGATTATGCCTCCCGCGGTTTCTTTACTCCTTACCCCGAAAAGACACAGACAGGGCTGAACATTCTGGACAGCAACGGTTCGCCGGTGTACAAGTATAGCTACCCAAGCCAGATTTATACTTCGTTTGATTCTATTCCGGCCTTAATGGTCAACTCCCTGCTGTTTATTGAGAACCGTGAACTGCTGGATACCTCCAAGCTTTTTATGAATCCGGCAGTAGACTGGATGCGCTTTACAAAAGCATCGCTGCACGAGGCGGGTAATATGATCGGCTTAGAGTATAAAACCATAGGCGGCAGCACCCTTGCCACACAGATAGAAAAGTTCCGGCACTCGCCGGGTGGGATAACAGTAGATGCGCGTGAAAAAATAAAGCAAATGATATCGGCAAGTGTGCGCGCATACCGTGCCGGTCCGCAAACTTTACCTGTCCGAAAAGACCTTGTACTCTCTTATATAAATACGGTTCCGCTTTCGGGTGCTCCGGGTTATGGCGAGGTACATGGCATAGGCGACGGGCTAAAAGTCTGGTTTGATTCGGATATAAGTAAAGTGAACCGCTTGCTTACCCTGGACGATGCGAAAGGCGACACGCTGCTTGCCAAAGGGCAGGCCCTGCGCCAGGTGCTGTCTCTGATGATTGCCCAGCGCCGTCCTACTTTTTATTTAGGGGAGCAGGGGCGCGAAGAGTTAAACAACCTTACCGGAGGATACCTGCGCTTGTTAGCAAGCAGTGGCTACATTTCGCCGGAGCTACGCGATGCGGGCCTGGCCCAGGAAGTTACGTTCAGAGACTTTGGCAATAACCCTGCCGTAGCGCCCAGAACAACAGACAAAGGCGCACTGGTTGCCAGAACGCACCTTTCAGAGCTGCTGGGCAAAACGCTTTACGACCTGGACCGAATGGATATGGCCGCCACCACTACACTGGAGCATGAGTTGCAGGAGCAGATAAGCACATACCTGCATCGCCTGAACGATCAGGAGTTTGCTAAGTCGGTGGGTGTGTTTGGAGAGCGGATGCTTTCACCGAGCCGTACCGAGTCGGTGCTCTACAGCTTTACCTTGTTTGAGCGTACTCCATACGGCAACCTGGTGCGGGTACAGACAGACAATACAGACCAGCCGTTTGACATGAACGAAGGCAGCAAGCTGGAGTTGGGCTCTACAGCCAAGCTGCGGGTACTGATCACTTACCTGGAGTTGGTGGCAGAAGCACATAAACAATTTGCAGGGCTATCGCAGGCAGAATTAAGAAAACAGTTACAGGAACCGCATGATAACATAAGCGAGTGGGTGCTGCACTACCTGGGCAGGGAAAAAGACAAAAGCCTGGAGGCGACACTGATGGCTGCCCTGGAACGTCGTTACTCAGCAAACCCCGGTGAGGCCTTTTTTACAGGAGGCGGTAGGCACTACTTCCATAACTTTAACAACGACGACAACTACAGCAGGCCAACGGTTCGCGAGGCATTTCAGAAGTCAATCAACCTGCCATTTGTGCGCTTGATGCGGGATATAGTAAGCTACACCATGTATGAGCAGGTAGGTAACCCGGGCAAGTTATTGGGCGATGCAGGAGATCCGCGCCGCCAGGAGTACCTGAAGCGTTTCGCAGATCGCGAGGGCAAAGTATACTTAAGGCGTTTTTGGAACAAGTATAACGGCCTTTCTGCGGACGATCGTTTTAAAAGGCTACTGAACAGCATTCATAAAAATGAAGTGCGTCTGGCTGTTGTACACCGTTACCTGTACCCCGAAAAAGACTACGACACATTTAACAAATTTCTGCGCCAGCATCTGCCCGGTGAAAAAATAAAAGAGGACAGGGTAGTAGAACTGTACGAACGCTATGGCCCCGACTCCTATAATCTGTCAGACCAGGGGTACCTGTCTCGTCGCCATCCGTTGGAGCTTTGGATGCTCGCTTATTTACGAGAGCACCCTGAGGCAAAATGGACGGAACTAGTGGATGCCTGTGAACAGCAAAGACAGGATATCTATAAGTGGTTGTTCCGTACCAAGTATAAAAGAGCGCGGGACTCACGCATCCGTACCATACTTGAGATCGATGCTTACGAATCTATCCAAAAACGTTGGGAGCGCCTGGGCTACCCGTTCAAGAATTTAGTGCCTTCCCTGGCTACGGCTCTTGGTTCCTCCGGCGACCGTCCTGAGGCACTTGCCGAGTTGATGGGCATTATCATGAGCAATGGCGAAAGGCAGCGCACCGTAAGAATAGAGCAGATCCATTTTGCGGCACTCACACCCTTCGAAACATCCCTTAAATGGAAACCGCTGGAAAAAGAACAGGTAATGGAGCCGGCAGTAGCCAAAGTAGTAAGAGAGGCATTAAGCGAGGTAGTGGATGTAGGTACTGCGCGCCGTCTGCAAGGTGGTTTTAAACTGACCAACGGCACGCCTTTAAGTATGGGAGGTAAAACCGGAACAGGCGATAACCGTTCTGTAACCGTTAGCTCCAGAGGGTACAGGTTGGCGTCCCGTGCTGTAAACCGTACGGCAACATTTGTCTTCTTTTTGGGAGATAGTCATTTTGGAACAGTTACAGCCTTTGTGCCTGGCCGTGATGCCGCCGACTTCCATTTTACATCGTCGTTGCCGGTGCAGGTGCTGCGCGGCATGGCGCCTATCCTGGAGCCATACCTAGACAAGAAGGTTAATTTAAACAACCAATTACCAGAAGTGCCTACCGAAAAGGAACCACCTATTATCCTGGCAGAAGACAAAACAACACCAAAGGCTAATACTGCTGTGAATGCAGCGTTGCTGCCCCAGAATTAAGGGATAATTTTCCGCATCAGGTAATTTCATAAATGCCAAGGCTGTAACAACCAGTTACAGCCTCGGCATTTATGCATCTATTTCACCTGTTAACTTTCTTAGCTCACACTGCAATGTACACTACCGTAACTGCTGGTGCATGCTAGGGTGGCATGGTATAAATACGTAGTTATTGCGGGTAAACTGTATTTGTATGTGTGAATCCTGTATTTACAGCAGGTTGGTTGGTTTACAGACTATAAGCTTCGTAAATAGAAGTGTATTTACATACAATAACATGCGATACGTAATTATGCATGTCGCATTTGCCCATAAAGACTGAGAGAGCCATACCTAATTGGGTGCTGAGGATGGTTCTCTCCAGTCTTTTTCGCTTTTGGCAGGAACCGAGTGTAAAATGCCAGGGCTACTGTATCATAAATCTAAGAATGGAGTAAAATAAAGTAAGACGTTGCTTTAGGGCATCTCAACTTACGGTCTATTAATAAATGGAAGAGCAAAAGCTTGTTAGGGTTATTATTGCGGAAGATCACATCATATTACGACAGGGGCTGAGGATGCTGTTGGAAGAAGACAGTGAAATAGAAGTGGTAGGAGAGGCAGGAAACGGACAGGAACTGCTAGACCTGCTCGCCGATAATCAGGTTGATGTGGTACTGATGGATATAAACATGCCTGTGATGAGTGGGGTAGAGGCGACAGAACAAGTCGTAAAAAACTACCCTGAAACAAAAGTTATTGCGCTGTCTATGCTCAACAACCTGCCCTATGTTCAGAAAATGCTGCAGCAGGGGGCTTCCGGTTACCTTTTAAAAACTACGGGCAAAGATGAGTTGAAGTCTGCTATAAAACTGGTGGCAGGGGGTACAAACTATATCTGCAGCGAACTCTCGATGAACATACTGACTGACAAGTATATGACCGGGCCAGCTGAGGGAGAAGCAAAGAATGAATCAGGGTTGTCGAAACGTGAAATAGAGGTGCTTACGCTGATTGCAGAAGGTTATACAAACGCAGAGATTGCAGACAAGCTGTTTACAAGTAAGCGCACCATCGAAACACACCGGCAAAATATACTGGAGAAAACAGGAGCCAAGAACACCGCCAATCTTATTAAGTATGCTATTGGGCATAAGCTAATAGATCTGGAAATGCCGGAGTAAGGGCGCTAAGTTCAGAGAAGGCAGAGCATTACTTTCTTTCTTTGTTACCTGTCCTGTTTGCCATGCGCTCCAGGGTACAGTGTGCGTTAAGCAAGCTCTTAAAGGTTGTATAATCAAAGGAGCCGTATTCGATGGCATCTATGCCTGAGAAGAAGATCTGCAGCGAATGGTGCAGGTCCGGGCTAAGAAGTATACTTTGTGATTCTACCACGCCATCAGGCGTAGACTGCAGTAATAAACCTAAAGCAGTTATCTTTATATTAAACGTTTTTATACTCCCCGCAGTAAGCTTGTCCTCGTAATCCTGCAGTGCTGCTTGCACTTTCTCTGACATAAAACCCGTTATTGTGGTTAGTTAAATCTGGCAAATACTAACCCTGTAAATCTGTCTGTACACTTTTCCAATCTGTACTCAAATGTGAGAAAAAGAAAGTGGGCTTACATCAGTATCAATACTTAATATCAACTAAGTATAAATGTCGTTTTTGCACATGCGCCGCCTCTCAAAAGCACCGGAATTAAGAGAGGTGTAAGTATAATGCTGCAGTTGTCGTGCGCACTTCCGGTAAGGATTGGATAAAAGTAAATGCCGCAAATAGTATGTCAGAACTATTTGCGGCATTTACCTATAACCAGGGATGAGTTTTATACTTTACTTTTGATCTCGATGAGGCAGCCGTTGTCTTTTGAGGATTCTATTCTTATCTCCCCCTCAAGTAGCTCTATCCTGTTTTTTATGCCGCGCAGGCCAACTCCTTTTATCCTGCTAAGGTCTTTATCGGTCATGCCTTTGCCATTATCCCGAACTCGAAGCACTAAGTTACTTTCCCCAATGGCTAAGTCTACCTCTGCTTTGGTTGCGCCCGAATGCTTTACTACATTGTTCAGGAGCTCCTGTATAATGCGGTATAAAGACAAGGAGGTGGCATAGCTCAACTGCTCCTCAGAGCCGCTCATGTTAAACGTGAATTTTTGTTTAGGGCTTTGCAATCTGTGAATGATTTCCTCTACGGCTGTCTTAATGCCAAATTCCTTTAAAACAGTAGGGGTAAGCTCATACGAAATATCACGGGTTATTTTTATACTTTCCTGCAGGAACTTGTCTACCTGCTCTTTCTGCTTTTTTTGCTGCGCCGAAGAAGTATTAAGTCCGTCCAGGTTAAGTTTGGCCGCGTAGAGCACCTGGCCCAATCCATTGTGCAGGGCCTCCGAAATACGGCTGCGCTCCTCTTCCTGTGCCTGAAGCACACTGCTAAGCATTTCGCGCTGTTGCGATAACCTTAGCCTGATAGTGGCATCCTCGGCATTTTTCTGATCCTGTATGTCTGTGGCCGTTCCGATCCAGAGTAGTATTTCGCCTGCCTCGTTCCGGATAGGTACATTCTTTAGCAGGTGCCAGCGGTACGAATTATCCGCACCGCGAAGTATGCGCGCCTGTGTACTAAACACCTCGCCGGTTTGCAGGCTTCGCTTGTACTCCGGCAATTTAGTTTCTAGGTCATCCGAGTGATAGGCTTTTTGCCAGCCCCAACCAACTGATTCTTCCAGTGTCATGCCGGTGTATTCGTACCAAAGGCTGTTAAAGCTGTCGTTCTCACCGCTAGGCAGGTTCGTCCAGGTGATGTGTGGTACGGCCTCCAGCAGTGTCCGGAATTTTTCGGCACTTTGCTTTGACTCCTCCTTTTGCTCTATCAGGGCCTGCTCGTTTAGTCTACGCTCCGTAATATCCTGCATGGTAAGCACTAAGCCATCATCAAACTTAACGGCTACTATGTGCAGCCAGAGCGGCTTTTGGTTGAAAACCTGGCACAGTTCTGTATCCAGCGGCTCGCCAGTTTCCACAACGTTAATAAAGCGCTTAAACATACCCTGCTCCATCAACTGCGGATACTCATTCCAGAGCGTTCTGTTTATCAGCTTATCTCCCGGCCTGTCAAATATAGTCTCAGCTTTGCGGTTAATAATGTTTATGCTGAAATCTATGATCTGGTTTGATGTGTTGCGAAGAGACTTTAAAGCCATGATGGCATTTGGAGAGCTTTGCAGAATGCCTGCATGCAGCAGTTGCATATTCTTGAGCTCGTTTATCTGGATAAAGATGATGATGGCGCCGTCTATTTTCCGCTCCTGCGTAATGTAGGGCAGTATGCGCATCTGGTACCAAACGCCGTTCTTATCCTGCACCTCTTTTTCTATCACCTTATTGCTGCCGATAACATGCCGTACATCTTCTGTCAGCTTGTCGTAGCGCAGGTTGTTGGAGATATGGTTTATAGAGCGGCCAATATCGCTTTCGATCAGGTTTATAAGACTGGTAGCGGCCGGGGTATACTTCCGGATGATCATTTTCCGGTCCACGAAGATCTGCCCTATGTCTGTACTACGGAAATAGTTGTTCAGGTCATCGTCTAGCTCTACTAGCGCCTTTATTTTGTACTGATGCTCGGTGTTGATGGTATGGAGCTCTTCGTTCAGCGACTGCAGTTCCTCGTTGGTGCTCTGCAGCTCCTCGTTAGAAGAGAGTAGCTCCTCGTTGGTACTTTGCAGTTCCTCGTTAGCGGTTTCCAGCTCTTCTACTACCGCCTGCAGGTCGTCTTTTGTATACTGCAGTTCCAGCTCCAGCTCGTGCACCCGGTTTTCATACTGGTTTTCGCTAAACACTACCACCTGGCTTGGCTCCAGCGCAATACGCGGCTGGTCTTCGGAGAACAGTATAAGTATAAATTTCTGGAACAGCTTTTTATCGGAAAGGTATGGCTTAACCACGATGTTTATATGTCGCAGCTCTTCCCCGTCGCGCACCTGCACATTGTAGGCGGTAACTTTTTCTTTTTCGATTACTGCTTTGCGCAGCATGGCGCCTAAACTTACCGCCAGATCCTGCGGAACCAGTTTAAGCAGGTTATAGGTAAAGCTATGGTCAGGCAGCTCCAGGAATTTTTTATACTTGCCAGCACCGTGCAACACATCGTAGCTTTCATCAACATACACGGCAGCATAGCCAGCTTCTTCCAGCATGGTCTCGCTCAGCAGCTCGTTAAAGTTATGCTGCAGCACCTGCTTTGCCGACAGGTCGCGGGAGAAACTAGGCGTTGGAGTTGATGCAGGGCGTTTGCTTAAGTGGCCAGAGTATGTATCTGCCATACCCAGCGACCTGGAAGGCTCTGTGTTGCGGTAGATCTTCCATTTTTTGCTTACCTCCTCAAAGTTCCTTAGCTCGCCTATACTTTCGCTGGAACCCAGGAACAGGTAGCCATGCATTGTTAACGCATAGTGGAATTTATCGATTACTTTCTTCTGCAGCAGCGGGTTCAGGTAAATGAGCATGTTGCGGCAGCTTACCAGGTCTATCCTGCTAAATGGTGGGTCGTTAGCAACGTTATGCGGGGAGAAGATCACCATCCGGCGTACCCGCTGGGTAATCCGGTATTTGCCGTCTTCATTAACAAAATACTCGCCAAGCCTTTCCTCAGATACTTCTGAGACGCTGCTCTGCGGATACAAACCTTTGCCAGCAAAATCGAGGGCCTCGCGGTCTATGTCGGAAGCAAAGATCTTTACCTCCAGTTCTTTTTTTACTTTATCCAGGTACTCCCTGATAAGTATGGCGATAGAGTAGGCCTCCTCGCCGGTAGAGCAACCAGCCACCCACACCCGGAGTTGCTCATCAATCTTTTTCCTGTCTATAATTTCGGGGATAACTTTGCTTGCCAGCATTTCATACGCCTCCTCATCCCGGAAGAATTTGGTAACACCTATCAGGAATTCCTTGCCCAGCGTTTCCAGTTCTTCTTTGTGCTGGTTCAGGTAGTCCAGGTAATCGGCAAAGCTGTCGAGGTTTAGTACGTTCATGCGCCGGCTGATGCGCCTGATGATCGTGGGCCGCTTATAGTTGCTGAAGTCGATGCCGGTGCGCTCATGCACCATATCCAGGATGTTGAAGAACATTGCTTCCGCTTCACTGTCCGAAAGCTCTGTCAGGTCTTTTCTTAGTGGCCCTGTTTTAATGTAGTCGAATATCTCAGCCGACATCAGCTCCGGAGGAAGTATATAATCTGCATAGCCGGAGTTAATGGCGCTGCGCGGCATGCCGTCGAACTTTGCTGTGGTGGGGTCCTGCACCAGCACCAGGCCGCCAGCTTTTTTTATCGCCTCTATTCCTACGGTGCCGTCTGTACCGGTACCCGATAAAACAATGCCAATGGCGCGCTGCTTTTTGTCTTCGGCAAGGGAGGTAAAGAAGGTATCTATGGTCTGGGTGCGGTTTGCAACCGTTTTATCTCTTAGCCTTAAGTGATTGTCTTTTATTGTCAGCTCTTTGGTATTGGGTATCACGTAAACCCTGTTCGGCAGCACCGGCGTGTCCTGCACCGCTTCCGTCACCTTTAAGGCAGAATACTGCTCCAGTAGCTCCGTTAGCAGGCTGCGATATTCCGAGGAGATATGCTGCACAATTACGTAAGCTACCTTATCCTGGGGCACAGTGCTGAACAATGATTCAAGCGCCTGCAGGCCACCAGCAGAGGCTCCGATTCCGATTACGTATACTTCCTTCCCCCCCCCCTCTATTTTGTTGTTTTTAGCCTGTTTCGCTGCTTTTGTCATTCTTGTTTGCTTTACCCAAGGATCATTACCTCCTCATCCTTCTCGCTAATTTATCAATTTATACTATATAATTACGACAGTGCATTAAATGCAGGCAACCACCCAAAGTATAAGCAGCTTATTTGCACAAGTTTATACTTTGCAGTTTTAACACTTCGAAGTATGGGCCGTACATAAGATTTTTATTATTCCTGGGCTGTTACGTCTCCGGGAAAGTATGAATAACTAAGCTAAATGCCAGAAACAAAGTATAACAAGATCATCGTAATCGGGACATCTGCCGGGGGTATGCAGGCGCTGATAAAGCTGCTGGCAGGGCTGCCGGAAGATCTGCCAGCCTCCATATTCATTGTACAGCACCTGAGTGCCGACTCTTCTGCAGCTTTCCTGGTAAACAGGCTTAATCAGTTCACAAGCTTAACCTGTAAAGTGGCAGAGCATCAGCAGGAGTTTGAACCTGGTACAGTATACTTTGCACCTGCCGATAAACACTTGCTCCTGAGCAAAAAGGAAATGCTGGTGGTAACGGGGCCACGCGAAAACCAGTTCAGGCCTGCCATTGATCCGTTGTTTCGTTCAGCTGCCGCGTACCATGGCGCCAGCACTATCGGGGTGGTTTTAACCGGCTTTATGAGTGATGGAGTGATTGGCATGGAGTCTATTAAAAGAAGCGGCGGAGTTGCTGTTGTGCAGCACCCTGACGACGCTGAGTTCCCTGTGCTGCCGGAGAACGTGATAAGGCAGGTAAACATAGACCATGTAGTGGCGCTGGAGGAGATGAGCAGTATACTTGAAGAGGTAAGCCGGCAACAACCGTCGCAGAGCTCGGTTACGGTGCCATCCGATATCTGGCAGGAAGCCCAAATAGCAGAACGTGTTATGACTAACAGCACATTAACCAATATTGATGAATTAGATAAGGCAGGCGACCGCACTGTCTATTCTTGCCCCGAGTGTGGTGGTGGCTTATGGGAGCTGTCGCAGGAGGGAACAATCAAGCGTTTCAGGTGCCATTCCGGGCATGCATTTTCCGAGGACTCGCTATTGGATGGTATGTCGAACGCGCTTGAAGAAACACTTTGGGTAGCGCTGCGCACGCTGGAGGAACGGCGGAACATCTTACAGAGTATGTCGCGCGGAGAAACAACAAAAGGTAACCACCGCTGGGCAAGTATACAGGAAACCCGGGCTGAAGAAATGAAAGTACACATTGAGCGCCTACGGGAGCTTCTTTCACGATCTGCCTCAAAGGATGAGGAGCAAATGGGAGAGACGGGTTGAATCCTGCTCGGGGAATCATTCTCTGTTGTCTTGTACTGACTGTGGAGCTGTGGGTAAAATATCGTGGCTGCTGCAGTTTATAGTTTCTGCAGGGGCGCCTACCTGAACACGGCATTAGTGCAGATAATTTTCTGGCGTAATTTGATGCGATGAAACAACTTTACCTTATAACACAACGCATTGTTTTTTTTCTCTTAGCCTTTGCCGCTGTTGCCGCCAACGCACAATCCACGGATTCGCTTGGCATAGAGGAGCCTGAAAAACCCTTTAAGCTTACTGCAGGCGTGGATGTATACTACGCCTACGATTTTTCAGAGCCATTCTCCAAAGACAGGCTGTTTACCACACAAGCGTTCCGGCACAACGAATTTAACCTGAACTGGGGCTTTATACAGGCCGATTACAACGCAGCAAGGGTTCGGGGCACACTGGCTTTACATACGGGTACTTATGTACAGGCAAACTATGCTGCTGAAACCAACGAACTGACACGGCTGATCGCACAGGCAAACGCAGGAGTAAAACTGGCAGAGGGGGTGTGGCTGGATATGGGTATACTTCCTTCGCACATTGGCTACGAAAGTACGTTCTCCATCAACAACGAAATTTACACCCGCGCCCTGATGGCCGAAAACTCGCCATACTTTGAAACCGGTGCACAACTTACCGCAAACGTTTCTGAAAGTATAACCCTCAAATTCCTGGTACTTAACGGATGGCAGAATATACAGGAAACGAATGATGCCAAGTCACTGGGTTTCGGCATCAGCTATGCACCCACCAACGAACTTATACTTAGCTACAACAACTATTACGGCAACGAGGCACCCACCGGTGTAGATGCAAAGCGGCGCTACTTCCATAATGTGTATGTTGGCTATACTTTCTCCGAAAGGTTTAACGTAGCCGGAAGTATAGACTATGGCCGGCAGGAGCTTTGGGATAGCAATGAAAAGGGTAGCTGGTATGCAGGATTACTTCTGGCGCGCTACCGGTTAAGCAGCAAATTTGCTGTGGCGGGGCGCGTAGAACATTACAACGACAGACATCAGATCATCATTACGACCAACACACCTGAAGGCTTCCAGACTTCCAGCGCCTCACTTAACCTGGACTATATGCCAACTCCGAACTTTAAATGGCGGGCAGAGGTGCGTGGCTATACTTCTGAGGATCGTGTTTTTGTAGGAGAGGACGGTGCCCAATATGACAACCTGCTGCTGGTAACATCGTTTGCCGTTAAGCTGTAATACACATCGATGTTTGTTAAAAATGTAAAAGTATGAGTACAGCTAAAAGATGCTGAAATTTGGTATGTTTCTCACCGGACGGTGGCCTGCACCGGTTGCTTATCCTTTTTGCCTGAACCTTTACCAGCTTTGTCTTTCTTCATCTTGCTTTGCTGCACTTCAAATTTTTTCCCCCATCCGCCCACGCTGGAGGTGTTGATTACCTTGTTCTTTCCCGGGCCCTCCATTAAGGAAATTTGTATGCCTTTTCCTACTGTTCCAGTAACCTCAATAGTGTCATCGCCGCCAAGGTCATGGAGTGTAATCGCATCTGTTTCAGCTCTGTTAAAGATTCGGTGGTAAATCTTTGTGCCATCAGATAACCTGCTTACTGTTACTTCGGTTTCATTATCATTCAGCCGGTTTACCTTAAAAACGTCTGGCTGGTCGGTGCCTATCACTAGCACTTTTTCTGAGAGTACCTCATAAAATTTTCTGGCAGCTTTATCTAAGTTGTCTCTTCTGCTTCTGAGATTTTGCTCCAATGTTTCTCCCTGCAGTTCATAAACAGAATCCGGAAGCTTTTGGACGGCCTGTGCAATTACCTGATCGGTAAGGCGCTGTTTCATATCATTGGCTAGAGAATCGAACTGGTATGCTGTCACATCCGGCATTGCCCGTGCATCAATAAATTCAGATTTGATCATCAGCGCTTTTACGTCCTTATACTTTTTGTCAAAAGTCTCGAACTTACGGTTGGTCCATTTGCGGCTGATAAGCCAGGAGAGTATACCGTCGTCGTAACGGAAAAAAGCATTGTCTCTGTCTTTCGGTAGAGGCCGGTAAATATGCTGTCCGTTCTCTTTAAATACAGCCCATTCCCATTGTTCTTCATGCCTGTCACGGTCGCCGATGAGCAGGTCCAGGAGCCTGGCCTTCGCGAATTCCAGTTGGTCTATCACATGATTATTGTACTTGTAGCGGTTTGCCAGCACCTCGTCGGTGTTCAAAATATCATACGCTTCTGAAAGCTCACCTACCAGGCTACGTTTGTCATTAAACTTTTCTTCCAGCAGGTAAAGTCTGTCACTTAATAGTTTTTTATGTTCTTTCAGGCGATCTTCATTTGGTGTTATGTATACAAGCGTTGGAGTAGACGTATGTACTCCGACTGCTCTGGCAAGCGGTGCTACAACAAGGGCTCCATAGGGGTTAAGGGCCGACGTTTGATCACGTACCAGATCTGCAAAAATGGTGTTTTGAAGTATGGGGGGCAACATTACCTGTGGCCGTTTGTCTACCGTTCGGAGTGCGTAAACCATGCCATCAGCTCCTACCATTGTAGCACTGATCGTTTGCATACCTCCCCCGATTCTCTCTACTTTCAGGCCACCCTTCACTGTATCTAATCTCAGGATAGGGACAATAACGGGCGCTGTCCAGGCATTGCGGTGGCGAGTGCCCCACAGCAGCCTATAGAATTGGCCTCGCTGGTAGTGTTTACCAGCTTTCACTGTTACACTGTCTACTGAGGTTGGGTCCTGCAATAACTGCTGATAAACCGCCGGATCAGCCACCTGCGTCTCTGCGTAAAAGTTTTTCGTGGCGCAGCCTATAAGTATAACTAACAGCAGCGGGAGTGTGTACGCAGGGCGAATGAATGATATCAGCTTATAGAGTTTCAGGTGCATCTCTCCTTAAACGCAACTGCTTTTAGAAAGTATACCCAAAGCTTTATATAGCGGCGGCAAACAGACCGATGTAAAATCGTGTCAGGGAATAGCCGCTTACATGTATAATCCGTTTTAGCTTTAGTATAACACCTTAACTGTTTGCTATGCTTGATTTAGTGATTGAAGCCCGGAAGGCATCCATAGGCCCGGGAATGAGTGTAAAGCGGATACTTCCTTTCCGGCTGCGCAGGATGGTAGGCCCTTTTATTTTTATGGACCACGCCGGCCCGGTGGAGGTGCAGCCACAGGAACTGTACTCGATGGATGTGCTGCCGCACCCGCACATTGGCTTGTCTACGGTAAGCTATCTATTTGAGGGGCAGGTAACGCACCGCGACAGCCTGGGTGTGCAGCAGGTTATTCGCCCTGGCGAGGTAAACTGGATGACAGCTGGCAGCGGCATAGCACATTCCGAACGATTTGAAGACCCGGCTACGCTGGCCGGCGGATCACTGGAGATGATACAGACCTGGGTGGCACTCCCGGAAAAAGAAGAAGAAGCTGCGCCTACTTTTAACAATTACAAGCCCGAGCAACTCCACGTTTTTACCGACACCGGGGTCTGGATGAGACTAATAGCCGGAGACGCCTACGGCCTGGTGAGCAACGTGAAGACGCACTCTCCGTTGTTTTACCTGCATGTAGTGCTGGACCAAGGTGCAAAATTTGGCTTACCCAAAGAACACACAGAGCGAGGTATCTATGTAGTAAAAGGCAGCATCGAAGTTTCTGGCAAAACCTATTCAGCCGGGCAAATGCTGGTCTTCAATAAAAACGCGCACCCGGTTATCCGTGCAAAAGAGAAAGCCACGCTGATGCTGCTGGGTGGCGAGCCGCTGGGCGAACGGTATATCTGGTGGAATTTCGTCTCGTCGCGGAAGGAGCGGATTGAGCAGGCAAAGGCCGACTGGAAGGAAGGCCGGATCATACTTCCACCCACTGACAATGAAGAGTTCGTGCCGCTGCCCGAAGACAAAACCAAGCCTGCCGGAGACCCGCCTCCGCAAGCGCTATCCTGAGAATTAAACGAAAAACATCCACCTAAAAGGTAAAATCTACGTTTTATCAAACAATCCATTTAAGCCTGCTGAAGTATAGCTTAAGTGGCAGAAATATATGCGTG
The DNA here is from genome assembly GCF_014306105.1 of Pontibacter cellulosilyticus. Taxonomy (GTDB): domain Bacteria; phylum Bacteroidota; class Bacteroidia; order Cytophagales; family Hymenobacteraceae; genus Pontibacter; species Pontibacter cellulosilyticus. The sequence goes on along the minus strand of NZ_JACRVF010000001.1, from coordinate 1,223,852 downwards.
TTTAACCCTGATGAAATTGCTGTTAGTACCTGCTTAAGTATGGCAGCATTTCATTACCTGAATAAAGTTTATAGTATGTTCGGAAAAAGCAAAGACAAAGAACCTGATGTAGTATTGATAGGAGCCGGTATAATGAGTGCAACGCTTGGTATGCTGCTCAAGCAACTGGACCCCACCCTTACTATTGAGATATATGAGCGTTTGGATGAGGCAGCCGCAGAAAGTTCTGATGCCTGGAACAACGCAGGTACAGGGCACGCAGCATTTTGCGAACTCAACTACACCCCCGAGCAGGCCGACGGTAGCATTGATATCTCTAAAGCCATCCGGATCTCAGAATCATTTGATATTTCGAGGCAGTTCTGGGCACATATGGTGGGGAACCACCTAATAAACCTGCCCTTGGATTTCATCAACAGTGTTCCGCACATGAGCTTTGTGTGGGGAGACAAAAACGTAGACTTCCTTAGGAAACGTTACGAGGCAATGCAGCAGAGCCACCTCTTCAGAGGCATGCAATATTCCGAAGACCCGCAGCAGTTGTTGCGTTGGATGCCCCTGATCATGGATGGCCGTACCATAACCGAGAAAGTTGCTGCCACTTACATGCCCATCGGTACAGACGTTAACTTCGGAGCTCTTACCCGTGGCATGATCCGGTATCTACAGCAGCAGCCGGGAGTTACACTGCATTTCTGCCACGAGGTGCGCAAGCTGCGCCAGAAAAGCGATTCGAGCTGGCGCCTGAAGATCAGAAATGTTAACACAGATGAAAGTATAAAAGTACGTACCCGCTTTGTGTTTATTGGTGCTGGCGGCGGTGCGTTGCCTTTGCTCATGAAGTCGGGCATACCGGAAGGGGAGGGCTACGGCGGATTTCCGGTAAGCGGCCAGTGGCTAAAGTGCACAAACCCTGAGGTGATCGAAAAACATTATGGCAAAGTATACGGTAAGGCAGCAGTGGGTTCTCCGCCAATGTCGGTGCCGCACCTGGATTCGCGTTTTATCAACGGCAAAAGAGAGTTGCTTTTTGGACCTTATGCCGGCTTTACCACCAGGTTCCTAAAGCAGGGCTCTTTCCTAGATTTGCCTATGTCCGTAAAGCTGGGCAACCTGCGTCCGATGGTGGCGGCTGGCCTGCGTAATATTCCGCTTACAAAGTATCTTGTAAACCAGGTGCTCCAGACACCCGAAGACAGAATGGTGTCGCTGCGTGAGTACATGCCTCAAGCAAAACAGGAAGACTGGGTATTGGAACATGCAGGCAAGCGAGTGCAGGTTATCAAAAAGCATCCCGACCATGTGGGCGTATTGGAGTTCGGAACAGAGGTGATCAGTTCTGCGGATGGCACACTGGCAGCCTTGCTGGGCGCATCGCCGGGTGCCTCTACGGCAGTGTCCATCATGCTGAGCCTGCTCGAAAAGTGCTTCCCCGAAAAAGTGCGAACACCGGAATGGACGAACAAGCTGCGCGAGATGATACCTTCTTATGGGCAGTCTTTGGCTGAGAACGAGGCATTGCTTCACGAAGTAAGAGCTTATACATCGGAGGTGCTCGAGCTGGAGTCGGTGCAGCAAATCAGGAAATAAACCAATAGTAAATACAATTAAATTAGGTGCAGCCAGGTGGCTATTATAAACTATGGTTGTGCAACGCCAGGTATAGCCTCGCCGTAAAGCCACACCGAAACACAAACGCAAGTATAAATTTATGTCATATATTTTTCAGGATTGGGATGCGAACAAAGGTAACCTGAAAGGCCGCCTGGTAATGGTGCTGTTCCGGCTTGCCCGACCTGCTTCTCTCCATCCGTTGCTCAGGGTGATCTGGTTACCCTACCTGGCTTTTTATAAGGTATTTGTGGAGTGGTTTATGTGCATCGAACTGCCCCACTGGACTAAAGTAGGCAAGAATTTTTACCTGGGGCATGGTCATGCACTGGTAGTAAACGGCTGTACTGTTATCGGGGAGAATTGCTTTTTCAGGCACTCCACCACCTTGGGTAACATCCGCCGCGAGGATGGTTCTTACTCTGGTTCTCCTGTAATCGGAAACAACGTAGAGCTGGGTTCCAATGTGTGTATTATTGGGGAAATAAGGGTAGGAAACAACGTCAGGATCGGTGCCGGATCTGTGGTAGTAAAAGATATTCCGGATAACTCAATTGCCGTCGGAAACCCAGCACGTGTGATAAAGCAACTACAGCCGATAGGGCAGAAAGTAGTTCAGGAGCAACTAGCCTGTGAGCCTGGTTGATCCAGCCAGGTATAAACTGAAGTATAAGCCACAAAAAGAAAGAGGCACGCTGTGACTAGCGTGCCTCTTTTGCCTTACTCACGAGATAAGTTATACTTTATTTACTGATTATCTACTGTTGCCTCGATAATAGTTTCTACATCATCGGCTACCAGGCTAAAGAAATCATAGCCTGTCTTCGCTTCTATAGCGTCTACAGAAGTTTTATACAGCTTCCAGTCTGAGGATACACTATTGTCGTTTGGCATGTCCACTGCAATTACTCTGGCACTTGTAGTTACACGGCTTGCATCGTTGTCGCCGTCAGGTATGATAAGTATAACTTTCCAGGTAGATGCCGGAACTGTTACTTTACCGTTAGCGATAGTAGTTGCATAACCGTTAGAGCCTGTACCGCCCACACCATAGCCACCAGAGATAATGTATATCTCATAACCACCTGAAAGCAACGAGCGGCAGTAGCTCTCTAAACTTGCCCAACCCAAACGATTGTTGTTAGGTGCCTGCGGAATCATGTTCGTCATCAGGAAGGTCATCGAGTTATCTGTTACAGTTAGGGTTCTGTCTGCAGATGGGCACATATGGCCTCGGTCAAAACCGCTGTAAGAATAATCTGTTGCGCTTACCTGGTACCAGCCAGATGGCAAGGTGTTATCGGCACGGAAGTCGTCCTGGCGCGGTGTGCTGCCCAACCACGATTCGTCCAGGTGCCAGCTTACCCAGTTTGCCGTTCCTTTGTCGCGGCTATACGACATTACAAACTGATTCTTCAGCAGCAGGTAATTGTTTGGCGCATTTACATCTGTGATGGCACCCGATGGGTTACCCATTGTTAGGTGAACAGAACCTGACGTGTTGCCGGTATCGCCACCTGTACTGCCACCAGTTCCGCCATCGTCAGAACCTCCGCCTGTGCTGCCTCCGGTGCCAGTGCTGGTACCGCTGATGGTAAAGTCGTCGATGTTAATGCGATTTCCGCTGCCGCTCAGCTTTACAACTCTGAACCTTACAGAAGAAGAAATGGCAACGCTAAAAGATACTGTTTCTAACGTAGTAGAAGAGGAGGTAATAGTACTGCCTTGCTTTATCCATGTAGCGCCACCGTCAGTAGATGACTGTAGCTCCCAGGTACTAGATCCGTCAGTTCCGTACACAGCGTGGCTTATACTTACAGTTTGTGCTCCGTTTTGGTCAAACTGCATTTCCAGAGTGCCCAAGTCGCGGATACGCACTGATTTAGTGCCTGATTTTCTGTCAGATTCTAAGGTGCCGATCAAGGCTTCGTTCAGTAACCAGCTACCAGAGGCAAGTGTTACAGAGGCAGCTGCATAGCTTCCTTTCGAGCCGCTTTCGAAGTCTTCCAGAAAGTCTGCCGCAACAGGTGCAGGGTTAGACTCAACAGAGAAGTTGTCGATGTTAATCCGGTTGCTGCCACCGCTTATCTTACGAACTTCGAAGCGAATAGCGCCATAAATGTTAAGCGGAAAAGTAACCTGCTGCAGTGATGTTTTACTTACAGTTACAGCACTGCCAGCTGACTGCCAGCTGGTACCTCCGTTAGTAGAATAGAAAACCTCAAAGCTTGAGTTTTTGTCGCCGCCATATTTGGCGTAGCTTAATGTTACAGACTTGGCTCCGTCAGGTAAATCGAATTCCATACTTGCCTTGCCCAGGTCTCTGATCCGGACAGACTGTGTGCCGCTTTTTGCGTCGGATGAGGTGGTACCTGTAAGAGCCTCCTGCAGCATCCAAGGGCCGTTAGAGAAACTTACCGATGCAGCTGCGTAGCTCCCTTTGTAAGCTGTTTCGTATCCTTCTACGAATAGAGTGGAAGTAACAGCAGCAGATTGGGAAACATATAGGCCTGGATTTGGCTTGATATCCTCTTGCTCCAGGTTACAGGAAGAGAACGTGACGAAGGCTGATAAGACAAACAGCCATTTAATAAAGTAACTGTGTTTCATGTTGGGTTGATTTAAAGGTGAGTAAGGCGTTGCAATAAAAGCAAAGTATTTTATATGTTATATATAGTTAATAAAAATATAACATTAGGTGTATGTTTATAAGAATTGGTAGGACGTTCCCATGAAACGAAGTTGCTTATTTATTCCTATTGCTGTTTGTAGTCAATTAACTAGCCTTACTAACTGCTACAGTTAGGGGTATGATTACACTTACTTATTGATTACACCTTAATAAATAAGTACTGACGGAGAGAAAATGAGCGTAAGAAACAGAAGAGAGTCTAAAAAATAGATTTATAGCTTATTATGCAGAACAAGTTCTGTGAAATTCGTTAATCTATATACAAGCCATAGGATAGCTGCCTTTGATAAGATACTAAGAACATGTTGTTTATATCCATGCCAGCCCTGCTAATTTTGTAATTTTTACTTAACTTAAAGAATAAGTTGGCGCGAAGCGTGTTATTAATTTGAAAATAAACTAACCAGAAAGGAGAAGACAATGGCACAGCAGATCTGGAAGTATGTTTGGGCTACTTTAATCATAATTGTAGCATTGCAGTTGTGTAGCCAGCAGCAGGCAAGGCACGAAGCTTTTGCAACCGAAGCAGAAAATGTGGACATAAAAGTAAATAAGCAGCTGATCAGCTCTCCCCCTTTACCAGCTGCCATGACGTTTGCCGGAGAGCCGGTGCCGCTGCATGTACCGGATGTGGCAGAACGCCTGGATCGTGAGCTGTTGGTAAATTCATACTTACACGCTACCACGCTGCTCGGGCTAAAGCGTATGCAACGCTATATGCCAGAGATCAGGGCGCTGCTAAAAGAAAACGACATCCCGGAAGATTTTGTGTACCTGGCATTGGCTGAGAGTCTTTTCGGCCATGTAACATCGCCTGCCGGGGCGGCTGGCTTCTGGCAGTTGATGCCCGATACGGCCCGTGGCTATGGCCTGATCGTGAACGGGGAAGTGGATGAGCGCTTTCATGTAGAAAAAGCAACACTGGCTGCTGTTCGGTACCTGAAAACAGCAAAGAAACGCTTCGGGTCCTGGACAAATGCTGCTGCTTCGTACAACCGAGGCATGGGTGGCCTGGATCGTGCCCTGGAAAGACAAGGCGTAGATTCATACTACGACCTGCACCTCAACGATGAAACCTCACGCTATATGTTCCGGATACTGGCCCTGAAAGAAGTGCTGGGCAATCCGCAAAAGTATGGCTTTGATTTATCTGAGGAGCATGGCTACCAGCCACTGGCTGCCCGTTCATTAAAAGTTACTGCATCTGTCTCCGATTTACCGGAATTTGCACTGGAGAATGGTACAAACTATAAAACGCTACGCTTTTACAACCCTTGGATAAAGGGTTATAAATTAACAGTTCCACAAGGTAGAGAGTACGTACTGCAAATGCCTGAATAATCTATAAGTATAAATATTGTACGCCAGTGCACTGGCTTACAATATTTAATTACGGATTAAGCGAAATAGCATTCTCTTTGTCTCTCTGGCTTCCCAAGTTTCTTATATAGGTGGTAAGTTAATTCAGTTTGATGGCAAAAGCTTTGAGTTATTTGTAATTACGCTTAAATATAGTGCTCCAGAACGTTTGGCAAGTATAACTCAGGGTGTGCTGGAGTAGGAGGTGTGTTTTTAAGGCTTAAACATTTTGATGGTTTGGAAGTTGCTGTTAGCAAACTAGCAACACAGATAGGTGTTTGTTTAGAGTAACTTATCTTTTTTAAGCATCGTTTGCCAAACTTTCGGCATTATTGTTTACACATTGTACGATGCATTGCTTATCTTTCGATAACTATTTTCTTTATGCCTTATACTTCTCCTAAGACAGACCAGACTCCAGCGGTGGATTTTGAATTGATCCTGAACGCCATGCCTGGAAATGTTATCATTTTCAAACCTGACGCTCCGCACTTTACTGTTGTAGCCGTAAGCGATGATTTGCTATGGATTACAAATAAGAAAAGGGAGAATGTAATAGGCAGAAGCGTTTTTGAGGTGTATCCGGAGAACCCCGAGGCGATAAAGGCAACAGGCCCCTCCAGCCTGAAAAAATCACTTAACAATGTGATTGAGCTGAAGCAGCCAGACCAAATGCCTGTTATTCGCTACGACGTACTAAATGCAGCAGGTGTATTTGAGGCGCGTTATTGGTCTGCGCAAACTAAGCCTATTCTGGGTAGTAGCGGGGAAGTGCTTTACCTTTTACACACCACCACAGAAGTGCTGGTTCAGCGGCAACTGGAGGAAAATAACAATGAACTGATTAAAATGGCCAACGCTATGCCCCAGGTTGTGTGGATTGCGGAGGCAGATGGAGAAGTAACGTATTACAACGAGAGGATAGCTGAGTTTGCCGGTGCAAGAAAATTAGAAAACGGCACCTGGAGTTGGGAAGGAATTCTTCATCAGGAGGACGTGGAGCCGACAGCCTATGCCTGGTGGAAGGCCGTGGAGGAAGGCAGCTTTTACGAAAAGGAGCACAGGCTAAAAATGAACGATGGCACGTACAGGTGGCATTTAAGCAGGGCCTTTCCGCAGCGTAACAAAGCCGGAGTTATTGAAAAATGGTATGGTACAGCCACTGATGTGCATAACCAGAAAGAAAACGCAGAAGCACTACGTCAAAGCGAAGCCAGATTACAGGCTATTATTGATGCGACACCTGAGTGCATAAAAATTGTTTCACCGGATGGCACGCTCCACCACATGAATTCTTCTGGTCTTGATATGATAGAGGCTGGAAGAGAGGTGATAGGCTGTGCCAGTGTGTTTGATGTTGTTGCCCCGGAGCACAAAACAGAGTGGATTAAAAACCATCAGTTGGTGTGTAAGGGTGAGAGTATAAGTTGGGAGTTTGATGTTATAGGACTTAAGGGTACACGACGCAGTATGGAAACCCATGCTGTTCCGCTGCCTGGCGCTGATGGCATAATGCACCTGGCCGTTACTCGTGATGTAACAGAACGAAAGAAATCAGAACTTGCTTTAAAAGAGAGCGAGACACAGTTCAGAGTGTTTGCTAACAACATCCATAACCTAGCCTGGATGGCAGAACCTGATGGTTGGATCTTCTGGTACAATGAACGCTGGTATGAATACACCGGTACAACATTAGAAGAGATGATGGGATGGGGCTGGGAAAAAGTCCACCACCCGGACCATGTGGAGCGAGTAGTTTCGTTTGTGCGGGAGGCCTGGGGCAAAGGCGAAACCTGGGAGCTTACGTTCCCACTTAAAGGTGCTGATGGAAAGTACTGCTGGTTCCTGACCCGAGCCTATGCTGTGAAAGATGCAAAAGGTAATGTTATCCGCTGGATCGGAACAAATACCAACGTCGATGAGCAGAAGAAAGCAGAGGCGGCACTTGAGTTTAAGAACGTGGAGCTTACCCGTATCAATAACGACTTAGATAACTTTATCTATACAGCATCACATGACCTAAAAGCACCGATTGCCAACATCGAAGGGTTGCTGGTGCTCCTGGCAGACGACTTAGCCCATGGTAAAGACACTGGCGATGTCAAGCATATTCTTACTCTGATGCAGGGAGCTGTTAATCGCTTCAAAAAGACCATCGACAGCTTGACAGATGTGGTGAAGCTGCAGCAGGAAAACAGCTCAGAAGCTGTAATGGTTAACCTGCCGGAGGTACTACAGGAGGTCGTCCTGGACTTGGAGCCGCTGATTAATTCTTCTGGTGCAAAATTGAAGTCAGATCTCGAAGATTGCCCTACCGTGCGCTTCTCAGAAAAGAACATGCGGAGCCTTGTGCACAACCTCATTTCTAATGCTATAAAATACCGTTCGCCAGCTCGTGAGCCACAGATTTATATCAGTTGCCAGAGTACGCAGGAGTATCATGTATTAACTGTAAAAGACAATGGGCTTGGAATGAAAGCCAGCAGCAAAGGCCAGCTCTTTACTATGTTTAAACGGTTCCACGACCATGTAGAAGGTAGCGGCATCGGGCTTTATATGGTAAAGAAAATGGTTGAAAATGCAGGAGGTTACATTGAAGTAGATAGCCAGGAAAATGTAGGCACTACTTTTAAAATATACTTTAAGCACTAAAGATTTAAAATAGAAACAAAACAAAAGCCGCTCTTTATACTTAGAGCGGCTTTTGTTTTTTGATATAGGCTGGCTGCAGGATTAACTTTTGCTTAGTAAACCTAAGTATAAGCTTACTAAGCAATATTGGTTTCTCTGCTTGCCTTCACTTAAATAGCCAGGCAGCAAGTATAACTTGCTTAATGGAAGAACAAATACGCTATAAGTATAGCTGCAACAACGCCAGCTAAATCTGCAATAAGACCACAGGTAAGCGCATACCTGGTATTGCGTATGCCAACAGAACCAAAGTACACTGCCAAAATATAAAAGGTAGTCTCCGTTGATCCTTGGATCGTAGAAGCTAATCTGCCTACAAAAGAATCTACACCGTACGTGTTTAGCGCCTCTACCATCATGCCCCTTGCACCACTGCCACTAAGTGGCTTCATAAACGCCACAGGCAGGGCAGGAGCGAAGTCGGTATTGAGTCCTGTTAAAGCAATTCCATAGCTGATGCCATCTACCAGAAGGTCTAAAGCGCCGGATGTCCTGAAAACACCAATGGCCACAAGTATAGCTACCAGGTACGGAATGATCGTAATGGCAACGCTGAATCCTTCTTTGGCACCCTCGATAAAGGCTTCGTACACATTTACCTTTCGGTATAAGGCAAGCCCCACAAAAGATATTATGATAGAGAAAAGTATAACATTACTGGCCACTGTAGATATAAGGCTTACCTGCTCCTGCGGAATAATGCTGAAGTAGTAAATAAGGCCTATGATGAGCAGCATCAACGTGCCCAGGTAAGCCAGCACGATAGGGTGCAGCAAGTTAATGCGCTGATAAATAGCCACTGCTATAAGTCCTGTAATGGTAGAGAAAAAGGTGGCCAGCAGAATTGGAATAAACACATCAGAAGGATCGGCTGCTCCCAACTGGGCTCGGAAAACCATCACACTAATTGGGATGATGGTGAGGCCAGATGTATTGAGCACCAAGAACATGATCTGTGCCTTAGACGCTGTTTCTTTATGCGGATTGAGCTCCTGCATCTCCTTCATTGCCTTTAGGCCAAGCGGTGTGGCAGCGTTATCGAGCCCCAGCATGTTAGCTGAAAAGTTCATTAGGATAGAGCCGTACACCGGGTGGTTGTTTGGTATTTCGGGGAACAGCTTGTGGAAGAATGGCCCAACCAGCCTTGCAAAAATGGCAATGATACCGCCTTTTTCGCCTACTTTCATCAAGCCCAACCAAAGCGTCATCACGCCAGTAAGGCCCAGAGATATCTCGAAACCAAGCTTGGCGTTGTCGAACGTGCTGGTTACAAGCTTCTGAAAGATATCATAGTCCTGGAAAAAAATGAGTTGAAAGAGGGCAATGGCAAAGGCGATCAGGAAGAAACCTGCCCATATATAGTTTAATACCATGTATAAAAAGGATAGAAGACTTTGGTTGAACCTCTAAGATACAAAGAGGTATAATAAAATCCGCATGCTATATAGCAAGTATAAATTTTTAAAGCACAAGGCCATGAAAAAGCAGCGGCACATCCTGCTTCAGGTCGCGGATAAACCCATTCACAACCGCATACTTTACTCTCCCTGATGGGTCTTTAAGTATAAAATTGGCGCTGCCCTCCAGTACAATATCATGGTTTAAAGCCGTTGCATTTCGTGTTATGTTTAGCAGTAGTTGCTGCGGTATAAAGTCTGTTGATAGTTGTTCCTCTACCTGCACGGTGGTGTAGCCTTGTGCCAAGAGCTTATGGGCAACCTCTTTCGTGAGCTGTGCTATACTTTGGAACGCCTCCGGGTATACTTTGCCGGGCAGCAGCGTAAGTCCTTCACCGTTCAATTCTTCGTAGCCGTAGAACACACTCATATCGCCTAGCTCTTCAATGTTACTGCGGTAGTAAAATCCCTGTGGTGCAGCTGCGAGTTCAACCTCCTCCCGCATAATGCCTAGATCCAACAAGGTGGTGTGGCCGTTTTGCTGATACTGCACTTTCCGTATCACAAGGTCGAAAAGGTTTCTTGTGTTTTCGGGGATAGTATAATAATCCTCCAGCGCATACTTTTTGTACCCGTCTGTTGCAATCAGGTGCAAGGCAGAAACAATGGAAGCAAAGTTCAGCTGCCTGATCACCTGTTTTTCAGGGTCACCGGTATACCCACCGGATTCTATCAGAATCACACTGGTGCCCCACTTTTGTATGTTGTCGCCAAAGGCCCTTGGCTCATAGTCGTCGGAGTACTTGGCTATATGGCCCGGTATAAGCTGCTGCAGTGCCTCGTTCATGCCCACAATGGTGCGCATGGCGCGGGCCCGCACAGTGTTTACTGTTTTAGCATGATCAAAAGGAGGAGCCAGGAAGGAGATGGTAGCCGTTTTAGAGGTATTGCCTACAGTGTAATAACGGCTCTGGTCGTGCAGGTTAAAACCGAATTCAGGCTCTATTTTGTCGCGCATGCTTTTCAGCAGCACCGCCTCCGGGCTTTGTAAAAGTATGGCATCCCGGTTTAAATCAATGTGCAGCGCGTTACGGCGAATAAATCTCTCTGCCCCATCCGGGTTCAGCATGGGGATAATATAGAGGGTGGTGTTATTAAGAATTTCCTGGCGCACGGAGTCCATTTCATCACTCTGCCTCAGAAAATTGAATAGGTCAAACAGGGCCATGGTAGCGGTTGCTTCGTCGCCGTGCATCTGAGACCAGAGCATCACCTTCGTTTTACCGGTGCCAGCCTTTACCATATAAATATCCCGTTTCTCCACAGATTTGCCTATCACCTCCACCTCAAACAAGCTATTGTGCTTCAGTTCTTCCAACAGGGGCACAATATCCCTATGCTTAAAACGCCTGTGGCTAAGCGTGGTCTCTTTATAAAAATTGTGTTTCTCGAAAGGTAATTTTGCCATAGCGGTAATGCTGATTTTGCCGCCAATTTACGGAACTATACTTGGATGCAGGAGTATTTTTGCTATTTGATTTAAGTGATGAATTTCCTTTGCGCATAGTGTTTATCCATTCTTTGTAAATGCTGTCAACTTAAGTAGGATCATCCAAGCTTGTCATCTCGACCTCTGGAAGAGATCTTTTAAGAATTCTTATGTACTGGTTTTGTAAAGATCTCATCCAGAAGTCGAGATGACATTAAACGAGGTTTATATGACAGTTTAAACTTAACCTGAGGGCAATGCGCTCGCACCTGCCAAAGTGATATGCTCTTGTATCTCATAATTTATGGTTATAATCTCAAGGGTGGGTTAAAGTATCAGAAGTTAAAAAAGCTTTGTATCTTCAAGTTCAGTAAGTATAAGTCTATGGCTCTATTTAATGCAGCGCTTCAAAAGAGAGTGGCGCTAGTAACAGGTGTGATTTTAGTGCATGCACTCACGCTTATCCAGATTCCAAGTATGGCACAAAGTATAAGTAAAAAGAAGCTGGTTCAAAAAATAATGAAGCAGCACCCAGAGCACTTTCAGCGGATACTGGAACAGCCTGAAAAGTATAGGGTGCAGGTGCTGTATACACAGATAGATAGGGACCAGCAGAACAGGCCCCACTTTAAATCATACGCTTATCGCCTAGATCCAAAAGAGTACTTTTACCCTGCCAGTACAGTTAAGTTGCCCGCTGCTGCACTTGCACTGGAAAAGCTAAACGAGCTGAATATCGATGGACTTAATAAGTATACTTCTCTTAAAATAGACAGCGCTTATTCAGGCCAATCGGCTGTACTTACCGACAGTAGCTCCGAAAATAACCTACCCTCCATTGCACATTACATCAAGAAGGTACTGCTGGTAAGCGACAACGATGCTTATAACAGGCTTTATGAGTTTTTGGGGCAGAAGGAGCTGAACGAGGGCCTGCACGAGAAAGGTTTTGAAGATGTAAGGCTGTCGCACAGACTTTCTATTTTTCTTAGCCCTGACGAGAACAGTCATACCAACCCCTTCACATTCTTTAGTGGCGACAACATATTGTACCAGCAGCCAATGGCCAACAACGCTAATCCCAAGCCAAGTCCGTTAAAAGAAGTATACTTAGGCAAAGGTTATATGCAGGGCGATAAGCTGGTGAACGAGCCAATGGATTTCTCTGCCAAGAACTACATCTCCGTTGAGGCTCTGCAGGGGATACTGAAAAGCATCATGTTTCCGGAAGCCGTTCCGGCACAGCAACGCTTTAACCTGAAGCCCGAAGATTATACTTTCCTATACAAATACATGTCGATGCTGCCCCGTGAGAGTGATTTCCCGGAGTATGAAGAAAAAGAGTATCCGGATAGCTATGTGAAGTTCCTGATGTACGGACAGGACAAGGAACGCATACCTCAGAACATTCGCATTTTCAATAAAATAGGGGATGCGTATGGCTTCATGATCGACAACGCCTATGTGGTAGACTTTGAGAATAAGGTAGAGTTTATGCTAACGGCGGTTATCTATGTGAATGAAGACGAGATTCTGAACGACGGTAAGTATGAATATGATGCAGTAGGGTTTCCTTTTATGAAAAACCTGGGCAAAGCTTTTTACCAGTACGAGCTGAACCGCAAAAAGAAAAACCTGTCAGACCTGTCAAAATTTAAATTGGATTACGAATAGATAGCAAGTAGCGTATAAGCAAAAAGCCGTACCAAACTCTGGTACGGCTTTTTGTTTTTATATCGTTTTGGCAACTTTTACTTATCCCACCAAAGCGGATCCGACAACGGAGGAGTTTCCGGAGTATTCGGATTTTTGGAAGCCTCACCCTGTGGGTAAGCCACCCTACGTATAAATGTATTCAGGGCTGCATTTACAGGCAGAGTAAAGCCTGCATAAGCATAATCAAATCTCCTGGCATCATTCCAGGCTTCTGGGTTCAGATATGTAATCACATACTTCTCTTTAAAAATTAAGTTGAGGGTAAGATTAGCGGCGCCTACAGATACTTCAGGACTATTTATATAAGCGTTTGCAGCTGCTGTACTTACTTCAAACAGTTGCATACTTGCCCTGATGCCCTCCAGGTAAGCATTATAGGCTCTCTGCCTGTTTCCTGCCCTGAAGGCTGCCTCAGCTTCAATCATTTTAACTTCCGGGTATGACACGATAATTAGTGGAGCATCTTCTTCAGTTATCGGGGAATTAAGCGAAATGTACACTTCATCTTTAACAGTGCTACTGGCCGAGCCAACGTTTCCTACGCCATTTGGGGTACCTATAAAAGCACCAGTAACAGTAGGATCAGTGATTTTCTGCAGCCGTGGGTCCATGATGCCGGTAGTGGTGCCTTTCAGGTGCTCTACCAACTGCTCAGACAGCCAGCCTCCTAAGATTAGAAGTGCATTGTTTCTAGCCACCGAGGCCCATGGATTAATGGTTGCAAATACACCCATGTCCGCATTGTCGGCATTGGAAGTATACGATTTTTCGACTGCGGCAAGTACAGCCTGCGCATTATAGGCAGTTGTGCCACTTACCTTGTTCAGCTGCCTCGCTTTCAGGGCGTAAGCTGTCTTTATCCAGTTGTTTTTGTTACCGTTATGTATCAGGTCGTTTACAGGACTAAGTGCAACCCGTGAGTCATTTTTCGATAACTCCGTAACGGCTTCATCCAGCAGCGTAAGTATAACATTGTAAAGCTCTTCTTGCTTGTCGAATTTGGGAGTAAGCGTAGACTGATCAAATGCTTCGGAGTAAGGTGCGTCACCCCACAAATCAGTTACAAGCATCAGGTGGTACGCCATCAATATATTGGCAACGCCAACATAATTTGGAGCCTCCTGTTCCTGTGCTTTCTGCTTCATGTCATAAATATCTGCCATGGCCAAGTATAGAGCATCCCAGGTGGAGGTATAGTCTGTTACTTCGTAAGTGTCTGTGGATGACCCTGCAACAGGGCTAGCCAAATACTGAACAAAGAATGACGTAATGCTGCCTACCCGTTGGCTGTTCAGCCCTGTTTTCTGGGTAGTAGTGGAAAGTAATGTTGGTAGAGGAGGATTGTTTACTAGGTTCGGATTCTCGTCCAGGTCAAAATAATCCTCACAGCTTTGCAAGCTAATAAGCGCCCCCATCAACAAGAAGGCAAGCGTATATCTTAAATATCTTTTCATGCTTCGTGTGGTTAAAATCCTACATTAAGAGTGAATAGGTAGCTTCTTACTGCCGGGTAAGTAAATCCGGCGAAAGCGTCTACGTTGCTTCCGGATGGTGCTGAGCTGGTTTCTGGGTCAAAGCCGGAATAATCTGTAGAGAGCCACAGGTTATTACCGGTTAGGGATACAGATGCATTTCTGACAAAGATGTCTTCGAACCAACTGCTAGGAAGTGTATAGCTTAGTGTAAGCGAACGCAGGCGCACCCATGATGCATCTTCCACGAAGTTTTCTGATACACCACGATACACGTTTCGGTAATAGCCGTTGCCATAGTTAACACCATCCGGACCAATGCCCTGGCCTAGGAAGACAGGTTTTGTGTTTGGAGTACCGTCTTTCAGCACACCGTCAAACACAATTGTTTCGTTGCGGTTTTCGGTATACTCTGCTATACCAAATGCTGCAAAGAAGTTTCCTAACTGGTTATACTTCTCAAAGCCCTGGCGTGCATCAAACAAGCTGGTCAGGCTAAGGTTCTTGTACCGGAACGTGTTTGTAAGGCCTCCTACCCAATCTGGCTGTGAGTTGCCCAATATCTTCTGACTAGAGAGTGGTGCCCTTACTGGGAACCCGTTTGCCCCAATCACAATAGGTCTGTTTTCATCTATAAATAAAGGATCTTCTTCCTCGCCCGGGCCGTAATAGCGCTGGTAATGTGAGCCGTAGATGTTACCATATGGCTGGCCCGGAATAAGTTTTAGAGTTACAGTGGACCCTACATAGCCGAACTGTGAAGCATAAGGTATTTCTTCCAGACCTTCTCTTATACTTAGTATTTTGTTACGGTTGGCTGAGAAAACTAATTTGGTGTCCCAGCTAAAGTCATTTGTTTGGACAGGAACAGCATTTAAAGCAATCTCCACACCTTTGTTTCGCATTTCACCGGAGTTAACCGCTGCTCTAACAAAGCCAGTTGAACTAGCTACTTGTATGTTCAGGATCTGATCTTTACTAAGTGAATAGTAGTAGGTAAAGTCGAAACCTAAACGGTTATTCAGGAACGACATTTCTAAGCCGGCTTCATAGGTGTTAGTGAACTCCGGACGCAGGTCCTCGTTTCCTAGCAGAGCTGCCCTTGTAAAGCCAGTGTAACCAGTTGGTAAGCCTGTGTAATTTGCAAAACCCGATGAAGTAGAATAAGGCAGCGCATCTTTACCAATTTCTGCATAAGATAGCCTGAGTTTACCCATATTTATGAATGACGGGAGGTCAAATTGCTCAGAGAATACATAGCTAAGGCTAACAGAAGGGTAGAAAAATGATCTGTTGGATCGCTCCAGTGACGAAGTAATGTCGTTGCGTCCGGTTAAAGTCAGGAAAAGCAAGTTTTTGTAATCGACGGAAGCTTCTCCAAAGAAGCCCATCAGCCTGTACTCTTCTTCCTGCTGCACCGATGTTAGAAAACGTGCGTTGGTTAAATTAAAGTAATCAAAAACAGCCAACTCTGTTCCCTCTACACCAAAGCTTTTTACTTTTCTGTCATATAACTCGTGGCCCAGACGTATTGTACCGTTAAAGTTCTCTCCAAATGACGACTGCAGCGTAGTAATAAAAGTAGAGTTAATTGCTCTGAACTTGGTGGTGTATTCATTTACAAATCCTAAACCGTTGTCCTCGTAAACTATTTCGTCGGCTACCCCACGTGGGCCGGGCGCAGTACGGGTACGGTCATCGGTGTAGGTGTCAAGACCTATTCTGTAGCTGAAACCTAACCACTCTTTTGGTTGGTATCCAAAGTTCAGGCCCCCGATAAATCTATTCACATCATCTTCTAGTTTGTTAGTGAAAGCGCCGTAAATCGGGTTGTTGTTTCGGTATGTGTTCATGGTGCCGTCCGGCTTTATGTAATCCGTAACGTCCCAGCGTGGCGACCAGTAGCTAAGGCTTTCATTAAAACGGTCAGCATTGTAGCGATTTCCGCCTGAGTTCACAAAAGTGAAGTTTGCTCCTGTGGTTACTTTATCGCTTAACTTGACATCAGTATTCAGACGGGCCTGTATGTTCTCGTAATCTGTAAAAGGCAGTACACCTTCGTGGCGTAAGTGCGAGATGGATGAGTAGAACGTGATAGCATTGTTACCGCCTGAAAAGGAGAGTGAATTTCGGTATTGGTGGCCGGTTTCATAGGCATCCTCAAAGTGGTTGTAGAGCTCAGCAGGGTGTGTAGGATCTATCTGCCGAGCTTCCTCCACAGTTGGTCCCCACGATGGCCAGAAGCTCTCAGGATCATAAACACCTAAGTAACCTTGGGTATAAGTATCCTGCATATCCGGAAACTTGTTTACCTCTTCTATACCCGCTGTGCTTGTAAAGTTAACACGCAGCGCACCTTCCTGTCCTCTTTTCGTAGTGATAACGACCACACCGTTGGCGCCTCTAAGACCATAGAGCGCTGTTGCTGCGCCACCTTTTAATATGTTTATACTTTCAATGTTATCCGGGTTAATATCTGCCAGGCGATTACTCATGCCCCGTAGTTCTGCACCTTCACCAAACGTGGAGGTCGTGTTGTCGATTAGCACGCCATCAATAACATACAGTGGATCGCTTGAACGGTTGGGGTCAATGGAGTTAATACCACGGATGATGATACTTGCACCCTGGCCCGGAGCGCCGCCGGTGCTGGTAATTGTTGCACCAGCTACTTTTCCCTGCATCGCGTTCAGCACATTAGCCTGCCGGTTCTGTACTAGTTCCTCTGTTTCCACTGTAGAGGCAGCATACCCAAGTGCCTTTTTCTCGCGTGTGATACCCATGGCAGTTACTACTACTTCTGATAGTTGCCGGGTGTCTGTGCTCAGTGTTACATTGATAACCGATTGGTTGCCAACTTGAACTTCCTTGGTTTCATAGCCCAGATATCTGAATACCAGAGTAGCATTTGAACTGGGCACCTGAATACTGAAGTTACCATTTGCATCGGTTGTTGTACCAGTAGTAGTACCTTTTACCAGTACACTTACACCAGGCAGTGGCGAGCCTTGATCTGCACCTGTTACTTTGCCACTTACAGGTATTTCCTGTGCAATGGCAGAGGTACTAAAGTATAACAGGAGTAGCAGGATAATTAATGTAAAATTGTTCCTCATAGCTAATGTGTTATAGCGTGAAAAAAATATATTAATTCTTTTATCTATTAGGTATTTCAGAGCATAGTTAGAGGGTGTGCAAATGCAGTTTTATGCATATATTCTTCAATAACAGTAAGATGTACGGTTATTGAAGATTGAGGTATAGGAATTTTAAAAAGATATCTGGAAAGGGTGCTGATTTTTGCGGTAAAAATGCAAGTCCTAAGTTGGTAATTTAATCTAATTGGGGCGACTGCAAAACAGCATCAAGAAAAGTGACATATGGCAGTACATGCACAATTTTCATGAACTGCGTACAAGAGAGGCTGTAATGGAATAATAGCAGTGCTGACTAAGCGATCAAGAATTTTTTGCGGTTACCAGGGAGGGAAGCTATAAGTATAATATTTAAACCGTTGAGGCAACTAAGTATGTTACTGCAGGCAGTATTTCTCCTACAGTGCCAACACAATAACAACTTTAGTGCCTTAGGCTTTTGATGATTTTGTGAACCTGCGAATAAACACGACTATTTTTTCAATTATAGCGCCTAAAATAAGTCCACCTAAGGCACTTACTACAACTTTGGCAAGCCATGCAAGAACAGGCACATCGGCCAAGGCCATTTCTAAATTGTGCAGTGCATGATTGGTAAATGGAATACCGTGTGCAATAATTTCAGCTCCAACCCAAAGCATGGCTGCTGTACCTACGTAACCCAGGAAAGCCAAAAAGCTCGGCATAAACTTAACAATGCTGCGCCCAATTTTCTGTGTAGTAGGATGATATTTATCCTGCGCCATGTGTAATCCGATGTCGTCAGCTTTCACAATAAGGCCTACAAAGCCATACACAGCCACGGTAATGAAAATCGCTACGGCCAGCATCACAGCAATCTGATTTACCAAAGCCGTGTCTGCCACAGTAGCATACGTAATCGCAACTATCTCTGCAGAAAGAATCATGTCTGTACGAACAGCACTTTTTATCCTCTCTTTTTCCAGCTCTTCAGGAGTGATCACCTCCACATCATCTCCAGCCTCAGGGGTAGCATCAGCGTGGTGCTTGCTAAACATCGAGTGTACCTTTTCATACCCTTCGAAGCATAAATAAGCACCGCCTAGCATCAAAATAGGAGGGATGGCCCATGGTGCAAAGAAACCAAGAATCAGAGCAGCAGGGCTTAACAGGAGCACTTTGTTAATCAGTGACTTTTTAGCAATCTTGAAAATGATCGAAAGCTCACGAGATGGGTCAAGTCCTACTACATACTTAGGTGTTACAGCCGTATCATCTATAACGATGCCAGATACTTTACCCGTTGTTTTCGAAACCTGTGCCGGAACATCATCCAGGCTTGCTGCACTTACCTTTACAAGCGCTGAAACGTCGTCCAAAAGAGCTAAAAGTCCTGAAGCCATCTATTCGTTATGTTCTTAGATTGATTAAGCCTAACCACTTCTGCCTGTAACTTCAGAAACAAAGAGGTTTGCAATTGGCAAAGAAAGTAAGGTTTACAGTACCAATGCAAATCTAGTTACTAGAAAGTTAGAATTCGTGCTTCGCTTGATTGGTTATACAGTTCTATAAATAGGATTGCAAGTTGCTAATTACTTGAGCAGCTTTTTATAAAGTATAAGTTTATCTTAAAGTTGAGTCTTCGGATTCGGCTATACTTTGTAAAATTTTTTTGAGCATTGGTAATCGGTAGTTAAAATATCAGAATGAGATTTTGAGAGTGTCTAGCAAGCGCATTAGGAACACAATACTTAAGGAGTGCTAGAAAGAGACAATAAAACCTTAGCTATAAACTCTTGGTTAAATGACATAACACTTAAAACTGTGAGTTGAAGTACAAGAGTTAATATAGCAAATTGAAAAGCAGCGTTTTAGTTGGTAGTTCGCGAACCTTCCAGGTAGGTATCTTACCTGGAAAGTTCGCCCTGTGCTGCTTTATAGGTTTTAGCTTGCTGGGCTGCAACCGAAAAGTAGCTGATGTTGCTTTACCTTATGAATCACCGGAAACATTCTCACTACCCGGCGAAGAAGTGGCACCTGACAGGTGGTGGCAAACCTTTAATGATCCGACACTCAACATACTTGTAGACTCTGCCTTAGAGTCTAATTTGCCTTTGAAGGTTTTCTGGTACCAGTTCGAAGAGTCTAAAGCTATACTTAAAATCACTTCAGCAGCCAGGGTGCCGGATGTGTTTCTGCAGCTTCGGAGTGGGATTAGTCGTCCTGAACCTGATTTTGCCGGGGGAGAGAATACACAACTTGGTTTAGGTGCCAGTTACGAAGCAGACTTGTGGGGGCGGATCAGGTATAGTATAGCTGCCGAGGAGTACAGGTTCAGGGCAAGTTACTACGATTATAAAACAGCAGCCGTCACGCTTACAGCCGAGGTTGCTTTGGCTTGGTTCAGGCTAAAAGCAACCAATGTGCAATTGCAGCTGATAGAAGGGCAGCTGGAAACGAATGAACAGGTGCTGGCGCTGGTTCGGAACCGCTTTGCCAGCGGACAGGTGCGCGGCGTAGACGTCCTGCGTCAGCAGCAATTGATAGAAAGTACAAAGCAGCAACGGATTGCGTTTGAGCTGCAGAAAGAGTTACTGGAAAATCAGCTATCCATACTTCTCGGGCAACCACCCAGCGAAATAGTAGACGCCGCAGCCCGGTTACCAGAGCTACCACCATTGCCTCAAACGGGTATTCCGCTGCAGCTTGTGAACCGGAGGCCTGATGTGCAGAGGGCATTCAATATACTTCAGGCAGCTGACAGAGAAGTGGCCGCAGCTATAAGTAACAGGTACCCTCGACTAACTTTCTCTTTAAATGCAGCACTCAGGTCTAACGACCTGATTGGCTTGTTTGAATCGCAGGCTGTTTCACTAGGCAGTAGCTTGCTGGCTCCCATTTTCAACGGAGGCAGGTTGCGGGCACAGGTAAATCAGGCAGAGGCTATCCGGCAGCAGCAGCTAAACGACTATGGCCAAACAGTGCTTGTGGCGTTTCAGGAAATAGAGAATGCGCTGATACAGGAAACAAAACAGGCGCAGCAGATTGTGGCAATAGCTGAACAGGTGGAGCTGGCGGAAAAAGCATTCGGACAACTCAAGATAGAGTACCTGAACGGTTTTATACCTTACCTCGATGTGTTGGTTACGTTAAATCAATTACAACAGCTCCGCCTTGACTTGGTTGATGCCAGGCTGGATTTACTTGAAACGAGAGTAAGCCTTTACCGCGCCCTTGCCGGAGGTTTCGAAACGGAGCGGGAACTGTTGCTGCAGGAAGAAATCGAGGATTTATAACGCAGAGGCTATCATTAAAAATAGCATCAGGATGACCAAAAAGAAGACATTTATTATAAGTGCCATTATACTTCTGGCAAGTATCATCATCACCGTTGTTGTGTTTATGACGGAGCCGGAAGCACAGCGCGAAGGTGCAAGTATAAAAACAGCTATGCTAGTGGACGTGGTGCAGGTAGACAAGGGTGATTATACACCTACTATTGTAGCAACCGGAACTGTGCAGGCAGCAAAAGATATCACCCTGAGCACACAGGTGGGCGGGGAGGTAATTCGTATTTCAGATAACTTCACGCCGGGCTCTTTTGTTAAAAAGGGAGAGGTGCTGCTCCAGATCAATCCTGCCGACTATAGAAATACACTGCAGCTCAGAAGAAGCGACTTAGAGCTTGCCAAATCAGACTTGAGTGTAGAGATGGGCAGGCAGGAGGTAGCACAAAAAGACTATGAACTGATAGGGGAGGATCTGCCTATCAAAAATAAGGATTTGGTACTTCGGAAACCACAGCTAGAGGCAGCAAAAGCTAATATTGCAGCGGCACAAGCCGCAGTAGACCAGGCGCAACTAAACCTGCAGCGGACCACCATCCGTGCACCATTTGATGCGCACATCATTACCAGAAACGCCAACACGGGTACCCAATTGGCGCCGGGAGCAGACATAGGTAGGTTGGTAGGCATGGAAGAATATTGGGTGGCAGCCGATGTACCTGTGTCGAAGGTAAACTGGCTCACTTTTGCAGAGATTGACTCCGGTACAGGGTCGGACGTAAAAGTGATAGATACAAACAGCTGGCCGGCGGGGCAGTACAGGAAAGGCTATCTCTACAAACTGGTAGGAGCATTGGATGCGCAAACCCGACTGGCCAGGGTGCTGGTTTCTGTGCCGGACCCTTTGGCGCGCAGAACGGATGCAGATACTGTTCCGCCTTTGCTCATCGGCACATTTGTAGATGCCCATATACAGGCAAAGCAACTAAGGGGTGTTGTTCGCCTTAACCGCGACTACCTCCGGCAAGACAATACGGTGTGGGTGATGAAAGACGGCAAACTCAACATTCGAAAGGTGGAGGTGTTGTTTGAAGACCCGGAATATGCCTACATCAGCAAAGGTCTCTCTGACGGAGAAATGGTCGTGACAACAGACCTGTCTACTGTGGTGGAAGGGTCAGAATTACGCACAGAAGGAAGCAAGGCCACCCGAGACACGGCAAGAATGGAAGGAGAGTGATTATGGCTAAACCAGATAAACCGGCTGAAGAAACACATAAAGGAGCTATTGCTTTTATGGCACGTAACCGTGTCATTACAAACCTGCTGATGTTTATACTGATCGGTGGTGGTATCTGGACGATGTATAACATGCAGAAGGAAGTGTACCCTCAGTTTCAGCTGGATTATGTGGAGATAAGCGTGGTATACCCTGGAGCTGCCCCAACAGAGACAGAGCAGGGGATTGTGCTGCCGGTGGAGGAGGCGATCAAAGGTGTGCAAGGTATAAAGGAAGTCACATCTGTCGCTAACGAAGGCTCGGGAAGAGTTACGGTAGAACTGGTGCCCGGCACCGATAGGATGAAAGCTTTCCAGGACATCGACCAGGCAGTGAGCCGCATCCAGACTTTTCCTGATGACATAGAGCAGCCCCAGGTAAGGCTGCTGGACCAGCGACGGGACGTGATGCAGATTGGTTTGTTTGGGGATGTGGATGTATGGACGCTGCGCATACTGGCTGAACGGCTGCGCAACCGGCTGCTGGCGAACGACGAGATTACGCAGGTTGAAATCGGTAACGTGCCCGACTTTGTAACACATGTGGAGATACCGGAGCATACGTTGCGGGAGTACAACCTGACACTAGAGCAAGTGGCTAGCATCATCCGCAACTCCAGTGAAGACGTACCTGCAGGCTCCATCGAAACTCAGGCCGGAGAGGTGCTTCTCCGGATGCAGGAGCGGAAGCTTTGGGCTGAAGAACTCGCTAACATCGACATTATTTCTTCTGAATCGGGGGCTACAGTTCAGCTAGGCGATATAGCCAAAATTACAGACGGATTTGAGGAAACTGGTTTTCACGGTCAGTTTAACCAGCAGAATACCGTAGACCTGGAAATTTTCCGGACTGGTAAGCAGTCGCCGCTGGAGATTGAGGAGCTGGTAAAGCAGATAATGGCTGATTTCGAAAAGGCCTTACCACCCGGCGTAAATATCCGGATCGACAGTAACCGAGCAGAAGACTTTCGGGAGCGGCTGGCGCTTTTAACCGAGAATGGTTTGCTGGCCATCGTTATTGTTATGGTAATTCTGGGCCTGTTCCTGGAGTACCGCTTGGCTTTTTGGGTAATGATGGGGATGATCATTTCTTTTATCGGGGCCATGGTGCTGTTACCTGTCATGGACATCAGTATTAACATGATCTCCATGTTTGGTTTCTTGATTGTGATGGGGATAGTGGTAGATGATGCTATTGTGGTGGGGGAGAACATCTATGCGTACCGGCAAAATGGCTACGGGCACATGGAAGCTGCCATACTTGGTGCCAAAGATGTTTCGAAGCCTGTAATCTTTAGTATACTCACCACTATCATCGCCTTTATCCCGCTCTTGTTTATGCCCGGCGAAACTGGTAAGTACTGGTGGCCGCTGCCGGTGGTGGTAATTGCGGTGCTGGCGGTATCACTTTTCGAGGCATTATATATACTGCCATCACATGTGGCGCACGAGCCAAAAAAGAATAAGTCTAAAGCACTGCGGAAGCTGGAGGGTTGGCAAAATTCCATCGCCGAGGCTTTTAACAGGTTTGTAAATCGCCGCTACCAGCCTTTGCTCGACCTGTGCCTGCGCAACCGCTACATTACTTTAACTTCTGCAGTTGCTTTGCTGCTGGTGGTTGGTGGCTTTGGTTACAGCGGCCATATGGGCATGGTGCTGATGCCCGAAGAAGCTGCCGATGAAATTGAGTGTGCGGTGAGGTTACCCGTAGGCACTACTACTGATCAGGCGGCAAAAGTGGCAATCCAAATCACTGAATCTACCCAGCGTATGTTCGAGGAGCACAACCTGTATGAGGTAGCCGAAGGCATCAAAACCAACGTGCGCGGCAAAGACTTTATCGATGTGGAGATTGTGATGAAACCACCTGATGAGATTGACATGACCGCAAAGCAAATAATCGAGTTATGGCGGGAAGAAATCGGTGATATCGAGGGTGTAGATCAGATTACCTTTGAAGCGGAACGCGGTCCGGGTGGGGCGCGTCAGGACATAAGTATAGACTTAAGCCATATCGACATAAAAGTGTTGGAGCGAGCCAGCGAGGCCTTTGTGGAACGGGTGGAGGCCTTCGAAGAAACCCGCGACATCAGCGACAACTATAACATGGGTAAGGTACAGCTAGGCTTTGAGCTGTTACCCGAAGGCAGGAGCCTTGG
Source organism: Pontibacter cellulosilyticus (assembly GCF_014306105.1). GTDB lineage: Bacteria > Bacteroidota > Bacteroidia > Cytophagales > Hymenobacteraceae > Pontibacter > Pontibacter cellulosilyticus. The sequence goes on along the minus strand of NZ_JACRVF010000001.1, from coordinate 1,199,585 downwards.
CTTTACACCCTCTGCTGTTGGCCAGCAGGTGCGCGATGCTTTCTTTGGAGCCTTGGCCATGCGCCAGCTCCGCGGCATCAACGAAACGGAGATTCGCGTGAAACTGCCCGAAGAAGAGCGGAAGGACATGTATAACCTGGAGGAGTTTATCATACGCGCACCAGATGGTACGGCTGTTCCGCTGCTTAATATAGTAAAAGTTACCTCAGGAGAAACCTTTACCAACATCAACAGGCGGGACGGACGTAGAGTTGTAAATGTTGGGATGGATGTAGAGCCGGCAAATGCCCAGACACGCGTATTAAAGTCCTTCAATGAAGAAGTGCTCCCCCAATTGCAAGCTGATTTTCCCGGCATCACCTGGACTTATGAAGGTAGCCAAGCTGAAATGCGGGAGTCTACGCAGGCGCTGTGGTCGGGCTTTATCATTGCCATGTTGCTGATCTTTGCCTTACTGGCGGTGGCTTTGAACAGCTACATTCAGCCTATTATTGTCATGCTGGCTATACCTTTCGGTGTGGTAGGTGCGGTTATTGGCCATATTCTGTTAGGCTACGACCTGTCGCTGGTGAGCCTGATGGGTATCATTGCGCTTTCAGGAGTGGTGGTGAACGATTCACTTATCATGATTGACTATGCCAACAGACACCGTGGAGACCTTTCTGCTTACGATGCCATACATGAAGCCGGCATCCGTAGGTTCAGGCCCATCATACTTACCACCCTCACCACCTTCGGCGGCTTAACACCTATCATACTTGAAACGTCCAGACAAGCATACCAGCTTATACCTATGGCTATTTCACTGGGGTTCGGAATTATTTTCGCTACCTCCATTATACTTGTGATCGTGCCTTGCCTGTACATGATTATGGAGGATGTGGTGAAGGTGCTCAAAAAAGAGAAGGGGGAGAAACAGCTTCAAAGTTCGTAGTTGCTATAGGTATTGTTTCATCACATTACACGCTCCTGGTATTTTACCTGCCTATACTTTAACTCATCAACAGAGGCAGTACCTAACAATATTTTCAATTTTTTTAGCTTGCTATACTTGTGCAGCAGTTGGTAAATGCACTCTATATAAACTTCACAGTTTATGATAATTAGGATGTGTTTATCTTGTGGTAAGGCAGTAAGATATATTAAAGAAAAGGTATGTAAAAAGAGTGTTCTGCTAATGTGCGGGGCACTACTGTACATACGCTGAGCTTGAGCTATGAATCAGGTTGTCAGAATAGAGAAGTAACAGTTCAAAGGGTGCTTAAAATTTCTGCTTGATTATTATCTTTAATATGTGATCTAAAGCCTTGTGGTATTTATGTATTGCTGCAATTTCGTTGATGTTTTATAATGATCAGTTTCTGCCGTTTATAGCAGTTGTTTTTGGACTGTCATTAGTTGTGTTTGCAATTATACTTTTAATTAAACACCACAAAAGCTACAAAAGAAGCTACATGAAAAAATAAAGAGATTGAATTAGTAGCCTGTTCTATCTATACTTAATAGCTGCATGCTTAATTATTGTTATCCTATGCCCCTGTGAAATGGTTTTAAAACTTGCAGAAAAGTATGGCCATGTTAGTGAGAGCTCTAGCTCAAACCTGAGATAAGTTTAAAATATTAGTACAAAAGCTTAGCTACTCTTGTTGTTTTTTGCAGTTCTAAACTCTGTGGTGGATATTGTTAAAATTCAGGATGATCACAAGCTATAGATGCTGCAGCATTTATAGCTTATGATTAAAGCCTCTACTTCGCGTTAGCCGTACCCTTTCCTTTCAGCATGATCTGCTCCAGCATCGCAGGTGTAATTTGGTTATGCCCATGGTGGCCGATCATTCTTTTAAACGATATGCCATTATTGTCCAGAAATGTTTTCATGTCCTGAGTAACCTCTATGGCAAATGGTAATGTGCCATCAAGTGGTACCGATAGTAAATCACCTTGATAGATCAACCGCTCCTTCGGAAAGTATGCCAGTGCCATGCCGTCGCAATGAGAATTTGGTACTTCGTAAAACTCTATCAGGTGGTTGTCATCCTGCAATACATACTTGCCGGTTATAGTTTTAAACTGAGCCGCAGTAGCGCCTGACTTTCCAAAATCATCTGGCTGCGGTGCGGCAAGCAGGTCTTTTACATAAGCCTGTGTGGGAGCTGCCATCATCAACTCAGCACCCAGGTGTGCGTACTGCCGCAAGCCGCCGGTGTGGTCGGAGTGGAAGTGGGTAGTGAAGACATACTTTATCGGTTTGTCTGGCACTACTTCCCGAATCTTTTGTATCACCTGTTTGCTTAACTCTGAACTGATAGGCGCTTCGATTACAGTGATGTAATCATCCATGTTTACAAACAGCACGTTACGGTCGCCGGCTAGTCGCTCTATCAGGTAAATGTCTTTGGCTATTTCTTTAGGCTTGGATGGTCCTTCTGCTTTGTTCGGCTTGTAATCTTTTGGTACTTCCAATGTACTGTTGTCAAATACAAAATTAGTGCGGGTTACATTTACTTTTTCTTCGTAGCTGGTTTTGCCGTTCACGCTTACTTTTACTTCAGTGTTTTCTAATCGTCCAGCGGTTTTGGAATAGTTGCTATACTGCAGTTCTACTTGTTGACCCGCTTGGTCTGCCACCACTTTTTCCAGCAGGTTTGTTTTGTTTGCGAAGTAGTAATCTGCAATAGGAGTAGCCTTCACATTCAGCCGTCTTATAATTTTATAGGTAGCATTGGATTCAAGTATAATCAGCGAGTCAGTGCTCTCCTGCAGGTCCTTCACTTTAAAGTATGCGATGTGGTTGTTAACTACTTTATACCTGTTCTCGGCAATTGCTTTCCCGGCGGAATTGTATACTCTGCCTCCACGTGTACCATCTATGTCATAATTATAAGCAAGGGTATCCTGTACAATGGTAGCAAAATGAAAAGCATAGCCACCCGGAAAAGTGTTCAGGTTTGTTTCGTAAAGTTTCTTCTCCGGTAGGTGGTAAGCTCGTCGGGCAGAATAGGCTTGTTGCTCTCCACTTTTATAGCGCTTCCCCTGGGCACCGGCGTCGCGTTTTCCGCTAACTTCATACGACAGCGTTTTTACGTCTTTCCATTTCCCGTAGGCCTTTAACGATTTCTTAAGATAAGTCCGTGGATCCTGTGCCATACCTTCTGACCATGTAGCACCCAGCAGTATTAACATGGCTATTAGTGCTGTTTTTGTTAAGATTTTTTTCATAAGATTTTCTGTATAGTTTCTGTAAAGGGCAGATACTGCAGGGCAGGTGCTTCCGCCTTTATCTTCCCGAATGTAAGCGGTTATACAACACCAAAAATGGTTTTTAGACGAAGCAGCAGGTCAGCCTTAAAGAGACATTAGAAGTATGACATTTGGCATTTTATGAGAAGATTAAGCCGTTCGTCGAAGAAAAAGCGTGTTTGTCTAAAATTGGCTTTTGGTTGCCTGTACTTTATGCAAAACAGAGTACATTTATAGATAAGCTAAAACTCAAATGAGTAGGAAATATAGAAACATTGCTGTGCATGCAGCAGCCTGGCTGCTCTTTCTGCTGTATGAGTGGATCTTTAAGCAGGGCATCCTGAATAATCCGGAAACATCTGTCTTTCATCTGAAAATAGTGGTGATACGGGTGTTGATGCTCATACCGGCAGTATATTTCACTTTATACTTCCTGGTGCCAAGGCTGTTTCTGCAAGGCCGCAAAACTATGTTTACCCTAGCACTCATCGGGACTATTGCGGTCGACACGCTGCTTATGAAAACCCTGAACTACTTTCTGGTGCTGGAAGGGGTGGAGGGCTTCGCTGGTTCTTACCTGGAATCTATTAGCGGCCTGACAGGCTGGCTAATTTTTATGGGTAACATTGCCTTTAATATCAGCTTTGCTATGATGTTTTACTTCATCAACAAATGGGTACACGATGATAAGAAAAGGCAGCAACTGGAAGCTGCAAAGAAAGAAGCAGAACTAAGTTTGCTCAAATCGCAGGTGCAGCCACACTTCCTTTTCAATACCATCAATAATATTTACGCCCTGTCGCAAAAAGGCTCTCCTTATACAACCGAAATGATTTATCGACTATCCGGTTTGCTGGAGTATATGCTGTACGATAGCAACCGGGAGTGGACACCCCTAAAAAGAGAAATCAGCTACATCCGAAATTACCTGGAAATCGAGAAGATCCGCTATGGGGATCGGCTGGATGTGTCATTTGCTCTTTACGGAGACGTAGAAGGCCTAGCTGTACCACCCCTAGTACTGCTGCCTTTTGTGGAAAACAGCTTTAAACACGGGTTAAGCCAGCATACAGGTACCTGCTGGCTCCGCATAGAAATCTCATACAAAGCGCCTTGGCTTTTGCTAAAAGTAGAAAACAGCAAGCCCGATGAAGGTGCTGAGGAAGTAAAAAAAGGTGGACTTGGTATTACAAACGTGTTGAAGCGGCTGGATATATTGTTAGATGGAGCCTATGAGTTAAAGCAACTAGACAGTCCGGATAGTTATCTGGTAACACTAAAGCTTACACCTGCACAAAAAGAATTAACGCATGAAGAACCAACACGCCCGCTGGAAGTGCTTGATCGTAGACGATGAGCCGCTGGCTGCCAATCTGATACAATCTTATGTAGAGACAGTAGAAGAGTTGCAGGCAGTTGGCGTCTGCCACAATGCACTCGATGCCTTTGCGCTACTGCGAAAACAGCCTGTTGACCTGCTGTTCCTGGACATACAGATGCCTAAGCTTACCGGGTTGGAGTTTTTACGTGCCTTACCCAATCCACCTGCCGTTATAATAACAACTGCATACCGCGAATATGCCGTGGAAGGTTTTGAACTGGATGTGGCAGATTACCTTGTAAAGCCCGTAACGCTGGAGCGTTTCTTGAAGGCAGTAGGCAAAGTGATGGCCCGGCAGCAGGTAACACAGGAAGAAACCTATTTAAAGCAGGAAGAGCCTTATGTATACTACAAAGTAGACAGGCAAATGGTAAAGGTATACTTAAAGGAGATTCTCTGGATTGAAAGTGTGAAGGACTACATTAAAGTAGTGTTAGAAGACAACCATAGTTTGCTAACCTACCAACGGATGAACTATGCTGAAGAGAAACTGCCAGCTTCGTTATTCCTGCGTATCCACAGGTCTTTCATAGTAGCCCGCGACAAAATAACGGCGTATGGCGCTAACACAGTGCGGGTAGGAGAGAAAGAACTCCCGATAGGGAAGAGCTATAAGCAGATGGTACACAGCGAACTAGATAAAGAGCAGGAAAATAGTTTTAAGCAGTCTTAAATAAAATATGAACTTCTAAAAATAGTTACTCAAATCGATAGTCAAATCAATTATGGATAAACTAAAGGAGCATTTTTAAAATCCCAGCAACTGCGCCGCAAAAGGATGATGTTGGCGACATACAACTTGCACATGCTCTTGAAATTTATAATTGGTTGTACTTAATGACAAATCTTGAATTTCGCTTAAACGATTTATCTTTTCTCTGTACGTATTAGTTTAAAGTCAATAAATAGGCACTAAACAATTCGCCTTCAATGCAAAATCTCAGATAAATATTATCTTTAACTTTTAGCAAACAGATTTAAGATAAACCGGTGTGTCTATGCAAAGTAGCCTAGCTGCCTAGTAATCGTACACAAACATTTCAACATGTCACCCTATGAAATCTATTAACTTGAATAAAAATTTAAAGAGAACTGTTTACCTATTGGCGGTTAGCTCACTTGTGTTTTCTCACATCTCTTGCCAGACCCGCCCGAATGAAACTCAGGTCGTGAATGCTAACGCTTCTAAAATTGTGGAGCTGGAGATAGCACAACTGCAAGAGAAGTATAAAACTGGTTCCCTAACCTCAAAAGATGTTGTTCAGGCTTATCTGAACAGAATTGAAGAAATCGACAAAAATGGCCCTGCACTAAGTTCTATCATCGCAGTAAACCCGGATGCCTTACAAATTGCCGAGGAACTGGATAAGGAGAGGAAAGCAGGGAAAGTAAGAGGTCCTCTTCATGGGATACCCGTTGTACTAAAGGACAACATCGATACGCACGATAAAATGCCAACTACTGCTGGCTCCAGAGCATTGGCAAATTCATACCCTTTGCAAGACAGCTATGTTGCCAAGCAGTTAAGAGAAGCCGGGGCAGTAATTATCGGCAAAGCCAACCTCAGTGAGTGGGCAAATTTCCGGGGCGAGCTTTCTACAAGTGGCTGGAGTGGCCTTGGCGGACAAACTAAGAACCCGTATGTGCTAAGCAGAAACCCCTGCGGATCAAGTTCAGGGTCTGCTGTAGCTGTGGCAGCCAATTTAACAGTGTTGGCAATTGGTACAGAAACAAACGGCTCTATTGTTTGCCCCGCTCACGCCAGCGGTATAGTAGGCATCAAGCCAACTGTTGGACTTATAAGCCGCTCCGGTGTTATACCAATTTCTCATACGCAGGATACGCCAGGCCCTATGGCACGAACAGTAAGGGATGCAGCCATAGGCTTAGGAGCCATGGTTGGTGTAGACCCAGCAGATGAGAAGACAGTAGCCAGCCAAGGTAAATTCTATAAAGACTATACACAGTTTCTCAAGGCTGACGGCTTGAAAGGCAAACGTATTGGGTTCTATAAAGCACCGCTTGGAGTAAACTATAAGGTTGATTCGCTGATGTATAAGGCGGTTAGCTACTTAAAGAGCCAGGGCGCAGAAATAGTGGAAATCGATCAAATATCCAGCCCCGGAGTTGGCAACCACTCATTTGAGATCATGTTGTATGAATATAAGCAGGGCTTGAATGACTACTTTAAATCTCTCGGACCTAAAGCGCCTATCAAAAGTGTAGAGGAATTGATAGCTTTTAACAAGGCTGATAGCCTAGAGCTGGAGCACTTCAACCAGCGCTACCTGGAAATGGCCCAGAAAAAAGGAGATCTCAATTCTAAGGAATACAAAGAGGCATTGGCTAAACTGATGAAAGGCACTAGAGAAGAGGGATTAGATAAGGTAATGGACAAGCATAAATTAGATGCCATTGTAGCACCAACGGGTGGTCCTGCTTGGAAAACTGATTTGGTAAATGGGGACAGCTTTCAGTTAGGCAGTTCTTCGCCGGCAGCACAGGCAGGCTATCCGGCTATTACAGTTCCCATGGGCTTTGTAGATGAGTTACCGGTAGGTATATCCTTTTTCGGGAGAGCATGGAGCGAGCCTGTGTTACTCGAAATTGCCTATGGTTATGAATCTGGTACAAAGCACCGTAAAGCGCCTAAGTTTCTGCAATAATCAAAGTAAAGGGCTTAGGGTTTGTACTAGCAGGCTGGAATTTACAGCATATCATCTCATTATTTAATAACCACAGATGACTAGTTGCTATTGTTTTATACTTGTTCGATTTAACTCAATATCTATTTATGATTCATAAAATAGAACATACTGTAGTGGTAGCTTCGAAAAACCCTGTCAAGATTGAGGCAGCTCTCCGGGGCTTTGAGAAGATGTTCCCAGACAAAACTTTCAGTACACTTTCTATTTCTGTTTCTTCTGAAGTAGCTGATCAGCCGATGTCGGATGAGGAGACTTTTGCCGGTGCAGTTAACAGAGTAAACAATGCAGTAAAAAAGCATACCGAGGCTGACTTCTGGATAGGAATTGAAGGCGGTGTAGAAATATATGGCGGAGAACTCACTGCTTTTGCTTGGGTAGTGGTACGGTCAGTAGATGGACTGGGTAAGGCAAGATCAGGCACTTTCTTCTTGCCACATGCAGTTGCCACTTTAGTAGCGCAAGGAATGGAGTTGGGTGAAGCAGATGACATTGTTTTCAATAAATCCAATTCAAAGCAAGAGTCGGGTGCTATTGGCTTACTCACTAATAATGTAGTAGACAGGATGCAACTATACGAGCAGGCGGTTGTACTTGCATTAGTTCGCTTTAAGAACGAAGCGCTTTATCAGCCAATGGAAAAGGAAGTTGATTTTTGATTTAGCCCAAGCTTACAAGCATTAATACCAAAATCTGTTTGCTTCTAATTTATACTACCCATGCGAAAGATTAGGGTTTTGGCAGTTGAAGATGACGAGCGCCATGCGGATGTTCTTCGCATGGTGCTCAATCAACTTGACTATGAACTAATTGATCTAGTATCTGCTCCCAAAGAAGTGATGCGCCTACTGAAAGCTACAAAGCCTAATGTGCTCTTAATGGACATCGGCCTAGGCAAAGAATAAACAGGTATAGATCTGGCTAGAAAAATCAATGGAATAGTAGATTTGCCGATCATTTACTGACATCTTTTAAGGAAGAGGCCGTTTTCCGGCAGTCATGGGAAACAATGCCTGAAGCCTACCTGCAGTTTTTATGGCAATGCGTGAAGGTAAAGTCAAAGGCCTGGCCAACAACCGTGATACACTTCCTCCGATGCCATGGCCAATGTTCTCGAAGCTGGAGGATGATGATCTGAAAGTAATTTTTGCCTATCTTAAGTCTACACCACCTGTCAAAAATGTTGTGCCTCCACTCATATGCTTAAAAGATGTAAGCAAGTAGTACTTATTGTAGGGAGGGAAAGCTTTGAAGCAGTACCCTTTTTAAGCATATGCTAAAATAGAGCACCAAGAAGTGATGAACCCTTGCAACCATTTCCTCATGTTTAGAATCATAGGAGTGTACATATAAAACTAATCTAACATGAAAAAACTAGCTTACCTTTTCCTGCCCATTTTAGTCTTTTTCCTTGTATCCTGTGAAAAAGACACTGTATCACCAGAGCCGGGTATATTGGATATTACTATAAATCAAACTTCATCTGTTCAGGTGCCCCAAGAGATTGCGGTAAAGCTCGAAAAACCTACGCCTTGCTTTAGTGTGAGCAATACTAAGAAAACCGTATCTGGCTTTACTTTCAATTATGACTTCACCCTAACAAATACTGCAGAGGTCTGTGCAGATGTTATCGCGGAAGAAACCGTACAGGTAACTTTCGATCCTTCTGTTGCCGGAGAGTATACACTGAACTTTCTGATAAACGGGAAACAGTATGAATCCAGAAAAGTAACTGTTACCGAATAATTCTGCGATATATTTTCAACGATCAAAAGCCTGAGCAAAAATATTTCTGCTTAGGCTTTTTCATTTACTACAGAATGATAGAAATACTTAGAGTTGTAAATTATGCAAGGTAAAATAAACTCCCTGCCTTATTACTTGCAATGGATAGGAAATGCTAAGAAATTAAGTGGCTATTACATCTTGCGTACGTAGTTATGTGCTGTGGGATGTTCTAGGTTTTTAGATGCTTAATGCGTTGATAACCTGGATTCTATAGTAGGTGTGGTGAATGAGGTATCTGTTGTTGGCTACTGTCTGTTTTTTGTTTGTTGCCGTTAAATATAAAGAGAGGTTAAACCTGTTTTAAAGAGTACTTATTATTATAAAACAGACTTGATGAGACGAATTTGCAAACAAAATAAATAAGCTATGAAAACAAAAGATGTTGTAAAAAGTGTAGGTGCTAGAGCCATAGTTTTAATCTGGATGTTAGCAATTTTTCCTGGCTGTGTAGAAAGTTCGTCTGGAGCTGAAAAAGTAAACAAAGAGACCATGGGAGATACTGGGCAGGGTGGTCAGGGAGAGGACATGGGAGGAAAGCCATGGGCACTAAACATAGAAGAGGGTACAGTTAAAAACAAACACTACCGTGCCGCCAAATGGACAGGAGAACACATGCAGATGGTGCTGATGTCTTTAAAACCAGGTGAAGAAATAGACCTGGAAGTGCATCAGAATATAGATCAATTTATAAGAATAGAGCAGGGGGAAGCCCGTGTACTGATGGGGGAGACCAAGGAGAATCTAACCTATGATAAGAATGTTTCCGATGACTGGGCTGTATTTATTCCTGCAGGCTACTACCATAAGATCAGGAACACAGGAAAAACGGAGCTAAAGCTTTACACGATTTATACTCCTGCCGAACATCCAAAAGGAACAGTACACAGAACCTATGAGGAAGCCCGTGAACATCACGCTGAGCATTAAACTATAAAGGTGTCTTGGTCCTATGAAAATATTTGTCTAGTAACTATCTATACTTTTGAATGAGGTTAAGATCTGAAGCAAAGAGCCGCTCCACATAAAGTTGAGCGGCTCTTTGCTATAGTGGCATATAGGTCAGAATCAAACTATATTCATAAGAACTAAGATATTCTAGAGGCACTTTTAAAGATAGAAACAATGGCTCAATGGCTATGTCCAGTACAAAATTGGGGCGTCAGGAAAGCGTCTTTTGAGTTCGCTCTCAAAAAAGTTACGGAGCGCCTTCATGGTAAGCGCTGGATACACATACTTCTTGCCACCAAACTTGTTGAACTTTAACGAACGGTTGCTCTCGTCGAAGTCTACCTGAGTATTGGGGTACCACTCCTGCAGGATAGCCTTGGAACCCGGGGTGAACCGATGGCTAATCAATTCAAAGGAAATCTCGCATTCAAAGTCGAGCGCTTGTTCCACTTTCTGTAGCAGATGCGTGTACTGTTCTTCCCAATCAGGTACAGGCATAATGGGCGCAATAACGAGTCCCACATTATAGCCGCCACCGCCGGCCGTCTTTGGTAAAGCCAGTTTGCGGACAGCCTCTAGCCGGGCATCCAAAGAGGCTGTGCCGCCCTCCATTCTCCTCGATATGAAGTCGGTGTTGATGCTGATACGGGGCTGCGTGTTACCGTTGTGCGGCAAGTCCAGCAAACCATCCACTTGATCGAACTTAGAAACCCAACGCAGATGCATGCCTTCATGCTCTCCAAAAAAGCGAATTGTTTCAGCTAAACTCCCCGTCAGGTGCTCGATGCCCAAGGGGTCTGTGTAGCAGCTTGCCTCAAAGGTAGTTACTTGACCGGCCTTTTTATACTTTGGCAGGTTCTCTAGAATAGAAGGCAAGTTGGCAAAAGTTCGTATAACCGGCGGACCTTGCAGGCTACCCGCTAAATAACAGTACTGGCAATGGGCAGGACAGCCCTCTGCCAGGTGGAACTGGTAGTCCGCTGATGGAGGGATGGGTTGCAGCTTAAGCGAGCTAGCCGGAGCTGTGACAATGGCTAGTGTGCTCTTAGCCTTGCGATAGGTTTCTCGCTCGTCCTCGCCACGCAGACCCGTAATCCTGTTTTGGTTCAGGACCTGCACTGGCAGTCCCAATGCCGTCACACGTTAATAAATCTTTCTGCCCCAAGATTCGTCCATAGCGGCAGGTGTAATCAGCACTTGTTTCGGCATCCACAGCTTTGAGTTCAATTTATTTGTCTTGGTAATTATCTCTTCTTGAAATCCTATATCCATGTACTAATTGAGGTTTTTGTTCTGCTGTTTTCTATGTTGCAAATACTCTATTTAGAGGTATAGTATGCACTTCAAATTCAACAAATTCGCTTGCTAGTTAATTCATAATCAGATGTTTAAATTAAAATACAAGTATTTGTATATCAATGGGTTATAATAAATTTATATGACCGTGTATATAATATGGCTGTTATAAATAAATATGTAAAAATTCAATCCCTCTACCATTTTTTATATCCCAGATGCCTTAATAAAACTTGCGATAATGTACTATCCGCCTATCCCGATGAGGCTAAGGAGGAGATTGTGCCGCATAACAAACTTCCATCCCTTGAGCGTAACAATTTCCAAGTGAAGTCGAATGTGCTGATACTGGATCTGGGCACCCGCTATACAGGACTCAAAGCGAAGCCAATTTGGTGACATTAATATGCGCTACCTGCACCAACTCAAGTCACAATGGATTACAGAATTTAGAAAGCTGCAGCAAGAGGTGATTCCATGGCGTGGTATACGCTATATTTTTTAGATGAAGAACTTAATTCACAACATAATGTGGAAAAGCCTCTACAACTTATATAGAGGCTTTTTTGATGGAAATTGATTAATGACAGGTTTAAAAAATTCACACATTATTACTGTTACTAAAATAAAATCGATTAGTAGGAGTAAGAACAGCATTTTAGGTTGCTTATGGACTTTTCATCAGTTTTTTAAGTGAATCGCCCTATTTGATGTGTAAAGAAAAAGATGATTCATCAACTCCACCCTTTATCGGTCGTAAATAATATATGTACTTGCTAAGTGCAAATATTTAAAGCTTTAAGTAAATAATTTTACAACACATATATCTATGATATAAGCGTGTCTTTACCAAGTGCAAAAATACCTGCTTATCATACGACACAACCAAACACTTTAGAATATCACCCCAACTAGTGTTTTTATATTCCATCAGACGAACAGTTTGCCAGGCATTTTAAAGTTGATTCTAAACAAACGCCTTAAAGTATAACTGTTGCTGCTAGAGGTATTGCTTAGGAGTAGATGTACTTTTAAAATCCTTGTTAAGGAACTGGTAGAACATCATCTCTTTCTCATACCTGCTTATATACCCTAACAACACGTGTGCCCTGATTACGTGTTCTAGTTCTATTTGTAGGTGATAGCCCACAAATACAAATTGCTTTAGCAGTGCCTAATGATGTTAATGTACATTTTTAGGTATTCTAAGATTGTCTTTTCTAATCATCTGCCTCCCTCTTCTTTTTACTAAAAAAGACAGTTAAACTATAATTATCATATATCTAAATTCTTTACCTATGTTAAATATTTATAATAAAAAACACTTTGGTGTTGTCTTACATTGTTTTGGAATTATTGTCGTCACATGGCTATTATTATTTCAAGCTTCCAATGTTGCATTAGCACAGGATAAATTCAGTATAACTGTTCGTGGCGGAATCAATTTACCTTGCCAAGGGCAAAATAACTTAAGTTTAAATAACGGGTACGGCTTAGAAGGAGAGATTGGCTATCGTGTTCTTTCTCAGTTATCAGTTTACGCAGGATGGGGATATAACAACTTTGATGTTAAAGATGATTATAAGGGATCTGATGTAGATTTTGTTGCATCAGGATATAGCCTCGGCTTACAATTTAATCAACCAGTAGCATCATCAGGATTGAGTATAATTGTTGGCGGCGGCGCCCTATACCATGAACTAAAAGTAGAATGTGAAAACAGCGACTTCGATGACTCAAAGCGTGGTCTTGGCTATCAGATAGATTTAGGTCTTGGTATTAATATTGGAAAAAATCTAATGCTTATACCTGGTCTGAAGTATAGGTCAATAGAAAGAGATTATGACATGGAAGGTAGAAGTAAGCGAATAGACCTAAACTACCTGTCTGCTGGTGCTGGTATAGGGTGGTTTTTTTAACGCTCTGCTATAAGTACTTTTAATAAATTAATTGTCACTTACTAAATTTAAGATATTTAATAATTACTAAGGTGTAGATAACTCTCTGAATTCATCTACAGACTAATGCTGATGCTGTGTTATAGGTGAATCAAGTATAACAAAGGCATATACAAAAGATCCGCTAGTAAAGGTTTTTCGCCGAGGCAACGCTTTATGGGCTTACCCTGTCTTAGCATAAATGCATCTGTTAAAATAAGACATGAAAAGACTTTCAATATCAACGGTGTTTTGCCCTTTGTAATTGGTATACTTTTGTTGTGGAGCTGCGACAGGCCTACTTTAGAAGAACCATTCGACTCACCTGGTCAGATAGATGACGACCTTGCTCTTCGTCTGGATAGCCTTGCTGGAGACGCTATGGAAAAAGCACGGCAGAATGGATTTGAAGAGGCGAGGGCAGATATGATGAATGGGCTGGCCACCGTAGTTGCGATGGGAGCAAAGCCTGTGGTGGCAGTGATACATGTAAATGATAAGCCCCGTAAGTATTTAGTAGCTGGAATTAGGCGTGATAGTTTCGGGATGAGAGGGGAGCACCATATCGACTATCGTATCTTCGCCTGGCGTGGCGACATGGTCGACGAAATACTGTTTATTGAGATGTTTTCCTCTACTGGAAGTCCAGCACGAACCGATGGTTATTGGCTGCCACTTGGAAAAGGGGGCCAGCAAAGTGCGACTTCTGTGACAGCTACAGCTCATTCATTTGAACAAACTGGCAACTCGTGTAATGTTATACCTATTGTTAATACTCTAACTCCCTCCGATCTTCCTTGTAGTGAAGCAAAGGTCCAATTCAGTGGAAGCCTAAATTTTACAAAGGAACTTGATTTTGAAGTTAAAGGACGTTTTGATCTGAGGTTAGTGGAGGTACCTCTAGTATTTTTAATTCAAAATTAATGCAGTTATTTTCCCCTTTCCCATAGTAATACTATACTCCTGATCAAAGCACCTTAAGGTAAAAGTATATGGTATGGTGTCAGAGTATAGTCAAAAGGCCTTCAGCGTTAACTGAAGGCCTTTTGCAGTAATGTAGACAGTATAGAAACACTTCAATGACAGATTAGAATGTCCCCCTGCCTGTCGTGATGTAAAATAGCTATAAGCGAGTCGCAGATACCAAAAGTTATTGCCTTTGATTTATCGTTCACATTCCATACCATAAACAAAGAAGAATTGGTAAAAAGCCTGCAGAACAATTTCATTAACCAAGTGAAGGGCTACAATATTTTCGTGATGGATACAAGTCGAGCCGAATTCAGGATTAGCTATTGCTGAATCGAGATACAGCAAAACTGCAGTGGATGGACTATCTAGAGAATCCGATGATATGAATCAAATATGGCTGATCAGTTTAAATTTAAGGTTTTAGGCTTTGTAGTGTTTATGTATCATTCTTAGTCACATTTTTTGATGCTTTTATCACATTTAGTTGGAGCAAGCTTCTAATGTTTCTATTCTTGCCCTTGATCTATCTATCGTCTCACATCTAAAGAAAAGCACCAATGGAAGCACTGGCAGTACTATCTATAGTGAATATCTCCAAAATCTATACCTACTGGGGAGGCTCTGGAAATTCCGAAATACTGGAAGAAAATAGCAAGTAGAATGATAAGTTTTACGAAAGAAGAATTCCTGATTTAAACAATGCCTTTGTTACGAAAGTGTGCAAATATTAAGAGAAGAATACCCAAACAAATTCAGCCTTAGTTCTTAGTATACATCTGGTTTAGGCTGCACAAGACGGTTAGGTACAATCTGGAATGAAAAGCAATGAAAAACATCTTCACAATCCTATTTATCAGTTTGCTTATTTTATCGTGTAAACAAGATCAAAACGATGAAGCTATTACCTATTCAATTGCATTTGATAATGACAATAGCAAAATCACAAAAGTAAAAGTTGAGTTTACACCACAAGACAGTATCCTGTTTATGGATTATGGAGCAAACAATCTGGAAAAACGATGGGCAACATTCATCCATAATATAAAGGCTGTGAACGATGAAGGAAAGCTAATTAAGTTAGAAGAAATTCCCGATGCGAAGTGGAAAATACACGCACCACTTAACGAAAAGATTGTTTTGACCTATGATGTCTATTTGGACCATGAAGACTATGAATGGGATGGAGGTATAGATGGCATAGCATATACGACTGATAAGGGCGTATTTTATACGGGGAGAACTTTGTTCATTATGAACGGAGAAAAACGAAAAAATATAAATGTTGACTTTGAGTTACCTAGAAATTGGAAGGTTACCACACCGTGGACGAATAACAGGGATGTTGCTTCTTCCTACTCGGTAAAGAATTATACCGATCTGGCAAACGCAATGCTATTTGCAGGAAAACACAAAGAGCTTTCTCTTAAACGGGATGATTTTGAATTTGTCTTTGCGCTTGGTAGTACTGAGATTATCAAGGACGAAGCAGTTTTCAAAAATCTGGCAGAAGGTGTTTTGGACTATTACATAGAGCTTATGGGCGGAATCCCCAAGCCTTCACCTGATGATCCGTTCAAAAAAATGGTTGTGGTTATTAGCTCCCATCCATCTATTACAGATGGTGAAGTAGTTGGAAACAACGTCAGTATTCTGATTCAAAAAGATGCTGATCAATTCTCAAAAACAATTTCAAGATTCATTTTTGCGCACGAATTCTTCCACCTATGGAACGGTAAATCTTTTAGACCAAGCAGTGAAAACGCAGAATGGTTTAAGGAAGGCCTTACTAACTATTATACCTTAAAGGCATTGCATCATGTCTCTTTTCTGACAGATGAATCCTATTTAGATTTTTTAGGCAACTTTTTTTATAAACGATACAATGAAGATGATGGTATCGGAAAACTAGCAATTGCAAATGGAGAAGAGAAGCACGACCACTGGGGTTTAGTGTACGGAGGTGGCATGCTGGTGGGAATTGCGCAAGATATTATTATTCGTAATGCCACGAACAATGAAAAAAGTATGGATGATTTAATGCGTGGTCTATTGATTAAATATGGAAATAGAAAGGATAGTTATACTATTGGAGAGCTTCAAAACATGATGTCTGAATTAAGCGGAATGGAGCAAACGGAGTTCTTCAATTCTTATGTTTTAGGCACTAACAAAATTCCAATCGATAACTATTTAACATTGGCCGGATTGAACGCCAGCATTGAGAATGGACATTTAATAGTTTCAAAAAAAGAGCATCAAACTCAGAAGCAACAAAATATAATGAAAGGATTGTTTGGTCAATAAAAAGTGAAAGATAAAAGAATCTGCACCTAACAATGAATATAGTTCATTGGCGGAATAGAGGTTTGATATCGTTTCTGATTCAAGTTTTCTTATCTAATAACCTGAAAAGATTGGCTAAGAAATCGTTAATAAAACCATACCATATAACGGTAATAATAAATGAGAGCCTTAGTGTCTAAAGTAAAACAAAAAAGCCTTCTAGTATAAACTGAGAGGCTTTATGTATATCAAAGGATGGAATTATCGAACATTTTCCAAAGAGATTTGGCTTCATTAATAAAGTATTTGCAGGAGAGCAGCTAATCAAGCTACCCTTTCATTTGAATGTTTAATGTATAATTTCAGATAAACTACATATCCAGCCACTCCTTGAAGTCTGAAGCTTTACTGCTGCTAATGATAATATCTTTCTCTGTGGCAGGCAGTAGCAGAAGCGATAGTCTGCCTTTGAAGTAGGGACGTACCTCCTGCACCGCATCAATATGCACCATAAGTTGCCTGTTTGCCCTAAAAAAAATAGCGCTGTCGAGTTGCTCTTCTAACTGATCCAAAGTATAGTTAATGATATGGCGTTTGCCTTGCTTTGTTACAAGAAACACGACACCTTCTTCTGCCCAGAAGTAAGCCACTTCTTCTAATGAAATGGCCTTAATCCCCTGGCCCTGCTTCACTAAAAACCTGGATTTTATTTGCTGCTGCAGCTGTTTCGACTGCAGTAATTGGTGCAGGTTATTTATATCCAGCGGTAATGAATGGTGCTGGTTCTCATACTTTTTCAAAGCAAGGGCTACATCTTCCGTTTTAATAGGTTTTAGCAGGTAGTCCACACTGTTCACCTTAAAAGCATCTATGGCATATTGGTTATAAGCAGTCGTGAAAATGACCGGGCAGCTAACTGCTATCTGCCTGAAAATCTCGAAACTGTTACCATCAGAAAGGTGTATATCGCAGAAGATCAGATCGGGTGCCTGATGCAGGGTAAACCATTGAACCGCTTCTTCCACAGATCCTAACTTAGAGAGGATTTCTGTCTGGGGACGAAGCCTTTTCACGATAGCGGCAATCGCATCGGCTGCCAGCTGCTCGTCTTCAACTATAACTACTTTCATAATTGGCTACATCAAGTAAAGGTAAAGCTACCGTAAAAGATCCTTCAGTTTTGGTTACTTCTACTTCTTGGTCAGTAAAGTACTTGTACCTACTGCTGATGTTCTGTAATCCTACTTTTGTGGATGTTACTTCATCTAGTCGGGGCTGAAGGTTGTTCTCCACTACCAGCTTATCATCTTTAACATAAATATAAATGTGCAGCGGTTTATTTAAAGTAGAGCCATTGTGTTTTACAGCATTTTCAAGCAGCATCTGCAGTGAGGTAGGGGGCAGCTGCAAATGTAGGTAAGTCGCAGGTACATCGACTCTAAACTGCACGTTTCCGCCAAAGCGGGTCTGCATAAGGTATATGTAAGCGTTTGCCAGTTCCAATTCTTTTTCGAGCGGTACCAGTTGCTTATCGCCACTATCAAGCAGCCCCCGGTATACTTCCGAAAGCTGGTTTAGAAATGTTGCCGCTTTGTCCTGATCTATATGGATAAGTGAGTTGAGTACATTCAAGCTGTTAAATAGAAAGTGCGGATTTACCTGATTCTTCAAGGCTTCCAGCTGTGCTCTAAAGTTTTCTTTTTGTAATTGCTCTGCGCGCAAATGCTCTTGCTGTAGCTCTTTCACGTTACGCTCACGTTCCACAAAATAATAAAAGAAGAGTGCCGCAACGCTACTAATAACATAGGCAAGGCGCACCCGTTCGGGTAATAAGTTAACTTCTGTATCAGCGGCGTAATAGATGAGCCTATACGGAACATAGTAAAGCAGGAAACAAAGGGTAACGCTACTGGCTACCACCGTAATGCCTTCTAAAACAGCTTTCCAACCACCTGAAATGCGACTAAAAGGTCCTGTTGAAAAGGTCTTCGAAATAAATCTGTTTGCTATAAAGATGGCCAGCAGAAAGAAAAATGCAACTGCCAGTTCTACCAAAATACCAGTATTAAAGAGCCAGACGGTGCCTTGATGTACAAATACTAACGCATAGTATAAAAGTACTGTCGTCAGGGCGGCGATAGCAACCTGCTTCAGGAAAGGTTTATACTTGACGCGCATTATTCTAGTTTTCAAGGTCAAAAATTTAATAGGAGCGAGCTAAGGTTGCGGGTACTTCTCCGCATCGAAGTAAACCTATTTGCAGCTTAAAAACAAGCAGTTTGCTTGAGAGCAACTGTTCTTTAAGCCTCCATCAATACCAACTTCATAACCTAAGCTTTCCATTTCAACTATCCCATATCCCATTTCATTCGGTTTATGTCCCGCATCATCAGAAACAGATTTCTATCCTGTATTTGATGCGACATCTTTGGATCAACTAATTGATTTCAGGACAAATAAAACTTAATGAAATGAAAAATCTAAAACACATCATCATACTGCTGCTGATAACAGCTTTACCGCAGGTAGGCTTTAGCCAGGTAAATGGTTTTTTAACAGGCATTGTAAAAGATGAGCAGGGGCAGCCAGTAGGTTTTGCCAATGTAGCGCTGTTAGAAGCTGCTGACTCCGTTGTAATTAACGGTACTACCGCAGATGCAGAAGGCAGATTCCAGATAAAATCACCTGCAAAAGGAACGTACTTTCTGCGTTTCGATTTCTTAGGGTATGTGCAGCTAGATTCTGATCCTTTTGAAGTTACAGGGGATGATTTTACAAAAGATTTCGGGAACACAACTATAAGAGAAAATGTGCAGGTACTGCAGGAGGTAGTGGTACAGGGCATGCGTCCTACAGTAGTTTCTTATGCTGATAAAATGATAGTGAATGTGGGAGGCACAGCCATGGCAGGCGGCAGTACTGCTTATGAAGTTCTGGCTAAATCCCCGGGCGTCTGGATCGATCAGAACGGAGACCTGAAGCTGAATGGTAAAGCGGGTGTGAAAGTCATGATCAACAACAAACTCGTTTATCTGAGCGGGAAGGAACTGCAGAACTTTCTACAAAACATGTCCGGTGAGAACATTAAAGACTTAGAAATTATTACCAATCCTTCTGCCAAGTATGATGCGGAAGGTGCGTCAGGCATCATTAACATCAACCTGAAGAAGAGCAAAGACACAGGTTTAAACGGCAGCCTACATTCCAGTTACCAACACAACGAACTGAACAGCTATACAGCAGGTGCTGATGTGAATTATAAAAAAGGTGCATGGAGCGCTTTTGCCAATTTTGATTTTGCCGAGCGTGCCAACCTCAGAACAAACAAAATGAAGCGTACCTTCCATAATCAAATGGACAGTAGCCTTGACCAAAACCTGAGAGAGGAAGGAAAAAGAACAATACCCACCCTTAGAGCAGGCGCTAGTGTTGACCTAAATCAGCGACACAGCCTTGGCTTTATGGCCGATGTATCGATTTATAATACAGAAAACAATATCAGTACATTGGCTAAACTGGCAGATGGTAACCCTGAAAAGGACGTGCTGATAGATGCGCTGAATAACGGAAAAGGACATAAGCAGAGCAGCACCTTTAACTTCCATTATTTGGGTAAATTAGATACAATGGGCACTACACTCTCTGCGGACCTAGACTATGTGCGACTCTACAGCCAGGACGATGCCACGTTTGTAAACCGATTGGAAAGTATGAGTATACCTGCCGGTGTTTCCGTTAACAGACTGATGTATGACAACCCAAACAACTATGACATCTATGCTGCAAAAGCCGATCTTATAAAAGCTGTAGGCAAAACAGGCAAACTGGAGTTAGGCGCGAAAGCAAGTCGTGTGATCTCTGATAATGAACTGAAGTTTTATGAAGAAACAGATGGTAACATGCAGCCGGACGCCAGGCGAAGCAACCACTTTATTTATAAGGAGAACATCCTTGCAGCCTATGCTTCCTACTCTACAGGCATTGGCAAAAAGCTAAACATACAAGCAGGTCTCCGTGTAGAGCAGACATTTGCAGCAGGTAACTCTGTTACGTTAAGCCAAAAAACAAATAGAAACTACTTCAACCTGTTTCCGACGTTGTTTTTGCAGCATGCGGTGAGTGACAACTACCAGATTAGTTACTCTTATAGCCGCCGTGTAAACAGACCTCAGTATAGTGCCCTGAACCCTTTCATTTTCTACATCGACCCTTATTCTTGGGTGGTAGGCAATCCTTACTTAAATCCACAATACACAAACGCTTTTAACATTACACAAACTATAAACCAGCGCTTCAATGTGGTAGTTGGGTATACTGTAACAAAAGACTTTATAGCAGAAATGCCGGAGCAGAATGTTGCAGATAAAACGACCTACTTTCAGCAGCAGAACTTAGAGAAGATGGAAAGCTTTAACACAACATTGGTAGCTCCATTGCAGGTGTTGCCAATATGGCAGATGAACAATACAGCTACGATCATGTACCAGAAGTATACAGCAGAACGTGAGCAGCAGGTGCTGGCAAACGAGCAGGTTTCTTTTATGCTACAGTCAAATCACGCGCTACAAATGCCAAAGTCTATACGTCTTGAACTGAACGCTGCTTACCAAGGTCCGGCAGCCTATGGTTTATACCGTGTTAATGCCAGTTGGGGAGTAGATGCAGGCCTAAAGCGCTCTTTTATGAACGATAAGCTAGATGTTAGTATGAGCGTTACAGATATTTTCAAGACTAAACGAATGGCAGGAACTATAAACATTGACGGCAACAAGATTAAAGCTGACCAGTACAGAGGAACACAAAGCTTTAAGATTAGCCTTCGTTACCGCTTTAGCAAGGGTAGTGAATTTAAAGCAAACAAGAAAAGCACAAACTTAGATGAGGTGAACAGAGCGGGTGGCAAATAGGTCATGTCTGTGATGTAGCTTTATTGAATTTCTAAAAACTAAAGCATTAAGTACTGAATGTGTCCTGGAACAAATGAGGCGCTTGACCTAATGGCAAGCGTCTCATTTTTAGTTTGTATCGTAGCGGTTTAATTCAGCAGCCTAGGAACATAAAAAATAGATCCCAGATACCTTCTTAGCTGCATGTTGTCAAAATCATTTAATGACACATGCGATGTAACCGCTCACTAAGGAAAAGGCTTGGCACGGAAAACAAGATATATTTAAGGTAGGATTAAATAGTATAGACTAGTTTTATCTTCCTTTTCTCTAGCCATTTGATCTGCTCACAAACTTACTGGACAAATATTGAATTTTGGTTTAATTTCTGGTGATGAATAGAAAACTGAAAGAAGAAACTGCCTGAATTAAAGAATCCACTTCGATTAATGTTGAGCGGCTTTTTGCAGTGGTAGACCCAATGATAGGATTATCAAATAATTTTCACAGTGATTTGGCCGCTGTAGAAGTTTATTTAATTTCCCTTCGTTTACTTAAACGCCAAAGTGTTCCTGGGACGATAAGCTGATAAAGGAAATAAAGAGAACTTCACCTGGTTCAGTAAAACAAGCCATGTAAAGCAACAGGAGCAGTCCAGTTCAATACTTTCAGAGCTTCGGAGACCGTTTATGGCTTATTGAGGAACAAAGCCAAGTGCTGAATTACCGTTTTCTTCTCCAGTCCTCCAGCAAGCGCACCCGTAGTGACGCCCACTGTGCTGATAAAAGCAGCCAAACGCAACTTGTCAGTGAGCCCTACCATGGGTTTGTCCAGTGTGGGCCAAGTGCTGATAAGGCCTTCCGGGAAAACGTAGAGCTCTATGACCATCATCAACCCACCAATCATCAGGAACAGCCCAAAGCAGGCCAAGAGGATACTTAGGAAAATGACCACATTGGCTATTGCCTGATGCTCTGTCAGCACATTTTTCTCCTTTCTGGGAAGGAACAGGGACTGGATCTTGATCAGGTAAAAAGAAGCACCCAGTATACTGACAGCCGCAAATAAAGTCGTGGTTCTGTTACCCATGTTTAGTCCCACATCCCAAATCTCTGCAGAGAAAATCAGCAGCAGGCTAGGGGCTACCGCCGCTGTGGCTAAGCCTGGCAGCGACAAGGGGAGTAATATTGCCCAGTTCCGGAGCAACGGACTCAGAATCGCTTTTGGGTGTTTGACTGCCATGATCAGGTGAAATATGAAAGCTTCTAAGCCGGTGCCCCCGTGAAGCTCCCTTTCCGGAAGATGCTTCACCTGCTCTTTAAGTAGTGCGCGCTCCTTTTCAGTAAACTCAGGCTGGAGCTTTCTTCCTTCTCGAAATGAGAAAGGAGCCATCACGCCTCCTTTTCTTCTTTCTGTATGAGGCAATCCACTGATGTGTCCTAGCAAGTGCAACGTGAGAGCTGCGGCATTAACCCGTACTGTCTCAGCGCCCAAAGTACGGATAGGTTTTCCTCTGGGTGTTGTAGTCAGCCGCTGAGTAGAGATCACAGCAGTATAAGTTACAGGTGATGCAATTCCCGCCTCAATCCGGTCTCTGCGGGAGATCAGGGTGACGTCTGTCACCACCAGTACAATGTCATAAGGACCCTCCGCCATCCGCATAGTAGCCGCATCGAGGAAATCAGAGGGCTCCCTTGTTCTGTCAGTCTTCAAGGCTACTGGCTCCACCAAGTGGAATGTCCATGGTATGCCGCTGGCAAAAGTCATCTCTGGCTGCACATCAAGCGTTAGTTGCTTTAGAAAAGGCTCCATCCCCTCCGGTGTTACGGCAGGGCTGTAGGCTAGTAGCACCCCTACATGCATCTCTGCAGCCGGGGTTTCCTCTTGCGTATTCTTTAGTTCATTTAAAAATTGGTTGGATGGGGTAAGTCCCCTTACGAAGGTGTTTGTAGTGACTATCCGGCTCAGTTGCAGTACTCTAATGGCCCTTAACAGCCGGAAAACCCTGATGGCAGGGATGAAAAGGGCCATTATTATCAGCCAGTTTCTTTTCACGTAATCAACCTTGCTGGTGGAGAGTGCCAGCTTTACCGTAAACTCCAGCACAAAAAGAAACCATATCAGCACTACCAGTTTCTCCTGAACAGGGGACAGGCCCCTTGCCAGTTCCACAATAAAAAGGTACAGCCACACGATGGCGAGCATGAACATTGGGCCCTCCAGCCAGGCCTCCAGCTTGTAGAGCATGCGGAATCTTTTTTGCTGAACGTTGTCTGAGGTCATGCTGTCTTGGACTGGATGAATGGAATAAAGCGTCCGCTGCAGGCTTCTGGCTTACAGCATAAAGGCTTTTCGATATTCCTGCTATACCTGAAGTCGAGATACTTTGTTGAGTAGCGACACCTGAATCATCATTCCTGAGGGTAACCTGAAGTGACGACCTGCTAAATGAATAACAGCTACCTTGGTTTATTGGTGTGCTGAACAGCTATATTAAACCTATTATTGTAGTTGGCAATACCATTCGACGTGGTGGGTGCGGTGATCGGACACATTCTGCTATGCTACGACTTGTCGCTGGTGAGCCTGATGGGTATTATTGCGCTATTGGGAATGGTAGTGAACGATTCGCTGATCATGATCGATTATGCCAACCGACAGCGCGGAGACCTTTCTGCTTACGATGCCTTACATGAAGCCGACATCCGGAGGTTCAGGCCTATCATACTTGAAACGGCCAGGCAAGCTTATCAACTAATACCCATGGCCATTTCGCTGGGGTTTGGGATCGTTTTTGCACAGCCATTATTCTGGTGATCGTGCCCTGCCTGTATATGATCATGGATGATGTAGTGCAGGTACTAAAGAAAGAAAAGGGAGCAAAACAATTACAGAAAACGTAGTAATTTCAATAAGCTTTATACTTTGAATTTATTTGTCAGGAAATCCCTATACCACAAACCAGAGTCTTTAATAGTGCGCTGTTGCGTCTCATAGTCTACGTGCACCAGCCCGAAGCGCGGATTATAGCCTTCTGCCCACTCAAAGTTGTCGAGAAAAGACCATACGAAATAGCCCTGCACGTTGGCACCTTCCTGCTTGGCGCGCAGCACCTGCTGCAGGTAGCGCTTCAAAAATTCTACACGCTGCTGATCGTTTACCTGCCCGTCCTTAAGCTCATCAGCGAAGGCAGCACCGTTTTCTGTAATGATTAATTTTTTGATGTTCTTATACTTGCTATACTTGTGCAGCAGGTGGTAGATGCCCTCCGGGTATACTTCCCAGTTCATAAGGGTGTAAGGCACATCTCTTTTCTTAGCGGGCACCAAGTTGGCCTGCAGAAAGGGTGTCCAGAAAGAGTGTTTTACCACTTCGCGGGTGTAGTTCTGTATACCTATAAAATCAAAGTCAAACTGCAGCAGCGCTTCATCATCTGGCTTCATGTACTTTTCAATTCGACGCATAAACTTCAGGTCGTCCAGGGGGTAACCGAGGCCAAGTGCGGACTCCAGAAAAAGCCTGTTGAGAAGTGCATCTACTCGTTGTGCTGCTTTAATGTCTTTTTCGCGTTGCCGCAGGGGTTCTACATGAGAGCAGGATATAGTAGTACCTACTTCAGCATGAGGGAGTATACTTTTTAAAATGCGGCCACCTTGTGCTTGGCAAAGGGCTGTGTGGTGTACGGCAGGTATAAACGAGCCAAAACATCTGCGGCCAGGCGCATGAACACCCAGAAAATAACCTGCTCCTGTAAACACCATCGGCTCGTTCAGCACCATCCAATGGTTCACTCTGTCGCCAAAGGTGGTGGCACATAGCGCAGCATATTCACTAAACCAGTTCACAATGTCGCGGTTAGGCCAGCCGCCTTTTTTCTCCAGTTCGTGCGGTAAGTCCCAGTGGTATAACGTAACCCAAGGCGTAATGCCCAGCTCCAGGCTATAGTCTATTAAGCGGTTGTAGTAGTCTATCCCTTGCTGGCTAACTTTACCTGTACCGGCAGGCATCAGGCGGGACCATGAAAGTGAAAAGCGGAAGTTAGGGATAGCCATTTCCTGCATCAGCATCAGGTCGTCGGGGTAGCGGTTAAAAAAGTCGCAGGCTATTTTGCCGTGGTGGTTCTGCTTTACTTTCCCTCTTTTATTCGTGAAGATATCCCAGATAGAAGCGCCTTTGTCCCCTGTGTCGTGTGCTCCCTCTATCTGGTAAGCTGCAGTGGCAACTCCCCATTCAAAATCTGCCCCGAAATCCAGTCTGTTCAGTACAGGCTGGTCCTGTACTTGTGCTGTGCTGCTGTGTGTCATATTGAAAGCAGCAGAAGCGGCTCCTGCTGCACGAAAGCTATACTTTATATTTATGTGTTTTCCTGCACTATACGTGCTACAATGGCATCCGTCTCATCTGGGTAATGCACTTGTATCGGTTCGCCGTGCTCCTGCCATTCGCTTATCTTAGGCAGGTGTTTTTTCTTGAGGCTTTTAACGGTTGCTACTCCCATATGCTTTAAAGCTGCGGCGTTGCAAACCTGCTCATACTGGTTTTTCATAGGCACTACCAACAGCTTCTTTTGCAAGTATAAAACTTCTGACGGTGTACCGAAGCCTGCCGCGCAAAGTACTCCTGCTGAGGAGGCCATACTTTGCAAGAAGGCATCGTTCTGGATAGGTTGTACCGAGATGTTCTCGTGCTGAAACGGCTGCTTGTTGTGCTTGGAGAACACCTGCCACTCCACGTTCTTAAACCTGGAGAGCTTGTTTACAATTTTGTGGTCGTCGTGCGCGGGTAAATATACGGTGTAGTGCCCTTGGTTGCTCACCTCCAGTTCCCGCACCTGTTTACGGATGATAGGGGTAAAGATGGTGTCGTCGAACCTGGCAAAGTGAAAGCCATACTGCGCGGTAGTAGGAGCGTAGTTCTTGAGGATAAACTTCCCCATATGATCGGTCTCCTTTGGCTTTGGTACGTTTTGATTTAGCACCGCCACCTGGTTGCTCAGTCCCACGCAATGCTTTTTTGCCCGCATGCAAGCCCAGGCAGTTACAGGTTCAAAGTCGGTAATAACCAAATCATATTCATTTACAGGCAGTTGGCACGTGTCGTTGTAAAAGGAGCGGGAGCTTGCTTTTGCAAATGTGCGGTAAAAGTCTACGCCGCCGTTCTTCCCGAAAACGAAGCCTAAACCTTTAAGCCTGTACTTTACAGGGTATGGCAAACTAAGATCTACCTGAATGCCGCTTACCACAATGTCTACTTCTCCGCGCTGCTGCAGGGCAGGTATAGTGTCCAAAGCACGGGTAAGGTGACCATTACCGGTGCCCTGAATAGCATATAGTATTCTCAAGCTGATTTTAAGTTAAATTCTACCATCAGGCTCTGGAACAGCTGTATGTTGGTTGGCACAAGCTCGTCATCCATATCCATCACCACTGCATCCAGGTTCTCCCGGAATTTGTAAAGGCTCCAGGCTCCTTTTTCATACTCCAGGGCAGTCAGGTTCTCGATCCAGTCGCCGGAGTTGAGGTAGGTAACGCTGCCTTCGTTGTTCGTGATCTCGCGCAGTTCAGGTTGGTGAATGTGGCCGCAAACCACATAATCGTACCCGCTGGAGATGGCGATATCAGAGGCCGTTTTCTCAAAATTGTTGATGAATTTGACAGCGCTTTTTACACGGTTTTTGATGTTGCGAGACAAGTATACTTTCTCTCTGTTCAGCTTGAGACAAAAGAAGTTTACCATACGGTTGAGCAGGATGAGCAAGTCATAGCCATGTGCGCCTAGCTTCGCCAGCCACTTGGAGTGCTGCATGGTCACATCAAACACATCGCCATGAAACATCCAGGCACGCTTGCCATCCAGCTCCATCACCAGTTTGTTCACGATCTGGAAAGAACCAAGGTTAAAGCCTACAAATTTACGGAGCATCTCGTCGTGGTTGCCGGTGATGTAATATACTTTGGTGCCTTTGGCAATGAGCCCCATCAGGTGCTTAACTACCCGCATGTGCGAAGCAGGCCAATAGCTTTTACTGAACTGCCAAATATCAATAATGTCCCCGTTAAGAATGATGGTATCAGGTTTTATACTTTTAAGGTAGGCCAGCAGTTCTTTTGCATGGCAGCCATAGGTGCCGAGGTGTACATCAGATATGACAACTACCTCTACTTTTCTTTTTCTTGCCATAGATCAGGCGTGGGTGAGTATAATTTTAGTCTCCATTGAATTTAAAAGGGGAGTAGAAGGAGTGCAGCCTGTACAGGAGAATGCCTAGTAGCATGCTTGTGATAAAGCCTGCAAGTGATTTTGCCTTTTTCATTTTTGTATGATTATTGGTTCTGATTCCCCTGGCTAAAGGTTATTCCGAACTACGCTACTTAATTATGTCTGTAGTGTTAGCTGCAGGTTATGAGGTGGTTAAGGTTTCGTTAAGATTAGTTTGGCGGTACAGATAACTGAGGACACCATTAATGTTTTTGTTATTATATGAAATACTGTTCATGTGAAGTTTTTGTGAATTTATACTGCTGTTTAAGCCCAAATGATTAATATAAACATAGTCTAGGATTAATATTCGCGTAATCCCTTCAGCATAGTTTTGTGGCAAAATCAACCAAAAAACTATGAGGATGAGAATCTTTACAATTTGTAGGTACAGTATAATCTGGGGACTTGCCTTGTTATGCTGCTATAGTGCCTTTGCGCAAACCCGCGCGGTTAAGGGTACGGTCAAAGATGAGAAAGGGCATGGACTACCTGCGGTAAAAAAAATCGAACAAAAAAGCTGTCCATTTGTTTTGAAGCGGTTTTCTACTGTGATAGACCGAAAGATGGAATGATCGAACCAGTTCCACCAAGATATTGCAGCGTTGCTGCAATATTACATAGTGCACATATAGTTTCTTTGATCATAAATTAACTAGTCCGATAGCTTACATTTAAATGCCATTTCATTTACTTATAAGAAAATCGATTTAACTCAACCCTTCTGTAGAGCTGTATATCCTGAATATTAATTTAATATTTCAAGAGGCGGTAAACTTTCCTTGGAGTCTTCTTCCTGAATTAACCTAAGAACTAAACTGCGGCAAAGTCGGGTATGTGCAGATCAGGGTAATAATGGAAAAGTTGAGTTTAGGACGTTCTTTTTACTCAACATCTTTTGTGTTTAATCCTTAGCTTCGCTTTGCTCTGGCTCAGGTAGTTCCTCTCTGTAATTCTCCACCAAATAATTCATCTCAATATCTATAGCACCCAGCGCAATGCGGGTTTCTGCTATCAGTAAAACAGTAGCATAGAAAAGTAAGCCTGCGCCTCCCAAGCCAAGTGCCACAGGTACCCAAATCACTAATACTCCAAATACTTCTAATAAGCCTATTGTCAGGCTAGTGGCTACAAACACGGAAAGGGCTATATAAAGTAGGCTCATGACTTGCTGCAGTTTTCTGGACCTGTTGGTTGCCCTGATCAGGAGCCTGTAGAGTAATTTCCTTTTTAAAGACGTGTCTTTTTGATCTTTCTTTAAAACCAGTTCCTCGAACTGTTCAGACAATTTACGGGCTCGCTCTACACTCCGGGCAAGCCGCTGGGACGTTGTCAAGATTAATTGCCCTGCAGCAAGAATTAATACAACAGGGGTAATCATGGCTGAGAGATCACTTAATGTAGGCATAGTATGCAGGTTATTTATAGCATTGCAATTGGTATTGATTTATCTACTAAGAAATCTTTTTTCAAGCTTCACTACCACAAAGACAAGTGACCCTGCTGCAATGGAGATCAGCAGGTCCTCCGCCGATAGGGGCACTAGTCGGAAGAAGCCCTCCAGTCCGGGTAAGTATATAACTAAGAGTTGTAAAGCTATGGCAGACACGGCTACTATGGCCATCAAAGGATTTGTACTGATAGCAAAGGCCGAGTGGCCTGATGAGCGCAAGGCAAGGGCTTGGAAAACCTGAGAGAAGCCAATAGTGGCAAAGATCATTGTCTGCCAGGTCAAGTCTTCCGGATCCGATGGGTTATAATAGTATACCGCCAAGCCAATAGAGACAGCTGCGATAGTAACTCCGACTATTGCCAATTGCGGAAAATCCTGTTTCCTGAGCGCACCCTCCGCTGGGTTTCTTGGAGGTCTGCTCATGGTGTCTTTCTCGGCGGGCTCTGTACCTAACCCAAGTCCCAGCAAACCGTCTGTGAGCAGGTTCAGCCACAGTAACTGCAGGGGCTGTAGCGCTACCACCATTCCAAACAGGGGCGCTATCAGCATAACAATGACTTTACCTAAATTACCCGCGAGGGAGAATTTGATAAACCGGAGCAGGTTATCAAATATTACCCTTCCTTCCTCCACGGCAGCGACAATGGTCGCAAAGTTATCGTCCAGCAGTACCATGTCAGCTGCCTCTTTGGCCACATCGGTTCCGGTAATTCCCATGGCCACGCCAATGTCTGCTTTTCTCAGAGCAGGGGCATCGTTTACGCCGTCGCCGGTCATCGCAACCACTTCACCTTTTTGCTGCAGCGCGTTTACTATCCGCAGCTTATCTTCAGGGGATACACGGGCGTACACAGATGTTTTTGTTGCTAAGTCTGCCAACTCCTGCTCGTCTGCCTTTTGTAATCTCTCCCCGGTAATAGCTTCTGACTGGTCTGAAAAGTGAAGTTCTCTTCCTATGGCCGCTGCCGTGAGGGGATGATCACCGGTTATCATAACAGGTCTGATGCCTGCGAGCCTGCACTGCTCAACCGCAACCTTTACTTCCTGTCTGGGCGGGTCTATAATGCCTGCAAGACCTACAAACACCAGCTCCTGCTCTACGTCAGTATCACTACCTGGTGCAGACAACTTGCGGAAGGCCAGCCCTAACACCCTCATTCCATTCTTAGCCAGATTTGAATTAGCATCAAGTATTTTGTCTCTCCACCCAGTATCCAGAGGCACCTGTTCACCATTGACCCACACAAAATTAGAGACGCTCAGGAGAGAATCGGGTGCACCTTTGCAACAAAGTAGAAAAGAATCATCCTGAAACGCATGAAAGTAGTCGGGTAAATCTCCATTTAGTTTGTGTATAGTGGACATCCTTTTCCTGTTGCTGTCAAAGGGGACTTCGTTTACCCTAGGTAATGCCTCATACAGCTCCTCTTTGGTGATGCCTCTTTTAGCTCCAGCTATGAGAAGGGATGTCTCAGTAGGGTCTCCTATAACCTGCTCCGTCTCAGAGTCAACACCTCTTTCATGTGTTGCATCATTGCAAAGTACTGAGATGGCAAGCGCAAAATCCAGGTTCCCGGCTGTGGTAGCATCTGTTTCTAACCTGGCTGCAGGGGGAATTTCTACAGTTTGTTCTGGCAGCTCCATCACTGTAACAGTCATCTTGTTCTCCGTGAGGGTACCTGTTTTGTCAGAGCATATCATGGTAACAGAGCCAAGCGTCTCCACGGCGGGAAGCTTCCTGATCAGCGCATTTCGCCGTAGCATCCTTTGGCTACCGAGTGCCAGCGTGATGGTCACAACAGCAGGCAGACCTTCCGGAACAACAGCCACTGCCACACTTACAGCTGTCAGGAACATATCTGCCGCCGTTTCGCCAGAGAGCACACCAACTGCAAAGATCAAGGCAGCAGCGGCGGCCCCGAACAACGCCAGCATTTTACCGAGCTTATCGAGTTTTTCTTGGAGCGGGGTTTTACCTGTTTCTACAGAGCCGATCATGTCGGCTATTTTGCCAAGTTCGGTACGCATTCCGGTGGCAACTGTAATTCCTACGCCTCTTCCATAAGTGACCACCGTGCCCATATAGGCCATATCCCTTCTGTCGCCTAGTGGCGCATCTTCCTTTGTTATAAGTTCATCTGATTTATCGATGGGTTCTGATTCACCGGTCAGCGCGGCCTCCTGAATTTTCAGGTTGAAAGCGTCCAGTACACGGAGATCAGCGGGAACGACATTTCCCGCTTCCAGTTCCACTATATCACCAGGAACCAACTCGGTGGCGGCAATTTCCTTTACCTTGCCCGCTCTCCTAACCCGCACTTTGGGTACCACCATTCGGTTGAGCGCAGCCATGGCACGATCGGCGCGGTACTCCTGTATAAAGCCCAAAAACCCAAAGAGGAGCACGATGATCAGGATGGCTACAGCCTCAGTGGTCTTTCCCAGGAAAAGGGAAAGCAGCGCAGCGACGATCAGAATGACTACCATCGTCTCTGTGAACTGCTGCAACAGCATTTTCAGTGGACTCTTTCGTCTCTTTTCCTCCAGCCTGTTTGGGCCATGCTCTTTCAACCTGGCCTCAGCCTCACCATCCAGAAGACCTTCTGGTGTTGTTTTCAGTTCATTTAATACATTCTCTTTGTGGATTGTGTGCCAAGTGCTCATTTGAGAATTATTTGCTTTAGAATCTCTTTGCGATCTCTATTAAAATAGCCGGTTAATTCGACGATAGAATTCAGTTCTGATTTACACCGAACGCCTTGCAATTGTTTTACACCCTGATTATTAAGCTAGAGAAACCGGTAAATGAAAAACATAGTACAACTTAAAAATAAAAGTAACACGAATGAAGATATTTGCCATATGCTGATAGAAAAGAGAATCCCTTTCCGCTATGTCTTTAGAAAGATCAAAAATGACGTGCTTAGGGTGTTGTTGTTTT
Source organism: Pontibacter cellulosilyticus (assembly GCF_014306105.1). GTDB lineage: Bacteria > Bacteroidota > Bacteroidia > Cytophagales > Hymenobacteraceae > Pontibacter > Pontibacter cellulosilyticus. The sequence continues at coordinate 1,167,497 of NZ_JACRVF010000001.1, read as the reverse complement.
CTGTTGCCTTTCATCTGCTGAAGTATTTTTTCTCAGATTACTTACCGCTGGTTCCGTTTCAGCTGCCAACTATACTAGGTATCTCCATCTCGCTGCTGTTGGCATTCAAACTCAACCAGTCCTATGACCGCTGGTGGGAGGCCCGGAAGGTGTGGGGCGCAATTGTTAATGATTCACGCTCCCTGGTACTTCAACTTAAGGGCTTTGTTGATGAAAGCCTTAGGAGTACTGAGGAATCTTCAACTATAATAAGATTGGCACACCGTCAGATTGCCTGGTGCTATTGCCTGGGTCAGTCGCTAAGAGGACTGGAGCCAATCTCTGAAAAACAGCAAGAACTGTTGCATGAGCAAGACTTGACATTTATTCAGAAGCAGAATAATAAGCCTTATGCTTTATTGATGCTACATATGCGGGACCTGAAGGATCTCCACCAAAAGGAGGCTGTGAATGATTTTCAGCAAGTGCAGCTTGATAATACTATGGTACGCTTATGCGATTCAATGGGCAAGGCAGAACGCATCAACAACACCGTGTTTCCTGTAACATATGGACTTTTCCTACACTTTTTCATCTATCTTTTCCTGGTAATCCTCTCCCTGGCTCTGGTAGAAACCATCGGGCTTTACGAGATACCTGTGCTAACGCTGATAGCCTCCACCTTCTTCCTGATTGAAAAGACTGCTAAGCACATGCAGGACCCTTTCCGGAACAAGCCAACTGATACCTCTGTTACTGCCATTGCCAGGACTATAGAAATCAATATTAAGCAAGTACTGCAGGAGCCGGAAGTACCAAAGCCATTGGCCCCGGAGAAATTTTATATAATGTAATCAATTCAATAAGTGTAGTAGACACACAAGCGCCAGACACATAGCTGGATGCATGCTTTTTATAGAAGAGTATTCACATTCACGTGTTATTCTTGGCAGGCTCCTAAGTAATAAGCTTTTCATAGTAAGTATTTAGCTATTTCTTTTTACTGTCTACATACCTAAAGACAAATGTCAGCAGAGTAAGGAATGACAAGAAAGCTATAAGGTATAGTGTGTCCATGAATTGAGAATATTAGATGTGTGAACTAAAAGATAAAAGTAAAAGCCCGCTGTCATCAACAGCGGGCTTTATCAATCAACACATTTCAGCTAACTTGCTTGAACTGATAGAAGAGGTTATAACGGTTTTCCATTTTTCTGCTACTAAAAGTTCATTTGTAAAATTCAGGTTGATTTCTCTGTCGTAGAACAGCAATCTTTTATGAGCACGTGAGCCTTTAAAAGTGAAATCAAGCCTAATTTGATCAATTACTCTGGTACCGTTTACATCTCTGTAATCATTGATCACTATGCATTTCACTACCTCGGCTATACTAACCAATGTACAATCCTCTTTATCAGCTATATTAGTAAGATAACAAAGCACTTGCTTGGAGGTATCCAAACCAACAGCATATCCTGAACCCCAGAACTCGTACTGCGAGAAAGTCAAACCTTTGGCTTCACCCAGCCTGTCAAACCGTAGCTTTGCCTCATTTTGATTAATCCTTTGCTTTTGCCAGAAGTATATAGCTATCGCGGCCATTAACATTAAAGAGCCAAAAGCCATTACAATTGATTGTGTGTCCATCTTTATGTTTTAAGTAAATTATTATCCGAAAGCCTCTAGTATGCTGCTACTTAACCAGCTCTAAAGGCTTCTCTACTTCTTGCTTCTGTAATTTGCTGTGTCTGCGGCCATAGAGGAAGTATATGACCACCCCGATTCCCATCCAAACAATCAGGCGTAACCAAGTGTCAAATCCCAGATTTACCATCATGTATCCGCAGATGAGGATGCCGAGGATAGGAATAAGCGGCACAAGTGGCGTCTTGAATGGGCGGTGAATATTAGGATTGGTGCGACGTAGAATAATTATGCCGGCACAGACAATCACAAAGGCCAGTAATGTACCTATACTCACCAACTCTCCCAGCAAACCAATTGGGAAAATACCGGCAACCACAGCTGCTACCAATCCTGTGAGAATAGTAGTGACGTATGGCGTATTATATTTAGGGTGCACCTTTCCGAACATTGCAGGTAGCAAACCATCGCGACTCATGGCAAAGAAGATACGCGGCTGGCCCATCAGCATTACCAACACTACCGAAGCTAGACCTGCCACAGCACCCACACCTGTAAAGAAGTACAGCCATTTCAGACCCGGACCAGCTGCCTGTAGCGCTACCAATACCGGATCCGGCACGTTCAGCATCTTGAAAGGAACCATACCGGTAAGCACCAGCGACATCAGTACATAGAGAAGTGTGCAAACGCCCAATGATGCCAGCATACCTATTGGCATGTCGCGCTGCGGGTTTTTGGCTTCCTGTGCGGCTGTACTTACGGCGTCAAACCCTATGTAGGAGAAGAACACGATGGCGGCACCAGCCACCACACCTTGCCAGCCATAGCGGCTGCTGCCGTCTGTCAGTATTTCCTTAGCCGGGATAAAAGGCTCCCAATTCGCAGAGTTAACATACTGAAAGCCAAAGCCGATAACCAGTAGCACGATAGCTACTTTTACCACCACTATGATGTTGTTAAACTTAGCTGATTCCTGTATACCCACCACTAGCAAGGCTGTCATGACAAGTATAAGAATAATCGCGGGCAGGTTGATAATCGCGCCAGTCAGCTCAAAAGATCCGCCATTATAAGCAAGCGGAGCAGATGCTATAGCAGTCGGAATGTGAATGCCAAGCGACTTAAGTAGGCTCACAAAATTACCGCTCCAGCCTACAGCCACCGTCGCCGCACCGAAGAGGTATTCAAGTATTAAGTCCCAGCCGATGATCCAAGCAACGAACTCTCCTAAAGTGGCATAGCCATAGGTATAAGCGCTGCCGGCAATCGGAATCATAGAAGCAAACTCAGCGTAGCATAAACCAGCAAATAGACAGCCTAAGCCAGCAATTAGAAAAGAGATGACAATTGCCGGTCCTGCAGCGTTAGCGGCTGCCGTACCAGTGAGCACAAATATACCTGCCCCTATGATGGCGCCTACGCCTAGCATGGTCAGATTAGAGGCGGTGAGCGTGCGCTTCAGGCCGTGCTCGCCACTCTCAGATTCTTTTATGAGTTTATCGACAGACTTTGTCGCAAAGATATTCTTAGCCATTAATAATTTTATTATGGAGTGTTAAGTGTATAAGGAATAGCTGCAGCTACTATTGAAGCAGCCTTTAGCATAGTTCCGAGAAAATAGGTGTGAGCCTGAAAAGGTGTATCAGTGAGACACACATCATCAGGCTAGGCGAAAAGAAATGGCTAAGGAGCGTTGGGTAGTATCCGGAACTGCTGTGTGAGGGTAGAGAAGCTGGTAGCAGCATTGACAACTTTTAATTCATGTTGCGTTGGTTGCTGCGACTGCAGAGAATACCTATACCCACTACTTGAGAGCACCGGATCAGGAGGAGTTGAAGTGCGTGGCGGTGCAGTAGGCTCTGAGAAAGCTACTGGAAAAGCTTGCTCTTCAGTTGTAAGTTCTTCGGCTGATGTGCCTGATTTATAGCTTACAGTATTTTGATGTAGCTGCTCCGCCTTCAGGTATCCAGATAGACATAGCAAGCCAACCCACAAAAGCAGGATGTTAAGGATTTCTATGTTCTTCTGACTTTTCAAGTTGTAGATGAATTATGCTTCTAAAGCTGCTAGTTTGTTGTGCAGTTTACTGTTGCGGTACCCGTAGGCAAAATAGATCACCAATCCCAGCCCCAACCAGGCTAAAAATCGGCTCCAGTTCGTAATGCCCAGTTCTGTCATCAGGTACAGGTTAGTGAGGAGGCCGAGCACCGGAATAAGCGAAAGATTTCTTTTATAGGTCAAAACTGTAAGCATGATGCTTACACCAATGAAGCCGATCAGCGGAATTTTGTGCTGAAAGCTTTTCCATCCACCGCTCATACTGAAAAATGTTGCTAACTCTGCCGCGTTGTAGCGGAACAGCAGCACTATGGCTACTAAGATTAACACCGGCAATACATACTTACCGTTGATGTAGGGCACCCGGAAACCTTTATGTGTTGCAGTGGCTTCCTTCTGTTTTTCTTCCAGCAGGAGTATACCACCGCACACCAGCACAAAAGCGAACAGCGTTCCGATACTTGTCAGGTCCGTTACTTCTGTCAGGTTCATGAAGAGGGCAGGCACTGCTACAACCACACCGGTCACGATGGTGGCAAAGTATGGTGTTTTATGCTTTGGATGAATGCGCGAGAAGGCACTTGGCAAGAGTCCATCGCGGCTCATTGTCATCCAGATGCGTGGCTGACCGTATTGGAAAACCAGCAGCACACTGGCCATCGCCACAATGGCACTCACGGCCACAATGCCTGCTATAGCATCCAGATTAACTCTTGAAAATACATAGGCCAACGGATCTCCAACTGCCAGTTCTTTAAAAGGCACCATCCCTGTAAGCACCAGCGCCAGTACCACATAAAGCACGGTACAGATGACGAGGGCAAAGATCATAGCACGCGGCAGGTCGCGCTGCGGATTTTCACACTCTTCGGCAGTTGTAGAGATGGCATCAAAGCCAATATAGGCAAAAAATACCGCCGACACGCCTTTCATAATACCGGCCAATCCGTTTGGTGCGAAGGGTGTCCAATTGTCGGTGCTTACATAAAAAGCTCCTACGGTTATGACCAGCAGGATGACCAGTAGCTTCAGTAGTACTAGGAAGTTAGCGGTGCGCTTCGATTCCTTAATTCCAATGTATACTAAGTAAGTGATCAGGACGGTGATGCTCAGTGCAGGAAAATCAGCAACTAACTTAAAACCGCCTAATGAGGGAGCATTAAGCCATGCCTGGTAGCCTTCCTGCATATTGCCTGGCAGTGTAGAAAACGCCTGACCTTTTGCCAGCAGTTCCAGTGCAGCATGATAGCTACGTGAGGCGCTGAGGTAGTCCATCGTCAGGTATTCAGGCAAGCTCAAGCCTACACCTTGCATCACTGCGGTAAAATAATCTGACCAGGAGATAGCCACGGCTATGTTGCCGATGGCATATTCCATTAGTAAATCCCATCCGATTATCCAGGCAATCAACTCACCAAAGGAGGCATAGGCATAGGTATAAGCGCTTCCGGATACTGGTATCGTAGAGGCAAACTGGGCATAGCAAAGGGCGGAGAAACCACAGGCAATGGCTGTGAAAATGAATAGCAGCGAAACGCCCGGACCGCCGGCTGCACTGGCGTTGCCGATGGTGCTGAAGATACCAGCCCCGATGATGGCTGCGATGCCAAAGGAAACAAGGTCCTTCAGGCGCAGGGCGCGTACTAAATCTGTGCCATGGATGTTGCCATCCTGCTTATAATCTGCCAATAGTGCCGTGGCACTTTTGCGGCGTGTAAGATTCTTGAGGAAGTTACTCATATTACGGCTGGCCTACAGCCATTTGTATACTTGGTGTTGAGTTGGATTTTAAGGTAATATCAGGTGTTGTACTGTTAGCTTCGGAAGTATACACCCTGGCAACCCAACGGGGGAAAACCAAAGTTCCGGCTATCAAGTAAAGGTAGTAAGTCAGCAGGCGGTAGAGCAGCACAATGATAGTGGTAAAGCTGCCCAGGAAAGCTCCGAAAAAGGCAGGAAAAGCTATCTCCGCAAAACCTGCGCCGCCCGGCGTTATAGATATAAGCAGCACGATCTTATACACCAGGTTGCGTGCGAATACGATAAAGTGATCTGCTATACTAAGTTCTGTAAAAGCCGCTATAAAGCAACCGATGATGGCATAGCGTGCAGTCCATACAAAAGCAGTGGAGATGCTGGCATGCAGCCAATAATTCATGCTTTTGGAGCGCAAGTGGCCTGAGGCTATCAGGAGTTCGTTCGCATGACGGAAAAGAGTTTGTCTCCACCGATTAAACAATCCTAGTTGCCCCAGCCTGATTAGAAGACGCTTTATCGCTTTAGGGTTAATGAATAGGGCGTAGAACATAGTGAAGGCGTAGAGGGCAATCAGCAGGTAGGAAATGACAAAGGCAATGCCTAAACTCTGTCTGACAGTTTCATTCAGCATCTCCAATTCGGGTAGTATTTGCCCTTTTGCAAACAGCAGCACCAGTGGCACGGCCAGCACAAAGTATAAATTATCAAGCATGGCTGTTACCATCACCTGCGCAATAGACTTACCTAGTGCTATCCCTTCTTTAAAGAGGATATACGCTGCAACGGTAGTGCCACCAACAACCGAGGGCAGGGCGCAGGAGGCGAACTCCCACAACATAATCACCTGAAAACTCTGCTTCAATGTCAGCTGTTTTTCAGTGACATAGCGAATACGGTGCACATAGCCATAGTCGCGCACCAGCAGCACGAGCAAAGCCATACCCAGCCAGAAAGGACTAGCCTGGAGTAGGGTCTGAACCTGCCCCGGTTCGTAGTTCTGGTACAGCATATATCCGACAACACCCAAACCCAGCAGCATTGGTAGGATGAGTTTGCGGGTAGAGAACTTTGCCTGAAGGCTTTCTTTTGTCAGAGCCATTTCCCCTTTACGTTAAGCCATTACACGTTTTAATTGCGGCAACTTTGCCGGCATAATTACCAACGGCACTTTCTCCACTTTTACCGAGCTGCTATCCAGCCCGAACCATTTGCTTTCGGAAGTGGCAAACTGCTTCAGGTTGAAGTACCACTCCATGATGAGTCGTTTACTGAAAGGCAGGTCATTTTCGTAGGAGAGGAACTTCTCCAGCACCACAAACCTAAAGTCACCGATCAGGTGCTGCTTACTCAGGGAGTGGTAGCGGCTGGTGATATCCACTTCGCCGTTCTCTACGAGCTCTTCCACCACTGTGCGGAAAAAGAGGTTAATTCGCTGCTCCACTCGGAAACCAAGTTTAAAGTCGATGCGGATCACATCATCCTCAGCCATGTGACGCACCTTGTATTCGGTAGTATAAGGCTGATCCGTTGTCTCTACATGTATAAACCAGTAGATATCGGCACGCTTAGGCCGCTTTTGAAAGATAGAGTAAATGATCTTTGATTCAATTTCTTTGGGATTGGCAGCGCTCGTCATAAACACCAGATGTGTCGTGTATTTCGGTATAGTTTCATCTGAGCTAAGCTCTTTAAGGGCAGGCAGATAGTTGTTCAGTCGCACGTATTCTGTAAAGCTGCGCTTGATACTATAAGCATTGATCCAGATGTACATCACCGCCAGCAACAATCCTCCAATCAATACAGATACCCAGCCTCCGTGCGGAAACTTACTGAGGTTTGCCACCAAGAACCCTAGCTCTATTGCCAGGTAAACAGCTAAAAAAACCGATACCAGTACCTTCGACTTACATTTGGTATAGAGGTAATAAGACATTAGGATGGTGGTGGAAAGCATAGCCATGGTAATGGCTAAACCATAAGCTGCCTCCATGTGCTCCGCCTCTCGGAAGTACAGCACCACACCCACACAACCCAGCCACAGGAGCCAATTGATGCTAGGAACATACAGCTGCCCCTTCAGGTTAGTTGGATAAACCAGTTTTACCTTAGGCCACAGGTTTAGCCTAATGGCCTCACTGATAAGGGTAAAAGAGCCCGATACAAGCGCCTGACTGGCTATGATGGCTGCAATGGTTGCTATCGTAATACCAAAAAGCAGGAACCAACTTGGCATTAATCCATAAAAAGGATTTTCGGTTAAAAGGCTTCCTTCCTGTGTCATGAGCCAGGCACCCTGACCCAGGTAGTTTAACAGCAATGATAATTTTACAAAAGTCCAGCTCAGTCGAATGTTAGGTCGCCCACAGTGGCCCAAGTCAGAGTAAAGTGCCTCGGCCCCTGTGGTACAAAGGAACACTGCACCCAACAGCCAAAAACCATTCGGATAGTTTGCCAGCAGGTTATAGGCATAATAAGGATTTAGAGCCTGCAAGATCTCCGGGTGGTGCAACAGCGACACAGCGCCCAGCGAGCCCAGCATCGTAAACCATAGCAGCATGATCGGGCCAAAAGCCTTGCCCACAATCTCAGTTCCAAAGCTCTGCATCAGAAAGAGACCGGTAAGTATAGCCAGCACAATCGGAACAGTAGGAATATCAGGGTAAAGGATACGCAGACCCTCTATAGCGGAGGAGACAGAGATCGGCGGCGTAATAATGCCGTCCGCCAATAACGCTGCTCCTCCAACCATAGCTGGTACAATCAACCAATTTGCTTTACGCCTGATCAAGGTGTACAGAGAAAAAATGCCACCCTCGCCGTTGTTATCTGCTTGTAGGGTAAGCAGTACGTATTTAAGCGTGGTTTGAAGCGTAAGTGTCCAGAAAACGCAGGAGATACCACCATAGACCAGCGCCTCTGAAATAGGCGCATCTCCGATGATGGCTTTCATAACATACAGCGGTGAGGTGCCGATGTCGCCGTAAATGATGCCTAGCGAGATTAACACTCCCGCCGTGGAAATTGCGTTGCCTTTAGAAGAAAGACTCATTTAATGATAATTAGCTTGATGAAAAGGCTTTGAATTAAGCTGTTGCTGTAGCTTTATTTAGTACTAATAGCCTATAGCTGACTGCGGAGTCTCAGACGTTGTTTGACTATTGTAAACACAGGCGGCAGCATCGACACACAGATAATTCCCAAAACCAGGAGTGAGAAGTTTTTCTTTACAGTAGGTAGATTTCCAAACAGATAGCCGATTAGAATAAAGAAAAACACCCACAATAGCGCCCCCGCCACATTGAAGTATAAAAAGCGCCTGTAGTTCATTTTGGCCATACCTGCCACAAAGGGTGCAAAGGTGCGTACGATGGGGATAAAGCGGGCGTAGATAATGGTACGGCCGCCGTAGCGCCCATAAAATAATTCTGCCTGGTGCAGGTGGCTCTGGCGCAAAAACCAGTAGTTTTTATGGTATACTTTGCTGCCTAATTTAATCCCTGTAAGGTAGTTGAAGGAGTCGCCTAGTATAGCCGCCACGCAAAGTATACACAGTAGCATAATGACATTTAATCCGGAAGATGGAATGGCAGCCAATGCTCCCAGCGCAAACAGGAGGGAATCGCCGGGCAGGAAAGGTGTGACCACCAAGCCTGTCTCACAGAAAACAATCAGGAATAGGATCAGGTAAATCCATGTCTGGTATTCTTGCAACAGCACGATCAGGTGCTGGTCGATGTGCAAAATAAAATCGATTAGGTGCTGTAATAGCTCCATATAAGTTTCCCTTAGTGGGTAGGAAAAAAGAAAATAAAATATAGCAGACGTACCCATGCAGAGAGGCACAGGTCGTTAAGCTTCTCTGGTTAGAGAAGGGCAGGAAATGAAATATTACTAAGGACCTTTTGTCAGGATGGTGTGCAGGCCGCAATCGCCTTTAGAGGCAGGGTAGGAGTGCGGTGCTGGTGCAGTGAATTGTGCGCTTGGGTATAGCTGTTGCAGCAATACCTGAAAGATTGGAGTTAGTAGTGATTTATCCAACTGTAGAACAGCTTCTGGCTCTCCAGAAGATACCTCACCAGCAAATAACACCAGTTGGTTTTCTGCAGCAAAGTCTACATTTTCCTGCTGCGAAACATCCAGTACTGGAGCTGCTTTTAAGGTGACAGGCATAGCAAAAGCAAGAAAACTGCAAAGCAGGATTGCCAGCAATATGTTCAGCTTTTTAAATATTTGTATACCTGCACTTTTCATCGCAGCAAAGGAATGAGGTTGTTTCGACTAAAGCAATAGGGAGGGTAATATATTTTGTTTGTATATAGTTTATGTATGCTATTAGTCCTGAACTGTTATTAATAAGGTCTGATCAGCACAACATTTATTTGGCTTTAGTTAAATTAAAAGCATAAGAAGATAACCGACATATAAGGCAAGTAAAACTCCTCCTTCCCAGCGGACTAACTGTCTTCCCTTGCCTATAAAGACAAAAACAAACAAGAGCAGGCTGGCTGCTATGTTGACCATTATGTCAATGCCCGATTCCGGCTTTACCGTTACCTGCGTTACAACTGTGGATATTCCAAGTATAAAAAAGATGTTGAATATGTTCGACCCCACTACGTTTCCTATTGCAATGTCAACGTTGCGCTTTCTGACTGCTACTACGGAAGTGGCAAGTTCAGGCAATGAGGTACCGATCGAGACAATTGTGAGGCCGATGACACGCTCAGATAGCCCGAATGTCTCTGCAATGCTCACAGCACTTGTTACAATCAACCTGCCTCCAATGATCAGTCCTGCCAATCTCACCAGCAAGTACAGTGCTGACTGCATGTAAGTGTAATTGATGGTTGGCGTCTCATCCTCCCCCGATCCTCTTATGGCCAGGGAAATGTTGTAAACCAGAAAGATGCAGAAGAAGAGAAGTAGGACAATGCCGTCTGTTCGTGATATGGCGTCAGTTGCAACCCCGTCCAAAAATACGTCATTAGCCAGAACAAGCACGGATACTGCAGCCAGAAAGCTCAACGGGATCTCAAGCCACGTTGTGTTGGACTTTACTGTAAGAGGATAAATAAGGGAGGCGACTCCAAGTATACCCAGCACGTTAAAAATATTGCTTCCCAGTACGTTGCCCAGAATCATGTCTGTACTGTTTTCTAACGCAGCGAAAACGTTCACTACCAGTTCAGGGGCTGAAGTGCCAAAAGCCACAATGGTTAAGCCAATCACAATATTCGGCACACCCAGCCTCGCAGCGAGGCTAGAGGCCGCATCAACTAACTTCGTGGCGCCATAAATTAATGCCACAAATCCGGTTAAAAGTAGTAATAGATCAATCATTGTTGTTATAGTTTGACGGACACTTAGCTCTTGCGGTTACTACTACGGTGCTGCAATCATTTTTACTGCGATCATACAATCTTTGTGTATGAACCGTTAAAAGATGAACCTATACTTCCTCCTTTTTGTACCTTTGCCGGCTGCTTTTTCGCTTTTATTGAAAAAGCTGGCAGGGGTATAAAGTTTATATGAATTCTACACATACAGTACCGGGTTACATGGTACAGTTAGACGGCCTTCGGGCAATTGCTGTAGCTGTTGTCGTTCTTTTTCATTGGACGCCGGAGGTAAAACAAACTGGACTCGGAGGGCTGGGGGTACAGCTATTTTTTGTGTTAAGCGGCTATTTGATCACAGGCATCTTGCTTCAGGCGCGTACGAAAGCCGAGTCCTTAGGTATTGGCAAAACGCAAATTATCAGGAGCTTTTACGCCCGCCGGTTTTTACGTATTTTCCCGCTTTACTATGTGGTCATTATCCTGGCCGCGCTACTTGGCTCCGCAAATGTGCAACATTACCTAGGATGGCACCTTAGCTATCTTACAAATTTCGCTATTTTCAAAGAAGGGCGTTGGATAGGTGAGGCTTCTCACCTGTGGTCGCTGGCCGTGGAAGAGCAGTTTTACCTGCTTTGGCCGTTAGTTATACTTTATACACCGAGGCGTTACCTGTCTGTTACCATTGCAGGATTCATACTTCTTGCCCCAACATTTAAGTTAACGTGTTTCCTGCTTGATGTGGGAGGAAGCAGGCTAGGCGTTCTCCCAATAAGCTCCTTTCATTATTTAGGGGCAGGATCGCTGCTTGCCTTGTTTGGGACAGCCATCGCTTCACATGATAACAAACATTGGCCTGACAGACTAAACTTAGCTGTAAAAACTTTGGGAATAGCAGGTCTGGTAAGCTTTGTAATCTTACACTTCTCGTCAGGTGAATCTGTGAAGGGGATTGGCTGGATCATAATCAAAGAATTTGCGGTAATTGGTCTGTTTTTAAGCCTAACTTTAGGAGCAGCACATGGCTTTAAAGGTGCAGCTGGTAAGGTACTTTCCTCAAGACCTATGGTTTACTTAGGGCAGATTAGCTACGGACTATACATATTCCACAATTTTGTGCCGTACTTTATGAAGAGTCTGCTCCAACGCTTCGGGATTACCGAGCTGGACCCCTTCTTGCTTTTAAGTATAAACACCTTTGCTTTGTTGGCTGTAAGTACAGTCTCCTGGTTCTTTTTTGAAAGTAGGCTCAACAGGTACAAGAAGCATTTTCCTTATGTTGCCGCTCCGCATAAGTTTATGGTGAAGAAATTAGCTTAAGAACCGAAGGGCAAAGCTATTGAAACAAAAAAGCCGCTCCACATCAATTGGAGCAGCTTATTAATTGTGGTAAACTAAAGGATGGAATTATCGAACTATTCCCAAAGGGATTTAACTGCCTTAGAAGACGCCTTAGCTCAAGCTGAAGGAACTGCCTAAGCACAAAACTCTGTCTCAGCGTATTTGATGACTTGGGCAGCTTGGCCGTGTCTGCCTGACAATCATCTATCAATTGACCAGCTCTTAACCACTCCGCCAGAAAACTGACCTGTTTCTCGCCCTTGTTATAGTTATAGGTGAGGTCTAGGATTTCAAAAAGGATCCGGTTGCCCGGCTGGTACTTTTTTGCCTGCTCCGTGAAATCCACCACCGGACCTGTGAAACTCACAGTTTCAAGGGGTTTGGCTCCCTTAGCGTAATAGTATCTGCCACCTTTCACTGAAAAGACGATCGGTTTGTCACAGGCTGGGTTCTTGCGAACAATAAGGACTACTTTACCGCGGGGCATGGTTCCCTCGCGCACTTTTCGGCGTTTGGCGTCATAGAGCTCCAGCACCGGCTCATGGCAGGTATCCTCTGCTGCCGGCGCCTACTGGGCAAACGAGGTGTAGGCGCTAAACACAAACGCAAGGGCCAAAAGTACTTGTCTCATCGGGGGCATGTCGAGTTTGGAGTTTAAATATAGCAGGAGATGATAACTTTCTCGACTGGATACCTTGCTAAATCGGTATTGTTTAAAAAACGGTGATTCTGCTGTTTTGCAGATTGGAGGTTTTTAAAACAGACTTAGAGTTATGAAATACACACTTAGCCCAAAAGAAACAACCGTAATTTTTAGTAGTGTTAAATTAGATATTTCAGGAAAAGTACTTACTGAGAACTGGTATATAGAAGCAGTACCTGAAGAGCAAGTGTGTTTCAGGAGATTCTTATCTTCCTCAACTTCATCCCTTAACACCGCATACATCAATCGAGAGATAACTTTTCAGATTTTTAGATAAAAGGTAAGCTTTCGCTGTATTGCTGCTGCTAAACTGTACTGTTACACTGGCTACAGCTCACACATGCCTTCATGAGTAGAAGCGAAGGGTTAATGCCCAATAGCGCAATCCAATCTAGCTTGGGGTTGTCTAGCTATGGTGGAGCAGCTGTTTCAAGAGCTTTTTAAGCTAGTTTGCTTCTAAAGAATTGTACTCACACTCGATTGCTAAATGTTCTAAAGACAGTTCTGTAGTTAATTCTAAGTATAAACAATCTTTTATTAATTCCTAAATTTGTCAAATCATCAACTCAGCTTATATATTTTGTCGTGAAACTCTCTTTCCTTTTATTTCCACGGTTGGCTTTACTTAAAGCCCGGATCTTATCATGTTTGTTGCTAACTCTTCTTTGGGGTAGTGTAACAAACACCTTAGCCCAGCAAGGACGTTATTTGCAAACTGTTAATTTGTATCAAAATGAAAACAGACCATTTATAAGTGAAGTGCACTCGCTTACTGGTTATATTTTGGAAGGTATAAAGTCTGGTGAGATTACGCCGTACGTTGTTAATTACACTTCAAATAAAGCTGTTGCGTTTAGTGCAGATGCAAAACAAAATTTACTGCGTCAGATTACAGCATCTCCCGATTCAGAAGACTTCTTGCATCCAACTATGCTGGAAGAAGTAGAAATAGACATTATAAAAGCTAAAGGAAGAGTAAGGAAGATTAATTATCTTAATTTCAATAACATACACGTTGCTGACAAAACGGTTAGCTTTTCTGTCTCCTTCGATCAGGTGGCAACTTATTTAGCTAAAAATGATGCGCTGTGGGTTAAAAATGCAGGACCTCTGCTTTGGAACAATAATATTCTTCACACCGCTTCCTGGGCTGCTTTCAATGTGCTTAACCGTGTAACTCCGGAATTGGAAGGCGACTATGTCGCAGTTAAATTAAATCAGGTAGGTGAGATAGCCAAGTTAGAAGCCTATTTGTCTAATCATGAGTTAACCCACACATTCATGCTTCCTGACAGCCTGTATACTTCAGGCGAAATTCTTCCTATGTCTAAAGCGCTGTTAGAAGAGCGTTACCAAAGAAAGAACGAAGTCGAGCTTAAGACTAAACTACCGGAAATAAAGTACAAGTATAAATTCAAGCCATCGGAGGCAAGTTATGTTCTTACGCAAACCCAGAGTCTATACCTTAGTCATCCTGCTAATGCAGCATTCTCGCAGCCGGACCAGGAGCTTTCCACTCTGTTATTAGATGCTGTAAGTAAAGGTATTGTCACTAATGTATATGCTTCTGATAGCCTGCTTATTAAAATGTCTATAGCCGAATGGAATGACAACATGAAAGTAAAGGAGTATGACCTTTTTAGCGATAGCGTCATATTTACGGATGTTACCTACATACCTCAGGCATATTCGGTTATAGAAGTTGTATGGAAACAGCACTTTGATGCAGCTGGGAAAGTGATTTCAAAAAAACCTTATGCTTTAGGTTTGTTTTTAGGCGCTGAACATAGTCCTGTCATGCTTGAGTCTAAGTTAGGTTATCTATCTTTCGAAGAAGTATATCAGAAGGTTAAAAGCCAAAATGGAAGTGTCCGTTTGCTTGGTTTGCTGGAGAACATAACTAGCGGGAAGTACTTGGGATATTTATCCCATACCTCACATATTACATTAAGTGAAAGTAAGTAGATAAATTGCTTTTACTTTAGGTTAGGGCTAAATAGATTATCTTATAATAGTCTCAAAGCTTATTACTAACTTTTGATCAAAGAATACATTAAGCCTATTCGAATTAGATAAATAATTGAACCAAAAAAGCCGTTCCATTTGATGTGGAGCGGCTTTTTTAATGTGGTAGCCTGAAGGGTTGAATGTATTAACCATCTCTGCAGGGTTTGGGACATGCATGACTAGCCTGTCCCTTTACAATATAAGGCTAAGCTCAAGATCAGCATATTGCTAACGGCAGCTTTAAATTCCCTCTTAATTGTACTTGAAATGTATAGCATTAGCTTTCTTCAGTAAGATTCACTTCTTATTGAATCCTATTTCCCGTTAACCGTACACCTAAAATATGTTCGGAATAAATGACATACCTAAGTTTTTCCTGGCCTTCTTCCTTGTACTCCCCATCATCTCCTTTGTACACGAGGCGGGGCATGTGTTTTTTGCCTGGTTAATGGGAGGTAAGAACATAAAAGTAACTGTAGGTTCCGGTGGCGTGCTTTTTCGTGTGGGCATGCTGGAACTACGCAAATACTACTTCTGGTACGGCCTCTGTACATTCGACAACCTGAAGCGGAACGAGCGGTTTTCCAATATCCTTATCTTCTCCGGGGGCGCAATTTTTAACTCCCTTGCGGCTTTAATTATCATCTACCTTATTGAGAACAAGACGCTGGAGCCTGGCATCATCACGTATCAGTTCACGTACTTTTCGCTGTACTATGTATTCTTTGCGCTGCTGCCCATGCCATACCCCGACGGGAACCAAAGCGACGGGAAAGTTATACTTGATTTGCTTCGGAACAAGGAGCAGGTTAAGACATACCGGGTGCAGTGGAGCGGGGAAAAGAGCCAATGGTGTGTGCTCGATCATGACAGAAACTTAGTGCAGGCGTTTGATGATGAAGAGCAGGCGGTAACAAAGGCGCACGAAGTAGCCCAGCAAAATAGGCCTAGCAGGTTAGTAAACAGCAAGAGCGGAAAAGAAACAGAAGTGGGTAATTATCCGAAAGTACCTTTATAAAACGGTTTATTTATGATAGCAGCAATATTTAGTTTTCTGGTGATGCTAAATCCCTTCGCCCTCTTTCTCTACCTGAAACCGGTGATGCACGATTTATCGGATGCGGACTTCAGGACTGTATTTCTAAAGGCATCACTCATCTCTTTCTTCATTTTTCTGGTGTTCCTGGTTTTCGGGGATCTGGTTTTCCAGAAGGTTTTCCGTATAAACTTTGAATCGTTCAGGATATTCGGTGGCATTGTGCTGTTCTCGCTGGCTTACATTTTTATTGTGCAAGGCAAGAAGGCCTTTATCCAGATAAAAGGCGATCTGCACGATTTAGCCTCGGAAATAGCACTGCCTTTTATGGTGGGCGCGGGTACCATTTCGCTTACTATTCTGATGTCAGAACAATTGGTGCTTTGGCAGGGTGTGGTGACGCTCGCGCTCATTATGCTTATTAACTTTGTCATCATTATGGGGCTAAAGCAAATACGCAGGGGGATGCGCTCCAAAAGAGTTCAGACAGCATTTGATAAGAACATGGAGCTGCTGCTTCGCATCAACGGCTTTTTCGTAGGTGCCATCGGCATAGACATGGTCGTGACGGGTATAACGAACTTAGTCAGAGCAACCGGTGAAGTATAAAGTTTTACTTGATTACATCTTCAGAATACACAAGCCAGAGCGGGATGTCAATGTCCATGTTGTAAAGTTCTGTTGGCACGCTGCCCAGGCTTAGTGACGGGATGGGATTGTGCCCTTTTAGCCCTACCACCAGCAGGTCGTGCTTTCCTTTTTCTAACTGCATGTAAATGCGCTCTGCCACCGTTTTCCCGGCAGCACGAACCAACGTGTAAGGTACATCTGCAATTTCCTGGTGCCGCTTCTGCAAGTCAGCAAATTTCCCTTTTACCACTTCCTCCGCCTTCCGGGTTGCCTTCTCTTCAGAAATGAGCGGAAAGTACTGTGTTGGCAGTTTATACACGTGTATGATCTCCAGGTTTAGTCCCAGTTGGTCTGCCAGGCTTTTGCTCAGTCTTAAGGCGTGCACTGAGGTATCAGAAAAGTCTATTGGTGTGAGAACGTTGGCGATGTCGAAGCGGGCCGTTTCCGGGAAAACCAGTACACTACACGGCAGAATTCGTAACAGTTTTGTACCCAGGGCACCTGTGCTTTTGTCGCTCATGCGCTTGCCCAGCAGCGTCAGTTTTACGCTGTAGCGTTTTACCAGGTCGGCAAGTATAACCTCTGTATTTGGCTCCTCACTTACGAGTATTTCATGTTCTGTGCAGTTGGCGAAGTGCTCCGTTACAATGTCTGCTATGTTGCCTTCTATTTCATTGCTGATGTTAAGGTCACCAAAGTACTCCCGGAATTCGTCGCTGAGCTCCGTAGTTTTGATGTTGTGCACAAAGTATACTTTCTTAACGGGCAAGCGCTCGCAGATGGAACGGGTAAAACGAACAAGTACTTCGTCTATATCGCTTAGGTCCAGGCAGACCATCATAGAATCAATTGCAATCATGGCTTAGGATTGGTTGGTGGATTGTCTCTTTTTTCTACAGGTGTCTTCTCTTCATGTTTAACGGCACGTTTGGCTATTACTTCTGCTACTAATTGCTGATAATCTTTTCGTTGCTGGGCTTTACCTAACTTGTTCTCTTCTGCCAACTCCTCGCTTAAGCCCCGGTACAGGCTGTAGCACATCGACAGCAGTATCAGTGCAAACGGAAGCCCAGTGATAATCACAGCTGTCTGTAGCGCCTGCAGACCGCCACCGAGCAGTAGCACCGCCGCAATAGCCCCTTCTGCCACTGCCCAGAAAACCCTTATCCCAGCCGGAGAATCTGCTCTGCCACCTGAGGTAAGACTATCTACCACCAGCGAGCCGGAGTCGGAGGAAGTGACAAAGAAGCCAGCCACCAGAATAATGCCTATTACCGAAAGAACAGTTGAGAAGGGCAGTTGCTCAAAGAAGACAAAAAGTGCCGTTGATACATCTGCAGCTACCGCCTCGGCTATGGCTGTCTCCCCGGCTAATACCTCGCGCAGGGCAGTACTGCCAAATACGGTCATCCACAGGAAGGACAGGAGAGAAGGCACGATGAGTACGCCAAGTATAAACTCCCGGATGGTACGACCTTTGGATACGCGCGCAATAAAAATGCCTACGAATGGTGCCCAGGAAATCCACCAGGCCCAGTAGAACACTGTCCAGCCGCCCTGCCAGTTTCGGGTAGAGTAAGCCTCATTCCAGAAGGAAAGCTGCAGGAAGTTACCAAGGTATGAGCCGGTGTTCTGCACATAGGAGCCAAGTATAAATACTGTCGGACCTAAGAACAGCACCGCCAGTAGAATTACAAGCGCAATGCGGATATTCCACTCGCTCAGGATACGCACGCCTTTGTCTACACCCGTCACTACCGATATGGTGGCAATGGCCGTAATGCCGGCAATGAGCATGATTTGAGTATACACGTCGCTGTCAATGGCCGGAAACACATGGTGCAGACCAGCAGCAACCTGTTTTACGCCCAGGCCCAGTGATGTTGCCAAACCAAAAAGTGTCGCCAGTACCGCCAGAATATCAATAATATCCCCGATCAGCCCATGAATACGCTCGCCCAGAAAAGGATAGAAGACGGAGCGTACCGTTAAGGGCAGTTTACGGCTATAGGTAAAGTATGCCAGCGACAAGCCCACCAGTGCATATATAGCCCAGGCATGAAAGCCCCAATGCAGAAATGTGAAGTTCATGGCCTGCCTGGCGGCGGCAGGTGTTCCCGGTTCTCCCAACGGGGGCGTCTGGAAGTGGTTGATCGGCTCGGCTATACTCCAGAACAGTAAACCGATACCCATACCTGCGCTAAACAGCATGGCAAACCAGGAAGAAGTACTAAACTCCGGCTTAGCCTCTTTGCCACCCAGCCTAATGTGGCCGAACTTTCCGAAGGCCATGTATAGGCAGAAGATTACGAAAATGTTTACACTAAGTATGAACAGCCAGCCCATACTGCTGGTAACAGAAGCCTGAGCTTCGCTGAAAAACACTTCTGCGCCTTCCCTGAAAATAAGGACAAGCGCTATGATGATGACAAGTATAACGATAGAAGACCAGAACACGGGTCCGTTCACTTCAAGCCCTAGGGACTTCTTCGTATCACTTCTTGTTACTTTGCTCATTAATTGAATAGTTTAAATCAGAAATAGTATCCGAAGTTGATGTTAAAGCGCATGTGCCAGTCGGTGTCCCCTTCGGTACCAGTGGTGAAAGCGCTTGTCCATTCAGGCCCAAGCCAGGGCTGATTGTAACCAAAGGCAGCATCTGTGTAGATGTACATGGGGCCAGCAGTCCATAGAGCACCCAATACGTTCATGTGGGAGTTCTCAAAGCCGCTCACCCGCTTGTTATAGTAGCCATAGTTGTTGTACACGGAAACACTTTGCAACAGGCGGGTTTCTAAGGGAATATTGTAGGCTACACCTGCAGTATAAATTTCTCCTTTGTTGGCTACGTTGTAGTTGGCCCCATAGGCACCCATCTCCACAAAGTTCAGATCATTTCCGGCAGCATATTCAGGATTGATGCGGTAGAGCATGGCCTGTAGCTTGATGTTCCAGGGGCTGGTCGCGGATTTATACTCATAGTGTACCGCTCCTGCGTAGCGGGTGCCGTTCTCTTCTGTATCTAAGTTATATAGCAGGCCGCCTTGCAGCGAAAAGCCCAGTTCATGGGCCAGGCTGTCATCCAGCCGCCGCACCAGTTTAAAGTCGAACTGGTTGTTCTCTTTATTACGTCCGGTAATGTCATAAGAGTAACGGTCGGGACTAGGCTCTGCGGAGCTAAACACCAGGTCTTCGGCACTTTTGTAGTAAGCCGCCTGCCACTTCCACCGACCGGTGTCGCGGATATACTTTATACCCATGTCGTGGTCGTCTTCAAAGCCAATGTAGTAGGTCATGTTAAAGAACCAGTTGTTGGAGTTGTACTGCTGAATACCAAAGGGCACCTGGTTTAAACCTACCTGTATCTGCGATGCTTCTGAGAAATCATACTGAAACCAGCCTTGCTTTAACATGCCCCCGCCAAAACCCTCGGCATAGTGCCGGTACTCTGCGTTTAGCTTAATGCCTTTATAGGCTGCCTCTACGTTTATGCGGAATATATCAAACCCGAAGTCGCCTCCCCGCTCCAATTGGTCTTCCTTCCAGGTGGAGAGGTTGTAGTTGAAGCGAAGGGCACCGCCTATGTCCAGGTACGGCTCGTCAGCAGGTTTTTCAGCGGGAAACTGAGCCAAACACGGAAAGCTGATAGCAACAGCGAATAGTAGTAAAAGTATTCTATGCATATCTGTTGAAGTGGTAAAATACGAAAGACCCTTCATCAGTTGGACGTGTATTAAATACAAATGTTGCTACAGATATAAAGTAGGAAGCATACTGTAGTTTCGGATACTTTGCTAACAAATTGACCCTCAGAGATGGGAGTAAGCTTTGAGACCCTTAAGCTGCACAGTTTGCCAAAGTGAGTTACTCAAAAGCTTAAAGGTGAACGATTGGCAGCAGGTAAATGCTTGTCACTCTTATCTTTCTTACAGAACATATGCTCTGTTTTATGGACCTATCTGAATGACACAGTTGATGAAAATGAAGGAATGAGGCCGAGGAGTATAAATTATCGAATTGAACAAGCAACTTCATGTCAAGTGGAGCTGCTCTTTTATTCTTGTAAATCAAAGGATGGAATTATCAAATCTTTTCCACAGGGATTTAGCTGTATTAGGCGGTTACCTGCAAATTTAATACCTTATCTGATTTACATTGCTAATACATAATAGAAGCCACCACCTTCTGGGACATCGGGGTAGTGATTTTATACCAGCTTTCACATATACTAAAATACCGCTCCCAGGTCACTAGGCAAGCCTGTGTTTTGCAACATGTTTGAGTTCAAGACATAGATATTGGGTTGAGGGTAGAACGTTAAAATTAAATATTCAATAAACTATATATTTCTAATTTGATCATTTTACCTTTGATCTTTCATAAACCACACCTTAGAAGAAGTGAAAAAGAAGGTCTTTAGTTTATTCTTGGCGTTGACTGCATTGGCGGTTTTTTTTCTTGGAAGCTCCAAGGAAACGAATTTGGAGTCGTTCATGGATGAGTACGCACTGGAGAATGGTTTTAGTGGGGTTGTTCTAGTGGCGAAGCAGGGAGAGGTGTTATTTAGTAAATCATATGGTTACGCAGACCGCCAGGCAAAGAAACCGAATACTTTGGAAACACAGTTCTCCGTTGCCTCCCTCACCAAGTCCTTCACTGCTGTCTCGGTATTGCAGCTAGAGGAGAAAGGGTTACTTTCCTTAAAGGACCCTATCGGCAAGTACCTTTCCGGCTTTCCTAATGGGAATCAAATAACTATCGAACATTTGCTGAGCAACAGTTCCGGTATTTCAGGAAATTACAGAGAGAACTTAGACCCGTCGGAAAGTTACACCACAGAAGAATGGGTAAAGATCATCAAAGCCCAGCCTTTGAAGTCTTTGCCTGGAACCGAGTTTGAGTACAGCACGGCTAACTTCTCCCTGCTGGCCCACATCATAGAACATGTGTCCAATAAGCCTTATGAGGTGTATGTGCACGAGAACATCCTTCTGCCGCTTGGAATGCGCCACTCCACCTTTGATACAGCATCCCTAAGGGCTCCTGCAACCGGTTACATTTCTGGGGAGAGTGTGGAGTTCCCAAGTTCTAGTTTCAGTGTAGGGGGAGGCGGCCTGTATTCGACTGTAGGGGACATGTACTTATACGATCAAGCACTCTACTCCCAAACAATCTTGGGTAAAGCCCAGTTAGAGAAAATGCAGGCTGGAATAGTCAGTGCTGCTCCTATTGGCATCATCCAATACGGGATGGGGTGGTATGTTGCGGAAAACATGATCACGTTCGGGCATAAGACATTGTCACATGCAGGTCAAGGCTATGGGTTTAGGAACGACATTGAGCGCTTCGTTGACGATAACGTGACTGTGATCGTCCTAAGCAACAAGGGAGAGAAATGGAACCAGCCCGCCCTAGGAAGGAGGCTTGCATCCATTGTCCTCAACAAAAGATTTTGGTTTTGGCAGAATCTTGTGTAGGCCGGGAGATAGTGCGCAACAGCATGGTGCTTAGTGTGTGTATGAACAAAGACGCAGACGAGTCAAAAGAAAGCACAGCACCTTGCCCGAACGCGGCAAGGCAATTCACCAGTTATACCATTGAAGTATGTTTGGGATCATCAATTTCGGGGCCTTTCTCCTGGCGGGGGTTTTGCTCAACCTCACCCCCGGGTCGGACACGGTTTATATCCTTGGGAGGAGCATCTCTAAGGGCAGGAAGGCAGGTCTTCTCTCTGCTTTGGGAATTTCCACCGGCGCTTTAATTCACACCGTTTTTGCGGCCTTTGGCCTGTCTATTATCCTGGCGCAGTCTGCCACGGCGTTCAATGTAGTAAAGTATGCAGGGGCAATTTACTTGATTTACTTGGGTGTTAGGTCAGTTGCCGCCAAGCATAAGAGTGAATTTGCCATCAAAGAGAACGCAACATTCATTAGCAACAGGAAAATTTACCTGTCCGGGATACTGACGAATGTGCTGAACCCGAAGGTAGCCTTGTTCTTTCTGGCCTTCCTGCCGCAGTTCATCGACCCTGGCTATGCCAATAGCGCCTTGCCTTTCTTTGTGCTCGGCCTGACCTTTGTTACTACCGGAACGATTTGGTGCATTGTTTTAGCCCTTTTTTCCGCTAAACTTTCAAACAGGATTAAGCAGAATATCAAAGTAAGGGTATGGCTTGACAGGTTTACAGGGATGGTATTTATATTATTGGGAGTCAAGCTTGCCCTGCTGAAAAGCTAGAAGCGCAGCTATGCAGGTGAGCCTGAGAAAGC
The DNA here is from genome assembly GCF_014306105.1 of Pontibacter cellulosilyticus. Lineage (GTDB taxonomy): Bacteria > Bacteroidota > Bacteroidia > Cytophagales > Hymenobacteraceae > Pontibacter > Pontibacter cellulosilyticus. Next base: position 1,144,733 of record NZ_JACRVF010000001.1, on the reverse strand, counting down.
CGCTCAATCTGATGTGGAGCTGCTTTATTATTATAATAGACCAAAGGATGGAATTGTAGAACCTTATCTATAAAGATCTGACGATACTAGAGGAGTGGCTACAGGTCTAAGTGAAATAAATCGTGTCTACAGTTGCGAGCTGTCTATATGTGCTTGCAATTCAATCTCCCCTTTTGTTTTATTGTTCTTCTTAAGGCTGATTGTAAACTTTATAGGTAAATAACTAGAGCTACTTATTTACCCATAATAACTATATTTCAAATATGGAAATATCTGCACATGGCTGTAAATAGATTGATTACTTAATTGCTGTCATCAGAATAAAGTAGTTCTGCTTAGCGTCAGAGCATATTGTTTTGTAGTCCGTCATAAAACCCCTCCTTATACTTTCTGCTCACGGGAATTTCCCTTTCCAGGATGTAGATGTGGTTATCCTCTACTTTCTTAACCTTGGTGATATTTACGATAAAGGAGTTGTGCACACGCATAAACTGTGGCGGGAGCAGTTTTTCCATCTCTTTCATGCGCTTGTAAACGAGTATTTTTTCGTGGTCGGTTACAACAGCAACATACTCTTGGTAGCCCTCCAAATAGTAAATCTCCGACCAGTTCAGCTGCACGATTTTCTTCCCACTTTTGAGAAAAATAGTGTCTTTGCTTTCTTCTTTCCCTTCTGCTTTGTTAGCAAGTTTAATGGCTTCCTTTGCTTTTAGAGATGCCTGCATAAAACGCTGGAACGTGATAGGCTTCAGGAGGTAATCTATCGCGTTTTTCTCGTAGCTCTGCACCGCATACTCAGAGTAGGCAGTGGTGAAGATAACCTTGAGCTTTCCTTTCAAGAGGTCAGACAAATCGAGGCCAGAGAGACCGGGCATGTTGATGTCCATAAATGCCAGGTCCACCTGCGCTGTGTTAAGATAATCAAGTGCTTCCATGGCATTGTTAGCCTTGTGGCAAAGCTCCAGAAAACTGATGTTGTGTATGTACTCTTCAAGCAGGCTTGCAGCCTTAGGTTCATCTTCTACAATCAGGCACTTGATATTCATAGCAGCGGGATTTTTAGGTGCGCATTGAAATATTCTCCTTGCTGTGTTGTGGCCAGTTTATACTTGTCTTTAAAGATAAGCTGGAGCCGTTCTGTTAGGTTCTTCAGGCCTGTGCCAACCCTTGCTGAAGGTTCTTCTGAGACAATTCTGTTCTGCACAACAAAATCAATTTCGTTTTCTTGCACGGCTAGGGTGATGGAGGCGCTGTTTTCAGCATTTTTATCCAGGCCATGTTTAAAAAGATTTTCTACCAGAGGCATGAAAAGCATGGGGGGCACGAGTGCATGTGCGTTCTCGTCTACCTGCAAGCCAATGTGGAGCGGCTTAGCGAGACGTACTCTCTCCAGCTCGATGTAGTTTTTGATGAACGCTATTTCTGTTTGAATAGGAACCCTGGCTTTGGGACTCTCTTCCAGGAAGTAGCGCATAATCTCCGATAGCATGGCAATGCGCTGCGCCACGTCCGGCAGTGCTTTATAGGTGTCGTAGTACAGGTTGTTAAAAGAGTTGAAAAGGAAATGCGGTTGTACCTGTGCCTTCAGGAGTTTGAGTTCTGTTTCTGCCTGTCTCTGTTTCATTTCTGCTTCGCGCTGCTGCAAGGCCATACTTTCTACTACAGAATTTAAAAGAATACCCACTACCAGCGCAATAAAGCAGCTGATGATATTGATCAATGAGTGGTTGTGTATGAAAGATGTGACTGTGTTTAAAGTATAAGCCGGGGCTAACAGCAGGTACTCGACTAAACTCCGACCCACTACAGCAAGCGCGTATAAAGTAGCTGTCGCAAGCACTAAAGGCGTAAGGGCGCCAGCTTTATAAAACCGGGGATAAACAAAGTACACATATCCGTAGATGATCAGGGCAAAAGATACACACGACATAACCGTGATCGCCAGTATATAACCAGTTCCGAACGCGCCGAGCACTTGATTCCCATATAAAAAGAATAGCGCGAACGTGACAAGCCAGCCAATGATCTGCAGGAATAGGAATTGCTTTTTCATGAATGTAAGCCGCTGTTGCTATTGCAATTACAGCATATAAAATCAGACTAACCAGCCCCATTCCTGTCAACGGTTTAAAATAAGCCACCAACCATTGAAAAGATTACTTTCCTGTACCCGGTCTTGATAGCTTCGGTCATATTTAAAGCCGAATTCTATGAAGAAGAACCTAACTTTTTTAATGATGAGCCTGAGCTTAATACTTAGGGTGACGCTACAGCCTGTACAGGCACAGCAGCAAGAAAGTAGTAAAGTTGCACAGCAAGGCAGCAGTAAAATAAGCGGCATAGTGACTGACGCCGAAACAAAAGCACCTGTTGCCTTTGCTACCATTGCTTTGCTTGAAGATGACACCAGAAAGCCAGTAAACGGGGCCATGTCCGATGAAAAAGGGCGTTTCACCATCAGCAAAGTCACGGCGGGAAAGTATAAACTGAAAGTGAATTTTCTGGGGTACACACCCACCTTTTCTCCGGTACTTACGATCACGGGCAAAGATGAAGTTATTGATGTCGGTAACATTACACTTACCCCAGACGCAAAGGCACTGCGTGAAGTGAAAATAGTAGGAGAGAGACCATTGGTGGAAGAGAAGGTGGATCGTACTGTATATAATGCAGACAAAGACATTTCAAATGCGGGAGGCACGGCTGCGGATTTACTACAGAAAGTTCCGTCGTTGTCTGTGGATCCGGATGGCAATGTGCAGTTGCGCGGCAGTGCCAATGTGCAGGTACTCATCAACAATAAACCTTCAGCTATTCTGGCAGGAAACCTGTCCGAGGCACTAAAACAAATCCCTGCCGACATGATTAAGGCTGTGGAAGTGATCACTAGTCCATCTTCCCGCTATGATGCAGAGGGTACAGCCGGGATCATCAATATTATTACCAAAAAGGAGGGAGGTCAGGGTATAAATGGAAGTGCTGCCATCACAGGGGGTACGCGTGCTAACAATGGCAACGGCAGTCTTAGTGTACGGCGGGGTAACCTGGGTCTGAACGGTAGGCTTGGTGTGAATCACTTTACAAGCAACAGCTCCCTAACCAACACTACCTTTGTGCCCACCGCAAATTCCACGAGCATTCAGGGTGGCAGTATGGACTTTAACGGCGCCTTTATAAACAGCCAATTAGAGTTTGATTACAGCCTGACACCTAAAAGCACAATTCTTGGTAGTGTGCGTGTAAGTGGTGCCAACACATTGCAGAAGAACGACCAGGAGGTAAGTATGGTTAGAGACAACAAGGTACTGCAGGACTTTAACAATGCCATCAGGTCCAAAAGCCTACGGCTCTCCACAGATTATAACCTAGACTTTACGCGCACCTTCAGTAAGCCGCAACAGGAGTTATCCATACTTGCACTGTATTCTGTGGCCAATGCTGACAATACCATCAGGCAACGTTATGCGAACGATGGAGAAGAGCCATACTTGCTGAAGCGCAACACGAACGAAGGAAGCAATAAGGAACTGACGTTCCAGGTAGATTACGTGCAGCCGTTTGATAACAAATCACTGTTGGAGGTAGGTGCAAAGTCTATACTTCGGAAAGTAAGGAGTGATGCCTTTTACAGAAGCACTGATCTTCTTTCAGGAGCGGGAGCAGACATTGTTGATGAGATGCGATATGGGCAGGACGTTTACGCCGCTTACCTGACATATGGCTTTACCGCCTTTCAACAGCTGCAGGTAAAGTTGGGAGGTCGTTATGAGTATACAGATATCCAAGCCGACATTGCCTCACAAGGTGCTGGATTCACGAGCGACTATGATAACATCACGCCCAGTTTGGCGCTTGCCTATACGCACAAAGAGAAGCATACCTATAAGGCAAACTTCACGCAGCGTATTCAGCGCCCATCGCTTTACTACCTGAACCCCTACCGTATGGAGCAGACCTCGAACACCGTACTGCAGGGAAATCCGGACCTGAAGCCGGAGCTGACTAACCTGCTGGAGATTGGGTACAGTACGTACTTAAAAACTACTTCGCTAAGTGCTACATTGTACAGTCGCTTCACAGACAATGCCATTGAAGCGTTGGCTAACATCGATGCGCAGGACGTGGTGACACTCACCTTCCGGAACATAGCCCGAAAAGAAAGCTATGGCATCAGTCTCACAGGCTCCACTAAACCTATGAAAAGCTGGACGCTTGGCGGCAGCCTGAACCTTTACCACATGTCCTTGCAAAGCACCTACAACAGCAACAGCGGCTGGATAAATAACCTGAACTTGTACTCTTCCTATATTTTCGCCAAGGGCTTCAGCGCACAGGCTAACTGGGTGCGCAACTCCCGAAACGTGCAACTGTTGGGTAGCTATGCACCATTCTCCTTTCATAGCCTTGCCTTCAAAAAAGAGATGTTTGATAAGCGCGGCGGTCTTAGCTTAACCTTTGATAATCCGTTCAGAGCAAACATGCGCATGCGTGGTGATGCAGAAGTTACATCAACACCAATTAGTCCGATTGCCTACGAGAAAGTGGTGCTTATCAGCAATTACAACCGTGCAGTGCGTGTAACACTTGACTACCGGTTTGGGAAAGCAGACAAGCAGAAGGCTATTAGAAAAAGCAAAAGTATACGTAATGATGATGTAAAGCAGGGGGAGGGAAGCTGAAAGTGCTTGATAAGTAGAGGGATGTCAGATAGGTTATTTAGTCCACATAAAAAACCTGTGGGGATAAATTATCGAACCGAAAAAGCTGCTCCATGTCAAGTGGAGCGGCTTTTTTAATGTGGTAAATAATAGAGGAAGCGAACCTATTTTTTCTATATAAATTCCTTTTAATTGTAAATATCGTTCAATTTTATAGTTTTGTCGTAATATATTCCGAAAGTTGAATATTACTATAAAAACCAAGCATGAAACAATTGATTTTCGGCCTGCTGGCCCTGCTGCTGCTGAACGCATGTGAGCAAAAAGAAGAAGTGAGCCTAATCACTGCAAGCGCTGAAGCAAGCGCCAAACGCGCCGCCCGTGAAGCCACCACCAACAAGCAGTGGACGCACCGCCTGATCCGCCAACGCGCCGTATGGACCGAGCCGACGAAACAGACCGTAACCGACCTGTACTACACCTACAACGACAACGGCCAGCTGGCGATGATCTCCGGAACAATGCCGCACGGGATTGGCGATATTCTCATTAACCTGTATTACGACGAGCTGGGCAGGCTGATCTCGATGCAGCACAACTGGGGCAAGCGCTGGGACTTAAGCTACGACAACAAGAACTTAGTGAAGCAGGTGCGGACCTACAGCGAGAACGGTGTTGTGCTAACCGAGCATCACTATGTAAACAGCTACGATGCGCAGGGGCTTATGACCGAAACCAAAATCTATAATATTGCAAACAGCCAGCAAACGCATTTGGCAACATTTACCTACACCTACGATGGCGAGAACATTGTCAGGTTAGTGAAAAGCAGGCCGGACGGTAAGAAACTGGGCGAGAACAACTATACCTACGACGAGGGTAAGCTGCCACTGAACACCTTGCAGAACCTATCGGTACCGCGCTACATCACATCCGACCTTCCGGGTGCGAGCCTCTCTGTGAACAACATCCTGACCTGTGTGGAAACAGTGGTAAGGGCCACCGGGGAAGAAGTGCGCAACACCACAAACTCCTACAGCATGGTGTATGAGTACGCTAAGGCAGGTTATCCGTCCGTCTCTACGAAAACCTTTGACCGTGGTTACACCGAACGCACCGAGTTTACCTACGAAACCCGCGAGCGCCATTAACACAAGTTTGCCAGCCACGATACCCTAGTGGCTGGCAACTTCACTTATAAGTGAACTCTGCCCTGCAGGAGGTGCATTTGGAGGAACTAGTGGTTGATGCTAAGTGTCTGCCGAAGCTTGCCGAGATCATGGAAGAGACCTAGTAAAAACTAACAAAAATAGTCGCAGCGAAGAAAAGAGATTGGAGAACCAGCATACCGAACCCAAAAAGAAATTAGACAGGTTCGAGCGGCTTTATGCTTTCGGCAAGATAGAGAAAGAACTTTTCACATAGTTCAGTTCAGACCTGAAGACAGAATTGCTGGAAATTGAGCAAAATCTTGAAAAGTGCGCGCCAGCGTTATCGAACCCAAATGAGTTCATTAAGATAGGCTTAGAAATGCCTGACTATCTCACAACCATTAATTAAAGCAAATTTGCAGTCAAGAAAACAACTGCAAGCGATGATATTTCCGGAAGGGTGTATTTTAACCGTGAAGCGGAGGGTTATCGAACTCCGAGGGTGAACGGCTTTTTCGCCTTTTACAAGGAGATGGAGCGGTTTTTGGCGCAAAAAGAAAAAGGGAAAAGAGACGCGAAGGATCACTTTTCCCTTTCAGTAGCCCGTAGGGGAATCGAACCCCTGTTACCAGAATGAAAATCTGGCGTCCTAACCCCTAGACGAACGGGCCGTTCTGTCTGATTGTGGTGCAAATATAGCGGGTGTTTTTTTATCTGCAAGGGCTGTTGTGTAGATTTTTGTGTTGAATAACAAAAGTTGCTGAAAATCAATTTGAAAAAATTACCGAATGCACTTGTATTGTATATTTCAACTTATAAAACGTTCTTACGTTAGATTAAAAACATGTTTAAAGGCTAATAAGCAAATAAAGGATGAGTAAAAGAATTCAATATGCCGGTGTAAAACCAGAAGCTTTCGAAGAAATGAAGAGCAGGCTTAAACAGATGGGCCTTTCGTTAAACTCCAACAGCGGAAGTTTTAACGAAAAAGGAGTATCTGGGAAGTACAATTATAGCCACGAGTCTGAGACGTTGGAAATTGATGAATTGAAGGTAGGGTTTCCAGCAAGCATGATGTTAAACTCGGACAGTTTGGAGAAACGCATGACAGAACTGGTTGTACAGTATGGAGGTACGCCGGTGAGCTAAATAAGCCTTTAACTGCGAACATTCGTATACTTTTGTAAAGCAATAAATTCCTAACTAATAGATTAAAACTATGGATAATACAAACGCTGAGAATAAGGACAAACAAAATCAAGAGAATAAGGATAACACCTCTAAAAAGACCAAGAGTGGAGACGAAGGGATACTCACTTTACTGCAGCCGCACGATATGTCAAAAACTGTCGAGTCTGCTTTGCATGTGATACAGGGTAGGCCGGATAAACTGCCTGACCTGATGCATGATCTGGGTAATATCATTCTGAAAGCAGCCAAGCGTATGACAACAACGCAACTTGTACTTACTGCAGGTGCTATTACAGTCGGGGCCGTGCTGTTGGCTAATTATATCTCCGACGATGAATATACAGTATCTTAAACAGGGCTTTTGCCCTTGAATAAGGTAATGCCTTTGGTGTAGTTATGCCAGGGGCATTATTGTTTTAGAGCCTTAGATATATTGTGGTATAAGATTTGATTAGCTTTATTCTATATAGTTGTAGCATAAATTTTATATGCTACTATACGTTGTCACTTAAAACTAGAGAATTATGAAAAGAGCAAATCTTATCGCGCTTTTGACCCTGATGCTTATAACATTTAAGGTACAGGCGCAACAGCAATTATTACCCCCACTCGTTAGTGTTACCGGAGTAGGTGAGGTTAAAGTACAACCCACTGAAGTACTGGTTAGTTTAGGAGTGGAAACAAGAGAAAAGACCCTTGATGCTGCACGTAAAGAAACAGACAAAAAGGCTGCTGCTATCATAAACTACCTTAAGAAAAATGGTGTGGATGCAAAGGATATACAGACGTCTTTTGTAACTGTTCAGCCAGTGTATAGCAGAGGCGAGTATGGTATTACCACTCCTGATATGTACATGGCTATCAAAACCATGACTGTAAAAATAAAGAAACTGGATAAGTATGACGAATTACTGTCTGGCTTGTATGAAGTTGGAGCAAACCGTGTGGATGGTATCCATTTTCAAGTTAGTGACATGGAAAAGTATAAAGCTGAGGCTCGTAAAAAAGCAGTAGCAAATGCAAAACAGAAGGCAACATTACTTACCAATGAACTAGGCGCTAAAGTAGGCCGTGTATATGCTATAAACGAAACAACTTCGGGAGGCGGCCCAAGACCACTGTATAAAATGGCCATGCAGGAATCTGCAGCGGCAGATATGGGAGGCGGACCTTCTATTGCCGGAGGTGAGGTGGTTATAACCAGTCAGGTTGATGTAAGCTTTATTATTGAATAAACATACTTCAAGTATAAAAGTAAAGGCTGGAGAATTCTCCAGCCTTTACTTTTATACTTATACTTTCTCAACCAGTTTAAAGGTATTGTCTTCCGTCAATATAAAGCTAAGCGGTTGTTTCGGATCTTTTAGAATCTCAGACTCCCGTATCCCCCATGGTTTTAGCATCTCCTCCAGCATATGGGCATAGGCTGTCATGTCCCAGGGGTTGAAAATCTCATTTGTTACATCATCTATTAGCGTGTCTAACACAAGATGATCATCTTCTGCTTTTTGTGGCCTTATAAAATACTCTGGTACCACATTAAAGATATAGGCCGCATAAAACACTCTCGCTTTAAACTCAGCCAGTTGTATAGGGTGAAGCTGGTGCCCATTTGCAACTTGTTCTAACTTACCCAATGCACGCTCTATAATCCCATTATCTAGCAATGTACAGATGATAGCCACCGAGCCAAGCTTTATGCTAAAGACCATGGTAGTCAATTCGTCCTGATACTCGAAAGGCAATTCATCTTGCTCAGGGTTTACCTCAAGTATAAAAAAGGAGCAAGGCAGAAAATCTGAAAACACCATAGGCACTCGCAACGACTGCAAAACCTGGAAGAACGAACGGAACTTACCCAGCATTTTAGGATCTTCGCTAACAGCGTATTGCGGCATGATAAGCGGATCTGTCTCTTTTATCAGCTCTGTAACTAGCGTACCGTAATACATCTTGCCTATCCACTGGAATAGTTTCTGGCGGTCCAGCGCCTGAATACCAGCGATACCAGCTGCTGCAGCTTGTTCCACTTCTGCCTCTAATGGCAGCAGGTAATGGGTGTGGCAACGATCGCAGCAGGGGATGCTCAGTTGGCTAAAGGTGGTAACGCTTTTGTCTAAGAGTAAAAGCTCTTTGTTTTCAAGGTTATACTTACGCTGAAGCCACTCACCAAACACAGGTGCACGGTGTTCGGTAGTAATGCTGGTACCGCACAGAAAGCAGTTGGTATCGGTAAACTGCATTTTCTCGAACGGGTCGTAAAGGGTAAGGTCAAGCATACTTAAAGTATAGTTTTTGTGCTGCAAAGATAAGCAAGACGACAGGCAGTTCCGAATGAAAGTGTTTTATATCTGAAGTGCTATTATTATGTTAAGTAAGAGGTTGCGAATGAAAATGCAATTTTGTTTATAGCATCATGTAACTGATAGGGGAGGTTAACAAAGAAGAGAAGAGAAGTATAAATTTTAACAGCAAGCCTGTAAGCCGGGTTCTGTCGCTACGCCCGGAGGCGTGCGTCTTATCATTTATCTAGGCCTGCACTCGCGCACAGGCTCCATCGACCTACCCACTGACATCGGACGAGCAGCCCTTAGCCCCGCCGAAGCGAGGCGCTGCCAGCCTATTTGGTCTTTCAACTCCTAAGGTTTACCCAGCCGGAATGGTCACCCAGCCGCTGGTGCGCTCTTACCGCACCTTTTCACCCTTACCTGCATGCTGCAGGCGGTAATTTTCTGTGGCACTTGCTGTAGCTGTTTCGTCTCCAAAACAGCCCCTTCCCGTTAGGAAGTAGGATGCTCTGCGTTGCCCGGACTTTCCTCCCCGAATAAATTCGCGGCGATAAGATGGCTTGCTGTTAAAATTTATACTTGCAAAGATAACAGTAAATCTGAACCAGGGGTTCGGATTTTAGTTCCGGGTTCAGAGTTTGAGTTATAAATCTCACTCATTTATACTCTGCTCGTAATTCGGAGCTCGTGACTCAGAACTTATTTAAGTCTTACTAAGGTGGCACCGAAACCGAATTTCTCTTTTCGGGCATCCTCAAAATATTTGATGCCAGGTGTGCGGCTAAGTATTTTCTGGATTTCTTTGCGCAATACACCGTTGCCGGCACCATGTATAAAAACTATCTCGTGCATGTTGGTCGCCAGTGCACGGTCCAAGGAATCCTGAAAGCGCTCCAACTGTAGCTTTAGCATGGCGCTGTTGCTCATGCCGCTGTAATCTTCTGTCAGCTTTTCGATGTGCAGGTCCACTTCGTGCTCGGGGGCAGTCAGCTTAAAATTGGGGTGCTGCTCCGTTGCCTCTGCCAATTGCTCCTTAATCTTATCCGTATCTACAGAAACAGGTTTCTGGTCGAGGTGGAACAGGTAAGCCTCTTTGTTAATAACAGGCGCTGTTTTCTTGCTCTTGTAAAATGAATTTGCCCTGAACTGCACACGCTTGGTAACAGGCTCGAAGAGGGTAGGGCTGCCATTGCGGTGCTGCATGAACTGAATCAGCAAACTTGGCCATTTCTCGAAATCCTTGAGGTGGTAGTGCGAGATTACGCGTGTTGCCTTGGGAGCCAGTTTATCGTTCTGCAGACCGCGGTATTTATTGTCACGCTCTTCGCCGGCTGTAAAAAGCAGATCGTAATCTGAATTATTTATGACTGTAACAGCCAATAACTCCTCCGACTGATGCACCAGCGCCAGGTAAATACCTTGTGTGGCAAACACAGGCGCTACAGGCTCTTTTTTAGAGATGGGCTTAAACTCAGCGTCCTCTGTTTTAAGATACTTTGCTTCTTCTGCCGCAATTACCACTACCTCTCGGCGAGCCACCGGTATGGTAAAATCATTGTCGATGGCAACTTCTACTATATTATTATCTAAAATGCGGGTAATAATGCCTTCCTCACGGCCCGACATCAGACGCACTCTGTCTCCTACGTTCATATTTTCGTTGTTCGTTTATCGATATTCATTGATCGGGATGCCTTACGTGTAGCTGCACGATCCTGTAAAGCAAAGATACGAATCTTTAATGAGGGGAGGCGGCTTTAGAAGTATAGCGGATGTACTTTAAAACCATCTTTCCGGTTATACTCAAGGGCAGGGGCTGGTATTTTGATGATGCTAAGTACATAGAGGGCTGTGTTCCATACTTTGCTGTTGCCCTTAAAGTGCATCAGATTGAGGTCGGGGCTTAGGTAAAACTGTCGGTGCGCATCAAAACCAGCTGCTCGGTTACCGCTGCTGCTGTTGTACACTATTTCTTCAGCACCGTAACCAACCGCTATACTTAGCCATTTAGGATATTTATTTTCCTCTTTCAGGAAGTCACCTACATTTACAGACAGCCAGTAGGTTTGTCCGTTGTAATCTTTCAGCGCCTGTTCGCTTAGTGTGCTGCCCAGTACATTAGGTCGCACATCGGCGAAGCGTGTAGTGTGAAACGAATATTTAGGCATGATTCGCACTTCCTGCCAGGCCAGTTCTTGGGCTACAACGGCAGCAGATCCTACTGTATTGGCTATTATGTCGCCTACAGATGCACCGTAATCAGCTTGGTAGCCGTCAAAAATCTCGATTGGGGTCTGAAGTATAATACCGGTAAGGCCGCCATAAAGTATGGCTTTTTTATCCGGCACTCCTGCCCATCGCAGCAAATCTATACCTGCGCGGCTCTGATGGAATGCCCCCCAGAAATGACCTACTTTGTCTACCTGCTTCCACTGGCTGTTGTCGTTAAAAAAATGGAAATCTGTTCGCTCCTGCTCTGCATACCAAGCCTTATTCAAGGAAATCAGCATGGCAGAATAGCCTGCCGCAAAACCGCCACTTAACAAGTACAACCTGCTCCGGTTAACTTCGGTTACAGTGGTATCAGGTGGCATAGGTATACTTCCAGCCTTTGTAATGAAAGGCAGTAAAATCAGAAGTATAAATGGCAGTATCCTAAATGTACGGGGCATCAGCCAAAGATACACAGCTGCGGCTATAATTGAGAAAAAACAGCGCATTTATACTCTTTAGCCTGGTACATGTTTATACTTATGGGCCAGGTGGCATACGGCAATCTAAACAGCTGTGGCCTCGGAAATGGCTTTCTTGTAGGCTGCAATGGCCCTGTCGCGGGCTAAACTGTGGTCTACCATTGGCTTGTGGTAAGCCGCTGTGCCATATTCCGGTACCCATTTTTTTATATAGGCATAGGCCTTGTCAAACTTCTTGATCTGACTGTCAGGGTTAAAAACCCGGAAGTATGGCTGGGCATCAGCGCCGGTGCCAGCAGCCCATTGCCAGTTGCCGATGTTACTGGCCTGTTCATAATCCAGTAGCTTTTGGGCAAAGTATAGCTCGCCCCAGCGCCAGTCTATCAACAGGTCCTTTACCAGAAAACTAGCCACAACCATCCGCACCCGGTTATGCATAAAGCCGGTGGTATTAAGCTCGCGCATACCGGCATCAACCAACGGGAAACCAGTTTTGCCCTCGCACCAGCGGTAAAACTCTTCTTCGTTGTTGCGCCAGTTAATGGATCTAAACTTAGGGTAAAAGCTTTCTTCTGCAGTTTCGGGGTAGTGGTAGAGCAATTGCATGAAGAATTCGCGCCAAATGAGTTCCTGCAGCCAAATGTTGCTGTGCTGTAGAGCCAGCGCTACTGCTTCCCGCACACTAACAGTTCCAAAGCGCAAGTGCGGCCCTATACGTGAGGTAGCGTCCTGTGCAGGAAGGTCGCGCTTTTGCGCGTACTGCTGCAGTAGCTCCGAAGCTAATTTAGGCTCGGGTGTAGGTATATTAGAGGAAACAAAACCCATCTCCTGCAAAGAAGGAATATGGCTGGAAACATCTTTGTAAAGGTTGCCAAAGTGCTTTTGGGTAGTATATGGCTGCACCATCTCCTTTTTAAAGGTACTCTTCCAGGTATTTTTATAAGGCGTGTATATTTTATACGGACTGCCGGATCTGGTCATGATCTCGTCCCGTTCAAAAATTACCTGGTCTTTAAACGACTTGTAGGGTATACCCTGCCCCTGCAGCATTTCATAAATTGCCTTGTCGCGCTGGCTGGCATACGGTTCATAGTCACGGTTAGTATATACAGCCTGCACCTGGTACTCTTGCAGCAACTCTTTAAAAATTTCTAGAGGGCGTCCATACTTTACCAGTAACGTGCTTCCGAAATCCTGCAAATCTTCCTGTAGCTTAACTATGGTTTTATGGATGAAGCTGACGCGGGCATCGTCACGATCAGGGAGCTTACTCAGTATATCGGTATCGAATATAAAAAGCGGCAGTACAGGATAATCCTGCTGCAGAGCGTGGTAAAAGCCAGCGTTATCGTGCAGGCGCAGGTCGCGGCGAAACCAGAAAATAGTGAGTGATTTCAAGTACAGTTGGAAAAGTATAGATTATACTACAGGAGTTTTATTGAGCTCATGCCGCCATCCAGGTGGAGTACTTGTCCTGTCATCCAGGAGGAGGCATCGCTAAGTAGATAAAGTGCTGCTTCAGCGGCATCCTCTGGCTTGCCTACGCGGTGCAAAGGGTGGCGTTTAGCGGCAGCTTCCGTTTTTTCAGGAGTGTTCAGCAGCTGACTGGCAAGTGGCGTATCAGTTAGCGAAAGCGACAAGGCATTAAAGCGGATGTTGGATGAAGCATACTCTGCAGCTAATGATATGGTAAGGCCTTCTACAGCGGCTTTGGCCGTTGCAATAGAGGTATGAAACGGCATACCTAACTTGGCTGCTACTGTGCTAAAAAGCACAACACTAGCCCCTTCTGCTTTTTTAAGTAGAGGAACAGTAGCCTTAAGCACTTGCACTGCTCCGAGCACATTCAACTCAAGGTCCTTGCGGAAATCCTCCAGGGGCAGGCGTTCAAAGGGCTTTAGCCTGATACTGCCGGGGCAGTAAATCAGTCCATGCAGTTCGTTCGGTAACTGCTCCTGTAGTTCATTGTCCAGCTGTAAAACATCTAAGGTAATGTGCTGTGTGTTGAGCTGCTTTAGCTCTTCAGATATGTGCCTGGAAGCGGTAATTACCTTTGCTCCGGCGCTTGTTAAGGCTTGGCTAACAGTTAAGCCGATGCCCGAAGAGGCGCCTACCACAAGTATATTTTTTTCTTTTAATGACATAGCCTGCTATTTCTGAATCAACCGGTGCACAATGAATTTGTTTCATGATGTGCAACTGAGGTGCGGCTGTATGTAAAATAAAATAGTATAAGTTCTTCTGTTGTGAATCTTCCATTCCACTTTCATTTTTTATAAAGCAGCTATTACCTAAGGTAGAAATGGAATTAATCATTGCTTATTCGCATGGCGGCTTACTCAAAGTAGCTGTAGTTTTTACCTTATACTTTTCTTTTATCTATGCTGCTGCGGTAACCGTAATAACACTATAACCTTCTGCCATAAAATCCGGTATTATCAGCAGCTAAGGTATAAAATCTGGCATATTTAATATTTGAATCTCCAACGATCAATGTTTTTACAAGAGTATCATTATCTGCACGCTTGTTCTTAAGCAGCGGTGGCAGATTCTTTTGCATCAATGGTTAACACTTTTACGACATCTCACCTTATATGAAAATTAAAAAAGTACTTGTTGCGAACCGTGGCGAGATCGCAATACGTGTGTTGCGTGCATGTACAGAGCTAAACATCCAGACAGTAGCCATCTACACGTATGAAGACCGTTACTCGCTGCACCGCTACAAAGCCGACGAAGCTTACCAGATTGGTAAAGACAACCAGCCACTGCAACCTTACCTTGATATAGATGGCATCATCAAAATTGCCATAGAAAACGGAGTAGATGCCATACACCCTGGCTATGGCTTCTTGTCTGAAAACCAGCACTTTTCCCAAAAATGTGCCGACAACGGAATTATCTTTATAGGCCCCAAACCTAAGGTAATGGCATCGTTGGGTGATAAAATTGCCGCAAAAAAGGTAGCACAAAGCTGTGAAGTGCCAATTATTCAAAGCAATGATCTGGACCTGAACACTTATGAAACAGCCCTTGAAGAGGCACACCGTATCGGATACCCTTTAATGTTGAAGGCCGCTGCCGGAGGTGGAGGCCGTGGCATGCGTGTGATCCGGGATGATGAGCAACTGGAGAAAGGCTTTTTTGAGGCAAAGAATGAAGCAAAGAAAGCATTCGGCGACGACACACTTTTCCTGGAGAAGTATGTGGAGAACCCCAAGCACATTGAGGTGCAGATTGTAGCTGACAGCTATGGTAACATAACTCACCTGTTCGAGCGCGACTGTTCGGTGCAGCGTCGATTTCAGAAAGTAGTGGAGGTGGCACCTGCCATTACCCTGAACGAAGAGATAAAGCAAAAGCTTTATGATTACGCCATCCGCATTTGTAAAGCCGTAAACTACAACAACGTAGGCACGGTGGAGTTTTTGGTGGAGCCGCATACTAATAATATCTTCTTTATCGAAGTTAACCCGCGCATCCAGGTAGAGCACACGGTAACAGAGATGATCACGGGCATTGACCTGATTAAGACACAGATATTTATTGCCGATGGATACCCGCTGGACCACGAAGAGGTGCTGCTGGGGCCGCAGCACAGGGTAAGAGCCAATGGTGTAGCCATTCAGTGCCGCATTACTACCGAAGACCCCGAAAACGACTTTAAACCAGATTACGGTACCGTGATAGCCTACCGTAGCGCAGGTGGTTTCGGTATCCGTCTGGATCAGGGCAGTGTGTACCAGGGTGCCAAGATTAGCCCGTTCTTCGATTCGCTTCTGGTAAAAGTATCGGCCCATGCACCTACTTTGCGCCACGCCGCCATGAAAATGTCGCGTACGCTGGATGAATTTCGAATTCGTGGCGTAAAGCAGAACATCCAGTTCCTGCAGAACATCATCAACCACCCAGAGTTTATCTCCGGCGAGTATACCGTAGATTTTATCAAAACCCATTCGGAGTTGTTTGTATTCAGGCAAATGAGGGACAGGGCTACGAAGATGCTCACCTTCTTGGGCAATGTGATTGTGAACGGTAACCCGGATGTAAAGAAGCCAGATAAAGACAAAGTGCTGCGTAAACCAGACTTTTTTGGGCAGCGTCTGCGACAACCTTACGAGAAAGGAACGAAAGACCTGCTAACGGAACTGGGGCCTGACGAATTTTCTAAATGGCTGCGCAACGACCCGTTGATTCACTACACCGATACAACCTTCCGGGACGCACATCAGTCTCTGTTGGCAACCCGCATGCGTACCTTCGATATGCTGAAAATTGCTGAAGGTTTTGCCAAAGACCATCCGCAGACCTTTAGTATGGAAGTATGGGGCGGCGCTACATTTGACGTGTGCCTGCGCTTCCTGCACGAAGATCCTTGGGACCGTCTGGCTCAGATCAGAAAAGCCGTACCAAACATACTTCTGCAGATGCTGATAAGGGGCTCTAACGGAGTAGGGTATAAGGCTTATCCTGATAACCTGATCGAGGCATTTGTAGAGAAGTCTTGGGAGACAGGTGTGGATATATTCCGTATCTTCGATTCCCTGAACTGGATGAAGAGTATGGAGCCTTGCATCAACTATGTACGCAAACGCACTAAAGGCCTGGCAGAGGTGGCCATGTGCTATACTGGCGACATTCTGGATCCGTCTAAAACAAAGTATACGCTAGAGTACTACCTGCAGTTAGCGAAGCAGATAGAAGACTCCGGCGCGCACATACTGGCTATTAAAGATATGGCTGGCCTGCTGAAACCTTATGCTGCTACTGTGCTGGTAGAAGCTTTACGCGACACTGTTAAAATTCCGATTCACCTGCACACACACGATACTGCCTCTATTCAGTCATCAACTTACCTTAAAGCTATTGAGGCGGGCGTTGACGTAATAGATGTGGCCTTGGGTTCTATGTCGGGATTAACCTCGCAGCCTAACTTTAACTCTGTTGTGGAGATGATGCGTTTCCATGAGCGCCACCGTGAATTTGACCAGACCAGCCTGAACCGCCATTCCAACTACTGGGAAACAGTTCGGGAGTATTACTATCCGTTCGAGTCTGGGCTTAAAGCTGGTACAGCCGAAGTATACCACCATGAAATTCCGGGAGGGCAATACTCTAACCTACGTCCGCAGGCAAATGCGCTTGGATTGGGTGATAAGTGGGAAACTATTAAAGAGACCTATGCAGAAGTAAACGCTATGTTCGGTGATATTGTGAAGGTAACGCCAAGCTCCAAAGTGGTAGGCGACATGGCTTTATACTTAGTTTCCAATAACCTGACGCCGGTTGATGTGCTGGAACGAGGCGACCAGATTTCGTTCCCTGACTCGGTGCAGTCGTTCTTTAAAGGCAACTTAGGACAACCGGTGGGAGGGTTTCCGAAGAAAATACAAGACATTGTGCTGAAAAACGAGAAGCCGTTTACCGACAGGCCAAATGAGCACCTGGAGCCAATTGATTTTGACAAAGAGTTTGAGGACTTCAAGGAGAAGTTTGGCAAAGAGTGCAGTTTCCTGGAGTTCCTGTCGTATCAGCTCTACCCGAAGGTATACGAAGACTACAATAAGCACTACGAAATGTATGGCGATGTCTCCAAAATTCCGACACGTCTGTTCTTCTATGGCATGCAGCCGGGCGAAGAAGCTATTATTGACATTGCGCGCGGTAAATCAATCGTGATCAAGTTTCAGTCGATGGGGCCAGTGAACGAGGACGGTATGCGCACAATTTTCTTTAAGCTGAACGGGCAAACACGTAATATTGAGGTGCGTGATAACTCTGTGAAAGTAGAGCGGGTGCAGCACCAGAAAGTAGACAAGGCCAATCCAAAGCATGTAGGTGCACCGCTGCAGGGTATGCTTTCCAAAATACTGGTAGAGAAAGAGCAGCAGGTAAAAAAGAACACGCCACTGTTCATTATAGAGGCCATGAAGATGGAAACAACGATCACAGCCTCAGAGGATACCCAGGTAGGTGCTGTTCACCTGTCCGAGGGATCACTGGTAAATACGGACGATCTGGTGCTTACCTTAAATTGAGAATCACAAGTATAAATATAAAGCCACAGCTGTAAACCTCCAGCTGTGGCTTTTTGTTCTTACCACAGATTTGATGGCTTAACTTTTATACTTTACTTAATAGACTTACCTTTATAAAATTACCTGCAGCTCTACGTTAGCAAAGTATAGCCACCAGGTATTTTTCAAAACAGATTTAAAATATGTTCATAGCCCTGAGTACGTTTACGATTGCCAACGATATGGCCGCAGAAGTAAGAGAAGCCTTTAAAAACAGGCCGCATATGGTAGATAAGGAGGCTGGTTTCCTGAAGTTGGAAGTAATGTATCCGCAGGAGAACGAGAATGAGATCTGGTTGATGACCTACTGGACAGATGAAGAGAGCTACAAAGTATGGTTCGCCAACCATTACAAAGACTCGCACCACGGCATCCCGAAAGGCTTAAAGTTAGTGCCCGGCAGTACCAAAGTCAGGTTTCTGGAGCATGTTTGCGGGTAATTTATACTTTGAGATAAAACAAAGATAGCAGCCATAAACAGGCTGCTATTTTTGTTTTATAAGATTTTGGATATCATTCGAATCAAATTTATATGTCGTCATCTCTCACGCTGTTCGAGATGACAGTATAGATTAGTGAGGTCCGCTCATAATGCTGTTCATAGCAACAGCAGGTATTATATCCTGCAAATCCTGATGCAGACAAATTAGTTGTAACAAAATAGTATTACAGCAGTTTTATAAATAGTACTTGTAAATATGCTGCATGCATACTATTTTTGATGAAAGCAGACGGGGAGTGCTAGTCATCCTCGTAGTCCAGGCCCATCATTTTGTTGTAAGCCTGCTGCAGTTCTGAGAAAGCGTGTAGGTTGCCCTCTTGCCGGCTGATCTGCATTCCTTTTTTATAAATGCGTTCTGCTACATCGTTCTGTCCAAACTCTTCGTATAGTTTGGCTGCGTGGTAATACGTACCTACGTAGTTCTCATGTTCGGCTAGCAATTTTTCATAGTACTCCATTGCTTTCTTTTTATCCAGATTGCGGTATTCTGTGGCTATGGCGTACAAAGTGAAGGCATCATTTGGGTCCTCTTCCAGGAACTTGAAAAGTTGTTCTAATCTGTTTTGAGACATTTCGATTTGGCTATATTTTAACTAACTTCGCACAAATTTAACTTTTAATAAGCTAACATTTCGCATATGAAAATATTAGTTTGCATCAGTAACGTTCCCGATACTACTTCAAAGATCAACTTCACGGGCGATAACAAAGAGTTCGACAAGAATGGCGTTCAGTTTGTCATCAACCCATGGGACGAATATGCATTAACCAGAGCTATTGAGCTGAAAGAGGCAAAAGGTGGTTCGGTTACTGTTTTGAACGTAGGAGAGGCCGATGCTGAGCCGAACATCCGTAAGGCGCTTGCCATTGGAGCAGACGACGCCATCCGTGTTAACGCACATCCTAAAGATGCTTTCTTTGTAGCACAGCAGATTGCTGCCATTGCCAAAGAAAACAACTACGATATGATCCTGATGGGCAAAGAGTCTATCGACTACAACGGTTTCCAGGTGCACAACATGGTTGGCGAAATGCTGGGCATTCCATCTGTTACACCTGCCTTTAAACTGGATATGGTAGATGACAGTACGGCACGCCTGGAGCGTGAAATTGAGGGTGGCAAAGAAGTGGTGGAGGTGAAGCTTCCATTCGTGGCAAGCGCGCAGCAGCCAATGTCGGAGCCAAGAATCCCGAACATGCGTGGTATCATGACAGCCCGTACAAAGCCTTTAGCCGTGAAAGAGCCAGTTGGCGCTGAGGTTAAAGCTGAGTATGTTGGCTACAGCAAGCCTGAGAAAAAAGGCGGCGTGAAAATGATTGATCCTGAAAACGCAGGAGAACTGATTACATTATTGAGAAACGAAGCTAAAGTACTATAACCATGTCTGTATTAGTATTTGTAGAAGGTCTTAACGGAGAGATCAAAAAGTCCTCACTAGAGGCTGCCTCTTACGGAAGCCAGGTGGCGCAGCAGCTAGGCACTACTGCCACTGCCGTAGCTATCGGCGAGGTACACGAAGATGCGCTTGCCAAATTAGGTGAGCAAGGTATAAGCAAGGTGTTGTATGATGCCGATGACCGTCTGAAGCAGTTTGTAGCAGATGCTTATGTAAAAGTTATCGCCAAGGCTGCGCAGCAGGAAAGTGCCAAAGTGCTGGTGTTCTCTAACTCGAACATTGGTGCTGCGGTAGGTTCTAAGCTTGCTGTGCGCTTAAATGGCTCGCTTGCTACCAACGTAACTACGCTGCCTAAAACAGAAGGTGGTTCTTTTGTAGTAACACGCGGTGTGTTCTCAGGCAAGGCATTTGCCGATGTGGCCCTTACTTCTGATGTAAAAATCATCGCTGTTAAGAAAAATTCATTTGAAGTTTCTAGCAATGGCGGTGCAAATGCTACAGTAGAAAAGCTGTCTGCCGACCTTGCTGATGCTGATTTTGCTGCTGCTCCTAAGGAGACAGTAATGCAGGATACAGACGGTGGTGTGTTGTTGCCAGAGGCAGAGATCGTTGTTTCTGGTGGCCGTGGCTTAAAAGGCCCTGAGAACTGGCACCTGGTAGAGGATCTGGCAAAAGCACTTGGTGCTGCCACTGCCTGCTCTAAGCCTGTGTCTGACCTTGACTGGAGACCTCACCACGAGCACGTTGGCCAGACAGGTATTACTGTTAGCCCTAATTTGTACATTGCAATCGGTATTTCCGGTGCAATTCAGCACTTAGCGGGGGTTAACTCTTCTAAAGTGATTGTCGTTATTAATAAGGATCCGGAAGCGCCGTTCTTTAAAGCTGCCGATTATGGCATCGTTGGAGACGCTTTCGACGTAGTTCCTAAATTAATTGAAGCTGCCAGAGCTTTAGACAAATAGACTTAGAAGACACTGTGAAGAAAATTCAGTTAGAGATACTCGGACTCTCTTCAAGCCAATCGCAAACAGGTTCGTTTGCTCTGGTATTGGGAGAGAGAGACGGAAACAGAAGGCTACCGATCATCATCGGTATGTTCGAGGCGCAATCTATTGCAATACAGATAGAGAAGATCAATCCAAACCGCCCGCTCACGCACGACTTGTTTAAATCGTTTGCAGAGCAGCTGGATGTGAAGGTAACCGAGATCCTGATCTCGGACCTGAAGGAAGGCGTATTCTACTCAAAGATTATGTGCACTAACGGTACCACAGAATTTGAACTGGATGCCCGCCCATCAGATGCCATCGCTATCGGCTTACGTTTTGGAGTGCCGATCTATACTGTAGAGAGTGTGCTGTCGGAGGCCGGAATCATACTTAGTGACTTAGAGGATGAAGAGGAGGAAAGCGAAGAAATGGCGGTGAAGAGCAGTTCGACGCCTAGTACAACCTCAACTTCTAAAGAGTCTTTGAGCCAAACTTCTGTGGATGAGCTAAATAAAATGCTGAACGATGCTCTTGAAAAAGAGGATTACGAACGGGCAGCAAAAATCCGCGACGAGTTAAACAAGCGCAACTGATTTTAACAATATCTGCATTATAAAAAGTCCTGTGCCTAAGTGGTGCAGGACTTTTTATAATGCAGATATTCGGGTTACTTTTGGCAAATTTTGTCCCAAAGCATGTACGATATTTTTAGAGGGGTCATCGGGTTACTAGTCCTTTTGGCCATCGCCTTCTTGTTCTCAAAAAACAAAAAACGCATCGATTGGAAGCTGGTAGGCTTCGGAGTTTTTCTTCAGCTTTTGTTTGGTGTACTGGTAACGCAGGTGCCGTTGGTTGCTGATGGATTTGCAGCCGTTAGCCGTGGCTTTGTAACCTTCCTCGACTTTTCGCAGGCGGGTGCGCAGTTTCTTTTCGGTAACCTGGCCAATCCTTCTCAAAATGCCGGCTTAGGTTTTATTTTCGCTTTCTCGGTTTTACCAACTATTATTTTCTTCTCAACGGTATCGGCTGGTTTATACTACCTGGGTGTTCTGCAGAAGATCGTCTATGGCATTGCCTGGGTCATGTCGAAGGGCATGCGCTTATCAGGTGCTGAGAGCTTGTCTGCTGCAGGCAACATCTTTTTAGGGCAGACGGAAGCTCCTCTTCTTGTGCGTCCGTTCATCAGCCGCATGACGCGTTCAGAGCTAATGTGTTTGATGACGGGTGGTATGGCGACACTTGCTGGCGGTGTATTAGCTGCCTATGTAGCATTTCTGGGTGGTGATGATCCGGAGCAGAAAGCCATTTTTGCGGCGCACCTGTTAACAGCCTCTATCATGAACGCGCCTGCCGGTATTGTACTGGCTAAGATCCTGGTGCCTGAAACGGAGCCGGAGAAAATACACACCGAACTGGAAATGAACCAGGAGCAACTGGGAGTAAACTTAGTAGATGCCCTTTCACGTGGAGCAGCAGATGGTTTAAGGCTTGCTGCTAACGTGGGTGGTATGTTGCTTGCCTTTATCGCTGTAATCGCGCTTGTAAACTACCTGCTAACAGATGTAATTGGTAGTTTAACAGGACTGAATGAGTGGGTTGTATCCAGTACAGACGGACGTTTCTCCGGTTTCTCGTTGCAATATTTATTAGGACAGATCTTCCGGGTATTTGCCTTTATCATGGGCGTGCCATGGCAGGATACGCTTTTAGTGGGAAGTTTATTGGGCCAGAAGACAGCTATCAATGAATTTGTAGCTTACTTGGATCTGGCTGAGATGAAGAACAGCAACCTGTTATCTCCTAAATCATTGATCATGGCTACCTATGCGCTATGTGGTTTCTCTAACTTTAGCTCTATTGCCATTCAGATTGGCGGTATCGGAAGTATGGCTCCAAGCCAGCAGGGCAACCTGTCAAAGCTTGGCTTCCTGGCATTGCTAGGTGCATCTTTAGCCTGTATGATGACGGCTACTGTTTCAGGTATGTTATACGGAATTTAACAACTATCAAAGTATAAAACAGAAGCGCCTGCTGTAATCATATACAGCAGGCGCTTCTGTTTTATATCTGCTTTAAGTTGACTAACCTTAGTTGGATCCGCTTTCCTCTTCTTCCACCTTCTTGGCATCGCGCATCAGGCGGTTGGCAAAAATAAATTCGTTTAGCTCGGGCACATCAGAGTCCAGAATGTTATCACGGGTGCCCTCCCAAAGCTTTTTCCCTTCATACAGGAACATGATCTTGTCGCCGATCTCAATCACCGAGTTCATGTCGTGGGTTACTACAATGGTGGTAATGTTATACTCTTCGGTAATCTCTTTTATCAGTCCGTCAATCTTTAGGGCTGTCAAAGGGTCAAGTCCAGAGTTGGGTTCGTCGCAGAACAGATAGGTACAGTCAGGGGCAATGGCGCGGGCTATACCTACACGTTTTTTCATACCACCACTTAGTTCAGAAGGCATTTTCTTATTCGCGTTCTCCAGACCCACACGTTTCAGGCAAAAGTTTACCCGGTCCATACGCTCATCCTTCGGCATTTTAGCAAGCATCTTTAGCGGGAACATAACATTTTCTTCCACCGTCATGGAGTCGAACAGGGCAGAGCTCTGGAAAAGCATTCCGATTTTACGGCGTATTTCCTGACGGATGTCCAGCTTGTTATTTGTAAAGTAGGTGCCGTCAAAAGTTACGCTTCCGAGGTCTGGTTTGATAAGGCCTACAATGCATTTCAAAAGTACGCTTTTACCGGTACCGCTGGCACCAAGCAGCAGGTTAGTTTTACCGGTTTCAAAAACACCGCTAATACCATCCAGTACTTTCTTGTCGTTAAAAGATTTATGTATGTTATGTATCTCAATCATAGTTTCTAAAATAAACTTTTTAGAGGCAGCTGTCCCCTTACAGCAGGAGCTGCGCGCAGACAAAGTCCGCGATTAGCACCGCAATAACACTGTTGGTTACAGCTGTTGTACTCGCCGCACCTACCTCTAAAGCACCACCCGAAGTATAATATCCTCTGAAAGAAGAAATAGAAGATATAAGGAAAGCAAACACAAACGACTTGATCAGTGCAAATGTAATGTTGTAAGGCACAAAGTCGCCTCTAATACCTGTAATATACTCCTGCGCGGTTAAAGCATCGGTGACAGTACCCGCTACATAGCCGCCACCAATTGATAAAAACATGGCAAGTATAACCAGTAACGGAAACACCAGTAAGGCAGCAATCAACTTTGGCAGCACCAGGTAAGAAGCGGAATTGATACCCATTACCTCCAGCGCATCTACCTGCTCTGTAATCTGCATAGTACCCAGGCCGCCTGCAATGCTGGAGCCAACTTTGCCAGCTAGTACAATAGATGTAATAGTAGGGGCAAGTTCCAGTATAGTCATTTCGCGCACCATAAAACCGATGGTTGAGCGTGGAATAAAGGCGTTGTTCAGGTTATACGCTACCTGCACGCAAGTAACAGCCCCGATAAAAGTAGATACAATGGCAACAATAAATATAGAGTTAATGCCAATAAGCATAGCCTCGTCTATCGTTCTGTTAAATAATATCTTTGGAGATTCTGTCCTGGAGAAGAGGCTCGACATAAAGAGCAAGTACTTTCCGAAATGTTGCAGCATACGTTGGTTAGATGCGGGTTAAAAGCGTGTTAATTGGCAAAAATACTGTATTAATAAGTATATTACGTTTAAAATTGCAAAACATATAAAACGGTACATATCTATGCAACGATACATTTTGGTTACAGGCGGTACAAAAGGAATCGGACGGGCTGTGATTGAGCAGTTTGCAAAAAACGGTTTCCATATTATTACCTGTTCCAGAAACGAAACTGAACTGCAAAAGTTGAAATATGAGATTGAGCAGGGCCATACTTTCTCAAAGGTTTTTTACAAAGAGGCAGATCTGAGCCAGAAAGATTCGTTGCAGGCTTTTATAAAGTATGTAAAGGGGCTAAAGGTGAAGATAGATGTGCTGGTGAACAACAGCGGTTTGTTTATACCTGGCAAAATCCATGAAGAAGACGATGATGCTCTGCCGTTCATGATCAACACCAACCTATACAGTGCTTACTATATTACAAAGGCATTTCTTGGCGACATGATCAAGCGCCGCTCCGGCCACATCTTTAATATGTGTTCCACGGCAAGTATAACTCCTTACATAAACGGCGGCTCTTACTGCATTTCGAAGTATGCGCTTTATGGAATGACCAAAGTACTGCGCGAAGAAACTAAAGAGCATAATGTACGGGTAACAGCCATACTTCCGGGAGCTACTTTAACCGCCAGCTGGGAAGGGGTAGACCTGCCGCCAGAGCGATTCATGAAATCAGAAGACGTAGCGCTGGCCATACATAATGCTTATATCCTGTCGGAGAACAGTGTAGTAGAGGAGATGCTGATAAGGCCGCAACTGGGGGATATTTAGTAGATTTGAATGTTTGAATGAGTGTATACAGCACAGTTTGTCATCTCGACGATAGGAGAGATCTTTTTAGAATCCTGTAAAGATTTCTCGCCCTGCTCGAAATGACAGA
Source organism: Pontibacter cellulosilyticus (assembly GCF_014306105.1). Taxonomy (GTDB): domain Bacteria; phylum Bacteroidota; class Bacteroidia; order Cytophagales; family Hymenobacteraceae; genus Pontibacter; species Pontibacter cellulosilyticus. The sequence continues at coordinate 1,119,234 of NZ_JACRVF010000001.1, read as the reverse complement.
AAATAATTTACTAACTCACTGTAAAAAACATAAAACTATGAATTTAGAAGGTAAAGTAGCAGTAGTAACCGGAGTAAGCAAAGGGATAGGCCTTGCCACAGTAAAGGCCTTGCTCGACAAAGGAGCAAAAGTAGCGGGATGGGGCAGAACAAAGCCTGACCTGGAGCACGAGAACTTCTACTTTTACGAGTGTGATGTACGCTACAACGAATCGGTGCAGCAGGCATTTGACCAAACCTTTGCACACCTGGGCACACATATTCAAATACTGGTAAACAATGCTGGTTTGGGTATAGCGGGACTGCTGGAGGATATGAGCGTTGAGGACTGGCATACCATGTTCGAAACAAATGTGAACGGTATCTTCTACTGTTCAAGACTTGTAGTGCCAGGCATGAAAGAGTTGGGAGAGGGGCACATCATCAACATATCTTCCATTGCAGGCACAACAGGCATAGAACAAATGTCTGGCTACTGCGGCACGAAGCATGCTGTTCGGGGCATTTCACATTCACTTTACAAGGAAGTGCGCGACTATGGCGTTAAAGTTACCTGTATTTATCCGGGCTCGGTGCAAACCAACTTCTTTGATAACATTGACAGCGTTACGGTTAACGACAATATGATGCGACCTGAGGATATTGCCTCCACTATACTTCATACACTTGAGTCGCACCCAAATTACCACCACGTAGACATAGAAGTAAGGCCGCTGATGCCCAAAGGCAGGAAGACATTGGGCAAAGATTAATAGATTGGCAGGATATTTATACCTTTGAGGTTAGAATTAAAGGGGCAGAAGCAGGACTTGCGGAATTAAAGGATTAACAGGATTTTTGTGTTAAGCTGGAAGTATAAAATATACTTTTAACGCTGATATAAATGTCTGCTAAGTATAGCCTGAGTGACTGTTTAAGGCAGCAGGCCGTTTTTAATTACTGATTTATAAGAAGTCTTCTGTCTAGAATTCTATTGCCAATTATTACTTAATGTACATTCACTACTAGTCGTTAATATACTTTGTCTGTTGAAGTAAAGAATCTTACCAAGGTTTTCGGAACGCAGCGTGCTGTGGATGATATCTCGTTTTCGGTGCAGCAGGGCCAGATACTTGGGTTTCTGGGGCCAAATGGTGCCGGAAAATCAACCACTATGAAAATAGCCACCTGTTACTTGCCACCAACTGCAGGAACAGTTGTGGTAAATGGCTTTGATGTGGTGCAGCACCCGATAGAAGTACGGCGTAATGTTGGTTACTTGCCAGAGCACAACCCCCTTTACCTGGATATGTATGTGCACGAGTACCTTGCATTTGTGGCTTCGATCTACGGACTGAAGGGAAAACATGCCAAAGCGCGTGTACAGGAAATGGTAGAGCTATGCGGACTTACATTGGAGCAAGGCAAAAAGATTGGGGCCCTCTCCAAAGGCTACCGTCAGCGGGTGGGGCTGGCGCAGGCGCTGGTACACGACCCACAAGTGCTTATCCTCGATGAGCCTACCACAGGTCTGGACCCTAACCAGATCGTTGACATTCGTGCCTTGATCAAACAGATAGGGCAGAATAAAACCGTTATCTTCTCGACCCATATTATGCAGGAAGTAGCCGCCATCTGCGACAGGGTAGTGATCATCAACCGGGGCAAACTTGTTGCTGACAGCGATGTGTCAAGCCTGCAGTCTGGTGGGAAAAACGAGAAAGTGACCTTAGTTGAATTTGAAGCTCCAGTAGATATAGCCATACTTCAAAGTATACCGGGGGTGCAGCGTGTAGAGCTGGCCCAGGGGCATACTTACCGCGTTTTCTCAAGCCGTGATGCAGATGTGCGTTCCAATGTTTTCCGGATAGCAGCCGAGCAAAACTGGCCGCTGGTAGGATTGCGCCAGGAAGAAAACTCACTAGAAAAGATTTTCCAACAGCTGACTAAATAATTAGAAATGAGAACAATGGATGAAACAAGCTATTACGATAGTGAACAACATCAACTTCTAATTTCTAATTCATAATTTTAATTACATCGTAGATGTTATCCATACTTAAAAAAGAATTTAACGGCTTTTTAAACTCACTGATCGCCTACATCGTGATTGCGGTGTTTCTGGTGGCGATCGGCATGTTTATGTGGGTGTTTCCGGAGAGCAGTGTGCTGGAGTATGGCTTTGCCGATATGCAGACGCTGTTTAGTATGGCTCCCTGGCTCTTCCTTTTCCTGATACCGGCGATTACTATGCGCACTTTTGCTGAGGAAAAAAGAGAAGGCACTATTGAGCTGCTATTGACTAAACCTATCTCCGATCTGCAACTTATACTTGGGAAATACTTTGCTGCGTTGCTGCTGGCTCTTTTTGCGCTGGTGCCAACGCTGCTGTACTATTACTCAGTATATGAATTAGGCAACCCAGAAGGAAACATAGATTCTGCTGCCGTAGTTGGCTCATACTTAGGGTTGATCTTTTTGGCAGGCGTCTTCTGTGCCATAGGTGTTTTTGCCTCCTCAGTTTCTAGTAACCAAATTATCTCCTTTGTAATTGCGGTGTTTCTGTGCTACATCATCTACACCGGGTTTGATCTGATTGCTTCGATACCAATGTGGGGCAAGTATAGCTACCTGATCAGCCAACTGGGTATTTCTTATCACTATACCGCTATCAGCAAGGGTTTAGTAGACTCCCGAGATGTTTTATACTTTGTTAGTGTGATCGCTATCATGTTACTGGCCACTACACTCGTTTTAAAGAGCAGAAAATGGTAGAAACAACAAACAAGAACAAACGCAGCAGCGACCTGCTCAAATTTGCAGCCTGGGTTGTGGGTATCATACTTCTGAACATACTCGCCGCCAATTTCTTTTTCCGCCTGGACCTGACAGAAGATAAGCGCTATACTATAGCCCCGGTTACAAAAGACATGTTGCAGCAACTGCCCGATGAGGTAGTGGTAGATGTTTACCTGGAAGGAGATTTTCCGGCCGGCTTTAAACGGTTGCAACAGTCGGTGAAGGAGACGTTGGATGAGTTCATCATTTACTCTGATGGCAACCTGCGCTACAACTTTATCAATCCGAACGATATAAGCGACGAGAAGCAGCGCAACGAGTTTATGATGAACCTTGCACAGAAAGGTATAAACCCTACCAACCTGCGGGCCACAGAGGATGGAAAGCAGGTGGAGCGCTTGGTTTTTCCGGGTGCTATTGTGAAGTATGAAGGCAAGGAAACGGCAGTCAATTTCTTAAAAGGCAACCTGGCCGCCTCTGCCGATGAGCGTCTGAATCAGTCTGTTGAGGGAGTAGAATTTGAACTGGCGACTGCTGTTCGTAAACTGGCCTTCTCGGGCAGTAAGATAATCGGTTACATAACAGGGCAGGGAGAACTGGAGATGCAGCAGGTAACCGATCTGCTAGGATCTTTGCAGGAGTACTACCGCGTAGCTCGTGGCGAACTGGACCAGATCCCGACACTAAAAGGCCTGGACCTTATCATTGTGGCCAAACCTACTTCGGCATATTCGGAGCTCGACAAGTATAAAATAGACCAGTTTATCATGAACGGGGGCAAAGCCGTGTTTTTTGTGGATGCCCTTAACGCCAATATGGACAGCGTCGGCACTGGCGGAATGTTTGCCCTGCCGTACAACCTGAACCTAGAGGACCTGTTCTTTAAGTATGGCGTGCGCCTGAACCCTACCATGGTCATGGACCTGAACTCGGGCTTTATACCTATGGTAACCGGCTACATGGGAGACAGGCCACAGACGGAGATGATCAACTGGCGTTTTTACCCGTTGCTAAACAACTATAGCAAGCACCCGATTACCCGCAACCTCGATGCTGTTTATACTAAGTTCGTGGGTACGATGGATACTGTAAAAGCAGATGGTATTGTAAAAACGCCGCTTGTTTATACTTCTAAGTACTCCAGAGTGCTGCAACCGCCGGTACCTGTTACCCTGGAGGAGGCACGCATGGATGTGAACCCGGAGCAGTACCAGGCAGGTGAGCAGCCAGTTGGTTATTTGCTGGAAGGAAAATTCTCATCATTGTTCCGTAACCGCCGTGCGCCAGCCGGAGCACAGGAAACAACCGTGAAGGAAGAAGGCGTAGAAACTAAGATTGCTGTTTTCTCGGATGGTGATCTGGTTAAAAATGAAATAAATCCTCGCACGGGGCAGCCTTATGAGCTTGGTTTTGACCGCTTTAACAACGTAAAGTTCGCAAATAAAGAGCTGGCGATGAATACGGTTCATTATTTATTAGACTCAGAAGGCCTGATTAACGTACGCAGCAAAGAAATCCAGTTAAGGCCGCTGGACAGGGTGCGTGTGCAAGATGAGAAAAGCTACTGGCAACTGCTAAACCTGGTGGCTCCGATTGTACTGCTGGTGCTGTTTGGAGTTGGCCGCTACTACCTGCGCAAGCGCAAATACGAGCGTTTTTAATTTTTATACTTTTTCGCATAAAATAGTGCCTATATGCTATATTAGGTGGTGGCATAAATGCGATTTATTTATAACTTTGTTCAAATAACATTATAGATAGCATAATGAAATTTATCGTCTCTTCTTCTGCTCTCCTGAAGCAGTTATCAAGTATAAACGGTGTGGTAACCAATAACCCTGTGGTGCCAATTCTGGAGAATTTCCTATTCGAGATCAACAACAGCACGCTAACCATCACAGCGAGCGATCTGGAGACATCCATGATTACGCAGCTGCCGGTAGAGGCGAAAGAGAATGGCCGTATAGCCGCTCCTGCCAAGATCTTGTTGGAAACGCTTAAGAACCTCCCGGATCAGCCTGTTACTTTCACTATTGATGAGGAGACATACACAATAGAGATCAGCTCTTCTAACGGACGTTACAAACTGTCTGGTGAAAACGCTACGGATTTCCCGCGTGTGCCGGTAGTGCAGGGTGCTAACGCTATTGAAATACCATCAAACGTTTTAGCAAGAGCGATCAATAAAACCATCTTTGCAGTTAGCAACGATGAGCTTCGCCCAGCCATGACGGGTATCTTTGTGCAGCTGCGCAACGATAACGTTACGTTCGTAGCCACAGACGGTCACCGTTTGCTGCGCTATCGCCGTACCGATATCCCTACAAACCAGGAGGCTTCGCTGATCATCCCGCGTAAAGCTTTCATGCTGTTAAAATCGACGTTGCCATCTGAAGCTACTGCTGTTAGAGTTGAGTTTAACCAGTCTAACGCCTTCTTCAGCTTCGATAACATCCGCATGATCTGCCGTTTGATCGATGAGCGTTACCCTGATTATGAAAATGTGATTCCGGTGCAGAACCCTAACAAACTGGTAATTGACCGCCAGGACCTGTTAAGCTCTGTAAAACGTATTTCTATTTACTCGAACAAAACCACACACCAGATCCGCTTGAAACTTAACGGCTCTGAGATGCAGGTGTCTGCGGAAGACCTGGATTTCTCTAACGAGGCGAACGAGCGTTTAACGTGCCAGTACGAAGGAGAGGACATGGAGATTGGCTTCAATGCTAAGTTCCTGATGGAAATGCTTAACAACATTGACTCTGATGAGATCACGTTCGAGCTGTCTACTCCTAACCGTGCAGGTTTATTGATGCCAATTGTAAACGAAGAAAACGAGAGCGTACTGATGCTGGTAATGCCAGTTATGCTTAATAACTACGTTTAACAAGTATAAATCATAAAACAGAAAAGGTGAGCCTGCAGGCTCACCTTTTCTGTTTTAAAGCTATTTCTTTTTCCTAAGCTGGATGAATACCGGGAAGTGATCGCTTGGGCCTCCAAAGTATGTGTTACCCGAGAAAGTTGGGAGTGGTGTACCTTTATACTTGCCATACAAAAACTTCAGCTCTTGCGGATCGTGAATCTTTGCAGAACCTCTAACAAACTCCAATCCGTTGCCACTGATCAGCGATTTGGAAATTAGTACCTGATCCAGCATCTTAAAATCTCCGCGGCTGTGGTAGCTGCCAAGGCCATTTACATAATGCATGTAAAAGGTGTTAAAGAGCTCTTCTTTGTAGTATGGGTTGGGCCTGCCGGTTGCTTTTAACGTTTGCTCCATCACAGTTGTGCGGGGCTCTGCATCAAAATCTCCTATAGCGACAATGTTTGCATCTGGGTTGGAGGCCTGAATAGCATTTATTTCTTTTCGTAGTGTGGTAGCTGCAGTGCGCAGTCGGCTATCGTCTTGCCGTCCGCGGCGGGTATTTGCCCGGGCTGGCCAGTGGTTTACAAAAATAGTTAGAGGCTGCCCCTGAAGCTTTCCGTTTACCTGAAGTATATCTTTAGAAGAGAAGTTGCCGGGGTAATCAATCTTTATACTTCGCTTTGTTTCAACTTTAAAGGCACTAGGTTTATAAAGTATAGCCAGGTCCAGTCCTTGTGGGTCGTCCATCTCAAAATGAATGTACTCATACTTCATTTTCTTTAATTCAGGAGTTTGAATCAGGTCCTGCAACACCAGCGCGTTCTCCACCTCTGTTAATCCTATTATGGTTGGCCCGTTGCCGCCGCCAATGGGGGCAATGGCACTTGCCAGTTTCTGTATTTTACGATTATACTTTTGCTGATCCCATTTCATGCCACCTTTTGGTGTAAACGCATCATCGTCCTTGTTGGGATCGTCAATGGTATCGAATAGGTTCTGTGTGTTGTAAAATGCTATAGTGTGCAGTTTACCTTTGGAGGAGGGAGCAATAACTCTGGAACACCCTATCAGGGTGCTAAGGGTAAAAAAGAGTAATAGTGTTTTTATTCCGTAGCGCATCGCGTAACTTTGTACTTCTATATATTTTCAAGCATAGTACGTGATATATATAGGATAAAGTTTAAAAACCGAGAAAATGAAAAAATCAGAGATATTCTTTAGCATAGCCTTGGACGATAACCGTATTCCGGAGGCCATCAGCTGGAGAGCCACAGACGCAGGAGAGAAGATACACTTTGCCAAAGCCATAAACATTTCGTTATGGGATCGCGACGAAGCTGGCACCATGAAAATCGACCTTTGGACGAAAGACATGCCTGTTGATGAGATGAAGTATTTCTATGTGGATACGATCGGTGCTATGGCTCAGAGTATTGCCACAGCTACAAGCGATAATGTGATGGCTCAGAAAATGCGTGCCCTTTGCGAGGATCTGATGAAGCACATAGACGAACAGCAGAAAAAAGAAAATTCTTAGTAAGTATACTCCTTAAAAAGAAAAGAGCCCCAGAAGTAGGGCTCTTTTCTTTTTATTAAGCTTAACTGGCTATGGTATTAGTTAAGACTAACAGAATTGGCTGGAGCTGCTACATCAGATGATGCTGTTTGGTTACCAGCAGGCTGATATAAGCTAGCCATAAATTCTTTTTCTGTCTGGTTGTATACCTTACGGTCGCCGAAGTACTCGTTATACTGTCTTGTGCTTAAAATGCTTTCTAACTTAACATCTCTAACACTGCAGATCTCTTTGCACTTCTGATCTATGATTGCTTGGTTGCCAGCAAACTCGGCCTCTACAGCCATTTTCTGAGCTACAACATCATTATTTATTTCCCTGATCTTTCGAGACTGGTAGTTGTTAAGACCAAGATCAACAATCATTTTATCAGAAAGATGATTGGCTCTTTTTTCAGCCACAACCATTGTTCTCTTATCAAGTTTGTTTGTTTTCTTAGTAGTGGTTTTTGTGCCTCCGCTTGCGTTTACTGCGCCCGCGCATCCTAAAACCATACATACCATTGCCAGTAGCTTTTTCATAATTTTTTCCTTTCTATAGTTTATACTTTTGTTTTCCTGTTCTCTATTACAACGTGAAGGTTTTCTAAAAAATTCCTGTTTTGCTGTAATTTATTTACGTCTTATATAGTGCACATACTATGCCAAAAAGGCTGATTTACATGAATAAATCAGCCTTTTTTTGAGAAAAATCAATGCAGTTTACCACTCATTCATCCACATCATGGATTCTACCGGAGTGATGGTGCGATTGTTATATTTAGCGTTCTTTTTCTTGTTATAATAGTTCTCTATGCCGCCTTTTACCTCAAAATAAATTAGCTGACCAATAGGCATTCCATAGTAAATACGCACAGGCTGCGAAACAGATATCTCCAGCGTCCAGGTATTGCAGAAACCTACATCGCCTTTGCCTGCTGTGGCATGTATATCAATACCTAAACGCCCCACACTTGATTTACCTTCCAGGAATGGTACATGCGCATGAGTTTCGGTATACTCCAACGTAACGCCTAAGTATAAATGGCCCGGTTGCAACACATATCCTTCTTCTGGAATCTCAAATGTTTCGATCTCGTTGTGCTTGCGCGCATCTAGCACCTCATCTTTATAAGTAGCAAGGTAGCGGCCTAAATGCACGTCGTAGGAGTTAGTGCCCAGGCAGGCGCGGTTAAAAGGCTCCACCAGGATGTTGCCATTCTCCATCTCCTCTAAAATCTGCTTGTCAGTTAATATCATAAGGGTAAGTATATACTACTAGGTAAAAGTAATTAAATCAGGCCACAGATTTAAGCTGATCGAACTGATTTAATAGATAATTTAAAGGATGGTTTAAAGTGCCTCTTTTAATGATTCCAGGTTGGCTTTAATGTACTCATCGGCAATACCTTCTGTAATGGCTGTAGACACAAACAGGGCCTCGTACTGAGAAGGTGCTAAGTAAACACCTTTTTGCAGCATAGCATTAAAGTAACGGCCAAACAGAGCAGTGTCTGAGGTTTTCGCACTCTCGAAATCTGTAACAGGATTATCAGTAAAGAAAATGCTGAACATAGAGCCAACACGATTCAGCGTGTAATTTACGCCTAGCTGCTGCATGTTCTGCTGCATACCTGTTACAAGCCTGTCTGTGGTATTATTTAGCTGCGTGTATACTTCCGGGTGCTCTTTAAGATAGGTAAGCATAGCCATACCCGCTGCCATAGCAATTGGGTTGCCCGAAAGCGTGCCAGCCTGGTAAACAGGACCCGCCGGAGCTACATAGTCCATGATCTCTTTCTTGCCGCCATACGCACCTACTGGCATACCTCCACCAATAATTTTACCAAGCGTGCTCATGTCTGGTGTAACGCCGTAAAGCTCCTGCGCACCGCCTGGCGCCAAACGGAAGCCAGTCATTACCTCGTCAAAAATCAGCACAATGCCTTCTTGGTCACACAGATCACGCAAGCCTTGCAGGAAACCTTCTGCAGGAGTCACTAAGCCCATATTACCAGCCACTGGTTCCAGAATGATAGCAGCTATCTGGCCTTTATTTGCTTCTACCAGCGTTTTCACAGCGTCTAAGTTATTATAAGGCGCTGTAAGTGTGTCGTTGGCAGTACCTTTTGTTACACCTGGGCTGTCCGGCACCCCCAATGTAATGGCACCACTACCAGCCGATATCAGAAATGAATCGCCGTGGCCATGGTAGCAGCCTTCAAACTTTATGATTTTGTCGCGGCCTGTGTAGCCTCGGGCCACACGTATAGCCGACATGGTCGCTTCTGTACCGGAGTTTACCATGCGTACCTTTTCTATACTTGGCACCATACTGATGATCAGCTCTGCGATCTCAATTTCTTTGCGTGTTGGGGCGCCAAAAGAAAGCGAACTGGGAATTGCCTTCTGAACTGCCTCCTGCACTACCTCTGAGGCATGGCCAAGAATCATTGGTCCCCAAGAGTTAATAAAGTCAATGTAACGGTTACCGTCTTCATCAAACATATAGGCTCCTTTTGCCGAAACCATAAAACGAGGATTTCCTCCTACGGCTTTAAATGCACGAACAGGAGAGTTTACGCCTCCTGGTATACTGTCCTGGGCACGTAAAAAGAGTTCGTTGCTGATTGGTGCTTGTATCATATAGGTATCAGGTCTTTTAATATTCTTGTTAAAATACTGGGTTTACTACCGTCAGTTCCAGGTTTTCCAGTTTAGTTATGGGCACGTACTGATTGTCCTGGCGCACTTCATTTCGGGCACCCGGGTCTGTGTAACCTAAACCAGAATAGAATACCCCAGGTTTTATACTTGTGCTTTGTAATTGCTGATTAAACTGCGGTCCGTAACTCTGAAGCAGCTGTCCGAAGTAATACATCATCTCGAAACCGGCATAGGCATAAACAGTAGGCGACATGTTATACCTGTTTACATATTTTTTTCGGAACCAGTCGTTGGCAGGTGTTTGCTTGTTCAGGTATTTAGGGCTGATAAAGTATACTTCCAGGTTGTCTAACTGGCGAAGTGTGATTTGTCCAATGTCAAGCCATTTATCATAGGTTACAATTGGAAGCTTAGGAGCCTTGCTCTGCACAACACTGGTAGCATTTACCGCAGCCGTCATCTTATCAGAGAACACAGCAATATGGCCAAGATCCTGCAGATTGAGTCCGTTAAACAGGGCAGCGGTTGCTGTTGTCTGGGTAGAGTTTACTTTGCGGTACGTTCTTACCTTGCCCCCCAGCTTTATGAACTGCTGTCTGTAATAATATGCAAAGGTGGTGTCTTCTTTAGCACTCTCGAAAAGTATGGCTGCTGTTTTAGGGGAGAAATTTTGGTATGCGTAGGTTGCTGCCTGCCTTGCCTGCGTCGCCACCGACGATTCGAACAGGAAAGCATTTGTATTGCCACGCACCATCTCCAGGTCCTGTGAAAGCGGGTTTATAACATTTATATTGTTCTGTGCAGCAAAACGTGCCGCCATTTTAGCTGTCGATTTATATATAGGGCCAATAACAAGGTCCATTTGCTGCAACTCCTGCAGGTCCAGCACTCGTTTTACGCTCATGGTATCGGCGCTGGTGTCGTAGTTGTACAGGTTTATGTTGATTCCCTGTTTTTGCAGCGAGTCCTGGGCTAGTTTCATACCGGCATATAAGTCTGTAACAAACTTGTTTGTGCGTGCAGTCTGCTGGTAATCCTGGTTCAGCTGAAAGGGGAGGAGTAAGGCTACATCGAAGCCTTGGTTGCGCAGTACATCTTTGCTTAAGTAGCGGCTGCGGTCCAGGTTATGGCGTGACACTATGTTTTCCAGTGTCTGCTTATCCTGTGGGCGGTACCAGCCTCCAATCAGTTTGTCGGCATACACCTGCGCAACAACTTTATCGTTGGAGTAACGCTGCAGCAGTTGTTCAAAGGCAGCCCTATCATTTAATTTGCTCAGGTAATAGCGTTTCAGGCCTTCTGCGTCGGAGGCAAGCGGCGTGCCCTGTAACTCCTGCAGTTTGCTTAACGCACGCTGATAATCACCCTGCTCAAACAGCACGTTAGCCAACAGGTAATCGGCATCGTTCATACCGTTCCAGTTTGGGTGCTGATTCTGCAGCTGGAGCAGCATGTCATAAGACTGTTGCAGCTTTTTGGACTTAAGAGCAGCTAGTGCATAAAAATAGGAAGCTTCAGGTGCGTAGGCAGATGTACCCGCTGTTATGGGTTGCAATTCCGCCATTGCCAGGTCATACTTTTGTTGCTGCAGCAGTACCTTTCCGTTGTTGTAGGTGGTAGCCGGATCTTGTGTCTGGGCGAATGCCTGCACACTTACTATTCCCGAAAACAAGAAGCACGCTATTATTTTTCTGAAGTTTCCCATTATGTTTTATTCTTAAATGCCTATAAAACGCAAGACACAAAACTTTCAGCAAAAGTACGAAAGTCCTGTGTCTTGTGTCATATACTTTGGTTTAGAAAACTATTCCCACTCTATAGTTGCCGGTGGTTTGGAGCTGATGTCGTATACCACGCGGTTTACGCCTTTCACTTTGTTGATTATCTCGTTCGATACATCTGCCAGGAATTCATACGGCAGTCGGCTCCAGTCCGCTGTCATACCGTCTATACTTGTCACGGCACGTAGGGCTACCACGTTCTCATAGGTACGCTCGTCACCCATCACACCCACCGACTGTAGTGGTGTAAGTATAGCGCCTGCTTGCCATACTTCATCGTACAGCTTATCTTTTTTCATGTTGTTGATGAAGATATGATCTACCTGCTGCAAGATGTTTACCTTCTCTGGAGTAACCTCGCCAAGTATACGAATGGCAAGTCCAGGGCCTGGGAAAGGATGACGGCCAAGTATAGCATCGTCAATCTTAAGCGCTCTACCTACTAAACGAACTTCATCTTTAAACAGTGTTTTCAGCGGTTCTACAACCTTCAGCTTCATGAAGTCTGGCAATCCGCCAACGTTATGGTGCGATTTAATTGTAGCTGATGGCCCTTTCACGCTCATAGACTCAATTACATCGGGGTAGATGGTGCCTTGTGCCAGCCACTTCACATCCTCTATTTTGTGAGATTCCTCATCAAATACCTCAATAAATACTCTTCCGATGGCCTTTCGCTTCTGCTCCGGATCTGATATACCTGCCAGCGCAGTATAAAACTTGTCCTTAGCGTCAACTCCTTTCACGTTCAAGCCCATATGCTTGTAAGAATCCAGCACTTGCTCAAACTCGTTCTTGCGCAGCAGGCCGTTGTCTACAAAAATGCAGTACAGGTTCTTGCCAATGGCCTGGTGTATCAGCATGGCGGCCACACTGGAGTCTACACCACCTGATAAGCCTAGTACTACTTTGTCGTCTCCTAATTGCTGTTGCAAGTCGGCTACAGTGGCATCAATAAATTGCTCAGAAGTCCAGTCTTGCTGGCAGCCGCAGATGTGTACCACGAAGTTACGCAGCAGGGTCTTGCCTTCTTCAGAGTGTGTTACTTCCGGGTGGAACTGAATGCCGTATGTTTCCTGGTCGCGCAGCTTATATGCAGCAACGCGTACACTTTCCGTGCTGGCAATTACCTCAATGTTGTCAGGTATCTCTTTAATAGTATCGCCATGCGACATCCAAACAACAGAGCCTAGTGTTAGTTCTTTCAGAAGCCTGTCATGGTTATGTAGTTCGCTGATTCGGGCACGGCCATATTCCCGGATAGTTGATGGGGTTACTTCCCCGCCTAGCTCCTGTGCCATTAGCTGGGCACCATAGCATACACCAAGCACAGGTGTATTGCCAAGATATTTGTTTAAATCAACAGTAGGATGCTCCTGATCACGAACCGAGCAAGGGCTACCTGAGAAGATAACACCTTTTACATCTTCTGTGAGGGCTGGTACATTGTTGTAGGGGTATATTTCGCAATATACGTTTAGCTCGCGCACCCTTCTAGCAATAAGCTGGGTGTATTGGGAGCCAAAGTCGAGGATGAGAATTTTTTCTGGCATGCGCAAAGGTAAGGGAGATTTATAGTAATTGCCAATAGATTCTGCTTTTTGATTGGGTTTGAAGTTGGAAATGAAGGAGTGGGGTAGGGTTCTACTTTTACTTTCCGCTTTACTTTCTAACTGGCGTTCTTCCTTAGTCATATTTGCTGTATTATTATGGTGCCCTCTAGGCCGGGAGACCTCGTCCTTGGCCATCGCGCTGTCTATCTTTCCTGCCCTCGTGCCTCGGGCTGCCTCGCTAAAGCTCGTCACCGGAAACCTAGAAGGCGCTCAAGCCAAGGACTGGGATGGACACTTCTTCGCTGTGGCCTTTGCAACCAGAGACAAAGCATGGATTCTGATTTGTAGGGACAGGTCGCGACCTGTCCGAGCAATGGCCGCTGCTTCAAAATATAAACTCATGCTAAAGCAACAGCAGAAAGTCCCCTTTGAAGGGGGTAGGGGATGACAATCGTTTCCAGATCAAGTTATCCTGTTCTCTTTCCTCAGCAACTGTTGCAACCACCCCTTTATCCCCTCCTTATCCAAGGCGGGGAATTCTGATACTGTTGTTGCAGATATACAAGCTTTGTAGCACACGAATCACTCTCTTTCATCATAGACTCCCAAATCACGTCCGGAGTTTATCATTTGCAGGATAACGTGAAAAGAGAAACAGCCGCTACTATGATGGCAATAAGAGAAGTAAACATAAGCTACCGTAACTGGCTAAAGATGGGAGGTAGGAGCCAGCATTTTCAAAATCTTGCCTATCTTTTATAATTCTGCAAATCCTGATTCAGGTATCTTACAAATCTTTCCTCCTGACCATCAACTACAAACCGTGTTTCACACTCAAAAACCTAACTTTATACTTCTCACCATTTGCATTGAATAAAAATGTTCGTACCTTTGCAACGGCAAATCGGCACGGCCAGCTCCTGCTGAACTCCCCCAGGACCGGAAGGTAGCAAGGGTAGGCGGTTGAGCGGCGCGATGTCGGTTTGCCACTTTTTTTTGCCCATACCTCAACGGGCACCCTCTCTTTCAAATTTCCAGCTATTACTTTCCGGTTTCCCAATTAATGCGTTAGATTTGTAGGCATAATCTACTACACTTCAGCATTATGAAATTCTTTATCGATACTGCAAACCTGCAGGAAATTCAGGAGGCGCACGACCTTGGCGTTTTAGACGGCGTAACCACAAACCCATCGCTGATGGCGAAAGAGGGTATTTTTGGCCACGATAACGTAATGGCGCACTACAAGCAAATATGCGAAATTGTAGACGGCGACATCAGCGCAGAGGTAATTGCAACTGATTTTGATGGTATTGTACGCGAAGGTGAACTGCTTGCCGAGCTGCACCCGAACATCGTTGTAAAAGTGCCTATGATCCGCGACGGTGTAAAAGCTATTCGTTACTTCAGCGAAAAAGGCATCAAGACAAACTGTACACTAGTGTTCTCTGCTGGCCAGGCTTTGTTGGCTGCTAAGGCAGGTGCCACGTACGTGTCTCCGTTCATTGGTCGCTTAGATGACGTATCTACTGACGGTTTACAGCTTATCGAGCAGATCGTGCACATCTATGGCAACTACGGTTACCAGACACAGGTTTTGGCAGCATCTGTTCGCCACGTTATGCACTTGGTGCAGTGTGCTGAGCTTGGCGCTGACGTAGTAACATGCCCGCTGAAGGTGATCACTGGCCTGTTGAAGCACCCGCTAACTGACAGCGGTCTGGAGCAGTTCCTGGCTGACCACGCGAAAGGAAATAAATAAGTTTAATTAGAAATTATGAATTAGAAGTTAGAAATGAGAGTTTAACCACTTTCATTTTTAATTTCTAATTTTTAATTCATAATTCTAAATAAATGTACATCATCAAAGTTAAGGGCAAGGCCAAAATTCCGGATTATATACAGCTTCGGGACGATAATTTTGTGCTGATTGCCTATTTTAGAGCCGACAGACCCCTTAAAAATCTGGACCGTTATGGCCTAGAAGGTAAGGAGGATGCGCTTGCTGCACTTATCGAGTCGCTTGACTTTGGTAAGCTTCAGAAATTAGAGATTTGAGTTTTTATGAATTTTTCTACTTCTCCGGTTGTATCGCTTCGCGAAGTTTCTATTTACCAAGACGTTAATACAATTCTTAGCAATGTTAATTTCGACATTGAGAAAGGAGAGTTTGTATACTTAGTAGGCCGTACCGGAAGCGGAAAAAGTTCTTTGCTTAAAACCCTCTATTCCGACCTGCCATTGCTCGTTGGCTCGGCAACAGTTGCAGAGTTTAATCTGACAAAGCTTCCTAAAAAGCAGGTGCCTTACCTTAGACGTAAGATTGGTATCATATTTCAGGATTTTCAGCTTTTGTTTGATAGAACAGTTGCCGAAAACCTGAGCTTTGTACTTCGTGCAACCGGCTGGAAAGATAAGTCTAAGATAAAGCAGCGCATGTCGGAAGTGCTGATGCGTGTTGGGTTGGATGCCGCTGCGAACAAAATGCCGCATCAGTTGTCGGGTGGAGAGCAGCAGCGAATTGTAATTGCACGGGCATTGCTTAACGAACCGGTTATACTTTTTGCTGATGAGCCAACTGGTAACTTAGACCCGATGGTGGCCGACGGTATCATGAAACTGTTCGAAGAAATCAACAACAGCGGTACGGCCATACTTATGGCTACGCACAACTACGAGATCATCAATCGCTATCCGAAGCGCGTTCTAAAATGCGCAAACGGAAAAGTGCTGGACTCGAAAGTAGAGCAATTTACCCTAACTAACGGATACTAACAGCCTGTTAGCACTAGCTAGCCAGGGCATGAGCTTATAACCGAATGGCTGTGTAGAGTTATCTGGTTACTACTTTTTAAACACCTTCAACTGTCAGTTCAGCTTCTCGTATCTGCTTGTATTGAGCTGTTGCGTTGTCGATAGTTCTCTTTGCATCGGCACTTAATTCGCCTTCTAAGGCGTTTTTGCGATTATTCAATGCAATCCACCATCCTTCTATCAAGTTCCATTCGTTTGTCTCAAATTCATTTACTCGGTCTTCAAGTGTGTCCACAAATCGGGTGTAAGTTGGTGCCAGTTCAGTTGCTGAGATAGCTGTTAGGTCATCTGCGCTAATAGGCAAGCCCACTAGGTCCTCCCTTAATTTATACCTGCGACTCACTTCCTGGTACTTGCGCTCACGGTTCTCTATGGCCATATTGTATCTGGCATCTAAATCTTCTATTTCTGCACGTCTGGCCTCATCATAAGTGTCAATATTGTTTCTTACTCTCTTTTCCCTGGTGTCGTATTCTTGCATTAGCTCTGCAGATTCTGTTTGCCATAAGGTGCTGTCCTGAACTGACTTCCGCATGGCTCTCATTTCAGTTTCGCTTAGCTCTGCATTAGCCTCCGCTTCAGTTTGTGTTACATAATCTTTGTACTCAGTATAGGCAATTTCGGATTCTTCGTTAGCCTCGTTGTTATTGCAGGATAAGAGCAGTAAGAAGCAAATGCTCAACAGGGAATATTTCGTAATTGTGTGCATAGTTTTATCTTTTTGGTGAACAGTATTTTATAACGGTTAGCACCACTATGAGTTATGCTTAATATTTTTTGAGCGGACAAGGACTTTATACCTACGCCATAAGGTCGGATTGAAAGCTTTAATTATCTTTGTTGTTAAGAGAGTACAAAATAGCCTCCCCTGCATGGAAGATATAAAGATGGTGGATCTGAAAGCCCAGTATGCTAAACTCAAACCCGAGTTGGATGCCGCTTTCAGTGCCGTGATGGAAAGTATGGAGTTTATTAACGGGCCTCAGGTGGCCAATTTTGCCCGTAGCCTGGAAAATTACCTACAGGTGCGCCATGCCATACCTTGCGCTAATGGTACAGATGCTTTGCAGATCGCGCTGATGGCGTTTCAACTGCCGGCCGGTGCCGAAGTGATTGTACCTTCTTTTAATTATGTTTCGGGAGCAGAGGTTGTAGCTTTGCTAGGCTTTAAACCTGTTTTTGCCGATGTACTACCCGAAACCTTCACTATTGATCCGGCATCAGTAAAAAATGTGATCACTCCTGCCACAGCTGCCATTATCCCGGTGCACTTATTCGGGCAAGGTGCTGCCATGCGCGAGATAATGGAGATTGCTGAGGAACATAACCTGTTTGTTATCGAGGACAATGCTCAATCGTTGGGTGCTGAATATGCGCATCCGGATGGGCATTCTTCTAAACTAGGTACCATAGGCCATATTGGTACGACTTCCTTTTTTCCTTCTAAACCACTAGGCGGAATGGGAGACGGAGGTGCTGTGTTTACAAATGATGATAAACTGGCTGCTATTATCCAGAAAATTGCCAACCACGGGCAGTCTGAAAAGTATAAATTCTCAACATTAGGAGTTAATTCCCGTCTGGATACGCTGCAGGCGGCCATGCTGGATGTAAAGATCAAGTACGTGGACGAGTACAACGCTGCCCGCCAGGAAATTGCCCGCTTCTACGACAATGCCTTTGCCGAAATTACTGCCATACAGGCCCCACATCGGGCATCCTACAGCTCACATGTGTACCATCAGTATACCATTACAGTAGCACCTGAGCTGCGCGATGGCCTGAAAGCACACCTACGCGACAACCACATTCCTAGTATGGTGTATTACCCAGAGCCCTTGCATTTGCAGGAAGCCTATACCTACCTAGGCTTTACATCAGGAGACTTTCCTAATTCGGAGCTGTTAAGTAAAAGTGTGTTGTCGCTTCCAATGCACTCTGAGCTGAAGGAAGATCAATTAACTTACATTTGCCAGCACGTACTGGATTTTGTGAAGAGCCATGGCTGATATTTCTGCTCCTAAAATCCGGTTTGCTGTGATAGGGATAGGGCATATAGGCCGCCGCCATGCACAGCTTATACTTCAGAACCCTAATGCTGCCTTAGTTGCCCTGATCGATAACCGGGAGGATTTTATACTTGAAGATGATTTTGCAGGAGTGCCCCGCTTTGCCAGTCTGGAAGAATTTATACTTGCCGGAGTGGGGGCTGATGTGCTTTGTGTGTGTACGCCCAATTACCTGCACCACCCGCACACCTTAGCTGGTTTGCAACACGGACTGCATGTGGTATGCGAGAAACCAATGGCACTGGAGGCAGCGCATTGCCAGGAGATGATCGATGCAGCAGAGGCTGCCAACCGCCAAATTTTTTGCGTGATGCAGAACCGGTACAGTCCGCCGGCGGTGTGGCTGAAAGAGGTGGTGCAAAGCGGGGTGCTAGGGCAACTGTACCATGTGCAGGTAAATTGCTTCTGGAACCGCAATGAACGCTATTATTTGCCCGGTGGCTGGCGTGGCGATGCTGTTAAAGACGGTGGCACTCTGTTCACGCAGTTCAGCCATTTCGTGGACATGCTATACTGGCTTTTCGGCGATGTAGATCGTATAAACGGGCAGTTCAGAAACTTTAACCATGCTGCTTTAACCGAGTTTGAAGACAGTGGCTACCTGCAATTTGAATTTGAGAACGGAGGCTTCGGCACGTTTAACTATACTACCGCTGTGCACTCTCAAAACCTGGAAAGCAGCATTACCATCATCGCCGAAAACGGAAGTATAAAAGTAGGTGGACAGTACATGAACAGTGTAGAGTATTGTGACATCCGAAACTATACTTTGCCGGAGTTAAAGCCATGTATGCCTGCCAACAATTACGGCCACTATACCGGCAGCGCAGCAAATCATCAGTTTGTATTTGAGAACGTGATAAGCACTTTGCGGCAGCAAACAACTGCTACCACCAATGCACAGGAGGGGCTGAAAGTGGTAGAGATTATCGAGCGGATGTATGCGTTAAAAGCAGTCCCTGTTAACTTATAATTTCCAGCCGGTCGTGCTGTAAACGATCTTCTTCAGCCACTCATTCATATCCGGGTATACGTTCAGGCCGATCATCAGCCCACCATAAATGGCTGTGATCAAAGCAGAGCGCACAAGTATGTCCAAGAAGACATTCCCCAGGTACGGCAGCAGGTACGATGCACCCAAGGCTACTCCGGCTATTACCGTTATCGTTACCGCATTCAGGGCAAACGGCTGCATCTTGTACACAAACTGCACAAAGAACAAACGCGCCAGGTTGATGATGATATAAGAAAGCATCGACGCAAAGGCGGCCCCCTCAATACCATACAGCGGAATAAAGTAGTAGTTGGTCCAGATAGTAAGTATAGCCAGCACAACGTTAAACAGCAGGTCCCATCTATACTTATCCGAAGTGGCAAGTATAATTCCGTTGATGCCGGTTGCCAGGTCTACGATACGTGCCATTGAGAGGAACAGCACTACATATTTACCAGCGCTGTAGGTTTCTGGCATAAAAGAGTAAAGGTTATCTATGTTAGCCCATATTCCAATAAAAAGCAGCAGCCCTACGATCATGTTAATGACGGTGATCTGCTTGTAGAGCTGCTCCATCTTCACCATGTTCTGCTCCTTCCAGTACTCAGCCACCTGCGGAAAAGCGATCTTGAAAATAGACCTGGCCGGAGCCATGATCACACTGGTCATGAAGAAGGCTGTAGTATAAATACCATTGTCACTTAGGCTGTAGGAGCCGATCATTACTTGATCTACGGTGGTTATGATGGTAACTGAGATGTTGCCCATGAACGTAAAAAAGCCATAGAACAGCATCTCGCGCAGCGGGATCATTTTGAGGCCCGACATGCTCGGAAGTATAAACAGCTGTTTCAACCACAAAGTATACACCACTAGCACCAACGCGATTATAGAGTTAATGCCAATGTATAACAGCATGAACAGTTGAAAATCAATCCAGCCGAAGGCAAAAACAGAAATTAGGAGCGTGGTAAGCAGCCTAAGTAGGAACTCCTGTACAAAAGAGGAGATGATCGTTTTGAAGAGCGAACGCAGGTATGCTGTGAACAGGTTAAACAGCAGCGTAAACAGCGACAGCGGGATGATGTAATAGTAGTAGTCAATCAGCAGCCTGGAGCCCTCGTCGTCGTAATAGTCCATTACTACTGGCTTAAACACTAGGAACAGCGCTGTAACCACGGTAAAGCCAACCATAGGCACCGACAGGAGCAGGAATAGAAAGCCATGGTGCTTCTGCTCCTTGTTACGGAAGTAAGGGAAGTAACGCACGCTCATGTTCACGAACCCGAGGGCAGAGAACTGCGCAAACATCATCGAAATGGAAATCAGTAAACGCGTAAGACCCACCTGTTCCTCTTCCAGGAAATTGGGGAAAAGGTAAATAGCGTTTACAAAACCTATCAGTATACCTGCATAGGAGATAACGGTATTCCAGATTCCTTCGCGCTGTAACGTTTTACTCATTGGCTAATTTGGAAGCCGCAAGTAAGTTAAAAGTTGTGTGAAAGTATACTTTAAACCTAATATTTAAGCATGTGACGAAGTAGGAGCTCAGTCTTCAGATCCTTTTATTTTAGCAGCAGCCTCTGCACAGGTTAAAAAATCGGTACTTTCTGATTTAACTTTTGTTAAGATCTGTTCCAGCACCTGCCGCCAAGTAGGAGAACCTTTCGCAACCGGGAACTCTGAGTAAGAGGAGAAATTCTCGTTGTGCCAAAGTATGGTAAATAGTCCTCCAAACTTGATTACTTCTTCTATAACAGGGCTCACTGCCGCCATTGCCTCGCCTGACTTCAAGCTCATATAGTTGATGCTATAAAGGGTGGTATCCATTAGTATGAGTGGCAACTCCAGAAAATTGGCTGCTTTGTGGGTGTTAAAGTCGAAAGGGTAGAAGGGGTGGCAAAATGAGTTTCGGAATCCGAAATGCTCTGAGAAGCCAAGGCTTGTGTCGTATTCCAGTTTACTTTGCTGCAGCACCTGTTCGGTATTCTCTGGTTGGTAGCACAGGTAATGGAAGCGATTGCCCTTAACCTGAACAGGCAGCTTGCGCTGGTCTGCTTTCAGCTGCACCAGATCGTTAGAGGTGCCAAAGCTGCCGTGGAGCGCAATTTCGTGCCCGGATTCTGCCAGGGCCGAAATAAGCTTCTGGTAACGAGGCTTTGTTACATCGTAATCGGCATTGGGGTAGCCGTTGTAAAACTGGTTGCTGGGCAAAAAGAACATGGTGGTCTTAGCGCCATACTTCTCAGCCACTGACGTTACCTCAGCTAAATTATCCCAGGCATCTTTGCCAACTGCTTTACGGGCAAGCAATGCTGCTACACTTTTGAATTCTGTTGCTTTAAATGCCTGTTTTCCTGCGGCACGCCAGGCGCTGTGCAAGCGGTCTATATCGCTGGTAAGGCAGGTGGCAAAGGGTTGCTGGCCCCAAAGGCTGTAGCTTAAATCAACTTGGTGAACGCGCTCCAGCACCTCTTTGAGTATATCAAAGTAATAGTTAACAACAGGTTTGGTGATAAAACCATACTTGGCCTGCATACTGGCTTTGTAAGTATAACGCCTGAATTTGTCCCGTTCAGGGCCATAGTACTCCTGCCAGCCACTTAAAAGGTAAAAAGCAGAGGAAATAATGTCGTAGTTTATACTTGCCGTGCCGTTGGAGTGGTAGGTAACCAGTTCCTGCTCGTTTTCGGCATCAAAGAAAAATGGAATCTGCTGCCCTTTCCACGCGCGCCACACTACCTGCTGCGGCCGGGGCCTTTTCTGCTCAAAAAAGCCGCCAGCATACTTACTGATGCTAACTTTACATTTGTGCAGGATGTCTTCTGCTGTGTCGTAATGAATGGATAGTTCTTTCGCGTTCGGGTGAAGAAGGTGAAAGTGCTGGAGGATGTAGTTTAGTTGGTACAAAGCTATTTTATGACTTCGAGCCATCCCTTGAACATGTTTTGGGAGCGGCTGCTTTTAAGATTGTAAAAGTATAAACCGGCAGGTACGCCGTCTGCGCTCCAGCCGTTGTCATAACGCTCACTTTGGTAGATAGATTTTCCCCAACGGTTAAAAATTTTCAGTTCGAAGGTAAATGGCTCTACGTCTCCCAACACAAATGCATCGTTTTTGCCGTCTCCGTTAGGGGTGATGACGTTTGGAATGGTTGGGCACTCGCTGTTAGTAACTACCATGGTATAGACTGTACTGCATCCATCTGTCGTTACTGTAACTGTATAAGTACCCAGTGTGGAGGTGCTTATACTAGCTGTTGTTTCGCCAGTGCTCCAAAGGTAGGTTGCGTTTTTTGCCTTGGGAGATTTTAACATAACAGCTTTACCATTACATAAAACATACTCTGAAAGCAAATCGCTACTTTGATTTGAACTTCGTGCCGCGGCAAATTCACCGTAGTTTGCCGTACTATGATAGGTCATTACAGGAGAGTTTACTGTATCGGCAACTGCAGTCCAGTTTGTATCGGCATTATTGTTGCGGCGGTACAGTTTTTCGCCACAGGGCAGGTCGTACTGCTTAAACCAGATTTTATACTTTTTGTCCGGAGCGCCTATTTTAAACAAGCCATAGTATTCTTTAATACCTACTGCAGATGGCAGCCCTGCCGCCTGTGAAGGTGCAGCAGTAATTTGGTATAAATGAAATCCAGCAATAGCATTATCAGCTCTTGAAACTGAGAAATTGGCAAAGTCAGTGATCAACTCCAGCGAGTTATTCCATTTGTTTGTATAACGATAAATGCTCTTGTCGCCTATCGGGGCACCGGAAGTAACCCAGGCGGAGGAGGACATATTGCGGAATGTGCCGTTGATGCCATAGGAGCTATGGTCTGTTAAAGTAGCGCCTGGGCCTTCATCAAATTTAAGGTACACAACCAGATCTGGGTTTGCTTTATTCGCAGCCTGGCACATACCAGACCTAATCTCATCCTCCGTTAAGCCTTTCTTCCAGATCTTTAGTTCGTCGATTTGCCCCTGGTAGTAATCGCTGTTTACAAGATAATAGTTACCAACAGTAAACGGTGCATTGCTGCTGAGATTAACAGCAGTATAACCTGTTACAGACTGGCTTTCTAATATGCCATCTATGTAAATAGACCAGGTGCCGTTCTTGCAGACACCCGCCAGGTGGTGCCAGTTATCGTCGTTGATCACACGCGGGGAGTAACCAGAGATTCTGTAAGTACCAGAGCCGTCGCGACCTGAGAAAGCGGCCTTTCCATCCCGCATTACAAGCTGATATCCACGTTCCCCGTCTCTGTCATACTTTGCAGTTATTAGCTGTAGTTTACTGGCCGATGTTTTTACCCATGCTTCAACGGTTACCTCGCTTGTTATACCACGGTTATTATAGTCAAAGAAAACATAGTCGTCAGCGCCATCAAACTGAAGGGCACCTTTAGGTCCTTGAGCCTGTAGGCGGCTTAATGATACTATGTAGATTAAAAAAAGAGATAAGAGTAGAAGTTTTGCTTTCAAGCTTAATTAGTTAAAGTTTGGAAGGGGTAACTAAATATAGTGAAAGTATAAAGTTTATTCTATAAACTGTTTTATAAGCTTAAGGGCAAGCTCACTGCTTCTTCCGTCGTACTCAGTGCCAACGGTGGCGCTATAATATGTTGCCCGAAGGTATACTTCAGGTTTGTTAAAGAGGTGACGCTGTAGCAGTTGGTGCAGTGCAGCATAAGAAACGGCTTCATCAACAAGGCTTTTTTGTATAAAACCATAGTAATCGTGCAGCTGCTCTACCTGGTTCATGTTGTAATATATTGCCCACACGTTTAGCAGCACCGCCTCCAAGTGTATGCCGGAGTTACCACTCAGTAGTACATCAATTTCTTTTAGAAAATCAAAAGTAGTTACTTCTCTGCTGTTGGAGAACGAAATGTTGGTACCTTGTAGCAGACTACCAAAATTTCGGGAATCCCGGGGGTGAGGGCGAAGTATGATCTCTACTTCAGGAAAATCCGTTGTTAGTTGTGTTGCCACACGTACGATCTCTTCGGTGGCATCCATCAGGTTACAGCCAATCCCAATGCGGGCTATACGTTGATTGTTGTTGCGAAGGCTTGCAAATGCATCTGCTTTAGGCATGCCCACTAATTCTACCTGTCCGGTAATAAGGCCGCATTGTTTATACTTGTACAGCGCGTCCTGTCCCTCCAGTAGGTTCAGGTCGAACTGCAGTGGCGGAAAAATAGGCGTGATGCTGGCATGCTGAATATAGACTGTTTTTACTCCCATAGCTTTGGCAGCCAAAAGCATGGCACGGGCATCAGGGTTGTGATCGTTTGCAAAAACAATAGCTTTGGGTTTATACTTTCTGAGCTTGATCTTATAGACCTCATAAAAGCCCACAGCATCATAAAGTACATCGGCAAAGCGCTGTGTGCTCTGTTTCTTTTCTCTCAGAAACTGAAAGTACAGCGGCAGAAACTTGTAGTAGTATAAAATTTTCCGGCGCAGCGACAGGCGGTAAATCGTTTGGTTATACTTGCCGATCTGCTTGCTTTGGCCAGCCACAAATTCTGCATCCGGTAAACCTTCTCTTAAAAAGTGCAGACTATCGTAGTTATTTTGGCTCACGACATAAAGCCATACTTTGCCTTGTAGTTTTTCCGGTTGTTCTATACGCTTAAAGAGGTTACCCAATAGACGTACCACTGTATATCCGGCCACTTTCAGCAATCGTTTAACCAGTGAGGTTGGAGAAACGGCAGCTTTAGCGCTTTCAGGCAGGTTAAAGAAACCATCTGAAAAATGCAGATGAAGTATGTTGCTATAGATGGCGTACCACTTGCTCATACTTATACCATATCCCAACTGAGGGGAGTGCCGGCTTTTATGGCTTTTGCGGCTGGTTTCCCAAGAATTTCCTCGTAATGTTTTGGTGCCAACCCGAGTCCCGGACGGATCACACGGATATTGTCTTTAGTTAGTGCTTCGCCGGCGGTTATGTCTTTGGCTGCATACACCGAACGTTTGAACATCCGGCTTTTCTCCTCTGCGCGCTGCACCCCGTACTGCACATGCCCCAACGCCTGCCATGCCCTTTCCGACTCCACTACCAATGCGTGCAGTTCCTGTGGCTCTAAAGAGAATGCAGAATCTACGCCGCCATCTGCTCTGAGGAGGGTAAAGTGCTTCTCAATAACCGTTGCGCCCAATGCCACGGCAGCCACAGCGGCACCTACACCCATGGTATGGTCCGATAGGCCCACCTGTACGCCAAACAGCTCACGCATATGCGGAATAGTAGCCAGGTTAGAATTCTCTGGAGTAGAAGGGTAGGTGCTGGTACATTTTAGAAGTATAAACTGCTCACAGCCAGCCTCGCGCAGCACACGCACTGCCTCATCGAGTTCTGTAAGTGTGGCGGCTCCGGTACTCATAATTACTGGCTTGCCAGTGGCGGCCACTTTCCGCAGCAGCGGATGGTCAGTGTTCTCAAAAGAGGCAATCTTATGCACTGGCGCGCCAAGTTCTTCCAGAAAATCAACGGCAGACTCATCAAAGGGAGAGGAGAAGGCGATCATACCGCGTTCTTTGGCTCTTTCGAAAATTGGCTTATGCCATTCCCACGGCGTATAAGCTTCTTTGTATAGGTCGTACAACTCACGGCCTTTCCAAAGAGAGTTCTCATCTTCGATGGTGAAAGCTCCAGGAAGGGTCATGGTGTCGGCCGTATAGGTCTGCAGTTTGATAGCGTCGGCACCTGCATCGGCGGCGGCATCTACAATAGCCAGGGCACGCTCCAGCGAGTGGTTGTGGTTACCAGACATTTCTGCAATGATGAACGGCTTATGATTCGGCCCAACAAGTCGGCCAGCAATGTTTATATCTTGAATCATGTAATCTCTTACTTTATACTATCTGTATACAGCTCAAAGCGCTGTGCCTGCGGATATTTTGGGTCTGGGCTGGCGTGGTTAAAGCCGACTTTCATGATGGCTTTAATTGAGGCAACATTTTCTGGTTGTACCAAGCCGTCTATCAGCACAAGTTTGGGATTTTGCTGTAGCAATTTGACGATGCATTTTTGCAACACCACATGGCTCATGCCCTTGCCTCTAAAGTCCGAACCGAGCAAATAGCTTATAGTTGCCCGGGAGTCATTCACCTCAAACCTTACATGCGCTAAGGGTACACCGTTAGCCTCTGCAACATACAGTTTTGCCTGTTTATCTTCCAGTTTAGTTTTTAACCAGCGGGTGTGGCTTTCCAGAAGTATAGGGTTTGTATTGAATGAGTAGCGTCTTACCTCCGGATCATTGGCCCAGTTAAACAGCAGCATCAGGTCATTCTCACTTACGCAGCGTATTGTAATACTGGCAGCCAGAGCCATACGCTGGAACACCTGTTTCAACCGTTCATCCGACCTGCCGTCGAGATACTGTCGCTGTATTTTTACTGCTTGCTGAAAAGAATCGGGCAAATGAGCTTGTAAAGCCTGTTCCAGTTGCTCATACTTTTGTGCTATGTTGTTCTGGGTAAGAAATGTATACAGTCCAGCCTGGTTGTCAGCAGTTTGAAGTATAAACAGCCTTCCACCCACTGAAGCGTATTCATAAGCCACACCACTGGCTGAAGTTACAGCCACAGCACATTTCTGCATCAACTGGCAGAGCTCTTCCGCATTCAGGTTCTGGTGCAGGGAGTAAGCTTTATGCTTTTTTACCCACTCCTGCAGGTCTGGCAGGTGCAGGTAAGCACTACCAACAGTTACCTCAACATTTTTTATACCTGGGATGCGCGCAAGTTCTTTAGCGATCTGTAAAGTATGATTTTGAGGATCGGCACCTCCCAGGTTTAGAAACACACGCACATCGCCTGCAGGTAAAGTCCGCTCTGCTTTGGCTGCTGCTAAGAATGGAGGCCTGAGTAATGCAAAGGCAGGGCCCAGCAGCAGTTTGGTATAAGATGCAGTTTTATACTTGGCAGCATCTACGCCTCCTGCCTGGTTTAGAATGTAGTCGGCTACAAAAGGATAAGTATGAATATCGTCGATGCAATAAAGCTGGCAGCCTCTGCGCTTTATATTTTGCTGATAAGCTGTGTTAAAGTGGTATCCGTCCAGCACTACAATTACGTCTTCGGCAATATAGGCCTGAAGCTCATAAATGAACCGATCCTCCTCGTAATGGCAAACCGGAAGTATAATTACTCCATCGCAGGTCTGCTTTATTTGTTCCTGCAGTTCGGGGCTGGGTGCCTGTATAGCAAAAATGCATTCAAAATCGTGACACAGCATTTCGGCAAGGGCAAGCGAACGCACGACATGGCCTAAGCCAATCTGGCTGTTACCGTCTGCGCGGAATATGATACGGGTTTTATTTTGCATGCTCTTGCTGGTTTAGTAGCTGATACTTTAGTTCGGCCAGTTTCCAGTCGGTGAGATTGTCAATGTCTTGTACTTCCAGCTCATCTAATTCTATTGCACCAGAGTTAGCTGTAAACAGACTTTGCTGCTGCAGAAACCTCTCCACGTTAAACCAATAAAACTGGCCCGCATCATGAAATGCTGCTGGCAAATCTTGTGAGCGGCTATTTACATGCTCCGGCCAATTCATACTTACTTTGCTGTCTTCCATTTTCAGGCTTCTCCAGATCGGGTAGCTATACTTTACAACCGGGAAAACTGTGTCGTGGTTTTGAACTGTGAGCAGTTCGTGTGTTGCCAGTATACTTGCTTTGTTTACCAGCGGCGCAGTGGGGTAAAGGCAACAGCCAAGGTCAAACTTTTTACCTGCTGCTGAATAATTCTCCAGTACCTCCTTAATAACGGCTGCAGTAGTAGCAAAATCATCAGAGGTAGCTGCTGACCTCATGAACGGAACCCTGGCTCCATACTTTGAGGCTATATCGGCTATTTCTGCATCGTCCGTAGATACCATCACCTCGTCAAACAAACCTGAATTTAGCGCAGCTTCTATAGAATAAGCTATAATCGGCTTACCCAGGAAGTCTCTGATATTTTTCCTGGGAATACGCTTGCTTCCCCCACGGGCCGGTATGATGGCGATGGCTTTCACTACCCCAAAAACTCTTTTACTTTCTCAATCACAAACTCCTGCTCCTCCTGCGTCAGGCTGGGGTACATGGGCAGGCTAAGGCAGCCGGCATAGTAGTTTTCGGCTTCTGGGTAGTCACCTTTTTTGTAACCCAGGCTGCGGTAGTAGGGCATGGTGTGGGCCGGGATGTAGTGCACCTGCGCAAAAATATTGTGCTGGTGCAGAAAATCATACAGCCCTCTGCGGTCCTCCACTTTTATTACATATAAATGGTAGGCGTGGCCGGTTTCTCCCTCAGCATCAAATACGTCAGGGCTCGTGCCCAGAACCTTTATGCCGCTGTGGTTATCAAATGCTTTGTCGTATACTTTGGCGATGCCCCTTCTGCGAGCAAGGCCTGCGTCGGCACGCCTCAGCTGAGAAATACCCAATGCACAGAGCATATCCGGAATACGGTAGTTGTAACCGAGTTCCTGCATCTCCATGTACCAGCCGCCATGGTTCTCCTCCATCAGGGCAGGGTCGCGGGTAATGCCGTGGGTGCGCAGCTTGAGCAGCTCCTGGTACAACTTCTCATCGTTTGTGGTCACCATCCCGCCCTCGCCGGTGGCAATGTGCTTTACCGGGTGGAAGGAGAAAATGGCGAGATCAGCGTATCTGCCGTTGCCGCAAAGCTGTTTCTCGCCCTTGCTGTCAATAAAATAGCCACCGGGCGCGTGGCACGCATCCTCTATGATCCAAAGTCCGAACTCATCGGCCAGCTTTCTGAACTCCTCCAAGTTAACCGGGTTTCCTGCAAAGTCAACGGGAATGATGCCGCTGTAGTAGCCCTTAGGCTTGCTCTCTAGTAACTGACGTACCTTATGAATATCCAGCAGGGCAGTGTCAGGGTCGATATCAGAAAATTCTACAGTGCCGCCGCAGTAGCGCACGCAGTTGGCCGAGGCCACAAACGTGATAGGAGTGGTGATGACTCTGGATTCTTTGTTCACGCCCAGGGCCATGGTGCAAAGGTGCAGTGCAGCTGTGCCGTTAGAACAGGCCACAGCATACTTTGCCCCGACATACTCGGCGAATGCCTGCTCAAACTCAGCCACCTTCGGGCCCTGCGTCAGAAAATCCGACTGCAGCGTCTCCACCACCGCGGCAATGTCGTCATCGGTGATGTGCTGACGACCGTAAGGTATAGGCTTATTATTAGTTCTGAGTTCTGAGTTCTGAGTCACGAGTTAAAGTCTTATGTCTTGATACCTGTGTCTTGTGTCTTTTACGCAGTAAAGTTAGGGTCTATGTGCTGACGTATCTGCTCCCGTAGTTGCTCAACGGTCAACCATTCAGTGTTGGTGCCGGAGTTATACTTAAAGCCCAGTTCCGTCATCTTACCGTTATGGGCTTTCAGGAATTCTTCTGTACTCCAGATAGGGGTAGACGGAAGTATAACGTAGTACTTGTCCAGTTCCACTGTATTTAACGAATCAGTTTCGGTAATCATCTCTTCGTGCAGTTTCTCACCAGGGCGAATTCCCACTATTTCCTGCTCACACTTCGGACCAATTGCCTCTGCTACATCTGTGATGCGATAAGATGGAATCTTAGGAACGAAAATCTCTCCTCCCCAGTGTTTCTCCAGTGCATGAAATACCAACTCAACGCCCTCCTCCAGGGAGATGTTAAAGCGAGTCATGTCTGGGTGCGTGATGGGTAGTACGCCCTCAGAACGTTTGTTCAAGAAGAAAGGCACAACAGACCCCCTGGAGCCAATCACGTTGCCGTAGCGCACCACAGAAAAGCGAATATCGCGTTTGCCGCGCATGTTGTTGGCGGCTACGAACAGCTTATCAGAGCATAATTTAGTGGCACCATATAAGTTTATCGGGGCTGCAGCCTTGTCAGTAGATAGTGCCACCACATCTTTAACACCTGAGTCAAGAGCGGCGTTTATAATGTTTTCAGCACCAAGCACATTTGTTTTGATGCACTCCATCGGGTTGTATTCGGCAGCTGGCACTTGTTTCATGGCGGCGGCGTGTACAATAATGTCAATACCCTCGCAGGCACGTTTGAAGCGCTCTCCATCGCGTACATCGCCAATAAAATAGCGGATCGATTTATACTTGCTGTGCGGGAAAGTCTGAGACATCTCAAACTGTTTCAGTTCATCGCGCGAGTAAATAACCAGCCGCTTCACGTCAGGGAAACGGGCATATACCATCTCCACAAATTTCTTCCCAAACGAGCCGGTGCCGCCTGTTACTAGTATAGCCTTGTTGTTAAGGTCTAATGCCATTCTCTAAATTTATGCTTTATACCATAGGTGTGCATTCGTCACCCATTTTGCTGCAAGTTAAATATTATGTAGATGAATTGCTGATTGTTTACCTTTAATTGTTAAAGAAGGATTTCAGGATTCAAATGAATTAAATACTTATTCATTCACTCATCTACTGTATCCAAATTGGGAGCATTCTCAACTTTTAACTATAATTCGTACCTTTCTGGCTGTACTTTCAATTGAGATGCTAAAGAAACTGTTGTTTAAATTGCTGCATGGTGCCGGTTATTATTTTCGATATACATCGGTGCTGCACCACCCTAGCAAGCAGGTAATGGCTCCCAGCACTGTTCTGCAGTTTAACGAAGCAGAGCGGACGTTTCTGGAGAGGTCGGCAGAGAGCTTTAACTATAGTATAGACTACAGCTTGGGCTATCGCAACAAAGCGCAGTTCCTAGTGCACTTGCGCCAAGTGGAAATATTGGGTAACTCTGGTGCTGTGGTACAGGATGGTAAGATCTTGGTAGAGTCGGTGTTTGAGGTGAATCGCCTTGCCAAATCACCAGCCTTTAAAACTCCTGCCTTGCTGCTATCAAAGTATAAAAAAGGCCTCTATACCTCTGTGCTGCACCTGCCCTGGGCCGAAAACAATAATTACCACTGGTTTTTTGATTGCCTGCCCCGGCTATACTTTCTCCTTAACACGGTGCAGGAGTCAATTAATATTATCATGCGTGCAGATTTACCTCCTTATCAATTGCAAACGCTGCAATTTATACTTGACGGTTATCCTCAGGCTGAAGTTATTTTTATTGGCCGGCATGAGAAATGGCAGCTTGATGAGTTTATACTTCCTTCTTTTGTCTCTAATCCACAGAGTGGTTATCTGCCACAGTCTGTTAGGCTATGGTTGCAACAGAAGATATGGCAGGGTTACAACATTCAAACCAGAAGACCTAAAAAACGCATTTACATAAGCAGGGCTAAAGCCAAGACTAGACATGTGCTAAATGAGCAGGACCTGTTGCCTCTGCTTACTAGATACGGTTTCGAAGTAATGCGCCCAGAAGAGCTTTCTTACCAGCAGCAGGTACAGCTGTTTTTTGATGCCGAAGCCGTTATAGCCCCACATGGAGCAGGTTTAACAAATTTGCTATTCTCGGAGCGCTGCAAAGTGCTGGAATTTCATCCGGCTAATCTTATTAAAACCCATTATTTTCTGCTGTGCAAAGGCCTAGGATTTAAGTACAACGCTTTGGTGGGAAGTATAGGAGATAGGCTGGAAAATTATACTGTAGATGCGCAGGAAGTAGAGGCGTGGCTAAAAGATTTAACGGCTTAATTTTAAAAGAAGGAGGCTATTTGTTTTTAGGTTTAGTGATATCCCATTAGGTTAATATTCAAAGAAAATTTAAACATTGATAATTATTAGCAGGAATTAAATTATTCCTAACTTACACCCATAATACAGATGTTGTGCTGCCTCTTGCTTTGTTGGAGTTGATCTTTGTGCGTAAGTGAAACATATTCATATAATTACCTTTGATATTCCATATCCTGCCAACTATGGGGGTGTCATAGATGTATTTTACAGGATTAAGGCCCTGTACGAAATTGGGGCTAAAGTCCATTTGCATTGTTATGAGTATGGCAGAGACCATTCTCCGGAACTTGAAAAATATTGCGAAGAAGTTAATTATTACAAGCGCGATACCCACCCAAGTTTAGTTTTAAAGCACAAACCTTACATTGTTAACACCCGGGCAGACAAAGCCTTGCTGGAAAATTTACAGAAGGACAATTATCCAATCTTATTTGAGGGTTTACACTCCACGCATCTTTTAAAACACGAGAGCCTGAGGAGCAGGTATAAGATTGTTCGGGCTCACAATATCGAACATATATACTATTGGCATTTATTCAAGGCTGAACAAAAGCTTATTAGAAAAACATTCTTTGCTACAGAAGCGCTAAAGTTAAAGTATCATGAGAGTGTGCTTAAATATGCTGATGTTGTACTGTCTATCTCTGCTAATGATAGAGCACATTTTCAGAAGTATGGAAGGAGTGTGTATGTACCTGCTTTCAGCCCTGATATAAAATTTCCAGTTAACCAGACGGAGGTGGGGTATGGCATACTTTACCACGGAAATCTGTCTGTTAGTGAAAATATCAAAGCGGTTTTATACTTGCTAGACAATGTATTTAGCAAAATTGACCTGCCGGTAACGATTGCCGGAAAGAAGCCAGCAGATAAGATTTTAAAAAAAGCTGCTAAGTTGCCAAATGTTAAAGTGGTAGCTAATCCATCTGAACCTGAAATGCTGGAACTGGTTTCGAAAGCGCAGATCAACATACTGATTACTTTCCAGTCCACAGGCATCAAGCTAAAGCTCTTAACTGCACTACAGTACGGGAAGCACTGTATTGTTAACAACGAAATGATTGAAAAAACTGGTTTGAGCAATACATGCTGCATTGCAAATACACCAAACGAGATTATAACAGCTATTTACAAGTTGCACAGTCTTCCGTTTGGTGCAGCAGAATGTAAGGAGAGGCAACGCGTATTGTCTAATCTGTACTCTAACACAAAGAGCGCGAAAACCATACTTGAATTGTTGTAAACTCCGCGTTACATCTTTTCTTATACTTTTTGTAGTTAATTCTTCACCAGACTTTTAATCACTTTTGCCAGCTCCTCTGTAAGTGCCTTTCTTGAGAAGCGACTGTGGTTAATGAAAGGTAGATCCAAGTTCGGGTTAATCTTCCAGGCTTTGCTCATTTGTGTCATGTGGTCCAGCATTAGCTCGTAGGCTGTATAGTGGAAAAGCCTGCCTGCGCCACACTCGTCAATGATATGGTCCATGGCCGAATGCACTGGGCCTAATGCTACAATAGGTTTGTTAGATGCCAGGTACTCAAATAGTTTGCCAGGTATGTTAGCTTGGTCAGCATCTGCTTCTGCAATAGAAAGGAGCAAGAGCGTGCTTTCCATTAAGTATTTGATAGCCTCTTGGTGAGGCACGTAAGGTACAAACTCTGTAATACCCAACACGCCGGCCTTCTCTATCTGTTTTTTCACACCATCCGACACCTTGCCCACAAAGCGCAGCTTATAGTTTATCTCGCTGTGTGTAGAAAGCAGGTTTGCGATCACTTTCAGAAAAACATCAATATTGTAGCTCTCTGTAATGGTGCCGGTATAAGTAATCAGAAAAGTATCTTTAGGCGGTTTAGATAAAAAAATAAAGTCAGCTTCATCATAACCGTTCGGTATCACGTGTATCTTGTCAGGGTTTATACTTGCGGGCTTGTTCAGGAATAGGCGCTTGGTGTCTTCACTGGTTACAAGTATGGCATCAGCCTGCTCCATTACCTGCCGTTCATACTTTTGATCCAGGCGTTTTGCAAGGGCAGTATGATACAACTGGTCGTAATAATGAATGTTGGTCCAAGGGTCGCGGAGGTCAGCAATCCAAGGGAGGTTATACTTTTGTTTTAGCTTTAAGCCGATAAGCTGAGAAGAGTGGGGCGGGCTGGTTGTAAGTATAAGTTTATACTTGCCGCCTGCTAATAGCTCATCAGCTTTGGCAACAGCATGTTTGTTCCAACCTACACGTGCATCAGGTATAAACAGATTGCCTCTCACAAACTTAAACACCTTATCCATAAAGGTGTCTTTAGAGCTTTGGTTGGCAAAGCCGCTGTACGGTATCTCTTTTTTACCCGAAAGCTTTTTATAGTACTCAAACGGCTCTGAAGTGGCAGTGCGGTATACTTCTAATCCTTCCGGTATCTCATTCTCAAAGGTTTTATCCAGCAGGGGATAGGAGGCCTGCTTCTCGTCTACGGTAAGAACGGAGGGCTGCACACCAAACTCTGGCAGGTACTTGCAAAATTTTAACCCGCGCTGAACTCCTGGGCCACCGGATGGCGGCCAATAGTATGAAATATAAAGTAAGTTGGTCAAGTCTGTTTGTTTCAAAGCAAATGAAGCTTTTCTTTTGTCCCAAATATAGAAATATTCTTACGGTATGCAGCGATTGCTGTTTAATTGGCTAATCGGAATGATATCAAAAGTTAACACATGTATCTGTATGCCCTTGGGAATTATACTTTTGCCGCTACCGTTACTCCAATAGCAAAAACCACGAATCCTATTCGTAAATCATCAGTATAATCCTTATTTTTGTAGGTAAATCCAGAAAAAGAGATGTTTGATAATTTAAGTAACAAACTCGACCGTGCGTTTAAAACGCTTAAAGGTCAGGGAAGTATAACCGAAATCAACGTTGCAGCCACTATAAAAGAGGTGCGCCGTGCCCTGGTAGACGCCGACGTTAACTATAAAGTAGCTAAAACTGTAACCGACAAGATCAAGGACGAGGCCATGGGCCGCGACGTGTTGATCGCAGTTTCGCCGGGGCAGTTGATGATTAAGATCGTACACGAGGAGCTTACTGCTCTTATGGGTGGCGAGAAGCAGGACATCAACCTTAAAGGTGATCCGGCTATTATCCTGATTGCAGGTTTGCAGGGTTCTGGTAAAACTACATTTACTGGCAAGCTAGCCAACCACATTAAAAAGCAAGGACGCCAGGTGTTGGTAGCTGCCTGCGACGTGTATCGTCCGGCTGCCATTAACCAGCTACAGGTGCTGGCCGAGCAAGTTGGGGTAGAGGCATACACTGAGTTGGAAAACAAAAATCCTGTTCAGATTGCCCTTAACGCTATCGAACACGCTAAAAAGACAAACAAAAAAGTAGTTATCATCGACACTGCCGGTCGTTTGGCCGTGGACGAGGCGATGATGAAAGAGATAGCCGAGATCAAAGCTGCCGTTAAGCCAACCGAAACACTGTTCGTGGTTGACTCCATGACAGGTCAGGATGCGGTGAATACTGCCAAAACTTTTAACGACCGCATTAACTTTGATGGTGTTGTACTTACTAAATTAGACGGTGACTCTCGTGGTGGTGCGGCCCTTTCTATCCGTGCTGTGGTGGAGAAACCGATCAAGTTTATCTCAACTGGTGAGAAAATGGAGGCGCTGGATCTGTTCTACCCGGATCGTATGGCGCAGCGTATTCTCGGCATGGGTGACGTTATCTCCCTTGTGGAGCGTGCCCAGCAGGCCTTCGATGAGGAAGAGGCGAAGCGTATCAACAAGAAGATTCGCAAGAACCAGTTCAACTTCGACGACTTCCTGACGCAGTTGGAGCAGATTAAGAAAATGGGTGATATTAAAGACCTAGTAGGTATGATACCTGGTGTTGGCAAAGCCCTTAAAGATGTTGAGATTGATGAAAATGCCTTCAAACCTATTGAGGCCATCATTAAATCTATGACACCGGAAGAGCGTGAGAACCCGGATATGATCAGCGGTAGCCGCCGTGCCCGCATTGCAAAAGGCAGCGGTACAGATGTGCAGCAGGTAAACAACCTGATGAAGCAGTTCAACGACATGCGTAAGATGATGCGTTCGATGAACAAAATGGCTGGCAAGCGCGGTGGCTTGGGTAACCTGGCCAACATGATGAAGCGATAAGCTGAATTTCCAGATAAAACAGCAGCGGCCATACTTCTAAAAGTATGGCCGCTGCTGTTTTATTATACTTTGTTTTATTCTTCCTGGGCTTTAGAGCACTCTTGCTGCAGGAGTTCTACTAACTCATTACATTCCGTTACAGCTTGTGCAGCACTTTGTTTTAGCAGCGGAATGTTCTTCTCTTGCAGGGCACTGGCCATTTTTTCGAAGGTAAATTGTAGAGGCTTCGCCGACAAAACAGATATACTGTCATAAAGCTCGGAAAGTGACGTTCGAGCCTCCTCTAACTGCTCTGCCTCTATCAGTTGGTAAAGGCTGTTTACCGCTGCTGGGGTGCTTTCGATGTACATGTTTAGCACCTCTAGCAAAAATGAGGTGTTATCTCCGGCCATGCCCTTCAGCGCTTTTATGTTTACAGATACTCCTTTAAACTTACCGTCCTGACTAATTAGCTTAACAATCAATTTAAAAAGCTCATTCTGGTCAAAAGGCTTGGCTAAGTGAGTATTTGCCCCAGATAAAAGGCATTTCTGTATCTCATCCTGAGAAGTGTGGGCAGTAAGCGCTATAATTGGCACATTTGCATTCACTGATTCAGAACTGCGTATTTTTTCTGCTGCCTCGAAACCGTCTATTACTGGCATTTGCATATCCATTAGCACCAGGTCGTACGGCTTCTCAAAAAGTCTCTCAATCGCTTCCAGCCCATTCGTCACCACATCAGCCTCTACACCCCATTGAGCAAGTATAGTGCGCAGTAATAGTTGGTTTATTTCGTTGTCTTCTGCCAAAAGCACCTGCAAACCACTAAACCTGTTCAAAAAAGTATCTTGATCCGATATAGACGAAGCTACGGTATGGTTTTGGGACAAACTTGACTTTCTGAATGGAATACTAAATGTGAAAGCACTGCCTATATTAGGTTGACTACGAACATATATAGTCCCCCCCTGCATCTCAATGATATTTTTGGAGATCGTAAGCCCAAGGCCCGTACCGCCATATTTGCGTGTGGTATCATTGCTGCCCTGGTTAAAGCTTTCGAAAACTGCCTCTAGTTTTTCGGATGGTATACCAATGCCCGTATCCTCTACAGTAAATTCTAATATCACTTGATCTGCTGCATCTTCACAGAGCTGGATCTGAAGTGTAATCTCTCCGTTATCGGTAAATTTGGTGGCATTGCTCACTAAGTTCAGAATTACCTGTCGCAGGCGCAACGGGTCACCAACCAAATGTTTAGGTACATTGTTTCCGATAGCAGTTGTAAGCAAATTATTCTTTTCTCTGGCTTTGTTGTCCATCAGGTCTACAATATCCTGCACCAGTTCCGGCAGGTCAAACGCTACCTCTTCGAATGTAAACTGGTTTGCAGCTATTTTAGAGAAGTCCAGCAAGTCATCAATGATTTTCATTAGGTTATCTGCAGACTTACGGATGGCGCTGAGGTATTTTTGCTGTTCAGAGTCTAGCTGTGTTTTGCGCAGCACGTTTGCCAACCCGATTATCCCATTCATAGGCGTTCTAATCTCGTGGCTGATGTTTGCAAGAAACTGTTCCTTTACCCTGACCGAGTTTTCGGCAACTTCTTTAGCCTCTGTTAATTCGCGCTCATGCTTTATTCTTTCTGTAATATCGATGGCAAAACCAGATACACCAGTAACTCTGCCCGCACTATCATACACAGGGGTATAATGTGCTTTAAAGAAATGGTTCTTTATTTCATCAACAGACTGTACTACCTCTCCGCACAGTGTCCTCTCGAATCGATCAATAATTCTGGGGTAGTTATTAAGTGCCTCAAAAACACTTTGCCCAATTATTGCCACAGGATTTATTCCTATGATATCGAAACCCTTGCCATGGGCTTCTTTAAAAATTCCTGCCGCATCGGTACTCCAGAAAGCTGCCGGTGTATTATAGACAAGTGACTCAAGATACGCCTGACTTGTAGCTAACTTTTCTTGGGTGTGCTCCAATTGCAAGGTTGCTTTTTTAAGCCTAATCGCATTCCGGATACTATGGTGCAGGCTTTCCGATGTTAGCTCGCTTACAAGTATAAAGTCTGTTGCTCCCTTCTCGAGTGCCTGCTCTGCATAGATCGCATTGTCATCTGTGGTTACAATCAATAATGGCACAGATACGCTTAACTTACTGATACGCTCAATCTCTTCCAGTTCATCTTTACTGATTCTAGAGTATTGCGTCATAACACAATCGTAACCATGTTGCTTAAGAGCTAAACCAACCTCTTCAAGAGCGTAAGAAGTATGAATTTTGAGTTTCTCGTTTGATAAGCTCAATAGTGGGGACATGATTCCCTGCCCATCGTTTTCGATGAGTAGCAGCTGATAAGCTCTAGCGGCTGTATCGGGAATATAGGTGATGTTGGGCAAAGCTTAGACGTGATTTAATTCATTGATTAATAAAGATGCGAAGCCCGTTTTCTTGGTATTTAGCGCAGATAAATGCAGCACAAAATCTGAAATTTTTCTTAGAAAAACTAACGTAGACTTCGGCTGGCGCACAAAACTTAGTAAAGAGACAGCTATAAGCAGAAGCGAAATACTTATCGGAGAAATGTTTAACCTTCTTGGGTTATAGTAAATGCTTGAAGCAGCTAGTATTTTTGCTTATCCTCTTTCTGCTGCCACTCTTTAAAAGCTTGTGAGGCTTCTTGGGGCAGCATTTGGTGCATGGGTATTTGGCGGTTTTCTATTGGTATATTTAGCTCTTCGTAAATAAAATCATCATCAAAGCCTACTGCAGCGGCATCCTGGCGGGTATTACCATAGTATACTTTTTTCAGTCTTGCCCAGTATATAGCGCCCAGACACATGGGGCACGGTTCACAACTAGTATATAGCTCGCAGTCAGTTAGTTGGTAAACGCCTAACGCCTGGCAGGCTTTACGTATGGCATCTACTTCAGCGTGTGCCGTTGGGTCGTTGGAAGAAAGTACGTTGTTATACCCTCTGGCAATAATCTCATTGTTGCAAACCACTACTGCACCAAACGGGCCACCGAAGCCGGCTTTCATTTTTTCTTCAGACAGGCGGATTGCCTCCCGCATAAATCCTTCTTTCTCTTTCATAAGTAGTGGCTGCTAATGATTTGTTCTTTGGGCTTATACTTCAAATATCAAGTAGTTGTTAGCCTTTATTGGCTTAGCAAATGGAATAAAGCTTAAGAAAGGCAGCACTATAATTGAAGTAGGTCAATATCTTATATGAATGCTGTGCGTAAGAGAAGTTAGTTAAACCAAAAGCTAATAAAACTATGAGAAGAATATCAATATGGTTAGGAATGTTGCTTTTTGTTGTACTGGCCAATGCCTGTTCCAGCGCAAAAGAGGCGGAAATGGAAACTGAAGATGCCCTGTCAGATTTCAGATCGTGGGTGAGTAATACAACTTCTAACCTGGCAGATAAGACCGAAGAAGACTGGCAACGCGCCAAAGCAGATTTTAGAACACGAACAAATGAGTTGGACCAGATGGAGGATAACTTTAGCTCCGAGGTAAAAGAAGAGTACAAGCAGCTAAAACAGCAGTTTAACGATGCGGATTCTCGCTACATGGATACCCGCCAGCAGGCCCAGATGGTTGAATGGCAAAGCTCGCTTTTAGGCAGTTACGCTGATCTGAGCACAATTAATAATACCAATGTACGTGAGGCTTACATCACTTTTATGGAAAATGTACGCCAAAACAAAGGAACCTGGGCTGATGAAGACTGGGAAATGGCCAAAATGGTGCTGGAGACGCTGAACAAGCGCAAAGCTGAGTTATCTGATATACCTACAGATACAGAAGTTAAAATTAAGGCACTGCAGATGGAGTTTACTACTCTTGAGACAGCAGCTGATGCCAATGACAATAACTAAACTATAATCCGGCCTTCTTTAGCATCTCCGTAAAGTATAGATTGGCCCTGGCTGTGGCGGTAGCCGCTGTACCAAGCTAACAAACTATCGAACTGGTGCCAGTTAGCAGGAGGTTGATATAAAGAAATCGGTAAAAGGCCTTGCAGTGCTTCTGTGAACAACGGAAGAGCTGTGAGGCTTTTTTTATACTCTGCCAGTTGTTTAAATAGGATTTTGGCTAATTGGCTAGGGTACGTTTCCAGAGCGGAAATGCCAACTTCACTTAGCCTTGCCCGTAACTGCAGGGCGCGCGCAGTTAACCCACCGATAAACATCGGCGACATGGCTTGTACTTCTCTATCGCAGGCCCTGTAAAAGTACTCGCTATCAGAAGTATAAATGCCTTGTGAGTATACTTTGGGCAAAGTGAGCGGAGCATCAATAAACACAACTTTTGGCTGAATAGAATTTACCAGTTGACACAGCCAATCATCAGCATTTTGCCCGCGCTGGCTTTGGCTTATTTTCAGTCGTTCCTCCGATACAAAAGCCACCGCTGTGGTGCCAGCCAGTTTAGAGCCGTAATCTACTCCCACAAATTGCGTTAGCTGAGTCATTTCTTAGTCAAAGCTGCCTTCAAGGTTTTTGTAAAGTCTGGTTGGGCTCCAATAGCCACTCGCAATTATACGCCTGATCGTAAATAAAGGGTCTTGCTCATCGCGTTTGGCAGCCAGCTGAAAAGCAGCAGTTATGCCGTGTTTCTTAAGCTCAGGTATAGCTTCCTTGTTCCATAGGCCGAAGGGGTAAGCAAAGTATGTAACAGGTTGCCCGGTAATTTCTTCCAGCACTCTTTTTGGCTTGGCAACCTGTGTTTCCCAATCGCTGCCCTGGTACTTCTTTACATTATGGTGGTCCCAGGTGTGGCTGCCGATAGCATGACCCTTATCTGACAAATCTTTCACCTGCTCCCTTGTCATATAGCGAGGCCTGTTCAGGGAGACTGTCATGACGAAAAACACAGCTTTGAAATTATGCTTCTCCAGCTCCGGAAGCGCGTTTGTATACTGGTCCAGGTTTGTGTCGTCGAAAGTAAGCATGATGGGCTTCTCGGGTAACGGTGCACCTGTTGTTAGATAAGCTAAAAGCTGGTCTGGTAAAATAGTGTGGTAACCGCTGTCAGCCAGCATTTGCATTTGCTCCCGGAACTGCGCTGTCTGCACAATGTAATCCTTTGCTTGCTTGGAATCTGAGTCGCGCCAGTCGCGGATCTGGTGATAGCAAAGTATAGGTACCTGTGGTCTGGCAAGTATAGTGGCGGCATCTGCATTCAGGTTTATACTTGGTACAGAAGCAACAGCATCAGGCGCCTGTTCAGCAGAAGCCAGAATTATGCTTTGTGCAGTATCCGGCAAGGTAGTAGGAGTGGCCGCCTGAACTGCTTTTACCTCATCGGGTTTTGTATTGTCACAGGATGAAAGCAGTCCGGATGATAAGGAAAGCAAGCCAAAGAATATAATAATGTAAAGGGTACGCATATGCAGCTAAGTATGAGCATCAATATACTCATTTATACTTAGCTGCTGTAATGCCGGATAGTGATTTTAGGCAAAATAATTTAGCGAAGCCTACTTTGGTCAAGCTAAGTCAAAATCTTAACAACTTGTAATTCTACAGGTTATACTTCCCCTCCACGTTGTCCATATACTTTTGGCCTGATCCTGTATTTAGAAGCATTATTTTTTCATCACGGTCAATCTTTCCTGCTTCTACCAATTTGCGGGCGGCCATCCATACTGCGGCGCCTTCCGGAGCCACGAATAAACCTTCTTTTTTGCCGAGTTCCTGCAGTCCCTCCAGCATCTCCTGTTCGGTTATACTCAGGGCTGTACCTCCGGATTCGTGCAGTACACGCAGCATCATGTGCTCACCTAATGGGCGTGGTACAGCTAAGCCATTGGCTATAGTAGGTTTCCCAATGTAGTTTTTGCAGTTCTCCTGGTGGCCAAAGTATGTTTCTACCAGCGGCTGGCAGTTTGCGGCCTGCACGGCAATCATACGGGGCAGTTTTATACTTTTAGGCAGCCAGCCTAACTGCTGCATTTCCTTAAAAGCTTTCCAGATGCCTATTAAACCAGTGCCACCACCAGCAGGGTAAAGTATAACATCAGGCAAACTCCAGTTTAGTTGCTCGGCTATTTCGTAGCCCATGGTTTTTTTGCCCTCCAGGCGGTAAGGCTCTTTCAGGGTAGATACATCGAGTAAGCTTCCATCGGCGTTCAGTTCTTTTGCACGGGCAGCGCAATCGTTTATCAGGCCATCCACCAGTTGCACATCGGCACCATACCAGTAACATTCTTCTTTAAAAGCCTTTGGCGTATGGCGCGGCATCACTACTACAGCTTTCATGCCGGCCTTCGCACAGTAGGCAGCCATGGCTACCCCGGCGTTACCGGCAGTAGGGATAATGCATCCTTCTGTCTCAAACTCTTTTGCTTTAGAAATAGCCATACTTAACCCGCGCGCTTTAAATGATCCGGTTGGGTTCTGCCCCTCGTCTTTTAGCTGCAGGTTGCTTAGGCTATACTTCCGTGCCAGGTTGTTAAGCGTAAGTATAGGGGTAAAGCCTTCGCCCAGGCTCACAATGTTTTCGTCGGAGAATACGGGTAACATTTCGCGGTAACGCCACATGGTGGCAGGGCGCGCGCTAAGTATACTTTTAGAAAGTGGCTCGGCAATTTCGTACTGCGACTCGAGTGGTAGCTGGCAGCATGTTGAGAGTAGCTGTGGCTGAAAAGCAGAATGGTTGTTGCCACATGCCGAACAGGTAAGGTGGGCAATGTGGCTGAGGGTTTGAATAGTGGATTCCATAACAAATATTAGTACCTACTTATATACGGCAAATAGGGCTAATGCTATGAGGAAATCAAATGCAGATTAGGAATGGGCTATTCCATTTTGGAATACTCTCGTTTGATGAATCGGATGAAATTTTTGTGCAGTATATCGCTTTCAGTGCCTTTGCGCTGTATAAAATGGAAAGCTCTTTTTATGTGCAGGCCGCCTACAGGCACTTCAACCAGTTCTCCGGTTTCCAGTTCTTTGCGTACAGCCGGCCTTGGCAAAAACGAAAGGCAGGTGTCGGCTCGCACAAAGTTTTTCAAGGCTTCGGTTCCTCCCAGTCTTATTTTTACAGGCAGATCAATCAGCTTAATTCCTTTCTTTTTCAGCGCATCCTCCAGCGATTCCAGCGTGCCGGAGCCATGTTCACGCAAGGCAAGTGGCAAAGCATAAAGGTCGTTTAACTGCAGCGTTTGACCAGCTAAAGGGCTTTGAGAAGAGCATACAGCTATTACTTCGTCTGTAATAAAAGGAGTGTAGCTCACATTGCTCATCTTCGTCAAACCCTCTATAATACCTAAGTCAATTTCATGATCCAACAGAGCCTTGAGGATATTCTCACTGTTACGATTTTTAAGCGTTATCTGTACGTTTTCGTGCTGTTGCAAATACATTGAGAGCAGGGGAGGAAGCACATACAAGGAGATCGTGGTGCTGGAGCCGATCACCATCCGTACTTGTGGCGAAAAGTCGGTGCTGACACGCTTAAAATCTTCGTAGAGCTGGTGCTGCAGTTGCCTGGCAGCAAGTATTTTCTGGTATAGCAGGTTGCCGGCAGGTGTCAGGCTGACGGTATTGCCATGGCGCTCAAACAAGCCTACTTTGTAGTGTTCTTCCAGGGCCTTAACATGCTTGCTGATGGCCGATTGGCTGATGTAAAGGCTCTGGCTGGCTTTTGTAAAGCTCAGTTCACGGGCAACCTCAAAGAAAATTTCGTGGCGGTGTGATAGCATGGGGCAAAGTTCAGCGCTCGGTTATGCGATGTATCGTACTCTACTAATTTACTAACTGTTTCTGGTTATAAGCTATACTTTGTCTTTTTTAACTTGAAATGGCTTTAAAAGGAAAGGGTTTATGCTTTGTGCTTGTAGAGAACTGCTCTGTTAGAAAGTGCTGTTGAAAAACCTCCGGCAGCTAAGGGCGTACTTTAAGAGTACCTGCTTGTTTGCAGGAATATGATTTCGAACTTAAAGTATAAAGCAATGGCTGATAACAAGAATAACGAGCAAAAAGGAAACAAACCAGAAAGCAATGCAAACGCTACCCATGTACCTAAAAACGCATCAAATACAGCAAACTATAAAGGCGCAGTGGATTTAGGCACAGAAGGCACAAAAGCAACAGCTAGCCAGCAGCAGGGGCAGGGATCCTGGAACGCTAAAGACAAGAATAACCGTACTGGCTCTGAAAGTGGAGGAGAGAAAACCGGACA
Source organism: Pontibacter cellulosilyticus (assembly GCF_014306105.1). Lineage (GTDB taxonomy): Bacteria > Bacteroidota > Bacteroidia > Cytophagales > Hymenobacteraceae > Pontibacter > Pontibacter cellulosilyticus. The sequence continues at coordinate 1,075,117 of NZ_JACRVF010000001.1, read as the reverse complement.
AGGTGGCAAAAGCCAAACTGGTAAATAATAGAATAAATTATTAACACCAAACAGCAGCGGCTCTTCATTAGGTTGAAGAGCCGCTGCTGTTTGGTTATTCCAAAGTTAATTAATCGTTAAAGTGATACAGGAAAGTTACTACGCCATTAAAGGCAGGCTTTTTATTATCTTTAATCTCCATCACAACTTCTATTTGGGCCTTGGCTATACCTCTAAGGTTTTTAAGCGAGAGTAATTTTGCCCTTAAACGGATAGCTCCGTCTACTAAAACAGGCTGGTTAAAACGAAGTTCTTCCATGCCATAGTTTACCTGCATCTTAAGGTTCTTGATTTCAATAATCTGCGACCAGAGGTAAGGCAGAAGCGAAACCGTTAGGTAACCGTGCGCAATGGTGTTACCAAAAGGAGACTCTGTTTTTGCGCGCTCCTGGTCCAGGTGAATCCACTGGTGGTCCAGAGTGGCATCGGCAAATTTCTGTATCTGGACCTGAGTAATGGTATGGTAATCCGAAACGCCAAGTTCTTCCCCTTCATACTTCGCAAAATCATCGAAGCTTGTGATGGTTAATTTGCTCATGTTATAGTTCGTTTGTTGTTTGTTAGGAGTGTTGGTGGTAATATACTTCTTACAAAGTATATGGGTTAAGCTATCTGTAAAGATAACGGCTTTTTGTTATCAAGGAAGAGAAATCAGGAAAAGTGTTGTCGCATGGCCACCAATAGGTGTAGCAGCCAGAACAGTTACATCAAGAATACTCCAGATATAATTAATGAATAAGTAGTGGTAAAAGCGTAATTAAAGCTAATGGCTATAGAGCAGCTTAACTACAGATAGGCAGGAGAAATAGTATAGGAAACGCAGGCCTAAGCAGGTAACTTGGTTAGATGTTTCTTGATTTGCTGTATCTGACGTTCGTGGTGGGTAAAATGGTCTTGCAGGAAGGAGAGTGTTTGTGTAATAGAAAGAGGACCGGCATACGGATGCTTAAATAAACATTTATCCATTAAATGCGCAGGAACCTCGTTTAGCACATCTTCTAACTTGTAGCGTGTAGTATCCCACTGTTGGCGCAGTTTAAATAGGTTGGCTGTTTCCGGAACATCCGCCACCACAGCAGGTGCCTTAAATTTTCGGCCAGATCGCAGCGCTAGTTTCAACAAAAGCGAGTTTAAAATATTAGAGAAACCGGAAGAGCGCAGGCTATCTTTTTTCTGTAGCTTATTGCTGATGTAGCCTGTTGTAGCCTTCTCAACTTCCACTAGGTGGTAAATTATCTGGTTTATAGACCATTTTTTAGCAGCCGGAGGTGTGTTCAGCAACTCATCGTCAAGCCCCTCCAGTTCATCCAGCAAACGATTTCGGGAAGTCTCCAGGCTAAGGTACTTAATTTCCAGTTTTGGGTTCATAAGTTCAATATGGCTGTAGGCTGCTGTATTCATAGGCATTAAAGTTACATACTACGGCTAAAGCTAGTGATTTTTTTGATTAATGCAACAATGTTTTTTTGACATTGTGATGTAAGTGATTGATTAATAAGTTTATTTATAAGTATAGATAATTGTATATAATTGGTTTAGTTCAAAACTGTATTTCTTAATACACAATTTGTATGTTACTTTGCAGTAGAAACACCACAATATGATTAATAACGACCCAATTGGCCTTGCAGTATCTGATTATCTGGCAGGGGAGAAAAATGCTGAAATTACTGTTGAGAGTAACCTGGCCGATGATGATTTCATACCTGTAGCATACCTGTTTCGGGATGAGTCTGAAATGCCGGAGATGGAGCAAGTTGCGCTGCAGGAATGCAAGGGCCGGGTGCTGGACATAGGTGCCGGAGCTGGTTGCCATGCGCTTACCCTCCAAAAGCAAGGTTTTGATGTTACTGCACTCGATATATCGGAGGGTGCCGCAAACGCAATGCGACAGCAGGGTGTAAAGCAGGTGCTTAATCAAAATATATTTGATGTTACAGGCAAGTATGACACGCTGCTGCTGTTGATGAATGGTATTGGCATTGCCAGCACGCTTCATGGTTTGGATCGTTTCCTGGAGCATACCAAAAGCCTGCTTAGCCCTGATGGCCAGATCCTGCTCGAATCATCTGACATCCTGTACATGTATGAAGATGAAGATGGCTCTGTAGTACTGGACCTGAATGCTGGCTACTACGGAGAGGTAAAGTATAACATGAAGTATAAAGAGCAGGAAAGCGGTTGGTTCGATTGGCTTTTTATTGATCCTGCTATACTTGAGGATTACGCCAACAAACATGGCTATACTTTTGAGGTGCTATATGAGGGAGATATGGGAAATTACCTTGCAAAGCTCACTTTACCTCAATAAAACAAGGTTAGGAAATTTAGCTATACTTTTAGTAGCTTTAACTTAAGACTAAAAGTATAGCTAATGGCCACCACTTCTTTCCCATTTATACCCTACCATCCTGCGCAATTCTCTACAGAAGAAACCTGTGCAAAGGCAACAGAATTTTACCGATTAATGGACAGCCGCCGTTCTGTTCGTGAGTTTTCGGATAAGCCTGTGCCGCGTGAAGTTATTGAAAACATTGTTATGACGGCGTCCACGGCACCTTCTGGTGCGCACAAACAGCCCTGGACATTTTGTGTAGTCTCTAACCCGGAACTAAAGAAGCAAATAAGAGAGGCCGCCGAAAAAGAAGAGTATGAGAGCTATAATGGCCGCATGACACCGGAGTGGCTGGAGGACCTGGCACCGCTAGGTACAGATTGGCAAAAGCCTTTCCTAGAGGTGGCGCCATGGCTCATTATTGTGTTTAAAAAGGTGTATGATGTGAAGGAGGATGGTAGCAAACGCAATAATTACTACGTGGCCGAATCGGTTGGCATTTCCTGCGGTTTTCTGATATCAGCTATTCACAAGGCAGGTTTGGTAACGCTAACACATACTCCAAGTCCGATGAACTTCCTTAGCAAACTGTTAAACCGGCCTGCAAATGAACGGCCATACTTGCTCTTACCAGTAGGCTATCCTGCCGCAGATGTGCAGGTGCCTGATCTGAAGCGAAAGCCGCTGGAAGAGGTATCAGTGTGGTTTGATTAAACTCCAACTCACCTTTTATAGATATACATTTATATCAGAAGACGTTCTTGTGCCGTATGATAGTGCAATAGTTAAAGCAAAATGGCGAAGTAAGGCTGTACTCACAGTTATTGGAGCCAACAAAGCTATAAAATAAACGTGCATGAATGCTAAGCTAAAGTATACCTGGAGGTTAACAAAGCAAACTTTTAAGGAGTTTATTGATGATAATCCACTAGACTACGCCGCAATTATAGGCTTTTATACTATTTTTTCGCTGCCGGCTGTTCTTATCATTACTATTCGGATTGCAGGGTCTGTTTTTGGGCAAGATGCTGTACGCGGTGAACTGGTGAATCAGATAGGTGGTGTAATCGGCAGAAACAGTGCGGTGCAGCTTCAGAATATTATCGAGAACGCCAGCCAGTCTCCGGCAACAACCATAGGCACCATTGTTGGCATTGCCACCATGATCTTTACAGCTACAACCGTTTTTGTAGCGCTTCAGGATTCTCTTAACGCTATGTGGGAGGTAAAAGCTAAGCCTGAAAAAGCATGGCTAAAACTTGTTGTGGCACGCGTACTGTCACTAGCCATGGTAGTTAGTTTGGGATTTCTGTTGCTAGTATCATTATCAGTAGATGTGGTGCTGGGTGTTATTTATGATTACTTACGTCAAGAGCTTTCCGGCATTGCGGTCTACCTTGTTACCATTGGTAACATATTCGTTTCTATTCTAATTAGTATTGTCATTTTTGCGGCTATTTTTAAAGTACTGCCCGATGCTAAAATTAAATGGCACAATGTATGGGTGGGAGCTACAGTAACAGCTGTGCTTTTTGTGATAGGTAAGTTTATCCTTACGCTATACTTTCAGCATGACCCACTTGCTGATACGTATGGGGCAGCAGGCTCATTGGTGCTTATACTGGTCTGGGTATACTACACTTCTATTATTTTTCTATTGGGTGCTGAGTTTACTCAAGTATACTCCAGAGAGCACGACAAGGGCATTTTACCGGAGGAACACGCTGTGAAAGTGAAGGTAAAAGAGGTTGAAACAGACACAGACACAGGTAAAGTGGAAGTAAAGCAAAAAGAAAAAGGCGACCCTAGTTAGGTCGCCTTTTTTATCAGGATTCAAAGCAACGCTTAAGCGTTTTTATACATTACTTTTTTTACAGCATCGATGGTGCGCTCTACGTTTGGCAAAGATGCCTCGATAAGCGTAGGAGCATACGGAAGCGGCACGTCGCGGCAAGTTACACGTTTTACCGGTGCATCCATGTAATCGAATGCATTGCTCTGGATATGGTAAGCAAGTTCTGCAGAGATAGAAGCCAGTGGCCATGCTTCCTCAACCACCACCATGCGGTTGGTCTTCTTTACAGACTCGATAAGTGTTTTATAGTCGATTGGGCGAACTGTACGCAGGTCGATAACCTCAGCTTCGATACCGTCTTTTGCCAATTCTTCTGCAGCAGCAAGCGCCACTTTCATCATCTTGCCAAATGACACGATGGTTACATCAGAACCTTCGCGTTTGATATCGGCAACACCGATTGGAATCAGGTATTCTTCTTCAGGCACTTCGCCTTTGTCGCCGTACATCTGCTCCGACTCCATAAAGATTACAGGGTCGTTATCGCGTATGGCAGACTTCATTAAGCCTTTTGCGTCGTAAGGGTTAGATGGCACTACTACTTTAAGGCCAGGCGTGTTTGCATACCAGTTCTCGAAGTTTTGAGAGTGCTGCGAAGATAACATACCAGCGCTACCAGTAGGCCCACGGAAAACGATAGGACAAGAGTACTGGCCACCTGACATCGACATCATTTTAGCCGCTGAGTTTATTACCTGGTCAATGGCTACAAGCGAGAAGTTGAAGGTCATGAATTCTACAATCGGACGTAAGCCGTTCATAGACGCACCCACACCAATACCGGCAAAACCAAGTTCGGCAATAGGCGTATCGATTACACGCTCCGGACCAAACTCATCCAGCATGCCCTGGCTAACTTTATAGGCACCGTTGTACTCTGCTACTTCTTCACCCATCAGAAACACGCTTTTGTCACGGCGCATTTCCTCCGACATAGCTTCGCGCAGGGCCTCTCTAAACTGTATACTTCGCATATATGATGTTTAATTCTCTGTTCAGAAGGTAAAATTAAAAGAAGTCTGTCAATTTACAATGTACTTCCAGGTTTTTAGCACCTGTTGTCATTTGATGAGCGCATCTTTGTAAGCAGCCTTACTGCGGTAAGGTTTAAACTCCAGGCTATTGATGGCTTTTAACGTATAGCTTTTGTCTGCTCTAACAGCCTTGCGTAAGTTCTGCTCCAGCATCTGCTCGTTTTGTGTGCGTGCGCCTATAATAGCCAAGCTATAATAGGCCAGTGCATCATTTGGCTTTTGCTCCAGGGCCGAAGTATAAAACTCCTGTGCACCTTCGTAATTTTCCTTTAACAGATAGCTGAGGCCCAGGTTCATGTTTGTTTGATAGCTGTCACCGGCATAGCGAAGGCTTTCAATAGCATCGTCATACTGACCTACCTCAATCTCCAGGGCAGCTTTATCAGCAAAGATCTGCTGCAACTCTTCCTGAGAGCCTCCTAGCTTGATAGCATAATCGTAATACTGCAGCGCCTCCAGGAAATCGTTGCGCTGGTGGTAAGCACTGGCGAGGCTGTAATACACTTTAGCAGTTGGGTTACGAAAGCCGGCGAAGGTAAGATTATGGATGGCTCTGGCCAGCAATGCCTGCTTTGCTTTAGGACGATACTCTTTTTGTGCCATCTCGGTGTAAACTACACCCAAATTATAGTAGGCCGGCCACTTATCTGTGGATTTTATTGCAGCTTCATAAAACTTACGTTTCTCGTTAAGCAGTGGTGTTAGGGTAGCTGCATGCTGCAGTTCTTCCTCTGTCAGCACATCGGCAGGTACTTTTTCTTCGGAAATTTTTTTGGCGAGCAGGTATAGTTCATAATCGGCTTTGCGGTTGCGGTTGTAGTTAAAAGTTACCTCGGCGGTTCGCATTACTGGGTATACATACTGTTGCAGGTAATCAAATGCTTTTGTCTGCTGCAGCGCTTTTACCTTTTCCTGGTTGGTTGCATTGCTGTTGAGTATAGTTAATACCTCCTGCTTTTCTTTTTTAGGCAACGCCGAAACCTGTACCTTTTCTTTTAACAGAACAAGGTTATCAGGCTTAATGTCTATGTTTATACTTACCTTTTTGTTGCTGTAGTCGTTTATCTGCAGCTGTTGGCGGTAATAGTTTTCAAGCACCTTAGCCCTTGTTTGGGCAATGCCTGTGCCTATTTCGTCGGGAGCCTGGCCAGCGGTTATGGTTATACTTTGCGAGGCTACATTATCAGATATATACTTATCTAGCACCTGCAGGTTAGAACCAATGTATGTGCGCAACTTAGCCTGGTCATCTTCAAAATAGAAGATAAGCGTGGCAGGTTTTTCGGCTTCTTCTTTGTAGTTATCCGGTATAAAATCGTAGGCATTATTGCGTACCAGCAGCAGGGGAGTGGTGTTAAGACCAATAGCTACTTCTTTAGGTTCGGCATACACTACATCACCGTTTTTCTTATCGATGGCCATACCTTGTACCATCAGTTTACCTTCCTCTTTTTTGGGGGCGTAAGGGAAAGACATTTGTTTAGTGATGGTAGGCACTCCATTCTCATAGATAAATTCTCCAAACTCAAAATTGAGTGATCCTACATCCTCGCGCACCTGCTGGTCGTACTCGTAGTAGACGTTGAGTTTGTAGCGGTATTTGTCTTTGATTAGTTTTTCTGGAACCTGCGCTTTAATTTCGAACGTAACCAATTGGCCGCTTGCAGCAATTGGATTAGGCTGCACAATTATATTTTCCTTTTTTTCAGCAACATTTACCATACGCGATAAAGTGCAGCCAGAGCAAAAGAGTGCAATAAAAATGGCTAAATATGACGGTGTGATAGTATGAAATAAGTGGTGTTTCATATCCTGATTTAGGCATTAACCGTAAACAAGTACACCACAATCAGCGTTTTTACGTTGTTAGCAGTACCTGTCGCAGATTAATTTATTTTGACAGTAGTATAATTTGCGATAAATTTATACACTAAATACCAATACTATACTATAATGAAACGGCTACAGTACTTTATCGAATCGCAGGCATTTGGTGTGTGTACGATGCTGGGTGAAAAACTTGGCTTTGCTACCAGCAGCATCCGCCTTACCTTCATCTATGTTTCATTTCTGACTATGGGCTCCCCGGTGCTTATCTACCTGATGCTGGCCTTTTGGATGAACGTTCGTAAGCATTTGCGCCGTGAGCGAAGCACTGTTTGGGATTTATAAATTCCTTACCGTTCGTTTCTGCCGCACAAAATACTCCCACACGACACTTCCCCTGTAAACGCCGGTTTGCGCCGGGAAATTGCCTTTATGGTAGTGCTTTTTGCGTTGTTTCCCCCAATAGCTGCTGTTGCGTAACAAATCTGCGTGTGCATCCAATACAGCTTTGGCATCTTTTGTTTGGCCAGCAAGTACCATTCTGAAAGCCGCTATCCAATCCAGTATAACCCGAAGTATAAGTGTAGAGATCAGTTCTTTGCCAGGTAGATTTTTGTACAGCAAAGCAAAGCCGTTCCGGAAGTTCAAAAACGTTTTTCGTGGGTTTGATTTGTGTAATGTGCCGCCACCCACATGGTATACTTTGCTGTGGCCATTGTACATTACTTTATATCCCACATTCTTGGCACGCCAGCAAAAATCTATCTCCTCCATGTGTGCAAAAAAGGCAGGCTCCAAACCACCCAATCCGTGAAAAACATTGGAACGTACAAACATACAAGCTCCAGTTGCCCAGAAAATCTCCTGCACGTCATCGTATTGCCCTTTGTCTTCTTCCAGGGTCTCAAATAGGCGGCCCCGGCAAAAAGGATACCCCAAAGTATCCAGCATGCCACCACCCGCGCCGGCATATTCGAAGAACTCAGGGTGCTGTTGCGATAGTATCTTGGGCTGGCAAACGGCTATATTTTCGTCGGCTTCCATCAACGCAAGTATAGGCTCAGTCCAGCCCTGTGGTACATGCACATCAGAGTTTAGGAGCACGTAATACTTTGCTTCTACCTGCTGCAGTGCTTTGTTGTAGCCTTCGCAGAAGCCGTAGTTCTGGTCCAGAAGTATAAGCCTTACCTGCGGGAAATGCTCCTGTAGAAAAGCAACAGAGCCATCGGTAGAGGCATTGTCGGCCACGATTACTTCGCAGTTGCCGCTATGCATCACCACCGATGGCAAAAACTCTTGCAAAAACCGCAGTCCGTTCCAGTTAAGGATAACTACGGCTGTATGAGCCGGATTATAAGCCAAAGTTGCCTAGATCTAAGCCTGGTATGTTCGGTAATAAACCTTCGGTACTCTTCTTCATCTCTTCCTGGGCACGTTCGCCGGCAGTTAGCATGGCGTTGTTCACGGCAGCTACTACCAAATCGTTTACCATGTCCTGGTCTTTTTCATTAAGTATAGTTGGGTCGATTTCTATTTTTATCAACTTGCGCTGCCCGTTAACAGTAGCCTTAACAAGGCCTGCACCTGACTCGGCGGTTACAGTCACGTCTTTTAGTTTCTCTTGTGCTTCTTTCAGCTTGGCCTGGACCTCTTTCATCTTGCCCATCATGCCGAACATATCAAACATAGTTTCTTCTTTTAGATGTAGGAATTACGCACTTCTATACCTGTGCGCATCTCTGCAAATATACGAGCATTATGTTTACCATGCTTGTATTGTGGCTATTTTACGGGTACTTAAAAGCACACATAATGATGTTGTCTAACCTTGTGTTAATTAGTTATTAACCAGTAATTTATATGACTAAATCATTAATAATACGTACATGTATATGTAGTAGTTGTTGTGTTGGCACCTGTTACACAGTTAGGAAGTAAGTATTAATTAAAACTGTTTTACACTCTAAGATTCACATTCTTCACCCTTTCCTTATTAATTGGTCTGTGCACGTGGCGTTAGTCACCGTGAGTTGGCTTTTAGATGCGCCTTGTCTTGTTAACACTTTTTCTTCAGTCCTATTTGACCTATTTATGAAAACAATCCTACACACGCAGAGCAGCCTAAAATGGCTAATCCTGACACTACTTTATTTGACTGTTGCGTTCATAACCTCTGCCCAAAGTGTGCAGGAGAAGTGGGCGCAGCGATTTGATGCGTCTATCAGCGATGTTTTACAAAATTATTTTTTAGCAGTTGATCAATCTGGTAATTTGTATACTGCTGGTATTCGTCAAAATGAAGAGAACAGGAAATATATACAGGTCTCCAAGTTTTCTATTGATGGCACTTTAAGGTGGGTAAACAGCTATCACACAAGTGCTGGAAGTTTTTTGCCAGATATTCAAATTGATGAAATAGCTGTTGATGATGCTGGCGAACTTTATGTTATCGGCACCAATCAAGGCTCTGATAGTCGTTATCAATCACTTACATTAAAATTTTCTTCCGCTAATGGCAGCTTACTATGGGAGCAAGCCTTTAGAATAGGAATGTTTAGCTATGCAAGGGAGATTGAAATTGACAATCAGGGAGATGTTTATGTATTAAGCACAACAGATGGAGGGCCCTTGCGCACTCTGAGTAATATTACAATTACAAAATATAACTCTGCTGATGGTGCTGTACTTTGGGGTGGAATATATGATGGTGGAGTGAACGGCTCCGATGATCCAGAAGCCATAGCATTAGATAACCACGGTGGAGTATATGTTTTAGGAAGCAGCGACGGTTCTGGCACTAGATCAGATATTCTTATCATAAAATATAATGCAGAATCCGGCCAGCAGGAATGGCTGCAAAGGCTTGATATTGGTGGACAGACACAAGAGGCGTTGAATGTTACAGCTGACCATGGAGGTAGTATTTACGTAACAGGCTCACATGCGAACTCATCTGAAACAGTTGATACTAAGGCACTGATTGTAAAGTATAACGCTGCAGACGGTACGCAGCTGTGGCTTAGCTTAGAAGATGGTTCTAGTAATCAAAACATGACTTTACCCTCTCTACCTACAAGTAATTCAGAAGGGTTATTTGTAATTCAAAGTGAGATTGGAGTAAGTAACAGCAACCATCTGGTAAAGTATGATTCTGGTGATGGCACTCTTGCTTGGGCGCGTCTTTTTGCTGGAACACCAATCAAAACGCTTCAAGACACTGGTGGTAATATAATAGTAGTCGGAAAAAGCAATGATACCGGAAATGTGCTGATTGTAAAGTATAGCAAGTCTGATGGATCTCTTATATGGCAACAGGAGTATGTGGGAAATGCGGTAGCAGGTATGGCAGTCACATTAAATGAGAACCAGGGTATACTTACTGTTGCTGCTATAACACCTGCAGGAGGTGCGAAGGCAGGAGCTGTTATCTTAACCTATAGTACAGAAAGCGGAGAAAACTTTATTGTTGCACCGATCGCGCTTGGGCAGTCAAACGAAACATCAGTTGCCATTGCTGTTGATGATAAAGGGAATAGCTATGTAGCTGGAAATATTTCAAGTAATGTATTAGGTAACAGTATCATCCTTTTAAAATATTCTCCGGATGGTGTTTTGCTTTGGCAATCAACAGATGTAGCCAATTCAGCTGTTGCATACGATATGGTAATAGACAAACAGGGTGGAATATTTATAACAGGAACAAACAGAGGAAATGCTATTTATACCGCTAAGTTCAGTCAAAATGACGGAGCTAAGATTTGGGATGAGAACTTTAGTTACATAGGTGATGAGGGTAATATTGGCTATGCAATTGTGTCTAATGATGCAGGTGAGATATATGTTACGGGCTCGGTAAAAGGCAGGCTAACAGATGGAATGGCTATTATTAAGTATAATGCTGAAACTGGGGAAACAATTTGGAATAATGTTCTAATTCAGCCGATTGACATTAATAACACTACCTTCCTTAATTATATTGGACGTACTATAGCCTTAGATGCATCTGGAGACATATACATTGCTGGTGAGTTACGCGAAAGGCAGTCTGATTATCTGATAGCAAAAGTGAATAGCGAAGATGGTAAAATAGTCTGGTCAAAGATTTACGGCAGCCCAAGCAGCATATTTGAAAGAGCAACAGCCATTGAGATAGCTGTTGCTGGTGAGGTTTATGTTACAGGTATAAGTAATGGCGATTTTGCAACTATAAAACTCAATCCCTCTGATGGAGCTATCCTATGGGAGTCAAGACTAGAAACTAACTCTCCGGGTTCAGGTACAGGAGCAAATGCGTTAGCCCTTGATAATAAAGGAGGCGTTTATGTTACTGGGCAGAAAGCGGGCAGCATAGAAGCTCTTATAGTAAAGTATAATGCTGCTGATGGTAGTGAATTGTGGCGTAAAGCACTTGAGAATACAATAGGTTATACTATAAAAACAGATAGTAAAGGTGGGGTATATGTTGCGGGTGCGGGTCCGGCGGTGGCTAAATATAATACTTCAAATGGTGATTTGCTTTGGGAGCAAAGACCCGATACTGTAACTGGAAGTTTTGTCGACTTGGTAGTAGACAAGCAGTTGGATGTGTATGTTACTGGTGCAGTACAGAGTAAAAGTATCAATAGCACCGACATTCTGACAATTAAGTACAGCCAGCAGGGAGACGTGTGCAACATACCGGTTCAGGTGCGGCTCTACCTGCCTCCTGTGGCCAAGCGGGTGGGCTGGCAGGTGCGCACCACGGCCGACTTCCGCCCCTACATCCTGGGCGCTGACCACGGCGTGCGCTGGAGCTGGGGAGACGGCAGCGCCTCTTCTATCGCCTACACGGCCTCGGGCACCTCGCGCATCACCGGCGAGCACACTTACCTTTCAGCCGGCTTCTACCAGATCGGGCTTGACTTCAGCCAGAGCTGCCTCAAGCCCGCCAACGCCGGCTACGAGCAGTGGATGCCGATCTATGACCCGGAGGCTGGCTTTGTGACGGGCGCGGGGCAGACCGAGGGCATCCGCTTCAACCTCAACGCGCGCTACAATGGCAAGTGGGCTACCGAGCCGCAGGGCAACGTGCAACTGGATATCGAGGGGCTGGGCAGGCTAAGAAGCGCCGATCTGGAGTGGCTGGTGGTTTCAGGAGATAAAGCCGCCTTCCAGGGCGAGAGCACCATAGACGGCCGGGGCCGCTACGGCTTCACCCTCTCGGTGACGGACGCCGGCAGCCCGGGAGCAAACGACGCGGGCGACAGGCTGCGGGTCCAGGTCTGGGACCTGGAGCGCCACAGCCGCGTGGTCTACGACAACGGCTCTAGTCAGATACTGGATCTCTCGAATCAGGGACCGACCATCCAACAGGGCAACATCGTCATCCACAGGCCTGGAAAAGCAAGCATGGCGGCCAAAGCCGGCAGCAAAGCACAGGCAGCTGAGGGCGGGTCGCAGCTGACGGCCTACCCGAACACCTTCTCCGAGCGCACCACTGTCTCCTTCTCACTAAATCAGGGGCAGAGCTATACTTTAAATGTATATGACACCGCAGGCAGGCTGGTGAGGCAAGTAGCCGCAGGCACAGCGGAGACCGGAGGTCCTGTAGAGCATGAGCTGAACGGGGCAGGCCTGAACGAAGGGCTATACATTGCCAAACTACTCACCAGCGGAAGCTCGCAAAGCATCAAGCTGCTGCTGAAACGGTAAAAAATAAATAGAGGGTGGAGAGCAATCGCGGCTTCCCACCCTCTCCTTTTGTAGATGCTTTTTAGGGGTAACATAAGAATCAGATAAAAAGCAAAGCGTTAGAACAAAAGCATAGTGCTACTTTAACCGTTTTACTTTTCTGTTTTGCTCATAAATTATATAGCTATACCTGCTCTCTATATCATCACACTAAATGGCTAAAAAATACCTGTACAATTTTCTTACGTCACAGTATAAATAAGAATCCTGTCAAAGTTTTGAATCCCCTTGAGGCTATGCTGTGGCATTCACCCCCGCTACTGCGCTTCTTACGCTATGGTATTTCAATGCCTGAAGTATCTGCTGATTTTTTTAAGTATGCTGGCAGTAACTATCTGCTACACGGTACATCCTAAATTTCTACATCAATGAAAACAAGTCTACAAATTTGGAACGGTCTCAAGTGGCTGCTTCTGACATCTCTTTTTTTGCTGACAACAAATCTGATATATGCGCAGAGGGTGGAAGAGGAGTGGTCCCGACAATATGGAGGGCAAATGCCAAGTCAAATAAGCGTAGTTGAGTTAGCTGTAGATAATGCAGGTAATTCTTTTATTGCTAGTTCTAGCTTGATTAATTCGTCTGGTATGAATGCTACATTAGTAAAGTATTCACCAGAAGGTAGGGAACTGTGGAAAGTGCAGTACAGTGCTACCGATGCAGTTCAAGGATACAGTGTTGAGGACATAGTTGCAGATAATAAAGGAGATGTGTATGTCTTGGCTATAAAAGGAAACTACGGTCCACCAAGTATGATCATTTACAAATATGATGGTACTAACGGTACATTGTTATGGAGCGTAATGGAAAGTGTTGGTAGGATCAATACACCAAAACAAATACTTGTTGATAATATAGGTGGTGTGCTGGTATCTGGTTTTGCAGTTAATTCTGGGCCAGGTTTTAGCTACATTATTAAATATAGTGCCTCAGATGGCTCTTGGCTTTGGGATAAAAATTTTATCGGGCAACTTGAGTCTTATGCAGAACACATTGTAACAGATATTGCGATTGACGAAGTAGGGGATATCTATGCTACAGGCACAAAAAATGCATCACACTTTGGCTCATCAGACATAGTTACTTTAAAGTATAGTGGTTTAGACGGAAAAGTATTATGGAGACAGGACTCCGAAATAGTAGGTAAAGAATATTCAGGAGAGTTAGTTGTTTCTGGGGATGAGGTTTATATTACTGGAACAGTTGCTTCAAGCACTGCACCAGCAGAGATACTTAAATCATTTTTGATAAAGTATAGTGCCTCCGACGGAGCAATGCAGTGGAGCCAAGATACCAAGCTGGATAGTAACTTGATTGTACTTAAACGTTTAGTTAGTGATGGTAGTGGTGGTGTAGTTGCAGCAGGATACCAAGGCGAAAATGCATATTTATTGCGATATGGTGGTGGTGGAGGACAAGTACAGTGGCTGGTGCCATTTGCTGGTAAGCTAATGACACTGGAAACAGATAAATTAGGAGGACTATATGCAGCAGGATTCACTCCAGGTGCAGAATATGTAATAGTAAAATATAACATACTTACAGGGCAGCAATTATGGGAGTATGCTAAACCATCGGATAAAACTCAAGTTGATTTACTTCAATTAAGTGTTAGTGGCAGTGGTGCTTATATTGCAGGGGTAAGCACAAATAAGGATAAGGACTTTGATAATCTCTTTCTTGCCAGACATCGGTTTTCAGACGGTGCTAACTTATGGACTATAGTTGGCTCGGGTGAAGATCCTGCTTATGATTCACCTGTTGATGTTCTTACAGATGCCGAAGGCAATGTTATAGTTGCTGGAAGCAGTACATCAAGATCTGGTGAAATAGCTTCTGCCTTTGTAATCAAATATTCTGCAGAAGGAGAAACAGAGTGGTTAAACGTATTAGAGGCAGGTAGACGAAATGAAATAGTTGGAATGGCTGTAGATGCTAAAGGTGATGTGTTTATAACGGGTACGCGAAAGCTATTAGATAACAGTCAGCGACATTTCACTATAAAGTATAACGGTACAGATGGCGCTAAGCTATGGGAGCACTTGAGTAACATAGGGCAGACAAGTTTCACCATTAAAGATATTAAAGTTGATAATATAGGTGGAGCCTATGTTGTTGGTGTTTATAGTGAAGGTTCTCCAATAGTTTATAATGACTATTTAGTGAAACTTGACAGTCAAAACGGTTCCGTACTTTGGAGCAAAATTAATGACCAGTCCTCAAGCTTATATGGGTTTGCAGCTTTTACAGTTGATGAGAGAGGGAATGTATATGTTACAGGCTCTACATCAAATACGGCATCAAATTATGATATAACTACTATAAAGTATAATGGTACAGATGGCAGTGTAATTTGGAGCAACGTCCTCGACAAAACTGTAAATGACGCTGTAACACACTTAGCAATTGATAAAACAGGAGGAGTTTACATTGTAGGATATAACTCTTTAGATCCAAATAACTACCTAAGCGTAAATCCATTCCTTCTAAAATATGATGCATCAAGCGGAAATCAACTCTGGTACCAAGCCATTGAGAGCAAAGGGAATAGTACTTTGACTATTAAGCACCTTATCGCTGACAGTGAGGGTAGAGTATATACTCGTGGTACCGATCCTTTTTCAGAGCAGATTTTTGCTTATGATTCTGAAAACGGTAAGCAGGAATGGAGTTTTGTGACAGATGGATATATAACTGATGTTACAGTTGATGGAAAAGGTGGCTTATACTTCACAAATGCTGTAAATCGAAATGAAATACACAAACACAATGCATTAAATGGGCAGAAAGTTTGGAGTTTAGTCACTCCGCAAGAATTTAGAAGAATTACTGTAGATAAAGACTTAAATGTAATAGTTGCTGGAGTAATTGATGATCCTGTAACGCATTGGGATAATCTCACTGTCAAGTATAGCCAGCAGGAAGACCCTTGCAATATCCCAGTAGAGGCGCGGCTATATTTGCCGCCGGTGGCCAAGCGGGTGGGCTGGCAGGTGCGTACCACCGCAGACTTCCGGCCTTACATCCTGGGTGCTAACCACGGCGTGAGCTGGAGCTGGGGCGACGGCAGCACCTCTTCCATAGCCTATACCGCACTTGGAACCTCACGCATCACCGGCGAGCACACCTACCAGCAGGCCGGCATCTACCAAATCGGTCTCGACTTCTCCCAGAGCTGCCTCAAGCCCGCCAACGCCGGCTACGAGCAGTGGATGCCTGTCTTTGATCCCGAGGCGGGCTTTGTGACGGGGGCGGGCCAGACCGAGGGCATCCGATTCAACCTCAACGCGCGCTACAGCGGGAGATTCGCCACCGAGCCCCAGGGCAGCGTGCAACTGGACATGGAGGGGCTGGGCAGGCTAAGAAGCGCCGATCTGGAGTGGCTGGTGGTTTCAGGAGATAAAGCCGCCTTCCGGGGCGAGGGCACCATAGACGGCCGGGGCCGCTACGGCTTCACCCTCTCGGTGACGGACGCCGGCAGCCCGGGAGCAAACGACGCGGGCGACAGGCTGCGGGTCCAGGTCTGGGACCTGGAGCGCCACAGCCGCGTGGTCTACGACAACGGCTCTAGTCAGATACTGGATCTCTCGAATCAGGGACCGACCATCCAACGGGGCAACATCGTCATCCACAGGCCTGGAAAAGCAAGCATGGCGGCCAAAGCCGGCAGCAAAGCACAGGCAGCTGAGGGCGGGTCGCAGCTGACGGCCTACCCGAACACCTTCTCCGAGCGCACCGCTGTCTCCTTCTCCTTGGGAAACGCCCAGAACTATACTTTGGAGGTCTACGACACCAGGGGCAGGCTGGTAAGGCAACTGGCATCTGGAAATGCAAAGGCGGGCAGCACCTACGAGTATGAGTTGAGCGGGCAGGGCCTCAACGAGGGACTCTACATTGCAAGGCTTGTGACTAACGCTGGCACTCAAAGTATAAAACTGCTGCTGAAACGATAAGTATAGGCTTATAAGATAAACAGGGTGCCATAACATGTATTTTGTATGCTTGTTATGGCACCTTGTTTTATATCTGGTTTACCGAAGTTAGCCAGATTTTTTATAGTAGCTTTAGTGCATATTTCCTTAAGTATATTAGAAAATATGAAATTGAAATAATTTTATATTCCCGGTTGTATACAGTCAAATGTGCTGGATTTACCATAGGATAGTATAAGTTAACGAAATATTACTCTATATATAAAGCGTAATTAAATTACAGCGTATATTAATATAATACCAGCATCTGTTGAAATGTAGTATAATTTTTCTACTAGGGCTGATATAAACTTTGATAACTTTCACCTTTTTGCTTCCTCTCCCCCTCATTGAGCCAATTCCTGGCCGTGCATGTGAAAAGTGAAAATAACTTCATGCATACTTTATCATGAAAAGTAATATAAAAGTCATGTGTTTGAAGACTAGGCTGTTACTTAGTCTTTTCATTATTCTTCTTTTCCCTGGTGCAATTTTCTCACAAGGACTACTATGCTGGTCGGATCGCTATACGCCTGTTTCCGGAACTACTGATGATATTGCTACTGCCATTGCTGTAGATGCTAACGAGAACGTGTATGTTACCGGTCAGGCTTCCGGAAAAGGAATAGGGCCTATTACCACATTGAAATACCCGTCTGGTGGCGGGAACCCCATTGCTGTGCATTATAAAGGCCATGGCGAAGGCAGAGGCATGGCTTTAACAGCCGTGGGAGGATATATTTATGTGGCAGCAAGAAGCACAGGGCCAAAGTTATCGAAAACTGCAAGTAACGGGATGGATTTTGTGGTGCTGAAATATGATGTCAACTTAAAATTGGTTTGGGAGGCCAGGTATACTAACACAGCACATAATAACAGCTATGATGAACCTGTAGCTATAACTGTAGTTGGAAGCAAAGTATTTGTAACCGGTAAAAGCTCTTATTCAGGGTCATCATCATCTAACTGGAAATTTGACTACACCACGCTTGTTTATAATGATGAAGGAACCCTTCTAAAGGCGTACAGGTATTCTGGTAATAATTCCGGATCACATGAAGCAACCGGACTTGTTGTAGTCCCTGAAGGAAGTGACTATGGAATTTATGTGACAGGGCGCAGCGCTATAAACACAGGTTGGGATTACCTTACTTTGAAATACTTGTTAAGCTCACAAACTACTGGACCTGTTTGGTATCATCGGTACAACGGGCCTGTTGGCGGGGATGATGAGGCCTTGGCAATCGCAGCCAGTAACAACAAAGTATATGTGACAGGGCGCAGCCAAAGTGTTAAGTCTGACACAGGTATGGACTACCTTACACTTAGCTACAATACAAGCGGTAACGGTATAAATAACCCAACTTGGTTTGCCAGATACAATGGTACAGCAAATGCAAGAGATGCTGCTTTGGCTATTGCAGCAGCCGATAATCATGTTTATGTAACAGGCCGTAGCGATGAGCAAACGCTGAACATGGATATTGTAACCTTAAAGTATACCGATGACATGACGCAAGTTGTTGACCCTGTTAAAGGGTTGCCACATAGTACTATATGGAAGTATAATGGTCCGGGGAACAGTTATGATGAGGCGACCTCTATTTCTGTTAAAGGCGATAGAATCTTTGTTTCGGGGCGTAGCGCAGGTATAGGCACAGGATTAGATTATGTTGCCCTGATGTATAACGATGGGAGTAATGTAGTGCTGTGGGAGGGAAGGTACCATGGCGTTACAAATCAGAATGATGAAGCCAACGCTCTGGCTATTGTAAGTACGGTTTCAGGACCGTTTAATGTATACCTCACTGGCCGAAGCCAAGGCAGCAAAACAGGATTTGACTATGTAACGGTAAAGTATAATACAGGAACTAATTGCAGCACTAATGCCTCGTCTCATATGATCGCACCATTTATTAGGGAAGAAGTTCAGGATTTGGTGTCATTCTCAGTATATCCAACCTCATTTACGCATATAGCCAACGTTACTTTAAATCTTGCGGAAAGCGCCTATTTTACAATAGATATTATTAATACCAGGGGTGCTATTGTAAACGTTGTGGCAGCAGGTAATGCCGAAGCAGGCAGGGATTATGTTTTTCCGCTTAATGGGGAAAAGTTGCCAAACGGCCTGTACATTGTACGGCTAAGCACAGAAGCAGAAAAGAGAAGTTTAAAAGTGTTTCTTAGTAGGTAAACAGGCATACTAACTAGATGGTTAAGCAGCAAAGTTGATGCGGGGCTTTGCACGGAGGGGGCTTAAAGAAGTACCTTTCCGTGTAACTTTAAAGTAGAAAAGCAGATTCAGGATCAGCGCAACAAGGTAATGGTACCAGTTCTGCGTTTGGTTGTGCCAAATTCTGTTTTCACTGTAATTTCGTAAGCGTAAGCACCTACTGGCAAAGGCTTTCCCTGGTATGTGCCATCCCAGTTTGTGGCCGCCCCTGTCGACTGAAAAACCACACTACCCAGGCTGTTATAGACCTTTAAAGTATAGCTGTCGATAAATTTTCCTTTTATTTCGAGCACATCGTTTAGTCCATCGCCGTTGGGTGTAAAGGCACTCGGAATAAACAGTTTCAGGTCCTGCTCAATCTGTTCTGTATTTGAATAAGATACCTCTCTGCCTGTTGATGTGGCTTTGATGCGGTAACGTAAAATCTGCACCTCATTGCTTAGAGCCCTGTCGGTGTAACTGGTGCCAGCGGCAGCAAAGGAGTTGATCACATTGCCGTTTGCATCCAGCAGTTCTACAGTATACTGTTGCACTCCGCCCGGGAAACCTGTATAGGGAGTCCAGTTAAGTTGAACTGAGCCATCTTCTTGCTGCTCGGCCTTCAATATTACGGGGCATGCTGTATTGCCTATCGGAGAAGTATTGTTGCAGGGGTCGGTAAACGATGCACGGTAGCAAACAGGCTCCGGCTTAGCCAGGGCATCGGTATAGGCTGTCTGTGATGTACTTGCCAGGTTTAGAAAGGCTGCCCCGTTTTTACTTTTCTGTATCTCGATTTTCTGGGCTACTTTACCCTGTGGCAGATTTATACTTAGCTCTACCTGATTATTTAAGTTAAATGAGGCCAGTAAGTATGGTGCAGCCGGAGTAGCCGTAGATGTAACCTGTACACTTTGAGCTGCAGACGTAGAGGTGCCGCCGCCAGCTGAGATCCCCTTAACAAAATATGCATAGGTTTGCCCGCAACTTAGGCTCGGATCAGTATAAGTTAAGGTGCTGTTATCTACAGTGGTGATGAGGGTGTTATTGCGGTATATCTCATATTGATCGGCACTTGGCATACTTTTCCAGGTAAGTATAGCCTGCTCGTTTCCCGATTTAGCCTCCAGGGCTATAGAGCTGATGATTCTGGAGTTGCTGTTGGGGATAACGCTGCCACACTGATCTGCTATCCGTACCAAGTACCATACGCCTTCGGTTGTATTTACATTGCGTATCGTGTGGGTAATGCTGTTCTGGGTAATATTTTTAATTGTATCGATCTTCTGGAAGTTTATCCGTGGGTCTTGCCAGCGTTCAATGATGTACATAAACCCCGGCTGCAAGTCCTGGATATCAAACTGTATCTCTCCGGAAGTGCTTTGCTGCTTTACCGTGAGAGCGCGCAGGGTTGGTGTCTTTGCATCTGGCAGTGTTGTCACCTGCTTAAAGGCACTGCCATTACAGGATGCACCAGTGTAAGTCCCGATTAAGGTAATGGTATAGGTGCCATTTGTAACATAAGTATAAATCGGGTTTTGTCCTTTCTGTGCCTGCACTGGAGCACCACCGCCTCCATAATCTATAGAATAACTGTCATAGTTGTTGTCGGTGATGTTTATTTGTACACTGTTATTAGCACAGGCTGTAACTGTAAAAGTGGGAGCAGGTGCGGCTTTTACTTCAAACACCCTCGAAACGGTATCGGTAAGGGTGGCGCCGCCATAGTTGGCTATCTGTAGTACTCTATACTTGCCGGGAGTTGTGTAAGTGTGCTTTTTATTTAGAGATGGATTTGATGGAATCTGAGTGCCAGATTTGTAATCAAATACATAATATTCTTTGTCATCCGGTACTACATTGCCACAATCCTGAAACGTCACCTCCTGGTTTACACAAAATGTAGTTATTTCTACTCCGGAAGAGTTATAGGCTTTAAAGCACTTATTGCTTTGAGCAAAAGATGAAAGCGCCAACAGGACTAGTGCTATGTGCAGTATAATTCTGAGCAATGTTTTATAGATAAGCTTAATCGAATTTACTTAAATAAAGCACAACAGGTACAATTTATTGTATTTAAGTTAAAAAGACCTTGCTAAAGCTATACTTCAAACAAGGTCTTCCGGATGTATGTTTTATACTTTAAATCTATGCCTTTTGCCTGCGCAAAAAATCGATGCTCTTGATAATGTCGTTGTGCAGTATTCTGTCTGTAGAAACAAACGGAACCGAAATACGATAATCCTCTACCAACTTCTCCAGCACAGGAGACGTTTTTTCAGGCTTTCTAAACTCAATGGCCTGTGCGGCATTTAACAGTTCGATAGCCAGCACGCGCTCCAGGTTGTGCACTACCTGGTATAGCTTTGTGGCGGCGTTGGCTCCCATACTTACGTGGTCTTCCTGGTTATGCGACGAGGGAATAGAGTCGATGGAGGCTGGTGTGCAAAGCTGCTTGCTCTGGCTTACGATGGATGCGGCTGTATATTGGCTTATCATAAAGCCTGAATTTAAGCCTGGTTCGGCTACCAAAAATGCAGGAAGCCCTCTTTGTCCGGAAATTAACTGGTATGTACGACGCTCTGATATACTGCCTAGTTCTGCCAGCGCAATGGCCATAAAATCCATCGCAAGTGCCAATGGCTGCCCGTGAAAATTGCCACCAGAGATGATCTCGTCTTCCTCCGGGAAAATGTTTGGGTTATCAGTAACTGAGTTTATTTCTGTTAAAAATACCTGCTCGGCATAGGCGATGGCGTCTTTAGATGCCCCATGCACCTGCGGAATGCAACGGAACGAGTAAGGGTCCTGTACATGCTGCTTTTCCCTTATAATCAGCTCACTTCCATTTAACAATTCTCTAAAGTTAGCTGCCGTCTCTAGCTGGCCTTTGTGCGGCCTAATGCGGTGAATGAGTTCGTTAAAAGGTTCTATTCTTCCATCAAAAGCATCAAGAGATAAAGCTCCCACCATGTCAGCCTGCTGTGAGAGGCGCTTCGCCATCAGAAGCACATACACACCGTAGGCAGCCATAAACTGGGTGCCGTTTAGCAAAGCAAGTCCTTCCTTTGCCTTTAAAGCAATCGGCTCCCAGCTAAACATCTCCAGCACATGCTCACTCGCTAGTTTATATCCTTGAAAGTGTACTTCACCCATTCCTATCATGGGCAGACAAAGATGCGCCAGGGGAGCAAGGTCGCCGCTGGCACCCAATGAACCCTGCTGGAACACCACCGGGTAGATGTCGCGGTTGTAAAAATCTATCAGACGTTTTACCGTTTGTAACTGCACACCACTGTGGCCATATGCCAGCGATTGAATTTTCAATAGCAGCATCAGCTTTACCACGCCAGCCGGTACCTCAGGTCCTGTGCCACAAGCATGAGACATCATCAGGTTACGTTGCAGTTGTTCCAGGTCGGCAGGGGAGATCTTTTTGCTGTACAAAGACCCAAACCCCGTATTGATGCCGTAAATGCTGCGATCAGCGTCTTTTATCTTCTGGTGCAGGTAATTATAGCAGTTTGTAATCCGCTGCTCGGCATCTTCAGATAGCGCTAACGTATACTTTTCGTTGATAATGGTCTCAATCGTCTCCAGGCTTAAGTACTCGCTGGAGATGTAGTGCACATGGCCCATGCAGTTTTTATTTGGTTAAAATACTGATGATTTCTCCGATGGTCAGGTCCTGCTGCTCACCCAACTGCATGTTGCGCAGTTTCAGTTTGCCTGTGGCAATTTCCTCAGATCCTACAAGTATCACATAAGGTATACTTTTCTGGTCGGCATACCCCATTTGTTTTTTCAGCTTAGCGGGCTCCGGGTATAACTCGGAGGCAACGCCTGCATCTCGCAGTTGCTGAAGTATAGGCAGTGCATGCATTTCAGACTCTTTATCAAACTGTACCAGTAGTGCTTTGGTACCTACCTGGCTGCTGTCTGGGAACAGCTGTAGCTCTTCGAGCACATCATATATTCTATCCACGCCAAACGAGAAGCCAACTCCCGATACGCCAGGCATACCGAACATGCCTGTCAGGTTATCGTAACGGCCGCCGCCGCTTATACTACCCATACTTACATTGTTCACCTTTACCTCGAATATACAGCCGGTGTAGTAGGAGAGGCCTCTGGCAAGTGTCACGTCCAGCATCAGCCTTGGATTACCAGATTCGTTTGTTGCCGTTAAGGCTTGGCTTCTAAGCGCAGATAGGTACATCCATACTTCGTGCAGGTCTTTTAAACCTCGCTCTCCCTCTGTAGTTCCGCCAAGTATAGTTTGTAACTGGCCTAAGATCTGCTCATTGTCGCCTTCCAGAGTATAAAGCGGCTCCAGCTTAGAAATAGCTGCTTCTGAAATGCCTCTTTCCAGCAACTCTTTACGTACGCCTTCCTTGCCGATTTTGTCCAGCTTATCAATGGCCACACAGATATCACCCTCACGGCCTTTTTCACCGATAGCCTCAGCAATGCCTGCTAACACACCTCTGTGGTTTATTTTGATAGTGAAGTCTTTTAAGCCAAGGTTAGTGAGAACTTCATTGATCATCTGCACGATCTCAGCCTCACAGAGCAGTGAATTCGTACCTACTACGTCTGCATCGCACTGGTAAAACTCACGGTAACGGCCTTTCTGCGGACGATCGGCACGCCATACCGGTTGAATCTGGTAGCGCTTGAATGGAAATGTGATTTCATTACGGTTCATTACCACAAAGCGGGCAAAAGGCACTGTCAAGTCATAGCGAAGTCCTTTTTCAGAGATCTTGCGCGTCAGATGCTTGTATCCCTGCTCAATATCCTCTGACTTGGTTTTGGAAAGAAAATCACCGGAGTTGAGAATCTTGAATAGCAACTGGTCACCTTCATCGCCATACTTGCCCGTTAACACAGACAGTTGTTCCATAGCTGGCGTTTCGAGAGGCAAATAGCCGAATTTCTCGAAGGTACGTTTAATGGTATTAAATATGTAGTTTCTTTTGACCACGACTGCCGGCCCAAAATCGCGTGTTCCCTTAGGTATAGATGGTTTCTCTTTGCTCATACTTATGCAAGTTTGCCGGCGAAGTTACTAAAAGCTGAGGAAAAGGGGAGGCTGGAGAGGGAAAAGCTTTTACTCTGTAAGTGTCAAAGCTGTAAGAATTATAGTATGCTAGAGAGTGGCTGCATACTTTCTGCTAAATGAAACTGGGGTCTCGATTATACTTTCTTGAATTAATGCGACTGCTTTTTTATTTATTTTCTTTCTTTCCTTATCACTAATCCATCCCCACTTGTTAAAATACTTTACCATTGAGACAGTGTGCAGCATCAGCATGCTCAAATGTTTTGATGAAGCTCTCTGATAAAGGTGATATATTTTTGCTTGGCCGTAGTAAATTACTTTGTACTTTGTAGTAAAACGACGACAGATATCTAGATCCTCGAGATAGACAAAATACCGTTCATCAAACATTCCAACTTCATTAATTGCAGAAGTTCTGAAAAGCATAAAGCAGCCGAGCAAGAAAGGTACTTCAATTACTGCATTATGATCGCAATTGCTATATTCGTTTAGATCAGTTCTTTTGCTAAACAATGACTTACCAAAGGGCATTCTTCTGATAAATAGGTCTATTGGACTAGGGATAAGTCTTCTGGACGTCTGTATGTCTCCGTTTGGATATAATACTTTTGGGGCAATCAAACCTGTGTCAGGATGGCTCTCTAGATAGTTATAAAGTGTTGATAAAGTAATACCATCGAAGTATACATCTGGATTTAATACTAAAAAATATTTACAAATATCTTTAAAGTGCTGAATACCTTGATTATGCGCTTTGCTAAAACCTACATTATTACCATTAAATCTGTAAAATACTCTCTCGTCATTTATTAATTCTTGTTTTAGAATATCAGAGGGAGAATTGTCAATGATTAATATTGCTACTTCTAGATTAGTGTCTAAAAAGCTTCTAACAGCAGCATTAATGATATCATGGTTGTTTTTATAAGCAACAATAGAAGCCGCTATATCATATTTATACATATACAGATTTGTGGGCTTCTAATTATACATTAATAAATTTACGGATATAAGCTTACTTTAAAAAGCGTGTTTATCTCCTCGGAAGATGTTGTAGATAGTATAATAAATAATTTTTAAATCTAATACAAAAGACCAGTTTTCAAGATAAAAAATATCAAGCTTTATTCTTCCTCTAACCTGAAAATTTTGAGTTGTGTCTCCACGATAGCCTCTAACCTGTGAAAGACCAGTAACACCTGGTTTAATATAGTGACGCACTTTATACTTCTCAGCAATAAGTGCATACTCCTTATCTGCCTCCAGCATATGAGGGCGCGGACCTACAATAGACATGTGACCCATTAAAACATTAAAGAATTGAGGCAATTCGTCTAGACTTGTTTTTCTTAAAAAAGCCCCCACAGGAGTAATTCTTTTATCATTACGTTTTGCAAACTGAGAATTTGCTTGCTCGTTTACATACATTGAGCGGAGCTTCCAACAGGCAAATGCTTTACAGTTAATTCCTGACCTCTGTTGTGCGAAAAATACAGGCCCTTTAGAATCTAGTTTAATTATGATTGCTAAAATGGGTAACAACCACGAGAGTAAGAAAACGATTACAAAAAGAGAGAATAAAATATCGAATGTTCTTTTAATCATTTTGTTAATTACATCATCCAAAGGAATAGACCTTGTAACAAGAAAAGGGAGCATGTCCCCATAGTCTAATTTTAGCTTCTGATAAGTGAAGCTAAAAGGTTCTGGAAGGAACTTTACTCTTACTAAATTATTGTCCGAAAAGTCTATAAGTGAAATTATCTGTTCCTTCTCTAATGTAAAGGGGCTACAGTATATTTCGTTGATCTCGTTTTCTAAAACAAAATTCTGAATATCTTTTAATCTTCCAATGATGTCTGTATTATTTACTTTGTCATCAAAGAAGCCTTCAAATTTATAGGCGTACTCAGGATGAGAATTAAAAAAGGTTTTCAATTCTACACCAATTTTACTGTAGCCAATTATAATTACTTTTTTTGAATTATAGCCTTTACTACGAAGGTACCTTATTGTGTAGGTGACAATGATTCTCCAAGTTAAAACAAGCACACCGAATGCCAAATAATGATAAATAAGGAAATCCCTGTTAAACTTTGTGATTTGTGTGAGATTTAAAATAGCCTCAAGCAGAACTACATAGAGAAGCACTGCTTTCAGTGCATCAAGTAATATTGTTTTAGTGCGCGCTACACGGTAATATTTATAGAATTTAAGTAGAAGCGTGCATAGAAACCATATCGAGACCAGAAGAAATAGTGAACTTATTGTAGGATGAGGATAACTGATATTTGTGCTTTTTGCTGTAATAGCCATCGCTACAAAAAGAGAAACAGTTAGAGCAATAAAATCCCCTGCAGAATGTATGAGTTTAATATATTTATTGTAAAAACCGGTCATGGTAAAAAAAATATTTGCAAAAATACCTAATTTATATAAAATCAGTTAGTTATGTTTTAATATAACCTAACTTAATTTTAATCACAGTTAGTGCTTTTGCACTACAATCTCACCTGATTTTGTCTCTAAAACTTCTGCACGTTTATTCAGTTGGTCTTTAAGGATTGCAAAAAGAGACACAAAGAAAGAAAAGAAAATTACTCCTTTCTGTGTTGTCAAGTTACTTTCTGTTATGCCACATAAAACAAACAGAACGGTAAATATAGCAAGAAGTAAGTTCTTTAGGTTTATTGATGTAGCTAGGAGAGTGAAAATGATCAAAATATAAACTAATAATCCAACAATGCCTAATGCTAGGGTTATCTGAATGTATTGGTTATGCGGATCATATTTTTGCTCAATACCTTCGTTATAATCGTTTTTCTTATATGCTTTTACAAGCTCATCTTTTGTATCACCTGTTCCTAACCCAAATAGAATATTTTCACTAATTAAATCAATACTTGTACTCCAAACTGTTTGTCTTTGCTCCATACCACTCATGTCTTGTAGCTTTCTTTTTAAATAAGGCACTGTTTCAAAAGCCTTGAAAGCGATAAATGGCATTAATATGAGTAATGCTAAAGTCAGGAATTTTTTTCTGCTAAAAATAAGAAATGCAAGTAGTGATATTCCTGTAATTAAAAAGCCGGCTAGTAATGCAGTTCTGGAGGCAAGCATTATTGTGAATACAACAAAATAAAGTATTAACACAAGATATGCACTTAATATGAAGGTATTTCTTTTTCTAACATACTCATAACAAAATAGATATGCTAGAATAAAAATTGCCATTACCAGATACATGCTAAAATAAGGTGAATGTAGATTGATCTGTTTTGGTAAGAAATACGAAAAGTAGACCCAGTCGACGCCTAATAATTGATCAGGTGCTCTATGCATATTGTTGATGCAGATATCATATGCTATTGACAGCAGGCTATATGAAGTAGCGATGAAACAACCTAAAATATAAGCTTTAAGTAGTTGCAAATAGTGATTGCTTTGGAGACCAATTGTGAAAAATACCAAAGGTAGTATAGCTATGCTAGACTTTAATTCCAACTCAGCAAAAGCAGCAGCGCTATTTTCGCTATAGGTTATACTTACAAAAAATAGAGAGTAAAATAACAGCAATAACTGTATTAGCCGAACATGTAACGCATCTTTCAATCGGGAGAGATACAATTTATTTGTGATCCAAAGTGATACTGTTAAGATGACAAATAATGAGTTCAACTTAATGGAAAAAGGCATTGAGATTGCTACACCAGACAACGCCCATAGTATTAGATGCTTATTATAAATGCTATATTTAGAGTGTGACAGGTACGTACTGGTCATTTTGATATTCTGTTATTGGCAATTTTGCCGAAATATAATCTTTAATCTTGGAGCGGAATTCTCCTTCGCTAAATCTTTCTGCATTTTCTCTGATGATTAATGGGTCAAATTTCACTTTGCCAGATTCGAAGTATGAAATAGCCCCTATTAATGATTCTTTTGTTTGTTCCCTGAAATGAAGACCTGTTACGCCATGAATAATTGATTCACTCGCACCACCTTTACCATACGCGATAACAGGTGTGCCGCAAGCTTGGGCTTCTACCGGAGTTATGCCAAAATCCTCTTCAGCGGCGAATACAAACGCCTTAGCTTTCTGCATATATGATTTCAAGACACTAAATTCCTGGAAGCCTAGTAAAGCAATATTGCTAGTTACTTTTGATTTGATTTTATTAAAATCAGGGCCATCTCCAATTACAACCAATTTCTTATCAGGCATTAAACTGAAAGCCTCTACAATCATATCCATTTTTTTGTAGGGCACCATTCTAGAGGCCGTCACATAGTAATCCTCTTTATGCTCTTCTAAGCTAAATTCATTAACATTTACAGGTGGATATATAATAGTTGCCTCTCTATTGTAAACTTTAGAAATGCGCTTAGCAATATAACCTGAGTTGGCGATAAAAAAATCAACTCTATTAACTGTTGTCAAATCCCAAATTCTTAAATAATGAAGAATAAGCTTTGCGATGAATCCCTTTATGCCTTTTGTAAGCCCTGACTCACGCAGGTATTGATGGTAAAGGTCCCATGCGTAGCGAACAGGGGAATGGC
Organism: Pontibacter cellulosilyticus; assembly: GCF_014306105.1. GTDB lineage: Bacteria > Bacteroidota > Bacteroidia > Cytophagales > Hymenobacteraceae > Pontibacter > Pontibacter cellulosilyticus. The sequence goes on along the minus strand of NZ_JACRVF010000001.1, from coordinate 1,046,483 downwards.
AATAGCAGATGTGAAGTTGATTGGAGTGTGTAATGACTCCTTTTGCTACAGCATGGCTGCTAGATATTACAAGATCATACAATGATACATCTAATTGCTCTATTGCAAGAGGCATCAATGCAATATAGTTTCTGTATTGACTTTTAACGAAAGGTAGCTTTTGAATGAAAGTTGTTTTTACCTTTTTGTTCTGAATATGTTTTTTGTGGTGCTCTGGTAAATACTCAATAACAGCAAAAAGGTCAGCATCCGGATAAATGTTTAAAAGTTGCTCTACCACTTTCTCTGAACCAGCATACTCTACAAACCACTCATGTACTATCGCTACTTTCAATTTTCTACTTTTAATGAGTTGTAATATTTTCTTTACAAAATAATCAAGAATACTTATATTCTATAAAAATCAAACAGGTTAATGTGGCGATGAATCTAAAAGAAGTTAACAAACCACATTATTGAAAACAGCAATATGTTTTTCTGCTGTCGTTTCCCAATCATAGAGCAAAGCTTGTTTCAACCCTTTGGCTTTCATTTCTTCTCTTAATTTATTGTTCGTTAGTAAGAGTTGAATCTTTTTAGATAAATCTTCTGTGTCATGCGGTGAAAAGTACATAGCAGCCTCTCCGCATATTTCAGGAATACTAGCTGCATCAGAAGCCAGTACAGGACAACCACAAGACATGGCTTCAAGTGGAGGCAGCCCAAAACCCTCATATATCGAGGGAAAGACAAATATACTAGCCTCAGCATACAAAATAGGTAAATGTTTCTCAGGAACATGGCCGGTAAAGAAAACGTTGCTTTTTAAAAAGCTATCAGTTTCTATTAATTCTATTAATTCATTATCACCGGTTATAAACCCTGATTTTTTTCCAACTATCACAAGTCCTATATCATTACCTATTTTGTTATTTAAACTTGCAAAGGCTTTAACCAAACTTGAAAGGTTCTTATGCGGTTTAACATTACCAATATATAATAAGTATTTACTTGGCAACAGAGGGTATAAAGAAGCAAGTCTATGTCCCGTAACTTGAGAATCCTTTATGTTAAATAAAGTTTTATCAACACCGTTATGAATGGATGTGACCGAAGTCTCTTTTGCAGCTGTATACTTGTAAATTTCGTTTTCTGAAAACCTAGAGACAGTTATTATTTTGTCTGAAAGTGTGCTAGCGCCTTTGAAAAGTATTTTAGAGTAAATTTTTTGAAGTGGTGAAAGATTATTACTGAAAGCCAAATGATATGTGTCATGAATAGTAACAATCCTTATTTTTGCCTTTATTGGAAGCAACGGCACATTATAATGTGGCGACCAAAATATATCGCACTTAGGAACAGCTAAAGGAAGCTCCAATTGCTCCTTTATCGAATAGATTCCTGAATTAACTTCAATAATTCTATTTGGGGTTGCCCATTCAAAATGTTTAATATCTGCTTTAATACCTATGAAATATACTTGAAAATGCTTAGTAAGATAGGGAAGAATGTTTTGCAGATAAACGCCTATTCCAGAAGCATTTATCATTCTGCAATCGATAGCAAGGCTATGCATGAGTTCTATCTCGCTTTAGGTTCCAATTCTGAGCGATAATAAGCCCTATGATTGTCCAGTAAACTATGAAATTAATACGGCCAATAAAAGCTGAGTTAAGAAGGCTTGCTGCATAGAAATAGCAACTGAAGCAAATAAAGGCCATACTTAGCTGTTTAAGCAAAATATTATCAGTTCTATAAAATGTTAGTAACGAAAAAAGCAAGCATAACCCGTAGAAGGTAGCATAAAAAAAGCCTAATAAAATTCCATTCTCCAGTAAGAGCTGCAGCCAATATCCATCTGTTATGATTTTACTTTCAGCATCACCGCTAGGGCCTTGCGTACCAACACCTGCTCCAATTATTGGATGTTTTAAAACATAGGTAAATGCATCATTAATTTGTTGGAAATGTTCTTGGTTTGAGCCTTTGGAATTTGGGTCTTTCCCTGCCATCCTAGCTAAGAAAAAGGAATCCCGATACAAAAATATAACAGAAGAGAAAATGAACAGACTTAGTAAAGCAAAGCCAACTACCTTTTTAATAAAAGTATAGGTGAATCGAGCGTATCTTAAAATTAAAGCAACAATCAACACAATTATAAGACCAACTAGAGCAGCCCTCGTTAGTGTTAATGCGTTAGCTATTGCAATCATAACTAGCATTATCAGATACTTTCTTTCCGGGCTATAGAGGTATTTTGCCAATACCAAGCTAAACACAATTACTGTAAAGCTGGAGTAAATAATCGTATTTCCTAAAAGTGCTGTAGGCCTAACAATTGTACTCCCATAAAAACCAAATGGAGAATCACCTTTAAGTGCTAATAACGATTCTGGCAATATAGCACTAAAAGCGAACTGGAAGTATGAGAATACAATTAGAACGAGTGATACTTTTATAAAAAATGAAAGTATTTCTTCTATCTTTTTATCATCCCTGAATACGACAGGAATGTAAAATAGAGGTATGCTGTATATAATATTATTTCTGATTCCTAATAAACGTTCAGATATAGGGTTATGGTCGAAAAAGAGCGTTTTAGTTAATGTAGCAAATATTAAGAATAACCATAATAAAAATAAAGTAGCATATGTAATGTTAAACTGAGGAGTTAATCTTATCAAATTTGCTAAGCTTATTATAAAATGAAGTGTTATAATAATGACAATTAAATCAATTATTAATGTACCTGAATTAATGCCAGAGAACGATAAAAAGTTAGTAATAAAACCGTTTGATAAAAGTATTATTATCAAAGATTTTAGTAAAAACATTGATGTGGATATCCTTAAATGCTTTGTCTGCATCATACTGTTTGATACAAGAGTTTAAAGATCACTGCCGCCCTTTTAAATTTGAGTCTTGCTAAGCGTAGAATTACTGAGGTAAGGACTAGTATATATAGCCTTAACTTGTATTCTGGATAATGTTTTCGGATAAAATAAATTTTACTTTTTATGCCATGGTAATCTGCTAAATCGCTTTTTTCGTTCCCATTTGAGTTTGACCCGATTGACTGTCCTTCTTTGTGATAAATCCGGCATGAGTCAACATAACTCAATTTATAGCCATGTTTAGAAGCCCTTGTGGCCCAATCTAACTCTTCAAAATATAAAAAGTAATTTTCATCCATTAAACCTACATGCTCAACGAACTTCTTTGATACTAGCATCGATGCGCCAACAACATAATCTATCTCTTCGAACTGAAACTCAGAAACTTTTGCGTCTGATAAGTTTTCGCCAATATGCTTTGTTGTAAACAACTTCTTGTTAAAGCTTCCACCAATAGCCTGTATAATATCTGGCTTGTGATAGTATAAAAGTTTAGCACCCCATATACCAACGTTTGATTTTTTAGAGGCAGATGAAATATATGCTGATAAGCTGTCTGGAGCTACTGTTGTATCATTATTGAGTAGCCATATATATTCAAATTCTCTTAATTGGAGCAAGTATTTTAAAGCAATGTTATTACCAGCGGCAAAACCTTGATTCTTATTTGCTTTAATGAAAAGGAACTTTGACTCGTAAGATTCCTCCTTTAACTGTAATTCATCTTCTGTTAAAAATGAAGATGATTCAGAGGACAGACTGGTATTAGCCCAGTCTTTTAGTTGATTATAGGAATTATTAGGTGAGTTGTTGTCTACTATTATTGCCTGCCAATTAGTATATGTCAAATTAAGTAAGCTTTGCATACATTCTATCGTATCCTGCCAGCCTAGATAATTAACCAGAATAATACATACTTTGGGAGTAGCAATGTTATTTGAACTATAATTTTCCAAATTTCCCTTTTCTATAATCTTTATACCCTCTGATAATACTCTTTAATTTTCCGAATTTATTGTTTTCAAAAAAAAACACTTTAATTAATTCTTTTATATTATTCCGTAGCTCTGTTTTATAATATTCTGGGAACAACTCCTTATATTCTTTTAACACTTGTAATCTATTACGTGTAATATAATACCTTCTAGTGCAATTGTGATGCGTGGTTGTTACAGTTTTACCTAAAGCATTATAAGCCTTATTCTGGCCTAATTGATGGTTCAATATAGCTTTATGGTTAACAAGTATCTTATATCCGTAGTACTTTAAGCGTAAACAGTATTCATGGTCAACATAATCGATAAAAAAATCATCTCTAAATGGACCTACTTTCTGGTAAGCTTTTAAGTTTAGCAAGTTTCCAGAAGTCATTACAACTGTAACCTCTTCTACATCAAATGACTTGTGAACAGGCTTTGAATCTAAAATGTGCTGTGGAGAGACTATGCCAATGGAGTTTCTATCAAAATTTCCTGTTGAATTTATTAACTCCTGCACCATTCCCTTAGTAGCCTCACTGTCCTGATCCATAGTGAGCAGCCAATCGAAACCATCTTCTATAGCTCTACTCGCACCGATATTTAATGCCTTCGCAATACCCTGATTTTGATTAAACGGAATATATTCTGCATTAATTAATTTGAGGTTAACTATTAATTCTTCAGATGGGCACTCTGAGTTATCTACAATATATAACTTAGAAATACTATTGCAGTAGCTGCGCAGATTATTGAGAACTTCAGAATCTGGATTATAAAGTACAACAACACCTGCTATTGAAAAAGACATACAATTACTCAACTATAAATAGGTTTTGAATCTCCTCTTCGAATGTCTGTTCTTCGTTTATTATTTGTTGACGGTAATTAGCAAAGGACTTAGAAATTTCTTCAAAATCATTAAAGCAGTCTAGTATCAAGTCCCTTATAGTTTCTTTGTTTGATGCTACATTCTCAAATTTAAATTCTTCAGGAATTGGTAAGTCCTTTGTATAGTTCGCTGATCCTTCTCTCCCAGTAATCACACAACAGTTATTCATGGCTGCTTCTCGGGGTAATCTGTCTTTACCAGGGTGGTTCCCGAAGTCAATGTAAACTTTGCTTTTGCTCAGAGTATCTTTTACCTGGTCCAAGGTCATTTTTTCTAGCGGAACCCAGCTAATTTCAGGGTAAGAGTTGATTAATATTTTAGTTTTTTCAATCCCTTTCTTGGGGTTATATAGTACCTGATTTAATTTTTCTTTAGTGGCTGTATTATTCAGGTAAGACTTGTTCAGGTAATCAGAAAGCGGATATATTTTTTTTAAACCCTTAGCTTTCAAAAACTGGAAGGCATATTCTGATTGGGCAAAATGGAATATTTCATTTGCGTTATCGTCGTCGAATTTGAAAAAATAATTACCAGTTACTAAACTTTTTATTTTAGAGAGTTTACTCTCATCGTTGAGTACCACAAAGTAATTATCAATGCTTAGCCACCAAATAGCCTTTCTGATATGTTTGTAAGACCCAAATAGTTTAGTTGTTATCTCAGGGCAAATTAATATATTATTCTCGTCATCAATTATTTCCCTTTTAAAACTGATATTGTATTCTTTGAATCGCTCAGGTACTGGACTTTTATGGTCTGCAGGGAAATAATACATAAAAGCATTATAACCCATTGATCTAAGCTTATGAATCAACTGATGCATTGCTTCAGGACCACCTGTTACAAAATCAGCAGGGCAGGCAACATATATAATGGAATCTTTCTTAAGAGAAACTGACATATTATTCAGCGAGTTTAAGTTTGATGGACTTAGCTTTAGATAATGCAGAGCCTACAATCTGGTGCATGTCATAATATTTGTATTCAGCCAGACGCCCTCCAAAAATTATATTTGGAAGGTCTTTAGTTTTTGCTTCATATAATTTATAAATGTTGCTATTTTTTGCATCATTTATAGGATAGTAAGGTACTTTACCTTTTGTGTATGAATCAGGATATTCCCAAGTTACTACTGTCTTCTTCTGATTACCAAAATTAAAGTGTTTGTGCTCTAAAACACGTGTGTAAGGCACTTCAATATCGGTATAATTAAACACTGCATTGCCTTGATAATTACCGTCTAACACTTTGCTTTCAAATCTTAGAGACCTATACTCTAATTCACCAAACTCATAGTTAAAGAATTCGTCTATCTTTCCAGTATAAACCAATTGTTTGCCTAAATTATCGTAATAACTTTTGTTGTCAAAGTAGTTTTCGTTTAGTCTGACTTCAATGCCCTCCAGCATGTTTTCAACCATCGCTGTATACCCATTTTTCGGAATCCCCTGATAGCTATCCTCAAAGTAATTTTCCTCAAAATTTAACCTGATTGGTAGTCGCTTTATAATAAATGAAGGGAGGTCTTTAGGGTGTTTTTGCCATTGCTTAAATGTATAGCCTTTTATAAATAGCTCGTAAAGCTCCGGTCCAACCTGAGACAAAATCCATTCTTCAAGGTTAGCGGGCTCATCAATAGGCAATCTTATTTCATTAAGTTTTTCTTCGGCCTCTTTTGGTGTAGTAACGCCATATATTTGATAAAGCGTCATTAGGTTTATCGGGAAAGAATATATTCTGTCCTTGTAGCGTACTTTGGGCTTATTAATGTAATGGTTAAACTCTGCAAACTTGTTTACATATTCCCAAATCCGTTTATCATTTGTATGAAATATATGAGCTCCATACTTATGTACATCAATACCCTCTACTTTTTCAGTATAAACATTACCTCCAATATGATCCCTTTGGTCAATTAATAAGCATTTATATCCAGCATCAGTCATTTCTCGGGCAAAAACAGCCCCAAACAAGCCAGCTCCTACAATTACAAAATCGTACATTTAATTTTAATATTTATATTTACTAGATAAGCCTAAGTCCTTTTTTATATAGTATGATATAGAAAGTGATCGTAATTATCACTTCAGTAACAACCCAAGCAGTTGCAGTTCCTATTTCAGCGAAAAGTGGAATTAAAGTATAATTCAATAAAATCGAACATACTGCACCGATACTTGTAACAGCTAGAAATTCCTTATCCATCTTAAGGTTCAAAACTCCTTGGGTACCTAATATATTATTAAGGCCAATAATGAATGGTAAAAATGATAAGACTTTCAGGCTATTGGATGCAGCAATATATTCCTGACCATATACAAGATGTACTATCAGATCAGAAAAGGTGTAGATAAGAATTGAAAGAACAAAAGTAACACTTCCAACTATAATAATAGCAGCTCTAAGTGCAACCATACCACTTTCCCTTGATTCGTGTAGTTTTTTGCCAATATAAGGGAACAAAGCAAGTCCGACAGGCATCATTATTCCTGAAACAAAAACAAGTATAAGCTTACTAGAAGCAGAGTAAATGCCGACAACTTGATCAGTAGCCAGAAAGCCTAGAACTATCAAGTTTGTTGTTGTATAGATATTTACAGCAATAGAAGATGCAAAAATTGGGAATCCCTCTTTTACTAGTTTAATAACATCTATTATCTTAGGTAATAGAGGATTCAAGTTAAAGTATTTAATTGACCACCAAAAGCAAATGATCCCGACAACTATTTGACCAATAGCAGAACTAAGAGGAATAAGTAAGTAATCACCGTCATTCTTGACAAGTACAAATATTAACAGTGTAAAAATTGCTTTTATAAAAAGGTTAAAATAAGCCAAGTACTTTAGCTTTTCCATCCCTTGAAAGAGCCAATTGGGTACTAAAACTGCACCAATGTTTATGAGGAAAGTCACCAGATAGATTTCAGAATTTTCTGAAAACTTTGGAACAAATAATACTAATGGTATAAATACAACAATACAAATAAGAAATATTAGAAATTTAGTATAAATGGTATTACTAAATACAGTCGAAATGTATTGTGTGTTATTCTTTTTCGTTGCTATTTCTCTTGTTGAGGTGTAATCAAAGCCATAATGAATTAATATAGTGCTATAGGTGATCAGGGCTTGCGAATAGGAAACTAAGCCAAAATGATCTGGAGAAATGATTCTAGCAATATAAGGTACTGTGATTAAGGGAAGTAGATAATTAGTACCTTGTAAAATCCCCATGTAAATGAAATTCTTTAATAATAAGACATCATCTACATTAGAAGTAATCAGCTTTATCCTACTAGAAATACTGTGAATCAATGAATTAATTTTTAAAAGTTTGTTTTATAATTTGATCATTACCAGCTAATAGATATATCAGTTTTTATGGTTAAACCACACTATTTAATAACCTGATTAGATTATATATGCTCTTTAACTATAGAAGCTTGCATGAACAAAGCACAGTTAATTCGTGCAAATTTATAGTTTAATTCTTTAATGTTAACTACTGTTCTGGATTTTAACTTTTAGCTATTCTTAGTCCTTTCTAAAGTCTGATCTACCAAACTTCTAAATTCTCAATATCTGCTAAACTTTATTCAAAGTAAATATTTTAATAACATCCTCGGTTGTGACGGTTCAAGAATAGATGTACATTTGCATAAAATGCACCTATTATGCCTAATGAAGTAAATAAAATGCCAATTACTAGGAATGATTATCGATCTGACGAAATTGATCTGCGTGTAATTTTCGATAAAATTGGGAATGGTATAAACCGGATAAAAAAGGGGATAGTTTATACTATTAATTTATCTCTTAGACGGATCAAGCTTATTTCTGTATTTGTTATAGTTGGATTAGCTCTTGGATTTATACTTTTCAAAGCTACTAAGCCATATTATACATCAACTATGACATTAGTGTTGGCAGATATCCGCAATGAGTTTGTTGATGATCAGTTAAGCAAACTCGTAGAAATGATTGAAGATGATAACTTCGAGGCAATTTCACAAAAATTGGATATTACCCAAGAGTCTGCTATGCAAATAAAAGATATGACATTTTCTAACCTAGATGAAAATAGGATTGAAGAAGATAGTATCTTAACAGGATCCCCTTTCAGAATAGAATTAAAGTTATACGATAATGCATTATTTAATTCTATGGAGCCTGCATTATCCAATTATCTAGAGAACAACAGATATTTTTCGAAGCAAAAACGAATTAAGCAAAGACAGGTTGAAAGTATTATTTTGAAGTTAAAGGATGAAATAAAGTCTATAGATAGTCTCAAAACAACAGTTGCTACTCCAAGAGGTCCTGTTAATGGTTTTGTATATGGTGAGGCATTAGATCCGACTACTCTGTATCGTGAAAGTGTGGGTATGTTTAAAGAGCAAGCTGAATTAGAAGCTGAATTAAATCAACTAGATAATATTCAGGTAGTTACTGGTTTTTCTCCGAGGCTTAGACCAACAGGGCCAAGCTTACTTAAGTTTTTAGTTATTAGTAGCGCTGCCTTCTTTCTACTGGGTTTGATCTACGCATTCCTTCAAGAAAAAAGAAGCAAAAGGTACTTGCATTCTTAACTTTTGACTTCTAATTATATCAAAAAAGCCGCTGCAGTTATCTGCAGCGGCTTTTTTGATGCTAAACTAATCTATTCCTCCTTCCGCATAACCCAACTTAGGCTGTATAAATCCTTTCTTCTATCTCTAAGATTCCTTACACTACCAGCAGTATTCAAATCCTTCAGTAAGTCCAGGTCCAAATCAGCAATAAGTGTCATCTCCGTATTCGGAGTAGCCTCAGCTACCACGGCATCATGCGGGAAAGCGAAGTCGGAAGGGGAGAAGACGGCTGATTGAGAGTATTGGATGTCCATGTTCTCTACTTTTGGCAGATTACCTACACTACCTGTAATGGCTACATAGCACTCGTTCTCAATGGCACGTGCCTGGGCGCAGCGTCTTACACGCAGGTAGGCATTCTTTGTGTCGGTCCAGTAGGGCACAAATAGGATTTTCATGTCCATATCAGACAACATACGTGCAAGCTCCGGGAATTCCACATCATAACAAATCAGGATGCCGATTTTGCCTATGTCTGTGTCAAATATCTTTAGCTTATGGCCACCGCGCATACCCCAGTAGTGCGACTCGTCTGGCGTTACGTGCAGCTTATACTGGGCATCATAGGTACCATCGCGGCGGCAGAGGTAACTTACGTTGTATAGCTTGTTATCGTAGTATTCCGGCATGCTACCGGCAATGATGTTGATGTTATAGGACAGGGCCAGCTGCACCATACGCTCCCGAATTTCCTCCGTATACTCAGCCATACTTCGGATGGCTTCGGATGGAGATTCTTCATTTGTAAGCGCCATTAGCGGAGCATTAAAGAACTCTGGGAACACCACCATGTCTGACTTATAAGAGCTCACGGTGTCCACAAAGAACTCGATCTGCTGCATCATATCGTCCAGCGATTTAACGGCACGCATCTGCCACTGCACAATACCTATCCGCACAACGGTTTTTTTGCCACCTATAAGTTTTTCTTTCTCCTCGTAGTATACGTTTACCCACTCAAGCAAAGTAGCATAGGCTCTGGAGTCTCTATCGTCTGGCAGGTAACCTTTTAGTATTCTGCGAACATGGAAGTCGTTGCTGAGTTGGAATGACAGTACAGGGTCTGAAAGCTCCTTGTTGCGCACCATCTCAATGTATTTTGCAGGCGTTAGCTTGTCAGCGTAGTTTTTGTACCCTGGTATACGGCCTCCGGCAATGATGCCCCGAAGATTTAGTTTCTCACAAATTTCTTTTCGGGCATCATACAAACGGCGGCCAAGGCGTAGGTTACGGTATTCGGGATGCACAAAAACGTCGATACCGTAAAGGGTGTCTCCTTCAGGATCGTGCGTTTTAAATGACCCTTTGTCAATTATCTGGTCGTAGGTGTGTTTGTCGCCGTATTCGTTGTAGTCTATAACGAGGCTGAGTGCAGCAGCCACTACCTCTCCGTTATCCTCAATACAAATCTGGCCTTCCGGGAATTTCTTAAGTAGGTTTGAAAACTCTTTTCTGGTCCAGGCGCCATCAATATTTGAGTACACCATGTCCATTATATTCTTAACTTCTTTGTAATCTTTCAGCTCAAGCTGTCGCATTATTAGCCTGTGCTCAAAGCTGGTCTCGTTTCTTTCGCTCATCTGTGTTTATCGTCGCAATTTAATCTTGCTACTAATATACGTGTAGTAAGTATAGTTTTGATATAATGTAAAGAAAGCACAAGTATGTACAATGCCGGAAAATGAAAAAGCGCAGTCATTAAACCGCGCTTTTTTGCTCCTGTTTATACTTTATACTTGTATTTCAGGTATTTCGCCTTCTACAATCAAGTTGCCGGCAGTAGCTGCCTTAATGTCGTCTACAGTAACACCCGGTGCTCTTTCCAGTAACTTAAACCCACCATCAACCACTTCCAATACAGCCAGGTCTGTCACTATCTTTTTAACACACTCTACACCGGTTATAGGCAAGGTGCACTCCAGTAGAAGTTTAGAAGAACCGTCGCGTGCTGTGTGCTGCATAGCCACAATAATGTTTTTAGCCGATGCCACCAAGTCCATAGCGCCGCCCATGCCTTTTACCATTTTGCCTGGTATCTTCCAGTTAGCAATGTCGCCGTTTTCAGATACTTCCATGGCGCCAAGTATAGTAAGATCAACGTGCTCGCCTCGGATCATGGCAAAGCTATCAGCCGAACTAAAGATTGAGGAGCCCGGAAGCGTAGTGATGGTTTGTTTGCCTGCATTGATCAGGTCAGCGTCTACCTCGTCTTCGGTAGGGAAGGGGCCCATACCTAGCAAACCATTCTCTGACTGCAGTACCACCTCAACGCCTTCAGGCAGGTAATTGGCAACAAGTGTTGGTATACCTATGCCTAGGTTAACGTACATACCGTTTTTTACTTCTTTTGCGATTCTTTTCGCTATTCCATGTTTATCTAAAGCCATTTCTTTTCTGGTTAAGCAGTTTTAACAGTGCGTTGCTCAATACGCTTCTCATACTTCTCGCCCTGGAAAATACGCTGAACAAAGATGCCCGGGGTATGAATCATGTTGGGATCGAGTTCGCCGGCAGGCACAAGTTCTTCCACTTCAGCAACTGTTATTTTACCGGCAGTCGCCATCATCGGGTTAAAGTTACGAGCCGTGCCTTTATAAATCAGGTTGCCTGCCGTATCTCCTTTCCAGGCTTTCACAAAAGCGAAATCAGCCTTTAGCCACTCTTCCATCAAATACATTTTGCCATTAAACTCGCGACTCTCTTTACCTTCGCCTACTTCGGTGCCATAGCCGGCAGGAGTAAAAAATGCTGGTATACCGGCTCCTCCGGCACGAATGCGCTCAGCCAGTGTTCCTTGCGGAATTAATTCCACTTCCAGTTCACCAGATAATAACTGGCGTTCAAACTCCGCATTCTCCCCAACATAGCTGGAGATCATTTTCTTTACCTGGCGTTTTTGCAGCAGTAGCCCGATTCCGAAATCATCCACACCTGCGTTGTTAGAGATACAGGTCAGGTCTTTTACATTTAGGCGCAGCAGTTCCTGAATCGCATTTTCAGGAATTCCGCAAAGGCCGAAGCCGCCAAGCATGAGTGTCATGCCATCCTGTACGCCCTGCAGCGCCTCCTGTGCGTTTTTAACAGTTTTATTGATCATAGTTAGTTAATGTGCTCATACTTTAACTACAGCTGCTGTTTAATGTTTCTTAACTGTAGTTAAAGCACTGTTCTTACATTTAATTATGTACTGAGGTAAGTTAAATAGAAAAAAAGCCATATACAAAGTATGGCTTTTCGTTTACGGGTGAAATAAGTTTTAAATCAGGTGAAATTAATTCCTGACAAGTATAAAGATCAGATAGGTCTTGGCACGGAATCTATACTAAAAGGTTTATACTTTTAAGGCTCTTCTAGTTTCTGCTTCGTCCTTTGCCAATTGCCCCTTCAACTCATCAAGTCCACTGAACATGCGCTCGTTTCGCAAGTGTTCTATAAACTCAACGGTTATACGCTTGCCATAAATGTTCTCATTGAAATCAAGGATATGAGCCTCCAGTGTCAGATTTTTGCCCGATACTGTTGGTCGCAATCCTATGTTCATCATGGCAGGGAGCTTTTTACCATCCAGATATGCATATACCGCATACACACCATTGGCAGGAATTAGCTTGGGTGCATCTGGCAATTCTAAATTGGCCGTAGGGAAACCGATCGTTCTGCCGATTTTATCACCCTCTGTAACTACAGAACTAAGGCTATACTTGCGGCCCAGGTATAAATTGGCAGTTTCTATATCGCCGTTCTCCAGTGCCTTCCTGATTTTGGTTGAGCTTACAGCCACATCGTCCACATCCTGGCGCGGAATTTCCTCTACCTCGAAACCATACTGCTGCGAACGGGCTTTCAGGTTTTCAAAGCTGCCTTCACGATTTTTGCCAAACCGGTGGTCGTAGCCAATAACCAAAAGCTTTGTATTCAGGGCTTTTACCAGAATATCAGTAATAAAGGTGCGGGAACTGGTGCGCGAGAACTCTTTTGTAAAGGGAATGATCAGCAAATAATCTACACCAAAGCTACGCAATTGCTCAATTCTTTCCTCAATGGTAGAAAGAAGTTTGAGCTTATTGTCTTCCGGGAAGAGCACAAGGCGAGGGTGAGGCCAATAGGTAATAACCACACTCTGCCCGTCTTTCTCTTTTGCGCGCTCAATTACACGTTTCAGTATTTTCTGATGGCCGATGTGCACACCGTCAAACGTACCGCTGGTAACAACGGGAAAGCTCAGATGAGGAAATGACGCTATATCACGAATTACTTCCATCCGCTTCTAGCTGCTTTCTTCTTATTTCCTGGATATCCTCAATGGTAAGGGCATCCTCTAGTTTATACTCACCGATTCGGGTACGCACTAATGACGAAAGGTGTGCGCCACAACCAAGCTTTTGCCCCAGATCATGCGCCAGGCTGCGAATGTAAGTGCCTTTTGTACAGATTACCCTGAAATGGATCTCCGGGCCTTCTATTCTAGTGATGTCAAATGCCTTTATGGTGATGGTGCGTGGCTTTAACTCAGCTGATTTGCCTTTGCGGGCCAGGTCATAAGCACGTTTGCCGTCTACCATTACGGCAGAGTAAATAGGAGGGACCTGCTCTATAGTGCCAACAAAGCTCTGGGCTGCTGCCGTAACTTCTTCCGCTGTCAGGTGGCTGATGTCGCAGGTTTCGGTTACTTCTGTTTCCCTGTCGTATGATGGTGTTATTTCGCCGAGGCGAATTGTGCCGGTATACTCTTTCTCTTGTGCCTGAATCTCGTCGATGCGCTTGGTATACTTGCCGGTGCAAAGTATAAGCAAACCCGAAGCCAGTGGATCTAAAGTACCGGCATGGCCTACTTTCTTTACCCGGATTGTGTTCCGGACTTTCTTTACCACATCGAAGGAAGTCCAGTCGAGTGGTTTGTTTATGAGCAGTATTTCGCCTTCGGCAAAATTATATTCCATTTTATATTACTTGTAAGTCTACGCCCATGGCAAGCAAGGCAAGTATTAAAATCCCTAAAGCAATTCTGTAGTAGCCAAAAAGCTTAAAGCCATACTTTGTTAAGAAGCTGATAAAAAAGCTTATTGCCAGCATGGCCACTACAAAAGCTACAAAGTTTCCGACTAAAAGCAACTGCAAGTCATCAGAAGTGATCACCTCAAAGCTGTTCTGTATTTTAACGAGGTCAAACTTGATAACGTCTGAAAGCTCAAGGCCAAGCAAATCGGTGATAAGTTTGTAAGTAGAGGCGGCCAGCATGGTAGGCACTGCCAGAAAGAATGAAAATTCTGCAGCTGCTTTTCGGTTTATACCTTGCGCCAAACCTCCGATAATAGAGGCAGCCGACCTGGAAACACCCGGAATCATGGCAAGGCACTGTGCCAAGCCAATGACGAAGGCATTCTTATAGCTTATTCTGTCCTTGGCGGCATTTTGAAACCACTTGTCAACAAATAAGAGTATAACCCCGCCTATCAGCAACATGACAGCCGTAATGGCTACACTCTCCAGCATGGCATCTATCGCCTTGTTAAAGGCAAAGCCCAGTACGGCAGCCGGAATGAAAGCTATCAATAGCTTAAAGTAAAAGTCCCAGCTTTGTATGAAACGGCGCCAATACAATACTACTACCGAAAGTATGGCTCCAAACTGAATGTTGACCGTAAAGATCTTTGTTATCGGCAGCTCGTTAATGCCCATCAGGCTGGAGGCGATAATCATGTGACCTGTAGAAGAAATAGGTAAGAACTCGGTAAGCCCTTCAACAATGGCTAAAATAATAGCCTGCCAAATACTCATTTATTCGTGTGTTTTATCTTTTACCATGATAGCGTAAAGCTCAATAATAAAGCCTGCCATTACTACTATCGGACCCAACGTGATACCCATAAAGCCTAGACCATAAGCCTCATCGTCCAGTGTCATGATAACGAAACCCACTGCCAATACCACGATGCCGATCAGCATAAAGGTGTAGTTTTTCTTACCAAAGGCAAGTCTGTCTTTATTTTCTTCCATGTTTAGTATAGTTCATCTAAAGATAAGCCGAGATATTTTCGCACAGCTCTGTATGAGCTCATAAAACCGATAACGATGCCAATAACAACCAAGGCACCCATCAAAATGTATGTCTGCTCGTCGTTGCGCAGCAGTTTAAGCTCTTCTACCTCGTGGTAAGCATACTGCATAAGCGCAAACAACAGGATAGAGGCCACAACACCACTGATCATACCTTGTAATGCGGCACGGTTAAGAAACGGGCGCTGTATAAAGAACGAGGTGGCACCCACTAGCTGCATGCTCCTGATCAGGAACCGCTGCGAGAAAAGAGCCAGTTTAACGGTATTGTTTATAAGTATGATTACCACAAGTATAAGTATAGCCGCAAAACCGAGCAGAATCATGCTTATTTTTTCGATGTTGGAGTTGATGGATTCGATGAGGCTTTCCACATATTGCACCTCATACACACCGCCTACATCCTGCAGGTCTAGTTTTATACTTTTAAGCTCCGGTGAGCTGGAGTGGTTGGCATCAATTCTAAGCACGTAAGCATCTCGAAGTGGGTTGTCACCCAGAAACTCCATAAAGTCTTCGCCGGTCTCATCTAAAAAAGCCTTTGCACCTTCTTCTTTTGAGATAAAGCGAACCTGTGCTGTATCGTTTTTGTAGGCTACGTACTCTTTGGCTGCGAAAGTCTTTTGAAGGCGGTTAAGTTGAACTTCGGTCAGGTTGCGATCCAGGTACACCTGCATTTCTATACTTTCCTTTACCTTTTCTGATAATTTCCCGGCGTGAATCAACAGCAGCCCGAATAACCCGATTACGAAAAGAGCAAGCGAGATGCTGAACACCACCATCAGGTGCGGATAACTTCCTAGTTTCTTTTTCTTAATGTGTTTGATGTTTTTTGCCATACTACGTGCTTCCTCACAAAAATAGAAATATTATTTAGAATTGTAGCGGCCACGAGCATGGTAAAGCAAAAAGGCCCGACTTAATTAAGCCGGACCTTTTATACTTATAGGTTTAATCGTGGGTCGGAGTCGAGTATGAGGCGTTCTCTTTGCTGCTCGCGCTCCCGTAGCTTACGCTCTCGTCTGTTGCTGCCGAAAAGCTCTTCAAGCGTATCAAAACGCTTTGTGTGCAGCAAGCTAAGCCTTTGCCTCGACGACACCGAAGTCCGGTTATCGAAGTAGGTGCGCGGGGTAGTGCTGTACTCGAGCCTTAGTCGCAGCTCTCCTGATTGCGTGATATAGTACTCCAGGAACCAGTCGCCGATGTAGTTGTTCGAAGCGTTGGCTCCGTTAGCATCGTTGTTGTTACCAAATCCTGTCTGGTTCGTAACCCGCAACCTGCCCTGGAAGAAAGTATAGCTAAGGCGCAACTGCAGGGTAGAAAGCGACTCCTGTGTTACTCCAGACAAACCAATGTCAATCTCCAGGTTGCTGTCCAGGCTATTAAAGAAGCTGTTGAGCTGACCAGAAAGCAAACTACCAAGGCTACCGCCTACCGCGCTTGCACCCACGCCACTGTCCAGCGCAAGAGACCCGGGTGGCGTTAATCGCTGCAACACCAGTAAGCTGAACACCTGCCGGTTAAGCTCAGCCTCGTCGTTGTTAATGCCACTTAAAAGGAATTCGTCGCTTAGCTCAGCTCTCAAATCTAGGTTTACTTGAGGGGTTAGCAGCGGACCTGTCAGTTCAATTTCAACAGTAACTGGTTCACGACGGCCAGAATATGCCTGGTTTAGAGGCTCCAGCGATACCATTTGCGTGTACTCAGCGGTAATGTTCATAATACCTGCCGTAGGGTCACCGTTCCAGGTTATGGTTCCTCCGGGCACGATCTTAAATTCACGGCTAACCAGCCCCTCTAACAGGTTCAGGTTATAGGCACCGTTGGTGATCTCAAAAGTACCGTACATGTTAAACTCGCCGCGGGTATCAATCGTCATCCTGATATCCCCGTTGCCTGTGCCACGAATTACGTCGCCTGTTGTCCTGTCGATGATAATCTCGAAGTAGGCATCGTCGGTTACATCCAGGTTAAAGTCCAAATTGATGCCAGATAGGTCCACACGACGATCTTCCACGTTTACACCCATGCCTGTTGTGTCTGCACCTGCTTTTTCAACAAAACGAATGAAATCTTTACGGGCAACATCCGTCTGGTAGTCGAGAGGGAGCACTATGCGGGTGTTCTCGTTGCTGGTAGCATCTACTTTTACCTGCAGGTTGTCGGTAGGTCCTAACACGCTGGCTGAGCCGCTGGCAAAGGCTGTACCATAGAAGAGTTCGTTCTGAGCTTCGGTGGTATTAAGGATCATAAAGTTACGGTAGCGTGCCTCTATGTCCAGTACCATGTCCTGGAAACCATCATGCGCTATACCTCCTGATACTGTGGCTCGATTTCCGAAAATATCGCGCAATTGCGCATTACGGAAGCTGATGCTGTTAGCATCCAGGTAAATTCTGTCTGAGAAAGTATAAGTTGTGTTCAGGTAATCAAATGTAAACTGACCTTTTGTTACCATTACAGAACCTTTCAGTACAGGATAATCCAGCCTGCCTAGCACCCGCACACGGCCTTCCATCTCACCTTCCAAGTCCGACATGATACCTTTCAGCACTGGCTCTACCAGCTTCAGATTTGCCTGGTCGAGTACAGCCAGTAGGTCTAGTTGATCATCTTCGGCTTTTGGGTTATAGTTGCCAGTTACCGTCAGCACTTTTTTATTATTGCGTTCAATTCCTAGGTCAACTATTGCCTGCTGCAGCCTGTTGTTCCAGTTTGTCTTGCCCAGCACGTTACCGATGTATACTTCATCAAGGTAGAAAGAGTCTACACGCATACTGCCGTCAAACTTCATGTCCTGATAAACATCCTGGGTTACCACCTGCCCGGTAAGCCTGCCGGCAATAGGCATGGTAAGCAGCGGGTTCAGGTTACGCAGATCAAACTCATCTACATTTACCACCAGTCTGCTGTCAGGCGACTCTGATATTTCGCCCTCTGCCCGTATAATCTGATCTTTGTTGGAGATAGAGAAGTTTTCGAACACCAGTTTTTTGCCACCCTCACTTATATATAAGGTGTTGCCGGGGTTAAAGGCCCAGGCGTTCTGCTGCAGTGTAATGTTCGACCTGTCAAATACAATCTGGATCTGGTCCTGTAGAAAATTAAGGTCGCCGGTAATGGTGGCCCTGTTATTCTGTTCCGGTTGCCTGATGCTGGTAGAAAAGTCTATGTTACGCTCACTCCAGATACCTTCCAGGTAAAAGTCCTTGGTTTCTCCGGCTGCGGGCAATACCTGTCGCTGGGAGGTAAACAGGGCTGCTGCCAAAACATCCGGGTTGTACTGAATTTTGGATGTGTTAAGCTCTATGGCGTTACCATATAATTCATAGTCCTTATAAAGGAGTGTATCAACAGAAGAATAAAGTGTAAGTATAACCGTGTTCTCGTGCCTAAAAGACCCTTCTATGTTTGTAGCCGAGGATATTGTAAGGTCAGGTACAAACAGGTTTAAGAGGGGCTGAGGGTCTTTAAGTTTAATGTTATAATTCAAAGCATAATCCTCGCTTGGCTGCCTTAACTTTCGGGCATAGTATGCTCGGGTCGCAGCATCATTGCTTTCAAAGTTTAGTTCATACTCGTGCACCAGCGTTTTCAGGTCCTCTATCAGGGTAGTATAGTCGAAGTCGCCGTTTACTTTAAGTGCCAGCAGATCGGAGTTCAGGTTGAGGCTGCGTGTACCGTTTACTATCTCTGAGTCTATGGAAATGGTATCCAGGGCAAGCTCCTTGCCTTTGTAACTGATAAAAGCACTGTCGAGGCGTGCATTACCCACAAAAGCATCCAGCTTCAAACCACTGAAGTTCAGGTCGGCATTGGCTCTAATGGAGAAGGGAACATCAGACAGCCCCAGCGCCTGTAGATCTACGCGCTGCAGGTTGGCTAACAAGTTAAAGGCCTGTTCTTCTTTTTCCAGGTCCACTTCGCCATTGGCAGAAAACACCAGGTTCGGATCGTTAACAGAAACTTTACCCACAAAGGTCTGTCCGCTTAGTGTGCCATCCGCTTTAATGTTCCGGTAATTATAATCCAGCACCTGCACCTGGTCAATGGTGGCGTCCATAGTAATGTTGGCATCATTTAAGGTAAACCCTGAGCCCTCCAAGCGTCCGCTCATAGAAATAGTCCTGATTTTATCCTCAATAGCAAGCAGTCTGCCCAGGTTAAAGCTATTGGTTTTAAGGAAACCACTGTAAGAAGATTGGCGGGTGTTGTCGTCTATTTTAAGGTTTATATCAGACTGTAGGCTGCCAAGTGCGGTAGAGAAGTTGCCATTCGATACAAAGTCGTTATAGAATCCCAAAAAGCGGCCGTCTAATCTCACTGTTCCGAGCCGGGCAGCTATTTCGTAGGCATCCTGCGGAAGAAACTGCTTTATATCGCGCGCATTTATGGTAGATGACTTCAGGCGCATGTTGGCGAACGTCTCCTTAAAGTTGGGTAAGCCGTCTGCGCTTACACTTCCGATAATGCGGGTGTCATTGCCATACTCCAGGTCCACGTCTGTAGCTGTGAAATTCTTTACCTTTCCTTTAAAGTCTACTGAGTTTACAAGTATGGTTTCGTCGCTGTACTCTTTTATCTGCGGTGCGAAAACTACAATATCCTTAAAGTATACTTTAGAGTCTTGCAAACGCACTGTCATGGTCACACTGTCGTTGTATTCAGTAAAGTTCCCAAACTCCTCGTAGTCGAAGCGCACATAGTCTTTCAGGTTGCTGTCGTTTACCTGCAGGTCCAATTGGTCCCATTCCCAAAAAGTAGGGGCATAGGTCATGCGGGTGTCCAGGTTGTGGAGCTTAGTATTGGAACGTGTTTCTACCGTAGAGAGGTTGGTAACAGTAGCTTTCAGTGTGTCTTCTAACTGCAGGTCGGAGAAGCGGCCGTTAATATTGGCAAAGGTCATGTGGGCATAGTCCATGCCTTCAGCGGCAGGGGCCTTCCGGAAGTCGTCGTAAATAAATCGTCCGTTCTTCAGTACCAGTTCATCCAGGGTAAAGTAGAAAGGCTGGGAAGGTTTGGTTGTATCTTTCTTTACGAACAGATCGCCGAGGGCAGAAATAAATCTGCTTATGTTAAGAGAATCTGTCTTTTCGTACACCACCAGGCTTGCCCGTGGCTCCTCCAGGGTTAGGGTGCCTATGGCCAGCGTGTTCGGGTTAAATACAGACCAGGTCTCAATTTCAGCATCTGCCTTGCCAATATGGAAAAGCTCATTGCCCCGATAGTCCTTTACCGTTACATCCTCCAACACCACATTGCTGAAAAAGGATATATCCACGCCGCCAATGGTTACCTCGTGGTTCAGGCGATCAGAGAAGTACTCGGCCACCCGCTGTACGATTCTGGTTTGCACCCCCGGGAATCGGATGGCCACAAAAACAGTCGCGAATGCCAACAAAAGGAACAGGATTAGCCCTAAAACTATTTTTAGAACAGCTTTTCCTATAACTTTGAAGTAATTTATGGACTGATTTTTTTCCAAAAGATGACTGAACCTACAATTTTAGCTATCGAATCTTCCTGCGACGATACTTCTGCCGCTGTTATTAGAGGCGGTAAAGTATTGTCTAATATAGTAACAACGCAGGCCGTGCACGAGCAGTATGGTGGTGTAGTACCTGAATTAGCTTCCAGAGCGCACCAGCAGAACATCATACCTGTTGTACACCAGGCTTTACGTGTAGCAAATGTAAATAAAAGTGAGTTAAATGCAGTTGCTTTTACACGCGGCCCCGGTCTTTTAGGTGCATTACTTGTTGGCTGCTCTTTTGCCAAGTCGTTTGCCTTAGGACTAGGTATACCACTTATAGAGGTAAACCACATGCAGGCACACATTCTGGCCCACTTTATCGACGAACCTAAACCTCAATTGCCGTTTCTGTGCTTAACTGTAAGCGGCGGACACACGCAAATTGTTTTGGTAAAGGACTATTTAGATATGCAAATAATCGGCCAAACTACTGACGATGCAGTGGGTGAGGCTTTTGATAAAACAGCCAAAATGCTAGGACTACCGTACCCTGGTGGACCAATGCTGGATAAAAAAGCCGCTATGGGTAACCCGGATGCCTTTGAGTTTCCTGTAGGCAATATGCCGGAGTATAATTTCTCGTTCAGCGGTATCAAAACTTCCGTTTTATACTTCCTGCGCGATCGGGTAAAGGAGAACCCTAATTTCGTGGAGGAGAATATCAATGACATTTGTGCCAGCGTTCAGAAAACACTCATCAAGACCCTGATGAAGAAATTGAAGTTGGCGGCAAAAGATCTGGGTATAAAAGAAATTGCTATAGCAGGAGGGGTGTCGGCTAACTCTGGCCTGCGCCATACAATGCAGGAATATGCTCAGAAGTATAACTGGAACGTGTATATCCCAGCTTTCCAGTATTGTACCGACAACGCTGGCATGATTGCGATGGCAGCGCACTTTCAGTATCTTAAAGGTGACTTCACAGACCAGTATGTAAGCCCTGAGCCAAGGCTTAAATTTTAGTTGCTGGTTAGCTGCCGATTATTTTAATTACTGGTAAAAAGCAATTGGCTTGATACCGCATTTAGGGAATATTTTCCTTCTTTGTTCTGAAAGTATGAAAGATAGCAATCGTAAATCAGTAGCGCGCAATATTAAACCGGGAGATACCAGGACGTATATAAAACATGTAACTGCTGCCGACTTTGCCTGTTTCGAGGATGGGTTGGTGCATGCGGTATGTTCTACGTTTTCGCTGGCACAGGCTGCCGAATGGGCTGGCAGATTGTTTGTTTTGGATATGAAAGAAGAAGATGAAGAGGGTGTGGGTACAAGTCTGACAATCAATCATAAATCACCAGCTTTTGAGGGTGAAAGTATAACCATTGTAGCCACCCTGAATAAGTACGATGGGTATGAAGTAATCTGTAATTATAAGGCTACTGTTGGGGATAGGTTGGTGGCTGAAGGGCAGACCGGGCAGAAGATTTTGAAGAAAGACAAACTGGCCAGAATTCTGGCTCCGAAGAAAGTATAATGGCAAAAGATAAAGATAGAATTCAGAAGCAAGTTAACATCGTAAACCGAAAAGCGTCCTTTGAATACCAGTTCCTGGACAAGTATACCGCCGGCATCATGTTAAAGGGCACCGAGATCAAATCTATACGGGAAGGCAAGGTAAACATGCAGGATGGCTATGCTGTGTTCACAAACGGAGAGCTTTGGCTGCATAACCTGCACATCTCAACCTACACAGAAGGCACCCACTACAACCACGAGCCCATGCGTGCTCGCAAGCTGCTCCTTAACAAGCGCGAACTGCGCAAATTAGAGTCTGGGGCAGAGGAGCAGGGGGTTACCATTATTCCTACACGGGTGTTTATTAACGATAGAGGCTTTGCTAAAGTAGAGATTGCACTGGCGCGTGGTAAAAAGCTGTACGACAAGCGCCAGGACATCAAAGAGAAGGATGTAAAACGCGAAATGGACAGGGCAGGATATTAATTAATTTTGAATGGGTGATTGAGTGGATGAGTGAATTTTCTAAGTAGCAGATTAATGTAGGTGAAATTCCATTTTCATATTTTGCTTTCACAACTTGCTTAATTTTAAATAACTCATTCCTTCTTTCATATTCACTCATTCACTCAATCAATCATTCAAAACTTAAAAAATCGTGGAATACGGAATTTGCTTACTTAGTGTGGTGCCAATGCGTGCCGAAACTTCTGATAAGGCTGAGATTGTAACGCAGATGCTTTTTGGCGAGTGCTATGAGGTAGTGGCCAAAGATGGTAACTGGATGCGCGTACAACTAGCTACAGACGGATACCAAGGCTGGATAGACCACAAACAGCATAATCCGGTTTCAGTTGCTTACTACCAGGAGTGGAGGGCAGTTCAGCATCCAAGGGCAATGGACCTGGTGCAGGTCGTAACCCATAACGACACTCGAATCCCGATCGGCATTGGCAGCTATTTGCCCTTCTTTGATGGGATGAATATTCGGGTAGAGGCTGATAAAATGATGTACAGTAGCAGGGCTTCAAATCCTTCAGCAGCAGCTACAAATGCGCAACTAGTTAAAGTGGCACATAACTTTATAAAGGCGCCATACTTGTGGGGCGGTAAGTCTATTTTCGGAATAGACTGCTCAGGCTTTACGCAGCAGGTGTTTGGTGTTTGCGGGTATCAACTGCCGCGCGATGCTTATCAGCAGGTGTCCCATGGCGAGGAGGTGCACTTTGTAACGCAGGCACAGCCGGGAGACTTAGCTTATTTCTCTAACGACGAGGGCCGCATTATACACGTTGGTATTGTGCTGGAAGGGCAAACCATCATCCACGCGCATGGCGAGGTTCGCATCGATACTCTTGATCACAATGGTATCTACAACGCAGACAGAAAGCGTTATTCGCATAACCTGCGCATTATCAAACGCATAACTTTCTAAGCTGCTGCTACTTTTCCTGTAAACTTTGCCTTTCCTGGCCTGTTTTTCCGTAAAAGCTTTTTATAAGTCACGGAGGCGGCCATGAAAGATAAAGTTCTCATCCTTAACCAAGATTTTAGTGCCATAGCGGTTTGCTCTGTGCACAAGGCGTTTTTGCTCGTATACCTCGATAAAGCAGAGATGGTGTCTAAATCAGAAGATGCTTTTCTGCGCACTATCAACAAAGCCTATCCCATTCCTTCAGTAATCAGGTTGCAACGCTATGTGCGGGTGCCATACTATGGCATAGCCTTAAGCAGGCATAATGTTATGCGCCGCGATAACTATAGCTGCCAGTACTGTGGTTCTCCTAAAAACCTGACGCTTGATCACCTGTTGCCGCGCTCCAGGGGAGGGGAGACCAACTGGCTGAATTTAGTCACAGCCTGCATGCGTTGCAACACCAGAAAAGGTGATCGAACCCCGGAAGAAGCTGGCCTCAAACTTAGCCGTAAACCAATCAAACCATCACTCCATTATTTCCTGCAAATGCACTTGAATACCCATAATCAGGACTGGGGAGTATACTTGGGGAAGGCTAAAGAATTGAACTAATGCAATACTAAAATATTTAGCTTATTATATATAAAGTACACAAAACCAGTCTTAAGTGTTTGGGTGTTTTAGGTACAGGTGTAAGTATAAAGTATAACTGTCTGTTTTAGGATTCGATCTCTCTTTCATCCCGCTCATCCTAGGAAAGGCTTACTTTCTGTATAGGTTTGATCAGGTGTATCGTGAGTATTCCAGACATTTTCACTGACCTAACTACCCCTGCCGTAATCCCTCAACTCAGCCCTCTCCTAATAAATATTAGAGGGAGCTTGTGCATCCTTCTTATTCTGGTCCAACCACCCCTAAACCCAATGCCGTCAACTTAAGCTTTGTTGTCCTCTCGACGATAGGAGAGATCTTAATAGAATTCCATCTGCATTAAGTCTAGATAGATTTCTCCCAGAGGTCGAAATGACAGCTTTTTCTTTAAATTGATGGTATTGGGGCCAGGGGTGGTTAGATACTTATTATGGAGACCATTTTACATTCCTGAAATGAAAGCTTGGTAAACTTTCTCAGGGCCTATACTTAATTTATCTTCCACTTACTATAAATCATACTTGCAATTCTGGTTTAGATTAGTTTTTTATATGAGATTTTGTTACTTTTGCCGCTCATTCAAGTGAATGGCCCTGATTCAACACGGGGAAAGTATAACCTAAACCAAATCAGCTGATTGCTCTACGCTGGTGGCTACTCCAGAGCAATAAAACAATATGAGTAATTCTCCAGAAAATTTCGATTGGGACAAGTTTGAGTCTCAAGGTTTCGGTGCTGGTTACAGCAAAGCTGAGAAAGCCGAAATGGAAAAAATGTATGACGACACCCTGACTACTGTACAGGAGCAGGAGGTTGTTAAAGGAACAGTTGTTGGTATCACTGATCGTGACGTGATCCTGAACATCGGTTTCAAATCTGACGGCTTGGTTCCGGTTTCAGAATTCAGAGATCTACCTGAACTGAAAGTTGGTGACGAAGTTGAAGTATTTATCGAAGACCAGGAAGATCCAAACGGTCAGCTTATCTTGTCTCGCAAGAAAGCGAAAATCGTATCTGCCTGGGCTAGCATCTACGATGCCCTTGAGAATGACAACATTCTTGAAGGCGTTGTTAAGAGAAGAACTAAAGGTGGTCTTATCATGGATATCCATGGTGTTGAGGCCTTCTTACCAGGTTCTCAGATCGACGTTAAGCCGATCCGTGACTTCGACGTGTTCGTAGGTAAGAAAATGGAAGTGAAAGTTGTGAAAATCAACGCTGCTTTCGACAACGTAGTTGTTTCTCACAAAGTACTTATCGAGAAAGACCTGGAGCAGCAGCGCGCAGCTATCCTGAACAACCTGGAAAAAGGTCAGGTTCTGGAAGGTGTTATCAAGAACATGACAAACTTCGGTGTGTTCATCGACCTTGGTGGCGTAGACGGCTTGCTTCACATTACAGATATTTCTTGGGGTCGTATCAACCACCCAGAGGAAGTATTGCAGCTTGACCAGAAAGTACAGATCGTTGTTCTTGACTTCGACGAAGACAAGAAGCGTATCTCTCTTGGTATGAAGCAGCTTACTCCACATCCGTGGGATGCTCTTCCAGCTGACATCGAGGTTGGCTCTAGAGTTAAAGGTAAAATTGTTAACGTGGCTGATTACGGCGCATTCCTTGAGCTGATGCCAGGCGTTGAAGGCCTTATCCACGTTTCTGAAATGTCATGGTCACAGCACCTGCGCAACCCACAAGACTTCATTAAGCAAGGCGACGAGGTTGAGGCAGTTGTATTGACACTTGACCGCGAAGAGCGTAAAATGTCTCTTGGTATCAAGCAGCTTACTGAAGATCCATGGACGAAAGAAGACGTGTTAACGAAATACGCTGTAGGCACTAAGCACACTGGCGTTGTTCGTAACCTGACTAACTTCGGTCTGTTCTTAGAGCTTGAAGAAGGTGTAGATGGCCTTGTGCACGTTTCTGACCTTTCTTGGACTAAGAAGATCAAGCACCCATCTGAGTTCGTAAAAGTTGGCGAAAACCTTGACGTAGTTGTTCTGGAGCTTGACGTTCCTAACAGAAGACTTGCGTTAGGTCACAAGCAGCTTGAGGAGAACCCATGGGATACTTTCGAGTCTGTATTCAACATCGGCTCTACGCACAAAGCAACTGTTCTGGAGAAATCTGAGCGTGGTGCTACACTAGAGTTGCCTTACGGTATCGAAGGTTTCACTTTCCCTAAAGGTTTAACGAAAGAAGATGGCTCTCAGGTAGAAGCAGGCGAGAGCCTTGACTTCAAAGTAACTGAGTTCTCTAAAGAAGATCGTAAGATCATCCTTTCTCACACTGCTACGCACACAGAGAGTGCTGATGCTGCTCGTATCGCGAAAGCTACGAAGAAGCCATCTGCTGCTGGCGAGAAGAAAGAGAAAGCTCCTAAGGCTCCAAAAGAAGTAGAAAACAAGTCTACGCTTGGCGACCTTGATGCACTTTCTGCTCTGAAAGAGCAAATGCTTTCTAACGAGAAAGAAGCAGGCGTTAAGAAGTTAGAAGAAGCTGCTGCTAAAAAAGCAAAAGATTCTAACGAAGGCGAAGCTTCTTCTGAAGAAGAGAACAACGCTTAGTTTTAAGCTTGTTACATAGCAAAAGGCCCCGGAGCAATCCGGGGCCTTTTTTGTTTTGGTATGGCTACACCTGATAAAATGATTATTATAATAACAGAAGTCAAACAAGTATAAACATTTCTCTTCCTGCTATACAAATTGATGCTTAAATGCCTTATTCTATAACCTTAAATCAACGGTGCTGTTTAATAGATTATACTTAACCAAGGATAGCAAGAGCAATGAAAGCAGTTATACTTTTAGGCACGTTAAAAAAGGAAGGACTATCTAACACAGAGGTTCTATCAGAGTTTCTGAAAGGCTTTATGGTAAAACAAGGCATAGAGACAGAGATTGTTAAACTGGTAGAGCACAGCATCTGGCCCGGGACTTATACCAACATGGGAGAGGGAGATGAATGGCCAACTATACTGAAGCAACTCTTAGATTCCGACATCATCATATTTGCTAGCCCAATCTGGTGGAACAATCAATCGTCGGAAATACAGCGGGTAATTGAACGGCTGGATGCACTGCATGATGAGATTTTGGAGGGTAAGAGGTCAAGGCTAAGTGGCAAGGTGGCAGGCATTATCATCACCGGCGATTCAGATGGTGCGCAGCACATTATAGCTAACCTGAGTAATTTCTATAATGCAATAGGATTGCTTCTGCCTCCGTTTGCCACTTTATCAGTGATCTGGGAGAAGCAGGCAAAAAGTAAGGACACATCCAGAGAGGAATTGATGGAGAAGTATAAGAAAGACTATACCGAAAAAGCCGAGAAAATGGTAAAGCAACTGGTAAAGTATAGGAATGTGTAAAAGCATAGTGCCCAGCCATACTTGGTACACAAGAAGAGGATTCCGATATAAGGCAAAGAGAACCCGATAGCATTAAGTTTTTGCTTTTTCAGTACACATGCTGCTGCCCATAAATGGACGAAAGGTGCCCATTTATGGGCATTTTTATACGTGCGATATAAGTATAAACGCTGTATTTAAGCGATTTTAGAATTGGTACGTCAATTGATATCTTACTAATCACCATATATCTAAGCCAGAGCTAATCTACAAAACATGAAAAAAGCAGGAATCACAGTAGCACTTCTAATGCTTATGTTTCTATCATACCCCATGGTGGTGTTGGCACAGCAAAATGTAACCGAAGCTGCCATCAAAGTTCTACCAAAAACATTACGTGTAAGCTTAACCTTTCCGGGTAGTGAGCAGGATAGCGTCATCTTCAAGACAATTAATGAGGCTGGCCAACCAGACTACCACAAGAACATTAGTCAGCTAGAAGCAAGTATAAAAAACAGTAAGCAGCTGGTAGTGAAGCAGCTAAATGAGCAGGAGTGGGTGGTATTCAACAACAAACAGAAGTTCACGCTTACTTATACCGTTACATCCCCGAAAAAAACATTTATGGGAGAGAAGGAAGGAGAAAACTTTCATCCCACACTGTTTGAGGATTTTGTATTTGCCTGGGGAAATTTTCTCTTGGTCCCTCATGATAAAGTACTGTCAAGCCAGAAAGTTAAGCTAACTGTATATGCTAAGGCTTATCCAAAATTCTTTGTTTCAGCTAAAACCTTTCCCTCTTTCAATGATTTTGTAAATGTGTTGCTTATCGGGGGAGACGTAAGGCATTACGAAAATAGGCTGATTGGTATATCCATACATTACATTATGCATGGCAGCTTTGCTTTCCCAGACACTGCATTTATACGTGCAGTAAGCAAAGTGCTGGAAGCACAGATCAGGTACATGGGGATTAATATCCAACGACAGCCTTTGCTGGTTACACTTACAGAAGGAAATGCAGACAACTCAGGAGGAACTGTTGTGAGAAACGCGATATCTGTATATCCTGATAAGAGTAAGCCACTGGAGGCGAACAAGTATGATATTATTAGGCTAATAGCACACGAGAATTTCCATCTCTGGAATGGCCAGGATGCAATTGCATCTGATCCAGCAACTCCTGAAGGATATTACAAATGGTTTTCTGAGGGTTTCACTGAGTATTATGCAAACCTTACGCTGTATAGGGAGCACATGTATTCTAATGAAGACTTTATTGATTGGGTGAACCAAGCCATCCGCAAGTACGAGTCGAACCCATACTCACTTACCGCTACACCAGAACGGATGAAGACGGAGTACTGGACTAATTCTTCTGTGAGAAATGTGGCCTACAACAGAGGCGCCCTGCTTGCACTGCTCTTTGATCTTAAAATAAAACAGATGACGGATGGCCACAAAAGCCTGGATGACCTGATGCAAATGATGATGAAAAAGAGTAGGGAAAAGCCTTTTGTGGATAGTGATATTATAGCTTCCTTACAGGAACTCACACAACAAGATTGGAGTAAGTTTTATGCTGATCATGTACTTGGTACAACACCTCTCCCTTTTAAGCAGGTTTTTGATGATGCGCAGCTACTTTCTGCGACAGGAGCGCAAGCGGTTTTTGATTTAGGATTCAGCACAGAGTTGGGTGGACTAGGCTTAAATGATGTAGTAGCCTCAGTAGCTGTAGGCTCTAGTGCAGAGAAAGCTGGTATGCTGGCAGGGGATGTGTTAAAAGGCTTTAGCTTTAAATGGGACAACGTAAACGACGATGCAGTATTTATAGTGGAGAGGCAGGGCAAAAGAACAAAATTAATATACAGGCCAGTTAAACAGACGCGGATACTACAATTAGCTGAAACTGAAAATGTAACAGGCATTCAGATTCTGAGAAACGGGCCTCAGCAGTAGTATAAATAGAAAAAAGTGCCTGTAATGTTTGACAAGCATACATCTCTGTGTATATTTGCAAACCCAAACGCACGGTAACGTGGCCGAGTGGCTAGGCTCAGCTCTGCAAAAGCTGCTACAGCGGTTCGAATCCGCTCGTTACCTCAAAGCCCCTGTAAGCAATTACAGGGGCTTTTGTTTTTATTGCCCTAACTGTTTCTCCTGTTCATCCGCAGCATACTGCAACTCTGTAAAAAAGCCTGTCTTTGCACTAAATATTTTGAAAAAGCACTAATCTTTTAAGCGCGTTTACCGTAATCATCTGTACTAAAAATCATGCAAGCACCTACAGCTAAACTAAAATCACATATTCAGCATCAATTCAAATAAAGAAGTATACTGCTCTTGTGCCTGACAGATTGTACAAGTTGATACAGGTTTATACTTAAGGAAAACAAGAAATGTACCTATAACAAAGTATAAACCGCATAAGAAGAAAACAGCAATGCTTACGCAGACTTACTGACACATGAAAATTATAGATTTGCGCGTGATGCGCGGGCCGAACTATTGGTCGGTGAAGCACCCCAAGATCATCGTTCTGAAACTGGCTTTAGAAGATCTTAGCCAGACCTTAACAAACCAGTTACCTCATTTTTGCGAACGCTTAAAGAAGACTTTTCCGGGTATGGTTAGCCACCGGGCTACAGAAGGAGTAGAAGGAGGCTTTTTTAAAACTGTGGAGGAAGGCACCACCATAGGACATGTGGTGCAGCACATAGCGCTTGAACTACAGACCCTGGCCGGAATGGAGTCAGGTTTTGGCCGCTGCTATCCTGGCAAAGGAGAAGGGCAGCAGCTTGTGATCTTTTCTTACCAGGAAGAACGGGCCGGGGAGTATGCCGCCTACGCCGCCGTTCGCATTACAGAGGCTCTCATAAAAGGCGAAAAGTATAAACTGGCCGAAGATATAAGCCGGCTGCACGACATCAGGGAAGATGAGTATTTCGGCCCTAGTACTTACTCAATCGTTTCGGAGGCTGTAAGCCGCGGTATACCATACATCAGGCTCAACCGTCATTCGCTTATCCAGTTAGGTTATGGCGTTAATCAGAAGCGCATACAGGCAACCATGACGGGGCGAACTGCCTGTTTCGCCGTGGAGATAGCCGGCGATAAAAATGCAACGAAGGCCATGTTGGAGGATGCTGGCATACCGGTGCCAAAAGGAACCACCATCAGGACGCAGGAAGAGCTGAAGCGAGCTATAGATTGGCTGGGTTTCCCGCTGGTAACAAAGCCACTGGATGGCAACCACGGTAAAGGTGCTACAATCAACATTACCAATCTAAAAGATGCCCAGCGGGGATTTGCAGAGGCGCAGGCTTTCTCAGAAGAAGTAATTGTGGAGCAATACATCAGTGGCTTCGACTTTAGATTGCTGGTGATAAACGGCAAATTTGTGGCAGCGGCAAAACGAACGCCTGCCATGGTAACAGGAGATGGCACCTCCACCATTAAACAGCTAATTGAGCGGGAAAACAAAGACCCACGTCGCGGCATCGGTCACGAAAAGGTGCTCACTAAGATAAAAATAGACAAGCACACCCAGAACATTCTCAAAAGCCACAACCTGACAACACAATCGGTGCTGCCGGCTGGGGAGGAGTTGTACCTTAAATCTACTGCTAACATTAGCACAGGTGGTACAGCCACAGATGTAACAGACTTAATTGATCCATACAATATTCTGATGGCTGAACGCATAGCTGGCCTGATCGGGCTGGATATATGTGGTATAGATGTAATGACGACTGACATTGCCATCCCGCTAAACGAAGCCCGTGGTGCTGTGCTGGAAGTTAATGCTGCGCCTGGCTTCCGGATGCATATCTCCCCAACCTATGGCCTGCCCCGGAATGTGGCCGAGCCTGTGGTAGATATGCTCTTCCCGAGAGGTACACCTGCACGCATTCCAATTATTGCTGTAACAGGTACCAACGGTAAGACCACAACCACCCGCCTGATTGCCCATATGGTAAAAGGGAAGGGCTACCAGGTTGGCTATACTACAACAGACGGTATATACATCCAGGATAAGCTACTCGAAAAAGGCGACACTACTGGCTCTTACAGCGCAGAGTTTGTGCTAAAAGACCCTACCGTAAACTTTGCTGTGTTAGAGTGTGCCCGGGGTGGACTACTGCGATCAGGTTTAGGCTTTCAGCAGTGCGATATCGGTATTGTAACGAATGTAAGCTCCGACCATTTGGGTATCGGTGATATTGACACGCTGGAGGAACTGGCAAAGCTAAAATCAGTTATCCCGAAAAGCGTAAGCAAAGACGGCTATGCCATACTAAATGCCGACGACGATCTGGTTTATGCCATGGCTGAGGAGGTGGAGTGTAAGGTAGCCTTCTTTAGTATGGATGAGAGCAACCCACGCATTCTGAAGCACATTGCAAAGGGCGGGTTGGCAGCTGTATTTGAAAACGGGTATATCTCCATCTTTAAAAACAGCTATAAGATCAGGATAGACCGTGTGGCAGATGTGCCGTTAACCTTTGGAGGAAAGGCCAGATTTAACATCGAGAATATTTTGGCTGCAACATTAGCAGGATATATATCACATTTCGATGTTCAAGATATTAAAACCTCACTTCGTACGTTCATACCATCACCAAGCAAGACGCCGGGCCGTATGAACCTATTCAAGTTCCCGCAGTTTGAGGTGCTAGTAGACTATGCGCACAATGCGGGTGGGCTTAAGGCAATAGGTGATTTTATGAATGCGCTGGATGCCACCAAAAAAGTTGGAATTGTGGCTGGCGTTGGAGATCGCCGCACAGAAGATTTTTATGAGATAGGTCGTGTAGCAGGCGAGGCGTTCGACGAGATCATAGTAAGGCTGGATGCTGACCTGCGGGGTAAAACGGCAGAAGAGATATCCGGACCAATATTACAAGGAATAGAAGATGTTGCTCCTGGAAAAAATGTAAAGCTGATACCGGAAGAGATGCGTGCCATTGCCTATGCGCTGGAGCACGGAGAGCCAGGTTCGTTTATCGCCATTTTCACGGAAGATGTACACGAGTCGGTAAGAATGGTTGAAAGCTTCAAAGTTATTCAGGATCGAAAGATTCTTGTTGATTAATTCTAACGTTCGCGTTAGAGCTGTTTTTTACATGTGAACGATGGACTAAAGCCTCACCCTCAGGAGTGGGGCTTTTTTTATGCTTTAAGCTGAGGTATAAGTATAAACGTTTCTAACGTTAGGAGAACAGATCTGTACTTGGATAGCATAAAAAAAGCCCCTGCTAAGAGCAGAGGCTTTCCTGAACTAAGGTTTAAAGCTGTTATTTAAGCACGAAGTTCGTTTTCCCTATCAAAAAGCCATCAGAGTATAATTCAATGGTATGCTGGCCTTTTTTATACTCAGCATTCTTATCATACAAAAAGCTTAACTGCTGCTGCGTATTATCAAAAACAAAATCACGCTTGGCTGTATAATACATTCCTTCTCCGTCGACATCAAAAGAACCGCCACCCATAGAAAGGTTGTACAATGCAGCGCCGTCAGGCTCGATTAAACGCATGTATACGGTCTTAGGTTCTTTGGGAGCTACATCATTTTTAGCCAGCTTAAATGCAACACGAATTTTGTCTACACGCTTAGCACGGTACTCGTTGTCATCGTCTTCTTTCTCTTTGCCGCGCTGGTTTATAATATTTACCTGGATGTTCTGCGCCTCAAGCCTTGAAGCCACCTTTACTTTTTCTGAAAGGTCTTTGTTTGTGGTCTTCATAGTAGTAAGGCTGTCTGTAAGGCGATTTTGCGTTACTTTAAGGCCTGTGTTCTCCGTATAAAGCACTTCATTATCCTCCTTCAGTCTAGCTATCTCAGCGTCTTTTTCCTTCAATTGCTTTTCAAAGGCAGACGCTCTGTCGCGGAAGCGGCGCTGGTCTGCCAGGCTATAGCTGCTTTTTCTGAAGCCGCGCAGTTGGTTAAGGTCGGCGTTGATGGCAGCAATTTTAGCTTCCAGCGAGTCGTTCTCCAGGCCCATTGCCTGTAACTCCTGGCTTTGGCGCTCAAAATCTGACTTCAGTGCCTCGTATACTTTAATCTGGTTTTCCAACTCACTGTTTTTTACCCGGATGATCTCTTCCTGCTCTTCGGTCTTCTCCTTTTTCTGATAGTTCATGTAAATGAGAATGCCATTGATACTCAGTAGGACAACAAGAAGGCCCCCGATCAACAGTTTGCGGTTGCTTCTATTTTCAGGAGTGTTTACTGACATATGTAAGGGTTTAGGTTAAATTATTTTCTTAAGAAAAATCTGTATTTTGAGCGGTAGTGACTGATGTAAGATTCAAATATAAAACTTTTGCGCTATAAACAAATCAGCATGGAGCAAGATTTTAACGCTGCCTATTGGCAAGAACGCTATACGCAGAACAACACGGGCTGGGATACCGGAAGCATAACGCCGCCACTCAAAAATTATTTTGATCAACTGCAAAACAAAGCTATACGCATACTTATTCCAGGCTGTGGCAATGCATATGAGGCCGAGTATCTGTTCAGAAACGGATTCGAAAATGTGTATTTAGTTGATGTTGCTCCAGCGCCTCTGCGAAACTTTGCTCAACGGGTACCAGAGTTTCCGGAGGAGCAACTGCTGCACCAAGATTTTTTCGAACTGGAAGGCAAGTATGATCTTATTGTAGAGCAAACTTTTTTCTGTGCTCTGGATCCGGCATTACGTGCTGCATATACCGAGAAAATGGCCTCATTGCTGGCTCCTGGCGGTAAGCTGGTAGGTCTGCTCTTCGATACTACTTTCCAAAAGCCGGGGCCGCCATTTGGGGGCAACCGGGAAGAGTATAGAACATACTTCGAGCTATACTTCAATTTTATACTCTTTGAAACCGCCTATAACTCTATTCCACCAAGGCAAGGGAATGAGCTGTTTATAATTCTAGAGTTAAAAAACTAGAAGTCCGATGCAGCTTTATCAGTTATACTTAATAAATAAGCTTATACCAGAGCTGAAA
Organism: Pontibacter cellulosilyticus; assembly: GCF_014306105.1. Taxonomy (GTDB): domain Bacteria; phylum Bacteroidota; class Bacteroidia; order Cytophagales; family Hymenobacteraceae; genus Pontibacter; species Pontibacter cellulosilyticus. The sequence continues at coordinate 1,011,646 of NZ_JACRVF010000001.1, read as the reverse complement.
CTCATAATTCTTAATTACTAATTCATAATTCATTATTACCTACCTACCTTTGCAGAGCCAAGAGGCTTTAACCAAGTATACTATTATGTTTGAGATACCTAAATTAAAACATACTACCAGCGGTAACTTCTTTTTGATGGCCGGCCCATGTGCCATTGAAGGCGAAGAAATGGCGCTTCAAATAGCTGAAAGGCTCGTGAGCTTGTCGGATAAGCTGCAGGTGCCGTTAATCTTTAAAGGATCTTACCGCAAAGCAAACCGTTCGAGGCTAGACTCTTTTACAGGCATTGGAGATGAAAAGGCGCTGCGCATACTACAAAAAGTAGGGCAGGAGTTCGATTTGCCTACTGTAACAGATATTCACGAAACAGAAGAGGCCGCCATGGCTGCTGAATTTGTGGATGTGCTGCAAATACCGGCTTTCCTGTGTCGCCAAACAGATTTACTGGTTGCGGCTGCTAACACAGGCAAAGTAGTTAATGTTAAAAAAGGCCAGTTTTTATCGGGTGAGGCCATGCGTTTTGCCGTAGATAAAATAAGACAGTCCGGCAACGACAAGGTTATACTTACAGACAGAGGTAACAGCTTTGGTTACTCCGACCTGGTAGTGGATTTCCGTAATCTGCCGGAAATGCAGTCTAACAATGTGCCTGTGGTGATGGATGTGACACACTCACTGCAGCAGCCGAACCAAAGCTCTGGGGTTACAGGCGGTAAGCCGGCTTTGATCGAAACCATTGCAAAAGCAGCTATAGCAGTAGGAGCAGACGGCTTGTTTATAGAAACGCATCCGCAGCCAAGTATAGCCAAGTCAGACGGAGCCAATATGCTGCCTTTAGACCAACTGGAGGACCTGCTTACAAAGCTTATTAGAATCAGACAGGCAATCCGTTAGGCGGTAAAATAAAAAATGAGAAGTATGGACAGTGCCTACCAAGCCGATTGGGACGTTTACTTTTGCTACCTGGAGGATACTCCGGCCTTTATCAGCGTGGACCTGGGCCTGTACTCGCTTGCTCCGCTGCCCGATAAGCCTCACCTGATCGAGGTGGTTGCTGGTTTGCTTACCACGAATGATGATGGCTTTCCGGATAATGAGGAATGGGCAAAGCTGGAGGAGATCGAGGATATGCTCGTTAACAGCTTTGAGGAGAAACTGGAGGCAACGTTTGTTGGTAAAACCCTGAATAGCGGCCGCAGGGCCTTATACTTTTACAGCGGCGACACCCTGCTGGTAGAGCAGATGGTGGATGAACTACGCACGCATTTCCCTGAATATACTTTTGATCATCAGATAACCGAAGATCCTACCTGGGAAGTATACTTTGAGTTCCTTTTCCCGGACGAAGAAAGCCTGCTGCGCATCCAGAACAACAAGATATTGCAACTGCTGGAGGAACAGGGAGACCAATCGTATGTGCCGCGTAAGATCACTTATACTTTATACTTCAGATCTGCCACTGATAGGGCCGCTGCAAAGGATGAAGTTCTAAACTCTGATTTTGAGGTAGAGGCAGAGGATGAAGAAGAAAACCATGAGCTTCCTTATCGACTGGTGCTGTCAAACCAAAGCAAAGCTGACGAGGAGTCTATTTACCTGGTTACCGAAATGCTTATGCAGCTGGCCATAAAAAACGACGGAGAGTTTGATGGCTGGGAAACGCAGATCGTGCAGGAAAACGACTAAAAGTATAATGTAAAGTTCTCCTTTGGCTGCGAAGTCCGGAAGAAGACCAGGCCTACATAGAAAAGATCAACAGTTTGAAGCACCTGCGGGTGCTTCTTTATTTCCTGCCAGGCACGTTTCATCTCCGCAGACCAGTATAAGTCATCAACCACAAAAACACTGCGTTCGTGGTGTTTGGTAAGGCAAAGGTTAAAGTAGCGCATGGTAGGCTCGTAACGGTGATTGCCGTCAAAAAAGGCAAAGTCTAGTTGCTGTACCTGCGCTACCTGCGCTGGCAGGGTGGTATCCAGATTGCCGTTTATCAGCTGTACATTTTCCAGCCCAAGTTTCTTAAAGTTCTGCGTTGCCACGTGCGCAATGTTAGGGCATCCCTCAAAAGTATAAACCTTGCCTTCTTTTCGTGCAGAGGCAATATAGCTGGTTGTAATGCCTAAGGAGGTGCCTAAATCGAAAATGGTGTTAGGCTGAAAGTAGTTGACCAGCCTGAAAAGCAACTGCCCGTACTTTGCCGGCTTTGCCGAAGCGCTGACAATGTCTTTTACAAACCTTGTATGCTTGTTGCCGGCTTTGGGACCCGCACCAAAATCAGTTACCTCCAGTTTAGCATTGTCTTGCAGTAAGTCTTCACGCAGGTTTTCTACCAGGTCGTAAGCCGCAAAGTGCCCGTCATGCTGAATTACATGGTGATACAGGTCGAAAATGAAAGGGGAGTGCACGCCGTGCAGCTTAAAGGCTTTTGCTCTGTAAATTGGGTAGTTGGCAGCTAGGTGGTAGGGGAGCACTAATCTAAATGTTGCTGGTTGATTTTAAACTGTTAGATTTTTATTGGGGTGATGATTCATACTTTTTGATGCAGGAGTAGCCGTTATACTTTGTCACTCTGAGCAACTCGAGAAATGACAGTGATCATATTCTCGGTTAAACAAGCAATTTAACCACTTAACTATCACCTATTGTATAACGAAACATTAATTCAGCTTATAAGGCACGATCAGGTTAAATTCAGGAATGGTCACGTCAAACTGTTTGCCATCTACCATGCGCTCCATTAAATAGGTACCACGCATTTTACCCATACCTGTTTTCAGGTTGCACCCCGACACATACTCATGCGACTCACCGGGTTCTAGTACCGGTTGCTGCCCTACTACGCCTTCGCCTTCTACCTCGCGTACTACACCAGTGGCATCGTGGATGTACCAATGCCGGCGCAATAGCTTAACTGTAAACTCAGAATTATTTTCTATACTTATCTTGTAGGCAAATACATAATGCTGCTGCACAGGACTGGAATAGTCTGGAAGGTAATTGGTGGTAACCGTAACTTTTACACCTTCAGTTGTTTTTGTATCCATGTTACAGAGTTTTTTGTATACTTAGAAACCATTAAAGAAAGTGATGGTTTCATTTTTTTACCAAACCCACTACCCCTAACGCTCATGAATGTAAAGATAGAAGAAAGCTGGCAAAATGTGCTGCAAGATGAATTTGAAAAACCGTATTTCAAAAATCTTGTCTCTTTTGTTAAAGACGAATACACATCTCAAAAAGTTTACCCGGCAGGTAATCAGATATTCAAGGCTTTTGAGATGTGCCCTTTTGATGAGGTAAAGGTCGTGATCCTGGGGCAGGACCCATACCATGGGCCGAACCAGGCAAACGGACTGGCTTTTTCTGTAAGCGACACTGTACGCACGCCTCCATCCCTCATCAACATCTTTAAAGAGATCAAAAGCGACTTAGGAAAAGACGTACCTGCCACCGGTAACCTGGAGCGTTGGGCGAAGCAGGGGGTGTTACTCCTTAATGCTACTTTAACAGTTAGGGCCGGTAACGCCGGATCGCATCAGAAGAAAGGGTGGGAGGAGTTTACGGATGCCGTGGTGCAGAAGGTAAACGAGAAAAAAGAAAACGTTGTGTTTATGCTCTGGGGCGCCTATGCACAGAAAAAAGGCGCTTTTATTGACGAGCGTAAACACCTGGTACTAAAATCGGCACATCCATCACCATTTGCTGCTGATAGGGGCTTTTTTGGAAACAGGCACTTTAGTAAAGCAAATAACTACTTGGTAGATAACGGTAAAGAACCAATCGACTGGTAATAGTTTAGAGCCTCTCTTTGCTCCAACAGGTGAATACAATCTCAGCAATTAAGGATTTAAATTTTTTTGTTGTCACCTCGAACATCAAAAGAGATCTTCATAGTATTCAAATACACTAATCTTAAATAGATTTCTCAAGGTGTTCGAGATGACAGTTTATGCCTTTGCTTGAGTGCAGCAATAAGCTGTGGCACCAGCAAAGTATAGCTTTAAACTACCATTTAGTACTGGCAAACTGGGCCGGGTCGTACCAGGCTTTGTTCATCGCCTTCGGGAAGCGCATGTTAAAGTACTCTTCGCGCATAGTTGTCTTGCCATCTGTTTTAAAGATGATCTCTGTTGCCACCCATTTCCCTTCTATTTTCTGGTAATTGTTTACCTCTACATCGCGTGGTGTACCTTTAGGGTTAGTTAAAACACGTACAATGTACAGTCTTTCCTTGTCCACCCAGAATTGCGGTGTCGTATTGTCAGAAGCATCTGTAGTGCCCACCACATAGGCATCACGGCCCTGCCACTTAGCTTCTGTCATTTTCGAAAGATCGAAGCCGGTCTTTTCCAGTTTTTGCTTCGTTATTTCTGGCTGTAGAAAATATACATCAAAGCATAGCAGCAGGAGCGGATGGATCTGGAATGATTTACCCTGCAGCTGATTATTCTTGAAAGTATAAAGTGAGTCTTCTCTGAAAATTACGCCGTTGCCGCTCTCAAAGCCATTAAACCGGATGCCCAAGTAGCCGGGTTGGCTGTATACTTCTTGCCATACTTCTTCTTTGGTTATTTTATCGCCTTCGTAATAGATGGCACGCTGGTCGAAGGCAAAGTTAGGATACCACTTTTTATGCCAGCGGCTGTGCATGGCCTGTACCAGTTCAGTGCCGTTCATAATGGATTTGCTTTTGTTAGCAGGCGTAAAGGCCCAAAGGCTTAGGCTGGCAAAGCAAAGGCAAAGTATACCCGCCCAATTAAGTAAGGTGTTTTTCATAGAATGTTGATTGGTTAAGGCGGTAAGTTACAAAAAAGTGCAGGACAGGAGCTATACTTTATTGCGAAGCCTGGTGCTTATTTATTAATTTAGAACAACAAAAAATAGCATAATGATCAAGATCTACCATAACCCCCGTTGCAGCAAAAGCCGCCAGACATTGGAAATTATACAGAACTCCGGACAGCAACCTGAGGTAGTGGAGTACCTTAAAACTCCGCCAACTGCCAGCGAACTAAAAGAACTGTTGCAAATGCTGAACCTTAAGCCGGAGCAACTGCTGCGAATAGGGGAGCAATTGTATAAGGACAAGTATAAAAATGAGCAGCTTTCTGACGAAGAACTGATACAGGTAATGGCTGAGAATCCGGTGCTGATTGAGCGGCCTATTGTAGTAAAAGATAACAAAGCCGTGCTTGGCCGGCCGCCTGAAAATGTGCTGGATATACTTTAAGCCACTTTAAGAAGTATAGCTTAACAACACCTTGGCGGCTCCATTAGCTGGTTTCTGGAGCGGCTAAAGCGTGTTTAATGGCATCTTCATCTGATACAGGTCAAAGCCCTTAGCCCAGTAGTCTTTATCGACCAGTTCCAGGTCAAACCCCATCTTTTCATAAAATCTGTAGACCAACTGCGATGTTCTTACCTGTATAGTTTTGATACTGGGAATAGCCTTTATGTGGTTGATTCTATGCGTCAGCAGCTTTCGGCCTATGCCTTTCCCCTGATGCTCCGGATGAACTATGTCCCAGGAGATACGGGTAAGGTTAGTATCGTAGAAGTAATTAATCCCTCCAGCACCCAATATTTTGTTTTCGTCTTCGAAAACAAAGTAGTCTTCAAGATGCTTATCGAGGTACTCTACAAAGTCTGCTTCCTCTGTTTCAGCAAAGTATTGCGGAATATTAAGTTGTAACAAAGCAACAAGCTGTGCTTTGTCTTCGGGCAGGTAAGGACGGATCATACTATTTATCTGATTGCTGAAGTAATTTCAGGCCAATTTAAGATAAATTGATACTAGTTGCTACCCTCAAAGGTGGCCACATGGGAATATTTTAGCCCTCTGTTTTTTCGGTATACCTTAAGACTAAGGCTATTTGGAGATTTAGCTATAGAGTCGCCTACAAAAAGTAACTCCTTCTCTGTATTAAGGTTAAAAGAAGAAGCCCAGAAGTATGATTCATCATACATATACTGGTAGCCTCCTCGATTGAAATGTGCAACATCTGTAATAACTGAGTTTATTTTATTTTCTACCAGTCTTTTACTGTACAGATAGTTGTCTATGTAGAGTCCTGACACAAAAGTCAGGCTCAGAAAAGCAATAAGGGCCAGCATGGTCAGCGGATAGCTTTTCATCTTTTTCTACTCTAAAATTCTTTTTATCACCAGTTGAGGAATGTACACTTACTGTAATGGCCAATTATGCATATTACCAGTAGGAGACTGAAAAATGCAAACTTTGTACCGTCAAGAGTAAATCTATAGCTAATATAACAACCTTAAAGTATGTGCAGCAAGTATTTAGGTTAAAATATTTTGTATTTTTTTGATGTTAAAACAATAGATAGGTATAGGTTAAATGTATCATACATTCTGTGTTTAGCCAGTAATTAAAATATATTTATTTACCCCGGGCGCTGCCATGTTTGAACTATCCTATGAATTATCTATTTGATTTTTTGTCAGCTTCTGGTCCGAGTTCAAGGTGATCAGACCTATCTGGAGCTTTATAAGTTTGCCACGGAAACTTACCTTCCAGTTCTACTTGTAGCGACAAGCTCAGAAATGTTCTTATCAAAACAATTAAGCCTAATGTTAGTACTTTCTGTAGTGTAGGTTCTGTTACTACAGTAGCAATTATATCTGCGGCTACCAAAATTTCAAGACCCAGAAGTATAGCTTTACCCAAATCTTGACGCAGTTGTTTGTATGATTTTGTTTGTGATTGAAAGATTGGGAAGAAAAAGCGGATGAGTGCAAAAAAAGCACCTAAGGCTATAATCACAACTCCCATGGCCTCAATGACCTGTGCGATGTACTCAATATAAAGTCTTAAGCTTTCCATTCAACGATATATAAGTATAATCTACCAGCGCTTTAAACAGAGAAAAATGCTTACCTGCTACAACGGTTTAAAAGAAGGAGATGTTATAAAATTGCTTTTCTGAGTAAACCAAACTACATTTTAATTCTATTATAGCGTCTTTACTATAGTTTTGGTTGAACCAGCTTAAAAACAAAAGAGCCAGACTGTTTAAGTCTGGCTCTTTTGTTTTATGAAATATAAGCTTAGTCTATGATATTAAAGATACGGCCCCAGCGAACTTTGCTCAGGAAGCTGCCATTTGGATCAGTAGACATCCAGATCATCACGGCCTTGCCTACCACGTGGTCCTCAGGCACAAATCCCCAATAGCGAGAATCGAGGGAATTGTGGCGATTATCGCCCATCATAAAGTAGTAGTTCTGCTTGAAAGTATACTGGCTCACCTGTTTGCCGTCGATGAAGAGCTTGCCGTCTCTTACCTCAGCGTTCTCGTTATGCTCATACTTCAGGATCACACGTTCGTATAGCGGCAGCGTCTGCTCGTTAATAGCTACCGTGGCGCCCTCTTTCGGGATATACAGCGGTCCGAAGTTGTCTTTATTCCATTCATACTTGCTTGGCACGTGCGGGAATACTTCCGGATCGCCTTTGCCAGGTATATCTTTCAAAAGCATAGTTTCTTTTACAAAACCAAGAGTTGCAAGCTCTTTTGCTTTCTCCGGAGATGTATCGATTATATAGCCGCCCTGCCAGCGGGTAACGTCTGTAATGTCGCGGTCCAGGAAGAACTTCTCGTTCAAGAAACTATCCGTAGATAGAAAGTACTTATACTGCATGTTCTCCGGGTTCTCTATTGGTTTGCCGTTGATGTACACCTGCATATCACGGATCGAGATGGTGTCGCCGGCAATACCGATAGCACGTTTTATGTAGTTTGTGCGCAGGTCGGCAGGGTGCTCGTCTTCGGGAGGGTAGTTAAACACCACCACATCGCCACGGCTTACCTCCGAGAACCCAGGCAAACGATATGAGTCTAATTGAATTGCATCGGAATAGGAGGGGATGTTGGTACCCCAGATGGTTTGGTGCGTAAGTGGCACCTGCAGCGGTGTGATTGGTGTACGCGGCCCATAATGCAACTTGCTTACAAACAGGAAATCGCCTACTAGTAACGACTTCTCCATAGAAGGGGTAGGGATGGTATACGCCTCAAAAGTCGCCCAGCGTATTAAGCTAGCCGCAATCACGGCAAAAAGAATCGCATCACCCCATTCACGGGCAAAGCTTTTTTTCTTTTTAGGCTCTTTGGTTACAGGTTTCTTCTCCCAGAATTTTACATTCATCAGTAAGTGCTAAAGTTACAGGTTAAGCATGTCTTTCATACCATAAACGCCCTGGCGGCCTACTATCCACTCAGCGGCCATTACAGCGCCTTCGGCAAATCCAGCGCGACTGTGGGCAATGTGGCCGAGTTCGATCTGGTCTACTTCTGAGCTGTAGGTAACAATATGTGTGCCCACTACATCAGGTTCACGCTCCGAAGCAATGTTTAATTTACCTTTTTCTTCCGGAATATCAGCAACCCAACCATTCAAATTCTTGTAGCTGGCAAGTATACCTTCGGCAGCTGTAATGCCGGTACCGCTTGGCTTGTCAACTTTCTGCAGGTGGTGGATTTCACGTATAGCCACTTCATATTCTTTATACTCCTGCATTTTGCTGGCAATATACTCGTTAAAGTGGAAGAACAGGTTTACACCCACGCTGTAATTAGATGCATAAAAGAAGGCACCTTTGTTCTGTTCGCAAAGCTGTTTTGCATCCTCAAACTTTTCGAGCCAGCCAGTGGAGCCGGAAACTACCGGAATGCCGTTGTTAAGGCAGTAAGAAATATTGCCGAAAGCAGCTTCCGGGTGCGTAAATTCAATGGCAGCATCGGTATTGCTTCCGTTGTAGTTCTGCAAGTCATCAGTGTTGTGGTGGTCTATCTTGCCTACAATGGTGTGGCCTTTAGCCTGGGCCATCTGCTCAATGGTTTTGCCCATTTTGCCATAGCCAATCAAAAGTATCTTCATTTCGAGTTAGAGTATAAAACAAGCGTTACACCCGGCGCCATACTATAAGGATTGCCTTGTGCAGGAATTAATCCTGGTTGTACTTGAAGGGATAAATCTTCGCTTATATCAAAATCTTTCAGGTGTGCGTGAACATATGCTTCCGCTACGTTAAGTCCCCAGGCTAAAACCGAGAGCATTATGGTCAGGTCACGATTACGGCGGTAAAAGTCACGGCTGTAACGCAGGTTTTCTGTGCCTCGTTGCGTGAGTACCCCATTTTGAGGACTATAAACGCCGTAGATACGGCTGTTTACATAAACATCGCTTGAATCGCGGTTTCGCAAAATAAGCGCCTGCCTGAAGTCCTGGTAATTTTTGTTATTATCAATCAGGAAGTATCCTAACACGGCCCCTGTTGCATAAATAATTGGGACTTTCCAGTAGGCTTTATTGTATACCTGGCCGGCGCCGGGTATAACCGCAGAAAATAAGGCTGCCTTAGCAGGTTTGTCCCATGTGCTTAGAAAGAAGCGTTTTTGAGCAGTGTCAGGTGATGCTATAACCACCGGCACCGAGTCCTGACCGACAGTAACTATCTGGGCAGAAACAGTAGCAGGGGAAAAGTATGAAAGTATACTTAGCAGGAAAGCCGTAACACTGATTCGTAGCTTCATGTGGGCTTTAGTAGTTAAGTATTTCTAAAATACGGTTTAGCTCATCTACCGAAACAAACGGGATTTTGATCTCGCCCTTACCTTCGTTGTTTGCCTTTACCTGAATTTTAGTACCGAACTGCGACGTGAGTTTCGACTCCACCGTTTTCAGTTCATCGTCATACTTGTTAAACTGTAGCTTCTGCTGGTTATCTGGTTTCTTCTTGGCATTCTGCAGGTTACGCACCAGTTCCTCTACTTTTCTAACAGAAAGTTCCTTGGCCACTACCTCTTTAAACACATCCAGCTGCTGCTCAATAGTGTCGATGTTGATCAGCGCACGCGCATGGCCCATGCTGATGATGTTGTCGCGCAGGGCGATCTGGATATCCGGTGGAAGCTTAAGAAGGCGCAGGTAGTTGGTTACAGTCGTACGTTTTTTGCCTACACGGTCACCCAGTTCTTCCTGCTTTAGGCTGCATTCGGTTAACAGGCGCTGATAGGAGAGGGCAATCTCGATGGCATTCAGGTTCTCGCGCTGAATGTTCTCGATTAGAGCCATTTCCAGCATCTGCTGATCGTCGGCCTTGCGGATGTAAGCTGGTATTACCTCTAAGCCAGCAATTTTTGCGGCTTGGTAACGGCGCTCACCGGAAATTAGCTGGAACGTGTTCTGGTCCAGTTGGCGAACAGTAATAGGCTGAATAATGCCTTGTATTTTGATAGACTCTGCCAACTCTTCCAGTGCCGCCTGATCAAAATGCGTGCGCGGCTGGTAAGGGTTAGTCTGGATCTGGCTAATGGCTATATCTGCGATAGTATTAACTTCGTTAGCGGTGGTTGATGACTCAGTTTTTCCGGTGTATTTGTTGCCCTCCAGGAGAGAGCCCAGGCCTCTGCCGAGGCCGCCTTTGCGTTTTGCTGCTGAATTCTTGTTGTCGGACATGTAATCGTAATGTGTTATTTCGCCAGCACGACGCTGTTTTTCTCTGCAATCTCACGTGCCAGGTTCAGGTAACTCAGGGCGCCTTTGCTTTCTGCATCGTGCAAAAGGGCTGGTATACCAAAGCTTGGCGACTCACTCAACTTCACGTTTCTAGGAATGATAGTATCGAATACCATCTGCTGGAAGTGTGTTTTCACTTCTTCCACCACCTGGTTGCTCAGGCGCAGGCGCACATCATACATCGTTAACAGGATACCTTCAATGGCCAGTTCCGTGTTCAGGCGCGACTGTATTATCTTGATCGTGTTCAGGAGCTTGCCCAAACCTTCAAGTGCAAAGTACTCGCACTGCACCGGTATCACCACAGAATCTGCTGCTGTAAGCGAGTTTACCGTAATAAGGCCAAGCGAAGGAGAGCAGTCGATGATGATGTAATCATACTTGTCTCTTAAAGGCTTCAGCGCCTCACGCATTTTCTCCTCACGGTTCGGGATATCGATCATCTCTACCTCGGCACCCACCAGATCGATGTGCGACGGGATCAGGTCAAGATACTCGATATTAGGCGATTGTAGGATAATGTCCTCTACCTTTACATCTTCTACCATGCACTCGTAAATGCTGGTGGTGATGGTGGCAGGGTCGAAGCCAAGGCCCGATGTGGCGTTTGCCTGCGGGTCTGCGTCGACTAAAAGTGTTTTATACTCTAAAGCTGCTAAACTGGCGGCAAGGTTAATGGCCGTTGTGGTTTTACCCACGCCACCTTTTTGGTTTGCAACTGCGATAATTTTTCCCATTCTAAAACTATAGGTTAATTGTCTGACCTATCTCCAACAAAATAAGTTCTTTATCAGCCATTCTGGCTACTTCCTGCACCTCTTCACGGTCAATTTTGATGTAAGGGAAGGTGTCGTAATGCATACCGATCACCGTATCTACCTGCACAAAATCAGCGGCGATCATGGCATCGTGTATGTCCATGGTAAAGTTGTCGCCAATCGGCATCAGGGCAAAATCCACATCAAACTGCTCTGGTATAAGCTTCATGTCGTAGGTAAGGGCGGTGTCGCCGGCGTAGTAGAACGTTTTATCCGGCGTTTCTACTACAAATCCCGCTGCAGGACCTCCAGGTGTACCATCTGGCAACGTGCTGGAGTGTATGGCATTCACCATTTTAACTGTACCGAACGGCAGTGTTACTTTACCTCCCACGTTCATCGGGTGCACCTTCTCAATGCCTTTTTCGCCATACCAGCTGGTGATCTCGAAAGCAGCCACAATGGTGCTGTTATTGTTTTTAGCTATCTGCTCTGCGTCGTGTACATGGTCCTGGTGGCCATGCGACAGCAAAATATAGTCAGCTTTGATATCGTCTACGTTTATACCTGAGGCCAACTCGTTATGGGAGATGAACGGGTCGAATAACACGCGGTTTTCTCCGATTTCGAATAAGAAGCAAGATTGTCCGTAGTACGTTATTCTCATAATCTGTCTTTTTTAGTGCTGAACAATAAACGCAAGATACCTTAAACTTGCACAAAGATACATTTTTTTAGCCATAAAGATTGAAGTGTTCCACGGTTCTTGTCCTTTTTTTATCCACCTATTTACTAACATTTTTGGACTGTTTTTAGATGGCTGAAAGTATAACATACAGCAAAAATTTAAGCGGCATCCAACACAGATCCCAAGCCTGCCTGCACCGAAGATTTGCGGTCTGAAATGCAGATGCAGGAGCACAGCAATATTTTTTATTTTGCTATCTGAAAGGGGAAAAGTTTTCTGGTACCCGTTTGAAAGAAGTGGATTAGTTACAACTGGTTAGTTATAGCTAGTGTTTACTTAAATGGTTTTACAGCGCTGATTAATAACTAAGTATACTATGTTTATTAGGTGGCTGTGTATACTGTTTTATTAGAAGTAGGTAGTTTAGTTTGCGTTAAACGAAGAGAGCCCGGAAACTTATACTTCCGGGCTCTCTTCGTTTATGCTTATTGCCTGGCTTTATCAATAGTCCAGTCGCGGTAGTCTTTGAAGTATGTTGCTCCCCAGCGCTTGTACCTTGGAATAACTGTTTCTTCCAGGCGGCGAAGGAAGTCCTGGTAGTTTTTGTTTTGTGGGTTGGACCACAGAACCTCGCTTAGGGCAGTCATCCTCGGGAACACCATATACTCTACCTTTGCCGGCGATCCCATGTACTCTGTCCAAACGTTGCCTTGCGCACCAAGTATAAACCTGGCTTCTGGCTTGCCGCGCAGGGCGGTAGGCATTGGGTTGTAGTTGTAAACAGCATCTAACGGATTGTAGCCATGTATCGCCAGGCTGTCGTTCGGGTTCTGCGACTGGTAGTGGTCAAAGTATAAGGGTTTACCCGGCGTCATGATAACAGGGTGTTTGCGCATAGCAGCTGCCGCACCATTCTTGTCGTCGGCCCAGTTCATTACCACAGCAGAAGTATCTAAGTCTCCTTCCAGTATCTCGTGCCAGCCAATTACTTTCTTATTCTTTGCTTTAAGGTAATCCGATACCTGCTCAATAAAGTATGTCTGTAGCCCTTTCTCATCCTTCAGGTTGTGCTTTTTAATAAACTCTTGCGCCTGTGGACTGGCTTTCCACCATAGCTTACTGGTTTCGTCGCCGCCAATATGAATGTAAGGCGACGGGAACAGGTCTGCTACTTCTCCGAAAACCGTTTTTAGGAACTCGAATGTTTCGGGGCGCGGGGCCAGCACGTTGTTCTGGCGGTTATACATGCCCCAGGTATAGGCTACGTTCCAGGTGGTATCGGGGTGGGTGCTAAACTCGGGGTAAGCAGCAATGGTAGCACGACTATGGCCGGGTATATCGATCTCGGGTATAATGTTGATCCCGCGCACCTTTGCATACTGTATTACTTCTTTTACATCGTCCTGAGTATAGTAGCCTCCATAGCGGGTGGGGTCGTAGCGGGCAGGCTCGGATTTAAAATGGCCTATTAGTGTAGAGTCGCGCCAGGAGCTAATAGAGTTTAGTTTCGGGTAGCTTTTGATTTCGATGCGCCAGCCCTGATCATCGGTAAGATGCCAGTGAAAGTTGTTGAACTTGTGAAATGCCAAGTAGTCGATGTACTTCTTAACAAACTCCAGCGGGAAAAAGTGACGGACAACATCCAGATGCATCCCGCGGTAAGCGAACGTAGGGTAGTCTAAAATTTTGACCGCATCTACCTTAAAATCTTTTTCATTTTCTAGGGGTACTAGTTGCAGCAAAGTTTGTATACCATACACGATACCGTTCACATCCTGTGCTTTTATACTTACTGTACCATTCCCTGACTCCAGCACATACATTTCCTTTTTATTTGCAGCCTCCGGAGCGTGTTGCAGGATGATGGCATCTTTCTGCTTTTTCCCTTTTTGCAAGGGTTGTACACGCAACGCTAATCCAGTTTGCGCCTGTAGCAGGTCTTTCAGGTAAGATGCCTGTACAGCGTAAGGCGAATCATAGTAGATAACTGTTTCATGGTCTACCTCCACAGGCTTCTGCTTTAGCTGTATCACCTGTTGTGGCTTTGGAACGATATCAGATGCATCCTGTGCCTGAGCCGGGGCAAGTATAATTGATAGGCATAAGATGATAAGGGTTCGAAAGAAATTTGATCTCATATTTTCTGATCTGTTAAGACGCTAAAATTAAGCATTACTAATTAAAGCAGCCAGGCATGTTATACCTGCTTTGAGGTAGATAAGAAAAAAAAATATCAGGGGCAGGCAACGCTTTATCAAACTGTCTGGTCTAGCCAGTAATAAGATGCAGATAAGTATTGTTTGCATCTGAGACAGAGCTGAAAACCTAATCTTTTATAAATAAAACTAATGAAAACCAAGTACTTATTCTTAACAGCAGCAATGGGCTTGTCTGTTATCCTGTCTTCCTGCGAAAAAGAAGATATCCTGCCGGACAAGGTGACCACACCTACAGGTCCAGGCACTACGACACCACCTACTACCACAACACCGCCACCGGCTACTACGCCGCCGCCTGTAAACACAACACCACCGGCAACTGGTACAGGTACATTGATTACAAGGATAGGTGCACGAGTGTATACGTACGATGCACAGCAGCGCTTAACTGAGGTAAGCTATACTTACTCTCCAATTCAAGGATACACTGTTGTTTACGAAGGAAACAAGCCCGTACGACTGAACTACAAGGGAGGCAGCAATTACATGTTGTATACTTACGAAGGCGATAAAGTAGTTGAGGCTAAATCATACTATGGCGAGAATCTGGTGAATTATCATTTTAAATTTGAGTATGATGGTGACCTGCTGGTAAAAGAGACGCAAGTAAGCTATGCACGCTCTGACGAGGGACGGCTCGGTATTACAGCATACGCCTATGATGCCAAGGGTAATCTCTCAAAAATCACGACAACCTGGTCTACAAGCAATAGGGTAGAGGACATGGGTAGACCTTCGGTTATAACATTTGGTAACTACGATAATCAGAAGCATCCAGAGTCTTTCATAGCCACTGGAATGTACTACCTGCCAGGTGTTAAGCTGTTCGAGAACAACCCTGGCTACCGTAATCCGGGGTATGGTAAGGAATTTTTCTCCTACTCTTTCAACGACAAAGGTTATCCTGTAAACAGGTATACAAAGCTCGAAGCCTACCCACATGTACAGCCACATGTAGACAGCTATGAGTATAAGTAAGAAGTTACCGCCTTCTGTGTTACCTAAAAACAAAAAAGGGGCAGCATTATTTGCTGCCCCTTTTCATTATACTTAGTTATCTAGCGCTTGTTTGGATCTCTTTTTTCGTTTCTAGGATCCAATCTGTCTTTATCTGCCTTAGGATTGAGTCTGTCCACTTCGACATCAGTTTTGCGCTCTGTGCCTCTGATGGTCTCTTCGTGCTGCTCTACATCTTTACCTAATCTTACTTCCTCTACTACACGAGCTTCTTTATTAACCATCGGTTTTTCTGCGTGCTCTGTCATGGTTATTTCGCCTTCTTTGAAGCCTTTAAGATCTTGCTCATTGGCAGGGCGATTAACAGGTCTACGCTCTACATGCACATGTTCTTCACGCAAACGTAGTTTTTCTTCTACCGGGCGCTCTATAATACGGCTTCTTAGCCTTACGCCACCGGTCTCTACCTCGCGTTTACCCACCTGCATATTTTCTTCTACAACAGGTATAGATTTGCTTGAGTTAGTCCACTTGCCTTTATCTGAAGAAGACATACCGCGGTATTGTGCAGAACGCTCGTTCACATCTATCGCACCATACTTATCAAGTAATTCAGCGGCCTTCTTTGCCTGGTCTTTAGAGTCAGTGTGTACAGTTACAATAGACCCGTGCTTAGCCACCTCATAGTATTTGCTGGACTCATCACGGTTATCGAAAAGCGAGTTAAAGAACTGACTGTCTCTTTGGTTGTCAGTTGTAACTGTATTTGTTGGCCCACCCATATTCGGATTAGATGGGTTAGGGTTATTTTGATTCGGTGCGCTGGACTTATCCTTGGCACCTCTTACTGCAATATCAATATTTTTACTAGGAATACCGTTTTTTTCTAATTGCTGTGCAGCCATTTGGGCATCTACGCCATAATCGAAAATTCCTATTACTGTCTGTTTCATAGTATAATTGGGTTTAGTTATTAATCATCTGAAGCATGATTTTCATGCTTAAAGGGTATTATTGTTTTCTGTTCTGTCAATTTTAATTTCTTCCTTTTTGAGGATAACCTGCTGTGGATGATGTTCTTCCACTCTGCGTTTGGTTATGTGTAGTTCTTCCACCAGTACGAGCCGCTTCTGGATTACAACTTCTTCCTTTATGACCGGAATAATCATTGTATCTCCCTCATAGCGAACTTCCGGAGGTTTTTCTACTGAAAGGTTTTTCGCAACCCGCTGCACATCCACATCCTCATATACAAAGGGAACATCAACGGTTACGTCTTCTTCGTGCACCTGCTTGGATACACGTACCTTTCCTGTCTCAACAGTCTGAACATCTATATTTACTTTCTCTTCAACTACTGGGATCGTAGTTTCCGCTTCAGTTTGTGTTGGTTTTGCGTCTATACTTTGTTGCAGTTTTTGTTCAAATTCAGATTGTTGTACTTTATCTTTTCTGATATTTATTTCCATTATTAATTCACATATAAGAATATACCTTTAGCAAGATTGTTTCTGCTGGTATCTTTTAATTTTTACGGCCTAAGCCAAACCTTAGTTAGAAATGGTGTTAAATTTAATATTGGTATAATTAAAGATATGGGATGTTATTTGGCGTGTCGGGGTACACAGGCAGCGAACCTCGCTGCATTTTTAGTGAATAGTTGAAGGTTCTGCAGCTAAAAGATTGTCATATCCCAGTTATTTAAAGATTCGGACCTGAAGTATAACAGATTGTGCCATGCTAAATGCTCTTCAATAATCCGGAAGTTTTTAAATAGCTACAATAATAAATTATTAGCAGGGACTTATGCAAAGTATAGCTTAAGAGACTATTTCCAATCCCAAAGTATAATATTCCATTTCTCACCAATATCGTAGCCAAACTTTAAGATGGATTTGAAGCCCACATTATAATGGGCACGTACAGAACGCGTGTTGCGTTGGGCAACGCCGGTTACCACATAATCGAAATGAGGCTGCATCTGTTGCTGAAGGTGACGGTATAACCCCTCAAAAACCTTTTGCCCACGATGCTCTTTGGCCACACATATTTGACCCATAATAAAGTAGGTGGCAGTGTTTAAGGGTACAGCCTCATAGCTCAGTTCTTCCACCACATTTATGAGCGGGGTAAGAACAGGCAGTTTATCAGAGAATTCTTTTAACATCACCAACGCATAGCCAATTACCTGCCCATCCTTTTTGGCTACCACGTGTTTATACTTCTGGCCCATTTCCTCGAGCAACGAAAGCGTATGGCGGGCAGTTAAAAACCCCTGATCAGCTACCTCGTCAGGAGTAAGGCTGTCTTCGCAATTGAGTGACTGCAGCACAAGTATCTGCTGCAGATCATCAGTGGTTTCGGCAAGTGTGAATAGTGTCATGGGAGCAGTTGCTTTACCTGAATTTAGCAAAGGCAAGTATAAGCATAGTTTTGCTATGAAAAGAAAATCTGTAATATGTAATTAAGCTGTAGCAACATAAACTACTGCGCCACCTGGTCTACTTCTTTTTTAGACTTTATTTTCTTCTTTTTCTGGAAGAGAACGGTTCTTTCCCACTTCTCAAATCTCACAAAAGTGTTTTTAATCTTAGGGTTGGCTGTATCTATCATAGCAGATGTATTAATATAAATAGTCCTTTGTTTCTTTTTTCCGGTTAGTTGTGCAAACAATGCCCTAAACACTTCACCTACTGTAAGGCTCATCGGCACCTCCACTATGCTCTGCCCAAGCGGAATATGATAGGTTCGGTTTATACTTCCACAGGCATCCAAGAGGTTTTCTGCGCAAATGTTGTAAGTAATGTCGCTGATATCAAGGCTTTCTGTGTTGGCATTTTGAACCTGTACCAACGCGTTTAAGACGATGCCGCTTTTCAAGCTGATACCCTTCGGTTTTACTTTTTGCAGCTCAGTAACTGGTACCTTCGGCATCGGAATCATAAATTTGTTTGTAAACGAAACTTGCTGCGGAGCCAGGTCATCGATCTGATACCCTAGGGTGATAAGTTCTTCCAGTAGCATACTGTCCTGCTGCTGGTGGTGCTGCAAGTGGTCTCGCCAGGTTTTATAGTTCACGCCAAGCGTAATCCAACCAGTCTGGCTACCTTCCGGAGGCAGGGTTGTACTTACCTTTTCCTGGCTCATCGCAAACGTATCAGATTCATGTGTAATTTGTAAAGCAATGTTATTAAGCTGGATTGGCACCGGCAAAGGATTCTTGACGTGAACGTTCAGCTTAACCCAGGCAGTGTCAAATGCAATTGTAATATCTAACGTATCAATTTTGGTGATCTGAGGCATTAGTTGGCCGCCTGATCCTTTTGTCAGTTCTAATGTGCCATTGAAATCCAGGTCTACCTTAGTTGATCCGAGCATTTTGTTGCTGCTCGATAGCGTGGCTGTTGCCTGTAAATCATACTTCCAGTCTGAACTGCCGCTTATAGCTTTCTTTACAAGTTGGTTTACATCCTCAGCCGAAAGCCGGATCGGTATCTCAACTTCTGCCGCTTTGCCGTTTACTTTGATAGGCTCTTTCGTCTGGCCTTGTAGTAGTATATCATCGCTTAGCTGCAGGCGATAGTCAAGGTTCTTTATCTGCAAGTCGGGGAGGTTAGAGCTTTGTATCTTTAGTTGCAGGCCAAGATAGGCACCTTTTTGTGGGTCGAGTTCCCGTACCTCCAAACCGGCCACCTGTATGCCTGCCTGGCCAGGCACTGGCACCTGCACCTGCCGCTTTAGGCTTAGCTTCTGCGTTTGTTTTGTATCTGGCAGGTTGTAAATAAGGTTTAATTCTACTTCCAAGGACACTTTTTCCTGCCCCTGCACCTGCTTCATAAAGTTTTGGTAGGCACTTTCATCCACCAGTAAATCCAGTCGGAAAGACTGATCCCCGGATTTGGGCAGGATCTTTTCATAGTTTCTTTTTCCGCGCGCGATCACTGTGCCTTTGTGCCTGATGTAGTAAGCTGCACTATCGATGTAGAAAGGGAAGGGGGAAGGGTTGTGCACTATAATATCCGCTTGAATTCTGGTAGTTTCCTCATCAGAATCTACTTCTAGGCGCTTGATTTTGCTGATAGAGGGGAGGAATTTACTTCCTGCGCCCATTCCGCCTGCATCCAATACACCTGATTTTTCTACGGTTAAGTTAAAAGAGTCAAACAATGGGTGCTGACTTTGGATCTGGGCTTCTACAACGGCATCATACTCCCAACTCTTGCCGCCTGACAACTTTTTCTTTAGGAGGGCAATAGCATCAGCGGTAGATAACTCCAGGGGAATCTCTAACAATCTGCTGCCTTTGTCAACGGCAAAAGTAGAGTCTATCTGGCCTTCAATCCTGAGGGTATCGCCAAGCCTGATGTTGTACTGGAAGTTATCAATTTTAAGCCCGGGCAGGTTTTTGTTTGTGGCATTTATTCTGAGCAGCAGCGAGTAACCTTCCTCAACGCTAAAGCTTCTCACCTTGAGTTCACTTACCTGCATTTCCGGTGATTTGGCAACGGGCACAGTGATTTGCCGGTCCATGGCTATACTTTGCGGGCTGATGAAAGGCAGGTCGAAATAAGCTTCCATGGCCACATCTATTTTGATACTGTCTTTACCCTGCTGCTCTTTTATATGCTCTCTATACTTTTCAAAGTCCAGCTGCATCTTAAAATCCACAACCTTATCTCCTAAAGCAGGGAGGGTATGATCTGTTGTCATCCTTCCGCGGCCAATTGTATCATTTTGATCTTTGAACACATAACGGATGCTGTCGATAGCAATGGGTAGCGGAATCCTGTTCTGGACGTTAATACCTGTTTTTATAAAGGCAGTGTCTTTAGCCATTTCCAGATTAATGTACTCTACGCCTTTGACTTTAGGATAGTATTTCTTCTTAACTACAAAATATACAATGCCGCCTATAAGTGCCAGCAGTAACACAACAAGAATTATCCAACCAGTTTTCTTCACAAGTATGGTGCTTTATATATTAGCGTAAACGCATTTTTTGATGCAGCTGTTTTAGAAGCTCCGCTATGCACAGATCATGTGGTTATGGCTGCTCCGTTTTTTGCTTCACCAGCTTCAACAATTTTTCGTGTAGTTGTTGCTGAAATGTGACAAGGGATGCCGGTCCGCCTTCCTGGTGCTTTACTCGCTTAGCGACTTTCCCGTTTTCGTAAAAAGTAAGATAGGTGCTGGGCCTGTCGGTCCATTGGGTTAGGTAGGCATCTACTAGCGAAGTATAATTTAACGCGGCCAAGTCAGTTTTAAGCTGCTGTAGTTCCTGTTTGGGCAGGCAAAGCTGTACGGTGTCATTTTCCGGGATGCCAATATTTCCCCACGAAATCAACGTTATACTTCCATCTTGCATGATGTTGGCTTCGTAAGCAGGGCAAGCACCATAACAGGGGGCTTTCTGGAACTGGAGAAGCGGTAAAGCAGGCTGGCTTTTACCTGATGCCTGGCAAACTCCTTTACTGGCACAACTGCTTAATCCCATACTTAGTAGCAGTACAAGTATAAAAGTGCACGGTTGTCTATTTATGTTAAATAGATTGTGCTGATTTGCTGTTTTAGCCATCAGTTTTTAGGAGCTTGCTTGAAGTTGCCGTTCTCAAATATATATGCCTCCGGTGCGCAGTTATCACAATCCTGGTAGTTAATGTTAGGGTCGGGGGGATTGATAATGAAAAGGCGGCTATCGGGGCTATACTTTGCACCATGACTGCTTTGCAGTTTGTCTGCGATTTTGCCGTTTTCCCTGTCTATCACATAATGCATCCGGCAGTTGGTGCCGCAGTTTACTGTTACCACCGTATACTTGCCGGCAAAATTTACCCCTTGTTTTAAGCCCTCGTTCAATGCATTGCTTTGGGTGCTGATTTCGCTCTGGCTCTTTGCATCAAGAGGGGCAAGGCGCCCACGGTATATGTCGCCCACAACGTAATTGCCGCTGCTTTGGTATTCTTCCATCGTAATGCGGTAGCGTTGGTACAGTTCCGGGTTTCTGCCCTCAGTAATGGGCTCAGACACAGATTTGTTATCCAGCTGCTTTTCAAGTTTAGGGTGGGTTTCGGCAAGGCTGCCTTCTTCATTGCGTTCAGTGTCCTGCTGGCAGGCTGCAAAGGCAAGGGCTACAGCCAATAAGTATACTTTGCTCAGTTTCATGGTTGTTTGTTTATACTTCCTCATACGGTAGTGCGGCAAGTATAGCTATAAAAAAAGCCTCTCCTGTGTAGGAAAGGCTTTTTTATACTTCTATGTTAAAGCTTATTTCTTTGCTTTGTTACGCTTTTGCTGCTCTTTCTCAGCTGCCTGGCGCATAGCTTCCTGCATACGCTCTGTAAACGATGGGCCTCCAGACTTCTTCTTCTCTTTAATTCTGTCTTTGTTAGCCTCCAGTTTAGATCTTACCTTGCCCTCATCCACAAACTTACGGATGATCGCCTGCTGACCGAAAGTTACCATGTTAGACACAAAGTAATAGAACGACAGACCGGCAGGGAAGGAGTTCAGTACAAACATGAAGATCACCGGCATTAAGTAGCTGTAGAACTTCATCGGGCCCTGCATCTGCGAGTTGATCTGGTTGTTAGACCAGGTATAAAGTATGGTAGAGGCCGTCATTAACAGCGTGAACATACTTACGTGGCTACCATAGAATGGAATCTCGAACGGCAGTCTTGCAAATACATCGTAGGTAGAAAGGTCGTTTGCCCACAAGAATGCCTCTTGGCGCAGCTCGATCGAGTTCGGGAAGAAGTTGAACATCGCAAACAGGATCGGGATCTGCAACAGCATCGGGATACAGCCGCTCAGCGGGTTTACGCCCATTTCCTGGTACAGCTTCATGGTTTCCATCTGCGTTTTCTGCATGTCGCCGTCGTTACGCTCCTTAATGGCATCAATCTCAGGCTTCAGCACTTTCATCTTCGCCATCGAAGTATACGACTTGTAAGTAAGCGGCAACAGGATGGTTTTAATGTAAAGCACCAGCAAGATAATAATGATACCGTAGTTGCCGATGAAGTTCTCCAGGAAGTCAAACGCAGGAATAATTATCCACTTGTTCACGTAAGAGAAGATTCCCCAGCCTAAATCAAGGTTCTTATCGAAATCATCTCCAAGGTGCTTCAGAATTTTGTAATCGTTCGGGCCGAAATAGTACATAAAATCTGCACCACCAGAAACCACATCTTTAGTAGGTATAAGTACCTCCGAAGACAGAGCTTTTACAACAGTTGTATCAGCTTGGTCTACCTCTGAGGTAAGCTTGGCACCTGCAAACTGATTCTCGGCAATGATACCAGCTGTAAAGAAGTTCTGCTTGTTCGAAATCCACTTCAGCGGCTCTTCTACAATTAGTGTTTCTTTCTCTTCAGAAATAGATAGATAATCATATCCATCCTCTACAGTAGCATAATTGATAGTAGTTTTAGCACGGTTCTGCTTCAGGTCGCGCTCCAACTGTTTTACTTTGTCGTTCCAGGTAAACGTAACATTGTTGCCGCCCAGTACATTATCAAGCCCTTTGAAATCAAGACCATAAGCCATCGTAAAACTCTCATCGTGCAGTGTATATACCTGCTCAATGTATTGACCATTGCCAATATCGGCTCTGAAAGCTATTGCTTTGCCCGGAACGTCATTAACAGTCACATCACGTACCTCAGAAGGAGCAAAGTATAAGTCAGAAAGTTTTACAGTTTTGCCGTCTTTTGTTGTGAAGGCAACATCTGTCTCACTGCTTTCCTTATCAAATAAGTAAAGCGGCTGACCGTTGTACGTCTTATAGTTCTTAAGTAAAACCTCTTTTACCTGGCCACCTTTCGTAGAGAAATTAACCACCATGTTCTGGTTTTCCAGGGTAACTGTGCTTGCCTCACCGGTTGCGGCAGCGCCAAAAGCACCCAGAGCTGTTGCTCTGCGAGCCTGAGCCAGTGAGTCATCTTCAGCAACTGCTACAGTTTGCACTTGCTCTACCTTGGCTTTTTCCTGAACTGCCTGTTTTTCTGCCTGCTTATCCGTTCCTGAAAAGAAGAAGGAGTATGCCAGCAGCAACACGGCAATCAATCCAAAGCCAATCGCTTGATTTCTATCCATTTACTAAAATTAAAAATTGTGTTGTTGTGTGTTGTACTATTTGGTTTTAGCGTAATTATTAGCCGCTTTTACAAATTTAACAAAAAGCGGGTGAGGGTTTAACACTGTGCTCTTTAATTCCGGGTGATACTGTGCTGCCACAAACCATGGGTGGTTCTGAAGTTCGATTACCTCTACCAGTCCTGTGTCAGGGTTAAAGCCAGTAGCCATCATACCAGCCTCTTCAAAAGCAGGTAAGTACTTGTTGTTGAACTCATAACGATGTCTGTGGCGCTCCGAAATCTTAGACTTCCCGTAAATAGAATAAGCCTTAGAACCCTTTTTTAGTTCACAAGTATAGGCACCTAATCGCATAGTTCCACCCTTTTGGGTAATTTGTTTTTGATCCTCCATCATATCGATAACCGGATGCGGTGTTTCCGGATCCATCTCAGTAGAGGCGGCACCTTCTAAACCTAGCACGTTGCGGGCAAACTCTACGGCTGCGCATTGCATGCCCAAACAGATGCCCATAAAGGGTATGTTGTTCTCCCGTACAAAGCGGATAGCCTCCAGCTTACCTTTAAAGCCGCGCTCGCCAAAGCCTGGGGCCACCAGCACACCATCCATATCTTTCAACAAACCAGCTACGTTCTCATCGTTAATATTCTCAGACTGGAACCACTTAATGTTAACCTTACACTCATTGGCTGCACCGGCATGTATAAAAGCCTCTACTATAGATTTATAAGCATCCGGAAGCTCTACATATTTACCTACCAGGGCAATGTTCACCTCTGAAAGCGGATTTTTTAATCTGCCTAAAAATTCCTTCCAACTGTCCAGGTTTGGATCTGCTTTGTGCGGCAGCTTTAGTTTACTGATTACACGCTCATCCAGCTTTTCCTTGCGCATTAGCAAAGGTACATCGTAAATCGTCTCGGCATCCAGCGACTCAATTACAGAATTCTGCTTAACGTTACAGAACAAGGCGATTTTCTTGCGCAGATCAGACGGAATATGGTGCTCTGAGCGGCAAACCAGGATATCTGGTTGCACACCGGCTTCCGAAAGGTCGCGCACTGAGTGTTGTGTCGGTTTGGTTTTTAGCTCACCGGCAGCCTTTAAGTATGGCACTAACGTTAAGTGAATAACGCAAGTCTCGTTCACTCCCAGCTCCCAGCGCAACTGGCGCACCGCCTCAATAAAAGGCAATGACTCTATGTCACCCACACAGCCACCAATCTCCGTTATCACAATATCGTACTCTCCGGACTGCCCCAAAAGCAGCATACGGCGCTTAATTTCATCTGTAATGTGCGGCACTACCTGTACGGTTTTACCCAAATAAGCACCCTCACGCTCCTGCATGATCACATTGTAATAAATGCGGCCTGTAGTTACATTGTTTGCCTGGGAGGTAGGCACGTTCAAGAAACGCTCATAATGTCCCAAGTCTAGGTCAGTTTCAGCACCGTCTTCAGTCACGTAGCATTCGCCGTGCTCATACGGGTTAAGCGTGCCTGGATCGATGTTGATGTAAGGGTCGAATTTTTGGATGGTTACAGAGAAACCTCTTGCCTGCAGCAACTTAGCAAGAGATGCGGAAATGATACCTTTTCCGAGGGAGGACGTTACACCACCGGTAACGAAAATATATTTAGAAGCCATAAGTTAGGTTTAACTATATGGGCTACAAAGGTAGGTTTATTATTTTAATTTTCCTGAAAAATGACTCAAGTAGTGGATTGGCCTTAAGATATCTTTCTTAAAATTCAAGTGTAAATTAAGTCAATTTGGCGTGATAGCGTTATTCGCTGTTGAGAAACTCTACCATAAGACTTGAGAGGAAAGTATAATGGTACAGTTTATACTTTGGAAGCTGTTGTAAGTATAAAAAAACCGCCCCAACCAATATGGCTGAGGCGGTTTGATTATCTAACCTGTAAGTATAAACTTAGCTCTTCGGATTCAGAATATTGTCAATTCTTACCAGAGCGTCCTGCAGGTGATACTTTGTCATGGTATCTTTTGCTTTTGGAAGCGAAGCTCTGATCTGACTGCGCAGCGCAATTAGTTCGCCGCGCACTACCGGACGAATGTCAGATTGTGCCACATCTACTTGCGTGCCGCCACCTCTGTTGGTACGGCTTGCAGCTGCATTTGCGCCTCTTTCCTGGTCTATCATCAGGTATTCCAATCGTTCTAAGTAACCACGCTGCAGGTTTCTGCGATACGTATCTATCGATTTGCCTGCATTTAACTCAGACCAGATGCCACCACGCAGGTCAGCCATCATCTCAGTTAAAGTATAAGTGTTGTTGCCCAACGTAGCCTGCGCTTCGATCAAACGTGCCATACGGCCAGCATCCAATACGTTGTTCAGAATGTTGGTCTGAGCAGAACGCACGCGCTCCACAGCACCAGCAGACTCGATCTTACGAAGGATATTGTCATCTAGCATCCAGGTTGGAGTAGCAAAGCCTTGCTCATTCAGGAATGACAGGGCACGCTTCTGCTTATCTTTCGGTACATAAGAATAAACATCACCTTTCTGGTCGTAGGTCTTGTAATTCTCATACACACCACCGATGTTAGCCGTTACGTGGCCCATGTAGCGGTTCCACTGGCCAAGCACCTGACTGTACATTTCCTGCAGGTCTGTGTAGTTTTTGTTATCCTCCTTAGTCCACTCGATCAGGTTCGGCATAACGCGCTTCAGGTTTTTAATGCCGTAGCTGCTTGCCAGCATCGCGTCGTCACCTAAATCTTCTGTCTGAGAAGATGGATCGACAGGGTTGCCCTGCTGGCGTCCGAAGCGGTACCTTGGATCATTTTCATGTGCACGAATCCAGGCAGCAAGCTTTTCTGTATTGTCGTGACCTTTCGTTTCAGGGAAGTATGAATAGCCCCACTTCACCGCATGCTTGTCATAAATACCGATGCCAGGCATCAACGCTACACCTTTATCCTCTGGCTGTGCCACATAGTTAAAGCGGGCATAGTCCATGATAGAAGGGGCAGTACCCATTTCTTTCGTGAATTTTGGATCGCGCAGTTTCTCAACCGGGTAAGCAGCGCTAGAGCCCATGTTGTGCGGTAGGCCTAACGTATGGCCAACTTCGTGTGCCGATACGAAACGAATCAGCTCACCCATCACTTCGTCTTTGAACTTGATACCACGGGCATCCGGGTTAACGGCAGCCGTCTGGATGAAGTACCAGTTGCGCAGCAGGTTCATTACGTTGTGGTACCAGCCAATGTGGCTCTCCAGGATCTCGCCAGAGCGTGGATCGTGTACGTTAGGGCCGTAAGCATTCTGTGTTTCAGAAGAGAAGTAGCGGATAACTGAGTAACGCGCGTCTTCGGTGCTGAACTCCGGATCTTCTTCGAAAGAAGGAGGGTCTTTGGCAACAATGGCATTTTTAAAGCCTGCAGCTTCAAATGCTTTGTTCCAATCCTCCACACCCTGCTTTAAATATGGGCGCCATTTCATTGGCGTAGCCGGGTCTATGTAGTATACAATCTGCTTTTTAGGCTCAACCAGTTCGCCACGGGCATAGGCTGCCTCATCTTTTGGCTCTAGTCTCCAGCGCACGATATAACGACGCTTGGCTGCACGTTGCTCATCTGTACCAAAGTCGGTCTGATTAATAGTGAAGAAGCCAACGCGCTGATCGAATGTACGTGCAGGCATCGGTTTCTCTGGCAGCAACAGCATAGAGTGGTTTAGCTCCAGCGTAATAGTACCTGTGCTGGAGTTTGCCGGTGCATCCGTAGCTTCGTAAGTCATAAGAGAGCGTGCCTCTACGTTGATCGGGAAGCTTTTTACATTCTCAATAAAAGAACGCTTGTCGTCGAGTCTGCGCACTTTGTACTGCTCACGTCTTCTCTTGTCAAGGCCAAGGGCAGTCACGTCTTTCGAGAAGAAATCAGTTACATCGATTACCTGCGTGCCATTACCAAACGCTTTAATGTCGAAAGCCTGAATAACCGGGGCAAGGTTTGAGTTCTGTACAGAATTAAAGATCTCCAGGGTGTCAGCAGCCACGTTTTCATAGGATACAACGCGCAGCAAGATGTTATTGCCTTTACGCTCCCAGCGCAGCACCTGTGTATTCAGTTCCTCACCGCCGTAGCCAATATTGTTGGCAGTTTTGGCGATGCGACTTACCATCAGCATGTCGCGGTTCAGGAGCGTATCCGGAATCTCGTACAGGTACTTCTCGTCGATCTTGTGTACTTTAAAAAGACCTTCGTCGGTAAGGGCCTTGGCAGTAACTACCTCGTTGTATGGCTTTGGCTTACTGTCGTCTCTCTTCGGTGCTTGTGTTGGCGCGGCAGCAGTGGTTTCCTGCTTTGCCTTCTTCTTCTTTTTGCTCTTCTGGGCATATGCCGACGACGGAGCAATAGCCGCGCCTGCCAGCATTAGAGCCACTATAGGAGCAAATCGTAAATTTTTACTCATAAGTAGGTGATTAGTTAGTGATTTAGGTTTAGTTAGAATTAGTTAATGGTAATGTAAGAAATAAAAGTTGCAACATCTGTTTCTGCTGCAGCTTTTGTTAAGACTAGTAATAAGGTAGATGGTTTAATCTGGATCAGGATTTGTAGGATTTTTGGATGAGCAGGATTCCTTTGCAGCACCGGGTCTAACTGCCCCTCCTTATCCAAGGAGGGGAGCCTTGTTTTACCAAAGTTCAGGCTGAAGCTCTGGAGCAAACGCACAACCTCCCTCAAAATAATATCTATGATGATAACAAGAGAAGGAAAGTTGCTATTTGAATTATAAGAGAAACAGTAAGTAAAACTCCCCTCCTTGGATAAGGAGGGGCAGGGGTGGTTGGACCCGATACTGACAATCTTCTAATTATCTAAATCCTTATCAGAGCTCCAGAGTAAGCTGATAGCCTTCCTGCAGACGGTCGTGTTGGTAGAGCAGGCTGCTAACTGATACGCCCAATAGCCGGACAGGATAGAGGGGAAGCTGGGGTGTGCGCAGCAGGTCGCGTGTGATAGTATAAATAGCATCGGCGCTGCTGAACTCGCTCAGGAACGTTTTGCTACGCGTGTTCAGGGTAAAGTCGAAGTATTTGATCTTAAGTGTTACGGTTTTGGCTGTAGCTTTTAGCCTCTCCATATCATGAGCAACTTCCTGACATAGTTTATCTATTTGCAGCAGCATGTCGTGCTCTTCTATCAGGTCCACGTCAAAGGTGCGCTCCGAGCCAATAGATTTACGGATACGATGCGGCTGCACGTCGCGGTCGTCCTGCGCGCGGGCAATGCGGTAGTAGTAGCGGCCAACTTTGCCAAAGTTGCGAACCAACTCTTCTTCACTGCGTTCCCGCAGGTTGGCTCCAGTAAGTATACCCATACTTTGCATTTTGGCAGCCGTTACCTTTCCTATCCCATGAAACTTCTCTATTGCAAGTCCAGCCACTAAACCCTCTGCCTTATCTGGGGTTATTAGTGTGAAACCGTTGGGCTTGTTCATGTCAGAGGCGATCTTGGCCAAAAATTTATTGTAGGAAACGCCTGCTGATGCCGTTAGTCCGGTTTCTTCAAAAATCCGCTTTCTGATTTCCTGTGCAATAATAGTGGCTGAAGGCATTCCTACTTTATTTTCGGTTACATCCAGGTAAGCCTCGTCCAGTGAAAGCGGTTCCACAAGGTCGGTATAAGAATGAAATATCTCACGGATCTGCCGAGACACGGCACTGTATACTTCAAACCTGGCCTTTACGAAAATAAGGTGCGGGCAACGCTGTGCAGCAATTTTAGAGGCCAGGGCCGAGTGCACGCCATACTTCCGGGCCTCGTAACTAGCCGCTGCTACCACGCCTCTTGCCTTTGAGCCACCCACAGCCACAGGCTTTCCGCGCAGCTCCGGGTTATCGCGCTGCTCCACCGACGCGAAAAATGCGTCCATGTCGATGTGTATTATCTTACGGATGGGTGCTGACAAGAGGGATTATACTTAATGGGTAACTAACTGCTCTACAACGGGCTTGGAACTTACCGGATTTGAAAGTATAACAGAGGTTGTCGGCTCGCCATACTCTACAAATACGTTAATGATCAGTTCCAGGTCCTGGGCCTGTTTTACTGCTACTTTCATCATCAGGCACTCGCTTCCTGTTACGCGATAGCACTCCCTGATCTCAGGCATGGTCTGCAATAGCTCAAGGAAGCGGGGAAGTTTACCGGCATGTGCTTTAAAGGCTACAAGCGCCTGCAATGTATAGCCAAGTTTACTCAGGTCTAACGTAATGCCGTAGCCTTTTATCACACCATTATCCTCCAGTTTCTGTACCCGCTCAGCCACAGCTGGGGCAGAGAGGCCTACCTGCCTTCCGATTTCTGCAAAAGAAAGCCGGCTGTTTTCCTGTAATACTGTAAGTATAGCCCAGTTCAGTTTATCCATTTCCATAACCGAAAGAAAGTATATGTAAAAAGCTTGGAATCGAAATTATGTTGGCTACAGAAGCTTCGATTCTAATGCCAAAGATACACAACAGGCTATACTTTTGTGTTAAAAAAACAATGGAAACAAGAGTCAAACTTTCAGATAACGGTAGTACTCCGTTCGCAAAACTACTAGGGCATAATCCTGCTATACTTCAGGCCTGGGATGAGCTGGAGGTAACATTATTTAATAGGTCAGGACTGGACGCAGCCTTACTGGAGCAGGTGCGCAGAACACTTGCCTTTGGAAATCAATGTGCTTATTGCATGGCCAAAGGCAAGCCAAACGAGGTAAAGGCAGATAAGCGGGAAAGTTACGCCACAGCGTTTGCAGAGCTTTTTGCTTTGGATCATCTATCTATTTCGGGTGCTCATTTCGAGCTGCTGCGGGAGGTGTTTACAGAGAAGGAAATAGCTGCGCTTTGTGCGTTCATTTGTTTTATTACTGCCTCACAGCGTTTCGGGGCTATACTTAACCTGCAACCTGTAAAGTAAAATTATAACACCACCGGCCTACCAGTATAACCGGTGGTGTTATCTATACATGCGCAGATTCACCCTCCAGCATCCTGATCTCTGGCATACCCACGACGCCTGCACGTTCCATAGCCTTTTTTAAATCCTCAGATTCAATGAAATCCTGTGCCCGATGATCGTTTTCGGTTTCGAAGAGTATCACTACTTCGTTGTGGTTATACTTGTTCTGAAGCAGGTATAAATCCCGCAGGCCAGCTTTTTCACGTGCGCCTTTGTGCTCATTATAAGCTGTTTTCCAGTGATCAAAATCGTTGACTTCGTGTCTGATTAAAAGATATCCCATATTATTTGTCTGTTTTCTTGTGATGTTAGGATGCAGCTGGTTTAATGTTTTGGTTTACTCTGAAAAGGTTATCCGGATCATACTTTCTCTTGATTTTTGTCAGCTTATCATAGTTGTCACGATAAGTGGCTCGTATCCTGTCTTCGCCTTCTTCCATCATAAAGTTTACATAAGCACCTTCGGAGCAGTAAGGGTGCAGCGCGTCATAGTACTCTCGGGTCCAGTTAGTGATTTTCTGCTTGTTTGCCGGGTCTGCATCTACACCAACAATTACTTCGGCCCAGTTTGCATCGCGGTAACTCCAGGCAGTGGCATCTTCCTTTACGTCGTGTACGGCCCCATTAATAGGGTAGACGTGCATGCTAGAAGTCGAACTTGGGAGCTTTTTAGCATGTGCTATGTGCAAATCAATTGCCTCGTCACGCAGTTCCTCCACAAAGTCTGCTTTCCAGTACCATTGCTGTCCGGCTGGGTAGAGCGGATCGAACATACTTTGCAGCGTAGGGTGTGGTATCGGACCCACCAGGTCAACAGCAGGAGGAGGTAACTGGCTTTTAATGTCCTTGAAAATATCTTCGGCTTTATCCATTGGTCCGGTGTAGCACCATACTATACCGCCTACAATTTTATTGTGATGCTCAGGCGGGAACGGTTCAACGGGTGGTACCTGCACGAAGGCGAAGAACCCGTTCAGATCGTTTGGTGCTTTAAGGATGAACTCGCGGTACCATTGCATGATCTCTTTTACCTTGTCCATTTCCCAAAACATCGGACCTGCATAGTCTGTGTCTATAGGGTGCAGCTGGAACAGGAAGGCTGTTACAACCCCAAAGTTGCCGCCGCCGCCACGAACAGCCCAGAAAAGATCTGAATGCTCTTTTTCGTTTGCCTTTACAAAACTACCATCTGCTAATACCATCTCTACCTCCAGCAGGTTATCTATAGTAAGGCCATACATACGACTGAGATGGCCAATGCCACCGCCAAGTGTAAGTCCGCCAACGCCGGTAGAGGATATTATTCCACTTGGAACTGCTAACCCGAAAGCATGCGTTGCGTGGTCTACTTTGTGCCAGGTGCAGCCGCCTTCCACGCGTGCCGTCTTCTTTTCCGGGTCCACGCGCACACTGTCCATCAGCGAAAGGTCAATGGCAAGACCATCATCGCACATGCCCAACCCGGCACCGTTGTGGCCGCCTCCTTTAATAGATACCAACAGGTTGTTTTCGCGGGCATAGTTTACGGCATACACTACATCGGCCACGTCCTCGCAACGAGCAATGAGCCGCGGGTGCTTGTCAATCATGCCGTTGTATACTTTACGGGCCTGGTCGTAGTCCTCTTCGTTTGGCTGGATTAGTTTGCCCAGTAACTCAGCCTTTAAGTCCTGAACTGTACTTGTTTCGTTCATGGTTTACTCCTCCTTTTTTATTTAAGAATTGCACCATGATCTATTGCGTGTGGGGTGATGCGGAAAAAATGAGAGGGTGCTATGTAACCTGGTGCAACCTATACTTTAAATGTTTTGCTTTATAGTAATGTATACGAATGCTACAGGTTTATGAAAAGGACAAGGCTAAAACTTGGTAACTAAAGCAAAGCCGCTGTTTAACGTAGCAGCGGCTTTAGTAAATGATGGTGAACGTTCAAAATTTACATGACTGGTGCGTAAATAGAAATTATAAGCGCTTCTATCAGTTGCATCAGCCCGGCAGGATAAACACCTACATAAATTAAAAGTATGGCCAGTAGTGCTATGGTGCCGCCACTAACAAGGTAAGCCGACGGGTGCAGTGCCTGTCGTTCATGTCCCACGTTGGTCTGGGAAAACATAACAGCTACGATCTTGATGTAGTAATATAGACCAATCACGCTGTTAAGTGCCAGCATGACTACTAGCAGCCACAGCTCAGTTCTTACACCGGCCGCCAGCACAAAGAACTTGCCCACAAAGCCTGCGGTTAGCGGAATGCCTGCCAAAGAGAGCAACATAGCAGTAAAGGCAGCTGCTGTCCAGGGGCGCCGCCAGAGCAGACCGCGGTAGTCTTCCATCTGCTCCGCATCACGCTCCTCATCCGACAGTAACGTAATGATACCGAACGCACCCAGGCTGGTGATAAAGTAGGCTACCAAGTAAAACGTTACAGCCTCTATGCCCATGGCATTGCCTGCCAGAAAGGCTACTAAGATATACCCTAAGTGCGCGATGGAGGAATAAGCAAGTATACGCTTCACGTTGTTCTGCATCAGGGCTAGGATGTTACCTGCAAACATGGAGGCAATGGCAATAATGGTGAAGATCAGGATCATGGTAGGATAGTTGAAGCCGTTTGTCTGCATAAAAAAACGGATCAGCACGGCTACCATACCTCCTTTGGAGACTGTTGCAATAAAAGCAGTTACCGGAGCAGGAGCACCCTCATAAACATCCGGCGTCCACATATGGAAAGGCACTACGCCCAACTTAAAGCCGATGCCTACCACCATCAGTCCGAAGCCCACAATAAGTATTAGCGGCACCTGTTGCGAGGCAGCTAAGTATAAACCGATCTCATAAAATCCCATAGAGCCTGACATCGCATATACCAGCGCCATTCCGAACAGCAGGAAAGCAGACGACATGGCGGCAAGTATAAGGTATTTAATGCCAGCTTCGTCGGAGCGTTCGCGGGTGCGCAGGTAAGCAACTAATCCATACAAGGAAACGCTCAGCACTTCAAGCCCCAGGAAAAGCGCACCAAAGTGTTTGCTGATCACCATCACACAGGCGCCCAGTGTTGCCAGGATGTGCAGAATGTAATATTCCTCTTTCCGTTCTTCTCGCTGCTCAAAATAAGCGTACGACAGCATGGCTACGACCAATGATGACAAAAGGATTAGCCCTATATAAAAGATCGCAAAACCATCTACTATAAACAACGGACTGATATGATAAGGCTCTCCGATACCTATCTCGAACAAGGAGGCAAAGGCTGCGATTAGCGAAAGCATCGTGATGATATAAATGATCTTGTGGTAACGTTTTACAGCGATCACCAGCATGGTGATAAGTGAGCCCATGACCAGGATCAGCAGCGGCATCAGGTGTAAGAAATCATCTAAGACCATAAGCACCTCCTTTTGTTTTTAGTTGAGAAAGGGTATCTGTCGGTTGTGTTGTACTTTCAGACTTTTCCATTGAGATTGTTCTATCTTCAGGTACATTCGTGTATGCCTGTAGCTGCTCGTCAATAGATGGTTTTGCCAGATCGATCACCGGCTGTGGGTAAAGGCCCAGCCACAAAATCAGCAGTACCATCGGCACCATAATCAGCATTTCGCGTCCGCTAAGGTCGTGGATGATGTGGTCTGTCAGGTTTTGGCCGTAGTATACTTTTTTGAGAATGCGCAGCGAGTAAGCAGTAGCCAGCACCACACCAATGGTAGCAAACACTGTCAGCCAGTTGTTGGCTTGCCAGCTGCCGATCAGCGTTAGGAATTCTGCAATAAAGTTGCCCAGTCCTGGAAGCCCAAGCGAAGCCATCACGAACACCAAAGCTATCACGCCCATTTTAGGAGCCGTAGCCCAGAAGCCCCCCATTTTCTCGATGTTGCGGGTATGGATGCGGTCGTACAGGAAGCCGGCCATGATGAAGAGTGCGCCGGTGCTGAGGCCGTGCGTGATCATCTGCATCACCACACCCTGCAAAGCCAGTTCGTTAAAGGCAAACACCCCCAGAATCACAAAGCCCATGTGGCTCACCGAAGTATAGGCTACCAGTCGTTTCAGGTCGGTTTGAGAATAGGCAAGTATGGCTCCGTAAATAATACCGATCACGCCCAGCAGCATGGCCCAGGGAGCAAATGCTATGGCAGCCTCCGGAAACAGCGGCAATACAAAACGCAGCAGACCATAAGCACCGGTTTTCAGAAGCAGTCCGGCAAGTATAACGCTACCCGCTGTCGGTGCCTGCGAGTGTGCGTCGGGTAGCCAGGAGTGGAACGGCACTACCGGTAACTTTACCAAGAAAGCGGCCAGGAAACCGAACATCAGCCACATGCCCATAGCAGGAGAGAAGCTGGTACCTAGCAGCTCGAAATAGTTGAAAGTATAAATTCCTGTCTGGCTGCCATGTATAAAGTATAGACTAAGTATAGCCAACAGCATTAAAAGTCCGCTGGCCTGCGTAAAGATGAAGAATTTATAAGCTGCGTAGGTTCTGTTTTCATGTCCCCAGATGCCAATGAGGAAGTACATTGGTATCAGCATCACTTCCCAGAAGAAGTAGAACAGGAACAGGTCCATGGTGAGGAACACGCCTGTGATACCGGCCAATACCCACAGCAGGTTAAAATGAAAGAAGCCGACTTTGGTATAGATCTCATTCCAGGATACTAGTACTGCCAGAAAGCCCAGCACAAATGTGAGCAGCAACATTAGCAGGCTAAGTCCGTCCAGCGCCAGGTCAAAACCAACGCCCCATTGCGGAATCCAGGCTATACTTAGGTTAGCAATCCAGGCTCCTTTTGGCACTAACGCCGTAGCAGGCTCTGCAAGCCATAGCCACACTGCCAGCGCCAGGTTGGCTAGTATAGTCAGCAAAGAGATCCATCGGGGCAGCGCATCGTTTACCCGACCTGTAATCCAGGCAAGCACGCCGCCTGCCATCAGAATCACGATCATCCAGAGTAGTATCATAGCAGCAGACTTATAGTTACAACAAGTATAGCCCCCACCAGCACGCCCATCATATAGGTGCGCAGCATACCGGTTTGGGTGCGGGTAAACAGGCTGTTAAGCCATTGGGTAAAGTAGGCGAGTCCGGTGTAAAAGAAGTCAATACCATCGCTCCGGTTTGCTTTGGATAGGTACACGTATGGCCTTACAAAAACGGCATTATACAGCGCATCAAAGCCCCAGCCGGAGTACCAGAAGCGATGCAACGACATAGCAAATTTTGATCGCTCCATGTTCTGCGCCAGGTATGGTTTCTTGAGGTAGAACAGGTACGCAATGTAAATACCCGATAGTGCCACCAGCGCCGCCACGATCTGGAAGATCCATTCAATGGTTGCCAGTCCTTCATCAATCACAATGACAGGCAATACCGGCTTCAGGTAATCTGTGAACAGCGTAAAATGGGCGAAGTTGTGCGGCAGTTCTATAAAACCACCCAGCAACGAAAGTATGGCCAGCACCACCAAAGGCAGCTTCATCCAGAAGCCCGGCATGTGGCTGATGTGCGTTTTTTCTTCGCCGTAGAAGGTGATGAACACCATCCGGAAAGTATAAATGGAGGTGACAAATGCACCCAGCAACGCCGCGATGTAAAGTATAACACTGCCGTTTCCACCTGCCAGTCCGAGCCATAAAATCTGGTCTTTACTGTAGAAACCGGCACTGATTAAAGGCACAGCAGCCAGCGAGGCAGAACCGATCAAAAAGGTCCAAAACACTACAGGCATTTTTTTGCGTAGGCCTCCCATTTTAAACATGTCGTGCTCGTGGTGCAATGCCATGATAACCGCCCCTGCTCCGAGGAATAGTAAAGCCTTAAAGAAAGCGTGAATCATGAAATGAAACACCGCAGCAGACCAGGCACCCACGCCCAAAGCCAGGAACATATACCCGATCTGACTGATGGTGGAGTAGGCGAGCACCCGTTTCAGGTCGTTTTGCGTGAGGGCGGTGAAGCCGGCAATTAGCAGCGTGGCAGCACCAATAAAAGCTACCACCATTTGTGCCGTAGGAGCCAACTCGAACAGCACGTAGGTTCTGGTAATCAAGTATACACCAGCCGTTACCATGGTTGCCGCATGTATCAGCGCACTAACAGGAGAAGGGCCAGCCATCGCATCTGGTAGCCAAGTCTGCAAAGGCAACTGAGCCGATTTGCCCACAGCGCCACCCACCAGCAGCAGCGCCACCAGCACAGCCGTTTGCGAACCAACCGACCAGGTTTGCGGTGCCTGCGTGAGTATCTCCTGAATATTAAGTGTACCGAAGTACTGGAATAGCAGGAAAAGACCAATGGCCATGGCTGTGTCGCCTACGCGTGTGATGATGAAGGCCTTGCGAGCCGCGTAGCCGTTGGCGGGCTCACGGTACCAGAAACCGATCAGTAGGAAACTGCACAAGCCTACGCCTTCCCAACCTAAGTATAAAAGCACCAGGTTATCAGCCAAAACCAGCACCAGCATAGAGCCCACAAACAAGTTCATGCTGGCAAAGAAGCGGGAGTAGTCGGCATCCTCGGCCATGAACTCTGCAGAATATAAATGGATAAGAAAACCGACAAATGTGATGACAAAAATGAACACCATTGTCAGCGCATCCACATGGAAAGCAATGCCCGGACTGAAGCCACCAATACTGAACCACGTCCAGACATGTTGCACGTACATGGCCGCACCATCCGACAAGAATTGTATGCCCAAAAATATAGTGAGCAGTGACGATATGCCTACACTACCAGCTCCAATCACCGGTACCATAATGCGCGGCATCTTCAGGCCGAAAAGTATAAGCAGCAGTGCACCTAAAAAGGGCAGGGCGGGAATTAACCAGATCAGATTTTCCATTGTTATCCTCTCATTCTACTTGCGGCATCGCTGTCCAAGGTTTTTAACTGATGATACAACTGAAGTATAAGTGCCAGGCCTACAGATACCTCTGCGGCTGCCATCGTAAGTATAAAAATGAACATCACCTGTCCATCGGGTTGGGCCCAGCGCATACCTGCTACAATAAAGGCCAGGCCGGCAGCATTGAGCATGATCTCCACAGACACCAGCATAAAAATGATGTTGCGCCGCATCAGCAGACCCATTAGGCCCAGGGCAAAAAGTATGGCTGCTAAGAGCAGTCCGGCTTCCATGCTTATTCCGTTCATTGTGCGGCCTCCTTCTCCAAAAAGCGGTGAGTAACTTTTTTCTTCTGACGACCCAGGTGATAAGCTCCCACGATACCTGCCATCAGCATCATACCGCACAGCTGCACTCCCAGCATATATGGTCCGAACAGAGCCAGACCAACTAGCTTGGCATCAACCGGAACAGTGGCAGTAGTAGGTACATCCATCGCTGTGAAAATGTATATCAGCTCGGCTAGCAGCACCGCTGAAAGTATGGCCGGGCCTATCCAGATGCTGGGTTTCAGCCATTCTTTCTCCTGCTGGGTGGCATCCTCGCTCAGGTTCAGCATCATGATCACGAAGATGATAAGCACCACAATGGCCCCGGCGTAGATGATGATTTCCAGGGCCGCCATAAACGGTGCACCCAGTGTAAAGAATACCACGGCTACTGCCAGGAAAGAGACAACCAGGTAGAGTAAGGCGTGGATCATGTTATACCTGGTAAT
Source organism: Pontibacter cellulosilyticus (assembly GCF_014306105.1). GTDB lineage: Bacteria > Bacteroidota > Bacteroidia > Cytophagales > Hymenobacteraceae > Pontibacter > Pontibacter cellulosilyticus. The sequence goes on along the minus strand of NZ_JACRVF010000001.1, from coordinate 973,778 downwards.
AACCATGATGGTAGCAAGTATGGCTACGGCGCCAGCTATGTAAAATGTCAGTTCCATAGGTTAGGGCATTAAGCTTTTAACATCTACAGGAGGCGTTTCATTTTCTGCTTCTCCTTTGTCTTTTCCGCCAATGGCCATACCTGCCACTCTGTAGTAGTTGTAGCCGTGGTACTTGCCTTGCCCGTTAATGAGCAGATCCTTTTTCTCGTACACGAGGTTCTGGCGGTTGTATTCTCCCATCTCAAAATCAGGTATGAGTTGGATAGCATAAGTAGGGCAGGCCTCTTCGCAGTAGCCGCAGAAGATGCAGCGCGAGAAGTTAATGCGGAAGAACTCCGGATAGCGTCTGCCGGTAGGGTCTTCGGTAGCCTGCAGCGAGATACAGTCCACGGGGCAGGCGGCGGCACAGAGGTTACAGGCCACGCAGCGTTCGCCACCATCCGGGTCGCGCGACAAGACAATGCGGCCCCGCCAGCGCGTTGGAAGTATGGGCTTTTGCTCAGGGTAAAGTATGGTATCACGCTTGTGGAATGCATGTAAAAACGTGAGCCACATGGTACGCAGTAAACTAAACATATTCCTGCTCCTTTCTTTTTATAGCTATTATTCTAATCTATTTTTTATTTGTCCCCTTGAGGGGACTGCAATTGTGTTTCGGATTCTAATTCCGTCTTTTTGCAGTACCGGGTCAAACCACCCCTTTATCCCCTCCTTATCCAAGGCGGGGAGTCCGCTATTACCACTTTTTCTGCCATCCCAGTAGTAATAGTAACCTGTTCAAACCCACCTATAGCCTCTCCCTAGAGGTTAATTACATCTGCGAATGTTCCTCGCCTTGGATAAGGAGGGGTTAGGGGTGGTTGGATAATTTACTCACCCACTCATTCAATATTCCTACTCCGCCAGCCATAGCAACACCCCAGCAGTTACCAGCAGGTTCAGCAGGGTAAGTGGCAGCAGGATTTTCCAGCCATACTCCATCAACTGGTCATATCTTGGTCTTGGCAGTGAGGCCCGCAACAGTATGAAAATCATGATGAAGAAAGCTACTTTAAGTATGAACCACACGATAGGCGGCAGAAAATCAGGGCCAAGCCAACCGCCAAAGTATAAAGTCACCACCATGCAGGAGATAAGGGTAATGCCCAGATACTCGCCAATGAAGAACATGCCGAACTTCATACCTGAATACTCTGAGTGGAAACCTGCACTTAACTCACTTTCTGCTTCTGGAATATCCAGTGGCAGGCGGTGCGTCTCGGCGATGCCGGCAATGAAGAAGATTATGAAGCCTAATATCTGCGGCACCACAAACCACATTTCTGCCTGCGCCAGCACGATGTCTGATAAGTTAAAACTGCCCGCCATCAGCACAACCCCCATCAGCGATAAGCCCATGAAAACCTCGTAAGAGATCATCTGGGCAGCGCCGCGCATGGAGCCAAGCAGGGAATACTTATTATTAGAAGCCCAGCCGCCAAGAATAATGCTGTAAGCACCCATCGACGACATAGCCAGGAAAAACAGGAGTCCGATGTTGAGATCAGCCACCACAATGCCTGGTGCGAAAGGTACTACGGCAAAAGCCATCAGCACCGAAATCAGCACAACAGTTGGCGCAATCACGAATACCTTTTTATCGGCAAACGGCGGAATCCAATCCTGCTTAAAGAACAGTTTCAGGGAATCGGCTGCTACGATGAGCAAGCCAAACGGACCCGCTCTATTAGGGCCATAGCGGTCCTGCCAGAGTGCCAGCATGCGGCGTTCTACCCATATCAGGAGTGCCGCTACATTCAGAAGCACAAAAAGTGTGACTCCAATGATCAGGAGATAGCTTGTGGTTTCTGCTTCCATATCAGATCTTTATTTAAAATGGCCCAACCTGGCAACTCAGCAAATGGCACACCCGGCAATCCAACAGGCAAGCCAGCCGTACCTCTTGTGATCGTCATGCTTATCTTTATCGGTAGGTGGTACATCAGTTCACCTATCTTAAATGTCAGGTGCTGTCCCTCTTCCAGTTTTAATTCCAAGGCATCTGTCACATTAAGTATGAGATAAGGCTCTGGAGTGAGTTGAGCAATTGCCGGAGCCTGTGCACTTAACTCTTCGGAGCCGAAAGTATGGTAAACCGGCACCATGAACAGGTGGTCGGCCAGTGGTTGGAAATGCTCCGGAGCCTCGCTGAAGTGCGTGCCTATACTTTGCTCTGTTTTTTCAATCATTCTAATACCAGGGTCGCCGCCATGTAGCGGCCCGCCAATTTCTTCCTGATATTTATTGATAGCTTGTTGTGAGTTCCAGCCCGGTGACCAGAAGAATGGTATGATCGAGGAAGGTGCCTGACCGCGGTAGCCTTCCATCGTGAAGGTTAGTGGTGAATCCGGGTCCTCCTGCGGCTTTGGTTCGCTAACATTCATGCCTGCGTTCATACTTGTTCTGCCACTAAAACGGTGTGTTTCGCGTGGTATCTTTTGTCCGGCTATCCTGAAATCGGCAGATGGTGTAACACGCTCAATTCCCTTTAACTCAGGGTGTGCTACTACAATGGCAGGCAAGATATCATCAAACGTGCTCCAGCCAAGCATCTGCTTATGTTCTATAGCTGCACCGAGTTGCATGAGCCAGCGCCAGCTTTCCTGTAAGTCTTCTGAGGTAGGATATACCTGGTAAAACCGCTGTGCACGTCCCTCATTATTCACCAGTGTACCATCAGACTCAGCAAAGGTACCCGCCGATAAAAGCACATTTGCCCTTTCGGTGGTGGGCGTGTGCAGATGATCGAGTACGATCACATTTTTACATTGCTCAAAGAACTTATTTACTTCATCTGAGCAGGCCCTACGGTACAGGTCGTTTTCAAGTATAATTACCGTATCAGCTTCACCGTGTTCCATTACCGCAAAGGCTGACTCCAGCCGGTGGCTGCCCAGCATATCCAAACCCATACTGTTACATTCCGGAGCAGTGAGCATAATGCCTGCTTCTTTGCCTTTGTCGTGCAGGGCATTGGCAATATTGGCTGCTGCTTTAATGATGCTCTCGCGGCCACCGTGCGTTCCGGAGATAATGGCAGGGCGTTTTGCCAAAAGCAGTGCCTCTGCAATCTGCGCTGCCAAATCTTCTTCTGCCTTGCCTAAGTCGTTTACCTCTGACGGCTGACCGGTAATTTTATTGGCTATGGCAAAACCAAGTCGGGCAATTTCGGCAGGAGTGGCGTTAAATATTTCGGTGGCAACCTCATCTAGCTTGGTTGGGTTGAAGGTGGCAATGTACAGCGGTCCTTTCTTATCCTGAATCAGTTCGCGTGCGGCTGCATCCTGCCACAGCGGTATTTTAAGAGCAGCTACTTCCTCTAAAGGCTGCTGCCTTACCGACTGCCGCACCGCCAGCGCCAACATTGGAGCTGTGTTGGTCAAGTCTTCGCCAAGTATAAGTACTGCATCGCACTTCTCTACTTCTCTAAGTGATAGGATGTGCGCCTTTGTTTCTCTTAGCACCCGCAGGTTGAACTCCACCAGGTCGTGGTCCGGCTCTGATACACCCAGGTAGAAATTATCTTCACCAACCAGCGTTTTCAGAACAAAGTTGGATTCTACGGATGCACGTGGCGATCCAATACCAATCACACGGCCTTTGCTGATCATGCCGGCTGCTTCCTGTAAAGCATGCTCTTTGGTAGTGGCTTCCGGTAACTGACTTCTTACCAGTGGCTTTCTGATTCTGGCGGCACTGTTCACGAACTCGTAGCCAAAGCGGCCACGGTCACACAAAAAGTACCCGTTAACTTCGCCGTTGTAGCGGGTGGTGATGTTACGCAAAGTACCATATCTTTCCCCGGCAATAGTGTTACATCCCAGGCTGCAGTGGTGGCAAACCGATGGAGCGGTGGTCAGGTCCCATTTGCGGGTATAGTGCTGTTTCAAGGTTTTGTCTGTGAATACACCGGTAGGGCATACTTCTGCCAGGTTTCCACTGAACTCACTCTCTAACACGCCTTCTTCTGCGCGGCCAAAGTATAAATGGTTGTGGGCTCCGAAAACGTCCAGGTCTTTCCCGCCGGCATAGTCTTTATAGTAGCGTACACAGCGGTAGCACTGTATGCAGCGGTTCATCTCATGGTTCAGGAACGGGCCCAGGTATTGGTTGCGGTACGTTTTCTTATCAAAACTATACTTGCGGTAAGTATGGCCGGTCATTACGGTCATGTCCTGTAAGTGGCAGGAACCGCCTTCGTCGCACACGGCACAGTCGTGAGGGTGATTTGTCATCAGCCAGCCGATTACGTTGTTGCGGAAGTCCTTCGCTTGCTGGTTCTTGATGGAAAGGCGCATGCCATCCCGCACCGGCTCCATACACGACATCATCAGCCTGCCTACCTTATCATTTTCGTCTTTGTAAACAGTAACAGCGCATTGGCGGCAGGCTCCCACCGAACCCATTGCCGGATGCCAGCAAAAGTAGGGGAGGTCTTCTTTCAAGTTCAGGCAAGTCTCCAGCAGGTTCTTGCCTTCTGGTACCTCAAAGGGTTTGTCGTCTATGTATATTGTTGCCATATCTTACTTCCAGGGGCATTTATGTTCTGTGATGTGTCTTTCAAAATCTGCTCTGAAATACTTAAGTGCACTTTGCAGGGGCTCCATAGCACCGGGAGCCAAGGCACAGAAGGTGTTGCCGGGACCAAGGAACTGTGTATGAAATTCAAGTATGTTCATATGTTCAGGCTTTCCTTCACCACGTTCCATAGCCAGGAGTATCTTCTCTACCCAGGGCAGGCCATCACGGCAAGGGGTACAGAAGCCACAAGATTCTTGGGCAAAGAAATGCTGCAGGTTAAGCACAAAGCCAACAGGACAGGTCTTATCGTCCAGCACGATCATAGTGCCTGTGCCCATGCGGCTGCCTGCTTTGGTAATGGAAGGATAATCCATTTTCAGGTCGAGGTGCTCTTCTACCAGAAAGTCTGTGGAAGCGCCGCCTGGTAACAAACCTCTGAACTGCACATCGTCTTTCATGCCGCCGGCATACTCTTCCAGCAGCTCCCGAACAGTTATGCCCATGGGTAACTCCCAAGTACCGGGCCTTTTCACTTTGCCGCTTACCCCGTACAATTTGGTGCCGGAATCCTCACTTTTACTCAGGCCTTTAAACCACTCTGCTCCGTTGTTTACAATGTGTGGCAGACAGCTAAGCGTTTCCACGTTGTTCACGATAGTAGGCTTGCCGTAAAGTCCGCTTACCTGCGGGAAAGGAGGTTTGGCTCTTGGGTTGGCTCTTTTTCCTTGTAGTGCGTTTATCAAAGCCGTTTCTTCGCCACAGATATAGCGGCCTACGCCAGTATGCAGGTGCATGTCCAGGTTAAAGCCCGTGCCCAATATATTTTTGCCAAGGTAGCCGGCATCGTACGCTTCCTGTATGGCTTTGGTGATCTCGTGTGCTGCCAGTTTGTAGGCCCAGCGCAGGAACACGTAAGAAACATTTGCCTGTATGGCATAGGCCGCCACGATCATCCCCTCTATCAGCTGGTGCGGATTTCCCTCAAGCAGCAGCCTGTCTTTAAAGGTGCCTGGCTCCATCTCATCGGCGTTGCAGATCAGGTATTTCGGCCCCGGAACATCCATCGGCACAAAGCTCCATTTCATACCTGTGCTAAAGCCGGCACCACCCCGGCCTTTCAGGTTAGAGGCTTTTACAAGCTCGGTTACTTCAGCCGGTGTCATCTGCTTCAGGACTTTCCTTACAGACTGGTAACCGCCTACCTGCTCATACTCTTTTAAGCTGAGTGGCGGCCGGTTGGCTACGATATGTTGGGTCAGGGGCGTTTCCATGGTGCCATTGTTTTATCAGGCGTACTTTGCCAGTATTTCGTCCAGTTTCTCAGGTGTGATGTCGTGGTAGAGGTCGTTGTCTATCATCAGGGCAGGAGCGTGGTCGCAGCAGCCGAGGCAAACGTTGGGGAGCATCGTAAATTTTCCGTCTGGTGTGGTTTGGCCATATTGTATACCCAGTTTATCCGACAGTACTTCCCGCACATTTTCATAGCCCATCACCCAGCAGCTCACACTGTCGCAGATCAGGATCACGTGGCGACCCACCGGCTGGCGGTAGATCAGGTTGTAGAAGGTGGCTACACTGTCCAGTTCGGCAGTAGACATTTCCATGAACTCTGCCACAGCTTTCAGGGTATCATCTGACACCCAGCCACGATGCTGCTGTACCACCTTCAGTGCCTCTACGCAGGCTGCTTTCCGGACAGGCACCAGCGAGATCTCATGCTCAATTTTTTCTATTTCTTCTGATGTAAGCATAGCTAAGAGACAAGTATCAAGACCATATTTTTGGTGGTACAAGCGGCGCGTACTTGAATACAGCGCCACTGTGTACCATTTATTTCTATTCATTCACGCATTCAGAATTCACTCATCTAGCAAGCTATCTGTCAATATCAGCCAGCACATAATCCATGGCTCCAAGTATAGATAGCATGTCGGCTACGGTATAGCCTCTGCTGATGTAAGGGAGCATTTGCATGTGCGGGAAAGAGGGAGTCCGGATGCGTACCCGGTAAGGGTTCGTGTTCCCGTCACTGGTCAGGTAATATCCGTTTGCACCTTTTGTCGCCTCAATGCAGCTCATGGCCTCACCGGCAGGCATCACAGGTCCCCAGGTTACACTCAAGAAGTGGCTGATCAGGGTTTCTATATCGTGCATGGTGCGTTCCTTCATAGGAGGGGTGGTAAGCGGATGATCTGCTTTGTAAGGTCCTTCGGGCATATTTTTGAGGCATTGCTCTATAATGCGCAGGCTCTGGCGCATCTCTTCCACGCGTACTACAGCGCGATCGTAGCAGTCGCCGTTGGCAGCAGTCGGAATATCAAAGTCGAACATCTCATAGCCGGAGTAAGGGCGCTTTTTGCGGAAGTCCCATTCCATGCCACAGGCTCTTAAGCCAGGTCCGGTAACGCCCCATTCAATGGCCTCATCCAAGGTAAAGATGCCGATACCCACGGTGCGTGCCTTGAACAGGCTGTTCTTCATCACCATGCTGTCGTACTCTTTCAGGCGTTTCGGGAAGTAATCGACAAAGTCCTGCACCAGCTTTTCCCAACCCTTAGGCAGGTCCTGCGCCACACCACCAATTCTAAACCAGTTCGGGTGCATGCGCCCGCCACAAACGGCCTCTATGATATTGAAGATTTTCTCACGATCGGAGAACATGTAGAAAACAGGGGAAAGTTGGCCTAAGTCCTGTGCAAAGGTGCCATACCATACCAGGTGGCTGGCAATACGGAAGAGCTCACACAGCATTACACGGATCACTTTCACGCGCTCTGGTACTTCGATACCAGCTAGTTTTTCCACCGAAAGCAGGTAGGCCAGGTTATTCATCACGCCGCCCAGGTAATCTACCCTGTCGGTATAGGGGATGTAGGAATGCCATGTCTGGCGTTCGCCCATTTTTTCGGCACCACGGTGGTGAAAGCCGATATCCGGAATGGCATCCACGATATCCTCACCGTCCAGCTGAAGTATAATTCTAAGTACACCGTGCGTGCCGGGGTGCTGCGGGCCGATGTTCAGGAACATAAAGTCGCTGTCTTCACTTTGCCGTTCCAGTCCCCATTCTTCAGGTTTAAACTGCAGCGCTGCCTGTTCAAGATCTACCTTATCGTCATAAAGTTGGAACGGTCCCATTTCAGTGGCGCGGGCAGGATGTTCTTTTCTAAGCGGATGGCCTACCCAGGTGCGCGGCATGAGAATACGTGAAAGGTGCGGGTGCCCTTCGAATTTGATGCCGAACATGTCATATACTTCACGCTCGTACCAGTTAGCGTTAGCCCATATGTTACTTATACTTGGTGCGGTCGGGAATTCGTCGGAGAGAGCTACTTTTAAGCGAACAAACTCATTGCGTTCGAATGAGAAAAGGTGATAAACGAGTGTGAAGGCAGCAGACGGGAAGCCATTGTGTTGCTTGTTGCGTGTTCTCTCATCTACAGCGGCTAAATCATACAGCATCCGGAATGGCTTCGGAACAGCCGATTTAAGGAATGTGAGCACTTCCTTCAGCTGGTTGCATGGCATCCAGAGGGTGAGTATCTCATCCCGGGTTTGTTGCTGCTTAAACGTATCTTCGCCGAACCGCGATTGCAGTTCCAGCAATGTGCCGCTGTTATTTTCCATAAGGAGGAATGAAAAATTTATGCCTGTATTACTGTTAACTCATTGTAAGAAAGTGCTGTAAGCTTACTTTAAAATTTGTTTTTGTTGATGTTTTGTATGTTTTCCATTTGCTGGTGTTCTGGCAATGGTTAGTTTCCGGAACGCCAGCAAATAGGTATACCTTGATTTATTTGTAACCAGCTTTAGGCCAGTGCTTTATCAGTTACTGTTTCAGCAGTTGTGGGGTCGATTACAGTGGATACCTCACTTACTGAATTAGCCGGAAACCCGCCTTGTTTTGCATGTTCACGTACCATTTCTTCGTTTGGTGCTATGTATACACAGTAGATCTTGTCACCTGTTACATAACTGTGCACCCATTGTATCTGGGGACCCATGTTGCTAAGCACGCCACATGAAGTTTGAGAAATGCTTTTAAGTTGTTCGGCAGTCAGTTTGCCGGCGCCGGGAATTTCCCGCTCGATAACGTATTTTGGCATATTACTTTCTGGTAGAATAGTTTAAGAATGTTTTTATAGCAATTTTATACTTCATCCGGTGATCTGAACTCGTTCATGGTATCCCATCTTTCCCGTTTGCGAGCTTTTACATCAATTTTTTCAGGTCTTATCACGCCCTGCTCTCCAATGGTCCAGCTCAGAGGTCTTCGTTCTTTTCCTACTCCCTCGGCAAGCAGCATTAGGCCTTCCATAAAAGCGTCTGGTCGGGGAGGGCAGCCGGGTACATACACATCCACCGGCAAAAATTTATCAACTCCCTGCACCACGCTGTAGATATCGTACATACCACCGGAGTTAGCGCAGGAACCCATCGAGATCACCCATTTCGGTTCCATCATCTGCTCATGAAGGCGTTTGATGATAGGTGCCATTTTGATGAACACAGTACCGGCAATGATCATAACGTCGGCCTCGCGCGGGGTGCCCCGTATTACCTCGGCACCGAAACGGGCCACGTCATACTTGGGCGTCATGCTGGTAGCCATCTCAACAAAGCAGCAGGAAAGGCCAAAGTGGAAAGGCCACATAGAGTTTTTACGCCCCCAGGCCAATAGGTCCTGCACCGTAGTAAGCATAATGCTTTGCTGCACGGCATCTTCGTAAGAGCCTGTACCTTTCACGGTATTTACCGGTGCGTCGGGTTTGCTTAGCCACCACTTCATAGGCATTTGACGTTTTATGTTTGGGTGATGTATTACACTGGGTTATACTTTCCCGAGTGTCTTTCTATTTTGTAAATCAAGCTATACTATTCAGCCTGCGGTTTTTTAATGAGCCGCTTATACGCTTTTAAAATTTTCTTGCCATCCGGCCCAAAGTCCAGTGCTCCGTTGCGCCACTCGTACACCAGCACCACCAGCAGCAAGGCAATAAACACTACCACACCTATGTAACCGTACCAACCTAGTTCTCTGAAAGCAATGGCCCAGGAAAGTATAAATACCGTCTCCACGTCGAAAATGACAAAGAGCATGGCTACTAAATAAAATTGGGAGGAGAAGCGTAAGCGTGCAGAACCCGCACTCACAATGCCGCCTTCGTATGGTTGCCCTGTAGCACGCCCCTGAGCACGTTGTCCCAGCACATGAGACAAACCCAGAATGAGCACAACAAGGCTTAGAACGATGGTACCGTAGACCAACAATGGCCATAGGACCACATCATTTTCAGTTGAAGCATACATACACTTTCGCCCTTTGGCGCAGCTAACTCGTTGAAAATAAAAACGGTATTCTGTTCAGGCTCAGTTAACAGTACTTGCTATCAGGTGCCGGATATATAGTGTTCGAGATTCTCGATTATAAATTTCTGCTCGTCTATGATGTACTTCACTATGTCGCCGATAGAGATCAGGCCAACAAGGCTTCGTCCTTCGAAAACGGGTAGATGGCGTATGTACTTGGATGTCATGAGCGTCATGCATTCTTCCATAGTGGTATCGGGTGTTACCGTTACCGGGCGCTCCGTCATGATTTCTTTGATAAGGGTTTCTTTGGAGGCTTTGCCTCTCAGGATTACTTTTCTGGCGTAATCAGTTTCTGTAAAGATACCCTCGAACTTTCCATGGTTAAGCACAAGCAATGCGCCTATGTTGTTCTCAACCATTTTTTCCAGGGCACTAAACACGGTGTCATTTGGGCTAACAGAGAATATGTTGTTTCCCTTAGTTTGGAGTATGTTTCTAACTGTTCCCATGACAACCTCCTGTAAATAAGTTAATAATGAATTTTGAATATTTGCTTTTGTATACGGTGATAGGTGAAAAAGGTCAAAAAAATAATAGAAATATCCATAAAATATTTTCAACAATGTGCTAAAAGCAATATTGAATGCTTATGAATTAATATCCAGAGGGTTATAAGTTGCATTTAGCTGATGTTATAAAATTTGGAGAATCAGAATATAAATGGTGAGGCCTGGTATTTAAAAAGTATAAACTAAAACTGAAAAAAGCAGAAGAAGTAAACGAAGTATGACCTAAGTATACTACTATGAAAACTACTTCCGTGCCTCCAGGATTTCAGGACATGCTCCAATTTGGATTAGTTGAAGCGCTGTTGGGGCGCAGGTCGCGCCGCTTTTTTATGGGAGCCGAAATACCAGACGGTGTATTTGCTTATAAATCGAAGCATGAACTTGTGCCGCTTACGGAACTAGAGAAAATGCTGGTGGTAACTGCCTGTGGTGGGAACACAGGTTGGCACCACATGATACACAGGGCGCAACGGTATGCGCCGCATCTTTCGAATTATGCAGCCGCTGCAGGAGGCCGTACGTTTCCATCGGCTGCGGGCTTCCATACAAGTAAAACTTTTTTTACAGACGATGACGGGGTGTATGTGCTGGATAACCGTGATGCCGCCGCGGCTGCCGAACGCAGCGATGACGGAGGTATAGATTTACAGGCTATTACGGATGCGCTAAAGAATCATGTGCGAAAAATACAGGATGGCCGTTTGCGGCTGCCATCAGAAGTGCCTTACGTAGAGGCGCACAACACATGGGTAGCGAACAAACCGGGTACGCTTTTGGTGTTCCCGGTTGCTGACCTGGCTCAGCACGTGTTACTTTCTATCTGTTATATGCTGCAAAACGGGATGGTACTGACTGATGACATAAACAAACGCCCTATCCCCGGCATTGAGAAGTACAAAGACATGGTAGACATCAACAACAACTGGAACATTACTTTTATGGAGCAGTTGAGTTTGGCGGAAGTTACCGTAGAGATAGCTACCAGTTGTTATGCAGGCACTTTAATGCTGCAGGCGATGGGACTAGGCGGCTGGATGTACGATGGCGTCGATTTGTTTAGCGTGCTGGGGGCAAGTGGTAACCCAGAGGTGCCTGGGCTTGGCTTCCGGTACGACACGAGAAAAGACTGGCCTTATCCTAACCCAACTGGGCTTGAGGGAGTAATGGAAGGATTTTGTCCGCCACACTACCCGGATATGCGTGCAGCTGTTCAAGCTGTTTGTGAGCGTAAGTTTGGTAAAGGTGGGCCGTTTAATCCGGCAACTCCGGGCCCCTGGAAAGACACTGCCAAAGTAAGAGGCGCAGCACAGGTTCACGACGAGCGGTTTAGAGAATGTGTGGCGTTGCAGGCGCAGTACGTGTACGATACCTTTGGTAAGTTTCCGGCTACAGTCCCATCTATTTTCATGCTCATGTACCTGCAGGCGCACCACCTCGATCTGGAGTTTTACGATACTTTTTACAAACCCGGAGCCTACCTTAAAACGCACGCCGATCACATGAACAAGTGGCACTGAAAAGCAAGTATAAATTATAAAATAACATGGTAGGTATGGCAGCGATAACCTTAACATAGGACAAAAGCGTAAGCGGAAAGATAAAAAAGCACAGATGGAAAGAGTTACGCGTTGGTTTTCTGACCTTACCGGACTTACATACGAATTTGTAGAGCACCTACTTATAACGCTGCTGGTGTTGCTGGGGCTTTGGCTGCTAAGCAGGATTACCTTAAGTATTGTATTCAGGCAGGAAAAAGACCTGCGCAAGCGCTATAAGTGGCGAAAATTCACCAACTACACCATTACCATTATCGGTATTATCCTTTTAGTGAACATCTGGTTGGGTGGCTTGCGCTCAGTGGCTACTTTTCTGGGTTTGTTATCCGCTGGCTTGGTGCTGGCCCTGAGAGAGCCTGTACTAAACATGGCTGCCTGGGTTTTTATCATCTGGAAACGCCCTTTCAGGGTAGGAGACAGAATTCAGGTCGGTGAATATGCCGGCGACGTAATTGACCAGCGGCTCTTTCAGTTTACTATCAACGAGATAGATGGTTGGGTAGACGCAGACCAGGCAACAGGACGCATTGTGCACATCCCTAACCTAAAAGTTTTTACAGAGCCGCAGGCCAACTATAACTATGGCTTTCCTTTTATCTGGAACGAGGTGACGGTGCGAATAACCTTTGAAAGCAACTGGCAAAGGGCCAAGGCTATACTTACCGAAATTGTGCAGCGGCACTGTGAGAGCCTTAGCGACACGGCCCTAAACCAGGTGAAGAAGCAATCGCAACAGCACCTTATTTTCTATGAGAACTTTAACCCCCATGTTTATACAGATGTGCTCGAAAACGGCATCAGGCTTACTATGCGCTACATGTGCAGTATCATGCGCCGCAGGAAAAGCGAGGAAGCCATTTGGGAGGATGTGCTAAAAGCTTTTGCAACTACTTCTGACATTCAGTTTGCTTACCCGACCACTCGTTTTTACACGGCAGGAGAGAGCCATACTTCGCCGGGTACAGCTCCTTAATTTTTACTCCTTGTAGAGTTTTCCTCCTTTCATTACCAATGCCACATTTCTGATGTTGCTCATGTCAGAAAGTGGGTTTCCATCCACTGCAACCAGATCGGCTGACAGGCCTGACTTAATTCTTCCTATTTTGTTTGCCACGCCAAATGCATCGGCGTTAACAGCGGTGGCTGAGCGCAATACTTCTATTGGTTTCATGCCGTAGTCAACCATCATTTCCATTTCGCGGGCATTGTCACCGTGGCTGAAAACACCTGCATCGCCTCCCATGCAAATCTTTACGCCGGCATCCAGTGCTGCAGCAAAACTTCTGCGCTTTTCCTGTATGCGTGCAGGCTCTGGCTCAGTTCCTTTTTTCCAGCCTCGGTATTGCGCCACGGCATCTCCGGCAGCAAGAGTGGGGCAGAGGGCCACGTTGTGTTTCTTCATTAGGCGGTAAATCTCTGGCGTGGCTCCGTCGCCATGCTCTATGGTTGAGACACCGGCAAGTATGGCTCTGCGCATTCCTTCCGGAGTAGAGGCGTGGGCTACCACGGGGCGGCCGCTGCTGTTGGCCACCTCCACAATCTTCTTCAGTTCATCAAGGGTAAAGGTAGGCTGCGCCTCGCTGTTCAGGCCCCAGCGGTAATCGGCGTATACTTTAATCAGGTCTGCTCCTTTACCTATCTGAGTCCTCACTTCCCGTATCAGTCCCTCCTCACCATCGGCTACTGCGGCACCAATGGGAGTTTCGATTTCATAGCTTAGTTCCTTTGGTCCGTAGCTGCCGCTGGCAACAATGGCTTTGGTGGCAATGATCATCCGTGGGCCGGAAATCACACCTTTTTCGATTGCTTGTTTCAGACCCACATCGTCATACGCTGCGCCTTCTGTTCCTAAGTCTCTTACTGTGATAAAGCCAGCCAACAAGGTGGCCCTGGCGTGGTTCACTGCCCGTGCTGTACGCTCTGCCCGGGATTCTTTTAGTACCTGGTCGTTCCAGGGTGTTTCGTTGTAAGGGTGCAGAAACAGATGGCTGTGGCCTTCTATCAATCCGGGAAGTAAGGTTTTTCCTTTCAGTTCAATGACTTTTGCGGATGCAGGTACGCCTTTCAAATCTTTACCTACTGCCGCTATCTTATTGTTATGCACCAGCACCTGCCATCCTTCGTGCATTTGTTCCCCGTCAAAAACCCTGTCTGGCTTTAAAAGATAATACGTCTCCTGAGCAGGTGACTGCGCAAAGGCAATCTGTGTGATAAGGGATATCAGAAGTACAAGTAAAAGAGAACGAATGGTCATGCTTACATGTGATGATGATGGAATTTGCTCAGCTAAATATAGCATAAAAAGGAATGCGCACATACTTGTTTAGTGGCGCTAGTAAAAAGCGCTGTATTAGTTAGTGCAATGTAGTTCCTTGTTATAAACTAAACTTACATGGCTATGCAACACGTAATCAACTTGAGTTGATCAGTAAATGAGACTTTATCCTTAAACAAGAATTAAACTGTAGCACAGGTATGAGCACATCAGAAGACGTAGCACGTGTGATAAGCCAGCATGAGGCAACCGGTAAGTATATCAATGTGAATGGTATTAGAACGTTTGTGGCTGATACCGGAACCGGAGAGGCAGTATTTTGTATCCATGGCGTGCCCACTTCATCGTTTTTATACCGTAAGATGCTGCGTGCGCTTGCAGGCAAAAGCTATCGCGGCATCTGCGTTGATCTACCGGGATTGGGATTGTCTCAGAGGCCTGAAGATTTTGACTACAGCTTCCATAACTTTGCCCGTTTCCTGAACGATGCTGCCAATGTGCTGGGTCTGGAGAAGTTTCACCTGGTGGTGCACGACATTGGAGGGCCCATTGGCTTTGCCCTGGCTGCCGAAAACAAAGAAAAGATCCTGTCCCTTACCATACTAAACACCTGGATCGAGGTAGACAAGTTTGAGAAGCCGCTGCCTATGCGGCCTTTTGAGAAACCGGTTCTAGGCGAAGCCGAACTGGCTGGGCTGGTTCACCAGACCTGGCACCTGATGTTTAAAGCCCTTGGAGTAGTGGATAGCAGCAATATTCCCAACGAAGAAATCTATGCCTATGTAGACTTGCTTAAACGCGAGGACAAAGGAAAAGCATTCCTAAAAATAATGCGGAACTTTGATAAATCTGAAGCCTTTAAAAACCTGTGCATGCAGGCGGTACAGCACACAGATTACCCGGTGCAGGCCATTTGGGGAGCGGATGATCCGGGGCTGAAGTTTGAGCGCTATGGTACCGAAATAATGGCTGCCGCCGGCCTGAAGGATGTATGCAAGCTGCGGGCAAGGCACCTGCTGCAGGAAGAGAAATGGCAGGAAATAGCAGACAAAACAGAGGAGTTAATTTTGCAAACAAAGCACAGTTAAGCTAATTTTAAGTATATCAACCCCTAAGACGATGCTTGGCAACTTGCTTATACTTGCGCTTTCCTGGTTTTTACTGCGCCTGGAGCATAAGCAGTTGCACCATGCACTAGGCTTTACACCACCACTGTACAGGCTGCTGCAGTTTGGCTTGGGTTTCATGGCTACAACTACACTGGCTATACTTATCAGCAATATTTTCTCTCTTACTGCAAATTTTACATGGGTACCTGCTGCAGGCATAAGCGCTGCTTACATGGCAAAGGGTTTATACACTGTGTTTAACTCTGTGCTGTACGAGGAGCTTTTATTCAGGGGATACCTGCTCTACAAAGCCATTGGTTATCTTGGGGAGCGCAATGCGAATCTTATCAGTGCCGCTGCGTTTGGAGTATATCACTGGTTTAGCTTCGGCATTTTGGGAAATCCGGTGATCATGGCTTGGGTGCTGTTTTACACTGGCGTGTGGGGGCTGATGTTTGCCTATACTTATTCCAGAACACGCTCCCTCGCTTTGCCTGTGGGCCTGCACCTAGGGTGGAACCTGGTAGACCAGTACATATTCTCCAATGACCGCCTGAGCTTGTTTGAACCAGTCACTACCATCCATACACGTTATCTCAGTGCGCTGGAGAGCATGTTGTATCTGCACCTGCCCACCATTGCATTTGCGGTTATTGTAATGGTGCTGTTGTCAAGATTTAACCAAAATATGGCTACCAGCTAGAAGTGTAAGTATACCTGCAAAGGTGTTTTAAGAAGGATATTTAACAAAAAAACTATGGATGAATTTTTAAAGGCTGCACTAGAGGAAGCAGAAAAAGGATATGCAGAGGGCGGAATTCCCATCGGATCGGTGCTGGTGCATAAGGGGAAGATTATTGGCCGTGGGCATAACAAAAGGGTGCAGGAGGGGAGTGTCGTGCTGCACGGCGAAATGGATGCTCTTGAAAATGCAGGACGCCAGCCTGCATCTATTTACCGTGAGTGTACGCTGTATACCACGCTCTCTCCTTGCCCGATGTGTTCTGGCACTATCTTGTTGTATGGCATACCAAAAGTGGTGATAGGCGAGAATAAAACCTTTATGGGAGAAGAGGAATTACTCCGCAGCAGAGGCGTAGCTGTTGAAGTTGCTGATAACGAAGTTTGCTATAAGTTGATGCAGCAGTTTATTCAGGAGAAGCCTGAGCTGTGGAATGAGGACATTGGTGTGTAATGCAAGTTGCCAAGTGTAAACAAAGAGGGGCATTGGCTATTGGCCAATGCCCCTCTTTGTTTACACTTGTTTATACTTACTTAATCACTTTGATCAGCGTGCCCTGTTCTACGCGATCCTGTAGCTGCAAGCCGTTAAGCACTGCCATTTCTTCCAGTCTTTTGTTTTCTTTGGCGTAAGGCTGAAGTATCTGCGCTAATGTTGTTGTGCGCGGTACCGTTATAATGTCAATACGTTCTGGCTGTTTGTTTATCTTAGCGGCATCTGTAAGCTCTTTGAAGCTCTCCATAGTATTAGTAAACAGACGTGCATAAGAATCAAAAAGCTGAGCTGTGGTAATACCCATCATACTGTAAATGCGGCCTCCATATTGTATCAGGTAAGTAAGCGTTCGGATAGTGTTCTGCTGTTGCTGCTGGTCTGCTACAATAGCCAGGGCAGGCAATCCGTTCACAGTTGTTTTACCGGATTGAACAGGCGTTAATTTATAGCGTTGCATTACTTGTTGTGCTGCTTCCTCTAATGAATTGCCAGGGGCAAGGGTTAAGTTCATGATCGCTTTACCGTCTTTCGGTGCCATCTGGAACACTTGCGGCGAGTTTAAGTAATTCCAGTTAGTAGGTATCGGGAACTGGAACTTCAGCTCTGGATGGTAGAATACCTGGTTCTCTACATAGCCCTGCTTTGGATCTTCGCCATAGATCATACCGTCTATCATTTTCAGGTATGAGTTTCGGCCTACCTCCACCTTAGTGGCATTCAGTTTTTTCTGCCACTCCGCAGCTAACTCTTGCACAGTCATATAGCGGTTTTCCGGGTTTGGGTGCGTAGAAAAGAACTCCGGGATGGCTGAGCCGCTTTCTTCCTGCTTGCGCTGCAGCGTTAAAAAGAAGTCAGCCATTTCATCAGCATCGTAGCCAATCTTAGTAGAGTATTCTACACCTAGCCTGTCTGACTCGCGTTCATCATCACGCCCGAACTTCAGGAATAGAAGGCCTAAACCCTGTGAGGCTGCGTCGCCGAACTGTGCCAACTCAGGCACCAGTACCATACCGGCAATCAAACCAACTTGCGCAAGTATGGCTTTACTTTGCTGTTGTGCCGAGTGGCGGGCCGCAATATGCCCGATCTCGTGTCCGAGCACACCTGCAAACTGCGCTTCGTTATTAAAGTGCGCCATAATGCCACGAGTAAAGTATACATATCCGCCAGGCACGGCAAAGGCGTTAATTACAGGAGAGTCAAGAACCTTGAAGTTATACTTAATGTTGCTTCGGTGGGAGATGGCTGCCATTTTCTGGCCCTGTACATCAATAAAGCGCTGTATGGCAGGGTCATCATAGAGTCCGAACTGCGCTACAATCTGTGGATCTGCTTCTTGGCCCATGGCCAGTTCCTGTCCTTCCGACATCAGGATCACTTCTTTTTTGCCCGTGACCGGATTTTTAGAACACGAACTCCATACACTCATTATGCCTGCCAGCATACAGACAGTTATATACTTTTTCATAGTCGTAGTTTAATGTTTCGCGTCTCTTTTCCATATTATCTGTTTTCTTGGAAAAGCTACATTTACTTTATCAAACGGCACAGAAAAGTATAGGTTTCCGGAGCTGTCTAGCTATGCCGTGCCTATTAATTTTATACCTTTAGCCTATGCATTAAGCTGCTAACTAAAGCCAAAGTATAAATAGTAGTAATTGATGTTAAAGTACAAATATTAGTTGCGTTTGGCTATACCTGCAATTGCATGCTCTTCCAGAGGTTTTTGGATGAAGCCTGTTACAAGACCATAGTCTTCAGCTTTCTCAACCTCATCTTCATTTACCGAGGAGGTAAGTATAAATATATAGCACCTGTTGCGAATAATTTCCTCAAAAGGCTTTAGTGAATCGAGCAAATCCCAGCCGCTCAAAAAGGGCATGTTCAGGTCCAGGAATATAACATCCGGAAGCTTGTGGAACTGACCTGAACCAAGTATAAAATTTAACTCCTGCAGCGCTTCTTTGGCGCAGGCAAACCCTACATATTCCCGTGCAAACTGGGCAACATCCAGTACGGCTTCGGTTAAGAAGATACTGATCTCGTCGTCGTCGATGATAAGTACTTTGTTATACATGATTTGCTCCCAGAAGCAGTTTAAATGTTGTGCCTACACCCGGTGCACTGTTAACGATAATTTTTCCGCCGATTGTTTCAACCTGCGTCTTTACTAGGAATAGACCAATGCCTTTACCGTGTGTGTTCGGATGAAAGCGCTTATACAATTTGAAAAGCTGGTTCTCTACAACCTGCATTTCCATTCCTAAGCCATTATCACTTACGTTAAACTCATATCCGCGTGTGTCTTTTTCTACAGAAATACTTAACTCCAGCGGCCTTTCAGGAGCTTGATATTTGATAGCATTCGATACCAGGTTCTGTATAATACTGTACAAGTACGCTTTATTTGACAGCATTTCAAAGCTACTGTCTACGTTTAGCCTGACACTTGCCTTATTTAGCAGCAGTTCATCCTGAAAAGGATGCAGTACCTCGTTTATAATGGAAAGTATGTTTACCTTTTCACGAGGCAGCGTTTTATTAG
Source organism: Pontibacter cellulosilyticus (assembly GCF_014306105.1). GTDB lineage: Bacteria > Bacteroidota > Bacteroidia > Cytophagales > Hymenobacteraceae > Pontibacter > Pontibacter cellulosilyticus. The sequence goes on along the minus strand of NZ_JACRVF010000001.1, from coordinate 954,614 downwards.
CATCCCGCACAGATAGAATGTTGTTTATATCTTTTATTACATTGTCGAGCTGGAAGATAGAAAGCTCTAGTTTTTCTAGTATAGAGTTAAACTGAGGGGAGCCTAATTCTACTTTATTAACCAGTTTTGCCAAACCTAGCGCATTAGCTACCGGTGCACGCAGATTATGTGATATGATGTATGTAAACTGTTGTAGGTTCAGGTTCTGCTTGTAAAGGTCGTCTGCCAGTTTAATGAGCTCTGCTTCCGCTTTTTTCTTTTCGGTGATATCGGTTTGGATGGCTACATAATTTACCAGTTCGTTCTCTTCGTTTTTAATAGGCGTTACATCTATGTTAACCCAATACGGCTCTCCGCTTTTGCGATAGTTTAGAACTTCTGAGGTAAAGTATACTTGTTCCTGGTATTTCTGGCGGATGTAGTTCGAGGTTTCAGGATTGGTGTCTTCGCCTTGTAGTAGTTTGCTTGGCCAAATACCAATTACTTCTTCTCTATTGTATCCTGTTAAACGTGTAAAGCCATCGTTTACCCATTCTATACTGCCATCAGGATTCATGATTACTACACCGTTAATGGTTTTACTGGCAACCAAAGAAAGTTTCTCCATTTCGCGCTTCAAACCAATTTGGGCGGTCACATCAATAAAGCTAATGGCAATTCCCCCTTCAAATGGGAAAATACTGTAGCTGAGCGTGATGTTATCATCTAACGGATAATTCTCTTCCAGATACGCTGGCTTTCCATTTAATACAACTTCGTGGCAATTCCTGAAAAACTCTGTGCGCGCCATATGGGGGTAAAGCTCCCAGATATTTTTGCCTTCTAAATAACTTGGGGTAACACCTAAGAAATTGCAGTGAGCCTGGTTGGCGAATGTATACTTCCAGTCAGCATCCAGTGCAAAGAAGGGTTCGGCCACACTATCCAAAATTCTCCTTAATTGCTCCGAGTGGTCCCGTATTAGTTGCTGTGCGTACACTGTTTCGGTAATATCCTTGGCAATGCCCTGCACACCAATTACAGTGCCTCTCAGGTAAACCGGCAACAGTGTGATATGCGTAACTTTTACCTTGCCCGTCGCATCAACCACTTTGAGCTCAGTTGCGTGCGACTTGCCTGCTACAGTCTGGAGAAATAAGTCACGTAATCTATTGATGTCTTCGCGGTGAACAAACTCTGTGAAGTGTGCATGCAGCATTTCCTTAACCGGATAGCTCAGTATCTGGAAGAACTGCTTGTTTACAGATTTAAAATAACCGTAGGTATCTAGCGAAAAAACAGCATCGGGGTGCTCCTGGAACAGCGACTGGTAGTAAGCTTGGTGCAAATCTTTTCTGGACCTCTCTTCAATGGTCTCAGTAATATCGCGGGAGTTGGTGATATACCCTCTTATACTTTCGTTGTGTACCTGGTTGGATGCAGTGCACTCTAGCCAGCGCCAGCCGTCATACTTGGTTTTGTACCGGAAAGGCGAAATCTGCATTTTTTCGCAGGTTGCAATCTGCTGAAAAGCCTCCAGAATCATGGGAAGGTCGTCGGGGTGGACCAGGTCAAACGCACAGGTGCCTACTAACTCCTCCGGTTTAAATCCCAACCAAGGTTCTATTGATTCTCCGACATACCTGTAAATTCCGTCTTCGCCGATAATAGTTAGCAGATCGGTGCTGTTCACAAGTAAGTGCCTGTAAAAATCTGAGGGTAACAGACTCATATTAATAATATTACTATAAAATTATTTGTAATAAGTCTGTTTCGGTTGGCGCAAATAGTACATAAGTTATACCCAAGGTACAGTATAGGCAGTAAACTTTACCTGTATACAACTTTCAGCAATATAAAATTCTCTGAAATTAAATAAAAAAAATCATCATTGCTTTCAAGTCAGTGACTCAAGATCTTAAATCAATACCAATATTGAAATTGTACTAAATGTATGAGGTTGATTAGCTGGTGTTTAAAAGTCAAAGCTTTGAACAGACCGCTTCTACTACTGCAGCGAATAAAATTGCTGTTGATGGTGTTTATCCCTTAGCAGAGTTATTTACCTTTGCATGAAAGCGAATGGCTATGGCAACACTAAAACTGCATATCAAAAACATGGTTTGTGCACGCTGCAACCGTGTAGTTACCGAAGAACTGGAGCAACTGGGCTACCAGGTGTTAAAGGTATCGCTAGGGGAGGCCGAGATCAGCAGTGCTGATAATAACTTCGATATTAACAGGATAAGAGAAGCACTTACAGCAAGCGGTTTTGAATTGCTCGATGACCGTAAAACCCAGCTAATTGAACAGATAAAACTAGCAATTATCGAACTGGTGCACCGCCAGGGCGAGGCAGACCTGCATATTAATACGTCTGATTACCTGGCTGATAAACTGGGTATGGAGTATAGCTACCTGAGCTCACTTTTCTCGGCACATGAAGGCATCACCATCGAAAAATACCTGATCCTGCAGCGGATAGAGAGGGTAAAAGAGCTTCTGGTGTACAATGAGCTTAGCCTGAAAGAGATTGCTTATAAACTTGGCTACAGCAGCGTGGCGCATTTATCAAACCAGTTTAAGAAAGTAACGGGTTTAACTCCAAGTTACTTTAAAGAGGTTAAAGACAAAAAGCGCAAAACCATAGATCAGGTACAAGAGAAGTAAATGTTTTTGCCATACTTCAGTGAACAGTTTCGTAAACAGCTGGCAGAAGTATGAATTAAGCGGCCAAAGTATAAATACATGTACACACGCGAGCAGGCATCACAACTACGGCAGGCATTCTGGACAGCTTTTGGGCAATATATTGCGCCACACCCGTCTGCTGATGGCTACAAGATAAACTGGGCTAACTATAAAACAGGGCTTAAGCATGTATATTTCCGGATGCAGGCCGAAAAGAAAGTTGCATCCATTGGCATCGAAATCACGCATCCGGACCCGGAGATTCAGGAGCTCTTTTTTGAGCAGTTTCTGGAGCTGAAGAGCCTGCTGCACGAGTATGTGGGAGAGGAGTGGGAGTGGGATCTGCACACCACCAACAGCGAGGGAAAAACGATCAGCAGGATTTACAAAGAACTTCCCGGCGTAAGTGTTTTTAATCAGAATGACTGGCCAGCCCTTATCTCCTTTTTCAAGCCCCGCATCATTGCCCTCGACGATTTCTGGAGTGGCGCCAAGTATAGCTTTGATGAGCTACGTGACTAGTAGCTGTCTTCTCTAGTTAAACAAAGCCGGCAATTGCTCCACCAATGTATAGCCGCCCATCCAGGCCATAACCAGCACCACAAACAGGCCGAAAACAGTAAGTATAATCGGATGTTTATAGTCGCCTACAATTTTGCTTTTATGGGCTGCCCAAAGTATAGTTCCTAAGGTTATTGGAAGGATAAGCCCGTTAAGAGCACCAGCAAGTATAAGCAGGTGCACCGGCCGGCCAATGGTTACAAAAATTATGGTAGAGATAAGTATAAACCCGATTATCAGCCAGTTCTCATACTTCTCAAAGGCAGGTTTAAAGGACTTTATAAAGGACACGGAAGTATAAGCCGACCCGATAACAGAAGTGATTGCCGCCGAAAGCATGACTACCCCGAAAATCTTATACCCTACATTGCCTGCCGCCAACTGAAAAACAGAGGCAGGCGGGTTACTCTCGTCGAGTATCAAACCTTTGCTTACCACGCCCAATGCCGCTAGAAACAAGAAGATTCTGATAACGGAGGCGATAGTGATGCCTGACACAGCGCTGTTTGTAACTTCGGGCAACGATGCTTTGCCCTTAATGCCGGCATCTAATAACCGGTGGCCTCCGGCAAAAGTAATGTAACCACCCACTGTACCACCCACCAATGTGATAATCGCTGTGAAACTGATCTCATCCGGAAGTATGGTTTTAACAGCAGCCTCGGCAAGGGGAGGAGCAGAAGTAAATGCCACGTACACCATCAGCAGGATCAGGAGAAGGCCCATAATTTGTGCAAACCTGTCCATTACTTTCTTTGCCTCCCGCACCAGGAAAATACCTATGGCAATAGCTGCAGCCAGTATGGCACCGGCCTCTGCACTCATACCGAACAAAACATTAAACCCAAGGCCTGCACCACCTACATTGCCTATGTTAAATGCGAAGCCGCCCAGCACGATCAACACAGAAATAAAGATTCCTAGACCTGGCAGCACCATATTGGCAATTTCCTGGGCACGTTTTTCCGACACTGCAATAACCCGCCACACGTTTAGCTGCGCACCAATGTCCAGGATGATGGAGGCAAGTATAACAAAGCCGAAACTTGCACCTAAAGCCTGGGTAAATACAGTTGTTTGGGTCAGGAAGCCGGGGCCTACAGCAGAGGTAGCCATCAGGAAGGCCGCACCCAGCAGTACGCCCCAGTTTTTGTTTTTGAACATGCCTATACTGCCTTTAGCTGAATATTTTCTTTTGTAAGCGTTTCGTTGATGAATTTTGCGAATTCCAGCGCATGGGAGCCATCGCCGTGGATACAGACGGTATCAGCCTGTATACTTACATCTTTCTGCTGCTGCGATTTTACCTTATTCTCCTTCACCATCCGTACCACTTGCTGTACTGCTTTGTTCGGGTCTGTGATAAGTGCATCGGGTTGCCTGCGTGAGGTAAGGGTACCGTCCTGTTGGTAGGTGCGGTCTGCAAAAACCTCGTTGGCTGTTCTGATGCCAACAGCCTTTCCCGCATCTATCAGTGTACTGCCTGCCAAACCGTACAGCACTGCCTCCGGACAAACTTTATAAACAGCCTCAGCTATAGCCTGCGCCAGTTGTGGGTTTACAGCAGCCATGTTGTAGAGTGCGCCGTGCGGTTTTACATGGTGCAAAGCTGCGCCCTCTGCTTTTGCAATAGCTTGTAAGGCGCCAATCTGGTACACCACCATAGCATATACTTCAGCAGCACTAACTGCCATTTCTCTTCTTCCAAAGCCAACCAGATCTGGTAAACCGGGGTGTGCACCAACGGCTACCTTGTGCTGCAGCGCCAGCTGCACTGTGCGTTGCATCACCATAGGGTCGCCGGCGTGGTAGCCGCAGGCAATGTTGGCCGAGGTGATGAAAGGAAGTATGGCTTCGTCGTTTCCGATTTTATAAGCCCCAAAGCTTTCGCCCATATCGCAGTTCAGATCTACTGCAAGCGGCTCAACGGAGAGTGGTTTCATGTGGTGTTTAGTTTAAGGCTGATAGCGCTTTTAAGTTGTTCCAGGTCCATTTCCTGCTTCAGGTAGAATGCGTTTGCCTCCTGTAAACTTACTTCTTTAAACTGAATATTTTTTCCCGGCTGTACTTGTGCCAGTTTAGGCAAATCGGCAGCAATTACCTGTGCAATGCGGGGGTAGCCGCCAGTAGTCTGGTGATCTGCCATAAGTATAATAGGCATTCCTTGTGGCGGTACCTGCACTGTTCCAAAGGTAACAGCACTCGATAGCAACTCTTTCGGTTCCTGCAACTGTAGCATCTGGCCAAGCAAGCGGTAGCCCATTCTGTCGGATTGCGGAGTTACCTGGAATATATGCTGCCAAAATCCTTCCTGGCTAGTTTCATCAAACAGTTCGTACTCTATGCCGCGCATGGCTCGTATTACCGGCTGCTCTTCGTACACCATATAAGGCTGTGGCTCCAGCGTCCAGTTGGGCTGCGCAAACCATTCTCCTATAGCTTCGTCAGAGAGCCGTGCCGAAAGTGCTGCGGCATCTGTTTCGTTATACTTTCGGCAGTGTATAACGTCATCTGCCTGCAATGCTCTGCCGTGGTAGCCGCCAAAACCAGCCCGCAGATAAGTTGCGGCACTGCCCATCACCTTTGGCACATTCATTCCTCCGGAAACAGCAATGTAACAGCGGCAGCCTTCCCGGGCTGTTTTAAAGGTAAGGGTGCTGCCGCCTCTTACCAGCAAAGGCCGCCACATGCGCACCGGTTTTCCGTTTATACTTGCTGCCATGTCGGCACCGGTCAGCGCAATTAACTGGTCCTGCTCAAAGTATAAAGTAGGGCCTTGCAGCGTGGCCTCCAGCGTGGCAGTATTTTCCGGGTTACTCACCAGCAGGTTGGCAATGCGCATGGCAAACGTATCCATGGCGCCGCTCACAATAACTCCTTCCTGCTGATGGCCCTGCCTGCCAAGGTCCTGTATGGTTGTAAGCAGGCCGGGTTTAACTACCTTAATGCTCATATTGCTTTACCTGCTTTTGGAATTCCTTTTCAGAGACAGGAACAAATTTAACCTGATCACCGGCTTTAAGTAAGCTTGGCTGTTCCCGCTCCGGGTCAAAAAGCACCAGGGGTGTGCGCCCTATCAATTGCCATCCGCCGGGAGTTTCGATGGGGTAGATACCTGTTTGTTCACCTGCTATGCCTACAGATCCCTTGGGTATCATGGTTCTTGGCTCCTTTTTACGCGGTGTTGCAATGCGTTTGTCCATACCACCCAGGTACGGGAAGCCGGGAGCAAAGCCAATCATGTGCACGAGGTACGTATTTTTACTGTGCAGCTCGATCACATTTTCTGTGCTTAAGTTGTTATACTCTGCCACTTCCTGCAAATCTGGCCCAAAGTCGCCACCATAGCACACGGGTATTTCTACTGGTGTACGTTTGTCTGTTTTTTGCTCTTTTGCTTTAGAGAGCACCTCCTGCAGCATCGTTACAATTTTATCGTATGGGTCAATTTTGCCTTTCTCGCTGAGCAACCAGGGATCGTAGTAAACGGTAAGGGTAGTATAAGCTGGCACATATTCGATCATACCCGGAGTGGGATGGAGGTCTAAGTATCTTGCCACGGCCTGTATCTTCGCGTGCGTATGCTCCGATACTTCTTCCTCAAACTGCAGCAAAACAGCTTTCTCGCCTAAGGGGAACAGTTGAATAGGAAGCAATTCTTTACGATTCATACAGTTTGATACGGCGCCAGGTAACACTTCTGTTCAAGCTAAGCAAAAAATCGTGCTTTTGGAAGTAACAGGGAGGGGTTTCTTCCTCGCCTAATCTGCAGAAAAAAAGCTGGAGAGCAGTTACTACACCAGCAGGTCCAGTTCCATGCGCAGGTTTTCTCTTGCTCGCAACTCCAGCCTATCCCGGAAGAGTTCTGTTTTGAAAATTTGGGGCTGCGCCAGGAAACGCTGTAAAACAGACTTTCGGCCAGACTTGTAAACTGCATCCGGATACACGCTGTACTCTTTTCGCACTGCCTCCCGGTACACATTATACTTTTGCCAGCCTGTGCCAAGTATAGCCAGGTCCAGGTCCAGCAGAAAGTTTGTAGTCTCGTTATGCTGTGGCCGATGTGATTTGGTGGCCAGAATCATTTCCTTAATAAAGGTGATATCGGCTGAAGGCAGGCCAATGCGGTTGAGGCGTTCTCTGGCCAGTTCAGCGCTTCTTTCTTCGTTGTCGGAGCGGGTTGGGCTGTAGATGATGTCGTGGTAAAAGATAGCAAAAAGCAGCGGGTCATACTTCAGGTGCTCCTGCTTATACTTTTCAGCCAACTCCAGCATATAGGCAATATGCGCCAGGTTATGGTAGTGCCTGCCCTCCGAAGTATAGGCCTGCTCGAGTTCCTCCCAAAGCGTGTCTATTAACGCTGTATCAGAAGTATACTTACCGCACAATTGTTCCCATTCCTTTTTCAGGTGTGGTGCCATTTAGTTGCTGCTTTTAGGTTTAAACCGAATAGTTATTTTAACCTGCTGTTCTGTTGCGTTTCCGTCTCTTGTGGCTGGTTTCCAGCGTGGGCTCTCTTTTACTAAACGCAGGGCCTCGGCATCACAAGCGGGGCACAGGCTTTTTACAACCTGCAGGTTTTGTAGCACTCCCGTAGGCGAAACTGTTGCCTGCACCACCACACGACCTTTTTCTGATTCCGAAGTATAGCGTATGTTCTTTTCTAAGTATTGCTTGTAGGCACGTATCCCCACAACCGGTTTAGCCGCAACAATAACAGGAGGCTGCGCCTTTGCCGTACCATAACCTGTAACCACCACTTCGCTCAATGATCTTGTGTCTTCCTTCAGGTTTACTTTAAGATTCTGGGTGTTTGCACTCACCGTTTTCTCTTCGCGCTCAAACCCAATAAAGCTGAAGGCCAGCGTAGCATTGTCTTTCGGAAGGTTGATGGTAAAGTTGCCGTCTGCATCTGTGGCAACGCCGGATGTAGTTCCTTTTATCGTTACAGCCACACCCGGCAAAGGCGTACCGTCTGATGAGAGTACCTGCCCCTGTATCTGATTAGTCGTAATCGAATTCATCCCTCTTATCTGAGCGCCAGCCGACCTGCCAGCCAGTGCTCTGGAAACTGAGGTGCTTTCAGGTGCAAAGGCTGCCTTAGTATCAAAGGCGTTTGGCTTTGCTGCCTCTGTCTTTTCTGCGGTTTTGGCAAGAGCAGGTGCCTCAGGCACAGCTTCAGTTAGTTTGAAGGGTTCTTCTGCAGTATGAATAAAATCAATTACCTCGTCTTCTTTCTCTTCAAGATCTGTGACTGCGCTTCGGTTGCGTTGTGACCGAATAACAGGAGCGGCAGACGCAATGGCAGTCGGGCTTACAGTATCCGGTACAGCCATAGCTATACTTTCTGTTTCGGGATCTTCCGGCTGCGCCACAACATCTTCTTCAGTTATACTTTCGGCATCTGCTGTGGCTATACTTTGCTCTTGCCGGTTTAGTTCCTGGTAATTGTAATAGAATACAAGCAGTGTAGAGCAGAGTACCAAAAGTATGGCAGCAGCCACACGCCAGTCAGTTAAGTATAACGGTAGGGGTCTGCGTTTACGCTTGTGGGTTTTAGCTGCGATGCGTTGGTTTATACTTTTAACAGTTGCACCAGTTCTTCGCACATCCGATACAGCTATGCCTTCGAGCACATCCGAGCACAGGTCGCAATCCAGGAGGTGGCGCTCCAACTGGTGCTGCAGGGGCGAAGGCAGCGCATCTTCCTGGTACTGGCGCAGCAGTTCCGTGGAAGGATGGTCTCCCTGTTCCCAAAGTATATGTCGGTTATCTTGGTGCATGGTGTTTCTCCAGGTATAGTTTCAGGTTACGCTTTCCGTTTTGGATGTAGCTTTTCACCTTGTTCAGATCACAACCCGTGAGGGTACTTATTTCTTTATAGCTCTTTTGTTGCAGGTAAAACAATTCGATGCATTGGCGCTGTTCCGGCGGCAGTTCCTGTAATGCCTGGTGCAAAACCTGTTCCGATTTCTCAATCTGTTCTGCCTCTGTTAGATGCATGGGAGCAGTGTTTTCCATAAACAAGGTTGGAGAATCTTCCAAGGGGATGTTTCGTATCTTTTTACCGGCCCGCAGCTGCATCAGGCAGAAGTTGCGGGTAGTGCTGTGCATCCAGCTTTTAAAATTCTCCACCTCATACTTTAGTAGTGCCTCAGCCACATGCTCAAACAATTACATAGTAGCGTCTTTGCTCTCCTCCTCATCCTTCAGGTATTTCAGGCACACGAGGTATACCATTTCAGAGTGCCGCTGGTATAGCTCTCCCAAATGCTCCAACTGCCCGGTTTGTCGGTACAGGCGCAGCAGTTCCTCATCGCCGGGTGGCGGCTTGCCGCTGGTAAAAAGCTTGAGGAAGAATGGCAGCATTGGGTTATACTTTTAATTTTTTAGAGCATTGCGGTCTTAGCGTAAGCCTTTGCGTCCTTTGCGGTTAGTTTAAACGCAAGGTGCGCTAAGAATCCCACTAAGGGCGCAAAGCAGGATGCATTAGAACCTTCAACTAAAGAAACGTAAAATTTTTCAGAATTTTTATGGAAAGTGTGTGATGGCTGCATCCAGTAAGAAACCAAAACATAAAAGCCATGAAAAAACACATCTACCTGCTGCTAGCCCTTCTGTTTGTCGGGCTTCAGGCAAACGCCCAGGGACGAATGATTACCGGTACCGTAACTGACGCTAGCAGTGGCAATGTGCTGCCGGGGGTAACCGTGCAACTAAAGGGTACTCTTTCCGGCACCAGCACCGACCAAAACGGAAAGTACAGCATCAGCGTGCCCGGAGATAAAGCTATACTTGTATTCATGTTTCTTGGCTACAACACACAGGAAGTAAAGGTCGGGGACAAGCAGCAGGTGGATGTAAAGATGGAGGTGAATACGACAACACTCTCAGAAGTTGTGGTAACCGGCTATGGTATCAGAGGTGTGGCAGGTAAGGTAGCGGGTATAAGAGTACAGAAAGATAGAAATGCGGAGAGTAAGGTAATGGCACATTCGGTAGTCGTTCATGAAATGGTAATGTCTGCTCCGCCTCATAACACCGAAAACTATGATTACATAAAAGAAAGCACTTTTCAGGATGCAAAGAAAACACCGCTATCTACCTTCTCTATCGATGTAGACAATGCCTCTTACAGCAACGTGCGCCGCTTCCTGAGCCAGGGTCAAAAACCACCGGTAGATGCTGTTCGGATTGAAGAGATGGTTAATTACTTTAGCTACGACTATAAACAACCAACCGGCGATGCGCCTTTCTCTGTAACCACTGAGCTTTCGGAGTGTCCCTGGAACAAAGAGAACCAACTGCTGCACATCGGACTTCAGGGCAAGCACATCGCTACCGATAATTTACCTGCTTCTAACCTGGTGTTTTTGATAGATGTATCGGGCTCGATGAATATGCCAGAAAAACTGCCGCTTGTTAAGGCCGGGTTTAAGCTGCTTGTAGATCAGTTGCGTCCGCAGGACAAGGTGGCGATTGTGGTGTATGCCGGTGCTGCCGGGCTGGTGCTTCCTGCCACCTCCGGGGATAACAAGCCAGCTATTATGCAGGCGATTGAAAACTTACAGGCAGGTGGTTCTACAGCAGGTGGAGCAGGTATAAATCTGGCTTACAAGGTGGCGCAGGATAATTTTGTAAAGGGCGGCAACAACCGCGTTATACTTGCCTCCGACGGCGACTTTAACGTGGGTGTAAGCAGCGACAGCGAACTGGTTCGCATAATAGAGAAGAAACGTGAGTTGGGTGTTTTCTTAACCGTATTGGGCTTTGGCACCGGCAACCTGAAAGACTCCCGCATGGAGCAATTGGCTGACAAAGGCAACGGCAACTATGCCTATGTAGATAATATCCTGGAGGCAAAAAAGGTGTTTGTAAATGAGTTTGGCGGCACACTGTTTACGATTGCCAAAGACGTAAAACTGCAACTCGAATTTAACCCCGCCAAAGTAAAAGCCTACCGTTTGATTGGCTATGAAAACCGCGCCCTGGCTGACGAGGAATTTAACGACGACAAAAAAGATGCTGGCGACATGGGAGCAGGCCACACAGTTACGGCACTATATGAGATCGTGCCTGCCGACTCTAAATCAGAGACAACAACTGGTAACGTAGATCCACTCAAATACCAGAAAATAGAACTCGACCCGAAGGCTAACAACACGATTGAAATACTTACCCTAAAGCTGCGCTACAAAGACCCGGACGGCAGTAAAAGCAAGCTTATAACCTCTACTGTAACTGATAAGGCTACACCTGTTGCAAAAACTTCCGACGACTTCCGTTTCTCGGCTGCCGTTGCTGCCTGTGGCATGCTGCTCCGTGACTCGAAGTATAAAGGCAGTGCTACTTACCCTATGGTGCTGGAACTGGCAAAAGATGCGCGCGGTAAAGATGAAGAAGGTTATCGGATAGAGTTCATCAACCTGGTAAAGTCTATGAGCCTGCTAAGTGACAGGAGATAATTTAGATTGTCAAATTGTTGATGGTTACAAGACTAATGCTGTCATTTCGAGCACCGCGAGAAATCTCTTCAGGATTTTATTGAATTAGTTTTAAATAGATTTCGCGCGCTGCTCGAAATGACAGTTTTTCTTACTCTGATTTTGGAGCCATCACACCTGCTTTTACCTTTAATTCTAGCCTGTTTTCCTTCGGCGGAATAGGGCAGGAGTAGTTGTAGTTATAGGCGCAGAAAGGATTGTAAGCTTTGTTGAAGTCAAGCAGAATGGTATCGCTCTTAGGGATACGCAGGTCCAGGTACCGGCCACCGCCGTAAGAGGTAAAACCGTTTGTAGCATCGGTAAAAGGCAGGAACAGGTAATCCTCGTAGCCTGCTTTCTCGCGCAGGGCGTGGTTCTGGAAAACAGTTAACACATAGGGCTGGCCCTGAAGTATAAAATGCAGTTCGCCATACTTTTCATAAACAGCTTTTCGGCTGGTGGTGGTAGGCATTTCGAAAGGCAGCTGGTCGGGAGTACGTACAAACTTCGCCTTTACACGGAAGCTGCTGTCTGCCGGGAAAAATGCCAGTGCTGTAAATTTTTTTTGTGCGACTTTGGTCAGGGGAGACCTTTCCGGGTCTGCGAACTCCTGGTTAAGTTCCTGCTGAAAAGCTGCTATTTCCTGTTGCCAGTTCTGGCTGTTTTGTTCCTGTGCCTGGACTAATCCAGCCGAGAGAAAAAACGCCAATGCAAGTATAAATTTACCTTTCATTACAACACGCTTAGTTTTTTGATTACGATTCCTCTGTCTGTTCTTATCTGCAACAGGTACATGCCTGGTTTGGCAGCTTCCATATTTACTTCCAGTTTTTCAGGACGTGGTTTGATTAGCGAAGCCGTATGCACCAGCTCTCCTACAGGAGTATAAATTTTCACATCCTGCACATCAAAATCAGCATGCAAAAAGCTGATGGTAAAGTTACCCGAAGTCGGGTTCGGGAAAACATCGATGGCCTGCGCCGGAGTAAGGGCTTCCACCACGAAATCTATAGTACTTACAGCTTCGCCACCTATACCTTTTATTTTGATCTTACCCGTAGTGGCACCGCGTGGCACTTGTACTTTAAACACTGACTCAGAAGCTTCCAAAACTTGCGCTTTTTCACCGTTAAAGGTAACTTCATCCTGCACGCCGAGGGCAAGGAAATGGGAACCGGTGATTTCTACTGTAGTACCTACTGTTCCTATTGCCGGTGCCATAGCCACGAACACTGGGCCAGGAATCACATCAAAATAAGTAGTACTGGTTGCTTTGCCTCCTGGAGTTTCTACAGTTACAAAACCAGAGGCAGCCCCTTGTGGTACCTGCACTGTCAGTTGGGTGTTAGTTGCCTGCAGCACCTGTGCCTTTACATTCCCAAACAGCACAGTGTTGCGTTCGGCAGTAGGGGAAAAGTTCTCGCCGTGTATTTGTATGGTTGCGCCAACAATGTCAGTGGTTTTGCTTAAGCTGCTGATTTCCGGTTGGTGCCATACCACATACTTTGATGCACTTACAGTTTCACCTCCTATTGTTGTAATGCTAAAGGAACCTGTAACAGCCTCGTTCGGGACTTTAACAACCAGAGCATTTGCCGTGTTACTGATGATCTCGCAGGTGTAGTTGCTCAGTTTTATACTTTGGATCAGGGTAGGGCTGAGTTGCTGGCCCTGCAGTGTTACCGTTGAACCAATTACACCCTCTATTGGGCTAAAGCTGCTGAGTACGGGTGGCTGGTATACTTCAAAAAATTCTGTTGATGTTGCTGTACCGTCTGCTGTTACAACCTTCAGTTGGCCAGTGGCAGTGGCTGATGCTGGTACCAGTACTTTTAGCTCGGTTTCAGAAGCGCTTACCACTGTGGCTGCCACGCCGTTAAAGTATACTTTGTTTTGAGAGGCCGTTGCAGAAAACTTGCTGCCGCTAAGTATAACTTCTGCTCCATACTTACCGGCAGCCGGCGCAAAGCTGCTGATGGCAGGAGTAGCGATAATTTCTTCGCGTGTCAATTTTACTGCATCTACTACCACAGGAGGCATATCATAAATGCGGTTAACTGTGGTGTTGGTGCGTACCGGCGAGTTAAAATCGAAGAAGATGTCGGCAAAGTTCTCCACGGCTGTTTTCTCAGCCAGGTCTGCTTTGGGTTTAATGCTGAACTGGATGTAACCATGGCTTCCCGGTTCGTTCGTGGTACTGTCTGACAGCATGATGTTATCAAAGGTCCAGGTGAGAACAGGTTTGCCTTTGCCGCTTACCTCAAAGCGTGCCGTATGCGAAGTAGAGCCAAGCTCCAGTGTGCTCAGGTCCAGGTTTTCAGATAGCGTGTCTACTACCACTACTCTGTAGGCCACATCAGTACCCGTATTCTGAAACCGTATTTTATACTTTAGGGCCGCGCCTGTCGGGGTATAGTTTTCCTCCGTAAGACCTACTGGCGAAACCAGTTTGTCGTTCGGGTCATAGGAGTCGATGATAGGTAGGCATTCTTCTGAAACTTCGGCCTCTTCATCGTCGGTTGGCATGGCATTTACAAAGCCGGTGCTGTACGGTACCGGAGCTGGAGTGGCTGTGATGCGGCAGGCTTCTACGGTGGCGCTGGCTAATGTATTGTCGCCGCTGCCAGTAGGTTGCTCTGCCTCCAAGCGAGCGGTTTTGCCCCCGTTCGGGATCCACAGCACCAGGCTATCACCGGCTGCCAGTTTATACTCTTCAACCGTAGACAGCTGCCCATCCAGGTATAATTTAAATACTTTGCGAGTATCCATGTCTAGCTGACCGGTGTTGCGGAGCACAAAACGCACCATGCCTTTCTCAAAGTCACACTTTCCTGTAATAGTGGCTACTGCTGTTGGCGGCGCTACTGGCCCATTGTTCCCTGGCGTAATCCAAGCTTTTGTGCAAACGGTAAGGCCGCGTATACTTTCGTCGCCGCACACTACCTTATCCTGTATGGTTATCACACTTGTCTGGCCTGGATTTACCGTGCCGGCATCAAACACATACGTGCCGTTTGAAATGCGTGTGTAGGGTTTGTCCGCTGAAAGCAGTTCTACCTCTTTGGGCAGTTGGAAGTATACTTTAGCGTTATTAGCCGGAGCAAAGCCATTGTTGGTATAGGTAAGTTTGGTGGTGCTGTCGAAGCAACGGCGGCGGCGCGTGGAGGAGACGCTGACGCTGAGGTTGGGGGAGAGGATGAACTGGTTAGAAAAGTTTAAACCATTTGACACGTTTCCAAGCGAGGTAAATTCTATCTCCTGTACAGGGTCACACACATTTATCTTTTTACCAACAACTGATGCGGGTAAGATCTGGGTTATACTGTATTTGCCTTCCTTCACTTCGAGCGTATACTTCCCGCTCTTATCAGTTATAGCATAATAAGGACCGGGAGCGGCCTCTACAATAATTCCGGCAAGCCCTGGATCTGCGCTATCCTTGATGCAGTTATCATTGCTGTCCTGGAAAATAGTGCCGGTAATGTAGTTGGCGTTGGAGTTGCCTGCTTCTGAGCCATCGGTAAAGCAAGTAACAGTTTTCTGATAGCCTGATACGTAGACTTTTGTTCCTGTTGCATTTACTGATATTTTGCTTCTCAGGTAGTTTACCAGATGGGAGTGGTAAGTACTGTTAGCGAGTAGAGTTCCTGTTGCCGGATCATACTTTTTCATGTAGCCATGCTCCGTTACAAACATATTATTGTGCATGTCAAAGTCAATACCTACCGCTGTTATTCCCCATGCGCGGTCGAGTGGCACAAAATCTCTTACATGCTTCCCATTCAACTCATAAATCTTGATGCCTTTTATCAAAGCAATGTACAGCAGGCCGTTGTTGTCGAATTCATAAGGAACGCGTCCATTAATTGGATAGTCAGCAAAGTTGATCGGTGCTCCTGTCTCATTATTGATGAAAGATAATCTACTGACAAAAGAGCCTGCAGGATTGTATTTATACAGGTATAAACTATCCGCCACATATATAAAACCAGCGGGGTCGATTGCCATGTAAATTGGCTTAGCGGGTGCTTCGGGCTCAGACTGACCAGTGGTTGCAAATGGTGCAAAACGGGAGATGAATTCACCTCTGGCGTTAAACTTCTGAATGCCTCCCTTCGCATCATTGGAAAGTACATATACATTTCCATGCGAGTCCATTTTCATATCAATAAGAAAGCCTTCAAATTTACCGGGTAAGTTTCCTTTTCCGCCAAAAGTTAAAAGATGCATTCCGTTTGTATCATACTTTTTAACTAGCCCGGAGATAGAGTTTGCAACAAAGAAGTTGCCTACATCATCTGACGCGGCAATAAGAGGAGAATCTATCAAGCCTCCTTCCGTGCCTGTTTGTCCAAAACCCATTAAGAAAGTGCCATCAGGCGAGAACTTTTGTATTCGTGAAGGTTCTATTAAATCAGCCACATAAATAAAGCCGGCTCCGTCTACAGCAAGCGATAGTTGACTGATAAACTCTCCATCATTGCTGCCTTTTTTACCAATGCGTTTTATTAATGCGCCTTGTGGATTAAAGACTTTGATCTGATATTGAGCAATGTCTGCCACATAAATATTGCCATTGTGGTCTACTGTTACATCAGATGGGTAAAAAATGGCTTCGGGATTAGTTGAGGAGCCGATAAGGCGCAAGAAAACGCCGTCCTTTGTAAAAACCTGTATTCTGTAGTTGTTACTATCGGCTATATATAATTTCCCATCCTTATCGAAGGCTAGCTGAGTAGGCATGTTAAACTGCCCTTGCTCTGCACCGAAGGAGCCAAACATTAAGATCAGATTTCCATCTGGATCGAATTTTTGAATCCGGTGATTTTGCGTGTCGGCTATGTAAATGTTACCTTCTTTGTCAACTGCGATACCTTTGGGATTATTGAATTGCCCCGGTTCAGATCCTGCCACACCGAACATGGGTGTAACGCTACCATCTTGTGAGATCTTATGCACAGTATTGCCCCACCCGGTAAGTGTATACGTGTTGCCTTGGCTGTCTTGGGCTATACCTGTACTGCTGT
This sequence comes from Pontibacter cellulosilyticus, assembly GCF_014306105.1. Lineage (GTDB taxonomy): Bacteria > Bacteroidota > Bacteroidia > Cytophagales > Hymenobacteraceae > Pontibacter > Pontibacter cellulosilyticus. The sequence continues at coordinate 937,873 of NZ_JACRVF010000001.1, read as the reverse complement.
TAAAGTCGTTGTATCTGCCAGGTTGGTGGTGCTCTTTTATAAACTTACCGGAGGTATCAAAGATCCGTGTTGTGTAACTGTCGGCTACATGAATGTTTCCATCATTCCCGATGATGAGATCATAAGGGTTATTGAGGCTGTTCCCAAGAACATAGGCTGGTGTATAGTTTTTAACCTGGCTAAAAACAGGTGCAGTAAAAATCAGAAAGGATATAAGAAGTAAAGCTGTTCTCATAGGCAAAAAGGGTGAATGCTGTAAGTATGGCTATCAGGCTGTAAATGTAATAATTAAAGTATAAATATACAGCTATGCTTTATCCCAGCTAAGTCCATTTCTGAAAAACACAGCCCGTGTTACATTTTAAGGTTTTATCTTTGTGCGTGCCTTCTTAGGGGCACCTAACCAAACCGATAAAGACACATGAGCCATACTTACACTGGTAAGGTGATGTGGTCGCACCTGGATGCCAATATGCACATGCGCCACTCTGCCTATGCCGACTTTGCCGCACAAGCCCGAATTGAAGCCCTTGAACAACTGGGGTTGGACCTGAAGACTTTCCAGCGGCTGCACATCGGGCCTATACTTTTCAGGGAAGAGACTATCTACCTGCGAGAGGTAGGCATTAACGAACAGGTAACTGTTACTACCGCACTCACCAGCAGCAGAAAAGACGGCTCGAGATGGGCTATAAAGCACGAGATTTTTAAGGAGGGTGGTGTAAAAGCCGCTGAAATTAATGTAGAGGGAGCCTGGATCGATACCTTAAAGAGAAAGCTGGCTACCTTACCTGATGAACTGGCCGAGCAGTTTGCTCACCTTCCAAGGGCAGCTGAATTTGTGGAATTATAAATTAGCAGTGCTGTTACTTTTTCTAACTTATAAGCTAAGTTCAGCATAACAGTATCAAAAGAAAAGGCGCTTTGCAGGCGCCTTTTCTTGTGTAGTGGTACCTACTTTGTGAAGTGCCAGTTTTTCATGACTGCTCCCGGAAACTTTCCCGTTTTCCCGTCAGCAAAAGTATAGCTTACATCCAGCACCTGAATTAAGATCCGATCACCGACTTTATGTGGACCTTCCCAAATCGAAAAGTCAAAAACGTCACCCTCTATTTCGACCTCAGCAAGAGGGCGCACATCCCTTACATAATATGCCTTTGCTTTAAGTACTTTAAAATTCACGTTTTTATCGCAATCCGGATTATTGTTTACCACAAGCTTCACCTTCGTGATGGGCAAACTATCTTCAGGAAGCTGTTTGTTCAGTTCGTTGTAGAGCACCAGGTCTGGAGAATTGCAAGGGGTGTCCTGTTTCTGGGGCTTACTTTGTGCAGTGGCAGTAAGTGCTGCAAACAGGAATAAAGTTAGTAATAGGTATCTCATGTGATTTCTTAATCTATTTGATGGTAAGCCGTGTGAAAACCTGCTGAGTATAAGGTATCTTTTGCTCTTTGTCAGTAACCAGGTACATTCGGTTAACAACAACAGAGATTTTATCACCTGTCTTCATTTGCGGCAACCAATGGGCAAGCATTAAATAAGAGCCTGTTATCAAGTGCTGAGATAGCATCTGTTCGCCTCTGATTAAATAAGCCGCCCCTCTCACAATTTCATATGCTGTGCCTTTAGAGCACTGTGCATCTGGCTGTATTTTAATTGTAAGTGATACAATACCTTCAGGAGCTGTGCCTGTAAGTTCTTTATCGTTATGGTATAATTTGAGAGTAGGAGCGGGGCAGTTCGGTTGTGCAGAGGCAACAATAGTTAGGCATAAGAACCCAAAACAAAGTATAAATCGCAACATTGGCATATTAGAACTTTAATTGAGAAGCAAATATAAAGATGTTTTGCGAGCACTATGATACATAGCGGCTTAAGTTATTCTAGCTAAACCTAGTTATAAAACAAATTTCTAAGTTCTATGTTAAATTTTCATTCAATTAACAAATTTAAATTACTAATTATTGTTGATATCGTACAATTGATTAGAAGACTTGCACTACCTTATGGAAACACTTGAGCTTGCTATAGCATGGGAGAAGGAGTATGTAACAATGCGTTATTGCTCAGGAGAGCACTTTATCTGGAACGAGTGGAGAGGAGCCATAGCAAGTGTAGAATTACGTGAAGCTATGATTTTCTCGTGCGATTTTATATTAAAAAATAATGTCGAGCTGATTCTGGCTGACTATACTTTAATGATTGCCCCTAGCCTTGATGACCAGGTTTGGATCGCAAATCACACTGCAGAACTTTTGCAACATAGTAAACTCCGAAAAGTAGCTAATATTATGGCGCAGGATATGTTTCAGCAGTTAGCTATACACACAATCTATGGCATGGCATCTGAAGTGCCGCTGCCTTGTGAGTCTAGGGATTTTGTAACGAGAACAGACGCTCTGAAATGGCTTTTTATGAAATAAACCAACAGATAGTTTGATAATGTATTAAATCAGCAAGAATGAACCAACGAATACGGTGCAGGCATAAAAAAAGCCTTACGTTTGGCGTAAGGCTTTTCTGTTATAAGGTGACCACAAGTTAGGCACGCTTAACATTTACGGCGTTAAGGCCTTTTCTGCCTTCCTGAAGTTCGTAAGTTACTTTGTCATTTTCTCTAACTTCATCAACCAAACCGGTTACATGTACAAAGTACTCTTGGTTTGTGTTGTCGTCCTTAATGAAGCCAAAACCTTTTTCGGTGTTGAAGAATTTTACTGTTCCGTTGTTCATAAATTTTTGATGTTATTGTCTTGAAGACGTTTAGGGAGGTAAATTTGTTCATAATATTTTACAAAATGCAGATTTTATTTTAAAAAATCGCCCTAAACTGTAAAATAAAGCATTTTATCAATCGTAGTTTATTTTGGTGATAAGTCTAAGTATAACGTTAAGGGTAGACATTTATAGTATAGTTAACTTCATAAAATAGCCTAATGTTGTGTTGCTTACAGGAATACGTAGAGGCGTTTCTTTTGGAAATAAGCAAACAAAAAGCCCCTGTACTACAGGGGCTTCTCTTTTTTCATAGTTTAGGTAGATTGGTAGTGTAGCATTAAAGCTGTGAACGATGAAGTATTAAGTATTACATTTTAAATGAAAGCTAATTTAAATGGATCGCCATTAACTGGTAGGCGAGGCTTCTGATGGCAGTTGCTTTTCCAGGTTATGCCACTCCAGGTTACCTGCTTTAGCTCGTTTATCCATCTCACATTTGCTAACGCCTCTAACGCCTAGCATAGTAAAAGTGAGCAAGACTAGCATAGCTACTGCTGCAATTACTGGTTTCATAGTTTTAGTCTGCATACGTTTCAGGTTGTGGTGTTCGAATTTTTAATTACAAGTAAGATGCCATAAGTATAAGTGTCTTTATATCAATATATTGTATGTTTTAGCTGGCTGTACAGATGTCCTAAACCGGACATTAAAATGCATCATTATGTACGTTATCGAACAGTATTATTAATTTAAGAATATATTGTTATGATGTAATAATTTATCGTATAACTTTAGGTCAAAATCTCACTTTTATGAGCGCATCCAAAGAACTCTTCATCTGCCAGGTTTTAAAACCTCAAAGGCTGATATTTACTATATTTACCCGCCCCGCTCAGCACGATGCTTACAAGCAGGCAATGTTGCAGGTCTATTCTACTATCAAAGAGCATCAGTTGGAAAACTGGATCATGGACTCTACTAAAAGTAACTTCACAATGCAGGACCAGAAATGGTCTGTGGAGCAGCTGGGTCTTTTGCTACAAGATACACCGCTGCTGAAAGTGGCAATGGTGCGGGGCCAGGATGCTATACTACAGATTGTTGCAGAGGCTATGAGGAAAAAAATCTACACGATCTTTGGCATGCGAAAAGAACTGCAGCATTTTGCTACACTCGAAGAGGCACTACACTATGTAGCTCCCGAAACGAACAATGACACAGCTCTATTAAAACTCAGAGCAGCAATGCATGTCTCGTAACAGCTGACAGATTACCCTTCTCCTGCTTATATAGCAGGCATTAAGTTTTATAGCATCATGTGCTCAATCGTTCAGAGCATTTCTTCAGCTTTCGCGGCTTATCATTTTAACAAGCATCGAGAGTAGCATGTGTGACTTTACATTCAAATTGATCATTTCTAAAAACCTTTTTCTCATAACAGGGTGAATTGTGGTTAATGATCTATTGCCTTATAAATAAAGTAATATTAATTCATATTTAGTGAATAAAACTAATAATTCCAAGTTGTAACTGCAATACGCATTTATGATGATTTTTTTTTGTGTAATAATATGTGTAACCACTTAACCCCGGTTACATTTCCTGTACAAGGGGTGTTTCTCCCAGTTTACCGGCCCTGGAACCCATATAAAGTCTTGTACCTAATAAAGCAGTCTCGGCTACCAACATTACTAGTATAGACGGGGCAGCAATGCCTTTTATGTCGCTGTAGGTTATCAGTAACATGGCTACAAAAGGCAGTATAACTAATAGCTTATCAAGCAGGCTAAGAGGGGGCACGGTAAGTATGGCCAAAGCGAAGTTTATAAAAATAATAATGGCAAAGGTGTTGGTAAGCGGCAGACTGTACCTTGCTGCAATCATTATTAACAGGCTAAATGCCAAACCTATCCAGCTATACTTATTCTGCCCTAAAGCATCGGTACGAGTTGGCAATATTTCATGCGTGGCCATTGGGTTAAACAGGAAGCTGAACTTTTGCCGCTCCATGAACAAGAGTAGCAGGTTCAGGCTCAGAAATACAGCATTTACATACGGAGTTCCAGTCCAGTTCATGGATACGGTAACGGCAAGTATGGCCACATTCATGGGCACCAGCATAATAGCACCAAGTAAACTAAAGCGCTGCGACATCAACAGTGCACCGCATAGTACCTGGAAAACAGCCACAACCTGTGCAAATAGACCCAAGCCGTGCTTTGCCAGCGCCTCCTCCATTAAATGTGGGCCTATTATCTGTCCAAACTGCCCATGCGATAACTTACAAACGCCGGCCGAGAAGAAAATGTAGCCCAGAAAGAGCCGGATTAGCACAGTGAAAACGTCTTTATTTTTGATCATAGTTTTGTAGGTGGTTAGGAGTCGTAAAAATTTTGCTATCAGTAAGTTAATACATCAGCTTTTCATATCTAAATAAATTATACTAACCCCCGAATTTCCCCTACAAAACTTGCTACCCGCTGGAGCAGAAACAAAAAGAGAGGCATTTGCCTCTCTATATTTACTTCCAGATAAGTATCAGTGTGCCGGCAAGTATGGTGCCCATACCGAGCAGCAGGCGGGGCGTAAGCGGCTCCTTCAGAATAAAATAGGAGAGAAGTACCGTTACCACAATGCCTGCCCTGTCAATGGTAGCCACTACCGATATGTTGGCTGTTTTAATGGCTTTAAAGTATAAGATCCAGTAAACGGCTGTGCAAAGTCCGGCCAGTACCAGCCATAGCATCGTTTTATTGTCTACAGCCGAAACGCCTCCTAAAGCGCCGGCATACCAGGCGTTGGCAACCACCATGGCCAGTAACACGCTTGTCCGGATCACGAGGGCAACGTGCTCGTTCGCGCTGCCCATTCCCATCTTGGCAAAAACCATTGCCACACCTCCCATCAGCATTGCCATAATGGCGTAACTCAGCCACTGCTCCATATTTATACTTGTAAGTTTGTAAACAAAGCGCAATACTACTGTAAGTTTTTGGCTATTCTCCGGTGTTGGCTAAAATTTTTTGTATAGCAGCGATTCAGAGGCGTGCAGCGTAAGTATAAGCCTGTTAAGCAATCATACTTTAACGTATAAAGTATACTTTACCATGCCACATGTAGCCACAATTACTTTTCACGGTAACCTGCAGGATTTTTTAAGACCTGCTGTAAAGCGGGTGCCGGTAGCTTACACGTTTGCCGAAACCCAGTCTGTAAAAGATGCCATTGAAGCCATTGGAGTACCTCACACAGAAGTAGCCGTTATTTTGAGAGGAGAGGACCCCTTAAATTTTTTTGCACGCCTTAATCCTGGAGATGAACTGCACATTTACCCGCACGAGCAGAGCAGGAAATGGCCTGAAGGCTATTGTTTGATAGAAAACCCGCCAAGGCCTTACAAATTTATACTTGATGTACACTTGGGTACACTAGCCAAAGCGCTGCGCATGCTTGGCTTCGACACCTGTTACCAAAAGCAGTTTGCCGATGCAGAGATCGCACAGATTGCCCGGGACCAGGAGCGTATTGTGCTTACCCGCGACATCGGGCTCCTAAAGCAGAAAATAATAAAGCATGGTTACTGGCTAAGGTCGCAGCATACTACAGAACAGTTGCAGGAGGTGATAGTAAGGTATAAGCTACAAGAGCAGTTTGAGCCTTTTATGCGCTGCCTGCGTTGCAATACCGTGGTAAGTGCTGTACCCAAAGAGGATGTGCTGGATAAACTACCCCCGAAAACCCGCTTGTACTTTAACGAATTTTATAAGTGTATCCCATGCGACAAAGTATACTGGAAAGGATCTCATTATGAGCACATGCAGCAAGAAATCGCAAAACTGCTACAGAAGCATGAGCCTGGAGTTTGAAGACGTTAAAATGTTAAAGAAAAGAGGGAGAGCTGCAGGATGAATAGAGGTAGGTGTTGCTTGCTAAAGGTGCCGCTCTCCCGTCTTTGATTTACTTCAGATGTGCAATAATTAAAGCTAAGAGACATTTATCCGGTGCAGCAAAGCGGTTGCGCATGCTGCTCTTTAGTTCTATACGCTATGCCTATACTTTGGTAGCATAGGCAATATAATAGCCAGTGTTTACTCACCATTTATACCAACAAATACGTACCAGTCAGCACTAATCGGTATTTAGACAGTTATACAGGTAAAATGGGTGCAATGCCTGAACAATGCTTATTGCAAGGCGTAATTCCTATTAACTATCACGTAATGTTTACATAGGTTAAACTTACAAGATGTATGAAAGGCAAAAGAGGGCCATACCTAATTGGGTGCTGAGGATGGCCCTCATTTAGTCTTACCTGATCCCTTATTTCAATCCTAAGTACTTACGGTCATACTTCAGACCAACAGGCCACACAAGTTTTGAAGTTGCCCGTACGTCTGCCCTGAAAGCTTAATGATGCAAGAAAAAATTAACAACCTCTCTTCCCATGGCTCTACAGTATTGGCAGTAGTACCGGAAGAGGCTGTAGCAGCTCCCGCTTCTGCTGCTACAAGCGCTATACAGGAACACAACTCCGTCAACGAGTCTAAACGCCTGCTTTTTAAAGGTGATACTATAAGTATAGCTGCCAGTTCTCCCATTCATCAGAATTAAGCGAGATGTTGTACAGCGACTTTATCCGCTATAACTACGGTCAACCTTATCAAAAGCAGTACAGTGCTGTGGTAACAGAACGCCTGAAGAAAGTATAATCGTTTATAAATCAACTCATCTTCTTTATAGTAGCCGTTATTGTTGCTGCTGAAAACTGCTAAGTCTGGTTTGCGTGTTGTTTTATTTCTCAGAGTATTAAATACAGCTTTGTTTGGACATGCTGAGTAGTTTGATGGCTCATTATAACACAAAATACAGCTTGAATCGTATGCGTGTTATATTAAAACCCAACTCATTTGTATGTCATCTGAAAGCAACAGTAGACCTGTTCATAAATCCTTGAAAGAGTATGCCCGCGGCATAACAGGAGGGTTGCTGTTCAGTTTTCCGCTACTTTATACGATGGAGGTATGGTGGGCTGGTTTTATAGCCGAGCCCTTGGATCTGATGGTGTTGGTAGCGGTTACTTACCTGCTCCTGCTTGGCTACAACCGCTTTGCCGGCATGCACCCCGAAGCTTCTTGGAAGCATGTTTTTATAAACTCTGTAGAAGAAATGGGTATAGGTTTGCTGATTTCCTTTGGCGTGCTTCTGATGCTGAACAGGATACAGCTGACGGATATGAGTATAGATGAGGTAATGGGAAAGGTTATCATAGAAGCAATGGCTGTTTCCATTGGAGTTTCTATTGGTACAGCACAATTGGGAACTAAAGAAGATAATAAGGATAAGACAGAGCAGCAATCGGATGAACGCAGAACAAAACTTGGCTTTTTTGTGCTAGGTATCTGTGGCGCTATTGTAGTTGGAGGTAATGTGGCACCTACCGAAGAAATAATTATGATCGCTGTGGAGGCTGCTCCGGGCCATATCTTGGCCATGGCCATTGTATCCCTTTTTATAAGTGTGGTGGTTGTATTTTTCAGCAATTTTAAAGGCACAGTAAGCAAAAGCAAGAAATTACTATTCTTCGATATGGCCTTCGACACTTGTGTTAGCTATGTAACTTCACTGGGTGTCTCTGCCTTTGTCTTATGGTTTTTTGGCAGGTTTGATGGCGTTAGTTTCTGGGTGGCTTTTCAGCATGTTATTGTACTCGGAGTGTTAGCCTCTTTAGGAGCCTCAGCTGGCCGGCTTTTGATAAAGTAAACATAATTTAAATGGAAGAGAACAACGAGCTGGGAAACAACAAAAAGGGTAGTCAGCAGAACGGAAGTGATGAGCGTGATAATAAAAAGAACTGGCTGGAGTGGGTTGTTTTTGGCATAAGCCTGTTGTTGGTGCTATCCATATTGGGTTACCTGGGCTATCAGACTTATACCCATAAGCCATCTACAGCAGATCTATATGTACAAAGCTGGCCTGACCCTTCACAGAACAGTCCTAACCGGTACCATGTATTGCTTGAGAACAAAGGCGGCGCCACGGCAGAAACGGTAATAATTGAACTGGCACTGATGAAAGGTGATCAGGAGGTAGAAACGGCCCAACTGGAGATAGCATTTGCACCACAGGAATCTAAAAGGGAGGGCTGGGTTGGCTTCAGGAATGATCCCGGTAAAGCCGATACATTGATAGCAAGAGTAGTAAGTTACAAAAAACCATAATTACACTTTGTGGATCTAGATGATAACAAAACGGAAAACGGCTGGAAGCAAATCGCCTAGTAAACAAGTACCCATTCCAAAGGGCTGCCTGTTGGCTATTGGCGGCAAGGAAAGCAAAGGTGATAGCCAGCAGACTGAAGACCAAAAGCGCAATGTTGACTTTGAAAGCGAAGAGATTCTGAAATTTTTCAAGGAGAAACTGAAGGGAAAGAACCCTACAGTGGCGTTTCTTCCAACTGCTACCACAGAACCAGAAGCTGTTGCAAAAGAGTATGTTCGCTTGTTCAATGAGCTTGGTTTAAGTAAGGTAAAGGTGCTAGACATCAGATCTAGGGATGATACGCAGGATGAAGAGTACCTGAAGGTAATTGAACAGGCCGATGGCATCTATTTTTCAGGCGGAGACCAGCTGCGGCTAACTTCTATACTGGGCGGAACCAAGCTGCTGCAGCTTATGAAAGAAAGGTTTACTTACGACAACGTACTGGTAGCAGGTACTAGCGCCGGCGCAACAGCCTTATCAACGCCAATGATCTATGAGGTAATGTCGAAGGGTGGGTTTATTAAAGGGGATGTACGCATCACAACCGGGCTGGAGTTTCTGAAAAATATTGCTGTAGATACCCATTTTATACAGCGTGGCCGCCTGGTAAGAATGGCGCAGTGTATTGTTACGAATCCTGGATGTATAGGGCTTGGCCTGGAAGAGGACACGGCAGCTTATATTACGGAGGGCAAAGATCTTACTGTAATAGGCAGTGGATTGGTTACTATAGTAGAAGGTATGAAGATGGTCGGTACGAACATATATGATATTGAAGCCGGAGAGCCTTTTTCGGCTAAAGGATTAACTGTACACCTGTTAAGCCATGGCGAAAAGTATACATTTCCTATTTACGATCAGCTTCACATATAATAAGAAGTATAGGGTCATACATTTCCGTTTAAACCTAACTGGTTTTGATAAATTGCAAGATGTTTACTTGTAGCTGACAGGTTTGTGAGCAATTTTGCAGCTTCATGGTTTAGCAGCGATAAAAGTACCCAAAAGGGGTGTATGGCGCAGCACATGGCTAGTGTAATGATGTTTGTGATAGCTTGGAGTGCTATGCTGACAGTTCTAAAAGGATGAGTTAATTCAAAAATAAAGCTCTGAGTAATAACCAGTGCGATAATTCTAATTGCCACATGCTGACTGTTACTTGGAAGTAGCACATAGTTTGTGCAGCTGAAAAGTACCTGCTATAACATATAAGCTAGATTTTAAGAACACAATTATACTTTCAGCACCAAGTCAGCAATCAACTCATACGATTTCAATCTTGCCTGGTGGTCATAGATGTGCGACGCGATCATAATTTCATCTACCTGTGTGTCATCAACAAAAGACTGCAGTTCCTCTTGTACTGTTTTTGGTCCTCCAACAAAGCTGTAGCGCAGCATCTGTTGAACAGCATACTGCTCCGAAGCATCCCACAGGCCATCCATACTTTCTACAGGTGGTTTTTGAGGATTAGCCGTACCTCTGATCACGTTCAGGAACGCCTGGTATAGTGTAGTAACTAAATTGTTGGCTTCGGCATTTGTATCAGCTGCTACTACATTTACACAGGCTATGGCATAGGGTGCCTCCAAGTTATCAGAGGGAGTAAAGCTGTCGCGGTATACTTTGAGAGCTGCCTGTAACGCTGCAGGAGCAAAATGGCTGGCAAACGCATAGGGCAGTCCCATCAGCCCGGCCAGGTGTGCGCCAAAAGTGCTGGAGCCAAGTATCCAGATAGGTACGTTGGTACCTTCACCGGGCACAGCGCGTACGCGGGCATTGGACTGCACTGGCCCCAGGTAAGTTCTCAATTCCTGCACATGCTTCGGAAAATCTTCTACAGATTCGATTAAGTCTCTGCGCAGGGCTCTGGCTGTGAGTTGGTCTGTGCCGGGTGCGCGCCCTAAACCAAGGTCAATTCTGCCGGGGTATAGTGTTTCAAGTGTACCAAACTGCTCTGCCACTACCAGCGGCGCATGATTCGGCAGCATTATGCCTCCAGAACCAACCCTAATGTTTGATGTGCCGCCGGCAATGTAGCCGATCAGGACCGTGGTAGCAGAACTTGCAATACCCTGCATGTTGTGGTGCTCCGCCAGCCAGTAGCGGGTATAGCCCAGTTTCTCAACGTGCCGGGCCAGATCCAGGCTGTTCTTAAAAGATTCTGCTATGGTTCTACCCTCCAGTATTGGTACTAAGTCCAGAACGGAGAATTTTACATCGGAAAGCTTTTTCTGCTGCGCTGTGCTGCTCATGTGGCTCAATCTCTAATTTAAATGCACTACCAGTTAAGGTTACATAAGTTTATACTTAACAAGTAAGTTGATGTTATGCATGATGCCTTTCAGAGGAAAGGGCTATAATTAACCGATTGCGGTAAGTTGGCTGTACAGCTAGTCCTGGTAGAGCTTAAAATCTTCTACTTCCTGTACGCCACGAAGCGGTAAATCGCCAAGGTGCATATCCCCGACACGTACCCTTACAAGGCGCAGCGTAGGAAAACCAACAGCGGCTGTCATTTTACGCACCTGCCTGAATTTGCCTTCGGTAACGGTAATGGATACCCAGCTGGTAGGCCCATGCCTATCGTCGCGGATTTTCTTTGTGCGTGGAGCAAAGTCCGGGGCTGGATCTAAACGACGTGCTTTGCAAGGGAGTGTCTTATACATGGCTTCGCCGGAGCCAATCTCCAGTCCCTGCTGCATTAGTTCAATGGCTTCTTCTGTTATAAGGCCATCTACCTGGGCGTAGTATTCTTTTTCTACATCTTTGCGGCGCACCCTTTCGCTCATCTTACCGTCAGTGGTAAGCAGCAACAGGCCTTCGCTGTCTTCGTCGAGGCGACCAATGGACATAGTGCCTTCCGGAAATTCGAACAGCTCGCCGAGTAATTTATTTTGCTTGTGGTTGCTTACAAACTGGCAGATGTAGCCGTAGGGTTTATGTAGTATAAAATGCCTGTGCATTTTTAGGTATGTAAAGAAAATTAAACAACTGCTCCGGCTATTCCTCTTTGAGAATATGCCCTGAGTCTACTATATTTTTACAAAGCTCCGATTTAATGGGCTAAAAGCCAAGCTAAGATAAGTCGGGCTTCATCTGGCTTGTAGTTCAAAACAATACTTTATATTGCGTTATAAATACTTAAATCAATTAGCCCTGCTGAAAGTATAAGTATAAAATCAATGAAACCTCATGCATAATTACCAGCTCTATTTCAGTAATTGGCGGCACCTGCTGGTGCTCACGCTGCTGGTGCTGGTGCTCGTGCATCTTATCTCTCCTGCAAATTTCCCATTTATCGAAAACTATAATTTCCCCTGGCGGGATTTTGCGGTACATTTTATCGGAACACTTATTCTGTGGGAGCTGCAGATGTGGACCATCAGGAATGTTTATAAAAAAGGTCTGTTTGAGAATGGCTTTTCTATGCAGCTGCTTTTGAAGGTGCTAGGGATAAACATGGGTATTTTCGCACTTTTATACCTGTGTTATGCACCATTTGTAACGGTAGTAGTGTATGGTAGGCCTATAAGTCTGTATGCGCTTTTAGTGGGGCTATTGCTATCGGTGGTGCTGGCCCTGGTCATAAACGGTATTTACCTTTCGCTGGAGCTCTATAACTATTGGCAGGAGAGGCAGGCAGCGCCAACTCAGCCACAGGAACAAGCTACCGCCGAGGCTACCCCTCCCAAAGACACGCTGGTGCTACAGGCAGGAAAGGAGCAAGTGCAGGTACCGGTACAGCAATTGGCATACTTCTACAGCGAAAACAAGATTACATTTGCTGTTTTTACTACAGGCCGCAGAATGGCTACAAACTATACTTTAAGCGAGCTGGAGCCGCTGCTCCCGCCACAGGACTTTTTCAAAATCAGCCGACAGGTTATTTCTCACCGGCAGGCGATTCAGTCAGTTAAAAAAGACGTTAATTTCAAGCTTTTGCTTACGCTCCAGGCAGAGGGGCAGCCACCCCGAACAGAAACAGTAAGCCGCTACAAGGCTGCAGAGTTTAAGGATTGGTTCACCCTGAATGGTTAGTAGTCACCACTCAGTCATTTTATCCTGACCATTCAGCTGAAAAGGCCTGATATTAATCGTTAAGCCACATTTTATCACGTTCATTTGTGTAGATGTTTCACCAAAACTAAAACACATATGAACACACAACTCGAACAAACACTTCAAGTAGGAGAGAAAAAACAGCTTCCTTTTATCACTTATATCGGCCTTTATCTGGCACTTGCTTTACCTGGTATCTTCGTAATGGTGTCTGGGCAAATAAAACCTGGATGGGTGCTCAGCGAGATCTTTTTCTGGTCGCTTACCCTATTGATACTGGTAATTGTAGTGTTGTATGAGCGACAGCCGCTCAGCTCTATCGGGCTGGGCAAGTTAACCTGGCGCAGCGTTGCCTGGGGTATAGGGGCCGGCCTTGTATTGTTCGTATTGTTCGGACTGTTGCAGGGGCTCGTTAAATTAATTGGACTTCCTATATCCACAAGCGCTGCAAAGCAAATAGGCGAGATGCCTGTGTGGGGAATTTTCTTACTTGCACTTCGGGCTGGCGTAATGGAAGAGGTTTTGTTCAGGGGCTATCCTTTTGAGCGCCTGCTTACTTTAACAGGAAGTAAAGCGGTTGCTGCCATAGTACCTCTGCTGGTATTTATTATAACACACTTGAGCTGGGGGCTAGGCCATTTGATCTTTGTAACAGCTGCAGGTGGTTTAATTACCTTGCTTTACCTCTGGAAGCGTAACCTTTGGATCAACATCATAGCTCATTTTCTGGTAGATTTTATAGCCTTTATGATGATTCCGCTTCTATTAGCGAAGTAGTGCCATTTACGTACAGAATAGCTATGAAAAAAGGGGGGAAGCAGTAATCTCTGCTTCCCCCCTTTATGTTGCTTCAGCGGCTAGTTGCTTCTTTTCAGTATTAATTCCCTGGCCATGCGTTCCATGGAATGCGGCTTAGTATAAGTATAAGCCCAATACCGTAAAAAATAGCGATGCTTTTAAAACCGTTACCAGTTCCTACCATGCGTTTTGCTCTTGAGTAACCAATGGTAATAAGTACAACGGCAATAATCATAGTAAGCGGGTGCTCCAGCACATAAAGCCTGGAAACGGAGTTCTTCATAAACCCTTCTGTTGCGCCGTCGAGGCCAAGTGGAGAAACGAAGTATAAAATCACTCCGATTACCCACTGCAAGTGTGTAGGTATCAAGCCTAGGAGGCCTAGTTTCCTGTCTTTATCGGTGAATGGCTTATTCCCAAACCAGCCTGCTAGTGCGACTAGTAAGCTTATAAGTACCCCAGCTAGCACCAGGTAAGTCATGTAAGAATGTAAATGCTGTAAACCTGTATACATAGTATCGTTTAGATTAATGTGTCGGGCGTAAAGGTATAAATAATCAGCTAAACCTGTTTAATACTGCTGCGGAGTTTATGCTGTTTTTAAAGATGAAAAGGAGTTTAATCTAACTTGTTTCAGCAGAAATCTAAATAATATGGAATTAGACTTTAGTGGTAATCACCGTCATACAACCAATCCAAGGCAGCCTCTTTGCTGATAAATAGTTCGAATTTGGTTTTAACCTCAAAGTCTCTTTGTTGCTCTATGCCGGAATATATCCTAGTGGCGTCCATCAAGGCCAGACCTTCTTTTGTAGTTACGCGGGCAAACTTCTTTAAAGTTGATTTTTTAAGAAGAGGAGCAACAGTTTGCAGTAGCCAGTTCTGGTCTGAGAACTCCAGGTAATGTATGGCACGCGCATCGCTAAGCCAATATTCAATTTTGTTGTCGATTGTAATTGCAGCCAGCTTCTGGAATAGTTGCCTGAACTTATCGCTGCTCGGGTGCTTATACCACTCTACGTAAATAAAGCTCTGTTTCTCATCTATTTCTACTTTCAGATACTCATCTTCGTAAACTGTTTGTAGCTGAAAATTATGTTGAGAAGCTAGATGCATGAAGAAGTTTAATTAAAGCGCTGCAAAGTTATACTTATACTAGCCGAATAACAAGTATAGTTCCTCAAATTACAGGAAGATGATTAATGTCATTCGTCTCAAATAGTGAGTTAATCGTTGTTTAGTCTGTTTCTAAATTACACGAAAGCGGCTCTTTCTCGCAACCCCATAGTGCCAGATGTGAGTATATTTTAAGTATAGTTTAGAATGTAGAACTAAAATTATATACCTATGGAAGCAACATGCAATCACTGCACCCACTGGGAGCAAGATCAAAATAAAGTACAGCTACAAAGTAAAGACTTTGGCGTTTGTGATGAATTAACCGGTCAGCACGCGATGGAACCATCTTACGTGTTACCGCTTATACACGAAGGAGTAGAAGACAAAAAACCTCGTCAGTTCGAGATGATTACAGGAGCTAGTTTTGGCTGTAACCATTTCAGCGAACGCAAGCGCTGGGTTTAGAATATAATTGAAAATTAAAAAGAATAAAAGCAGAAGCTGCACCCTTTACGCAGGTGCAGCTTCTGCTTTTATATTTTAGCGGCTAAACGGCAGTATAGCAGTTATGGTGGCTTTAATAATCTTTCGGATCATGTTTTTGTTGGACTCAACACCTGTGGCTCCCACGGCCATACTTCGCCTTTCCAACAGCACGGTATTGCGCCAGACGCCATTTAATTCTGCAATCTTTTCGCGGTAACCGATTTCTCGGAAGCCGTGCTTTTTCTGGAGTTTTATACTTGCCCTGTTCTCCGGAAAGGTGGAGGAGTGGAGGGTCCAGATGCCGTTGGCCTCACTTTCGGGTATAACCTTTTGCATGAGTTGGTCTCCAATACCCATACCACGATAAGCTGCGGCTATGTAAATACTGAACTCGGCTACGCCACGGTAGCAGTACCTGGCAGACACCGGTGACAGGGCAACCCAACCGGCAACTATGTTTCCAGCAAGGGCAACAAAACGGCTGTGCTGGTGATGGCTGCTATCCCATTGCTCCCAGGTTGGCACTTCGGTGTTAAAAGTAGCTTCACCGGTTTCCAAACCTTCTTTATAGATCTGCAGCACTGCCCCGGCATGTTCCGGTAACATAGTTAGTATATTAATCTCCGACATAAAGTTTAATGCAGCAACTTGTTTATTTACTTTGATTCTCTTTGCCAGGCTACAACCGTGCAGCAGGTTTTATGTACAGCAGCCAATTTATCAGAAAAAATAAAAGGTTTACGCAGGTATGTAGTCAGAAATACTAGCGTTAGCACTATAACCGGCTGATATAAGTACTGCGGTGTGTGCATGTCTGTTGCAATAGCACCTCCAAAGTAACTGCACAGAAGAACAAAGCCGAGGCCGATGGTACGGGGATGCAGGTACAGCAAAAACGCCACAAGTGCTACCAAACCAAAAAGGCGGCCATACGCTGCAATTCCCAATACCTCAAATTTTACAGCAATGTAGGGTACAAACAAGAGTTTGGTAACTACGCTGAAAGCCAGCAGGAAATAGGTTACAGCCATAGTGGCTGTAACCCAAGTTTTGTTTATCTGTAGCATTGCGCTTATTTTGCTGTTGTTAATTTATTCTCAGCCATCACTGCCGCTATCTCTGCTTTCATTGCCTCCAGGTCTGCCTTAAATGTTTTGCTTTTCAGAAGATGCGCCACAAACTGTTCGGCAAATTCACGGCCTGCCTCTGAGTCGCTTGGGTAATGCACACCGCGTATCTCCCTCGAAAAAGCCATGTCATACGCATTGCTCAGAAACTGGTCTTTATACTCCGGCAGCAGGTGCCCCAACAGGTAGGCATGCACGTGCGAGGCAGAAGAATGGCCGCTGGGGTAAGAGGCATGGCCAGGTGCTTCCAGGTTCTGAAGGCGGGGCTCAAGGTGGTACGGCCGGGCTCGGTTAAACTGAGCTTTGAGTGAGAAAAAGTAATAAGTAGCGTCCTGTATCACGTTCTGCAACACGCGACTGGTAACCGGCAACTGCTCCGGGTTAAACCAGGGGCCAAGATTGCGGCCAACATAAAACAGGCTGTTTGTGTTGCGGCTGTAGTCCGGGTCGTTGGGGTTTACGGTGAAGGGGTCGTGGTACACAACAGCCATGGTATCTGTCAGAGCCGCATCCTGTGCAGTACGTTTTGCTTGCAGCCCGAGCAAGAAGTCCAGTTCTGTCCTGGTTTGCTCGGAGCTGTTGGCAGGGTAGGGTTTTATTTTAAAAGTTTGTACAGGTACATCCAAGTAAACAGTGCGCATCTTCAAGTAAGCTCCCCGGCGAAAGTCTTTCATAGGAAAAGCTATACTTTCCAGCTCACCGCCTTTGGAAGCTACACTACTAGTGCTGATGGTTTTATAATGATCTGTTTCTGGCGACAGGCTTTTATACTTTATACTTTTCTGCTGGCTTGTCTGCGCCTGTACTGTAACAGTTGTCAGGAACAGCATTCCTAACAGCAAAGTATAGATCGCTTTCATCGTTGCTTTATTCGGTGCCTGCTGGACCTTGCAGCTACATGTGCTGCCAGAATCTATTTTGTTTACTTCGCGTTGGTTTGCTTTTGCCTTCAGGAAATCCAGTTCCTGCTTAACCTGTGCTGGTGTGGCGTAAATGTACATCGGTTCCATAGTCTGTTGCTTAAGTCGTTTTGGTTGATTTTGACCTGATGACGGGGAGAGGTTGCAAAAGACGCAGGCTGCGCAAAAAAAAATATCTGAAATCATGCCTTAACCGCAACGTAAACAGAAAGATCGCTAGATACTGACTGGTTATCAGTGATTTATACTTTCTAAAACGAGGCGTTTCTGTCTCTAAAACAACAATACATCGTATAAGTAAGCTACTTCGTTCTTCCACCAAATTTCAAAGTCATGGCCAGATTACTTGTTCTCTCTCTATTACTTTTTGCCTGTTTCAGTTTACAGGCGCAGACAAAAGTACCCTCATCAGAAGTACAGATTAAAGCTGCTTTACTGGCCGCACCAGCCGATAAGCGTGATGGCGCGGCTGTGTTGGGATATAACCAGAAGGGGGAGTTAGTAACGCTGCGTAAAGGGACAAATGAGATGGTGTGTTTGGCCGATGATCCGAATCAGAAAGGCTTTTCAGCAGCCTGTTACCACCGCGACCTGGAGCCGTTTATGGCACGTGGAAGGGAGTTAAAGAAAGCAGGAAAAGAAAGGAAGGAGATCTTTGATACGAGAGAACAGGAAGCGAAGAGTGGTAAACTGAAAATGCCCAAACAGCCTGCCTCTTTGTTTGTGCTCACGGCTCCGGATGAGAATTATGATCTGGCAACCGGCGATGTGAAGGACGGCTACCTGCGTTATGTGGTTTATGTACCTTATGCTACGGCAGAAAGCACTGGCTTACCGCTAAAACCAGATGGCCCTGCTATGCCCTGGATTATGGACCCCGGCACACATGCAGCCCACATCATGATTACGCCGGCACCGCCTGCAAAACAAGAGAAGTAAGTTATACTTATACTTGCTGAATGAACTGCTTCAGGCGCTGCGCATCTGTAACTGCATTGCCTAGTACCGTGTTGTTAAAGAATATCCATACTTGTTTTTCGTCTTCCAGCCAGTCTTTTATCATGAAGGCATAGCGTTCCAGCTTTTCGTCGGAATAGGAAGAAGTATACATTTTTTCGTCGCCGTGCAGGCGTAGGTATATCGTATCGGTGGTACTTACTTCTGTTCCCGGAAAGCGTTTGCCTGCACTGGCCATCACTGCTGTAATGTCATACTCCCGCATCAGGTCCAGCGACTCTTCCGTGAACCACGACACATGCCGTGCCTCCAGTGCAAAGGCAGTGTCCGTATACTTCTCCCGAAGGGTTCTGTAAAACGCTTCTGCTACAAGTCTGTCGTACCGGAAGCTGCCGGCAATCTGCACCAGCACAGGGCCAAGCCGTTCTCCCATCAGCAAGTACCTAGACATGAACTTCTCCAGCGGTTCGTCAATGTCTGTAAACTTTAGTTTGTGTGTGATCTCCTGGTGCAGTTTTGGGGCAAATTTGAAATAGGAAGGGGTAGTGGCAAGCCATTTCTCTATGGTCTTAGCCATCGTGAAATGGTAAAAGCTGCTGTTTATTTCGGTGGCGTTAAACTGGGTAGCATAGTAGGAAAGGCGGTCCGCTGATTTAAGATCTGCAGGATAAAGCACTTCCTGCCAGCGGTAACTCCAGCCTGATGTGCCAATGTATAAATTGGGGTGAGATTCAATCATACGTGCGGAAATGTTGTTATAGCGGCTAAGATTTGTTGTTCTTCTCGTAAGGCTTCAGTTCCTCGTCTTTCACCAGGTAAGCTTTCTCTGCTATGTCCAGAATGTCCTCTTTACTGTCAGAGTATGCTTCTACCACAGTGTAACCTGTGTCTTTGTAGAACTCATCCATACGGCAGAGTTTTTCTTCGTCTTTACACGCCTTGCCAATTACCTTATAGGTGTTGTCTTCATACTGCACCCGGGTCCCAGCAAATCCATCAATAGGGAATAGCTTAAACAGCGGTTTTACGTAAAGCTCCAAGCCTCCTGTAGCACAGAAAAGCTTAACTCCCTGCTTTCGCATCTCCTTAAAGTGGTTTAGCAGCTGCTTGTTAAAGTTGTCAGGATACTCTTCATCCCAGAACTCTTTTGCATAGGCTTCTACCTGTTTAGGTGGCAGATCGTCTAGGTAGTTGAAGAAGTTTTCTTTGAACTCTGTTTTCCTGATCTGGTGTAGCTTTAGTAGTGCCTTATAGTAAAGCATCTGGAAATAGTATTTGGCCTGCTTCGGTTTTTTCCCGACAACAAACTTAAAGAACTCATCTTTAGAGCTCTTGTTATAGAATGTCTGGTTCAGGTCGAACACTAAAACCTTTGTCTTCTCTTTTTCTTCTGACATGGTAACACATGTGTAGGTTGGGCAGGTGCAGCACCTGCGCTTCCTAACATACGAAGTTCGAAGAAAATGATTGGTTGAATAAATGCAAAAGGGGAAAACGATAGACGCTTTCCCCTTTTGCATTTAATATACTGTGTAACTTATTACGAACTACAAGACAGCATAGAGCAGCCAGCTTTCTGACTTGCCCATTCCGGCCTTGTCTGGAAGAATTCATCATACTTATCAGAGTATGGCTCCTTCATCGCCTGCTGAAGCTTAGTAAACAAATCATCCTTTCCTTGTTCCAGCTCTTCTATAGCCTGGTGAAGCAGGTAATTGCGAAGTATAAAACGTGGGCTGGTACGGCGCATCAGTTCCTGCGATGCCTCGCGGCTGCAGGTGTTTGCCTTAATACGCGTTACGTACTTCTGGATGAAAGTATAAAGTTTCTCCTGTTCCGTTTCGCTTAAGTCATTGTAGAGGCTCTGCTTAAAGTGCTGCGTAACCGCTGATGCATCGGTCATATCCAATGGCAACTCTATCAGCAACTGAAAGAAGATAGTCATGTCAGGTTTGATGGCTGTCAGCGTCTCTTCCAGTTCTTTTATCAGTTTAATGTCTTCTCCGGAAACCTGGTCTAGGCCAAGTTTTTTGCCCATCATGCCGTAGTAGTTCGGCCAGTAAACATCTTTATAAGTCTCCAGTACCTCAACAAGCTGTTTTGTATCCGGGAAAAGCGGGGCCAAAGCACCGGCCAGGCAACCCAGGTTCCAGTAAGCAATGGATGGCTGCTTACCGAAGGCGTAACGGCGACCTGGTAAATCGGTGGTGTTAGGCGTAAAGTTAGGGTCGTAGTCGTCTACAAAAGAGTAGGGACCATAATCTATAGTAAGTCCAAGTGCAGACATGTTGTCGGTGTTCATTACGCCGTGCACAAAACCTACGCGCATCCATTCTACTATCAGCATTGCCGTACGATCCACTATTTCCTTAAACCACTTCAGCACCTTATCCTCACCGGTAATGTGTGGGTAATAGCGATCAATGGTCCAGTTTACAAGTTGTTTAAGATTTTCTATTTCTTTTCTGGCTGCGAGCACTTCAAAGTTGCCAAACCTTAGAAAGCTTGGCGCCACACGCATCACAATGGCACCCGGTTCATAGGCAGGGTTGCCGTTGTAGAACATGTCGCGGAGCACAGGCTCACCGGTTGTTACCAGGCTTAAAGCACGGGTGGTGGGCACTCCCAGGTTATGCATGGCCTCACTCATCAGGTATTCCCGCACAGAAGATCGTATTACGGCCCTACCATCGGCACGGCGGGAATAGGGTGTAGGTCCGGCTCCTTTAAGTTGTAGCTCCCAGCTTTGTTTGGGGGCAGTTTCCCACTCGCCCAGTGTAATGGCGCGGCCATCGCCTAACTGCCCAGCCCAGTTGCCGAACTGGTGGCCGGCATAGCACGCTGCATAAGGGTACATGGTATCAGTAACATGATTGCCGCCAAGTATGTCCACCTCCTGTTGCTCTGCCGGTTTTTGTATACCGAGCTTAGTGGCTAAGTCATCAGACCAGGCAAGCAGGATTACTTTATCTACCGGAGTCGGAACTGCTTTACTATAAAGTGCACCCGGTGTCTGGCGCGGTGTAAGGTCGCCGCTGTCATCACCGGAAAACGTTGTTACAAACTCTTTTTTATATGCTTTTGAGCTAAGGCTCTCCATCTGCTTCACTTTAATTCTAAAATTTTTTACGTCACCTTTTAACAAGATTTTGACAAGATAAGTTAATTTTTACCGGAATTTACTGCAGGAGATGTGTTAGCTTGCAGTCTATACTTACTTCGCTGTCGCTTTATCAATGGCATTACAGCTGCAAGTACAACAACTCTAACTAATTGCGATGTCTATACTTTTAATAAGCCGTGGGCGGGACATAAATCCCTGGCTGGAAACGATTAAATCAGAAAGACCGGAACTGGACCTGCGTGTTTACCCTGATACCGGTTCTGAAGAAGAGATAACGTTTGCTATCACCTGGAACCATCCTTTAGGTGCTTTCAAAGCATTTCCAAACCTGAAGTGCATTGCATCGATGGGAGCCGGCGTAGACCACATTCTCAAAGATCCGGAGCTGCCGGAAGATGTGCTAATAACCCGGGTAACGGATGAGCATCTAACCAACGATATGGCTACTTTTACGACAGCTGTTGTGCTGAACTACATGCGGGGACTTTCGGCATATAAGGCTGCAGAACAGGAGGGCAACTGGCAGCCAAAGCCATACCTGCGCCAGCGCGACCTTACCGTAGGCGTAATGGGTATGGGAGTACTAGGAGCCGAGGCAGCCACGCAACTAAAGAAGCTCGGCTTTAGTGTGCAGGGCTGGGCTAAATCTCATAAAAGTATCGAAGGAATTCCTGTTTATGCCGGAGCTGATGAGCTGGACTACTTTCTGGCCACCTCCAATGTGCTTATCTGTCTGCTGCCACTCACTTCCGAAACAGCCAATATCTTAAATAAAACCACCTTTGAGAAACTGCCGCAGGGAGCTTATGTGATAAACGTAGCCCGAGGGGAGCACCTGGTGGAGGCAGACCTATTGGAGATGCTGGATAAAGGCCATTTAGCAGGGGCGAGCCTGGATGTTTTCAGAACGGAGCCATTGCCGAAGGAGCACCCTTTCTGGTCTCACCCTAAAGTAGACGTAACGCCGCATATCGCCAGCGTTACCAATCCGGCCTCAGCAGCAAAGCAGATATTACAGAACTACGACAGGCTTCATCAGAAGGAGCCGTTGATTAATGTTGTTTCACGAACCAAAGGATATTAACATGAATGCTTTTCACTACGCTTTTAAAGTAAAGGACATCGAATCTACTCGCAGGTTTTATGTAGAGATTTTGGGCTGCCAGGAAGGCCGCAGCACGGAGCACTGGATCGATTTCGACTTTTTCGGACACCAGCTTTCGGCACATGTAATCAGTAACATTCCGGAGCTGGATTACTGCGGTAAAGTGGACGGAGTAAGCGTGCCGGTGCCGCACTTTGGCTGTATACTTAGCTACGAGCAGTTCGATGAGTTGCAGGAAAACCTGACCAGGCACAACGTAAAATTTGTTGTAAAAGCACACACCCGTTACGAAGGACAGGTAGGAGAGCAGCGCACCATGTTTGTACTCGACCTGAGCAACAACCCGCTGGAGTTTAAGGCTTTTAAAAATGCAGATGAAGTGTTTGCGTCTTAGGTAGCCATAAATTGCTTTTATACTTTATAGTGCTTTCAAAACCTTAAGCGTATATATAGACGTACTTGTTTTTATAAACACAAAAGACTTATGGAATCGAACAGCACGAACGACACAATGAACACACTAGAGGGTTTGGTTAAGAATCCATCGCAGATAGCTGATATATTAAAAGATCCAGGCAAGCACGGGTTGGATTTCTATAATGGCCTCTCGAACAGACAAAAGCAGTATGTGCTGCTAGCTGCCGGAATCGGTTTAGTGGCATTTGCAATTTATACTGGCCGTCAGCCTGATTATCATGAGGAAGAAAATGACCAAACGGCTTAACATTAGAAAAACGGAAACGTATACTTTAATAGACGATATATTTTTTGTTATCGCACAGACAGGCTAAATACCTGAATAAAGCTTGTAGAAGCTTTCTTATCTTTATCGAGTTTGTACGAGATACAAAAAATGAAAAGACCTGCTTTAAGTTAGATTAAGGCAGGTCTTTTGCTTTTATACTTTCTTATTTAGCGGTGATTATCGCTTTTTACCTTTCTTAGCCACCCGTTCTTTGTGTCCCTTGCGCTTCAGCTCCTGAAACTCCTCGTTCGAGATCACCACCGTGTAATAAACTGAGGTTAGCACTAAAATTCCCGCTTCCTCCACGTAGGTAGTAGACACCGAAAGCTGCTTGTTCGGGTTAAGCTCATACTTCCCATCCACTTTCTCATACACATTAAATTCATACTCGCCTTCTTTGGGCTGGCTGTTGCTTGTCTGGGACAGGCAGTCGCCGGTTAGTACGAAGGGTATATCCAGCTCTACTTCGTAGTCGAAAGGCTGAAAGTACTTGCCATCTTTTTTGTAGGTGATGTACTCGATCTTGTTAATGTATATTTCGATGTCAGCGTTTTTGCTGTCACGTTTGTTTTTGATGTCACTTATATTGCCGACTAGTCTCATGTAAAGTAGTGCTGTGCGTTTTTGCTGCTGTTGGGTTGCCCAAAGTTACAACTAATATTGCTTCTACGCTTGCATAACAGTTTATGTAGTGCAGAAGCAGGCAGCAAGTATAAATTCTAGTAATTATGTAGCTTTGCCACATGCAACAACCTAAACTATTTATGTTGATGCTCGGGGGCAGACCTCCGGGGCGCAACACCGAACAACACGACATGTTTTTCGGGATAGGAGAAACTATGAAAGACCTTGTACCGGCTATTAAAACATTCTGGCCAGAAGCAAAGAATAACCTGCACGTAGATGCATGGCGCGAAGTTAACTTTGTAGACGGCTATGCAGTTAAAGTAGTGCCAAGGCAACAGAGTGAAAGCATAAACGTGGAGGGACCTGACAAACTTTTCTTCCTGAACCTTGGAGGATACAAGCCGGGAGAGTTTGATGAGTTCCATTACAAGATGCTGGTAGTGGCCCCGGATATGGCAGATGCAACTACGCAAGCCCGTAGATCAGCTTTTTACAAGCACACCGGTTTTAAAGGCGCAGCCTCACACATAGATGATAAGTATGGCGTAGACGTAGACGACATGCAACTTGTAAAAGAAATGCTGCCAGAGGAAATAAAGCAGCAGTACAGTATACTTCTATCACCCATTACTGAACTACCTGAAGACGAAATACACTTGGGTTATTTTCAACTGCACAAGTTATAGCAAATAGCCTATGCTACTCAAGTTGCGATTGATTGATGCTAGCGTTGGATATTCGCAACTTATTTAGTTATACCTTCCGCGCCGCTGAGGGTTCTCAAGAAACAACTGCAGAAATACTTTTTGATCAGTGATAACATTGTACTGGTCTGCAAAGTCGCGAAGGTTTCTATCAGTGGTATAGCCAAAGTGTTCGTAGCCAACACTTAGGTTTTTAAACAGCCTGAGCGTTACT
The DNA here is from genome assembly GCF_014306105.1 of Pontibacter cellulosilyticus. Taxonomy (GTDB): domain Bacteria; phylum Bacteroidota; class Bacteroidia; order Cytophagales; family Hymenobacteraceae; genus Pontibacter; species Pontibacter cellulosilyticus. The sequence goes on along the minus strand of NZ_JACRVF010000001.1, from coordinate 912,906 downwards.
CGTGGCCTTATAATGCCGATGGAGTTATACCCGTCCAGCCCCTTGAAAGTATTCAACCAGAAATGGTAGTAAACAAAAGCAACAGAGGCATACTTTCCTAAACTCAGCGTACTCTCAACTTTGCCCTGTAGGCCAGTTGCGTAAATATAGTCGCGGAGGCCCAGCGAGTCGGGGGCAGATCGTGTACTGTTGCCGGCCAGCGGAATAACTCCTAAGTGTGCGTTTGTGTATAAGTTGATCTCTTTGCTTAGTGGTAATTGTGAGAAAACGCCTCCTCCAAAGCCCAGTGCACCTAAAACAAAGTTGCGTGTGTCCCAATAGTCGTAGTACTGAAAGGCGCCGGTAAGTAGCTGCAGCTTTCCTATGCTGGAAGGCTTGCCAAACAGAAATCCATAGCCTGTAATGTTGTTGATAATGCCACCTACCGTATCGGCACTGCCTATACTTAACTCTGTGCGCAGCCGGAAAAGATCGAATGGTTTGTGCGCCTCGAAAGCAGTGCCATAGTCCAGCTGCACGTTTAGCATAGCGTTGTTGCTGCCTGCTCCAAACACATCATTTTCGTCCACGTTAAGGCGGTGCACTCCGGCAAATAGTGTTACATTCATCGGGTCTTTTTCATAAACCTCTGCATTTGTAACCTGTGATGTTTTGCCTTGCAGCAGTCGGTTTAACCCCCGCACCGGGTTAATCAATCCGGCTGCCAGTTCACGCATCACTCTCTCGCGGCCTCTGGTACGGTCATCTAAAATGTTTGAGCTTACGCGGTACAAGATCTCCCCAAGTGCCGCGCCGTTCAGGGGAGTATATACCATATCGTTGTAGGAGGGCAACGTATTTTCACCAAAGTACTCCCAGGTAAGGCTACCAGCCACTGCAAAGGGCAGCGATTGCCAGTAGTTGTAACCCTGCGACCTTGCCGCGTTAAAGTATAAAGTGCCCTGATAAGGATGGCCGATAAAGTTGATTCTGAAACCATCAGTATCCCACTCAGGCTCCGTTGTCAGGTTGGTTTTCCAGGTGCTGGGACTCACGTAGCCATAGTCTGCTTTTGCTATGTAGCGGTTGTAGCCCATAAACAGCGCGTTTACACCAAGAACCTGGGCGGCAGGTTTCCATAAGGGTTGCCGTGGGTTATACTGCGGGTCATCGTGCAGCAGATCGCCGTAGCTGTTGTAACGGGTGGAGTCTAGTTGCTGCTTGGTTGAGTTTTGCAGGCCCAATGAGTCGGAGAACAGCTTTTCCTTTCGTGCTTTTATCAACTTAAGCTGTAGTTCCCGGTTGCCTTTAGCAGGGTTTATGGTATCAGGGGCTGCTTTTTCCTGTGCCATAACAAAAGTTGCTAGCAACAGGAAAAGTATGGTATGTATGCGTTTCATGTGGTCGTGCTTCAGGTGTGCGGTGAAGGGAGCAGGTATACATTCTGGTTGCTCCTTTTGTAAAATTACCGGACACATATGAGCCTAATACGAGGATGGGGTGGTGCAGGTGGTACTTTACTAGTATAAATGTTTAGCTGTAGCAGGTGTTTCAGGTTTGGGTGATGGCAATTGTTCTTTTCATCCAATATTTTAGAGCGCAATCCAAAATCAGCCTTAACTTTGTGTTTTGTCAGAGGCACTCATACTTCTTTAAAGCACGCTTACAATATCATGTCTACTGTAGATACCAGCGATTTTTTTACCACGCAGCGGGATACAACTGAGATCAAGTCACAGATTCTGAATGATTTCTTTAAAGATTGGTGTACATCCATACTTCAGGGGCAACGGTACAAGTCTAACCATGCGCTGGCGTATATCGATTTGTTTGCCGGTGAAGGGAAGGTCGAAAAGGGCAACCCAGCAACTCCTGTAAAGATCTTGAACAGTATTTTCGGAGCCACTGATAAGTTTAACCTGAACAAGATCGTTCGTACTTTTTTTACAGACGAAAAGCCAACAGTAACTCAAAAGCTGAAGCAGAACCTGGAGGCCCTGCCATACTACGAAAACCTGATCTATAAACCGGTTATACTTAACGAGGAAGTAAACTTTAGCCTGCTCGCAAAATTGCTGGGTACTGATACGCCTGCACTGATGTATACCGACCCGTTTGGCTATACTTTCGCGCAGCAGATTCTGCTACAGTCTGTTAAACGCTGGGGGTTAGATGTGTTTATGCTGTTTAGCCCTGCCAAAATGCGCCCTGCCATACTCAATGCCGGACCAGATGACCTGCTCACTGATATTTTCGGAGCTGAGCGTATTGCCCGGATAAAAGAGTTTTGCGAGCGTTACCAGGATGCTTCGCAGCGCGAGGATTTTATGGTAGACAGTTTCGAGGATATCTTCAAAGAAAGAGACTACAAGACCTTCCGCTTTAAAATTAGTTTACCGAAGAAGCACCAAACCAGCCATTACCTCTTTTTTGTGTCTAAAACCGACACGGCCTACATGAAGATGAAGGAGTTGATGCTTGCCTACAGCGATTTCCAGGAAGACGGTGTGCCTCTCTTCGGTGCCAACATCAAGCACCAGTTATCCCTCTTCCAGGAGCAATATCGGTATTCTATTAAAAACTTGATTTCTGAGTTGGCAGGTAAAGCATCGTTTTACCACAACCTGCCCCTTGATAGCATTTACAGGCACCATAACATTGGCACCAACTACATTCGGGGCAATTACCTGGAGGCATTCGAAAACCTTAGAAAAGAGGGGGTGGTAGAGTCTATCAACCCGATCAGCAGAAAACCGATGCGCAAGGTTAATTTTTCTTCGATCATCGCTTATAAATAGGCTGATATTTGATTGCCTTCACCTGCCGCTAAATTAGGAGCAGCAAGAGCAGTAGGAGAACCTAACATTTAATTAATCCTGTGAATCCTGATCCAGTTCGGATAAAAGGTCTTGCAGGTCTAATGGGCGGGTATACATGTGCAGTGAGCCGTCTTCGTGCTGAGGCCATTTCTCTCGAGGCCGATCCCAGTAAAGTTCTACGCCGTTCTGGTCGGGGTCTGATAAGTATAAAGCTTCTGAAACACCATGATCTGACGCACCGGCAAGCGGATAGTCAGCCTCAATTAACCGTTTAAGTATAGCTGCCAGGTCTTTTCGTGTAGGGTAGAGGATGGCCGTATGAAAGAGGCCCGTGCTGCTCACAGGCGCAGGCGACCCACCTTTGCTGTACCAAGTGTTTAACCCGATGTGGTGATGGTAGCCGCCTGCAGAAATAAAGGCTGCATCTTTCCCATACATCGTAGTCAGTTCAAAACCCAGCAGATCACAGTAAAACTTCATGGCGCGGTCCAGGTCAGCCACTTTCAGGTGCACGTGCCCAATCCGGGTTTGCGCTGGTATGGTGTACTTGTTCTTCATACTTAAAGGGGCAAGTGACTGGGCTACTTTTTCTTTTTCTTCTTCTTATTTTTCTTTTTTCCCTTGTAGTCGTTGTCTTGTGTAAAGAGGCTTGTAATGCTTTTGGCTATCAAAAAAGAGAACAAGCTACCGATTGCTACTATCTTCATGGTTGTTTGTGGGTCTCGGATGCTGCGGAAGCGGGTGGTACCTTCTTTTATTTCAATATAGCCAACCGGGGTTAACGACATACCTCCGCCACCGCCAGATCCTTCGTTGCCGTTTCCGCCTCCGAAACCATAAGCAGCCTTTGCCACAGGAATCACTGTAGTTCCGTGGCGCTCTACTGGGTCGCCATAAATATGTGAAGCATTGGCAGATATGCCAATCTTTTCTGCCAGCCGTTCTGCCACAGAAGTATTGCTTGTGGTATCTTTTTCTTTGTCCTGGTTCATGGTATCAGTTTATACGGGTGTAATTGAATACCCCTGCTGCAGTAAGGTTACTGCAGCAGGGGATTATTAAGATAGCTTAGCTTTCTGCTACTACACTATCCGGAGTTACGGCCCACTGTGCAGCGGCTTCTCTGGTATAGTCGCCAAAGCTTCTTGGGGCATGGCCCAGCAAGGCTGTTAGTTTCTCTAAGTCTTCTGGTGTTGCCTTCAGCCCAACCTTCTGGAAATGCTCAAACATGAGTCTGAAGTCGAATACCATCCAGTCCGGCATGAACTGCACCATCATATTTTCCCATGCATCCATGTCATTGCCGAAGTATGAAACAGGTATACCTAAGGCTTCGCTCCACATGTTGGCAGTGTCCTGACCTGTGAGCGCCTTTGGTCCAACTACATTTATTGCTTTGCCTTCGTGACCGGTTGTGGTTAGGGTTATGGCAGCCGCCTCAGCAATATCGCGCACATCTACTCTGGAAATACCAACGTCTCCGATTGGTTGGATATAAACACCCTGGTGTAAAAGCGCATCTTTAAACCAGATGTCATTCTGGTAAAAGTTATTTGGGCGTAAGAAAGTATAAGGTATACCTGATTGTTTTATAGCTTCTTCGATGGATAGTTTTGACCCAAAGTGCGGCAGATGCAAAGCTTTGTCATAATCGTGAATAGACATGTAAACAATCTTTTTTAACCCGGCCAGGCGCGCTCCGTTCACGGCAAAGAGGCCTTCGCTGGTTTCAGTTGTACTAACCGGGTTTGCCATAAACACGGCATCCATACCTGTAAAAGCCGAGCGCACTGTTTTAGGATCAAGAATGTTGCCTACCACAGTTTCTACTCCTTCAGGCATATTTGTAGCCTTTTCAGAGTCGCGGGTAAGCACATAAACTTCTGCGTTGCGGGCAAGCAGTTCTTTTACTGTTGCGGAACCAACAGTTCCGGTACCTCCGATTACAAGAATTTTCATAACACTTTTTTTAACTAGTTATAGATCTGGAAAAATAATATGGTATGAGTAAGGGCAGGGGCGACCTAACAGCTACTCTATAAATAGCTGTAGTGTGGGTTGTGTGCAAAAATATAGTAGAATATTTCTGTACGGTTTAAATGTCAGATTGTTAGTTTGTTTTTCGGGACTCTAGAAAATAGACGAGTTAAGATAGTGCTTTCATAAGTTTACAAAATTGTGAGCCAATACCATTGAAAATTATACTAGCGTATTATCCACAAATCATAAAGTAGCAGCCGGAACAAATTAAGATTCTGAACAAACCAGAATAAGCCCAACATGGCAGCATAAGCTTCGTTTATTAAGGGAGTATTTTTAAACTAACAGTATAGCTATGAATAGAAACTTTGAAAACGAGAATCGCCAGCGTAAGAGTGCATATGATGATTTTGACCAGTACGGTAATCCTTTAACAGGAAATACAAACAGCCTGTCGCGCTATACGCCGCAAAGCAAGTATGGCTCCTTTGGGCAAAATGTACAGCGCTCTGACCGTGACGAGCAACGTTACAACCGACCTTCATCTGACCGAATATCAAACGCAACAAGAGCCTACGGAGACATGAGTCACGGCACACGCTACGGCGAAGGAGGCAGCTACCAAGGCGGCGGCTCTTCTTACGGGCATTCTAACTATGGCACAAGAGGCAACGAGGGTCCGGGCTTTTCGCACCAGGAAGGCTATTGGCCGGAAAGCAGAAGAAACGGCATGGGAGACTATGACAAGTTTATAAACCGCAACTACGGCTATTTTGGACGCTCCAGCGGCGGCGGCTATACCACCCAGGACAGCGACAGACCTGACCAAAGAAGAGGAGATTTCAGCGGGCGCCGTTTTGATGAGGAGTTTAGAAACACCGGCCGTGAGAATACAGGCTATAACCGAGGATTCCGCAGCTTTGGAGGAACGGGCTATGGGGCTACCGGCTATAATATGCGCGACGAAGACAGGGAACGCAGTGCGCGCAGCAACCGCGACTTCAGAGATGAAAGAAATTCTTATAGAAGAGAAGACGACAGGTATAACGAACGTAACCGCGACCGCTACAACCGTAGATCGGATTGGTAAACTAACGGTTTAAAAGATAAACAGCCGCCAGAGCACAGTTTCTGGCGGCTGTGTTTTTTATACTTCTGATTTAGCTAAAAGCGTATATAGTTACGGTTGATCATCTTTATCTGGCTCCTGCAGTACCAGGCTCTCAGAGTTAATGCAGTAGCGCAGTCTGGCCGGCTCTGGCCCATCGTTAAAAACATGACCCAGGTGATTGCTGCATACGTTACACTGTACTTCGATTCTATGCATGTTGTGGCTATCGTCGAAACTATATTTCAGTATTCCTTTAGATGCAGGTTGCATAAAACTAGGCCACCCGGATATAGCATGATACTTTGTCTCTGAACGAAACAACAAACTGCCACAACCGACACAAACATAATTGCCCGGCCCATAAAAACGGCAGTAAGCGTTGCGGTAGGGAGGTTCTGTGCCTTTTAACCTGGTTACTTCATACTGCTTCGGTGTCAATAGTTGCTGCCATTCATTCTCCGTCTTCTCCACTTTATAAGGCGGCTCCGGGTTACCATACTTAGCATATGTCAGCACGTCTATCCAGCGCATCATACTTTCTAAACATTACACAAGAGGTTCCTGTTTTATAGCTGGTATATCTGTAAAACAAGCGGCCCGGCAGTAATGCCGGGCCGCTTGCTGTTATCATTTGGCTTACAGGCTAGTGCTTTTCATTTCCTAAACCTGAGCTGCTCTTGTGTCCTTTTAAAGTGCTGGCATTAGGCTGATTGTTTCTGAACTCCTTGTCAGTGCTGTCGGCACCGCGGCTGGTAGTTGTTAAGTTTGCGTTAGAACCCTGCGGGCTGTCTTTCTGAGGTGTGTCTTTACCCTTTTTTGCTCCACCGCTGGATCCTTCTGCACTTTTCTTGTTCTCACCGCGTGTGTTATCTGCGCCACCTGCAATCGGGCCTCTGTCTGTGCCCTCAGGACGTCCGCTCACATTCTTATCCTGGTTAAAATCTCCCTTGTTTTCGATATTTCTATTATTCGTACTCATTGTTTGTCTTCTTTTGATTTAAAATTGGTTTTACACCTCCTAATTATAGGAGGGTACCATTTTGTACGGTGGAAAGCGGGTATAGGATTAGGAAACCTCTTTAGGTATAGCTGTATTTGCTGTACTTCAAGCCAGACAAATCTTGCTTCTGGCTGCCTGAACCCAGCTTTTATACTTAAGTCCGGATCATCGTAATATAAAATTATGCTACCACTAAATGCGGTGAAAATATGGTTACAGAAAGAGACAAGTATAAAACAGGGCGTTTAACTGCACGAACAGAGGCTTTATCACTAAAAGAAGACAAGCCTGCAGGGGTATATGCGCTTGGCTTGGCAAAAGAAAAAGACACGCTCCTGTACATCCCTGAAAAGTATACTCCCACTCAGCCTGCCGCACTGGCAGTTATGCTGCACGGTGCAGGTGCCCCGGCAGAGCAGGGACTCTCGTTGTTGCGGCGCTACGCTGACGAGCTAAATATTATACTTGTTGCCCCGGCTTCCAGGTCATATTCCTGGGACATAATTGCCGACCATTCTTTTGGGCCTGATGTGATAAGCTTAGATGGAGCACTGGCGGAGGTGTTCTCGCAATATGCTATCAACAAAGAACAGTTGGCCATTGGTGGTTTTTCTGACGGAGCGTCGTATGCACTGAGCATGGGCCTGACAAACGGCGATCTTTTTACACACATCATAGCTTTTTCGCCGGGCTTTGCTTATACCCTGGAAAGGCATGGAAAGCCGGCCGTTTTCATTTCGCATGGGGTTGAAGATCCTGTGCTGCCCATAGATCCGTGTGGCAGACGCATTGTGCCGCAACTGCAGCAGCAGGGCCTCGAGGTGAAGTTTACAGAATTTGATGGTGGCCATGAGATACCAGCTGCTATCTCGGAAGATGCGGTCAACTGGTTTCTGGATGGCAGAGCACAAGCTTAGCTTACACTTCTTTTTCCTCTTCTGGTGCCAATCCCTCTTCTACATCTCCATTCCCAAGTATGTAAGCATAGGCATTCAGGTGTGGGACCTTATCAAAGAAAATCTTTAGGCTGGCAAAGAGCGGTACAAACAGTATCATGCCGGCTATACCCCAGATAAGGTTTCCGAGCAGGATCACAAATACTGTTGCCAATGGGTTAAGCTTTACCCTGGAACCCGTAATGTAGGGCGTTAGCAGGTTTGCTTCCAGAATCTGTGTAGCCATAAAAAACAAGAGTACTGCAGCAGGATACCAGAACGAGTCTTTGGTTAGCAGCGCGTATGCTATCGGGAAAGCAATACCCAAAAAAGAACCAAAGTATGGAATAATGCGCAGCAGGGCTGTAATAAGCGCAAAAAGTATGGCATGCTCCAGGTCTATCGCCCAGAAACCAAGCGCATACACTACAGCTAGTATAGAAATAACGCTGAGGGTTCCTTTAAGGTAATCGTGGATGATCCTGGACACTCTGGCCAACATGACCTTTGCTTCTTTCTGGCTATCAAACATTCGTAGCTTGATAAAGAAGTTCTGTATCCTCTGCTGATACACCATAAAGAAAAAGGTGTAGGTGAGCACAATGAAGACAAACACTAGTACGATAAGCCCCTGTAACACAAAGTCGCGCACACTTTTAAAGACCGCTTTTACAATGTCAGGCTTCTTCTCTTCAATAATCTCTTCCTGCTCATAGGTGCTGAGGTCTGTTTTTTCATACAGCAGCCACTGCAGCCGTTCCGTTTTTTCATCTACTTTGGCCTCAATGCGCGGTAAGTCCGACTCCAGGCTTTTTACCTGGTAATAAACTGTTGTTCCGATGGCGACAAGCACTGTCAGCAATAACAGGATAGACAGCAATGCCGCCACTGGTTCTTTAATATGAAAGCGTTGCTGCAGCCTTAGTACCATAGGGTACAACAGCATTGCAAAAAAGGCGGCAATGGCTATGGGTATCAGGAAGGACTTGCCCAGGTACAGCAGTATACTTATCAGCAGTACCCCAAGCAACCCTTTGTTAAATTGGCTCAGGCTTTTGGTGTTCATCTTCGAAGTGAAGTAAACGCAAAAGCAGGGCGGAGGTTTGAGCTGTTCTGAAGTAGTAGCTGTCCTTTATTTCATCTCCGCCACCACGCGTTGCAGTTCTCGTTGGTAGTCAGGATTCTCGTTCATGCCGTTGTGGCCTTGCCCATCCAATATTATTATTTCGTCAGAGGGTTTTAGATGTGCTTTCAGTTTCTCAGCCGAGCCGTGGTAAATGATCTCATCCTGTGCCCCATGAAATATCGCAACCGGTGCTTTTACTTTTTCTACAAACCGATGCGTCTCGAATTTATACTTCAACAGGAAAGCAGGAACAATAGGGTAGAGGCTTTTGGCCAGGTCTGCAAGGCTATAGTAGGGTGCCTGAAGAATAAGTAATTTGGGGTTGTTTTCAGAGGCCAGTTTAGCAGCGGCAGCCGTGCCTATGGAGTAACCGGCAACGATAATCTGATCTTCGCTGTAGCGTTTTTTTAACTTATCATAGGCTGCCTGTACATCTCCGTAAAACTGCTTTTCATTTTCGATTGCCCCTTCGCTTTTCCCGTAGCCACGGTAGTCAAGTATAAAAAAGTCGTAGCCTAAACGGGTATAGGCTGTATGTGCCCAGCCCCACGATGCAACTGAGCCAGCATTGCCGTGCAGGTAAAAAACCAGTCCTTTCGGAGCAGCTGTTTTGAACAACAGCCCATGCAATTGTATTCCATCTGGTGCAGGTACAACTACTTCTTCGAAGGTAGTATCAAAGTCAAAAGTATAGTTGCGCGGCAGCTTTTCAGGGAAAAATATAAAGCTCTCCTGCTGTAAAGAAAAAACGGTCATGAGTAGAAGGTATAAGAATACAAGTATACTTCCGGTTATGAGTAGGGCGTTGCGCAAGTGCTGTTGGTTTTAGCGGACATTTAATATACGTTCAGCATAGAAAACGATAGCCAGCATCAATTTAGAGGTAATGCATCTCTTACATCTGCATGTGCTTGATAAGCAGCAATGGCTATATGTAATGCAAACTTTTAGAGATACCGAGGGTATAATAACCCGCACCCGCTTTTAAAATTATCTTAAGGTAAAGTATAAGCAATATGCGTGTAATCACTGTAAAAGCGCCGCAGGGTAAAGGGAAGGATGTGGTAGAACTGGCCTTTACATCCGGAGCAAAACAAGTGTCGGTACATCAGGCAAGTAAGTGCTATCCGGACGGGAAGCAAACTGTATTGGATGTGGTGGAAATTGAAACAGCTACGCCTAATGCAAAAATGTTTGTAGAAGAACTGATGGCAGCTCCCTTTTACGATCCGGCCTCTTTTGCTTTTAGTGTGCGGCACCCGGTGTCTATTTTTGCACATGAGCCACCTAAAAAGGCTACTGTGCCTGTTATCCTGCCTACCACAGATGTGTATGAAGAACTCTGGCAGTTTACCAGTGTAACAGTAAGTTTGGTAACGCGGGTGTTTCTCTCGGCTGTTTTGCTGGCTTACGGCATGGTAGAGAATATACTTCCGCTCATTATAGCCGGCTTGCTTTTTTTGCCCTACCACCACCACATGCTGGCAACCGCATTGGGAGCCGTGATCAGAGAATGGCGCTTCTTGTTTCAGGGAATGCTGGCCTTGTTTCTATCTACTATATTGATTGTAATGGCAGGCGCCTGTGTGGCTTTATTTACAAACCCACCGGTAGGTTATGACAAATATAGTACTCCACTGGAGGGTTTTGTGCTGTCTCTTATTATTGGTATTGCCGCAGGCATGGCTGCCACTGATGATGCCGGCCGCAGAGAACTAATAGGGCTGGCGGCTACGGCACACATCTCTGTTCATCCCGCCTGGGTAGGCTTGCAGTTGGTGTTTGAGGCTGACAATACTACTAGGCTTCTGGACCACTTGCTTATTTTCGGCATCAACATAACCACACTAACCCTTGCTGCAGCCATTACCTTCGCTATCATGCGTATGCGCGGAGACGGTATCAGGCGATTTGTTGCAGATGAAACCGGTATCAAATAATCTAAGGTAATTTAAAGAGGGCTTATGCCTGGTGCTGCAGTTCCTTTAGCATTTCTTCCTTGTCTTTGGTAGCCAAGGCTTCTTGCATGTCTTGTTCTTCTATTTGTTTGCTTACCAGCCTTGCCTGCTGTACTAGCGCTTTAAACAGCCTGCGGTGAAGCTTGCTTTGTGGCAGGTACTCCGGGTGCCACTGTACACCGATCATATGTGCTTTTTTTGTGTGCTCTATAGCTTGCACTACTTGGTTGGGCTCCTGAGCAGCAATGCAAATGTCTTCTCCTGGTTTTTGCACTGCCTGGTTGTGAAGCGCATTTACCAGTAACCGTTCTGTACCAAGTATGGCTGCCAGCCTGGTTTCTGGTTTAATGAGCACTTCCTTTACCGGAAAAATGCTGGCGGGATTTGGTTCTTCGGTGTAAAAAGTATGGATGCTTTTGTAAAGCGTACCCCGAAAGTATACGTTCAGCAGTTGTGCACCCCGGCATATACCCATCACAGGCAGGTCTTTTTTTACTGCCTGGTCAAGCAACTGGAGCTCCAGGTGGTCTCGGGCTTTGTCCAGGCCAAAGGTTAGCTTCCGGCTAAGCAGCTTACGGATAAAAAACAACACCGGAAAGTATAACCAACGCAGAAATCGCCCTATGCGTTTCAAGAGGCTTTTGTTAGGCTGGTTGATAGTTTGTTGCAGGTAATTGTCCAGTACATGCTGCTGCTCGTAGGTGCTGGGGTCTACGTCGGCGCCTCCGCCTATGATGAGGGCCTGTAGACCATCTGCGGTGCGCGGGCGCGTTGGGGTAATATGTACTGGTTTTCCACCGGCCAGCAGCACAGACAAAGCAGTAAATAACCAGGCAGCTTCGCCGCCTTTGTCAGGTCCTGTAATGCCGATGGTGGGCCTATTCCGGTTTATTTTATACTTGTGCCTCAGGTAAGCCATTGCTTTGTCCTTTTAGTCCATTTGGAGTCAAAGCCAATAAGTGTTTCTTCTTTTAACGTAAGATACTCAGTGCTTAGCTGTGCGATTTTCGCTTTATCGTTTGCAAGTTCTTCCACGGCTACCCAGTTGTTCCACTCTTCGGCTAAACTCCAGTTGGGTTGTGAAACAGAGCTGTTGGGTAGCCTGTAGTGGAATGTTTTACGCGCCTTTACTTTGCCAATGTCAGGGTACTGCGCCAACAGCTCCTTGCGGAGGCAGGCTAAAAGCGGGTACAGGTCGAGGGGGCGGTTACGATTCGGGTTATACCTGTGATAATCTTCTATAAAACTGTCTAAGTCTGGATTATAGTTTTGCTGTAGTACAAGTGTTTCGTACTCCTCTGGAAAAGGATCTATAAATGGACTCACCCTGCGGGCAAGATCTGTGTGCCCAACCTCCAGCAACCAGGGGTACAACAACAGAAAAGCCCTTAAATAAGCCAGGATGGTAGTTATGTGAGTGTCGGGTGTTCCGATGTTTATATGGGTGCCAAAGGCGTTGGTCAGAAAAGACTTTGTTCCTTCTGCATGGTGCTGGTACAGGGCCTCTCTCAGCTTTTCCAGTTCATCTAATCTGGTACAGGCTACAGGCGGGCATGCAATCTCGTAGGGGAACAACTTCCCAATCACGCTCTCCAATGCGTCTTCCAGTTCCTCCTCCAATGTATGGTTGCCTAGCTTATACTTCTCAATGTGTATATCAAACGACTCAAAGGGTTTTTTGTAACGCTTCTCTGTGAGTAGGGTAAGGTCAAACTCAATTGTAAAGTCGCCTAACCTTGTGCCCACAACCTGTTGCTTAAAGCGATTCTCTTTCTGCACAGTGCCCCCATACAACTCCTGCACCAACTGCACAGATTCAGCTATGCCCAGGTTCGCGTACTCCAGTTCAAAACCAACAGTGCGTAATTCCCCTCTCTCGTTATACAGTACTGGCAATTTCTTAAAATGCATAAGCTTGTTTTGCATAGTTTGTGTTGCAGGTGCTCCTCTAGAAAACGGCAATACTAAATTTCCGTTCTGTTAAGCAGCTTCATCTTTAAGGTGTGGGCTAAGTATAACCTGCCAGGCGGCTACCGGGTAATGATAACCATTAACCTTTTCTATTTGCCAATGCTGAGAAAGATTACCGTTTACTTTTTTATACTTTTTATATCTGGCTGTACCAACCGGAGCCTAACTGAGCGTGGACTGGTTACCGAAAAGGCGATGGTGGTGTCGGCGCATCCGCTTGCCTCTGAGGTAGGCGCCACTATTTTGGAGCGTGGCGGAAATGCCATTGATGCCGCTGTTGCCGTGCAGTTTGCTTTGGCCGTAGTATACCCGGATGCCGGAAATATTGGTGGGGGAGGTTTTCTGGTGCTGCGGCAGCAAGACGGAAGTATAGATGCACTTGATTACCGGGAAAAGGCTCCGATGGCAGCACACCGCGATATGTATTTAGACGCTGAGGGAGAAGTGCTGGAAGGGCTGAGCTTTAAAGGACACCTGGCGGCAGGAGTGCCCGGTACAGTCGATGGAATGGTGAAAGCACATGAAAAGTATGGCACTATGCCGTGGGCCGAACTGGTGCAGCCAGCAGTTTTATTGGCTGCCCAAGGGTTTCCCCTGACACAAAAAGAGGCAAAAAAGCTGAATGAGCAACGGGAGGATTTTATAAGGTATAATACCAAAAGGCCTGCTTTTATACTTCAGGATAAGTGGCGCAAAGGTGATACTTTGCGGCTACCGGACCTGGCCCATGCGCTGGAGCGGATAAGAGATAATGGTAGGGCTGGTTTTTACGAAGGAACTACGGCCACGCTGATTGAAGAAGAAATGAAAAGAGGGGGAGGTATCATTACCAAAGAAGACCTGCGTGCCTATAACTCCGTTTGGCGAAAACCACTTACAGCAGAAGCATACGATTACCGCATTATTACTATGCCGCCGCCTTCCAGCGGAGGCATCGCCCTTATCCAACTCTTAACTATTTCGGAAGATTACCCGCTGCACGAATGGGGCTGGAATACTGCTAAAAGTGCCCATCTGATGATAGAGGCTGAAAGGCGGGTGTATGCTGACCGGGCAACTCATCTGGGTGATCCCGACTTTTATAAGGTACCGGTACAGGGGCTGTTGCAGGAGGATTATATCAAAAGCAGGATGAAGAATTTTGCACCTGGCAAAGCCACAGACAGTGACAAGATTTCTGCCGGAACACCTGCACCACCTGAAGGACCAAATACTACCCATTATTCCATAGTAGACCCAATGGGGAACGCAGTATCTGTTACCACTACCTTAAACAGTAGCTTTGGCTCTAAGATCTTTGTAGCCGGTGCTGGTTTTCTGCTTAACAACGAGATGGATGATTTTAGTGTAAAGCCCGGCTATCCTAACAGCTACAGGCTAATTGGTGCAGAAGCAAATGCCATAGCTCCCGGCAAACGCATGCTTAGCTCTATGACGCCAACTATACTTGAGAAAGATGGAGAGCTACACATGGTTGTGGGTAGTATGGGTGGGTCTACCATCATCACCACTGTTTACCAGATCATAATTAACGTAACAGTACATGATTTCCCGATGCAGGGAGCTATTAATGCCGGAAGATTTCATCATCAGTGGAAGCCCGATTTTGTACTGTCTGAGTGGGGAGCTTTAGGTTTTGGTACCGGACTAAAGCTTTGGCTACAGGGACATAAAATTGTTCCGAAGAGCGGCGGTATCGGCAGGGCAACAGGTATTTTGGTTCTGCCTGATGGGAAGCTGGAGGGAGGAGCAGACCCAAGAGGTGATGATTCTGCAGCTGGATTTTAGTAATGGAGTTATGAAGTATACATCAATGCGTAACTTTCTTATAAAACAGGTACTTACTAAAAATGTCTGCCGCTAACTTATTCTATTTCTAGGCGTTTATTAACCTATGTAAATATTTGTATAAGAGGTGCTTGTATTTATTTCTATATGGCATCTGACTAAATGATTTATACTATGGATAGGTTCTTAGGAAAATTCAGCCCACACCTTTACGCAATACTCCGCTTTGTGGCGGGTATTCTATTTGCCATGCATGGCACACAGAAGTTATTCGGTTGGCCGGGTGGTGGCGACACGGTTGAACTGGCTTCCATGATGGGGGTTGCCGGCATTATTGAATTTGTAGGTGGACTGATGATAGCATTCGGTTTTCTGACTAGTTGGGCCGCCTTTATTTCTAGTGGTGAAATGGCCGTTGCCTATTTTATGGCCCATGCACCGCAAGGCACCTGGCCTATACTTAACCAGGGCGAACTAGCTGTATTATACTGTTTCCTGTTTCTGTACATGGCTGCGCGCGGTTCAGGTATCTGGAGCATCGACGCTGCAATGGGTAGAACGACCAGAACAGATGCAACCACAGGCCATCGTTTTGCCTGAAGCCATTAAATATAAGCAGTTTTACCCCTCTTTTCTGAGGCCATCATCTGTTAAAGTGTAACTCTTGAAGCTGAGTACAGTATTTATTTAGCAACGCATTCTGTTACTCCTCCCTAAAGAGAACTGCAGAATGCAGCGCTAAATTTATTACATAAACTGAAAACAAACTTATGCTGGCAATGGATTATCGCGGTCCCAAACGGGTCCGTATTGAAAACAAACCTATGCCCGAAATTCTGCATCCTGAGGATGCCATCGTTCGGGTTACCCGCTCCTGCATCTGCGGTTCTGATCTCCACTTATACAACGGCAATGTACCCGACACCCGCGTTGGCACTACTTTCGGCCACGAATTTACAGGTGAGGTGGTAGAGATCGGCTCTGAAGTTACCAAGCTTAAAATAGGTGATAACGTGTTGGTGCCTTTTAACATCGCCTGCGGCAGATGCGCTTTTTGTAAACAAGAACTGTATGGCAACTGCCACGAAGCAAACCCACAAGCCACAGCTGCAGGGGGCATTTTCGGCTACTCGCATACAACCGGCGGCTACCACGGGGGCCAGGCAGAGTATGTACGGGTGCCTTATGCCAATGTAGGTCCTACAATCATACCTGAAGGGATGGACCTGGACGATGCTGTGATGCTGACGGACGTGGTGCCAACTGGTTACCAGGCCGCTGAAATGGGAGGCATACAGAAAGGAGATACCGTGATGGTGTTCGGTGCCGGCCCGGTAGGTATTATGGCTGCTAAGTGCTCATGGTTGTTTGGCGCCGGCCGTGTAATCATAATCGATAAGATAGAATACAGACTGGAGTTTGCCAGAAACTATGCACAATGTGAGGCATATAATTATGAAGAGATTGGTGACATCGCTGTTTTTGCCAAAAAGACCACTGATTCTCTGGGTGCCGATGTATGTATAGATGCAGTTGGCGCAGAGGCAACCGGAAATCTGATGCAGTCTATTACAGGACGTAAACTGCTTTTACAGGCCGGTTCGGCCACAGCACTGCACTGGGCTATAAATTGCGTTAAAAAGGGTGGTATAGTGTCTATAGTTGGGGTTTACGGACCAACAGACAATCTCGTGCCGATTGGTAACGTCCTGAACAAAGGTATTACGATCCGTGCAAACCAGGCTTCGGTAAAACGCCTGCTGCCAAGGCTGATGGAGCATGTGCAGAACGGCATACTTGATCCGAAAGCTTTGATCACACATCGCATTCCTTTAGAAGAGGTAGCGGAGGGATATCGCATGTTTGCAAACAAACTTGATGAATGCATCAAGCCTGTTCTTATTCCACCATCAGCAAAATTTTAAATCAAAAACATCATGGAAGATAACAGACCATTTGAAAATAACAGGGGACCGGCAGACCATTCGCACATCAAAGGCTGGGGCATAGACGCCGACCCTAAAAACGATCCGACTTACCCCATAAAGAAGCGGACCAATGACGAGCACAAGGGCTATACTTGGGAGCGGCCAACGCAGCAACCAATCAATATAGAGGTGCACCATTCTATTGAAAGACCTAACGTAACCGCTGTGTTCGGAACAGCTGTACCGCCAAGCGGATTAAGCGGCATGATCAGGCGTATGGCTTTTAAGAAGAGTGAGAACGATTACGGGCACTGGCTACCTCTGATCCTGGCTGACAGAGTGAATGTGGTAGAAGGAATTATTGAGGACATTGTAGGAGGGAAGGTGCCAAACATCTTCGCTGAAAAAGGATATATTGCGGATTGGAAGCACAACAAAACTGGTTTATTTACCAGGATTGCAGTTGTAGCAGGCATTACGGCTGCCATTGTGATGCTGGCCCGAAATAACCGAGACTAAGAAATAGTACCAGCTGTTGCCAGGAAGCGGCAAAACCACAGAAGCACAGGGAGATAAGCTCATCTCCCTGTGCTTTTTTTTGTATAAGCACCTCCTTTAAGTATAATGCCTGCTGATGCTGCCGGCCTTCAACAACTTCGCGATAGTGATACACTTGTGGTGCAGGAGTTTGTAAGGATAGTAGTTAAACAGCCATAAGCATTTTTAATAGCAAAGCTATACAGGTTGTTAGACTCTTTTACAGTACCTACTCCTAAGACTCTGTTTCTATACGCTCCATCCTGAAAAAGGCTCTTGATACTGGGATCAGCATAATGCCGGCAAGGGCAAACGTAACAAACGATAACTTTAGGCTGAACAGGTGCGCAAGGTAACCGATCAAGGGCGGCCCAATAAGCATACCTACAATACCAAAGGTGGCTATAAGCGAGATGGCAAGACCTGGTGAGTATTTTTTAGATGCGCCGGCCAAAGTATAGGTCATGGGTATCACAGCGGCGCAACCAAAACCTACCAGCGAGAATCCCACCATGGCAGGCCAGAAGCTAGGGAAAAGTATAGACAGGGCTATACCCGAGAAGATGAGGGAGGCACTTAGGATATACATGTTAGCCATGCCTAGTTTGTCTATGATCTTATCTGAAATAAACCTGGATAGCGCCATAAAAGACATAAAAATAAGATAGCCGGCTGTAAAGATATCTTCCTGTACTACTTGCTCAAAGTAGATACCACTCCAGTCGAACATGCCGCCCTCGCAAACAGCAGCAAAAAATACCAACATGCCCAAGTATAAAATGTAAGGGTCTGGTTTCCCGAATGCCAGTTTGTTTCCGGTAACAGATTTGTCGTTGCGCAGCAGGTACCTGTAAGAGAACAGCCCCGCCAGCACAGTAAGCACAGACACTGATACCAGGTGCGGTACAATGGTTATATCCAGGGAAATTAGCAAAGTGGTAAAGCCAACACCCACAATACCGCCAGTACTCCACAACCCATGAAAGGCACCGTTTATCTTACGGATGTACCGCTTTTGCAAGGTTATTGCCTGCGTATTAACCGAGATGTTAAAGATGCGCATGCTCAACGAGAACAGGAACAAAGCAATAATAAGCGTTAAAGGCGTAGTAGCCAGGCCAATTAGCGAAAGACATACTGCATTTATTAGAAAAGCAATGGTGAGCGGAATTCTTGTTTCCAGCTTTGCCACCAGCCACCCGGATAAAGGCAAACCAATAAGGGAGCTAACGGGCATAGTCAGGAGTATGGTTCCTAGCTCAGCCTCATTTAAATCCAAAGCCGATTTTATGGTAGGAATTCTGGAGGCCCAACTGGAAAAGTTGAAGCCAGACAGAAAGAAAAACATGCTTAGCGCAATACGCTGCTGGTTGAGTAACTGCATGGGGTATTATAAAGGCGCAAATATGCGCATTTATTTACCTTACAAAGCCATCTTGCTCTGGAATAATTCTACATTCATCACTCCCTTTCCTGCATTCACTCTACTACAGATAGCATTACCAATTTAGAAGCGAATAACTATTGTGACAGGGTATAAATTAATTTTAGTCTATATTATTTAAACAAGTATAATACAATTAATAATTTCTTACGTACAAGGAAAGATTCTTCAACTTTTATACTTGGTTCACTATGAAATACGCACTAATTCTACAATCAGAATTCCATCATCCTAATTTCTGGGTATGTTTTGCCATAGCTGAAACGACTGAAAACCTGAAAAACAACCTGTGCTACGACCCAACTGTTCAAGTTTTGCTGCATAAAGGATATTATAAAGGAAAACCAATAGATGAGATTCAGTTGCCAAGCTGCGCCTCTGGTAGTTTTGCTCACTTCATAGTATGTGAACTAGAGGTTCCGAAGGGGCTGGGCCTACGTTACGAGTTTAGTTAAATAGTGAAATGTAACTGTATCCGTAGTTGCACCCAAAGCTTCAGTTGCTATTATTTTGATTGCTTCTGGCCAGTAATTTAAGCTAAAAGGCGAAGGGGAGAAGTAGTATACTTCTTAGTTTATACTCATCAGTTAAGTGTTTCATTAATAAGAGATTTTCTGCTGTTGGGTAAAGTATAAATTCCCCGTTTCAGGTTGTAGGTGGTTTGTGTTGCAGGTCAGGCCATCGGCATTACTGTGTGCTTTTTATTCCCAGTCTGGTTCTGCTTCGTCCCAACTGTCTTCTTCGTCTTCATCTGGCATGTAGAGTTCTGATACTGGGAGCAGCTTTTCAACGTATTCCTGATGCGCCTCATCATAAATTACCTCTCCTTTCATCAGGAATTTATTTGCGTTCAGCATCACCTCGTAAATAGGCGTGTGTATGTGCTTCGGTATTTTATAGAGGCGCGGATCGTTTTTGCTAAAGGGCGTCTCCACTTTTGAGTTAAAAAGGTAGGGAATAAGCGTTTTGGAACAGCTGATAGCGATCCGGTGGATGTAATGCTCCTCAAAATACTCCTGCAACCGGCCATTAATGTTCTCGAAAAATTCTACCGTTTCACCGAGCCTTACCCGCGATCCAGCCCTTGACTTGCCTTTGGTTTTAAGGTACTTTATCTGGCTTTTTCCCTGCTTTTTTCGCACCATGTACGAACGGAACACTTTGTGGTCGAGGTTTATGCCATCTTCAAAATAGCCGATCGCGCAGTTGCCGGACTGTATTAACAGGATAACGTAGTTTACCTGTGCTTCTGCTTGCGTTGCGGTAGGGGATGGTATGGTAAGTGGTAATCGAAAATACAACTGCTCATTACCGGCTTCGTCTAACAGCGCCAGCCTGTGCTTCTCCGGATCATAGACATGCGGAATTGATGATGACCTGATCGTATGCAGTAGCTCTTCAGCTTTTTCTTTTGATAGGAAACGGTTCATAAGTATCAAGTCGTAAAGCTGGGGTAAATTCAGGTATTAAGCAAAACTAACATACTTTATACTTTCTGCATAGCACCAGGTAAAACAGAGATTTATACTTCGTGCAACAGGCTTTTTAGGAACGGAGCTGTTTTACTATTTTTTGACTGGGCAACTTCTGACGGAGTGCCTGCCACTACCACTTTTCCGCCTTCCTCTCCAGCCCCCGGACCTATATCAATCACCCAATCGCTGCCGGCTACAACCCGCATAGTATGCTCTACCACGATAACCGTGTTGCCGGCTTCTACCAGGTTCTCCAGTTGTGCCAACAGCTTTTCTACGTCGGCAGGGTGGAGGCCGGTGGTGGGTTCATCCAGAATGTATAGCGTGTTACCGCGTTGTGTGCGCTGCAGTTCCGAGGCAAGCTTGATGCGCTGGGCTTCGCCACCGGATAGTTCGGTTGCAGGCTGGCCCAGGCGAAGGTATCCCAATCCAACTTCACGCAGTACCGTGAGGGCGCGGTGTACCTGTGGCTCCTCGTCAAAAAACTCCCAAGCAGTATCTACTGTCATATCCAGCACCTCGGCAATGTTCTTGTCGCGGTAAGTTACTTCTAAGGTTTTGGCGTTGTAGCGTGCACCGTGGCAAACAGGGCAGGGGGCGTATACGCTTGGCAGAAAAAGCAGCTCTACCATTACAAAACCCTCGCCCTGGCAGTTCTCGCAACGGCCTTTGGCTACGTTAAATGAAAAGCGCCCCGCATCATACCTGCGTTTCTTTGCCATAGGGGAGGCTGCAAAAAGTTTACGCACATGGTCAAAAAGCCCGGTATAGGTAGCCATGTTCGATCGTGGGGTCCTACCGATTGGTTTCTGATCTACTCGCACCAGCCTCTTTATACTTTCAATGCCTTCGGTTATATGCCCGCCAGTTTGTACAGGCGCAGCGCGTTCCAGTTCGTCTCCCTCTTCTTCCTCTGCAAGTATAACATGGCCCAGGTGTTCCGCTACCAGTTCTACCAACACTTGGCTCACCAGGCTTGATTTGCCTGATCCTGACACACCGGTAACTGTAGTAAAAACACCTAGCGGAAAAGCTGCATCCAGGTTATGCAGGTTGTTGCGGGTTACGCCACTTAGTCTCAGCCATCCGGTTGGTGTGCGAGGTATACGGACCGGTATCGATTCGCGACCAAAAAGATATGTTGCTGTTTTAGATTTAGTCACTTCCTGCAAGCCTTCCGGCGGACCGCTATATAATATCTTGCCTCCTTTTTCCCCAGCATCCGGGCCAACATCCACTAGCCAGTCTGCCTGCCGGATAACATCGAGGTTATGCTCTACTATGAAAAGGGAATTGCCTGCTTTCTTTAAACCTTCCAGTGCATTTAGTAGCGAAAGTGTGTCAGATGGATGCAGTCCGGCAGATGGCTCATCAAGCACATACACTACCCCGAACAGGTGAGAGTATAACTGGGTGGCTAGCCTTATCCGTTGCAGTTCACCCGGCGATAAGGTAGGCGTGCTTCGCTCTAGGGATAAATAACCCAGTCCAAGGTCAAGCAATACATGGATACGGGCACAGAGGTCTTCGGCAATGCGCTGTGCTACAATGGCCTGTTCCGGGTGTTCGGCATCCTGCTTCTCGTGTCCTGTGGCAGTGCCCTCGGCAAACGGCTTAAGTATACAAGCAACCCGCTTTAGCGGTAACCGCGAAAGCTCTGTAATATCATACCCCGCAAACTTTACTGACAAGGATTCTGGCCTAAGCCGCTTGCCCTGACAGGTGGGACAGTCAGTGCTCAGCATATATTGCATCACCCGTTTTTTCATAAGGGGGCTGTTGGTGTTGGCAAACGTATGGAACACGTGTCGACGGGCGCTGGTAAACGTACCCATGTAATTGGGCTCTTCTTTGCGTTTGAGGGCGCGCTGCGTTTGCTCGGGTGTATAGCCTGGGTAAACCGGCACTACAGGCTGCTCGTCGGTAAAAAGGATCCAGTGCCGGTCTTTTTTTGGCAGGTCGCGCCAAGGCTTGTCCACGTCAAAGCCAAGTGTTACCAGTATGTCGCGCTGGTTTTGCCCGCCCCAGGCAGTGGGCCAGGCAGCAATGGCACGTTCCCGTATAGTTAACGAATCGTCGGGTACCATTGATTGCTCTGTTACTTCATAAATGCGGCCCAGACCATGACAGGTAGGGCAGGCCCCTTCTGCGGTGTTCGGCGAAAAAGCTTCGGCATAAATTATATTCTGGCCCTTAGGATAATCGCCGGCACGGGAGTATAGCATGCGTAACAAGTTTGACAGAGTAGTAACACTTCCCACTGAAGAGCGTGTGGTAGGTGTTCCGCGTTGCTGCTGAAGCGCAACGGCTGGGGGCAACCCTTCAATGGCGTCTACATCGGGCACCGCCATCTGGTGAAAAAGCCTTCTGGCATATGGCGAAACTGACTCAAGGTACCTGCGCTGCGCCTCTGCGTACAGGGTTCCAAATGCCAGCGAAGATTTACCCGAGCCGGATACGCCAGTAAACACGACCAAGGCGTCGCGGGGTATAGTAAGGTTTACGTTTTTAAGGTTATGCTCACGTGCGCCGCGTACCGTTACAAATCCGGCAAAGGCTTTTGGAGAAGTATCTTGTTTGGTTGTTGCCATTTCAGAATTAAACAGATGATAACCGCCAGCCTTTCCTTTCAAATAAGCTTTTGGCAGTAGTCGGTATTTTACTGTGATAGGGCAGGAATGTTTTATTCGGATTTAATCACTTCAATGATAGTAGGATTTTTAAGTGCAGGGTATCAACTGGTTGGTGTAAAGTATAATTTCTGATCGGATACAGGTATGGGAACGGAGCCATATCCTTGTCAGCCTTAAAAATAAAGGGTTAGATGCTTAAAAGTGAGAAGTTGGTACTGGTATTATATTTTCAAGTATACTTTAAAAGTAGACCCGACATTAGGCTCACTCTCCACTTCTATGTGCCCATCGGCGTTTTCTACGATCTTCTTTACCATATACAAACCAATGCCTGAGCCCTCCACGTGGTCGTGCAGGCGGCCGAACATAGAGAACAGCTTTTGTCTGCCTAATTCGCTCATCCCTAGTCCGTTGTCCATAACTGAGAGCACAACGTAAGGCCCCTTCTGGTAACAGGATAAATGGATTTCAGGTGTTCGGTTTGGAGAGTTATACTTAATAGCATTCGATAGGAGGTTGTAAACCACAGAACGCAGGTTCTTTTTGGAGAAATGTATGGCAGGGCAGGGCTCTACGTTTATGCTTAATTTGGCATTGGCTGCTTTTACCTGAGGCTCCAGGTCAAGCTTAACATCATTGATTACATTCGCCAGTTCTACAACAGTGGCTTCCTGGTTATTTTCCTTCTGCAGTTTAGTTATTTCCGTCAGATGTTCGATCGTGCGCTTAAAGCGGCTGATAGAATCTTCGATCATGCTGATGACGTGCACCATCTCTTCAGATGCTGCTGCCTCTGCCGGAATAGATTCGGTTAGTATTTTAACAAGCCCTTCTATATTGTTTATAGGAGCCTTTAGATCATGCGAAGCTGTGTAAATGAAGTTATCTAAGTCTATATTAGTTCGCACTAATTGCTCATTTGTTATAATAAGCTCTTCATTGGTAGCTGCAAGTTTTTTAGTTAGTGCCTGTGCTTCTCGCTCCCTTTCTTCTATCTTCATGCGGCTCTCTACCTGTTCGGTAACATCGTTCACAAGCGTGTAAAAGCCTACTACATCACCGTCACGGAAATCGGGTATGTAGCTTGTCTGGATATACTTGACAAAATCCTTTCGGTAAGGCATTCGGCTTTGGAAGTTTAGGCGCTCACCAGACAAAGCCCTGTCTATGTAGCCTTTAATTTGTTGGTATGCCTCCTGGCCCACTACTTCGCATACAGTCTTGCCCAACAAATCTTTCGATTTCATCGGGAACCAGGTCTCATAGGCCTTATTAGCGAAGCGGTATTTTTCTTCTTTATCGAGGTAGCTGATAAGTACGGGCAGTGCATCTGTGATAAGCTGCAACTGTTCTGCACTGCGCTCTACTACCTGTCGTGCTCTTACACCCTCAGTTACATCGTGCACAAATACAAGCACGCCATCTATCGCATTGTGCTCGTTTAGGTGGGGTTGGTAAGTAAACGTAAAGAAAATTTCTTCGGGAGGGTCGCCCTGGTGGCGTGCCAGCATCAGCGGAAACTCTCTAGCTTCATAATGCTCACCAGTCCTGTACACGTTGTCTAAAATCTCCGGAATAGGGGTATTGCCAAGCTCTGGCAGCGCCTCCAGCAGAGATTTGTTTTCTAATGTCCTGCCCGGGAAAATTTGCTGAAACGAAGGGTTAACCAGTTTAAAAAAATGATCAGGTCCCTCCAGAATGACGAAGGGTGTAGGTGCGTTCAAAAATATAGTGTGCAGTAGATTGCGCTGCGTTTCTGTCTCTGCTTTGGAAAGCTGAAGCTCTTTTGTTCTGTCAGCCACACGCTTTTCAAGCTCCTGGTTAAGCTCCTGTAGCGCGATCTGGGTCTGGAACAATTCTTCGTTTGCCTCCTGAGTTTCTCTGTTTGCAATTACCAACTGCTCGTTTAGCTGTTGTAACGAAAAACGCTGGTCTTCGAGTTGCTGCCTGGCTAAAACCTGAGGTGTAACCTCATAGGCAAAAACCATAATTCCCTCAATCTCCCCGTTTAGGCTATAAGTGGCTTGGTAGGTAAAGTTATAGTACTTGTTGCCAAGCTCACCTGAATTAGCATGGTCCAGTTGTACCAGCATTTCATAAGCGTACACGCTCTCACCTGTGCGGTATACATTATCCAGAAGTCCAAATATCGGCTGACCTTCGAGCTCAGGCATTGCTTCTGCAATTGGTTTACCTAGCAGCGGGCGGTCTCCTACTAGTTTCTGATAAGGCGGGTTTACAAATTTAAATACGTGCTGTGGACCCTCAAAAATACAGATCATTGCTGGAGCCTGCATAAGGAGATTATTTAGACGCATCAGCTCCATTTCGGCTTCTGCGCGTGCGGCCATTATCTCCTCTGTTGCTGGTGTCTTAACCTCAGTCAATTGTTTCAGTCGCTGATCAAGGCTTTTTTCCCGCTGCTTTACCAACACCGTGTGAGTAGCGTCAATAACCTTATGGATGATGAATGTTATATTTCCGTCTTCGTCGAGCACGGGTATATTAGACGGGCGCCAGTACTTCTCTGTATAAATATCGGGGATGGTCGGGTGCTGAATGTCGTAGCGGTGGAGCGGCATTTTGTGTGCCTGCTTATGTTTCAATACCCACTCCAGGGACTGTCGCAGCTTAGAGGTAGCATTAGTAGTAGCAAGTGTTGGGTTGTCTGGGAAAACATCAAACAGATACCGCCCTTTTATTTTTTCAAGCTCTTTATCAGTAACCTTCAGGTACGCTTTACTGGCTGTAAGTATGGTAAGATCAGGTGATAAGATTAAATATGCATCAGGAATGGCCTCAAAAATCTGGGCTATTTCCAAAGGGAGGGAAGCAGCTTTTGTCATGTATGCTTTCTATTTAACAGGAGAACTCCCATGCAATTTAATTTTCGTTTATTGCAAAGTATGGAGTAGTTAAGGGAGGGTTAGCTACAAACTAACATTTTTAAATGTTTAAAAACGCGACCTTAACCTTACTACCACTTCAATATCTGCTTTTTTAGTCAAATCTGCAACCAGCCCTGCTTATTTATAGCAAGTTGAACTATACTTTTCTGTATCTGAATTAGCTTGTCCTAATCCCTTTGCAAATAAGAATCAAGTAAAAGTATAATTTTGTACGCTTCAGCGGAGGAGCAGGTGTTACGTAATATAATCAAACAATAACCTGATGCTTGATCGAGCCACTTTCGTTAATAAATTGAATCTATAAGTGCTCGCATCAGGGCTTGACTGCTTACTTATTTTGTAATACCGCGGCATTGCTTGACTTAAAACAATCTTTGTGCAAGAGCCTTGTCATGGTCGTACAAGTCTTCCCTGAACTGTACTTTTCCTGCTTCATCTACCCAGGCTGTAAAATACACCAGATATACTGGTACCTCTTCCGGAAGATCCACGCGTTGCTCACGGCTTGCATTCATAGCCTGCACTACCCGTTGCCGGTCCCATCCTGGTTTGTTGCGCAGGAGGTAAGTAGCCAGGTCGGCCGGTTTCTCCAGTCGAACGCAGCCGTGGCTAAAGTCGCGGTCAGCCTCTGAAAAAAGGTGATCTGCGGGCGTATCGTGCAGGTATACACTGTATTCGTTAGGGAACATGAATTTTACTTTACCCAGTGAGTTGTTTGGGCCGGGGCGCTGCCGAATGCGATACCTGAAGTTGTCCTGGGTAAGGGTATACCAGTTTACACGGTTAACGGGTACTCTTCTGGCATTGGGGCCAAAGGTGGTAACCATCTCCATATTTTGAGACTCGAGCCAGTTTCTGTTTTGTTGCATCTTTGGTTTAATCTCGTTCGCAACAATACTGTTGGGTATGTTCCAGTAAGGCGAAAACATGAGGTACTGTACCTTATGGCTGAAAACAGGAGTAGAGTGCATTGTTTTACCCACTACGGCCTTCATCTGCATTATTTCCTTCCCGTTCTCCATTACATGTACCTGATAAGCCGGGATGTTCACGAGGATATACTTGTCTCCTTTCTGTGCCAGGTCTCTTGGAAGCCAGCGCCAGCGTTCCATGTTTAGTACAAGCTGTTCAATTCGTTTTTCCACCGGCACATTCAAGGCACTATATGTCTGCGGACCAAGTATGCCATCTACCAGTAATCCGTGCCGCTTCTGAAAATGTGTAACAGCCTCTTTTACCTCTTCATCATACACCATAAATGTTGTATCCTGTCGATTCATTTGCTGTTGTGGTAAGAGCCTTTTCCTTAGCGCCAGCACTACCTCGGCTGTGTCGTTTAGCTTAACCACTTCTGGGCCTTCTACTTTTTCCCAGCCGCCGTTTTCCTGTATCGATCTGTATTTTACCAGCGCGTCGCGCAACTGTACATAACCCTCGTGCAAGGCATCAAACTCATAGTATGGCGAGTTCTCTTTTTCCTCAAGTATGGCTTCGAGTGCTTTGTTAAGTTTAATCTTGTTGCGTTTTACTTCCCACTCTATGCCGGCAGCGCTATGTGGGTCAACGGCTCCTTTGTAGAAATCAGAAGCGTAGTTAAAGTACGATGCCGTAAGGGCTACATCAAGCTCTTCCTGTTTCTGCTGTTTGCCTTTATCGGAGGCAGGCAAGGCGGCATAGGCGCGATACATTTCGCGGAGTTCTTTTACTTTATACTTCTGGTGCGAAAGGCCTTCTTTGTCAGCGTGGCCAATGGCTTCAATCAGTTTGTCAGCCTGGGGTATAAGCTCACTATTTTTGAACCAGGCCAGTTTATAATTGCGCTCTTTGTAGAACTGCTGTACCAGTTCCAGGTGATGTTTGTATTCTTGTTCGTTACTAAGGTATTGCCGTATGAATTCTCTGCTGATCTGCAGGTTGCTATTAATACTGTGTTCTTCTACATCGGAGCCTGAAGTATTTGCAAATACATTATTGCCAGTTACTGCAATCGGTAAAAATAGGCATAGGAAAAGGATCAGTTTTAAAGCTGTATTTTGTCTGTTAGGTCGTATCATTTGCTAATTACTCACATTGTGTTCAGCAGCCAGGTCTCCAGAGTTTATGATTAGAAAGTGGAGGTGTTAGAATAGAATTTATTTAAGGGCTACCCTTATTTATACAAGGCTGAGAGTATAAAAGTTTTAAATTTCCGTTTCAATTATCATGCAGAACTATCCATGGCCAGCAGTATAAAGGTGAACTTTTAATCGCTGGATTAGTCGTTTTTGAGCAGCATCATACTGTTCTGGTTTATTTTAATCACTCCCCGTTTTGGCCTGTCTAGGTCTATGATAATAAACACCACCAGGCAGATGAGAAAGGTAAGCATCAAGGCTGGAACAGAGCTTCTTTTTCTACCGAGGCCGCTGCCATAGCCTATCAGTGCCCCGGACATGATGAACACGACAAAAAGCAGTATGAGTATAACCTCTGGCACATGCAGCTGCAGCAACGCATTGTATTCTCCATGCGCATCGATCATGTTGTTCAGTGCGCTTACAAAATATCCAGTAGTTACCTGTCTCGGATCAAGACGAGCGGCTCTTACAGCATGCAGCCATATTTCGTGTTGCTTCGCCCTGGTAGAGTCATCCAGATTCTGCTGTTTGCTTACTATTATGTGGTCTGTGTTGCTAACCTCTAGGCGCAAGTTTATGTACTCTTGCAGTAATTGGTGGGTAATAGTATCGTAAGGTTCAGGAAGAAGCTGTGTACGAAGTAACGCAGTTCCGATAGCGTTGGACTCTTCAATTACAGCCTGGCTTCTGTTGTTGTAGCGTTGCAGCGCCATGTTAAAAGTAAACCCAAGTATAAGCGCAAGTAAACCCAGGGCCCCAGCCTGTATGGTGTTGGTGTGCGCTTTTACATCCGTGTCAGTACGAGACTGGTAACTGTGCCCTAGCCGATAACCTGCCTCGTTAGCGAGCAGGATAAGCAGGAACAGAATGAACACAACCAGAAAACTATTCTGATTATATAAGTACTCTTTTGTAAAATCCATTTTACATCAGCAAAGCAGCATGTAGTACATTATAGCCGCACTAACTTCGGCTAAGCTATATACGGGTATAAAAAAAAGGAGTACCAAAAGTATGTGTTTAAGGTGCGGGGCTTGCTATACAGTAGTTGAAGTATAAATCAGGTAAAAAGTATCTTTAGTTGGGTCAGTGTATTGCAATGCTGTTTCTTCTATCACAATCAAAATGCTACTTTTTGATAATTATACCTGCGTGGCGGCAAAGTTTGCGTACGTAGAGAAAATGGAGTGTAAGAAAGTATAAACCAGGAGGAGGTGGGGATGCAAACCGACAAGCAAACCGCAAGATGAGACTCAAGTTACTACTGTTGCTGCTGCTGTGTTCCTGTGCTACACAACGCCAGGCCGAAAAGTTTTTCGACCGGAACACAGATAAGCTGGCAGATTATGTAGACAAAAACCAGGAGTATACACAAGACTATGGTGGTGCATATGCTGCCAAATATTTCCCGCCCAAATTTTACCCTCCTGCCTTGTACACCTCGCAGCCCCTTGTGCCACCAAGGCTTACACCAATACCAACGCTTGACAGAGCAGTAGTTATGCCGCCGGAAACAGGTAATTTGATATGCCCTGACTGCAAAGGCATTTATACCGTTAAAACAGTTTACGTAGAAGACACCACTAGGCTGGACGCCATACGCATGGACCTGAACGTGGAAAGGCGTGTAAACAGCGCACTGCGCGATCAGCTGAAAGACACCGAAGCAGACCGGGATTACTGGCGCGAAATGAACCGGAAGAAGTTCTGGACCCTCATCATCATGGCCATTTTTGCAGCTTTGTACATTCTTTTTAAGGTACTGGCGGCCCGGGTTCGGGAGGCGTAATGTATTACTGCTAAAGCTGGTATAGCACGAAAAAAGGCATGCTACACTGGTAGCTTGCCTCATATTTTGCTGTGTCTCTTCTTTTACAAATTCTGCTTTCCGCTATTTACGTCTGTAATAAATTTAACAAGCCCCTCAAAGTATGTTTTCTGATCGTCGTACATCGCCATGTGGCTACCGTTGGGGCAGTAAAGATAGCGGCCATTCGGCAACTGGTTTGCCATCCATTCCATGTGTTTCGGATCCATGGTGTCGTGCTGACCGCCAATGGTAAGTGTAGGCACTTTTATCTGAGGCAAATCTTTTGAGCGGTCCCAGTTCTTAAGCGAGGCGTTACCTCGGATGCCAAACTCGCTTGGTCCCTGCATCTGCACATATACCGTCTGGTTCATATGGTTGAACATCCGCATCACCGGGTCCGGCCACTCCTCCAATGGCATACGCATAGCATGCTTGGTGTAGAAGTGGGGCAGAAGCAGCTCCATGTATCGCGGATTGGTAAAGTCATTTTTTGCTTCTATTTGCTTTATCTCTTTCAGCACGTCTGCAGGCATCTGTGGGCCAAGCACCTCATCGGCATACTTGTTATAGCTAGGTATACTTGATACCATATTGGATATGATCAGACCCTTAAGATTTTGCTGGTATTTAAGCGCATACTCCATAGCCAGAATGCCTCCCCAGGAGTGGCCCAGGAGGTAAAAATTGTCTTTGTCGAGGTTAAGCGCTTTACGTACCTGCTCTACTTCTTCCACGAAGCGGGCTGTGTTCCAAAGGCTGGTGTCGTTTGGCTGATCGCTGTAGTGTGAACCTAATTGGTCGTAGTAATAGTATTCAATGCCAGCTTTAGGTAGATAGCTGTCGAAGCATTCGAAGGCTTCATGTGTTCCTCCGGGACCGCCGTGCAGCAGCAACACCTTCATGGTAGGGCTATTACCTACGCGCTTCGTCCATACATTAAATTTGCCTTTAGGCGTGTCTATGCTAATCTTTCTTGCCCCGCCGCTTAGCTCCGCCTCATGGCCGGAATAATCAAGGTAATTGCTTGTTGCGGTGGCATCTGCAGTTGCCTCAGTTGAATCGGATGAACTGGAACACGACTGCAAGAGAACAGAGCTAAGGAGTAGAATGGTTAGAAATCGTTCCATTTAGTTTGAAGTATGGTTAGTGGTCAGAAAGCAGAACTGTGTTTTAAATATAATCAATTAGTGTTGATTGCATGCAACAGAATAAGGCAACTTAAACCAGCTGACTTAAGAAAACTTTTTGATTTAGATAAAAAGTATGGCTAAGGAGATTGGCTTCAAGCACCTATTCAAAGTCATAATAACTTAAAGCCATGTTCACTGCTCAATCAAGTGGTTCTGTATACCTTGGCAAGGATATGTTGTAGTGTTGCGAGTAATAGCTTAGTGAGCATTATTAATAAAACCGTGACTCTTTACAGCCGTTTAAAAAAGAAATTTATGTGAAACAAACCTAGATAAGAACTATGGACAGACATGACAGAGATCGTTATGATCGTGATAACTATGGATCAGACTACAGCGGCTACCGGGATTACAGAGGCGATGAGCACTACCACAGCGCCCGCAACCTAACAGACCGGTTTGAGCGCGACTACCAGCGACACAGAAACGACTGGGACAGAAACGATGATCGCTACCACCCTGATCGTAGTACTTCTCACGAAGGCAACATGGGCAATGCCTATGAACGCTACAGAAGAGAAAGAGGTAGTACAAGTGGTAACACAGGCTACGGTATGTATAACCGTGACCGGAGCCGGGAATCAGAAATGAACGAACGCGATTATAACCAGACTCGCAACAGGTACAGCAACTACCAGGACGACTACCGTAGCTACCAGGACAGAGACAACGACCGAGACAGAAACCGCAGCCAGCGCGGCAGTGTTAGGCAGGGATACGGTATATCTGACTACGAAGGGACCTCGGATCGATATAACACGCTAAACAGCAACCAGAACAGGGATAACTATAGATCTGGCTCATCTAACTATGCAGGCTCCCGTTACGGTAGCGGCATGGGCGAGTCGTTCCCGCACTCGCATGGCGGCGTACCAGATTATGGCACCCGAAACTATAGCGCTAACAGGGGTACAGGTATGGGTAGCACCTACGGCGGCAGCAACTATGGCGGCGGCACCGGCTATATGAGTGGCCACCGTGGCGGCTCTTACGGCAACAGTTCGTACGGTACCTCATCGGGTAACTATGGAGGCTACGGTTCTATGGGCAGCAGCACTTACGGCGGCCGTGGTGGCGTAGGAGGAGAAACCTCACACAACACAAACAGAGGAACTTCAGAGCTAGGGGGTTTATAACCAAAGAAGCATATATACACAAACAGCCGCTGCATTTAGTAGCGGCTGTTTTGTTTTATAGTAAATAAGCTAACATTAGCTGAAGGTTATGTTGTTCTTAAAAGTATGCAGCAGCAGTAAATAAGTTGAAGTAGTTATATAGCATCAAACAAAAGGGAGCGTAGATTATGTCACCGGCTCTTTTTATTGATACATCTGTGTACAGCATCATAAATTGAATCCAAAAAACTTTAGGATGAAAATGTGCGTAACATCGCAAGACAGAGCCTATGCTTATTAAAGTAATCTCCCGGCTGCACGCTCAGCAGCATATTAGAGTACAACAACAATATGTCAGAAATCGATCTTCAGGGTGAGTCGGAGCAAAGTATAGTGGCTGCTTTACGCCAGGGCCGGCAGGAAGTGCTGGGCAAACTATATGATGCCTATGCTCCCGTTATGTTAGGTGTAATTAAAAGAATAGTAGGCGACGGCGACGTGGCAGAAGAGGTGCTAAAAGATACTTTTGTCGCCATTTGGTCCCGCATTGGAGTTTACAACTCTTCTAAAGAACGCCTACTTTCCTGGGGTTTATCCATTGCAAGAGGTCTGGCGCTGCAGGCAGTAAAAACAGATCGTTACGCGGCTATACTTAGAGCGAAAAACGGACAAGCCAAACCGGAAGATGTCTCAAATAAAAATGTAACTTTGCAGGGCAGTGCTAAAGAGAAGCAGGTTTTGGACAGCCTTACGCCGCTGGCAAGGCAGGCACTCGAACTGTTGTACCTGAAAGGAAGAACATGCGCAGAAGCTGCCGCAGAATTAAACATACCTGTAGAGCAGCTGAGAGAGACATTGAAAATGGCATTCAACAAACTAAAGGCAGAAAAATCAGAATGAACCCTATCCGCGAGTTTATCCAATCAGGGGTTTTAGAGCTGTACGTAATGGGTGCTGCAAGCCCTGAAGAAAGCCAGGAGGTTGAAAAGATGGTTGCTGCCCACCCTGAAGTAAAGCAGGAACTGGAACAGCTACAATCTGCTCTGGAGAAGTATGCGCAAGGTTATGCCGTAAAGCCGCGCAGCACTGTGAAAACACTGGTGATGGCCACCATAGATTACATGGAGCGAATGGCACAGGGAGAACTTCCATCTTCGCCGCCTATACTTACACCAAACTCTAGCATCAGCGACTATGCCACCTGGCTAAACCGCGAAGATGCCGAACTACCTGACGACGCAGCAGGAATTTTTGCCAAGATTATCGGTTATACACCTAAAGCTACTACAGCCATTATCTGGATAAAGGAAATGACAGAGCCGGAGGTACACCACGACGAATACGAACGTTTCCTGATTCTGGAAGGCACCTGCAATTTTACGGCAGGAGAGAAGGTGCAGGCTCTGAAGGCTGGAGACTTTTTCTCTGTTCCGTTGCATACACCCCATTTTGTAGAAGTAACCTCTGATATTCCTTGTAAAGCAATACTGCAGCGCCTCAGCCTTGAAAAAGAGGAAATATTTTAACTTAGGTGTTAAGCATAAAAGTTGTTCAAAATTATAAAATCTGTAGAGGGAATTAAGCCTATCACTCTAGTTTCAATTTAACAGGCTATACTTTAGTAAGCATCCTCTATCCATATTTTACGGGCCACTCCAACGCCTACTCGGTTTCCCTGGCCTCCGCTTCGTAAAAGTATAGCTACATTTTGGCCTTGCCTTAATTCATTGTAGCTGATTACACCACCTGTAAGATCAATAATCTGGGCAGTTGGCAACACCAGCACATAGGCCCTGTCGTAACGGGAACCTGGTGCAGGAGGAATACCTTCTATTTCCAGTACCACCTGACCGTCGCTGTACCTACTGGCGATTATACTTCCCCGTATATCTACCCGTTCTGGGCCCATGCTTTTGTTTTCTTCTGTTGCCGTGCCGGCAGGTGTGCTTCCGGTTTGGCAGCTGCTTAGCCACATTACACCCAGCAAGAGAATAGGTATTAGGATTTTCTGTATGTGCTTCAAAGCCATCGTCTTATTGTTTGTAATTTATAATACTAACGTACACACAGCTTTGCAGGATATAGTAGTTATACTTAACTGCTTGCATTAAAGTATACTATATGACAAGGCAAACCAATGAGACCGGACCAGGAAATACAGAAGCGAAGAGAATGGCTAAACAACCATAAAAAGCTTGTTTTCATAAAGGTGTTGCACACGCTGATCTGGGTTTTCTTTAACGTGGTTATTTTTTACCTTCTCTATGCGGTGCTGGTAAATAAGATCGATAAATGGTTATGGATTTGCCTTGGCTTCATTGTACTGGAAGGGCTTGTTTTGTTGGTTTTTAACAACATGTGTCCTGTAACGGTAGTAGCCCGCAAGTACTC
This sequence comes from Pontibacter cellulosilyticus, assembly GCF_014306105.1. Taxonomy (GTDB): domain Bacteria; phylum Bacteroidota; class Bacteroidia; order Cytophagales; family Hymenobacteraceae; genus Pontibacter; species Pontibacter cellulosilyticus. Next base: position 878,690 of record NZ_JACRVF010000001.1, on the reverse strand, counting down.
AAATTCTACCCGCGATAATTTTGATATTTACCTCCCAAACTGGCTGGCCAGGTACAACAAGCAGATTTATACTACCATTGTTCTTATCAGCGTCCTTATCCTGCTTTACCGGTTGTTCATAGAAAAGGAAGTATAACTACAACCTTAGCTGCCATTGCCTGGGGAGCCTAGTGTAAGGGTGTTGCTGATGCAGAAGCCTACATAGCAGCCTTTATCTTCTACCCATCAAAGGCTGGCAAAAATTCCTACCTTTACAGCATACAAAGTGCCACCATGCCAAAGTCTAAAAAGCTCCAGAACGTTACCATCAGCCAGGTATTTAAAACTATCATCTGGCCCCGAAAGAAATACCTTACAATCGGTCTGGTGCTGATCATCATTAGCAGGCTGGCCGGTCTGGTATTACCAGGAGCAAGTAAATTTCTTATTGATGATGTGATTCCGAACGGCGACAGCACCATGCTTAAGTGGCTAATCGGAGCTGTTTTAACAGCTATTGTCATTCAGTCGGTTACTTCGTTTGCGCTAACGCAGATACTCAGCGTGGAGGCGCAGCACCTCATCTCGCAGCTGCGCGCCAAAGTACAGCGGCACATCATGCAGCTGCCCATCCGCTTCTTCGACAATACCAAGACTGGCGAACTCGTGTCGCGCATCATGACGGATGTGGAAGGTGTTCGAAATCTGGTAGGTACCGGTTTTGCTCAAATGATAGGTGGTGTGCTTACTTCGCTTATCTGCCTGGTGCTGCTCATTTACATTAGTCCGTTAATGACAGGCTTTGTGCTGATTCCGGTTGCTATTTTCGGGCTTATCTCGCTAAAGGCTTTCGGCAAGATCAGGCCCATTTTTCGGGAGCGCGGGGTGATCAACGCCGAGGTAACAGGCCGCCTGACCGAGACGCTGGGTGGTGTGCGCGTGATAAAAGGATTTAATGCGGAAGCACAGGAAATAAAGACTTTTGAAGACGGCGTTACCCGACTTTTCCTGAATGTAAAGCAAAGCCTGACTACCACCAGTATGGTAACAAGTGCGGCTACTTTGCTGCTGGGCTTTGCCTCAGCGGGCATTATGGGCATCGGCGGCTATTTGATCATGAAAGGTGATTTGACCTTTGGCGATTTCTTGGCCTTTACACTGTACCTGGGTTTTATGATCGCGCCCATACTTCAAATGAGCAACATTGGCAGCCAGTTTACCGAAGCCTTTGCCGGCCTGGATCGCACACAGGAGATATTGAACACACCCCTAGAGGATGAACATGGCACCCGTACGTTAAAGCTGGACCACATCCATGGCGATATTGTTTTCGATAAGGTGTCCTTTGCTTATGAATCAGGGAAAGACGTAGTGAAGGAAATTTCTTTCAGAGCGCCTGCCGGTTCAGTTACGGCTTTGGTGGGCACATCCGGTTCCGGTAAAACCACTATCGCTGGTTTGGCCGCCTCCTTCCTGAACCCAGACAGTGGCATTATTACCCTGGATGGCCACGACCTGCAAAGTATAAGCTTGCAAAGCTACCGCAGCAAGTTAGGCGTGGTATTGCAGGACGACTTTTTGTTTGAGGGCAGCATACGCCAGAACATCCTTTTTCCAAGACCAAACGCTACTGAGGCGCAACTGATGCAGGCAGTACAGGCAGCCCATGTGCAGGAGTTCACCGACCGTTTCCCCGATGGCCTGGACACATTGATAGGAGAGCGCGGCGTAAAACTTTCGGGTGGGCAGCGCCAGCGCATTGCCATTGCCCGGGCCATACTTGCCGACCCACGCATACTTATACTTGACGAAGCCACCTCTAACCTGGACACAGAAAGCGAGAGCCTAATACAGGCAAGCCTCAAGACCCTGATGCAGGGACGCACCACCTTTGTGATTGCCCATCGCCTCAGCACCATCCGGCAGGCCGACCAGATACTGGTGATCGAGCAGGGGCGCATCGCAGAGCAAGGCCGCCATGAAGAATTGTTGGAGCAGCAGGGGAGGTATTATCAGCTTTATACTTACCAGGCGAGGATATAGAGATAAGCTTATTGCATGATTTGCGTACTTCCTGTGTTCATGCTTTTGTAGTCAAGTATAAATCAAACTATAATTTCAATTGGTCCACCATCTGTTCTAAATATATCTGCGCTACAGCTGTTTGAGCGCGAAGGAAATAAAAAAGGCGCGAACTACGAAGGTTCGCACCTTTTTTAATGGTTTTAGCTCATGCTTACTTTTTACCTCTAACAAATTTCCAGGTGTAAACGCCTACTTTAGAGGTTGTTTTTTGGTTGTCTGGCACCTCCTCCGGGAAGCCAGCCCAAGGTCTTTCTTCTACCCAAACCATTTGATCGCCAGATAAAGTTGTGACTTTATACTTTGTAGTAACATTGTTCTGCTTTAACTCAATGTAGGTTGAGTCATTCTTATCCGGAAAGCTATAATTCCATACATCTTGATCCGAACTGCCTGGTAGCGTAACTGTCATTTTCTGCCCGTTAAAGTTAAAGTAGGCCTGTCGCTTAACAGAGTCTTCGTACATCACGGTGTCCCTGTCTGAGTAGTATACTCTTTTTATATCAGTGTTTGTCCAGTCGCCTCTCATCTCAGCGTCAATCGTTGATACAGCCGGAATTACTTCTTCTGTATCCTCGTCGTTACATGAGGTAAAGAAAAGAGAAAAGCACAATGGAATGAATATTAACTTTTTCATAAAATTTACAATTTGAATTAATAAAGGGATTTTAAGAGTAAAGTTAATATCATGCTTTTCTATAAGGGTTGTAAGTTTCTAGCTCATAAAATACGCTAGCATCAAAGTATAGTTTATTAGAAATTTAATATAATCAGTGATTTTATCAGGAAGATGGTGATATGTGATAAGTATAATCAGAAGCTAAAAGTCCGGCCATTTTGGAATTTTAGAGAGCGGAAGAGAAGAGGCTGATAAAAACAAATAGAATAATTTCCAGTTATCTATATACTTATTCCGTAAAACTTATAAGTGCCGCTAGTGATGATATATTGGTTAAGATCATGTATAGCAATGATATACATTGTTTTATTAGACTAGTGGAGCACCCACCATTGTTTTTACAAATAGGGGTACAAATACCCATGGTTATAAACTTAAACTTGTAAGCACATGAAGACTTTCTTGGTTCCAACTGATTTTTCAGATAGTTCACTTAGAGCGCTAAATCATGCCTGCCGTTTGGCAATAGAAGTTGATGCGAAGGTAATACTCTGTCATATCTATGATAAATCAGCCCTTCCTAGCTTTGGTATCGCCAGGGAGAAAGCCCACAGTGAGGAGGCCCAACAAAAGATGAGCAACTTCCTGGCTAACTCACAATGCGAAGGAGCTATGATAGAGACTGTGATGAGAGGAGGTAATGTAGTAGATGAGATAGTGAATGCTATAGATGAACTGGGGGTTTCTTTAGTGGTAATGGCAACGGCTGGAGGAAAAGGATTAAAGGAAAAGTATTTTGGTACAAGAACCGAAGCTATTGCAAAACGCGGCCTATGTTCTGTGCTGGTATTACCTGAAAATGGGCCTATTAAACCAATTGAGCACATTGTGTATGCTGCAGATTTTGAAAATGGAGATCAGGTAACTGTATTACAACTAATGCAGTTGAAAGAGCTGTTCAATGCTACTTTAACGTTTCTTCACATAAAGAGTAAAAACCAGCCAGATCTTATTGATGACGAATATGTGAAGGAAGAGCTGATAAAACAGTTTCCGCAGGCAGATATCCAATTCGTAGAAATAGCCAATGATGATGTAGTTGAAGGCATCACCCGCTTTGTTCAGGAAACAAACACCAGTTTACTTTCCTTTACTATGCTAAACAGAATTTTCCTTGAAAATATAACGCACAATAGTGTATCAGCTAAACTGCTCCGCAACCTTAACCTGCCCATGCTGGCGTTACCTGAAAACGGAAGATTACTAGATTTGCAGCGAAATGCTGATTCTGAAAGGAGAATGGACCGATAAGCTGCTAATTTGATTAAAAGGAAACATATGATTATGAGATATAAACAGTAAAAGAGCCGCCGCTACCTGATCCGTAGCGGCGGCTCTTTTACTGCTAACTATATCGACTACTGCCTCAGAAAATCTATTATGGCATTGTTCAACTCTTCTTTGTGCGTCAGGAACAAGCCATGTGGGGCATCCTTTATTTTAATATACTTGTTGTTTCGGATTTCTTTAGACGACTGTTCGCTGCTCGTTTCGATGGGTACGATATTGTCGGCATCTCCATGTATGATCAATGTGGGTACATTAACGTTCCTTAGCTCCTGCCGGAAATCAGTATTGGCCCAGGCTTTGGCAGTTTCTATAGTGGCCCGCGGCGATGCAGCCGAGGTGATGGCCCAATCATACTTTAGCTGCTCTTCGCTTACTTTCTTCTTATTGTCGCTGTAGTTGTAAAACTGTTTGCTGAACTCGGCTAGAAACGTAACGCGCTTAGTCCGGAGTGCTTCCATAATTTCATCCAGCTTGTCTTCTGGAACACCATCTGGGTTATCGTCTGTTTTTTTCACGATGGGAATGATGGAGCTGACAAGTATAGCCTTATCTATACGATCGTTGCCAAACATGCTCAGGTAACGCACCACTTCGCCGCCGCCCATCGAGAAGCCCACCAACACGCAGTGCCGCAAATCAAGTTGCTCTATCAGAGCACGCAAGTCCTGTGCCAGGGAAGTATAATCATAGTTTAACCAGGGCAGGTCAGAATCGCCAAAGCCGCGGCGATCGTAGGCGATGCATCGGAATCCGGCATCTACAATGGCTTGAACTTGATTCTCCCACATTTTGTGGCTAAGTGGCCATCCGTGTATCAGGATTACGGGCTGTCCGTCGCCGTAGTCCTGGTAGTTCAGGTAAACGTTCTCTCCGCGTTGGATGTCTTCTGTTTCAATAAATGGCATAGTTAAGTTTGTTTTGGTTTTAGATATGTGAAGTATAAACAGCCGTTATTGGCTTATACTTTTAACTGAATCCAAAATGTATTGTTTTATAAATCCTGATTAAGGATGCTGCCAGCCTGTTTTATTGTTACTAGGCTGCATATAAATAAGACATGGCCTCGAACTTTACGAGTGGCCTGGGAGGGAAGAGGTACAGATAAATTGACGGAAGCAGCAGCAATTAAAAAGCCCCTGTTTTGGCAGGGGCTTTATTTTTATTTTACCGGTACAGGTATTAACTCTCGCTCATAGTATACCAAATCCTTCTGAGAAGGATTATTGTTCACAGTACAATAGTAGATGCGTTTCAGGTATTGTCTGATGGTTAATTTTAGATCCGGATTCACTTTTGCGAACACTTCGGACCCTATAGGAAATTTGTTATCTAACATACTCTAATATACGCAGTTTAATCCGTTAGCAACGGGTTATTTATGGGTAATTAGAGAAAGGTGCCATTGGGTCAAATCAGGGGCTTATATATTTTTCCAACAACCTGATAGGTGCCTTTATGCATGCTATCTCACCATCGGCTTTCACCAGAACTAAACCGGTCCAAATTTATGAATGGGCTCGTAAGGGTGTGGCGGTTTTGGAGTGGGTTTGTCTTCTGCTGGCAAATCCCGCAGTTTTAAGAGGTTAAAGAACCCAAATCCAGCTTTAGACACTATAGGTATGATCAGGAACAAAACAGTAGTCGTAAATGGGCTAACTACTTTCATGCCTGTATCACCAATGAGCCATACTATTGGGTACAAAAGCCATTGTATAGTAAGAAACATAGCAGATCCTCTGTAAACACGGGTTATATTCTCGCCCTGCGTTTTAGCAATAGCATACAATGGATTCCAAAAAATATAAAACACCACCGCCAGGGCAATGCATCCTACAGTATACCAAAAGTACTATCTTGTTTCATCAACTGATAAATCAGCTACCAAACCAGTAAGAATCATGATGGCTTGCGTGCCCATCATGGTGCCAATTAGCCAACCTTCTTTGCGGGTAATCAACTTACCTGTAAGTGCCAGCGAAAGCAGGAGTAATGGTGTGGTAATAACCCAATCTAAGTAGCGCGCAAAATGTACCTGCTGGCCTCCAACTTCGATTGTACCCTGATTAAGCGCTAAGGCTGTGTAGGCGAGTGCAGACCATGTTACAATAAAAATATGGATAGTATACTTATAGTATGGGACGTCCTTCGGGTTTTTGCTGAGTAGGTAAAAGGCGATGCCGCTAACAAGCATGATGGCTACATAAGCCCAGTGCAGTAGTACTTCTGTTTCATTCATCGTTTTACAATTATGCCATGCATGCCCCATTAGCTTTATAAGGTGCTAAGAGCTAATCGTATAGCTTTAACTTATATTTTTGTTTAAATGTTTTGCTACAAACTATGCGTGAGACTAAATCCTATTTAAAAGTCTGACGGTTTAGATTACGTTACTTACTGCCGGTCCCTGTTCGTTTAGATAGACAACTACAACATTTAATAGTATACTTTACCAAGAGCCTGGCAAATATTTCATACCTGAACTACTGGCTAACCGTAAGTATATAGCTGTAACTTAAGCATTAAACTATGGCACAAGAATTTGACAAAGAAGAACGCGAAAAGATATATGAGGATTTTAAAGAAGCCGTTAACATGACGCCTTCTGAACTGGAGAAATGGCTGAAGACGGACGAATCGAAGGAAGTAGGGTATAAGGAGAGCGAAAACAGTGAATCGGTGGGGCACGATTCAGGAGAAAAAATTATTAAGATTTTGAATAAGAAGAAAGCTGATCTTAACGATTCAGACTATACCCACATGCGCAAAGTTGTAGGGTATGTGCACCGCCACACGGCGCAGCGTCCCTCCGGCAACATCGACGAAACACCTTGGCGCTACTCCCTCAAAAACTGGGGCCATGAGCCGAAGAAGTAACATCCAAAGTGCTGTAGGGGGTAATTTTGTTTTTTGATAGATAAACTTCCTTTAGCACAGACTTGTCATCCTACTCACTCCCTTGAAGGAGAGACAATTAGCATGTGTATTTAACCTCATTTGCTATGCTTATTTTATTTATCTACAAAGTGAAAATTACAATTGGCAGTAAAAAGTCCCCCTTTAAAGGGTAGGGGGATGATTACACCGGTCTGAAATTACACCTGCGGGAAACTGTATGAATCAGTAAACACCTATTTGAGCATCTTATGCGCAGGTACCAATTGGTGCGTAGGAGAACTCTCCACGGCTTGCTGCAACAGGGCCACATGGTCAGATCCATAGATCAATAAGATACGGTCATCAGGGCTTTCAGTAATCCGTTGAATGTTGCGGAAAATGCGAAGGTTGCGGCTAAACCAACTGGCGTTGTACCAATCTACACCAGTGTAATCATAAGGCTGTTCTTCATACTGAAAAGCCTCCCGAAAATAGTTTTCGTGACTTTTGCGAATGGCCTCTGGCTGGTTCAGCTGCTGTATAGCTTTGTAAAGGGAGCGCGGCTTTGGTCCAGACAACTTCTTCTCGGCTTCAGCGCGTGCCTGCACGGTGCTTTGCTTGTACTCCCAGAACTTCTCCATCCGCTCCTTTATATCATCGCGCACTTCAAATTCTTTGCTTCCTGGCTTTTGGTAAGCATTCAAATCACCCCAGGAATCAGTGGCGTAGACACGTTTGTGCCCCAGCTGTTTTGCGAGCCTGAACCCCAATTGGTAAGTTTCATTCAAGCCTAGCTCATAGCGGCCTTCAAGGTAAGCCTGGTAAAGCGAATCTAGTTTGGCTTGTTTCTCTGGCATGGCTTCCACGGCAATCTTAGTAGGGTTGAATTTGGCCATTTGATTAACTAAGCGCGCTATGTCGCGCTGACTCTCAGGTGATTTTATGTCCAGCTGATCAGACTTTTCAGTTTTTACCACATCTAGGTTAGGATACGCAAAGTGGAAGGTACCCAGAATCATAACCTGTGCGCGATCATCTTGCTTACTGGTTTTACCTTGTTGTGCCAGTGCAGGAGAGATGTAAGTAGTCGCCAGGAAAAGTGCTGCAAAGAATAATTTTTTCATAGTCGTTTAGGTTTGATAATGCATAGATGTAAAGCAGGGGAAAGTGGTTGCCTGAGGGTATCTCAATTTTTGTAGAAGCTAAGAATCAGCTTCTGTTTTTAGATGGGCGTATCTAAAATTGGGGAATGTGCTGCAGTTTTTGTTAGCGCATAACCAGATCAGGCCAGAAGGAATTTTATTTTCACATAATGGTTAGTTCAGAGCTATTTATTAAATAACCTGAAGCTTAAGCTGACGCAACTACAAATCTGGAGAGGCTAAGCTATAACAGCTGTTACCAATGTCGCATTTTTACAAGTCTAATTATTCAGGCAGCTTTAAATTTGTAAATAATTAAGTTTAAATTTGCATTACTATATGAAAGCCGAACTTTTTAAGCCGAGTCCAAGCCTAAACAGGTACATCGACAGCTACATGCTGGTTGATATTGACTGGCGTAATACGGAAGCAGTTTCTACTATTTGGAGGCTGATCCCGTATGGCAAAATTTCGATGCTGTTCCTGTACGGTGAGCCGCATGAGTATAGCTTGAATGGCCCAACTACCGTGATGCAACGTACAAGACAGGCTTTCATGGTGGGACAACTTACACAGCCAATCTGGCTTAAATTTTCCGGCCACACACGGCTTATCAAAATACAGTTCAAATCTTCCGGGGCGCAGCGGTTTCTGCCTTTGCACATGGAGGAGTTTAAAGATATGCCAAGCCTTGACCTTGAAGCGATCTGGGGCGGTTCTGTAAACGAACTGCTCGAGCAGATACAGGAAACACAATCGGACGAAGAGCGCATCGGCAGGCTAAACACTTTCCTGGAGAAGCGCCTGTTGCCACAACAGGATATGGTAGACTATGTAGACTACACCATACAGCAGATGAAGGCCTACAATGGCAACCTGGCCATCAAGGGACTAGAGCAGAAACTTGGCATCAGTACCCGTCAGTTGGAACGTTTGTTCCGGGCTAAAATCGGCTTGAGCCCGAAAGAGATGGGCAAGATTATCCGCTTGAATTCCGCCTTCTCCTCGTTGGAATCCGATCCGGGCATTTCGCTTACATCACTGTCTTATGAGGCAGGTTATTACGACCAATCCCACTTTTCCCGAGACTTTAAAAGTATAGCCGGTGTAAGCCCGAGCAAGCTTTTCTCTGAAAGCTCCAAAGAACTTTTCGTAACGCACGGCCAATGTTTCATGAAGCAAAAGCCTGCAGCCCTAAGCGCCTGATTGAGAACGTTAACCACCTGCAGGTGGCTTTGTGCTTTATGAGTATAGTGCTACTATATACTTTAAATAAAAATCATAAATTAATTAACAGGTCGTTTTTGTACAAGTATACTGCTGCTGCATGTGCGACCTTTGTAATGTTAATCACAACCAAAATAAAACCATGGAAACATTACAGCAAGTACCAACTACAACTATCGCCGATGCTTACAGAAACTACCAGGGCGGCTACTTTAAAGTGCTTCTTTCTCCGGAGCAAACCGGCGGAAGTATGGCACTAATAGACATAACGCTACCAAAAGGCGTTGAGCCGCCGGTGCACGTGCATACCCGCGAAGACGAAACATTTTATTTGCTTGAGGGCGAGATGACTTTTCATATCGGCGACAAAGAAGTAAAGGCTGTTGCCGGTGAAGCTGTGTTTGCACCGCGCCAGGTACCGCACCACTTTACCATAGATACGCCAGTAGCCCGCTCCCTGACACTGATCACGCCTGGCAATTTTTTAGACTACTTTCTGGAGTTCAGTTTTCCCGCAGCCGAAGAGTTAAAAATAATACACCCGCAGGGACCACCACCAGCCGAATTTATCGAGCACATGACCACGCAGCTGACCGGCAAGTATGGCGTGCTCTTTATGTAAGTATACCTGTAAACACTAACCCAATAGCAACCAACATGAAGCAACCCGTCCTTTTCAAAGATCCCTACCTGAGCGTGCAAGCCTATGCGGGACCAACGGACGGAAGTGTGTCAACGGTAAGCGCGTTGTTGCGAAGTGCCAGCTATACCATACTGTTGGACCAAGCGGCTACCGAAGTGCTGGTAGGGTACCTCCGGGTAATCAGGGCCTACTATAACTTAGATGGCCGGCCAAAGCAGCAAATACAGATTCTATACAGGCAGCTTGTAGCACAGCTTGCGAATGCGTTGCAAGGCAGCAGCAGAAGCACCGCTACAGTTGCTGATATAACACAGCTTATACAGCGGCTGGGCTGCATGCACGACTGGGCCAGGCAACAGCAAAACGCACAGCTAAGCTATAAGTCTACTTAGGCTCAGTTAGAAACTTATTCAAAGTATAAATTGATCTAATACCCATTACCGATGCGACAGCAATGGGCTGGAACACCTGTGCCTTTAACTTATGAGTGAACCACTCAGCTGTCATTTCGAACTCGGTAAGAAGTCTAAATAGAACATGTGCAATGGAATTCTAAAAAGGTATCTCCTTTTGATGAGATGACAGCGCCTACTTGGGGTAGCGGCAATTTGGAGCACCTGGGTTGGTAACACAAGCGAGGTCATACTTTACGGATAAAACCAAATTTAAACAACCTGCCGCTGGAATAGCTGGCAACATTTTAAAGATAAATGTAATGCGCAGCTTACATTAAACCCTGCGCCTTTAACCATTAATAATTTAAAACTCAAACAAAATAAACCTATGAAAAAAGTAATTTTATCTGCGTGCGTTCTTTTCAGTGCTTTTTGCTTTACAAGCTGCGAAGAAGAAGAAGTTGACAAAAGCACTTTTGCGCTTCAAGAGAGCAGCTCTGTTGTAAAATGGAAAGGCTACAGTCCGGGCCTGTTTCACGATGGCTCTTTCCAGGTGCAGAGCCAGGATATCCAAGTTGAAGATGGGAAGGTAAGTGCCGGCACCTTCACCATTCCGATCGCGACCATCGAGAACTTTGATTTACCTGCAGAAGTAAAGCCGGTGCTGCTAGAGCACCTCAAGAGCCCTGACTTTTTTAACCTGGCACTGCATCCTGCAGCTACTTTCAAGATCACGGAGGTGCAGCCCCTTTCCAATACAACGGAGGGAGCCAACTACACCGTAACTGGTAACTTTACCATGTTGGGGCAGACACACCCTATCACGTTTCCGGCTAAGATAAAACTTGCAGGTAGCAACCTGGAGCTGGATGCAAACTTTAAGCTGAACAGAACTAAATGGGGTATGACCTACGCCGCCGATCCTGAGCTAGGAGAGCACCACATTTTGCCAGAGGTAGACATCACGTTTGACCTGACGGCACATAAGAGGTAGTTCGCTTAGTGCAAAGTATAACCATCTGTTTTCTAAAGGGGCACCTGCTACAGGTAGCCCCTTCAGGTTTTATAAGGTATAGTAGGAGTGAAGTGCCGATAAAAACTGATGGTGCTTCCTGTTCTTTAGGTAAAGTGCTTAGTACAAGAAAGGCACGAGCTACTAACTCGTGCCTAAAATATAAATAGCATACTGGCTGCACACCGGCCGGTGCTAGCTTTGTTCTAAGGCTAGAAACAGTGTCGGCATAATATGACTAAACTTTACCTTTCGGCTCATTTTAAAAAGATTTGTATATTTTTCTGGTATGCCTGATTGGATTATCCTTGCGTACAGTCGCATTATACAGATAGTCTAGAAATGCCTGGTGGTTGCGATCTGTAGCGGTTTGAGAGGTAACAGACACAAGTTTGAAAGCCAAGGAAGAATTACCTGCTAGCGTTTTACTTTTAAGATTTTCTAAAAGAGCTTTTGGATTAAAACTGTTGTCCGCCGGAGAAGAATAAACTTCCCAGCTAGCTTTTAAATTAGCATCTGTAGAAGACCACCAGGTGTTGTAAATGCTAGGCTTATCTGCTTCGAATGCAATCTGGAAGTCGTCAAATGCTGACTTATTTACAGTAAAATCAGCTTTCCCTAAGAAGTTAATTTCGGTAGGTATAGTACTTATCCCATTAAAGCTATAGATATGCCAGTTCTTATCTGCATCGTGGTACTGCATATTGAAATCAAATAGGTCGAATCCTGTAGGGGGGTGCTGCAGGTCGTATTCTTCAGTTGGGCCATTGAATGCACTAAAAAGCATCATCTTGTAAGTTGATACGCCGTCATTTGCATAACCATATAAATATGACCTTAGGTTTGTGATACCGGCAGGTTTGTTGTTATACTTTGTTTTGATCGTATTCTTAGCTTCAGAAAAATCTATACTTTTTTGAGCTGTTGTGACATCGCTTAAAATATACTTACCATACTTAGGAAGTAAGAGGTAAGCCTGGTCGGTTGGTAATAACCTGTTAAAATCTACTGTTAGAGTACTACCAGACCATGAGGTACTCCAGCTTCCCAACTCCCTTGCCATAAACAGGAAGTTGCTATCGTATGAAGGTAAATTTGTATAGGTAACACGCGTTTTCTCCCTTTGCTTTGTTGTAGCTGTGCCAAAATTGTTAATGTGCCAGTTGTTAGGATTTACCTTTGCATAAGTTTTTATGTTGTTCATCAGAGTAGTAGGGTCTACTGTGATAGTGGTAATGTCAAATTCCGTGTCTGCAGATTTCACGCTCAACTTATGGTTCTCATGCGATGCGACCAGGGTATCCAGTAGTACTTTTCCATCTCTCTGAGATACGATCAGTTCATAATCAGCTACTTTGGGAGATGTATCGAGCCTAAAATTAAATTCAGACACTTTCAACATTGGTTCAGGTGAGTTTTCTTTGTCACAACTGAATAAGGCACTGATAGCAAGAATACCAAAAAGTAAATTTTTCCGCATGAGCAGGTAGGTTTTGAATGGAATATTAAGTTTATTTTATATAAAGTAAATCAATTATTTTTAAAAGATGTAATTTTTGTGTGCTATGTTATAGACTTATGTATCTGCCGTTACACATGATTATTATTGACTGATTGCTACTCATATGAAAGGACTCTTTATTTGCTTGGTTTCATTGTTTATTTCTGTTCCTGCACTAACTCAAAAGCTTACACTGCGAAACCTGCTTAAACTAAGGCAAATGGAGGTGCCTGAAATTGACAGAAAGCTGACACAAAAAGGGTGGGAGTTTATATCTGACAGTAAACCAACTGACGGAGTTATGGGAAAAGCTGTTTGGGCATATAATCCGAATTTAACAAGGGAGGGAACTATGGCATGGTGTGTATTATACTACAGCAATAACAGCCCCTCACGTATTTTATATAATGTTAGTCCGGATAAAGCGATTCAAAGAATCCAGGAGAAATTCAGGCTGTGCAAAATGCGGCCCATCTCCGAAGGAAATAAGTTAGAAGGAGTAGAGCAACTGGAGTACTATGCCGATTATCCCGATCCCAGGTACATGTTTCGGTTACTAAAGTATAAGCAGGTTGGTTACAGCGGGATTAAGATCTTTGAAAAGGCAGATTATGAAATAGCCAGATCGAATGGTCGCCTTTGAGAAGTTTTGTAAAGGCTTTTATGATGACGTTTATCATCTGCGCTTTTAAACATGCATCCACTAGCTTAAAGCCCGTGCCAGCGGGGGCCAAGTATAGATTGTTCTTTAGAGCAAGCTTGTAAGTAATGCTGAAGTGAGTTTGCAGCTCATGATGCTACACTGTCAGGAGGTGTAGCATTTAGAAAAATCAAAAAGCATAAGCCTGGGGCAGCGTGTATATCATCATTAGATGAAGTAAAGTATAGGTTAAATAGCTTGAACCTTACAAATGCTGAAGACGCTGATATAGCATCAGACATGTATCATGGCAGCCTTTTGGAGCCATTCTTCCTTCTGAACGCGCTTCATCAGCCAATAGCCGATGCCGATGAAGAAAAGACTCATGGCCGTGACAACGGCAAGCGTAAGTACAATAGTGCTCGTTGTAGGGGTTGGCGTAAGTACCTCTACCTCATTCAAGTCACCGGCCCCGTTTGTGAAGTCTATCAGAAAGTGAAGAAAGATCGGCACTAAAATATTTCTGGATCTAAGCAAAAGGCACGCAAATAAAAATCCTATGCCGATGGCAAAAATGACGGTGTTTGTAACATCCCAAATGCTTTCAGGATTTCTGATTAATGCTACGGCATGCACGGCACCAAAAAGCAAAGAAGAAAACCAAACAGCTTTTAAGATGGATTTATTTTTACCTGCAAAGTATAAGATCAATAGTGGGAGGATGATTCCCCTGAAAAGCAGTTCTTCTAAAACCCCAACGAGGGTTTGCGCTAAACCAAAAAAAAAGAGTATAAAAGGCTCAGCTTTAAAATAGATTTCATAGCTGGAGTAAGCCAACAATAGGATAACTATAACAGGGAGAAGTAACAGCAATAACGGATTGCGCAAATCGAAAGGGTATAGGCCATTAAAGGCAAGTAGTCTCTTTTTAACAATGAAAACACTCAGGCAGATAATGATAAGAAACCTTATTAAAGAACCTGCCATCAAACTAGCAACCAAAGGTCTTTCTATAAAGGTAAGCAATTCCGCTTCCAGTGGTACTCTGAACCATAAAGCTATGAGCGTTAAAAAGACAAGAGAAAGCGAATAGATAAGAATTTTTGTTTTAGAGGTTTCGGCCTGGCTAATCTCTATCATCTCTTGCTGATTGATCATAGTGCTATTTCTTTGATTGCTTGATGTATGGTGATAAACTTAGCTGAAAGTAAGATTCGCTTCAGAGGATTCATAATGAATTAGCTTAAATGCCTTTATATATCGACATATAATTAGCACCTATGTTTTTTGAAGGTAAGCAGGCTCTTTTCTTCTATCAACTTATTTAGCCAGAGCAGCAGTAAGAAGTAAACAGGTTGGCCCGATGTTGTTTCCAGCCAGTAGGCTTATAGTTTATACCGCTGCTTGCTGATCAATACACTCCGTTTTAATCATAAGGATTCTGCCAATAAGGTTTCTGTTAATGCGGACTTGTAACTCGTAGTGTAACTTTTGCTGAAGGTATAATTTGCATGGGCAAGGAGCAGCTACGACATGCAATACCACGACAGAAATTAATTCATTTAGCTTCAGCGAGGTTTATACCACAAGGTTTAATCTGAAATATTGATTTTGATCAAGGTTAAGATATCCGAGACTTCCCACCTTTGTCCTATAAACTTAAATCCACAAATTATGAAAAAGAAAAGACTCGTAAACCTGGCCTCAAAAGGCTTTATCCTACTTTCAGCGCTAAGCCTACTGTCTGTAAGCGTAATGGCTTTTGCCAACCCGCAGGCCGTGATGGACCTGGTAAATGTGCAGTTAAACAACACCGATGCTTTCAGCTCTATTAGGGGCGTATATGGTGGCGTGGGGATGACGCTCTTTATTAGCCTGATGTACCTGATGCTGCGCGATACGCAAAAAGGCCTGCTGTTTTTGTGCCTGCTGTGGGGCTTGTACGCCGTATCACGTACCATTACTATTTTCTCAGAAGGAGCTCTTGGAGATTTCGGAAACCAATGGCTGGTGACAGAGTCGGTGTTCTTTCTGTTTGCCTTTGTGCTGGCGATAGCCAACAGAAAACCAGCGGCTACCCTATAGGCGCATGACACAAAGGTTGTTCGTCAGTTCGTTCCATCAACATCAGCATCCTTTGTGTTCTTGCCAGTTTGTGTTCGGCAATACGTAATCATCCCTTTTAAGTCCCTGATTTCGACACTAATTTGGGAGGGACAGGGGATGATTACTCCTGCTTAAATTCCTACTTGGGGTAGGGGGATGACTTACACCTGCGAACACTCTATACCCACAAAAAATCACCTACAAACTTACACAAGCAAAGACCTCCTGCTATCAAGACAAAGCCGTTGCAGCCTGGGTCGTTTCTCCCCTTCTTCTTAGCCCCAATAAAAGCCTGACAATAAGTAACAGCGCCTCAACAAGTACCAGCAGAGCCAGAAGGGGTTCGGCAAAGGGTATTATTCTCCCGAGCGTCAGAACTGTCATCGTTACAAAGGGCAAGGTAAGCAGCAGCACATCGAGCTTATGCTGTACACCCTTGTAGATAATAGTTAAGGCAAAGCTCGCGAAGGCCAGTACGGCAAACAGATTAGTGAGCACCAAATTATAGGATGCAGCTGCCATCGTAAGAAAGCTAAAGCCCAGGCTCAGCCAGCTAAATACATTCTGACCGATCTGATCTATTCTTGTCGGTTTGATTTTGAAAGTAGTATTGAGCTGCAGTAAAAAACTGAATTTGGGGTACTCCCTAACCAACAGGAAAAGGTTCAGCAGCAGCAGGACAGCATTAATGAATGGTGTTCCCGCCCATTGCTGCGAAACTGTTACAGCAAGTATGGCTATGTTCATGGGCACCAGCATAACGGCACCCAATAAACTAAACCGTTGCGAGAGCAGCAGCGCACCACACACCACCTGGCTCACCGCCACCACCTCCGCAAACAGGCTCAGACCATACGCTGCCAGCCGTTCCTCCAGCCAGGGCGGTCCTATTATCTGCCCAAAGTTGCCGTGGGTAAGTTTGCAGATACCGGCAGAGAGAAAAATATAGCCTAAAAAAATCCGGGTTAGAAGCGTGAGCAGGTCTTTGTTCTTCAGCATAGTTTTATAGTGTTGGTAGCGTGTGAGTTTTTAGTAATGGCAAAACAAGCATTTCTGCCTGCACCTAAAAAAATATTATACCAACTCCCGGATGACCACTGCTAACATAAGCTGAATCAGGTGATTAAAAGGTATAGCTCCTGCCACTACCGCAAAAGTATACCTGTTGTATCGGCATCCCTTAAAGCAGCTTCGTTTAAATAACAGACGTTGCGGAGATCGGCCCCGTGAAGGCTTGTATTTTTAAGGTTTATACCCCGCAGGTTTGCTCCTTTCAGGTCAGCATTATCCAGTACAGCGTCTTCTAAGTCGGACCTACTAAAATGGAGAATGTAAGTTTGGCCTTTGTGAGATCGGCATTAAATAGCTTCATGCCCCACATGTCAGCCAGCGACAGGTCGGCATCTCTTAGCTTGGCCCCGTTCAGATCGGTACTGTCCAGTTTGGCAAACTGGAAGGTAGCACCGCTTAAGTCTGCGGTATGAAAAAAAGCGTGGCTTAATCTGGCTACGTTTAAGTTGGTTCTTCGCAGGCTGGCTCCGCTTACGTAAGCACCACGGAAGTTAGCGAAGCTCAGGTCGGCCCGGTCTAGTTTAGTATTTCGGAGCCAGGCATCAGAAAGGTCGGAGTTGGCTAATTTAGCGGAGGTTAAATTGGCGCAGTCCAGCATGGCTTTGTTCAGTCGGAGTTGGTAAGGGTGGTTTGGCTCAGGTTCGGCTATGCAAGCTCTGCGTTCGAAAAGTCTGCTCCGTATAAATTTACCCCTTGCAGGTCTGTTCCTTTCAAGAAGCCAAACTCCTCGTACAGGCTCCGAAGATCAACGCCCTCCTGGTGTAGGTAAAACAGGATAAATATTTAGTAAGAGTAAAATTTTTAAAGGGCTGAAGCATCATCAGCCCTTCTTCTATTATAGCCGGACAGGTACAGCTTCTCATTGGTAGCATGAAGTTTAAGTAACATAATGTAAGTATCAGAGTAGTAATATGTTATAAGTGTTTCGTCTAGTGGCAGTTAACTGACTCTCATCAATACATTGTTCCGCAAAGCTACAGTTGTAGATGAAATTCATGAGATGTAATGTAGAATTTTCACTATATAAACTTTAAGATATGAGAAAGGATATTTATCTCAACAAAAGCCTGAAGCCAGCAATAGTGTGTATTTGGGTAGTAGCAGCGGCGTTTACGATCTCATCCTGTGAGAAGGGTACTCTTGAAGAAGTAGCTCCACTTAGTAGCACTAGCACAAACGAAGCCCAGGGACTACAGGAGAACGGGGCTGTTATACCTGGTAAATACATTGTGGTATTTAAAGATGATGCTGATTTTGGCCTGAGTAGCTCAGACAACTATGAAAGACGACAGGCAAAAATGAGAGCAGCCAGCCAGGCACTGCTTAGGGGCAAAGGTATAGCTTCAGACAAGATCGATCGTGTTTTTGGAACAGCCATTAAGGGTATGGCAGTAGGTCTTTCCATCGCTGAGTTACAGCAACTGCGTCGAGATCCACGTGTAGCTTATATTGAGCAGGACAGAGTAATTAAGCTTGCGCCTCCAGCGGGTAAAGGCCCTAAAGACGGCGGAAGTGAGAGTACGCAGGATGTTCCATGGGGTATCCAGAGAGTAGGAGGACCCGGAAACGGAGCCGGCAAAACTGCATGGGTTCTTGATTCAGGAATTGATCTGGATCATCCGGATCTGAATGTAGATGTTACAAGAAGCATGTCTGTATTTACATCAGACCCTGATCTTACACCCGATGACAAGAATGGCCACGGTACCCATGTGGCAGGAACTATAGCTGCAAAAAACAATAATGTGGGTGTGGTTGGTGTGGCTGCAGATGCTACTGTAGTAGCCGTTAAGGTACTGGATTACACCGGCAGCGGCACTTATTCCGGCGTTACTGCCGGTGTAGATTATGTAGCTGCTAACGGGGCTAGTGGTGATGTGGCAAACATGAGTTTGGGCGGACCTCCTAATCAGGCATTTGAAGATGCGGTGTTAGCAGCTTCTGCAATTGTTAAGTTTACCATTTCTGCCGGTAATGACGGCGAAGACGCTAACAATTATTCTCCGGCTCGAGTAAATGGTCCGAATATTTTTACAATATCTGCTATTAATAGCAATGACTGGCTAGTTAGCTGGTCTAACTGGGGTAATCCACCTATAGATTATGCCGCCCCAGGTTATCAAGTCTTGTCGTCTTGGAATGACGGAGGCTATAGAGTCATTAGCGGCACTTCTATGGCAGCGCCACATGTAGCAGGTTTGCTACTGCTAGGCGAATTAGGTTTTAATTGTTATGCACTAGGTGACCCAGACGGTAATCCTGATCCAATTGCTTATCGCGGTGACAAGAAGTGTAACAGTAATGGTAAAGGTAACAGGTGGTAACACCTCCATGATACCGTTGAGTTGATAAAGTTAAGCTTGCCTGAACTTATAAGCCTGGGATCTTTTAAGGCAGAGCATTAAATTGAGGGTGGGCGGAAATTTAATAGCATAGGGAGTTAAAGGCAGCGCTTCACAGCTCGATGGGTTTTTTGTGCTGCTGCCAGAATTGCCGGTGCCTCACCGAAATCTGTGGGGCCAAAGACCTCGCGGTGTCCGAAGGTCCCGCGAGCGTCTGATGTGATGTAGCAAAAGTCTATACTACCAGACGCTCGCAGGAGCTGCGCATGCTGCGAGGTCTTAGCATCCACTACTGCCGGCTGTATGGCAAAGTACTCCTCCCGCGTGAGCACATCATTCCAGTACACCACCGCAAAGCTTACAAAGTATAGCCCTTCCTTGTTATGAAAATTATACTTCCTGCTCATGTAAGGCTTGTACTTTAATACCAGCGCCAGCGGGAGCTAAAAGCTATAACAAGATGGTGCAGGTAGATAGAAAATACTTCATACTATCCACATATAACTGCTGCTAATTCAGTCGGTTACACAAAATATAAATCTCAAATAATTAACGCAACCGAATAGTTGCACGTATATTAGCAAGCAAACGGTTGCATATTTTAACTGAGGTATGAGAAGAGACGTTTTTCAGGCGATAGCAGACCCTACCCGAAGAGCCATTATTGGGTTAATTGCTTTGCAGGCCATGACGCCGAATGCGATAGCCGAACATTTTGACACCAGCAGGCAGGCTGTTTCAAAGCACTTGCAGATACTTGTAGAATGCCAGCTAGTAAAACAGGAACAGCAGGGGCGCGAAATTTACTACCAGCTGGAGGTTGCTAAAATGAAAGAAATAGACAAATGGCTGGAACAGTTCAGGAAGATCTGGGAAGACCGTTTTAACCAACTCGACACGATATTCTCTAACATAAAACAAAATAAACCATGAAACACGACCTTGCATTCGAGTTCTCCGTGAACAAGGAAAACAAAACGATCACCGTTAAAAGAGAGTTTGCAGCAGAGCTCCCGCTTGTGTGGGATGCTTACACAAAAAGCGAGATACTGGACCAGTGGTGGGCGCCTAAACCCTGGAAAGCCCGCACCAAAACCATGGATTTCAGGGAAGGTGGCCACTGGCACTATGCCATGGTTGGCCCGGAAGGTGAAGAGCACTGGGCCTTGGCTACTTACAAGACCATTGATCCTAAAAGGCGTTTTACTGCGCTTGATGGCTTTGCAGATGCGGAAGGCGTAGTGAACACAGAAATGCCGCAATCAGATTGGGAGGTAAGCTTTACACCCATACAGGAGCTTACCTTAGTAGAGAACCTGATCACATTCGATGACCTGGCACAGCTCGAAACCACCATCCAGATGGGCTTTAAAGAAGGCCTGACAGCGGCCATGGAAAATCTCGATCAATTATTAGCTGCTCAGAAACAGGAGGCATAAGGTCTGTAAGCTGCAGAAAAGAGATACATATTTAATAGCATAAATAAAAGTGGGGCTGGTGCATAACCTTATAGCCCCGCTTTTATAGTTTATACTACTCATGAGTCGCCTGCTAGTGCGAGCTTACAGCTCGTACTGTTACTACAGCTGAAGGTATAGCTGCGTGGAAAAGAAAAAGTCACAAGCTGCAAATTCGCGCCAGCGGAGCAGAAGCTTAGGCAAAATAGTTTATATTATATCAAACAAATTTAATATTAGTAGCTATTTTCGTAAAACGGAATTAGAATTAATTAAAATGAACGAATCAAAACCTTCAATACAAGACTTTTCTGTGATTAATACACATGTTGAAAAACATGTTAAGGATTATGACTTGAAAGATAATTCAAACGGATTCTACTTCTTAGCCTTGAGTTTATTGTTCGACTTGCAAGATGACGAAATTAAAGATTCAATAACTGATAGTCATTTTATAAGCGTTACAAATAAAGGAAAAGGAAAGGATAGAGGAATAGATGCTATTTATATTGATGAATCAAGTGATAAAGGTAGAGCAGACATTCATATCTTTAACTTTAAATATGCGGGAACATTTGATAAAACTAAATCAAACTTTCCTTCCTCTGAAATAGATAAAATTGTAGGTTTTATCAATGATTTACTATCACAGGATGAAGCCTTAGAAGAGACAGTTAATCCAATATTATTTTCAAAAGTTGAGGAAATCTGGCAATTATTTCAGAGACAAAATCCAAACTTCCATATCCATTTGTGCTCAAACCATTATATAGGTTTAGAACAGCAAGAAAAGAAGAGGTTTGAAAATGCAATAAATTTGCACTCTAACTTCACTATTTACGAGCATAAAATGCAGGATTTTGTCAACAAACTCACGAAAAAAGGAAAGTTAGTCATCAATGCAAAACTACGAGCAGTAAATAAAAATTTCTTTGAGAAATCTGATGGAGACATAAGAGCGCTTATTGTTAATGTAGATGTTAGAGATCTACTTAGAATTGTTTTAGACAATGAAGAAATTAGGTCTAAAGCGGATTTAGAAGATTATAATGATTTGAAAAATTACCCTATACAGGAAGATGCATTTGAGGATAATGTAAGGGTATATTTGAAGCAACGGTCCAAAATTAATAGAAATATCAAACAAACTGCACTTTCGGATGAAAGACATAGGTTGTTTTATTTTAACAATGGTATAACTATAACATGTGACAATTTCTATTATCAAAAAAGCCAGCGTTCTCCAATTATAGAAATTGAAAATATTCAAGTCGTTAATGGTTCACAAACAATTCATGCATTATATGATGCTTTTGAGTCAGAACCTGATAATTTCGATGATTTAGATATTTTATGTAGAATTTATCAGACTAACAATACGGAGCTTAGCACTAAGATTGCTGAATATACTAATAGCCAAAATCCTGTTAATAGTCGAGATATACGCTCAATTGATTATGTTCAACAAAAGCTGGAGCAAGAACTAAAAGCCCTAGGGTATTTTTATGAGCGTAAGAAAAATCAGTATTACGATCAACCAAAGAACAATAGGTTAGACTCTGAGAAAGCAGGACAAGTTCTGATGGCTTTCTATAATAAAATGCCATCAGAAGCTAAAAACCAGAAAAAGATAATATTTGCTGAAAAATATGATGATGTATTTAATGATGATATAAACGCCGAAAAACTTTTAATCCCATACAAGCTTTTTGAAAGAATTGAAAAAATTAAAGCTGAGAAAAAAGAAACTTTAATAGAAGGTATAGATGAATTTGAGAAAAGTTCATATATATCTTATTCTTCTTATTGGGTATTATATTTTATTGGCGAACTATCAAGACTTAAAGAAATAGATTTCAAACTAAAGAATTTAGAGAGTATCTGGAATTTAAGTACAAAAGCATATGAGCTTATTGAGGATTTAATACGACAAGAACGCGAATTCTTGAAAGGTAGAAACGAAACTTATTCTCACTCACAATTCTTTAAGTATGGTAAACCCAAAAAGTACTTCGAAGACCTTAAAGTTGATGAGGTAAAGAAAAAGTATCTAATCTAATCTTTTTGAAAGATACATATTTATAAATAGCTCAGACCAAATATCTTGAATAATACATTAACAAAGAACACTAAAGCACAATGCCGTAGTGTTCTTTGTTGGTAAAAGAATATGAGATAAATATCTTTTACTAAGAAGATATTTAGTAATTAATTTAGCTAAGAAAATTACCCCTTGCCCTTCAACCCATTTACCATAGACTTACCCGTTCGGGAAATTATACCTGCCGTTAGGGAGCACCTGGCGGCGCAGAACACGCTGATCGTCAACGCCCCTCCCGGAGCCGGTAAAAGCACCTTGCTGCCGCTGGCTTTGCTGGACGAGGCCTGGCTGAAAGATCAGAAGATCATCATGCTGGAGCCCCGGCGCCTGGCGGCCAAAACCATTGCCGAGCGCCTGGCGCAGCTGCTGGGCGAGGAGGTAGGCCAGACCGTCGGTTACCGCATCCGTTTCGAAAACCGCACCTCCGCTGCCACCCGTATCGAGGTCGTAACCGAAGGCATTCTCACCCGCATGATCCACAGCGACCGCTCGCTTACGGGCATCGGCATCGTGATCTTCGACGAGTTTCATGAGCGCAGCATCCATGCCGACGTAGCCATGGCCCTGAGCCGGGAGGCGCAGCACACGCTTCGCCCGGACCTGCGCATTATGGTGATGTCGGCCACCCTGGATATGCCCCAGCTTACCAAACTGCTGCAGGCCCCGGTGGCGCAAAGTATGGGGCGGCAATACCCCATCAACACCATCTATACCGGCGACGCCGACGATCGCATGCTGCCCGAAATGACGGCCCGCGTGGTGCAGCAGGCAGCCAAAGAGCAGGAAGGCGATATCCTGGTGTTCCTGCCCGGCGAAAACGACATCCGGAAAGTAGAAACCATACTTCGCAAGCAAATGCGGGGCGTGCAGATACACCCGCTGTTCGGTATGCTGCCCTTCGGCAAGCAATACGCCGCCATTATGCCCGACCGCCAGGGCAGGCGCAAAGTGGTGCTCGCCACCAGCATCGCCGAGACTAGCTTAACCATAGAAGGCATTTCGGTGGTGGTGGATACGGGCTTCGGCAAAAGCTCCCGCTTCGATCCGAAGTCCGGTTTGTCGCGGCTCGAAACAGCGCGCATCTCCAAAGACGCCGCCGACCAGCGTGCCGGCAGGGCAGGGCGTCTGGGGCCGGGTACGGCTTACCGCATGTGGAGCAAAACCACGCAGGAGCGCATGGCCCCGCACCGCACCCCCGAGATACTGGAAGTAGACCTGGCCTCGCTGGTGCTGGACATGGCGCAATGGGGCATTACCGATATCCGTGGCCTTACCTGGCTGAACCCGCCGCCGCGCGCCGCCCTGCAATCGGCCACCGAGATGCTGCACCAGCTGCAGGCGCTGGAGCATGGCCGCATTACCGAGCACGGCAGGCGCATGCACACGCTGCCTTGCCACCCGCGCATTGCGCACATGCTGCTCAAAGCCGAAGAAAGCAACCAGACCGCATTGGCAAGTGATATTGCCGCCGTACTGGAAGAGCGCGACCCGCTGGACCGCAATGCCGGCATCGACATTAATTTAAGGGTAGAAGCGCTGCGCAGGTATAGAGGCGAGCAGGGGCAGGGCAAGCGTTTCGGCAAGATAGAGAAGATAGCCCGCTCTTACCGCCAGCTGTTTAACGTGGAGCCTGAGAACGGCACCTTTGACGAGTATGAAACCGGTGTGCTGCTGGCGCATTGCTACCCCGAGCGCATAGCCTACGCCCGCCCCGGCAACAACGCCCAGTTCCAGCTGGCCAGCGGACAGTATGCGTCTGCCGGTCATAGAGACGACCTGGCGCACGAGCCCTGGCTGGCAGTCGCGCACATGCATGCTGGTTCCGGCGATAACCCGGGCCGTATTTTCCTGGCCTCGCCGCTTAACCCACGCGACCTGGCCCCGCTGTTAAAGCAGCAGGAAGTATACCATTGGGACGTGAATGACGGCGAACTGACTGCTTCTATGGATACCCGCATCGGCAGCATCGTGCTGCAAAGCAAACCGCTGCCAGCCCCCGACGAGAAGCACCGCGTACCGGCCATGTCGGAAGCCATTAAAGCAGAAGGCGAGCACCTGCTGGACTTCAACCACGAGCTAACGCAATGGCAGAACCGCGTGCTGAGCCTCCGCAAATGGCGCCCTTCCGAGTTCTGGCCCGACGTCAGTACCAGCACCTTGCTCATGACCAACATGGAGTGGCTCAAGCCCTACCTCTACGACATCGAGCACCCCGATGAGCTAATGGAACTGGAGTTGCAGCCGATACTGGAAAAGAAGTACCTGAACGAAGAGCAACGCGCAAGGCTGGACATACTGGCCCCTGCTTTCCTGACCCTGCCGGATGGATCAACTATAGAGCTGGCGTATAAACCCGATGGCGCACAACCCAAGCTGGAAATACGTCTGCAGGATGTGCTGGCCTGGGAAGAAAGCCCGACAGTAGACGAAGGGGAAATGACGGTGGAACTGGCATTGCTTACCCCGGAGCTTAAGCCGATCACTACTGTGTCGGACCTGGAGAGTTTCTGGAAAGGGAATTATAGGGTGATCAAACGGCAGTTGGAAGTGGTGTTTCCAGAGGTGAATTGGGAGAGGGGGGGCTGAGTTAGAAAGTTAGAGAGTTAGAGAGTTAGAGAGTTGTTGGAGGTCCTGCGAGCGTCTGGTATGGACAGACTGTAGCTACGTAGCAACCACCAGACGCTCGCGGGTCGTGAAGACACCGCGAGGTCTTTTTGTCTGAATCAGGATTTGCAGGATTTTATAATGGACAGGATTGTTCGTGCATATTGTCATCCCCCCACCCCCTTCAAAGGGGGACTTTTCTGCTATCTGGAGGTATATTTCCTGCCTCGTTGTTCCTATTGCTGATTGTTTTTGCTGCTTTTTAAACTACTCGTGCTGATAGTCCCCCTTTGAAGGGGGTGGGGGGATGACAATCGTTCCTTGGTTCAATCATTCTTTGTCATCTTTTCAGCAGCACCGGGTCCAACCACCCCTAACCCCTCCTTATCTAAGGAGGGGAGCTCTTACTTACTTACTTACTAAAGTGCTTGCTGATCTCATGTAGTACAGCCTCCAGATTGTCGAACACATCTTTGTTTTCAAAGCGCAGCACACGAATGTTCAAATTTCTAAGATATTGGTCTCGCTCTTGATCTGCTTGCTCTGCTGAAGAATGGTTGTGAACTTGACCGTCTAATTCTATCGCTAGATGTTCTGAAGGACAGTAGAAGTCAAGTATATAATTTTCTACACTGTGCTGCCGCCTGAACTTCCTGCCATCTAAACTTCCGCCCTTTAAGTGCTTCCACAACTCAGCTTCGGCTGGAGTCAAACTACCACGCAGCTCCTTTCTGTTTTTCTTCAAGTATCTTCGGTTGTGTAACATAGTAGCTGAGTAGAGCACTTAGTTCGTAAATCCATGAAGTATATTAAACGCAAGGCAGAATGATTGGTAGGGAAAAAAGCTCCCCTCCTTGGATAAGGAGGGGTTAGGGGTGGTTGGACCCGGTACTGCTGAGAATCCTATCAATCAAACTTGATAAACCTGATTATCCAAACAATACTGCAAATCTTAACCCTAGCTTACCTACACATACAACGAACTGATCAGATCCTTATACTTTTCCTGTATCACCCTTCGCTTTAGCTTTAAAGTAGGAGTTAACTCACCGCTTTCAATAGTCCATTCGCTTGGGATGAGAGCGAACTTTTTAACCTGCTCTACCGGGTTGAAATTGCGATTGTACTGGCTTACGGCTTCTTTGATCAGCTTCCAGGCTTCCTGATCTTCTAGCACTGCCATGTTACCGGGGTAAATTTTGCCCTGAGTATCATACCACTCCTTTAGCTTCTGGAAAGCTGGCACAATGAGGGCACCAACATACTTCTGCATTTCGCCTACCACCATGATCTGCTCTATCAGGCCACTCTCCACCATCTTGTTTTCGATGGGCTGCGGCGCCACATACTTTCCGCCACTCGTTTTAAAGAGTTCTTTCTTACGGTCTGTAATTTTCAGGAATTTACCGTCAATCATGGTGCCAATGTCGCCGGTATGCAACCACTCACCCGACATTACTTCTGCTGTCAGGTCAGGGCGCTTATAATAACCCATCATCACATTCGGGCCTTTACACAATATCTCGCCGTCTTCCGCAGTTTTTACTTCCACACCCTCCAGCAATGGCCCTACAGTGCCAAACATCCTGTTCTCTTCGCTGTAGCGGTTGCCGCTGATAATAGGAGAGGCCTCGGTAAGGCCGTAACCTTCCATAACAACAATTTTAGCGGCGGTAAACACCTTGAGTAAGCGTACCTGGCAAGCCGCAGCCCCGGTGATAACAGCTTTTATCTCACCGCCTAATGCTTCCCGCCATTTGCTGTAAACCAGCTTATCGGCCAATGCAAGTTGCAGGCGGTAACTCAGGGGCAGGGGCGTGTTGATCTCATATTGTTCAGCTAGTTCCAGGGCCCAGAAAAAGAGTCGTTTTTTTATACCAGTTAAGGCAGAGCCTTTCGCCACAATGCCTTCGTAGATCTTCTCGAGCAGGCGCGGAACAGTGGTGAAAAGAGTTGGCTTTACCTCACGCAGATTGCCGGCCAGCGTTTCCATTCCCTCTGCGTAGTAGATGGATACGCCGCAGTAAAAATAGCAGTAAGTAGCCATGCGTTCAAAGGCATGGTTTAAAGGCAGAAAGCTGATAGTGCGTTTGCGGAGTACCCCAACTTCCTGTATCAGTGGCGCGCTGCTGAACATGTTGCTCAGGATGTTGTAGTGCGAAAGCATCACGCCTTTAGGCACGCCTGTAGTACCGGAAGTATAAAGTATAGTGGCCAGGTCTTTCTCCTGCACCTGTGCCTTGCTTTGTTCTACCTTTTCGGCCAGTTCGGGTGTTAGGTCTGCTAGCAGCTCTGTCCAGTGCGGCACCTGATCTACCTGCTGGAAAGTATAAATTGCCTGCAGGTCGGGCAGGTTATCCTGCATTTGGCTTATCTTCTGGTAAAGGGCTTTGTTGCCTACAAAGATCATTTTTACTCCCGCATCCTGCAGGACAAACTGAAGCTCACTGTTGCTGATGGTGGGATAAATGGGAACAGAAATAGCACCGGTTTGCTGTATAGCCAAGTCTACCAGCATCCACTCGGGGCAGTTTTGACTTACGATAGCTACCTTATCTCTACCTTCTGCCGTACCGTCACTTCTGGAAATGCCGAGTTGCATGAGTGCGCCGCTGATCTGGTTAACTTTCTCCTGTACCTCGGCGGTGCTATACTTTCTCCAGGCACTATTTTCCTTGGCAGCCAGCATGTCCTCTAGCGGAGCGTTCTGTAGTTGCCATGCTATGCAATCGAACAGGCGACGTGGCTTTGCCTGTGAATTCTTGTTCATCTTTTCTTTCACAAAATCCTTACCTTAAATAAGCCGGTGCGAAGGTAGCTAACAAAGCACTTAACCTGTACTTGCTGCACCTTGCCTTAGCTCAAATGCTTTACTATATCTACGGATTCTGAGTTGTAGTAGTGGTTATATCAATAGTGCTACTGTTGGTAGCTGTACCATTTTAAGCAGTATTCTTATTCCCAGTCTCCCAGCAGTCTCCGGAGCACAATTACTTCGCCAACATGATAGGCATTGTGCTCTGCCACCAGCAGCGCCTCCCGCAGCAGGGTTTGCCCGTCGCCGTGCGGAAAGGGTTTATACAAATCGTTGGAGGTATCCTGCACCAGCTTTATCATTTCTTGCTTGCCCTTACTTATGGCGTTTATACTTTTATCGAGTGCAGCCTGATTGCCGGGGGCTTTTTCTTTTGGCCAGTAATCGTCTGGCCAGTTAGGTTCCTGGTAGTTGGGGTTGTTAATGAATTCGAGTATGTCCTCCAAAGTATAGCGCATGTGGTCTACTAATTGCCAGATGGTGTAGGGTAGATCCTGAACAGTTTTACCAGCAGTTTCTGCTGATAGGTCTTTCAGCAAAGTGCTTAATGGTTGATAGGCTTGTCCGCCGCTCAAAAGCTTAACAAGGTGTGCCCGGAGTGCGCTGTCCTGTTCCATAACGCGTTATACGATTGATGAATTCTCTTTAACGCAAACGTGTATCAGGAGTAGGAGAGAAGCTGCCTTTATAAGCGAAAGCAAGCGTTATTAATGCAAAAGAGGCGCTGTGGTGGCGCCTCTTTTTTAAAAGTATAAATCTGTGTAAGTTGATTGCTGAAGTGATTCAGCAAATTACACTGACTGCAATTCCTTATCTTCCTGGATATCCTTGTGCTCGTCTAGTTTCTTCTCCCATAGGTCGGCGTTTTTAATGCCTAACTGCTGCGGGTTAAAAACGGGATCGAGACCAGCTTTACGCTGGGCCTGGTAATCTTTTAATGCACGAAGGGCTGGTTTGCGTAGTAGGATAATGGCAATCACGTTCAGCCAGGCCATAATGCCCACACCGATATCGCCCAACATCCAGGCAGATTCTGCTGTTTTAACAGAGCCGTAGAAAACAGCGCCCAGCAGCAATACGCGCAACACCCAGATCATCCATTTGTTGCCTTTGGTGTTCAGGTAGCTCAGGTTGGTCTCAGCGATGTAGTAATAGGCCATGATAGTAGTAAAGGCAAAGAAGAAAAGCGACACCGCTACAAAGCCGCTACCCAGCGCTGGGAAATGTGTGTTTACCGCTGACTGCGTATACTCAGGTCCGAACGGGATGCCCGGCAGGTTCTCCACCAGAAATCCGCCTTCCGGATTAACCACATTGTATTGCCCTGTGAACAGGATCATAAAGGCAGTGGCTGTACACACGAACAGCGTATCTACATACACCGAAAAAGCCTGCACCAATCCCTGCTTGGCCGGGTGGCTAACTTCTGCCGCAGCCGCTGCGTGCGGAGCGGTGCCCTGGCCTGCCTCGTTGGAGTAAATGCCACGCTTCACACCCCACGAAATAGCCATTCCAAACACACCGGCAAAAGCTGGTTCTATGTCAAAAGCAGAACGGAAAATCAGGCTAACAACAGCAGGCACTTCTGCTATATTCATCAGGATGATAACTACTGACATCAGTATATAAGCACCCGCCATAAACGGTACCACGACCTCTGCCACTTTACCGATTCGCTTTACGCCTCCCACAATAATAAGGGCCAGCAGGAACGTGATTACGCCACCGGTAACAGCTACCGGAATATCAAAAGCCGTGTTTACGCTGGAGGCAATGCTATTGCTTTGCACACCAGGCAAGAAGAAAGCCATACTTATAACGGTAGCAATAGCAAATACCACAGCATACCATTTCACTCCCAGTCCTTTTTCGATGTAGAACGCCGGACCACCACGATACTGGCCCTCTTTAGTTTCTTTATAAATCTGGCCAAGCGTAGCCTCGATAAATGCGGAAGCGCTTCCCAGGAAAGCGATCATCCACATCCAGAAAATGGCACCTGGTCCGCCCATGGCAATGGCTGTAGCAACCCCTGCAATGTTACCGGTGCCTACACGGCCTGCAATGGCCACTGTAAACGCCTGAAAAGAACTAATACCTTTTTTCGATGCTTCTCCTTTGAACAGCAAACGAACCATTTCGCGGAGGTAGCGCACCTGCAGGAACTTGGTTACTACTGAAAAGTAAATACCCGCTCCCAGGCAAAGTATAATAAGGGCATTGCTCCAGACAATATCATTGATCGAAGAGATAATGTTTTCCATGTTTCTGTGGTTGGAGGGAAGTTAAGATTGAACGAAACTTTAAGATAAGCTAAAAAATCGGATTTTCAGCATGATGATCCTACGGATTAGGCACGGAAGTCCTTCGGAACTGCCTTCAGGCTTGGCATGCAATTAGAATGGGAGCATCCTATAAAGCTATACAGCTAAACCTTTAAGCGCTGTGACTATTGTGCCTGGATAAAGATGGTTAGCCCTGATGATCGGGAATAAATGAAGGTGCTTTTTAAAGGAAAGCAAGAGATTTGAAGCAGGAAATGGGAAGTGTGATGGACAACGCATAAAAAAGAAGGCAGGAATCTTTAGCTTATGTAGCCTTGATTCCTGCCTCCCCTGGTTGCTAGTTAAATATCTGTTTATTGTTCGTTATCCACCGGATCGATTGTCTCAGTTTCAGTTGTAACTGTAGTATCAACGTCACGGATAGTTCTTTCAACTTCTATTTCTGATACAGTAGTGTCTGTGTCTATCACTGTACCATCTGTTTCCCCTTCTGTAGTGCCGTCATCTCCACCGCAAGCATAAAAACCAAACGATGCGAAAACAACTGCTCCTGCTAAAAATAACTTTTTCATTATTGAAATTATTTTAGTTTGTTACAATTTAAACGCTTGATACATAATTGTAAAAGCGCTTGTAATATTATACAATATATATAATCTACGGGTTGAACATATGAAAAGGTTTTGTTTTTAGTAAAAGAGCCTTTTAAATGGGAGAAACGATGATATTTGGTGCTTTACTATAAGTTGTTGATTAGCAGCGTAAAGCAAGGTAGTGACGTCGGATTATTCAATTTTATTTCTTCACTTTATGGCTAGCCTTCTGCATTATAAGGTCACAAGAGCACCCTTACAAGTATAAATTTTGGCTGCCGATAAAAGCTAAGATCGTTTCTGTGCCTCACCGGTCATAGGCACAAATTGTACGGGCATCAGCTGCCTTTCTTCAAACATGTCTCTGCCCGTTCTTACTATTCGTATGAGTTTCTGGTTTTCTCTCCTGATAGGGGCTATTAGTCTGCCGCCAATTGTTAACTGGTACTTGAGCGGCTCCGGTAAAGCAGGCGGAGAGGCCGTAAGTATAATCGCATCGAAGGGAGCTGCCTCAGGCCAGCCGGCATAGCCATCTCCACAGCGGGTTGTAACGTTCCGGATGCCTGCCATGTCCAGGTTTTCTCTTGCTACATGTGCCAGCCACTCTATTACCTCTACGCTGTATATATGCCTGGCTAAACGTGATAAAATGGCAGCATTGTATCCACAGCCTGTGCCTATCTCCAGTACCATATCATCAGGGTGCAGCCGCAGGGCCTGTGCCATATAGGCTACCATGTAAGGCTGGCTAATGGTCTGCTTCCGACCTATAGGTAACGCTCTGTCTTCGTACACGTGATCTGCCACCTCAACCGGTACAAACAGAACACGGTCTACTTCCCACATAGCCTGCAGTACCCGCTGGTCTGTAATGCCCCTTGCTACCAGGTGCTTTTCCATCATTTCCTCTTTCGTTGTTCTCATAGCACAATGAGCTCTTTTATCTTTTACCGCAGGGGACTGATTTAGTTTAGATATGCTGCTGCTACATGATGGCTTGATAAAGACTCAAAATGAATACCTGCTGTAGGAAGTGCATGAGAGGCCTGCTTCAGAAATATAAAGTATGGCCTCCCTTGTTTTGCTAAAGTCCTGCGATCAGTTCTTTATCGGCTTCCTCTACTTGTACAAGTGCGAACTTCTTGGTTTCGGTAATTTTTATTTCATCCAGCATATCAACCAAATTGCTGTAGCGCGACTTTTCCAGCGGCTTTATCAGCACCACCGCTTTTGGGTTTGATTTTATCTGTTCCGAGGTTAGTACCTTTCTTATGCCGTTTGCAGAGAAATCTGTCTTTATTACTTCAGGGTTGTCGCCTGCAAAACCGAAATAGTAAAACACTTCATTTCGCTCGCCAAGTATAACTGTAACGGCATTTTTGGCTTTAATCGGTGCCGGGCCACCAGCTTCTTTGGCATCGGCAGGCATAGCCAGCTCCATCGTCTGCAGTTTTGTAAAGGTGGTGGTAAGCATGAAAAAGGTAAGCAGTAAAAAGGCAAGGTCTACCATTGGTGTCATGTCCAGGTGGAACGCTGAGCTCTTGGCTCTTCTTTTACCGCCTTTACCTGCCGTGTTGTTTTCTTGTATCTGTGCCATCGTGTTTAGATTTTAGTGTGATGAACATTTGAAACTGATCTTGCTTATACTTCGTGTCCGGGCTGTTTCATAAGCTGTAGGGTTTAGTTTGAGTGTTTTTATACTTGATGCAGGCAAGTGGAGAATTCCATAAACAAAGCCAGGTTTTTTTCGCTGAGTTAGCAAAGTATAAAACAACTCCAGCATATGAATGCTGTTGTTTAGAGCTAATTATTTACAGGTTAATATTTTACTATATTAAGACAACCTAATTTGGCGTTTAACGTCTATTTAAATCTTCCCTTTTCTCTCTTTATGCTGTGTTACAGCCGACTTAATGGAGAGCGCATGTATTGTGTATCAAAGATTTTCCGGACTTTTTAAAGTCTCCGGACCCTAATCATTCCCATTTAGTTTAACCCATGAGAAATTTTAACTCAAAACCAGGTAAAGTCGTGCTTACTGTGGCTGTACTTACCTCAGCCATACTGTCGGGCTGTGAAAAGGAATTAGACGAACAAGGCCTGCTGCAGGCGCAAAGCCAGGAAGCTTTAGCTGTTCAGGGGCCTGAGCATGTAGCCAATGAAGTGCTGGTTAAGTTTAAGTCAGGAGTGTCCGGCGAAGCAAGGATGATGGCCTTGTCGCGCATCAGTGGAAAAGTAAAAGAGAATATCCTGACAAAGGCGATGGAACGTGCAGGCGACAGGGAAGGGGTTGTGCTGGTGCATACGCCTATGGCAGCGCTGGAGGCTGTTAACAAGCTAAAAGGTGCAGCAGAGATTGAATTCGCAGAGCCTAACTATATTTACCGGCACCATGCCGTTTCTAACGATCCTTATTTTACCAACGGCTCTTTGTGGGGCATGTATGGTAGCAACATAGCACCTAAAAATGCATATGGCAGCCAGGCTGCAGAAGCCTGGGCAGCAGGTAATACAGGCGCTGCCACGGTAATAGTCGGGATTATAGATGAAGGCGTTATGCACACGCACGAAGACCTTGCCGCTAACATCTGGCACAACACAGAAGACCCAATTGATGGAATAGACAATGATGAAAACGGGTATGTTGATGACTATTACGGCTGGGACTTTGACGGAAATGACAATACTACCTTTGACGGTTCACACGATGACCATGGCACACACGTAGCCGGCACAATTGGAGCCGTTGGCGGAAATGGGAAAGGCGTAGCAGGAGTTACCTGGAATGTAAAGATGATCACAGCCAAATTCCTGGGCCGACAGGGCGGTACAACGGCAAATGCTATTAAAGCTGTAGATTACCTGACAGACCTGAAAATACGCCATGGTATACACCTTGTAGCCAGTAACAACTCCTGGGGAGGTGGTGGTTACTCTAAAAGCTTAGAGCTCGCCATTGAGCGTGCAAATTCCGCTAACATACTTTTTGTTGCTGCGGCAGGCAACGGAGGCAGAGACGGAGTAGGTGACAACAACGATACTAGCCCGCATTACCCTTCCAGTTACCCAAACGAAAACATCATAGCAGTGGCTTCCATTACAAAGACAGGTACTAAATCCGGTTTTTCTAATTATGGCGCTGCTTCAGTAGATATTGGCGCACCTGGATCTGGTATTTATTCTACCTTGCCAGATAAAAGAGGTAACTCCAGTTATGGGGCTTACAGCGGCACATCGATGGCTACACCGCACGTAACGGGAGCCGTGGCTTTATATGCGGCTATAAACGCTGGAGCATCAGCTGCTATTATCAAAGGTGAAATACTAGGCACTACTATAGCAACAGGTGATCTTTCAGGAAAATGTTTGACAGGAGGCCGCTTAAACGTAAGTGGCTCTGTAAGCTTAGTGGCAAACAAATAGACAGGCTGTATAAAGTATAAGTCAAAAAGATAATAACTGGCTCTGGTAGAGCTGTACTTCATTTTTAGAGTTCTGCCATTTCGGTTATCTACTGTTAATTTGTACTATTTTTGAGTGGCTAAAGCTGACATTTTTGCATACAAAAGCCTTAATGCAGCTTGAATTTCCATAAACACAAGTGTGATAGAAAAAAAATTGCATAAATTTTCAACTGTTTGTAACCTTGGTATATTTTATGCCGTATACTAAAGTGGCTAAAAAGTTGAAAAGTTTAATTTTGCTAAATTGACCTTTCAATATATAAGACGGGCTTCTTGGCGGAAGCCCGTCTTTTTTTGTGCCCGTTTGGTTTGGCAGCTATACTTATCAATCAACCTCCATATACTTCTCGTCACCGTTCATGCGCACTATTCTGGGATGGAAGGTGCCAACTACTTCAACTAAGTCCTGCTGCGCCGCCATTACCTGATGAATGTCTTTGTATACCATAGGTGCTTCATCCAGGTCAGAGCCAATTACTTCTATACCTGCTTTCTGTATAAATTTCTGTACCTGCGGTTTGGTCAGCGTTTTTTTTGCCTGCGTCCTGGACATTACCCTACCTGCTCCATGGGAGGCTGAGTTTATAGATGCTGCTTCACCTTTTCCCCTTACAATAAAACCAGGAGTGGCCATAGAGCCGGGGATAATTCCCAATACTCCTTTGCCGGCTGGGGTAGCGCCTTTTCGGTGCACGATATACTCCCGACCTTCGGCATCCTTTTCTTTCCAGGCAAAGTTGTGGTGGTTTTCGATGGTGGCCAGTGGCGTTTCTCCAAGTGCTGAGGCAATGCGATGGTGTATCTGATGATGGCAGGCAGAGGCATAGTCGCCGGCAAGGTTCATGGCCATCCAGTATTCCTGACCTGCATCCGAATCCAGGTCGAGCCAGGCGAGGTGCTTTGCCTCCTGTGGTAGTCGGCAACTGTCCATGGCTACTTTGGTGTAATAGCCGGCAATATTTGCGCCCAGGCCACGTGAGCCGGAGTGGGAGAGAACGGAGAGGTAGGAGCCCAGGGGCAGTCCAAATTCATTCTGCTCGTCCTGTATGTCTACCACGCCAAATTCTACAAAGTGATTGCCTCCCCCTGAGGTGCCCAACTGGCTATAT
Source organism: Pontibacter cellulosilyticus (assembly GCF_014306105.1). Taxonomy (GTDB): domain Bacteria; phylum Bacteroidota; class Bacteroidia; order Cytophagales; family Hymenobacteraceae; genus Pontibacter; species Pontibacter cellulosilyticus. The sequence continues at coordinate 843,279 of NZ_JACRVF010000001.1, read as the reverse complement.
GCCCTGTCTTTTAGCTCATGTACAATCGGGATCTCATGAAACTCCATTCGGTCCATCACTGGGTGGTCCATAGGCTTCTGGAAAGAGGAGAAACCGAAGCGTGTATTATCCTGTAGCATCTTTTTAAGCTCTTCTCGGTGCTTGTCCAGGTACCCGGTATGTATGTCGAAAATGCTCATGCTCATGCGGCAGCCAATATCTACACCTACACCGTAAGGTATCACGGCATTCTCTACAGCCAGTACGCCGCCAATGGGTAAACCATAGCCTTGGTGAGCATCTGGCATCAGGGCGCCTGCGCGTGTAACTGGCAAGCGCATGGCAATATCCATCTGCTTCAGTGCTCCTTCTTCAATCCCCTCTGCTCCGTAAATGGCATATTTCTGCTGTTCATTTCTTAGGGCCACAGGGGCAGTTTCTTTATGTGCAAGTATAGCCTGCGCCAAAGAGCCAAGGGTTGCATGCAACTGGTATAGATCTGGGGCTGTGAGTACATCCTGCACCAGTTCTATCTGGTGGTTTTTGCCAAGTTCCGTAAAGTATGTGTGTACAATGTTTAAAGCGGTACCAAGCGGTTTACCTGCCGGAAAACCGATCTTAAGCAGGTCGTTTGCTGTGAGTTTATTGGAGGCTGTTTTTTTCTTTTTCTTCGTCATAGTGTAATGCGCTTCAGAACACTTTGTACGAAGTATAGCTGGTAGGGAGTTAAGTGGATGTATACAGATGGGACTAAATTCATACTATAGTATGCTGCTTTGTGGTTTTTGCTCGGAAATGGCTGCTGTTGGTTTATAGCTACTTTGGACCAACCACCCCCGTTCCTGCTAGGCTGCTGGGGGCATTATCGTCAAAGTAAGCCTTTTGTCATCTCGACGACAGGAGAGATCTCTTTAGAATTCCTACTGCATTAAGTCTGGAAAGATTTCTCCCAAAGGTCGAAATGACAGATTAAGTTAAGTAGGCAGGAATTGTGAGATGGCAACTTACGCGGACAATTTTTCCATTATAACCCAGAACATCAGCGCCGAAGTCAAAATAAAAAATAAAAATTTTTAGGAGTCTCGTAACCTTGCTACAAACTGTGCCGTATAAAAGGATGGCTAAAAGTTGAAAAGTTTTCTGATAATAACTATTCAATGATAAAAAAGGGCTCCCTTAAAAAAGGAGCCCTTTCTTTTTTGTAGTATGTCGTATTGTCTTTCAGAGCTGTTATTGCTCCAACAGCATATATTCAATCTATAAGATCACTACCTTAAGCATAAACCAGAGAAGGTACTTACTTTGGAGTGAGTACCTGGTGTTCTATGGTGATTACATGTAGAAAAGACAGTTAATCTTGTTATGTTCTTCTTTACATATCTGGCGATAAAACTGTTTTACGCAGCCTTTACCCTTACAGCATTTAATCCTTTCGGGCCTTTCTCCACCTCAAACGTAACTTTGTCGTTTTCTTTGATAGGGCAGGTTAAGCCGTTCTGGTGCACAAAAATGCTTTCCTGTGTGTCGTGGTCCCTGATAAAGCCGTAGCCTTTTGATGAATTGAAAAAAGTAACCGTACCTTTCCTGATTAGATCAGCCGGGTCTGGTTCTTCCTGCTTCGATACGCCAATCTGGATATCTTCCTGCTTTATTTCCTTTTTCTTCTTGGTCGGATCTGGAGGAGTTGAGCTGATATTTCCAAACTCATCTACATAAGCAAGCATATCGTCTAAGCCCTGTCCTTTGCTGGAGTTAGCTTTGCGATCTTCTTTCTTCGCTTCTTTGTCCTGTCTTTTCTTAAGCTTCTTTTTCTCTTTTTCTTTTTTACTGAAGGTCTCTTGTGATCTACCCATATATTGATTTATGATTAAAAATTATTTCCACTTTTTCTGTAACGGCGGCTTGTTAAGGCTAGTACCGGAACATGAAATTAGTGCCGTTTCGTATCCACTTCTCGAAGAAGGAGTTGTCGTTGTATTCACCTGACAGCAGCTCAAATTCAGGATCGTTTTTATTTGATCTTGATTCCATAAAGCTGTCCAGCGAATCCTGGTTGTTCGGTTCCCATTCCCGCCCTTTTTGGAGTGCCACACATATGTACTCGCGGGTAATGTTGTCAACTAAGTATTTTCTGTTCATCTGTACTATTTAACGTGCCACCTGAAATAAGGATCAGTTTACCTGATAAACCGGAAGGTTGAGTGATACAAATAAAAAAGCCTTACGTACGTAAGGCTTTTTCAAATGAGTTATATCACAAGACTAAGCAAGCTTTACATTAACCGCATTTAGTCCTTTTCTTCCTTCCTGAAGGTCAAAAGTTACCTTGTCGTTTTCTCTGATCTCATTAACCAGGCCAGATACGTGTACAAAGTACTCCTGATCTGTGTTTTCTTCTTTAATAAACCCGAACCCTTTCAGGTCATTGAAGAATTTTACTGTTCCGTTATTCATATGATTTTGATTATTATACACTTACTACATATGTAGGCGTGTATTTGTTCATTATTTTTTACAAGTTACAATAAAAAGTTTACAATTCTGCTACGTAAGGCTTTAATTGATGAATTTATTTTTAATCCTTGCCAGTTTCAGCTGTAAATCAGTGAAAGTAGCTACACTTTTACCTTAACCGAATCGCAGCGTGAAAACCGTTCCTTCGCCTTCAGCGGATTGCAGTTGTATGGTGCCGCGGTGCAGCATCACGATCTGCTTGCACAAACTCAGCCCAATGCCGCTGCCTTGCTTTTTAGTAGTAAAAAACGGAATAAAAACTTTTTCCTGTACTTCTTTGGACATGCCCCTTCCGTTATCCGCCATTTTGATTATTGTTTTGCCCTGCTCGTCCCGGTTAGCTGAAAGTATGATCTGGGGCTCAGAGCTTTCTTTAACTGCCTCTATGGCATTTACCAGCAGGTTGATCAGTACCTGGTCTAGCAGGTTGGGATCGGCTTGTAAGTATAGATTAGCGTCTTTTAAAACTACGTCCAGTTTTATATTCTTCTGGTTCAGCGTTGGCTGCATGAGCCGCTGCAGGTTCGAGAACAATTCCTGTACGTTAACAGTGTTCAGGTTCAGGTGGTTGATCTTACTCAGGTTACGGTAAGTTTCTGCAAAACGCAACAGCCCTTCGCTGCGGCGCTTAATCGTTTCTACTCCAACTTCCAGATCTTCTATGTCGTCGGCAGATGCTCCTTTGATAACTGTTTCGTGCAGGCGGTTTTTGAGTGTCTCTGCCAGCGAGGAGATAGGGGCCACCGAATTCATGATTTCATGTGTCATCACATTCAGTAGCTTCTGCCATGCCTGCGACTCCGTTTCGTCCAGCGCCTCGTTCACGTTCTGGAAGGCGATCAGTTTATACTTGTCGCCTTCGTGTTGAAAGGCGGTGGCAGACAGTAATACCTTAAATGCACTTTTATCGAAGTGCGCCGTGTTGGCAGTGGCAATTTTGCTATGGCCGGGCTTCAGGTTCTTTACCTCTTCGTACAAGCTTTCGTCGCGCCTGGCAAGGTAATGGATAGACTGCATGAAAGGGAGGTGCAGCAGCTTCTTGAGTGGCTCGTTCATCAGCACTACTTCGCCGCTGTCAATTTTATAGGAAAGTATTCCGGTATCGACTAGCTCCATCACTTTCTGCAGGTTCTGGAACTGGGTTTCTCTCTCGGTGCTGAGGGCTTTAAAGGTAGAATTGATCTCGTTGAACCCTTTACGCAGCGTTTCCAACTGCGATGGGGCTTGCTTTTCGTTGAAGTACCTCGAGAAATCGCGGTAATGCACCGAATCTATAAACTGCTTAAACTCTTCCTGTGCCTGCTTCAAAAACCGGATGAGTTCGAACACCTGGTATATGATCAGCGGAAGTATAAACACCAACAGCTCAGCCAGCTTATAAATTATAACAACTGCAGGCGTGCTAAGCGTAAGCAGAAGCAGGGCTACCCGAAGTATAACTTTCGACTCAAAGGATTTAAATATCATACTTGCCTAATCGTCGGTACAACGCGGTGCGGGTAATACCCAGTTCTTTTGCAGCCTTGGTCATGTTGCCGCCGTGCTTTTCCATTACCAGGTGTATGGTGGCTTTTTCCAGCTCCTCCAGGTTCGTTTCCTGTTGCTGTGGCTCTGCAGCAGGCGCAGACTCTATTGGTGAGAAAAGTATATCCTGTGGCTCCAATACGTAATTGTCGGCCATAATTATAGCACGCTCTATCGCATACTGCAGTTCGCGCACATTCCCCGGAAAGTGGTAGCTCTTTAACTTCTCCTGCGCCTGCTTCGATAATTCAGGTTCAGGCTTCATGTACTTAGTGGCATATAAGTTTGCAAAGTGCTTAGCCAGCAGTATAATGTCGTTGTTGCGCTTGCGGAGTGGCGGCACCATAATTTCTACGGTGTTGATGCGATAGATCAGGTCTTTGCGAAACCTGTTCTCATTGGCAAGCTCCGATAGCGGTACGTTAGTAGCGCAAAGCAACCGCACATCAATATCTATGGGTTCGTTGGAGCCAAGCCGTATTACCTGCCTATTTTGAAGTACACTTAAAAGCTTTGACTGCTGTTGCAGCGAAATATTTCCGATCTCATCCAGAAAAATAGTGCCGCCATGCGCCGCCTCAAAGCGGCCAGCGCGATCTTCTCGGGCATCGGTAAAAGCTCCTTTCTTATGGCCGAACAACTCACTCTCGAAAAGTGATTCTGTTAAGGCACCTACATCTACTTTAATAAAAGGCTTATCGGCTCTAAGTGAGTGTTGGTGAATGGCTTTTGCTATAAGTTCTTTGCCCGTTCCGTTTTCGCCAAGTATTAGTATGTTCGCATCGGTAGGGGCAACTTTTTTGATCTTAATAAAAATATCCTGCATTGCCTCCGATTCGCCTAACATCTCAGTTCCACTGATTTTGGCTGAAGTTGTCTGGGCAGTTATACTTGCATTTCCTTCTTTCTTACTGATGGCGTCTGTGAGTATACTCAGCAACTTCTCGTTATGCCATGGCTTTACTACAAAATCAAATGCGCCTTCTTTAAGCGAACGTATGGCAAGGTCAATGTCGCCATAAGCCGTAATCATGATCACGGCAGTCTCAGGCTTCAGCTCCTTTATCTTTTTTAACCAATAAAGACCTTCGTTACCGGTGTTCAGGGCACTTTTGAAGTTCATATCCAAAAGTACCAGGTCGAAAGTATGGTTTTTTAAAAGCGAAGGTATCTGCTCCGGGTTCTTTTCGACTATAATCTCCTTTACCTGTGGCCGCAGTAGCAGGCGCACTGCGGTCAGCACATCAGTGTCGTCGTCGATTACAAGTATGGAAGCTTTCTTTAACTGCATGGTATCTAAATATACTACCGAAATAAACTACAATTATGCCACTAATACAACAGCTTGATTACGAGCGATAAACGCTGCAGCAAGTATAGAGGGGCGTGCGAATTCGCACACTTTGCGGGCGAAAATGCACGGAACTCTAAGTTGGTGTAAAGTATAATTGTCTGATAAACAGAAAGGTATGTGTTTGGCACAAGCTGTGTCCAAGCCTTGGCACAAGAACTAAAACTACATAAATGCGCAGCAAACTGTCAAATAACTTATCTCTAAAACTATGCTAAGGAATTACTTTAAAATCGCTTACAGGAGCCTCTTTAAACACAAAGCGTTTTCCTTTATCAATATTGCCGGTTTGGCACTTGGCGTTACGGCTTGCCTTTTAATAGGCTTGTTTGTTTACGACGAACTGCAATACGACAAGTTTATACCGGAGGGGGATCGGGTATACCGTGTTTACAACGATATGTCGGCCCGTGAGGAAGGATCGCTTGTGTTGCCTGTGCCTCCGATGTATGGCACTACACTGGAACAGAGTTTTCCGCAGGTGGAGACTGTGGTGCGTATACTCATGATGCAATTTGATGCGAATAACCTGGTAGAGGTAGGAGACAAGCGCATGTATGAGAAAGGCCGCACATTTTCTGATCCCGGCTTCTTTGAGGTGTTTCAGTTACCTTTCAAATATGGCTCACCGGAGAAAGCCTTGGTTGATCCCTCTTCCATAGTAATCTCGGATGAGTTTGCAGCACGGGTGTTTGGCGACGTAGATCCGGTTGGTAAGAAAGTATCAGTTAACAAACTGCCTTACATTGTAAAAGGTGTGTTTAGCACGGACAACAAATTTCATTTACCGGTTAATTTCGTTATGCCCATGGCTGCTGCAGAGCTACCTCCGGAGCGTATGAAAAAATGGGGTTGGCAGCAGTTTTATACTTATGTTAAACTGAAAGAAGGAGCTAGTGCTGAAACTGTGCAGAGTAAGTTGAGGGAAATTGTTGGCAAACAAATAGACGAAGATCATAACAAACCATTTGACTATAAGCCTGTGCTGCAGCCCCTGAACGAGGTGTATCTTTATTCAGCCGGCTTTAAGTTTGACCAAAGCATAAAGGGCAACATTACCTATGTGAAGGCCTTAAGTATAATAGCCATATTTATACTGCTGATTGCCTGCTTTAACTTTGTGAACCTGGCTACGGCTAAGTCTATGAAGCGAGCGAAGGAGGTGGGGGTAAGAAAGGCAATAGGTGCCAGCAGAAGCCAACTGGTAACACAGTTCTTGAGCGAAACCCTGATGCTTACTCTTATCAGTGTAATTTTTGCAACCGCACTTACGTCATTGCTATTACCATCGCTTAACTCCTTTACAGATAAGGAAATGAGCTTCAATATTTTTACAAATCCCTCGCTGCTTTTACTGCTGCTGCTACTTACTTTGATTGTTGGACTTTTGGCTGGCTTTTATCCAGCGCTGGTACTCTCTGGTTTTAAACCTGTTAAAGTACTTAAAAGTGCAGTGGTGGTAGACAGTAGAGTGGGCCGCATCCAATGGTTGCGACATGGCCTTATCGTGGTGCAGTTTGCCCTGTCCATCTTTCTGATCATCTGCGCATTTATAGTTTTCAGGCAAGTATCCTTCCTGCACAACAAAGACCTAGGCTTTAACAAAGACCAGATCATGTTCTTCCAGATGCGAGGCGAGAATATGTTTGGCAATTACGAAACGTTTAAAAATGAATTAGGAAAGGTTCCGGGAGTAAAAAGCGTGTCAATTGGCTATGGCTTTCCGGGAGATGCCACTGCCGGCGACAGGATCATAGCAGAAAGTGAAGGGGAGCAAGTGAATTACAATGTCTCACAACTAATGGTTGACTATGACTACATAAATACCTTGGATGTGAAAGTGCTGGCAGGGAGACCTTTCTCTAAAGAGTATACAACAGACACCGAGCATGCCTTCATGATCAACGAGACTGCTGTGAAGGATTTAGGATTTGGTACTCCTGAAAATGCGCTTGGCAAGCCCTTAAAGTGGCAGGTATGGAATGATGTAAACCCAGACTCGCTTAAAGAAGGAAAAATCATAGGTGTAGTAAAGGATTTTCACTTCAAAAGCCTCTACGAGAAAGTAGATCCAACGGTGTTGCAGATTTTCCCGAACGCTTATTGGAAAGTTGCTGTAAAAATCGATGGCTCTAATGTGTCTGGAACAATAGACGACGTAACTGCGGTGTGGGACAAATTTGCTCCGGATTACCCGATCGAGTATATCTTTATGGATGACAACTTTGAAAAAATGTACAAGGCAGAAGACAAATTAAGAACACTGCTCTGGATATTTACAGGTATCGCCATCTTTATTGCCTGCCTTGGATTGTTTGGTTTGGCTGCATATGCTGCAGAGCGCAGAAAGAAAGAGATTGGAATACGCAAAGTGTTAGGCGCTGAAAATTCTACCATTGTGGCCCTGCTTTCGAAAGAGTTTCTGCTGCTGATTATTGTGGCTACTCTGATTGCCTTCCCGCTAGCCTGGTATGCTATGTATGCGTGGCTGCAGAACTTTGCTTACCGAATTGATATTCCGTTCTGGGTATTTATAGTAGCAGGAGTAGTGGCAGCCCTTATTGCCTTTATCACTATCAGTTACCAGGCACTGAAAGCGGCGCGGGTAAACCCGGTGCTAAACCTGAGGTTCGAGTAGATAAGTATAAATTAAAAGCAGTACCGCCAACGCAAGGACAGCCATTTAGGCATCCTGTGTTGGCGGTACTGCTTTATAGCATCCATTTTGGTTAATGGATTTTCAATCTATTAACACGTACGGATGAGGCTATTTCAGTACTACCCGCTTCGTAACCCGCTGCCTGTCTATGTTTATTACCAACGCATAAATACCAGCAGGTAACTTGTCGCGGTTTATCGTAATAGTGTGGTTGCCGGCTTCGTATCTCTTTTGCACAGCACGACCTCTCACTTTTCCATCTATAGCTACTAACTCAACTTTCACTAGTGAATTTCTCTTCAGCTTCAGGTCCAGGTAAACAACACGCGTAGCAGGATTAGGGTATACTTTGAGCACGCTTTCACGGGCAATATTCCGGATAGACGCTACATTCCCCACTGTCGCCACATTGCTCAACTCACTCTCCAGATTGCCAGCATTAAGTTCTGTTACAACCCAATAAGAAGCATTTGGGGGAACATCCGCAGCAGCCATGGTAAAAGATTCTGCAACCTCTAAAGCACGAACCGAGCCATCCTGTATTTCGGCTATACTTGTAGGAGGGGTAGCAGAAGTATAAAGCACATATCTTTTATGGGTATCTGAGTTAGCAGGATTGCGCTGCCATGTAAACTCTATGTCGCCGGTAGTCTCATTTATTGCAGCGGTTAAAGCTTGTGGTGCGGCAGGTGGGGTGCCGTTTTTCCAGTTCATGGCAGGAGGCGCCGCAGGGTACTTATATGTAGTATTCTGTAGCAATGTGTGAATGTTCAGGGCATTGTCTTTTAAGTTTGTAGCTCTGTAAAGCACATCGCCCAACGCATTTTTATGGCGGTTCTGTCGTGTTATATTGATCTGGTTTGGTACTTCCTGCTCGGAGTAAGTAGTTTTATACAATGCGTGGCCGGCATAAAGGTGTCGCGACGAAGTATAAGCTTTATCAGACCACCACTCCAAGAGTTTGCGGTAATCCTGTGATCCTCCAATAGCCCAATACAACTGCGGAGACAGGTAATCAACATACTGGTTTTCCAGCCAGTTAAGTGCATCGGCGTAGATAGCGCTGTAGGCATCCATACCGGTAATACCTGTAGGGGTTCCGTTTTTCCAAATCCCAAATGGACTCACACCAAAGCGTGCCGTTGGCCTTGCATTTTTTACTGCTTCATTTGCTAGTCGTATTGTCTCGTTTATATTGTGGCGTCGCCAATCGCCTATGCTTGTAAATCCGGTTCCGAATTGGGAGTACGTCTGAGAATCTTCTGTTGTAATACCGGTAAAGTTGTTTTCAGGGTAAGGGTAAAAATAATCGTCAAAGTGAATCCCATCCACCGCATAGTTTTCCGCTATTTCCTGCACCACAGAAGCAATATAGTTTCGAACTTCCGGTATGCCTGGGTTAAGAATTTTCTTTCCTGTAGAAAAGCTTAACAGCCACTCCGGCTTTGCCTTAGACACATGGTTGCTGGCGTAAACAATAGAGGAGGAGGTAGAGGAGTTTACCCTAAAAGGGTTAATCCAAGCATGCAGTTCTAGTCCTCGTTTGTGCGCTTCTTCAATGGCAAATGCCAATGGGTCGTAGCCGGGGTTTACACCCTGCTGTCCCGTCAGAAATCTGGACCAAGGTTCTTTGCCAGAGTTATAAAAAGCGTCGCATTCGGTACGGACCTGTAAGAATACCACATTTAAGTTAGCTTCTTTGATCTTGTCGAAGAGCGTTCTTAGAGCGGTTTTCTGGGTTTCGGCGGAGGCACCTTGTTGTGGCCAGTCTAGGTTACTTACAGTAGCTACCCATACACCTCTGAACTCGCGGTTGGGTAACTCCTGTGCAAACACACTGGTAAGCTGGAGGCAAAGTATAAATAAGATAATAAGGTACTTAGCTTTAAAGCTTAATGCACTGGTTATAAGAGATGTGAATTTCATTTATACTTGTAGGCTTGGCAAGATACGATCGGTGTACTCATTCAGGCTGCAAGTTACTCAGATTTCAATATAGAGTATAGCTCTATACTAATTTATATATTAAATGCGTTTTTCAAGATCACACAGCTCAGTGGTGCATACTTCTCTGAATACTTTCATTATTTTTTAGACGAATATTTGTTACATACTAGTGTGTAATTTGCTGGATAATATTACCTTAGTTCATCTAATCACTATAAAAATTCACTAAAGGAATCTATGAAAAAATATTCTGTATTTGTTAGCTCGCTGGCTATAGCCACCTTGCTGGTTACCACCAGCGCCACCACACCAGATGTTAGCGTAATGCCCACCGCTGTTGCGAGTGCTGCGGCTTCTACGCTGCGCGTAAACACAGAGAATAGCACCATGAAGTGGAATGCCAAAAAGGTAGGAGGAGAGCACTACGGTTCCATCAAACTATCGGAGGGTACACTGCAGGTAAACGGTAATAAATTGGTAGGCGGTAACTTTAACATCGACATGTCAACCATCGTTGTGGAAGACATTACGCGTGCCGAATCTAACAAGCGGCTGACAGATCACCTGAAGTCTGAGGATTTCTTTTCGGTGGAGAAGTTCGGAAAGTCTACATTTAATATCACGAAGGCTGCGCCAATTGCCAAGGCAAAAGCTGGAGGGCCAAACTATATCATTACAGGCGACCTTACAATCAAAGGTATAACCCATCCGGTTACCTTCCCGGCAGTAGTTAAGATCAATGGCAAATCGGCAGAAGCAGAGGCGAAGATTGTAGTGGACCGCATCAAGTATGATATTAAGTACCGCTCAAGCTTTATTGGAACAGCTGCCGACAAAATTATCGATGACACCTTTACACTGGATGTAAAATTGGTGACAGACGGCGGCACACAGGCAGTAGGCAGTAAGTAATATAGTGAGGTAAGCGTAAACCGCTAGCTGTATCTGCTATACTATAACTGAATATTTTTTATGCAGCCTCCGGGATTTAACTCCGGAGGCTATTTTTTTTACCTTTTCCTCCTCGACACTTCCACAAAGAGAACTCCCGAAGTATAAATCAGAATTTCTTTAATGAAAAACGCATTCTAAAATATGCATTTATAAGCTGTTTAGACCCTTTTTGAATTTTTTTTATCATTTTAAATCCTAATCGATTAGGAGACGTACTAATTGATTAGGAATACTACTAATAGATTAGTAGTTTTGGTTAAAGATCAAAGTATATGCAAAAGTTAGGAAAAAGAGAAGAACAGATAATGCAGATTGTCTGGAAGCTGGAAAGAGCCTTCATCAAAGATATTATTGATGAACTTCCCGAGCCGAAACCCCATTACAATACAGTAGCCACGATGGTTAAAATCTTGACAGAGAAAGGTTTTCTGCATGCTGAAAAGCTGGGGAATATCTACCAGTATACTCCCGTGGTCACTTTAGGCGAGTACAGAAAGCAGGATGTGGCCATCATCAAGAAAAAGTACTTCGGTAATTCCTTCTCCCGCATGATCACGCATTTTGCCAAAGAGGAGAACCTGTCGGACGAAGAACTGGATGAGCTGATCAGCATCATCAAATCACAAAAGACAAAATAAAACGAAGCGCCATGATAGTATATCTGCTGAAAGTCTCGATCATCATTGTTATTGCTTTTCTGTTTTACAAAGCCGTATTGCAGCAGGAAAGCTTTTTCACGACCAATCGTTTTTACCTGGTGGGCTGCCTGGTGCTGGCCTTTATACTTCCGTTTGTTTCACTGCCAAAGCTGGTAGACCAGCAGGGGATGCTGGCATCTATACTTCAAACCGACTTTACATCGGAAGTGCTGAGGCAAGAGGCGGAGCCGCTCAATACCACAGCTCTGACGGAACCTGTCATAACAGAGCCTGCTACCGTGCAGCAAACAGAAAGCAGCACCTCTGTTACACCAGGCACTGAAACAGTAGGCGAGACTACAACTAAACAACCGGTACAAGCGCAGAAAGAAACCAGTATAAGCGGATTTGGATTGAGCGGTTGGGTATTCTGGGTGCTGATGCTATACTTCTTCGGGGTTGTAATCTTTTCGCTTAACCTGCTTATCCAGGTTGCCAGCGTGTTATTTAAAGTATACAACAGCCCAGATAAGATTGAAGACGGAGACTGTGTGATTGTTAATACAACCTCGCCTCAGGCACCTTGCTCTTTCTTTAAGTACATTTTCATCTACCCCGACGATTACGACTTTGAGACTTACGAGCAGATAATCGCGCACGAAAAAATACATGTAAGGTTAGGGCACAGTTATGATTTCCTGATTGCTGAGCTGGCTGTAATCATACTTTGGTTTAACCCGCTTATCTGGCTGTTTAAGAAAGAAATTGAGAAAAACGATGAGTACCAGACAGATGCTGTGCTGCTGGATGAGGTACCTGTGAGCAAAGATAAGTACCAGCTCAGTCTGCTGCAGATAGCCACACCACATAAGCCGCTGAGCATTACCACCAACTATAACCAGTCGCTACTAAAACAAAGAATTATGATGATGAATGCTAAAAGATCTACCATGCACCGCTATTGGAAGTATGCTTTTATGGCACCGCTTTTCTTTGGTGCAGTACTTTTGCTAAACGAACCTGCTACAAGCCAGAACATACTTTCGGCAACGCCTGAGGCTGAGGATGCTATTATGCAGGAGCCGTATGCGCCAGGTGTACCAGATGCTACCCCTGCACCGGATGCACCTGCTGTTACAGTACCACCTGTTACTGATGCTGGAGATCAGCAGGAGCAGACAACCAGCGGAAGAGAAACAGTTGGGCCGCTGAGAGAGCCAATTGGAAAACCAAGAGAAATTTTAGGCGCACCGCGTGGCCCGATAGGAGTGCCAGGAGAGATAGCAGGTACTCCTAAAAAGCAAGGCATCAATATTTTCCGTGGCGCTGAAGCGGATATGTCGGAAGGTTACTGGTATAGCCACACGGAGAACGGGCAGTACTGCATAGAGTTTAGAGGAAGCCAGAATGCGTCCAGGTGGAACATTAACAGATGCTTTAATAAGTCTCAGTTCCAGAAGAAAAGCGCCGATACCTTTGTAATGATAAAGGAAACCGGTACGCTGCAACTTACTGGCAAACTAGATGATGAGGTAAGCCAGGGCAAGTATACATTTAAGGAAGACGCCTCCTTTAAAAACTACCTCGACACCAAAAACATCACAAGCAGCGACAAGAACCTGATGTTCCACTTGTTCTTGAGCGATGTAGATAAAAAGTATGTTGAATTCTTGAAGAAACAGAACGATGACCTTACCGGCCAACGCCTGCTGGAATTTGCCATCCATGGGATAACGGAGCCGGTGTATAAAAACTATTTAGACCTGTACCAGAAGTATAGCAACAGAAAACCTACCATGCAGGAAGTATTGGAAGCTAAAATTCACGGCATTACCCAGAAGTATGTGCAGGAAGTTCAGGCGATGGGATATAAGGACCTGAGCATGAAGAAAATGATGGAGGCCAAGATACACGGTGTAAGTGCCAGTTATGCAGAGAGCCTTAAAAAAGCTGGCTTTGACAACCTGCCAATTGATAAAGTGATTGAGGCCAGGATCCATGGTATAACTCCAGCCGCCATAAAAGATCTGCAGTCACTTGGCTTCGGAGACTTAAGCCTTTCTAAAATGATAGAGCTAAAGATACACGGTGTAAATGCTGCTTATGTAAAAGAACTGCAAGGTGCAGGCTTTAAAAACTTAACCTTAGACCAGGTGCTCGAGGCAAGAATTCATAGGCTGAGTGCTGCTTCTATCAAGGACCTCAGATCGCTAGGTTTTAAAGACATGGATTTCAAGGATCTGATCAGTGCCAAAATTCATCGTGTAGATGCTGCTTATGTAGAGGATCTCAGAAAAGCAGGGTTCAAAGACATCAGCGTGGACAAGGCAATCGAAGCCAAAATCCATAAGATAAACGGTGCATTTATTGAACAGGCTCGTCAGAAAGGCTATAACTTCAGCAGCATCGATAAATACATTGCGCTAAAGATCCATGGCATGGCCATTGAGTCTTTAAAGGATTAAATTATAACCCACCCAAATGATGTCCGGATATCCTTTGGGTGGGAATATTACCACGAATATAACAAAGGCTGTTTTATAGCATTGGTTTATACTTTTCAATTAATAAACAGTCATTACAAGCCGCTTTACATTCTATTCTCTTTTTAATGCACCCTTTTGGCGTGTACTATGTGGTTATGCTTTGGCTCTTTAAACAAGCCAAAAATTTAAGTATAAATATTCTAGAGCATGTGCAGCTATAACAGAAGTTAACCGTCTTTAGCTGGCAGTATGTTATAATCACTAACCTTATCACAGATTTAATTATTGTACTATGAAAAAAAGACTCCTCTTTTTGCTGGGACTACTATGCCTTTTACTTATCACTTCGGTAGCAATTTTAGCACAGGATACACCTTCGCCGGCTGGTGCTCAGGGTACAGGTAAAATAACAGGTGTGCTTACAGATTCGCTAACTGGCAAGCCGCTGGAATACGCTACGGTGGCATTGCTGTCCAACGGCTCTACACAGGCAACTGATGGCACACTATCCGGTGAAAATGGCCGCTTTGCTTTTACCAATGTTGCCTATGGCTCTTATGAGATCACATTCAGTTTTATAGGCTACAATACCAAAACAGTAAAACAGATTTCTGTTACAGCAGCCAAGCCGGATGTAGCTTTAGGAACTATCAAACTGGGTATGGCATCTACAAACCTGAAGGAGGTAAAAGTGGAGACGCTGCGGCCAACCATTACCCAGGAAGCTGATAAGATGGTGGTAAGTATAGAAGGTACTGCCTTGGCGGCAGGCAGAACCGCGTTTGATGTGCTGGCCACTTCGCCGGGTGTATTCGTGGATCATGATGGAAACATACAGCTTAACGGCAGGGCAGGAGTAACCGTCATGCTCGATGGTAAACTTACCTACCTGTCGGCACGTGACCTGAGAAACTTGCTGGAAGGTATGGCTGCGGAGAACATCAAGAACATCGAGATCATCACCAACCCATCCGCAAAGTATGATGCAGAAGGATCCTCTGGAATTCTGAACATCAACCTGAAAAAGAACACGGTGCAGGGCATGAATGGCAGCGCCTATGCCGGAGGCTCTTACAATGGCAAGCAATATGGTTACTCTGCAGGTGGCAACTTAAGCTATAAGAAAGGCCCCTGGAATTCGTTTGTGATCATGGATGTGGCTAGAAGAGTGGGCGGACGCGAAGCAACATTTACGAGGGTATTTAAAGGCGCAGAGGAAGACGTATACTTTGACCAGGTAGCAACAGGTAACTTTGTCGCGCAAGGGCCACCGTCCGTTAGGGCAGGCACAGACTATAGCTTTAACGATAAACATAGCGTAGGAGGCATGGCCTATTATGTAACTAACTACCTCGAGAGTGACTTTTTAACAGATACGTACATCGGCAATGCGCCAAACCAACCAAACCTGTATGTAGAAGCAAACAACTACAATAACAACCGCTTTAGAAACTTTACCTCAAACCTGCATTACCTGGGTAAGCTCGACACGCTGGGTACAACCCTGTCTGCAGACATAGACTTTGTGAAAATCAGAAATAAGGGAGAAGCTAATTTCTACAACTACTACACAGACCTTACATCAGAGAACCCGATCGTGCAGGATTTCCTGTACACCAACACCCCGAACGGCTTTGATATTTATGCTGCAAAAGTAGACTTTGCCACTACGCTTGCCAAAGGCCGAAAGCTGGAGTTGGGAGCCAAAGCCAGCCGCGTTATTTCAGACAACGATTCCCGGTTCTACTTCAACAACAGCGAAGTGCCTATACTTGATACCAGGCGCACTAACTATTTTGTGTATGATGAAAACATTTATGCTGCCTATGCCAATTTGAAGGGTAACATCGGCAAACAGCTAAGTGTGCAGGTTGGCCTTCGTGCTGAGCAAACAGTATCAGAGGGTGAGTTAAGAACAACGGGGCAGAAGAATGACCGCAGTTACCTGGATTTTTTCCCGAGCCTTTTTGTACAGCAGGAGGTAAACGAAAACTACCAGATAAATTACAACTATAGTCGCCGTATTCAGCGCCCTAACTATGGGAACCTGAACCCTTTCTTCTCTTACCGCGACCCTTATACTTATTGGCAGGGTAATCCAAACCTGAGGTCGCAGTACACGCACTCGATCGGGGTAACGCAGGTGTTCAAAAAGACATATAACCTGGTGCTCAATTACCAGCTGAACAAAGACGTAATTGCTGAGTTACCGGCCATCGATCCCGCTACAGCAACTACGATTTATTACATAGGAAACGTTGACGACTCTAAAAGTATGAGCTTAACAGGTATCGTGCCGGTTAAGATTATGAAGAAGTGGGACTCCAACAATACAATTCTGTTGTCTTACAGCGAGTTTAACATGGTGGTTAACAATGAGCCTGTGCTCAATGAGCAGTTTTTTTACATGTTTCAATCAAACCAGAACATTGCATTACCTAAAAACTTCAAGCTTGAGTTAAACGGCACCTACTATGGACCATCAGCATATGCTTTGTATGAAGTTGAGCCACGCTGGTGGGTAAATCTTGGTATCAAGAAAAGCTTTATGGAGGATAAGCTGGACCTGAGCCTGAATTTCAACGACATCTTCAAGACCCAACGTATTGTTCTGGCAGCGAAGGTTGGTGAAGGTAACATTAATGATTTTGACCAGTACTTTAGGCAACGCAGTGTAAATGCGACGCTACGCTACAGGTTCAGCAAAGGTGCAAAGGTAGATGAACGACGCCGCACAAACCTGGAAGAGCTTAACCGAACAGGAAATTAAAACCACTACTATTATTACCAATCTACCAATTAAAAAGCGGCCTCTGTTTTTGCAGAGGCCGCTTTTTAATTTATACTTTCAAACTTACTCAAGACGTTGCAGGTTTATACTTGAAGAGGGTTGGTTAGCGTTTTGGTGTTATTTTCCAAAGCTCCCCGTTTGCTTGGTCTGTAACAATATACAGTGCGCCATCCGGCCCTTGCCTTACGTCCCGGATTCGTTGTCCGCGATCCGTTAGCAGGTGCTCTTCTCCGGTTACACGTCCGTTTTCTATTTGCAGCCTTACCAGTCTTTGCTCTTTAAGTGCGCCTACAAACAGATTCCCTTTCCAAGCAGGAAAAGCATTACCGGTGTAGAACTGCGCGCCTGATGGAGCTATCACAGGGTCCCAGTAGTATACCGGGTCAACAAAGCCTTCGCGGGTTGTAACAGAATTAGGTATGGGTTTGCCTGAATACTCTTCACCAAAACTCACCAATGGCCAACCATAATTCTTACCCTTTTCAACAAGGTTAACTTCATCGCCTCCTTGTGGTCCATGATCCACTATCCAAAAGTTACCCTCAGAGTCAAAAGCAGATGCTTGTACGTTTCGGTGCCCGACAGACCAGATTTCAGGCAATGCGCCGGCCTGCCCCACAAAAGGGTTGTCATTAGGCACACTGCCATCTGGTGCGATGCGTATGGTCTTGCCCATATGGCTGTCCATTTGTTGTGCCTGCGGTCTTATTTCAAGCACAGAGCGTTCTCCCAAAGTAATATACAGCATGCCATCTGGTCCAAAGGCAAGTCTGGAGCCAAAGTGCATGGTGCCATCGTATGCAGGCTTTGCCTGGAAAATCACTTTCACCTGGCTTAGGCTTTTACGGTCATCAGAAAGTACACCCCGTGCTACACTTGTAGCATTGCCGTTTCCGCGAGGCTCAGAAAAACTCCAGAAAATGGTTCTGTCTGAAGCAAAGTTAGGGCTAAGTGCTACGTCCAGTAAGCCGCCCTGGCCGCGGTCATCTACCTTAGGTACGCCGCTTATAGGTTGTCCAATTTCACCGGCAGCTGTTACGATACGCATACTGCCAGATTTCTCAGTTATAAGTAAATCCCCGTTTGGAAGCGGCTCAACTGCCCAAGGTTTGTTAAGTCCTTTTGTTACTACAGACACATCAAATGCGGCGTCAGAAGTAATAGCACATGCTCTGGTTTGTCCTTCGAAGGTGGGTTTCTGTTCGGGTACATTGGCTTCTCTCGTCTCAAGCGGGTTACAGCTTTCCTGCGGCGTTTCGCTTGGGGCCTGTGCCTGTCCGCCTTCTTCTTGCGTGGCGGCACGCTGGTTACAAGAGGCCGTGCCTAATGCTAGGAGTATGGCTGCCGATACAATAGTTATCTTCAAATTCATGGTCGTGTTTTTTTTATGCTTTCTATACATTAAGCGCCAATAGGTGCAGAATTAAGAGTTATGTATACTTATATTCTACTTGTAACTCATACAGTACACCTTTGTTTTTGCGTTGAATAGGATTATCTACTGACATTCGCATAAGTATGTTTTAAGTTGTAGGGCAGAGGCTTGCAAACAAACAATACTCAGTAAACGGTTAAACAATCGCCCTTGAACATACTGTTTATTACCAGAGATTGTGAGATAGTATCTTTACATCTTAATCAGTTTTTCTAACGCAAGAAATTGTAGCCTCTAGCACCCCTGAAACTATTCCAAACCAAATGCGAAACACTAAGGATAGGGAGCTACTTATCTTGTACTAGAATTAGATATTAATACCGAATCCATATGAAAACAATCTCACTTAATCAGTATAACTCCACTTTTCGCATAGAAGGTGATGAAGACACCAGGAGCCTGACCATTGCCAGCGTAACGGTAAACAATGCAACTGACAACGGGGCAGTGTTAAAGCTAACTGTACTAGATGAAAAAGATATTCCTATTTACAATAAGTTACTAAAGCCGGAGGAAGTTGAAGAAAAGGATTTGATTAAGGTTGGCGAACGTTTCGTTTTTTACGATCATCTTTCTGTCCGTGTAGAGGGGGAGCAACCAGGAACAGCTTTTTCAGTGATAGTGCATTATAAATGATTGGGTTTGAATTGTTAGAAATGAAACACTCATATTTGCTGATGCTATTGTATTGCCTGTAAGCTGAAACACCTGGCTTTGCTATCCAATTTTTATTTTATTCCTATCTTAGCTCTATGAAGCTAAAAGGTAAGCAGTATTATATCCGTAAATCTCACCGTTATTTAGGTCTTATACTTGGTGTTCAGTTCCTGTTCTGGACGCTTGGAGGATTATACTTCAGCTGGAACGATATTGACGAAGTACACGGGGACCATCTTCGCAAAGAGAAGCGGAATTTCTCGGCATCTTTGAACATGGTTTCGCCACAGGTGGTGCTGGATAACCTAAAGGCAAAGGGCCAGGTCGATTCTGTGCTGTCGGTGCAGTTAATTGAGATCGATGGTATGCCTACTTACCAGGTGCGATATTTCTCCGGAGACATAGATCATGCTGAGCATGCAGCAGGAGGGCACAGGCCTGGCCATACTTCCAATATAAAAGTGCAGCTGGCAAATGCCGAGACTGGAAATTTCGTTTCACCGCTCTCTGAAGAGATGGCTGTAACCGTTGCTAAACGGCAAATGGCAGATCCGATAAAAGTAGAGAAGGTGGAGTACCTGACAGAGGTTGGTTCGCACCACGAGTACCGCGAAAAGCCGTTGCCTGCCTGGGCTGTTTCCTTTAGTCAGCCGGATAAGTGTACAGTGTATGTTTCAGCAGATCTAGGCACCTTCCAGGCAATTCGTCATGACCAGTGGCGTGTGTTTGATTTCTTCTGGATGCTACACACCATGGATTATGCCGGCAGAGACAATTTTGGGAATATACTGTTGCGTGCTTTCTCTATCTTTGGCCTGTTAACCATACTTTCGGGTTTCGTGCTATACTACGTTTCGTCTCCTTCGGTGAGGAAGGTGAGAAAGAGAGTGCAGAAAGTATAAAATAGCCCATAATCTCCATTTAGAACTTACATATACATGATGAAAAGAACAAGAATAGCAGGCGCTGCCTTAGCAGTTGCCTTATGCACCTTTGCAGCCTGCACCAGTACCAGCCAGGAGGAGCAACAGCAGGAGGTGGTTACATCTGAAGTACAGGAAGAAGCACCTGAGGTACAGGTGGCACAGCAGGACACGATCAAAGGCAGCATACCTTCTGAGGCGACAGGAAATATAGGCGATGCCAACCTGAATATAAAGTACCATGCACCAGGCGTGAAAGGACGTATCATCTGGGGTGGTCTTGTTCCTTACAACCAGGTTTGGGTAACGGGGGCGCATATGGCTACCTCTCTTGAAACAGATAAAGCCTTGTTGGTAGACGGCAAAGAGTTGCCAGCGGGTAAGTATGCGCTGTTTACCATTCCAGGTGAGGCAGAGTGGACGGTTATCATCAATAAAGACTGGGAGCAGCACCTGGCCGATAAGTATACAGAACAAAAAGATGTGTTAAGGGTACAGGTTAAACCAGAGGACCTGGCACAGCACCAGGAGCGGCTAAAGTATGAGGTGGTGGAACAGCAAGGAAATGAGGGTGCTATTAAAATCTCATGGGAGAAAAAAGGTGTGACAGTGCCTGTTAAAACGAAGTAAAGTATAAAGTTAAAAACAGGAAAGGCGGCCAGTAAATCTGGCCGCCTTTCCTGTTTATGTGTGTTATTATGGCACCATAAGTTTAGGAAATACCCGCAGGTATACCTGTCCGCTTAATGGCAATTTGCCATAATATGGGTGTAATTGGCTGTCGGGCCTGAACAGGCTAAGCTGGGCTCCCAGGTTAAAATTAACAGTACCTATCTCAAAAACCTGCCTGTTTGCGCCAACTGTTAAGGCATTTACACCCAGCACCTCATCATGGCCAAAAGCTTCTTCTTCAAAACCTAGTTCTTCTGCTGATTTTTGAATAAACTCATACCGGCTATATACGGAAAACCTGTCGTTTTGCAGACTCGCCTCAAGTAAAAAAGAATGTTCTTTGTGGTGTGCATCCACGTAGTTAAAGCCCCAGTTTGCAGAACCAGTAAAGAAGCGGTTGTCACCTGCCAGTTTTTTTCCATACAGCGCAGAAGCCGTGGAGCGGTACACGTCTTCGTCTGGCTCATTTACCTCCGGGCTTTTTACAAACGACGTTGATGCCTGCAAACTCCACTGTGATGATGGATTAAAAGTAAGCCGCAGGGCACGGGAGTCGAAACGGGGCTTGTCAAAGTCATAGCGTTCTTCATCAGGCTCACGGCCGGTAAAAGATGAGCCCTCAAGTTTAAAGTTGTGGTACCGGAAGCCAAGCGTTGCCACACCAAAGGTGATGTGGGTGGCATCCTGCCAGTGGTGGCCCAATGGGGAATCAGGATTGTTGAGCGCCGAAGGCCGGTGCATAAAAGCTACGTTGCTGATAGCAGGTTCGCCTGGGTAACCCAAGTATAAAAATACGTCTGCATCTTCCGAAAGCATATGGGTATAGCCAATCGATAGTTCACTGAAAAGATCGTGTGGGTGCTGGCGGTCAATCAAAGGCTTATCATTGAACGTCTCGCCGGTCTGGAAGAGGAGCGGATAGCCATTGCCACCAACAGTGATGGGGTCTAAGGAAATCATGGTGCTGAACCGGAAAAGACCACGTTCTCCGACCAGGCGCTGCCCCATAAACATGAACCAATTGGGCACATCAAACTGGCTGTCGCCACGATTGCCGCTTTCAAAAATGTCCTGGTTGTTATATCGGGCAAATATATTGTAATGCAGCATAAACATCCAATCACCGCTGTGGAACATGTTCCCGTACATCGGCGATTCGTCTGGCAACCAGCCGGTGCCGGATGCATTCCGGTTCATGGGCAGATTGCGTGAGAATGCATGAGACATGGGGGAGGAGCCATGATGCATATCGCCGTGCTGCATGCTATGCTGTTTATGTTTGGTGGTATCCTGAGGTTGCTTTTGTTTTTGATGGTGTTCGTGCTGCGCTGCAGCTGTAGTTGCGCACAGTAAAATAAGCACGAACCCTAAGTATAGCTTTTTCTTCATAGTTTAGATTATTAATGAGCAGCCTCAGGCTTACCAGTTTGCCACATCCGGGAAAACAGTTTAACGGTTCATCCTGCGTTGCATCTGCTGCAGACAGTTTGCGTCTACCATGCCCTGCTGTTGCATGTGTTGCATCATGTTGCGCATCATAGGTTGATGCTGCAGCATCGTTTGTGCCATAGTGTTACAGGCTGCTGTGTCTGTTTCACATAGTTTCATCATTTCCTGCATACGTGCCTGCATCTGTTGCCGGTTCATACCACCCATACGCATGGTATCTCCCATCATTCCACCCTGCATCATACCGCCTCGTCCCATGGGGCCGCTCATGTTACGTTCACGCATCATTTCCATCATTTCGTTGCGCATTTCCTCGTTATCCAGTATAGCCATATACATCTCCTGGCGTTCGCTTTCATTCTGGAGCACTTCCTGAACGTCATCATCGCTTTCCTGGCAGGCCAGCAAGCCTGTTAGCAGGATAATAGTTACATTAAGAACTGTCTTTTTCATAGTTATTTGGTTTAGGTAAAGTATAGCTTCCTTAAAGTTTTACGAGGTTTGTTTGATTTCCCTTCGAAGCAGCTGGGCATTAATAGCCACGATCACGGTACTCAAGCTCATCAGTGCAGCGCCTACGGCAGGGGAGATCATGATGCCCTACTGGTACAAAACGCCTGCGGCCAGCGGTAGGGCTATCACGTTATAGCCGGTTGCCCATACCAGGTTCTGGATCATTTTTTTGTAGGTAGCTTTGCCGAAAAGTATAAGTGAGGCAATGTCCTGTGGGTTGTTGTTCACAAGTATAATATCGGCTGTTTCGGCGGCCACGTCTGTACCAGAACCAACGGCAATGCCCACATCGGCTTGGGCCAGGGCAGGGGCGTCGTTCACGCCGTCGCCTGTCATGGCTACAAACTCATCCTGTGCCTGCAGCTCCTTTACCTTTTCCTGTTTTTGGTGCGGCAGTACATTAGCTAGGTAGCCATCCATCTGTAGTTGGTCGCTCACACTTTTGGCTACACGTTCATTGTCGCCTGTCAGCAGCAGGTTCTTGATGCCGTTCTTCTTCAGCACGCGTATGGCTTCTGGCGATTCAGGCCGTATCTGGTCGCGCATGGTAATGTACCCGACTGGCTTTCCTTCTATCAATGCGTAAACCACTGTTTCCACGCCTTCTTCTGCTGCGCTGGAAGGCACAGCTATGTTAAACTCCCTGATAAAGTTCGGGCCTACAACCTTTACATCTTTGCCCTCTACCATACCTTCCAGCCCTTTTCCGGGGAGGTAATTAAAGGATTCTGAAGTTGGTATGGTTATCCCTTCTTCTTTTACTCTTCTAAGTATACTTTGCGAGATAAAGTGTTCTGAATTCTGTTCCACGCCGGCGGCAAGGCGCAGCATTTCCCGTTCATCCATAGCTTCGTCAAATGCAACCACAGCGGCTATCTCATGAGAGCCCTGGGTAAGCGTCCCTGTTTTGTCGAAGATGATGGTGGTGATCTTGCGTGAATTCTCAAAAGCGGTTCTATTCCGGATCAGCAGGCCATTATTTGCAGAAACTGCCGTGGAAATTGCTATTACCAGTGGAATAGCCAGGCCCAAGGCATGCGGACAGGATATCACCATAACGGTAACCATGCGCTCCAAGGAAAAGGCAAAATCCTGGCCCAGCAGCAGCCAAACAGCTAAGGTGCCAAAACCAGCGGTAAGAGCTATGTACGTCAGCCATTTGGCAGCCCGGTCTGCCAGGCGCTGCGTTTCAGATTTTGTCTTCTGCGCCTCCTGCACCAGGTTGATCACCTTGTTCAGGTAGCTCTCTTTGCCGGTATGCTCCACCCGTACCCTAAGTGAACCGTTGCCATTAATTGAGCCGCCAATCACACTATCGCCTTTCAGTTTCTTTACTGGTTTGCTCTCACCGGTTAGCATACTTTCGTTCAGGTGGCTCTCGCCATCTTCCACAGTGCCATCGGCGGGTACTTTCTCCCCGGGTTTTACCAGGATCAGGTCGTTTTTTTGCAGCTCTTCAATTCGTACAGGTACAGCTTCTCCATCCTTTATCAGCAGTGCTACTGCCGGCATCATACTTACCAGCAACTCCAAAGCTTTGGAGGCTCCAAGCACCGAGCGCATCTCGATCCAATGGCCCAGCAGCATGATCACGATCAGGGTAGCCAGCTCCCAGAAAAAGTCCATGCCCGGCAACCCGAATGCTACGGCAGAACTATAAAGGTAGGCTACTGTAATGGCAACACCGATCAGTGTCATCATCCCCGGCGTTCCTTTTTTCACTTCTTCCAACAGCCCTGTCAGGAATGGCCATCCTCCATAAAAGTAGATGACGCTGGATAGGACAAAGGCAATGAACATGTTATAGGGTATGGCAAGGGAGTAGCCCAGGATGTGCTGCACCATCGGGCTGATGATGATGACCGGAATGGATAATGCAAGCGAGATCCAGAAGCGCTTCTTAAAGTCTTCGATCATCATGCGGTGATGGTCGTGGCCGTGCTCCTGGTGAGGTGGGCGGCCGCTGGTGTCGTGGTGCATTGCTTCTGAGTGGCCGTGTAAGGCTTTCTCTTCCAGCCGTTCCTCTACCTGGTCAGCTTTTGCTTCTGCTTTTCCTTTGGGGCTGTGGTCATGGTGACTGTGCTTGTGCTTGTGCTCCATGGTGTGCTTAGATAAGGAGTATGGCCGGACTGCTTCCGCTACTTGTCTCTTAGTTCTATACCTCTAAACGAAAAGCTGCGCAGTAAAGATTACTGCGCAGCTTTTAGAGCATCCAAAGCTATACTTTAGTGTGCATGGCCTGTTTCGAGGTACTGCCCCTTTGGTCCAATACCCTCTAAGTATACAAGCTGGGCACCGTAGTGTCCTGCCATGGAAACCGTATAAGCAGCACCTGCCAACACAACTGCTACCAAGGCAACGCTCCAGCGCCTGCTTTTAAAAAGGAATTGGCTGAGCAATTGTGCCATTAAGGCTGCGCCAGCAAGGTAGATGGTCCAATCAGCGTAAAAATCATGCTGCTCGAGTACCAGCTCAGCATGGGCCGTTAATCCGGTGGTATGCGGATGATCCAAGTAAGTAACATAAAAAGCAAGCGTAAACCCGACCAATACCGTAAGGGTTGTGATCCAATCGAGTTCTTTTCGCAGAAAAATAACGTTGGCCAGTTGTATCGCAGCAGCCACCAGCAGCAGCACGATTGGGAAGTGCACAAACAACGGGTGCCGGTTGGGAAAATCATCAAGTGAGGCATGTACGGTTGCTGGTGACTTTTCGTGCTGTGCATGTTCCGCAGCTGTTATTTCTGCTTGTTCAAGTATAATTGTATCCTGCGCCGCAGCAGCTGTATCTGACGATACCTCCTCTTCCTTCTTTGTTTTTTTGTCATGTTTCTCGCCGCCGTGCGCAAAGGAGGCGGTTGGGTTAAGCAGGGCAATACTTAATAGCAGTGTACTTAAAGCAATGTATTTGTTAATTCTTCGGATCATGAGAAGAGAAATTCAGGTGTTGAACCTGCTATACTTTTTGGGTCGTTTCTATGGTTACTGGTTACCGATTAGCATACCCTTGTAGGAGTGGTTGTATAAGAAAGTATAGTCACTCAAAGTGCATCTTTAAAACTTATACCGCTAACTGGTGGTAAAAATACAAATATAAGGAAGTGTCGATTGAATTTAGTTTGCAGAAATCATCCCTCTACTTAAGATTTAAGAACGCTGTATTAAACCTACCTATACTATGGAAAAAGACCAGCAAGAGCAGAGCAAAGACAACCAACACCAGCAGGGTGGCATGGGCATGCGTGGCGTAACTCGGCCTATGGCGGAGAAGCAGATGCGTGAGCACAATAAAGAAATGCATGGCGGAGATGATGACAATAACGGAAAGGGCAAAGACCATGACATGAAAATGGACCCTGAGATGCGCAAGAAGATGCTGCACATGCACCACATGCAAACACTGTGGGTGTATTGGATGATCATTATACTTGGGTTTTGGGTGCTGCTTTCTCCGCTTACCTTTGACTATAACATCGGTACGGTGCAGCCATCAGGAGGCAGAAGCGTGTGGCTTGACCTGGATCAACGTATCGCGTTCATGAAGTGGAGCGATATCATCAGCGGCGCTCTGCTCATCTTCTTCGGGTGGCGCGGCCTTACACCTAACCGGCCAGTCAGCCTATGGATCTGCTGTTTTGTGGGCATTTGGCTTACCATGGCTCCTATACTTTTCTGGTCGCCTTCTGCGGTTGCTTACCTCAACGATACCATGGTGGGTGCCCTGATCATAGCGCTTACGATACTCATACCTGGCATGCCCAATATGCTCATGTATATGGAGATGGGCCCAAAGGTACCACCGGGATGGAGTTACAACCCCAGTAGCTGGCCACAGCGCTGGATCATGATGGTGCTTGGCTTTTTTGGTTGGGTAGTTTCACGCTACCTGGCTGCTTTCCAACTTGGCTACATCGACTCCGTCTGGGACCCATTCTTCGGTAACCAAAGCGAGCAGGTACTGAATTCTAACATGTCCCACTCCCTGCCAATTTCTGATGCTGGTTTGGGCGCCATTGCTTATACTTTTGAGTTTCTGATGGGTTGGATGGGTAGCCCTGCCCGTTGGCGAACCATGCCTTGGATGGTGGCTATATTTGGTATACTGGTAATTCCGCTTGGGCTGGTGCATATTTTCCTGGTTATCTCGCAGCCTATTGTAGTGGGTGCATGGTGTACGTTCTGTCTATTGGCTGCTGCCATTATGCTACCCATGATACCGCTGGAGGTAGATGAGGTAATTGCTATGATACAGTTCGTGAAAAAGAAGATGAAGAAAGGTGAGAAGTTCTGGAAACTGTTCTGGAAAGGCGGCACTATTGAGGGTGGCGAGAAAGAAGAAAAAGCTCCTGAGTTGATGAAATTCCCGGAAGAGCCAGGTAAAGTGTACGCAGCCTCTATTTGGGGCATGAGCTTTCCTTGGACGCTGGTAGTAGCCACTTTGCTGGGTGTTGCCATGGTATTTGCACCGGGTGTATTTGGTGTACCCATTCAAGACACCGTAGCGGATGTACTGCACCTGGCGGGTTCTTTGGTAGTAGTGGTGTCGGTGATATGTATGGGAGAACCTATGCGTTTAGGGCGTTACCTGAACGTGCTGCTAGGCTTGGTGGCGGCTGGTGTTCCGTGGTTTCTGGATGGGCCAACGGCGCTAAACATCACTGGTCTTGTACTAGGCTTGGCTGTGGCTGCACTCGCCATACCGTTAGGGCCGAAAACACAAAGCTATGCCGGTTGGGATGAGTACATCAAGTAAAACCAAACAGCAGCAGGAAGTGCTTTCGGATGAAGAGCTGATAGAGCAGGCACGTGATCTGCTGCACCGCAACATGATAAGCGGAGAACGTGCAGGCTTCAACTACCACTTCACCAAACCGTCTCCCGAAACGTACCCTTTCCAGTATTTCTGGGATACCTGTTTCCATGTGTTCACGCTAGTAGCGCTGGGCGAGGTAGACATGGCTAAAAAACACATGCAGAGCCTGTTTGAGATGCAACTCCACGATGGCTTTGTTGGGCACATGAACTACTGGAAGCGGCTATGGCCAGGCCGGGTAACCGACTTGCTTCAGCTAAGACCAAAAGACATCCTGCATTTGTACAAGCCGCACATGTCGGCACTGGTACAGCCACCCCTGGCTGCGCAGGCTGTGTGGTGCATATACAAAGCAGACAAAGACATAGCATTTGTAAAGGAGATGTTGCCCAAGCTGAAGAAGTACTACAAATGGCTGGCTGCAAACAGGGACTTTGAAGGGAAGGGGCTGCTGTCCATTATCTCACCTTTCGAATCGGGCATGGACTGGAAAGCAAGCTATGATCCGGTGCTAGGCTACAAAGGGAAAGCAGGCCCGCTGCTGTTCTGGAAAGTACTACAGGTAGATGCTTTTAACTTTTCTAAAAACTACAACCTCCCAAAGATCTATAATAGCAACAGATTTATTGTGAAAGATGTCGGGTTTAACACCATATATGCACAGAACCTGGTGGCACTGTCAGAACTGTGCGCTGTAGTTGCTGATTCGGAGGAACGTCACTTTAAGGAGCAGGCTGGTTTAACTGAAAATAGTATCCTGCAGTTTATGTATGATAAGCAGGATGCTGCCTTTTATGATCTGTATGGCCACCATTATAAGAAGCTGAAAGTGCGCACCGGAACCATCTTTTTCCCGGTTGTGCTTAAAAGTGTGCCAAAGGAAATATGCCAGCAGGTGCTGGATCGGCATCTGCTGCATAAAGATGGCTTTCATGTGCCTTTTCCTGTTCCTTCGCTGGCCACAAACGAGCCGGCATTTAATCCTGATGAGTCAGTCTATATCTGGCGTGGCCCTACCTGGGTGTTGTTCAATTGGTTTATACAGGCGCATCTGCTGGAGAAAGATTACACGGAAGAAGCTTCCAAACTGCTGCAAAGTATAAAACAGCTCATCAGCAAAAGCGGGTTCAGGGAGTACTACAACCCCTTCACCGGCGAAGGCAACGGGGCACAGGACTTTACCTGGTCAGGACTTGTTGTAGACATGATCAAAAGGCAGCAGGAACAGGAGGACAAGCCACTAAAGCAAGATTAGAAGTATAGTTTAATTCGTGAAGGTGCAGCTACAAATCCGCCTTCTTGTTTTGAGTACTTGGATGCAAGTCTCCTTTATATTGATAGGTCGTAGACTATATTTTGCGCTCTATTTATACTAACATTCTCTTGATAAACAATTTAAACTGGTTAATGCAATATCCGTTATTAAAATATGTATACCAGGTGAATGTGTTTCTGACAGTTGGAATTTTGAGAAGCGATACACACCGTACAATCATCCTTGCCCCTGTAAACACCTTTTAGGTTATATTTTACCCGTTCACCCTCCATTTTTCAGATTGCTTTTAATGATCAATCCATGGCCCCTTTCATCAAACTTTTCAAAGACATCAGCTACCAAGACCTGAGCAAGGTAGGCGGCAAAAACGCGTCGCTGGGAGAGATGTATAACCAGCTTAATCCTGAAGGTATAAAAGTACCTGACGGTTACGCCACAACGTCCGATGCATATTGGCACTTCCTGGAGCATAACAACCTGAAAGAACAGTTAAAAACTATACTTGGCCGCTTGGACACAGAGCAGTTCAAGAACCTGTCGGAGGTAGGGAAGCAGGCAAGAGAGCTTATACTTTCTGTAGATTTTCCGGAGGAAATACGGCAGCAGATTGAGGAAGGCTATACTTACCTGCAATCAGAATACGGAGATAAAATTTCGCTGGCGGTAAGAAGCAGCGCCACTGCCGAAGACCTGCCTACTGCCAGTTTTGCCGGGCAGCTGGAGACATACCTGAACGTAAGCGGACTTAATAACCTGTACAAAGCCTGCCATCATAGCTACGCATCTCTGTTCACAGACCGGGCCATCAAGTACAGGGTAGATAATAACTTCGAACATATGCAGGTAGCTTTGTCGGTGGGGGTGCAGGTGATGGTGCGTTCCGATAAAGCCTGCTCCGGTGTTATGTTCACCCTCGATCCGGATACCGGCTTCGAGAAGGTGATCGTGATATCAGGTTCCTGGGGTTTGGGCGAAAATATTGTGCAGGGAGCAGTAAATACCGATGAGTTTGTCGTGTTTGAGCCGATGCTTGGCAATGCAAAGCAACCCATTATTTCGCGAAAATTAGGGAGTAAGGCTAAAACCATGGTTTACGCTGAAAAGCAGGAAGGCGAATTGCAAAATCCAACAGATGCCATCCTCAACATAGACACTCCCCCCGAAAAGCAGGAGGTTTTCGTGCTGCAGGATGAGGAGGTAGTGCAACTAGCAAAATGGGGCAAACGCATAGAAGAACACTACAAGCAGGCAATGGATATAGAGTGGGCTAAAGACGGGGAATCCGGGGAATTGTTTATTGTGCAGGCAAGACCGGAGACAGTGCAGAGTCAGCATAAAGACCAGGCATTTTTTACGGAGTATACTTTAAAAGACGAGGGTACCATACTTACTTCCGGCATTGGCCTGAGTAATCGCATTGTGTCTGGGGTGGCGCGTATACTTCATTCGCCAAAAGAGATAGATAAACTGCAGGAAGGAGAGGTGCTGGTAACCCGAAAAACTGACCCTGACTGGGACCCTATTCTGAAGAAAGCAGTCGCCATTGTAACAGAGCAAGGCGGACGCACCAGCCATGCTGCTATCGTGGCGCGCGAAGTAGGAGCCGTTGCCGTTCTGGGTACAAACGATGCTACAAAAAAGATACAGGACGGGCAGCAGGTGACCGTGTCTACGGCTGGCGGCGAAACGGGCTATGTATACGAGGGAGAGCTGGAGTGGGAGGAAACCAAAACTGACATGAGCAAACTCGAAAAGCCCGATACAAAAGCCATGCTTATACTTGGCGACCCGGAGCAGGCATTTAAATATTCATTCCTGCCGAACGATGGCGTAGGACTTATGCGCATGGAATTTATCATTAACAATGCCATCCAAATACATCCGATGGCGCTGAAGCGTTTTGAAAAGGTAGAAGACCAGGAAGCCCGTGAGAAGATCGAGCAGCTGACTCATCATTATGCAAACAAAGAAAACTATTTTGTAGATAAACTGGCTGAGGCCACAGCTGTTGTAGCGGCTGCGTTTTACCCCAAGGATGTGATCGTGCGCATGAGTGATTTTAAGTCAAATGAATATGCCAACCTGATTGGCGGCAGAAAATTTGAGCCCGAAGAATCGAACCCGATGATCGGTTTGCGCGGCGCCTCCCGTTATTATCACCCGTTATACCAGGAGGGCTTTGAGCTGGAGTGCCGTGCCATGAAAAAGGTGCGCGATGAGATAGGACTCACAAATATCAAGCTCATGATCCCGTTCTGTAGAACCGTGGACGAAGGCAAGAAAGTGATAGACCTGATGGCGAACTATGGCCTGAAACGGGGAGACAACGGCCTGGAAGTATACGTGATGGTGGAGATACCGAGCAACGCACTTTTGGCAGAACAGTTTGCAGAAATATTTGATGGGTTTTCTATCGGCTCCAACGACCTGACACAACTTACTTTGGGAGCAGACCGGGACTCTGGTTTATTAAGCGATATCTTTTCCCCATTCGATGAGGCAGTTCAGCAACTGATTGTGATGACGTTGGAAAAGGCGAAGAAGACCGGCACCAAAGTAGGACTTTGCGGACAGGCCCCAAGCGATTACCCGGAGTATGCGGCTTTCCTGGTAGAGCATGGCATTGATAGCATTTCCTTTAACCCGGATGCATTTTTCAGGGGGTTGAATAACATGCTGCAGGCAGAGAAAGAGAGAAACACAGCGCCGTCTAAAGTATAAACTGCTGTATGCCGAGGAAGTATAAGTAAAGGCTATCGGGGAGTTAGGTTATACTGCAGTACTTCTGCTAACAGCTGGTCTATTCTAATCTGGTTAGACTGATGGGGAATAGTGTTGCTCGTAATGACTTGTGCCGCACCGGCTTCTAAGAGTGCCTCATATGCGCCGGGAGCAAAAACAGCATGTACCCCAATACAAACCGGAGGTTGTGGAGTAAGCATTTTAAGATGATGTACTGTTTCAATCATGGTTTTGGCTGTAGAGATAATGTCATCAACAAGCACAGGAGTATGTGATAAATATTCGTGCATTTCTGGCTGCGATACCTGTACTTCACGGTCGCCCAGCCTGGTTTTGTGAAGCACTAAATAAGGGGCATTTGCCAGTTCAGCCACTTCTTTCACCCACTGCATACTTTCCTCATCCGGGCCGATCAGCAATGGCTTCTGAATATTTTCTCCAATCCAGTTAGCCAGGATAGGTGCTGCGTGTAGGGCGGTGGCAGGTATGGTGTACAACTCGTGCATGTGGTGGAAGCGATGCAGGTGCGGGTCTATTGTTAGCAGGCTGTCTACGGTGCCGGATAACAGGTTGGCAAAGTGGCGGGAGGTAATTGCCTCGCCGGGATTAAACTGCTTGTCCTGGCGCATGTAGGCCAAGTATGGCGCAACCAGGCAAACGCTGGCAGCACCCAGGTCGCGGGCTGCGCTGGAGACGAAGTACAGGGGCAGCAGCTTTTCATCCGGTTGGTGCAGGGTGCATACCAGAACCACCTGCTTATGCTGTACATCCGACAGTAGGCGCACATAGGTCTCACCATCCGGAAAATTTCGTATTACAGCCTCGCCAACTTCGGCCTGAAGTATACTAGCCAGTGAAGTTGCCAGCTGTTCGTTCCCGGGCAAAGCGAAAAAGATCATACTCATATAGCAGCCAGTTCTACAATGTGTGAAGAGCCATGAAGGTAAGTAAGGGCATAATTCAGCTCGCCCTGCGAGGCGGCATAGATCGTGAATAGTGTGTCTCCTTTTTGTATATGCTTCCCGATGGGTGCGTTAAAGTATATACCGGCTCCCGGAGACTTAGGGGCTCCGGCCAGTTTACCGACTTTTGCCAGTTTCCTGTTGTCTACAGATCGCACCACACCATTTGTCATTGCCAGCACATCATGCCGCAGCCCAGCAGTTACAGGCTCTTTAAAACCTCCCTGTGCTTCACAGATGCGGTAAAATTTATCCAGCGCCTGTCCGCTTTCCAGAATCTCCAGCGCACGGGCAGCACCTTTGCCATCCGGGGCGGCACCGGCCTTTTCGAGCATGAGGCCAGCTAATTGCACACTACGGCTTTTCAGGTCTTCGGGGGCATCGGGCTCGTTTCGTAAAACCGACAGAACATCGATTGCCTCCAGTGCAGGACCAATGCCACGGCCCACAGGTTGTGAGCCATCGGTTATCATCACTTCAACACCCATGCCTATCGAAAGGCCAACAGCCCTGAGGTAATACTCCAGCAAAAAAGCCTCCTCTTTAGACCGTACTTTTGCCGTATCGCCTACAGGTATGTCGATGACTACGTGCGTAGATCCGGCAGCGGCTTTTTTAGACAGAACAGAGGCAATCATCTGGCCGGCACTGTCAACGTCCAGAGCCTTTTCTACTGAGATGATCACATCGTCCACGGGGCTTAGTTTTACCGCACCACCCCAGGCCATACATCCGCCTTCCTGTCGTACTACATGCTTTATCTGCTCCAGGCCCAGGTTTACTGGCGTCATGGTTTCGATCACGTCGGCGGTACCGGCCGGGGAGGTGATAGCCCTGGAGGAAGTTTTGGGTATGAGCAGGCCAGCTGCAGCCACAATGGGTACTACAATGGGAGTGGTGCGGTTACCGGGCAAACCTCCCACACAGTGCTTGTCTACGATCATGGGCTCATCCCACTCTAGTCTGGAACCGGAGTTGATCATGGCTTTGGTAAGATAAATCACTTCATCGAGAGCCAGGTTGTCTCCTGAGCAGACGGTAACAAAAGCAGCTATCTCAATTTTAGAGTACAGCCCCCGGGTTATGTCCGAAATGATACGTTGAATGACAGTATCGTTAAGTTTTTTACCAAACATTTTGGCCCGCACCTCACTAAAAGAAAGTATAGGCTGCAAATGAGTAACCGTAATCAGGTCGCCTTCCTGCACGTTTAGTTTCGCAAAAGCCTCTTCTGAGAGTGCTGCCTCTCCATCACCAATTAACCCGGAGGTTATCACATTTAAAGTAGCTGTGATGCTGCGCCCGCCATAGTTTACCGCCACTCTGGTGTTCGCAGTAAAACCTTCGGAGCGGCAAATAGGGGAATCTGCCCGCATGAAAATGATATGCTCTGTGTGCGTGTCAATGCCCAGTCTGCGCAGGCGCAGGATGTTGCTGTTATTTTCCTTCATATCAGTCGCCACAAAGTTTAGCTATTTCCTGCAGTACCTCCTGTATGCGTTTATCCCGGACTCCTGCTTTGTGCAGCAGGGCCTCGTTGTGGTGCAGTTCCTTGCAAAGCACCACTTTCATATCCAGCAGTGTTTGTTTTTCGGCGCGTGTAAGGGTGGTAAGGCAGGTAAGCGGGTAAAGCGCAAAGGAATCTACCATGTCTTTTATTCCGCCCTTGTAAGGATAGTCCCAGCCGACAAGGTGCAGGTTTACGCAGGAGGCGTAGCGGATGGCATCGTCGGTGAAGCGGGTGTTGGTTACGACCCAGGCCTGGTGGAAACGAATTTCATACTCCTGCTCTGATGGCCATACTTTCTCTACATCCTTAAACCTGGATTGTATGTACATGGGTATCTTTACATCAGATTTGTTGTGGTGCAGATTGTGGTACTTACATTCGATCATGTAGCGCTTTCCGTCTTTCACAGCAACTACATCTATCTCGTGCCGAACGCACTGCCCATCAACAAAAACACCTATGTCTGTCGCAAAACCTTGTACCCGGAGCAGCTCTGCCACAAATTTTTCAAACGGAAACCCGGACGGCCCAAGCTCCATGATTCCCTGTTTCAGGCTATACTTGGCTGCCGTGGACCTGGAAAGCTTGTTAAGTATGGAGAAGGCGATCTTGTAGATCTTTCTGGTGGAGATACCCTCGTAAAGCCTCGGCTCAAGTTTGCAGAGTACAGCCTGCGTTATTTCTTCGCTGGCTCCTGCCTTGCGCAGGGATAACTCCAGTTTACCAACCGAAAACAAAACTTTTTCGCCGGATGCCTTTGTCACGATCAGTTGTTCGATGGTTTCAGCCATAGGGATATTTTGTGTTTGCTGCTGCAGCGTAAACCTCATTCGCTGCTTACCCAAGTTTAGCAATAGGAGGCATCTTTACAACAGAAACCAGTTATACTTTGGGTGCTTTATTTTGAAGAAATCCGCTCCCAGATCTCGTTTATTTTATTGCCTGTGCTGCTCTTGCCGGAATGGTGCCACTTGCCGTCCTTTGCCTCATAATCAAAGGTCAGCTGCATGCCCACTCTCTCCTGGTCGCGTGAAAAGAATTCGATGTTCTCCGTATACTTTCCATTCTGCGCAGTGTAAGTCCCACCGCCGGTTCCGGAAAATTCCCCTGTTTCTGAGTTAAAGGCTATCCACTGAAAGCGTGAGTCCGAGAGTATCTTCAATGTTTTGCGCGGTCCGGGCTGCATGGTACTCATTTGCCCGTTGCGCTCACGGCCGGATATGCGCCAGGTGCCGGCAAGGGGAGAACTACTGCGTTGTTCATCTATCTTCACCCAAGTTTCTGCCACATCTCCGCTTCTGCCCAGCCCGGTGGTGCGCCATTTACCGTTTTGTAAAGCTGATGTTCCTGATACCGATTTTCCTACCAAGGTAGAGTCGAAGGTGTTGAACTCATACTTTCCTGTAAGGCGGCCATTTATATTCGAAAAAGTGCCGCCGTAAGTACCTATAAACTTTCTGGCCTGCTGGTCATACACGGTTACTGTAAAATAGCCGTCCTGGACGATCTTAACAGCAGTAACATCTGCTTTGCCACCCGCTGCGTCATCTTCCAATCGCCAAGCACCTTCCATACTCGTAGCCTGGCTGATCACCAGTTCTGCCGTAGTAGTTGGGGTATCCGTGGGCATTTGCTGTGCCGTTTCAGGAGCCTTGCACCCAGCCGTAAGCAGTAGCAGGACAAAAGCAGCCAGTTTACTCAGAAGCAAAGTATAAGAATTCATGTTGGAAGATTTGATGGAGAACAAAGTATAAGCCTGCACTAGTCTGTATCTTAGCTAAGCTAAGTATACTTAGCGCGCCACCCAGCCGCCATCCACTACAAGGGCATGCCCGTTTGTAAACGAGGAGGCGTCGGAGCAAAGCCAGATAGCTGCTTCGGCAATTTCACCAGGTTCCCCGAACCGGCCGATCGGCACGCCGCTTACCATGGCATCTTTTGTTAGTTTGTTTTTTTCTATAAACCTGTCGATCATGGCGGTTTGTATGGTTCCAGGGCACACCGCATTCACCCGTATACCGGATTGGGCATACTCCAGCGCTGCGGCTTTTGTGAGGCCGATGACAGCATGTTTTGAAGCGGTATAAATGGGTATCCCCGGAAACCCAATTACCCCGGCAATGGAGGAGCAGTTTACGATGGCGCCTTTTCCTTGTTGAAGCATGTGCGGGATTTGGTGCTTCATGCATTGCCAAACGCCTTTCACGTTAATGCCTATCACCCTGTCGAAGTTTTCCTGAGTCACCTCATGAGTAGGGGCCGACTCGCCTTCTATGCCCGCATTGTTAAAAGCATAATCCAGTCTGCCGAAAGCACTGACGGTTTGCGCTACCATGGCCTGCACCTCGCTGTCACTAGATACATCACACTTTATAAAAATAGCCTCTCCGCCGGCAGACTTAATGGCATTTATTGTTGCATCGTCTTCTTTCCAATCTACAACGGCTACTTTGGCGCCTCGCGCAGCAAACATAATTGCTGTTGCATTGCCTATACCAAAGCTTGCCCCGGTTACAATGGCCACCTTCCCCTGAAACTGCTTTTCCATAGTATATAATTATGTTATGTTCTCCTTTTCGGCTTAATTTTAAGTAAAAGAGCAACTGGTAAATTATGTAAGTAACAGGGTGAGGAACAGATTATACTTAGTTGTTAAGTATAATGTCATATGAGATTTGTTCAACTTATAGTGCCTTTAAAAATACGATTGCTTTGTAAGCTTGGCTGCAAAAAGAAAGGTTTAATTTACTGCAACAGATACTCTTTTAGTTAAAGTATGGCGCTGGTGAAGTATAAAACAATTCATCCTGAAGTTAAACTCAAAACTTCGCTGCCTCTCTTCACTTCACATCTTTAATGTTCTCAGATTATTAGATCAAGGTTGCTTATTCATAAGTTATGGTCTTTGAACACATTCCCGCAACCTTCGTTTGTTAAACTCCGCTAAACTTTATAGAAGTTGGCAAAAGTACAGCAGCTACGGTTACACATATTTCAAACGCAGGTTCTACGGGGCATCGGTAGCGGTGTAACATCAAATTTATTGACGGCAACACTTTAACTACAGACAGACGCATGAAAAGTGCAGGACTAGTAATATTGATCGCTTTGCTCTCGGCAGCCTTAGCGATAGCAGGATATAGGTTTTTCGATAACAGGCAAAGTATAGTTTTTACCGGTGAGGAAGACCGTACCCTGGATTTAACCAGCCGTCCATCAGCTGCTGTTTCCTCGGCAGGTAACCCGGATTTTGTAAGAGCGGCAGCAAAAGTAACGCCTGCGGTAGTGCATATCAATACCCAGTACACTGCCAGCGTAGCATCAGGCAATCCGTTTTTTGGCAACCAGGCTGTTCCTGCACGCGGATCTGGTTCTGGTGTGATCATCTCTCCGGAAGGGTATGTAGTCACAAATAATCATGTTATAGAAAACGCCTCTGCCATTGAAGTTGTATTGCCCGACAAAAGAACATTTAAGGCTAAACTCATAGGCCGCGACCCCGACACAGACCTTGCCCTGTTAAAAGTGGAAAGCAGTGATCTGCCGGTAGTGCCGCTGGGTAACTCAGATAGTGTGCAGGTGGGAGAGTGGGTGTTGGCTGTGGGGTATCCTTTCTCGCTTAACTCTACTGTAACAGCGGGTATCATCAGTGCCAAAGGCCGAAGTATAGGTATCCTTAATCGCCAG
Source organism: Pontibacter cellulosilyticus (assembly GCF_014306105.1). Lineage (GTDB taxonomy): Bacteria > Bacteroidota > Bacteroidia > Cytophagales > Hymenobacteraceae > Pontibacter > Pontibacter cellulosilyticus. The sequence goes on along the minus strand of NZ_JACRVF010000001.1, from coordinate 805,798 downwards.
AGCCAGGAATATTACTCCGATCCGACACAGCCAGGCTTCAACACGGCGATAGAATCATTTATTCAGACGGATGCAGCCATTAACCCCGGTAACAGTGGTGGGGCATTGGTTAACTCAGATGGTAAACTAATAGGCATAAACGCTGCTATTGCCTCGCAGACAGGAAGTTATGCTGGGTATGGTTTTGCCATACCCGTAAACCTTATGCGCAAAATTGTAAACGACTTCAGGAAGTATGGGGAGGTGCGGCGCGGCTACCTGGGTGTAAACTTTCCTTCTCCTGCCGTTGAGGATGAAGTGCTGCGACAGCGCGGGGTAAATCCTGCCTCTGTAAAAGGGGTGTACATTATGGGCATACAGCCAGGAAGCGGAGCCGCAGCAGCCGGCCTGAAAGAGGGTGATATCATACAAAGTATAGACGGGGTTCGGGTAATTTCTTCTTCTGAGCTTTCGGAACGCATTGCCAGGTATAACCCCGGCGATAAAGTACAGCTCTCCTTCCTGCGCGATGGCCGTTCACGCAGTGCAGATGTAGTGCTAAAAGGCGAGGAAGAAGCAAGAGGCACACGTGACGCATCTGCTGAAAGCAGCCTGCAGGCAAAGCTGGGAGCCTCTTTTGCTCCTGTACCGGATCGCATCAAACAACAGTACCGCCTGCGGTCGGGTGTGTATGTAACAGGAGTGCAACGGGGAGGCTTCTTTGATGTGGCTGGCATACCAGAAGGAACCATCATCACAAGTATAAACGGCATGCCTGTAAACAGCACGTCAGACATGGACAAAGCCATTGCCGCCTCGCGCAGCAATATGGTTAGGGTGGTGGGCATAACACCTGATGGGGCTGGTTTTGTGTTTAGTATACCACTGGGCGCTTAGAAATAGGGTAGGCAGTATGTTAGCTGCAGGGCAGGAGTAAATGTGGAGGTGCGGAGAAACTAATTTCTGGAAGCATAATGATAAGCAAGTCGATTATATTAAGTATAGCCTTTGCTTTGCTAGCTGTTAACCAGCACATGAATACCAAATTCATGAAAGATGCATTCGATACGGCACCACCAGACACAACAGCTGCCATTACCTTATTTTTGTGCGGCGACGTGATGATAGGTAGGGGAATTGACCAGGTGCTGCCGCACTCCGTTGATCCCGGCATTTACGAGCCCTATGTAAAAGATGCCAGGGATTATGTACGGCTGGCAGAACGCGAGAATGGACCTATTCCAAAACAGGTGTCTTACGACTACATCTGGGGAGATGCCTTGGAAGTATGGCGCAACGAGTCACCGGACCTCAAGCTCATCAACCTCGAAACAAGTATAACCACCCACGATACCCCCTGGCCCGGAAAAGGAATACAGTACAGGATGCACCCTGCCAATGTGCAGGTGCTAACAGCCGCTGGCATAGATTTTTGCTCGCTGGCAAACAACCACACCCTGGACTGGGGCAGGCCCGGCCTTGTACAGACGATAAAGACCTTGTCTGATGCAGGAGTACCTTTTGCCGGCGCAGGTATGGATGTAAACCAGGCCAGTAAGCCGGCTATGTTCAAGACAAGGAATGGCAGAGTGATTGTGTTTGCTTATGGCTCTCATACAAGCGGCATTCCTGCTGAATGGGCTACAGGGCGTGATCTGCCGGGCATTAACCTTTTGCCAGATATGAGTGAGGCAACAGTTACATTGATACAGCAGCAGGTAAAGGAAGTAAAGCAGCGAGGCGACCTGGTGGTGTTTTCAGTGCACTGGGGAGGCAACTGGGGCTATGATGTGCCACCAAACCATCAAAACTTTGCCCGGCAGCTGATAGACAAGGCAGGCGTGGACCTGGTGCACGGCCATTCGTCGCACCACCCCATGGGCATGGAAGTATACAAAGGGAAACTGATAATATACGGTGCCGGCGACTTTATAACCGACTACGAAGGAATAGGAGGGCACGAGATGTACCGTGGCGACCTAACGCTGATGTATTTTCCTAAAATTGATCCTGTTACCGGCCAACTGCATTCTATGAAAATGGTGCCGATGCAGGTGCGCAGGTTTAAGCTGAACTATGCCACTGCACCAGACACCAAATGGCTGCTCAGTACCTTAAATAGAGAGTGCCACAAGCTCGGTACAAGTATAAATTTAAATCAAGATGGCTCTTTCTCTCTCAGCTGGTAATGCAGCTTTACCTTGTTCAGTCAAGAAGAGCACGTATAATTTGATCCTTTTCTCTTTCTGCAGCCATAGCACCTCTAGTATCACTTAATTTCCGGTAAATTAATCATAACTGATTGATGTCATGTTTTTTAAAACAAATACCTGGTACTTTAACAGAACAAAATTGAATTCGTAGAATAGAAGGAAGTGTTGATTTGGTATAAAGTTACCAATGCTGTGTTTAGAGACTGACTTTTACTTTAACAACTAAAGTTTTTAGCTATGGCAAATTTAACAAGAAGAAACGGAGGAGCATCCTCGCCCTCACGTTCCATTTTCTCAGACTTCTTTTCTGATGTAGATCGCTTTTTTGATAAGGATTTCTTCCTGATGCCAATGCAGGTTGGCAGACAGTTTCAGGGTAGTGTACCAGCAGTTAACATCAAAGACAAAGGAAAAGAGTATTTGATTGAGGTGGCTGCCCCAGGTATGAAGAAAGAAGATTTTAACATAGACATGGAAGAAGGCATGCTAACCATCAGCAGCCAGAAAGAGGAGGAAAAGACTGAAGACAAAGAGAATTATAAGAGACGGGAGTATAACTACAGCTCATTCAGCCGATCCTTTAGTTTACCTGAAAACGTGCAGCCTGAAGACATCAAAGCACGCTATGAAGATGGTGTACTGAAGCTTACCGTACCAAAGAAACAGGAGCAGGCTAAAGCCAAAAAGAAAATAAACATTGATTAATAGCTGGGCAAAGCCGTGGCATCCTATGGCTACGGCTTTGTTTTTACTTTTAGTATATTGTAGTTGCCGTTTAAACGAACACTAAAAGATTTTGCGGCACAAGAGTGTAGTAAACGTGTACGTGGTGCACATAAATGTAATACTAACATGGAATCGCTTGTAATAATAACCGTTCTGGCCTTATATGGAATTGGCTACACGCTATATTATATGTACGTAAAAAAATAAGTTTACCTGCTGCTGTTTTCCTGTAATATAGCCTATCGGTGTTGCATCAGGTACGCTGGTAGGAGCAGCTTTTTTATACTACTGGCCGGTTCTGTTCTAATTAAACAGAAGCATGAACATCATTTTCTTCAGCACAAAACAGTACGACAAAGAGTTCTTTACGCAGGCAAATCAGCATCACAACCATCAACTCAATTTTCTGGATGTTCCACTGAATCATCATACTGCTGTGCTGGCTAAGGCAGGAGATGCAGTGTGCGTATTTGTTAACGATGTGGTGGATGAAAGCGTGTTAAAGATATTTGCCAAGTATGATGTAAGACTGGTTGCCTTGCGTTGCGCCGGTTACAATAACGTGGATCTTAAAGCAGCTGCCGCGGTAGGTATAAAAGTAGTACGTGTTCCTGCATACTCACCCTACGCTGTGGCCGAGCATACACTGGCTCTTATACTTACACTTAATCGCAAAACCCACCGTGCCTATAACCGGGTAAAAGAAGGAAATTTTGCACTGAACGGGTTAATCGGTTTTGATCTGCATGGGAGAACGGTAGGGCTAATTGGCTTAGGCAGAATAGGTCTTGTTACGGCTCGTATCTTAAAAGGCTTTGGCTGTAGCGTATTAGGCTACGATATTGCTGAGGTAAAAGAAGCACAGGAGCTAGGAGTTGAGACAACAGAACTAGACAACCTTCTACAAATATCTGACATTATCTCGCTGCATTGCCCGCTCACACCCCAAACGCACCATCTGATCAATGAAGATACAATTGCGAAGATGAAGGACGGTGTGATGCTGATCAATACAAGTCGTGGCGCCATAATAGACACTAAGGCCGTAATAAAAGGGCTTAAAAGTGAAAAGATAAGCTACCTTGGCCTGGATGTATACGAAGAGGAAGGCGACCTTTTTTTTGAGGACCTATCCAACAAAGTGATCAAGGATGATGTGTTTATGCGCTTGCTCTCGTTTAATAATGTGCTCATCACCGGCCACCAGGCTTTTTTAACTGTGGATGCCATGCAAAGTATAGCACGCATTACGCTTCAAAATTTAACTGATTTTGAAGCCGGCAAAAAATTGGAAAATGAGGTGTTACCATAATAGTTCGCAGGCAGACCTTCAACTTTTCTAATCAATTTTAGCAGGTGCTTTTGTATAGCTATACTTAGTTCTGGTGCTTATAGTGTTCTTTCAGCATCAGCCATTCCATAGCTTCATCCTCCGAAAAGAAATAGCCCGGATCATACAGCTGGTTCTTACTTTTTATGTTTTTATCGATTGCCTCGTGCACAAGCAACTGCAGCGAATCTTGTGAAGTAACTACAGCTATACGCCTTGTTCGGTTGGCAGATACTACTTCTACAAACCTATTAGAAAACCACATTTGGTCTGGCAGCGATATGACACCTAACCGTTGGTTAAAGATAATTAGCTTCTCCGGTTGATGCTGCGATAAAGTATGGCACATGGTCTGTATGCCATGCCTGTAGTCCAGGCTTTGCACCGGCTGCAGCCAGCGCATGGCTACTAAACTATTACAGTTGTCCATACTTATTTTCAGGAAATCAGTGTTGCACAAAACCTCCAAGCCTGTATCAATCACTTGTGCGCCATTATCCGGTGCAAGCTTGGTGTAGTTTAAGCCTGCCTTACCTGCATATTGCTGCAATGTTTTGCGCAAAATCTGTGAACTTGTAGCCATGTTTACATCACAAACGTGTTCCGTTTCACAGTTTTGTTCGCTCTCCAAAAGCCACCTTTTTGCCTCTTCTACAGAATTGAATCCATTGGTCTGGTAGGGTAGGTTCGTCGCTTCCGCCATCACACGCTGGTATGCCTCCAATTGAGATGCACTGCCAGAAAGCACCCGTGCGCAACGCTTAAGTGAAGTGCCTTGCAGTGCTGTTTTAAGAAAGTTTGCAGTACAGTACTGATCATCGATAGGAGGTGTATCGATTTTACTAAAATCAGAGAGGGCGAATTGTGCTTTAAGTGTAGTGATGCAGACTGCAATAATGCGGATACCATGCCGGTACTCCTGGCTGCTAACTGGCCTTAGCCATTGTGCAGTAATAAAATTTGTTTTAGGGCTAAAACTTAGGGTCAGGAAGTTTTCGCTCATCATAAATGAAATGTTTTAAGTTGTTTTCTATTGTAAGCTTCAAGCTTTTAAAGGCTTATCTTTAGTTTGTAGGGCGTTATGTATAAATTATCGAAACACAAGCATGATCAGCATTATCCCCATCATAATCTACTTCAATAAAAGTAAATAGAAGGCTAAGGAATTTCTACTGTAGTATAATTTATAATATATCAAGTTTATATAATCCATTATGAATAATACTGCTACTTAACTATTTGTTATCACTTTGAGTTCAAGGTAGTTAATAAAATCCTGACTCTAAATAAATTTTAAATGAGGGCATATCTGCCATCCTGCAGAGGCAGCAAAACAACACGATCAGAGGAAGTATGGCTAAACAGTTTGTATGGCTGTAGAATTCTTGCCTTACTTTCTTGCCTCCACGATTAATCTACCTGACAAGCGGTAAAGTTCTATTTCTGAGCTTTTCGCCTGGATGCGCAAATTATTTATCCGGTTCTGGGAGTTGATCAGGTTAAGTTGAGCAGTCCGTAGATCGGTGCTGTTGATCAGGCCTGTGGCGTAGGCTTCCTGGCTGCGTTCAAAGTTGAGGCGAGAGGTAGTAAGATCATCCTGCGCCAGTTGCAACAGGTATAAGTTGGTTCGGTAAATTTCGTAGGCATTACGTACATCCCGCTTTACCTGGTCTGCTGCCAACTCCAGATTTTCGTCTGATGCTGCCAGTGACATACGTGCATTCTCTACCTGTGTGCGTTGCTGAAAGCCATTGAAGAGGTTATAGCTTAATGTAATGGTACCTGAAAAGCCATCGGTGCGTGAAAGATTTAAAAAACTGGCTTCGTCTTTTATTCGGTTATAGTTGTAGGCCGCATTCACATCCACCCGTGGGTAGTAGCCAGACCTTGCAATTTTAAGGTTAAGCCTGGCATCCTGCCGCAGGTATTGAGCCAGCAGTAAATTACTGTTAACAGCAAGTGCCTCCGCCAGCAGTATATCCAGCTGCAGGTCCCGGTTAAGGTCATAGTCTTCTTCCACTACCATACTTGCCATAGGGTCGCGGCCCAGCAGCAGGTTCAGGTTGCGGAGCGCATTGCTATAGTCGGCCATGGTGCTGAGGTAAATGGTGCTGTCTGCGTTCAGGTCTACTTTAGCGTTGAGTACATCCAGTTTGGTAATAGTGCCGAATTCATACTTCACATTCACCCTGTCATACCGTTCCCGGCTGATTTCCATGGCTTCGCGGTTTATCTCCAGCAGCTCCTGCAGTCTTGCCGCCTCCAGGTATTGTATCACCGCCTGTAACAGGGTGTTCTCGATGGTAAGCCGCGCCTGCACATCCCCAATCCGGCTCAGGTTCTGGAGCGAGTTAAACTGGTAGTAACTTCCTAGTCCGTTAAAAATATTGTAGGAAAGTACAGCTGCTCCGTTTACTGTAGAGGATGCTGCATTTTGCCTGTTAATGGATTCTATCTGCGGATTGATAAAGGAAGTCTTTACATCGCGGATGCTCTTGGTATAACTACCCTCCAGAAAGAGCGATGGTAGCAAACCAGCATTCCCCAATGTAACGTTATTCTCGCTAATGGCCGCTTCGATGCGCGAAATACGGATGTTATGGTTTTGTGCTAGGGCTTCAAGTATGGCTTCTTCCAGCGTTAACACTTGCAGGGTGTCACGCACCTGCGAGAAAGCGGAGGTGTTTACCAGCAAAAGTATAAACCCGATAAACACGTCAAGCCTTTTCATACTTCTCCTTATTTCTTTTGTCTTTCACAGCGCGCTCCACTGCTTCCGGTTCTGGCTTTTCTCCTGTCCACAAATAGGTATAATATACTTTTAGCCGGTTAGCAGCGATCAGGAAAACAGGCAGCAGGGTAGCTATAAAAAAGGATCCCACCACAAGCCCATAAGCTACAGTAGCCGCCATAGGAATCAGGAACTGCGCCTGAAAACTTGTTTCAAAAATCAGAGGACCTAAGCCAGCAGCGGTGGTTATAGTCGTCAGCACCAAGGGCCTGAACCTGGACAAGCCAGTTTCTTTCAGAGCCTGTTCATACTTTGTTCCGGCTCTTAGCTTATCGTTAAGGGTATTGGTGAACACCAGCCCATCATTTAGCAAAATGCCAATCAAAGCCACAAAACCAAGTATAGAAAGCACGCTGATGGGCAGTCCATGGATGTAATGTCCCCAGATCGCGCCGATTAGCCCGAAAGGCAGCATCAGGATAAGCGAAATAGCCTGACTATAGGACTTAAATGTAAATATCAGCATGGCCAGCATCAGCAACAGGATAGGAGGACCAACCAGAGCAGCAGAACTCCCCAGTTTTGCCGTTTCGCGTACCTGTCCTTCCAAAGTATAATCTATACTTGGGTGTCTGGAAAGTATACTTGGCATCACATCACTGGTGATATTCGAAATCACATCCACCGACGACACCTCCAGGCTGGCCACGTCTGCATCAACACGTATCTCCCGGCGGCCGTCACGGTGGTTAATAGCAATTGGCCCTTGTTGTTCTTCTATATTAACGAGTTGCTCCAGTGGGAGAGACCTTCCATCGGGTGTTCGGATACGCATTTCCCGTAGCTGTTCCCGGTTACCACGGTCTTCTAAATGATACCGCACCCATACCTTTACTTCGTCATCGCCACGTTGTAGCCGTTGTGCCTCTTGGCCGAAAAATCCGTTGCGCACCTGCGAAATAACCTGCAGCGGATTTAGCCCCAGTAGTTTTGCCTGCTCATTTAAAGTGATACCTACCTCTGGCTGGCTCTCCTGAAAGTTATCTACTACGTCCTTCACGGTTGGCATGTCGCGCAGCTCCGTTTTTAACTCATCCGATGCCAGCTGCAGTTCTTTGTAGTTGCTTGATGAGAGGGAGATAGAGATGGGTTTACCAAAGGCAGATGTGGTTTCGTAGGCAAGCTTGCGGGCATTTGGAACAGGGCCTACTTTTTCGCGCAGGTCGCTGGCAATTTTAAAGCTTCGGATGGTTCTGTTCTCTGCGCGTGCCAAGTATACAATAGCAGAGGCCGTGTTGCGGGTGGGGCCAACGGTAATTTCTATGTCTTCTATTACATCTTTTACCTCGGCATCTTCTTTCTGGCTTAACTGCTGGCGGTAGTCCTGGTTTAGGGCTCGGGCCGAAGCGGCTATTCTTTTGATGGTATTTTCGGTAATCGTATCGTTCGTGCCAGCAGGCAGTTCCAGCACTACATTTATAGAGTTTGTCTCGATGTTAGGGAAGAAAACCGTACGCACCACCTTAGAGCGTACTGCCCCAATGGTGATGACGAAAACGCTTAGTATGATTAAAAAGTAAAAGATTTTGTGCCGGAGGATAAAAGCCAGCAGTGGCTTGTAGCCGTTATCGCGCACCCAGAACATTACATTAGCTACCTTTTCTTTTAGCGCGTTCGGAGTATAGTTCCGGTCCAGGTCTTTGCTGTGCGCCAGGTGGGCCGGCAGGAACAGCATCACTTCTACTAAAGAAACTCCCAACGCACAGATCACTACAAAAGACACATCAGAAAAATACTCGCCTAACTGGCCTTCTATAAAAAAGAAAAAGGCAAAGCCGATAGAAGTGGTGGTGAGGGCAGAGATGATAGACGGCAAAACTTCGAGTGTTCCGTTTACGGCAGCCTGCAGTGGTGGCTCTCCATCCTCGTAGTGCTGGAAAATGTTTTCGCCAACTACAATGCCATCGTCTACCAGAATACCGATCACCAGGATCATCCCGAATAGCGAAAGCACATTAATGGTAATGCCGGCCAGGTTGGCCAGAATAATCATACCCAGGAAGGAAATAGGAATACCGATGGCTACCCAAAAAGCAAGCCGAATGCGCAGAAACATGCCCAATAGCAAAACTACCAGTAAACCACCTATTAAACCGTTTTTCTCGAGTAATCCGATACGCTCGCGGAGGTTTACAGTGGCATCGTCTACTAATGTGGCTTTTATCTGTTGGTTTTGCTTGTTAAACTTATCTATGTAGTTGCGCACAAAGGCTGCTGCTCCAAGTATGTCTTCTTCGTTCAGGGTGTTGATGGTGAGGAGTACAGCAGGCTTTCCATTGAAGAAGGCTCTATTGGTTGTCTCTTCAAATTTGTCTTTTACTTCGGCAACGTCCCGAAGACGTACTAACCTGCCATCCGGTAGTCCTTTTACAACAATGTCTTCCAGTTTCTGTGCATAGTACTCTTTATTGTCAACCCGGATGATGACGTCTTTTTCCGCTCCTTTAATGGTACCGCCTGTCACTTCTATGTTAGCTGCGCGAACGGCGTTAGCCAGGTCTTCGAAGGTGAGGCCGTAGCTACGTAGCAGGTTTTCGCGGGCAGATACTTCAATTTCTTCAGGTGTATAGCCAGTCAGGATGATTTTTGATATTTCTTCAGACGCACGCAGTTCGTCTTCTACTTGCTGTGCCTTTTCCTTCAGGTCTTCCAGCGGCACATCACCGCTCAGGGCCAATTTGGCGGTAAAGTTTAAAATCTCCTGCTTATACACTACCACCCGCTCCATACCCTGCGGAAAAGAACTGATCTGGTCCACGGCATTTTTCACGTCTTGCAGTACAATGTCTGCATCGGCAGTAGAAAGCAACTCTACCTGTATGTTGGCAGCATTCTCGGATGAGGTGGAGGTTACCCTGTCTATGCCGCTCACCCCCTGCAGGTTTTCTTCAATTTTTAGGGTGATGCCTTCTTCTACCTCCTCAGGAGATGCACCAGGGTAAACCGCCTCAACGATGATGAATTTTGTTTTTTGTTTGGGGAAAAAAGAAGAAGTGAGGTTAGTTGCGCTCAGGTACCCGAAGATCGTGATAAGCAGGATCGTCAGGTTGATCAAAACTACATTTCGTATGAAAAAAGCAATGATTCGGCGCATTGTCTATCTCTTTAACTGGTACGTCACTTTTGTTCCTTCAAATGCAGCATTCTCACTTGTCTCCATTACCAGCGCACCTTCAGGTAAGCCTCCAAGTATAACTTCATCAGAAGTAAACTTTAATACCTGAGCCGGCTGAAGTTTAGCTGTGCTGTCTTGCACAACATAAATGCTTTTACCGTTTACCAGCACATCGCGCGGCAGCCGCACAGCCTGCTCAAACTGCTGCGCCTTTACCTTTCCGGTTAAGTACATACCTGCTTTAAGTTTTGGGTCGCTTACCTGAATGTATACCAGCACAGTTTGTGTTTCATTATCGATGCTGGCGTTAATTCGGCTAATTTTACCGGTATACCTAGCTGTTGAATTCGGCACCTGCAGCTGCACTTGGTCGCCTTTAGACAGGTACTGCAACTCTGAAGGGCTGATGGCTGCCTCTAACTCGTAAACATCCGTTTTAATGTATTCCCCCAGCTTCTGGCCTACTCGTACCAGCGTTCCTTCATTTATGAGAACTTCAGTGAGGGTGCCGGCAAAAGGGGCGCGGATGATGTAGTTGCCTAGCTGCGTTTCCTGTTCTTTTAGCGCATAATACTGGCTGTACACGTTGCGGCCTGTCAGAAAGAGTTGCTGCCGTTCTGAGTTTACTTTGGGCAGCGGCTTTAAGGAACCATTTACATTAAAGTTGACCAGGTAATCGCGCCAGGGTTCGTAAATCTCCGGGAAGTCTATTTTCAGGTCTGGCACAACCTGGGCCAGCACGTTCATATAAGCACTTTTGCTGCTAACCATACGCTGCCTAGCCTCTTCAGAATCTATTTGCACCAGCACTTCACCTTGTCGGTAATCGTAGCCAACTTTAAATGGAGTGCCCCTGTCGATAAAAATGCCGCCTACCTCGGCAAAAATTTCAATCCGGTCTCTTGGTATAACCCTGCCTGTAAGCGTAACATAACTCTGCACAGTGTCCGGCTTTACCTGCAGCACTTCCACGTATACTTTTTCCTCACGTGGTGGCGCTTCTTCCTGCTCTTCTTCGCCGAGCCTGGACGAGAGAAAAATTGCCAGCACCAGAACCAGTACACCAGCTACAATATAGATTTGCCTGCGCTTCATACAAGATAAAACGGTTTAAGGCCTTGATTGTTAAAGACTTTTCATGTAAAATCTGCACATATAGTAGTAAAAGATGATATGTGTCACTCACGTAAAGTATAAGCCTAAGAAACAAGTTTATCTTTTAATAAGTAAATTTTTATAGGAGGTATAAGATAGAATTCTCTTTAAGTATAATAAGCTTTGCTCTTTTAAGTCATACTACTCTTCCTTATGAAGCAAGTCAATCAACATAACTGGCACAGCCTGAGCATTGCTGAGGCTGAAGAAAAGCTTAGCGTGTCTTTTAGGAAAGGTCTGAGCAGTGAGGAGGTGCAGCAAAGGCTGGAGAAGTTTGGCCAGAATATACTCACACCAAAACAGCAGCAAAATGCATTTCTACGCTTTCTGCTGCAATTTCACCAGCCACTTATTTATATCCTTTTAATAGCAACAGTTGTTACAGTTATTTTGGGAGAGTACCTGGATGCTGTGGTGATTTTTGCCGTAGTTTTCATTAATGCTATTATAGGATACATTCAGGAGTCTAAAGCCTTAAAAGCCATTGATGCGCTTTCTAAAAGTATGGCTTTGCACGCCACTGTAGTTAGAGAAAGTAACAAGCAAACCATTGATGCACGTGAGTTAGTGCCCGGTGATGTGGTGCTGATACAGTCTGGCGATAAGTTTCCGGCAGACCTTCGCCTGGTGCAGGCAAGGGACCTGAAAGTAGATGAGTCGGCATTAACGGGAGAATCTGTTGCAGTAGAAAAGAACACCGAACCTGTAGCGGCGGATGTTGTGCTTGGTGACCGTTTTTGCCTCGGTTTTAGCTCAACCACCGTTACCTACGGGCAGGGCAGGGGTATTGTAATAGCAACCGGCGATGATACCGAAGTTGGTAAGATACAGCAGTCTATAGCTAGTGCCGAAGAGTTGCAGACACCACTTACTAAAAAGATTAAACGTTTCAGCCAACTGCTGTTGTGGGTTATACTTTTGCTGGCCGCTGTTGTTTTTGGTGTAGGCCTGTGGCGAGGCGAAAGCGCCGCAGAAATGTTTATGGTTGCAGTAGCCATGGCTGTAGGTACCATACCAGAAGGTTTGCCTGTAGCAGTTACCATTATGCTGGCCATAGGTGTGTCTAAGATGGCAAAAAGAAGAGCCATCACCAGGAAATTAGTAGCCGTTGAGACACTGGGCAGCACCAACGTGATATGCTCTGATAAAACGGGTACCCTCACCGAAAACCAGATGACTGTGCAGGAAATAGTTGCCGGCAACAAGGCTTATACAGTGTCTGGTTTAGGATACCGCCCCGACGGAGAAATAGCAACAGCATCTGGTTTTGGTGTAGCCGACGATAATGCACCACTGCAATACTGTCTGAAAGCAGGTATGCTGTGTAATGATAGTGCCTTAAAGCAGGTGGATGATCGCTGGATAGTAGAAGGAGACCCTACAGAAGGCGCCTTAATAGTTTCTGGACGTAAAGCAGGTCTTACTGAGGAATCACTTGAACAGGAGTATCCTCGCCTGGATAGCATACCTTTTGAGTCGGAGTATCAGTACATGGCAACCTTGCATGGAGGCTCAAAAAACAGCATATTCATGAAGGGCTCAGTAGAGGCTATTATGGATAGGTGTGACACATGGATAACTGCCGACGGAGAAGTTGCACCTATAGATCGGGGGCAGGTACAAAGTGAGGTTCACCGCATGGCCGACAAAGGACTGCGAGTACTAGCATTTGCCATGGCAGAAGCATCTCCAGATCTGGAACATATCGAACATGAAACAGTAAGCAGGGGTATGACCTTTGTTGGGCTACAGGGTATGATCGATCCACCGCGGCAGGAAGCTATTGAAGCTGTGAGGCTTTGCCAGATGGCAGGCATAGACGTTAAAATGATTACTGGTGACCACGCCATAACTGCTTCCACAATTGCCGGACAAATTGGCCTTAAAGGCAGACATGAAAATGGAAAGCTAGTAGCAATAGCAGGCCGTGAGTTACAAACGATTGATGATGAGGAACTGGAGAACGTTGTACAAACTACCTCTGTTTTTGCAAGGGTTGCTCCAGACCAGAAACTGCGGCTTGTAAAAGCACTACAGGCCAGGGGTAAAATAGTGGCTATGACCGGTGACGGTGTGAACGACGGACCAGCTTTAAAACAGGCAAACATTGGTATTGCCATGGGTATAACAGGTACCGAAGTTGCAAAAGATGCTGCTGATATGGTACTCACGGATGATAATTTTTCTTCCATAGAAGGTGCCGTGGAAGAGGGTAGAGGTGTATTTGATAACCTGACCAAGTTTATTGTCTGGACACTGCCTACCAACCTCGGGGAAGGGCTTGTTATACTTGCGGCAATCGTATTAGGCACCCAATTGCCTGTACAGCCAGTGCAGATACTTTGGATAAACATGACAACAGCTGTTATGCTTGGACTTATGCTTGCCTTTGAGCCTAAAGAACCCGGAATAATGGACAGGCCGCCCCGTCCGGCCAATGAACCTATACTTACATACCCGCTTATCATGCGAACCTTGTTGGTAGGTACGCTTTTACTTATTGCTGCTTTTGGTTTATACTTATATGAGCGCCGGGTATTAGGGTCAACAGTCTCTGAAGGCCAGACCGTTGCAACAACGGTGTTTGTAGTGCTTGAAGCTGTTTACCTGTTAAACTGCCGTTCGCTGGTAAGACCTGTGCGCGAGATTGGTTGGTTCAGTAACATGTGGATTTACTATGGTATTGCAGCGATGCTTTTTTTTCAGCTTTTGTTCATTTACACTCCTTTTATGAACAAGTTGTTCCACTCCAGCCCGATAGATTTGATGTCCTGGATGAGAATTCTTGGTGCCGGAGCAGTTCTTTTTGCCATTGTTTCTTTAGAAAAGGCTATCAGGTATAAGTATGGGAAATAGGTTAGCTGCCCACCTTTCCCCTTAGCTCCCAATGGCTCTTCAGAATTTCATCCGTTCCTGGTTTCCGGACTATCCTGCGTACATAGCGTTCACCGGTTATACTTCCATCATCTCGGCGCTTGCCAATAAAAAGTGTAACAGGCTCCCCGTGTTCGTTTGTAACATAGGTAATGTCCTTGCCCATAAATTTGGTGTCAGTTCTTTCCTGTGGGGCATATACTTTGCTCAGTAGTTTCTCTAGTTTCGGACCTAGTGGCATAGAATCTATTTTTATAAAAAGTAATGAAAAACGGTTACTTCTGATCTGGCAAAGAACCGGAAAGGTATAGTAGAGGTGCCGAAGCCTTTTGACACATACAAGTATGGCGCGCTGCTGTTGTACCAGCCGTTCACATAGTTACCGGACTGCCCGGGAAGCACCGGAACGTAGCCTGGCAAGCGTACTTGTCCACCATGGGTATGGCCTGCAAAGATGTACCGGATGTTTAATTTGTTGCTGTTGTCTCTTTCTTTATTAATGCTGCTAATTTCAGCTTTTATTTTTTCCTGCTGAAGTGGGCTGTGTAGTAGCAGGATGTGATTTTCTTCACTTCCAATTTCTTTAACTGCATCCCTGAAAGAGCTTTCTCCTTCAATCATATCATCAAGGCCTGTAACCATTATCCTTTCACCCTCTATAATATAAGCTTTAGACTCATTCCTCAGAAAATCACAGCCACACTTTTCCAGGGCTTTCTCTAGGTCATCTATACTTGTACTAGCTTTATAGTCGTTGTTGCCCGGAATAGCCACTTTTCGCATCTGCTGGTTAAGCAGCTTAAAGAAACCAATAACAGGTTCTAGCTTACCCGTAGAGTCGATGGTGTCACCGGTGATCAGGAGTAGGTCTAGCTGTAGTTGGTTTAGCTTCCTGGCTAACCTTTTGTAATGGGGCAGTAGCCTATCTTTAAAATGGAGGTCTGTTATCAATACTATCTTTATACTTCTTTCACTGTTGTTTTTTCCAATACGGAAAGTCCTGACATCAAAAAAGTATTTTTCAAGGATCAGTGCATCAACAAAAAGAGCTGCACCTACAAATGCCAATGCTGAACCTACCCATATCAACTTCTTTTTTTTCATGCCTTAATGCCTCCGTGAGTTTATACTTTACTTCCAGAACCCTTTTCTGGTTATAAATTGGGAGCACCAGTGTTGTGGTGGGGCAAATAATTTAGTAATACTGCTTTCGTATTTAATAATGCCAATAGAGGTGTTGTAAATGCATCAGGCAACTATAAGTCTGAATAAATCCGGAGTATTAGGTGAAGGAGGGTATTGCTATTCTGGGCTAACCTTTTAAAGGATGCTTTCAAGCAGAATCGGAAGTCTTATTTCGGTGCTGGATAACTCTAAAGCTCTCCACCAACTTAATAGCCTCCGGAATATCTTCAGAGAAAAGTGCGATAAAAGAACCCTCTGGTGCATACTCCAATGCATGTGCCAACGCCCTGGTTTCCTGTTTTATCTCTTTAGGCTCCATTTCTGGCTTTACCGTAAAAATACCTTCCTTGATAAGGTTATTCAGCTCATGTCCACTTCGGCCACGCAGGTCCTTGTCCTGCCGAATGATGATCTCATCGAACACCTCTGCGGCCAGCCTGCCAATTTCAATAGTGTCTTCGTCGCGCCTGTCACCGATACCTGCTATGATGCCTATTTTGTGTGAGGCTTCTGTGTTGTTGATGAAGTCGCTGATCGCCTCCATACTTGCAATATTGTGGGCGTAATCTATCAACACCTCATAGTGCGGCAGTTTAAACAGGTTCATTCGGCCAGGTGTTGTTTCAGGTGATGGAATGAAGGTGCGCAAGGCTGTTTTGATCTCATTTATCTCCATGTGTGATACATAACCAGCCAGCGTTGCCGCCAATACATTGTAGATGTTAAACTTAGCCTTTCCTCCAAACGTGAGCGGAATATCTGCCACCCGATCTACCCTGATTTTGTACGTATTTTTGAATATGGAGACATAACCATCTTCATAAACAGCTGCCAATCCACCCTTAGAAATGTGCTCGGTGATGCGGGGATTGGCCTCATCTAAACTAAAAAAAGCCACTTTACAATGTAGTCCGTTGGCCATGTCGTAAACCAGGTCGTCGTCAGCGTTCAAAATGGCGTAGCCCTCTGAGCACACTGTTCTGGGAATAATGGATTTAACGCGTGCCATATCCTCTACCGTATGAATATCGCCTAAACCCAGATGGTCTTCTGATACGTTCATCACCACGCCAATATCGCATTGACTGAAAGCCAATCCTGATCGCAGCATACCACCACGAGCACACTCCAGCACGGCAAAATCTACGGTAGGGTCTTTCAGTACAAACTCGCTGCTGAAAGAGCCGGTGGTATCACCTTTAATGATTTTCTTATCCTGTATGTAAATGCCGTCTGTTGTTGTGTAGCCTACTTTCTTACCCGTGAATTTCATGAGGTGGGCTATCAGACGTGTTGTGGTGGTTTTGCCATTGGTACCTGTAATAGCCGCAATCGGAATACGTGACGGGCTGTTGTGCGGAAACAGCATACTTATGATTGGGTCAGCCACGTTACGAGGTAATCCCTCGGTGGGAGAGATGTGCATTCTCAGGCCTGGGGCTGCGTTTACTTCTATAACAGCACCGCGTGTTTCTGGAAGCGGAATAGCAATGTCTGTAGTCATCACGTCTATGCCACAAATATCAAGGCCAATAATACCTGCTATACGCTCTGCCATCAGCACATTGTAGGGGTGCACCAGGTCTGTAACGTCGGTGGCGGTACCACCTGTGCTCAGGTTTGCAGTTCGTTTAAGAAAGAGCGTTTCGCCTTCCGGCAGCACAGACTGTAGCGTCAATCCTTTTTCTCGCAGGATTGCACGTGTTATTTTGTCCACTTTAATGTGAGTGAGCGCTTTTTCGTGGCCCACGCCACGCCTAGGGTCTTTGTTTACCTGATTAATAAGTTGCCTGATCGTGGCGGTACCGTCTCCGGTTACGAGTGCAGGTGTTCGCTTAGCTGCGGCTGTAAATTTTCCGGCTATCACCAATATTCTGTAGTCGTATCCCTCAATGTACTGTTCAACAATTACCTCTTCCGAGTGCCGTTGCGCCTCGGCCATTCCCTTGACCGCATCTTTCCAGTTGTCGATATTGATGCTGGCACCTTTGCCCTGGTTGCCGTAGAGCGGTTTAATTACAACAGGATAATCCAGGTGGTCAATGGCCTCTTCCAGTTCACGGTTATTGCGTATTATTCTGCCTCTTGGCACCGGAATGCCTGCCTCTTCAAGTATGAGTTTTGTTTTATTCTTATCTCCGGCATTTTCAACGGCAAAGCAGGAGGTATTGCTGCTCATGGCAGCCTGTATCTGTTTCTGGTGGATGCCATAGCCCAGCTGTATCAGTTCGGCAGGTTTGTTTTGTATGTATGGAATGTTGCGATTAACAGCTTCCCATACAATTGCTTCTGTACTCGGGCCGAAATACTCATCCTCCCTTATTTTATGCAGCTTTGCGATATCCTGCACTATACTTACTTTTTCACCCCTGGCTAGCGCTTCTGTAATGCGTACGGCAGCGTGTGCCGCATATTCACCTGCACGTTCCTCCTGGTAAGAGAAAACAACATAATCTACCCCTTCGGTGTTGGAGGCATAGCACCTGCCGTAGCCGCTTTCCATACCGCTCATGGTCTGCAACTCCAGGGCTACGTGCTGCACTACTTTGCTAAAAGTGGTGCCTATGTTTACCAGCCTCAGAAAGCCGCCTTCCATACCTTCAGATGACCGATGTGTGTAAATGCCAGGCATCAGCCTTTCCAGGCGCTTAGCCAGGTTCTCAACTTCATTGGTATGCACATCCCGTAGCTCCTCCTGGTCCAGCTTAAGTACGATAATTTTATGGTGTTTTATCGACCAGTAGTTTGGCCCCCGCATTGTTTTCAGCTCAATTATTTTCATAGTTCCAGAATCTTAGGTCTGCTACTGGTGCGAATCAGCAAGGTAAAAGCTTTGATATAGGTGTGTGATTTTGAATGTATACGAGATATAATCTGTAACGTCGGCAACTCCCGTCTGCCAAAATCTTATGCTCATCCATAGAGATTGTACGCTAATCTAAAGTGTTAATCATTGCTGTGAGAATAAATTAGATTTTACCAGATTAGCTACTATAGTACCAGGTTTTGGCTGCGTTTGGCTGGTATTTATACTTATGTCTTCCGTATTTATCAGTATTATTTTGTTAAAGCCTACTAAATGTAAGTATAGCAGCAACTGCCAGATTTACAGAACGTTAAATAAGTAGAGGCAGC
The DNA here is from genome assembly GCF_014306105.1 of Pontibacter cellulosilyticus. Lineage (GTDB taxonomy): Bacteria > Bacteroidota > Bacteroidia > Cytophagales > Hymenobacteraceae > Pontibacter > Pontibacter cellulosilyticus. Next base: position 787,295 of record NZ_JACRVF010000001.1, on the reverse strand, counting down.
GTTATGTGGCATTTTACACACGCTCATGCTTAATGCTTGTGGTTGAATGAGTTATAAAAGTAGCTGATGTCAATTTGGGTACTAAGAAAGAGAGTAGGAATTGCTAGCACAACTCTGCGGAACGATAACGGACGTTCTTTGCTTGAAAAACCAACATTGGAGGATAAATATGGCAGCAAGTAACTGGAGGGATGAAACCCCTGGAACAATGGTTTATACTGGATTGCAGTATGCAGGGCATGAGGAGCAAGGCCCGGAAGAGATCAGGATGTGCAGTGGCTGTATGCGAGGTAACGATAGTTACTCGAATAACGGCAGTGCCTCAGCCGGTGTGTATGAGTTAGAGGAGAAACGCAGTAGAAATGGCTACAGCAACTTCATCTCCCATAATTATGGTAATATAGACCAACGACAATACACATCGCAGCGTGGCTTAGATAATTAGATCAAAGAAGCTTTCATTGTAAATAACAAACAGAGGGGCCAGTTTTAAAAGCTGGCCTTTCTGTTTAAAAATACTTTTCCTCTTTAGAAATATTGATTGAATTTAATGATCGTTTAAAGTTATGAATGTACATTTTGCCCTTTTGTTCAATCATATCTAAATCTGCTTACTAGTTTACAGCAAGTGGATATGCAAATTAGTCCTCCAAGTAACGTCACAAGCAGATCAAAATTGTAATAGATAATGATCATGCGCTTTTGCGACAGGAGCTCTAATTGCTACCGGAAAGGTTTATAACTGACGGATACACAAATACTGAAATTGCCGATATTCTATGAACTATAAAGTGTATAATTGAAACATACCGCCAAAATATTTTAAAGAAGACCTTAGCTAAGAATACATCACATCTAATTAAATAAGCTATAGAGCATGTATTCTGCCTATCAATGTATATGGACAGCAGTCATACTTACCTCACAAAATTACCTAAAGCATTTACAAGAATAGTGTTTATTGAGTTATACTACAGTAGCTATGGTGCTATGGGAGTAGGAATTTTATATGAGAATTAAATCTGAATTGAATAATCAGACACAAATAAAACAGCTGCTTCTTTAGACAAAAAGCAGCTGTTTTCAGTTATACTCTAAAGAATGAAAAGGAGTATTTAATTATTTCCGTTAGACTCTAACCACTTTCTGGCATTCACGAAAGCTTCCATCCATGGCGATACTTCATCGTGGCGGCCTTTCGGATAATGCGCCCATTGCCATTGTAGAAGCGAACGCTCAATGTGCGGCATCATCACCAGGTGGCGACCAGTTTCGTCGCAGATCATGGCAGTGTTGTAGTCAGAACCGTTCGGGCAGGCTGGATAGGTCTCATAGCCATACTTGCCAACAATCTGGTATTTATCTTCTAAGTGTGGTAAGCAGAAGCGGCCTTCTCCATGCGATACCCAAACCCCTAATGTACTGCCGGCCAGGCTTGAAAGCATTACCGATTTGTTTTCACGGATAGTTAAAGACGTGAAAATGCTTTCGTGCTTTTGGCTCACATTATGCAGCATTTTCGCTGGCTCCTCATGACCTTTAGTTATGAGGCCTAACTCTACAAACAATTGACAGCCGTTGCAAATGCCCACCGAGAGCGTGTCTTCGCGGCTAAAGAAATTCTCAAGGGCTGTTTTGGCTTTCTCGTTGTACATAAAGGCTCCTGCCCAGCCTTTGGCCGAACCTAGTACATCGGAGTTAGAGAAGCCACCCACAGCGCCAATGAAACGGATATCCTCCAGAGTTTCTCTTCCTGAGATAAGGTCCGTCATGTGCACGTCTTTCACATCGAAACCTGCCAGGTACATGGCATTGGCCATTTCACGCTCCGAGTTACTTCCTTTTTCGCGGATGATAGCAGCCTTTATTCTTGGATTAGAGCTGTTGATAACAGGCTTCTTACCGTCGAATCCTTCCGGGAATTTATACTTTAATTCGTGATTTTTGTAATTGTCGAAACGTTCTTTTGCACTTACTGGGCCGCTTTGCTTGATGTCCAGCAGGTATGAGGTTTTAAACCAGGTGTCACGAAGTTGAGCAATGTCGAAGCTATAAGAGTCTTCTCCATTTTTCAATTCAAGCGTTGCAGAAGATGTAGCGGTACCTATTTTATAGAATGGTACTTGGTTCGCTTTTAAGGTTTCTTCTGCATCTGCAGATGCCTGGAATACTACGCCGATGTTCTCAGAGAACAGTACTTTAATGCTATCTTCCTCACCTAGCGAAGTCAGGTCTATACTTGCACCCAGGTTGTTGTCGGCAAAGCACATCTCTAGCAGGGTTGTAATTAAACCGCCGCTTCCGATGTCATGACCTGCTTCTATTTTGCCTTCTTTGATCAAGCCTTGCAGCGTGTTGAAGGCGTTCTTGAACAGCGAAGCATCGTTGATATCCGGTGTTTCGTTACCTATTTTATTAACGATCTGCGCAAACGAAGAACCACCTAATTTGTAAGCATCATTAGACAGGTTGATGTAGTAAATATTACCGCCATCGCGCTGTAATACTGGCTCCACTACCTGGCGAACATTACTGCAATTTCCTGCTGCTGATATGATAACTGTACCCGGTGCGATAACATCTTCGTCTTGATACTTCTGCTTCATCGAAAGCGAGTCTTTACCGGTCGGGATGTTAATACCCAAGGCAATAGCGAAATCTGAACAGGCTTCTACCGCTTTGTAAAGTCGGGCGTCTTCGCCTTCATTCTTAGATGCCCACATCCAGTTAGCAGAAAGCGATACACTCTTTAAACCATCTTTAAGCGGTGCCCAAACAATATTAGACAGCGACTCGCCAATAGCATTACGGCTACCTGCCGCCGGATCGATCAGGGCCGAGATAGGAGCGTGGCCTATTGAAGTAGCCACCCCTTCTTTGCCCTGGAAATCAAGGGCCATCACACCGCAGTTGTTTAGCGGTAATTGCAACGGACCGGCACACTGTTGCTTCGCTACACGGCCACCCACGCAACGGTCAACTTTGTTTGTTAACCAGTCTTTACAAGCTACGGCTTCTAACTGCAACACTTGCTCCAGGTAAGTATGAAGCTGATTTTTATCGTAGGTTACTTCCTGGTAATTTCTGGAAACGGACTTGTCGTTCATCACCACTTTTGGCGAGCTTCCGAACATGTCGCTTAGCTCCAGGTCCATTGGTTTTGCACCCGTTGATGCTGACTGGAAGGTAAAGCGATGATCACCGGTAACGTCACCCACGGTGTACATCGGAGCACGCTCTCGTTCAGCGATTTTTTGTAGGGTATCAATGTCTTTTTCGCCAATCACCAATCCCATACGCTCCTGCGACTCGTTGCCGATAAGTTCTTTTGCAGATAGGGTAGGGTCGCCAACAGGCAATTTATCCAAATCAATATTACCCCCAGTTTCTTCTACTAACTCAGATAGGCAGTTTAAGTGGCCGCCGGCACCGTGGTCGTGTATCGAAACTATCGGGTTATGCTCGCTCTCCACTAAGCCACGTATGGCATTGGCGGCACGTTTCTGCATCTCAGGGTTGGAGCGCTGGATAGCATTCAATTCAATGCCTGTTCCGTGCTCACCTGTGTCGGCAGAAGATACGGCTGCTCCGCCCATACCAATGCGATAGTTCTCACCGCCAAGTATAACAATCTTATCACCGGTTTTTGGATGTCCTTTTTGTGCCTGGCTTGCTTTGCCGTAGCCAACGCCACCAGCCAGCATAATTACTTTGTCGTAGCCCAGTTTTCTAGGTGTCTCTACCTCTTCTGTTTTTTCGTCGTGTTCGAAGGTTAGAACAGAACCGGTAATCAAAGGCTGACCAAACTTGTTACCGAAATCCGTAGCACCGTTAGAGGCTTTGATCAGGATGTCCATCGGCGTTTGGTACAGCCACTTTCTTTCCTGCGTTGCCTTTTCCCATGGGCGGTCTTTTTCCAGTCGAGATAAAGCCGTCATGTAAACAGCCGTACCTGCCAACGGAAGCGCTCCCTGGCCACCAGCTAGTCTGTCTCTGATCTCACCCCCAGAACCTGTGGCGGCACCATTAAATGGTTCTACAGTAGTCGGGAAATTGTGCGTTTCTGCTTTAATCGAGATAACCGATTCGAAATCACTTATTTGGTAAAAGTCAGGTATATCGGCACGTTTAGGTGCAAACTGCTGTACCATCGGCCCCTTCACAAAAGCCACGTTATCTTTATAAGCCGAAACTATATCGTTAGGGTTGGCTTCGGATGTTTTACGGATTAGTTTGAAAAGCGAAGTCGGTTTCTCTTCTCCATCAATCACAAACTTGCCATTGAAGATTTTGTGGCGGCAATGTTCCGAATTAACCTGAGAAAACCCGAACACTTCAGAGTCTGTAAGCGGTCTGCCTAATCTTTCAGAGAGTTTGTTTAGATAATCAACTTCTTCATCACTAAGCGACAGTCCTTCCTGCTTGTTATAGGCTGAGATGTCTGTAACTGGCAGTACAGGCTCCGGCTGTATATGTATGTCGTAGATGTCCTGATCAAGACCCTTATACTTTTGAGAAAGCATCGGGTCAAAGTCCGTGAAATCTTCTGCTACTATTTTAAACTCTTCGATCCGGGTGATTCCCTCAATACCCATGTTCTGTGTGATTTCCACGGCATTGGTACTCCATGGGGTGATCATGGCAGCACGAGGGCCAACAAAAAAGCCACTCAGCACAGTTTCCTGTTTTAGAGTGGCGTTGCCGAATAACCATTCAAGCTTTTGAATGTCGGTCGGGGTCAGTTTTCCCTCTTTTTGCAGGGCGTAAACTGTATCTGGTTGATTAAAAAAGAAGTGAAGCATGCTTATTTTTTTCAAGTCATAAAGTTACCGTTAATATTTTAAAAATGGGCAATGTGCATCAGGGAACATGATATTTATACTTCCTTTTCTTAAACTTTTGGTAACGATTTACTGCAATGTTCAGGATATGGGTTAAGTGGCAGCTAGTGATGGTTATACTGTAATAGATATTAGCTGTAACGAAAGTATGGCTATCATTCTACAAATTATGCGTAAGCTAATGAGAATGATGTTATAATTCATGAAGAACTGCTTACTTCATCTATAACTTCCCCAACAGATAAATTCTGATTTAGTATCTTGTCCCCCTACTTGATGCCACTAATGCATATGGCAAAACTTTTGGTAAACATATAATGGACTTATTAGCAGAGTTTAGTTTTATAAAGATTTTGGACCTATTTGGGACATTTGCTTTTGCTGTAAGCGGTATAAGATTAGCCTCAGGCAAGAACATTGATTGGTTTGGTGCTTACGTTATTGGCTTAGTTACTGCCATCGGTGGCGGTACTATTAGGGACCTGCTGTTGGATGTGAAGCCTTTTTGGATGTTAGATGCCACTTATCTGCTTATTACAGGTATTGCCTTACTGGTAGCCATTATCTTTAAGGAGAAGCTGCTAAGGCTAGGGAATACGCTGTTTATATTTGATACCGTCGGACTTGGATTATTTACTACAGTAGGCATATCCAAAAGTTTTGATGCTGGGTTGCCGTTCTGGGTATGTATAATGATGGGGGCTATAACAGGCACAGTAGGTGGCGTAATTCGCGATGTCCTTATTAACGAAGTGCCCTTGCTGTTCCGGAAAGATATTTATGCGTTGGCCTGCATCGCAGGTGGTTTGGTATTTTTCGTTTGCTATCAGTTCGATATTTTATTTCCTGTAGTGGAGATATTAGCTGCTGCAACTGTGATCTTTATTAGACTGATTGCCGTGAAATATCATATCCAGTTACCAATCCTGAACTTAGACAAGACAAAAGAAGACAGGAATGAATAAAATCATCTCAACATCATTGAACATCATTGGGTTTACAGCAACGTATGCTTTTAGCAATGTTCACAACTGAGTAAAGTATGCTTGATGGACTTGTAAAGTATAATATAGCGTAACTACGAAATACTCTTTTATTCTATCAATTGTACTCTAAACTGTTGTTCTATTCAGTTCTTAGATTATATACTGGGTGTAAGTTAGTTGCTTTCCAGGTCTGTTATAGGATCACTATAAGCCGATGGTGAAGATAATTTTAGGCTTCCCTTTTAGGTGATCAGATTAATTGAGGCTAAGAGTTTTGTTATATTTTCAACAGTTTTTTTAAATATTGTCTCTGTTCAAGAACTTTTGTGAAGTAGCAAGATCTGCACACTTATCTAGATTACGGTGTTGTATCTTTGTAATGTTCATTTAAAGTAATCAAAGCTATGATTAGGGAAGTACTGCACCATATCACGCATCACCTCGATGAGGAGATCTCGCTTGAAAAGCTTGCCCGGTTGAGTGGGTATTCGCCTTTTCACCTTCATCGAATGCTGAAAGACGAGCTGAATGAACCCATAGGCAACTACATAAAGCGTCAACGTGTAGGAACGGCGGCTTATCTGCTAGCACTTACCCGGGTGCCGGTATCTGAAATAAAGTTTCTGGTTGGTTACAACAACAACAGTGCTTTTTCTAGAGCCTTCAAAGACATCATGAGCTGTTCTCCTAAGGCTTACCGGGAGAACAACCAATTTAAGAACAGCATTGCTGCTCTAGAGGGATATCTTTCCCTAAAGGCAAAAACAGTGGTGCTCTCTCATCCGCAGGCTCTTCTTTTCCCAAGCTTAGGTAATTATTTTTCCCCTGATACCTACAAGGTCTGGAAAGAGGTGAAAGAGTACCTGCAAGTGAGCGGATTAAAGGAAGATGATTTTGAATACTATGGTATCTTGTATGGTTGCCAAACGGTAAATCCTGGTTCGAACCGATATGATGCAGCGATTCTTGCAAAGCCTAGTGTAACATTACCCAAAAACAAGTTTTTTCAGAGTCAGTTGTCTGGAGGTAAGTTTGTCAGTTATACTTTTTGCTGTCCCTTCGAAGAAATGAAGAACAGCTGTCTGTTGATAGGAAAGCATCTCTCTGAACAATCAGGCTTCCAACACCGGGATGATGTCTCATATTTTAAATATCATAGCCTTCCGGACGGGAGGAGTCTCGACAACCTACTAATTGACTGGCTGCTGCCTGTTCAATAGACTACCCTTAAGATAACCATTCTCCCAGTAACCAATCCGCCAAAAAAAAGTGGACAGGAAACTCCATGTCTAAAGTGAAATATTAATATAAAATCAATAATAAACTTTAATCAATTTTCCATGAATTTACTTTCTTATCTTCATCGAATCGGTTTCAATCAGGGGCTTACAGTAACTGAAGAAACACTGTTTGCACTGCACAAAGCCCACACGCTAAACGTTCCTTTCGAAAACCTGGATGTGGTGGGTAAAACCCCTATTGTTCTCGACCAAGAACGCTTCTATCGTAAAATAGTGGACAACGGTCGTGGGGGCATTTGCTACGAGCTGAACGGCGCCTTTAAGCAGCTGCTCGATGGCATCGGGTTCGAATCTTACTTTATCTCTTGCAACGTATATGTGCCCCACATAGGTATCTACGGCGCGGATTTTGGCCACATCGCTCTGATCACTACAATAGGAGAGGAGCAGTACCTTATAGATGTGGGTTTTGGCGATGCCTTTATAGAGCCCCTGAAACTGCAGTATGGCAAGGCGCAAAACCAGTATGGGACCTATTACCGTCTCAGCCAATTACCTGCAGGAGAAGTGTTGCTGGAAAAATCCGAAGATGATGTGCTGTATCAGCAAATGTTCAAATTTGCCCTTGTACCGAGACAACTAGAGGAGTTCTCGGCCTTGTGTGAGTTTCATCAGCATGCCCCACAGGCGCCTTTCAACAAACAAGCACTCTGTACCCGCCCAACAATAAAAGGCAGAATAACTCTAACAGCTGATAAACTGGTTGTAAGGGAAGGGAAAGAAAAACAGGAGACTGCTGTTCCGACTGCAACTGCCTTCGATGAGTTCTTGGCGCAGCATTTCAACATAAGGCTTCAGATTGCCTATACCAGCCTTGGTGAGTCCTCCATTGCTTAAACCAGATCTTGTTAGCACACTGTATTTTAGGCATCGCCGTAAAGGTGCCTGTTGTTTCTAATTTTAATTTGTTAGAGGCTTTCAAGAATTCTTTTTAAAACAAAAAATTCATTACATATGATGACAAACGTTAAACTGGCTGTAATTTATTACAGCGCGACCGGCACCAATTACCAACTGGCCCAGTGGGCTGCAAAGGGTGCCAGGGAGATGGGCGCTGAGGTAAGAATTTGCAAAGTCCCTGAACTTGCCGCGCAATCCGCTATTGATGCCAACCCAGCCTGGAAAGCACACCTGAAGGCAACTGAGGATGTACCAGTTGTGAGTTTGGATGACCTGGTGTGGGCAGACGCTTATGTTTTCAGCATTCCTACCCGCTATGGAAACATGCCGTCGCAGGTAAAGCAGTTCCTGGATACTACCGGCGGCCTGTGGTTTACAGGAAAACTTGCAAACAAGGTGGTAAGCGCCATGGTCAGTGCTAGCAATCCGCATGGAGGTCAGGAGACAACCATACTGGGACTATATACCACTATGTTTCACTGGGGTGCTATCATTGCTGCACCAGGTTATACAGATCCAGCTGTTTTTGCGGCGGGAGGCAATCCTTACGGCACCAGTGTAACAGCAGGAGTAGAGCTAAAAGAAGAAACCCGCCTAGCGGTAATGCATCAGGTGAGAAGAACTATAACGGTGGCCCTCGGCGTGCAATATGGGCTGAAGATAAGCAGCCACCAAGCACTTCAGGAAGCATAAAGCGCAGCATCCTGCTTAGCGTTTTATGCCAGCTGCTGAAATAACTCATGCAGGCAGGCTGCAAATAAGAGAAGGGTCGCTAAAAATTTGCCTTAGAAATCAATAAATCAAAACAAATTATGATTAATAAAACTATGGAACTAGAAGTAAAAACTCTCGAAACTAAACAACAGGAGCAGAATATGAAAATTGTGCAACAATATGCCGACGCTTTCAATAAGGGTGATTTAGATGCTTTGGTAGCACTGTTCGCATCCGATGCAGAGATACAAGGTGTTTTAGGGAAAGCTAATATGGAAAGGGCTACTGAAGTTTGGCGGCAGCTTATCACAGGCCTGGGAATACAACTAACTATAGAAGGCATGATAGCGGAAGGTGATGATGTCGCTGTCAGGTATACAGAGAGAGGAATCTTTAAAGGTTCTTTTATGGGACATGAGCCAACTGGTAAATCTTTTGAAGTTGCAGCTATGGAGTGGTTTATAATCAGGGATGGGAAAATTCAACAAAGGTGGGGCACAAGAGATAGTGCTTCACTGGCTCGCCAGATTGGATTACCATTGAATTAATTGACATATAACAGCAGGCAGAGGATTTATCCTTAGCTGTAGCAGAAGTGTTTACTATGCTTATAGGGGCTGCGACGTGCAGGCGCATCTGATTCTGCTTGGCACACACCTCGAACAGAGTTTCAGTGATGAGTGTTTCTTGCTGTGGGAGCCGGTGAAAAAGTGTTAAGTGCGCTTTCAGGAAGTTTCGTTCGCGTGGAAAAAGCTTTTCCCGTTGGGCAGTAAAAGATGAAGCCGCTTGCTCATCAAGCGTAAGTGTTAAGATGATTGGGCTTGTTTCCATCAGCTTAAATATTAAATACTTTTAGTTAGTAGCTATGGTCAAATCTTCATACCTATAAGGCTGTAACTTTCCTTTTGTTCATTATACCATAAGCTGAAATGGTAGCTTAATGTATCCTCGGCCTCTTTACCATTACTCTTAAGCTTTTATTGAAAACTAGCATTAGTAACTTAACTCTTTTAGTAATGTTAAAGCAAGCCATAAATCACTTAGATAAGTGTTATAGTATATGTACAACTAATGCAAATAGAGGCGTTGGATAGAGATATAAAGTCTTGTGCAGAACGTTTAATTATAAGCATCTCACAACTAAAGGCATTAGCATAATTATTTTACTTCGAAGTAGTTTATCTGGTGGTAAGAAATAGGAAATTCTTTGCTTGGCGGTATTTCACTTTTGCAATCAATCATAAAGTATATCTTATTCTTGAGATAGTTGCTTATATTACCTGAGCAATAACAATCGCACTAACTTTCAAAAGTATAACTGTGTAGCCCTTATGACAAAAGATATTTTTAAAGGCCTTGCTCTCTTACTATTTGTGTCGTGTGTCAGCGGATCTCTACAGGCTCAAACTGTAGCAAAGCATTTGAAAAGTAACGATAAGCAGCTGCTTGAAGAATACGTTCAGTTTTTGGCTATTCCCAATGTGTCTACCGACACAGTTAACATCCGTAGGAATGCAGATTTCATTGTTGAGATGATGAAGCGCAAAGGTATAGAAGCAGAACTGCTCTCGGGTATTACAGCCGGTGTAACTCCAGCCGTTTTCGGAGAAATTAAAACACCCGGTGCTACCAAGAGTATCGGATTTTATGCACACTACGACGGACAGCCGGTTAATCCAAAGCAATGGCATGAGGGGTTGAAACCCTTTGAACCTGTGCTGATAACCGCGCCACTTGAGAACGGCGGCAAAATAATAGGGCCTTACAAAAAAGGTGGTGAAATTAATCAGGAGTGGCGCATTTCGGGAAGGGGAGCAGCCGATGACAAAGCGGGTGTAATGGCAATTTTAAATGCCTACGATGCACTTGTAAAAACAGGTCGGAAATTAAATGTTAACATTAAGTTTTTGTTTGAAGGGGAAGAAGAGGTAGGCTCTATTCACCTTGATGAGATTTTTAAGAGAAACAAGCAAAAGCTACAGGCTGACTGTTGGGTAATTATAGATGGACCCCGGCACGTTTCCGGAAGGAAGACTATTGTGTATGGGGTGCGCGGAGACGTAAATATGGCGCTTACAGTTTATGGTGCTAAGCGACCGCTCCATAGCGGTAACTACGGTAACTGGGCTCCTAATCCTGCCTTAAAACTGGCACACTTGCTTTCTTCCATGAAAGATGAAAATGGAAAGGTGCTAATCAATGGTTTCTATGATGACATAATACCGCTTACAGCATCTGAGAAAAAAGCGCTGTCACAAATACCGGATCAGGATGCGTTATTGAAGAAGGAGCTTGGCGTTCATACCCCTGAGAGTCCTGATAGATCCCTTATTGAAGGAATCATGTTACCCACGCTAAACATCAATGGCATGCAGAGTGCTAATGTAGGTCCACTTGCCAGCAATGTGATCCCTACCAAGGCAGAAGCTATGCTTGACTTGCGCCTGGTAAAGGGCAACGACTACAAAAACCAGGCTGAGAAAGTCATAGCGCACATCAAGGGCGAAGGGTACCATGTTATAAATGGAGAGCCTACAGAAGAGGAGCGAAGCAAATACCCGAACCTGATCAGGATAGAGTTGAAACATGGCTACAATGCACAGCGCACTCCCATGGACCTGCCTATTGCGCAAAGCATACAAACTGCAGTGCAGTCCACTACTAAGGAACCTTTAGTACTTATTCCTTCAATGGGAGGAAGCTTGCCTTTATACCTGTTCGAAGAAATATTAGGGTCAAAGGTGATAGCGGTGCCAATCGTGAACTATGATAATAACCAGCACGCTGAAAATGAAAACGTAAAGATCAATTACCTGTGGGAAGGCATAGAAACGATTGCCGCAATCATGCAGATCAGGTAGAGCTACAGGGTAGCTCCAGAAATTTTGCCTAGTCTAATTTTCAACTTATTATAGCTAAGCTAGTTCTCTAGTCCACTCTAGTTGATCATATATAAGTGATGTTTTAGGCTCGAAGTATTTTATACATTAGAATAACCTAATCAAAGTCAAGTTTAATGAATAGACATCTACTCACTATTTTATTCTGTTCCATATACTTCATATCGCTGGCTCAGATAAAAAAAGCGCCTCCAAGGCAGGAAGGTGAAGGTCCATGGCCACAGCTTATTATTCGTGGTGTTACGTTAATTAATGGCAATGGTGCGCCTCCAACCGGGCCAGTAGATATTGTAGTAGAAAATAACAAGATTGTCAATATTAAAACTGTTGGTTATCCGGGGGTAAAAATTGTTCCGGCTGACAGACCACAATTGAAAGAGGGTGGCAAGGAGCTTGATGCAACTGGTATGTACCTGCTACCTGGGTTTGTGGACATGCACGGCCACATAGGAGGTAAGGCACAAGGTACAGATGCAGAATATGTATTTAAGCTGTGGCTTGCTCATGGTATTACTACTGTAAGAGACCCCTCTGCTGGTAATGGGCTGGATTGGGTGCTGGACCATAAAAGAAAGAGTGCTAAAAATGAGATTACAGCACCACGTATACTAGCTTATACAGCTTTCGGGCAGGGAAGCAAGGAGCCTATCAGCACACCTGAAATGGCACGAAAATGGGTAAAGGACAATGCCTCTAAGGGGGCAGACGGTATTAAGTTCTTTGCAGCTAGTCCTAAAATCATGTCCGCCGCTTTGGAAGAAAATAAGAAAGCTGGCCTTCGATCTGCCGGACACCATGCACAAATGGATGTGGCCCGCTGGAACGTATTGCATTCCGCAAAAGCTGGCCTTACCTCTATGGAACATTGGTATGGCTTACCTGAAGCACTTTTTACAGACCGCACCATTCAACATTATCCAGCTGACTATAATTACAATAATGAACAGGACCGCTTTGGTGAGGCTGGAAAGTTATGGCAACAGGCTGCTCCGCCTTATTCAGAAAAATGGAATCAAGTGATGAATGAATTACTATCCCTGGATTTCACCATCGACCCTACTTTTAACATCTATGAAGCAAGCCGCGACCTGATGCGTGCTACCCGTGCTGAATGGCACGAAACTTATACTTTGCCATCCTTATGGGATTTTTACCAGCCCAGCAAAGTATCGCATGGCTCATATTGGCATTACTGGGGTACTGAGCAGGAAGTAGATTGGAAGAAGAACTATACTCTTTGGATGACGTTTGTCAACGAATATAAAAACAGGGGAGGTCGGGTTACAACAGGATCTGACTCTGGTTTCATTTTTCAGTTGTATGGCTTTGCCTATATCAGGGAATTGGAGCTTCTGCGTGAAGCGGGCTTTCATCCTTTGGAAGTAATACGGGCTGCTACACTCAACGGCGCAGAAGCCTTGGGTATGGATGATAAAATTGGTTCGGTAGAGATCGGTAAGTTGGCTGACTTTGTGATTGTAGAGGAAAACCCACTCGCAAACCTGAAAGTGCTGTATGGTACAGGTGCTATAAAACTTACAGAAAACAATGATGTTATTCGTGTTGGAGGTGTGAAATATACTATCAAAGACGGCATAATTTACGACGCAAAAGCCCTGTTAAAAGATGTGGCTAAAATGGTGGCAGATGAGAAAGAAAAGACAGGCTATAAAATCTTACAACCAGGGATGAAGGAGTAATATTGACAATGTAGATAAAAAGAGTTGCTTACAAATTTTTGCCTCAACCTTCGCTAACACTTCAGACTCCAAATGAACGAGGCCTTTTCAGAAGTAGGATGTGTAAAAACCTTGAGTTAGATGACTGCCGTGGTATCCGAATAGTATCCAAATTGAAATATAAAGGCCTCCAGCGTTAACTGAAGGCTTTTGTAGTGCAAAAGATTGAATTATCGAATTATTTACATAAGGATTAAACAATCCTTGAAGGCGCCTTAATTCAAGTTGGGGTAAGTGACAAGGTCCAAAAGCTCTGTACATGTAAGCTTGTAAACCAGAAGAAATTCATATTCTCTGTTGAGGAAATTATCTGTTAAGCGGCCAACTCTTTACCACTCCGCCAGGGAACTTGCCTGTCTCCTCGCCTTTCTTGTTATAGCAGATAATTTCTAACACCTCGAAAAGGAGACGGTCGCCCGGTTTATACACTTTCGCAAGTCCAGTGAAGTCCGTCGTCGGGCCAGAGAAAGTCACTGTGTTCAAGGGGATGGCCCCCCTTACGTGATAATATCTAGCGCTTTTCACAGAGAAGATTTGCGGCTTATCGCAGGCCGGGTTGTTTCGCACGATCAGGGTCGCTTTACCGCGGGGCATGGCTCCCTCTGGCAGCTTTCGTCGGTTGTCGTCATATAGTTCCAGTATCGGCTGGTGGCAGGGATCATCGGCTGCCGGGGCTTGCTGGGCAAAAGAAATGTAGGCGCTAAACACAAGCGCAAGGACTAAAAGTACTTGTTTCATCGTTTGTAAAGTTGGGAATGTAAATATAGTAGGAGACAGTGACTCTTCTTGAATAAAAGTCTTTTTAAATCTGTGCCATCAAATGTGGTGGTAATTTTTTATAAGACTTCTTAAAACCTGACACAGGCCCATGGCGCCGGCACTTGTTCCGGCTACCAGAAACTTATCCTCGTGCAGGTAGCGCTGCTTTAACAGTTGCAGTGCGGCCGTGTCTCTGAATGCTGCTGTAATCCGTAATTGATCGCCTCCGGTAAACATGACGGCATCGGCTTTGCGCAGGCGTTGCAGTGTTGCAGGACTATCGGCCTGTTCTCTGTCAGCTAAAGCCAGATGGCCTACGTTGTCGCACCCCAACATCATAAATCCTTGCAGGTAGGCCTGGTACAGTTCTTCCGGAATGCTGGTGGCAGTCATGATCACTTCTATGCGCGTGCCGATACCATAGAGCTCATCATGGATGCGCTTCAAGATCCCTTGCTCAAAGAACAGGATGCGCTGGGAGCGGTCCTCGGTGAGTGGGAGCGGATAGCTGCCTTTGTCCTCGTTGCCGCCTATCGCCACTATCTTGCCCTTGGGAACCATACCATACCTACGTACTTTACTTTATAGGTAGTAACCTTGTGCCGAGGCCAATGTGAACAGAGGCGTAAAAACCTCCCAGGGATATTTCCGGTACGCCGGCTACATCGTCGCCGTCAAAATTGAACTCACTCTCACCAAGCTGGAATTTATAGCCTGCTTTGAGGATGACAGGCACCCAGGTGGACCTTTTACCTGTTTCGTTGTCCCGGTCCCTTCTGTAGAACTGGTAGTGATAAGCCAATCCCACATCCGCTAAGTACGCAAAGTTGCGCAGGTCCGCCTCCTGGGCAGGGTTTTGTAGGAGGTTCTGAAAGCTGGCAGATGTATTGGCCTTGTCCTGAATAAGCAGGATGTTTCTGGCTAGTGTGGCCGTGGCGCTGGGCAGTAAACGGGCTTTATCGGAGGAAAGCACATTGTACCCCAAGCCAAGGGAGAACTGCTGGTTACGGTACGCTATCTCTTTACTCCCAAAGCTCTCTTCATTCTCTAAGGAGTAGGAAGTCCTCAGCGTCAGCATCCAGTCATCTGATATGTTCTGAGCCAGAAAGCTCACTGAATGTATGCTCTCAGAGAGCTCAGGAAAGCCAGAGGACGTAATCGTCCGATTCAGGTTTTCCAGGTCAACCCGTTGGTATTCATAACCTACTCCTATCTGGAAATTAGATCCCCTGATCAGCCTGCTAGCAACCTGCCCCTGCGCCAGCAGCTGTTGAGGAAGTAAAGCTGCCAGGAACAGCACTGTTATAAGTAAAAGTTTGTTTTTCATAGTATTAATTGTTTTAGCTTGTAATAGAATAGATCAAATTAATTATTCCCTTCTGCCTCCTTGAGCCATTTGGCTAAGATGTCTGCCGTAATGCCCGTTGCGATGGCATAAACACCATGGAACATGGCATCCTCCGCGATGGCCTTGGGTTTCCAGGTGGTGACAGGCTCCATGACATCCATTGCCGGCAGCAGGCTCAGCTCTGTGCCCCACACGGCACCGAAATGTGTCGTTGTAGCTACAGCTCCATCTGCTCCGAAGACCGCCATCAAACCTCTTGGCACCCCCCAGGTAGTACCGTAAGCGATATGAGCGGCATTTGTTATCAGCTCCTTGTCTTCTTTAGATTGTGCCTCCACACCGAATGTTTTCTTTACCGCCTTATAGGGGGTATCACTGGATTTACGGCCGCTAAACTTCATCTCTATCATTTGGGCAGCTGTCATCACGGCGGTTCCTACCAAGCCGGCCACTATGCCAATGCCTATTCCAGTTGCTACGCGGGCAATATCAGCTTGTACATCTTCTAGTCTGTGGTCAGTCTGTTGGTTTCTGTTTTTCATAGTTTATTCAATAATTGACTTGAGTAATGCTATAGGTAGTAGCAACAAGTAGAATTAGCATGTGTTCAATTGTTAGGTACTATTTGGTCTCATAAAGGTTAGCTTTTGTCTGATCTGATGCTTCACTTACTTCAGTCTGAAATGAATAAGAGGCATTAACAAAAGCCTGTAGAACTTCTGCTCTACAGGCTTTTGTTTGATTAATATCTCATTTAAAAGGTGATTGACTGTCTATTGTTTATCCTGCTTCAACTGCTTTACCTTAGACATATCCATAACGGTTTTATCGGTAAAGCCCACGTTCTGTGCAGGAGGACTGAACTGCAGGCTCTGCATGTATGCAGGCTTCTGACCTTGAAGCATCTGCATTATAGCGTCTGCGTAGAGTTGTCGCGCCTCATCCACCGTGCGCTTGCCTTTTATGATGTCATCAGCTAAATTAAGAGCGAGGATGTTGGCTCCTTCTTTGTCGCAGCGTGCCGAAAGCTCCCCTTTTGTTCGCTCAGCGATTACGCTGCCGTCATACATGGCCAGTTCATCAAATTTATCGGCCGGTACCTGGTAGTTGACAAATTGCTCCAGCACGTCCTTGTGCGGCATAGGGAAGTCGTGTTGTACTTCCTCTTTATAGACAATAGTTCGTTTAAAGGGCCCAGTATCATGCCAAATTAGCATGTGAGGTGTGATGCCGTGCGGCTGCCCATACTTGTCAATCATATTGTTGGCAGCCATTTTTGCAGTTTCAGGCCAGTCCTTTACCATGGCCCTGGCATCCTGGTTCTGGTTTGCCTGAGTTGTCTGCACGGCCTCCGTTGTCACTGCAGTGGCCTCTGTTGTGTTGGCAGTGGTGGAGGTGCCGTTGGTACAGGCCATTATAATAGCAGTACCGGTAATTCCTGCCAAAAGAATGTTCAGTAGTTTTTTCATAGTTCTTGTAGTTTATGGCATGTAAGTGCCATGTTATTCATGCTTGTGTTCTGTTACGATACACTTAATAGTTTACGCCTTAGTTACGCTGTTGTTGTGCAAGTGATTTATTTATAGCGTTTTATGTTTTTTAATAGGAAGTTTGTAAATCAAGAATCAGCGCATAGAGTGCACTATTGCCGCTGCAAAAGATGAAATACCTTGCAGACAGAAAACTTACGTTTTGTCGTGAAGAAGACAAATCCTATGGCTGAAAGCAGGTGTTTATAATTGAGCAGCAAAGGTGTTTTCTGCCAAAAGAAGATGCGCTCCTGTTCTTTTAATGGAGCGGGTTTAATTATGAGACTATACAGATTTATAAAAAAGAGCTTTAAAAGCTTACACTAAAATCTTATCTATTGTAGCGGCCATTATAAAGTTATTTTCAAACAGATCAATTGCGGCGTGTGTCCAAAGTTTTACAGTAACCCTTTCAAAATAAATATGGAGGTCGCAGTGTACTGTTCTCACTCTGAAATCTCGTCCACTTTGTTGGCAAAGGCATTGCGGCTATGAAGTCCGGAGATTTTCTTCCCGTCTACAACGATTCACCTACTCTGCAGTTGGGGAGTATTATTCTCTATTACTCCGACTTTAATAATGGGCACGCCCCTTCGCAGGGTACGCATCTTTTTTGGCTAAAGACATGGTTCAAGTATAGTTTAGGTTAGTGAAAATTCAGCTAGAGTGGTTTCTAATTTTTCCCATTATCCTGAATTGACCTCAGTAAGTGATATTAGGAGCTTTCGGATGGAGTAGACTATAAACGGAAAAAGAAGTTATTGAACTACAAGGGTAAATTGATTTTCTGCCTTTTCAGCCAGATATAACATTTTTGAGTGGGAAAGAAAAAGGGAAAAGCAACTGTGATAGTCACTTTTCCCTTTCAGTAGACAAGGATGGAATTATCGAACCATTTCCACCGGGATTTGGCAGCTGTGGATAAGTATCTGCAGATGGGATAGGCCAATAAATATTCTTTTCTACAATTGCAAATGATTGCCTATTTATGATATGAAAGTTATTATCAGATAGTGACTATGCAGTTCGAGAGCTTCTCCGGAGTGGCAGCAATAATGCCAAGAACGTCTCTATCACTGTGTCCAAAGATGCAGTTAATAGCCATAATATCCGCAGCTTGCCTAGCAGTTAATGCAGCCAACATAATACTAATTTCGTTTAAATAGGATACTGTTTAAATAAATCGGAGTTGAGTTTACTTGTTATGTAACTTTCCTAAGGTCACCAAATCAAAAACTATTTGTAGAGACTTCTCATCTTTCCATGCGCCGATGAGGTGAGACATCCAGGAAATCCCGTTGTAACCAATATGGCCCACATGCTGGCTAGTTTCCACCATACCACCTTAATACCGTCAGGTCTTTGAAATATTGCTATGCTGACACGCCCTTATCCTTTTCTTACAGGCTAATAAGTCATTATTTATCTTGGGAAAATGAAGACATATAAAGCAGGAGAGGCAGCGCATTAGGAAGAGATGATCTAGGACCAGGAAAATGGAAATAAATAAGTTTCAATATTTAAAGTAGTTACTCAAGTACTCAAAATAAGATGCTTACTTAAATTAACCATGTTATAAAAAATAACTGTTTCTTTATTTAGAAACACTTTATTCGTTTCCTCTACTTTACAACGGCCCGGTATTTTTGGGAAGTTATAAAGATAATATTAGTTTAAAATGTGTAAAACATCTTTAATGTTTAAGACAGGATTCATTATTTATCCCGTTTTGCTAATATTCTAAATATAAGCCCATAGTAGCAGTGGCTTAATAGATAGCAAACAATTGTTTAGCTATTCTTTCAGCCTTCTATAAATACTATTCATTGAAATCTCTCAACATTTTAAAAAAAATCTCTGCATAAGTATCACCGATAGGAATAATCTTATCAGCCATTCTAATTCTGTTTTTTTCCACGTGGTCGATTTTTTCTAAAGCCACCATAAAGGAACGATGAACTCGTACAAATTTATTGTCAGGTAGCAGTTCCTCTAACTTCGCAAAAGTCAATAAAGTCATAACCTTTTCTTTAGAGGTATGGATTCGCAGATAGTCTTTCATTCCTTCAATAAACAAAATATCGCAGATAGCTATTTTTTGTAAGTTAAAACCAGCTTTTATAAAAATATATTCCTGCTCGGTTTTCGGCATAACGTTCACTTCTATCTGTTCCGGTTGATGCTGAGGGTTAAATTCCTGGTAAAGGCGTAGTACTCCTTTGTAAAATCGTTCAAAAGAAATTGGCTTTAAAAGGTAATCTTTTACTTCAAGGTCGAACGCCTTAAGCGCATATTGATCATAGGCTGTGGTGAGGATGATCATCGGCTTCGGGTTCAGCATCGGAATAAAGCTCAATCCGTCAAGGTCAGGCATATTTATATCTAGAAACAGCAGGTCGGGCTTGTCTTCGCTCATTTGTGCAACTGCCTCCAGAGGACTATCAAAACTACCTTTGAGCTCCAGAAAGGAAACTTTTGCGATATATTTTTCCAGTATTTTCTGAGCCAGGTGCTCATCATCAATTATATAGCAGCTGAGGTTTTTTCTCATTTACTTGTTTCTGAAAATTAGCGATTTTTAATTCCACTGTGAAAACTTCATCAGTTTTATTGATGTCTAATCTATGCCGATCTGGGTAAAGTAATTGCAGACGTTTTTGAACATTCAATAAACCAATGCCACCTGGTTCCTCCAGTATGTTAGCCCTTCTATTCCCTATTGGGTTTTGAAAAATCGCAATAAGTTGATTTCCTTTTACTGCCACACTCACCTTTATAGAACCTGGTCTTAATCGGGAAGGACTATGTTTATAAGCATTCTCGAGAAGATGAATAAATAACAGTGGTGCTATATGGCAGGTCTCTGTATTTCCCTCCACCTGATAGTCTACAATAGGTGTTGCTTTATATCGGAGCTGCTGCAGGCTAATATAGTCCTGTAAATAATTGATCTCTATGGAAAGTGGAACAGTTAAAGCATTAGATTCATATATCATATAGCGCATCAACGAGGACAAACGCATCATTGCCTCAGGTGCTGCGGGATCCTGAGTATATACTAATGTATGGATATTATTGAGGGTATTGAACAGGAAATGCGGGTTGATTTGTGACTTCAGATAAACAAGTTCAGTATTAATGACCTGTTTCTCCAATTGCTCTTTTTTAAAAGTATTAATGATAAGGTTCTGAAGGATTACAACTAAAGAGCTAAAAATAATAAAAGTAAAAACAATCGGTATACTATCACCATAGTAAACCAGCAAATCCACCCATACTCTGATTTCTTGCTTGATAAAGTATGCAAAAATTAGAAAGGGAAAGGAGCCTGTCAAGAAGATTCCGATCAGATACAAAAAATAGGGTTTATACTTTCTTTTATTCAGGTATTTCTTAAATATGAATAAATGCGCATAAAAAACATATAGCCCGATCAAATATGCTTTAGGCCTAAAGGGCTCATCCTCAATCAACACACACCCAAAAAGAATCACCAGAGCAACTGCCCACGGTATGATATGAATAAGTGCTAATATTTTATTAATTCTATTCATAATACAAAGATATTTTTTCCTGCCATTCCCTTTTAGTCAACTCGACGAACGCCCCAAACAATCTACGAAACCAATATTTGTAGAAGCAAAAGGGTCATTGGTCGATTGGTATTAACATTAGTATATCGCTTTTTGAATTCTGCATCGGTACCTGTTCTTTTATTCTGGAAATCAGCTAGAAAGGTAAGTGACTCTCTGTCTTTCCTAGCAACAAGATAAACTAAAAGAAGAGTAAAAATGAAAACTCAGCAGGGAAGTTTTTCTGTTCGGAATCTATCCAAAATTTACACTAATGGAGTGCAGGCATTAAAAAACATTTTGCTGAGCATCTTGACAAGTATGTACAGCAAGCCCGGTCCTGACAGAGCCGGTGAATATGCTGATGTGCAGGTTATACAGTTGGCTTTCGACAACTACAATAAGCAGAATCTAAACAGTAAATTCAAAGTAGGCAATTATCTTCTCATCCCTATGAAAAAAAATTTCACCTTTCTTAGTTGTTTTATTTTGTTGGCCTGTGGAAACAACAATGAAACTGTCAGAACACAGAAGGTAGAGTTACTTACAGTAGACCGCCTAAACGAGAGGATAAAGCAGGGGAAGGATACTACATATATTGTCAACTTTTGGGCTACTTGGTGTGCCCCCTGTATAAAAGAGATCCCGCATTTTGAAAAACTGCAGCAGGAGAAAAAAGCCGATAAACTTAAAGTACTTCTGGTAAGCCTGGATAATAATGACAGATTGGAGAAATCGGTGATTCCATTTGTGAAGCAGCGTGAGCTAAAAAATGAAGTTTTTCTTCTTGATGAAACCGATCAGCAGGTATTTATTGACAGAATAGACAAAACATGGAGCGGTGCCATTCCCGCAACCCTTTTTGTAAAAGGCGATAAAAGAAAGTTTTTAGAAAAAGAATTCACATACCGAACCCTTTTAAAAGAATATCAACAATTCAAATAATATCCTATGAAAAAGATTTTCACCATCCTTAGTTGTTTTGTTTTTTTAGCCTGCGGAAGCCCTAATGAAACTGCCAGTGCTCAGATCAAAACACTTGTACCGGGAGATAATGCTCCGAGTTTCAATTTAAAAAATGTCGACGGGAAAATGATCTCTCCTGAAGACTATCCAGATGCCAAAGGTTTCATTGTGGTTTTTACATGCAATACCTGTCCCAATGCAATCGAGTACGAAGATCGACTCATAGCTTTGGGTAAAAAGTATAATTCCAAAGGCTATCCGGTTATAGCTATTAACCCCAATCCGCCAAGCCCTTTTCTGGTCTTTTCAGGTGAGACATTTAGTAAGATGCAGAAGAAAGCAAAAACAAAGGGTTTTAGTTTTCCTTACCTGTTTGATAAAGGGCAAATAGTGACAAATCAGTACGGAGCGAGGGCAACTCCACATATTTTTCTGCTGAAAAAAGAAGAGTCTAAATATAAGGTAGTCTACACTGGTGCGCTAGACAATGACGCATGGGGTAAAAATCCAGAGCTAGAGAGGGCTTTATATGTTGAAGATGCCATTGCAGCTTTAGATTCCGGTGAGGAAATAAAGGTAGCTTCTACAAAAGCAATAGGTTGTTCAGTGAAAAGGTCATTTGGAGGCCTGTTGGAATAATATAAAAGAACACCCATACCGAAACCTATAACCATTACTATCTAAACTATACTTATGAAAAAGACTATACTTTTGGCCGTAGCGGGCTTACTCGCTGCACAGGCTCCTTTTGCCCAAAATTCTGGCGCAAAGCCTGCTAATTCCGGTGCAGTAGCACCAGCTGTAACACAGCCTGTACCGAGAGGCGGCGGGAAAATAACCGGTACCATTCAGGATGATATAACCAAAGCTCCTGTAGAGTTTGCATCTGTTGCACTTGTAAATAAGGCTACCGGTAAAATCGTGGATGGCTCTATGACAGACGACAATGGCAGGTTTACTATAACCGGAATAGCACCTGCAACTTATCGGGTAACCGTAAACTTTCTGGGCTACGTTGCCCAGGCTGTTGACAATGTAATAGTGGGTGACGGAAAAGATGAGATTAACATAGGCGTGATCTCATTAAAGACAAGTGCAAAAACATTAAGCGAAGTGTCCGTTGTAGGTGAGAAGCCTTTAATAGAAGACAAGATAGATCGAATGGTGTATAATGCCGAGAAAGATATTAGCCCTGGGGCAACGGCGGCTGATGTGATGGCGAAAGTGCCCGGTCTGAGCGTGGACCTGGAAGGGAATGTGCAGCTGCGCGGCAGCTCCAACATCCGTGTACTTATCAATAACAAACCGTCAGCTGTAGTTGCCAGCAGCGTGGCCGATGCCCTGCAGCAGATCCCGGCTGACCAGATCAAGTCCGTGGAGGTGATCACCAGCCCATCGGCAAAGTATGATGCGGAAGGAACGGCAGGTATCATCAACATCATTCTGAAGAAAGACAGCAGCGTACAGGGGCTAACCGGAAACATTTCTGCCAATGTGGGCAATCTCAACAGCAATGCCAATGTGGGCCTGAACTACCGGAAAGGCAAAGTCGGTTTAAACACTACTCTAGGCTACGCAGTAAGCGACATGCATGGCAAAAATATCATCGTGTCAGATTTTGGCCCGAGCTCATCCATCTCCAGTAGCTCACAGCAGATAGCTATGAACCGTGTGGCTTCTTCAAGGTTATTGCAGTTTGGTGCAGACTATGGTCTTAGTAAGTCCAGCTATTTAGCGGCAGGTATTCGCATGACAATTCCGGATGTTTCGTTTAAAACAACACAGCTAACTACCAATACTTTCAGTGATGCTTCATATAGCAGGAATACCCGAGTAGGCAGCAACGGGTTTGATGGAATCAACTATGATATCAACCTAGACTATACCAAGTCTTACAAAAAGCCAGGGCAGGAACTTTCGGTGCTGGGGCTGGTAAGCAGAAACACCCGCAACAACGAAAACTTTATGGACCTGTATCAGAACAACCAGCTAACGCAACAAGAGCAGAACATCAACGATGCCTACAACGAAGAGATAACCGCCCAAGCGGATTATACGCATCCGATAGGTAAAGCCCAAAGCTTAGAGGTAGGCACGAAAGCGATCTGGCGCTATGCCGAAAGCGACTACCGCTTCCTGTTGGCAAGTCCGGCTTCATCGCCCTTTGTACTACTGCCAGAAAGGACGGATATGTTTACCTATAACCAAGATGTGCTCTCTTCCTATGCGATGTATGGTATGAAGCTGAACAAGTATAACCTGAAGATGGGCTTAAGGTATGAGTATACTCAGGTTGAAGGGGATTTTATCTCTAATGGCACAACTGTAGAGCAGGAGTATCATAATCTTTTCCCGAACCTATCTGTTTCCAGAAACCTGAAGCAGAATCAAACGATCAAGTTCAACTACTCCAGGCGTGTTCAGCGGCCGCAGCTGTCTCTGCTAAACCCATACGAGAACGTGAGCAACCCTAACTATGTAATGCGCGGTAACCCTAACCTAGAAGCTGAACTATCAGATTCCTATGAACTGGGGTTTAGTGCATTCTCTAAGTCTGGAGCATCGGTTAATGCATCCCTGTACTGGCGCCAGACAAACAATGCCATCCAGACGCTCATAATACCTTACAGCGGAACAAACCCGGACTCTGTAGGTAGGGTGACAACTACTTTCGGTAACGTGGGGAAAGAGAGTTTCTCCGGTCTTAGCCTGTCTGGCAGTACAAAGTTTCTAGAGAAGGGAAAGATCGGCAGCAACGTGAACCTGTTCCATGCTTCTATTCAGAGTGGTAGCCAGCAGCTAAACAGATCCGGCATTGTTTACAATACCAACTTGAATGTATCCTACAACTTTAACAAAGGCTTCAGTGCACAAATGGCTGGCACATACAATTCCTCACAGGTAACGCTGCAGGGTAAAATGTTGCCATTTGCAGTCTATAACTTTGCAGTAAGAAAAGAAGTGCTGAACAAAAAAGGAAACATTACACTAGGGGTTACCACTCCCTTCCAGAAATATGTGACAAGGGAAAAAATCATGAAAACCTACAATTCCGAAAATCTACTTGTGCTTGATCAGACCAACGGTATGAGTATTAAGTTGCGACAGGTAAAACTAAGCTTTAACTATCAGTTCGGCAAGCAGGACGCCAAAGCCAAACCGCGCAAGGTAAAGAAAGTGACCAACGAAGATGCCAAGGAAGGGGAGGAAAACTCGATGCAATAAAATGTGATTTATGAAATATTAAATATATTCTTACAGGCATTAGCCTTTATTTCGATGAAAGCTCCGACAGATAATAATAAGCAAAATACTTAAAATTATGAAAGATCAAATTGCTTTAGGAATACAGAATGTCTCTAAATCCTATCCTAATGGAGTAAAGGCGCTTCAAAACATTTCCCTTACTATACCGCCCGGCATGTACGGTCTGCTGGGTCCAAATGGTGCCGGTAAATCAACTCTTATGCGTATCCTGGCAACATTGCAGGAGCCGGATGAAGGAACAATTTACTTTGGAAACATTGATGTACTCAGGCAAAAGGAGGAGGTACGACAAACCTTAGGTTATCTTCCACAAGATTTTGGGCTACATCCTAATGCAAGAACAGAAGAGTTGCTAAACTATTTTGCTGTGCTTAAGGGGATAAAGGATAATAAGGCGAGGAGAGAAGTGGTAGAAGCACTACTTAAGCAAACTAACTTGTGGGATGTTCGCCATCAGAAGCTTGGAGGCTTCTCAGGAGGGATGCGACAGCGGTTTGGAGTGGCTATTGCGATGTTGGGAAACCCAAAGTTGATTATTGTAGACGAACCAACAGCCGGGCTTGACCCGGCAGAGCGGGTACGGTATCTAAACCTGTTGAGTGAAATGGGAGAGAACAGCGTAGTGATTCTCTCTACGCATATTGTAGAAGATGTGTCCGAACTGTGTACGCGTATGGCGGTGATCAACAAAGGACAAATATTACTAGAAACTGAACCCCACAAGGCGATCGAAAACTTAAATGGGAAAGTGTGGCGACGAGTGATAGAAAAGAATGCATTACCAAGGTTGGAGCTAGAGCATGTTATCATTTCAACCAAACTTCTTGGTGGCCGGACTGTCGTGCACATCTTTAGCGAAACCTCTCCAGGGAATGATTTCGAGCTCACATCTCCGGATTTGGAAGATGTCTATTTCACTGTGATCGCACAGGATTTCAGAAAGAACCTTGAACAGGAAGTTAAGGAGGTGCTAGTATGAAACTTTGGGAAACTTTCCGATATGAGGTTGTTTATCAGGTGAGAAACGTGTCGATCTGGGTTTTTTTTCTGTTCCTTTTAATAATTACATACCTTTTAGCCAGTGAAGTATTTATTGACGAACCGGTTGTAGGAGGCTACTCCCTATTTGCACCTTATTATATAGCAAAGGTAAGCGTAATAGCATATATAGTGGGAATTCTGATCCTGGCTCCGATTCCAGGCAATGCAGCAACAAGGGATATTGAAACAAGAATGTACCCTCTACTTTACACTGCACCTATTAGTAAGTTTGTTTACCTTGGAGGCCGTTTTCTTGCCGCCCTTACTCTTGGAGCGATATTGATGACCGCCATTCCCGCAGGCATTTTGGGTGCTTCCCTTTTTCCTGGCGAACATGTACTTCTTACAGCACCAATAATTCCAGCCGCTTACTTAAATGCTTATTTTTTGTTCGTGCTGCCAAACACCTTTGTCGCAATGGCATTCATGTTTGCTGTGGCTACTTTGAGTCGCCGAGGCATTGCGAGTTTTCTTGTGGCAATACTTATATTTTTCATTGCTTTCGCAAGCTGGCAGTTGATAGCTGTTAATGAGGGGAATTGGAAACTTGCAAAGCTCACTGATCCATTGGGAATCAGTTTAATTCAGGAACTTAAAACTTTATGGTCTCCGGTAGAGAAAAACACCCTTATGGCGGGGACGCAAACATGGACGCTTTTAAACCGACTTATTTGGTGCTTAATCGCTCTTAGTCTTCTTGTTCTTACCTATCTCCGTTTCAGGAGAGAACCTACTGCCATAAGCAATAAAATGGGCAAGGGGGGACGTTTTTCTAAATTTCCCACGACTCCGGAGGGTTTCCACATTTTAAAGGATACGCCTATTGTTGTTCCGCAAGTACAACAAACCTTTGGGTTTTCGAGCCGGGCGTTACAGGTGATAACGGTCAGCATAGAGTCATTTAAAGTAGTAATGGGATGGGGATGGATAGCTTTTACCTGCCTCGCAATTTTTGTCTTCTTAACAAGTCCTTCTTGGTTCTCTGATTTTCACCACGCATCTCAGTTACCTGTTTCCGGTCACCTTTTGATTCTTTTGGAAAACCATACTTATAACGCCATATGGTTTGTTATACCGCTCCTCATCCTCTACTACGCAGGGGAACTTGTATGGCGTGAGCGGGAAGCACGACTTCACGAGATTATCGGAGCTGCACCCATACCAATATGGATCTCCTTCGCTGGTAAATTCACCGGCCTCTTTCTTGCACTAGTTTTGATGCAGGTGTTAATGATGATTAGCGGAATGATGGTCCAGATGCGCCTGGGGTACTATGACTTTGAGTTTCCGCTTTACCTGAAAATTCTTTTTGGTATAAGGCTTGTCGATTATACCTTACTGGGGCTGCTTGCCTTCGTTATTCATGTAGTGGTTAACCAGAAGTATATTGGAAACCTGATAATCATATTATTTTTTGTAATTGCCTTCTATGGTTATTTGATTGGAATTGAGCCAGGATTGTTTGTATATGGGTCAGATCCTGGCTGGACCTACTCAGAAATTCGAGGCCTGGAGCCATACATGTATCCATGGTTCGTGTTTAAGCTTTACTGGGTAGCATGGGCACTGCTGCTGGCTGTAGTAGCAAATCTACTTTGGCCTCGAGGAACAGAAAGAACTTTAAAGCAAAGGATTCAGGAAGGAAGTCGACGTCTTACGAGACAAACGAAAGCTATTACCGCGTTTGCCGTAATGCTCATATTGATCTTTGGAGGGTTCATTTTTTATAACACCAGCATTCTACACCCTCGTACTGCAGCTCCCGAAGGAGAAGAGTGGAAAGCCGATTATGAGAAGCTGTATCGAAAGTATGCAGATAGCCCACAGCCTTGGTTAACAGCTGTAAATCTTCACGTTGAGATCTTTCCTGAATTGCGGGCAGTCGATATACGGGGAAGGCAGTCCTATGTGAACAGGACCGGCTCGAGGATTGATTCTATACATTTAGCGACTGCCCTAGGGGTTGAAAATCATTTGATACGCTTCAGCCGCACTTCGACACCCAAGCTAATAGATGAGAAACTTGGACACCACATTTATGTTTTGGATAAGCCTCTTCTTCCTGGTGATTCGCTACACCTTGATTTCCATGTTAGCTTCAGCCCGCAGGGCTTCCCTAATTATGGAATTGATGCTTCTCTG
This sequence comes from Pontibacter cellulosilyticus, assembly GCF_014306105.1. Taxonomy (GTDB): domain Bacteria; phylum Bacteroidota; class Bacteroidia; order Cytophagales; family Hymenobacteraceae; genus Pontibacter; species Pontibacter cellulosilyticus. The sequence continues at coordinate 759,290 of NZ_JACRVF010000001.1, read as the reverse complement.
GTTAAGAATGGCTCATCCGTTGATGATGCATGGTTACCTAAAATGGGCTACCAAAAAAGCAGAGAAATTGAGGACCCAAAAGAACGGAGTAAGCAGGGGCTCAACCCAAACCGAATGTTCTTGCCCTCCCTTGATGTTGCACGAATGGGAATTCCGGGGCAGGAACGTATTGATTTTGAAGCAGTAGTGGGCACTGATAAAGAACAAATTGCAATAGCCCCCGGAAAACTGCAGCGGAGTTGGTCGGAAAATGGGCGTAGTTATTTTCATTATTCCACCGAAGCTCCGATCATTAATGATATTGCTTTTTTCTCCGCCGATTATGATGTCAGTGAATCTCAGTGGAAATCTAAAGAAACGGGGCAGCTAGTTGATATTGAAATTCTCTATCATCCCGGGCACACCCTGAATCTTGAGCGGATGGTTAATGGTATACATGCCTCTTTAGATTATCTAACCAAACAACTTGGTCCTTATCCGCACAGCGAGATCCGGTTTCTGGAGAACACCGGCTATAATAAAGGGATGCAGGCTAATCCAACCAACGTTTGGTATAGGACAGGATACGCTCTTCTCAATCAAGCTTCGGACTCAGAGCGCGTTGATGTTACATTCGCAACGGTGGCACATGAAGTGGCTCACCAGTGGTGGGGGCACCAACTCTCTCCCGCCATAATGAAAGGAAACATATTGCTCATTGAAAGCCTGGCCTGGTATTCTGCTTTTGAGATTATAGAGGAAGCCCTTGGAAAGGAAAAGTTTCTCGATCTTGTCCACCAATTCCAGCAAGAATATTTTAGTCCTCAAGCCAGGTCTGTGCAGCCCTTGCTGAAAGCTAACGATCACACCCTGATCTACCGCAAGGGACCTCTTGTCCTATATACTATACGCGAATATGTAGGTAAGGAGCAGGTGAGAATGGCGCTAAAAAATTTATTTAAGAAAAACGCATTCGGGTCTCCGCCACTGCCTACCCCTCAAGATCTATTTAGCGAACTTCAAAAGGTTACACCGGATTCAATGCACTACCTGTTGCACGACTTGCTCGCCACAAATACTTATTGGGACCTGAAAACAGAACAATCTTCAGCCAGTCAGACCAAAGAAGGTAGCTGGCAGGTAAGCCTAGATGTACAGGCAAGAAAATATACAGTAGATACGTTAGGCGTGGAAACAGATGTTCCAATGGATGATTGGATTCAAATTGGAATTTTTGATGCAGGGGAAGGGCAGAAGGGTGAACGAGAAGCGCTTTACTTAAAATGGCATCGCATCAGCTCTGGAAAGCAGACTATAAAGGTGAATTTACCAAACAAGCCTGCTTATGCCGGTATAGATCCGAGTAATCTGTTAATGGACCTGAAGAGAGGCAATAATACGAGTAAGGTGGCTCTTCAGCAGCAGGAATGATAACAAGTGGTGTAGAGTGTGTTTTATCGAACCTTTTCCACAGGGATTTGGCTGCTTTAAGAGAGTACCTTAAAAGGTTAACTGCTGTTACAGAGCTATAAATCTATCTCCTCCCCAGTAAATGTATGACTGTCTTGTTTCATACCGAGTCTCTTGTAGTGTCAGATTTGTAGCGCTTGATGGTGGTGTACACTCACTCTTTGTTTTCTAAGCGTATGAGCTTTCGTATGCCTTTTATTGCTATGCTGCAACTTCGTCGATGCGCCATTTATATGGAGCACTAACTCGCATTACCCAAGTTGGTGGCCGTACAAGGTGGCCGGTATCGGCGCCTTCCAGAGCTTCACCCCCAGGTAAACCCAGCCAATGCCCTCAGCCACAAGAAATAGGTTAGCTATGGCTGAAGCTGTATGATTGGCTTCTAGGTCCCTTCCCAATATGTTGAAGAGCAAGACCGAAGATAGGCTTCCCAAAAAGGAGAACATGCCGATGACGCTTAAAGCCTTGCCCAGCGGGGCATTAAGCTCGCTTCTCATTAACACTACTGCTGCAGTTAGTAAACCCGCGAAAAACATGAGCAGGCCCGGCGAACTGTAGAGTCCCCATGGGCCTGAGGCGCCGTAAGCCTCCGCTGTCCTGGTAATGGAGGTCCACGCTAAGCCGACGCAAGAGGCCAGTAGCCCGTACTGCGCAGCTTTGTGCGGCTTTGCCTGCCGATACACGCCCAGTAAGGTCATGATCATCAGGATCTTCAACAGGAAAAAAAACTGGGTCACCAGAGAAGGAGGGTAGTTCATGTTCTTTAGAGTACCCTCCCAGAGCTCCCATAACCAGCGAAAACTGTAGAGGAATCCGGCCATGACGGCTGCAAAGCCGCTAAAGTAGCCAGGACTTCTTTTGACAGTAGCTGCTTTTTTCTGCATAGCTATTCGTTGTTTGCTTATATCAAATTAAACATAGAGTAATTTTTAAATATTTAAAAGTGTTCAAGCGCGGAAAGCTTTTAAAATCTTGAGTCCTGTACGCTTCGAGGTTGTATAAAGGTAGCATACTTCCAGATTGATCGATCTATGGTTTTAAATGATATGCCCGACTCCCACAGGCACGGCGCCTATGACCAAAGGGTCTGCTGGTTTAGAAGGGCATCGAGTTAGGGGGCGCAAGAGGGAGCTTTCAGCGCGACTGAGCTGTAGTGAAAGCGGAAAAGGCAAAGGAGAGTATGGCTCTTTGGGAGAAGACAGGATAAGGAAATGGATTCGAGAAGTTTGAAAAGATAAGTCTAACTGCCTGCTGAATAGTTAGATAAGCCTGACCTAAGGGGATATTTATCGAACCAAAAAAAGCCGCTCCATTTGATGTGGAGCGGCTTTTTACTATGGTAGCCCGTAGGGGAATCGAACCCCTGTTACCAGAATGAAAATCTGGCGTCCTAACCCCTAGACGAACGGGCCGTTCTGTCTAATTGTGGTGCAAATATAGCGGGTGTTTTTTTATCTGCAAGGGCTAGTAAAAAAACTTTTTCTATTAGACTAGAAGTACTGCGCCCGGATTAACATTTAATCCGGGCGCAGTCATTATTTTTTAGTAGAAGATTTAGATTTCGTTGCAGCTTTTTTTGTTCCTGCCTTTGCCTTAGTAGTCTTTTTGGCAGCTGTAGGTGAAGCTTCCTTTTTCTTAAAGCCGCCACGCCCTTTTTTCTCTGGGGTCGCTTCAGCTAGATCAAGGCACTCCTGCAAGGTTAGGTCTTGTGGCTCTTTGCCTTTTGGGATTTTTACGTTTTTCTTACCAACTACTATGTAAGGGCCGTACCGACCGTTTAATACTTGTACTTCTTCGTTCTCAGAAAAAGTTTTGATGGTTTTTTCAGCGTCAGCCTTACGTTTTGCTTCTATTAAATTAACGGCTTCCTGGGCTGTAACCTGAAGTGGGTCCAAGGTTTTAGGTAGTGAATAGAATTTGCTATTATGGCGGATGTATGGTCCAAAACGACCAATAGCAGCTGTCATTTCTTTGTCTTCGTAAGTGCCAACCACTCTAGGAAGTTTGAACAGCTCTAAAGCATCTTCTAAAGTTATGGTCTCCAGAAACTGACCTTTGCGCAAGCTAGCATATAATGGCTTTTCACCGGTTTCAGTATTTTCCTCACCTAGCTGTACATAAGGTCCGAATCTACCTAGCTTAGCAAGAACTGTTTTAGATGTGGCTGGGTCTGTTCCGATCTCGCGGGCACCCGAAACATCTGCACGTGATATACTCTCGCTGGACTCAATACGCTGATGGAATTTTTTGTAAAACTGATCCAGCATATCTTCCCACTCTTTTTGTCCGTGGGCAATCTCATCAAACTCAGCCTCCACGCGTGCTGTAAAAGAGTAATCTATTACATTAGGGAAATGCTCTACTAGGAAGTCATTCACTACCATAGCCATGTCAGTGGGAAACAGCTTTGCTTTTTCTGCACCTGTTATTTCTGTTTTTTGCTGGCTACTGATTTGATCATTCTTTAAAGTGAGCACTTGGTAAGGTCTTTCTTTACCATCACGGCTGTCTTTTTCAACGTAGCCGCGCTTTTGAATGGTAGAGATTGTTGGCGCATAGGTTGACGGACGACCTATACCCATTTCCTCTAATTTTTTAACCAGACTAGCCTCTGTATAACGTGCTGCAGGGCGTGTGTAACGCTGTGTTGCCAGCATTTGGCGCAGACTTACTTCCTGGCCTATACTTAGCGGAGGCAGCATACCTTTCACATCTTCGTCAGCGCTATCTTCGTCATCTCTTGACTCAATATACACTTTGAGGAAACCTTCGAATTTAATTACTTCGCCGGTGGCCTGCAATTTTTGATCTGCCTGTGTAGAGATACCGATTGTTGCCGTTGTCTTTTCTATTTCTGCATCAGCCATTTGGGAAGCAATCGCTCTTTTCCAGATAAGCTCGTAGAGGCGCTGTTCGTTTCTGTCGCTGCTGGCAACCATTTGCGAGAAGTCGGTTGGCCTGATGGCTTCGTGAGCTTCCTGTGCAGAGGCCGACTTAGTTTTAAAGCGACGCTGTTTCACAAAACTCTCTCCGAAAGAACGCTGAATCTCTTTAGTTGCGCCCTGTATCGCCTCATCAGATAGATTAAGGGAGTCGGTACGCATATAGGAAATCTTTCCGGATTCATAAAGGCGTTGCGCGATAGACATGGTCTGAGCAACTGAGAAGTATAACTTTCGGCTGGCTTCCTGCTGCAGGGTAGAGGTGGTAAAAGGGGGAGCAGGCGTGCGCTTTAATGGCTTTTTCTCTAAGTTCTCAATAGTATAGCTCGCTCCAACGCACTTTTGCAAAAAGGTTTGAGCCTCATCCTCGGTTTTAAATCTGGCAGGCAATTCGGCTTCTAAAGTTTTGCCCTGCACATCAAACTGAGCTGTAATTTTAAAAGAAGCCTCCGCATTAAAGCGGTCAATTTCTCTTTCACGTTCAACAACAAGACGTACTGCCACTGACTGTACACGCCCTGCTGATAAGCCTGTCTTTATTTTCTTCCAAAGAACCGGTGACAGCTCAAAGCCTACGATGCGGTCAAGTATACGGCGTGCCTGCTGCGCATTAACCAAGTCCATGTCAATACCCCTGGGAGTACTGATCGCGTTGATGATCGCATTCTTAGTAATTTCTCTGAAAACAATGCGCCTAGTCTTTTGATCATTCAGGTTAAGGGCTTCAGTCAGGTGCCAGGATATAGCTTCTCCTTCACGGTCGTCGTCTGATGCAAGCCATACAATCTCAGCTTCCTTTGCAAGCTTTTTTAGCTGCGCAACTACTTCTCTTTTATCACTGGATACAACATAAGTTGGTTTAAAACCATGCTCTATGTCAATGGCATTGTTATCTTTAGGTAAGTCCCGCACGTGGCCAAAACTGGACTTCACTACGAAATCCTTTCCTAAATACCCTTCTATCGTTTTAGCCTTTGCTGGCGACTCTACTATTACTAAGTTCTTTATCATCCTTCTTCTTTACAGGCAAGTTTGGCCGAAATTTGCCCAAAGTTCAAATATTTTTTTAAACTATTACAACCTAAGCAGTATAACATAGGTTTAATCGCAAAAGAAATTAAGCTTAAATTTTACTACATTTAGTACGCACTAGCATCTATACGAACATATCTGCCATTTATATGCAACGTAAAATACTGATTTGCAGACACGCCGAAACAGAAGAGCCATATCCGCTGCAGCCAGATTTTGAAAGGGAGCTAACTTTACACGGAAGCCAACAGGCAAGGGACACAGGTGCGTGGCTTCGTGAAAAATTTGGCAAAGTAGATAAGATAGTGGCAAGTCCGGCAAAAAGAGTGAGCCATACAGCACGCATTATTGCAAGCAGATTATACTTTGACTTGGAGAAAATCTCTTACGTGCCAGACCTGTACAACGCAAAGGAGCATGAATTGCTAAAATGCCTTAGTGAACTGCCTGAAGACGTAAAGTCCATTTTATTGATTGGCCATAATCCGGGAATTACGAAGCTTGTCCGGGAAATAACCCACAAGATGATCGGATACCTTGAACCAGCTGAGGTAGCAAGTATAGATATTTCACTTGAGACTTGGGATCAGCTATACTTTTCAAAAGGCAACCTCATAGGAACAACCAATCAGGAAGTATAAACATTCCTGTCCCAGGTATGTTTGACTTTTCGGTTTTGCTTATAATTTAGTACCTTTAGAAGTATTACCTATTCGCCGGCAAGTATATTGTGTCGGATAAAATCAACCTGCATGAAATCGACTGTTGTTGCTGTCATTAACCAAAAAGGCGGCACCGGAAAAACTACAACCACTATCAACCTTGGCAGTGCGCTCCAGAAACTAGGCAAGAAAGTGCTGCTTGTTGACTTGGATCCTCAAAGCAATTTGTCGTATTCCCTGGCTGTTCCCGCAGCCAATGGTACGCTTGCAGATGTGTTTTTAGGTACAAAAAAAATAAAAGAAATTTTAGTAGAAAAAGACGGCCTTTGGGTGGCGCCGGGCTCGAACGATTTAGTTGATATTGAGATATCACTGGTAGGAGAGGCACAGCGCGAGACATTCCTGAAATCTATACTTTCGGAAGCGAAAGGTTTTGATTATGTGTTGGTTGACTGTCCGCCGTCTCTTTCTGTGCTCACACTTAACGCACTAACCGCAGCCAATGAAGTACTCATACCGCTGCAGATGGAGGTGCTAACTTTACAGGGGCTGGATCAGATAACCAAAACAGTAGAAAGAGTAAAAAAAGCGTTCAATTCCAAACTAAAAATAAAGGGTATCGTAGTGGTGATGTTTGATATGCGCAGAAAACTCAGTTTAGAGGTGCTGCAATACCTAAAAGAAAACGTGGAAGAAAGAATATTTAACAGTCAGATCCGACTAAATGTAAAACTGGCAGAAGCGCCTTCGTTTGGCAAGAGTATACTTGATTACGATGCCTCATCAAATGGCGCAAAAGATTATAAAGCATTGGCTGAAGAGTTTCTTGCGGTTAGTTAATGCTGCTTATATTGCCTGTTTTGCCAAATTAAAAGTATATTGCATCTTAAATCGAAGTCTGAACAAAGAACAACCGTTGTTTGTAGCTTATACCCATTCCAACCAAAATTCATATGGCCTTAGGTAAAAACTTGAAGTTGAGTAAAGACAAACTCATTAGTGAAGTGGAAGACAAACCTCAAAAGCCTTCATCTACCAAAGCAAAGGCAGAAGAGAAGACAGCTGTAACAAGTCTGAATAACCAGGATATCAAAACAAAGACTGTTGCTGATGTTGCTGATAAAGCGCCTGTTAAAAAGCAAGGCACTGTAGACGATAAAGCCAATATCAAAGCCAATGGTGAGGTTAAACCACCTATGTCTTATAACCCGGAATATGTAAGTGAGCAACTTAACAAGGTGCTTTACGCTCTAGATGCTTTCAAAAAAGGTGATATCTCCGTTAGGCTTACAAAGCAGAACAACGACATTTTTGCCGAGATCGCTGAAGCCTATAATTCAATGGTGGAGATGATCGGTGGTGTAGGTGGCGAGGTGTCCCGAATATCGAAGGTAGCTGGTGTAGAAGGTAACCTGAAAGCACGTGCCTCAGCCGAGAACGCCTCCGGTTTCTGGAAGGACATGATCAACAACATCAACGGCCTTGTTGACTCAATTGCGGTACCAGTATTGGAAGTAGGTAAAGTACTTAAAAATATTTCGCGCGGTAACCTGGACGAAACGTTCCAGATTCCTGTATCCGGTGACTTTAAAGTCATGGCAGAAACTATTAACCGTACGATTGATAATCTTAACCTTTTTGCCGGTGAGGTGACCAGGGTGGCCCTTGAAGTGGGTACGGAGGGTAAACTCGGCGGCCAGGCATCAGTGCCAAACGTGGCAGGTGTTTGGAAAGACCTTACGGACAATGTGAATACCATGGCCTCGAACCTGACCTTGCAGGTACGTGACATTGCCAACGTAGCAACCGCCGTGGCGAAAGGTAACTTGACGCAGAAAGTATCGGTGGATGTGCGTGGTGAGTTTGCCCAACTTAAGGACAATGTGAACCAGATGGTGGACTCGCTGAACATTTTTGCAGACGAGGTAACCCGAGTGGCGCGTGAGGTAGGTACTGAAGGACGCTTGGGTGGCCAGGCAAAGGTGCCGAACGTAGGCGGTGTTTGGAAAGACCTGACGGACAACGTGAATACGATGGCCAGCAATCTTACCTCCCAGATGCGTGACATTGCAAACGTATCTACAGCGGTTGCGAAAGGGGACCTTACTCAGAAGATTACAGTTAATGTAAAAGGCGAGATGGCTGAGCTGAAAGACATCATCAACCAGATGGTGGACTCGCTAAATATCTTCGCCGGTGAGGTAACGCGTGTGGCGCGTGAAGTAGGTACGGAGGGTAAATTAGGTGGTCAGGCCAATGTACCAAGAGTAGAAGGTACCTGGAAAGAGCTGACAGATAACGTAAACCTAATGGCGGGCAACCTGACCAGCCAGGTACGTGATATCGCTAACGTGGCAACTGCCGTGGCGAAAGGTGACCTAACCCAGAAAGTATCAGTGGATGTGAAGGGTGAGCTAGGTGAGCTGAAAGATATCCTGAATGCCATGGTGGACAGATTGAACGTGTTTGGCGCGGAAGTAACCCGTGTGGCACGCGAAGTAGGTACCGAAGGTATACTTGGCGGTCAGGCAAATGTGCCTAACGTAGCTGGTATCTGGAAAGAACTAACCGACAACGTGAACCTGATGGCAGGTAACCTAACCAGCCAGGTCCGTGATATTGCTAACGTAGCTACTGCGGTGGCGAAAGGCGATTTGAGCCAGAAGATCACAGTTAATGTACGCGGTGAGCTTGCCGACCTGAAGGAGAACCTAAACCAGATGGTGGACTCGCTTAACATCTTTGCTGACGAGGTAACCCGTGTAGCCCGTGAAGTGGGTACGGAGGGTAATCTAGGTGGACAGGCTGCAGTGCCGAATGTAGGCGGTGTTTGGAAAGACCTGACTGACAATGTAAATACCATGGCTGCGAATCTGACCAGCCAGGTACGAGATATAGCCAATGTGGCGACTGCGGTTGCTAAAGGCGACCTGACACAGAAAGTATCTGTGGATGTAAAAGGGGAGATGGCAGAGCTGAAAGTCAACCTGAACCAGATGGTGGACTCGCTCAACATCTTTGCCGGTGAGGTAACCCGTGTGGCACGTGAAGTGGGTACGGAGGGTAAACTAGGTGGCCAGGCTGCGGTACCAAATGTAGGCGGTGTTTGGAAAGACCTGACTGACAATGTAAATACAATGGCCTCGAACCTGACAACGCAGGTAAGAGGTATAGCTAACGTGGCGACTGCGGTGGCGAAAGGCGACCTGACGCAGAAAATTACTGTAGAGACACGCGGTGAAATGGCTGACCTCAAGGAAAACCTGAATCAGATGGTGGACTCGCTTAACATTTTCGGTGATGAAGTAACCAGAGTGGCGCGTGAGGTAGGTACCGAAGGTAAATTGGGCGGACAGGCGATTGTGCCAAATGTAGGTGGCGCCTGGAAGGACCTGACCGATAACGTAAACTACATGGCGTCCAACCTGACCTCTCAGGTGCGCGACATTGCAAAAGTAGCTACTGCCGTTGCCAAAGGTGACTTAACACAGAAAGTATCGGTAGAAGCCCGTGGTGAGATCCTTGACCTGAAGGAGAACCTAAACCAGATGGTGGACTCGCTTAACATCTTTGCTGACGAGGTAACCCGTGTGGCACGCGAAGTAGGTACTGAAGGACGCTTAGGTGGACAGGCCAATGTACCAAAAGTACGTGGTACCTGGAAAGAGCTGACAGACAACGTGAATACAATGGCAAGCAACCTGACCTCTCAGGTGCGTGACATTGCAGCTGTTGCAACTGCGGTGGCGAAGGGCGACTTAACTCAGAAAGTATCTGTGGATGTGAAAGGTGAGTTAGGTGAGTTAAAGGAGAACATTAACCGAATGGTGGATTCTCTAAACATATTTGCTGGTGAGGTAACGCGTGTGGCCCTTGAAGTGGGTACGGAAGGTAAACTAGGTGGCCAGGCTACAGTGCCGAACGTAGGCGGGGTTTGGAAGGATCTGACTGATAATGTAAACACGATGGCCTCGAACCTGACAACGCAGGTGCGTGGTATCGTGAAGGTAGTAACCGCAGTATCAAAAGGTGACCTTACACAGAAACTGACCCTGGAGGCTAGAGGCGAAGTAGCCGAACTGGCAGAGACAATCAACACAATGGTGGTTGACCTGAACAGACTAGCCGGTGAGGTGTCTCGTGTAGCTAGAGTTGCCGGTGTGGAAGGTAAACTAACAGAGCGTGCTACACTACAAGGTGTAGGTGGCAGCTGGAAAGAACTGGTAGATACGCTTAACGACCTGTTAGAGTCCATTGTAACGCCGGTACTGGAAGTATCACGTGTGGTAAGAGCCATTTCTGAAGGTGACTTGACGCAGAAAGTAGAAACGCAGACAGCAGGCGATATTCTGGATATGGCCAACGCGCTTAATCTTGCTGTTGAGAACCTGAATTCACTACTTGGAGAGATCAATGACTCGTCGCTTGTAGTAGGTAGCTCTTCTGAAGAAATGGCTGCTAAAGGGCTTGACATGAACAGAGTAACACTAGATGTTGCTCTTGCAATGCAGCAGATGGCAGAGGGTGCACAGAACCAAGCACTTAAAACAGATCAGGCCTTTAAACTGATCGAAGAGATTATGAAAGCCACTAAAGAAACGGCTAACCGTGCTGAAGTGGTGAACAAATCTGCATTACTTGGTGAGGAAACATCACAGCTTGGTCTTAAAACAGTAGCAGAGGTGGTGAAGAACATGGAGGAAATCTCAAGTTCAGCATCGCTTACATCTAAAACGATTGAAGTACTTAGTGCACGTTCCCAGGAAATATCTAAATCACTTGGTGTAATCACTGACATTGCAGCCCAGACAAACCTTCTTGCACTGAATGCTGCCATCGAGGCGGCCCGTGCTGGCGAGGCAGGTAGAGGTTTTGCGGTAGTTGCCGAAGAAATCAGAAAGCTGGCCGAAGGCTCACGTAAATCTGCAAGTGAAATCTCAACCCTGGTAGATGACGTGAAGAAAGATACAGCTTCTGCTGCAATGGCGATATCAACCATGGAAGGCCGTGTATTGAAAGGTAAGAACGCTACATTCGAAGCATCTGGCGCCTTCAAAAACATTGCTGCATCCAGCGGTGAAACACTTCGTACTGCCCAGGACATTCTAACAGCTACCGAGGTACAGAAATCATCTATTGGTGACGTTGTGAAGTATGTGGAGGAAGTAGTTGCCATTGCCGAGCAAACTGCATCGGGTACACAGCAGGTGGCCAGTACTGCTAAGCAGCTTTCAGCTTCGATGCAGGCACTTACTTCATCTTCTCAGAACCTGAACGACATTGCTGCAGACCTGCAGATAAGTATCTCTGCGTTTAAACTGATTGATGGTAACCTCATTTTCAACAATTCCAAGAACCGCAGAATGATGTCGTTGCCTGTTCCGCAAAAAGCTGAAAGAGGCATTACCGGCAACAAGCGACTGGCCACTAAATCTAAAACAAGTGGACCTTCTAAAACTAGCGATTCGAATAACAAGTAATGGCTAAGCAAAAGACAGAGGAAACTGCAGCAACTCCTAAAGAAAGTACACCTGTAATCGATACTCCGGCCCCATTACAAAATGGAGCAAAACCTAACGATCAGGGAAAACCTCAGGAGCCTGCTGTTAAAGAGGAAAATGTTCACCTCATTGTGTTCAAACTTGGGGAAGAGCATTACGCTATAAAAATTGAACAGGTAAAAGAGGTAACTATAACACCAAGTATAACCCGCATGCCTCGTACTCCTGATTTTGTGCAAGGTGTGGCGAACATACGCGGTGATATTATTGCCATAGTAGACCTTGAGAAGCGATTTGGAATAAGGCCAGCACCAGTAACTGAAGGCCTCAACCCAAATGTAACTTATACTTTAGTTATCGAAGCGAAAGAGTATAGCATTGGTATAGTTGTTAAGGAAGTGCCGCAGTCGCTAAATCTGGCTATGTCTAAAATAGATAAGACGCCTTCTTTTCTGCAGGACACGAACATAAAAGACAATTATATTGAAGGCATCGCGAAAGTGGACAGCAAACTGATTATAGTGCTGGATATGTTCAGAATCCTTTCCAGTGACGAAATAAAGCAGCTCACAGGAAAGTAAAACCTTAAAATCATTTAATAGAATTATGAAAAGAATACTGATTGTAGATGACTCATTCTACATGCGCACTATGCTGAAGAACATGCTTACCGATGCCGGCTATGAAGTGGTAGGTGAGGCTCCTAACGGACAGACAGCACTTGAATTAGCAAAAGAAACAAATCCTGATCTTATAACTCTTGATGTTATACTTCCAGACAACACCGGACTGGATGTACTGAAGGGCATAAAAAAGGATCAGCCTGATATGAAAGTAATCATTGTGAGCGCAGTAGGCCAGGAAGTAATAGTTAATGAGGCCATGGAGTATGGTGCGTTATCTTATATCGTAAAGCCCTTCTCAGAAGAAAAAGTGTTGGAAGTAGTAAGTAAAGCGCTGCAGGATTAATAGGGAGCATCCAACAAGTATACTTTTATAAAGAACTGCCGATGGTAAGTATAGCTACCATAAAGGTCGTGAGTATGACTATGGTTGGGTTGAGTCTTCGGACAACTTTGCATGAAATCTAGAGAACAGGAATATAAAGAGATATTTATCGCTGAGGCCTTAGAGTATTTTGACTCTTTGAATAGGCATATCAGTGAACTGGAGAAGCAACCGCAGGACGATCGTATCCTGGCGGAAATATTTCGCTTGCTACACAACCTGAAGGCAAACGCGAAGGCTATTGGCTATCTCCAGATCTCAGATGTATCGCATAAGCTGGAAACGGCATTTAGCCTGATCCGCAACAAAGAGCTTAGTTTTAGCGATGAGGTCGTAACTGTTCTCTTCGATGGAATTGATATGCTCGGAGAGCTTATCACAAATGTTGACAGTCCGATACCAGTTGAGCCCGATCCGGTTTTACTGCGCAACCTGGATATTATAGTAGATAGCCTGTCTGACAGCACCATTGAGCTGGCTAAGGTACAGAAGTATACTACAACTAAAAACCTGTCTTTATCTGATCTGATTTACATTCAGATTAAGAAACTCGACCACATGCTTAACCTGGTGGGAGAGTTGATTATAGACAGGGACAGGATTATTTCTCTTAGCCGTGAGCTGAATAACGATGATCTTAAAGTAGTAAGCTCACACTTGTACCGCATAACGGAAGAGTTGCAGTACAGTGTAATGGATGCACGCCTAGTAAATATCGGGACTTTGTTTAATAAGTTTCCGCGAATTGTGCGCGACATAGCATCTGCCGAACGAAAAGATATCAACCTGGAGATTCAGGGGCAGGATATCCAGATAGACAGAAACATACTTCAGATCATAACGGATTCGCTGTTGCACCTGGTTCGCAATGCAATTACACACGGCATCGAAATGCCGGAGCAACGCGAAAAAGCGAAGAAGTCGCGTGCCGGCTCAATTTTGCTTAGCGCCCGCAACGACCGCGACAACGTGGTGATAAAGCTGAAAGACGACGGTAGAGGAATAGACCTTAAAAAGGTTAAAAAAACTGCAGTAAAGAATAAACTTGTTGCAGCCGACGTGGCCGAAGACTTGCCTGACTCTGAGGTACTTTCATTTTTATTTGAACCAGGCTTTTCTACCGCTGATGAGGTAACAGAATACTCGGGCAGAGGCGTTGGCCTTGACGTTGTTAAAAATGCCATTGACTCTATTGGAGGCCGCCTTCAGGTGGATTCTAAGCTAGGTGTAGGTACCACCTTCACTATGCAGTTGCCTACATCAATCGCAGTTAAAGGTGCCCTGTTGTTTGAAGTGGATACTATTTTCTATGCCATTCCGCTGCTGCACACAGAACAAGTAATTGCTTTAGACAAGGACGAATTACACGAAGTAGGCGATGTAATGGTTGCCGATTTGAAAGGAGAGACCGTGACGGTAGTTTACCTGCACGAGCTTTTAAATGCCGATGAGGCGACAATAAATTTCGGAGACAAGACCCGGTTAAAAGGACAGGTGCAGAACATTGTAGTTGTTTCTTACAACAATAGAAAGCTTGGGTTAATTGTAGACAAACTGTATAGGCAGCAGGACATTGTGGTAAAGCCATTGAGCAAGCCACTTGATAAAGTTGACCTATATGGTGGAGTAACACTTTTAGGTAGTGGTAAGGTTTGCCTGGTACTTGATGTGCCGGCAATAACCAGGTATTTTATTCAAAAAAGATAAGAGCCGGGGCGATGGGAACTGAAACAACTAAAGCGAGAAGTATGATGGCACCTCAGATATCGGAACTGGAGAGGGACATAATAAAGGAGATTTTAAACATAGGCCTTGCAAGGGCTGCAGATTCCTTCGCTGCGATAGCGAAAGACAAAGTATTGCTTAAAGTTCCGGATATAAAGCTGATCGAACTTAAAGATCTTCTGAAATTAGTCGAGGACTACTGCGACACGCACAGCATCATACAGTCAGATATAAAAGGAGACTTTAACGGGGCAACCCTTATGCTTTTTTCCGATGAGCATGTTGTTCGCCTGTCAGAAGTGTGCCTGAGTATGCTGAATGTTCAGAAAGGGGAGTTGTCGGTAATGCAGGAGTCTCTGCTACTTGAAATAAGTAATATTATTACCGGTGCCCTTGTAACACAGTTGGCTAACATACTTAAGGCAGACATTTACGGTTCGCCTCCTAAATTGCCAAAATCAAACGTGGCCGATTCACTTAAAGACATACTGGTACACCATCCTTTGTTTAAACCATTGGTCTTTACGGTAATTACACGTTTTACCCATAACTCTAAGAGTGTAGAGCTGCCGCTGCTGTTGTTTTTCGATTCTGAGACATTACTAAAGATGCTTGATATCATCCGCACCTTTGATCTGGGAAAAAATAACCTTAAAGAAACCGAATAGAAGAAATACAAGTAAATATGGCCTAAAGCTTCACAAAAACCTTTACGCCAAATATGCAATCACCCAGGCAGCGCTTAAGCAGGTACGAAATTACTGGATATGCCCTTATACTAGCCGGTGCCATCGTGCTTATTTGGGGTACCGTAAAGTTTAACCTCCTGCAAGAACTCTACACCGAGCCAAGTGACAGAAGAGGAGGTGTTTTTGGAGAGTATGGCGAATTCATTGGCGGCATTGTTGGATCGCTTTGGGCTTTGGCAGGTGTATTTCTCTTCTTTGCTACGCTCACCTACCAAAAACGTGAGTTTGAGTTACAGCGCTTTGAGCTGCATAAAACTCAGAAGATATTTCAGCAGCAAAATTTCTCTACCCTTTATATCAGCTTTGTAAACAAGCACAACGACATCATAGATGCACTCACAGCCTATGATATAAACCAAAGCCCGCACACAGGCAGCAATTTCTTCGTTTTTTTCCAGGAGAAGGTTATGTCATCGTTTGTACAGAAGGTAAGGTGCCTTTCGGAGGAACAAAAGACGGAGCCGGAACTATACCGCCTCTTTGAAGAATACTTTACCTACCACTTCACGTTTTACCGCACCAGCCTCGATCCATACTTGAAGAACCTGAGCGTTCTGTTCAAACTTATTCAGCGTTATCGTTCCGAAACACACGACGAAGGGGAATATTACAGCTTTATCACCAAGGCTAATTTTACGCAGTCAGAGCTATTCCTTACCTACCATGTAGCACTATTCAACCTCCTGAAAGAATTTACTGCTCTCGACAATACCTTTAATGTTTTCGAAGACCTGGCAAAAGACTACCGGGTGAACAGTATTGTCCAACAGGAACTAAAGCAGAGCTAAGACAGAATAGCCAGTAAGAAAAGTATAAAAGGTTAACACATTGGTAAGCAACACAGTATACATTTCTGTTGCTTATTAACTTTTGATTATAGCACTATATTTCGTTTTTTTACCTGATTAATCATTTTTAACCTTTCATACCCATTGATGAACGCTTTAGGTAGACACATTTTAGTTGAATTTTACGATTGCTCACCTGAGCTGATGAACGACGTAGTTCATATCGAAAACAGTATGGTTGCCGCTGCAGAAACAGCAGGCGCTACTGTTATTAATAGCACGTTCCACCACTTTTCACCTTATGGCGTATCTGGAGTGGTTGTGATTCAGGAGAGCCACCTGGCTATTCATACCTGGCCTGAGTTTGGCTATGCAGCCGTAGACTTGTTTACCTGTGGCGACTCAGTAGATCCATGGGTATCTTATAGTTTTCTGAAGGATGCTTTTGAAGCAGGGCATGGCTCATCTATGGAGTTACGACGTGGTCAGCTTAACCTGCTGAAGCGTACCGACTTTAACTTGGATGCCCTACGCGATGTAGCCCAAAGGCCGACTGATGTTCCGGGTACCATTACACGCGATGTTTGGTTTACGGAGCGCGATGAGAACATTGCCTTGTCTTTAAAGCACACAGGAAATCAGCTTTACAAAAAAGATTCTGATTACCAGCGTGTAGAGGTATTCGAAACTTTGGCTTATGGCAACATGCTTACGCTAGACGGTATGGTAATGTGCACGCAGAAGGATGAGTATGTGTATCATGAGATGATCACACACGTACCGATGTTCAGCCACCGCAAAGCAAAACGCGCCCTGGTAATTGGTGGTGGTGATGGCGGAACTGTAAGAGAGCTGCTGCGCCACGAGCAACTGGAAGAGGTTACGCTGGTTGAGATCGACGCATTGGTAATTGAAGCCTGCAAACTACACCTGCCAGAAACAGCCGTAGCATTTGACAATCCTCGTTTGAACCTGCTGGTAGAAGACGGAATAAAGTATATCAACGAATGTGAAGACGGCCGCTACGACCTGATTATTATTGACTCTGCTGATCCAGTTGGACCAGGTGAAGGCTTGTTTACTGCTGAGTTCTACAAAGAAGTATACCGTTGTCTGACTCCTGATGGCGTAATGATCACGCAGTCAGAATCGCCGAGGTTTAACAGCGGTGTTTTTGTGGAGATTTACGACACATACAAGCAGATCTTCGGCGATAATAAAGTACACTGCTACTTAGCTGCTATTCCAACATACCCTACCGGAACCTGGAGTTTCTCTTACTCTTCTAAGGGAGAATCTAATCCGCTTGTATTTGATAAGGCTGCTGCAGCTCAGTTCTCTAAGGCACAGGGCTTAAAGTATTACAACGAGGATATTCATGTAGCAGCCTTTGCATTGCCTAACTTTGTGAAAGAGCTTTTAAGCCACGGCTCACAGGAAGTAATTGAACAATACTCTGCAGAACCAACCAATGAATAGCAAAGAGCAAAAAATAGCCAACTTCGATCCTAACGGAGTAGGCGATATTAGTGGTGGCCTCTTTGGTTTACCATTCACTATCGAAGAGTCAGAAGTAGTTATTATTCCAACTCCCTGGGAGGTAACCGTATCGTATAGTGCTGGCACTGCACAGGGACCGCAGGCTGTAATGGACGCTTCTCCTCAGCTGGACCTATTGGAGCCATCAATTCCGGATGCTTGGAAACTTGGTGTGGCTATGGAAGATATTTCAGAGGATTGGCTTAAAACCAGTGATGAGCTGAGACAGAAAGCTGAGGCTTACATTAACTGGTTAGAAGAAGGCAGCCCGGAAGAGAGTAAAGCCGAGTTCGGTAATACTACTGATGAGGTTACAGCAAAAGGAGAGGAGTTCCTGCAGTGGTTAAAGCAGAAGTCTCTTAACTACCTGAATCAGGGTAAAATGGTAGGCGTGTTGGGTGGTGACCACAGTACTCCACTTGGCCTGATGCATGCACTGGCAGAGAAGCACGAGGAGTATGGTATACTTCAGGTTGATGCCCACGCCGATTTGCGAGATGCCTACGAAGGATTTAAGTACTCACATGCTTCTATCATGTTTAATGCACTTAAATTGCCGCAGGTAAAGAAGCTGGTGCAGGTGGGTATCCGTGACCTTTGCCAGGCAGAAGCAGAACTAGCCGACCAATCTAACGGCAGAGTTGCTATTTTCTACGATGCCACCCTTAAAGAAAACATGTATGCCGGCGACAGCTGGAAGAAAGAGTGCAAGAAAATAATTGCGCAGCTTCCGCAGAAAGTATACATCAGCTTTGACATTGATGGCCTCGATCCGAAGCTTTGCCCTGCAACCGGAACTCCCGTACCGGGAGGTTTAGAGTTTGAGCAGGCAGTTTTCCTGATAAAGCAACTGGTAAAGTCTGGCCGTGAGATTATCGGGTTTGACCTTTGCGAAGTAGCTCCAGGGGAAAGCGAGTGGAACGGTAACGTAGGCGCACGCATGTTGCAAAAGCTCTGCAACTGGATGGCTGTATCGCAGGGTAAACTAGAAGCTCAGTTCTAGCAGACCATCAAGTATAAAATATAAAGCCCTGCAGTATACATGCTGCAGGGCTTTTTGCTGACCTCTTATGTATTAATCTTTATATTTTAATTTTTCGTACTAGAAAACGATTTTCGTTTAGCTTATTTGCCATACAACATAAAGTATAAAACTATGGGATTTATAGTAAAACTCTTAATAACCGGAGCAGCCGCCATGCTGGCTGCCTATATACTACCCGGTGTTAACATCGATAATTTTATAACCGCACTAATTCTCGCATTGGTGCTTGCACTGCTTAACGCTGTGGTGCGGCCAATTCTTATTTTCCTTACCATACCAGTAACGGTGCTGACACTTGGTATTTTCTTATTGGTGATAAACGCTATTATTATTTTATTAGCCGATGCACTTGTAGATGGCTTTGATACGAGCGGCTTTTTTGCTGCCTTACTTTTTAGCCTTGTGCTGGCAATAATAGAAGCTATACTTGACTTTATATTTTAGCTTAGTTAGCACATTTATTAGATTTTATAGATAGACTTTAAAGTATAACTTTAAATAAAAAAGCAGCCCTGGTAAGTCCCAGAGCTGCTTTTTTTATATAGCTTAATTTATCTCTTCATCCATGCTTCACATGCCTCAGCACACTCACGACAGGCATCGGCACACTTCTGGCAGTGATCATGGTCATGCTTACGGCATTCGGCCTCACACTGGCGGCAGATCTCAATGCATTCTTTCATCACGTGTTTGGTGTGTTCAGAGTCGCGTGCCATAAAGCGTGCAGTAAGTGTGCAGATGTCAGCACAGTCGCGGTCTATCATAATACAACGCGCCATCATCTTTACGTTGTCTTCATGTAAGCAAGCTGTTGCGCATGTTTCGCAGGCTGTTATACATTTGATCAGTACATGCTCTAACTCGTTTGTTCTCTCAGATTTCATAGTTTTTAAATTTAGTTTACAACTTTTAAAGTTACGATGGTTAAAGGCTATTGTTATTATTGTTTCCTTTCCGGCTGTAGAAATCAGCTGGGAGCAAGTACAGGTTTCGTTGCTTTTTAGTATCAGGATAGCTCGTTATTGATGGAGCTTATACTTAACTTTGAAATATAATTTGATGCAAATGAAGCAGGTATACGCCTGCACTTGAAGATAAAGTATGGTTACGATTCGTGAAGCGAGAGAAGCACTAAAGTTATACTTCGGTTATGAGCAGTTTAGGCCCATGCAGGAGCAGATAATTGAAGGTGTGTTGCAGGGCAAGGATGTAGTGGTATTGATGCCCACAGGTGGTGGTAAGTCTGTTTGTTACCAGGTGCCTGCGGTTGTTTTACCGGGCTTGTGTGTCGTAGTGTCGCCTCTTATCGCCCTCATGAAAGACCAGGTGGAGGCGCTGTTGGCCAATGGCATACCGGCAGCTTACATTAACAGCTCACAAACGGCCGAGCAGCAGTACCAGATCGAGAACCAATGCCTGGACGGAAAACTAAAGCTGCTTTATGTTTCTCCTGAAAAACTTCTTTCGCCGGGGTTCTTTGCTTTTCTAAAAAGAATCAAGATATCGCTTTTCGCAATAGATGAAGCACACTGTATTTCTGCCTGGGGACACGATTTCCGCCCGGAGTACACGCAACTAAAAGTATTAAAGCAGCAGTTCCAGTCGACTCCCGTTATTGCGTTAACTGCTACAGCTGATAAGCTTACGCAAAAAGATATTCAGGAGCAACTCTACCTGCGCAACCCACAGACTTACGTTGCATCTTTCGACAGGCCCAATATTAACCTGATGGTAAAACCGGGGAGAGATCGTTTTAAGAAAATTACCGAATTCCTGGATCGGCATCATAACCAGCCCGGTATCATCTATTGCCTTAGCCGAAAAGGGGTTGAATCCTTAGCTTCTAAGCTGAAGGCTAACGGGTACAGCACTACTTATTACCATGCCGGCATGTCGCCTAATCAGCGTGCGAAGGCGCAGGAAGATTTCCTAAGGGATAATGTTCAGATAGTGTGCGCAACGATTGCTTTCGGCATGGGTATTGACAAATCGAATGTGCGCTGGGTTATACATTACAACCTGCCAAAGAACATTGAAGGCTATTACCAGGAAATCGGCCGTGCCGGTCGAGATGGTGCCAAATCAGATGCTTTGCTTTTCTATAGCTTTGCCGATGTAATGAACATGCGCAACATGCTTACCGAAAGCCAAAGCCACGAAGCACAGACGGAGCTGCAACTTGTAAAGCTTGAAAGAATGCAGCAGTTCGCTGAGGCCTCTGCTTGCCGCAGGCGTATTTTGTTGCAGTACTTTGGCGAAACCATGAAGAAAGACTGTGGTAACTGCGATATATGCCGGAACCCGCCGCAACGATTTGATGGAACACTTTTGGCGCAAAAAGCGCTGTCTGCCATTGCCCGCACCCAGGAGCAAGTTAACCTGGGGCTGTTGATTGATGTACTGCGTGGTGCCAGAACAAATCAGGTGTTGCAAGCTGGCTATGACAGAATTAAGACATACGGTGCAGGACGAGAGTTTAGTACGTTGGATTGGAACCGTTATCTTCATCAGTTATTGAATGAAGGCTTTATGGAGATGGCCTATGACCAAGGCTATACTTTGAAGCTAACAGAACAAAGCAAACAGGTTTTGTTTGAAGGACGTAAAGTACAGCTGGTGAAGTTTGAGGATGCGAAGCAGGAGGAGCCAAGTATAAAGGCCCGTCCAAAAAGGGAGCTGATCAAAGATGCGCTGTTCGAACGGTTAAGGTCTTTGCGTAAGAATATTGCCGATGAAGCTGGTGTACCGCCTTATGTAGTATTTACAGACACCACGTTGCAGGAGATGGCAGCTGAGCGACCTACATCAAAAATCGGCATGTTGGCTATTTCTGGTGTCGGTGCCCAGAAGTTTGAGCGTTACGGCGATCTGTTTATCAGCGAGATTATTGATTTTGTGAACGAGGAGCAGGCAAAGGGTAACAAAATGAAAGGTGCAACTCATCTGGCAACTTTTGAACTTCTAAAGCAAGGGTACACGATTCAACAAATCTCTATACAGCGCAACTTAAACCCGGTTACGATCTTTTCCCATATTGCCACATTGTATGAGCAGGGGTATGATGTTGATCTGTTTAAATATGTATCTAAAGGAGAGTACAACGTCATCAGCAAAGCAATTGCTAAATTGGGAGTAGATGCTAAGTTGAAAGACTTGTTCGAGTTCCTTGATGAAGGCTATGAATACTATAAGATCAGGCTATCAGTCTCAATTTATAAGAAGGATAAACTCCAGTAGACAACAAGTATAAATGAAAGAGGGCAGCCATATTTGGCTGCCCTCTTTCATTTATACTTGTTGATCTGATTACTTAACTGATGCAATCGGATCAGGTGTGTTGTCTTTGTCGCCTGTAATAGTACCCTGCGTGTATACTGTACCTCTTAGAAGAAGAACACCAGCTACGTGCGGAGCGGCAAATGAAGTACCGTAGCCACCGCCACCGATGCCACCACCTTTTGTAGTAACAGTTACGTTAGCACCTGGAGCAGAGAAGTCTACTGGGGCACCATAGTTAGAAGAAGACCATAGGCGGTTGTAAATGTCCATTGCAGATACAGTATAAACACCTGGAGCATCTACACGAGCAGGAGAAGTACCTGAGCAGTCTACAGCGCTGTTACCAGCTGCAATTGCAAACTTAATACCTTTAGCGGCAGCTGATACTACAGCATTATCAAGAGTAGAAGATATACCTGCACCAAGGCTCATGTTTACTACATCACCTGGTTTAGCATACATACTTACATGGTTTACAGCTGAGATAGCTCTGGAAACTGTTCCACCACCAACATCATCAAATACGCGAAGTGCCACTACTGTTGCATTGGCAGCAACACCGATCATGCCTGAACCATTGTTTTTAGCAGCAATTACACCGGCAACAGAAGTACCATGTCCGTATCCGTCCTCTACAGATGTTACGCCATAAATAAACGATACGCTTCTGCTTGGGTCCACATTCAAGTCAGGGTGGTCAGTATCAACACCTGAGTCAATTACCCATACTGTTTTACCAGTTCCGTCGCCGTAACCTACACGCTGGATGTTCCACGGAAGGTTTTCACCAGCAACAGGAGTGATGGTAGTATAAGTACTTGTCGTTGGAGCCGGTTCAGTTGGGGCTGGCTCGGTTGGCGTAGGAGTTGGCTCTGTTGGAGCCGGTTCAGTTGGAGTTGGCTCAGAAGTGCCACCGCCTGTTTTGTCTTTGCCTGAGCCTTTGCCAGGGTTTGTGTTTTTGCCAAGAGATATGGCTCTGTCTTGCTCGATGTAAGCAACATTCGGGTTATTTCTGATTTCTGCTAACTGCTCATCAGATAAGCGTGCAGCAAAACCGTTAATCACACCGTCAAATTTTTGTACCAGGTCTTTAGCTGGAATTTTAGCATCTGACATTAAACGATCGCGCAAGCTGCTAAACTCTGCACGCGATGAAGATGACATGTCGTTTGAGCCGCTTGCGTTAAGGCCGTTGTTGCCATTTTTGAATACAACTATATACTGACCTGCAATGGCTTTACCAACTTCACTTGGCGACTGATCTACATTGCTTTCAAACTGATTTTCCATCAGTTCTTCCTTCTGGCAACCTGCCAGTGTAACGGCTGAAGCTAGTGCAAAACAAGACACTGTTCTCTTTAGACCATTCTTAATTGTCATAAATCTTTGGCTAAAAGTTAAAAAAATATTATTGCTAAATTTAAACCTTTGGTATTGAGTTTTCGTAACCCCGCATTTATTTAAAAAGTTCAAGTCGCTGCCAAAATTAATGGCCAACATATAATTTAATTTTTATAAGTTGATTGCATCCTGAGCCAGCTGCAATTAATGCTTTTAAAGCTGAAAAATGCACGCAATAATTGCACTAAAAATTGCACTGAAATTTTGGCCTTAGAACTAATGATTAATAAGCATTTCTTCTAAGTGCTTATAATTGATAAAGATAGGGGGTGTAATTTGACTATTGCAAGCATGTTTCTGGTGTGTTTATAGGTATTTATATAACATTTCTAAGTATTTAGTAGAAATTTGATTATAGCACTATAATATTAAATGTAAAGTGGGTATAGTTATATTTTTCTTAGGTGTAAAATTAATTGCTAAAATGTTTAGTATTTTGGTGCTGTATTCGTATCTTTACAAAAGAGGACTATAATATTTCCTTGTATTGTTCCTTATTAGCTAAAATCATTGGCAGATAATTGGTATGGTTACATCAAACATTAGGCATTTGCGCAAAAATGCCGGCTACACGCAAGCTCAACTTGCAGATAAATTAGATATAAAGCGATCGTTAGTAGGGGCTTATGAAGAGGGTAGGGCAGAGCCTAAATTGACTACTTTGGTAAATATTGCCAGATTGTTTGATATCACTCTTGATGATCTGATTACAAAAGACCTTTCTGATCCAACTGTTCAGAAACAGTCTGCTTCTTCTAATTCAGGTGGTAAGCTGAGGGTACTGGCTATTACTGTAGACGAGCAGCAACGAGAAAACATTGAGCTTGTACCTTATAAGGCAAGTGCCGGTTATCTTAATGGATATGCTGACTCTGAGTTTATTGAAGAGCTTCCTCGTTTCCAACTCCCTATGCTTGGCGCAGGGGGCACATACCGTGCATTCGAAATCAGCGGTGACTCTATGCTTCCGATAGCGTCTGGCGCTGTCATTGTAGGCCGGTTCGTAGAGGATTGGTCATCGGTTAAAGACGGTACGCCTTGTATAATTGTGAGCCAGAAAGAGGGTGTAGTATTCAAGCGTGTGTTTAATAAGATAAAAGATGCGTCGGTGCTTCGTCTGCACTCCGACAACCCTGTTTACTCGCCTTACGAAATTGGGGTGGAGGATGTGATCGAGATTTGGGAGGCTAAGTCTTATATCAGTTCTTCTTTTCCTATTGCAGATTTGTCATTGGATAAACTCTCTTCTATTGTACTCGATTTACAAAAGGAAGTACAAAAGCTTAAGAAAGCGGAATAGCGATATAATATATGTATAGTATAAAACACAAGGTCCTGCCATTGCGGCAGGACCTTGTGTTTTATAGCCCTGTTGCAGCCGTTAATGGCCTTAGTTTAACTAGCTAAATAGTTTATCCGTACAGCATAGCAATTACCATTGCCATTGTTTATTTAGATAAACTATACTCGAAAATGATAAAACTTATAACCGCTAAAGAGCGACACGAATCTAAGGTTGGTGATTGGCTCTCTTCTCATTACCTGTTCTCGTTTGCTGATTACTATGATCCGGCTAACGTTCAGTTTGGTCCGCTAAAGGTGTTTAATGATGATGTGATGCTGGGTAACTCAAAGTTGCCTGATCATCCTCATGCCGAGATGGAAGTGGTGACGGTAATGCTTGATGGCGAAATCACGCATAGAGACAGCCTCGGGAGCGAAACCAAATTAAAAGCAGGTGAGGTGCAGCGTATGTCTGCCGGTACCGGTATGTCCCATTCCGAAACAAACGAAGGTGACAGTACCGCGCATTTCTGCCAGCTGTGGTTTTTGCCTAATAAACGTGGGGTAGCGCCTGCCTACGAGCAAATGGCGTTGGATTTTATGGATAATAAGGATAGACTGACGCCATTAGTTACCGGCCAGCGCGTGCTGGAGAACGTGCTGTTTATGAATTCTAACTCAACAGTATACTACGGTAAGCTAAGCCAGGGTAACGACATAGACTTTAAAACTTTTAAGATAAGGAAGACACTTGTCTATATTATCAAGGGAAGTCTGCTTGTGAACAATGTTGAAATGGATCAGTTTGATCAACTGCGGCTAGAAGACCTTGATGTAGTAAGTTTGCACGGAGTTTCTGATGCTGAGTTTATACTTGTAGATGTCCCTGCTCTCGAGGTTAACTTCTAACTATCTACTCTATATTATATAGAGTAACTTCATTAATAAGTTGGTTACGCCCGGTACTTTATTAGTACATACTTTGGATGCCGGTGCTGACAAAATAGAAAAAGCCTGCTGGTGTAAACCAGCAGGCTTTTGTTTGTAGCGGGGAGCAGAATCGAACTGCCGACCTCAGGGTTATGAATCCTGCGCTCTAACCATCTGAGCTACCCCGCCGAATTGTGGTGCAAATATAGCTGTTTCAGTTTTAAATATGCAAGTGTTGTTTCAAAAAAAAATATTTTGTTTTTTAGATATATAAACAATCAGAAATAAGTACTATAATTACTCAGACACTTACATTACCTAGTTATGACGAGAGCTACCAAGACAAAGTTTGTTCGCGAATACCATATCAATGCATCTGCTAAACTTCTCTATCCATATCTAAGCACGCCAAGTGGTTTAGCCCAGTGGTTTTGCGACGATGTAATTGTTGACGAAGATAAAGTATACAACTTTATGTGGGACGGCCGTAGTCACTTCGCCGAGATGACGGGGCACCGCACAAATAAATCAGTTCGTTTTCTCTTTCTGAACGAGAGAAAGGCACATGTTACAGACAGCTCCTACATAGACTTCTCTATTGAATCAAGTGAGCTTACGCAAGAGCAGTTCCTTAAAATCGTAGACTATACCGATGAGGATGATGTGGAGGAACTTGAGGAACTTTGGGACAATCTGTTCCAGAATCTGAAGGAAATAGTAGGAGGGTAGTGCCTATACAATTCTATCTGCTTATCTTTGCACGATTTTTGGAAGCCACTTGTTCAATCAACATAAGCTGGCATTCAACTGCTATTTTGCCCTTTTTTGGCTCGCATGAAGAAACTAGATAAGCTAATAATCAGGTCATTCTTTGGCCCTTTCATACTTACGTTCGCTGTAGTTGAGTTTATACTTTTAACCCAGTATATGCTTAAATACTTAGATGAACTGGTGGGTAAGGATTTGGGTGCGAGCATATTCGGTGAACTCCTTTTTTATTTTAGCCTAAACATGGCTCCCGTGGCATTGCCACTTGCAGTGCTGCTATCATCCCTCATGACCTTTGGTACGATGGGTGAACACCATGAGCTTACCGCTATCAAAACCTCAGGCATTAACCTTACGCGCATTCTTCTTCCTGTTTTTTTACTTGTATCCGGCTTAACAGTTGGCGCGTTCTTCTTTAATAATATCATTGTACCTAAAGCTAATTTAAAGGCTTATAGCTTGCTTTGGGATATACGGCAGAAAAAGCCTGCTATGAATTTTAAAGAAGGTGCCTTTTATAATGGCCTGCCAGGTCTCAGTATCAAGATCAACGAGAAAGTGAACGATGAAGGCGCTATGAAAGACATCATGATCTATGATCATTCTAAAGGTGGGGCCAGCTCAAGGGTTATACTTGCTGATTCCGGTAGAATGTATACGGATTTTAATGATGCTTATCTGGTAATGGAGTTGTATGATGGAAACACTTATGTAGACGAGCAGTCGGGGGGGATAAGTCATTCAGACCAGCAGTTTATTCGGCAGGAGTTTGACGAAAGCAAAATTATTGTCAGCCTTGCGTCCTTTAATCTCGACAGAACCCGTGAGGAGCTTTTCTCTGACAATAAAATGATGAAGAATGTGGAGGAACTGCATGTTGTTACCGACTCCCTAAGAAACTTCGCCAGTAAAGAGAAAAGGTTATATGCCCCTAATGTAGATCCGTTCTTTATGTATTTTAAAGCCGATACAGGGCAGGTGAAGAATGGTTTGAAGATACAGGGGCCGATTTTAAACAAAGAGTTGCCTGAAATTAATGCAGATATAATGGCTCTGGCAACCAATAAGGCAAGAAATGTAAAAAGCTTTACTACCAGTTACCAAGAGCGTTTAACTTCCACCCTTCGCGATGCTAATAACTATGAGATTGAGATTTGGAGAAAGTATACCCAGTCTGCAGCCATACTTATTATGTTCCTTATTGGTGCGCCGCTGGGGGCAATTATAAAAAAAGGTGGCCTTGGTGTGCCTGTGATAGTTTCTATTGTCTTTTTCATCTCGATGTATGTGATGGCTATACTTGGTGAAAAGTGGGCGCGCGAAGGTTTGATACCGGTAGGTGCAGGTATGTGGGCAGCCAACATTATACTGTTGCCGATAGGGTTGTTCTTCTTATACCAAGCGCGTAACGACTCTAGCCTGCTGGAGGTAGACTTTTGGCGTAAGCTTATGGCCCGTATGCGCCGCAATAAGCTATAATGCTCAAAAAGAAGTATAGGTAAATTATTTTTTATTAAGATTAATTTTTATATCTTTGCGCCTTATACAGCAATCTTACGACGAATAAAAAAACAGATTGATATTTATTATACGCGATGAAATTAACTACTGAAGCGAAACAAGAAATTTTTGAAAAGCACGGCCTAGCTAAGTCTAAGACTGATACAGGTTCTCCAGAGGCTCAGATTGCGCTTTTCTCTAAGCGCATCAATGACCTGACAGATCACCTGAAGGTTCACAGAAAAGACTTCTCTACTCGTTTAGGTCTTTTGAAGCTAGTAGGTAAAAGAAGAAGACTTCTTAACTACCTTCAGAACAACGATATTGAAAGATACAGAGCAATTATTGCTGAGCTAGGTATCAGAAAATAAAACATTTGCATTAGGGAATTCACACAGGGGATTCCCTAATCTTTTTCTAAGTACCCCCACTTTCCTCCTTTTTGCCAGTACCCCTGCAGTGGCCGCAATGGGCAGCCCTGCTTTTTAGATGAACAAAATAATTGAAGATGTCTTATAACGCGATTAACAAAACCATTCTTCTTCCTGATGGCAGGGAGATCATAATTGAAACTGGTAAACTAGCCAAACAAGCCGACGGATCTGTAGTAGTTAAAATGGGTAACACCATGCTACTTGCTGCGGTGGTTTCGAACAAAGAAGCCCGTGAGGGAGTTGACTTCTTGCCTCTTTCTGTAGACTACCAGGAAAAATTTGCCTCTTCAGGTAAAATTCCAGGTGGCTTCCTGAAAAGAGAGGCAAGATTGTCTGATTATGAAGTATTAGTGTCTCGCTTGGTTGACCGTGTTTTGCGCCCGCTTTTCCCGGATGATTACCATGCTGAAACACAAATGACTATACACCTGATCTCTGCTGACACGGAGATCATGCCGGATGCTCTTGCTGCTCTAGCAGCTTCTGCAGCGCTGGCAGTTTCTGATATTCCATTCAATGGTCCTATCTCTGAGGTGCGCGTAGCACGTATTGATGGCCAGTTGGTTATTAACCCTACCGTTACAGACCTTCAGAGAGCTGACATCGACCTTATGGTTGGAGCCTCTATTGACAGCGTTGTGATGGTGGAAGGTGAAATGAACGAGGTTTCTGAAGCAGAAATGCTGGAGGCTATTTCATATGCTCACGAAGCAATCAAGTCACATTGCCAGGCTCAGTTAGAGTTGATGGAAATGGTTGGCAAGACAGTTAAGCGTGAGTACTCGCACGAAACGCATGACAATGATTTGCGCCAGAAAGTATACGATGCCACTTATGCAAAGGCATATGAAGTTGCCAAGAGAGGTAGCGACGTTAAGTCTGACCGTAAGGCTGGCTTCGGTGCCGTTCTTGATGAGTTCATAGCATCTCTTGGCGAAGACCATGAGTATGACTTGGGCCTTATCAAAACATACTACCACGATGTAGAGAAGGATGCTGTGCGCAACATGATCCTGAACGACAGAGTTCGTTTGGATGGCCGTGCGCTTGATCAGATCCGTCCTATCTGGTCTGAGATCAACTATTTGCCTGCTACACACGGTTCTGCTGTGTTTACACGCGGTGAAACGCAGTCTTTGACTACTGTAACGTTAGGTACTAAGCTTGACGAGCAGTTGATCGACAGCGCAATGGTATCTGGTACAAACAAATTCTTATTGCACTACAACTTCCCAGCTTTCTCTACAGGAGAGGTGAAGCCAAACAGAGGACCAGGACGTCGTGAGATCGGACACGGTAACCTTGCATTGCGTGCACTTAAGAAAGTTCTTCCGCCAGACACGGAGAATCCATATACTATCCGTATCGTCTCTGATATTCTAGAGTCAAACGGTTCTTCTTCTATGGCTACAGTATGTGCGGGTTCACTTGCACTAATGGATGCTGGTGTTCCTGTAAGGGGTGCCGTTTCAGGTATTGCAATGGGACTAATCACAGATGAGAAGACTGGCAAATTTGCCGTTCTTTCTGATATCTTGGGTGATGAAGACCACTTAGGTGACATGGACTTTAAAGTGGCTGGTACAAGAAACGGTATCACTGCTTGCCAGATGGACATTAAAGTACAGGGCTTGTCTTACGATGTGCTTAGCCAGGCACTTGCTCAGGCTAATGCTGGTCGTTTACACATCCTGAACGAAATGTCTAAGACTATTGCCGAGCCTAATGTTGATTACAAGCCACACACTCCGCGTTCATTTAACATGGTGATCGATAAAGAATTTATCGGTGCAGTTATCGGGCCAGGTGGTAAAGTAATCCAGCAGATCCAGAAAGACACTGGCGCTACGATCATTATCGAAGAGAAAAATGAGAAGGGCCATGTAAATATTTTCGCTAGCAACCAGGATGCTATGAACAGTGCTATATCTAAAATTAAAGGTATAGTAGCGCAGCCTGAGATCGGCGAAGTATATATCGGTAAAGTTAAGTCTATCCAGCCTTACGGTGCATTCGTTGAATTCATGCCTGGCAAAGATGGTTTACTTCATATCTCTGAAATTAAGCATGAGCGCCTTGAAACTATGGACGGTGTGCTTGAGATAGGAGAGGAAGTGAAAGTGAAACTGATCGATGTCGATAAGAAAACCGGTAAATTTAAACTTTCTCGCAAAGCAATATTGCCTAAGCCTGAGGCAACTCAGCAACAATAAATCTCTTTTTGAAACTCTTGGCGCCATAATTACATTAGTAAGGTGGCGTCAGGAGTTTTTTTTCTTAGCCCCGCATAGCCTACGTCTTGATTTTATTTAGAAGATGTAAGAACTTTGCGCGGTTTTTTGATGTTAAGTCACCGGGCCAAAAACCTTATTTATTTAAAATTTTTGCAATAACATTATACTCTGATGAGACAACTCAAGATAAGCAAACAGATTACCAACCGCGAAAGCCAGTCACTTGATAAATACTTACAGGAGATTGGTAAAGTAGATCTGCTTACTCCGGACGAAGAGGTGTCGCTGGCTCAGAGAATCAAAGAGGGAGATCAGTTTGCGCTTGAGAAGTTAACAAAAGCCAACCTGCGTTTCGTAGTTTCGGTGGCTAAGCAATATCAAAACCAAGGCCTATCATTGGGCGACCTTATTAACGAAGGAAACTTAGGTCTAATTAAAGCTGCCAAGCGTTTCGATGAAACACGTGGTTTTAAGTTTATCTCATATGCCGTTTGGTGGATCCGTCAGTCAATTCTGCAGGCTTTGGCCGAGCAGTCTCGTATTGTTCGTCTTCCGTTGAACCGTGTTGGTTCCCTTAACAAGATCTCAAAATCTTTCTCAGAACTTGAGCAGAAGTTTGAGCGTGAGCCATCGCCTGAAGAAATTGCCGAAGTATTGGAGCTAACTACCGCCGAGGTTGTAGATACACTGAAAATTTCAGGACGCCACGTGTCTGTTGATGCACCTTTTGTGCAGGGAGAAGAGAACCGTCTGCTAGACGTGCTAGAGAATGAAGATGAGGAGTCGCCGGATACTGGTTTGATGAACGACTCACTTCGCAAAGAGGTACAGCGTGCGCTTTCTACTTTAACAAAGCGCGAAGCCGATGTCATTACGTTATACTTTGGTCTTAACGGTGAGCACTCTCTAACGCTGGAAGAGATTGGAGAGAAGTTTAACCTTACTCGAGAGCGAGTACGTCAGATCAAAGAAAAAGCGATCAGAAGACTTCGCCATACATCAAGAAGTAAAGCGCTTAAGCCATACTTAGGCTAAAATACTAAACACTGTAATAGAGCCCTGTCAGAAATGACGGGGCTTTTTTATTAGGATTGCAGTGCAATTTGTAACCTTATTGGAGGCATAGGGGCAGAAATTTTGTATACTTGCATCCGAATTTCTTTCAGCATAATTATAAAATGGAAATAGAAAAAGTAAAGTGCCTTATTATTGGTTCAGGTCCTGCCGGTTATACAGCTGCGATCTACGCTTCAAGGGCCGGGTTAAACCCTGTGCTGTACCAGGGGCTGCAACCAGGCGGACAGCTAACTATAACCAATGATGTAGAGAATTATCCAGGATACCCTAAAGGAGTAATGGGCCCTGAGATGATGGAAGATTTTAAAATGCAGGCAGAGCGTTTCGGTACCGATGTTCGCTACGGCATTGCCACAGCCGTTGATTTTTCTTCTCAGCCGCATAAAGTAACCATCGATGATGAGAAGATTATCGAGGCCCATACGGTTATCATATCAACTGGCGCATCTGCTAAGTGGCTTGGCCTTGACTCTGAATCAAGGTTAAACGGTAATGGGGTTTCTGCTTGTGCGGTTTGTGACGGTTTCTTTTACCGTGGACAGGATGTTGCCATAGTTGGAGCCGGCGATACAGCTGCTGAAGAGGCAACTTATCTTGCAAATCTTTGCTCCAAAGTATATATGATTGTCCGCCGCGATGAGATGCGTGCCTCTACTATTATGCAGGAGCGCGTTAAAAAAACGAAGAATATCGAAATCCTGTGGAATTCTGTAACAGAGGAAATCTTAGGAAAGGATGTTGTAGAAGGAGTACGTATTAAGAATGTAGTTACCGGCGAAGCGAAAGAAATTCCTGTTCAAGGTTTCTTCGTTGCCATCGGTCATAAGCCTAACTCCGATATATTTAAAGATTTTCTTAACCTGGACGAGAACGGCTATATCCGTACCATACCTGGTACTTCTAAAACAAATATAGATGGGGTTTTTGCCTGCGGCGACGTACAGGATTTTACCTACAGGCAAGCAGTAACAGCTGCCGGATCTGGTTGTATGGCTGCCTTAGATGCAGAGCGCTATCTTGCTGCCAACGATTTGCACTAGATTTTACTCAATTTCCGCGCGGAATTGCACTTTAATTTTTAATCCGTTGTTGGAGCAGTTACAATAAAATGGCTGTGATGTAGTTTATCATGCGAAAGATATAAACGCACAGGCTAACTTTGATGTTATGTCAAAATTCAGTTTACCCTTATTCCTGGTACTTTTTTTATGCTGCTTTGTAGGTGGTGCAGATAGTGCATTGGCTCAAAGTAAAGTAAAGAAAGACCTGTTTAAAGCCAAGTCTCCAAAGATTCAGTATGTCCGTCCCGACACCACTATACTTATTAAGTATGATGAGTTTCCGGATGACAACTCTGATGCAGATAAATCTATTTTCTTCAATCCTAAGAAAGAACTCTCTATTGTAAGTGAGGATACCTCTGAGCTAGACCTTGGTGAACAGCATATTGTGGAGATGTCGGAAGAGGTGCTGGTTGACTCGACCTGGATTAAAATTGCAGGCTACTATTCTATATGGGATACGCGTAACATTAACCCGTACCGTATGGATGGCCGCCAGATGAAAGATACTGTAGACATTAAGCTTTATGACCCTCGCGGTAACCGGAATTATAAAATGCCACTTATTGAAACGCCTGTGACCAGCCATTTTGGTGCAAGGGGCGGCCGCTGGCACTACGGTACTGACATTGACTTAAATACTGGTGATTCTATTTTTGCTGCGTTTGATGGCGTTATACGAATAAATAAGTGGGATGGTGGCGGCTATGGCAACTACATTGTAGTGCGCCACTATAATGGCCTTGAAACACTTTATGGCCATATGAGTAAACCACTTGCACAAACAGGAAAGTTTGTAAAAGCAGGCGATCTGATTGGTTTAGGAGGAAGCACAGGTCGTAGCTCTGGTCCACATCTGCATTACGAGGTACGTTATCAAGGCAACCCGATAGATCCTGAAAACCTATATGATTTTCCTGATTACCTCTTAAAAGGAGAGAGCCTTACTATTACTTCAGCTTTGTTCAATTATTACAACCGGGCAAAAGGCAGCAGCAGTAGTGGCCGCAGAACCGCCTATCATACAGTACGTAGCGGTGACACGCTTTCAGGTATTGGTAAAAGGTATGGAGTTTCTGCATCGCAAATAGCCAAGCTTAACGGCATTAGTACTCGTACTACTTTAAGAGTTGGTAAAAAGCTTCGCATCAGATAAGCACCTATAAAAACTATGAAACTAGATATACTTGCCTTTGCTTCACACCCAGACGATATTGAACTTGGTTGTGCAGGTACTCTTATTGCGCATATAGCTCAGGGTAAAAAAGTAGGCATTGTAGACTTAACGCAAGGCGAGTTAGGCACACGTGGTACACCTGAAACCAGAATACAAGAGGCAGAGGATGCCAGCCGTATTATGGGGCTTTCTGCCCGTGAGAACCTTGGCTTTGCAGATGGCTTCTTTAAGAATGACAAAGAGCATCAAATGAAGGTGGTGGAGATGATCCGCAAGTATAAGCCGGAGCTTGTTATCATGAACGCTGTTTACGACCGTCATCCTGACCATAAACGTGGTTCTGACCTTGTTTCGGAGTCTTGCTTTAAAGCTGGTTTGAAGATGATCAAAACAGAGAGCGAAACAGGAGAGGAGCAGGAGGCCTGGAGACCTAAAGCAGTGTACCATTACATCCAGGATCGTTTCATAACTCCTGATGTGGTAGTAGATGTTACCGATTTTTGGGATAAGAAAATGGAGACGATCCGCGCCTTCAAATCTCAATTCTATAATCCAGACGATTCTTCACCAAACACCTACATCTCTTCTCCTGAGTTTCTGGATTTTATCGAAGCAAGGGCTAAAGAAATGGGGCACTCTATTGGTGTAACGTTTGGCGAAGGATTTACAAAAGAGCGGAACATTGGTGTTAAGAGCTTTTTTGACCTTATTTAAAGTATAGATTATTAACCTTTATTAGCTTTCAAGTATAAAAAGAAAGGGCGCCGTTTCATCGGTGCCCTTTCTTTTTATACTTGCTCCTGCACTAGCTATCTTGTCCTGTTTTTTCGCCAGTTAGAGGCATTGGAGTTGCTATGGTTTGAAGCGTTCTGGCTTATGGCATTTTTCCCTTTGCTGTCGTTTAGAAGCATAGCAGCCAGGGCCACGCCAATTTCCTCTGCTTCTACGTCTAGTCTAAGGTTTAAGACGTCCGGGGTATAGTAACGCTCAATAAACTTTGTATCGAAGTTGCCGCTCACAAAAGCCTCGTGCTGCAAAACATACTTGCCAAAAGGCAGGGTTGTCTCAATTCCTGTAATCTGGTACTCATCAATGGCACGTATCATCTTATCTATAGCTTCCTGACGGTCTTTGCCAAAGGTTACTAGTTTGGCTATCATTGGGTCATAATAGATCGGAATGTCCATGCCTTGCTCAAAGCCATCGTCAACCCGTACACCTAAGCCCTGTGGTCTTTTGTATGTTTCCAGCCTGCCGATATCAGGCAAGAAGTTATTGGTAGGGTCTTCTGCATAAACACGCAGCTCAAGCGCATGACCATTAATCTCCAGATCTTCTTGGGCAAAGCTTAATGGGTTACCTTCTGCTACAAGTATCTGTTCTTTTACGAGGTCTAAACCAGTGATTTGCTCTGTAACCGGGTGCTCTACCTGAAGACGGGTGTTCATCTCCAGGAAATAGAAGTTCAGATTTTCGTCAACCAGAAACTCTACTGTGCCGGCTCCTACGTAATCGCATGCTTTGGCAACGTCTACGGCACAGCGGCCCATTTCAGCTCGCAGTTCTGGTGTAAGTATAGCCGAAGGCGCTTCTTCAATTACCTTTTGGTGGCGGCGCTGAATAGAGCACTCACGCTCAAACAGGTGCAAAATGTTACCGTGGGTATCGCCAAGCACCTGTATCTCGATGTGGCGCGGAGAGCCGATATATTTCTCGATAAACACAGAACCATCACCAAAAGCAGATGTTGCCTCACTTACAGCTAACTGCATCTGTTCTTCAAATTGGCCCACATTCTCGACGATGCGCATACCTTTACCGCCGCCGCCTGCACTTGCTTTAATAAGTATAGGAAAACCTACTTGCTGTGCAATCTGCTTAGCTTCTTCTATATCGGTAATGGCCTCCTCTGTACCAGGTACCATAGGTATGTTATACTTGGCTACAGCAGCTTTTGCAGCAAGTTTGCTGCCCATCAGCTCAATGGCCTCAGGAGATGGACCAATAAAGATCAAACCGGCCTCTTTTACTTTCTGTGCAAATCCCGCGTTTTCAGACAAGAATCCATAACCTGGGTGGATCGCATCTACGCCAAGTTGTTTACAAACATCAATAATCACATCACCGCGCAGGT
Organism: Pontibacter cellulosilyticus; assembly: GCF_014306105.1. GTDB lineage: Bacteria > Bacteroidota > Bacteroidia > Cytophagales > Hymenobacteraceae > Pontibacter > Pontibacter cellulosilyticus. The sequence continues at coordinate 723,571 of NZ_JACRVF010000001.1, read as the reverse complement.
ACGATTCACTTGATTTAGGGCCACCTACACACACGGCTTCGTCGGCAAAGCGTACATGGAGGGCGTTGCGGTCAGCTTCGCTGTATACGGCAACAGTTTTTATACCCATTTCTTTGGCTGTGCGCATCACTCGCAGGGCTATTTCACCTCTGTTGGCAACTAATATCTTGTTTATTTTTTTCATGCAGGGAGTTTTATCTTTCAGTCTCCAAAGAAAACGCTTTAAAGGCAAAGTTAAAAGCTGCATTCACAAAAAGGTGCTCAGGATATAGTATATATGCATTGTATATGATGTTCTAAAAGCATAAATTTGCGAAGCTTGTAGCTAACATTCTTTTATTGGGTGTAGCATGCATTTTTAAGTCTGAAATTATTCCGATAACCAAATTATTACACAAGTGGATTTATTTGAAAAGTTGTTGACCAACAGAGGTCCATTAGGAAGCCACTCTCATTATGCGCATGGCTATTTTACGTTTCCAAAGCTAGAAGGGGAGATTGCGCCACGCATGAAATTCAGGGGAAAAGAGGTGCTTACCTGGAGCTTAAACAACTATTTAGGTCTTGCCAACCACCCGGAGGTGCGTAAAGCGGATGCTGAAGCAGCCGCAGAGTGGGGTATGGCATACCCAATGGGTGCGCGTATCATGTCTGGTAACTCTAACCTGCACGAGCAGTTAGAGTCTGAGCTGGCTGAGTTTGTGCAGAAGCCGGATGCCTTACTGCTTAACTTCGGTTATCAGGGTGTAGTTTCTATTATTGATGCGCTGGTTGACAGACACGACGTAATTGTATATGACGCCGAGTCTCATGCATGTATTATTGACGGTGTCCGTCTGCACCAGGGTAAGCGCTTTGTGTATGGCCACAATGATATGGAGAGCCTGGAGAAGCAGTTAGAGCGTGCAACACGCTGGACTGAGAATACAGGTGGTGCTATACTTGTAATTACAGAGGGCGTTTTCGGTATGTCTGGTAAACTGGGCAGCCTGGACAAAGTAATAGCCCTTAAAGAGAAATTCAACTTTCGTTTATTTGTTGACGATGCACACGGTTTCGGTACAATGGGTACGACCGGTGCCGGTACAGGTGAGCACCTGAATTGCCAGGATGGCATCGATGTATACTTCTCAACGTTTGCCAAGTCTATGGCCAGCATTGGTGCTTTTGTTGCATCTAACGAGCAGGTGGTAGAGTATCTTCGCTATAACATGCGTTCGCAGATCTTCGCTAAGTCTTTACCAATGCCGCTGGTAGTTGGTGCCCTTAAGCGTTTAGAGTTGCTGCGTACTAAGCCTGAACTGAAAGACCAACTATGGACAGTGGTAAATGCATTGCAGTCTGGCTTGCGTGAGAAAGGCTTCAACATTGGTGGCACTGAGTCTCCGGTTACGCCAGTATTCCTGAACGGCCAGATTCCGGATGCTACACAGTTGACACTTGACCTGCGTGAGAACTATAACATTTTCTGCTCTATCGTGGTGTACCCGGTAGTACCAAAAGATGTGATCATGCTGCGCCTTATTCCTACGGCTGTCCATACCTTAGAAGACGTAGAAGAGACAATAAACGCCTTCGAGAAAATTGCACAAAAATTGGACAAAGGCTTGTATGCTAGTCCGGCAGTTACCGCTTAGCAGGCTGTAAAGGCATATATTAATATTTGCTAATTTTTGCTTGTTTGTAACAAATGTGTATATTAGAGCAGTAAAAACAATTGTTTCACTATAACAAATAGCTCTAATGAACAACAACTTTAGCAAACTGAGAGACCTAGTAATGTCGTTAGAATCTGATTTCGAAAAGTTCTATGACAAAGGTAACGCTGCTGCAGGTACTCGTGTACGTAAAGGCATGCAAGATCTGAAGAACATGGCGCAGGACATCCGTAAGGAAGTTCAGGACATGAAAAACAGCACTGCTGAGAAGAAATAAGCATCAGACAGACTGAAAGAAATAAAAAAGGTGACCTGAAAAGGCCACCTTTTTTATTTATACTTATTTGTAAATCAGCTATTTAACTGTAACAAGATAATAGTTCTTCTTGCCTTTCTGTACCACCAGGTGTTTTTGCTGCAATAACTCAAAGTTTACAGCCTCGTCTGGGCCGGCCACCTTCTGGCGGTTTATACTTACACCACCATTTTTGATCATGCGCTTGGCTTCACCTTTCGAATCGAAAATCTGGCCGCCTGTTACCTCCGACAATAAGTCTGTAACTGTACCGGCTGTTTCGAAGCTTTCTTTAGTGATTTCGATCTGCGGCACGCCTTCGAAAATAGAGAGCAGCGTATCTTCGTTTAAGCCCTTTAAGGTGTTAAAATCACCTTTTCCAAATAAAATTTCTGAGGCTTCTACAGCAGAATTATAATCTTCTTCGGAGTGCACACGAATTGTAACATCTTTAGCCAGGGCTTTCTGTAAAACCCTTAAATGAGGAGCCTGTTTGTGCTCTTCTGTCAATCGTGCAATTTCATCTTCGGGAAGCAAAGTATAAACCTTAATAAGCTTCTCAGCCTCCTCATCCGACAGGTTCAGCCAGAACTGGTAAAACTTGTAAGGAGAAGTAAAATTCGGATCGAGCCAAACGTTGCCACCTTCAGATTTTCCAAACTTCGTACCATCTGATTTGGTAACCAGTTTGCCCACTAATGCATAGGCTTTGCCACCGTCCATGCGGCGGATCAGTTCAGTGCCTGTGGTAATATTCCCCCACTGGTCAGATGCTCCCATCTGTAGTTTGGCACCTTTAGCCTTGTACAAGTGGAAGAAGTCGTAGCCCTGAATTAACTGGTATGCGAATTCTGTGTAAGACAATCCTTCGGCACGGTCGCCTTCCTCGTCAGCACTGATGCGTTTCTTCACAGAATCCTTGGCCATCATATAATTTACTGTGATGTGTTTGCCCACTTCACGTAAAAAGCCCAGGAAGCTGAAGTCTTTGAACCAGTCGTAGTTGTTCACGATCTCAGCTGAGTTAGCGCCGCAGTTAAAGTCTAGGAATTTCTCCAGCTGTGCTTTAATGCCTTCCTGGTTTGCGCGCAATGTTTCTTCATCCAGCAGGTTGCGCTCTGCAGACTTACCAGATGGGTCACCGATCATTCCTGTGGCACCGCCAACTAGAGCAACAGGCTTATGTCCTGCACGCTGCAGGTGTACCAAAAGCATAATGGTAGCAAGGTTGCCAATGTGCAGCGAACTTGCAGTAGGATCAAATCCAATGTAACCAGTAGTCATTTCGGCAGCCAGTTGTTCTTCTGTGCCCGGCATGAAGTCGTGGAGCATGCCTCTCCATCTCAATTCGTTAATAAGATTCATTTACACCAGTTTCGTCTGTTCAAGGCAAATATAAAAAAGAGTTAGCAGTTTAACTCAGACAAAAACCATCTGCAGCTATACTTTATACCACTTTAAACGTTGGTATACTTTACCTTTTTAAGTAGCAGATTAAACTAACAGCCAATGCAGGTGAATATAAGGGCAGCCACAGTTCACGATTTAAAAGCAGTGAAAGCTATAGACGAAACACTGTTCGGGGCTGAGACATACCCTTTGTTCGCCCTGAGGCAGTTGCTGGACATTACAAATGGACTGTTGTTGATAGCCGAAGAATCGGATAAAATTGCTGGCTATGCGATTGGCCACTACAATGCTGTGCAGGAGGAAGCCTGGTTTTTGTCTTTAGGCGTGCTGCCGGAGGTCAGGGGCCTGGGCATTGGGGAAAGCCTTACCAAAGGCCTTATCAATGCAGTAGAGCAACTCGGAGCGAAATGTATTTATTTAACAGTGCATCCGTCTAATATGGGTGGAATTCGGATATATGAAAAGCTTGGATTTGTGAAGGATAGTGCAGAAAATGATTATTACGGTGATGGATCTCCGAGGTTGATTATGGTTAAAACATCAGCCATTTGAATTAACGATATTGCATTTTGAATCCTTTAATTCTGTAATACCCGCTTTTATTTTCCTGCTGATACCTTAAATTTGTAGGAGAGGGGCTCTACTGCTCCTGTTATCAGCTTCCATACTTATACCCCATGTCGCAAACACCCGAAGGCATTTTAGAGCAACTTAAGCAAAGGCAATTTGCACCTGTATACTTTTTGCAGGGCGAAGAGTCGTTCTATATAGATTCCATAGCCGATTATATTGAAGAGCATGCACTACAGGAGCACGAAAAAGGCTTTAACCAGGTAGTAGTTTATGGCAAAGATGTAGATGTGGCCACTGTGCTGCTTCAAGCAAAGCGTTTCCCTATGATGTCGGACAGGTCGGTGGTGATAGTGAAGGAGGCGCAAAGTATACAGGACATAGAGAAGGAGGAAGGCATGAAGCAACTGGAAGCGTACCTGCAGAACCCGTTGCCATCAACTATACTTGTATTCTGCTTCAAACACAAAACCCTTGACGGACGTAAGAGCCTGGCAAAAGCAGTAAACAAACATGCCGTACTTCTCACCACTAAAAAGCTTTACGAAAACCAGGTGCCTGCATGGGTAACAGGGTATCTGAAGCAAAAAGGGGTAAGGGCAACGCCGCAGGCTGTTCAGCTCTTAAGCGAGTACATTGGCTCAGACCTGTCCAGGTTGGCAAATGAGATAGACAAACTGCTGATCAACCTGAAACCAGGCGCTACGATAGATGAAGGCGTGGTGCAGGAGAATGTGGGTATCAGTAAAGAGTATAACATCTTTGAACTGCAGGCCGCACTAATTGCCCGTGATGCCTTAAAGGCAAACCGCATTATCCATTACTTTGAGTCGAACCCGAAGAGCAACCCGCTTATTCCGAACCTCTCCATGCTTTTTAACTTTTTTACGAAGCTGCTTACGCTGCACACGCAGGCCGATAAGTCGGAAGCCGGGCTGAAGAAGAGCCTCGGACAGCAGGCTTGGAAGCTGAAAGAGTTTATGATAGCCCTGCGTGCCTACCCGCCGCAGCGCTGCATCGATATCATACATTATGTAAGGGTGGCCGACCTGCAGGTTAAAGGCATAACAGGAGGGGATATGTCGGAAGCAGATATTTTAAGGGAGTTGGTATTCAAGATACTGCATCCGGTGCCAAGGGCAATGGCTTCCTAGTTTGTAGAAAATTATCCTCTTCTGTGCAATATTTGGCATACTTATACTTTATATAGTTGTTCTGCCATACTTGTGTGCTAGGCACAGAAGAAAAGTACTAAATACGCGTCGGGCTACCGATTTTTTAGTAACTTTGAAAATACACTGTGTGCTTGTAGATCAAAGTTTTAACTGTAATTCAAGCATCTTCAACCTTCGAAGAATTAAACTTAGTTATCCCAATGGGTAATAAAAAACATATGAAATTAGCTTACAAAGTTGCGCTTGCTTCGGTGTTAGCCGGTGGTTCTCACGTGGTGGCAGCGCAGCATACTCAGGCCTTTACCTCCGACGAGCGTTTTTATTACGAAGGGGTAGAGCTTTTTGACCGTGCAAAGTATGGCGCTGCCCAGGAAGCATTCAGAAAGTATATTGACCTGATAGGCGATAATGCCAAAACTGCAGATGCGCAGTATTATTATGCGCTAAGCGGTTTATACCTGCTTCACCCGGATGCAGAGCAGCTGATACTAAACTTCGTAAAAACTTTCCCGACGCACCCTAAAACAGCGCTTGCCAATTACGAACTGGGGCTGTATTACTTTGAGCAGAAGAACTACAAGCGTGCTGCAGAACTGCTGCAACTGGCTCCAACGCATTTGCTAAGTATAAAGCAGAACAAAGAACTGGAGTTTAAACTGGGCTATTCATACTTTGCTACCAAGGATTTTGATAATGCCAAGATCTGGTTCGATAAGAACAAGTCTACAGGTTTTCGGGAGGATGAGCACCGCTTTGCTTATGCCTCCAGTTACTATGCCGGTTATATCGCTTACCGCAAAGGAGATTACGCTGCTGCCAAGGCTGATTTGAAGGTAGCCGAGAAAAATGAGGCCTATGCCAAAATCGTTCCTTACATGATCACGGAGATCCTGTACAAAGAGAACGATATCTATGAGGTGATCCGCTACGGTGAGGCAGCCCTTGCAAAGAAACCGGCAGTACAGCAGGCCGATGAGATTGCTTTGCTTGTAGGTGACGCCTATTACCAGAAGGCAGACTATAAAACTGCCGACAAGTATTTTGATCAGTATGCAGCTGGCAAAAAGACACTGGACCCTGTGGTACAGTACAAGATCGCTTTCACGGATTACAAGAACAACAACTTTAAGGATGCTATTGCCAACTTTAAGGCAGTAGCGCTTAAAAAGGATGCGCTTGGCCAGAATGCTGCCTACTACCTTGGTCTGAGCTACTTAAAGGAAAACAACAAGCAGTTTGCTTTAACTGCCTTTGACCAAGCCAGAAAGAACGATCATGATAAAGATGTTACAGAGGCGGCTACACTGAAGTATGCGCAGGTAAGCTATGAACTTGGCAACTTTAGAGAGGTTATTAACTCGCTTGCTGATTTCAATAAAAATTACCCTAACTCTGAGCAGGCCGAAGAAGCTGATAAACTTTTAAGCGAGTCATACTTTGGTTCTAACAACTATGCTGATGCTATTCGCCATATAGAGAGCTTAGAGAAGAAGAGCTGGCGCATATTGCAGACATACCAGCGTGTAACCTATCATCATGCCGTTAATCTTTTCAATGATGCGAAGTTTCCGGCAGCTGTAGCCATGCTCGATAAGTCATTGCAATACCCATACGATAAGGATGTGACTGCTGCCAGCCACTTTGTAAAGGGCGAGGCATACTCCATCGGTCAGCGTTACGAGGATGCGATTAATAGCTATGGCGCCGTATTCCGCACAAATCAGAATTCAAAAGAGGATTACTATACCAAGTCGCGTTACGGCATTGGCTATGCCTACTACAACACCAAGCAGTACGACAAAGCCATGACGCACTTCAGGGCGTACCTGGATGCCATTAAGCCAAGCAACCCAAACTACAACGATGCTACGCTGCGACTGGCTGATACATATTATGTAAACAAGAACTACAACGAAGCGCTTAAACTGTATGAGCGCGTGTTGTCCTCTAGCTCACCCGACCGTGACTATGCCTTGTTTCAGAAAGGCGTAATTAACAGTATTACTGGGCGTAACGATAGAGCTATTGAAGCTTTGGAAGAAGTTATCAGGAAGTTCCCGCAGTCGCGCTACGCAGATGCAGCACAGTACCAGCGCTCCTTGATAGACTTCGAGGCAGGTAATTACCAGGCAGCTGTAAAAGGCTTTACAACGCTAATCAACAACATGCCTAATAGCAGACTGGTGCCTAATGCGCTTCAAAAGCGCGGTATTGCTTACTCTAACCTGGGGCAGAACAACCTGGCGATTGCCGATCAGCAGCGCGTGCTTAACGAGTATCCTAATTCTAAAATAGCCAGCGGGGCACTTTACAGCTTACAAGAGGTGTTGGGAGCAGAGAACCGCACGAGCGAGTTTGATACATACTTAGAGAAGTATAAATCTGCGAACCCCGAAAGCGATGCATTGGAAAGTATAGAGTTTAACGCAGCCAAGAACTTATACTTCGCTCAAAACTATGAGCAGTCTATTCCTAAGTTTGAGAAATTCATTGTTTCTTATCCGAAGAGCTCATTCGCACCTGATGCGCGTTACTTCCTGGCAGATGCTTACCTGCGCATGAACCGCATGGAGCAGGGCCTGCAGCGCATGAAGGAGGTAATCACTGAGAACAAGTCAGAGTATGTGAACCGTGGTATTCAGCGTGTAGCAGACATAGAGTTTGAGGCAAAGAACTATGCTGAGGCCATTAAATACTACAGCCGCCTGCGCGACCTTGCATCTAACCGCAAAGAGCAGCAGACTGCGTTGATGGGCTTAATGAAGAGTTACTTCAGCACCAACGACTTTGCCGGTACAAAACGTGTGGCTGGGGAGTTGATCAGCCAGGGCAATGCTTCGCTGAACGCCTACAATACAGCTTTACTATACAGGGGCAAATCTACCTATGCGCAGGGCAACCTGGATCAGGCTTTAAGCGAACTGCGCGAAACAGCCAAGGAGGCATCTGATGTGCATGGGGCAGAAGCGCAGTACCTGGTGGCTGAGATCCTTTACAAGCAGAAAAAGTATAAGGAAGCGCTTGATGTGGCCTTTGACTTTAACAACAAGTTCTCCAGCTACGATTACTGGTTAGGTAAAACTTTCCTTTTAATCGCTGATATCTATGCTGCCCAGGGCGAAATGTTCCAGGCTACTTCAACGCTAAATTCTATCATTGAAAATGCGCCTAATAAAGAGATTGTAGATGAGGCAAAGCAGAAGCTGGCTAAACTGGAAGGTAAAGCAGCCCCGGCAAAGCAACAGCAACAGCAGGTGCCGGCTAACGATACTACAGGCCAGCAGTAACAGGAGCATCTTAATCAGATTACCAAGAACAGAATCATCACCATGAAAAATAAATTAAGATTAGCCTCTCTTGCTATCGTTTTAAGTGTGGGGTACAGCTACCTGAACCAGGCGCAGGCGCAGGGTTGGGGAGAAGGTGCCAAACTGGAAGATGCAGAGGTTGTAGTTGAAAAGAACAGGGTTATTGAGTTGCCACAGGCTGCCCGTAACTTCGAGAAATTCAGAATACCGCCTCCGGAGTCTGGCGATCGTAACGTGCGTTACCGCTTTACAGATTACCGATTACCGTTGCAGGATATTGAGTTGCAGATGCGGGTCCTTACCATCAAGCAGGACGAGCTCACCAAACTTTACGGCAACTACCTGAAGGCTGGATTCGGTAACTATGGCACGCTGTACCTGAAGGGTTACTTCCATAACAAGCGCAGCAAAGACACAGACTATGGCGCGGAGATCAGCCACATCAGTTCGGCACGCGGTCCTGTTGACAAAGGAAATTCTGCTGTGGCTAATAGCAATATTGGCGTGCACGGAGAGCGTTACCTTAAAGGCTTGACTTTAGGTGGCAGACTAAACTACGGCCGCGATAAATACCACTTCTACGGCTACGCTCCTAATATTGAGCCTGGTGTAGACAAGGATACCATTCAGCAGGTGTTTAACAGAGTAAAGGCAGAGGGAACACTGCACAACCAGACATCCGGTGCACCATTTCTGTACAATGCGAACCTGAAAGCCACTTACCTGAACGACCACTACGATATGTCGGAGGTTAATGTGGCACTGGGTATGCGCAGCGAGTACGGGATTGATGATGTGTCCGCTTTTAAAGTGGATGCAGACCTGTCATTCCTGACGCACAAAGACTCTGCTAGCGTTACCCGTAACTTTGTAAAAGTGTTTCCTTCGTACCAGCGCCAGTTCAATGCTGTGAAGCTTACAATAGGAGCCAACATTGCTTATACAGGCGATACTATCAATGATGCCCGTAATTTCAATGTGTATCCAATGGCACGTCTTGCCCTGGAACCTATCAAGGATAACTTGCAGATATACGCTGGTTTAGGTGGTGATCTTGAAAGGGTAACTTTATATGAGCTTACGCAGGAGAATCCATGGCTGGCGCCAAATGTACAGGTAGCAGACATTAACAAAGGTTTGGAAGTATACGGCGGTTTTCAGGCTAATATTGCCAACTTTGTACACCTAACAGGTCGTGTAGCTTACCAAAACTTCCGCAACCTATACTTCTACAACAACTCCGTCACAGATTCTACCAAGTTCGACCTGTTATATGATGATGGGGTAACAAATGTTATGAATTTTTATGTAGAGGGTTCTTTTAATTATTCTGATGAGTTGCGCATTGGATTAAAGGCTGATTATAACAAGTATAACACCAACAGGCTAGACCAACCGTTTCACCGTCCGGAGCTGATGGGTAGTGTTTTTGCCACCTACAACTTCTACGATAAGATTCTGTTTAATTCAGAACTTTATTATATTGGTAGCTCATTTGGCCGTATCACTCGCCCAGACGGAACAACAATGCTTCGCGAAACCGATACCATTGTGAACCTGAACATAAAGGGTGACTACAAATTCACGAATAATTTCACCATTTTTGTGATGGCCAATAACCTGTTTGCACAAAAGTACGAGAGGTTCGTGAATTACCAGAGTAAAAGTATAAACCTGATAGGTGGTATTACCTACTCATTCTAAAAGCCCATGGTAGAAAAGCACATAAAGTCATTGCTCTATGATCATGACTGTGTCATCATCCCCGATTTTGGAGGATTGATCACACGTTATGTGTCTGCCCGTATCAACCCGGTGAAGCACTCATTCCTGCCGCCTTCTAAAAAGGTAGCCTTTAATGAAAAGCTGGTACTGAATGATGGCCTGCTTATCAGCACCATTGCCTTTAGGGATCAGATTTCGAAAGAAGAGGCGCTGCAATTGGTATCAGACTTTGTTCGCAGGGCTAAAGCCGCACTTCACCAGGAAAACAAGTTTATACTTCAGGATGTAGGCGTTTTCAAGTATAATACAGAGCGTCGCCTGGAGTTTGAATATGTGGAGTCGGATAATATGCTGGAGGCGAGCTTTGGATTGCCGGAGCTGACAGCCAGACCCATACGATTTGAGGAACCTGCGGTACTTCGTACACTTAAGAAAGATCGTCAGCCGGAGGAGGAGCAAACTAAGCAGCCGTTTAAGAAGCGCCTTAAGAGGGCTTACAACATAGCGGCCGGTTTAGCCTTGTTCGGTTTAACAGCATCGGCTTTATACTTCTTGTCGCTTCAGGCAGATTACAACCTGAGTAGCCTGAACCCGATATCGCTCTTCAACCAAAGCTTTAACTCAGTTAAAGCAGAGGCTGCAGATAAGTATGCGGCTGACTATGTGCCTTTTACTGAAGAAGAGCGTCTGGCAACTTATAACGCTATCTTACCTGGGGCAGCCCAGCCTGAGATAATTGCAGAAGAGGAAGCACAGGAGCAGGAAGAGATTGCTTTTGATGAAAGTAATACTTCTGATGAAGCTATGGAAGAGGTTGTAAGTGAGTCTGTTGAAGTGGCTAAGCCTGTTGAAGAAGTAAAGAAAGCAGCAGCGCCTGTACTTACAATTAATGAGAAAACTGATCGTTTTTACATTATAACAGGTGGCTATTCTACTCATCTAAATGCGGAGAACAGTCGCTATGAGATCAATAAAAAAGGCTTTGGAGAAGCAAAAGTGCTTGTTCCGGGCCGTGGCAGCAAATTGTACCGCGTGTCTGTAGCGGATTTTGGAACAGAAGAGGAGGCGCGTGCCGCCTTAGACAAGTATAGAAGTACATTCGGAGAAACTATTTGGGTATTTAATTATTAAAATGACATCACTCTTATTACAAATCACAACCACACCAGTAGATACAACTGCTGTTGCAGCCGCGGGGGGAGAGGCTGCAGAAACTTCCGTATCGCTATTTGATCTGGCTATCAATGGCGGTTGGGCCATGTACCCTTTAGCACTTCTTTCGCTAGCAGCGCTTTACATTTTCTTTGAGCGTTACCTAACCTTAAAGAAAGCAGCCAAGAACCCGGAAGGCTTCAACGATAGAATCAAAAGTATGGTATTGGCCGGCGATATTAACGGTGCCAAGATGCTTTGCGCGCAGGCTAACACGCCTGTTTCCAGGATGATTTCTAAAGGTGTTTCCCGTATCGGTAGCCCTTTGAAGAACATCGAGACATCTATCGAGAACGTTGGTAAAATCGAAATCAGCCGTTTAGAGCGCAACCTTTCGGCACTTGCTACTATTGCTGGTGCTGCGCCAATGCTGGGCTTCCTGGGTACAGTAACCGGTATGATCGGTGCCTTTATCGCCATTGCACAGGCGGAGGGATCAGTTAGTCCAAAGTTATTGTCAAGCGGCATTTATGAGGCGATGGTAACTACAGCTACGGGTCTTATCATTGGTTTGCCTGCTTATGTTGGGTACAACTACCTTGTTTCTAAAATCGACAGCATTGTGCACTCTATGGAGTATTCTTCTATCGAGTTCCTTGATCTGTTACAAGAACCACAATTGTAAGAATGAATTTACGCTCTAAAAACAGGATCAATCCCGAGTTTAGTATGTCCTCAATGACGGACATTATCTTCCTGTTGCTAATATTTTTCATGCTTACCTCCAACTTTGTTACGCCATCGGGCTTGCCGGTAAGTTTGCCTAGCAGCAAAGCTTCTGACATTACGATGCAGAAGATCAGCGTGACGATATCAAAGGATCTGCAGTATTACCTGAACGACAAGCCAATTGCCCTCGAGCAGATTGAGCCGGAGTTGGCAGCGTTATTGCAGGGAGGAACAGAACAGGGAGCCGTTGTGTTACATGTTGACAAGACTGTACCAGTAGAGCACCTTGTTAAAGTGGCTGGTATTGCTAAAAATTTAAATGCCAGCGTAACATTGGCAACAGTACCAAGCGAATAAAAGATAACTATGGCATTTGCCCAATCACAAGAGGAAGAAAAGAATAAGCGTATTGCCGCCGGTGTAAGCATCGGGGTGCATGTGCTTATTTTACTTTTCCTGATATACATGCTAGCCTGGCGTGCACCAGATCCGCCTGCTCCTGAACTTGGCATTGAGCTGAACTTCGGTTTGGATGCAGTAGGTAGCGGCGATGTGCAGACACAGGCAACTCCTAATGTGTCTAAGAACACCGAGGACAGCAAGCCCGCTCCAACACAGCCTGACCCGCTGCCGGAGCCTGCGCCAACTCCTACGCCTACACCACCTGTTAAATCTGTAGAGGCACCTAAAGTTGTTACAACCACTGCCGATGCACCTGTTTCTGCCAAGGAAGTAGAAAAGCCTCAGCCTAAAAAGGAGACAGTTAAAGAGGAAGTTAAAAAGCCTGTTGAGCAGCCGCCTAAAGAGGAGGTAGTTAAGAAAGAGCCTGAAAAGCCTAAGTCACTTTATCCGGGCAAGCCAACCAATAGTACTGGCACCGGTAAAAGTGGAACATCTGATAACGCTACTGGCAATAACAATGGCGACGATGCAAATAAAGTAGGCGATAAAGGCGACCCTAGAGGTAGCTTAGAAGCCAAAGCACTTTATGGCAAGCCTGGTGGAGGTGCCGGTGGCTCATTAAACATGGCCGGATGGGGCTGGGGTGATATTCCTAGAATTAAGGATGCCTCCAGCGAAACAGGTAAAGTTGTTATTAAAGTTGTTATCGGCTCGGACGGGGGTGTTGAGAGCGCTACAGTGGTAGAGAAAACTGTTTCTACGCAGGTAGCCAATATTTACCGTGACGCCGTTTACCGCGATGCCACCTTTGTGAGAACAGGTGAGAACAGAAGCGGAACATCAGGTGCGACAGGCTTTATTACTTACATTATCACAAACAAATAATTCTTATTGATGACATATCAAGATTGTCTTGATTATCTATACCAGCAATTGCCGATGTACCAACGCATCGGCAATGCTGCTTTTAAGAAGAGCCTCGACAACATAATTGCCCTCTGTGAGGCTATGGGGCAGCCCCAGTATAAGTTTAAAAGCATACATGTGGCTGGCACCAACGGCAAGGGCAGCAGCTCTCATATGCTGGCAGCGGTGCTGCAGGAGTCCGGTTACAAAACCGGGCTTTATACTTCGCCCCACTTAAAGTCATTTACAGAACGTGTAAGGATAAATGGACAGGAGTTGCCACAGGAGTATCTTATCCAATTCGTTGAGCAAAATAAAGAGCTATTTGAAAGTATAAAACCATCTTTCTTCGAAATGACGGTGGCGCTTGCCTTCAAATACTTCGCCGATGAGCAGGTAGATATTGCTGTGATTGAAGTTGGCTTGGGTGGCAGGTTGGATTCCACAAATATCATTACCCCTGAAGTTTCCCTGATCACAAATATTGGCTACGATCATCAGGCCTTACTGGGAGACACCATAGGAGCCATTGCTTCCGAGAAGGCTGGCATCATCAAATCAGGCGTTCCAGTTGTTATCAGTACAAAGCAGGAGGAGGCAGAAGAGGTATTTCGTTACAAAGCAAAGCAGGAGAATGCCCTATTATACTTTGCCACAGAGAGTTTTCGGGTAGAGCTAGTGGAAGGAGACCTGGAACGACAAGTTTTCCAGGTTTACAAAGACGAGACTTTATACTTGGCTGGTCTTGAACTGGACCTTACAGGCTCTTATCAAAAGTATAATCTGCCGGGTGTGTTGCACGTGTTGGAACTGCTACAGCAAAAAGGTTATAGTATACCGGAAGAGGCGCTTCGTAGAGGTTTGGCTCAAACCAAAAGTATAACGGGCTTAAAAGGCCGCTGGCAAAAGCTTAATGATACTCCCTTAACTATTTGTGATACCGGGCATAATGAAGATGGGATTAAACAAATAGTTAAACAGCTGGAGACTCTTAAGCCTAAGCAGGTGCATATGGTGTTTGGTGCTGTAAATGACAAAGACATTACTAAAGTGCTGCAGTTGTTGCCCGTAAACTATAAGTACTATTTTTGCCAAGCAGACATTCCGCGAGCGTTGCCTGTGCAGCAGCTTTACGAGCAGGCCACAAGTATAGGCCTGAAAGGGACAATTTATACTTCGGTGGCAGAGGCCATACAGGCTGCCAAAGCAAATGCTGCTCCGGATGAGGTTATTTTTATCGGAGGTAGTACCTTTGTGGTCGCAGAGATTGAAGAACTATAAGTAATGGGAAGATCAAAACTGGCAAAATTTGCTGTTGTTGCCGAGCGTGAGAACGTGGTGCAACCCGGCGATGAGCTTTATGGACAATTAGCCGGCAAGTGGCGCGACTTGCATTTTGAAAACGATAACCCGATTGTGCTTGAGGTAGGTTGTGGCCGTGGCGAATATACCGTGGGTATGGCCAGGCTGTTTCCGGAGAAAAACTTTATCGGCACAGACATAAAGGGAGCCCGCATCTGGAAAGGCAGTACGATGGCAGTGGAGGAGGAAATGGATAATGTCGCTTTCCTGAGAACCTACATCGAACGCATTGAAGAGCATTTCGGGCAGCATGAGATTGATGAGATCTGGATCACTTTCCCTGATCCTCGCCCAAGAGACCGTGACATTAAGCGCCGCCTTACTGCACCAAAGTTTCTGGACATGTATAGCCGTATTGTGAAGCCGGGTGGCATTGTTCATCTAAAAACAGACAACCTGGGGCTGTACGAGTATACGTTAGAAGTGCTACAGGAGCGTAAGGCAGATGGTCTAATTCATACTTCTGACCTGTATAACTCAGATCTGCAAGAACACGCCATGGGGATTTATACTACTTACGAAAAACGCTATCTGGCTGAAGGCATTCCTATTAAATACCTGCAATTCCGGGTAAGGTAATGAAGTTTGAAAGTTAAAGAATTTAGGAGTTAGAGAGGTATGAGGCTTAGAAGTTATGATTTCTTTACTCACACAAAACAAAACGGCCTGCTGAAGTATAAATCAGCAGGCCGTTACTTTTTGCACTCGGAACTCGAGACTCAGAACTGATTTAAGCCTCTTCTATCTCCTCAAATATTTCCTGCAGTTCATCAAAGTCTTTCAGGCCGGGCTTTATCTCGTGGCCTCCCTGTAATCCGATACCTTTCGGTTTAATTTGCTTTAATGTCGCGTTAATATTGTTTTTATCAAGCCCAAAGCCAATGTATACTTTAAACTGCTTGGCGATCTGCTTCAGAAATTTAATGTTAGTCTCGTCAACAGAAGTAAAGTCGTCGGAGTAGATGATAAACGAATCTACCACTGCGCTATAAAGCTCCATCATCTCCAGCAACTCGCTGTCAACGGTGTCTTTGTTAATGAAGATCTTTTGGATTACCGGACGGTTTATCTCTTCAATTTCATCAATGAGGTAAGGTGTATTCAACTGGATGTAGTCCAGTTTAAACTCATCGGCAAGATCGTTAATGATCTCTGGCTTGGCACGCTCAAATTCTCCTGCTAACTGCACACCAGACACCCAACCTGCAATTTCTTTAAGTGTTTCCGGCTGCATGCGCTGCGGGTCGTCCAGCTTTAGGTTAAAGCCGATAATATCAACGCCCATGCCTGCACAGTATCGCGCATCACTTAAATTATTTATTCCATTTACTATAACCGAGGTACGTAGGGCCATTGTACTATACTTTATTCTTGAATTATTAAATCTGATTTGATGCTTCAAAGTAAACTTCAAATCCAAAACAAAGCTACCTTTTTTGCATATTTTTTATGCTTACGTAAACGCACATACCTCGCGTTTCTTATTTGTAGCTACAATATTTGGGCACCTGAATCTTTATTACTCTGTTGTTGTTGCTATATTTGTGAAAAATCAATAAAGAATCGTATTTTAGTTTATTCAATATAAATGAGTACAAAAGGAAGAGTGCTGGTAGCCATGAGCGGTGGAATCGACAGTTCGGTGGCAGCAGTAATGTTACATGAGCAGGGGTATGAAGTAATCGGCATGACCATGAAAACATGGGACTATGCCTCAAGTGGAAGCAGCAAAAAGGAAACCGGATGCTGCAGCCTCGACTCAATCAATGATGCCCGTAACATTGCCGTTAACCTTGGTTTTCCGCACTACATAATAGATATACGCGAAGAGTTCGGTGACTATGTGATTAACCACTTCACGGATGAATACCTGGCAGGACGTACGCCAAACCCTTGCGTGCTGTGCAATACGCACATTAAGTGGGATGCATTGCTTCGTCGTGCTGACCAATTAGGTTGCGAATTTATTGCTACTGGCCACTACGCCAACATTCGTGAAGAAAATGGCCGCTATGTGATCTCAAAAGGATTGGATGAGAACAAGGATCAGTCGTATGCTCTGTGGGGTATTTCCCAGAAAAGCTTGAGCCGTACCATCTTCCCATTGGGCAAGTTGCATAAGACTGAAATTCGCCAGATGGCTCTAGATCGTGGCTTTACAGAATTAGTAAACAAGCCGGAGTCTTACGAGATCTGCTTTATCCCAGACAATGACTACCGTGGTTTCCTGAAGCGCCGAGTAGATGGACTGGAGGAGCAGGTTGCAGGAGGTGAGTTTGTTTTGGAAGACGGTACTGTTGTAGGTACTCATGAGGGCTATCCTTTTTACACGATCGGGCAGCGTAAAGGCTTGGGTGTGGCATTAGGTTTTCCGGCATATGTAACGCGTATCGATAAAGAGACTAACCGTGTAGTGTTGGGCAACTTTGATGAGCTTGCTAAAAATGCGATGACAGTGGGCAAACTGACAATGGGCAAGTATGAAAACCTGATCGACAGGCCTATTACAACCATTACCAAAGTGCGTTACAACGATCCGGGTACAGAAGCTATCATAGAGCAGGAGGGAGATAAAATGAAAGTACACTTCCTGAGAGGTGTTCATGCGATTGCTCCTGGTCAGGCAGCTGTATTCTACGAAGGAGACGATGTAGTTGGCGGCGGCTGGATTGAAACGAACTATAATCTGGATAAAGAGTATAACCTGGATTTCAAACTTAACGTGCTGCAATAGCAAAGTATGAGAAAAGCGCTGTTATTCTGTTTGCTTATAGCCGTGGCTGGTATTGCCGGCTGCGAAACAACCTATATAGAGCAAGACCGTGAAGCATTGGGTTTAGATTACTACCCGCTGGAGATCGGCGACTTTAAAGTATATAAAGTTGTAGATATCAAGTATCAGAATAACATCGCCACCAAAGATAGTTTTGAGATGCGGGAGGTAGTGGATACTACTTTCCTGGACCAGACCAATACGCTTAACTATAAAATTGTTCGTTCCATTAAGCGCTACGGACAAAACGAGTGGGTAGAAGACTCAGTGATGACCGTTGTGAAATCGAATGAGTATGTTGTGCTGACTAAAGACAACACGAAGTATGTAAAATTTGTTTTTCCTGTTAAGGAAGGAAAGATATGGTTAGGAGACGCGTTTAATGATAGAGTGGTGAACGAACTCGAGACAGATCCATACCTACGCAAAGAACCTTATACTTATACCGCTCTTGGAGAACCTGCTGAAGTTAAAGGTACAGTTTATCCTAACACAGTAACTGTTGTGCAGGGGAAGCCTAAAAACGATATTTTGTTGCTGGATGACCGAAAAGAAATATATGCTAAAGGTATAGGCAGAGTATATAGGTTATTTAACCGCGTGGTATACTGTAACAATACCAGCTGCCCACAGGATACTGGTTATAAGCTTAATGGCCACGAACGCCATGAAACCCTAATTACTTACGGAAGCAGATAACCCATGCGTCAGTTCTTGCTCTATATATTCATGCTGCTGTGTGCGCCATACTTTGTGGCACAGGCACAGGATACTTCGCCGGAGCAGAAAAGACTCATCTATTTTACAGACAAAGCCAACTCTCCTTATTCACTGCAGCAGCCCCTGGCTTATCTTTCACAAAAGGCACTTGACAGGAGGCAAAGGCAAAGTATAGCTTTAAAAGAAAGGGATCTGCCTGTAAATCCGTCTTATGTGACCGGGCTGAAAGCACAAGGCGTAAAAGTATGGTATACTTCGCGTTGGTTTAATGCGGCTGTCGTGCAGTGCTCAGACGAGGAAATTGCCGCACTAGAAGCCCTGCCTTATGTTAGGTCTTCCAGAACCCTTAATCGTATAGCTGTGCCAACTCAGGGTACGTTAAGCGCAGGACAGGTAGAGACTGTAGCTTTTTTGAATACTCCCGAAGAGCTTTATGGTCTATCGTTTCACCAGGCAAACATGCTTGGGGCTATAGAACTTCATAGTGCCGGTTTTAAAGGTTCTGGAATGACCATCGCTGTACTTGATGCAGGCTTCCCGGGAGTAAATACCATCAGTGCTTTCACACACCTTTTCCAGCAAAACAAGATTAAGGGAACATTTGATTTCGTGCAGAAGCAGGAGAATGTGTACGGGGCTAACTCACACGGTACATCTGTTCTCTCTACCATGGCTGCTTATGATCCCGGTAAAATTATTGGAACTGCCTACGAAGCAAATTACATCCTACTCAGAACCGAAGACGCTGCTACCGAGCATAACATAGAGGAAATTAACTGGTTGCTGGCCGCGGAGTATGCCGATAGCGCCGGTGCCGATGTAATAAATTCTTCACTAGGTTATAACACCTTCGATAGTCCTTCCACAAGCTATACCTACAGCGAAATGGACGGCAATACCTCACTTGTAGCCAAAGCAGCCGATCTGGCGGCTCAGGTAGGTATGTTGATAATTACAAGTGCAGGAAATGAAGGTGGAAGTCCATGGAAGTATATTTCCTCTCCAGCTGATGCAGATTCTGTACTGGCTGTTGGTGCAGTAGACTCACTTGGTGTAAAAGCAACTTTTAGCTCTTTCGGTCCTTCGGCAGACGGGCAGATAAAACCTGATGTAGTGGCGTTAGGACGTTTGGCCTATGTATTATCTGCGGCTGGTAACTTAGGTAAAGCTAACGGCACGTCTTTTTCAGGGCCCATAGTGGCAGGGTTTGCAGCAAGCCTGTGGCAGGCGAATCCGGGTAAGACTAATTACGAGATCATCCAGATGTTGCGCCGTAGCGGTAGCCAGGCAGCAAACCCCGATAACAACATTGGCTACGGTATACCGAGCTACAGCCGTGTCCTTTCTTCCCCGGCATTATTCCCAACTGGCGACAAAGTTTTTATCACCAACCCCGTGACAGACAAACCTATTGTGCTGCTGTTGGGGCAGGAGTGGTTAAAGCATTCTATGGATGTGCAGATACTGAATGCAACTGGAAAACTCATCATGAGGCAGCAAATTAAACAGCCTGCTGCTGAGCAGAAGCTGAAACTGGAGCCGCATACATTAAGCAGTGGGTTATACTTGTGCAGGATAAGCTCGGGTAGTGCAGCTGTAACAGTTCGTTTTATCAAATTATAGCCTTTTTTCATACTTCCTCTTTACCCAAAAAAGTTACCTTTGCAGGCATGAGACCAATAATAGCCCCATCTGTACTAGCCTCAGACTTCGCAAATCTGCAGTCGGAGGTCGAAATGCTTAACAAAAGCCAGGCCGATTGGCTGCACATCGACATCATGGACGGACGATTTGTGCCAAACATTTCATTCGGATTTCCTGTAATGGAAGCCATCAAGAAGCACGCCCAAAAGCCGATGGATGTACACCTGATGATCGTAGAGCCGGAATTATACATTGAGCGCTTCCGCGCAGCAGGTGCCGATACTATTTCTGTACACATCGAGGCCTGCAACCACCTGCACCGAACCATACAGCAGATTAAAGCAACCGGCGCAAAGGCAGGTGTGGCTGTTAATCCGCATACTTCTGTTAGTCTTCTCGAAGATGTGATCGAAGATCTGGATCTCGTTTGCCTGATGTCTGTTAATCCAGGCTTCGGCGGTCAGAAGTTTATTCATAACACATACCGCAAAATAGAGGCACTAAAGAATCTGATCATCTCCCGTAACTCGAATGCTTTAATTGAGGTAGACGGAGGCGTGAATGAGCAGAATGCTCCGCTTTTGCTTGAAAAAGGAGCTGATGTGTTGGTGGCGGGTAATTTTGTTTTCTCTGCTGCTGATCCTATCCAGACAATCGCTAACTTAAAAAACTCAACGAAGTAAATTCAAGCCGCTTATGCTGAAATATCTGTCGGTATGGTTGTTAATGCTTTTGCCGTTAGGTGTTTCAGCACAGCAGGCTTTTGTTACCGGCAAAGTATACGATAATGCCGGTGAACCGCTGGAGTTAGCGACTGTAAGTATAAAAGGCACCACCACCGGCACGCAAACAAATGAGCAGGGTGTGTTTAAACTGGAGGTTCCGGCAAACCAACAGTTTATACTTGTGGTGCGGTACGTCGGCTTTAAACAACTAGAGCGTTCACTCCAGGTAGCTCCGGGTCAAACACAAAATCTGCAGTTCAGGCTCGAGGCAGACCCACAACAGCTCGGTACTGTTAATGTGCGCGGCAAAAACGAGAATGATACCCGTGAGCAGGTAAGCGTAACTAAGCTAGACCCGCGCATTACCCGAAATCTACCATCAGCATACGGTGACTTTAATAAAATTCTGGTCACGCTTCCCGGCGTGTCTAGTAACAATGAGCTTTCGAGTACCTACTCCGTTAGAGGCGGCAATTACGATGAAAACCTTGTCTACGTCAATAACATCGAGATTTACAGGCCATTTCTGATCACAGCGGCACAGCAGGAGGGACTAAGCTTTGTAAACCCTGACCTGGTGCAGGATATAGAATTCTCTTCTGGAGGCTGGCAACCTAAGTATGGCGATAAGCTTTCGTCGGTATTAAGTATAAAGTATAAAACTCCTCAAAAATTCGCAGCCTCTGTAACAGGCGGTTTAACAGGCGGCTCGGTTCATTTAGAGTCTGCTTCCAAAAACAAGAAAATTACTTACCTGCTCGGTGTTCGCCACAAAAGCGGCCAATACATGCTGCAAGGCCTCCAGATCGACGGTGACTATCGGCCTAACTTCTCTGATGCACAAGCTTATATCACCTACGATTTTAGCAAAGCAGGTAGAGAGGCAGGAACAACTACATTGGGTTTACTAGCGAGTTATGCCCATAATAATTTCCTGGTGATACCGGAGAACAGGGTTACGACCTTTGGCACCCGCCAGACACCGCTACGTTTGTATGTTGCATTCGACGGGAGGGAGTTGATGGAGTACCGCACCTTCCAGACAGGCTTAAACCTGAACCATAGATTTTCTGACAGCTTCAGTAGTGAGTTTATACTTTCAGGAGTGCAGTCGAGGGAGCGTGAGTTCCGTGATTTGGAGGCTGGGTACAGGTTAAGTGAAGTAAGCGTTAACTCTAACAATTTAGGCGAGGATGAACGCACCAGGGGAGTAGGCAGTCAGTTTGACCACTCACGAAACACCCTATTGGCACGTTTTGCAACTGCTGAAACCAGAAATAGCTGGCGTGTGAGTCAGCGCAGCAATGTACAGTTTGGGTTCAAGGCTGGCCTCGAGGATATTGACGATCAGATAGCAGAGTATGGCTTTGTTGATTCTGCAGATTTTGTGAACCAAACATATCTGCTTAACTCAGATCTTAACCTCAACAGCATGCGCTACAATGCCTATGCGCAGCATACTTATGAGATGGATTCACTTAAAACTATAACCTATGGTATCAGGGCAAGTTACTGGGGGTTTAACAAAGAGTATACTTTCACGCCAAGAGTCCAGTATTCTTTTATTACAAGGCGCAACCCAGACTTATCCTTTAAAGCAGCTATAGGTTTATACTATCAGCCACCGTTTTACAGGGAATTGCGCGATTTTGAAGGTCAGTTAAATAAAGAGATTGAGGTGCAGCGTTCAGTGCATGCTATCATAGGGTCAGATTATCTTTTCCAGGCTTGGGGCCGGGACTTTAAGTTTACTGCCGAAGCTTACTACAAGCACATGACCAATGTGATACCCTACGATGTAGACAATGTGCGTCTGCGCTATTATGCAAAAAATAACGCTAAAGCCTATGCAACCGGCTTAGATATGCGCGTGAATGGTGAGTTTATAGAAGGTGCTGAATCATGGCTAAGCTTTGGGCTGATGCAGACAAAAGAGAATGTCACCGGCGACTCAACTTTTATTTTTGCCCCCAACGGAGATATAACAGGTAGGAAAGAAGTCGGTTACCTGCGCCGCCCTACAGACCAACTCATGAATATTGGCGTATTCTTCCAGGACCACCTGCCGGATAATCCTACCATACGCATGTACCTGAATCTCGTGTACGGTAGCGGATTACCGTTTGGCCCACCAAGGCAGCCTGAATTTAGAAACTCTTTCAATGGTAAATCCTACAAACGGCTCGACCTTGGTTTTTCAAAAGTGATCGTGCTGGAAAGTGAGTTGGTAGAGCGTAAGAAAATCTCGCTGCAGAGCCTTTGGATCGGTTTGGAAGTATTAAACCTGATCGATGCCAATAACAGGGTATCTTATACTTATGTGCAGGATGTAAACGGGCTCACTTATGCCGTTCCTAATTTTCTGACTGGGCGCCGTTTGAATCTTCGCTTTGTAGCAACATTTTAAAGAACTGCTATAAATCAGAAAAGGGAGCTCATCGGTTCCCTTTTCTGTTACTTAGATTTCACAATCCTATTTTATCTTCTTCCAGCTGTTGAATGCTGATTCTATTTCTTTTGCATATGTTTTGTAAGACTCAGGCTCATCGCTGCCAAGTTTGATCGCCTTGGCTGTCAGATCGGTGGCCATCTCATACTCTTTATTCAGCGCGTAGAGTTTAGCTTTTATCCAGTTATTAAAGAAATTATCTTTTATAGAAATGGATTTATTTATCCACTCCAGTGCTTTCTGGTGGTGCTCACGGCGTGGCAGCATAAATTCGGCACTCTGGGCCCAGATGTACCAATCATCAGGTTCAGCTTTTGCTAAAGCATTCTGGATATTAGCCAAGGCCTTTTTCTCAACTTCTGTTTCTATGTTCAGCGTAACAGTTACGTTTTCCCACTTAAGGTTTAGCTTGCCAGTATTAGTACCAATATCAGAAAACTGGAACTGCATAGTTTCCTGAAAGTCAGATTTTAAAGGCTTTACTTCAAGGTAAGCAACATCGTTCAGTTCATTATAGCCATCCAAACCCCAAAGTGTAGTATCTCGGTTTAGAATGATGTTCCAGGTTGAATCAGCCTTAGGCAATAAGAAAAATGAATAAGTGCCAGCAGGTACCCGCTCATTATTCAAAAATAACTCATCGGTAAAAGATATAAGCGTTGCCTCATTTGCGCCTGCCCGCCACATAGTACCAAAGGGCACAAGCGAGCCAAACACTTTACGCCCTTTCACACTGGGAGCATGGTAACGCACAGATATATCCGTCAGTCCAATTGTCTGCTTCACTAATGCTTCCGGACTAGCTTGCGGCAGTTTTAACTGAGCCTCAGCTGTGAATGAGAAAAGTGTAACAAGAGTAACTAAAATGAAAAAGAAGTGGCGATACATATTGCTGCTAATTATACTTTCTAGGTAGATAAGACTACTGAAAAAATTGTGCCAGATAAAGGCAAACAAACTCTTAAGCAAAATTAGTCAACTTATACATAAGTATGTGCAACTACTAAACATTAGTTTCATTTCATTACTGATAATGTGATTTGGATATTTTGGTTATTAATTATGTTATAACAACGAAAAAATTGTAAAATTTTTATATTAAAAAAGCAACCTTATTAATGAAATAGTGTATATCACCCTTGACATATTGATATGAATCAGCTAGTGAATTTGTGCTGATATGCTTTTTAACTATAAATAGAGACTTTTAGCCTTAAAGGTACAACTCGCATAGTAGTTGTATTCCAATTCTTACTGTAGTTGCCTCATTACTAATGAGAATTTAACTATTCCTATATATAAGTTTACTCCTAATTACTTCATGCCTGTATAGATGTGCCTTCATTTGTTGTAGGTATCTACCTCAGGTTAGTAAGTGTATTTTTTGCATAGAGTATTTTTAAACAATCAACCCAACAATTATGCATGTAAAATTTTTACTCAAACAAATGGCAAAATGGCGATCGGTATATATCATCGCCTTTATTGCCTCTTTATCCTTTTATGGGGTAAGCGCATTTAACACCTATGAGCCGACAGTTATGTCAGATAAGGATGATTATTCACCGGGGGAGGTAGCAATAATCACCGGTTATGGCTGGACACAAGATAGTCTAGTTGACATCCACCTTGAAGAAGACCCTGCTTATGAGCATCATCATGCATATCATGATACGAAAGTAAATCCTGATGGAAGCTGGCGGATTGAGTATCTGATAGAGGAACGGCACCTTGGCACTAAGTTCACTGTAATTGTTGAGGGTAAACAAAGTGGCGTAAAGGCCTATACTTATTTTACTGATGGAGTTTCAATTAACATACAATCAGGTTCTAATCCAGTTTGCTCAGGAGGTTCTATAACACTAAGAGCTAGTATTGATCCGGGTACCGGAGGAGGGGGAAGCTATGTATGGAAAAAAGATGGGAATAATATTGTAGGAGCGACATCAAGAGATCTTGTATTAAGTAATTTTTCATCTATGAATATTGGTGAATATCAAGCTGTTTATACAAAATCAGGACAAAGTTATTCTTCTAATACGATATCCTTATTAATGCCAACTGCTCCTGTGGCAAACGCCAGCCAGGCGTTCTGCTCAGCTGCTTTGCCGAAGGTCTCTGACCTTTCAGCCGCAGGCTCTAACCTGAAGTGGTAC
>NZ_JACRVF010000001.1:0-698314 GCF_014306105.1 Pontibacter cellulosilyticus | reverse complement strand
ACAGTGTTTCCACGGGCGGAACAGCCCTAGGGTCCACGGATGCTCTCTCCACAGGCAACTACTATGTTAGCCAGACATCCAGCGGTTGCGAGAGCGCCAGAACTCTGGTGGCCGTAACAGTTAACACCACACCGGATGCTCCTGTGGCAAACGCCAGCCAGGCGTTCTGCTCAGCTGCTTTGCCGAAGGTCTCTGACCTTTCAGCCGCAGGCTCTAACCTGAAGTGGTACAGTGTTTCCACGGGCGGAACAGCCCTAGGGTCCACGGATGCTCTCTCCACAGGCAACTACTATGTTAGCCAGACATCCAGCGGTTGCGAGAGCGCCAGAACTCTGGTGGCCGTAACAGTTAATAATCCAATTACCGCAGGCATTATTGGTCCAAATACAGCACCTGTAAGTACATCTACTATTTTATCATCAAGTACCTATTCTATATCTGCTGGAACAATTGTTGGTTATACGATAACTTATAGTACTGCAACAGGTGAGTTTGCTTATGCTAATTCAAGCCTAAATGGCAATATTATTACCATAAACTGGGACATTAATCCAAGAGTATATAAGCTTACAGTAAGTTACACTAATCCCGGTGCCTGTGCGCAAACAGCTTCTATATTTATCTCTGTTTATGATCCTTCGGGAGGTTTTGTAACAGGAGGAGGCTCTATCGATTCGCCTCCTGGGGCACTTATAAGTAATCCTGATGCCGCAGGTGAGGCTAAATTCGGATTAGTTTCGAAGTTTGATAAAAATGGCAAAGTAACAGGTAATACTGATTTTGAATTTTCAGCTGGTGCTTTTTACTTCAAGAGTATTTCACATGATGATGGCTCTCTTGTTATAGATAATGCAAGAGCTACTTATAGGGGAACAGGTTATATTAAAGATCCTGTTACTGGAGCAAAGATAACTTCTGAAGAATATAAGTTCATGGTTAGTGCTTATGATCCTCAAGTCAACGGAAGTACTTCAAAGGACAGGTACAGGATCAAAATCACTAATAAAACTACAGGTGCTTTAGTATATGATAATTTAGTTGGCGCTGAAGAAAATGCTGCTTTGGAATCGGTTGCTTACAATTCTACAGAGTTAATTAGTGGCTCAATAGTAATACATAAGCCTACACCAGTTAAAGGCGGCTCAACCTCGAGTAAATTGATCACCGAAGCCAAACCTGCGCTTGAACAACAAAGCTCTTTATACAACTATCCAAACTCTTTTTCCGACAGAACGACTATTGCGTTCTCTTTAGATAAAGAAGAAAGCTTTGCGTTGGAGGTTTATGACGTGAAAGGTGCACTAGTTAAGAAAGTGAGCATGGGCATGGCAGAGGCCAACAAGCTTTATGAGTTTGATGTAGACGGTAGAAGTATGGCAGAGGGTATTTACATTGCCAGACTTGTTACTAGCTCCAGGTCACAAAGTATAAAATTGATATTGAAGAAATAAATCCTATAGTTTTATTGCCTTTTTTTAAATGAGATGTGCCGGTTCCTGTAAAGGGCCGGCACATCTCATTTAAAAAAAGGCAAAATTTGGATGTGTAAAAACTTTTAGCTTAAAATTTAGTTTGAAAGAAAAAGCTATTACATTTGCAATATCTAATGAATACCACAAAGAGCCATATCATTCTTTCTACCTATGCAGCACCTGCTGTTGCCGGCTCTACTGTGCATTTCCATCACATCCATCATTCCTCGTAAGAGGAATAAAAGCAACATATGGCCCCCGCTGGGTTTTTATACCCATTTATACTTTGCTGTTTAGCAAAGCAAGTTTACTTTTATATACTTCAAACTAAACATATACATATGCTTCGTATTGCCATTCAAAAGTCAGGCAGACTAAGTGAAGAATCACTAAAACTGATAAAGGAATGTGGTATTTCTTTCATTAACAGCAGCCTTAAATTAAAAACAGAGTCTACAAACTTCCCGCTCGAGATCTTGTATCTGCGCGATGATGATATTCCAGGCTATGTGGCTGATGGCGTTGCAGATATTGGAATTGTAGGCGAGAACGTGCTGGTAGAGGAAGGCATGCAGCAACTGGCAGTGGAGCCATTAGGCTTTTCAAAATGCCGCTTGTCGCTGGCTGTGCCTAAATCAGATGATTATTCTGACATCTCCGATCTGCAGGGCAAAAACATAGCTACGTCTTATCCAAATCTGTTGCAGTCATTCCTTGACGAAAGAGGCGTGCAAGCACACATCCATACTATAAGCGGCTCCGTGGAGATTGCTCCAAGTATAGGCTTGGCTGATGCTATTTGTGATATTGTTAGTTCTGGCAGTACGCTCATCAGCAACGGTTTAAAAGAAGTAGAGCGGGTGTTTAAATCTCAGGCTGTACTTATTTCAAACCAGAGCCTATCAGATGAGAAACGTGCTATACTTGATAAATTATTATTTAGGATACATGCGGTACAGCGTGCGCAGCGGGCAAAATATATCTTACTAAATGCACCAAATGACAAAGTAGATACAATTATCAAATTACTGCCTGGAATTAAATCACCTACTGTACTTCCATTGGCTGAGGAGGGATGGAGCTCGCTACATTCTGTGGTAAATGAAGATGACTTCTGGGACATCATCGAGAAATTGAGAGATGCTGGCGCAGAGGGAATTTTAGTAGTACCTATAGAAAAAATGATCAAATGATACGGAAGATTGTAAACCCCGATACCAGCACGTGGAACGAGCTTGCCAAAAGGCCTGTGAAGGATCTGGAGGAACTAGAGCCGGGCATCAGGCAGACATTTAAACTAGTGCAGGAGTTGGGTGATGAGGCACTCCTGCAGCTCGCTGAGAAGTATGACGGCGTAAGGCCATCTCAGCTTCTAGTATCAGAGCAGGAACTAACCTCAGCTACTGACAAGGTAGATGCAGAGCTTAGAGAAGCTATACTTCAGGCATACAACAATATTCGCACGTTTCATGAGAAACAGGCTGAAAAAATGCAGCCTGTGGAAACTATGCCTGGAGTTTTATGCTGGCGAAAAAGTGTAGCTATCCAGAAAGTAGGCTTATATATACCGGGAGGTACAGCGCCGTTGTTTTCTACCTTGCTCATGCTCGGAGTACCTGCTAAACTGGCTGGTTGCGAAAGTATAATTTTATGCACCCCACCGGCAAAGGATGGTAGTATACATCCGGCTATATTGTATACTGCTGGGCTGTTAGGTATCAATAGAATAGTAAAAGCAGGTGGCGCTCAGGCGGTAGCAGCCATGGCGTTTGGCACAGAAAGCGTACTTGCAGTAAGTAAAATATTTGGTCCAGGTAACCAGTATGTAACTGTAGCAAAGCAGATGGTAAGCAGGTTAGGAGTGGCCATCGATATGCCTGCTGGTCCGTCGGAGGTGTTGGTAATGGCAGATGAAGCTGCCAATCCTGCTTTTGTTGCTGCCGACCTGCTGTCGCAGGCAGAGCATGGAGCCGACTCGCAGGTAGTGCTACTTACTACTTCGGAGCAATTATTAGATGCAGTTGGTAAAGAACTGGAGAAGCAGCTTGCAGAGTTGCCAAGAGCAGGTTTTGCAGCGCAGGCACTCGAAAACAGTTTGGCTATTGTGCTTCCTGATACTGC
This sequence comes from Pontibacter cellulosilyticus, assembly GCF_014306105.1. Classification (GTDB taxonomy): domain Bacteria; phylum Bacteroidota; class Bacteroidia; order Cytophagales; family Hymenobacteraceae; genus Pontibacter; species Pontibacter cellulosilyticus. Next base: position 694,721 of record NZ_JACRVF010000001.1, on the reverse strand, counting down.
TCAGATGCTGGCTTTTTCTAACATGTACGCTCCAGAGCACCTTATACTAGCCATAAAGGATTATGAAAGTATAGCAGAAGGTGTAGTAAATGCTGGTTCTGTTTTTCTGGGCAACTTCACGCCAGAGTCTGCTGGCGACTACGCTTCCGGCACTAACCATACTTTACCTACAAATGGCTTTGCCCGTGCCTACAGCGGCGTTTCTCTGGATAGCTTCTTAAAAAAGATTACCTTTCAGCACATCACTCCAGTTGGCCTAACCAATATAGGCAAAACAGTGGAGGTAATGGCAGCAGCAGAGGGTTTGCAGGCGCACAAAAATGCAGTTTCTATTAGATTAAAGGAGATCAACAATGTTTAACCTCGAAAGTATAATACGTCCTAACGTACTTAAAATGAAGCCCTATGCCTCGGCTCGGGACGAGTTTAAAGGTGCTGCTAATGTATTTCTGGATGCAAATGAGAATAACCTGGGCAGTCTGGCTGGTGAGAACTACAATCGCTATCCAGACCCGCACCAGAACAAACTTAAAGCGACCATTGCCGAAATTAAAGGTGTAAATCCAAACCAGATCTTCTTGGGAAATGGTAGCGATGAGGCGATTGATTTGTTGCTGCGCGCTTTCTGTACACCCGGGGTAGATGCACTGCTTTGCCTGCCGCCAACATACGGCATGTATGAGGTATCGGCTAACTTAAATGATGTACACATTGATACGGTGCAGCTTACTCCTGATTTCCAGATACCGGTGCGCGAGGTAATGCAAAGTATAAAACCTGAAACAAAAATACTTTTCATTTGCTCTCCCAATAACCCTACGGGCAATAGCATTGATCCTGAAAGTATAGAAACACTGCTGGACAACTTTGAAGGCATCGTGGTGATTGATGAAGCCTACATTGATTTTGCCACTGCCGCAAGCTGGACTACCCGATTAGAAGAGTACCCAAACCTGGTGGTGTTGCAGACTTTCTCTAAAGCGTGGGGTATGGCTGGCTTAAGGTTAGGGATGGCATTTGGCTCTGAAGCGTTGATCGCTATATTGGACAAAATTAAGCCACCTTACAATATAAATGAGGCCACGCAAGAGCTGGTACTACAGGCTTTAGATAAAACGGAAGTGCTAAAGGATATGGTAGAAGAGATTGTGCAGGAGCGCGAATTGTTGGTGCAGGCACTGCCACAGTTAAGTACTGTGGAGTTTGTTTATCCTTCAGAGGCTAACTTTATACTTGTTAAAGTAAAGGATGCGAACAAGCTGTATAACTATTTGCTGAATAAAGGTATAGTAGTTAGAAACAGATCCAGTTTGAAAGGCTGCGAAGGCTGTTTACGCATTTCGGTTGGTACGCTAGAAGAGAACCAGGAATTGTTAAAAGCCATTGAAGAATTTGGGTCTAAAGACAATGGTTAAACCATAAATTTCAAAGTATAAATTCAGAGTCTTTTGCCCAACATCACTAAATTCTTTCTTAAAACAGAAAATGAAAAAAGCATTATTTATAGATCGTGATGGTACCATATTGGTTGAGCCCAAAACGGATTACCAGGTAGATTCATTTGAAAAATTCGCCTTCTTACCAAAGTCTATCAGTAACCTGGCCAAGATTTACCAGGAGCTAGACTACGAGTTTGTGATGGTAACCAACCAGGATGGCTTGGGAACTGATTCCTATCCAGAGGATACTTTCTGGCCCTACCAGAACAAGATGCTGGATATTTTAGAAACAGAAGGAATCAAGTTTGATGATATTCTAATTGACCGCAGCTTTGAACATGAGGGACTGGAGTCAAGAAAGCCGGGAATCGGTATGATGAAGCGTTACCTGGCCGGGGAGTACGACCTTGCCAATAGCTTTGTGATCGGTGACCGTCAGACGGATGTGAAGCTGGCGCAGAACTTAGGTGCGCAGGCAATCTTTATCGGAAGCAACAATGCGGAAGGTGCCGTACTTACAACAGAAAACTGGGACGATATCTATACTTTTCTGAAACAGCAGAAGCCAACCCGTCGCGCCAGTGTACGCCGCGCCACTTCAGAAACTGATATACATGTTGATTTAGACCTGGACGGTACCGGTAAAATGGACATTCATACTGGTCTGGGCTTTTTTGACCACATGCTGGAGCAGGTGGCAAAGCACGCCAGAATAGATTTAACTATAAAAGTAAAAGGCGACCTGCATATCGACGAGCACCACACCATAGAAGATACCGGACTGGCTTTGGGAGAAGCATTTTTACAGGCTTTAGGGGATAAGCGAGGAATAAGCCGCTATGGTTTCTTTTTGCTGCCCATGGATGAGGTGCTGGCTCAGGTGGCAATCGACTTCAGCGGCCGCCCATGGGCTGTGTGGAATGCGGAGTTCAAGCGTGAGAAGGTGGGAGACATGCCTACTGAGATGTTTTTTCACTTTTTTAAGTCATTCTCTGATACAGCCAAAGCTAACTTAAACATCAAAGTAGAAGGCGACAACGAGCATCACAAAATAGAAGCTATATTTAAGGGGTTTGCACGTGCAATCAGAATGGCCGTTGAGCGCAACCTGGAAGACACTACCATACCAAGTACAAAAGGAATTCTTTAAGTTGTTGCACAACTAGCAAAACATAAAAGGGAGCCAATAAGTAGCTCCCTTTTATGTTTTAATAAATTATTACTTTATACTTTCGATCGTAGCCAGTCCATAGCCAGGTCAATATCATCAAATACAGCGATATAATCCGGGTTTTTAGCATGCTTTACCATTTTGTCAGTAGATAATCGGCTTAAAATGCTTTGAGAGTAAACCCAAGCAAACCACTGTAAACCGGCTTGTCGCATAGCAGGCAACCATATATCACTTCCCCACTTTGCTGCACTAGACCACTGGCCTTCTACCTGTGTATTGTCATTCAGAATCTTGTAGCAGGCCTGAGATTGCATAATTTCCAGCATTTTTTCGCAGCCAGTTACAACACTGTCATAATTTTGGTACCCACGCCAATTAACATAGATCCAATCCCCAACAGAATTATATTCTATGGCTAAATGGTCGTCACGGTACAAAAGCTCGTTTCTCATCAATTTCTTTAACACAACACTAATTTTTGATGCGAATGGGTGGCAAAACTACAAACCAATTGCTTCTAAAAGCAACCTTTTTTTGAAGTTTATCAAATCTATTAAGATGAAAATTGCACTGGTTTTATAGGCAGCGGCTCAAGGCAACATTATTATATTTCAATTATGTAAGTTAACTGCATGCTCAGATTAAACGTACGAATATATACTTATTGTATATGTTTTAACAGTAATTTCTAATCTGCAAACTGGCGTTGGTTCCCCGAATAGTGCAGTCGGATTTAATAGTTTTTTTATGAATAAATCACTCAGAATTTTACTACTTTTTTTTCTTATCACGACTGTTACGAATTTTAAAAAGGGAATTGCGCAACACCTTCTGGTTAATGTTCACTCAAATGCTGCTCACCTTGTCGTAGACAAACTAGCCGGATGCATTCAGTACGAAACTATCTCCTCTGTTACTGATATACACAATAACGCTGAAAATTTTTTAGGGCTGCATAACTATTTAGCTACTGCTTTTCCTTTGGTGCACCAATACTTAACAAGAGAGGCAGTTAATAATTACAGCCTTTTATATACCTGGACCGGCACTAATTCTTCTCTAAAACCAGTACTAATTAGTGCACACTTAGATGTTGTTCCCATTGAGTCTGCTTCGGAGAACGATTGGCGTCATGATCCTTTTAAGGGCGAAATAGCAGATGGCTACATTTGGGGGCGAGGCACCATGGATGACAAGTATAGGGTAATAGCCATACTTGAGGCGGCGGAGCGGCTTCTACAGCAAAATTATCAGCCAGAGCGGACGATATACTTTGCTTTCGGCCATGATGAAGAGGTAGGGGGCTACGAAGGTGCTGGTCAAATCAGTGCTTTACTGGAGAGTAGAGGTGTTGCGTTGGAAGCTGTGTTTGATGAAGGTTTAGCAGTTGCTGAGGATATAATACCGGGAGTAGAAGAGCAATTGGCATTAGTAGGAACAGCCGCAAAGGGAAACTTAAATTTAAAGCTAACAGTAACCGGTGAGGGTGGGCACTCTTCTATGCCACCACTCGAAACCCCGATTGCATTGCTGAGTCGCGCTCTTGTGAGGTTGCATGATAAACCGTTTAAACCTCGCATGATCCCTACAACAAGAGAGACTGTAAACGTTTTGGCCAGTAGAATGGGAGGCAAGTATAAATTTGCTGTGCGCCATTATGGTCTTTTTGAAAACAGAATACTTAAGATGCTCGCTCAAGATCAGGCTACGAATGCGCTGATCAGGACCAAAATGGCACCTACCATACTAGAGGCAGGCGATAAGTATAATGTACTCCCAAGAATAGCAACAGCCATCATCAATATCAGGATTTTAAATGGGGAAGATATCAACTCTGTAATAAAGCATGTAAAAAAGTCTATTGCTGATGATAGGGTGCAAGTAGAGGTTTTTGGAAAGTATACACCGCCTTCACCTGTTACTCCTACAGATACATGGTTATATGCCGCTTTAAATAGTACAATCAATAAAACCTTTCCGGATGCGCTGGTTGTACCGGCTCTATTTCCGGGAGCAACAGACTCTAAACACTACACTAACCTTACTCCAAATATCTTCCGTTTTGCTCCGCAGGTGGTTAACCGCGAGTCTGCCAAGCTGGTACACAATGTAAATGAACGAATATCTGTTGATGTTTTAAGAAAGTGCATTCAGTTTTACGAAAACCTGATTCAAACAACTTGTGGCATAAATGCAGCGCAAAAGTTTGTGAAGAAAAATGAAGCTGCCGCTTTGCCTTTTGGGGTTAATGGCGAGTAAATAATTCCTGAAAAAGTTTGCACTTACCAGATTAGCCATTACTTTTGCAATAAGACATTTAATATTGTCTCAACTTTAGAAAAAGAAATGATTAAGAATCTTCATATGGCATGGTGGTGGCACGTTACTAAAAGTATCGTGAACAGCCGTTCTATGCTAAATGTGAAGTAATACAAATAGCATTAACCCAAAGGTATCAAAGGCCTGCTGTTCACTAAGAACAGCAGGCCTTTTTGTTTTAGACCAATTTGCACAATGAGCAAGTATAAAATTACCACCACCTACAAACGCCTTCTAGCCGATACGCTTACTCCGGTTAGTGTGTATCTGAAGCTGCGCGACAAGTTTCCGAACAGCATTTTGCTGGAAAGCTCCGATTATCACGGGGCGGAGAACAGCTTCTCGTATATCTGCTGCAACCCGATGGCTAGTATAAAAGCAGAGAACGAAGTGCTGACTGAGGTTTACCCAGACGGCAGCGTGCGTACTACGGATGTTACCAAGGAAACAGATGTGCCAGCATTGCTGAGCCAGTTTTCGAGGAGCTTTGAAGTGGAGGAGAAGAAGCAGTTCAGCTTTATACATAACGGCCTTTTCGGTTACATGAGCTATGATGCGGTGCGTTACTATGAAGACATTGACCTAACGCTTCGCGAAGGCCGTGCCGATATTCCGGATCTATACTATGCCGTGTACCGCCACATCATCGCCATTAACCATTTTACCAACGAGGCTTACATCTTTGCGCATAATTACAACCAAGGAGATGACGATGGTATTGCGCAACTAGAGGCCCTGCTAAATAGCCGCAACATCCCAAGCTATACTTTTAAAACATCCGGGAAGGAGGAGCATAATATTACGACTGAGGACTTCCTGAAGAACATTGAGAAGGCAAAGCAGCATTGCTACCGTGGCGATGTGTTCCAACTGGTGCTGTCGCGCCGTTTTGCACAGGGATTCCAGGGCGATGAGTTTAATGTGTACCGTGCCCTGCGTTCTATCAACCCATCGCCATACTTGTTCTACTTCGATTACGGCAGCTTCAAGATCTTCGGTTCTTCCCCGGAGGCACAACTGGTTATCAAAGATCAGAAGGCAAGCATTTTCCCGATTGCAGGTACTTTCAGAAGAACAGGTGATGATGCGGCTGACGCAGCACTTGCCGAGAAACTGCTTGCCGACCCCAAAGAGAATGCCGAGCACGTGATGTTGGTAGACTTGGCCCGCAACGATCTGAGCCGAAATGGCCATAGCGTACAAGTGGAGACATTCCGTGAGATTCAGTTCTACTCACATGTGATTCACCTGGTGTCCAAAGTATCGGGTACACTGCACAATCAGGAAGATGCGCTGAAGATGGTTGCCAGCACTTTTCCGGCTGGTACCTTATCGGGTGCTCCCAAGCACAAGGCCATGCAATTGATAGATAAGTATGAAACTACTAACCGCGCTTTCTATGGCGGCTGCATCGGCTTCCTCGACTTCAACGGCAACTTCAACAGCGCCATCATGATCCGCTCATTCCTGAGCAAGGACTATAAATTATACTTCCAGGCGGGTGCCGGCATTGTGGCTGCTTCTAACCCGGAGAGCGAACTACAGGAGGTGGACAATAAATTAATGGCGCTGCGCCGCGCTTTACAACTAGCACAGGAGATCAATTAATATGAACGTTCTGGTAATCGATAACTACGACTCATTTACTTATAACCTGGTGCACCTGCTGCAGGAGCTGGGGGCAAATGTAACCGTACGCCGCAACGACAAAACTACGCTGGAAGAGGTTGGGCAATATGATAAGATCATGCTTTCTCCCGGGCCCGGCATTCCGGATGAGGCAGGCTTGTTAAAAGAGATCATCCGTACCTATGGCCCTACAAAAGATATGTTTGGCGTGTGCCTGGGGCATCAGGCGATAGGCGAAGTATACGGTGGTAAGTTATTTAACAGCAACGAAGTATGGCATGGTATTGCAACGCCGGTGCAGGTGATAAGTGAGGATGAACCACTCTTTAAAGATCTGCCAGAGAAGTTCGCTACTGGCCGTTACCACTCCTGGCTGGTAGAGCAGGAACTGCCGGATTGCCTGATACCAACAGCAGTAGATGAACAAGGCAATATCATGGCCATGCGCCACAAAGAGTATAAAGTCCGAGGTGTGCAGTTCCATCCGGAGTCGGTGCTAACGGAGCATGGCAAGGAAATGATCAAGAACTGGTTAGAAGCTTAAAACATGAAAGAGATACTAAATCACTTATTCGAACATAAAACACTGACGAAGGAACAGGCGCGGGAAGTGCTGGTGAACATTGCGGCCGGCAAGTATAACCAAAGCCAGATCTCCAGTTTCCTGACAGTGTACATGATGCGCAGCATTACCGTGGAGGAACTTGAGGGGTTTCGGGATGCACTGCTGGAACTGTGTCACCGCGTGGACTTGGACGCTTACAACCCGATGGATTTATGCGGTACTGGTGGCGACGGAAAGGATACATTTAACATCTCTACGCTATCTTCTTTTGTAGTAGCGGCTAATGGTGTGGCAGTTGCTAAGCATGGCAATTACGGCGTTTCCTCTTCCTGCGGCTCATCTAACGTATTGGAGGCGCTGGGTATAAAATTTACTACCGATACAGATGCACTGGAACGCAGCATCGAAAAGTATAACATCTGCTTTCTGCATGCGCCGCTTTTCCACCCGGCAATGAAGAGTGTAGGGCCTATCAGAAGAGAGCTTGGCGTAAAGACCTTCTTCAACATGCTTGGCCCGATGGTCAACCCCGCCTTCCCGAAACGCCAGCTGGTGGGGGTGTTCAGCCTGGAACTGGCGCGTATGTACGGCTATCTCTATCAGCAAACCGACACCCGCTATACCATACTTCATACACTGGATGGATACGACGAAATTTCACTTACGAGTCCGTTTAAAGTGATTTCTGACAGACAGGAAGTGCTTTTGGACGCACAGGCGCTGGGCCTGCCGCAGTTGCAAGAAGAGCAGATAAAGGGAGGCGGTACCATAGCCTCCGCAGCAGAGATCTTTTTACAGGTGCTGAAGGGAGAAGGCAGTGAGGCGCAAACAGCTGTTGTTTCAGCTAACGCAGCCATGGCAATACAATGCGCACGTCCGGAATTGGAACTGAAAGAGGCTGTAAGTATAGCCAAAGAAACACTGATTTCAGGTAAAGCCTATACTTTGTTTAACAAGCTTATAAACGATCAGAAACTGGTAGAGGCTTAGTGGTCTCTAAATACTCAAATTACAAAACATTACGATATGAATATCCTAGACCAAATCATCGCCACAAAATATAAGGAAGTAGCTGAGCGTAAAGAGTTATACCCGGTAAAGCTGTTGGAGAAGAGTTTATACTTCGAAACACCTTGTATTTCGCTGGAGCGTTACCTGCTGCGCCCGGATAAAAGCGGCATTATTGCAGAGATCAAACGCAAATCACCATCACGCGGTGACATTAATCCCTATGTGTCAGTAGAACGCACTTCTATAGGTTACATGCAGGCAGGTGCTTCCGCTTTATCTATTTTAACCGATGGGCCATACTTTGGTGGCAAAAACGAAGACCTGTCAACTGCCAGAAAGTACAACTACTGCCCAATTCTGCGCAAGGACTTTACAGTGGATGAGTACCAGATCGTGGAAGCCAAATCTATCGGTGCCGATGCCATACTTCTGATTGCTGCCGCTTTGGAACCTGTGCGTTTAAAGGAGCTGGCTGCTTTTGCCCGCTCATTTGGATTGGAGGTTCTACTGGAGGTGCGCGATAAAGAAGAACTTGATGCCACACTAAGTGATGACGTAAATGTGGTAGGCGTAAACAATCGCAACCTAAAAGACTTTGTTACTGATATAAATGCATCGTTTGAAATGGCTAAGTACATTCCTGCTGGCATTACCAAGATATCAGAAAGTGGCATCAGCAATCCTCAAACATTGCTAGATTTGCGAGAGGCTGGTTTCAATGGCTTCCTGATTGGGGAAAGTTTTATGTATAACAGCCGTCCGGAACGTGCAGCAGCTAATTTTATCAAAGAATTCAAGCAACTGCTGGAGAAAAAAGAAGGACAGCTGGTTTAACGCTTACTGTTTAATTATGAAAATAAAGGTTTGTGGCATGCGGAATCCGGAGAACATCCGGCATGTGGCAGAGTTAATGCCTGACTACATGGGCTTCATTTTTTACAAAGGCTCTAAGCGTTACGCCGAAAACTCTATTACTCCCCAATTGTTGGCCGAGCTCCCGAAAAGTATAAAGAAAACAGGTGTATTTGTAAATGCCTCGACGGAAAGTATTAAAGCAATAATCAAGAAGTATAAACTGGATGCGGTACAGCTCCATGGCCGTGAGACGCCGCGCCAATGCGCTGAAATGAAGGAACTTGGTGTTGAAGTAATTAAGGTGTTTTCGGTGGATGACAGGTTTGTGTTTGAAAATACGCTACTATATGAGTCATGTGCCGACTATTTCCTTTTTGATACAAGAGGCCAGGAATATGGAGGCAACGGCTTTCCCTTTGACTGGGAATTACTAAAGGGTTATCTCTCGCCAAAGCCATACTTCCTAAGCGGTGGCATCAATTCAGAGAATAGTAAACAACTGGACAAAGTACGGCCACAGCCTTATGCCATCGATGTAAACAGCGGCTTTGAAATGGAGCCGGGGCTAAAGAAGGTGGATGAACTGAGGCTGCTCTTTGAGCAATTAAAAATTAAAAATTAGAAATTAATAATTAGGAGTTAATAGGTTTAGAATGATTAGTAATGCAGAAGCTTATAGAATATATGCTTAGTTCCAAGGGCTTTTTCAGCAGATCATTTCTAATTTATAATTTCTAATTCATAATTAAATATTATGAGCTATCACGTTAACGAAAAAGGATTTTACGGTAAGTTTGGAGGAGCTTATGTTCCTGAAATGCTGTACCCCAATGTGGAGGAGCTGCGCCAGAATTACCTTCGCATCATACAGGAGCCTGATTTCCAGGACGAGCTGCAGCATCTGCTAAAGGATTATGTAGGACGACCTACACCTCTGTACTTTGCGCCGCGCCTCTCTGAAAAGTATAACACCAAAATATACCTGAAGCGCGAGGACTTGAACCATACAGGTGCACATAAGATCAACAACACCATCGGGCAGGTACTGCTTGCAAAGCGCCTGGGTAAAAAACGCATCATCGCAGAAACAGGTGCTGGTCAGCACGGTGTGGCTACGGCTACAGTTTGCGCCCTGATGGGGCTGGAGTGCATCGTGTACATGGGTGAGGTGGACATTGAACGGCAGGCACCGAACGTGGCCCGCATGAAAATGCTAGGGGCAACGGTAGTGCCAGCCACTAGCGGAAGTAAAACTTTAAAGGATGCGACTAACGAAGCCATCCGTGACTGGATTAACAATCCTGAGGATACTTACTATATCATTGGTTCAGTAGTTGGTCCACACCCATATCCGGACATGGTAGCTCGTTTTCAGGCGGTTATTTCTGAAGAAATGCGTGCGCAGCTGCTAGAGAAAGAAGGTACTGAATTACCAAACTATGTAATAGCCTGTGTAGGCGGTGGTAGTAACGCGGCTGGTGCTTTTTACCATTACCTCGACGAGCCGGAAGTTCAACTGGTGGCGGTAGAGGCAGCCGGTAAAGGCATTGATTCCGGTGAGTCGGCAGCAACATCCATACTTGGCAAAGATGGCATCATCCATGGCAGCCGCACGTTGTTGATGCAGACGGAGGACGGTCAGGTAACGGAGCCATACTCTATCTCGGCTGGACTGGATTACCCGGGTGTTGGTCCGTTGCATGCGCACCTGTTCGTGAGCAAGCGTGCCCGTTTTATGAGTGCCACCGATGATGAAGCGCTAAAGGCCGTGCTTGAACTTACAAGGCTGGAAGGCATTATTCCGGCATTGGAAACAGCGCATGCCCTGGCGGTGCTGGAGAAGCTGCAGGCAAAGCCGAATGAGATCGTTATCATTAACCTCTCTGGCCGCGGCGACAAAGACCTATCTACTTATCTAAAGCATTTCCATTTCGATGAACAATAGAATCAAGAGCCTTTTTGCACAGAAGCAGAAAGGGCTGCTGTCGGTATACTTTACGGCTGGTTTCCCGAACCTGGATGATACAGAAACAATCATTCTGGAGTTGGAGAAGAATGGCGTAGACTTAATTGAGGTAGGTATGCCATTCTCTGATCCGTTGGCCGATGGACCTACCATACAGGCCAGCAGCACTGTAGCTCTGCTTAACGGCATGACTATTTCTAAGCTGTTTGAGCAACTAAAAGACATCCGCCAAAAAACACAAATCCCATTGGTGCTGATGGGCTACTTGAACCCGGTAATGCAGTTTGGCGTGGAGCGTTTTTGCCAGAAAGCCGCTGAGGTGGGCATAGATGGTATAATACTTCCTGACTTGCCACTGCGTGAGTATGTGGAAGAGTATAAGGAGCTGTTCGAGAAGTATAACCTAAGCAAAGTATTCCTGATAACGCCGCAAACACCGGAGGCGCGCATCCGGGAAATTGACAGCAACACTAACGGCTTTATTTATTTGGTATCGTCAGCCTCAACTACTGGTAAAACGGTGGGTTTGGCAGAACAAAGCCAGGCATACTTCCAGCGTGTGGCAGCCATGCAACTACAAAATCCGGGAGTTATTGGTTTCGGCATCCACGACAAATATACGTTCAGTGCCGCCTGTAACCATGCCAGTGGGGCTATCATAGGTAGTGCTTTTGTAAAGGCGCTGCAACAAGAGGGAAGCCTGGAGCAAAACATCTCATCATTCATCCAAAGCATCAAAAACTAACATGATCATACAACTGCAACAAGGCATTCCGGCAGACCTGAAGGAGAATATACTAAAACAGGTGGCGGAGATCGGCTACAAAGCCAACGAGGTGATAACGCAGGAGGCGCACTACCTAGTGGCTATTGGTAAAAAAGATTTTGATATACGCCACATCGGACAGCTACCAGGTGTGGCAGATATTCATAGGGTATCAGAAGAGTATAAACTGATCTCTCGTAAGTGGCGCGTGGAGCCAACCCGTATTGACTTAGGAGATGGTGTGGTGGTAGGCGAAGGCAGCATTAGTATCATGGCTGGCCCGTGCTCTATCGAAAGCGAAGCACAAATAGAGAGCGTGGTGGCGCACCTGAAGGAAAACAACGTACGCATTATGCGCGGCGGCGTTTTCAAGCCTCGTAGTTCGCCGTATGCCTTCAGAGGTATGGGCATGGATGGCCTTAAAATGTTCCACCGTATCTGCCGCGAAAATAACATCAAGGTAATTACGGAGGTGATGCAGGTGTCGCAGATTGAGGAGATGATCGATTATGTAGATGTTTTCCAAGTGGGAGCCCGTAATAGCCAGAACTTCAACCTACTCGATTCGCTGGGCGAGGCGCAGAAGCCGGTGCTACTGAAGCGGGGAATCTCGGGTACATTGGAGGAGTTACTGCAGGCTGCTGAGTACATTTTCTCTCACGGCAACGAAAAGATCATGCTATGTGAGCGCGGTATCCGTTCGTATGAGGGTGCTTACCGCAATGTGCTCGACCTGAACGCGGTGCCTGTACTTAAAGAGAAAACCCACCTTCCGGTAATTGTAGACCCATCGCATGGTATAGGCTTACGCGATTATGTAGAGCAGATGTCATTGGCAGCGGTAATGGCTGGTGCAGATGGCGTGATCTATGAAACGCACCAGACACCGGAAAAAGCATTTTCAGATGCACAGCAGACGGTTAACTTCTGGGAGTCGGAGCGCATGATCAAGCGTATGCGACAGGCATATGAACTGAGGGAGAGTTTTTAACTTTCGTTATTCGTTGTTCAATAATTAGACCTCGCAGCGTGTGCAGTTCCTGCGAATGTATGGCAAATCTACTACTTTAAAGCAAGCATTAGACGCTCGCGGGGCCTTCGGACGCCGCGAGATCTCGAGGATACAAAAAAAGCCCGGTGCAAAACTGCATCGGGCTTTTATACTTTAGTTTACTTCTTTCTTCAGCGTCTCGTCTAACCAGTTGAAGAACTCACGCTGCCACACAATTGCGTTTTGTGGCTGGAGCACCCAATGGTTTTCGTCTGGCAAGTATAACAGGCGGCTCTTAATTCCTTTCAGTTGCGCCAACTGGAATGCCTGCAAGCCCTGCTCAATGCCAACACGGAAATCCAGTCCGCCCTGAACGATCAGTATAGGAGTATCCCACTTATTAGCATGCTCAATTGGGTTGTGCTCCTTATAGCTTGTAGGGGATTTTGTTTCCCAGTAAGGACCTTTCAACTCATTGTTAGCAAAGAACAATTCTTCTGTAGTGCCATACCAGCTGCGCATGTCAAACAGTCCATCGTGTGCGATAAAGGATTTAAAGCGACCATCGTGCACTCCTGCCAGCATAAACACCGAGTAACCACCGTAGCTGGCACCAACTGCACCAAGTCTGTCCTTGTCTACATAAGGCTCTTTGGAAACATCGTCAATCGCAGCTAAATAGTCTTTGATCACCTGTCCACCCCAGTCACCGCTGATCTGGCGGTTCCATGCATCGCCATGGCCTGGCATACCGCGTCTGTTCGGAGCTACTACAATGTAGCCATTTGCAGCCATCAACTGCATGTTCCAGCGGTAAGAGTACGACTGCGTTAGCGCCGATTGCGGACCTCCCTGGCAGTAAAGCAGCGTCGGGTATTTTTTGTTCGGGTCGAAATCTGGCGGATAAACTACCCACGAGAAAAGGTCTTTGCCGTCGGTGGCTTTAGTAACACGCGGCTCTACCTTGCTAAGTGCCAGCTTGCTGTATACTTCATCGTTAACAGAAGTCAGTTGCGTCAGCTTACCGGATTTGGTGTCGAGGCGGTAAAGCTCAGGTGCATGGTTCATATCGGTGCGCGACACTAACAGGTTATTCCCTGATTGTCCCACGATACCGTTTACATCAAACTGACCTTTGGTAACCTGCTTTATACTTTTTGCAGAAAACTTGCCTAAATCCTTAGGCAGTGCTATCTCAAACAGCTGAATAGTACCTTTGGTAGGCGCTACAAACCAGATCTTGCTGCCGTCGTTGCTCCATGTAAAGGAGTTTATTGTTTCGTCCCAGTCTTTTGTCAGGTTAAACTTTTTACCTGATTTGGTGTCCAGAATTGTCAACTCATTCTGATCTGCTTCGTTGCCGTCTTCATCCATCGCCAGCCAGGCCAGTTTAGAACCATCGGTATTATATTCCGGATGCGTGTCGTAACCATTGTTGCCCTCAGTCAGGTTGATGGTTTTGCCGCTGGCTATGTCGTAGCGGTAGATGTCGGTGTTGGTGCTAACAGCGTAGTCTTTGCCAAACTTTTTCTTACTCACATAAAGTATGGCCTTGCTATCCGGCGTCCAGATAATGTCTTCCTTACCACCGAAAGGCATTTGAGGTGTGTCGTGCGGCTCACCTTTCATAATATCGACAGCAGTGCCTACTTTGCCATTTTCGTAAGGGGCAAAAAACACATGCTGAAACTTACCGTCTTCCCAAGTGTCCCAGTGGCGGTAATTCAGATCATTAAAAATGTAGGCATTAGCTTTCTTCAGGTCAGGATATTTATCCTTGCTGTGGATGTCTTTGATGTGCACCTCGCGGGAAAACAGCAGGTGTTTCCCGTCCGGAGAGAAGCGTACATTGCTTAAGCCGCCATCTACATTGGTTAGTTGTTTTGGTTCGCCTTTGCCACCTGTTAATTGCCACAACTGGCCTTTGTGCAGGTACACCATGTTGCCTGTAGCTTTATCGATATGCACCACACTTTCACCGCCTTTGGTGGAAGTAAGCTGTGTAGCCTGGCCGCCGTTTACTGGGATAGCATAGAGGTTGCGCTCACTGCTATTTTCATCCATGTTTATGTAGCTAACGCCATAGATCACCGACTTACCATCTGGTGTCACAGTCTCGGCTGACACACGGCCCAGTTTCCAGAGCAGTTCAGGTGTCATGCGCTGTTGTGCCTGCGCCATACTTACAGCAAACACACCAGCCAGTATAAATATCTTTTTCATGCATCAAAAATAAGAGAATTGCGGTCATACAAAAAATGATCTTTCACTGTATTCAATCGAAGAAAGAGCTAATATTTTGTTGATTTATACTTTAGATGCATTACCTTTGTAACAATGAAAGGCACATTAGCTCATATGCATCACCATCATGCACGAAGCATCAGTTTCGGAGCCGCCTGCCTATGGATTTGCTACTAGTATAAACTATACCATATTCAAAAGCCTGACTCCGAACAGAGTCAGGCTTTTTTTGTTACTGTCTGAGCCATAATTTCTATGAAACAGGAAGAGCAGAATTTATACTTTAATACTCATTCATAATTAGTAATTCATAATTCTATAATATGAACTTAGTTATAGTTGATTACAAAGCCGGAAATGTACAGTCGGTGCAGTTTGCGCTGGAGCGACTGGGCGTACAGGCTACCTTGAGCTCCGACTTTGAGACCATTAAAGCCGCCGATAAGGTTATTTTTCCGGGTGTGGGACAGGCCGCCTCGGCTATGGCGCAATTGAAGGCACGCAATCTGGATAAGCTGCTGCCAACACTGGAGCAGCCTTTCTTTGGTGTTTGCCTTGGCATGCAGTTGCTTTGCCAGCACTCTGAAGAAGGCGATACGGAACTGCTAAATATCATTCCACTTACTGTTAAGCATTTCGAAACAGAGCTGAAGGTGCCTCACATGGGTTGGAACCAGTTGGAGCAGTTGAATTCTCCGCTATTTAACGGAGTGCCAGAAAAGGACTTTGTATACTATGTGCACAGCTACTATGTGCCGCTAAGTGATTACACTATTGCGCAAACCTCATATCCTGAGCCTTTTTCGGCAGCCCTACAGTATAAAAATTTCTACGCCGCGCAGTTTCACCCCGAAAAAAGCGGGGCAGCCGGTTCACAGATACTTAAAAATTTCTTAGCCTTATGATGGAAATTATCCCTGCCATAGACATAATCGGCGGCCAGTGCGTGCGCCTAACCGAGGGCGACTTTGCTCAGCAAACCACCTACGACAGCAACCCACTGGAAGTAGCCAAACGCTTCGAAAGTCACGGCATCAAGCGCCTGCACCTGGTAGACCTGGACGGTGCCAGAGCCAAGAAGCCGGTAAACCTAGCGGTGCTAGAAAGTATAGCCTCCAATACCAATCTGACCATCGACTTTGGCGGAGGCATTCAATCAGAAGAAGCCGTGAAGCAGGCGTTTGATGCCGGTGCGGCACAGATAACAGCCGGAAGTATAGCCGTTCGTGAACCAGAGACTGTAAAAAGCTGGTTGCTAAAGTATGGCTCAGAAAAGATCATTATTGGCGCAGATTTTAAAGGCACCAATATCGCCATCAGCGCCTGGACCGAAGAAAGCAAATATCCGCTGCAGGATTTTATTTCGGGTTATGTGAAAACAGGAGCAACCTTGTTTATCTGCACCGATGTAAGCAAAGACGGAAAACTACAGGGGCCATCCACGAACACATATCGCCACCTGAAGCTGACTTTGCCCGAGGCCGGAATTATTGCCAGCGGAGGTGTAACAACAGTAGAAGACCTGGAGCAATTACAGGAGATTGGAGTAAAAGGTGCTATTATCGGTAAAGCCATTTATGAAGGTACCATCAGTTTAAAAGACTTAGAAAGATTTATATGCTAACCAAACGCATTATACCTTGCCTTGATATTAAGGACGGTCGCACTGTGAAAGGGGTGCAATTTGAAAACATCAGGGATGCCGGAGATCCGGTGGAGCTAGCGAAGTGGTATGCCGAGCAGGGAGCCGACGAGTTGGTATTCCTGGATATTACTGCTACCAACGAAGGCCGCAAAACCTTTGCCCAGTTGGTACGAGACATTGCCCGCCACATTGATATTCCTTTTACTGTAGGTGGTGGCATTGGCTCTGTGGCCGATGTAGAGGTGCTGCTACAGAACGGAGCTGATAAGGTTTCTATTAACTCATCAGCCATTAAAACTCCGCAACTGGTAGAAGAACTGGCTAGGCATTTCGGCAGCCAATGCGTTACTGTAGCTATTGACACCAAGTATACCGAAGCCACAGGTTGGAAAGTATACACACGTGCCGGTACCGTCGAGACAGAACATCAGACAGTGGACTGGGCAAAGCAGGTAGTTGACTTAGGGGCTGGTGAAATTCTGCTTACAAGTATGAATAACGACGGTACCAAAGCAGGCTTTGCGCTGGATATTACAGGTAAGGTTGCCAATGCTGTAACTGTGCCGGTGATTGCCTCTGGTGGTGCCGGAAGTATGGAGCACTTTGCTAATGCCTTTTTACAAGCCAATGCCGATGCTGCCTTGGCTGCCAGCCTTTTTCACTTCAGAGAATTGGGTGTAGCGGAGCTTAAGCAGTACCTGAAGCAACAGGGAATAGCGGTAAGGATATAATTTTGAATGAGTAGAGGAAGTGATTGAGCGAAAGAACCTCAGTAGACTTGCCTCATAACTTATAACCATAACATGACTTTAGACTTTGAGAAAGCAGGTGGTTTGGTGCCAGCTGTAATACAGGATAATGCAACCGGCCAGGTGCTGATGCTGGGCTATATGAACCAGGAGGCGCTGGAAAAGACGCAACAGGAGGGACTGGTAACATTTTTCTCCCGTTCTAAAAACCGCCTTTGGACCAAAGGCGAAACCTCAGGCAATACCCTGCAGGTGGTAAGTATAGCTGAAGACTGCGATAACGACTCGCTTCTGATAAAAGTACAACCAAAGGGCCCAACCTGTCACACAGGTAACACCAGCTGCTTTGGTGAAGAAGAGACTTCAAAACGCATCAAAGCTATTCAATTCATTGCGCAACTGGAAGAAGTGATACAGCAGCGTAAAGCTACTCCGGCAGAGGGATCTTATACCAACTTCCTGTTTGAGAAAGGTGTGAACAAAATTGCCCAGAAAGTAGGAGAGGAGGCTGTAGAGACAGTAATTGATGCTGTGGCAGGCAAACTGGATACCATGAAAGGCGAAGCTGCCGATCTGCTGTACCACCTGCTGGTGCTGCTGGCTGCGACTGGTTTGGAGTTAAAAGATGTAGTGGCTGTTTTAGAAGAGCGACACAAGAAATAGCAGTAAAGAAAAAGCCCGCAAGTATAGCTTACTTGCGGGCTTTTTCTTTACTGCGGTATTACTGTGTAATCTTCACATTAGTGAATGTTCCCTGAATGGTGATGTCGCATCTGCGAGTATTTTCCAGACTCACTTCACTGGCCTTAGGATCAAACGCCCGTCTCATTTTCATTTCATAGTTGCCACTGATGAGTTTGTGCTTAGCATCATAGGCTGTAATGGTAAAGTGGCCTTCCATTGTGCTAGAGCTGCTTAGGTAAACAGAGTAAGTGTTACCGTCTTTACGATAAGAGTACCGAACATCAACAGCACCAGTAGCCGGATCTGGTAAAGACTTAAGTGCATACGTGCCTACATAACCAGCTGCAACTTGTGGTTTGTTGATGCTGAAAGCAATAGCATCACGGCCAATATGACTAGGTATGATAAAGCTTGCAACAAGTCTCTCCGTGTCAAGGCTGGCATGGCTTATAACACTCATGCCGCTGTATTCGGAGAATTCAGCTGATTGAGGTTCGTTGTAAGCGTAAGCTATAACTGAACGCATGGTAGCTACTGCAGCAGGCGCAACTTCCTCCGCTTCTCTATCTGAATCAGAGTCGCAGGCGGTAAACAGAAGTGTTAGTAAAAACAGGAACGATAGTGGTAATAGCTTTTTCATAGTTTTAATTGGTTTATTTAGTTGAAAAGCATTAGCCATTACCGTGCCAATATTAAGTATACCTTATATAAATTGTTTAATCGCATCTGTCACTTCACTACCTTTCTCTTCCTGTAAGAAATGACCTGCATTCATTTTCAATACTTTAGCTTCAGGGTATGTTTCCTGCCATCTGTTTAAAAAATTTATCGGAAGCAAAGAGTCCTTCTCACCCCAAAGTATAAGCTTAGGGATGTTTCTTATTTTTTCGCGTTGTTGCCATAGCTCGTCAAAATAGGGGTTGGACTGATGTAGCGCCTTTGCAAACTCCCATGTTCCCAAACGGCTCTTTGCAGACGACAATGGTTTTAGATAATGCTGGTGCACGTCTTTGGTAAGGTACTTGCGCTGATGGTAACCTTTTGGCAGCAGCAGTCTTGGCGAGAAACCCAACCTCAAGTACAGAAACTTACCGATACCACCACTCAGGAACTTACTAACCTTCATCATTTGCTGCTCTTCTTCCAGGCTCCACATCCAGGTGTTAAGTATAACCAGGCGCTTTACATTCTCCGGATGCTTTAAGGCATAGCGTAAGCCAATCGGGCCACCAAAGTCGTGCACTACCAGCGTTATGTTTTTCAGCTGCAGGTGCTCTATCAGCCGTTCCAGGTTATCTGCATGTGCCTCGGGGGTATAAGCGAAATCAGCGGGTTTATCAGATAAGCCAAAGCCCAGATGATCAGGGGCAATGCAGCGGTGCGTTCTGCTCAGGGGTTTTAGCTGCTGACGCCACAAAAAAGACCAGGTAGGGGTGCCATGCACAATAACGATTGGCTCACCTTCACCTTCATCTACATAGTGCATTTGCCCATCCGGCAGTTGCAACGTATGATGGGCAAAAGGGTACAGGATACGGTCAAGCCACTTTGGTGAGTTTATCATTTTAGCCACTGGGTTAGTCATAGTTTATTGTGCTTTTTTATATTTCTGAATAAGATAACTTGCAACATCATCAATAGGGTAGGACGGATCTAAAAGGTAGTGGCTAGCCATACCATCTAAGGTGGCAAACAGTAATAAAGCCTCTTCTGCCGGATTTTGATATCCCACTTCCTTAAGGTTATTTCCAATCATTTGCTGTATGTAAGCCACTTGCTGTTCAATACTGCCCATCATCTCAGTTACTATTTCGCTTTGCATGCGCAAGCTGTGGAGCAATCGCCAGAACTCTCGTTTTTCCTTTAGCAGGCTTACTATGTTACGGATGTGGCGCTCTATACCCGGCAAGCCCACCATACTTTCCTGTACCTGCTCAAAGGTTGCTTCTATATCTGATTGGCCTTCCTGAAAGATTGCTCGTAGCAGATCTGTTTTACCCGGAAAATAATTGTACATCAGGCCAAGTGAGATACCTGCTTCTTTAGCAATTGCCCGAATAGAAGTAGCTTCAAACCCTTTTTGGGAGAAAAGCTTTAGTCCTGTTTCTATCAGCAACTGCCGGCTCTGTTCACGTTTCTCTGCTATACTTGCCATATATTGATTGAACGTTCGTTCATAAAATTAGTTGAATCCATCTGAAATCAAAATTGGAATGTTAATTCGGCTATAGTACTATCTCCTTTAACTCGCGTGTACAAAATCAACGTATGAGGACAGAATAGAAATTAAACCGCACTGCGTGATAAGACAAACGAAACAGAAGGACAAAGCAAAGAAGTGGCTAGTTGTTGGGTCAGTGATACTAGGCGTAGCGTTGTTCTTATTTATAGGCCAGTATGTATTTACAAATTGGCTGCAACAGAAACTGGAGAAAACAGTGAACAACAATACCGATGGGGTTTACCAACTGGAGCTGTTTGGTATGGAAACCTCTCCGTTTGTAGGTACTTTGTCTGTGGATAGTTTAGCCCTAACACCAGACTATGATCGCTGGAAAGAACTCAAAAGCCAGGGGAAAGATGTGTCGCGTACCTTAGTAGAGTTGCGGTCTAAAGCTATTTCATTAAACAGGCTAAGCTTCTTTAAAATACTTTTCCAGAACAATGTGGACCTGGATAGTATGCTGGTGCAAAACCCAGAATTATTGATAACAGCCATGGCGAAGGATACTACAGGGCAGCACCAGCCAATGCACAAAACAGTAAATGGTTTGCTTAGGAACATGCACATTGGCAAAATTGATGTTAACGATGCAAACTTAAGGTACCGGAACTATAACCAACGTAACACAGATATGTTCGCCTTAAAGAGCTTCAACCTGACGGTAGATGATTTCAGGCTCGACAGCACATCTTTACAAGACCCGAAGCGGGCATACTATAGCAATAACATAGTGCTGAAGGCAAAGGCAGCACTTTACAACCTACCCAACAACCTGTACAAGCTTACCACAGATTCAGTTTTGATAAACGTAGATAAAAAGCTTTTTACGGTCAGCAACATTTACTATAGGCCAACTGTGGGGCCAACAGCATTAGCTAAGGCAACAGGCGATGCAACAGCACACCTGAAAGTGAAAGTACCGCAGGTAACTATATCCGGACTAGATTATGATGCACATTCTAGGACGAATAATTTTATAGCCAGCCAGGTGCTTATTAGCAAGCCAAGCCTAAATGGCTATAAAGACAAAAAGCATTTTAAGGATAGTAAGAATCAGCCACTGCCACACGACCTGGTGCAAAGTATAAAACCAGGTTTTATGATCAGCAGCATGAAAGTAACAGAGGGTTATGTGAGGTATGAAGAGCTTGCTGAGAAAGCTTCCGAAACAGGTCATATTTACTTCACTAACCTGAATTGCACTATTACAAATCTGACAAATATGCCAAAGCAAATTTCCCGTAAAAACCCTGCTGTGATAAAGGCAAGTGCGCTGATGATGGGTAAAGTAAAAACACAGGCCACTGTACGCCTTCCACTTTTAGACAAGAGTGGCTACCATACCTTAAAAGGCAATATACAAGGAGGCAGACCTCAGGTATTAAACCCCATACTGGTGCCAACCAGCTTTATTAAAATTGACAAAGGCTTTGTGCAGCAAATAAATTTTAGTGCAACACTAAACAGGCAAAGGGCAACAGGCACTATGAAGGCGCTTTATACAAACCTGGAAGTTGAGATCCTTTCTACTGGTGCTGCTTCAGGCAGAGATCAGAGTCTGGGCAAAAAAATACTCTCTAAAGCAGCGGACTGGTTCCTGATCGAAGACAGTAACCCCGACAGCAAAGGGGATAAAGCACGTATAGCTCAGATTAAAGTCAAACGCGACCGAAACAAGTCATTTATTAGCTACTGGAAAGACTGCCTTGCCAGCGGTTTACTGGCAAGTATGGGGCTGGAGAAGATGGCAGAGAAACAGTTTAACTAGCAGAAAAACTTACACGTTCGTAGTCTTGATAAGTAGTTTCCTGTACTTAGTAAAAATACTCGACTTAGATACAAAGCCAAGATACTCGTCGCCTTCTAAAACGGGTAGGTTCCAGGCGCCAGACTCATCAAACTTTTTCATTACATCGGCCATGCTGTCATCGTGCTGGACTACCGCTGGTGGCCTTTGCATCAACTCCTTTACTTTAACTGAGTCGTATTTGTCAGCTTTGAACATAATCTCGCGCACGTTCTCCAGAAGTATAACCCCCTCCAGTTGCTGATTAGCATTTACCACCGGGAAAAGGTTTCTGCGCGAGTGGGCAATTACCTGCACGAGTTCGCCTAAGGTTGCCTCCGGTGCAACTTCCTGAAAATCTCTTTCGATCAGGTGGCGGATTTGAAGAATTCGAAGTATGGTTCTGTCTTTATTGTGCGTAAGCAGTTGCCCTTTCTGAGCTAGCTTTTTTGTATCCAGTGAGTATGGCTCAAAGTATTTTACCAGTGCAAAAGAAGAGGCTGCCACGATCATAAGGGGTATCATCAAAGTATAACCACCTGTTATCTCTGCAATAAGGAACACAGCTGTTAGCGGAGCATGCATCACCCCGCTAAGTATACCGGCCATACCCACCATCGAGAAACTGTTTATCGGCAGGTTGCTAATATGGAGCATGTTTATTAGCCTTGCGAAAAAGAAGCCGGTGCTGGCCCCCACAAACATAGAAGGAGCAAAGTTACCTCCGTTACCCCCCGATGCGATGGTAATAGTAGTGGCAAAAACTTTAACCAAAGCCAGCGCACCTACAAAGCCAAGTATAAGCCACTCGTTTGTACCAAAGAACCCGAGCCAGCTATCTTTCAGCAGCAGCTCTGCCTGGTTGCTTTCCAGCAGACGTATACTTCCGTAGCCTTCACCAAACAACGGCGGGAAGAGCATGATCAGCAAACCAAGCAATATACCTCCAATAATGGCCCGGCGGTACACTTTGTCCTGATACCCTTCAAATAGCTCCTCCACGCGCATGGCCATACGGGAGTAGTATACCGAGATCATGCCTGCAAGTAAACCCAATAAAACATAAAACGGTATGTGACCGGCCTCGAATATTTCCTGCTGCTCTTGGTAAAAAAGGATCTCTTCATTAAGTATAAGCTTGGAGCAAAGTGCACCTACAACAGCAGAAATAATTAGCGGAATAAAAGCTGAGATGCTAATATCAATGAGCAGCACCTCGATGGCAAACAGCACGCCAGCAATGGGTGCATTAAATACGGCAGCTATGCCAGCGGCTGCACCGGATGCCAGCAGCAAGGTTCTGTCGCGGTAGTTCAGATGATAGTCGCGGCCAAAATTTGAGCCAATGGCAGAACCGGTAACAACAATAGGCGACTCCAGACCCGCAGAACCACCAAACCCGGCCGTTATGCCACTCGTAAGCACATGAGAGTACATTTTGTGCCGCTCCACCATACTAGATTTCTGGGAAATGTTGAAGAGTATGTTAGCTGTACCTCGTCCTATTTTTCCGTTAAACATCACCCTTACCAAAAAAACAGTGAGCAGGATGCCTATCAACGGGAATACAACTAGCCAGTAGGGTTGGTCGAGAAGCCGGTTGCCGTAGGCCAGCAGTAAATGAATGTAGTGTACCAATGTTTTAAGCACAACAGCAGCCAATCCTGCAGTTAAACCAACAAGTACACTCGACAGTAGCATAAACTCTCGGTCAGAAGTATGGCGTCGAACCCAGAGAAGCGGAATTTTAAATTTTTTAATGTAGGGCATTTCAGATGGTTAGCCTGAAAATCATATAATGATGTTTAGACTGCAAATTTAGCATAAGCATTCCGAAGGCCAATCATTAATTGCGAAACATCTGCCCTTTTACATTTTAATAACACGAAAAGCCCCAACCCAAAACCAGGAGAGGCTGTTTAAGTAGACTATAAGTATAGAACAAAAGCGTAACGTATGCCAAAATTAGCACCCATAGAGCACAGCATTCTGGAGTTGCATCAACTGCATGGCCCTTTTCATATAATAGGTGATGTGCATGGCTGCTTTGGAGAACTCGTGGCTTTGCTGGAACAGCTAAAGTATAATGTTACGTTTGATGATGCTTCCGAAAAGTACCTTATAAGCAGGCCAGATGAGAGCATGGTCATATTTGTTGGTGATCTGGTAGACAGAGGACCAAACTCACCGGAAGTAGTGCGTTTGGTAATGGATATGGTTGATGCGGGCATGGCCTATTGTGTAAGCGGAAACCACGACGATAAGCTGTTGCGCCTGCTCCTTGGCAGAAACGTGCGCGTAAGGCACGGGCTCGAATTTACTGTGGCGCAGCTAAAAGGGTATGGCAAGCCTTTTAAAGATCGCATGAAGAAGTTTCTCTTGAATTTGCCACATCACATTATTCTGGATGAAGGGCGGTTAGTTGTGGCCCATGCCGGTCTGGAAGAACAGCTACACGGTATAAATTCAAAAGGAGTACGCGACCTTTGCCTTTATGGGCCCACAACCGGCGAAACAGACGAGCACGGTCTGCCCATCCGCCTGGACTGGGCAGCAGAGTATTGCGGGAAGGCCATTGTAGTATATGGTCATACGCCGGTGCATGAACCGCTGTGGCGCAATAACACCATCAACATCGATACTGGGTGTGTGTTTGGGGGCAGATTAACGGCACTGACCTATCCGGATCATGTACTCCATTCCGTAGATTCCTTTGATACCTATGCCAAATCTGTGAGGCCCTTTATCAGGTACCACCACCATCACTAGGCTTTGGCACTTCGTGGTGTTCCTCTGCATACCGGTCATGGTTCTTCATTTTCTCCAGGTGGTCTTTCAACATATATTCTTCAAATTCCTGTAGGTTGGTTTTAGGCCAGAACGGTGAGTGATTTCTAACGGCGGTTCTTCCGATAACGTGTGCTGCAACGGGAGCTGTGATAAAAGTAAATATAATAATAGCCAATACCTTCAGCATGATGTCTGGTTGGTTAAAGTAAATTCCAAGGCCAAGCAGAATCAGGCCAACTCCAAGCGTAGCCCCTTTAGTGATAGCTGACATGCGAATGTAAAAATCCGGGAAGCGGAGCAATCCAATCGTGGCAATAAACATAAAGCATACACCCATCAATATCAGCACACAGCTTACAATCTCTTTTACAACTTCCAGGTTCAGGTTTTCGAGCATGTTATTTGTTTATTTTCATGATGTAAAATGCGAAAGTAACCGAGCCCAGAAAACCAAATACCGAAAGTATAATTGCCACGTCTATAAAGTCTTCGTTTCCAGTAAATTCAGTATAAATAGCTATTATCCCTATTACGTTTGCCACAATCAGGTCAAATGCTGTGATGCGGTCAGGCAGCGTTGGACCGATGGCAAACCGTATGGCGGTAAGCAGCAAGCATAGGCTTAAAGTGGCCATTGCAATGGTAAGGGTTAGCTGGAACAGACTCATGTGGTAAGTTCTAACAAGCGTCGCTCAAACCCGTCTTTTATGTATTTTTTCAGGGCTTCGGTATTGTTATGCTTTATATAGAGTGAATGTACATACAATACTTTGCGGTTATCGCTTACATCAATGCTGAGTGTTCCGGGCGTAAGGGTGATCATACAGGCTAAAAGCGTAATCTCGAATTCTGTTTTTACCGTCAGCGGCAGTGCGATGACCGTGGGCTGCATGTGGTAGCGGGGCGTAATGATATCGTAGGCAATTTTAACATTGGCTATTAGCAGTTCTTTTAAAAAAAAGGCTGCGAAGCTTATCGCTTTTGGCATTTTACGCAAGTACGCTCTGTTGTAAAACCAGCTGGTTAACCATAGGGTCCAGAAAATGGCTAGGAACACAAAAGCTGCAGTAAACGCATTGTAAGGCAATGGGGGAGGATCCTGGTGCGTGATCAGGTAAGCAGCTATAAATGCAATGGCAGAATGCAGATAAAATGTACGCATAAGCTACGGCCGTTTATCTTTTAGTACGGCATTAATGTATATTTCGCTGTGGAAGACTTCTTGTGCTGCAATTTTACATACCTGTATTACAGGGTCAGCAAAAACACCAAGTATAAGTATAAACACCAGCAAAAAGAAAACCGGGAAGTATAAGGTATAGGTACCCATTGTTTCGTGTGTTGATTGCTTTAGCCGCTTTGGCCTGGGTTTCCAGAACACCTCATTCCAAATCTTCGTCATGGAGAGCAGCGTTACCAGGCTTACACACAGCGATGTGGCAACCAAAATGTAATTACCTGCCTGAAAGCCGCCCTTTGCCAGCATCAGCTTACCCCAAAAGCCAGATAAGGGTGGCAAACCAGCCAGTGAGAGTGCAGAGATGAGAAACAAGAAGGAGAGAGTAGGATGCTTTAAATATACTCCACCAAGCCTTGTTAAGGAGAAAGAACGGTGCCTTCGTGCCACCACGCCACTAACCAGGAAAAGATTTGTTTTGACAAGCATGTTGTGTATCACAAAAAAGATGCTTCCGGCAACGGCCAGCGGAGTATAAATGGCTATGCCCATCAGCATGTACCCGATCTGGCTAATAATATGAAAGGAGAGTATTTTTCTGAAGTCTACCTGTGCAGCGGCGCCTACTACACCTACTACCATGGTTAGGCCAGAAAGCAGCAGCAGAAGAGGCTGCGCATAATCTCCCTCCACTGAAAAAATGAGACTGTATAAACGCAGCAAAGTATAAATACCTATTTTGGATACGATACCGGCAACAAACGCAGAGACAGCAATGGGTGGCGTATGATAAGAAGCCGGTAACCAGAAAAACAGAGGGAATATAGCAGCCTTAATACCAAACCCGGTCAGGAAAAAGATGCCTGGCAATGCGAGCAGCTCCGCGTTTACGTGCTCCGACCTTACCAGTAAGGCCAATTCGGCCAGGTTAAGCGCACCATACAATGCATATACCACCCCAACACCTGTAAGCAGCAAACCCGATGCAATAAAGTTAATTGTTACATACTTTAAAGCACCCTCCAGCTGAGACTTCTTGCTACCCAAGGCGATCAAAGCAAAGCTGCAGATAAGGAGCACCTCAAACCATACATAGAGGTTAAAGATGTCACCTGTCAGGCAAACGCCGCTCACGCCCATCTGCAGCAATAGGAACAGCGGAAAAAAACCAAATTTCTTGCGCGATTTATCTAAGGCTACATGCGAGAACATAAATACGGCAAGTCCGGCTATGCTTGTAGTCAGGAGCATCAGTGCACTTAAAACATCCGCCACTAACGTAATACCATAAGGAGCAGGCCAGCCGCCAATCTGCGTTACCTGCATACCCTGCATCAGCACTTGCTGCAGCATAATACCTGATATACCTACAAAAATCAATTGTACACACGATACCACTACAGTCTGCCATTTAATATCCCGCCACATAAACACACAGGTTATGGCCCCTAAAAGAGGTAATAACAAGGGTATAATAAGCAGAATATTGGCTGGCATAGCGGTTAGAATCAGATTTTTTCGTTGTTGTTCAGGTTATCCATGTTATTTGATTTAAAGGTTTGGTACACCCGCCTGATCAACACAATGGAAAATGCCTGAATGCCGAACCCGATTACAATGGCCGTAAGTAACAGCGCCTGCGGAACGGGGTCTGCATAAGGCTCGGCAGGTAAATTGCTGCCCTGTTCAATAATAGCGATGCTACCCCTTTTCATTCCACCTACTACAAACAGGAACAGGTTTGTAGACAGGCCAAAAAGTATAAGCCCAAGTATAAGTTTGAACAGGTGGCGGTGCAAAATAAAATAGATGCTAACGGAGAATAAGGTACCGGTTAAGAATGGGAGTAATATTTCCATTGTTTTAATCTTTAGACATTGTGAAAACCATTTTAAGCACCATGCCCAACACGAGCAGGTACACACCCGTGTCGAATAACAGGGGGGTGCCCACTGAACCAACTAAAGGTATCTTAACCTTTAGCCAGTACGCTGCCATAAAAGGCTTGCCCATCACCAAACCAACAAGACCGCTGCCTACAGCTACCGCTAACCCGATGGCCATCAGGTAAGTGGGCCTTAGGCGCAGCAAATAGTAGTTCCAGATAAAAATCGGTTTCTCTTTCTTGTTGCGGACGATGTTTTTTCGGAGCAGGCGAAGGGCATGGCTCAAGTTGTTGTGGTGGGGTTTTCTGTCGTACTTGTAAAACGTGAGGCTGAAATAAGATTTTGCTGTTTGTTTTGTGCCGTGTGCCAGTGTGTGAAACACAAAGGCAATCGAGCCCATAAGGCCACCAATAAAACCGCCGCCGGGATGGTTGTGCCCGCGAAGCAGAATATACAGGGAGAAGACCAGAAACAAGGGAGTTAGTATGCGTATGGCTGTTGCAAAAATCAGGGTTCTCATGGTTTGTCTCCTTTCTCTGGCTGCATGCGCAACAAGGCGTATATTCCCAGGGCTGCTACGGCCAATACCGTTATCTCGCCCAACGTATCAAGTGCCCTAAAATCTACCAGTATGACATTAACTATATTGCGGCCGTGTGCCTGCAGTACACTTGTTTTTCCAAAATAGTCTTTCAGTTCAGACTCTACCGTATGGTCCTGCACTACCAGCATGGTATAGGTCATTACTGCCCCGAAAAGTATTGAGATAGCTATGTATTTATACTTGTTAAACTGATGCGACAGGTAAATAAAGGCAGGTAATTTGTGCAGCAGCAACACAAATATCACTACTGTCAGCGTCTCTATAAGAAATTGGGTGGCAGCTACGTCGGGTGCTCCGAACATAATGTAGATGAGGGCTGCCGAATACCCGACCAGGCCCATCACCACAATAGATGTAAGCCTGGATCGCGTGCCCAACAGAAAAAGCAGTGCCGCAACTACCAATGTAAATATCACTACATCATGGAAAGGCAATTGCTGCAATAGCTGTGCTCTGGAAGAAAAATCAATGTGTGGAGCATCTCTCCAAATCACATAGAACATCATCGACGAAAAAAACAGGATTATGTAGATAATGTAGCGCCTGAGGTTACCGTTTTGGATTGCCGTAATAAACGCTTTGGCAGCTAAAAGGAAACCGCTGAAGGCTTTATGATAAATATTATTCGGGCCAAATTTGTACAGTGGGTTTAAGATGCTGCTCTTTTGTTGTACTACTTTTAAATAGCGGTAAAGCAGCAGCCCCATCAGAATGGTAAGTACGCTTAGCCCTAACTCTTTTGTAAGGCCATGCCATAGCGATAGTTTTAGCTGTACCAGTTCGTTTCCAGAAATGCTTTGTACAGCGCGTTCCAGTATAGGAGTGACAATTTGCCTGGGTATAAGTCCAAAAGCTGCACCTAATAGACCCAGTATGAAGGCTGGCGCATATAAGCTGAACCCGGGGGGATGCACTAATTTTGTTGCGCGTCGGGGCATATTCCAGAAGATGCCATAGCTGAGTGTAACGGCCACTGTTACATAGCCTATACCTGTCAGGAACGTGAGCCCAAAAACAAGCCACACAAAAAACCTGCTATTAAGGGCTGCCTCGTATAAAAGCTCTTTACCAATAAAACCGAAAAATGGCATAAGTCCGGCCATAGATAAAGCAGCCAATGTGGTGGCTAGTGCGGTAACAGGCATGTAGCGTGCAAGCCCGCGCAGCTTGTTTACATCGCGTGTGCCGGTACAATGATCTATTGCGCCGGCAGCCAAAAACATGGTGCCTTTGTAGAGTGCGTGCGCCAGCAAAAAAACCATCATGGCCTTTAAAGCTACGGTAGTGCCAATCCCGATCATAGTTACCATTTGCCCAAGCGCACTGATCGTAGTATAAGCCAGGATGGCTTTCATGTCTGTGTGCTGCAGCGCTAAAAATGCACCTAAAAGGGCTGTAGCGCCGCCAACCAGCACCAGCGTATACTGCCATACTTCGGACCCAGCCATTACAGGAGCCATTCGTGCCAGCAGATATACTCCAGCTTTTACCATTGTGGCGGAGTGCAGGTAAGCGCTTACCGGTGTTGGAGCTGCCATGGCGTTAGGAAGCCAGAAATGAAACGGAAATTGTGCCGACTTTGTAAAGCAACCCACTAACAGCAACAGCAGCACCGGTAAAAAAAGAAAATGCTCCGTAATGTCTGTTTCCATACTTAGCAAGTCGCTAAAAGTATAGCTTCCGGAAATAAGCGAGAGCAGTATGAATGCCGCCATCAGAGCCAAACCTCCCATTCCGGTTACCATAAGGGCCTGCCAGGCAGATTTTCTTACGCGTTCCTCTTCGTTGTTAAATCCAATTAAGAGGTAAGAGCTTATACTGGTAAGCTCCCAGAACAGAAAGAGGCCGAAAATACTGTCGGAGGTTACCAAGCCAAGCATGGCAGCCATAAACAAAGTTAAGTAGAGATAAAAGCGCCCTAACAGTACATGGCCATTAAGATATCCTGAGGCGTATAGCATCACCAGCCCACCAAAAAAAGTAACCAGTAAAGCAAAGAACAGGCTTAACCCATCCAGCATAAAATGCATATCAATGCCTAAAGAGGGTATCCAGCCGTA
This sequence comes from Pontibacter cellulosilyticus, assembly GCF_014306105.1. Lineage (GTDB taxonomy): Bacteria > Bacteroidota > Bacteroidia > Cytophagales > Hymenobacteraceae > Pontibacter > Pontibacter cellulosilyticus. Next base: position 664,157 of record NZ_JACRVF010000001.1, on the reverse strand, counting down.
AGAGAAGCGCACTACTTTTCCTGATAGTACAGCTGGTAAAAAGGTGCATAGGTAGCTGAATATGGAAAATGGCAACAATGTGAATGGTATAACCACATACCGGCCTAGCATCTTGAACAACCAAGGTGCTGTAAAGGCCATAATAAGGCAAATGGTTAATACCAACAGCATAAAACCTCTATTTTTTTACATGTTTTTGTTATGTTCCGTATGTAGTTAGACAGTAGTACACCTATACGGGCAATTAGTTGCAAAAACTGCTGTTCAGTTACTTAGCTCTTATACTTAACACTACAACCCACAATACCATGACTACGCTGAAACGAATAATGGTAGGCCTCGACCTAACTCCCATGGATGACACACTGATAAGGTATGCTGCTTTTTTGAGCGCAGAACTACAAATCGACAAAGTATACTTCATCCACATCGTTAAGAGCCTCGATATCCCACAGGAACTATTAAATGACCTGGAACACCAGCAGTTGCCTCCAGATGAAAATCTTCGACAGCAGATTGCTACCCGTGTTAACACAGCCTTTTCGGGCATCAACACAGAAACGGAAGTGCTGGTAGAGGAGGGGATTCCGCTAAAGGGTTTGCTGCACTGGTCTAAAATAAAGCAGATAGATTTGATGCTGGTAGGCAGAAAACTAAGGTTACGCGGGAGCGGCGTACTTGCTCAAAAATTGTTGCGACTAGGTAAGACAGGAGTATTATTTGTATCTGAAACTGCTGAGCCTCACCTTAATCATATACTCGTTAGCATTGACTTTTCGGAATACAGCGAGATGGCTTTAAACAGGGTGCTACATTCAGCATTAAACAGGCCTAACGTTAAAGTGTATTGCCTGCATGTATACGAGGTTCCTACTGGCTATCGCACTCTTGGCATGACTTATGAGGCATTTGAGGAGCGTATGCGGGGGTTTGCACAAGAAAAGTATGACAGGCTGCTAAGCAAATTCCCGGAGCTTAAAGATCGGGCACAATTTATTATGGTGAGACAAGGACATGACGACGATATTGGCGCACTGGTAGTAATGGAGGCCAAGCGCGTACGTGCCGACATGCTGGTAATTGGAGCCAAAGGACTTACAGCTGCTGCACATTTTGTATTAGGAAGCGTGACAGAAAAAATACTTCGCCATGACATGGACATACCGTTGCTAGTGTTTAAAAAAGAGAAAGAGGAAGTCGGCTTTTTAGACGCTTTGCTTTCATAGCTGCTTATTCTGTAATGTGTGCAATGCAGCGGTTATACTTAATCTGAATTACTGATTAGCCTTTACATCTTTATTAAGGCACCTTATCCTGTGCTGATGTGCATGCTTTTTAAGCATCTTCCTTTTGGCCGGAGAAGCGCAGGAAAAGGTAGCCTACAAGGCCGGCAATTAACGAAGCGCAAAGAATAGCCAGCTTTGCCTGTGGCAGGAGAGTAGAGCCTGCAAAAGCAAGGTTTGCTATAAAAATTGCCATTGTAAAGCCTATGCCACCTACAAATGCTACCCCTATCAATTGTAACCAGGTGTATGCTGCCGGCTTGCGTGCGATGCGGGTTACTGAGGCAAGCGCTGCAAAGAGCACAATGCCGAGTGGTTTTCCCACCACCAATCCAAGTATAATGCCCCAGGTAAGCGGGTTCGAAAATCCATCTGTTAGTTCGGAGTTGATCAGAATTCCTGCATTTGCGAGTGCAAAAACGGGCATGATAGCGTAAGCGACCCATGGGTGCAGCGCATGCTCTAGCCTATGCATCGGAGAGCCCACCTCTTCGCAGTTACTCTCAATAGTGCGTACAGCTGCCTGAAAATCATCTTCTTCATAATTGTCGGCGGCTGGTAATTGAGATACATGGCGTGCATGTAATTCACCTAAAATAGTGTCGGTGCTCGAAATAAAGTCTCCTTCAGATATCTTAGAACGCCCTGGTATGGTAATAGCAAGTAATATTCCGGCTACTGTGGCATGCACCCCTGATTTTAAAAATGCCACCCACATCACAACCCCGAATAGCGTATAGATTAGAATGTTCCGGACCCGTAATGCATTTAGTATGAGCAGCACACCAAACACCAGAAAACCAATCCAAAGACTTAAAAGGCTCAACTCTGAAGTATAAAACAATGCTATCACTAGCACAGCGCCAATATCATCTACAATAGCATAAGCTACCAAAAATAGCTTGAGCGAGAGCGGTACTCTGTTTCCGAGCAGAGAAAGTATTCCAATCGCAAATGCTATGTCGGTCGCCATAGGTACTCCCCATCCGTCAAAGCTGGGTAGCCCCTGATTCAGCCATACGAAAATACCCGCAGGCACGACCATACCACCAATAGCAGCCATCACAGGAAACGCCGCACTTCTAAAACTAGATAATTCGCCTACCATGGTTTCGCGCTTGATCTCCAGACCGACCACAAAAAAGAAAATCGCCATCAAGCCATCATTGATCCAGAGTATAGCCGCCTTAGATATACCAAACGCTCCGAGTTTTAAGGTTAATACAGTATTCCAAGTATCTATGTAACTTTCGGCCCATGGCGAATTTGCCCAGGCAAGTGCAGCCAGTGTAATAAACATAAGCAGCATTCCGCTGAATGCCTCGGCACGCAGAAACTCCTGTAGCGGGTAAATAATCCGGCGGTACAATGATATTTTTGGCATGTAACAGTGTATAGCTATATGATGGAATTATCCTGTTATGGACGAGAAAGGTATAACAAGGGTTATTTTAAACGCTCGTGTAATAGCCTTCATTCTGGCTATGTATACTTTATTCTGCATAGTTGTGATTGTTATTATGGTAACAGAATCCGCTTTGTGTAACAACAGCACAAAAATGAGTAGTAATTTATATTGACTAATGAAGGTGGTGAGGTGGGTTTTTATAAATTCTTTAAAATCGTAAAGGGAAGAGATGAGGTCATCTTAAATTTCTATATATTGTATTTGTAGAATATTGTTGGAGAATTCGCAATCATAGCCCAACATCCATTAAATAAGGTGAGATGGGACAAAATAATTACGCACATAGTGTCAATAACCGTATGTTTACGCATAGCCGCTAGCTAATACAAGAAAACCTATGGATAGCGTAGTAATAAAACCTAAAGAATCTTTAGCTGATTATGTTGAGTTAATTTACAGTAATGAAGCTGAAGAATTTAATTATCATGGATTATCAAGCCCAAGTATTAACTCTGAAATTTTCTTTTCATTTGGTGACTACTTTTCGTTTGCAAACTACTCAATTGAAAAAGGAACAACTGAACTTTCTTCAATTTCCAAAAATCAATTATATGCTATTCCTGTTAATGCTAAGGGTTACCATTCTACAAGTGGCATAATCTTAAAACCATGGGCTTTTTTATACATTAATGCTATAGACGGAAAAAGCACTTATCATCTGAGCCAACAAACGATTATTTCAGAATTAAAAAAGCAACTTGTTCACCTAGAAAAAGACCTCAAAATATCAAGTATGGAGGACAAGTCCAAGATACTGTATTCATTTGTGAAGAATAAAATTTCTTTCAAGGAAATAAACCCAACTTTTACCAAAATATATAGTGCCATAAATGCTTTTGATAAAAATGTAATGAAAATTGAGGATTTGGTTGCCTTTTCACATATTTCTCAAAAAACATTCATTGAGATTTTTAAAGCCCATATTGGCATAAACCCCTTGAAGTATCTTCAGTTTCGAGCCATTGAATACTCTCTTAAAAAATTACAGGATCCTTATCTTACATTAAGTCAAATAGCTTTGGATAGCGGTTTTTATGATCAGTCCCATTTTAATCGGGTTTTTAAAGGCTTCATGCAAATGACTCCCAATCAGTATCGATTAATGCAGAATGACTAAGGTAAGTTTTGTCCTATACTTTATGATTTTAAAGAAGGATTTTTGCGAAAAAATCTTAAAAATATGCGAAAACTAATTCTTTACATCTCATGCTCTTTAGATGGCTACATTGCAAAACCTAAGGATGACCTAAGCTTTTTAAGTATTGTTCAAAAAGAAGGAGAGGATTATGGTTACAATAATTTTGTGGCAACAGTAGATACAGTAATTGTAGGTCGTAAGACTTACGATTGGGTGGTTGGACAAGGATATGATTTCCCTCACTCGGATAAAGAATCGTATATCATTACAAGACAGGAACGACCAAAACAAGGCAATCTGACTTTCTACAATGGTGACCTAAAAACTTTAGTAAAAGAATTGAAAGCTAAAAAAGGGAAAAACATTTTTTGTGATGGTGGCTCAGAAATCGTCAATCAACTTCTAGCTGATAAACTGTTTGACGAAATGATTCTATCTGTAGTTCCTATTTTAGTTGGTGACGGAACGAGACTTTTTCAGGATGGTAGACCTGAACAAGAACTTGAATTAGCGTCGACAAAAAATTATGACAGTGGGCTTGTTCAAATGCACTATAAAATGAAAGATAAATAAAAGTACATAGCCACAACATTAGCTATACACGAGTGGGGTTTAGTTTGTAGTTCAAGCTGAAAGTTGTTTCTGGAAACAATTTACGGATTGATACAGAACTGCACATCAATCCCCACCCCGTGTATAGCCTTTTTCGTAGACAAGCAATCAAAATAAAATAAACTTCAAGGCGTGTTATTACTTTTAATAGACCTAGTAGATTCAAAGGCTTTACTTTATATCTCCAGCATTTACTCTTTTTGGCTTCCGTTTTACCTTTACGGAAAGGTATACACCATCATAAAACTTAAAGAATGCACTTTGAAAGATATAATGATAGTACTAGGGGGTGGCGTAGCGCTTTCATTTACCTTTTTTGTAGTCTACAATACACAACAACGCTTGTACATGTTTAGCTTAGTGGGTCTGTTGCTTCTGGCATTATCACTCTTTTTATTGATCAGGTGGCTATTTTGGAATAAATAACATGCACACTAAGTAGGAAGCTTGCAAAACAACCTCACACCACAAAAGCTAAAGCACAGCAAGAGTATCTTTATCCGAGCAGGTTGGCTTCTGTAAATCATATGGTCCTGAGCATAATTAATTCGCATCAGCAGGAAACAAGGTCTACCTCACTATTTCCTTGGCAATATACCGTGAGTTAAGTATGCTAAGCGCGCCCATATACCGTAAACCAAAGCGAAGCATGTCACCTACTTTGTAATTCTCCTTGTTGTCTCCAAGTTCCACTACCAACATGTCAGAACTGGCACCTATAACGCTTATACTTTCGTCTTTTGGTATCAGAAACTTTGGGTTGATATCGAGTAAGCCCACGTCAAGTATGGCGCGGTGTGAAGTTTTACCGTAGAGGCTCTCATCCACTTCAAAACTTTCGCCGCTCGGGTTTTCGGCAAGCATCCCACTAGGGATCATCGGCTTTTCAGTTAGCTCTATTATCTCTGTAAAAAGCTCGAACACATCATCGTACATGCCTTCAAAAGTTTCGCCGGTAAACAGGTTCAGGCCAAAGAAAAGCGCTTCCCCGATCCTAAAATGGTTAATACCCTGTGGCATCTGGTGGGTAAAAAGCAACGGAATGGTAACAGAGGTGCCTCCTGATACCCAAGGGATTTTACGATTAAATTTTGCCTCGATGATTTGCTTGTACAGGCTCAATTGTATCAATTTGTCACGGGTAGGCATAACGCCATGCAGGCAGTTAAAATTAGCTCCCAAACCTATCACTGAAATGTTGGGTAGCTCAAATACCTTTTCGTAAAAATTAACTAGGTCATCACCCATCACACCCTCGCGCAAATCACCCATCTCGATCATGATGATGATCTTGTGCTGTTTTTGCTGTCGCACCGCCTCGTCAGACAAGAGCTTGATAATTTCATACTCCGTCTGAAAGCTGACATCGGCAAATTGAATGATGTCGGGTATACTTTGCTTCGGTGCAGGTTTAATGTACACCGTCTGCACATGAGGGGCTACTTTTTTGATGGCTTTCAGGTTGGTAACCCTGGAGTCGTGGATTTCCTGCACGCCAAGCGCCAGTACCTCTTTCAGAAAAAGCTCGTTGCCGCATAAAAGTTTGGTTACAATGCCCCAGTCTATACTATGCTGCTTAAACACCCGGTCCAGGTGGTTGTAATTGTGTTGAAGTTTATCGTGGTACAGCTTTAAAACTGCCATGGTTTATCTTTGTAGTCTGTATTCTAGGTATTTGTTTGTAAAGCCCAGCTTCTCGTAAAGGTGCCTTGCTGGGTTCTGTGGTTCTACGTGCAGGGCAACGCTACCTTCGGTATTGTCTATGGCCAGTTGCACAAGCTTTTTACCTACGCCTTTTCCGCGCTGGCTGTTGTGCACAGCCACATACACCAAGATATTTTCAGGTATATACCCGCTCATGCCGGTATTGTTCATAATCAGCGCACCTACTACATTACTGTCTTCGCGGGCAACTACTACAGAACCTCCTTTACCCTCTGCGGTAGAAAGGGCGTAATCCATGCATTTGGCAATGTCGGCACGTTGATCCCCGTATTCATCCAGATGCTTGAACAGGAAGTCGAGCACCTCGTCCTGGTCTAGCTCTGCGTTATTTCCTGGGGTAAAGAAGTTGTAGCTGACGTTGTTGTTTTCTGCCATGTTTTATTTTTCTCTTTATCGGGATATAAAATAGTTAACGTAAAGTATAAAATTGCGGAAGTAGATAATCCGAATAAATTAGGGTTCAGGTTGTAGGGCAGTTTAAATGTTAAACCCATAACAGGAATATGTACCAGGCTGTTTGTGGACAATGTTTGGTTAACCAATGCCTGTAGCTCTGGCGTAGTTAGGGCCTGAAGGTTTACGGCTTCAGCGAAATAAGGCTGTAATTGCTTTGCCAGGAGCACCATATCTGTACCGGCACCTATACTTGCCAGCATAAAAACCTGCAGCACTACCGTTACCACACCACCCATCAGCATCGCCCAGAACGCGGCTACACTGCTGCGCTTTTTCCAGAACAAGGCACCCAGTACCGGCACAAACAAACCCGACACCATAAAAGCATAGGAGTAGAGCATCAGGTCCAGCACGTTCGTCATCATGGTTGCCAGCCACAGCGCAAATGCACCTACCAGCAATGTAACTAACTGAGAGAGTTTAAGGGTAGAGGAATCGTTTGGATCGATGCGGCGGAAATGGCTTAGCACATCGGTTACAATATTACCGGAGGCCGCCATTAAGCAGCTGTCGGCAGTAGAAAGTATGGCCGAGAAGTAGGAGGAGAGCATCAGCCCCATCAGGCCAACCGGCAGCACTGAGCGCAGCAGCATGGGGAGGCCGGTTTCAGGATCTACCACGCCTCCGGCTGTCATTCCATCAAACATTCCTTGTTCGGCTGCCACCCTTGCCAGTATGCCCAGGCTCACGCCCATAAACGCCATAATAGGCCACTCGAAAAGTCCGGCAATGTACCAGGCCCGCTTAGCTGTTTTCACGTCGCGGCAGGCATAAATCCGCTGGTACAGAGTCATGCCAACAAACCAGATCGGAATAATGGTGATAGCCCAGTTTACTATTTGCTGCCAGGTAATATTGCTCAGGCTCAGGAATTCTGGAGGCAGCGTACTGCGGACAGCGGCCATACTTCTTCCTGATTGTGCAGCAAGAAAAGCAGGGTCTGTTAGCTGCGCAAAGCTTAAATGTTCTATGCCGCCACCTACTGCCAGAAACGATATAGGTATGCCTATAAACACGAGGCCGCCCATCAAGATGGCCCACTGAATAGTATCGGTGTAAATAACGGCTTTAAGGCCACCCATTACAGTATAAACAACAGCCATGATACCCATTACAAGCAAGGCAGTATTAAGATCTAGGTCTATAAACGTGCCGCTGGCCAGCTTGGCACCTGCCAGTATCTGTGAGCTGGTAAAGCCGGTATAGCCAATAGCTGAAATAATTCCTGCCAGTAAAGCTACTCTTGCGTTAAAATAGTGCCCGAATATCTGCGGGAAGGTAAAGAAGTTTGCAAAGGCCGGATTGTCTTTCACTTTCGGGATCAGGAAAACTGCAGCCAACCATGCTCCAAGCAGTCCGGTAAATAGCATCCACGAACCGGAAAGCCCCATGGCAAAGCCCAGCCCTCCCAATCCAATTGAGAAGCCACCGCCTACATCAGTTGCCACCACTGACAAGCCTATGTGCCCGCTACTCATGGTGCGGCCGCCAACATAATAGTCTTCTGCGCCCTGATTCTTTTTTAGAAAGTAGTATCCAACTCCGAGCATCGCGAGCATGTATGCCGCAAAGATGGACAAGTCTATATAGTGCATGTATTAGAAAAGTATAATTACTTTCAAGTTGTAAGTAGGAGGTTATACTTGAAGATAATGAAAAAAAGGCGCAAATGCACGTAAATTTAAAGTTAATGCATTTTTGATGCTCCTGAAGGTGAATTTTTAGCAGTGGATTTGTGCAATATCTCTTATATTAACTACTCTTGCTGCTGCCAACTAAAACTGAGGTGGTGGAGGCAAATTTATTAGCTCAGTTCAATTTACAGGAGTAGGGCAGAGGCTGTCTGGTGTAAAGCGAAAGTTGAAAACAATACTACTAGAATCCGCTGCACTTTATACTCGCAGTTCTCTGGGGTTACCAGTAATGATCGAAGTGTTTTCTCTCTGGCTTCTTCCCTTTTCTGCTGGTATAAACTGTTTTTATTAGGTACACGACTCCAAACGAGGCCAACACCAATGTTACAATTAAAGCATCCATGCTTATACATACGAATTTAAGGATTCGTGCATCATCCGTTGGAGCTACTTTTTGTATAATTAAGTATAAAATTTACCTTTGTTATTAGGTGATGGGGTACCACCTGTAACCGCCTGCCCAGGCAGCGCTGATGACTCCTACAGAAGGCTTTGCTATACATTGCCTGTTTGTATATTTGTCGTCAGCTAGAACATGAAAAATCGTACGCCCCGCAATCTTGCCTTTTCAAAATTCCTGAGCAAAATGCTTTCTTCCGGAGAGCAGGCAACTGCCATACTTTATACTTTAAAATGGCTGCTGATCTGTGTGCTGGTGGGCTGCATGGCGGGCTCTGCCTCCGCTTTTTTCCTGGTGGCATTGGATTGGGTAACAGATTACCGCGAAGCAAATACCTGGATCATCTGGCTGCTGCCAATTGGAGGGTTGTTCGTGGGATTACTGTACCACTATTTTGCCGGCCGTGCTGCCAAAGGCAATAACCTGCTGTTGGAAGAGATTCAAAGACCTAAGCAAATCATTCCATTCCTGATGGCACCGCTGGTCTTGTTAGGCACCCTAGTAACGCACCTGCTTGGTGGTTCAGCCGGACGAGAGGGTACCGCAGTGCAGATGGGTGGAGCCCTGGCTGATCAGCTGTCCAAGATCTTTAAACTGCGGCCCCGCGACAGAAAGGTACTTATCATTACAGGGATCAGCGCAGGGTTTTCCTCTTTGTTTGGTACACCACTGGCCGGCGCTGTTTTTGGGCTAGAGGTATTTATACTTGGCCGGCTTAGGTATGAGGCGCTTTTACCTAGTTTCCTGGCTGCCGTTATTGCCGATTATGTCTGCTTCGCATGGGGTGTTGGCCATACTTCTTTTGCCATTCCGGTAGTTCCTGAGTTATCCCCCATAGCTATATTTTATGCGTTGGTTGCTGGTGCTATTTTTGGGTTGGCGGGGATGGTTTTTTCTAGAAGCACGCACTTCTTCTCGCAGCAGTTCAGGCAGTACATTGGCTATGCACCGTTCCGTCCGTTGCTTGGAGGATTAGTAATTGCCGTAGTAGTCTGGGCAATGGGAACCACCAAGTATATTGGCTTGGGCGTGCCCACTATCCTGGCTGCCTTTGAGCAAGCTTTGCCCTGGTACGATTCTCTTGTAAAAGTTGTGCTTACTGCATTTACACTGGGAGCTGGCTTTAAAGGGGGTGAAGTAACGCCGCTTTTCTTTACAGGTGCCACACTTGGCAATGCTTTATCCGGTGCTATACCGTTACCGATGGCATTACTGGCTGGCATGGGATTGGTGGCAGTCTTTTCCGGGGCCACAAACACACCGCTCACCAGTACCATTATGGCTATTGAGTTGTTTGGCGCAGACAGCAGTGTGTATATGGCGCTTGCTTGCGTTGTAGCCTATCTGTTTTCAGGGCACTCAGGCATTTACGGGTCTCAACTCATCGGTACCCCAAAGCACCTGGTATATGGCCGCCACAAAGGCAAATACCTTGGCGACATCACATCAGCTAATAAAGAGTAAAGGGCGGGCTGGTTTCCGGTATATACTTCTAGCAATATCTCATTAATGCTATATGCGATGTTACAATTAGAAGCTATAAATAATTGAAGATGAATAAATAGCACATTGTCCTTTTGGAATATTTTGCGTATTATTAGTGTTAAGCTTATAGTATGAACCAATAATATCCAATCGTATGACAAAAGCTGGTTTCCTGACACTGCTTTGTCTCGTTTTTTTTCTTCTGCCCGAATTTGTCTCCGCACAAGTGCAGCCAAAGTTCGAGCACGATACAGTATACTTTACCTCGAAACGTAAGAACATTAAGCTCCCTTTTAAACTCGTTCACAACCTCATCATTATTCCTGTTAAGATAAACGATTCACAGTCGCTCAATTTCATACTTGACTCCGGCGTTCGCAATACGCTGATCACACGACTGTACTATTCTGACTCTCTTAATCTGAAATCTGCTGATAAAGTAGCCATTCGTGGCCTTGGTTCCGGACATGATATTGAGGCCTTATACTCTGGCGGTAACACCATGCAAATGAAAGGCATACAAGGAGATAACCACCAGGTATATGTATTAATGGAGGATGTTTTCAATCTATCGCACCGGATGGGAATGCCTGTACATGGGATTATAGGATATGATATTTTTAAGAATTTTATAGTCAAGATCAATTACTCCACTAAAACACTTACGCTGTACCGTCCAGATGTAAAACTGAAGAAAAAGCGTAAAGCCGAAGAGTTTCCGCTGCACATAGAAGAGACGAAGGCCTACGTGTATGGTAAAGTACACCAGCAAAACGGCGATACGCTGCAAGTTAAATTGGTATTGGATACCGGCGCCAGCCACACTGTTTCTTTGTACCTGCCAACCAATGAGAGACTCTCATTGCCGCCTAAGGTAATGGAGGCTTATTTAGGCCGTGGACTAGGTGGGGATATTCATGGTAAAATTGGCAGGCTGAATGCTTTTGTACTGGGCAAGTATGAATTGCCGAATCTGCCAGCCTCTTACCCGGACGAGGAAGCTATTAGACCTGCGCTGAAAATTGCAAACCGCAACGGTAATTTAGGGTCAGATGTGTTAAACAGGTTTACAGTGATACTGGATTACCCGCACAACAAGCTAACCCTGATACCCAACAGTAAATTTAAGGAGCCTTTCAACTATAATTTGGCTGGTTTCGAGATATCAACTCCTTTGCCAGGCACTAACCTTTACATCGTCTCGAATGTGACAGAAAACACACCCGCTAAAAAGGTAGGAATAGAGACAGGCGATCAGATACTAAGTATAAATGGCGTAGAGTGTAAAGACATGCTGCTGCCTGAGATATTAGATATGATAGACAGCAGACCTGGGCGTAAAATAAGAATGCGGTTGAAAAGGGAGCACAAGGTTTTTGATGTGAATTTTGTGCTACAGAGCCGCATCTAAATTGGTGCTATTCCTGCAGCGATGGCTGCTGAAAATCTAGAAAGATCTGAAATAACAACAACGCTACAGCAAAAACAATCAGAAGTAAGGCTGTTATCATCCTTGCCTTCGGAATTGGCTTCACAAACACATTACCTTTTTCATCAACACCCGTCAGGCGCAGGTCAGATAAGATAAGCCCGTTACCAAAGCTAAGCCAGATAGCCGCCATCAATGTTTGTTTGGTAATAAATAATGAAGCCAGCCCAATGGCTGAAAATATAATACCTATAATTACCCGTACAGAAATGTTTTTCATGCTGTAACACCCTAAGGCAAGTTGTTTAAACATACTTAAGCCGCAAGTTAAAGCTTTTGGCTAATACACTACTTGCCGATAATAATTTATAATGTGTTAAGTTTAATATGTTAAACAAAAAACATAAGAAGTATAAATTTTGGATGAAAATTAACATAGCACTTGGATATAAATAAACTATTCAGAAAACTTTGCAGCGTAATAGGGGTATAAGTAATCCCAAGCATTAATTACTGAAATGAAAAAAACGTCGTCTTTATCATCTTTGATAAATCACGCTCCAGCCATGGAGGGTGCGACTTTTTCTATTATTTACGCAAGGATAGTTTTTAGGGCCTCGTCACTTACGGTCCGCTACAGGCGGTAGCCTACAGCTTTACCGACTACCTATGCGGTAGTCATACTTCCACAACAGCTTTTCGCAACAGTGTACCCAAAGGCAAAAGTATTGCCTAAAGCAGCTGTATTTATACTTTAATTTTTAACGTTGGTGCTGTGCATTGCACAGCCAGGGTATTATTCATTACCTCATAGATGAATCAATTCGATTTCATTGTTTCAGTTGCCAATGGGCAGCATGTTAAGTATGCGTTACAGATATGTAATGAGATGGAGTCTTCGGCTAAGGCGCGTGGTACTGGTATTGCCAAACGCTCACCGGATTATATCGCCCAGAAGATGATGGAAGGCAAAGCAGTTATCGCCCTACACCAGGATGGTACCTGGGCTGGCTTCTGTTACATCGAAACATGGGGGCACGATAAGTATGTGGCTAATTCCGGATTGATCGTGTCGCCGGAGCTGCGTAAAAGCGGACTGGCTCGCCAGATAAAGCAGAAGATATTTGAGCTTTCCCTTACGAAGTACCCGGATGCCAAGATCTTTGGTCTTACTACAGCCCTTGCTGTTATGCGTATCAACTCCGGGTTGGGTTATAAACCTGTTACATACTCTGAGTTGACTGATGACGAGGAGTTCTGGAAAGGCTGCCGTAGCTGCGTGAATTTTGAGATCCTGCAAAGCAAAAACCGCACAAACTGCCTGTGCACCGCCATGCTTTACGACCCGACCAAGGAAGAAAACTTTATGGCTTTACCGGTTGTGCAGAGAGTTGAGATGCCAGCTCCTGAAAAGCAAAGTACAGCCAAAGTAATAAGTATAAATGATCGCTGGATACGCCACCGCATGCGCCCTGGCCAGCAAAACATGAACAGTAACGAGCGTAACGCTTCTTAAGTAACGGTAACCCGACATGAAAAAAGTAGTTTTAGCCTTTAGCGGCGGTTTAGATACATCATACTGTGCCATTTACCTGGCGCAGGAATTAGGATTGGAAGTATACTCTGCCATTGTAGACACAGGCGGTTTTTCAGAAGAGGAACTGAAGGAAATTGAGCGTCGTGCTTATACCATGGGTGTAAAGCAGCACACGCACCTGAACGAGACACAGAACTTCTACAACAGCTGCATTAAGTACCTTGTATTCGGTAATATACTTAAGAACAACGTATACCCGCTTAGCGTTAGTGCTGAACGCGTTACGCAGGCCATTGCCATTGCACAGCATGCCAAAAGTGTAGGCGCTGATTTTGTTGCACATGGCAGCACAGGCGCAGGCAACGACCAGGTGCGTTTCGACATGGTATTCCAGGCACTGATCCCGGAGGTTGAGATCATTACACCAATCCGTGACAAACGCCTGTCGCGTGAAGAGGAGATTGAGTACCTGAAGCAGCACGGTGTAGAGATGGATTTTGCCAAAGCGCAGTACTCCATTAACAAAGGCATTTGGGGAACATCCGTAGGAGGCAAGGAAACACTTACATCGAACTTGCCGTTGCCGGAAGAGGCGTACCCAACACAATTAAGCAAGCACGAACCGGAGCACGTAACACTGCATTTCGAGAAAGGCGAACTGGTGGGCATAAACGACAACAAGTATGATACTCCGGTAAAAGCTATTCAACAATTGCAGGCTTTGGCAGCACCGTTTGCCATCGGTCGCGATATACACGTAGGTGATACGATCATTGGAATCAAAGGGCGTGTTGGATTTGAGGCGGCAGCTCCTTTAGTTATCATCAAAGCACACCATACGTTAGAAAAGCACGTGCTAACCAAGTGGCAACTGTACTGGAAAGACCAGCTTTCGGCCTGGTACGGCAATTGGCTGCACGAGGGACAGCTGTTGGACCCAACTATGCGCGACATTGAAGCCTTCCTGGAAAGCACGCAGCAGAACGTTACAGGTAAAGTATACGTGTTGCTGGCGCCTTACCGCTTCCAGGTAGAGGGTATAGAAAGTGTACACGACCTGATGAGTGATAAATTTGGCAGCTACGGCGAAATGAACCGCGCCTGGACATCTGACGATGTGAAAGGCTTTGCCAAGATTTTTGGAAATCAAACCAAGCTATACCATAGCGTAAACAACACCGAAGCAGCATGGGCAACGGAGTAAGTATAAAAGCAGGTATTGTAGGCGGCGCTGGCTATACAGGCGGCGAGCTGCTACGTCTGCTCACAAACCACCCCAATGTAGAGATAGCCTTTGTGCACAGCAAAAGCCAGGCTGGAAAGCCAGTTTACGAGGTGCACAAAGACCTGCTAGGTGATACTGAGTTATACTTTAAAGATACACTGCAGGAAGATGTGGACGTGCTGTTTCTGTGCGTTGGACACGGCGAAGCTAAAAAGTTTGTAGAAGCTGAGAAGTTGCCGGTAAGTATAAGAATAATCGACCTGAGCCAGGATTACCGCTGGAATGAAAGTATAAGAGAAGCAACTGTTGAGGCTTCCGGCAGGACTTTCGTATATGGCTTACCAGAGCTTCAGCGGGAAGAGATAAAGCAGGCACAGAACATTGCCAACCCGGGTTGTTTTGCCACTGCCATACAACTGGCACTGCTGCCGCTGGCAGAGCAGAACCAGCTACAGCAGGAAATACATATAAGCGGTATTACAGGCAGCACCGGTGCGGGGCAGAGCCTGAGTGCTACTTCGCACTACAGCTGGCGCGACGGCAATATCTCGAACTATAAAGTATTGCAGCACCAGCACCTCAACGAGATAAGACGCACACTGGCTGGTATGCAGCAGGATGATTTGGCTGAAATAAACTTTGTGCCTTACCGCGGTCCGTTTACAAGAGGCATACTTTGCACGAGTTACCTTAATAGCACATTAAGTATAGAGGAGGCAGAGCAAATGTACAAAAGCTATTTCAGAAGCCACCCTTTTGTAACGATTGCAGATTCTATTCCGGATCTAAAGCAGGTAACCAATACAAACAAGTGCCTCCTGTACCTGGAAAAGCATGATGATAAACTTGTCATCACAAGCCTGATAGATAACCTGCTTAAAGGAGCATCTGGCCAGGCAGTGCAAAACATGAACCTGATGTTTGGGTTGGAGGAAACTGCCGGCCTAAAACTGAAGGCCAGTGCATTTTAAGTATAAGGTTCTCCTTTGAAGGGGGATTCTTTATACACAGCATGAAAACGACATTTTAACAATATAAAAATTAAACCTATGTACGTCGAGTACTTCATCTATTGTCTTACTTCTTACATCTAAATATCAAATATGAATCTGTTTGATGTATATCCGCTTTTCGACATAACTCCTGTAAAAGCACAGGGCGCTTATGTTTGGGATGAGAACGGCAAACGTTACCTGGACCTTTACGGAGGCCACGCCGTTATCTCCATTGGTCACAGCCACCCTCACTACGTTAAAAGAATTGCCCGTCAGCTTTACGACATCGGCTTCTATTCCAACTCTGTAAAAATGCCCCTTCAGCAGGAGCTTGCCGAAAAATTAGGTGCTCTGAGTGGCTATCATGACTATAGCCTTTTTCTGTGCAATTCCGGAGCCGAAGCAAATGAGAATGCGCTCAAGCTGGCGTCTTTTCATACAGGTCGTAAAAAAGTAATTGCCTTTAAAGGAGCTTTCCACGGACGTACATCTGCTGCTGTGGCTGCAACCGACGATCCTAAGATCCAGGCACCGATCAACGAAACGGATAACATCATATTTCTTCCTTTAAACGACCTGAATGCTTTTGCCAATGCGCTGAATGAGCACGGTCAGGAGTTAGCTGCTGTCATTGTAGAAGGCATACAAGGTGTAGGAGGAGTACATATGCCTGAAGCTACATTCCTGAAGGCAGTTTCTGCCGGTTGTGAAAAGGTAGGTGCGCTACTTATTCTGGATGAAGTACAGTCAGGATTCGGCCGCTCAGGTAAATTCTTTGCCCATCAACACACGGATGTTAAGCCTCACTTGATTACAATGGCAAAAGGTATGGGCAACGGCTTTCCGGTTGCCGGTGTGCTTATAAGCCCTGCCATTGAAGCAAAGCACGGCATGCTGGGCACTACATTTGGCGGTAACTACCTGGCTTGTGTGGCGGCACTGGCCGTGCTGGAAGTAATGGAGCAGGAAAACCTGACAGAGAATGCAAAGAACATAGGCAACTGGATAATGGACGTACTGCGTCATATGCCAGGTGTGAAGGATGTACGCGGCAAAGGCCTGATGATAGGAGTAGAGCTTAACCAACCTTGTGCAGGCATACGCAAGCAACTGTTGGAGGAGTATGGAATCTTTACTGGCTCATCGTCAGACAAGAATACGCTACGTTTATTGCCTCCACTTAACATTGGAGCCCGTGAAAGCAAAGTTTTCCTGGAGGCATTTGAATCAATTCTTTTAAAGGCAGAATTAGCAGCAGTTTAATGAAAAAGTATACGTCAGTAAAAGATGTAGCCAATGTAGAGGAATTGGTAAACGAGGCGCTGCATCTGAAACAGAATCCTTACAAGTATAAACACCTCGGCGAAAACAAAACGCTGGGGCTTATCTTCCTGAACCCAAGCTTGCGTACCCGCTTAAGCACCCAGAAAGCTGCTCTGAATTTGGGTATGAACGTAATGGTGATGAACCTGGACAAAGAAGGCTGGGCACTGGAAACGCAGGAAGGTGCCATCATGAATGGTACTACTGTAGAGCATATAAAAGAAGCAGCCGGTGTAATGGGAGCATACTGCGACATACTTGGCATCCGCTCTTTTCCTAAACTTCAGAACCGTGACGAAGACTATAATGAGGAGCTACTGCAGCAGTTCATTGAGTACTCCGGTATTCCGATTGTCAGTTTAGAATCTGCTACACGCCACCCGCTGCAAAGCCTAGCAGACTTAGTTACTATTACAGAAAACAAGGCTACAGGGAAAAAGCCAAAAGTAGTGCTTACCTGGGCACCGCATGTAAAGGCAATTCCGCAATGCGTGGCCAACTCTTTTGCAGAGTGGATGGGACAGGCTAATGTGGAACTGGTGGTAACGCACCCAGAGGGGTATGAACTGGCAGAGGAATTCACAGAGAACGCAATTGTAACCACAAATCAGGATGAGGCGCTTCAAAACGCGGACTTTGTATATGTAAAGAACTGGTCCAGTTACAACGACTATGGCAAAGTACTAACTGAGGGAGCAGGTTGGATGATGACAGATAATAAGCTTGCCCTGACTAACAATGCTAAAGTAATGCACTGCCTGCCGGTACGCCGAAATGTAGAGCTTAACGATGAGATCCTGGACGGCCAGAACTCACTGGTATTGCAGCAGGCCAATAACCGTACGTATGCGGCGCAGGCAGTACTAAAGCGAATGCTGGAGGCTTTGTAATTACTAATTGTTCTCAAGTATAATTCATCCATATGTCTCCTTTAAAGGGGACATTCAGCGCGAGTAGTTTCTCAATAATTGATTTTACATCTGCAGAATAAGTTCTCCTTTGAAGGGGGGCAGGGGGATGAAACGGTGTGCGGAGCTAAAATTTGAATTCAAGGCAATGATTATAGTAAAAATAGGCGGTAATATACTGGACAACCCTTCGCGGCTTCATAGTTTTTTGGTTGATTTTTCGAAGCTGCAGGGGCCCAAGTTGTTGGTACATGGCGGGGGCAAGATAGCCTCTGCTATTGGCCAGCGGCTGGGCATTACACCGGTAATGGTAGAAGGCCGCAGAGTAACTGACGCCGAAACGCTTGAACTGGTAACCATGGTGTATGGAGGCCTTGTAAACAAGCAGGTAGTAGCGCAGCTGCAGGCGCTTGGCTGCAATTCCATCGGCATGACAGGGGCAGACGCCAATGCAATACGTGCTACTAAACGTCCTTTAGGTGCAGTTGATTATGGTTATGCCGGAGATGTAGCCGGTAACGAAAGTATAAACATAACTGCTTTGGATGCCATACTTCAGGCCGGACTTACTCCTGTTTTTGCTCCGCTTACCCATGATGGTAACGGTTCTATGCTGAATACCAATGCCGATACCATTGCCTCTGTACTAGCCACAGCTTTAGCTAGAAAGTATAGAGTGACGCTGATGTACTGCTTCGAAAAGAAAGGTGTACTGGCTGATGCGGATGATGAAGGCTCAGTTATTCATTTCATTGATCAGCAAAAGTATAAAGAGTTGAAAGTCGCAGGTATCGTATCGGCAGGCATGGTACCCAAGCTCGACAATGCCTTTGCTGCCCTAAATCAGGGAGTAAGCCAGGTATTAATAGGAGAGGCCGAAGCACTATTAAGTATAGAAGAAACAGACACTACTTTTGCCGGCACCACCATCAGCCTGAATTAATGGAGCAGCAATACCTATATCAACAGGCAGTAAAGCTACTGCAGCAGCTGATCCAAACGCCTTCGCTGAGCAGAGAAGAAGATAAAACGGCAGCTATACTTGCCGATTTTCTGAAAAAGCACGGCATTGAGGTGCACCAGCAACTGAACAATGTATGGGCATTTAACAAGCACTATAACCAGCAGCTGCCCACTATACTTTTAAATTCACACCATGACACTGTAAAACCGAATTCCGGCTATACACGCAACCCCTTCGAGGCAAGTATAGGAGATGGAAAACTATATGGTTTGGGGAGTAACGATGCCGGTGGATGCCTAGTTAGTTTAATCGCTGCCTTTTTATACTTCAATAATCAGCTAAATTTAAAATATAACTTAGTACTTGCTGCTACTGCCGAAGAAGAGATTTCTGGCAGAAATGGCATTGAGCTTATACTTCCCCAACTGGGTGAGCTGGAAGCGGCAATTGTGGGAGAGCCCACCGAAATGCACCTGGCAGTAGCCGAGAAAGGCTTGCTGGTGCTGGATTGCGTTGCAAAAGGCAAGGCTGGACACGCTGCCCGCGAAGAAGGTATAAATGCTATTTATGAGGCCTTAGAAGATATCAACTGGTTTCAAAAGTATAAATTTGAGAAAGAGTCCGAGCACCTTGGGCCGGTGAAGATGAGCGTGACCGTGATCAATGCCGGAACACAGCATAACGTGGTGCCGGATAACTGCCAGTTTACTGTTGATGTGCGTTTAACTGATGCTTATACCATGGAGGAGGTGCTGGAGACAATACAGCAACACGTAAAGGCAGAAGTAAAGCCCCGCTCTACCAGGTTAAAGCCATCCTCGATTTCAATGGAACACGCGCTGGTGCAAGCCGGCTTGCAGATGGGCAGAAATACTTATGGGTCTCCAACTACTTCCGACCAGGCACTTTTACCAATACCATCTCTTAAAATGGGCCCAGGTTTCTCAGGCCGTTCGCACATGGCCGACGAATACATATACCTGCACGAAATTGAGGAAGGTATCAACTTATACATTGATCTACTTGAGAGAGTAATAAAATAATAGTACGGTGGATGAACATGCAACATGTATTCGCTCATCCACTCAATCACTAATTCCAAATTGAATTATGAAGCTTTGGCAGAAAGGCACAAGCGTAGCTGCAGAAATAGAAAAATTTACAGTAGGCAAAGATGCAGAACTGGACATGGAGCTTGCCCGCTTTGATGTATTGGGCTCTCTGGCGCATACACGCATGCTGCAAAGTATAAACCTGCTTTCTCCCGAAGAGCTAGAGGTGCTGCAGGCAGAGCTGAAGAACATCTACAAACGCATAGAGGACGGTGATTTTACCATTGAGGAGGGCGTAGAGGACATTCATTCGCAGGTAGAGCTGGAACTGACACGTAGTGTAGGTAAGGCCGGTAAGAAGATACACAGCGGCCGTTCCCGTAACGACCAGGTACTGGTAGACCTAAAGCTATACTTCCGCCACCAGTTGCAGGAACTGGTACAAGACACAAAAGCGCTGTTCGATGTACTTCAGGAACAAAGCGAAAAGTATAAGAATGTGCTGTTGCCCGGCTACACGCACCTGCAGATCGCCATGCCTTCTTCGTTCGGTTTATGGTTTGGCGCCTACTCCGAGGGTTTGGTGGATGATATGCAACTGCTGCTGGCTGCCTACAAGATTGCCGACAAAAACCCATTGGGTTCAGCTGCCGGCTACGGTTCTTCTTTCCCGCTTAACCGCCAGATGACTACCGATCTGCTGGGTTTTGAAAGTATGAACTACAACGTGGTGTATGCACAGATGGGTCGCGGTAAATCTGAAAGAATAGTGGCAACGGCCATGGCTTCTGTGGCGGCTACTTTGGCTAAAATGAGCATGGACCTGTGCCTTTACATGAGCCAGAACTTCGGCTTTATTACCTTGCCGGCCCACCTTACCACTGGCTCCAGCATTATGCCGCACAAAAAGAACCCTGATGTTTTTGAATTGCTACGTGGCAAGTGCAACAAGCTGCAGGCCTTGCCAACCGAAATTTCCATGCTGCTCATAAACCTGCCAAGTGGCTATCATCGCGACCTGCAACTGTTAAAAGAAAATCTGTTTCCTGCCTTTGCCGAGCTAAAAAGCTGCTTACAGATGATGGCCTATATGATGCAGGAAGTACAGGTGCGCGAGCACATCCTGGAGGATGAAAAGTATAAATACCTGTTCAGTGTGGATGCTGTAAACGCGCTGGTGCTGGAGGGCATGCCATTCCGTGATGCTTACAAGGCTGTTGGAGAAAGTATAGAAGCAGGTAATTTTGCTACCCCAGAAGCTGTAATGCACACCCACGAGGGAAGTATAGGAAACCTTTGCAACGTTGAGATTGCCGCACAGATGCAGAAGGTGTTAGAAGCTTTTAATTTTGAGAAGGTGGAGCAGGCTTATAAGAATCTTCTCCAATAGTATAAAATCATACATTGCCTGATGGATGCTCTTAAAAAGAAGCATTTATCAGGCAATGCTTATTTCTTAACCATCCTGACCGCCTCACCAGCCACCATAGCAAGTATAAGAGGTACCAGCACCAGTGCTATGCCAACAGCAACTATCCGGCGCAGCCCCAGGCGCATCATCAGGGTAGAGACAACTTTACCTCTCAGCTCATTATAAAAGAACTTGCCCGCTTTGGTCATAGGCTTGCCTTTTAGCACGTCCTGCACCTCTTTCCAATTGCCTTTTTCGAGTTGCCGTTTCAGAAACCCTAATACACTGTCTTTAGTTATTGAGATCGCCTCAACCAGCTGCTCCTGCCGTAGGTTAGAGCATCTTTGTAATTGCTGAAGTTTAAGAGGGGAGATAGAAGGGAAAAAGTTACGCATATGTATCATACGTGTGCCATCATAGTTTAAGTAGTTGCATAAATGCATCGGTATCAGGCATAGATCCTTTCAATGAGCTGCTGCTGGCATAATAAACACCTTTAAAATGCATATCAAAATAAGCAGCAGTCAGCCTGAACGGTTCTGCGAATCCAACAGGTAGAGCGTCTTCAGCGCCAACAGCGATCAGAAAAGCTTCTTTTCCGGCCAGGCGCCTTCCAAGAGTTTTACGCACTGTTACTATATCCGTTAGTCTGTCAAAAAAGGTTTTCATCAAGCCACTCATGGCATACCAGTAAACAGGCGTTGCAAAAACAAGCTTCTCATGCTGCAGCATAACCTGTACAAGCTTTTCAAAATCATCTGTTTCCGGGTATTGGTGCAGGTAGTTATAGTTGTTTACTTCGAAGTCCAGCAGGTCTAAGAGCACCATATTACCGGCTGGAAACAGCTTATCTATAAGTTTACGTGTATCGCTACTTTTTCGTGCACTTCCAAGTATAATCAGGGGCTTATTTTCCATGTGTGCTGGAGGTGGAGTCACCAATTTTAATATTCTGCTAATTTTGTAAAGACAGGCTTTTACTTGTGCCTGATTAAATATTTGGTGTTAATTTTACAAGGTTGCCAAGTTGAACAAACATGGCATAACTTTAGTTATCCCAAAGAGCTGACGCATATCTAAACATGAATAAAACATATTGCCCTAGCCTTACAGCCTATAAACGCAGAAAAACCAGAGTAGTAAACATTGGTGGAGTACCTATGGGAGGTGATCATCCGATCAGGGTGCAATCTATGACTACTGTAGATACCATGGATACCGCTGGGTCTGTAGAGCAATGCATTCGCATGATAGAGGCAGGCTGTGAGTATATTCGCATAACGGCACCAAGTATAAAGGAGGCTGAAAATCTCCAGCTTATAAAAGAGGAGCTGCGCAAACGAGGCTACAATGTACCGCTTGTAGCCGATATTCATTTTACACCTAATGCCGCTGAAGTAGCGGCAAGAATTGTAGAGAAAGTGCGTGTAAATCCGGGTAACTACGCCGATAAGAAGAAGTTTCAGGTAATTGAGTACGACGATGCCTCTTACCAGGCAGAGCTTGACCGTATCAGGGAGCGTTTTGTTCCGTTGGTGCGCATCTGTAAAGAACACGGCACCGCCATGCGCATCGGTACAAATCACGGTTCTTTATCAGACAGGATCCTGAGCCGCTACGGCGATACCCCGCTGGGCATGGTTGAAAGCGCGCTGGAGTTTATTCGTATCTGCGAAGACGAAGGCTATTATGATATTGTGATTTCCATGAAAGCTTCTAACACACAGGTAATGGTACAGGCGTATCGTTTGCTGGTGCAGAAGCTGGATGAAGAGGGGCTGCAGCCGTACCCACTGCATTTAGGTGTAACTGAGGCCGGTGAAGCTGAAGATGGCCGTATTAAGTCTGCGGTTGGCATTGGCACTTTGCTGGAAGACGGACTGGGAGATACCGTACGTGTGTCGCTTACAGAAGCCCCAGAGGCAGAAGCACCGGTAGCCCAGGCACTAATAGACCGATACACCAACCGCGCGGAGAAAGCGCAGCCAATAGATAATATTTGCAATGTTCCGATAGATCCGTTCCAGTACCATCGCCGCGAAACAGTTGAGGTGGAGAACATTGGTGCTGGCAATGTGCCTCGAGTGGTTGCAGACCTAAGCAGACTGACAGATATCAAGTATGCGGATCTGAAGTGCGTGGGCCACCTGTACTCCATGCTGCTGGATAAGTTTAACATGAATGATCTGGGTGCTGACTACATCTACACAGGCAACAACCCAATAACCTTCATGCTTCCAAACGGTTTGAAGGAAATTGTGAATTATGATGCCTGGTTTACTGCTGCTCAGCGCGAAGAACGCCATCCGCTTGTTCCGGCTCAAGTATACTTAAGCACCCTAGAGTTGCATCAAGAGCTAAACTTTATACTTGCCACCGTACACGATATCACACCTGAGTTGATGAACCAGCTGAAGCAGGACCGTACAGCTGTTTTGATGCTCCAGACAAACAATGAGCATGCTATGCCGGAGTTGCGTAAATGCTTCTTCAGGCTGATGAACAATGGCGTGAAGAACCCTTGCATTATCAAACGAGAGTATGGCAACCTCACGCCTGACCAGGTACAATTATATGCTGCCACTGATGTGGGAGGGTTGTTAATAGATGGTTTGGGTGATGGCGTAATGTTAAGCACAGAACTATTGCCGCAGCAGGAAAAGCAGGATTGGCTAAGCACTATAGACAAGTTGAACAACCTAAGTTTCGGTATACTGCAGGCTGCCCGCACGCGCATGAGCAAAACAGAATACATCAGCTGCCCAAGTTGTGGCCGTACTTTATTCGACCTGCAGGAAACTACTGCCATGATCCGCAAACGCACCGACCACCTGAAAGGTGTTAAAATTGGTATTATGGGCTGTATTGTAAACGGCCCCGGCGAAATGGCAGATGCAGACTATGGCTATGTAGGTGTTGGCAAAGATAAGATCGCGCTATATCGTGGTCAGAATGTCATCAAAAAATCAGTGCCGGCAGATAGAGCAGTGGATGAATTAATAGAGTTGATTCGCGAAGACGAAAAATGGATTGAGCCAGTAAAGCTGGAGGAGTAATTTCCTAGCATCAATCAATGTTTTCTCAGACCTCAACTCTCCAAATGCCACATGCCGGAACTGTAAAACAGCCCAGGCATGTGGCATTTGATATTATACGCTGTGTTGCCGTGTTT
The DNA here is from genome assembly GCF_014306105.1 of Pontibacter cellulosilyticus. GTDB lineage: Bacteria > Bacteroidota > Bacteroidia > Cytophagales > Hymenobacteraceae > Pontibacter > Pontibacter cellulosilyticus. The sequence continues at coordinate 639,880 of NZ_JACRVF010000001.1, read as the reverse complement.
TCCGTTATTGCTGTGCATATAGCATCGCCTGTCAGTGCGAATAACATTCTGCATGAGTTTAACTGGTGGGTTGGAAATACTTATCAGGCTGTCTTCAGATCTGGTATTCCACTTTTTCTGATGCTCTCAGGTGCACTTTTGCTGCCAAGAGCAACAGGCTTGAGCTTTATTGGCAGGAGAGTATGGCGCATTTTCCTGCCCTTTTCATTTTGGACTGCTGTCTACCTTTTAGCCAGAAATGATCTAGCAACATTAGGCTTTTCAGATTACTTTTATGAATTAGTGAACAGCAGCGTTAACCATTTTTGGTATGTGTATACTATCCTGGTTTTTTACCTGCTGATGCCATTTATTAGGTTAATTTCAAAAAAAGCTTCTTTTTCTGTATCAGGCATTCTAGTTGCTACGCTTCTTACCACATTCTCTTCTATGTTCATCCCCTCTGAAAGACCTATTGTAGTAGAGGTGATCAAGCATGTAATATTTGCTCAGTATCTCCTTATGGGATACTGCTTGTCAACAAATAACCAAGATGAATGGTGGCTTAAGAATATCCCAATGTCAGTTGCGCTTATAATCATCGGCATCGGCATCACATGTTTTGGCTCCTATTACATAAGCAAATTAGCACCAGACCAAAGCGAAGTGTTCTACAGAAGTACCAGTTTAAATATTTTCATCAAAGCCTTAGGTGTGTGGCTGCTGATTAAGCAGACCGCAAATAGCATCACATCAAAGGCACTTAATATTATTAGCCTTATTAGTAAGTATAGTTTTGGCGTATACCTAATCCATGTGTTGGTGCTTGAACATATACTTATCAGCTGGTTCAGGATATCTTACAATAACCTATCACCACTACTAGGCATTTTGGTTTTATCAAGTATAACTTTTATACTTTCGGTAGCCATACTTTATATTCTGGATAGATTTTTATCTTTTAAAGCAGCTTACTAGGCCGTTAATTCATTATTGATAAAAACCGAGAAGCATTGAAAATTAATGTTAAGAATAAATCTTTTCATAGCTTTGACTGTTTACTAAATAACTGCACTTAGAAATAATTAATATGAAGGGACTGTTTGATTTTAAAGAGGTTGCGACTTATTTTTTCCGAAAAAAAGACCCAAACCGTAAAACTAACTTTAACTTGCGCACCATGCACACCATTAATAAAATATCTATCCTGATGTTTTTGGCTGGCGTAATTTATTTTATATTCACTCACGTATAAGTAGCTAACTCTCCTATAACTAGGAGTTTGTGTCTTTGAAAGTATAAGGAGGATCAATAGATTCTCCTTTTTGTGTATAGTGTTGATTTTAGCACAATTGCGGTAAGTATGAAATCGTTTAAGCTTGCTTTCATAGTCATTATACTTCTGGTCATAGATTCTTGTGAGCAGCAGAAGCTTTCTAACGTAAACGTTCCTGAAATGGAATTGCCTCACTGGACTGTTTCAGCCTTCGAAAAGCCCGGATTTAAAAACAAATACAATTTTGATACAAAGATCAACCCTTTCTATTTGAATCTGGACATTGACGGGAATAACACGATCGATTTTGCTGCAGTTGTAGTAGAACGGGTGTCTGGTAGGAGAGGGATTGCTATTTTAACGCACGAAAGTGATTCTATTCAGATATTTGGTGCGGGAAACCATAAAACTTTAGGAGGCAGTAATTGGAATTGGCTTATAGGATGGAAAGCTGAAGAAAGATTGACAGCAGGCGCTGGAACTCCAAAAAATGTTGGCACAGCACTTATACTTATTACAAATAAAGGCAGCGCGAACTGGATGTACTGGGATGGTAAGGAGTGGGAGTGGGTAGCGCAATAAGCAAAAGTATAATACATATAGAGGACTTTAGAGATTATTGCATTGCCAAAAAAGGAGTAACGGAAGAACTCCCATTTGATTATGATACTTTAGTATTTAAGGTTGGAGGTAAAATGTTTGCTTTATGCAGTTTATCAGAGTACAGCAAAGGGATCGCATTAAAATGTAATCCTGCAAGGGCGATTGAGCTGCGCGATCAGTATCCGTATCAAATACTGCCTGGCTATCATATGAATAAAACCCACTGGAATACAGTGTTGCCAGAATCTGGGCTCGATCAGCAACTGATTTATCGCCTCATTGATGAATCTTACAGTTTGGTCTCTTCAAAGCTGACAAAGCTGGTAAAAGCGCAGATAGGTTTGTGGTAGGTTTTAAGATAACACAGGCCATTTCAAAACAATCAATCCTTTCATCCATAACAAGATCTAATTGTTTAGTTCGAGAAATGAACAATGGTTACACGACAGCAAAAGCCTGCATATTACTATTATTTTTATAATATTTCAGCTTTAGATAAATAAATTTTTGTGCAAAGCTGCTGAATAATCATTTTTTATTTCTATTATTGATAAGCAGAACCACACCACACTAAAGAAGATGAATCTAGAGAACGAAGTAGGTTACAAATACTTCCGAAACGAATGGCAAAAAGCCAGCATGAGTATCTTATACACACAGGGATTGTTGTATAATACTTATGAAAACTTTTTCAAGCAATTTGGTCTTACTTTCCAGCAATACAACGCATTGCGTATATTGCGTGATCAGTTTCCAAAACCTGTATCCACTTCTTTCCTTAGGGAAAAACTGTTAGATAAAATGTCTGATGCATCACGGCTTGTTAGCCGGCTAAGCGCGAAAGGCTTTGTTACAGTAACACAAAATCCGTCTGATAAAAGATTGGTTAATATACTTGTTTCAGATACAGGCTTAAAGGTACTTGAAGGCCTTGACGATGCTCTACCTGAACTTGATCAAAAGTTATATGGCATAACAGAAGAAGAGGCAGGTCAAGTAGCGCAGTTACTACAAAAACTTAGAACCTCCTTAAAAGCTGACTCACGTCCTGAGCAAGTTAACTCACAACTTTAAGATACTTTTTATCTAATCTAACTTTACTAACCTACCTTACCATGCGGGTGTAGCAAGGATATATTCTTCGCTACACCCGCTATTTTTTGCCTGCCTTAGCTTTTCTGTAGCTTAAATAACTTATTGCAAACAGATTCTGCAGCATCAGTAAAGGGCAATAATACAGTTACTTTCTCATCTTCGAGAGCCAATGCATCTATTGAACGATGTGCTGTAACGGCTATTTCTCCTCTGTAATTATTATACTTTAGCATCCGGATAAGCCCTAAGTTTAACTGTACATCAGCAATACTGCTAACAATACACTTAGTTTGTTGCAAAGGGAGTTGGTCCGGCAGGTCAGGGTCTTCAATATCACCATATTGTGCCTGTATGCCATTTCTTTGCCAGATTTTAACATGTTTGGGATCAAAATCAACTGCCATAAACCTGTACCTATCACGTTGTAAGGCATTCGCAATAGTACTACCAAATCTTCCAAGTCCAATCAAAATAACATCCAGAGGTGATGTTTGATCTAGCACACTATTATCTTCGCGGTAGGGTACTTTCCTTTCAAAAATATCAAGCAAAGGAGACATCCAAGCAAACAAGGTATGAGAGTAAATAATCATGTAGGTGGAAAGACCTATAGTGATTAAACCTACTAATGTGACAAGGCCTACTGTTTCTTGGTTTATGTGTCCTAAAGTATAGCCAAGTGTGGCAAAAATTAGAGAGAACTCACTTATTTGAGCAACTGTGAGCCCTGCCAGAAAGCTGGTCCTCTTTCGATATCCCATAAAACCCATAATTACTAGCACTATAAGCGGGTTTCCTGCTAATACAAAAACTGAAAGTATAATTGCAGTTGTAACCTGGTCTCCGATCAGTTTCAAATCCAGATGCAGACCCAGGTGTATGAAAAAGAACAACAGCAGGAAATCCCGAAGACTAACTAAACGGCCGGTGATTATATTGCGAAAAGGTGAGGAAGCTAACGAAACACCCGCCATGAATGCTCCGACCTCCCTGCTAAAGCCTAACATATCGCTGGCCGAGGCTGCTGTTATAGCCCAGGCGATAGAGAAAAGTATGAGTAACTCCTGTGTTTTTGCCAACCGTTGCACAAGTTTGGGTATCACATAAGCAACAAGTATGGCATAAACCAATAGAACTGTAACTCCTCGGCCCAGCATCTTTAATATGCTATAAAACAACTGATCATCTGCTGTTTTGTCTAACGCTGTCAGGGCTATCATCAGGAACACTACAACCAAATCCTGCACTATTAGAAAGCCTATGGCGATTTGACCGTGCAACGAATCAATTTCTTTTTTATCAGATAATAGCTTAACTATGATTATAGTACTTGAAAATGTTAAGGCTATGGCTATATATAAGGCTGTTATGGAATCGTAGCCGAGACCTAAGCAAAGTAGAAACCCAATAACAGAAGTAAAGATAACCTGCCCGAGCCCCGTAGTAATGGCAACCTTACCCATAGACCGGATTAAGTTCAGGTCCAGTTTTAGGCCGACCAGGAAAAGAAGTATAACAATACCTAATTCTGATAAGAGGCTTACTTTATCGGTGGACGCTACTAAGTTCAGAACAGACGGGCCAACAAGTATGCCAAGTGCAATAAAAACAACGATAAGGGGCTGCTTTAAAAGTTGGCCCACAAATCCTAATACTGCTGCCAGAATAAGTATTAAGGCGAATTCATGAAATGGTAGAAGTTCTATACTGCCCATACTATTGGCTTCTTTAAATTTTGGCTTCAGGCGGAATGATGAGTAGGGGCAAATGCAGTTTTGTCAGCACTTCTTCTGCAAAATCATCTGAAAAAGTATCCGACCAGAAGCTTTTGTTATTAGGAAGCCATGCAAACAAATCAATGGGTTGATTATTTTTATAAACCTGTAGTACCTCTATTTTACTTACAGTTAATACCTGATATTTTAGCACACGGAATTCTTCTAATAGTACATTTGAGCCAATGATATCAGAAAGATGCGGTTCGAAGACTTCGTCTTTTTGAATAACAAGAAATTTAAGGGCAGCGCTGAAATTACGGGCAAACCTAAGTAATAATTGGTAACCATCTCTGTAGCCTAAATCTTTTGTCCGTACTACGGTGTATATTTGATGAAAACCTTTGAATACATACTTTTCCGGTACTATTAGCAGAGGCACATTTGTAAGACCAATCATTTGGAGGGTATTACTCCCAAACAGCAGGCTCTTCATGCTGTTTATACCTCCGGCACCCATAACCACTAAGTCAATATTTTGATTTGCGGCTACTTGTAATATAGTTTCAGGTAGTGGAGATGATACAACAAGCACTTGTTTCATTACTTCACTATGGTGCAACCTGATTTCGTCATACAAAGCATGGCAGCTCCTGCGTAGCTTTTCGTGCAACTCTTTTATTTCGTTTTCAAGCAGGCTGTTGTATACTTCTTCAGGAGAGGTGGCCGGTACCATGGGCTTAGACATGGCATGCATAAACACAACTTCAGCGCCAAAGCTCTTTGCCAAAAGTAGACCTGTGCGCATAGCAGTGTAGGCGTTTTTAGAAAAATCGGTAGGCACAAGAATCCGTAGCATACAGGAGAGAACGTATACTTACTTTACGGTAAAACGGATGATATGGGGTGAAGTAAAAAGCACAAAGCCGCCAAGTTTGGGGCTTGAGCGGCTTTGTGTTGTAGTTAATTGGTAAGATGGAGTAACCTTATACTACTACATTGATAATTTTGTTTGGAACAATGATGATTTTTTTTGCAGATTTTCCATCCATAAACTTCTGAACCTGCTCATCAGCTAACACTGCTTTCTCCATTTCATCTTTTGGAGCATCCAAGGCAAAGGTCATCTTAGAACGTGTTTTTCCGTTTATGGAAACTGGGTATTCAAATGAATTCTCTACCAGGTACTCTTCCTTCCACTCAGGAAAAGCGGCATAGCTTATACTTCCGCTGTGCCCTAGTTTTTCCCAAAGCTCTTCAGCGATGTGTGGTGCGTAAGGCGAAAGAATAACTGTAAGCGGCTCAAGTATAGCACGCTTGTTTGTCTTTAACTGCGTCAGCTCGTTTACGCAAATCATGAAAGTAGAAACGGATGTGTTGAAGGAGAAACGCTCCACATCTTCCTCTACTTTTTTGATCGTCTTGTGCAGCGACTTTAGCTCAGCAGCCGTAGGAGCATCATCAGATACAGCAAAGTTTCCGTCGTTGTCGTGGAAGAGTCTCCAGAACTTGCGCAGGAACTTATGCACGCCGTCCATGCCGTTGGTATTCCAAGGCTTAAACTGCTCCAGCGGCCCCAGGAACATCTCGTACATACGCAGCGTGTCAGCACCCTGGCGATCAACAATGTCATCAGGGTTAACTACGTTATACTTCGACTTAGACATCTTCTCTATCTCAACGCCTACGTTATACTTTCCATCTTCCAGTATAAACTCAGCATCTGCATTCTCAGGTCTCCACTTTTTAAAGGCTTCCAGGTCCAGCACATCGTTTTCTACAATATTCACGTCTACGTGCAGCTGCGTTGTCTCATACTGGTCTTTCAGGCCAAAGGAAACATACTTATTGGTGCCGTTTACTCTGTATACAAAGTTAGATCGGCCCTGGATCATACCCTGGTTAATCAGCTTTTTAAATGGCTCATGCTCCACCACCAGCTCCAGGTCGAACATAAATTTGTTCCAGAAGCGGGAGTAGAGCAGGTGACCTGTAGCATGCTCCGAACCACCAATGTATAGGTCTACATTGCGCCAGTACTCAATCTTGTCTTTTTCGGCAAAGGCGTTGTCGTTCTGAGGGTCCATGTAGCGGTACCAATACCAACTGCTGCCTGCCCAACCTGGCATGGTGCTCAGCTCATACTCGTACTGGTTCTCATATTTCCAGTCAACGGCGCGACCTAGTGGCGGCTCACCGGTTTCAGTTGGCAGGTAGGCATCAATCTTCGGTAACTCAAGAGGCAAATCCTCCTGCTTAAGCAAGTGCGGAATGCCATCTTTAAAGTATACCGGCACCGGCTCACCCCAGTAGCGCTGGCGGCTGAAAACGGCATCGCGCATACGGTACTGCACACGGCCCTTGCCAACGCCCAGTTCTTCGGCTTTGGCTATACCTGCTTTTATGGCATCTTTCACTTCCAATCCATTCAGAAAACCGGAGTTAATGATCTTACCTTCTTTGGCTGCGTAGGCTTCTTCTTCTAAATTTCCGCCTGCTACAACTTCTCTGATTGGTAGGTTAAAGTGCTTGGCAAAAGTATAATCACGGCTATCGTGGCCCGGTACGGCCATTACGGCACCGGTTCCATAACCAGCCAATACATAATCAGCGATCCAGATCGGTACACGCTCTTCAGAAATAGGGTTGATCGCGTAGGCACCAGTAAACACACCACTTACAGTTTTTACATCCGTCATACGCTCACGCTCCGAACGGTTTTTAGCCACCTGCACATAAGCCTCTACCTGCTCAAGTTGCTCTGGCGTTGTGATCTGCTCTACGAGCTCGTGTTCAGGGGCAAGTACTACGAACGTAGCTCCAAAAATCGTATCAATACGTGTCGTGAATACTTTAATATGACCATCACCTTCAATGGCAAAATCTAGCTCTGCACCAACTGATTTACCAATCCAGTTACGCTGCATTTCTTTTACCGGCTCTGGCCAGTCAATCTCTTCCAAACCTTGCAGTAAACGCTCGGCATAGGCCGTGATGCGCATCATCCACTGGCGCATTTTCTTACGCTCTACCGGGTAACCGCCACGCTCTGATACACCACCTACTACTTCGTCGTTCGCCAGTACAGTACCTAGAGCAGGACACCAGTTTACAACTGCTTCGGCCACGTAAGTCAGTCTATACTTCAGTAACGTTTCTGCCTGCTGCTGCTCATCCATATTTTTCCATTCCTCCGCAGAGAAAGCAGGTGTATCGTCGTCGCAGGCAGCATTTACATTGGCGTTACCGTTAGTTTCAAACTCCGCAACTAGCTTCTCTATACTTTCAGCTTTATCCGAAGTATAATTGTAGTAGCTGTTGAACAGTTGCATAAAGATCCACTGTGTCCATTTATAATAACTTGGATCAGAAGTGCGGATTTCACGCTCCCAGTCGAAAGAGAAACCGATGTTTTTCAGCTGCTCGATGTAACGTGCGATGTTTTGCTCCGTGGTAATGGCAGGGTGCTGGCCTGTCTGTATAGCATATTGCTCAGCTGGCAAACCAAACGAGTCGAAGCCCATTGGGTGCAGCACGTTAAATCCTTTCAGACGCTTATAACGGCTTACAATGTCAGAGGCGATATAACCGAGTGGGTGACCTACGTGCAGTCCGGCACCTGATGGATACGGGAACATATCCAGGGCGTAATACTTTGGTTTATCACTGGTGGCTGAGGGTTTAAACGTCTGGTTTTCTTCCCAGTAGCGCTGCCACTTTTTCTCGATCTGGTTAAAGTTGTACTCTGACATAGTTTATGCAGTATTCGCTTGTTCTTTGTTAAACCGCTAAGTTAATTGTTAATTATTAATTGTTGGATTGTTTGCCCAGTGAATAAGGAGATTTTAATGATTTCTTTGCCTCAAATTTGACCTCAGATTTAAAAGGACACATAACTGATAGTAGGTAATCCTAAAGAATTTCATGAAGCATATCCCTTTAATCACCGGTCCAATTATCATACCTTTGCACTATGGAAAAGCAGAAAGAAGACTTATTAGATATACTTCACCTGATTTACGTGATGGACCCGATGTGTTCGTGGTGCTATGGCTTTGCGCCTGTAATTAGAAGAACCATTGAGGAGCAGCAAGGTACCATGCAGTTTAAACTGGTAATGGGCGGATTGCGCCCTGGCACAGAGAAGCCACTAGAAGAGCAGATGAAAGCAAGTATAAAACAACATTGGCAGGACGTGGACCAGGTAACGGGTCAGCCTTTCGATTATACATTTTTCAACCGTGAAGACTTTGTATATGACACTGAGCCTGCCTGTCGTGCCGTAGTTACGATGCGCTACCTGAAACCGGAAATGGAGTTTGAAATGGCAGAGGCCGTGCAGAGCGCTTTTTACGCAAATAACAACGATGTAACCAAGCCGGAGGTGCTGGCAAGTATAGCACTGCAATTTGGTATAGAGGAAGAAGAATTTCTAGAGAAGTTCAGATCGGATGAGATCCTGGAAAAAACAAAACAAGACTTCGTGATTGCGCGGCACCTTCAGGCTACTGCTTTCCCGAGCCTTTACATCCTCAACGGGACGAATATCCATTTGGTTAGCCGTGGATACAGACCATACGACGGACTCTCTGCGCACCTGCAAAGGGTAATAAAAGAGATAGCTCCTAATCAGAGCCAAACCAAATAACCCTGAAAAGCTGCAGCCTCCACTGCAGCTTTATTTTTTTAGCATTAAGATAGCGCATTTACTTTAACCTGTACTTATGCGTAAGCAACAGTGGGTATTAGCTGTTGCCTTATGAAAAACCATCGCAATACAGGGTATTGCCAGATTACAAAAAAGCACCTGCCCATGCAGGAGTTGGTAGCTGGCACTAGCATTCGTAAAAGTATCCTAGCGTTAATAAAGGCAGATCATCCCGATTTTGAAGAGCAGCACTACATATCTTTAAAAACCTTAAACAGTTACCGCAAGCTGTACCTGGAGCAAGTCTTAAAGCGAGAACTAGGCGAAATATCAAACCTAGAGGAGGAGGTAATCCAAAGTATAAACAAGCACGAACTTCTTTCTTCTAATATCGAAGACGAATTGAAGGTAAAGTTGACATTAGGAGAAAGATTATCTGATAAAATTGCTTCGTTTGGTGGCAGCTGGACATTTATCATGATCTTCTTCAGCTTCCTGTTCCTTTGGATGGCCATTAATGTATATTTTGTAGCCTCACGTCCTTTTGATCCGTTTCCATTTATACTTCTGAACCTGATCCTTTCCTGTCTGGCAGCTATACAAGCACCCATTATTATGATGAGCCAGAACCGGAAAGATGCAAAGGACCGGCAGCGTTCAGAGTATGATTACCAGGTAAACCTGAAAGCGGAGCTGGAGATAAGGCTGCTGCATGAAAAGGTTGACCATTTGATTATACAGCAAAACCAACGCTTGCTAGAGATACAGCAGATCCAGGTTGATTTGTTGGAGGACATTATGCAGCGCATGAAAAAGTAGTTTTTAAACCTGCGTCTTTTTACATTCTAAAACGTCTTCTGATAAATCAATCTTAAAGTATGGAAATGGTAAAGGCATTTATTTTTGGAGTAACGATTGCCATTGCAGTCGGGCCAATAGCTATACTTATCATAAACAGGGGACTTAATTCAGGTTTAAAAAGCGGAGCACTAAGTGGCGTGGGAGCAGCCCTGGCCGATTTTACTTACGGCATAATTGCCTTTACACTTGGCACTGTTATCGTGGGATTTCTGAAGACAAATCAGCTATACTTCTCTTATGCAACCGCTGGTGTTTTATTTCTTTTTGGTGCCTGGATGCTGAAAGGAAGCCTGAGGGAAACACCGCCAACAGAGGCAAAGCAGGAGGTAGGTAAAGGCAACTATTTGCTGTCAACGTATCTGCTAACTATTGTAAATCCGCTTACCATTATACTTTTCCTTGGGTTCTCTGGGCAGCTTATTTCTCCAGTTACAGGTTTTGTTGATATAATCTTGCTGGCTGCAGCTATCTTTTCCGGAAGCCTGATCATACAGTTGATGCTGGCGTTCTTTGGAGCCTCTCTTGGCAGGTTTATCAGAAATCGCAGCGTAATCAGGTTACTGAACATTGCCAGCAGCATCCTGATTATTGGTTTTGGAGTTGCAGGCTTATTTTAAGCTGCACCTATATTTCTGTAAGCTTAACATGTTCCAACGGATCTTTTCCATTCCAGGTGCCTTGTGTGGCAACAGGTTTGAAACGGGCAAACAACTCTTCGCTGTACCAATTCTCAGCTCTTGTGCGACGCATTACTTCTTTGTGCAGCGGGTTTTTGTAGGCATACTGCTTCATCGCTTCCATACTTTCCCAAACACTAAAAGTAGCCTGCCTGATAAAAGGTAATTCTCCTAATCCAATGGAGCAGATTAACCCTTCGGCATCATCAAGGGCTTTACTGGTTTCGGGCACAAAACGCCAGAAGTTAGGCAAGGCCAGCCAGTTTATACTTGCCCGGGTAAGTACTGCAACAGGGCCGGAAGTATGAGGCTCAGTTAAGGTAGGAGAGAAGGGTTCCTGATTGTCCCACTGCCCATGCGACTGATAGGGCAAGAGTCTAATTGTCCAGGATTCAAACGTATGGTTTTTATACTCCTGCATCAGCGCTGAACTGTTCAGGAAGGTATCTGCTGCGGCTTCACTTTCCCAGGTACACATTAAGCCGTAGCGCCAGAAGTTTGGTTTTATACTAAATCCCTTACCGTGTCCGCTTCCCAACAGTTTGTAAAACAAAAGCCCTGGTACTTTACTTAAGTGTGGTCCTGAAGTGCCCATTTGTGCCAGTCCCCAACGGAGGCTGCCTTTTTTGATTCCAAACAGGGTGAGGGTGGTTAAGCGTGCAGATGTAGGGGTGTGAAGCTCCAAGGCAGCAGAGTAAAAGTTTAACAAAGATAGCAAAACATGAAAACACCTGCCAGACTGAAATGTTTGGCAGGTGTTGCTTTCAAGCTATAGGTACTTTTTTATACTTACAAGTTAATCTTTTCGTTGTCGCCTGGCCTGGCTTTGTCGCCGGTTATAGCTGCTTTTGCCATGCCGTATAAATGAACCAGCGTGCTGTTCGGTGCATCCCAATACTCGGCCTTGTCAATAGTTACTTTAATAAGGCCCACATTCGGATCATCTTTTCCGTTCGGGAACCAGGCTTTCAAGGCAGGATTCCACAGCTCATCAATCTTTTGCTTATCCTTTGTTAATGTTGCCCTGCCAGAAACCGACACATACAGTTCGTCATCTGGGTTCGAGTAACTCAGGTTAACGTGTGCGTCATTATCATTTATCTCGTGCGATTTGCCGGACTGGTATCCCGTAAAAAACCAGAGAACGCCGTCTTCTTTTACTTCCTGAGTACGCATAGGCCTGCTACGCAGGCTACCGTCATCATCTATCGTAGTCATCATGGCGATGTCTACGTCTTTTATCATATCTATAAGTTTGTTCAGGCTTTCTTGTCTGTTCTGATTGTTATCCATAGTTTTTATACTTTAGTAGCATTGAGTTTTGATTACGCGGCTAAACTACTAAGGGTTTATCTGCGTGTTTATACATAGTACATGTTGTTTAACAGCTATAGTCTGTTATTGTTTATACTTCTAATTAGCACTATACGGTTTTGAATTTTCTTGCACATGCTTATTTATCCGGCGATAACCCTAAACTACTGTTAGGTAATTTTATTGCTGACACAGTGAAAGGGAAGCAGGTAGAGCTGTATACCACTGAGGTAGCCAAAGGCATAAAGCTGCACCGCCTGATCGATACCTATACCGACACCCATGAAATAGTAGCCCAAACCAAAGCCCGTCTGCGCCCGCAGTTCCGCAAGTTTGCCCCCGTTATTGCTGACATCTTTTACGACCATTTCCTGGCCAGCAGATTTGAGTTGTATGCTGATGAGCCACTCGTGCATTACTCCGAAAAAGTTTACAGTATTGTAAGAGAATCGCTACACTTGTTGCCTGAGCGCATGAAGTATACTTTTGATCACATGCAGCGCCACAATTGGTTACTCGGATATGCTGAGTTGGAAGGCATAGGTAGAGCTTTAACTGGCATGAGCAGGCGCGCTTCTTTTGTATCTGGTATGGAGACTGCTGTGTATGAGTTAGAGGAGAATTATACTTTGTATGCCGGTGAGTTTGAAGAATTTTTCCCTGATTTGGTAAAGTATGTAGAGGAGGTAAAGCCAGGTCTGTAACCAGGATTTACAGAATTGAAAAATAAATGGCAATACCGGGTCGAACCACCCCTAACCCCTCCTTATCCAAGGCGGGGAATTCTGCGGTTACTACTGCCAAAGTATAATCTCTGTAGCAGTTGCTTAACCTCTCTTCCACCGAAATCTTTACACAAAGACATTGAGTAAAGGCCTTGACTAACGTGATAGCAATTGAGGGACTAAGTAAAATTCCCCGCCTTGGATAAGGAGGGGCTAGAGGTTGTTGGACTTGGTACTAAATAAAAAAAGCACAGGCGTTATACCTGTGCTTTATACTTGCAGGACTTAATCCTATGCAATTACATTCTAGTGATGAACACCGCCTTCGCCATGCACGTGGCCGTGGTCAAGTTCTTCCTGCGTAGCTTCGCGAACTTTCTCCACTTTGCCTTTGAAGTATAGCTCTTTGCCGGCAAGCGGGTGGTTGAAATCCATGGTAACAGCATCTGCCTTAACCTCTTTCACACGACCCTGTAGCTGATTGCCTTCGCTGTCCGTCATAGGAATAAAATTACCAACTTCCAGCATGTTGTCTGGAATGCTGCCTTCTACCTCAAATACGTTCTTTGGCAGATCTACAACAGCATCAGGATTTACATCACCGTAGCCTTCTTCTGTATCCAATTTAAAATCAAACGTGTCACCTTCGCCCTTGCCAGCCAGACTATCCTCAAACTGATCAGGCAAGCCGCTCATGCCATATATAAATACCATCGGATGCTCTTCGTTGGCTGTTTCAACCAGGTTCTGCTCTCCGTTTTCGTCTAAAATTCTTAGCTCGTAGGTGAGCGTCACCACTTTGTTTTTCTCTATTTTCATGTTTTAGAGGTTATGTTTCTCGATTTTTGTAAGGTAGTAAAAATATGTGCCTTCCTCTAATCTATACTGGAGTTTTGGGATATTTGATACTAAGGCATCAGTTCAGAAAGCTCCCAGGCGCTGCGGTAAGCATGTATACTTTCTGCATAGCTCAAAAAAGCAGCATAAAACGGGTGCTGACTCAGGGTGGCGCTGTCGCCTACTATTACCAGTTTCTTTTTAGCACGCGTCATGGCTACGTTCATGCGGCGGATATCAGCCAGAAAACCTATCTCGCCCTGTTCGTTGCTGCGCGTCATGCTGATGTAAATGATATCGCGCTCCTGGCCCTGGAAACTGTCTACCGTACCCACCGATAAATGGCGTTGCTGCCTTAGTTCGTGCAGATGCGGGACATGTTCGATCTTATCCTCCAGGTAATTTATCTGGGCGCGATACGGAGCGATAACACCAATGCGCAGGTGCTCCACTTCTTCGTCGGCATGGGTATAGCCTTTTAGCAAGTGCACCAGGTGGTTCAGGAGAAGGTCGGCTTCATCGGGGTTGGCAGAGCTTTGTGCCTCCGGGTTTACCACTTCGTTGTATCCGCAGCCGGCCGTGTCAATAAACTCTACTGCCAGGCCGGGAGGGAAGTGGGAATTAAATTCATGCAGATCGCTGCTGTGCACACTTTCGTGCGCCATTAGCTCGCTGTGGTAAAACTGCTGGTTCGAGAACTCCATGATGTGGTGGTGCATGCGGTATTGTGTCTTCAGCATAACTGCCACGTCGGGTTGCCGCTCAATGCATTTCTCAAACAGCGTTTTGTCCAGGCCTCCTTTCTCAGCCTCAAAAGATTTAACAGTAGGAGGAAGCTGGTAGTGGTCGCCTGCCAGCACTACGCGCTTAGCTCTTGTAATCGGGACCCAACAAGCCGGTTCCAGTGCCTGTGCTGCTTCATCAATAAAAACGGTTTCGTACTCCAAATGGCGTATGGCTTTATTGGCTGCGCCCACTAGCGTACAGGTAATCACCTGCACATTGTTAAGCAGGTCTTCTGTAATATATTCTTCAATGCGATCTGCCTCCACAAGCATGCGGTGGCTTTCTGCTTTAAAGAACTGCCGCTGTGCCCGCTCTTCATGCCCGAATTTTCGCTTATACTGATAAGCCATGCGTTTATACTCTTCGGCAGTTTTACGATGGTCTTTCAGGCTTTTGTAAGAGCGGTGATTCATGATCTGGGCATCCAGCGTATGCTCCAGTAGCACATCCGACACGCGTGAAGGATTACCGATCCGAATCACATTGACGCCTTCGTTGGCAAGCTTTTCTGTCAGCAGATCTACAGCAGTGTTGGATGGTGCCGTAACTAAAAGCCTTTGTTGTGTTTCGAGTGTTTTAAGTATAGCCTGCACTAAGGTGGTGGTTTTACCTGTACCCGGAGGACCATGTATAATCGCCACATCCTTTGCCTGCACAATCTTCCGGACTGCCTCGTTCTGCGAAGGGTTCAGCACCGCAATAGGATCCATGGTAGCATCTGTAAAGCGGGCAGGAGCATCACCTAAGAGTATATCGCGCAGCTCTGCCAGCCTTGTTTTATAGGCTTCCATCACTTTTCTCATGGCTATCTCCATTTCCCGATAGCTCATCTCGTCAAACGTAAGGTCTAAGCCTAATCTGCCGTCATCTACCCAGTCAGGCAGGTCTTCGCGGTTGGTGGCAAGTATAACTTTGTTGCGTTTTATTCCAACAATAACTCCGTTCAGCGTCTGGCGCTCTCCGGTATTGCTGAACAGTGCAGCCGTTTTACCCGCCTGGAATAGGTGCAGCTGGTCCCGGTCCTTTGTCCGCTCCAGTTCTATCACCACCTTGCTTCCAAAACCAATCTCTTCTTTGGCAATGGTTACAGGATACCAGCAAAAGCCCATTTGCTTGCGTTCGGCAATGGTGCTTTTCAAACTTTTGATCTTGTACTGTTGCCTGTCTTCTTCCTGCTCTATTTTAAGCAGTTCCTGTACCTGCTTCAGTTCTAATAATATTTCGCTCATGTATCTAATCAAAAAAGGCTGGTTTAACATGCCAGCCTTTCCTTATGATGTTCTACTTATTGGTAAGAAGGTTGTTATATCTGCTATTTTGTTTCAGCTTTATGGCTGTTGATTATACTTTTTTACGCGCTCTTGGTTTTACCGCTGCCGCTTTTGCCTTGTTTAAGCGCACCTGCAGGAACACAGCGTACAGCAGCAGTATAAAGCAAACCACAGCCATTATCGATATCACTTTGTCTTTACCGTATCGCAGGTCAGAAGAGGCTGTAACCTGGTCTTCGAGCTCCTTTATGGTGCGTTCACGCTTCTTTATCTGCGACTGCAGCGTTTTTACCTGGCTTTGAAGGTTGCTGAAACGGGCATCAATAATACGCTGGTCTTCGCGTACAATCTTACCTTCGCGCTGCAGCTCCACCGTACTTTCGGCTATCTTTTTTAAGCTGGCCTCCTTTACCGCTGCAATGAGCTGTGTATCTTTGTTGATGATCTTTTTAAGGGTTTCGATGATGCTCAGCAGGTCACTTTTAGATTTCTTGCCCCAGAAATTGCTGTTCTGCTGGTTGTAGAACTGGTACTCCATTACCAACTGCTCACGTTCTTCCATCAGCCTGGTAAGCTTATCTTCCTGCACCTTTTTCTGCTCCTGATTTTGGGCCTGAGCACCTAACACACCAAGGCAAAGCAAAGCAGCTACGAAAAATCTCTTCATCATCACTCCAAAATTAAGTCTCACAATATACACGCAAATATGAGCATCTTATTGGATTAAAGCTTTACTTTTTTAGGTGGTTTGTAAAAATAAAGGATCAGGACGGGCAGCAGGTAGAGGTCGGCCACTACGGCAAAAAGCAGCGTGAGGCCCACAAAGAACCCGACATAATAGGTGGCATCAAAGGTGGAAAGTATAAGTGTCATAAAGCCTCCCATTAAGATGCAGGAGGTGATGATGATGGCTTTGCCTGCGGATATAAAGGTGCGTTTAATGGCATAAGGCAGTGATCGTCCGGCGGCTAGTTCCAACTTTAGTTTACTCAGGAAGTGGATGGTGTCGTCTACGGCAATACCGAAGGCTATCGTGAATACAATCGAAACAGAAACTGTCATGTTGATGCCCATGAAGCCCATAATGCCCCCGATCATCAGCAATGGAATAATATTGGGAACCAGCGAGATAAGTACCATCCGCAACGACCTGAAAATGATACCAACAATCACTGCAATCACCCCGAACGCGATCAGCAGTCCCTGCATCATGTTAAGCGTAACATACTCGTTGTTTTTGTCGAGGAGCAGGGCGCTTCCGGTAAGGCGTGTTTGTAAGTAACTGGGGTTGATGTTAGCTGCTATAAAACTTCTGAGGGAATCGTTAAGGACTGTAGCTTTTGCGCTACCGATATCTGTCATTTTACCTGAAAGACGGCCTTCTAAAGCATCAGCGGTTACTACACTGCGCAACTCGCTGCGGTTCTTAAATGCCTGCAGCCTGCGCTTTATACTTTGCATCTGCTGCTTGCTCTCCGGTAAAGTATAATATTGATTCAATCCTCCGTTCTGTGCCCGATTTATTGTTTTGACCACTGTGGCAGGCGAAGTGATAAAGTTTAGGCCGTAGGTCGAGTAAAGGTAATTTTCAATCTCCTCAATTTCTTTCAGTACTTCATAGTCATATAAAGTATGACCTGGTGCAGCTTTAAGGTGGAGTTCAAATGGCCTTACACCCGAAAACTTCTCTTCAAAATACTTAAAATCAAGTATGATCGGGTCTTCGTCTCCCAGATCTTCCAGCAAGGTAGTGTCTACTTTTATCTGGCTGATGCCCACCAAACTGACAACTGTAACCAGTGCGCTTACAGAAAGTATGACGGTAGGTTTTCTGAACACAAAGGTTAGCATGCGGCGCAGCAACACGGGCCACGACAGGTTTACTTTTCTTGCTTTTATAGGGTTTGGCTTTTTAATAAGCAGCAGTATGGCCGGCAGCACCGAGAAAGCAAGTATAAAAGCCAGGCCGATGGAAATGGCTGTAAAAAGCCCGAAGTTGCGGATAGGTACAATGGCTGTGGTTAACAGCGTGAGAAAGCCTACAGCAGTAGTAACGGAGGTAAGCAAAGTAGCCAGGCCAACCTCGCGCAGCGTTACTTTTAGCGCCTGCATTTTTTCTGCCCCGTGGCTAATCTCCGTCATGTACCGCGACAGGATATGAATAACATCAGACATGCCTACCACGAACATAATGGTAGGAAGCAGCACGGTCATGATATCAATTGGTTTGTTAAACAGCCCCATCACACCCAAAGCCCAAATAACTGAAAGCAGCACCACCAGCAAAGGCACCAGCACGCCCCAGGCGGTGCGAAATGTGATCCAAAGGAAAAGTATAACCAACACAATGGAGGCCGACATAAAAATTGCCAGTTCAATCTTCATCTTCTCAACAAACACCGACTGCGCCAGGGCTTTGCCGGCAACGTGATAATTGGGTAAGTTAAGCTGCTCCAGCTTCTGATTTAAAGCTGCGATCAGGGTATCGCTTTCTTGCTTGCCTAGATCGTCGGAGGTTTGTACAAAGAGCGAAACAGAGGTAGCATCTTCGGAAAAGAGGGTGCCTACCAGCTCTTTGGAGGAGTAAATTACCACAGAGTCCTGCTCGTAACGCTCCGGCTCAGCTACGTGCAGGTATGGAATTTCGAAATACCCGAAAGCTTCAATAACGGGGCTTTTAACCGTAGTAGGAGAGAGCACTGACTCTACGTTCGGCTGCCGTTGTAAAAAAGAGGTAAGGCTGTCAACTTTTGTTAAGAACTGCTGGTCGAAGAGGCTTTTGTTGTTGTCGATACCGATAAGCAGGTAATCGTTGTCATTGCCGAACTTATCGCGGTAATCGAAGTAGTAAGCCAGGTCAGGGTCGCCCTTCGGGAAGAAATTATCGAAGTTATAATCGAAGCGCAGCCGGGAAGCAAAAAAAATACTGGCCACTGTAAGCAAAGCCACCACAAGCAGCACCAGGTAACTTAAATTTTTATAGTTCAAGGTAATTTAATAACTGATGATGATCATTTGTAGTATTGCACCACATTGGTACATTTACGTTCTAAAACTAAAGGTAACCTGTTTTGTTTAAAGGAATCGTATGAAGAAAATATTATTAGCCTTGGCACTTGTTGGCTTACTAGGATCAGCTGCACCTGCCCTTGCCTGCGAGGGTGGTAAATGCACCATGCAGTACACTGAAAAAGACGGTGGCAAAAAGAAGAAAAGCAAAAAGGCTGCTGCGAAAGCAGAGAGCTGCCATATGAACAAGGAAACGGCAACTGCCACAGGAGCAACTAAATCTTGCTGCGCAAAGCCTGAGGCTGGCAAAGCCGAAGCAGCTAAAGAAGAGAAAAAAGCACAGTAATTATACTTTGCTTGTTCAGGAAAAGCCTTTTGCAGGAGCAAGAGGCTTTTTTTGTTGCCCAATGTCGAATGGAAATTATAGCTTATTGCCATGTGAATTTTATAAAAGAAAACATCCTGGCAATCTTTTAATCCTGCTAATACTGATCTATCTTTATCATCTCACAAAATTTTACGAAGCAAAACAACCATGAAGCAATATTTAGACTTAATGCAGCACATCCTTGACAATGGGGTAAAGAAAGAAGATAGAACTGGAACGGGAACTTTAAGTGTGTTTGGCTACCAGATGCGCTTTAACCTGGCAGAGGGTTTTCCGCTGGTTACGACCAAAAAAGTGCACTTAAAGTCTATTATACATGAGTTGCTGTGGTTTCTGAAAGGCGATACAAACATTGCTTACCTGAAAGAGAATGGCGTGAGCATCTGGGACGAGTGGGCTGATGAAAATGGAAACCTTGGGCCAGTGTATGGCTCTCAGTGGCGCAACTGGCCTACACCGGATGGCCGCCACATAGATCAGATCATGCAGGTAGTAAAACAGTTGAAAAACAACCCGGATTCCCGACGCATTATTGTGAGTGCCTGGAACGTGGCCGAAATAGAAAACATGAAGCTGCCGCCATGCCATGCATTTTACCAGTTTTATGTGGCGGAAGGCAAATTATCTTGCCAGCTGTACCAGCGTTCTGCTGATGTATTTTTGGGTGTGCCATTTAACATTGCTTCGTATGCCTTATTGGTGCTGATGATGGCGCAGGTAACCGGATTGGAGCCAGGCGAATTTATCTGGACAGGTGGCGACACGCATTTATACCTGAATCACCTGGAGCAGGCACAGCTGCAACTTACCCGCGAACCTCGTGCTTTACCCACTATGTTGATAAACCCAGAAGTAAAAGATATCTTCGGCTTTAAGTATGAGGATTTTGAATTGGAAAATTATAACCCGCATCCGGCTATAAAAGCTCCAGTGGCTGTATAGGCAGAATTAAATAAAAATACACTGCATAATAAGGTCAGACATCAATTTGCCGTTACTTCTGAAATGTGAACCAAAATGTGTACTATGAACTCATTGGTATAACCAGAACCCAATAGCTAAAAGATAAAGGCCGATCAACAAATTCAAGTTGTTGATCGGCCTTTATCTTTGCCGCGTTAAAAAATGTTGCCTCTAAAGCTGTTAGATAAGTTAATATGTTCAATTAAACTTAATATTATTTCTTTGCAGCTCTTTGTAGCTTATCGTTTATTGTTTTTCCGAGTCCAACATCAGGAAACTTCTCAGCGATAATTATATCCAGGTTAAGGCTGTCAAGTAGGTGCATGGCTGCATATAAATTCTTAGCTGCTTCTTTCAGGTTACCTGACTTCGAGAGGACTACCTGATGCTCTTGCGGAATATCATCAACTTGGTGCTGAAATAGCAGTAACCCGATCTTTTTACCGGAATGAAGTTGAATAAACTCTCCAATATTCTCCGCCAGATGTGTTTCTGTAGTAGGCGCATAATGGCGTGACAGCATTCCCGGTGCTACGGGAGAACTATCATCTCGCGTTTTAGTGAATACATTTCCAATCCTATCTTCTATATCCTCAATAGATAGTGACCCTAACCTATATACAACTGGTTGATCCTCTTCAAAGCCGATTATCGTAGACTCTATCCCTCTTTCACATTCACCACCATCCAGGATCACCTCGAGTTCTTCTTTAAAATAATTGTGAACATGCGAGGCACTCGTAGGACTTATAGAGCCAAATGGATTTGCACTTGGAGCAGCTAACGGAAAATCAAGTTGTTCTAAAAGTTTAAGGGTTAAGGGGTGGTTCGGCATTCTAACAGCAACCGTATCTTTACCAGAGGTAACTATATCAGGAATTAACTTTTGCTTTTTTAGAACCAAGGTTAATGGGCCTGGCCAAAATTCATTGGCCAGCTTAATGGCTGCATCTGGTACATCGCGTGCGACCTTAGCTAAAAAATCAGCAGCCTTGATATGAACGATCAGTGGGTTGTAAAAAGGCCTCTGTTTTAAAGAGTAAATCTTCTCCACAGCCGCTTCACTAAATGCATTGCCTGCTAACCCATAAACTGTTTCCGTGGGTATAGCAACTACGTTACCTTCTTCTAAGGCCTTCACAGCCATGTTTATATCAGTTGTAATCATTTAGACCAGGATGCAATAATCTTATAAATATTTTTTAATTGAATTCCATTAAAATCAAGCTTTATTCAAGCTCCTGCCATCTTAGGTGTCCCAGTAGCTTTGCAAATATAACACTGCCCATTCATAGCTATTAGATAGATATATCGGTTGTCACACACAGTTCGGACTGACTGATGCTTTTACAGATTGCATTCATGGTATTTATAAGATCCCGTATAATCAAATTTAATTTCAAAGGTTCGCGTAAACAATTCCAATTTCTTTATAACAATTAGATAAATAACCCGCGCTATGGTCTCCCGAAAAGCCTTCGAATCCCCTACACAGCAGTTATATTTTCTTAATTATACTCTGGTTTGTGACCGGCAAATTTGGTTAATAATAATTATAAATTTTTATTTATATTAATTATGATGTACATAAATGCAGTTTATGTACATCATAATCAAATGTTCATATAGGAGATAGGAATGTTAACAGAAGAATCTTTAGCACAAGAAAATAACTATCATATGTTATACTTACATCTTATCCACTGGCTGTGATTGCTAAACATTATGCATCGATGGGAGTTAAAGAAGGTAAAACTTTACCACTATGAAATTTAAAGCTCTCTTAACTTTGATGCTTCTCTTAGCTGTGTTACAGGTTAATGCGCAAAAGCAGCAACCCAAACAGCAGCAGCAAATGAAGCCAAACCCTGACCAGATAAAAACGGATAAGGGTGCGCTAATCGTGCAACCAGTTACGCACGGCTCACTGGTGCTAAAATGGAACGGCAAGACCATCTATGTAGATCCGTACGGTGGTGCAGAAATGTACAAAGGCATCAGCAAACCGGACCTGATCCTGATAACCGATATTCACGGTGACCACTTAGATACGAAAACACTGGATGCCATTGAAACAGCCGGTGTTAAAATGGTAGTACCGCAGGCTGTTGCTGATAAACTACCTGAGAAGTATAAAAACCAAGCTGTGGTAATTGCCAACGGAGAAAGCACTATGCAACTAGAGATACCTATTAAAGCTGTACCTATGTATAATCTGCCAGAGACTGAGGACTCGCGCCACCCGAAAGGCAGAGGCAACGGTTACATTTTAACCATAGGAGGGAAGCAGGTTTACATTTCTGGTGATACAGAAGATATAAAGGAAATGCGCGACTTGAAGAGCATTGATGTGGCCTTTGTAAGTATGAATCTTCCTTATACCATGGACATTAACCAGGCGGCCAGTGCGGTACTGGAGTTTAAGCCGAAGATCGTTTACCCTTACCATTACCGTGGCACCGAAGGGTTGGCAGATGTGGCAGCTTTCAAAAAAATGGTAAATGAAAAGAACAAGAATATTGATGTACGCCTGCGAAACTGGTATTCGCAACAGCAGAATAAATAAGTACAACATACTATTAGAAGCCCAAAATGATACTTTGGGCTTCTTTATATCTGCTGGTGTTATGGCATTGCTCCAAATTGATTTACATTATGGCTCACATGATGAATCGCTTTAAAGGTGTTATGCCATTTATATAAACAAACAAAACCCCGACCTCATAAGGCCGGGGTTTTGTTTAGATAAGTAATCTTAGTTTATACTTATTCTTTTATTAGTCGCTGGTGCGTTTCTTTCTGGCCATCGTGAATGCGGATCATATATATACCTGATGGTAATGAAGACACATCAACACGCTGGTTAGCACCTTTTACTTCTGCACGTAAAAGCTCTATACCAGTGATACTCATTACCTGTACTGTCGCTTTTTCGGCAGGAGTGCTTACTAGGATGTAATTGCTGGTAGGGTTTGGATATACTACTACATCCGGACCAGCGTCATCGCCTAACAGTTCAGCGTTTACCACAGAGCTAGCCAGTGATGCTGAAAGTGAAGTGCCGATGTTTACGCTGTAGTCTTCTACTTCGCCATAACTAAACGTTTCGCAGGAAGTTTGTGCAGCATTGTACTTCATTGACACGCGCATACGTGTTTTACCAAGAAGGGCAGTAGACGGCACATTAACAGTAGCACTAAGCGTACCGCTGCTGGAGCTGGAGCCATTCACTACAAGTTCGCCTGAGTCATCGAAACTACCGTTCTGGTTAAAGTCGATCCAAACTTTCCAGTACTCTGTATAGGCCGTACCGGAGAAGCCAGCGCTGATATAAATAGTGTTGCTGCTGCCGCGCACTACATTGGCAGTAAGGCTAGTGTAATCCTTATAGCCGCCATCGCTTCCGGTGGCATTTTTAAAGCCGCCAAATTCTACCAGATCAATCCACTCGTAGCTGGCGTTGCTGCCCTTAGATGCGCAGTAACTAACTGTAGCTGCTGCTGTAGTAAAGGTATAAGAAGAAGAATACGCAGAGCTGCTGCCGGAGCAAACGGTGCTTACCTGGAATTCATACTGTGTGCTGGCAGTTAAACCAGTTGCGTTAGCAGAAGTGCTTGTTACGCTGCCAGTTGTCCAAGTGGTAGTGCCTGTTGGTCTGAAACGTACGTTATAGCTCGAGGCACCTGAAACGACACCCCAATTCAATGTTGCTGATGAAGAACCGATGTTAGTAGCGGATAAACTACCCGGTACAGCACAGGTTGCAGTTGCGCCTGAAATGCTAATGGTATAATCTTCTACCTCACCGTATCCAAATGACTCGCACGAGGTTTGAGCCCCGTTATATTTCATAGATACGCGCATACGTGTACTTCCGGATGCAGTTGAAGGTATAGTAATAGTACCGCTTACGGCAGTTTTGCTAAGTGCGCCGGCATCATATACCAACTCACCTGTATCATTAAAGTCACCGTCCTTGTTGTAGTCAATCCATATTTTCCAGTACTCGTTATAAGCTGTGCCTGAAAAACCTGGAGTTAACGTAATGGCATACGAACTGCCAGCATTCACACTAACAGTAGTACCTGTAAAGTCAGAATAACCCGCTGCGCTGGACGTTTTAGTAAAGCTTCCAATTTTCACACTTGCAATCCACTCATAAGACGAGTTGTTGCCTTGTGAAGTACAGTAGCTAATATCGCCATACTTGCCACCTATACCTACTGCATGCCAAGCGTTTGTAGTTTGGATTACCTGCGCAGAGCCAGCACCATACAAATCAATGGCTGATTGAATAGAGTAGGTGCGGGCATCAGCGTAAACAGAGCTGGATGTAAGGTATACAGTCTCGGTGCGGTAGGCAATTCTGGCGGCAGCATCGATGCCGATACCAGTTACGCTGTAGCTGTTCCCGATGTCGTTTGTACCAGATTTACCAACCGACAGGATGTAGAACCAATGGTTAAGTACGCCGCTGTTATAGTGTACGCCACCATTATCACCTGTGCCACTGTACCACATATCCCCTTTGTAAGTGTCCGGCTGACCTTCTGCATTCGGATCGCTCATGGAGCGCAACGAAGGACGCTGTTTGTCTATGTCTTCGCCGATCAGCCAGATGGACTTCTCAGGAGCAGCATAATACTCTACTGCGGCACCCCAGATGTCAGAAAAGCCCTCGTTCATAGCACCAGACTCGTTCTGGTATACCAGATTAGCACTGTTAGAGCAAACGGCGTGGCCGATTTCGTGAGCACCCACGTCAAGGCTAGTTAAAGCATCGAAACGGGTAGCACCATCGCCGTAAGTCATTACTGATCCATTCCAGAACGCATTCTCATAATTTGAATCATAGTGCACATAGCTCTTGATCTTAGCTCCTGCATTATCATAGCTATTGCGGCTATGCTTGTTCTTGAAATAGTCGTAAGTCATTTGTGCAGCCCAATGCGCATCTAGTGCGGCATTGTCTTTGGCTGTGTTGTTATGCTCACCGGAGGTCCAACTGTTGTCGTTGTCTGTAAAGTCTACTGCCGCGCTGTAGCTGGTACCTGTTTTGCAGTTGTAGGTCTCAATACCATTGCCACGTGTTAACTCGCGCAAGCGATAAGAGCCGTTATAGCTGTCTGTAGTAATGGATCTGGAGCCGCTATAACGTGTGGCTGCAGTACCAGTAGCTGTGGCGTGCTTGATGATGGCATCTTTGAAAACCACTTCGCCAGTCTGCGCATTCACATACACATAATCCCTGCTTACCGGCTTGTGCGCGTAGATGTCGAACTTATAGGCAAGCACATGCTTTCCGTCGTTCTCTTTGGTCGTAGCCAAACCGTCTTTGATGAGCACAAGCTCCCCTTTAGGATAAAATGTAGCCTTTGGATCATTCTTTAACTGCTTTGCCCACTGCTCTTGCGCAGGCACCTGCCACATGTACTTTTCAGCATTGATGTATATTAGTGCGCTGGATAAAGCAGCTTTCTCAGAAAGAGCAGGCTTTGTGCTTACATCACTTACTTTCCGGAAATCGCCGTTGATGGATTGCACTACTCCGTTTTTACTGTGCACCAAGTAAGCGGCATGTTCAACTTTGATACCTTTATAGAACTGCTCATAACGCTGGTGGGTGTAACCAACGTCGTCTTTCTCTGATTTGGCAGCTCGCATTTCATCTGCTGCAGAAAGATTCAGGTACTTTTTTAGAACTTCAGTAGCCTGGTCGGAGCGGTGGGCGGCACCATTATTTTCGAAAGCGATAAAAGCAGGGGTGCCGTTTGCTGCCTCTATTCGCTGTTTCACTTTGGCCTGATCCTGTGCTTCTGCTGTAGGGCTATAAAGCAATCCGCACAGAAAAATGGACGCATACACGTAATAGTGTTTCATACAAAAAGTGTTTAAGGTGAGAAATAATAAAATTTTTTCTTTCCTCAGAAAGTGAATGTCTTCATAGCCCGGAATCACACGTTGTAATAGTAGCGTTTTAGGAAGAAAAGTAACAGGAAGGTTATATCGCCATGGTAACATGGGGTATACAGGTGGAGAATTGTCTTGTTTTGCAACTCAAAGCCTGTTGAACAATAGTAAAATGTAAGAAATAATATACCCTATGTTATATTAGGGAGAGTTTGATAGGCTTTTGTTTTGCACTTTTAAACGTGCAATAAGGCTACTTTTATAGGGCAAAAATGGCCTAAGGTAACATCAAAATTATGTCTATTATTAAAAAAGATCCACCTGAAGCTGAGATATGATGGATGAATCCTGTTGAAGAGATTGGCCCTGCAACTGTTTTATACTTCGCATACCGGTTACGTTAGCCGCGAAAACAGCATGCGCATCCAATAACCTTTGCGGCGTAAAGTATGCATCGTGGACTTTAACATTGTTTTGCCTGCACCATCTCAGAATATTTCGTCTGGCGATGCCGTTCACGCAGCCAGTATCTAGGGCAGGTGTAAAAAGCTTATTATCCATTACCCAGAAGAGGTTTGAGGAAATCAACTCGGATACCATGCCTTGAGTGCTTAGCAAGAGCATGTCATCAAAATTCGTAGTCTTCTTCTCAATACCAGCTAAAGTATAAATAGGTGCGTTGGGACCTTTAAAATGAGAAAGTGGCGAGTAAACCGTTTTAATACTTTGGCAAATGCCGATGCTTATACTTTCTGCGGATGCAGGAGAAGCCTCAACGACGGTAGCCAGCCAATCAGCACTAGTTATTTCGGGAGTGTAAAGACCTGCGCCAGCACGCCATACTTTCAGCTTCAGGCGTCCATAGCTGGTTGCCTGATTTTTTGCTGCCAATTGTAGTAGCGCTTGCTCAAATTCCGGCTGATAAAAGTAAGAAGGTAAATCTAATTGCAGGCTCTCAGCCGCTTCGCTTATCCGTGCTACATGGTCCTGCCAAAATCGAAGCTGCCCATTTACCACCATCACCGTTTCAAAAAAACCATCGTTATATTGAAACGCTCTATTGGAAAGAGACAGCTTCAGTTCTTCTTCACGTAAAAGCCGATGATTGAACAGCAGGTGCATGAGCTTATGTTTTACATGCTAATATAAAGTATAAGCGCGACTAAGAAGTATAAATTGATCTAACTTATAAGATTAAAGTAAACTTTTTACCGGGCTTCGCTTTAACCACTCCTTTAAACTCCAGCCCTAACAGCACAGATGCCAGCATACTTACCGGAATCTGAGATTTCCAGCTGAGATTGTCCATGTGCTCTTCTCCGTTTTGTTGCAGCACCTGCAGTACCTTTAGCTCATCGGAAGTATACTCTGCGGCATCATACACAGGTGCTGCTTTTACTTTCTTAGCTGCCGCTTCGTCTTCCAAGTCCCAATTCAGCAGTTCCACCAGGTCCTGAACAGAAGTATAGGTTGCCGCCTTGTGTGATTTGATCAGATAATTGGTGCCTTCTGAAACAGGGGATGTGATATTACCGGGCACGGCCATCACTTCTTTATCGTAGCCATGCGCAAGATCAGCGGTAATTAAAGTACCGCTTTTAAGGGCGGCCTCTATAACAATAGTACAGTCGCTCATGCCGGCAATGATGCGATTGCGTGCCGGAAAGCGAGGTGCATCGGGTCTGGTGCCAAAGGTATTTTCTGTGAGTAGTCCGCCTTGTGTAAGCATACGCTCTGCATACTTCCGGTGTACGGCAGGATAGATTGTTTCGGGTCCGCTGGCCATTACGCCTATGGTTTGCAAGCCTGCCTGCAGTGCAGCACGATGGGCCACTACATCAACGCCATAAGCTAAGCCACTTACGATCATGGCATTGTATGGCTTCAGGCTTTCTACAATCTTTTCTGTAACAGAAGTGCCGTAACTTGTTATTTGCCTGGTGCCTACAATGCTGATGATGCGGCGCTGGTTCAGGTTGCCGTTGCCTCTAAAGTATAAAAGGGTAGGAGCATCTGCAATTTGCTTTAGCCTGTCAGGATACTTTGGCGAAGTATAAAACAGCAGTTGCACATCCTGCTCCTGCGCCTGCTTTAGGATCTCCTCAGCTTCGTAGAGCGCCGTTTTACTTCCATCAAGCAGGTTCTTGAGCAAAACCGGACCAACGCCCGGAATCTTACTTAGTTTTGCAGTATTGGCCTCGAACACAGCTTTAGCCGAGCCACAATAACTTACTAACTGGCGCGTCAGTTGTGTGCCAACTCCAGGCAATTTAGTTAAAGCTACTTCGTATAAATTCTGCTCCTCTACCATATGGTAAAGTGCTTACGTAGCTTTTAAGCTTTGGTATTCAGATGCTCTTTAATGCCAACTAGAAAAGCTCTCACCTTCTCCAGCGATTCAATGATTTCAATCTTATCTTTCGTCTGAACAGATTTATTCTTCAGTACTTCCTTTGCGCCCTGGATAGTATAGCCGCGCTCTTTTACCAGGTGATAAATGGTGCGTAGGGTTTCAATATCCTGCTTCGTGTACTGGCGGTTACCTTTTTTATTTTTTTTAGGACTAAGTTGCTCAAATTCAGTTTCCCAGAAACGTATAAGAGAGGCTGCAACATCAAACATTTCGGCAACTTCGCCAATGGTATAGTACTGCTTTTCTATTTCTCTTTCTTTATATGGCATGGCTATGGTTCGGTTTAAGTATGGCAGCTGCGTAATTTTCGGGCAGATGCTACGGTTTAAGGCTAAAATATGCTACTTTTGCCTCTAATATGCTTTTCAGAGCTTCACAAAATAAGCGTGTTTCTCTAGGGCAAAAATTCTATATTTTTTGTTATTAAACAACAAGTATAGCCATAAGTATCTAAAGGCCTAATAATCATACATGAACTCAGCTGAGATTAGACAAAAGTTCCTGGATTTCTTCGCTTCGAAGCAGCACCAGATCGTGCCTTCGGCTCCGATTGTGGTAAAAGACGACCCAACCCTGATGTTTATCAACTCGGGTATGGCACCCTTCAAAGATTACTTTTTGGGCAACAAGCCTGCACCTTACAAGCGTATCGCCGACACTCAGAAATGCCTTCGCGTTAGCGGCAAGCACAACGACCTGGAAGAAGTAGGCTACGACACCTACCACCACACCATGTTCGAAATGCTGGGCAACTGGTCGTTTGGCGATTACTTTAAGAAAGAGGCGCTGGAGTGGTCATGGGAACTGCTGACGGAAGTATATGGTCTGCCAAAAGACAGGCTGTATGTTTCTGTTTTCCAGGGCGATGAATCTGAGAATCTGCCAATGGACCAGGATGCATACAACATCTGGAAAAGTATGATCGCTGAGGATCGTATCCTAATGGGCTCTAAGAAAGATAACTTCTGGGAAATGGGTGATACGGGCCCGTGCGGTCCGTGCTCTGAGATTCATGTGGACTTACGTACAGACGAGGAACGTGCACAGGTTGACGGAAAGTCTCTTGTGAACAACGACCACCCACAGGTAGTAGAGATCTGGAACAACGTATTCATGGAGTTCAACCGCCTGGCTGACGGTTCGCTTGTTAAACTGCCTGCACAGCACGTAGATACAGGTATGGGCTTCGAGCGTTTGTGCATGGCTATCCAGGGCAAGCGTTCTAATTATGATACTGACGTATTCCAGCCGCTGATACAGTATGTAGCCAAAGAAGCTGGCGTAACTTATGGCGAGAACGAGAAAACTGACATTGCCATCCGTGTAATCTCTGACCACATTCGTGCCATTGCCTTTACGATTGCCGATGGTCAGTTACCTTCAAACAACAAGGCTGGCTACGTTATTCGTCGCATCCTGCGCCGTGCGGTGCGTTACGGCTTTACTTTCCTGGACTTTAAGAAGCCATTCCTTTATAAACTGGCAGAAGTACTCGCTGAGCAAACTGCACACATCTTCCCTGAGCTAAAGCAACAGCTGGGTTTTGTGCAGCGTGTGATAGAGGAGGAGGAGAACGCATTTTTAAGAACTCTTGAAAATGGATTGAAGCGTCTGGATGCTTTAGAAGAGAACTTTAAGAAGAACAACAATACCATTGACGGCAAAACTGCTTTCGAATTATACGATACTTTCGGTTTCCCGCTTGACCTGACTGCACTTATTGCCCGTGAAAAAGGCTTTACAGTAGACGAGGCTGGTTTTGGCGTGGAGATGGAACAGCAGAAGAATCGCTCTAGAAATGCCTCTGCTACCGAGCAAACCGACTGGGTTATACTTCAGCCCGACGTGGTGAATGAATTTATCGGCTACGACTGCGATACCTCTGCTTCTCACGTTGTGCGTTACCGCCAGGTAAAAACTAAGAACAAGAGTGAGTATCATATCGTGCTCGATAAAACACCTTTCTATGCTGAAAGCGGCGGTCAGGTAGGAGATACCGGTTACCTTATTTCTGACAGTGAGCAGGTTGAGGTGCTGGACACGAAAAAAGAGAACGACCTTATACTTCACATAACAGCCAAGCTGCCACAAAATGTGGAGGCTGGTTTCAGAGCTGAGATTGATGCGGAGCGTCGTAACATGATCCGTAGAAACCACTCAGCTACACACTTACTTCACGCTGCCTTAAGGTCTGCTTTAGGTGAGCACGTACAACAGCGCGGTTCATTGGTTAACGAGAAACTGTTACGCTTCGACTTCTCACATTTTGCTAAGGTAGAGGAGGCTGAGCTTCGCCAGATTGAACACATGGTAAACAAGCGTGTGCGTGAGTCTATTCCTTTAGAAGAGAGCCGCAACATACCAATAGAGGAAGCAAAGCAAATGGGAGCCATGGCCCTGTTCGGTGAAAAGTATGGCGACTTTGTGCGTGTGATCTCTTTTGGTCAGGACCATTCTGTAGAGCTTTGCGGCGGTACTCACGTGCTGAACACCGGTAATATCGGTTACTTTAAGATCGTTTCAGAAAGCTCTGTAGCAGCTGGTGTGCGCCGTATCGAGGCTATTACCGGTGACGCAGCAGAAGATTACATGCAGCAACAGGTTAACGAACTGAATGCGGTACGCGAGGTACTGAACACACAGAGCAATGTTTCAGGTGCAGTGCAAAAGCTTCAGGAAGACTATAAAGTGCTGCAAAAGCAACTGGAACAGTTTGAACTGAAGCAATTAGGCAGCCTGAAAGATACACTGGCACAAAACGCGCAGCAGCTGAACGGCATTAATCTTGTAGCTGAGAGAGTTGACGTTAGTTCTTCTGATTACCTAAAGAAACTGGCTTTTGATATGCGCCAGATAGTAGATAATTTAGTACTGGTACTTGCCGCTGAGATTGACGGTAAACCACAAATCGCAGTGATGTTATCTGATAACCTGGTTGCTGAAAAGAACATGAACGCAAGCCAAATGGTACGCGAACTTGCTAAGGAGATACAAGGCGGTGGTGGTGGTCAGCCATTTTATGCTACAGCCGGCGGTAAAAATGCAGCTGGTCTGGCTGCTGTGCCTGGCAAAGCGGTAGAACTTGTTAAATCTTTGATTAATGAATAATTAATAATGAAAAATGAGTAGTGAAAAGTCCTTAAGTAGCGATTATTCATTACTCATTCTTCATTCATCATTATAAAAATGGATAAAGCGATAAGAGATAAATATCAGGCAATTATTGGTCTGGAGGTGCACGCGCAGTTGCTAACAGATAGCAAAGCCTATTCATCTGACTCTACAGAGTATGGCATGATGCCGAATACCAACCTGAGTGCCATTACACTTGGCCACCCGGGCACATTGCCGCGTGTGAACATGAAAGTAGTGGAGATGGCAGCTAAAATGGGTATTGCCACTAACTGTGAGATCACGCGCTACAACATCTATGCCCGTAAGAACTACTTTTACCCTGACCTTCCGAAAGGATACCAGATCACGCAGGATAAAACGCCGATCTGTACAAATGGCCATATCGTTATAAAAGACGCTGAGGGCAACGATAAACGCATTGGCATTACCCGCATCCACATGGAAGAAGATGCCGGTAAATCGATGCACTTGCCTGGAGAGATTGAGACATTAGTAGATTTTAATCGTGCAGGTGTTCCGCTTATCGAGATCGTATCGGAGCCGGATATCCGTGACTCTGTAGAAGCTTACAATTATTTGATTGAGATCAAGCGTCTGGTAAAGTACCTGGATATCTGCGACGGTAACATGGAAGAAGGCTCTTTGCGTTGCGATGCCAACATCTCTGTGATGCTGAAGGATTCTCCACTTTGGGGCACGAAGGTAGAGGTGAAGAACATGAACTCCTTCCGTAACGTACAGCGTGCCATTGAGCATGAGATTGAGCGCCAGATCATGGTGCTGGAGAATGGTGGTAAAGTAGGAGGCGAAACACGTAACTTCGATGCCAACACGGGCACGACAACGGCCATGCGTTCAAAGGAAACCATGAACGATTACCGCTACTTCCCGGAGCCAGACCTGCAGCCTTTAGTAATTGAACAAGAGTGGCTGGATAGTGTTAAAGCATCTATGCCAAGCCTGCCACAGGTACTTTACAACCGTTTTATTAATGAACTGGGCCTGCCTGAGTACGACGCCGCAGTATTAACAGATGCGAAAGAGATCGCTTTATACTTTGAGGAACTCTGCAAAGAAACTACTAACTACAAGGCTGCTTCTAACTGGCTGATGGGTCCTGTAAAGTCTTATCTGAACGAGTTACAGCTACATATAAACGATTTTCCGCTGGCACCTGAACAAATTGCCCAGCTTATTTCGTTAGTAGATGAAAACAAGGTGAGCCACTCGATTGCCTCTAAACAGATTTTCCCGTACATGCTGGAGCACCCTGAAACTACTGCCATACAGGTAGCAGAGGAACAGAATTTATTGCAGGAATCAAATACGGATGAGCTGGCTCAGATCGTTAATGAAGTACTTGCTGCAAACCCTGCTAAAGTTGCAGAGTATAAGGCAGGTAAGCAGTCGCTGATAGGTATGTTTATGGGTGAGATCATGAAAAAGACGAAAGGCAAGGCAGACCCTAAAGTGGCGAACCAATTACTACAAGCAGGATTAAAAGCATAAATCCATACCTATGAAATTTCAGAAGTTCGTATTTGCTGCCTCGGCGGCTGCGCTGCTGGCAGGATGCCAGGGCAAAGAATCTGCTTCTAACGAGGCGGATGAATTTGTTATTCAGGGAAAGATTGAGAACGCTACAGCCAGTCAGGTATACTTGGCTGAGTTGGGCGAGCAGCAGTTTATCCCACGCGATACAGCCGAGTTAGAGAAAGACGGTTCTTTTAAATTTAAAGGAAATATTACTGAGCCTACGTTCTATCGTATCTCCCTTGATCAGCAAAACGGAGTGATGCTGGTGCTGGACAGCGGTAAAATAAAGTTAAATGCTGATGCCAAAGACCTAAACGGATCTGTTAAGATAGAAGGCTCTGAAGAATCAGTTTTGTTTCAGCAGTTAAACAAGCTGGTGAACGAGAACCGCATGAAGCAGATGGAGCTGGAGCAGCGCTTTAACCAAGCGATGCAGAACGGACAGGAGGAAGAAGCGGAAAAGATTCGTCAGGAATATATGGCGATGCAGAAGGAAACAAAAAAATTCCTGGCGCAGCACCCGGCGTCTATTGCATCGGCATTTGGTACAGCCAGTCTGATAGACCCGCTAAATGATTTTGCCTTTGCCGATAGTATGGCAAACCTGTATTCCCAGAATATCCCGAACTCAAAGTATACTAAGATGCTAAACGAGCGTCTGAAACCATTGCGTTCAACTGCAATCGGCCAGATGGCTCCTGATATTTCACTGCCATCTCCAGACGGTGGTACTCAGTCGCTTTCAGCATTGCGCGGCAAGTATGTTTTGATCGACTTCTGGGCCAGCTGGTGCGGGCCATGCCGCGTAGAGAACCCGAACGTTGTTAAAATGTACAACAAGTATAAAGGCAAAGGATTCGAGATTTTCGGTGTGTCACTTGACCAAAGCAGGGAAAAGTGGTTGGCTGCCATAGAGAAGGATAAACTTACATGGCCTCACGTTTCTGACCTGAAAGGTTGGGAGAGTAGCGCCGCACAGCTATACAACGTAACCGCCATTCCGCAAACTGTACTCGTAGATCCGCAAGGCAAGATAATTGCTAAAGGTTTAAGAGGCGCAGAGCTGGAGGCAAAACTGGCAACCCTACTGCAGTAAAAAATATTATAGTAGCATAACAAAAAGGCCCTTTCTAAATAGAAAGGGCCTTTTTGTTATTTAAAGGAAGTATAAATCTGTTATTTGGAAAATACCTTTTGCAAAGCACCCCAAAGTTGCTTTTTGTGCTCTATATCGTGCTCTAGTATAGCAAGCGCTTGCGAAAATAGTACTGGCACCGACCCAACCATCACAGGATTGTACAGCGTAAACTTATCGTGAGGTAAGTCTGTATCTAAACGGCTGGCAAAGCTGATGATGTAATTCACTTCCAGTTCCTGCTGCATATCCTCAAACTTCGCTATGGCACCAGAAACATTGTTCAGGTAAGCGACATCTGTAGGTTTAAGCCCAATAGCTCCCAAAATCTTGTTCAGGAACTCAAGTTGTGGCAGCTTTACAAACTGCTCTTCCGGTAACGTTACAAGTATAACTACGCCTTTCCTGTTTTCGCCAATGGTCTTATACTTACCAGTTGTCGGCGTAACATCTTGTTTTGGAATTTTAGGCAGGCTAGGGGTAGGCTTCGGCTTTTGCTGAGCAGGCGGAACAGGGGCATCAGGTGGAGCTACAGGTTCAGGTTTATTTTGATCAGCAACTGGAGCCGGTGTAGCAGGTGTTGCAACTAATTCCTCTTTTGGTGCATCAGGTACAGACACAGGCATATCGCCATCAACCACATAAACGGTTTCCGATATGAAGTTCTTAAGAAACTCGCTGTTTAACTGATCTGCCTGTAAACCTGCCATACTTGCTTAACCTTGTGCGTCTTCTTTGATGTCGAATATGGAGCGTAGTTCGTTTGCTTCGCTTGGCTGCATTCTGCCTGCAAGTACAAGGCGCAGCTGACGGCGACGCAATGCACCATCATATAACCTGATCTCTTCTTCTGTTTCAGGAATTGCCTCTGGCACATCGATCGGGTTACCCAGCTGGTCAACTGCCACAAAAGTAAAGAAGGCCTGATTTGTTTTTAGTTTTTTACCGCTTGGAATATCCTCGGCAAAAACATTGATGTGTACCTCCATAGAGGAGTTAAAGGCGCGTGTAACTTTTGCCTCCAGCGTTACAACGTTTCCTAATTTTATACTTTCAGAGAAAGAAACGTTGTCTACAGATGCTGTAACCACAATGCGGTTGGAGTGTTTCTGAGCAGCAATAGCCGACACAATGTCCATCCAGTGCATCATACGGCCACCCATTAAGTTGTGCAACGTGTTGGTATCGTTTGGCAATACCAGTTCCGTCATGATAACGTAAGAGTCTTGTACTTTTTTCTGTTTACGCATTACAATTATGCTTTTTTGATTGCGCAAAGATACGCCTCAAAGGGCAAAGCATAAAATATACTTTTGCAGGCAAGGCAAAAAACAGGGCTCCTGCTATAAACTTAACATTCAGTTAAACTTCGTTGCATATCCGCTTTTAGCAAGAAATACACCATAATCCTTTATATCCAGTATTTCTTTAATAGCCTGCTTCTTGTCTTTCGCCTTTTTGTAATAGGCCTCGCATATCTTATATCCCATGAAATAGCCCAGGTCACCGGGCCTGTCTTTGCTGGTCAGGCCATTGTAGAGCCAGTTGCTCAGATCAGTGCCGTGCATTTCATTCTTAAATAGCATCCATAGCTCCCGCTCATGTTCAATGCCATATTTGTGCACGTGTTTGTTGATGTTGCTTTTGGTAACCAGTTCACTTACAAAGTCTGCGCCGCCTTCGCCTATACTTTTCTTTAGCAGCGTGTTTTCCTGACCCTCGTATCCTTTCTGCAGCATGTGCACCATTTCATGCATCACTACAATATCAATGTTTTCTATGGGCCTCAATACAGATAAAAGCCACGGACTCAATTCTTGTTTGGGTGTTTCGGGATAAAATCCGAACATATCCACGCCTATAATTGGATCTTGCTTTATAGTACCCGCAGAATTTAAAGCGCCCATTACAAAGTATACTTTTGGTATATCTGTTTCTGGGTACAGCTTTTTTAACCTTTTGTAGTGCTTGTCGAGCCGCGGGAGTATCTGGTCTAGCTTATAAGTATGGCTGCGAAGGAAAGTATAATACTGGCGGTGCTTGCTGATGGTTTTCTGGAGGTATTTTGCACTTACGATACGGCCTTGTGTAAACTGCGCAACACCGGGGCTTGCTTTGGTTAAATAGGCGCTCTGAAGTATGGCAATAGAATCCTCTGTTGTCTTTGCTCTATGTAACTGATCAAAAGCACTCCAGAACAGACTCACATCTGAGTAGATTGCCTCAAATTTATGTTGTGCCCTGCTAGCAGTAGTAACAAAGAAAAGTATAAAGGCTAAGGCTGTAGTTGTTTTTTTCATAGTTTGATCTTTTTTGTCAAAGACAAATGCCATGGACTATGGTTGCACCTTCGCCTCAAAAACACTTATATAAGCGGTTTAAAATTTTTCAGACTCCCAGCCAGATTTACCTAAAAGTGGTACGAATTTAAAGCTGGTGAATTCCTCTTTCGTAAACTCATCATGCTCTACACGTGTAATGCGCAACATCTTTTGGCTGCTTTCGCTACCTACCGGTATTACCAGGCAACCACCCGCATTTAACTGCTGTACCAGCGCCTTTGGCACACCCGGAGCACCCGCGGTTACAATAATCTTGTCATATGGTGCGTGCTGAGTCAAGCCAAGGGAGCCATCGCCATGATAAGCGTGTGGCTTCAGCCCGTGCTTTTTAAAAAATAATTGGGCTTTTTCGTAGAGGGCGCGATTATACTCAATAGTATAAACGTGCGGCGTAATCTGCAGCAATACGGAGCATTGGTAACCAGACCCTGTACCTATTTCGAGCACTTTATCGGAGGGCTTAAGCTGCAGCAATTCTGTCTGAAAAGCAACAGTATAAGGCTGTGATATTGTTTGTCCCTCACCGATTGGGAAGGCCTTGTCTTGGTAAGCCTGCTCCAGAAAAGCTTTATCGAAGAAGAAATGACGTGGCACAGCCTCGATGGCAGCCAACACCCGTTCATCGCGTATGCCTTTTTCGCGCAACTGATTTACTAAAGCACGGCGCATGCCACGGTGTCTGTATGAGTCTGTCTGCATTTTTCTGTTATTGCTTTGGGTACTAGGGCCACTACAATGCCGCTACTTTTATCTTACTTGCTCCGGATAAAAAAGATTTGTTTGCGAAAATAAGCATCTGAAGTATAAATCAGGCATCAAAATAAGATTTAGTGCATCAAATAGGCTATAAAGCTGTTAAATTTGAAATATAAACCAGCACTAGAACGATGTTTACAGGAATAATAGAGGCACTTGGCCAGGTTACAGATATACGTGAGGAGAACACGAATAAGCATTTTACCCTTTCCAGCCCTTTTACACCCGAACTTAAAATAGACCAGAGCCTTGCCCATAACGGTGTTTGCCTGACAGTGGTAAGCATAAACGAGGATAAATACACCGTTACAGCCATTGACGAGACGCTTAAAAAAACTAACCTGAATGACCTAAAAGTAGGGGATAAGGTAAACTTGGAGCGTTGCATGCAGGCCAATGGCCGCTTCGATGGTCATGTGGTACAAGGCCACGTAGACCAGACAGGTATCTGTGAGTCTGTGGTAGATGAAAACGGCAGCTGGATCTTTACTTTCCGCTATGATCCTAGCTTAGGAAATGTGACTGTTGAAAAAGGATCGATCTGCGTGAACGGCATCAGCCTGACTGTTTTCAATTCGAAAGAGAGCTCATTCTCAGTAGCTATTATACCTTATACCTACGAACACACCAACCTGCACCAGGTAAAACCTGGCGACATGGTAAACTTGGAGTTTGATATCATAGGAAAGTATGTTGCAAGGCTGCTTGGCAAGTAAGTTTAATAATGTATGAGAGGCATCGGGTCCAACCACCCCTAACAACCTAAGCCGTCATCTTAAGATTTGTTGTCATCTCGACGATAGGAAAGATCTTTATAGAATCCTTTCAGAATTAATCTTAAATAGATTTCTCACTGAGTTCGAAATGACAAAAAGGGATACTTAGCTCCCTAAATTGTCGGAATTAGGGGCAGGTGTGGTTGGTCTACACAAATACCTACTTGATAATTATCCTGTGGTAAGTAACTCCATAACCGCCCCAAATACCCAGGCCGCCATTTATATTTGAACGCGTTGTATTGGGTGAGCCAATTGGGCTGCCGTTGCTGTTTTGCTCACTTTCCAATGTGCTCCAGAAACGGAAGTGGGGAAGGTCTATAGCAGCCCAGCGTACTGTAACAGTATCACCTTTGCCAAAGTAGCCGTAAAGCTCCTGGTTTATTTCAGCCTGCCCACGGGGTTCACCTCTATCCAAGGGAAAAGTGATGGTGCCGCCGTTGATCAATTCGTCGTTAAAAACCGAGCCCAGCAGGCCCGGGTAAAATGGCTCCTGGTTGCGTTTTGTGAAATAACGCACGCTGTTACCCAGTGTATCCGGATCAGCATATTTATACATGAGTATCCTGAGGCTGTCTTCTTCTGGTTTAGGATGAGGAAGCGTCCAGAGTGAGTCTATTGGGTTGAGGTGTGGAATGGTAGTGCTGGCGGTTAACACTTTACCCTGGTGGCTGATGCGCAATGCATAGCTATTGCCAACTGTTCCCTTAAGCGCATCGGTAGTGTACACATAAAAAGGAAAGCCATTGCTGCCGTTTAGCAAGCTTTCAGAAATTCCGAACTGCAGTGCCACCTGTTCCTTAAGCTCATCTGAAAAAGCAGCTGAAGACACTTCCCGCAAAGTATAAACCTGGCCTCCAGAACTTACCGTTACTTGCGCATCATGTACAAAGGCATCCCGAAATGTCTCTGCTGATACATTGGCAAAAACCGGAACAGAGTTAGTAAGCACTACAATGGGAGGAGCTCCCTGCTCAATGTGTCCTTCCACTACCAACTTTGCTTCGCCCTCAGGTATCTCCAACGTCAGGTTCTCTTCACAACCGGTTAATAGCAGCGCAGCAACGAACAGAAGTATAAATTGTAAACGCTTCATGTTATTTCCAGCTAAAATTCCAGGTGACTGATGGCAACGGGAAAGGTATAATAGATACTTTTTTTGCCTGCAAATTTATACTTTCGCTGTAAGCGGTGCCTTCATTGTCGATGTAGTATAAAAATGGGTTGCGGCGGCCATATACGTTGTAAATAGAGAAAGTAAAGCTGCTTTGGATGTTTTTATACTTCTTTCCCTCCAGCGTAGCAGCAAGGTCTAGGCGGTGGGTAGGTTCCATTCTAAAGCTGTTCCTGTCGCCGTACTGGTACACAACATTTCCTTCGATAAAATAGCGTCTAACCGGCATAGTAGTAGCCTGCCCGGTGCCGTAGATAAATGAGCCTCCAAACGTCCACTTATCATTCAGCTTATAGTTGGCTACCACAGAGAGGTCATGCCTTCTGTCGAAGCGCGCCGGAAAGGTTTCGCCACTATTTATATCCGGAAAAGTGCGCGTGGTACGTGACAAAGTATAACCAAACCAGCCCTGCAGGTTGCCCAGGTTCTTACGCAGAAAAAGCTCCACGCCATAAGATTCTCCGCTTCCGCTCACAAACTCATACTCCAGATCACGATTGCTTGGGCCCGGCGCATAGCCTTCGCGATACTCCAACTGGTTCTGCATGTCTTTGTAATATACTTCCACAGAGCCTTCGTATAGGTTGTCTTTCATACTCCTGAAATAGCCCAGGGCATACTGCGTGGCACGCTGCGGTGCAACAATGGCAGAACTTGGCACCCATACATCCAAAGGCAGGGTTGTGTACGCATTCGAAACCAGGTGAAGGTACTGTGCAGATTTTGTAAAGGCTGCTTTTACAGAGGACTTACTGTTTAACGTGTAGCGCAGCGCTATCCGCGGCTCCAGGTTATGAAAGGCCTTTACTTTGTCGTTGCTACCATACCTGGCAGAGTCTGTTACCTGTTCGTTTTGGTTAAACTGGTATAAATTAAAAGGCCCCACCTGCATAAAGTAACTGCTGCGCAGGCCAAGGTTTAGCAGCAGCTTATCTGTTACGTTCCAATCGTCGGAGAGGTAAAGGGCAGTTTCGTGAGCATATTTTGGTTTGATGCGATCTGTGGCAAAAGCCTCGCCTGCTTCACCTTCAGCCTGCCCGGTGCGTGGCCTTAAGGTATGGTAGGTGTATTGTATTCCGTATTGCAGGTGGTGCCTTACATTGGGCGTGTAGTCAAAATCGAGGTTAAAGCTGTAGTCGCGCACCCCGGATTCAAGTACAGTAGTATAGCCCCCATACTCCCAGGTAAATTCAAAATTGTAATTACTCAACAGAGCAGTGGCATCCATGAAAAGCTTGTCGCTGAAAAGGTGGTTCCACCGGGCTGTGGCGCTGGCGTTGCCCCACTTAAAGTCGGATGTAAAGCGGCCATCCGAAAGATTCAGTGTGCCTTTGTCGCGTCCGTAGTAACCGCTCAGGTATAGCCGATCCTTTTGTGATAAAGTATAAGTTAGCTTGCCGTTGAGGTCATAAAAGAAATAGGGTACCCCGCCTTGCTCTGTATCTTTTAGAAAAGGCTCAGTAAGTACATCGATGTAGGTTCTGCGACCGGAAAGTATAAAAGAGGCCTTCTCCTTAGCAAAAGGCCCCTGCACTGACAACCGTGAAGCAATTAAACCTATACCACCTTCAGCACTGTAATCTGACATGCTGCCGTCTTTCATCTCCACATCCAGCACCGAAGATAGCCTGCCGCCATACTTTGCAGGCATACTGCCTTTGATAAGTGTCGTATTTACGATAGCGTCGCTGTTGAACACTGAAAAGAAGTTGAGCAGATGGCCCGGGTTATAGATAGTAGCCTTATCCAGAAGCACCAGGTTTTGATC
Organism: Pontibacter cellulosilyticus; assembly: GCF_014306105.1. Lineage (GTDB taxonomy): Bacteria > Bacteroidota > Bacteroidia > Cytophagales > Hymenobacteraceae > Pontibacter > Pontibacter cellulosilyticus. The sequence goes on along the minus strand of NZ_JACRVF010000001.1, from coordinate 598,788 downwards.
TGAGCCGCCACCGCGTACATAAAAACCAGTATTTCCTTCGCCACCAGACTGTACGCCCGGCATCAGCTGTATTGTTTTTAAGATGTCAACTTCTCCAAAAAGAACCGGCAGTGTTTTGATAGTTTCGAGGGGGATATCGAGCTGACCCATGGTGGCAGATTGCGTGATTGGAGGTCTCCTTTCGGCAATTACCTCAACCTCCTGCACGCCATAGGTTTTTGCATTCAATCTAATCGTTAGCTGCTTGCTCTTATCCAGAACTACCTGCTGCTCCAGGTCGTCGTAGCCAATGTAGCGCGTGACAAGTGTGTAGTTTCCAGCTGGGGCAGCAAAATTATACTTGCCTGTGGCGTCAGTAACAGCTCCGGCTTCTTTGGTTTCTTTTAGAAATAGTGTAGCTCCGGCAAGTGCTTCACCAGTCTGGGCATCCAGTACTCGGCCGGAAAGGGTATAAAACTGCTGTGCAACTGAAGCTGTATTCGTTGCCAGTAGTATAAGTAGAAGGGAAAAAGTATATAGAGTAATTCGCAAACCTAAGGCTCCTTTTAACACATAGGAAACAGCACTTTGTGTTAAAGGTTTAACGCGCAAACGTGGGATATTTGTTCAGTAAAATAGTATAACCCAGAGAGCATACATAAGCCAGGAAAGAGCCTAGCAAAGCACCACCAATAATATCACCCGGGAAGTGTACACCAAGGTAAATGCGGCTATACGATACGATTACAGCCCAGGCCACTAAAATGACCTTAAAGTACAGGTACCTGTCAGAAAGTATGAGGTTAAAGAAAACAGCCAGCGCAAAACTGTTGGCTGCATGCGACGACATAAACCCAAACTGCCCGCCACAGCCCTCTACAATATTGATGAACTCAGAGAGCGAGGCATCGTGGCAGGGGCGAAGTCGTGCAAAGTATGGCTTAAACAAACCTGATGCTATAAAATCGGAGAGGCCAATGGCAACCAGCACCATCGCTATCATCAGGATGCTACGTTTGCGGTAACGCCAAACCAGGTATAAAATCAACCCCAGGTAAAACGGTATCCACACCAGCTTCTCCGATACAAATATCATCAAAGCATCCCAAAACGGACTCTGCATGTCGTTCAGGTAAAGGAAAAGTTCTTTATCCAGTTGCTCCAGCGTCTCCATAAAAATTACTGCGCATTAAGCCAGTCGATGTCTTTTTTAAGGTGCTGCTGTGTTTTCTCTTCCGGGCTGCCTGACTCTGGTTTAAAGTTATAGTGCCAAGAGGCATGGGTTGGTAAACTCATCAAAATAGATTCGATTCTGCCCTTGGTAAGCAAGCCGAATTTAGTGCCACGGTCATATACCAGGTTAAACTCCACGTAGCGGCCACGGCGAATCAGCTGCCACTGCTTTTCACGCTCTCCGTGTGGCAGATCACGGTTCTGGTTCATGATGGAAGTATAAAAAGGGATGAATGCATAGGCCACATCGTGCACAAAGGCCAAACGCTCTTCCATGCTTATCTCATCCGTAGCCATTAGCCTGTCAAAGAAAATACCGCCTACACCTCGTGTCTCTTCACGGTGCTCATTATAGAAATAATCATCAGCCCATTTCTTAAACTCCGGATAATAGCTTGGGTGGTGCTTATCACAAACAGCTTTCATCTGCTCATGAAACTCACGCGCCTGTTTTACATCAAGGTAAATAGGAGTAAGGTCGATTCCTCCGCCAAACCAGGCTTGTCCGTTGCCGGCTTCGAAGTAGCGCACATTCATATGAGTGATGGGCACCATGGGGCTGTGCGGGTGCATTACCACCGAAACACCTGTAGCAAAGTAAGCCGGATCGGGCATTTGCAGCATCTTCAGAAACTGGGGAGACAGCTCACCCTGCACAGCAGAAAAATTTACGCCACCTTTCTCCAGTACAGCGCCATTTTCAATTACTCGGGAAATGCCGCCACCGCCGCCTTCATGTTCCCACTCATCGGCACTAAACTTTGCACCGCCGTCGCACTTTTCCAGCGCCTGGTACAAATCTTTCTGGAACTGGCGCATAAACGCCTCTACTTTATCTCTGAACATTTTCTGCTAGAAGTTATTTTACAAAAGACATTAGATAGTTTCGTTCTGATCAATCCAATGTCCCGATAAAGCTATACTTCATGTTGAATCTGAAGAGCTAATATTTTCCTCAGATCATAAAAGAACACCTACTGCTAAGCCGTTTGACCTTTGGTAAGCAGTCCTTTGCCTACTAAAAGTATAGCCGCTGCAAAATTACCGAATATTGCCGGAGAAGCGAAGCCCGGCGCAGGATTTTAGAAAAAGGCCGAAATTTCTTATTTTCGGGCAAAAGAAATGCATTCTATGTCAAAAGATACATTGGAAGCTGTTAAGCTGGACATTGATCTGCTTAAAAAAGCTTACCGCCTTATGGTTACTGCCAAAACATTGGCAGACACCTACGAAGAAAATAAAGCTATCTGCAGTAAGTATGTGCATAGTACCTCACGGGGCCACGAAGCCATACAACTTGCCGCTGCTTTCCAGCTAAAGCCTTACGACTACGCTGCGCCATACTACAGAGATGATTCTATTCTGCTGGGTATTGGTATGCAGCCGTACGAGCTCATGCTGCAGCTAATGGCGAAGGCCGACGATCCGTTCTCAGGAGGTCGTACCTACTATGGTCACCCGTCTCTCAGAAGAGAAGGTTTCCCGACGATACCGCACCAGAGTTCAGCCACTGGTATGCAGGCTATTCCTGCAACAGGCATGGCGCATGGCATTGCTTACCTCGAAGGCCAGGGGCTGCTGAAAGGTGAGGAGAAGCCGGTGGTACTCTGCTCTTTGGGTGACGGTTCTGTAACCGAAGGAGAAGTAGCAGAGGCTTTCCAGATGGCTATACTTAAAAATCTGCCTATCGTGTACCTTATCCAGGATAACGACTGGGGCATTTCGGCTACAGGCAAGGAAATGCGCGCCATGGATGCATATGAGTATGCCGCCGGTTTTAAAGGAATGGAACGCCTGCGTGTAAACGGTTCTGACTTTGAAGAGTCGTATGAAGGAATGCGCGTTGCCTTTGAATATGCCCGTAAAGTTCGAAAGCCAATACTGGTGCACGCGAAGGTTCCGTTACTGGGTCACCATACGTCTGGCGTACGCCGTGAGTGGTACCGTGGCGATAACCTGAACCAGCACTCTGTGGATGATCCGATTCCTAAATTGCGCCACGCGTTGTTAAATGCAGATGTAAGCCAGGAGAAAATTGACCAGCTGGAGCAGGAAGCTGTAGCTACTGTGGCTGCAGACTATCACCGTGCTTTGGAAGCGCCTAACCCTGATCCATCAACCTTTAATGAGCATGAGTTTGCCCCAACCCCGGTAACCGAGGAAAAAGGGGAAAGAACACCGGCTGGAGCAGAGAAAGCGATTATGGTGGATGCGGCCTTGCACGCAGTAGACGATATTTTGCGAACTTACCCGGAGGCCTTGTTCTATGGCCAGGATGTTGGAGGTGAGTTGGGTGGTGTGTTCCGTGAGGCTGCTTTGCTGGCTAAAAAGTATGGCGATGCCCGCGTATTTAACACGCCTATTCAGGAGGCATACATTGTGGGTTCAACGGCGGGTATGTCGGCTGTAGGCGCCAAGGCTATTGTAGAGATCCAGTTTGCTGATTATATCTGGCCAGGTATAAATCAGTTAGTAGAAGAGCTATCAAAGAGCTGCTACCTGAGCAATGGTAAATTCCCGATACAATCTGTAATCCGTGTACCAATTGGTGCCTACGGTGGCGGTGGTCCGTACCACTCCGGAAGTATAGAGTCTACATTGCTAAACATCAGGGGCATTAAAGTGGTGTTCCCAAGCAATGCCGCCGATATGAAAGGCCTGATGAAAGCTGCTTTCTTGGACCCGAACCCAGTTGTGATGCTGGAGCATAAAGGCATTTACTGGTCTAAGGTGCCGGGCACAGAAGATGCTAAAACCATAGAGCCAGACGAGAACTACATTCTGCCTTTAGGTAAAGCTAATATTGTGCAGAAGGCCGATGAGGAGGAAATCCGTATGGGCAACAGCTTAACTGTGATCACCTATGGCATGGGTGTGTATTGGGCTAAAACAGCCTCTAAGCAGTTCCCGGGAAGTATAGAGATCGTAGACCTGCGCACGCTAAACCCACTGGACTACGACACGGTAAAAGCATCTGTTGAGCGCCACGGTAAAGCATTGGTACTGACGGAAGAGCCATTAATGAATTCGTTTGCCGAGTCGTTAGCCGGACGCTTATCGAAAGATTGTTTCCAGAAGCTTGATGCGCCGGTTTATACTTTAGGCGCTGCTAACTTACCGGCTATTCCGCTAAATGTGGAACTGGAGAAAATGATGCTGCCTAACCCGGATAAAGTTGCAAAGGCACTGGAAGAGTTATTGAAGTACTAATACAAAGTATTGAGTATAAAAACAGAGAAGCCCCGCCAGATGACGGGGCTTCTTTTTTGTCTTAATCTTAAATGTGAATTCAACTCTGCTCTAACTCCGCTTTGATAAGTATGAGCTCTGGGGTAGTGACACACCTTATGACCTACTAAACCTTAGCTCTTGATCACCGATCCTAGAATGGATACCCGATTCCGATGTTAAGTGAAGTTTGGTTGTTACGGGTAAATATTTGTGAGAATTTGAAGTTATCCAGCACAAATCTTTCACCCTTAATCTCAGCGGGGTCTATTACTTTGGTAGCAATATCAAATCGGAGCACAACTACAGATAAATCGAAACGGATACCGAAACCTGTACCAACGGCTAATTCTTTATAGAAGCGGCCAAACTCAAAATTGGCACCAGGTTTTGCAGGGTCTTTCTTCAGTTCCCATACATTTCCCGCATCCACAAACACAGCACCATTAATAAAGCTGAACATATTAAAGCGGTATTCAGCACTGCCCTCCAACAGCACCTCACCGGGCTGCTCTGCATTAAAGTTTCTGACAAGAATTGTATCTCCATTTACTTCAGTCGGGGTAGTAGAAAAGTATGAGCCGAGGCCAAGTCTTCTGGATTGCCAGGCCCGTACACTCGTGGCGCCACCAGCAAAAAAGTGCTTGTCGTATGGCAAAACGTTTGAGTCGAATAGTGGCTTTGCTACACCAGCATTTACTCTGTAAGCAAACAAGCGCTCGCCGCCTAACGGAATATAGCGTCTGTAGTCCGGATTGATTCTGCCATACTGGAAAGTGCGCAGGTCGCCAAGATTCAGGTTCAACCCTAGTTGCTGGCTTAGTCCACCCAGTTCTACCTGCGTTCTGAAATACCTGGCGTTCCGGGTCTGCGCAAAATCATTAGTGTTGTAAATAAAGTTGAACGACATAAAAGAGAGCAACGCACTCTCAAAACTTTCAGCCAGCGATCTGCTGTTACTAAACCTCTCGAGGTATCTGATGAACGTGGAATCTACACGGTTTACCTCTATGATGTTAAAATTGACAGGAGAGAAGGTATACTGCATCACAGGCGGTTGCGATGGATTTCTGTAGCGCTGCCAAATATAATCCAGACCAAGCTGGTAATTTAGACGCTTATATTCGCTTCGTTCTTCAGATGAAAGCCCTGTAAATACACGTGTTCTCGGGTTAAGGTCGGAGAGGAGGCTTTTATTTGTAAAAGGAACAAGTATAACCGGAAATGTAATCGACACATTGCCGCCAAATTCCTTAATCATGTCCGTTTTAGCTTCCTCGTCCGTGTCTACTAGTGCTAGCTGTCCTTCCAATCCACCATACACGCCAATATCCAAGTTTTCGGCACCGCCAAAAATGTTTCTAACACGCAGCCGCACACTGGTAAACGGACCAGGTTTTCGCTCCGTAAAATTTATACCTACCTCTGTTGTTTCCTGAAACTTCTTAGCTGGCACAGCATTAATAAAAGCATTAAGCTGATAAACAGAATCGAACGGTGAGGTGACTTTGTTATACAGCACATTGTTAAACTGGAACACATCTAGGTTAGAAAGCTTCCGTTGCGTGGTCGTTGTCTGCAGCTGGCTATATAGCTGTCCCGGCTGTATGTCTATTTTTTGATCAAGTATTTCATGAGAATAACGGTGTCTATAAGCCGTGTAGTTAATGCCGTTAAACTTTACCGTGTCGCGCGGTATACCAAACCGATCTATATCTGACTTAAAGTATACGTTGTTTATTGTATAAACTTTGTGGCGGCTGCTTTCATCAGGGTTTTGGATAATGGTGTTTACTTGTGCATAGCTACCTGCCTTTGTTGTGTCTACTTCAAAATTGATATAAGCGCGCGCAAAATCATAATAACCCCGGTTACGCAACAGATTATACAGCCGGTCTCTTTCACTGGTCAGCACATCCTCGTCATAAATATCACCCAGCTTCAACAAAGACCTGTCAGCATTTCTCAGCACAATCTGCTTTATAGCTGTATCCGGGATAGTGTAAGTAAAATCTGAATAGCGGTAAGGCGTTTTCTCATCTATATTAATGGTAACATACACTAACTTATCCCGCTTTACATCTTTTGTATAACTTACTTCACTGTTAAAGAATCCGTTAGAGTTCAGGTAGATCTCTATCTGATCAATAGTACGCTCCATCTGCAGCGAATCGTAAATGGCAGGCGGTTCACCGATCTGCATCAGTAGGTTGCCTTCCTTTAATTTTGTCTCAAGGCGCTCAACTTTACCCTCATACTTATTCCGTATTTTTGCGATCTCAACGGAATCCTTGCCGGCCTCTGCTATTTTCTCCTGACGCTTAGCCTCCAGTGCTTCTATTTTTTGCTGTATTTTGGGTGGGTCGTAAAACTTTTTCCCAAAATTATAAAGTGCTAGGTAAGGCGCAGAACCAAGCACAAGCCGGTTTGGCTCTTGCCGGTAAAGGCCCTGAATAGCAACGGGATCCACGTAATTTAGGCCCACTGGTTTAACGCTAACCAACAACTGCTCCTCTTCACCTAAATACCTGGTAGGCACGCAGCCGGTTATGCAAAGAATTGTAAATGCAAGGGCGTATATGTATACTCGTGATGTCAAACGTTTATCCGGCTATGTTCTCGAAAGCAGTTGTAAAATACGTTAAATCGTTGCAAGTAAAAAAATACCGCAGCCAACACCAAGCATTTGTAGTGGAAGGCGCCAAGAGCGTACTGGAATTGTTGCAGTCAGACTTTGAGGTACAGCACCTGTTTGTAACAGAGTCTTTTAAGCAAGAGCATACCGCTATACTTGCCAAAGGGTTTAAGTATGATATAGTTACAGAGAAAGACTTAGTTGCCGCCGGCACCTTTACCAGTAATAACGCTGTCCTTGCTGTTGCAAGTATGCGTAAATTACAACCCCTCAGGTTACAGGAAAAAGACTTTGTAATTGCACTGGATGATATTCGTGATCCGGGTAACTTAGGCACCATTATTCGCATTGCAGATTGGTATGGCATTGAGCATGTAGTTTGTTCTGATACCTGTGCCGACTTTTATAACCCAAAGGTAATTTCGGCTACGATGGGCTCTTTTACAAGGATTAAAGTACACTACCTAAACCTGCCAGAGTGGTTGGAACAGCACCACAGTAAGTATAAAATTTACGGAGCCTCACTTGCCGGCGAAAACCTTCACCACATGCAGCTCAGGCCTGAGGGGATTGTTGTATTAGGCAACGAGGCAAATGGTATCAGGCCGGAAGTGGCCCGGCAGGTAAACCAGTTGATCAAGATCCCTGCTTTCGGTAAAGCGGAATCACTGAATGTTGCCACAGCCACAGCCATCATTATCGATAATTTTAAGCGTAACGCTTAAAACGTAAAAAGAGGAGCCGTAAAGCTCCTCTTTCTTTCTCACCTTATTCACAAACTATTCTATTATACTTACTAGTTTAGTAATCTCAAGCCGAAGCTGATCACATTTGCCTGAGGACCGCGGTTGTCTTTGAACAGATCGTTCATGTTATACTTTACAAAGAGGTTTAGGCTTCCGTATCCGATAACTCCTTCTAAACCGTATTGGAAATCACTTAGGTTAAAGCTATCACGGGTTTTGTCTTTTTCGGTTTTACCACCTTCCTCATACTTTAGTTTGGTGTGGCTGCCCAGGCGGTAACCTGCAAATCCACCGGCACCTATCACAAATCCGTCTTTTCCGCCTTCTCTTTTAAACTTAAACATTGGCATGATCGGAATGTTCACAGAAGAGTAAGTAAGCTTTGATTTCTCGAAATTACGGTCAGGCAGTTCTGTAAAGATGGTTACCTTGTCTACTTCGCTTACTACGATGTTATCGTCGAACATGAAGTTGTTGAAGGCGAACTCAAAACCTGATACAATATAGAACGGACTCTTACGGCCACCGATCTGGTTGTTCAGGTGCAGGTTAAGGCTTACGTATCTTGAGCCCAGTGTTCTTAGATCAGGCACCTCCGTTACAGGCATGTAATCATTGCTAAGCAAGCTGTTATAGCCCAGATCCACATCAAAGTTAAATTTACTGGCCTTGTAGTGGGCATCTTTATATGCTGTGCGGGCACTGTCGCGCTGTGCTTTGTTTGGTATGTTAACGTCTACTTTTGTGTCGTTTCCGTCTTCTTCCACTTCCACGTCTATTTTAAAAGACTTATTGATGCGGATCTCATGACTCTCTTTCTTCACCTGTCCGGTTTTCTTATCCTTCTCCTGCACAGTTACTGTTATCTGCTCTGATTTACCGTCAGTTGCCTTATCTGTGTTGAATGTTACGGTCAGGTCTTTGTTCCCGGTGGTGGTGTTCTCCATCTGGTCTACTTGGTCTACATACTTGTTCAGTTCTCGCATCAGCGAATCCAGGCTGTAGTTTTGGAAAGCCTTTAGCTGCTCAATGTTCTGTAGCTGAAGTATAAGTTTAGCGCCGTTTGCCATTTTCACAACAATTGTATCCTGCTCAGAAGTGAGGCGCTCTTTTACGGTAAGGCCGCCTTTGGCAGACACACCGGTGACTGTGGCCATGAAAATGGCCATGATTAGTAGTACTCGTTTCATGGTTTTGTAGGGTTAGAGATTAATTACTTTAGATATTTTTTGTTTCCCGATTTGAGTTTCCAGTGCTACTCTATCGGCCTTTATGCCCAGAGCTGCAAGTTCTACCTGTTCGCCGTTCGCCAGATTGCGTGCCTGCTTAAAAATGTTCTTGGCAAGCTTCGCTTTCTTCTCAAGGCCACTTTCTTCTTCATACTGCTCCTGAGCTGAGGCAACAGCCGGGGCAGCAGAGCGTTTGATCGTGATCTCGACAGGTCGGGCATTCATTTCGGCACTGGCAGCTAGGGCAGAAGGCATAACTGGTTTTGCTGTTGGCACCACCGTAGCTATTTCTGCTGGTTTTTCAGTAATCGGGGTATTAACGGCGATGGCCTGCTGCACATCTGCATTTGGTTGTTCTGCTACTGTAGCGCGGGTTACTTTAGTTTGCTGTACAGCTTTTGTTGTTGCCTTTGCTATGGTAGCAGGTTTATCAACCGTTTCTGTAATGTTAGATGCAGGGGTTGCATCTTCGGTTGCCTGGGGTTCAGAAATTTTTTCAGTTTTTGTTTCTACCTGTGCCAGCGTCTCTGTTTCAGGTGCTTTATATACCGGTGTCTCCTGTAGTACTGCCTTTTCCTGTATAGCCAGCGTCTCACTTACCTCCGGGTTAGACTTGATGTTGTAGAACACCACGCCCACAGTCAGTAGCAGAGAAAGCGTAGCAGCCACAGAAGAGTAGATCCACATAAAGCCTCTCTTCTCATCTTTTTCTTTTACAATAGGCTTTACCTGCTGTGGCATTTCAGCTTCCATTCTGTCCTGCAGTCTGCTCCACAGGTCTGCGGAGGGCGTAGGAGAGGTGTTGCCTAGGCGCTCCTTAAATAATTTATCTATGTCTTCTGGTCTCATGGGTATCCTCCTTTTCTTTAAACGGCTATGGCACTTTGTCCTTCTAAGCGGCGCTGCAGCATGGCGCGTGCCTTGCTCAACTGCGACTTAGATGTACCTTCGTTTATGCCAAGCATATCGGCAATTTCTTTATGTGAGTATCCTTCAATAGCGTAAAGGTTAAAAACTGCTCTGTATCCTGCTGGTAATGTATGCAGCAGTTCCATTAACTCGCCCTCAGCTAGGTCGTGGTCTGCGCCGTTAGCGCCGGCTACCTGTATGTGGCTGTCTTCGATGGCCAGGTGTAGTGGCTCTTTCTTTCTTAAAAAAGCAAGTGCTTCATTCACCATAATGCGTCGCACCCATCCTTCGAAACTACCCTTTGCCTCAAAGCGGTCAATGTTCTGGTAGACTTTCATAAACCCGTTCAGCAGCGCCTCTTCCGCATCCATATCATTTTTAAGGTAGCGCAGGCACACGCCGTACATCTTAGAGGCATACTGCTCGTATAGCACCTTCTGTGCTTTACTTTCAGCCCTTTGGCATCCTGCTATTAACTCCGCTTCCGACACGCTGTGTAATGGTTTATCAAATTCTGCTATAATATATACTTTGCAATTTTCGAGCTTTGTGTTGCTCTTTAACCCTTAGATGTAAGATACCACCTTATAGGTTGCCTGAGGATTTATAAATTTCTATATTTTTTTTCCAGCTACCAATTTCTTTGCTATAAATAATTGAATATCAACTATAAAAATTTGATGTAACAGGCGCTACTAAAGGTAAAGCTGAAAGTATAAGCAATAAAAAAAGCCGCCAGTATGTAAATACCAGCGGCTTGCTGTAGAGTAGCAGCTTTTAAATTGTTTCAGGCTCACGCAGGATATCCTCCATTACGTCCCAAACATTGTCAGCCAATATTTTTTGCCCTTCCACTGTCGGATGTATACCGTCGGCCTGGTTGAGCTTTGGTACGCCAGCTACACCTTCCAACAAGAAAGGTATCAGGGCTACATTTTCTTCCTCAGCCAATTTGGAAAATACTTCCCTGAATTGCGTAGCATACTTCTGGCCCATGTTGGGTGGAATCTGCATACCGGCAAGTATAATTTCTGCATCAGGGTTCTTCTCTCTTACTTTTTGGATTATCCTTTGCAGGTTCTTATACGTTTCGGCTGGGTCTATGCCCCTTAATCCGTCGTTGGCACCTAACTCCAGCACAAATACATCCACAGGTTGCTTTAAGAGCCAGTTGATGCGGCTTTTGCCACCAGCCGATGTCTCGCCGCTAACGCCTGCATTTATTACTTTATATGGGAGGTTAAGGGAATCGATTTTATCCTGGATAAGTGCCGGAAAAGCCTGATCCGGCTCCAAACCATACCCAGCAGTAAGGCTGTTCCCGAAGAAGAGGATGGTCTTGGTTCGCTCTGCTTTCGCAGTGTCTTCGTCACCCTCAGCTGTTGTGCTGGTCTCTTCGCCGGCTTCTATGGTGTTGGCTGTTCTGTCGGACTCGCTGCAGCTATACAAACCAAAAACAACCGCCGACAGTACTATGAAAAAGTTACGTTTAAGCATCATAAATACACTTAGTTTCTTAAATTTATACTTGGCTCTATACTAAACAATAACGTAAATCACTGGTTTACCAGTTTTTGTGCATCATTTGTGCTTGTATAGAGTAACTACTTTATACTTCTATCACTACCTAAACTCTACTTACGTGTCTGTTATACTTGATATTAAAGATCTTGAGAAAACATACTACAGCGGCAATCACCCGCTTACTGTACTGCAAGGTATAAATTTTTCCCTTCAGGCTGGCGATACCTGTGCCATAGTGGGCCCGTCGGGAAGCGGCAAAACAACCTTGCTGGGCCTTTGCGCCGGCCTCGACAGGGCCTCGTCGGGGTCAGTTATACTTAACGGCATAAAGCTCGATAACTTATCAGAGGATGAGCGTGCACAGGTACGCAACCAGTATGTGGGCTTTATTTTCCAGAACTTTCAGCTGATACCAACTTTAACGGCTATCGAGAATGTAATGGTGCCACTCGAGCTGAGAGGAGAGCGCAATGTACATAATCAGGCAATGGAGTTACTGGCACGCGTGGGCCTGGCAGAACGTTTCGACCATTACCCAACACAATTATCCGGCGGTGAGCAGCAACGTGTATCGCTGGCGAGGGCTTTCTCCAACAAGCCTACCATACTTTTTGCCGATGAACCAACAGGTAACCTGGATGAAGAAACGGGCCAAAAAGTAGAGAAACTGCTATTCGATCTGAACCGGGAAGCCGGTACTACCCTGGTGCTGGTAACACACGACCTTGAACTTGCTGAGAAAACAGACAGGATCATACGTATCAAAGGCGGTACCGTAGTTTCGGATCAAATTACGTCCTCAGTTGGAAATGTACAGGAGTAGCATACTCCCTCAATCACTCTTTCGTCAACAAACATGTCTGATACCATCATTCACTTAGATAAAAAAAGACCGCTTAACCTGCGCTGGCTCCTGCTGATGGCATGGCGTGACAGCCGCCGCAACCGGGGTAAGCTGGCTTTGTTTATTTCATCCATTGTATTGGGTATAGCTGCGCTTGTGGCTATCAACTCCTTTTCTAATAACCTGCGCACCGACATAGATAAGCAAGCCAAATCGCTGATAGGTGCAGACCTTGTGGTGGCCACAAGCAAAGAAATTGAGCCGCCTATGCAGAAACTGCTCGACTCGTTGGCCTTTGGCGGCGATCGATCAGATGAAGTGCGTTTTGTTTCGATGGTATACTTTCAGGCATCCCAAGGCACTAGGCTGGTACAGGTCAGAGCGCTGGAGAAAGGCGGTTTCCCATACTATGGTGCTATTGAATCAGTTCCGGAAAGCGCCAGCAGAGCATTCAGGGAAGAAGGCCGCAAAGCACTGGTAGACCATACGTTGTTGCTGCAATACAACACCAAACCCGGTGACTCTATTAAAGTAGGTAATGTGACCTTTGAAATTGCCGGAGCCTTGCATAAAATACCCGGCCAGTCCGCGATGACAGCCACCATTGCGCCAGCCGTGTATATTCCACGCCGCTACCTCGACGAAACCGGTTTGCTGCAGCGGGGGAGCCGCATCAGCTATTACCACTACTATAAATTACCTGACACGACAGACCCTGATAAGCTGGCCAAGAAACTTGAGCCACGTTTTGAGGAAGCAGGTTTTGGATTTGATACCGTGAACAGCCGAAAGGAAGGCACTGGCAAAGCATACGAAGACCTAGCAAGTTTCCTGGCTTTAGTAGGTTTTGTGGCGTTGCTGTTAGGCTGCGTGGGAGTAGCCAGTGCCGTGCATGTATACATCCGGGAGAAGCTGGCTACTATTGGCGTGTTGCGCTGCCTGGGTGTTAGCGGCAAACAGGCTTTCCTGATCTATCTCTTCCAGGTGATGGCGATGGGACTGATCGGATCCATAGTTGGTGCTATATTGGGTAGTTTGATCCAGTTATACTTGCCGGAGCTATTTAAAGCATTTCTTCCGGTAGAGGTAACGGTTTCGGTATCGTGGCTGGCTATACTGGAGGGTATTGCCATTGGGTTGGTAGTAGCTGTTCTATTTGCCTTGCTGCCGTTGCTTTCTATCCGTAATGTATCACCGCTTATAACACTTCGGGCTGGGGTGGAGCATTTAACTAATCAGAAAGACAAAGTGCGCTGGCTGGTATACTTCGTGATCTTAGCTTTCATCTTTGTGTTTGCTTACTTCCAGTTAAACTCATGGTTGCGTGCTTTATCGTTTACTGGAGGTGTGATTGTGGCTTTCCTGGTGCTGGCGTTGCTGGCAAGGGCTATGATGTGGTTTGTAAAGAAGTTCTTCCCAGTAAACTGGGGCTATGTGTGGCGCCAAAGCCTGGCAAATCTTTACAGGCCCAACAACCAGACGCTGTTACTGACGGTATCTATCGGACTTGGCACTGCGCTTATTTCTACGCTTTTCCTGATGCAGCGCTTGCTTTTAAGTGAGGTGGCCATTGCAGGAAGCGAAAATCAGCCTAATCTGGTACTGTTCGATATTCAGAGTGCTCAGAAAGAAGAGGTAGCTCAGGTAACACGGGAGGCAGGCTTGCCAGTGCTGCAGTATGTACCGGTGGTAACCATGCGCCTGGAAGAGATGAAAGGACTTACCGCCGCCGATGTACGCAAAGACACTACCTTGGGCATACCTGATTGGGCTTATACACGAGAATACCGGGTAACGTACCGGGATTCCCTGATCGGTTCAGAAAAAGAAGTAGATGGCAAATGGCAAGGAACTGTTACTGATCCGGATGCACCTGTACCTATTTCATTAGAAGATCGTTATGCCGAAAGGCTTAAAGTAGGAGTTGGTGACACGATGATATTTAATGTGCAGGGTGCACTAGTACCCACAGTTGTATCACATTTACGGGAGGTGGAATGGAACAGAGTGCAAAGCAACTTCCTGGTGGTGTTTCCAAAAGGTGTGCTGGAAGAAGCGCCTCAGTTTCATGTGCTCATGACCCGTACTGACTCTACTGCCCAATCAGCTGCTTTCCAGCGCAGCCTGGTGCAGCGTTTCCCTAATGTATCAGCCATAGATCTGGATCTTATACTTCAGACACTAGATGATATCCTAGGTAAAATATCTTTTGTGATCCGATTCATGGCTTTATTTAGTATCAGCACTGGTCTGCTTGTGCTGATTGGCTCGGTTAACATCAGTAAGTTTCAGCGGGTGCAGGAGAGTGTGTTGCTGCGCACGTTAGGGGCAAGCCGGAAGCAGATATTAAGTATAAATGCCTTTGAGTACCTACTGCTGGGAGCTTTGGCCGCCGGTACAGGTGTTATACTTTCGGTGGGAGCCAGCTGGGCACTGGCCGTATTTAGTTTTGAAGTGGACTTTGTGCCAGACTTTGCGCCTCTATTGCCTGTGTTCCTAGGAATCACTTCTTTAACAGTAGCTATTGGTATGCTAAATAGTCGTGGTATCCTGAACAGACCTCCGCTTGAAGTATTAAGAGGAGAAGCATAACTGGTTTATTGCACTATAATCTAAAGCCTCATTGCTAAAAGCAGTGAGGCTTTTTTGTATCTATTGTGCACATATGGAAATGACATTTATAACTAATCGCGCTGTTTTAAGGTAAATACTAGGGTAAAAAAGCACAAAATGCACTATAATTTATGAAGACAAAGCGAGAGGAAAATAAAGAGAAAACTGTACTTATTACAGGGGCATCCAATGGTTTTGGGATGGAATTTGCCAAGCTTTTTGCCAAAGACGGCTATAACCTGATTCTTGTTGCCAGAAGCACAGAACGGTTAAGAAGGTTAGGTTACCAGTTACAAGACGAACATCAACTAGAACAGGTTTCTGTTATTACAGCAGACTTATCTGAGCCAGGAGTAGCCTCAGAAGTATACCAGCAGGTAAAAGACAGCGGCATTCATGTAGATATCTTAGTAAATAATGCCGGTGCCGGAGTACACGGTCCATTTGAGGAAACAGACCTGGAGCGGGAGCAGGCTATTATTCAGCTAAACGTAAATACGCCGGTAGAACTTACTAAACACTTCCTGAAAGAGATGAAGCAACGTGGAGATGGCAAGATTCTGAATGTTGCTTCCATTGTATCCTTTATGCCTTCGCCGCTAATGGCTATTTATGGCGCTACAAAGGCTTTTATACTTTCATTTTCTGAGGCACTCTCTAACGAACTTAAGGATACAGGCATAACAGTAACGGCACTTTGCCCGGGGGCGAGTAATACGATGTTCTTCAGGAGAGCTGGCGCCGCTCATACTAGAGCAGCACACGGCGACCTGTTAGATCCGGCAGAGGTGGCGCGTGACGGCTATAAAGCGCTGATGAGCGGTGAAGTTAAAATTGTTTCCGGCCTTATGTCTAAGCTGCAGGCTACAAGCTCTAACGTTATTCCTGATACAGCCCTGGCTGCAAGTATGCGATACCAGATGGAAGAAGACGAAGGTGAATGGAAGCAAAGCAAACTGTAGTAAGTATAAAATATTAAAATCCCCTGTAGTGTTCCTACAGGGGATTTTAGGTTATAGGCTGGCCTTAAAATAAAAGAAGGAATCTTCATCAGATTCCTTCTTTCAAAGCATAGACAACAAATGCCATCTGCTTGATTTCTCTTATTTATACGGTGCACTTTAAGCCAGGTTATAGCATAAAGAAAAAATAATAAAAAAATTTTAATAGCTATCCGTAGCCAGCATTACCAACGTGCAGTGGTGCAGCGTTTCTATGTTGGCATCAGCTGCCATTTGCTCCAGTTCATGGTTCTCTGTGCCCGGATTAAAGATTATACGCTTAGGCTTTAGCGAAAGAATATAATCGTACCAGTAAGGCTGATTTCTTGGGCCAACATACAATGTAACTGTATCTACCTCTTCTATGGGTTGGCTTAGATCAGTGACGATCGGTTTACCGCCAACTTCAGATTTTCGAATGCCAACCGGAACTACTTCATGCCCATGCTGCTGCAAGCGGTGTACAGCTTTGTAAGCATAACGTGTTGGATTATCGGTGGCACCAACTACTACTGTCTTTTTCATTAATATAATTTTAATGGAAATACATTTTAAACTTGCACAGTCCTCTTCTTTAACACTCATCAGGGCTGTACGCTTATACTTTACGGGCTAAGTAAGTATAATGTGGCTAAAATATGGAAAATTGAGTTAGCGGATGCTAACACCCGCTTTCACAGCTGCCATTTCCGCACATCTTTCTCCATCCATTGCCGCAGAAACGATACCTCCTGCATAACCTGCACCTTCGCCGCATGGGTAAAAACGCTTTATTTGGGTATGCTCAAGTGTATCGCGGTCGCGGGGAATACGAACAGGAGAGGAGGTACGGCTTTCTACTCCCACAATCTGCGCCTCGTTCGTTAAATAACCACGCATTTTACTGCCAAAAGCTTTAAAACCCTCACGCAAACGATAAGCCATATCCTCAGAAAAAACCTCGTTCATGTCCATAGACACCAAACCGGGCTGGTATGATGTATCCAGCAGTTGCTTGCTTACCCTGCGCTCTGTAAAGTCTTTTAGCAATTGTGCCGGTGCAGCCTGCGTATTGCCTGCCATTTCGCATGCTTTCTGCTCAAGTGCCTGCTGCATTCGCAATCCAGCCAATGGGCCATACTTCTCCAGTTCCATATCTTCCAGTTCAATGGCCACTACAATTCCAGAATTGGAGAATCTAGAGTCTCGGCGGCTTGGCGACATACCATTCACCACCACCTCGCCGGGAGCTGTTGCTGAAGGCACAATAAACCCGCCCGGGCACATACAGAACGAGAAGATACCACGCTGCCTGCCCTTGTAATGCGTTTGATGCACCAGAGCATAAGAAGATGCCGGCAAATATGGTCCACGGTCTTCGCATTTATACTGTATGCTATCGATCAGGCTTTGCTGGTGCTCTACGCGCACGCCCATGGCAAATGGCTTAGCCTCTATGGTAATGCCTTTCTCGTGCAGCAGCTCGAAAATATCGCGGGCACTGTGGCCGGTGGCAAGTATAACCGACTCACCTAAGTAGGTTTGACCATCGGCCGAAACAACACCGCGCATTTCTTCATCCTCAAGTATAAAATCAGAAACGCGCTTGTCAAAATGTACTTCTCCGCCTGCTTCCCGAACTGTTTCGCGAATTGCTTCTATAATCTTAGGTAGCTTGTTAGTGCCGATGTGCGGGTGCGCATCAAAGAGAATATCTGGTGTGGCACCGTGCTGTACCAGTATCTGAAGTATACGCTGTAAGTCGCCTCGCTTTTTGGAACGGGTGTACAACTTACCGTCAGAGTATGTGCCTGCACCACCCTCACCAAAACAGTAATTGGAATCCGGGTTTACCTTGTGCTCTTTATTTATGGCTGCCAGATCTCGGCGGCGACTTCTGACATCTTTACCACGCTCCAGCACAACAGGTTTAAGGCCAAGTTCGATGCAGCGCAGGGCGGCAAACAAACCAGCTGGTCCGGCACCTACAATAATAATTTGCTTTGCTTTACTTACATCAGGGTAAGTATAGGTAGGAGAGATGACATCAGCAGGAGGGGTATCCAGGTAAATATCTGCACGTACACGAACCAACACCTGTCGGCCTCGCGCATCGATAGATCGCTTTACGCGGTGCACATACTTTATATCATCAGGATTTACTCGGGCACTTTTTAGGATTTCATGCTCTAACAGTGCTGCATCAAAGGCAACCTCTGGTGTGAACACCAGATCAAGTTCTTTTTTTCTCATAAAGTGTGGGTAAGGTAGTTAGCCTTAAACCGGTTTTAATTATTTAGTTGCTGATGTGTTGTTTCAGCTACAGTAGGGATTAAACAATACAAAGGTAATGCAAATTCAATCTTCCGTAAAAAAGATGCCTAAAGTTTGCGAGACACTGTGATGATATACATGAAGCAGGTTTTATACTATCACTTTTTGTGAAGGTATTCAACAGTCAAACACTCAACCAATTCAATTAGAGATTATATATCTCCGTTCAGCACCTTATCTACCCAGCCTTTGCCCCATTCTTCCACTTCCTGGTTATCCCAGAACTCAGGGTAGAAAATACGCTTCTGGAATTTTGGAGGCAGGTATTTCTGCCAGTTTGTTCCGCCAGTAGCTGCAATCACCTCCGGGTCGCGTTGCAGGTAACGTACCGCAGACTTGTAGTGCATCAACGGCCAGTTCACGTTCACGTTGCTATCGAGTGCGCGCATGGCCTTCTTGAGCTTGGCATCCTGCTGCTGCTCTTCCGGCAAACGCTTGTAAATGCTCCAGATATTGGTGTGCTCGTACTGCTTTGCAAACTTTATAAGCTGATCGGTATACTTCTCCTCAAACTGCAGCAAAGTAAGGGTTTTAGCGCCAGAGGCTACCTCGGTGGCGCCTTCTTTCCAGTAAATACAACCAATCATTTCCTCTTGGGTGCTTTGCAGGCCAAGCACGGCTCTTTTGTCTTTTGCCACTAAGTTACGTAGGTCAGTAGAAGCTATCTCGATCATACGGTACTGTGCCGACTGAAAGCCGCTGGCTGGCATCAACGCCATCCTGAACTGTAGAAACTGCTTCGGGTCCATGCCGTCAACCATCACATCAAATGAATTGATCAGGTTATCGAAGTAGCGGTTTATGCGCTTCACGCGTTTAGTGAGCACATCAACGTTAATATTCTTGTCCTCAGCTATTTGACGATATTCCTCAAGGCATAGCTTAAAGTATAGCTCCGTTATCTGGTGATAGATAATAAATATCTTTTCATCCGGAATATTAGTGCGCGGGTTTTGCAGGCTTAACAGGGTATCGAGGTGGATATAATCCCAATAGTTAAGGAAGTTTGTATAGTAAAGCCCCTCCAGGTACGCAGCCAAATCCTGCCCCAGCGGCACATACTTTTCTTCCAGCCTCCTTAACTGCTCCAGTACTTCAGGTTTAAATGTATGCTCCATCTAAAACGTTTTACGGATGATTGATTAAAGACAATGCGCAAATTAAGTAAATAAAAACTAGTCAAGAATGATTAAAATCAGCAATAGGCCATACTAGCAATTATTTTGGAGGTTGAAAAGATCAGTTACAAATCTCGTCCATAGAATATCCAGCTTACTAGAAATATAGGCCGTGTTCGTAGAAAAAACACCTGTTATTGTATAAATAAAGCTATTTTAGCTAATAAATAGAGTAAAGCTGATAGTTAATGCTTAAATTTGGTTTTTTCTATACTTATCCGACCTTAAACATCCATGGCAGAGAAAAGCAGTGTTTTTGATATGATTGGACCAGTAATGATTGGCCCCTCAAGTTCACATACAGCTGGTGTAGTGCGCATTGCACGCGCTGCCATTCGTATACTTGGCGCCGCTCCTGAAGAGGCCATCATCACCTTTTACAATTCTTTTGCCCGAACATACGAAGGGCACGGTAGCGATCGTGCTATTGTTGCCGGATTGCTGGATTTCAAAACCGACGATAAGCGCATTAAAGATGCTTTTGACCATGCTAAAGAGCGTGGACTAAAGTATACTTTTAAATCTGTAGGCAATGCCTCTACCATGCACCCCAATACCATAAAGCTTAACCTAAAAGCTGGCGACAGACAAGTTGAAGTAATCGGCCAGAGCAGGGGAGGCGGTGTAATCAAAATTGTAGAAGTGGACGGCTTTACAGCTAATTTCTCCGCTACACTTCATACCCTGATCATTGATGCAGACGACGTGCGCGGAAGTATAGCTTTTATAGCTTCTGTTTTAGCCCACGACGATTGCAACATTGCGACGATGAACGTTTCGCGCAAAGGAAGAAATGAGTTAGCTCGCCAGTTTATAGAGATGGACTCTGGCATAAAACCCATTACCCTCGACTACCTGAAGCAGCTTAGCTGGGTGAAGCACGTGGTTTATATACCGAACATAGATCTTTAATAACAGATAGTTACTATGAAAAAAACCTCCAGAATTTTACTGCTTGCCCTCGGACTAGCCAGCTCTGCCGGCATTACCGAAGGCTTTGCACAACAAGCGCCTACCGATGGTACCTGGTCGTTACAGGAAGCAGTGAATTATGCCAAGGCGAATAACTTACAGGTAAGACGAAGCTTTCTGATTAAAGAAGGAAACAGGATTGATCTAAAGCAATCTAAGTTCGATAGACTGCCTTCGCTAAATGGTAGTTCATCCTATAACTTTAACTTTGGTACCTATGTCGACCCTACCACACAGGACCTTCGTTCAGAAAGCAGCCAGACAAACAGCTTCCAGCTGGGTGCTAACCTGCCACTGTTTCTAGGTTTACAACGTGTAAATGCTATTAAACAAAACGAGTTAGAACTTCAGGCATCGGAGCAGGAGTACTTGTCTCTGCAAAACGATATTACTATTCAGCTAATTACCTCTTTCTTAAACATACTTTTTGCCGAAGAACTGGTAAAGCTGTCTACTCAAACTAAAGACTTAACAAACCAACAGCTAAACAGAACACGAATTCTGTTCAAGGCTGGAAGTGTAGCCGAAAATGCTGTGCTGGATTTGGAGTCTCAGTTAGCTGCCGATGATCTGGATCTGATAAATGCTGAAAACCAGCGCGACCTTTCCAGGCTTACACTTAAGCAGTTGCTTAACCTGCCGGCTAATAAAGACTTTAATATAGAGGTGCCCGATATTCCGGAACCAGACCAGGATCCGGTGCTCGTAAGTTTAGAGCAGGTGTATGATGTAGCCAGCCAGACACAACCGGCTATTAAGGCTGCAGAATTACGAGTATTAAGTGCACAGAAAGGACTTGAACTTGCCAGAGGAGGTTTTTATCCTCGACTATCTATGTTTGGAGGACTTAACACATTCTATTCAAGTGCCCGTGATTTCAGGTTTCCTGAATCAGGTGCTTTAAGGCAGACTACTATCGGTTTCTCCGACTCTGAAGGTACAGACCCATTCATTATTTATACACCTACCACAACTTTCAGAAGGGAAACTTACGAGTACCTTGATCAGTTGAAAGACGGTGTCGGCAAGAATTTTGGCTTTTCTTTGCAGGTACCTATTCTTAACGGGCTACAGGTGAGAAACAATGTGCAACGGGCAAAGCTGCAGCAACAGGACGCACAGATAAACGCCGAAATTGAACGCAATAATCTGCGCCAAACAATAGAACAGGCATATGTGGATGCGTTAGCTGCCCAAAGACGCTACAATGCAGCAAAAGAACAACTACAGGCAGCTGAGAAAAACTATAACAATGCTCAGTTGCGCCTAAACAACGGAGTAATCAATACCGTCGATTTTAACATAATCGCTAACAATTACCGTGCTGCGCAGTCTAATCTGCTACAGGCAAAGTATGAGTATACGTTCAAGCAAAAAGTGCTTGATTTCTACCAAGGCAAAGACATATCATTGTAAAACTATGGCTAAAAGAAAATCAAATCTGATCCCTATTATTGCAGGTGTACTTGTATTACTGATAATAGGCATCATTGTAGCAAAAATGGCCGGGTGGATCGGGAAGGAAGAAGGAACAGAAGTTGTGATTGCCGAGGCGAAAAAAACTGAGATAGTTGAAAAAGTAAGTGCATCTGGTAAAATTCAGCCTGAAACAGAAGTAAAAATTAGCCCTGATGTTTCCGGAGAAATCATTGAACTGAACGTTGAGGAGGGTGACTCTGTAGTAAAAGGCCAGCTTCTGTTACGCATTCGACCTGACAACTATCAGTCGTTTGTAGATGCGCAGCAGGCAAGCGTTAACTCTTCAAGAGCAAACCTGGCGCAAACTAAAGCCAGGCTGGCACAGGCGCAGGCTAACTTAACGCAGGCAAAACAGAACTATGAGCGCAATAAATCGCTTTACGACCAGAAAGTTATTTCACAGGCAGAGTGGCAGCAGATAGCAGCTACCTATGAGTCGGCTAAGCAGGAAGTAGAGTCGTTGCGCCAGAGCGTGCGTGCTTCGGAGTATAACATTCAGAATGCGCTTGCATCCCTAAAAGACGCCCGTGAAAACCTGAATAAAACTACAATCTATGCTCCAGTGAGCGGTATCGTATCAAAGCTTAATGTAGAGCGCGGTGAGCGTGTGGTAGGAACATCGCAAATGGCCGGTACAGAAATTATGCGTATTGCTAACCTTAACAATATGGAGGTGCGCGTTAATGTAAATGAAAACGACATTATCCGTGTGGCTCTTGGCGACTCTGTTGAAGTGGAAGTAGATTCTTACGCCAGCAGAGACGAGAAATTTAAAGGGGTTGTTACGGCCATTGCCAACACAGCTAAAGATGCAGCAACTTTGGAGGCTGTTACAGAATTTGAAGTACGCATTCGCTTACTGAATGAGTCTTATGACCACCTGGCTAAAACGAATGCACGTCCCTTCAGACCAGGCATGACAGCATCAGTTGATATCATTACAGAGCGTAAGCCTAATATTTTATCTGTACCTTTGTCTGCTGTAACCACACGTTCCAATGAAAATGAGAAAGTGGAAACTGAAGAAGGAGAAGATGAAGAAGCAGAACAAAACACTGAAGAAGACAAGCCGAAAGCGCCAGTTAAAGTAGAAGAGGTTGTATTTGTATATGACAAAGGCACAAATACAGTTAATACTGTAAAAGTTAAAACCGGCATCAGCGATTTCGAAAACATAGAAATTATCAGCGGCATTAAGCCGGGGCAGGAAGTAGTGGTGGGGCCTTTCAGAGCAGTTTCCACAACATTGAAAGATGGCACCAAAGTAGCCGTAAAAGACGCTAAATCGTTAGACAAGTCAGCCATTGCTGCTGAAGGCAATGATTAATAAAAAGAATAAGCACCCAATTTGGAAAAAGTAGCCGTTTTAGGAGGAGGTAGTTGGGCATCTGCCCTGGTTAAAATCCTTTCAGAGAACAAATCACAGGTACATTGGTGGATGCGCAACAAAAATGATGTGCAGCATCTTATCAACTTTAAACATAACCCACGCTACTTAAGCGGAGTAACGTATGACCTGAATTATGTAAAACCATCCTCAGATATTCAGTCTGTCGTGGCTGCTGCTGATTGGGTTATTCTAGCCGTACCAGCAGCGTTTGTGCAGCAGGCGCTTGCTGAGTTGCCGGAGGATGCCTTTCAAGGTAAAGTGATTGTGTCGGCGGTAAAAGGTATGATCCCGAAGGATAACATACTCATATCGGACCATGTAGAGCGCAAATACCATGTTCCGAATACGCACCAACTGGTAATTGCTGGTCCTTGTCATGCCGAGGAAGTTGCCCTTGAAAAGCAGTCATACTTAACAATCGGCTCGCACGATATGAACACGGCAGAGAGGTTTTGCGAATTGCTTCGTAATCGCTACGTAAAAGCCAACCCGTTGGACGATCTGGATGGTATAGAGTATTGTGCCGTTATGAAGAACATTATTGCCCTGGCTTGCGGCATTGCCCGCGGACTGAACTATGGCGATAATTTTCAGGCGGTGCTGGTGTCAAACGCTATGTTTGAAATAGAGCGTTTCCTGGACGCAATCATGCCTATCCATCGTGATTTGAGCGGCTCAGCATATTTAGGAGACCTTCTGGTAACGGCTTATTCACAGTTCAGCCGTAACCGTACGTTCGGTAACATGATTGGCCGTGGCTATACGGTAAAATCCGCACAGGTAGAGATGAACATGGTAGCAGAAGGGTATTATGCTGTGCAGAGTATATTTGAGCTAAACAAAAACCTTTGTGTAGCAATGCCTATTACAAATGCTGTGTATCACATACTTTATGAGCGCATTTCGCCCGCAGTGGAGTTCGAGATACTAAAAGAGAAGTTTAAATAATATCATATTTACAATTTAAAGGCACACTCTGAAGGTGTGCCTTTTGTTTTTCCTATAGTTTTACCTGTTTCATTACATCGTCTCCCATGGCACGGTAAGCTGACATAACAGCAACAGCAGTAGGCAGCAATACAAAATACATGATGCTAAACCCTACAAACTGAGAAAAGTAAAACGAAGTAAATCCTTTAAACTGGAGCAGGTATATTGTTAACCCCGACATAAGGGCACCAATAATACCAAGTATAAATGCCCGGTGCACTGTATGCCTGGGCAACTGATCTATCAAGGTCTGGCTTTTTAGGTGCCAATGCAGGGGATAGATTTGCTGCGAACGTATAGCGTTACGGGTCGCCTTTGTTATCATAAACGTAATAATAAAGCTCGACAGCATGCTAGCACTAGTAAGAAAACTGGCAATACTGTTCCGGCCCATAAGAGGAATTACCTCATAATTATACCAAAGGGTATGAGCCAAAGCAAGGCTTATGATAGTTGTAGCTGCAGCGGATGTTGCACTCGCAATCAACAGGAATTTATAGTTTAAACTGAGTGGCATAGAGGCTGAGCATTTGTACACTTATTTTATACTTTATTTAACGGCAAAAGATATTTTATAAGTTTAAACACCCTGTGGCTGTTGCTAATGTATCGTTTATGAGGGTAAAACAATTTGCACTCTTGTGCTAAAGTATAACCAACTGTTTTAAGAACTTAATGAAAAAGCATTATCAGCAAATAGACGTTTTAAAAGGAATGGCTATTATTGCTGTGATAGCACTTCATTCTCTTACTAAGCCTGAACTGGTGCAGGGTTGGGCAATATTTCATATCTGGCAGGCAGTACCTGTTTTTATGATCATAATGGGGCTTAACCTAGGCATAGGTTCAAAGCCTGATCATTTAACACTGTCATTGCTATACAATAAAGCTTACTTTACTAAAAAGGCTACGCGCATACTTATTCCTTTTCTGTTCACATTTATACTCGCACTCTTTTTTGGGTTATTCTGGGAAGTATATTTTCAAAGTAATGTGCTGGAGTTGGAGAGAGTAGTTTTAGTAGGCGTGCTGCCTGTATCGGGAAGAGGCAATTATTTTATTACGCTATTGCTGCAGTCTATACTTTTGCTGCCTCTTATTGGCTATTGTTTTAACCGACGTCCTGTATTAACTACCATAGCCCTGATAGCACTTGAAGTACTCTTCCTGCTTGTTAGTAAAAAGTATAGCTTGTTTGAGGGAGATGACATGGAATACCTGTACAGCGCAGCCTTGCCCCGGTATTTTTCAGCGTTTGCCTTTGGTCTCTGGTTAGCTAAAGCCATCAGGCAACCATACAGGATTTCGATATTGCTCGCATTCTTGGTGTTAGGTGCTATAGCTATAAATTATTTATACTTTGTTGTTTACCGTGGCCTGTCTATACCGTTTATTTATAACTCCTGGGCCATGCAAAACGTGATGTCATTTGGTTATGCCGCTTTACTTATACTTATGGTAATTTATACTTTGCCATCGGAATCAGATAATTTTATACTTCAGGGCTTTGCTAAACTGGGTCAGGCTTCATATCATATTTTCCTGGTACAGGTCGTATATTTCGGTTTGGTATCCGACTTCTCTAACCTCTGGTTAAACCTGGCAATTTGCCTGCTGCTGGGTTATTTATACTACAAAATTGAAACACCTTTGAGTAAACGGTACTTTAGTTTTGCATGATATTGAGCTTAACTCTAATTAATTGCTGATTTTGAAAACTATAAAAGTACTCTGCGGCATCATAGAAAAAGACGGCTTGGTGCTGATCACGCAGCGAAGCGAATCCATGTCGCAGCCTTTGCTTTGGGAGTTTCCGGGCGGTAAACTGGAGCCATCTGAAACAGAAGAGGAGTGTTTAGTACGAGAGATAAATGAGGAGTTAAGTATAGATATAACGCCAAAGCAACGATTAACTCCTGCTTCCTATACTTATCCAGACAAGATCGTTGAGCTAATACCTTATACCTGCGCTTTTAAAGGCAGTGAAATAAACTTACTGGAGCACTTAAGGTATAAATGGGTAACTCCTGGTGCTTTAGCATCTTATACCTGGTGCCCCGCCGATATACCTGTTATTAAAACTTACCTGCAGCTCCTGCAGGGCTGATGCAGCTATACTTTTACCTGTTGGTTAATTGCCGTACCTTTACCCTATGGAACTACCTATAAGTTTTAAAGAGCGCATGCAGCGGCTGTTGTCAGATGAATATACAAATTTTGAGGCAGCCCTTTTAAAATCCGCTCCTGTTAGTATCCGGGTAAACAGCAAAAAGGTGGACAACTTGCCTGATTTGCAACGAGTACCCTGGGCAGATAATGCCTACTATTTGCCGGAGCGGCCTCTTTTTACCTTAGATCCTTTGCTACATGCTGGCTGTTACTATGTGCAGGAGGCAAGTTCTATGTTTTTGGAGCAGGCGTTAAATCAGGCCGTCGATCTTTCGCAGCCACTCCACGTGCTTGACCTTTGCGGGGCTCCCGGGGGAAAATCAACACACTTAGCCAGCCTTATCTCTGAAGATAGCCTGCTTGTAGCGAACGAAGTTATTAAAAGCCGCGCCAACATACTTGCCGAGAATATAGCTAAATGGGGAAGCGGCAACGCCATGGTAACGAGCAGTGACCCCAGTAATTTCTCGAGGTTACCAGAGTTTTTTGATGTGATGGTGGTAGATGCCCCGTGCAGCGGCGAAGGGATGTTCCGTAAAGACCCTCAGGCTATAAACGAGTGGTCGGAGGAGAACGTGAAGCTGTGCGCACAGCGGCAGCAGCGCATTTTGATAGATGTTTGGGAAGCTTTAAAACCCGGAGGTATACTTGTGTACAGCACCTGCACCTGGAACGAGCAGGAAAACGAAGAAAACATTTCGTGGCTAGCAGCACAGGAGCAGGCCGAAAGTATAAAACTGAAACTAGATGATGCGTGGGGTGTGGTGCCATCTCAAATGAAAGGAGTGGAGGGTTATCGTTTTTACCCGCATCGCATTCAGGGAGAGGGGTTCTTTATGGCTGTATTGCGCAAAACAGGCGACGTTGAAGTATCCTCAAAATCTTCAAAGAAGAAGAAGTATAAACTGCAGCATGCCGGCAAAAAAGAAAAAGCATTGGTACAGGATTGGCTTCAGGAAGCTGATAAGTATGAATGGCTGCAGTATGGCGAAGTTATATCTGCCCTGCCAGCAAACCTTTTTGAGGCAGCGGATGAGGTGTATCAGAACTTGCACGTGATATATGCCGGAACAGAGGTGGCTGAAGCAAATGGCAAAAAGTTGAAGCCGATGCACGCACTGGCGCTTTCTCAGCATCTGAATAAAGATGCGTTTACGATAATTGACATGGACCTGGAATTGGCGTTAAAGTATCTCCGCAAAGAAGATATCAGCCTTAATAGCAGCGGAAACGACTGGGTACTGCTGCAGTACAAAAACATACCATTAGGATTTGCAAAACAGATAGGGAATAGAGTCAACAACTATTACCCGAAGGAGTGGCGCATCAGAATGGAACTACCAGCAGAGTTACCGGAAGGAAGTATAATTTAAGCTTCTACTTACACTAGATTTTTTTAAGCTTATTCATACGTCTTGGTAAGATCTCTCATGAGATTCGAGATGACATAACATAAAGGCCGGAGCTAAACGTATAGCTCCGGCCTTTGTATATGAATCATTTATTCGTTCTAGAGTATAATCAGCATAATCTCTTAGACCATACTTCATCACTAGTTCTTACTCCACAAAAAGCACCAGCCCCTTCAGGTATTCTCCTTCCGGGTGGAAAACAGAAATCGGGTGGTCGGCTGGTTGCGACAGGTGGTGCATGATCTTGATATTACGACCAGCATCAATAGCCGCTGCCATTACGGTGTTATTGAATAGGTATTTATCTACTACCTGTGAGCAGGAGAAGGTGAAAAGTATACCGCCGGGCTTGATCTTCTTCATAGCCTCTGCATTTAGCCTTTTGTAACCCATTAATGCGTTATGGCGCACATTCTTGCTTTTGGCAAAGGCAGGAGGATCAAGCACAATCACATCGTAACGGTCTTCTTTGCCTTTCAGGAAATCAAATGTATCTATAGCAAAAGCCTCATGACGCTCAGGTGCCTGGCTTAGTTCTCCGTTCTTGATCGTAAGCTCAATCGCCTTTTTAGAAACATCAACAGAATGTACCTCGTTAGCGCCTGCATTTAAGGCATAAACAGAGAAGCCACCTGTATAGCAGAAGGTATTCAGTACCGATTTCCCTTTAACGTAACGGCCCAGCAGTTCACGGTTCTCGCGCTGGTCTATAAAGAAACCAGTTTTCTGGCCGCCTTCCCAGTCAATAAAGAACTCATTCTCGTTTTCCGTAACTACTACGCCACCTTTAGACTGGCCATATAAATAACCGTTTACAGGATTAACCGCCGCCTTTGCCGGCAAAGACTCTGCACTTTTATCATAAACTGCCTCCAATTTATTGCCGTAAATTTCCTGTAGCGCCTTTGATACGTGATCGCGCACGTTGTACATGCCAATGGTATGCGTTTGTACTACAGCTGTGTTCTTGTAGAAATCAACGATAAGGCCGGACACGCCATCGCCTTCGGCATAAACAAGGCGGTAAACATCTGTATGCGGATTATCTACCAGTCCTAGTTTTTTGCGGTAGTCGTAAGCTTTCTGCACTTTACCTTTCCAGAAAGTATAATCCGGCTCCACCTGCTCAAACGAGAAGATACGCACAGCAATAGAACCGGGAGCGTAGTGGCCCATGCCCAGGAATTCCCGCTGGCTCGAGTATACTTCCACTATATCACCTTCCTCGGGATTGCCATCCATTTTGCGTATAGCGCCGGAAAATACCCACGGGTGGAAACGCTTAAGAGAATGCTCCTTTCCCGGAGCCAGGTATAACTTTATAAAAGACATTATAATGCTGTTTGCTAATTATTGATTGCTCATCCTTCAAACATACTAGTGCCTGAACGAAATGCAAAGGTAGTTAATTCAACGAGTACTGTGTTGCTAAGAAGAAAGCAGCTTTATTACTCGACAGTCAGATAGCCCAACTCCACTAAGTGAGTATACAGCTTTTGTACTGGCAGCCCTACTACATTAAAGTATGAACCTTCGATACGCTCAATCCCAATCATGCCAATCCATTCCTGAATGCCATAAGCACCGGCCTTATCAAACGGTTTGTAATGATTGATGTAAAAGTCTACCTCAGTCTGCGTAAGTTTCTTGAAGTGTACTCTAGTAATGTCGTGAAAAACATGCTTGGTTTCCTTAGTAAGTAGGCAAACGCCGGTAATTACCTCATGTGACGTGCCAGAAAGAGAGCGGAGCATCTCAGCTGCTTCGTGGTGGCTTTGCGGTTTATTCAGCACCTTGTCGCCAAGGCAAACAATGGTATCAGCCGTGATTACAACTTCATCTTGCAGGTCGTCAAAATATGCGTCTGCTTTGTGCGAAGCCAGGTATTCTGCAACCTCTGCTCTTTTTAGATGGGCTGGAAACTCCTCGTGCACGTCCTTCACCCGCACGATATAATCAAGGCCTAAGCCAGTTAGTAATTCTTTACGCCTCGGCGAGTTAGAGGCAAGCAGCAGGGGCCGTGATAAATTCATCTTCTTTAATTGAACTGAACAGGAAACCACAAATAACTTTAGGATAGAAGAACGTTGACTTCTGCGGCATAATGGCGCCACTGTAGCACACACGCTTTACCTGCTCCATCGATACCTCGTTTGTAATCAGCGCCAGGCGTGCCTCACCGGTATCTACTTTCCTGATGCAGGCCGTGAAATTACGTTCATAAGTCAAACCTGCCATGTTACGCTGTGCTTCGCGCTGAATGCCTAATACCTGCTCGAATACGAAATAATGCATCACTGTCAGATCAAGGTCCTTTACCTCCTCCGGAAATTTCCAGTAGATCTGGTCGTGCACCTCAGGTTTTAACCTAAGTTTATAGGCGTTACCGCTCAAGTATAAACCAAAGGCCCATTTCTTACCCAGTATTACTTCGTTCAACTCAAAAGGGTCTTCCTTAGGAGTAATCACAAAGTATGGCTCCAGCTTGTTTAAAAACTCCTCATCACTGATATCCATGTGCTGCAGTACGCGGTGCGTTGGCAAAATGCGCAGATCGTCATGCTCAGAGTTTGTAAGGTACATCAGGTGATAGTTGTAAGCCTCATACCCGGTATGTTCTGGATTAAGCGCGGTCATTTTTTTACGGTACTCCAGTGATCCTTCGTAGCGGTGATGCCCATCTGCTAGCAGTACCTGCTTATCTTCTAGGGTTTTGAGGAAAAGCTCAATAACTGCATGGTCGTGTATAACAGCCAGTACATCGCGCACTCCCTGGTAATCCTCCGTTTCGTAAAGCGGTGACTTTATACTTTCATCCATAAAGGGCTCAAGTATAAATGCTGAGTCCGTATACAGGCCGTGCGTTGGACTGGTATTCAACTCTGTGCGCTCGAGAAGTTCTATGCGATCGTTTACTGCGCTTGGTATAGTATTTTCGTGCCGAAGAAGTACACGCTCATGCCAATCGTAGGCCTTGATATTGCAGATGAAACCCTTACGACAGTATTCTTTGTCGCTACCCGGTAACCTGAAGTATTGGTAGTACACATAGATACCCGGTAGCGGATCCTGTGCCAGCACTCCGTTTGCTTTCCATTCCTGTAAAAGTATAGCGGCCTCCTCGGCAGGAGAATCGCCGCGTGGCACAGATAGGTGAATGCTGTTAAAGTTGTTGCGGTAGAGTGCCTCGCGTTGCTTCGCCGACACCACATCAAAAAGCGGTGATGTCAGTTCGTCTATGTTGTTATCAAGCAGTTCGCTGTAGCGCCAGGCTTTTAAGGGTAAAATCTCTGCCATTTTTTTGTTTTGAGTGTGTGTAGGAGATGAAATTATAGAACTAAGGTGCCAGACGGTTTATCTGCCATTTACCATCTACACTTTCATACATAATGCGGTCGTGCAAGCGGTTGGGGCGGCCCTGCCAGAACTCCAGGCGGATAGGCTGCAACACGTAACCTCCCCAATGCGACGGCCTTGGTATTAAATCTGTGCTGGCAAACTGCTCTGTGTACTTTTGATCGGCATCCTGCAGCACATCGCGGCCACTGATCACCTGGCTTTGCGGAGAAGCCCACGCACCAATCTGACTACCTTTAGGACGGCTCTTAAAATATGCGTCCGATTCCTCTTCAGGCACACGCATAATATTGCCCTCAACACGCACCTGGCGTTCCAGGGCAGGCCAGAAAAACGTAAAGCAGGCGTAAGGGTTTTGCTCCAGTTCTTTTCCTTTTCTACTGCTGTAGTTCGTATAAAACACAAAACCGCGTTCGTCAACTTCTTTTAGCAGTACAACACGTGCAGAAGGCTTCCCTTCAGGGCTTACAGTAGACAGAACAAATGCGGTTGGCTCTTCAGCCGCTGCTTTAATGGCTTCTTCCAGCCAGAACTGAAATTGTTTTATCGGATTCTCATCTACAGTGTCTTCTGTCAGGGCCTGTTTAGAGTAATTTGTACGGATGTCGGCAATATTATAGGAGAGTGCCATAGTTTTAGGATTTTGCCAAATTTAAAAAATATTCTACGCCAAATAAATTAATTACCGCATAGATATATGCTAAACCGATAACAGTAGTTCCTAACTTATGTTAGCTCAAATATTTCTATGCAATGATACAATATTACTTTCTTTGCGTAAGAAGACATAAAACCATACTTGTAAGGTAGCCGAGTTAAGCTAAGCCAGTCATAAACAAGTATAAAACATAAAAAGCAAGAAACTAACTAAATGGATGATACTAGTCTTATAAAGCCGCAGAATGGTAGCCTGCTTATCTCAGAGCCCTTTTTGGGTGACCCTAACTTTGAGCGAAGTGTGGTGCTATTGTGTAGCCACAACGAACAGGAAGGTACTTTTGGACTTGTACTTAACCGCAAGTCCAACTTAAAACTTTCTGATGTGATTGATATTTATAACGACTCTTTTGATGCTGAACTCGGAATTGGTGGGCCTGTGCAGTACAATACGCTGCATTACATTCATAAACTTTCGGAGCTGCCACAAGCTATTAAGCTGAGCGATGACCTGTACTGGGGAGGAGACTTTGAAATGCTGAGAACTATGATAGGTTCTGGTATTGTATCAACATCAGATATAAAGTTTTTTTTAGGCTATTCCGGCTGGACTCCAGGCCAGCTTCAAGAAGAGATCGACAAAAATGTTTGGATAGTTAATAACAATGCTGCAAATAAATTATTTAATTTGGAGACAGATAAGCTGTGGCGAAGTGTTTTGAAAGAAATGGGAGGGAAGTACAAAGTGCTTTCCAACTACCCAGTTGACCCTCGCCTAAACTAGTACGCCCTAACGTTATACTTATATAAAAGTAGCCATGACAACAGAAAACAGGAATACGGACTCTACCGGAGCTGAGGCAAACAAGCCAGAGAATCAAAACGAGAAAAACCCGGCTAACGGAAATCAGGAATCGCAGATGAATATTGTAGAGCAGCGCCTCGCAGAAATCAATGCAAAGAACCAGGCAGATGAGCAGCCTGATGCAACGCCTGAAGTTCCAAAGGAAGAGCAACCCGAAATAATGCCGGATTTAAAATCGGCAGAGGAGTCTGAGTCATCTGAAAGAATAACAGAAGCATTTACAGCTGCAAACACAGATGTTGTGGATGTAGAAGCTGAAAATACTTCACAGGCTACCAGCACAGAAGAACCAAGTACTACAGTAACCAGTGAGGCGGAAAATGAGCCTTCTACTGCTTCGGAAGAAAAACAACCGCAGGAGCATCACGAAGGCGAAGAAGACGAAGACGAGGAAGATCATACTGATTACAGCCAGCTATCGATTGATGAATTGAGACAGCAATTAACCTCCCTTTTAAAGAGTGGTGACGCAGCTAAACGCCATAAAACAGTTATTGAGATTCATAAGCAATA
Organism: Pontibacter cellulosilyticus; assembly: GCF_014306105.1. Classification (GTDB taxonomy): domain Bacteria; phylum Bacteroidota; class Bacteroidia; order Cytophagales; family Hymenobacteraceae; genus Pontibacter; species Pontibacter cellulosilyticus. The sequence continues at coordinate 565,552 of NZ_JACRVF010000001.1, read as the reverse complement.
TGACTCCAAATTTCAGACAGAGCGTTCCGAGGCATTAGAAAAATTTAAGCAGGAGGGAGGCACTGAAGATGATTTTGACTACCACACTTCTCCTGAGCACCAGAATGTTGAAGCACTCTTTACTTCATACCGCGATGCACGCTATGCTCAACGCCAGAACGTAGAGGAGCAGCGCCAGCGTAACCTGGATCGCAAGCGCGAATTGCTTACACAATTACGCGCTCTGGTGGAGTCTGCTGAAACAAAGAACAGCAACGAAGAGGTAAAACGAATACAGCAAGAATGGAAGAGCCTGGGCCAGGTACCTGCCGGTAGTGCGCAGGAGCTCTGGGACTCTTATCATGCCCTGCTGGATATCTTCTATAATAACCGCAGCATCTTTTATGAGCTGAAGGAACTTGACCGCAAGCGAAACCTCGATGCTAAAATGCAGCTGATAGACCGTGCCGAAGCGTTAGCCTCAGAGACATCTGTAAACAAGGCGTTGCAGGAACTGCGCCACCTGCACGAAGAGTGGAAAAACATCGGACCTGTTCCAAACGATCAGCGCGACCCAATTTGGGATAGATTTATAAAGGCCTCTGAAAAAGTACACGAAAAACGTCGCGCTTATCAGGAAAACCGCCGTGAGATAGAAACAGCCAACTTAGATAAGAAGCGTTCTATTCTAGAGCGTTTGCAGCAATACCAGAACTTTAATACCGACCGCATTAACGAATGGCGTGACAAAACTGATGAGATCCAGAAGCTGAAAGAGGAGTGGGACGCTGCCGGACTTGTGCCGAAAGAGCATGCAGAAGAAGTGAACAAATCCTTCTGGGGCAACTATAAAGCTTTCTTCCAGCACAAAAACCAGTTCTTTAAGGGGTTGGATGAGCAGAAGATGCAAAACCTGCGCTTAAAAACAGAATTGTGCGAAGAAGCCGAAAACCTGAAAGACAGTACCGACTGGAACAGTACAAAGGAAAAGCTGATACAGTTGCAGAAAAAATGGAAGACTATTGGCCGTGTACCTGATAAACATTCCGATAAGATCTGGCAGCGCTTCAGAGCAGCCTGTAACGAGTTTTTTGACCGCAAGCAGGCAAACGAGCAGCAGAAATCCGCTGAGCAGGAGAAACTGTCTGCTGAGAAACTGGAGCTTTGCGATAGAGTAGCAAGCAAACTGGCACAACCTACGGCAACTGGATCTTTGGAGGAGTTTGAGCAGTTTAAGCAGCAGTGGTCCGACCTGGACAAAGGCAATCAACGCACAAGCCCGAAAGCAGAGGACAAATTTGTTGCTTTAATGGAGAAGTACCTGGAGCGTGTGCCTGAATTGTCTCTAGAAGAAAGAACTGACAAGCTTGTGAAGCTACAGGTAGAGCGGATGAAGCACAGCCCAGATGCAGGACAGAAATTGCACCAACGCGAAAACACTATTCGCCGCGAAATTTCGCAACTGCAGAACGACATTCAGACGCTACGCACAAACATCGAGTTTTTTGCGCGATCTAAAAACGCCGACAAGCTTCGTATAGAGTATGAAGGCCGTATTGCAGATGCTCAGAAACGCATCAATCTGCTGCAGCACCAATTGGATGCATTCCGATCTTAAAAAATTTTAAGCTGAATCTCAATTTCTTACCTAAAGCGTTGCAAAAAATATAAGCGAGTAGTTGCATCATTTAAATCTTCGCTATACTTTTGCAACGCTTTAAAACAATAAAGCACACCAGATAGTAAGCCTCCATAGCTCAGCTGGTAGAGCAACTGACTTGTAATCAGTAGGTCGTTGGTTCGATTCCGACTGGGGGCTCATTTCCGAAAAGCAGCTGTTTGTACTTCTTCTGCTTTTTTAGACAAACATAAAGTACAAGCCTCCATAGCTCAGCTGGTAGAGCAACTGACTTGTAATCAGTAGGTCGTTGGTTCGATTCCGACTGGGGGCTCTTTAAGAGCAAAGCCTTCAGATATCTGAGGGCTTTTTTCATTTTACACCATTCCTGTTGCTGCCCCGCATAACTATACTTTGATTATGTTTTATCTGGCAGATTGATTTATTTAGCGCATCTTTTCAAAACAGAGCTATGCAACTAATTGAGGTAAACACGCCCGAACTTGCCAAAGAATTTTTGATGGTACAGGTAAGGATGTATAAAAAAGACCCTAACTATATCCGTCCACTCGACAAGGACATCAACAATGTTTTTGATCCGAAAAAAAACAAACTGCTCAGGGACAGCGAAGCGATACGTTGGATACTGAAAGATGGCAAGGGAGAAACGATAGGAAGAGTAGCTGCCTTCATAAATAAAAAAACAGCAAAGACCTTTGAGCAGCCTACCGGAGGCATGGGTTTTTTTGATTGCATAAATAATCAAGAGGCAGCTAATATGCTTTTTGATGCCTGCAAAAACTGGCTTCAGGAGCGTGGCATGGAGGCCATGGACGGCCCCGTAAACTTTGGCGACAGGGATAAGTGGTGGGGCCTGTTGATAGATGGTTTTACACCGCCTAACTATGGGATGCACTACAATTTCCCGTACTACCAGCAGCTGTTTGAGAACTATGGATTCGGATTATACTTTAACCAGTATACTTATTACAGAACTGTAGAGGATCCTCTTCCAGAAAAGTATAACGAGAAAGCACAACGTATACTTTCAGATTCTGCCTATTCTTTCAGGCACATGGAAAAGACAAAACTTGCAAAGTATACAGAAGATTTCAGGACAGTTTACAACAAAGGGTGGGCCAAGCACGAAGGAGTGAAACCGATGAGTGAAGCACAGGCTGCCACTGTTATGAAAACTCTGAAGCCAGTTATTGATGAGCGCATTATCTGGTTTGCTTATCATAACGAGGAGCCGGCAGGGTTCTTTATTGCCATCCCTGAGCTAAACAAAGTATTTAAGTATGTAAATGGGGAACTGGACCTGTGGGGCAAGCTTAAGTTTGTTTTTCATAAGTGGAGAGGGGCTTGCAACACCATGTATGGGATCGTTTTCGGTATTACACCAGAACATCAGAGCAAGGGCGTAGAGGCTGCCATGATTGTAGAGGCCGGAAAATTCATACAGGGTAATCCAAGCATGCCTTATGTAGATTTGCAGATGAACTGGATAGGGGACTTTAACCCGAAGATGATGCACCTGGTAGAGCAGGTTGGCGGCCGCATTTATAAAACGCATGCTACCTATCGTTATCTATTCGACAGAACAAAAGAATTTAAGCGCGCCGCTATCATACGCTAAGAAACGGAAGGCAGGTCCATCTTTGAATCAAAAGGTGAATCTGCTTCTTCGTTCCACTTCCAACCATCGTGCTCTACCATAGAGCGTAACATTTTGCGTCTGTAATCTAAATTACTTAAGAGAGATGGATCCAGTTGTTTTAATGGAAGTCCGCGTGCAAGCAATAAATCCACATCCAGAGATGGCACTTCTGTTTCAGCAGCACGATTTGATACTATGTCAAGTGTCTGTAAAAAATTTGTGACAGCCTTCCGGAGCGGAATCAGGTGCTGCGGATCCGGCCTCGTATTCTCTGGCAAGTATAGCAGCATGATCGTAAGCGCTTCATCAAGCATCGCCAAGCTCGGAAGCAGTGCAGTTGCTTTTTGCCCGTGGTGGAAGTACTGCAAGACGGGATAAGAGAGATGCATCTGTGCCTGTAAAGCGACACTCTCTGCCAACCCATTAAACTGATCTTCCAGCCGTTTGCAATCATTCCCATTCCAGTTGTCAAGTATAACCCTTTGACTTGTTTCACCTATTGATCTTATCCTGATGCTTAAAGCACGGCGTTCTGTTACAGCCGATATTACCGGTACCATGTAGGAGATAGCTATAGTGATCAGTGTAAGCCCTGCAAAGGAAATCACAGCAGAATATACTCTCCAGCCATCAGAGCCACCCTTATAATCACCATTGCCCATAGTGGATAATATGTATCCTGAGTAGTATAACCGTTGCATGGAGGTAGCCGGCAGATTGGTTGTACTATCCAGCACAGCATCCTGATCTGCCAATACGATCATAAAATGTCCTCCCCAAAGCAAAAGCAGCCAACTAAGTAAAGTAGCGCAAACGATTATGATACCTGCGCCGCGCATTATTTTATGGTTGCCTGTTATCTTGTAAAAGAGCCTAAGCGTGTTCCAAATAACTGAGGTAACAAAATCACTTATAAATCCGGCTCCACGCGGAGAAAACGTAGTATAAATTAAATCATAGGCAGTAATTAGAACAATAGATATTCCAGCAAATAAAAAGAAGTATGAGTCCATAAATGGATAAATGCGTTTTAGGCGATGTTGCGAAACCGCAGAAGTTTATACTTTTGTATACCCTTTCTTGTTACTACAAATGTGATAGCCTGTGTCTGCGGCAACAAGTTTGAGTAATTGGATTAAGGTTAAAATGTATGGATTCACTTACACAGATTGTATTAGGTGCCTCTGTAGGGGAGGTGGTAGCCGGAAAAAAACTGGGCAACAAAGCATTGTTATGGGGTGCAGTAGCGGGCACTATCCCAGACCTCGATGTACTTATAAACCCGTGGCTTGACACAGTACAACAGTTAAGCTTTCACAGGTCAATTACCCATTCATTTCTTTTTGCGTTGGTAGTATCTCCTGTGCTGGGCTGGTTGCTTCACCGGCTTTATAAGAAACACAATGCTGGTTTATGGACGTGGACGCTACTGTTCTTCTTTGGCTTTACGACACATGCGCTGCTAGACGCCTGCACAACCTGGGGTACGCAACTGTTCTGGCCATTCAGCAACTATGGCGTTGCTTTCTATAACATATTTGTGATAGACCCGCTGTACACGCTTCCTTTCCTTGGCTTTACACTGGCAACAGCATTTTACAGCAGGCACAGCATGAAGCGCAGGAGGCTTAATTATACAGGCCTTGCACTAAGTACATTTTACCTGTTGCTATCTTTTGTTTTTAAGGCACAGGCAAACGATGTTTTTGAACAGAATTTTGAAGCCAAAAGTATTAACCAAGAATCATACATCAGCAAGCCAACTCCGCTTAATACTGTATTCTGGTCTGTTACAGCTAAAACAGAGAACGGCTTTTATAATGGGTTTTATTCTTTAGCGGATAAAGAAAAATTGGTACCGCTGGAGTTTGAACCGCAACAACAGCAGTTGCTAGAGCCATACATGGGCCACCCTAAATTAGACAGGCTGCTGGAACTGACCAAAGGCTATTACACCGTTGAGCAGGCACCTGATAAAGGCATTTTGATCAACGATCTGCGTTTTGGTAAGTTTGACGGTTGGCGCGAGAACGGCGGTGGGTACGTGTTTGTGTACCATGTCTGGAAAGATGAAGAAGGTCAACTTCAGTTTGACGAAATAAACAATAGACCGAATATTGACAAAGAATATTTCGCAGCTTACTGGAACAGAATCAGGGGTAACAAAAGCCTATAAGTACAGTAGGAGGCTTAAATACGAACCAAAATCAATAAAGTATGAATGATAATCGTTGGTCACTTAAGAATAAAAAAGCAGTTGTAACAGGAGGGTCTAAAGGGATAGGAGAGGCCATTGTGGCAGAGTTGATAGCTTTAGGCGCAGAAGTATTGGCCGTTGCCCGCAAAGCCGAAGACCTGGAAAAATTGCATGAGCAACATCCGGAAAGATTAAACACCCTAATCGCCGATGTAAGCAAGCCGGTAGGTAGAGCCAAAATTCAGGAAGCAGTGCAGGAACTATGGACCGATCTGGATATCCTGGTAAACAACGTGGGTACAAACATACGTAAACCTACTGCAGAATACAGCCCTGATGAGTACGATTTTGTCATGAATACAAACCTTCGATCTGCTTTCGACCTAAACAGGCTGCTGTACCCGGAACTAAAGAGAAGCGGACAAGGCAACATTATACACGTAACCTCTGTGGCTGGTTTAACACATGTGCGCACCGGCAGCATTTATGGTATGACGAAAGCTGCCCTTACCCAGCTTACTAAAAATCTGGCAGCTGAGTGGGCTTTAGATGGCATTAGAGTCAATGCAGTTGCTCCCTGGTATATCAGTACCCCGCTAGCGCAAACGGTGCTTCAGAATAAAGAATATGCAGATGCAGTGATCAGCAGGACTCCCATGCAGAAAATAGGGGAGCCACAAGATGTATCTGCAGCTGTTGCCTTTCTTTGTATGCCTGCCGCTGCCTATATCACTGGCCAGACACTTGCCGTAGACGGCGGTTTTACGATCAACGGTTTTCAGCCTTAAATTATACTTAGATAGGTGAAAGTATAGATGCAAAAGCTGGTTTTTTTGTGCAAAAATGCTTACTTTTGTATGATATGGATATACTAAGCGTTAAGAAAAGTAACGCTTCATAATCTACTTTACATGGCAACAACCAGACTGCTTCTTATACTTGGCATTGCTTTAACCTTCTCAACTTTAACTTCTTGTAAAACCTGCCCTATATACTCCTGCCATGTACGCATGGTGCACGCTCACGGGGAGGAGGAGTTTAGAGGTCAGCCGCTCTGGAAAAAACAGAATCCGAAAGTAGGAGAGAAACTACCAAAGAGATCGAAGGAACAGCCGCCAACAAGAACAAACAAAAGCAAAAATAAGAATTAAGCTATATAGGCCTTAATGCCTTTTTTGCTTAACTTGCCCTATCTAAAAACACGAACAAAAATTAATTATTTTAGACCTTAGACATGATTGAAGGCGAACGAATAATACCGATTAACATTGAAGACGAAATGCGCGGCGCGTATATCGACTACTCAATGTCAGTTATCATTTCAAGAGCCTTACCCGACGTTCGGGACGGATTAAAGCCTGTGCACCGCCGCGTGCTCTACGGTATGTCCGAACTGGGGGTATCGTACAACAAAGCTTATAAGAAATCTGCCAGGATTGTAGGAGAGGTGTTGGGTAAGTATCACCCGCACGGTGACTCCTCTGTTTACGACACCATGGTGCGTATGGCCCAGGAATGGTCGTTGCGCTACCCGCTGGTAGACGGACAGGGTAACTATGGATCAATTGACGGTGATTCGCCGGCTGCCATGCGTTATACGGAGGCACGCCTGAAGCGTATTGCCGACGAATTACTGAATGACCTAGATAAGAATACCGTTGACTTTGTACCTAACTTCGACGACTCTCTGAAAGAGCCAAGCGTAATGCCTGCGAAGCTTCCTAACCTTCTGGTTAACGGTACTTCGGGTATTGCGGTAGGTATGGCTACCAACATGGCGCCTCATAACCTTACCGAAGTAGTAAACGGCATTGTAGCATTTATCGATAACCGTGAAATAACTATTGCGGAACTGATGCAGCATATTACTGCGCCAGACTTTCCAACAGGCGGTATCATTTATGGTTATGATGGAGTAAAATCTGCTTTCGAAACTGGCCGTGGCCGTGTGCTGATGCGCGGACGCGCTATCTTCGAAACAACGCCATCCGGTAAGGAGCAGATCATCGTAACGGAGATTCCTTACATGGTTAACAAAGCCTCTCTTATCGAGAAAACGGCTGCGTTGATCAACGAAAAGAAAATCGAAGGTATCTCGGATCTTCGCGATGAGTCTGACCGTGATGGCTTACGCATTGTGTACGACCTGAAGCGTGATGCTATTCCAAATGTTGTACTGAACAACCTATACAAGTATACTGCACTTCAGTCTTCGTTTGGCGTGAACAACGTGGCCCTTGTTAAAGGCCGCCCAATGACGCTGAATCTGAAGGATATGATCCACCACTTCGTGGAGCACAGGCATGAGGTAGTTATCCGCAGAACGCAGTATGAACTGGAAGAGGCACAGAAGCGTGCTCATATCTTAGAAGGCTTATTGATCGCCCTAGATAACCTGGACGAAGTAATTAACCTGATCCGTTCTTCACGCGATCCGGAAATTGCCCGCAATGGTTTGATGGAGCGTTTCGAGTTAAGTGAGATTCAGGCCCGTGCCATACTTGATATGCGTCTGCAGCGCCTTACTGGCCTTGAGCGCGATAAGATCCAGGCAGAGTACCAGGAGATCATGAAACTGATCGATGATTTGACGGACATTCTGGCTAATGAAGACAGAAGAATGCAGATCATCAAAGATGAGTTGTTAGAGATTAAAGACCGTTACGGTGATACCCGCCGCACAAGTATAGAGGCTAGCACCGGTGATATTTCTTACGAAGATATGATACCGGAGGAGAACATGGTAATTACCATTTCTCACGAAGGCTATATCAAACGTACTTCGCTGAGCGAATACCGCAGCCAAAGTAGAGGTGGGGTTGGTTCAAGAGGCGTTGCCGCATCTAAAGAAAGTGACTTTACAGAGCACTTGTTTATTGCCAGTACACACCACCACATGCTGTTCTTCACAGAGTTTGGTAAGGTGTTCTGGCTTAAAGTATACGAGATTCCGGAAGGAGGGAAGACCACCAAGGGGCGCGCTATACAAAACATCATTCAGATTGAGAAGGAAGATAAAGTACGTGCCGTACTAAATGTACATGATCTTAAAAACCAGGATTATATTTTAAATCATAACCTAGTGTTCTGTACCGAACAAGGTACAATTAAGAAAACCGTACTTGAAGCCTACTCACGCCCAAGAACTAACGGTATCAATGCAATTACCATCAACGAAGGCGACAGACTGCTGGATGTTCAGCTTACAAATGGCAACAGTGAGATCGTAATTGCGTTACAGTCCGGTAGAGCAATACGCTTCAATGAAAGCCAGGTAAGACCAATGGGCCGTAATGCAGCTGGAGTACGTGGTGTAACACTTGGCGGACCAGACGACAAAGTAGTTGGTATGGTTTGTGTACAGAATGAAAACACAGAACTATTAGTTGTTTCTGAAAACGGCTTTGGTAAACGTTCATTGTTAGATGAGTACCGCATCACTAACCGTGGTGGCAAAGGTGTGAAAACGATGAATGTAACTGAAAAGACCGGTAATCTGGTGGCAATTAAAGGTGTGGTAGATACAGATGATCTAATGATCATTAACCGCTCCGGTATTACGATCAGGCTACGTGTTTCTGAGATCAGGGTAATCGGACGTGCAACACAAGGTGTGCGCCTTATCAAGATTACAGAAGGCGATCAAATATCTTCGGTGGCTAAAATTGAGATGGAGGATGAGGAAGAGATTGTTTTAGAGCAGTCAGAAATCACTCCGGAAGATTCTCTGCAACCAGACACAATGATCGACCCGGAAACAACTGAAGAATAGTAAACTGTACTTAAAGGGAATTTTATTTCACTTAATATTCGTTAAACAGACAAACAAACCATTTTTCACAAACTAGCATGAAAAAAATACTTTTGACTGCCTTTGCCGCTGCAACTGTTACAGTTGCAAGTGCGCAGAATTCAGCTGTGAATAGTGCTATCTTAAACCATAAGAATGGCGTACTAGACAAGGCACAGACTGATATTGATAAGGCAATACAGCATGATAAAACAAAAGATAAAGCCAAGACTTGGTTTTACCGTGGTGTTATTTACCAAGACATGATTGGCAACCCAATCTACGGTAAATTAGCTAACGAAAATACACCAATGGTTGTACTAGAGTCTTTTGACAAAACAGTGGCTCTTGATGGTAAAGACGGTGAGTTTGGTAAATTGGTGCCAGAGCGCAGACAGATGCTATATGGCCAGGTACTTAACCAAGCTGTTGAATTCCACAACAACCAGGAGTGGGACAAAGCGATTGAGAAGTATGAATTAGCCTCTAAAGTTGACCCAACCGACACTACGGCCGTAATGTATGCTGCTTATGCCTCTACAGCTAAACAAGATTATCCGCAGGCAATTAAATTCTATGACAAGCTGATTGAGATTGGCCATAAAACTGAGGATGTGTACAAGAACAAAGTACAGCTTCAGCAGGCAATCGAAGCTAGTGACGATGCGGTAATGAGCACACTTTCTGCTGGCTTAAAAGAGCATCCAAATAGCGTTTACCTGATGCAGGAGGAGCTTAAGTATTATCTAAAGAATGACCGTGGCGATGAGGCTATGGCTAAATTAGAGAACGCTATCAAAGCCGATTCTAAGAATGCAAGCCTTTATGCAGTACTTGGTAACCTGCAGGAGCGTAAAAACAACTTAGAAGGTGCAACAGCTAGCTATAAAAAAGCAATCGAAATAGATCCAAACAATTTTGATGCTTATTATAACCTTGGTGTATTAGAGTACAACAAAGGCAGTGAAGTAAACAACAAAGCTGCTAAAATGGACTACGCAACATACCAGAAAAAAGGTAAAGCACTTGAGGCTCAGGCTAAAAAACACTACCAAGACTCTTTACCTTACTTCCTGAAGGCATTAGAAGTACAGCCAAACGATCAAGCTACTATGTCTACACTAGTTAAAGTGTATACTCGCTTAGGAAATAAAGCTGAAGCAGATAAATATTCTAAAAAGCTGAATCAGTAATTTTAAACACCATAAAAAAAGAGGAGCAGAAATGTTCCTCTTTTTTTATGCCCAATCAGTAGATTATGTTAAATAAAAGCCTTTCAAGATAAGTATAGCAAGGGAAGGTGCTTAGAGTATTCATACTTAAACCTAAACAAGTAGCTTATGAATAGTAAGACTACAGCAATCGTTTAAACCTAAATACTATGAGGATTCACTTTGATAAATAAAGGAAGTAGGTAAGATAAAATTCAAGCATGCAGTGAAATGGGAGGCGAAGTATAAATTTTTACAAGTTAACTATAATGGAGCGGATAGAGCTTATAATTAGATTTAAATCATTACCACAAACACTACTTAACATAATATAAATTATAAGACTTATAATATACGATGTAATACATCTATAATAAGTGTCACTAATAATATACTTTATGTTAAGTAGTTGTAGTAATCCCGCAATATAACATTGTATGCAGTTATACTTTAATTTCGGTAATTAACCTGATAAATTTTTGGCGTAACACCCACTTCCTTTTTAAATGCGCGGATGAAATAATTGAGGTCCTGAAATCCGGCCATATAGCAAGTCTGAGTAACAGAGTTAAAAGGATCTTTTAAATAGTTCTTAGCAAGCCGTATCCGCTCCTTAAGTATAAAATCTGCCGGTGTATAGCCGAATTCTTCTTTAAATTTCCTGTAAAAGTTGGCTCTGCTCATGCAGGCTCTATTTGAAAGGCTGTCTACATCAATACGCGTAGTAATATTGTCTTTAATATGCTGCATGACATGAGCAAAAGGATTAACGGATGCTAATTTTTTACAACCCCGCTCAAAAATATGGCGTGCTTGCGTCTGCATCAGCCGAATTAGTAGCTCCCGAAGCGTTAAGTTGGCAATAATGTCTTTCTCTGGTGTATGGTCTTTTAAACCTAACCTGATGAGCCGATTAGAGATTTCCACCAGATCCGGGTTGTTTTCCAGGTGCAGATAGTGTTTGTCCAGTTCCCAGGCCCTGTCTTCGATTTTTCGATGTCGCTCATTTAATACATCTAATGTTGCTTTAATATGGTCAGCAGAAATAGCCAGCGCAATGCATTGTGTCGGGTTATCCTTGGCAGCTTCCGGAAAATCGATCTTCATCAGCTCGTTAGGTGGCACGATAACAGACTCTCCTGGCAGATAATCAAATGACTCAACCGATTTAAGTTGCATTACTTTCTTGCCCCGCAGCATACTAGTAAAAACCCAATCTCCGAACTGTAGCTCTACCTCAGCTGCCCTCTTGTGTGTCTCAAACACATTAAGTTCGCAGTTGTCCATGGTATAAATTGAACGGTTTTCCACCAGCGTGTAGAGAGACTGCTCATCATGAACAGGAACAGGCGCTAAAGTATACTTGCTGTACATATACAGTTGAGAGGTAACAAGTTGTAGTATAAACTAAAATGAGACAATAAGATTATACTTTGATACAATTGGACAAGTAGATAACGGTTTTAATATTGAACTTGTTTGCGCAAATCAAACAATTTTAAAGATGGATACACTAGAAATGACCCAGGAAACGCAGGCAATATTAGAGCGGCCCGCTTTTAAAGAAAAGTATGAGCACTTTATTGGTGGTGAATTTGTGCAGCCCAGCAGTGGCGAATACTTCGACAACATCTCTCCTATAGATGGCAAACCCTTTACGAAAGCAGCCCGGGGCAACAAAGAAGACATAGAACGTGCACTTGATGCTGCACACAAGGCTTTTAAGAGCTGGTCTAAAACTTCTGCTGCCTTCAGAAGTAAAGTGCTGCTTGATATAGCCAATGTTATTGAGCAGAATGCGGAGCTTTTAGCTCGCGTTGAAACCGTAGACAATGGTAAAGCTATTCGCGAAACACGTGCAGCCGATATTCCACTTTGTATTGATCATTTCCGCTACTTTGCCGGTGTAATACGTGCTGACGAAAGCACTATGTCTGAGCACGATGAGTTTACAATAAGTATAAACTTGCAGGAACCTATAGGTGTGGTCGGCCAGATCATACCATGGAACTTCCCTCTGCTGATGGCCAGCTGGAAAATGGCTCCTGCACTTGCTGCAGGCTGTACAGTTGTGGTTAAACCGGCAGAGCAAACTCCTACCAGCATTCTTGTTTTAATGGAACTAATCAAAGATATCGTTCCTGCTGGTGTAATAAACGTGGTAACCGGTTTTGGAACTGAAGCGGGAAAACCGCTTGCCTCCTCCCCTCGCGTTGCTAAAGTTGCCTTTACCGGCGAAACTACCACAGGGCGGCTTATTATGCAGTACGCCTCTGAAAACCTTGTTCCAGTTACAATGGAGTTAGGTGGCAAGTCTCCTAATATTTTTATGCCAAGTATAGACGACGCCGACGACGAGTTTTTTGATAAGTGCGTGGAAGGCGCTGTAATGTTTGCCTTAAACCAGGGCGAAGTATGTACCTGTCCATCCCGTATACTTGTGCATGAAAGCGTGTATGATCGCTTTATGGACAGAGTTGTGCAGCGTACACAAGCCATCAAAGTTGGGCATCCGCTGGCAGAAGATACAATGATGGGTGCCCAGGCCTCTATCGACCAGTTTGAAAAGATTTTATCATACATGGATATTGGCAAACGCGAAGGTGCAGAGGTATTGTGCGGCGGCAGTGCGGCATCAATAAACCACGGTTTACAGAGCGGCTATTATATTCAGCCTACCATCTTCAAGGGTAACAACAAAATGCGTGTTTTCCAGGAAGAGATCTTTGGGCCTGTAACTTCTGTAACTACTTTTAAAGACACTAAAGAAGCAATAGCGCTTGCCAACGACACGCTGTATGGCCTTGGCGCAGGCTTATGGACCCGCGATGCGCATGAAATTTACCAGATACCACGCGCCATTGAGGCGGGCCGGGTTTGGGTAAACTGCTACCATGCTTATCCGGCACATGCTCCTTTCGGAGGATATAAAAAGTCTGGCTTTGGCCGTGAAACCCATAAGATGATGCTCAACCATTATCACCAGACCAAAAATATGCTCATTTCTTACGATAAGCGTAAACTTGGTTTCTTTTAAAAGTTTCTAACAAACAACAAGCCCTTCTGGTATAGCCGGGAGGGCTTGTTTATATATTTCAACTATGGATGTAAAGCGGGTATTAGTTACAGATAAAGCCAAAGAAGTGATAGATGAACTAAGGGCAAAGTATGGCCCCCTGATGTTTCATCAGAGCGGTGGCTGCTGCGACGGATCACAGCCGATGTGTTTTGAAGAAGGCGAATTTAAAATTGGAGATAATGACGTGCTACTTGGCGAAGTGCATGGCTGCAAGTTTTACATGGCCCGATTCCAGTATGAATACTGGAAGCACACGCAGCTAACGTTGGATGTAGTACCTGGCAGAGGCTCCAGCTTTTCCCTTGAAATTCCAATGGGTGTCAGGTTTCACATCAGGTCGAGGATATTTACAGAGCAGGAAATGGAAGCACTGCCTGAATTATAGCCCATCAACTAACTTCTGCAGCTGATGGGCTATTTTATTCAGTTAAGCAAAGTACTGTTCAGTTAACTGCTGCATCGGTTCAATCATCATACCGTATTCTTCGTTTCCGCCTGTAATCCAACCTACTGCAGCCACTGCCAGTGCTGTAACAACAGCAATTATCAGAGCAGGTAAAAAACCATCTACTTTAAAGTTTTTCACCAGAGCATCAACTAGCTTTATCATCAATGCCGTTACGATCAGGCTGACAATCGCCTCCAGCAGGAAAAACGATACCAGGTTAAAAATTCCTCTTAAAATCCATCCTAGTGTGGCGTTTACAATGGCTATAAGAAAGGCAACCCAAAGCGCAGTAATAAAGCTCTTTACATGCACACTCGACATGGCATAAGAAAGTATCAGAATAACACCAGCTGTAACTAACAGGTTAATTATAAAGTCCATAGTTTTATTTTAGTTGTTTTAGTTCTTAGACTTCATGTTACGTACAAAGGCGCTAATTTGATAGGAAACCTACTTTAGTTATCATATTGGGGCTTAAGTATACTGCTATATTGCTTCTCGAATTTCTCCACCTTTGGCTTTGCCACTGAAACTACATAAGGATCTGATGGATTGCGGACGTAGTAATCCTGGTGGTATTGTTCTGCGGGCCAGAACTTTTTAAGCGGCTGCACATAGGTAACAATCTTGTTTTTATACTTCCCTGAGCTAGCCAGTTTCTGAATATGGTCTTCTATGATGCGGCGTTCATCGGCAGTGCGATAAAAAGCCACAGACCTGTACTGCTCCCCTACATCTGGGCCTTGCCTGTTTAAGGTAGTTGGATCATGTGTAGCAAAGAAAACCTCCACTAATTTTTCGTAGTTTATACTATCCGGGTTATAGTATACCTGCACAGCCTCCGCAAAGTCTGTGTTGCCTGCGCTTACTTCTGCGTAAGTGGGGTTTGCGGTTGTTCCTCCGGCATAACCAGAAATAACTGCTTTAACTCCCTGCACACGCTCAAAGTATGCTTCGGTGCACCAGAAACAACCACCTGCGAAAGTGGCTTTTGCAAGTCCTGCTGTGTCAGCCTCAATCAAGTTGCTTGTATCTGAAGGACCTATAATCGATGTTTTGTCAGTGGTTTGTTGGGAGCAGGCACTGACCAGGAGAATTAAAGGAAGAAATAAGTATGAAAGTATAGCCATAGCAATGATAGTTATAAAATTATGTACGCACCAACCTACGTAACGGATTTAAACCATTCTTATAGCAGCGTTAATACAGGCCATGCTTCCTATCGGCAATTACTTTATCAAAGTCCCATTCTATTTTTTCTTTGAATGGGTGTTGGCGCACCTCGCAATCGTCTTTTGTGCAAATCTGACAGGAAGGTGCTATACAAGGGTCGGTGTGGATGAAGAGTTCTATACTTGGGTCTATCTTGTCTTGGATAAGCTTTCCGACTGCCTCTACCTCGTCGTGCGCCTCCTGTACGTTCAGGTACCAGGGCACGGTTAAGTGGCAGTCGATATGCAGCGTGGCACCATACTTTATCACCCTCAGATTGTGTATATCAATCCAGTTTTCGCGCCTGTTTTCGTTAAGCACCTGTACAATGCGCTTCAGCAGTTCGTAATCGGCCTCATCCATGATACCTGCAATGGCAGAGCGCAGTATTTTATAGCCGGTATAACCGATCATTAATCCAAAAATAATAGCTACTATACTGTCTAGCCACACCATGCCAGTGAGGTAAATAAGCAGTAAACCTATCAAAATACCCGCAGTAGAATAGGCATCAATTTTCAGGTGCTTCCCCCCTGCTATCAATACCAAAGAGTTATTGCGGTTGCCGCGCCGTTCAGTTATAGCGCCTACAACATAGTTTATGATCCCGCCGGCAGCAACAAGTATAATACCGATATCTAGCTGCCTGAGAATCTGAGGCTCGAACAAATTATAAACTGACTTTACAATGATGGCACCTCCTGCTACTACAATTAATGAGCCTTCGAGAGTGGCAGCTACAAACTCAATTTTCCCATGCCCGTAAGGGTGGTTCAAATCTTTTGGCTGCGCCGAAAGCACCAGGCTATAAAGCGAGAAAGCACCTGCCACCACATTGATGATAGACTCAAGTGCATCTGTAAGTATGGCGTTGGAGTTAGTAAGAAAGAAAGCTACAAACTTGGCTATCAGCAACAATCCACCCACTAGCAACACAGATATCTGTAGCCTGATGTTTTCGCGATAGTTTTTTCTGTTTAAGTCCACTAAGCGGAGTTAAGTTTATCAGAGGTAATTATACTTAGATCTAGCTAAAGATACACCTTTGCCACCACAAAGGCCATTGCAGAAGACCACTTTGGTTTAAATAACCGATTTAGCTGCTACTTAGTTGGCACGAAAAAGAAAAGGCGATGCTTTGTTTCATCGCCTGTACAAGAGCAGCAGTAATAAACTAAAGAGTATCGCTAAGGTCCAGCCAGTTTGGGTTCATGGAGGCTATCAAACTGTTTGTGCTGTTTCGATCTCCGCTTTTAATTTGCCGCTCTCTGTTCAGCGCAACCGCTTCTTCATCGTAGTGCTCGTAGTACACCAGTTTATGCGACAATGGCTGAATAGAATGGTCCTGCTCCCTAAGTTGGGCAACGCGTTGCAGTAAGTTGTCGGCAATGCCTATCTGTACATCTGCTCCGGGCTCTTCACCGAAAATGTACACGAAAAAATGAGGGTGTTTCTTTTGCATAAGAGTAGATCTTGCAGGTTAGTAGCTACCATGTGTATACTGCATGGATGCCTGTAAGGTTAACGCAAAGGAGAAGAAAGTAGTATTGTTGTTTTAGCCCCTATATGTGTAAATCAGGAGGTTTTATTTACCAGCCATTGCAGGGCGGAATCTATATCATAAAATGTTTCTATAGTTACCTGTGAACTTAGGCTGATAATCTGATCTGTGCCAAGTTGTGTATAAAATTCAGGAGAGTAAACCCAGGCAAACCAACGCACGCCAAGCTTATACATTTCAGGAAACCATACGTTACCTACCCAATCGATAGCTCCTGGGTAATGTCCGGTTACTTTACTGTTATTATTAAGAATTTTGGCATTAGAATGATTACGTAGGCAGTCAAGTATGGCATTGCAACCGGCTTTGGCTCTGGCAGCATCTATTACTCCCGACCAATCAGCATAGAGGTACTCTTCATCTATTTCTAATGATACGGTTAGAAAATCAGTGGTATATAAAACTCTGCCTTTGAAGTTGACCCCTTTGGTTATCATTTAGCTTATCTGTTTAACTTAAGTATACTTGCTATACGCGTTAGACCCTAAATGTATCATATTCAGATAGTATGATAGCAGAATGTAAATTTCTAAATCTCCTCAAGATCAAAATCCCTTCCTCTTCCATACTTTATCAAATCATGTAGATGGTAGAATTCTAGAGTGTGCAAATCTTTTAAAAGGTACTTTTCTTCTTCTGGCATCTCCATCACCTGAAAATCAAACTGTTCGCCGTAGTTAGTGAGCCTATACTTTTTCCCTTTACGAAGATTATCTACTGAAATAGCCATCTGGTCTGATTTTGCCTGTATACTTATACTTGCAAATATACGTGTTAATCATGGTTTGTTATGATTTAGTCGGCAAACTATACCAGCATGCTTACAAACCGCAGATTAGCTTATCTTTGCATTGGAATTACTATTAAAACTGTGCTGCAGCTGATTTACGAAGATGAATGGTACGTGGCTATTAACAAGCCAAACGGCCTGTTGGTACACCGCACCCGAATAGCCGAAGAGAAAAAGGAATTTGCGCTGCAACTGTTGCGCGATCAATTGGGATACCGTCTGTACCCGGTACACCGCCTTGACAGGGGCACCTCTGGTGTACTGCTATTTGCCAAAACACCGGAGGCTGCTGCACCAATGGTAAAGGCTTTTGAAGACAAACAGGTAGATAAAACTTATTTTGCCATTGTAAGGGGATACAGTCCTGAAGCCCAGACAATCGATAACCCGATCAAACCAGACAAAGACCACAAAAAAAAGGCTCCACAGGATGCTATAACTCACTACACCCGGTTAGCCACTATTGAGCTGCCCATACCCGTAGGTCGTTATGCAACTGCACGTTATAGTTTGGTAAGTATACAACCCGAAACAGGCCGTATGCACCAGATCAGGAAACACTTTGCCCACATCAGGCATTATATTGTAGGTGATAAAAGGCACGGCGACTGGCGCCATAACAAGATGTTTTTGGAGGAACTGGAAAGCCCTTACCTGCTACTGCACGCTGCTAACTTATACTTTGAACACCCGTTTACTGGAGAAGCTGTAAGTATAAAAGCACAGATGCCGGATAACATGCTGCGCCTTTGTTTCCGCTTTGAGTGGATGGATGTTTTAAACACGCAGGAGGTGCTGCCACAGCCAGTACAGGCTACTCAGGATTGAGCACACGTTTGACCATTTCTACCTGCAAGTGGGCTACCAGATCGTTTTGTGAGTTAGAGTTAAGCACCATGAGCATATAGGCCATCGGCGAAAGGCGCCAGTCTTGCACCAACTCACCATTCTGTGGCCTGAACACAACTTTAAAGTTCTCTCGCAGCGGAATATGCATGCAGGTGCACACTTCTGTGGCGCGCCTAAGGGCAGTTCCTAACTCATCCATGCTTTCACAACCAGTCAGGTGCAGCAGGTCCGAAGCATAGTACGTCAGGTTCTGGTCAGCCAGGCTATCTATGAATTGCTCCAGCGGACTATTTGTACTTGTTGTTTCAATGGTCATCAGCATGGCTATCAGTTTTTAATTTAATACTAATCAGGCTGCCTTTGTATGGTGCATATCTCTTAGTTTTTCAAGCAGGTTGCGCTCTTCATTGTTAAGTTGTGTTGGCAGCATTACATTTATTTTTACGTAAAGATCACCGTGTTGGTCGGGTTTGCCGTAGTGTGGCATCCCTTTGCCGCGTAGCCGCAGTGTCTTGCCGTTTTGTGTCCCAGCGGGTATCTTTAGCTTGATGGTTCCGCTCATAGTGTTCACATGCGTCTCTCCCCCAAGTATGGCTGTGTACATGTCCAGATTCAGGTCCGTGTACAGATCATCGCCTTTGCGGTCAAATTTGGGGTGCGGCCTGATGAGTACCTTAATGTATAAATCACCGCTTTGGCCACCACCGGCAGCCGGACCTCCCTTGCCTTTGATACGAAGTGTCTGTCCGTCTGCAACGCCGGGCTTGGTGGTGATACGAAGTTGCTGTTGATCTGTATTAATCAGCCTGGAGGTACCGCTGTATGCTTCTTCCAGGGTTATCTCCATTTCGGCCTGATAGTCCTGTCCTCTATGGGTGCGTGTTCTGCCACCCGCTGCCTGGCCAAAACCGCCACCTCCGCCAAAAAACTGCTGGAAGAAATCTGAGAAGCCGCCGCCACCTCCGCTGCCGCCAAACATATCGTTAATGTCCTGCTGCGAAAAGCCGCCGCCGTAGCTTTGGTAACTGCCACCTGCCGGACCTCCCCCTTGCTGGAACTGCCGCCAATTAGCACCCAACTGATCATACTGCGCACGCTTGTCTTTATCTCCTAATACTTCGTAGGCTTCACTGATGTCCTTAAACTTATTTTCAGCTGCCTGGTCGCCTTTGTTCTTATCCGGGTGATACTTCTTGGCTAAGGCACGGTAGGCTTTTTTTATGTCTGCCTGCGAAGCAGATTTCTCTACTCCCAGTATTTTATAATAGTCCTTGTATTCCATTTGGCGATACTTTTTGACTTTGCAGTAGTATGTTATGTTGTACTGTTACCTCTTTGTTAAGTTGCATAACGCAAAGAAGCACTGCCAAGGCAGTGCTTCCGTCAATTTTTACACTTATGCTGATGTTAGATAGAATCTGTTACAACGAGTAATGCGTGTATCACACCAGGTAAGAAGAAGAGCAGCGTCAAGATGATATTGATCCAGAAGGAGGTGCCGATACCATCGTGCAGGAACACCGCCAATGGAGGCAGCAGTATAGCAAGTATGATTTCAACGATAGAGGTTCTGCTTCCTCCTCTGTCCTGCTTAAGTGCCTCTTTCAAATCTTTCTTAAGCTCTTTTTTCTCTGCTTTGGTCATGTTGGCAATGCGTTCTTTTGCCAGTTCCATGGCCTCCGCCTCTGTTATAGTTTCGGTAACTACTTTCTCTTCTACAATTATTGGCTTTACTGCTTTTTTAGGAGTTACTGCAGGCGCAGCTACACTCGCTTCCAGAGCAGGTTCTGCGTTCTGTTTAGTGGCCTCTTCCTCTGCTGCCAATAAAGCTATCTCAGAAAGTGAAAGAGCATCTGCTTCAGGAGTTGGAGTTGCCTTTTCTTTTGCCTTGTTGTACGCTTCAGGCTTTTGAGGTGCAAACTTATAGTATTCGGCCGAGCTACAGGCAAACATCATCTGCGCAGCTAGAATAATAATGGCCAGGTTAAGTAGACTTTTAAATTTCATAGTTTCAGGAATTAAGTAATTAAAAAATTTAATACACATGCTTTTACAGCAAGTATAGTAACTAGCTATATAATGAACAATACTTCATATGTATAAACTTTGTTTTAATAAAGTACCATTATTACCAAATCAGGCTACCCTTTCCTGCTGCTGCTGAGGACGTTTATTCTGGAATGCCTCAGATAAAGAAGCTTTCAAAACATCCTTTAGCACCTGCCATTGTTTCGGATCTCCCTCCGGAAACTTCTGATTAACCTCCAGCTCAATGCCCATGTATTCATCAGCTTTAAATCTTTTGCGCAGGTATGTCGGGAAACCATCTGCAATGCCCAGGTAAGGATAATTGTTGCGGACAAGGAATGCCGGGCTCTGTTTATTTATTGCCTGTCGCCACTCTTTGCAAAATTGCTGTTCGCCTTTTCGCTTCGGATCATATAGTAAACCAATATCACCATGACGAACCTCTCCGTTTAGCACCGGGGTAAACGAATGGATGGATATGTGCAGCACACTGCGGCCAGCCCTTACAAAATCTTGCACAAGTTGCTCCACCTTGTCGCGGTACGGATAATAGTAGTTTTTAAGTATAAAGTTCTTATCGCTATCAGCCAAAGACCTAGTATAGTCTGAAAAGAGCTTTTTATGGTGCAGCGACCTGTTCAGTTCTACAAGCAAACGCGACGTTTCGGAGAAAAAACAGATATCAGCTATAGGCTCTAGTTCTCTAAATAACTCAAGTGCACCTATATCATAACCGGCATGGGATTTTAGTACATCTTGGTGCCCCTGGAAAAGCGACTGGTAGGCAACAGGTATCTGGTTACCTCCGTGCTCACAAGTTAACAGTAGTTTTAGCATGGTTTTTCTGGTAAAAACACACCTCCGTTCTGAAGGCAAATAGCTAAGTTCTGGTATACTTCTTTTATACGTTCTTCTGATGGATTCTCGCCGGCTGCCTCAGATATTCTTCTCGATAAATTTCCTCTTGATAGGATCACGTGCAAGGCGTAGGCTATTTCAGGCTGATCGTCTAGCATAATGGTTTCTTTGGCAAGATGTTTCCAGAGCTCCCCAACTGTGCAGTTTTCAGTGCACTTAAACCCGAACAGGTCTATAAACTCCATGTTTGTGATTACAGCCTGCTGTCCTTTGGCAATCACGTCCTCAAGTATGGCTGCCAACCTGTTTTCATCCCAGGTTTTGAGGTCTGCTATGCTTACCCATCGCTCTGCAACTAGGGCTTGTAATACAGATACAACTGCCTGTGCAATGGCCATATCCGCCACCGGACTCTCCTGTATATCTATAAGCCTGATCTCGATGGCATTTCGCTGAAAACGGGCAATGGCACCCCTGGAGTTCAGGAACTCATCCTGCAACACTCCTTCTTCATCGTAGGGTTTGATAGCCTGATAGATCGGCTTAAGAATTTTGTCTTCATACGCTTTCTTACTAAAAGCTTGCTCTGGTATTACCTTACCGGCGATCAAAGGAATCCTGTCCTGGTTATGGCGGTATACTTCCAGTCGGGTATCATCCAGACCACTGAGCTTACCATCCAGAATTGGAGATGAGGCACTTAAGGCAGGTATTATCGGAAGCAGCACACGAATCGCCGCATGCAGTTTCTCAAATTCTTTGTCGTTGGCAAATGGCAGGTTCAGGTGCGTGCTCTGCAGGTTAGCCCAACCATGGCCCCGGCAGTCGAATATCTTATTGTAAGCCTCATACACGGCATTGTACTCATGCGGCCACAGTTTAGTATCGGTGTCTGGGTTCATAAGCGGGTGAGCACCAGTCGGGAGCAACATTGCATTATACTTCTCCAGCATCTGGTTTATCTTACGCACGTGCTCCAGCATTTTCCATTGCAGACCGGCCAGTTTCGCCACAGGCCCTTGTGTCTTCAATTCCACTACATGCAGCACCAGTTCGTTGCTCCAGGCAATGTCGCCAAACTCCACATCAGACAAGTACTCTCCCACCTCGTCATAAATCAGTTTGTCTGTAATAGGCTTTACCTCCAGGCTGTCCTGATCCACGATCATATACTCCAGTTCGACACCAAATCCTTCAAAAAGGTGCAAGGGTGTTTTGCGGCTACTCATCTGTCCTAATGTTTTTGTGATTGTCGATACGGCGCTTAATGGACTTAATAATGGATGCATAAAGTTCTTTTTTTAGAATTTTGTCTTCGCACCCCGCCTCAATGCTGGGGTTGTCGTTTACCTCAATTATGTAAGCTTTTCCGTCTATCTCTTTTACGTCTACTCCATACAGGCCATCGCCTATCAGGTTAGCAGCTTTAAGTGCGGTATGGAGTACCACAAACGGAACATCTTCGAATGGAACTGTCTCTACGTCTCCGGCTGTATCTTGTTTCTTTCCTTCCCAATTATATATCTGCCAGTGGCCTTTCGCCATAAAGTACTTACAGGCGTACAGCGGTTGTTTATCCAGCACACCAATGCGCCAATCAAAATCTGTTGGCGAGAATTCCTGCCCGATTATTAGCTCAGAATCTGCCAGCATCTCATCCAGATTCTTTTTAAGGCATTCCGGGTCCTTAGCTTTTACCACCCCCTGCGAGAAAGAGCTATCCGGCTTCTTGAGCACACAAGGCAAGCCCAGTTCCTTCTCCACTTCATTCCGGTTGTCTTTATGGATGATCATGGTCTTTGGCGTTGGTACCTTTGCCTTCGCCAGCAATTCTGCCAGGTATACTTTGTTTGTGCAGCGTAAAATGGATATAGGGTCGTCTATCACGGCAAGTCCGTCTGCAAACGCCTTACGGGCAAACTTATAAGTATGGTGATTGACGGAGGTAGTCTCGCGGATAAAGAGCGCATCGAACTCCGGCAGCCTGCGGTAATCATCCTTTGTTATAAGCTCCACGTAAAAGCCCATCGCGTCGGCGGTATCCATAAACTGCTGAATAGCTTTTTTATCTGAAGGCGGCTCCTGCTCGTCAGGGTCTACAAGTATGGCCAGGTCATATGTTTTGCGGGTGATGCGCGCGCCTGAGAAACGGTGCCTTGCAAAGTATGATTTGGCAAACCGCCTTAAGTAGCTCTGATGGTTTTCGGGTACCTCGTTTATTGGTATAGGAGTTATACTTTGCAGCACCCACTCATCTTTAAACACAAACTGCGCGCGCAGCAGTGGCGCCTGGAACAGGTCGTGCAGCTGTTTGCAGAGCTTTTCATACTTCTTGGCTACGTTCTGCCCGAAATAGATACTCAGGGTAAAGCTTTTAGAACGCAGGCTGCTCAGGCTTTTCTGTATCAACTCGTTCAGCTCCACGGTAATGGCCCGCACAATGGTGGGGCTTTTCAGGTCCTGCATGGTGGTAACGCTGGGTATGGGCTTGTGCCCGCGCGCCTCTGCCAGCAACGATACATAGTAGCCCGCGCTCTGGTATCTGTAAGATCGGCACAGGTTAAATATCCGGGCATTCCGGATATCGGTGTATTTTGTGTCGGTAAGATAGCTTTGTGCTTCAATTACCTCTATATCTTCTATCGCCGCATCCCAGTCTTTGAGATAATCAACAACAACTATTTTTCGCATGTTTTATACTTGGTCGGGTTCAGTGATGGATGGTTGTATAGCCAGCAGGTTCGCATCGAACGTGGCCATGCCCAGCATAATGGAATTAATCAGGTGAGATGCTTTTACCTCGTAATAATTGTCTTTAAAGTAGGGGTTCTCCTGGTACGGGTCAGCCACTACAATACTCTTCATGTCTTCGCCGAACCCGCAGAGCACCACAAAGTGCCCCATGGGGTAGCCTTGTACATCGTCGTAAACCGAATTGCCTGCTTCGTCGGCAAACTCGCGTGCGCTGCGATAAAGATAAGTGGCGCTTAAACCTGTAAGCAAAGGTATACCCTGTTCAAAATATTCTATTAAAAGTGATTTGGTAAGGTCGCGGCTTTTGAGCTCCCCGCCCAGCCTCAGAAACTCGATGTACGCCATCGTTGCCCTCCTGAACTTGCTTCCTTTCTTATACTCCAACTGCTGCTCTAGTTTTAAGATGATCTCCTCGTTGCTGAGGCCGATCCAAGTTGGGTCGAAAATGTGCAGGTTGTAAGTATAAATACTGGCCCTGTAGCCGCGCTTTAAGGCATGGCAGGCAAGCAATACTTCCAGTGTGCCACCCTCATCCAGGTAGGGTACTTCTTTTATTACATCGCTAAGTGTGATTGGATCTTTAAAATATCGGTACACGGCATGCAGGCTGGTGGGGCCACAAGTGGAGTCGTCTGGTTGCGTGTGTATCTTTATCGGGATCACGAAGTATGGCTTCTAATTTAAGACATCATTGATGTGCCTTTTATACGCGCCTGTCAGGTTTAGTTTTAGTATTTTTAAACGATGTTGTTGTCATTCATACATAATCTGGCACGAAATCAGCTACTCTTTAACTTGTAAATCTTGTAAGTTTTTATAGATTTAAGATAAAATAAGCAGTAGCGTCTATGAATTGGAGCATAGGTATAAGGAAACGTGACAAAGTAGCTCTTGCCCTTGGGTTTATCTTTTTGGTGATTGTGCTTGCTAACTGGTTTGTTAACTACAGCATGAAGCAGGTTAGCCATCACTTCAAATCTGTGTATGAAGACAGGTTGGTGCCGGCGCTGGATATATCAGCTATAGTAGAGCGCAGCTATAAAAATCACCTGCTGCTGGAGGAGCACATCCTTACAGACGATACAACTGAAAAAGAGAAGTTAAGCGGAGATATCAGCCAAAATCAGAAGCAGATAGACTCTATACTTGTTAAATTTGAGGGTACCTACCTCACCATAGACGAGCGGCAGAGCCTTGAGAACTATAAAAAAGCGCGGCAAAACCTGCTGACCGTCCAAAATGCGATACTTAGCCAAAGCGGTAACCTGAACACTGTGGCAGCCAAGAAAAGTTTTAATACAGCTGGAAACGCTTCATTTCAGTTACTGCTTAACCCACTGCATGATTTAAGCAAAATTCAGGGTACCATAGGACATGAATTATTGAATTCGGCCGAAAGGCAAATGAACTTTATAAAACTCCTGACTACACTTGTAATTGCCATGGCGGTTATCATAGCACTACTTGTGGCAACGCTGCTGCAGACTTCGCGCAAGCTAAACTCTATTAAGCAGCAGAACTTCCGCTTAAACTAGCATAATCACAATACTACCCGAAACTCTTGCACTGAAACCTTAAGATGCAGAATGCAAAAAGGCACCCATTATAGGTGCCTTTTTAATTGATATTAGTGAAGTACTATCGGCGGAACATCAGTTCTCTGTACTTTATCAATGGCCAGTCTTCATCATCTACCATCAGCTCCAGTTTATCAACGCTATAACGGATAGTATCAAAATAGTTAAACACCTGCTCCCGGTACATGATGGCGCGCTCACGCACATCTTCTTCTTTGTTAGCTATCTTACGGGCCTCGATCATGGCATCCACATTCTTCTGGATAGTAGTAATGTGGCGAGACATTTTTTTGATAGCTTCTAGTGTTGTTTGAGTAAACTCATCTTCTAAACCAAGATCTTTCAAACCACGAATGTTCTGTATGAGTTTATTCTGATATGCGACAGCCGTAGGAATGACATGGTTTACAGCCAGGTCGCCCATCACACGCGATTCGATCTGAATCTTCTTGATGTAGTCTTCCAACAGGATCTCATGGCGCGCCTTTAGTTCAACGCTCGTTAAGATGCCGTGCTTGGAGAAAAGCTCCACTACATCCTCACGCTCGTATACATCCAGGGCAAGCGGTGTAGATTTAATGTTAGACAAACCACGACGCTCTGCCTCTTCTTCCCACTCTTTTGAGTAACCATTCCCTTCAAAACGAATTCGCTTCGACTCGGCTACATACTCACGCAGCACCTGGATAACAGCCACTTCTTTTTTAACGCCCTGGTTCTCGATCAAGTCATCCACTGTTTTGCGGAACTCCAGCAGCTGATCTGCTACAATGGTGTTCAGAACTGTCATGGACGAAGAGCAGTTAGCAGAAGAACCTACGGCACGGAACTCGAATTTATTACCTGTAAAGGCAAATGGAGAAGTACGATTACGGTCTGTGTTGTCACGTAAAACTTCCGGTATTCTGTCAATGCCCAGTTTCAGGTACATATTATCGCCTTTTTCGATAGGCACTTTAGAGGTACGCTCAAACTCATCCAACACTGCTGTTAGCTGCTGACCGATAAACACTGACATGATAGCCGGTGGTGCTTCGTTGGCTCCTAAGCGGTGGTCGTTGCTGGCAGAGGCTATACTTGCACGAAGCAGGTCGTCATACTTGTAAACAGCCTTAATCGTGTTGATGAAGAACGTTAGGAACTGAAGATTTTCTTTTGGCTTTTTACCAGGGGATAATAGGTTAATGCCTGTATTGGTGCTCATAGCCCAATTATTGTGCTTACCGCTACCGTTTACACCTTTAAATGGCTTCTCATGAAGCAACACTTTAAAGTTATGACGCTCCGCAACACGATCCATGATATCCATCAGCAACTGGTTGTGGTCTACAGCCAAGTTTGCATCTTCAAACGTAGGGGCACACTCAAACTGGTTTGGCGCTACCTCATTGTGGCGGGTTCTAAGCGGAATGCCTAATCTCCAGGCTGACTTTTCGAAATCAACCATGAAAGCGTGTACGCGGCTAGGTATACTTCCGAAGTAGTGGTCTTCCAACTGCTGTCCTTTGGCTGGCGCATGTCCAAATAAAGTACGTCCAGAAACGATCAGGTCAGGGCGCGCTTCATAAAGGGCTTTATCTACCAGGAAGTACTCCTGCTCTATACCTAATGTAGTGCTAACCTTGGTTACATCTTTATCAAAATACTGGCAAACCGGCACAGCTGCATCGTTCAGCAGTTTCAGCGACTTAAGCAAAGGAGCTTTATAGTCCAATGCCTCACCTGTATAAGAAACAAATATGGTAGGGATACAAAGAGTTTTGGTACCCGCATTCTCTATCAGGAAAGCCGGAGAAGACGGATCCCAGGCACTGTAGCCACGCGCCTCGAAGGTGTTACGAATACCACCGCTCGGGAAAGACGATGCATCCGGCTCCTGCTGTACCAAGGCATTGCCTTTAAAGCTTTCAATCGCTTCTCCGTCAGAAGTAAGGTCGAAAAAAGAGTCATGCTTTTCGGCAGTAGTGCCTGTTAACGGCTGAAACCAGTGCGTATAATGCGTAGCCCCTTTGCTGATGGCCCATGTTTTCATGGCAGCAGCAACAGCGTCGGCCAGGTTGCGGTCTACCTTCTCTCCTGCTTCCGTTGTGCGAACCAGTCGCTTAAAGTATTCTGAAGACATAGTAGCGCGCATGGCATCGAAGCCAAACACGTTCTCGCCGTAGTAATCTGATATTTTGTGAGATGGAAGTACTACCTCACCTGATTTGCGCTGGCTTACCAGCTCGAGCGCCTTGAAACGAAGTATTGCCATGGATATAAAAGGGGTTGGGTTAAATTTCTGAGGCAAAGATAAAGGAATTTATGCAAGTGCAACAGAAAGGGGTATAAATTTACAGGGGTGCTTAAGATTTTAAATACAATATTTATTTAACACCCCCTAAATTATAAAGGCCAATTGCGCCGATAATATTATTACATAGTACACCCCCTCATATTTGATTAACCCCAACAGTTTGATACTGGAATTTTCTTTCTCAGGCTATCGTTAAGATTGGCTGGAGTATTACTTTATATTTGTGACGTGAAAAAACACGTATACTTTCAACCCTTATACTTTTTGTTCTGGCTGCTGTATTTTGTAGTAGCCCGTGCCTTGTTTCTGGTTTACCACCTGGATAAATCAGAGCAATTGAGCAGTGGAGACCTCTTTAATACTTTCCTGTACGGCTTAAGACTGGATGCCTCATTTACAGCCTATATCAGTATTATTCCCTTTCTGGTGAGCACAGTTGCCGCTTTTTGGCCAAGGCTTAAAGTCGGCGGTTTTATCAGGTCCTATACCTTTACCATATTGGTGCTGATATCGGTTTTGCTTTCTGCAGACCTGGAACTTTATACTTTCTGGGGCTTCAGACTAGATGCTACGCCGCTACAATACTTAAATACACCCGGCGAAATGTTTGCCACAGCAGCCACAGCACCTGTATTCCTGCTAAGCCTGGTTACAATGGCACTGAGCGCTGGATTTATACTTTTATACTTGTATCTCTTCGGCAAAAAGAAGTACTCATTTAACAGCAGCAAACTTTTAGCCGGGGGCCTTTCTTTTATGTACCTGGTACTACTGGTGTTGCCGCTGCGTGGCGGATGGCAGCAGATTCCGATTAACCAGAGTGTTGTATACTTTTCGGATAAGCCTTATGCTAACCATGCCGGCCTTAACATGCCCTGGAACCTGATGCACGCCATGCTCAAGTATAGCAAGACGAGCAGTAATCCATATCAGTACATGCCAGAAGAGGAAGCAGCTGAAAAAATTGCGGCTCTTTATCATACTTCACAGCCAGTTGACACAACTGTCCTCCGCAACACAGCCAAGCCCAATGTTCTTTTTATCATACTTGAGAGTTATACTGCCAAACTAGTAGACCATTTAGGCGGTGAAGCGGATGTAACGCCTAATTTAGATAAACTGGCAGCAGAAGGTATCACCTTTACTAACCTCTATGCCAGCGGCGACAGAAGCGAAAAAGGAATGGTTGCCTTATTAAGCGGTTATCCTGTACAAACGGTTACTTCGATCATCAAAACCCCTAAAAAAACAGAGAAGCTACCGCAGTTAAGTAAAGTTTTTAAGGAGCGGGGTTATAAGACCAGTTTCTATTACGGAGGAGAACTGGAGTTTGCAAACATTAAATCATACTTGCTAAATGGTGGCTATCATAAGCTGGCAGACAAGTATGATTTTGATCCGAGTACCTATAATTCTAAGTGGGGAGCGCATGACCATGTACTTTTTGATAGGGTGCTGGAGGAATTGAAGCAGGAGAAGCAGCCCTTTTTCTCGACAGTTTATACTTTAAGCAGCCACGAACCCTTCGAGATTCCAATCGATCCTAAATTTTCCGGCACAACTAATGAAGCCTTGTTCCGGAACAGCGTGTATTATACAGATTGGGCACTGGGTAGATTTATAGAACAGGCAAAGCAGCAAACATGGTGGGATAACACCCTTATCGTACTGGCTGCAGATCACGGACACCCTCTGCCCGGCGATGATGCTAACCACCAGCCCAGCAAATTCCGGATACCGTTTATACTTACCGGAGGTGCTGTAAAGCGACAGGGCCTTAAAATTAACACTATCGGCTCCCAAACAGATATTGCCACTACCCTGCTGGCCACACTAAAGCTGCCGCACCAGGAGTTTACCTGGGGGCACAATTTGCTGGCTCCTGTAGCCAATCCGTTTGCTTTTTATGTGTTTAACGACGGCTTTGGGTACATTACTCCACAGGGTGTGCTTACTTTTGATAATGTATCGAAGCAAGTGATCAGTAAAGACAGCAGCGTACCGGAAGAGCAGGTAGAGTTGGGTAAAGCCTATATGCAGTACTCATATGGCGATTTTGTAAAGAAATAATCAAGATGAGTGATTGTGTGAATGTTAAAGACACATCAGACGCTTAAAGACCAAGCTCATCTTTCTAGTTAATTACCAACAATTTACACGTTGCGTAAAAAACAAAACTCACTGTTTCTCGCATTCACTCATTCACAATTAAATTTCGTACCTTTGCGCTCTTATTATGAAGAAAGTAGCTTTTTATACCTTAGGCTGTAAACTAAACTACTCCGAAACCAGCACCATCGGACGCATTTTCCAGGAGCGTGGGTTTGAGAAAGTAGAGTTTACAGATACGCCTGATATCTACGTCATTAACACCTGCTCGGTAACCGACAATGCCGATAAGAAATGTCGTAAAATTGTAAAAGAGGCCCTGAAGCACTCGCCTAATGCCTTTATTACCATAGTAGGTTGTTATGCGCAGCTTAAACCAAAAGAGATATCTGAAATACCGGGTGTAGATGCCGTATTGGGCGCTGCCGAAAAGTTTCAACTGGTAGATATCCTGGAGACGTTTGAGAAAAAAGACAAGGCCGAAGTATACGCCAGCCCTATTTCAGAAGCCAATACATTCCATAACTCTTACTCCTTCGGCGACCGCACCCGTACCTTTCTTAAAGTACAGGACGGCTGCGATTACTCCTGTACCTTCTGCACTATACCCTTAGCCCGTGGCAATAGCCGCTCCGACAGTATAGCTAATGTAGTGAAGTCTGCACACGAGATTGCTGAATCAGGTGTAAAAGAAATTGTGCTGACAGGGGTAAATACTGGTGATTTTGGGCTGCAGGACGGCAAACGTGTAGAGACTTTCTTTGAACTGGTGCAGGAACTGGATAAGGTTGAAGGAGTTGAGCGTTTTAGAATCTCTTCTATTGAGCCAAACCTGCTGAAGGACGAAATTATTGAGTTTGTGAGTCAGAGCCAGCGTTTCATGCCGCACTTCCACGTGCCGCTACAGTCGGGTTCGAATAAGGTATTAAAACTGATGCGCCGCCGCTACCAGCGCGAACTATATACAGATCGTGTGGCTAAAATAAAAGCCCTTATGCCGCATTGCTGCATTGGGGTGGATGTGATTGTGGGCTTTCCAGGCGAAACAGAAGAGGACTTCCTGGAGACGTACAACTTCATCAATGACTTGGATGTTAGCTACCTGCACGTATTCCCATACTCTGAGCGTGAAAATACCCTTGCTCCAGACATGCCCGGCAAGGTAAGTATAAAAGACCGTAACCGCCGTGCCGATATGCTTCGCATCTTATCTGAGAAAAAGAAGCGTCACTTCTACGAGCAGAATATTAGCCGTGAGTTTACAGTGTTGTTTGAAGACGACGTGAAAGACGGAGTAATGGAAGGCTGGACGGAAAATTACGTGCGTGTAGCTGCCAAGTATGACCCGGTGCTGGTTAACGAACTGAAGCATGTGCGCCTGACAGGGATTGACACAAATGGCCTGATGGAGGCTGAAGAAACCTACCAGGAGATACTAAAGCATTAAAATGTTTAGGCTTAAACGAAAATTAAGCTATATTTAGAGTTGAAAAACTTCCAACTTAGATAAACTAAAAACTTACTGTGAAATTATTAAAACTAACCTTGGGCCTTGCTGTGGCTACAGCTGCCCTTGCATCCTGCGATCAAAATGGCGAAAAGGCAGTAGTTGTAAAAGAAACTGGTGCTACACAAACAACCGAAGCAGGCACTCCTGACATTGTGTATGTTAACTCTGATTCGCTACTGGCTAACTATGAGTATTTTAAAGACGTTAGAACCAGACTACAGGGTAAAGCAGAGGCCAAAGAGAAAAGCCTGCGTTCTCAGGCAGAGTCTTTCCAGAAAGAAGTTCAGCGTTTCCAGCAGCAGGCTGCAAACATGACTGTTCAGCAGGCTTCCGCTACAGAGCAACGCCTGATGCAGAAGCAGCAGCAGTTGCAGGCGCTACAACAAAGCTCTGGCAACGAGCTAATGAGCGAAGAGTCTGAGGAAATGAAGAAAATCTACGATCAGGTAGAGTCTTACCTTAAGAAACTGAGCGAAGAGAAAGGCTATAAAATGGTACTTACTTACCAGCGTGGCAACAGCGCCATCCTTTATAGCGACTCTACAAGAGATATCACTACTGAAGTAGTTGAAGGCCTTAACAAAGAGTACGAAACAGAGAAAGTTGAAGCCGACAAAGCAAAAGAAACTCCGAAGAAGAAGTAATAAGCAATAGCTATACCAGAAAGGCGAGCCATTAGGTTCGCCTTTTTTTTATATAATGATTTTTCATAACTGATGTAGGTATCACGCAGTAGTGCTTTAACCATAAGTTTTTACCAAAAAATCAAACAACTACCGTAAACATTATTAAAGTGTGGTAACCGGGATTTGCATTTATGTAGGCCAATAATTGAGCAAAACTGAATAACTCATTGAGTTTATACTTAAATACATTATTATGAAAACGCTCAGTATCCTTTACCTTTTTCTTTTTCTAAGTCAGTTTACCAGCGCTTTGTATGGTCAGAAACGGCCACCCATAATCGACATGCACCTGCATGCCGACCTGCCACCTTACAAGATTAATGAAGGAGAACCTGCTCTCTGCAGGCCGGAACCATGTGAAGGTACAGGTGGTGCTACTGCGAGCCATGATGAAACGTTAAGAAAAACATTAGAGATCATGGATCGCTACAATATCGTCAGGGCCCATCTGAGTGGCCTTGACCCCGCAATCATTGCGAAATGGATCAAAGCGGATCCGGATCGTTTTATTGCCGCTCCATTTATCTTCCAACCTGGACAACCCAAAGCAGAAGACCTTAGAAAGAAATACGCAGAAGGCTTTTATGGCGGCATGGGAGAAATAGCTACACAACTAAGTGGCATCGCGCCAAACGACCCGAAACTTGAACCTTACTTTGCCCTTGCCGAAGAACTTAACGTCCCTACACTCATTCACACAGCAGGCATTGGGCCCTACCTTCCGTCTTTTCGTTCAGCTTACGGCAGCCCGCTTTTATTGGAAGATGTGTTGGTTCGACATCCAAAACTCAGGCTTTATGTAGAAAATTCCGGATATCCCTATCTCGATGAAATGATAGCAATGATGTATCAGTACCCGCAACTTTATGGCGATGTATCCACTATTACCTGGGTGATTCCGAGAAGTGCATTTTATAGTTACTTAAAAGCACTTATAAGCGCCGGACTGGGTAAGCGGATAATGTTCGGCTCCGATCAGATGCGCTGGCCGGAGATGATTGAAAAAGGGATTCAGACCATTGAAGACGCCGATTTTTTGACAGAGGAACAAAAAAGAGATATTCTATACAACAATGCTGCAAGGTTTCTACAAATAGACACACAGAAGAAGCAATAGATAGGTATATTTAAAACTGAGGATTGAATAAAAATGCAGTAAGTTTATAAAGTTTATCCATAACGCTTCATAATTTTGCTCTAAGCGCACTAAAGTGAAGTGACAAGCAGTACTGGAACAAGTAGCCAAATACCAAATTTATATGACCTTCAGAGAAGCAACAGTTTCCGATATACCACAGATTCAAAAAGTCCGGCACTCAGTTAGAGAAAACATACTTTCGGATCCTACTTTAGTGACTGATCAGCATTGTGAGGATTATTTAACTAAACGTGGCAAAGGCTGGGTTTGTGAGATTGATGGTGAAATTGTGGGCTTTGCCATAGCAGATCTGCAGGAATGTAATGTATGGGCACTGTTCCTTAAACCAGAACACGAAGGGAACGGCATCGGCAAACAACTGCAAAACATCATGCTTAACTGGTACTTCAGCCAGACGACAGCCACCATCTGGTTAGGGACAGGCTTTAACACCAGAGCTGAAGAATTTTACCGCAGGCAAGGCTGGGAAGAAACCGGACTTAACGGATCTGACGAAACCAGATTTGAGATGAGCTATAATGCATGGCGTAGCAAAACCTTAATTGAGCAATAAGCAAGTATACCCTAATCTCCTACTCGTAACGCAATGATTCTATTGGATCTAGCTTAGAGGCTTTAAACGCTGGGTAGTAGCCTGATATCACCCCAACACCTACGCAAATAGTAAGGCCCACTATTACCCAAAGCCATGGCACAATAAAACCACCCTCTCCAATTAAAGAGGCAATTCCGTTACCCATTAGTATACCTAAAAATATACCCACTAGTCCACCAAGTATACAGATAACGATAGCCTCGATCAAGAATTGCTGGCGTATTTGCTTGGCAGTAGCACCCAAAGCTTTCCTTACGCCTATCTCCCGGGTACGCTCGTTCACCGATACCATCATAATGTTCATCAGGCCAACAGAGGCTCCCAACAACGTAATAAAGCCTATAATAAAGCCGCCGGCTTTCAGGTAGCCAGATATTTCGTTCAGGCTCTGCAGTAGTGAGTCGCTGCGTCTTATTTCAAAAGATTCCTCCTGGCCTAAAGGGTCCTGGCGAACACTGCGCATAATACCTGTTGCCTCTCCCATTACGTAATCAAGTTCTTCCGGCTTAGGTATAACCGTTTTGATGGCATACGTGAGTTCTGCGCCACCCACAAGTGGTATCTGGCGGCCGGTTTCGAGTGGGACAATAATTCTACGATCACTACCTCCGCCCATACTGCTGCCCTTAGACTCAAGCTGGCCTACTACTTTAAACTTTCGGCCAAGCATAGTTATATACTGGCCTATAGCACTTCTTTTCTTAAACAGCTTATCTTTAACTTCACTGCCGATTATAGCTACATTGGAGCCATATTCGTGTTCGAAACTAGAGAATCCCCTACCCGCTTGCAGTATCAGATTTTGAGCCTCCACGTAATACTCATCTCCACCGATCACATTAATGTTTGGATTCGTTTTTTCTATTTCGTTCTTTACAACAGTTGCCCCCGAAATATTAGCTGATAAACTTACTTTGGCGTTGTTAGACATCATGTCTTTGTACTGCATGGCCTGCACGTAAGAGATATTAGGATACACACGATCCTTTCCACCCTGATTGTTAAACCCTTTTCTGCGTATGTCAAAGGAGTTTGCTCCCAGATTTGAAAACGTTTGGGTTAATGAGTGTTTCATACTATCCACTGCCGTTAAGATACCTACCAAAGACATGATGCCAATAGACACAATAAGTCCGGTAAGTATGGTTCTAAGCAAGTTGCCTTGTATGGCTCGTAGACCTTCGCGTATATTTTCTAGCAGATTCATCCGACAGTGAAAGATTTTTGTGCGCTTTTTACCTTTTTTGCGTTAAGTATAAAACAGCTGCTCAGCTTCTAAGTTAACTGCTTTCTTTTAAAAATGAGTCAATTTTATACATTTGATAATATTTTAAAGACGAACCTGATGTTTTTCCGTACCACACTGCTTTTCTTCACCCTGTTATTGAGTGCATTCTCATCCTTTGCCAGCACCATCC
This sequence comes from Pontibacter cellulosilyticus, assembly GCF_014306105.1. Lineage (GTDB taxonomy): Bacteria > Bacteroidota > Bacteroidia > Cytophagales > Hymenobacteraceae > Pontibacter > Pontibacter cellulosilyticus. Next base: position 530,168 of record NZ_JACRVF010000001.1, on the reverse strand, counting down.
TGGTGCCTATGGATGAGTCGCAGAAGGACCATCTGAAGTCTTACGGTGCAGCTTATTGGGTGCTCAGCAAGAATGTACCGGTAGATTGGCTACTCAATTACAGAGGCGGCAGCTTTGCGTTTACCCACGGACCACAGTTGGAAAACGAGCTGGTTGTGCGGGGCATCACCTACAGTGTTATCTCGGATGCACAATACAACGGTATCCTCACCGAGATCAGCAATCCAGACGCCAACATGGACATCATGAAGCTGGAGAAAGTGCCGAAAGTGGCGGTGTATACTCCCAAATCTAAAATGCCATGGGACGATGCCGTGACGCTGGTGCTAACCTATGCCGAGATTCCTTATGACATTATTTACGACGAAGAAATTGTAAAAGGAGACCTGCCGAAGTATGATTGGCTGCACCTGCACCACGAAGATTTTACAGGGCAGTACGGTAAATTTTATGCCAGTTACCGACACTACCCCTGGTACCAGGAGCAACAGCGCGAGGCCGAAGAATCTGCCACTAAGCTAGGCTTTAAGAAGGTTTCGCATTTAAAAATGGCAGTGGTAAACAAAATAAAAGAGTTTTGTGCCGGTGGCGGCTTTCTTTTTGCCATGTGCTCTGCCACCGACACCTATGATATTGCACTGGCCGCAGAAGGCGTGGATATAGTAGAAGCAATGTTCGATGGTGACGCAGCTGACCCTAATGCACAAAGTAAACTAGACTACGCTAAAACCTTTGCATTCAAAGACTTCAGGATATCCAGAAACCCGCTCGAGTATGAGTACTCCAACATCGATATGCAGCCACAGGAACGCCCTGTAAATGAAGCAAACGATTATTTCCAGCTGTTCACTTTCTCAGCCAAATGGGATCCCATTCCTACCATGCTAACGCAAAACCATGCGAAGACCATCAAAGGATTTATGGGCCAGACAACTGCCTTCAGAAAAAGCCTGATAAAGCCTGAGGTGGTGGTTATGGGCGAGAACAAAGAGCTAGGTGAGATCCGCTATATGCACGGTACTTATGCCAAAGGAACCTGGACCTTCTATGGCGGCCACGACCCTGAAGACTACCAACACCTTGTTGGCGAAGATCCAACTGACCTCGCCTTGCACCCTAACTCACCGGGTTATAGGCTTATACTTAACAACATCCTGTTTCCGGCAGCTAAGAAAAAGAAACAGAAGACCTAAAAGATAAGAGTTATGAGTTATGAGTTCCGAGTTATTAGTAACACTCGTAACTCATAACTCAGAACTAAATTAATGCATTCTGTCTGGGCGGGGCTCCAGGTTTCGGATAATTTCTGATTCTATTTGCAGCAGCTCTTTAAAACGGGCATCCACTATATCGGCTGGCATGTATTCTTTGGCTAGTTTAACAAAGCTAACATAGTGGCCTGCTTCTGAAACCATTAGTTCGTAGTAGAATTTCTGAAGCTCTTCGTCCTGTATGTTCTTCCAGAGCAATTTAAAACGTTCACAACTACGTGCTTCAATCAATGCATTAACCAGGAGGTGATCCATTAACTGGCGTTCACGCTTGTCTCCTTTCCGGATGTGTTTACTCAGCTGCACTACATATTCATCAGGCCGGTTGCGACCCAGGCCATAGCCTCGTTTTTTTAGTTGCTCCAGTACACGCTCAAAATGACTCCATTCTTCAGCTACCAGGTCTGTCAACTCTTCTACAAGCCTAGTTTTATCAGGGTACTTAACAATAAGCGATATAGCTGAAGTGGCGGCTTTTTGCTCGCAGTAAGCATGATCTACCAGTATTTCTTCTATGTTTTTTTCGGCAATGTTCACCCAACGTGGATCAGTCGGGAGTTCAAGGCGAAGTATGGTCTTGTTTGGCTGTAATTCAGACATAAGTATTTTAATCAAAGAACATCCACTTTAAACCGAAGACAAAGCTGCGGCGCATGCCAGGATAGTATGGCGTTACAAAGTATCCAGGCTCCCACAGTTCGTCGTTTACGTGGCTCATCTTCAGGAATACATTTACTGTTTTAATGTCGGCGTTTACAAAGACATCAATTACAGGATAAGTCCTTAGTTCGAGGTTATTTTGAAGGTAGAACTGTTGCGTTACAGGCATGTAGGCATCAGCAAAGTAACTCGTAGGCATGTAAGCCTGCACCCCGAACTGTCCGAACAATGCTTTTTTGAAAATAAAGCCTTCGTAATACAACTTCGAATCAAGCACCAGTTCCGGTATCCTGATCTTATCTGCCTCATCTGTGTTGGTATAAGCAGCAAAATTCTCAAAATGTACAGATCCGAAATTTATGTGGTGCAGTATGTTTGCTCCCCAGAACCGCTGGTTTCCGTTAAGCTGCTCCGGCACGGCCTGTTCGTTAAAAAAGATGTGCCGTTTAATGTTTGTATAATTACCACTCAGCTTCACATACTGCCTCTCGCCTAGTTTGCCGCTATAACCTACCTCTGTTCTATCAATAACAGAACTGTTGAAATTATCGTTGTCCCAAGCAAAATGGTTGCTGAGCATAAATTCCTCCACAAGCGATGGTGCCCGCAAAATACGCTCCTGCGAAACTTTAAGTCCTGCCAGTTTCCCCTGTGCCTTCACACGGTAATCATTTGAAATCTGGAATTCCCCGTCAACTAGAATCTCAGCTTTGTTCTCGTAGAACAAGCGCAGCTGCCCTCCCACAAACAATTGGTTAAAGGTTGCCTCGTCTCCTCTTCTGATTTCGCTTCGCACAGTGTCGTTGCGTACAAAATCCAGTACACTGTAATCAACGTTCGCGCGGCGATACTTTAAATAAGCTTTATAAAAAGAAATGCTGCTGTTGCCAGTAAAGCCAAACTGGTTTTGCAGTTCTGTGTAGATGTTCCTGTCATGCGTTCGAACGTTAGTATAGATTGTATCCGGGTAAAACAGGAGGTTACCACTTTCAACGTCAAAAGTAAAGGAGTTGTCGCTGTATTCATTGGCCTGGCGGTACCAATCGGTTGTGCTGTAAAGCTTTAGGTTTTCACCAGCCAGTTTAAAGATGTTAGTGAGGTGCAATGCATTTCTGGATTCTTCGGTGGCAGCCTGCTGTAGCCATATACTTTCTGTTTCATAGTCAAACAGATCTTCGTAGCGGACAGTGTCTGGAACAGGTCGTATGCCTCCTGTCTCAATCTGTTCTACTTTCATAAAAGTATAATTGAAGAACAGATCGTATTTTTTGTTTTTGGAAGAATAATGTGAAAAAGCTTTCACCGCCTGGTTGTCAATCAATCCTTCGCGGCGGTTACTTGTTCCTATTTGCTTGTTAGCCGAAAGTATGCGGTAAGCTACACCAGCGTTCCAGCGGGAAGATATATTGCGTGCATAAATACCTTCGAACACCTGCTCGCCACGCTGCCCCTGCACATAGTATAAATGCGAATAAGGCGAACGGGTATCGTAATAGTTTATCGTCTGAGGGTCGTACGCATAACGGTCAAACGTATTCTTGCCAAATCGCACACCGAGCTTCTGTGGCACCCGGAAAAATAAAGGCTGGGCAGCAGTACCCACATTACCCAAATGCTGATAGTAAGCTGTATCGTTATACCAGAAACGCTCATTCTGCATATTGTTAATGGAAGTATCGATCCGGCTGCGCTGCAGGAGGCCTTCCAGCACATCTCTTTCAAATAGCTGAAGCGTGGTTTTTGGGCTGTACAGTACCTTGGTAGAATCATCTATGATCTGGGCTGAGGCATTGCGGCCAGCCAACAGACAAATAACGAGGAGGAATCCGGCTAGTAATTTAACTTTCACAGTTCAAAATTAGTGATTTTCGCATAAAAGTATGCTTGTGCCATTTCTATACCTGATAAAAGTATAAGTAAAAAGCTATATCTGCTTTAAGGCCAACTTTTGATTTACGTGTTCTGATATTATTGAATTGAATTTTTCGGCGTGTTCCAGAAAAGAAACTTCTATCGGCAAGTAAAACAAGGGCAGCTGTTTACTTATTGTTGCAAGATCTGGAGCGGTTAATTTAACGGCATCTTTGCTGGTTGTTATAATACTGATATCTTTGCCTTTATACTTACTCACAAAGTCTTTTACTTCAAGTAAATCATCAGTAGCATATGTATGGTGGTCCGGGAAAGTATAAGCTTTAACTATCGTATAACCCTGCTGCTGCAAATAATCCCGCATCGGTTCCGGGTTGGCGATTCCGGTGAGTAAAACAATGTTCTTATACACCAGATCTGTAACCCCCACACTTACAGGTTTACCATAATCAAAAGTAGAGAAGAACACCGGTGTGCCCGGCAAAGTATACTTGCTGATATTTGAAACGTACTTCTCTCTCTCAGTTTGGCTAAGCTTTTGAGGGCATTTGCTGACCACCACCACATCGGCACGTTTTGACCCTTGCCTGCTTTCGCGCAGCAGCCCCGCCGGAAGTATAAAATCTCTAAAAAAAGGTCTGCCGTAGTCGGTAAGCATAATCATTAGGGAAGGCCTTATAGCGCGGTGCTGCATAGCATCGTCAAGCACTACTACTTCAAGGTCTTGAACCGATGCCTTCAGCTTGTCTACTCCCTCTACCCTTTTTTCACAAACAGCTACAGCAACATCTGCAAAGTCCAGGTGGTATTGGTAAGGTTCATCGCCAAGCTGCGCTGCCGTAGAAGTGGCATCAGCAAGTATAAATCCGGTGGTCTGGCGTTTATAGCCTCTGCTTAGCGTTGCAATTTTATACTTGTGCAGCAGGCGCAACAGGTACTCCACGTGTGGGGTTTTACCGGTGCCACCCACAGTTAGGTTGCCAACAGCAAGCACGGGCATATCGTAAGCAGTGCTTTTAAGTATACCTTTGTTGTATAAAATATTGCGGAGGCCTGTTACACCACCATACAGCAGTGAGAAAGGCCAAAGCAGTAATTTCAGATATTTTGCCATAGGGTTGTAGCTAAAGCAAAATTAGAATTAATTTTAAAGCAATACGCCAAAACAGGAATTAATAAGAACTATGATAACCATAATAAAAGATGTAACCGACCACCTGGAACAGCTTGCTCCGCTCCGCTACCAGGAAAGTTACGACAATGCCGGCCTGCTTACAGGCAACCCTAAGGATGAAGTTAGAGCTGTTCTGATCTCACTCGACTGCACTGAAGAAGTTGTAGAGGATGCCATCTCAAAAGGCTGTAATCTGATCGTGGCGCACCACCCTATTATATTTAAAGGACTGAAATCGCTTACTGGCAAGAACTATGTAGAGCGCACTATCATCAAGGCCATTCAGAATAATATTGCCATCTATGCCAGCCACACTAACCTGGATAGCGTGGTGAATGGTGTAAACACTAAAATTGCAGACAGGCTCGAACTGCAGCAGCAGCGCATATTGGCAAACAAACCGCAAACCCTGATGCAACTGGTTACTTTTGTACCTGTAGAAAACACTGAAGCAGTACTAGCTGCCTTGCACCAGGCAGGTGCCGGTAATATTGGAGAATACAGCAACTGCAGTTTTCAGGTACAGGGTACTGGCCGATTCTTGCCTTCTGAGAACGCTGATCCCAAAATAGGCCAGCCCGGTAAGCCAGAGCAGGTGCAGGAAAACAGGTTGGAGGTTATTTTTCCGGCCTACCTGCAAGGTAAAATAATGGCTGCTTTACGAGCGGCGCACCCATACGAAGAAGTGGCTCATTATCTTTACAGCCTCGAAAACCAGAATCAGGAAGTGGGCATTGGGGTAATTGGCGAATTAGAGCGGGGCCTAAGCGAAGAAGAGTTCCTGGCTTACCTCAAAGAGAAGATGGAACTGCAAGGCCTGCGATATACAACAGTGGGTACTAAAAATATAAAACGGGTTGCCGTTTGTGGCGGTGCCGGCAGCTTTCTTATCAAAGATGCCCTACGTCAAGGGGCTGATGCACTGGTAACTGGCGACGTGAAGTACCATGAGTTTTTTGACGCAGAAGGCCGCATGATGATCGCTGACATAGGGCACTATGAAAGCGAAGTATATACAAAGGAGATTTTTTATGATACAATTTCCAAAAACTTTACTAATTTTGCAGTCTATTTAACAAACGTTAACACAAACCCTGTCAGATACACTTTTTAATACATGGAAAGTACTGTAGCCAGCAAGTTAGAAGCATTATTAAAGCTTCAGAGCATCGATTCGCAGCTTGATGAAATTAGACGCGTTAGAGGTGACTTACCCGAAGAGGTTCAGGACCTGGAAGATGAAATTGAAGGCTATGAGGTGAGGGTTCGTAAGTTTGATGACGAGATCGCAGCACTTAATGATTCTATCGCACAGCGTAAGCAAGCCATTAAAGACGCAGAAGTTCTAATCCGCAAGTATGAAGATCAGCAGCAGAATGTTCGCAACAACCGCGAATACGATGCTATCACAAAAGAGATTGAGCTTCAGAAACTGGAGATCCAGATCGCTGAGAAGAAAATCAAAGAAGCTCACTACCAGATCGAGCAGAAAAACAACGACATCGAGGGTACTAAGCACCGTTTAGACGAGCGCCGCAAAGACCTTGACAACAAGAAGCACGAACTGGATCAGATTGTTTCTGAAAGCGAGGAAGAAGAAAACAAACTGGAGCAGGAACGTCAGGATGCATCAACAAACATTGAAGATCGTTTGCTAAGTGCTTATTCTCGTATCCGTAAAAACGTACGCAATGGCCTTGCGGTAGTAACGGTTAAGCGTGATGCTTGCGGTGGTTGCTTCAATACAGTTCCGCCACAGCGCCAGGCTGACATTGCAGCACAGAAGAAAGTTATTGTATGCGAGCACTGCGGCCGTATCTTGGCTGGTGTGGAGCAGCGTGTATACTAATTAGAAATTGAGCGCACGACGCTTATATATATTATTAAAAAGGATGGCTCAACCCCATCCTTTTTTTTTGGTGCTCTACCTCTTACTGCTAAGCACCCTTCCCCTGCATGCCGTTTCGGTTTATAATACAACCACGCTTAGAGCTCACCAGGAATACCTGAAGCTAAAGATTGGCACTGCAGAGCAACTGGTAAAGCAAGAACTGCAACAGAATCCAGCAAATGCCGCTGCCCTGCTTGTAGCAAACTACGGAGACTTTCTGGAACTGTGTGTGCAACAGGATGCTACCAATTACGACGCACTTTTGCAGAGCCAGGAAAACAGGTTGCTTCAGATAGAGAAACTAAAAAGCAACAGCACCTGGAAAAGCTACGCCCAAGCTGAAGTAAAAATGCAGATAGGTATCAGCAAGTTGCTATTCGGCAATAAGTTATCTGCTGCATGGGATATCCGACAGGCATACTTACAGTATGCTTTCATCGCTAGGCGCCACCCTGATTTTATACCAAACAAAAAGACGCTGGGTATGCTGCAGGTGCTCATCGGCTCAGTGCCGGATAACTACAGGTGGTTTCTGAACATCATCGGCATGAAGGGAAGTATAAAATCTGGGCTTTCAAACTTAAGAACTGCAGCCACACAGGAGAATCCTTTCCAGGAAGAGGCGCAACTTATGTATGCCATTACCCTGCAACTGGTGGACCAGGAGAATGAACGACAGGCCATACAGTTAATTGAGAGTGCCATTAAAATCCAGCCTGACAACCTGCTCTTTCGATTTGCTGCCATGCACCTGCTTAAAAAAACAAAGCACAGCGAACAGGCACTCCGGCACTTTTTAAACAGACCGGTAAGCAGCCAGTACCTTAAGTTTCCGTACCTGCAGCACATGGCTGCGGATTTATACTTGTACCGCGGTGACTTTGACAAATCTGTAGCACATAATCTTACATTTCTGAAGCAGCACAAAGGTGAGCATTACATCAAAGCCGCGCACTTCAAACTTTATCTGGCTTATTACCTGGGTAACCACCAGCCACAGGCGCTATGGTACTACAACAAAGTAAGTGAATTAGGCAAGGAAGAGATCGAAGAAGACAAGTACGCCGCAAAGTATGTAATGAATCAGGAAAAGCCAATCAAACCATTGTTGCTGGCAAGGCTACAGTCTGATGGCGGATATTACAAAGAAGCGCTTGCAGCACTTAGAGCTTTGGATACAACAAAAGCGGCCACTCCGGTGCAGGCAGAATTCACTTACAGAAAAGCACGTATTTTCCACGGTTTACAGGACACGATACAGGCTGTTAAGTTTTATAAAAACACGATTGCCATTTGTGACGACACAAATTTATACTTTGCGCCGCATGCCGCATTGCAATTGGGCTACCTTTACAAAGAACAAAAACAGGAGGCATTGGCAAAAGTATACTTCCAGAAGGCGATGAGCTACAAAGACCATGAGTATAAAAACAGTATCGATGCAAAGGCAAAATTAGCCCTGTCAGCACTATAGTCACAGATAAGGATGTTTACGGTAACTATAAAAGCAGAGGAACTGCCAATATCTTTAAGTGAGTTTCAAAAAAGAGCGCTTGCATGGGCTGATAAGTATAGCTTTGTTGCCTATTACAACCCAAACGACATAGCTTATCCGCATAATGGCTTTGAACATAGGCTGGCTGTCTCCTCGGGCGCCGCTGTAAAAATCGATCAGCAGCAGGTACTGCAAAGTATGCGGCAGGAGCTTTCGAAGCAGCATAACATGTGGTGTGGTTATTTAGCCTATGACCTAAAGAACCAGATTGAAAACCTCAATAGCCATAATTCAGATAATCTTGCTTTTCCGCTGGCCTTTTTTTTCGAGCCAGAGGTACAGTTATACTTTAAAGATGGCGGTGTAACAATCAAAAGCACAAAGAACAACACAAGCGAAGTAGTTGAAAGTATTATTGCCTTACCCACGCCAGTTGCAGCGGCATCTTCCAACCTTAAAATACAGCAAAAGGTAACTCCGGAAATATACAAAGCAAATGTAGAATGTATAAAAGCGCATATACTGGAAGGTGATGTGTACGAGCTAAATTATTGCATGGAGTTTTATGCTGAAGACGTAGAAGTTAGCCCTTTACCTTTATACTTGGCTCTGAACGAAGCTTCTCCTACCCCATTTTCCGGTTACCTGAAGTATAACGATAAGTACCTGCTGTGTGCCTCTCCGGAACGCTTTCTTAAAAAAGAAGGGCCTAAACTGATTTCCCAACCGATAAAGGGTACCATCAGGCGCGGACAAACCCCGGAAGAAGATGCGCAACTACAGCACCAACTGCGCCACGACGAGAAAGAACTGGCCGAAAATATGATGATCGTGGACCTGGTGCGAAATGATTTAAGCCGTTCCTGCGGGGTCGGAACCGTGCAGGTAGAGGAAATGTTCGGGATATACGGTTTCAGGCAAGTGTCGCAAATGATCTCAACCGTAAGCGGTGAATTAAGAGAGGAGAATAATCTAATAGATGCATTGGCAGGTGCTTTTCCGATGGGTAGCATGACGGGTGCCCCTAAAATAAGCGCTATGCAGCTGATAGAAGAACTGGAAGTTACAAAACGTGGTCTATACTCAGGCACCTTCGGATATATCACTCCAGAAAACGACTGTGATTTTAATGTAGTGATCAGGAGTATTCAATACAACGCCAGCAACAAGTACCTATCTTTTATGGTGGGCAGCGCCATCACCTACGACTCCGACCCTGAACACGAGTATGAAGAATGCCTGTTGAAGGCGCAGGCAATCATGAAGGTATTAAACCAAGGTTAAACTTGCGCCTTCAAATTCTAAATGTTGAATTATAATTATGAATGAAAATAATCGGAAGTCATACTTAATGAGATAAGTACACCAAGTTTAATTTATCATTCTTAATTCCTAATTCATAATTTTTAAAAGGCCTGCCATTCTGTCACGGTTTTGAAGAGATTATAGTATATTTGCAGCAGTAAAATAATTAGCATGGATCCGATAGTAGATTTAGATTTTATAGATAGCCGTACGCCAGAAGAAGCAGCTGCCTGCGATACCACCCATATTACACAGGAAACCCAAACAGGTAAAAGCCGCAAACTATACATAGAAAGCTATGGCTGCGCCATGAATTTCTCTGATAGTGAGATTGTGTCGTCGATTATGTTTGAGAATGGTTTTGATACTACTTCTGATATTGCACAGGCTGACCTGGTATTTCTGAATACCTGCTCTATACGTGAGAAGGCAGAACAAACCGTTCGTAACCGTTTAGGCCAGATCAACTACTTTAAAAAGAAGAAGCCTGAGATGATGGTCGGAGTGTTGGGCTGTATGGCAGAGCGTCTGAAGAAATCATTGCTGGAGGAAGAGAAAATTGTAGATCTTGTAGTAGGTCCGGATGCTTACCGTGATCTGCCAAACCTGATCAACGAAGTGGACGGTGGCCATAAAGCTGTAAACGTGCTGCTTTCGCGTGAAGAGACTTATGCTGACATTAACCCTATCCGCCTGAACAGCAATGGCGTGAGTGCTTTTATCTCGATTATGCGTGGTTGCGATAACATGTGCTCTTTCTGTGTGGTGCCGTTTACCCGTGGCCGTGAGCGTAGCCGAGATGCACATTCAATTGTGCGTGAGGCAGAGGCTTTGGTAGAACAGGGATATAAAGAGGTAACACTGCTGGGGCAGAACGTGGACTCATACAAATGGGCATCAGAAGACGGAACAGAAAGCGTAAACTTTGCCCAGCTGCTGGAAAAAGTGGCGCTGGTATCTCCTGACCTGCGTGTGCGTTTCTCTACGTCACATCCTAAAGACATTACAGATGAAGTACTTTATACCATGAAGAAGTACGACAACATCTGTAAATACATACACCTGCCGGCTCAGAGTGGTAATTCCCGCGTGCTGGAACTCATGAACCGCACCTACGACCGAGAGTGGTACCTGAATCGAGTAGATGCTATACGAGCTATACTTGGTGAAGACTGCGGTATATCTTCTGATATGATCGCCGGCTTCTGCACCGAAACCGAAGAAGAGCACCAAGATACACTGTCATTGATGGATTACGTGCAGTACGATTACTCTTACATGTTCTTCTATTCTGAGCGTCCGGGTACTTTGGCTGCCAGAAAACTGGAAGATGATATTCCGCTGGAAGTTAAGAAACGTCGCCTGGACGAGATCATAAACAAGCAGCGTGAAACTTCGCTTAATCGCAATAAGCGTGACGTTGGTAAGGTGCACAAGGTGCTGGTTGAAAACTTTTCTAAAAAATCAAAAGAGCAATTAAGCGGCCGCAACGACCAGAACAAAGTAGTTATCTTTGATAAGAAGCACTACAAGAAAGGTGATTACGTGAACGTGCTGGTGCACGACTGCAGCGTAGGCACCCTGTTCGGCGAGGCTATCGATTAGATTTGGGTAGTACAAAGATGTGAAAGCCTGTAAAATGAGCTTCAGAACATCTTCAATTCTCCAAATTTCCTAATCTTCAAATCCAATGAAATGCGCAACATTGATATACAAAGTATAAAGCAGCGTTTTGGCATCATAGGCAACTCACCCTTGCTGAACCACGCCATACAAGTAGCAGCCCAAGTGGCTCCTACCGAAATGACAGTGCTTATTACCGGCGAGAGCGGCAGCGGCAAGGAGTCGTTCTCTAAAATCATACACCAGCTGAGCCCGCGAAAGCACGGCCAGTTTATTGCCATCAACTGCGGCGCCATACCCGAAGGCACCATCGACTCTGAACTGTTTGGCCACGAAAAAGGCTCGTTTACAGGTGCACATGATACCCGCAAAGGCTATTTTGAAGTAACTGACGGCGGGACTATATTCCTGGACGAGATAGGTGAAATGCCACTTGGTACACAAGCCAGGCTGCTGCGCGTGCTTGAAAATGGCGAGTTTATAAAGGTGGGCTCCTCTAAAGTACAGAAGACTGACGTACGTGTGGTAGCGGCTACCAATGTGAACCTGCTTAATGCCGTTGAGAAAGGACGTTTCCGTGAGGATCTATACTATCGCCTGAATACAGTGCCCATTACGGTACCGCCTCTTCGTGAGCGTGGCGACGATATCTACCTGCTGTTCAGAAAGTTCGCTGCCGATTTTTCGGAGAAGTATAAAGTAAAGCCTATTACACTTACACCTGATGCGGTACAAGAGCTACTTGCATTTAGGTTTCCGGGTAATATTCGCCAGCTGAAGAATATTGTGGAGCAGATCTCGGTGCTTGAGTATGACCGTGAAATCGATGCTAATAAATTAAGACACTACCTGCCACGCGAGCAAAGTAACTTACCTGCAGTTTTAAGCAAAGAAGCCTCTGCATCAGAGCAACACTTCTCGGAGCGGGATATACTATACAAGGTGTTGTTTGACATGCGCCGTGATGTGTCGGAGCTGAAGAAACTGGTGTTCGAGATCATGACAAACCAGCACAACGAGCAGGAACTGATAAAAGAGCACGGCCATTTATTCGACGGCATTGAAACTGTTAATGGCAGAACTACCTATCAGCACCAAGAGCCTAAGCAGCACGAAGCCTTTTACTTACCGGTAAAACAGGCGCAGATGCAGGATTACGAAGATCAAAAAGTAGAGGATATTCCGCACGAAACAGAAGAGGAAAGCTTATCTTTAGAGGATAAAGAGAAGGAGCTTATACTTAAGGCGCTCAAAAAGCACAACAACAAGCGTAAGTATGCCGCACAGGACCTTGGAATATCAGAGAGAACCCTTTACCGCAAATTAAAGCAGTATGACATTGAAGAATAGTAACAAAGTATGGTTGTTGGCGCTGCCCTTGCTGCTTATACTTTGCGGAGGCTGCGGCATCTACTCTTTTTCCGGCTCTACCCTTCCACCGGATGTGCAAACTATCTCTATCCAAAACTTTGAGAACAGCACCGGCGAAGGCCCTGCAAACCTGACGCAGCTGGTAACAAACAACTTTAAAATATTTTACCAGCGCAACTCCAATCTTAACATTGTGCAGCGCGACGGCGATTTGCAATTAGAAGGACAGATTGTTAGCTTTACCTATACGCCAGCAGCCATTCAGCGCGAAGGCGTAAACGATATTGCAGGTCTTAACAGGCTTACTTTAGGCATACAGGTAAGATTCACGAATGCTAAAAACCCCGAAAAGAGTTTCGACAGGTTGTTTAGCATTTCGCAGGATTTCCAGCAAGGCCGTGATGTAACACAGATCTCCCCATCGGAGATCGATGCGCTTACAGAACGCCTTGTAGTAGATGTTTTCAATAAAACGGTAGCAGACTGGTAGTTAGACACTATCATATAAAGTATCACCCATACTAAATGAACAAATCAGCTTTTCTTAAACTGATAAAACAGGTAGCGAACATCTCCGACCAGCAAACCGAAGAGCTGGAGAAGGTGGCCGCTACTTTCCCCTATTGCCAGACTGCACACCTTCTGCTTGCCAAATCTGCTTATGATAAAGGAAGTATGCTTTCGACGCAGCGATTGCGCAAAGCCTCTTCTTATGCCACAGATCGGCAGCTACTAAAACGCATTATCTATACTTCTACAGTTGCCGAGCCTGTATTTGAAGAAGCAGCTGCTACAGCACCGGAAAACAATAATTTAACACTTCCTCAAGAGGAAGTAACGCCAGAGCCAGAAGAAATTACTATTGCTGAAGAGGTTATACTTGATGAAACTGCTGCTTTAGAGGAGAGCATGCCAGCAGAAGTATATGAGGTAGTGGAGTTGGAAGATGATATTGAGGAAGTTGAAAAGCTCGACATTAGTGATGAATCTAAAGACTTACCAGCAGTAACAGAGGATTCCCCGGCAGCCATTGAAGCGGAACAACAGCAGATTGACTCTGAACTAGCCATGCTGCTTACCATTAACAGCCTCAGCTCCTCTTTTACAGATCTTCTGGCCCAAAAACCGGACCCTGAAACTGTAGCAGAAATAGAACAAGAAGTAGCAGATCACCTCCCGGAAACAGAAGAAGCTTTAGCGGAACTGGAGGAAGATATAAAGCATACTTACTCAAAGCCAGCTGAGACAGCAGATGCAGTAAGTCCGGACACTGAAGAACCTGATGAAGATGCCACAGTTGATGATGCCGCTGATGCAGCGATCAACTATACGTTTGATGAGATAGACCACATGTATGCTGAAGATGCGCTTGGCTATTGGATGGGCTCCAGCCGAATGGGCGAAGTGCTTCAGCTAAAAGACGATTATACGCGCCAGCGGCCAGTAGGCTTCCACCCGGAGCTTATATTAGAGTATAGCAAAACGCATGAGCTCGAAAAAGCTGTGCAACCAACGCAGCACTCGCTAAGCAACCAACTCGACCTGATCGACCAATTCCTAAAGCTGAACCCAAGGCTCAAAACGATGGCTAACATTAAAATTAAGCCTGAGCCACAGGAAGATTTGTCGCTTAAGAGCACTAAGATCAAGAAAGGAATGGCTTCTGAAAGCCTTGCCAATATATTTGTGAAGCAAGGGAAAATAAAGAAAGCCATTAAAATATATGAGCAACTCATTTTGAAAAATCCGGAAAAAAAGAGTTACTTTGCTGAACAGATAGAAAAATTACAAAACTTAAGCTAATATGTACATCGCCCTTATCAGTATTATTGTATTCATTTGCGTGCTGCTTATTTTGGTTGTGTTGGCTCAGAATCCTAAAGGAGGCGGACTTTCAAGCCAATTTGGCGGTAGCACCAGCCAGTTGATGGGTGTAAAGCGCACCGGAGACCTGCTGGAGAAACTTACCTGGGGCTTTGCCATTGCACTGGTAGTTCTTACACTTGGCACACACATGATGGTTAGCTCTGCCAATGAAGGCGAGGGCATCAGAAGTATAAACGAAGAGCGTGCACGTCAGTCTAACATGCCTGCTACTCCTTCTACACTTCCTGGCACATCTGCCGATACAACTGCAGCTATCCCAGGTGCAGCCGAGATCCCAGGCATGATCGATACTGCAAACGACTAAGATCAAGATTACAAGTATAAACAGAGCCGGCCCTTAAAGCCGGCTTTTGTTATTTTATAGCTTCTCCTCTCCTGTCAGGTAATTCGGATAAAAGTTCCCAATGTCTGCCAAATTTTCAAAACCTGTCAGGGTTGGCAGCGTTAATAGCTGAAAATTTGGCCATAAATGTCAGAATTAAAGCATTGGCACAGGAAATGATAATACTCCATCGGTTATATTTTTAAACTATAAACCATAAAACTAAAATAACATAACAAACTATGTCAATCAGCATTAAACCATTAGCAGACAGAGTAATTGTTGCTCCTGCTGCAGCAGAAGAAAAAACAAAGTCTGGTATCATCATTCCTGATACTGCTAAAGAGAAGCCGCAGCGTGGTGAGGTAGTAGCCGTTGGCGAAGGTAAAGTATCTGACCAAGGTTCTTTAATGAAGCCGCAGGTAAAAGTTGGCGACCAGGTGTTGTATGGCAAATACGCAGGTACAGAGATTTCTGTAGACGGTAGCGACTACCTGATCATGCGTGAGTCAGATATTCTGGCAGTACTTTAATTCAATCCATTTTAAAATAATTATCTAACAGATATAACTATGGCTAAGAACATCTCATTTGATGCCGACGCTCGCAGCAAAATAAAGTCTGGCGTTGACAAACTGGCAAATGCTGTTAAAGTTACTTTAGGCCCTAAAGGCCGCAACGTAATCATCGATAAAAAATTCGGTGCCCCTACTATTACTAAAGACGGTGTTTCAGTAGCGAAAGAGATCGAACTGAAAGACCCTATTGAAAACATGGGTGCTCAGTTGGTAAAAGAAGTTGCTTCGAAAACTGCTGACCAGGCTGGTGACGGTACAACTACTGCTACTGTGTTGGCTCAGGCTATTTACACTGCCGGTATTAAGAACGTAGCTGCCGGTGCTAACCCAATGGACCTGAAGCGCGGTATCGACAAGGCTGTACATGCAGTAGTTGATAACCTGCGTTCACAGTCTAAGAAAATTGAGAACTCATCTGAGATCTCTCAGGTAGGTACTATCTCCGCCAACAACGACGCTGAGATCGGTAAAATGATCGCTGATGCGATGGACAAAGTGGGTAAAGACGGTGTAATTACTGTTGAGGAAGCAAAAGGCACAGAAACTGAAGTGAAAACTGTAGAAGGTATGCAGTTTGACCGTGGTTACCTTTCTCCATACTTCGTTACAAACGCGGAGAAAATGGAAGCTGAGTTCGACAATCCTTTCATCCTGATCTACGACAAGAAGGTTTCTACTATGAAGGAGTTGCTTCCAGTGTTGGAGCAGGTTGTTCAGACTGGTAAAGGCCTTGTGATCGTAGCTGAGGACGTTGACGGTGAGGCACTTGCTACACTTGTAGTAAACAAACTTCGTGGCTCGCTTAAAATTGCTGCTGTTAAAGCTCCTGGCTTCGGCGACAGAAGAAAAGCAATGCTGGAGGATATCGCTATCCTGACTGGCGGTACAGTTATCTCTGAAGAGCGTGGCTACAAATTAGAGAACGCTACTTTAGAGTACCTTGGTAAGGCTGAGAAAGTGATCATCGACAAAGACAACACTACTATTGTAAACGGTGCTGGCTCTAAAGATGACATTGTTGCTCGTGTTAACCAGATCAAGTCTCAGATGGAGTCTACTACATCTGACTATGACAAAGAAAAACTACAGGAGCGTTTAGCGAAGTTA
Organism: Pontibacter cellulosilyticus; assembly: GCF_014306105.1. GTDB lineage: Bacteria > Bacteroidota > Bacteroidia > Cytophagales > Hymenobacteraceae > Pontibacter > Pontibacter cellulosilyticus. Next base: position 513,612 of record NZ_JACRVF010000001.1, on the reverse strand, counting down.
TCTGGCGGTGTAGCTATCCTTTACATTGGTGCTTCTACTGAAGTAGAGATGAAAGAGAAGAAAGACCGTGTGGATGACGCTCTACATGCTACAAGAGCTGCAGTTGAAGAAGGTATTGTAGCTGGTGGTGGTGTTGCCCTTATCCGTGCGATCGCTGCCCTTGATAACGTTGACGTTTACAACGCTGACGAGCAGACTGGTGTTCAGATCATCAAAACAGCACTGGAGGCTCCACTTAGAACAATCGTATCTAACGCAGGTGGCGAAGGTTCGGTAGTAGTTCAGGCTGTACGCGAAGGCAAAGGCGACTTAGGTTATAATGCCCGCGACGACAAGTACGAGAACATGTTCGCTGCAGGTATCATCGACCCAACTAAGGTAACGCGTCTTGCTTTAGAGAACGCTGCCTCTATCGCTGGTCTACTTCTAACTACTGAGTGTGTAGTATCTGAAGAACCTGCTGAAGAAACTGCTCCGATGGGCGGCGGCATGCCAGGTGGCATGGGCGGCATGGGCGGCATGATGTAATCAGACATGCATTAGCATAACAATAAATAGAAAAGCCCCTGTATCTGATGATGCAGGGGCTTTTTTGCTTTTAAGCGCTTTATACACTATAGGTTTCTGATCCTAATAGTAATGTCATGCGGGGCAACCTCATCGCCACCAAAGTATGGGTATAACTGATAAGCATCTGTAGAGCCACTGCAGCCTCTTGGTAACTCTACTTGTTTGCCATCTACACTAAACTTATACTTCCCTTCATCAAGGTTTAATTCGCAAAAGGCTGGTTTACCCAGTGTTATACTTGTTATAAATTCAGACTTGCGGCTTCCTCCTTTGTAAGTATAAGCATGCAATTCCAACTGGTTGTTGCTCCAGCGCCAACCAATACGGGCACTGTTCACCTGATGATGTGAACTGCAGTCAGATAGGCCATAAAGCTTATTGATATCAAACTGGTTCTCTGGTTTAATGGAAGTATAAATCGCGGTGCTGTCAAATGTTACCTCAAAACGTAACTTTTGGGCTTTAACTGTTTTAAAGGAACTGTTGGTAGATGCATGAGACCCTTTTTTTATTGTATAAACAACAGATGTAGGCTCTGGCAATGCAATATGCTCCGCCACATCTGTGGCTTCTGACATAGTTTGACAGGATGCCACAGAGGCACATAGTGAAAGTATAGCCAAAACACGACCATACTTCCGAGGAAAAGTAAACATGGGTAATGAGTAAAATTATAAAATAGGCAAAATGATTAAGTGCTAACTAGTTTAATCATAGTTGTATAGGCGGAGAAACAGAGCTGCAAATCTATAAAATATTATAAATAAAAAAAGCCCCCGATTCAGAAAATCGGGGGCTTCCTTTAAAAAATTATTTTTAGCCGCGGCCGTGCATCATGTACATCAGCTTGCGGGTGAGCATTACCAGTATTAGGCCTGCCAGTATCACAAATCCACCAATGGCAGAGAAAATGGTTAAGGCACCTAGTTCCTCTACATAAGAGGCAATGTAACCACCTGCGATCTGGGCCACGAACGGCGCCAGGAACCAAACACCCATCAACATCGATACCAAAGTTACCGGCGCAAGGCGTGTTACCATTGAAAGGCCGATTGGAGATAAGCAAAGCTCACCGATCGTGTGGAAGAAATATGTGGCAATTAACCAGGCAAGGCTAGCTTTGATAGTATCATCTTCAACACCGCCACGTTCCATTACGGCACCTACCATGAAGAAGAAACCAACACCTAGCAAGATCATACCCAGACCCATTTTAGTTGGGATGCTAAGGTCCTTACCACGCTTGGCAAGGTATAACCAAAGCTGCGCAGTAAGCGGCGCAAACATTACAATAAATAGTGGGTTAACTGACTGGAACCATGAAGTAGGGATAAGGAAGCCGAATACCTCACGGTCGATGTACCTGTCAGTATAAACTGTAAGGGAGCTACCTGCCTGCTCGAAACCAGCCCAGAAGAAGATTACAAATACAGAAATGATAAAGATTACCGATACGCGATCAATCTCTTCCTTAGTAAGTTTTGCTTTTTTAACTGGTTCACCAGTCTCAGCGTCAGTTTCCTCCTTAACAGGTCTTAAACCAATATCACCCAATAAGCGTGGCCCAAGTGTGTTAAACACAATCTGTCCAATAACCATACCTATACCTGCCGCTAAGAAACCATACTGGAAACCATAGTTCGTTACACGCTCTACGCCATCAACAACTGCTTTAGTCGCAAAGTAATCTTCTGCAAGGTAACCGCAAACAAGTGGCGCCAGGAAAGCACCGATGTTGATACCCATATAGAAAATTGTGAAAGCAGAGTCGCGACGCGGATCACCTTGCGCGTAAAGGTTACCAACTATTGAAGAAATATTCGGTTTGAAGAAACCATTACCGATGATTAACAGTAACAGTCCGAGATAGGTCATTTCAACACCCATATACGGTGTAGAGAATAAGCTGAACTGGCCAAGCGCCATCAGCACACCACCTATTAATATTGCACGGCGGTGCCCAAGGTATTTATCGGCCAACCAACCACCTATAATAGGCGTAAAATAAACGAAGCCGGTAAAGTATCCATATATTAAGGCTGCATCGGCAACACTATAACCCAAACCGCCTTCAAGAGCAGTTTTTGTGAGGTAAAGCATTAAGAGGCCGCGCATACCGTAATAGCTGAAACGTTCCCATAACTCTGTAAAGAATAACAGGTACAGCCCTTTCGGATGCTTTAGATTTTCTTCTTTCACCGCAGCACTTGCAGCGTGTTGTTGGTTAACAGACATAGAAAGTTAATTAGTTGAATGTTTCTTTTTAGGTTAGAAAATGAATAAATAAGCAAACACTGAAGGTAAATATATTAGTTTAAATGCATATCGGCAAATAATTTGTGTTTGCCATAACACTAAGTGCAAGGTTGCGCAATATTTGCATAACACAATATTTTGATAAACATTTTTTTATACTTTTGTACTGTAGTTGTGAACAAAACCGTTTAAAATCAAAACCCCAAATAATCAAATGAAAGAAACTGGATATAAGTCTAAGGCTGGTCTTGAAAATCTAGGGATTAAGGAGGCAAAAGAGGTGCTTTGGAACCTTACTCCTGCCGAGTTAGTGGAAGAAGCTATCAAGAACGGCGAAGGCGTGCTTACTGATAACGGTGCTTTAATGTGCGACACAGGTAAATTTACCGGCCGTTCTCCTAAAGACCGCTTTGTGGTTAAGGATGCTAAAACAGAAGACACAGTGTGGTGGGGCGACATCAACATCGCTTTCGACCCTGAGAAATTCGATCAGTTACAGGCTAAAATGGTTGAGTTCCTGAAAGACCGTAAGCTGTACGTACGCGATGCATATGCTGGAGCACACCCTGACTACCGCCTTAACCTTCGTATTGTAAATACACAGGCATGGCAGAACCTATTCTGCAACAACATGTTCCTGCGCCTTTCTCACGAAGAGATAGACAACCACAAACCAGAATTCACTATTATCTGTGCACCTGAGTTTGAGGCAGATCCAGAGGTAGACGGAACTCGCCAGTCTAACTTTGCGATCATCAATTTCACTAAGAACATGATCCTGATCGGTGGCACGGGCTATGCCGGTGAGATGAAAAAAGGCATCTTTGGTGTACTTAATTACATCCTACCACAAGAGCGCAACACTTTATCTATGCACTGCTCTGCCAACGTAGGAAAAGATAGCGATACAGCTATTTTCTTTGGCCTGTCAGGCACAGGTAAAACCACTCTTTCTGCAGACCCTAACCGCGGCCTAATCGGTGATGATGAGCACGGCTGGACTGAAGACAGCATATTCAACTTTGAAGGCGGTTGCTACGCAAAAGTAATTGACCTGACACACGAAAAAGAGCCACAGATCTGGGATGCAATTAAGTTTGGTTCTATTGTAGAGAATACACGCTTTATTGATGGCACCCGCACTGTAGATTATACAAATAACTCAGTTACTGAAAATACGCGTACAGCCTATCCTATTTACCACATCGACAATGCTGTTGAGCCTTCAAGAGCAGACGTTCCAAAGAACATCTTCTTCCTGACTGCTGATGCATTTGGTGTATTGCCTCCAATCTCAAAGCTGAATTCGAGCCAGGCTATGTACCACTTCATTTCTGGTTATACTGCCAAAGTTGCCGGTACTGAAGTAGGTGTAACAGAACCTCAAACTACATTTTCAGCTTGCTTTGGCGCTGCTTTCTTACCATTGCACCCTACAAAGTATGCCGAAATGCTTGGCAAAAAGATGGAAGAGAACAATGTGAACGTGTGGTTGGTAAACACAGGCTGGACAGGTGGTCCTTACGGAGTTGGCTCTCGTATGAAGTTGCCATATACCCGTGCCATGATCACTGCAGCTCTTAATGGTGAACTGAACGACGTTAAATTTACCAAGCATCCAATATTTGGTGTAGAGATGCCAAACTCTTGCCCTAACGTACCGGATGAGATTCTTAACCCACGCAACACATGGGCTAACAAAGAGGAGTACGACGCGAAAGCAACTGACCTGGCTTCTAAATTTGTGAAGAACTTCCAGAAGTATGCCGACTACGCAAACGACGAAATCCTTGCCGGAGCTCCAAATGTAGAAGTAACAGCATAAGCTGAAATACTAATAAAAGAAAAAGCCTCTTTGCCTGGTGCAGAGAGGCTTTTTCTTTAACAATTACCAAGTGCCACTATACTTTCGTATATTTAAAAAGCTGGCTGTGTTGTAAACATTACGCTATGATACAGGATTTATACTTATATGCAGCACAACTCTTTAGCATTCAACCAAGCAACAATTAATTGAAGTGCATCTATTTTACACACCAGATATAACAGCTGATTTTTACACGCTTCCTGAAGAGGAATCGAAACATTGCACCCGTGTGCTGCGCCTGCACCATGGCGACACTGTTTACCTTGTTGATGGCGTAGGCGGACTCTATACTGCTATTATTCAGGATGCGAACAATAAGAAGTGTAAACTTCAGATTATCGACAAGCAAATAGAGTATGGCAAGCTCCCCTACTTTACGCACATTGCAGTAGCTCCTACCAAAAACATGGACCGGATGGAATGGTTTGTAGAGAAAGCTGTTGAAATTGGAGTAAGCGAGATAACTTTTCTACTGTGCGAACACTCAGAACGGCGGCAGCTGCGCCTGGATAGGCTTGAGAAGATTGCCGTAAGCGCCATGAAACAGTCTCAGAAAGGATACCTGCCCCTGCTAAATGATCTTGTGCCTTTTAATAAGTTCATACAGAAATCAAGGCCGGAGGCTACGTTTATTGCACACTTAGAAGATGATGCCACCAAAAGTATAAAAGATCATTACAAGTTCGGAGAGCAGCATTGTGTACTGATTGGCCCGGAGGGTGATTTCTCTGCCCAGGAAATAGCCGCAGCATACGCTGCTGGTATTCGACCGATTACCTTAGGTAAAAGCAGGCTTCGCACAGAAACGGCAGCCTTGGTGGCCTGCCATACGTTAAATGTACTACACGACATTTATGCTCCGTTATAACTAATATACAACATGAGAATCAGCCGCCAAATGCTCAAAAATTACACTCTTGCTTTCATACTTATTTTTATAGTCTGTACTGCAAGTATGGCACAGAGCTATAGCTTCAGAATAGCTAAACTGAAGTATAATGGCGGAGGTGACTGGTATGCTAACAAAACTTCCCTGCCTAATCTGATCCGCTTCTGTAATCAGAACCTGAACATGAACATAGCCCCCGATGAGGCTGTGGTGGAAGTAGGCAGTCCTGAAATCTTGAGCTATCCTTTTGTGCACATGACTGGCCATGGTAATGTAGTGTTTTCCGATGCAGAGGCTCTGAACCTGCGCAACTATCTCTTAAGCGGCGGCTTCCTGCACATCGATGATAACTATGGTCTGGACAAGTATATCCGCAATGAGATGAAAAAAGTATTTCCGGAGTATGAATTTGTAGAATTGCCTTTCGATCATCCCATCTATAGCCAAAAGTTCAATTTTACCGGCGGCTTGCCAAAGATTCACGAACACGACAATAAGCCTCCACAGGGCTTCGGAATCATACACAAAGGAAGATTGGTTTGCTTTTATACTTATGAAACTGATCTTGGCAATGGCTGGGAAGACCGGGAAGTACACAATGACCCGGAGCATGTGCGCCAGCAGGCATTACGAATGGGTGCCAATATTATCACCTATGCCCTCACACATGGCGATGGACTGCAGTAAACTATTACACCTTTAATAATGTTGGCCTTGATAACTAACTGATAAGTTATTTTAGCTGTATCTTTCAGCTTTCGTGACAAACTGCCTCTACCCGAAATCAAGCTACAGAACAAACTGCAAAACCTTTATTTAGTCTAACATTTATATCCCCTTTCTTAGAGAAACTGAGAAAAGGATAGCTGCCTACTTTCTGTAGTATGAAATTTAACTTTATCCTCCCTTCGCCGGCAACTAAACCCAGTGGTGGCACAAAAGTAATGTACGAGTACGCTAACCAATTGGCATCCAGAGGGCACGAGGTCACTATTATCCATGGTATAAAGCAGCGGCATAAGCACATGAAAAGCCCACTGTGGTATAAGAAGCTGCAGTTTGCATTAAAAGGTGCAGCATATCCAAAGTGGTTTAAGTTTAACAAAAACGTTAAGAGCAGAATTGTTCCTGAAATAAAGGATAAGTACATTCCCAATGCTGATTTTACCATCTCCACCTGGTGGTCTACAGCTTATGATGTTAACGAATTAAGCATATCAAAAGGCAGAAAAGTAAACTTGATTCAGGGTTATGAAGTATGGGATGGCCATGAAGACTTGGTTCATGCATCATATAAACTACCGATGCAGCATATTACCATTTCCGAATATCTTCAGAAACTGGTTGGCGACATCTCTGGTGTATTGCCTACTGTTATTCCAAATGCTGTAGATCGTAGTAATTTCTACACCACCACTTTGCCCGAGCAACGGAAGCCGGCAAGTGTGTGCATGATGTATTCTGAGCAGGAACTGAAAGGATCTGTTTACGGTATAGCGGCTTTAACCAAGCTCAAAGAATTATACCCTGAACTGACTGTAGACCTGATAAGTGTTCCAAAAAAACCAAAAAACTTTCCGGAATGGGTAGTTTACAACCGTAACCCCAAAAATCTGCGCGATATCTATAACAGGAACAGTATATTCTTATCTCCTAGTCTGAACGAAGGATGGGGCCTTACCTGTAACGAAGCCATGTTGTGTAGTTGCAGCTTGGTATGCACCGATATTGGCGGCCACCGTGAATTTGCTAGGCACGGAGAAACAGCATTGATGATTCAGCCCAAAAGTGTGGACGAGATAGTTGAAGCTATTTCCGAGCTAATTGAAAATGAAAAGAAACGCATTGAAATGGCCTATAGAGGCAAGTACTATATTGAAGAAAACTTCTCATGGCAGCAGTCAACAGATATGCTGGTAGATATTTTAACAGTAAATAAGAAAAAGCAGCTTCTAGAAGAGACTAGCTATACTTCCGGTTAAATATCTCACTTAAGATAACAGCATCGCGTACAGTGGCCGGGTTCTGCAGCATGGCAGCGTAGCGGCTCTTAGTTACTTCTTTATCCTGCGCATAGGCTTCAAAAAGAGGCTGTCTTCTTTGCTTAGACCTTTTCTTTGCTTCCAGGGCCTCAGCTGCTTTTTCCCAGGATAATACTTTAGGCGCGGGTTGCTCATAGCTTTTATACTTGGGAACAACATCTTCATCCCTCACTACAGGGGCCATAACTTCTTTAGCTTTTTCTTTAACAGTCTCTAACTCAGCCCTGCCCTTCTCTGCTTTTGGCTGTAACTCGCGCAGGATATCCTCAAAAGAGGTAACAGGCCTTTGTGGTTGCTGCGGTTGCACTCGCCTTTGCTGCTGAGGCCTTGGTTCTACCTCATCCTGCTCATCTCCAGGAGTGTTAAACGCCTTCCGCCACTGCATAAATAGAAAATATGCCACAGCGGCAAGTATATAAAGTATAATCTTAAAATCATCCATAGCGCTGGGTTGCTAGCTTTACCAAATATAGAGTTTTACGATGGAATAAAAAACCGAGCCACAAGGTTAGTTACTGAAAGTACCAACATTTAAAAAGCACTGTATTTTGTTCATGAAGTTGATGAAACAAAACGGCTAATTGAGAAATTTACCTTACTTTTGAAGTTAGAACAGAAGAGATTCCGCGAACGCGAATGCAAGTATCAAGATTAGAAATTAAGGGATTCAAGAGTTTTGGCGACCGTGTCGTGATAAACTTCGACAATGGCATTACAGGTATTGTCGGGCCGAATGGCTGTGGCAAGTCCAACATTGTGGATGCTATTCGTTGGGTGCTTGGTGAGCAGAAAACCCGTAACCTGCGATCCGACAAAATGGAGAACGTGATCTTTAACGGCTCCAAAACCCGTAAGCCCACGCAAATGGCAGAGGTATCCATCACCTTCGACAATAACCGAGGCGTTCTGCCAACAGAGTACTCTCAGGTTACTGTAACCAGAAAGTATTTCCGGAATGGTGACAGCGAGTACATGCTGAATGGGGTTACCTGCCGCCTGAAGGATATAAATGAGCTTTTCCTGGATACGGGTATCGGCTCCGACAGCTATGCTATCATCGAACTGAAAATGGTGGACGAGATCCTGAATGACAAGGAAAACTCGCGCCGTTTACTTTTTGAGGAGGCAGCCGGTATTTCCAAGTTCAGGGTGCGCAAAAAGCAAACCCTCAAAAAGCTGGAAGAAACAGATGCCGACCTGGAGCGCGTAGAAGACGTTCTTTTCGAAATCGGGAAGAATATGAAAACGCTGGAAAGACAAGCAAAACAAGCTATTAAGTATTTCCAGTTAAAGGAAGACTACAAGAAACATAGCCTAGAGTATGCACGTCGAAACATTTCCCAGTTTCAGCATACTTTAGAACGACTGCAGCAGGATGTGCAGCACGAAACCGAGCTGAAAGAAGGCTATGTACTGGCTGTAACAGAAGCAGAAGATGCCATCGCAGACCAGAAAGAGGAACTGAACCGTACGCAGCAGGAGCTGGCCGAAAGCCAGAAAACCATGCAGGTGCAAACGGCCAAGCTTCGCCAGCTCGAAAATGACATTAAACTGAAGGCTGAGCGCAGCAACTTCTTAAAGGAGCGCATGCAGCAGCTACGCCAGCAGATTGGCCAGGACACAGCGAACCTGGAGCACACGCAGCAAAGTATACTTGAACTGAGAGATGAACTGTTGGAGGTGCAGGATAAGTTTGCAGAGTCAGAAGAGCAGATGGCAGCCGTAAAGGAGCAACTGCAGGAGGCCAACGAGCAAAAGGCAGACCTGCAGGAGGCGCACCAGGCCATTGTACAGCAGCACAAGAACAAGCAGAACGAAGTATACCAGCTGAGCAAATCCCTTGAGATCGGCCAGGTACAAATACAAAATATCAATCAGGAGCTGGAGCGGTTACAGCAACAGCAACTGAATGCCGATGAAGACGGCCGTATGCTTCAGGAGCAACTACAGGAAGCACAGCAGGTGCTGGAAGAGAATACCTCCGAGCTGGTAAGGCTTCAGGCACATGAGGAAACGCTGGCACAGCAGATAGAAACTACCGAAGCTGGAATTGAGGAGCTTAAAAATCAGCTGGTAGAACTTAACCGTACCCTTGACTCCAGGCAAAATCAGTATAACCTAACAAAATCTCTGGTAGAGAACATGGAGGGTTTCCCAGAGGCAATCAAATTCCTGAGCAAGTCAGACAGTTGGGCCAAGCCTGCCCCACTCCTATCAGACATACTTGTTTGCGAGCCTGAATATAAGCCACTTATAGAGAGTTATCTGGAGCAGTACATGAACTACTTTGTGGTGGATGAACTGCAGGATGCCGTTGATGCTGTAAGCTTGCTGAAGAGCGAAAACAAAGGCCGCGCCAACTTTATTATACTTTCTGAGATTGAGGAACTGGAGCCAACTGCGACCTTTTCCGAAGGGAAACTAAAAGCCGCCTACGAGGTAGTTTCTGCAGACAAGAAATACAGCAGCCTGATGAAGTATATGCTGCGTAATGTGTTCATCAGCGATGATGATGAGGAAGAGCTATATGGCAGCGAGTATAAAACCATTATTCTAAAAGATGGTAGCGCCATACGTAAGCCACTCAGTTTATCGGGTGGCTCTGTTGGAGTATTTGATGGTAACCGCCTTGGCCGCAAGCAAAACCTGGAGAAGTTGGCTACAGAGGTTGCTGAATTACAGGAGCAGGTAGATCTGATGCAAAGCCGCATCAATACGCAGCATCAGATCCTGCAGAACCACCGCAACGAGTCTAAGAAAGAGGCTATCAAGCAACTGGAAAAAGATGTGGCAAAAATGCAGCAGGATCTGCTTACCGTGCGCATCAAGTATGAACAGTACCAGCAAAACCTGAAAAACTTCGACCAAAAGCGCGACGAGCTGCACGAAAGACTAGTAGAGCTGCGTGAGCAAAGTATGGAAGTGTCGCCGCAGGCGGAGGCTGACATGCAGGAGCTTAAGCGCCTGGAGCAGGAGATCTCTGATTTTGCGGTGCAACTGGAACAGCAGCAGGAACAGGTTGCTGTGATTTCCGGCAGCTATAACCAGGAGAACATACAGTATCATCAGCTCAAGAACCGCTTTAACAGCTTACAGCAAGAGATAAGCTATAAGCAAAAGTCGGTTGAGACAAATCAAGAGCGCATTGATAATCTGAAAAGTGAGCTCGCCAAGTCTGAAGAAGAAACGCTAGAGTCTACTGCCTTCATTGAAGAAAACGAGGCTGTAGTAGAAACCATGATCGAAGCACGCCGCGAGTTTGGCCAGCAATTAGAGGAAATTGAGAAGAAGTACTTTAGTTTACGTGGTGAACTTGACGAGAAGGAGAAGACAATACGTGAGCTGCAACGCAAACGCCAGAACTCCGACGAATTGTTGATGCGCATGCAGCAAACCATGAACGACACCAAAATAAAGCTGGTGTCTATTCAGGAAAGATTGGCTGCCGAGTTCAATATTTCTACAGAGGAGTTTACCGCTGCCCCACCACAAACAGGAGAACTGCTACCATTAACTGATGACGAACTAAATGGTCATATCGCATCAGTAAAATCGGCACTGGACAAAATGGGGCCGGTTAACGCCATGGCTGCAGAAGCTTACGCAGAGATCGAAGAACGCAACAAGTTTATAACAGAGCAGCGCGACGATCTTCTGAACGCCAAAAACACCCTTATAGACACGATAAATGAGATTGACACGGTGGCAAAGGAGAAGTTCATGGAGTCGTTTGAGCAAATTAAGGATAACTTCAAGAATGTATTCCGCAGCCTATTCACCGAGGAAGATAATTGCGATTTGGTAGTTTCTGATCCAAAGAACCCGCTGGAATCTAAGATCGAAATTATGGCGCAACCGAAAGGCAAACGCCCGTTAACAATTAACCAATTATCTGGCGGTGAGAAAACACTTACGGCAATCTCATTGCTGTTTGCGATCTACCTGCTGAAGCCGGCACCTTTCTGTATTTTTGATGAAGTGGATGCTCCGCTTGATGATGCAAACATCGACAAGTTCAATAATATTATCCGCAAGTTCTCAGGCGAATCGCAGTTTATTGTGGTTACGCACAACAAGCGCACAATGGCCTCTACAGACGTAATGTACGGTATTACCATGATCGAAGCAGGCATCTCTAGAGTAATCCCTGTTGATTTACGTCAGATCGCTTAAGTATAAACTCAAGTTTAAAAGTAAAGGGCTCCTGAAGTATAAATCAGGAGCCCTTTTTGTTTTGAGCAATACAGTTAAGCTATACTAAAGCGTCTATCTCTTTTTGTACATTTTTTGGCAGCTTAGATTTAATTAAAGTATAACTCTGCTTAACATAAGTATACCACTCCGCACTTGTCAGCACACCCCACTCCTGCACATTAACCCATTTATTACGTGCCATGTAAGGTGCCGGAATAATACCGGGCTTAGCTACCATTTCATCAAACTGCTCATCCACAACCTTAAATGAAACAGTATGCGGTGCATCTATACTTGTAACGCAAAACATTTTGCCTCCAATTAAAAAGCAAAGATCTGCACCCCATTTTATATCCTCTGTTACACCAGGGAGCCTCAGGCACAGCTCTCTTAACGCTTCAATATTCATACTTATAATTCTACCTCACCCCCTGCTCCGGGTATTTAGCAGTTTTGGTTCTGTAAAAATCCATGATGGCTTCGATGTCTGCCTCTATATCTCCTGTTGGGTAAAAAGCAGGGCCAACGCCAGCTTCTTTTTTAGCATAGTCGAGGTAGCCGAGAATAATAGGAACACCCGCTCCCACGGCCACATGATAGAAGCCTCTGCGCCAGCGTGGCTGGTACTTACGTGTTCCCTCCGGGGTTACCATAACACAGATATCACCAGGATTCTCTTTAAAGAGTCTGATCATAGCATCCACCATTTTTGTGTTCTTTGATCGATCAATAGGCAGTGCGCCCATGGCTTTTAGCAGACCACCAAACGGAAATCGCATAAACTCTTTTTTGATGGTATACCTGATGGGTGCATCCATGAGGTAAAAGGCCGCGCGTGCATACACAAAGTCCCAGTTGCTGGTATGGGGTGCTGCAACCATTACGCAACGGCGCAGCTCAGGTGCAAGGTTACCATTAAGCCTCCAGCCGGATATTTTAAAGAATAACTTGGAGAGTAATTTTCCTATCATGTAAAGTATGTATATCTGTTAACGCAAAGGTAAAGCCATTACGTTAATAAAAGTATAAATACATACTTTTTAGCTTATTTACAATGCCCGCTTAATAACGTGTGCCTTTTTGCGCAACAGGTAAGCCTGTATACCCACACCCAACACAGGACCTATAGAAGTATACTTTTTATCGCCTAGTGTCTGCTGAAAGTAACGAACACTGAGCGTTGGCTCTATTGAAAATTTCTCGTTAAAAAAGAAAGCATATCCTACTCCTGCCGAAGTTTCAAACAGGTTATACTTGTTGTTTGCTGAGAAATTGTCAAAGCCTACTGTAGTGGTTAGTTCACCGAAAACACCATTGTCGAGATAGTAACGCACGAAAGGTCCCATCAACCCGAAGGTATGATTGTCTGGCTTGTTTTGTTCAGCGTCTGACGTGATTCTTGTACTTTGATAATCAATAGTTACATCCAGGCCAACTACCAGATCATGTAACACAAAGTAGCCGTTCTTGGCTCTAAACATCACATTGATCTTACTCCCCTCGAGTGTTTGCTGGGAAGAAGAAAGTTCGTCAGTTGTTTTGTAAGCGGAAGCATGTAGTGTACCGCCAAGCATAATAGAACCTTGTTTAACTTTGGCTTTAATTAAGTAGCTCTCGTTTTCTTGAGCAAAGGCTATACAAGGGATAAAAAGGAGAAGGAGTAATATTTTACGCATAGTATATAAGGGTTTTAATACTACCCGTATTGTACGTAACTTTACCCGTATAAAGTTGAATATTTTTTATGTTTTCACATTAATTTATTTTGGAGGCTACCTGTTTAGCAATTGCCAGATATTTTTCTCTAGTTTAAGCGTATACCTGTAGCCAATATCGAAGATCTCATCTGCCTTTCTGAAGTTTGTCAGACGGTAATATTTTAGCTCAGGAGGCTCTATCAGTAGATCGCAAAGCGGCATGCGAAGCTTTACATTGTTGTTGATGGCAAGCAGTAGCGTCCGTTCGATCATCGACCTGATGTTGGTGATCTTGGCCTGGTGGTTGATTGGATTTACATGGACACCGATCTTAATATCGCAGTTCTTATGTAATGGGTCTACAGGCATGTTATTAAGCAGGCCACCATCGTTTAGCACCTTTCCCTGATAAAGTATAGGTTGGTACAAAATCGGAACAGCAGACGAGGCTAACAAAGGTTTTATCAACTCTCCTGAAGAAAAGTAAGCTGTAACGCCCTCATTCATTTCTGTGGCACTGACCACGACTGGAATCTTAAGGTCTTCGAAGCGGATGTGAGGACCCAAATGGTTGATGTAAAGTTTCTCCACTTCCTCGAGGTGCAAAAAACCCGCTTTGCCAAAGGCTGGCCTTACAATCTTGAATACACTCAGCTCCTTTATCAGCTTTAGTATCTGATCGGGCGTATAGCCTGCCGCATAAAGTACCCCAGCAATTGCACCGGAGCTAACACCAGAGATCATACTGATCTTAATGCCCAGTTCATCAAAAGCCTTCAGCACGCCAAGGTGTGCTATTCCTCTTGCTCCTCCACCAGAAAGAGCCAAGCCGATACGCATGCTATAGTTCTTTAAGCGAGAATGTATCCTTCAGGCGTACGCCTTTGTCAGTTTGCTGTACCGTACAGCATTCATTTACCGGGTCGTGCTCAAAATATAAAACAAGATCCTCTGCGGCAGCCATATTCAGGAAGGCTGCTTTTTCTTCTAAGGTTAGCAATGGTCTGGTATCATACCCCATGACATATGGCAAAGGAATATGACCCGCAGACGGTAGCAGGTCAGCCATAAATGCCACCTTTTTTCCTTTATAAGGGATGATTGGAATCATCATCATATCGGTATGGCCGTCAGCGTAGAAGATTTCAAAATGCGAAAATGGTGAGGCAGCAGATGGATCAACGAACTTAAGATGCCCGCTCTCCTGCATTGGAAGTATGTTCTCTTTTAAGAAGGATGCTTTTTCGCGGGCGTTAGGTTTTGTAGCCCACTCCCAGTGGTCCGCATTAGACCAATAGGTAGCGTTAGGGAATGCAAGCTCTAAAGATCCGTCAGTTCTCTTATACTTTACGCCGCCTCCGCAATGGTCGAAATGCAGGTGCGTCAGGAAAACGTCTGTTATATCTTCGTGTGAAAAGCCAGCCTTGTGCAGAGACGAAGTGAGATTGGTATCTCCGTGCAAATAATAATGGCTGAAGAACTTAGCGTCCTGTTTATCTCCGATACCGTTATCAATAAGTATGAGCCTGTCCCCATCCTCGATAAGCATACAACGCATTGCCCAAGTACAAAGATTGTTTTCATCAGCAGGATTTGTGCGCTGCCACAAAGTTTTAGGTACCACACCAAACATGGCACCTCCATCTAGTTTGAAAAAACCTGTGTCTATTACGTGTAGCTCCATAGAGTAAAAGGGTTATAAAGTTTGAAAGTTATACTTGATGCTTCTCTTAAAGTTATTCTTAGAACCTGATTAGTGTTTGATTTAACGACTTTAGCTATATATAATTTTGTTGACTAGAAAAAGCATTAAATACGATCTGTTCTTTCTCCCGTAGGTTGAAAAGACATAGAATAAGTTAAATCAATAGCTTTCTACAGCTTCTGCTTATTAGCTAAAGTAACAAAACAAAAGAGGTAGCAAAGCAACACATACTTTACTACCTCTCTAATTTTATAGTTTTGTTGAATTCTTAACCTTCTAGTACTACACCCATAGAAGCGAACTTCTCGATACGCTGCATAATGCGATCTTCAGAGTCTATCCCTTCAAGTTCATCCAGTAACTTGATGATCTCTTTCTTCAACGCGCGCATCATCTTATCAGGCTCTGTATGGGCTCCACCAAGCGGCTCTTTAATAATACCGTCGATCAGCTTATTCTGCAACATGTCCGTAGCAGTTAGCTTTAGTGCTTCGGCAGCCTGCTCTTTGTAGTTCCAGCTTCTCCAAAGTATAGACGAGCATGACTCCGGTGATATTACCGAGTACCAAGTGTTTTCCAGCATCATTACCCTGTCGCCGATAGCAATGCCAAGCGCACCACCCGATGCTCCCTCACCTATAATGATACAGATAACAGGCACCTTCAGCATGAACATCTCTTTCAGGTTACGGGCAATTGCCTCCCCCTGTCCGCGCTCTTCAGCCTCCAAGCCAGGAAATGCTCCCGGTGTATCTATGAATGTTACGATCGGTTTACCGAACTTCTCCGCCATCTTCATTAAGCGCAGGGCTTTGCGATAGCCTTCCGGGTTTGCCATGCCAAAGTTGCGTATCTGTCGCTGCTTTGTGTTTCTCCCCTTCTGCTGCCCGATAAACATCACACTTCTGCCGTCTATCTCACCGAAACCACCTACCATGGCTTTGTCGTCGCTTACAGTACGGTCGCCGTGCAGTTCTACAAACTTGCTGGAAATGCCGTTAATATAGTCCAGCGTATAAGGCCTGTCAGGGTGGCGAGAAAGCTGAACACGCTGCCAACGCGTTAAATTAGCATATGTCTCCTTTTTTAAGTTCTTGATTTTCTCTTCAAGTGCCTTTACTGCTTCCGATACATCAACCTGGCTCTCATCGGCCAGTTTTTTCATCTCCTGCAGTTTATTCTCTAAGGCAGCAATTGGCTGTTCGAAATCTAAAAGCATATTCTTTCGCTGTTTACAGCTACAAATTTAACAGTTATCCTATATCGTTGTAGCGAAAGCTGAAATTTATCCGGGATTAAAAAATAATTTTATTGAAAATGAAGCTTTTACAATAAATGCACAAAAATATAGCGCTAAAAAGATGCTTAACACTTGCACAATCAAAATTAACGCTATACTTTTGTATCACTTTAACGCACGAAGTTAAAGAAAAGACAAAAGGTCTGGTAGTTCAGTTGGTTAGAATGCCGCCCTGTCACGGCGGAGGTCGCGGGTTCGAGTCCCGTCCAGACCGCAGATTAAACCCCTGCGGTTAAACAAAAAGAGCAAAAGGCTCTTCACATTTCACAGAATTGGTCTGGTAGTTCAGTTGGTTAGAATGCCGCCCTGTCACGGCGGAGGTCGCGGGTTCGAGTCCCGTCCAGACCGCTCTTAAAGAGCCTGAGGATTAATTTCTTCAGGCTCTTTTTCATTGTATGTTGGTTATCATTAAATAAGCTGTTATCTTTCACTTCACACAAGCCAATATATTAATCTATGAACAATATACTTGAGGAAATATTTGAAAATAAAGAGTTTGTAAACTTCGAAGGTCAAGTTATAAAAATACATTCAGAGACCAATAAATCCCAATGTGAATTTCTGCAGCAAATAATTTCTCAAAACAAATTTTCAAAATCAATTGAGATTGGTTTTGCTTTTGGTACCTCTACACTTGCTATAGTTGAGGAAATTGAAAAGAATAAAGGAAAGCATGTGGTAATTGACAAATTTCAGCATAGTGACTGGGGAGGTAATGGATTAAATTTAATTAAAGCTGCAGGATACGAGTCTAAAATAGAGTTCTTTGAGCAGTTTTGTTTTGAAGCTTTACCAAAATTGATGTTTGAAGGTAGAAGATTTGACTTTGCCTATATAGATTCGACAAAGCAGTTTGATTGGATTCTTGTAAACTTCTTTTATTTAGATAAACTTTTAGAAATAAATGGAGTAATTGTATTTGACGATGTAACATTTCCTGGAATAAGAAAAGTGCTAAGATACATATCTCAGTTCCCAAATTATAAAGTATACTCTCAACATCCCAAAAATCACAAACCTTCAAAAGCGAGGAGTCTAGCTGGCCTATTAAAACTTTTGCCTCTTGCTGATAAGTTGATTAAGGACGAAATTTTAATTTCTGATTCGAGTCTTCAAATAAACTCCGGATGTGTAGCAATAAAAAAGATTAGCGAAGATACCAGGAATTGGGATTGGCATGTTAGCTTTTAAAATTCTGAGATTAAGGCGATATAATTACCATTTAAATTTAAAAAAGGTAAACTGTAGTAGTTTACGAAGAGGCTTTAGAAACCGTGTGTAAAAAGGAGGTTTAAGACCATTGATTAGCCATGCCCTATAGTCCTCCTGATTTGCTAATAAACGGTTCTTGAATGTGCCATTGCTCTTCCCGCCCACTCGCATCTTAACTAATTTGCTTGGAATATAAGTTGTAGAAACATCATTCTTGTACAGATATCGCAACATCAGTTCATAGTCAGCAGCACTTTGTAAATAGGTATTATATAAACCAAGCTTTTCATAAATAGTCCGTTTTACATAAAAGGTTGGGTGCGGAGGCATCCAGCCATAACGAAAACTAATTTTCTTATACTTCCCAGATATCCAGTTCCGGATAATCCTACTTGTGTTTTGCTTATCAACGTAAAGCAAATCCCCATAAACACTCTCAGTATTTGCGCTCAGAAAAGCATATACAATTTGTGTAACTGTCTGTTTAGAGTAAAAAAGATCATCAGAATGCAGTAAGCCTATCACATCACCAGTAGCAAGACCAATCCCTTTATTAATAGCATCATATAGCCCGTTATCCTTCTCCGAGACAAACTTTGAAATACGGTCACCATAGCTTTTGATGACATCAACCGTTCCATCTGTAGAAGCTCCGTCTACTACTATATACTCTATATCCGGATACGTCTGACCAAGCACAGAATCTATTGCATCGGCTATTGTTTCTGCATTATTAAAGACAATAGTAATGATGGAAACCTTCATAAATTAAATTGAAAGCAGCAACGGAAACTTATCACTCCTTTTTTAGTCATAATCATTATATATACTAACGCTCCACCACAAAATTTTCCAATACCAGCATATCCATTTTAGTACGCAGGAAGCAGTCTAATGCTTCTTTTGGGGTATTTACAATAGGTTCATTCTCATTAAAAGAAGTGTTCAATAGTATAGGTACATTTGTCTTAACACTAAACGCTTTTATCAGGTTGTAGTACCGCGGGTTGTTTTCTTCATCAACTGTCTGTAGGCGGCCTGTGCCATCTACGTGCGTTACAGCTGGTATCTCAGCATGCTTCTCCTTACGAATCGGGAACACCTTTTCCATAAAGGGCACATTATCCGTTATCTCAAAATATTCGGAAACATGTTCTTTTAAAATAGACGGTGCAAAAGGTCTGAAGCTCTCCCGGCGCTTGATCTTAGCATTCAACAGGTCTTTCGCATCTGTTCTTCTAGGGTCTACGATAATAGAACGGTGACCTAAAGCGCGTGGACCAAACTCTGCCCTTCCCTGGAACCAACCCACGACACCAGCATCCAATAAGCGGCTGGTAACACGCTCGTACAATTCTTCATCAGAGTAACGGGTATAGGCAATATTCTGCTCCTTCAGGAAAGCTTCAATCTCATCGTTACAGAAACGGCTCCCTGTTGAGGCATGGTAAATAGGCTGCAGGCGAGACTGCTCTAAGACATGGTTGTACAAGTATAGGGCAGAACCTAGCGCAGTACCGGCATCATGACCAGCAGAAGGAATATATAAGCTCTCAAAAGTAGTTTGCTGCAGCACCTTGCCATTGGCTACCGAGTTCTGAGCTACACCACCAGCAATACAAATGTTCTTCAGACCGGTTCTTTTCTGCAGATGATTCAGAATATGGAATATCAGTTCTTCTGTAATACGCTGCACCGAGGCAGCCAGATCTTTATGGTATTGCGTCAGTTCATCCTCTTTCCCCCTTGCAGGTCCAAACTTCTGCACCATATAGTCAGAGAAAATAAAGCCAATAAGTGGCTCGCCACCTTCCCAACTCATTTGCACCCCTTCCTTTACATGGCGGAAGTATTTGGTATTCAACTCGAACAGGCCATTGTCTTTGAATATTAAAACATCACGAAGCTGCTTAACCATTGTCGGCGAACCATAGGGAGCCAGGCCCATCACTTTGTACTCATCGCCATACTTATCAAAGCCCAAGTATTGTGTAAAAGCAGTATAAAATACACCTACAGAATGAGGATAGATAACCGTATCTAATACTTCCAGTTTATTGCCACGGCCCACACCAATCATAGTAGAGGTAAAATCACCAAAACCATCAATGGACAATATAGCGGCCTCATCAAAAGGAGAAGCAAAAAAGGCACTTGCCATATGGCTTCGATGATGCTCTATGTTTTTTATTTCTGCTTTTATTTCTGAAACAGGCACCCCTAGCGCCGTAGAAAGTTCCTCCTTTACATTTGCTACTTTCTTCGTATTAGCTAATCTGTCTATTAGGGTCTTAGCGCTTACTAAGTTTTTAGCTGCATGTATCAGTTTCTTATGTATGTTGGCAGACGGATCCCGGGAGATGGTAACATAATCTACATCTTTTATACTGATGCCAGCCTCTTTCAGGCAAAACTTTATTGCTTCACTAGGGAAACCTGCCCAATGCTTTATTCTCCTGAAACGCTCTTCTTCCGAAGCTGCAATAACCTCCCCATCTTTCATAATGCTGGCAGATGAATCGCCATGGTAAGCATTTAAGCCAAGTATATACATATTCTGATAAGCTATAATCTATGATAATTTTTAAAGAGCATTCTAATCTACAATATTAGCAATTTGAAGCTAATAAGCTTGTTAAAGTATAAATTTAGTTATCTCCAATTGTGAGCTATTTTTCCGGAACTGGATTTCTCCTCTAAGACTGACAACTTAAGATTTTTATTGTCATTTCGACTTCTGGAAAAATCTATCCGGAATCAATGCAGATGGAGTTCTATAAAGATCTCTCCTATCGTCGAGATGACAGAAAAGACTATGCTGATAAACAACGCAGGAATGGACCATTCATATAATACTGACTTTTGAAATTAAAGAAACAAATTCCTCAGGTCGAAAAGAGAGCTACGTTAGCATCAACAGAATCGTTTCTTTCCATAAAGTCCTTTGCGTAAGAAAAGGCTTTACAAGAGAAAACATTAAATTCTTCCTCGTCCATTTTCACAAAGGTTTCAATTGCATCAATAAAACTATCCTCATCTGTCAAGGGAAGATCATACCCTACTCCTAGTCCCTGCAGGTTTCTCCAGGGAGTTTTATCGCTTATCAGTACCGGGCGACCTGCTGCTAAACTTTCAAGTATGATATGGCCGAAGTTTTCCCCTCTTGTTGGCATAAATAGCAGGTGGTAATTTTTGAGCTTTTCGGATACCAGGTTATTTTCGATGCTGCCATGATACTTAACCTTCACATTGGCGGGCATTTGACTAATCACTTCTAGGCACTCCTGCCAATAAGGTTCGCTGTATACAGGGCCGAACATATCAAATGATATTTTGCCACTTCCCTGGTATCGGCTTAATACCTCAAGCGCATACCTGGTGTTCTTTTCAGGTGATATCCTGGCAACGCTGATCATACGTAGACTTCCAGCGTTCTTTGCGCTAACCGTCTGACTCTGGTCTGTCAGTTTCTTTGGTAAATTAGGTGCGACTTTTACCTGAACCGGACTTCCAAGTATAGCCTTGATATCTTCCTGCTCAACTTCGTTGGTTGCATGAAAAACAACACCTTTATATAACCCGACAGCTTTTGCCACAGAAAAAAAGAGTTTTTTTTTGCCTCCCTTAACAGTAACTGAGCCGGCAGCAAACATCCCTCTGCCTGCTATCATGATCTGCTTAGCTCTCAGTATATATGCAGAGATCAATGGGAGGATAGAAAAGTAGAACGAATAGACACCATTAATATAGAAAACATCAGCCTCTACTCCTTTTATTACCCGATACAGACTTGTCGGTGATAGTTTTGCCTTTGAGAAATAATACACATGCACGTTTTCCTCTAGTTGATTCCAGCAATCAGAAGTTATGCCTTGGTAAGGAGTGTCGGAGCAATAGTCAGTATCCCTTGTAATTACCCAAAACTCAAAAGAATCCTTGAGGTGGGCTATCAAATTGGCACAAGATTGAATAGGACCACCGGCTTTGTATCCCGGCACAAACCAATCTATAGTTATTAAAATACGTCTCTTTTTATTCAATGCCATTTTTTTCCAGCCAGTTCTCCAACACTACCAGGTACCACACTCTTGCCCAGGTAACAGTTGGGTCCTGACTGATAAAAGATTGCCATAATCCAAATACTGCTGCAGCATTTAGGAGGTCTCTTTTTGCCAGGTTGTTTAGTTTAGCCTCACAAAAGCTATAAAGCTCACTCCGTAGCCATTCCTTCCAGGGCAGCGTAAAACCCATTTTTGGCCTGTTTACTATTTCTGGTGGCAACAGCTCTCCTATTGAGTCTACCAAGAGCTTCTTAGGTGTGTGCGGGTATTTGAATTTGTCAGGCACACCCAGCACATATTCTACCAACTCGTAATCCAGAAATGGTACCCTAACTTCCAATGCATGTGCCATGCTCATCTGATCCGTGTCCCGGAGCAGGACATTTTGCATGTACGTATGCATCTCTGCAATAGACACCTGGCTTAAAAAAGGCAAAGCATCACTATTCCCTCTATTCTTTAGCAAACTTCCGGCTACGATCTGCTGTACCTTGTTAGCAGCCAGAATATTGCCACCTGTTAAGCCTGCTATATAACCTTTGTCCAGCATTTGCCGGCTTATACTATACACTTGGTCCAAGCTCCACTCAGGTAGCTGAAGTAACTGCTCTATCTTATTTGATGCCACACCAGGCCTGAATTTAGAGAGAGAGGCTCCGGCTGCACGTCTTACGAACAGCGGCACAGCATCTAACCAGGCAAAACGCCTTAAGCCTAACAGGCGCTGAAACACGTCGTATCCACTAAACAGTTCATCTCCTCCTAATCCTGACAGAGCCATCGTGATACCGGCTTCCTTTGTAACTTTCGAAACAACAAACGTATTCGGGCCATCCCCACTCGGGTGGTCCATGTCCTGTAAAGCAGCCGGTATGAGCTCTAAAAAATCTTCAGGTCGAAGTTTAATCTCCGTATGCTGCGTTTTAAACTTACGTGCTATAGCAGCGGCATATTTTGCTTCACTAAACTCCTCCTCCTCAAAACTAACGGAGAAAGTCTTCACCTGGTGCGCCGCACCCTGGCTCATCAGACCCACAATTATACTGGAGTCAATTCCTCCTGAAAGAAAAGCACCGAATGGTACGTCTGCCACAAGCCTACGCTCGACTGCTTTAAGAAGCAGGTGGTTTACTTCCCTTTTAACTTCGCTATAAGACTGGCTGGCTGCTCTGTCAGAGAAATTATTCTCTGGACTCCAGTATTGCTTTATACTTGCTTTGCCATGCCTCACCAGCATCATATGCCCGGGTAGCAGCATAAACACATCAGCAACCATGGTTTGAGGAGCATGTACCGTCTGATATTGCAGGTAATCCCCTAAAGAGACTTTATCTATTTTCCTGGGAACATAGCCTGATTTCAATAACGCTCTTATTTCCGAAGAGAAGAGCAGCATTTGGTCTTTTTGGTAGTAGTATAAGGGTTTTATACCTAACCGATCCCGGGCAATAAAAAGCTCCTGTTTGGCCTTATCCCAAATTGCAAAGGCAAACATCCCGTTAAAATGATGCACACAGTCTGTGCCCCAGCGTTTATATGCAGCTAGTATAACTTCAGAATCTGTATGTGTAGCATAGGGATAATCTGATAGCTCTTGCTTCAGCTCTCTGTAATTATAGATCTCCCCATTAAAGATGAGCATTTCATTGCCATCAAAGCTAAGCATCGGCTGATGGCCGGCAGCGGAAAGGTCAATAATAGAAAGGCGGTTCTGCCCGAGTGCAATATTTGGCTCAGCAAATACACCGCTGTCATCGGGACCACGATGCGCAATGGCCCTGTTCATAGTCATTACCAGATCATGACCCTTTTGCGTATCCTCTAAGCCAATTATGCCATTAATGCCGCACATGCTACTTCTTAATTTCTTCTAAAAATTGATTTAGCCTGGAAGAAAACCTCTCAAAGCCAAATTTATCCATTACCCTTCGTTGCAGGTCTCGCTTTTGATCTAAGGACATTGGGTCTCTTAAAAGGGCTACAGTTGCATCTGCTAACTCAACTGAGTTTGTAGGATCAATTAGAGTGCCTAGCTTTCCATGATCCAGTGCATCAACACTTCCATCTGCATTACCGGCAATAACTGGTAAGCCACAAGCCATTGCTTCTATATACACAATACCAAAACCTTCTTCACGGCTTGGCATGGTATAAACGTCACCTAATAGAAAATGATCTGTTAATTCTACTTCAGGAACAAAACCTGTTAAAAGTACATGATCTTCAACACCAAGCTCCTTTGTAAGCGAATTTATACGACGATATTCTCCCTGATCGTATTTCCCGACAATAATATATTTAACATCAGGAAAAACTTTAAGTATAGCTGGTAACGCTGATATAACAGTATCATATCCCTTATACCCCTCCAGAGAGGATAGCCGACAAACAGATAGCAAAACAGGCCATGTTTCAGATACTTTGTATCGCCTGAGCAGATATTCAGGTTTTAAAAAGCTGGAAGGAAGTTTAAAATATGGATCAAGTGTATTAGGAAAGACTGAAATCTTACTTGTAGATAGTTTATGCCTTTCAATTAATTTTTGTCTTGTGAAGCTACTTACAGAAAGAATATGGTCAGACTTTATCAGCATTAGTCTCTTCAGTTTCGACAGATCGTACCATACATCTATACCATGCGCAATACAAACGAGAGTCAACTTAGGACGCAGCACTTTAGCTAATACCCCAACTAACGAGAGATTAATATGTCCAGTAATTAATATATCAGCTGAAAGAGCCGCCTTTATTGTATCAAGCAAATATTGTATTCTTTTGCCGGCATATCCTGTAAATTGTGAAGCTTTCACGTATTTTAAATCACCTGAAGCATCATAAGCAGAACTAACCTTTACCTTCGACACAGATGAAGAATTCAATAATGCTTTCATAAAAGCTTTATTGAATTTCTCTATTCCGCCATGCCCCTTGAAGGAAGTTAGATATGTAAAGAGTAATTTCAAGATTAGAGCTTGACCTTAAATATATTTTTGGCTACCCAATATACTAAATAGATAACGACTGCAGCTTTCGTCACATGATTAATTCCAGTTGTTATATCGCTTTCTGCTTTGATTGCTTGTTGAAATAACAGCGGAATCCAAAGAATTAAGGTTGGGGTAGTAAAAGAAAGTTTTGATACTAAAGAAAGTACAGCAGCGTAGAGTAAACCAAGAAAGAACATAAATGTAGCACCACCCATTGTTGCAAAGTTTGCATAGGCTTCACCGATAGGACTAAGATCCATACTAGTGCCTTCAACAAGTATTAAACCAGAGTATTTTTCAAAGTACTCGGCGCCACCAGAAGTAACTTTATCAGGTGCTAAAAATCTAGGCAATAATGTAGCTACTACTCCTTCCATTATTGTTTCACCTCTGGCGTGGTCCTGGTATTTTGGTGTATAAGCCATAACGTGCCCAACTATCCAGCCCTGATTTATCCTATAAATAAAATTATGAATATTTCTTTCGTTAAATAGCCCTTCTGATGCTATTCTGGTTTCAAAAGAAGACTCTAGCAAATCTACCTTAGAGACCTGCTCTGTTACTTCTCCTCCCCAGATAGCACTTCTGTAGTCACCTTTAATAGCCTGTACAGCAAAAACGAAGACAAATCCCAAACAAAGTAAGCTAAACTTTGTAAACAATTTTAGCTTAAGGTTCAATGCCAAAAGTAGAAAAGTAAATGCCAACCACAGCAGCAGTTCGTGGAACATACTTGATGTAAAGGCATCTAAGAACAAAAAGAAAAAAACACCAGCAAAATATAGGTATTTGCCATTATTATTCGACAATAGGACATAAAATGCTCCTACATATTTAAGACTACTTAACAGGTAAAAAAAGAATGCAAGGCTACCAGGAAAAAGCGGCCCCAGATATGAAAACAAAAAACCGGTAAATATTAAATATAATCCTACCGAATGTTTTTCATTTAAATAAGTTTTCAATTTTGCTATAAGCTGTGCTTCATTAACATATTTATCATTAATACTATATAAACCTAACGCAAATAAAAGGACACCCGGAATAGCTAATGCGAAATATACATCCTGAGGTACAGGCATATAATAATAATCAAAAGGATCGAGAAGGCTATAACTTAGGAAAGGCCCAAGGACCCATTGTACTGTTGCTATCATAAATGTTAATGACCTAATACCGATAGTTTTACCAATTTCTAATAAGAAATTTACAACTGAAAATGCAGTAACAGTGATACACAGTAGTACCGGGTCATGGTATCCAGACATGATACCTGAGAGGAGTAATCCACATATGATTAGTATATTATATTTACTACTCATAATGGTGTTATAGAAGATTGTTTGAAAAAGGAAATTATCTCTTTGTAAACATCTTCTGCATTATAGTTTGTCTCTATAAAAGGTAAATTATTTCTACTTACAAGATCTACAGCATTTACTAATTTAAGTTCTTTGAAATTTAACTTTAAAACTTTAGGTACAGAGTTTTCTTTAATGTATGAATGGCTTCCTTTTAATTCTTCAGGAAACCAAACGTCCAGTCCACAAGCCAAATATTCAAAGAGCTTGTTTGGCGCATTATATATATAATTAAAAGAGTGACCTCTATAAAGAATTAAACCTGCATTGTAACCTGCTAGTATAGAAGGTATTTTATAGTAGTCAACTCCCTTCATAAGCCTTATAAATTTTGGCTTTAATTTATTTAAGTAAGTCTGAACAGAGTCTTTATAGTTATAAGAAAAAACATCAAGAGTAAAATTACCATCCTGTTCTTCCACCCATTCACATACCTGTTCAAAATACATGTTCTCTAGGTCTAAAGATCCTACATAAACTAATTTAAATGGATTAATAGCAGTTCTTCGGCTTTTGCTCAGCCACTTTTTAGGTGGATAATTAGGCATCACATGCAACACATCTTTATTAAAGATATTATTTTCCTCTGCAAACTTGTCTAATCTAACAGTATTTGTATGAGAAATCCATTCAAGAAGATTATAATTAAGTTTTTCAATTCTATGTGCAAATTGTACCAGTTTCATCTCCTCCTGATATTGTTTCTGAGAAGTGTATTCATGATAATGAGCAAAAACGCGAACACCATGTCTGAATCTTTTATAGAGTAGGGCTGGTAAGGAAGAGATCGATTCATAGTACAACATAGTTCTAGGCCTTTCCCAGATAATTAAGCCTAAGGCAATTAAATAGTAAATTGCATATTTTAAAAGCCTTGATAGCTTTATCTCATTATGCTTAGGGTAAGGTAATCTGTATATTTTAATATTGTTTGTTGAAGCTTTTGTGTCTAGTTGCTTAACTCCATGATAAGTTGTAATTACACTAACTCTGAACCCTCCATCTTCATTAAGTACATCCAATAAGTTTAATATTGGAGGATAAAACTCAACAGGAGAATAGTGTAATATTATTAAATTACTCTTCATATACACAAACCTTCCTTAGTATAGTCTCTACTATAGATCTATAGTCATATCCTGAGGAGAGGACACGCTTGCTGCCCCTCTGCGCTATAGCAGACAACTCAGCATTATTTTCAAGGTAATATTTTATAAGTGAAGGGATCTGACTAGAATTATCGAAAAAGATGGCTTCTTCTTCAGTAAAAAACTGACGTGTTTCTTTATTTACTTCAGTTAGTAGCGCTGTTCCACATGCAGGTATCTCAAATGTCCTAGTAGTATGTAATTCTGGCACCCATTTTGATAGTAGTCCTAAACCAATAAGTGAACCTGAAATCAGCTTAGCATACTTATCTCCGTAAACACCGTCTCCATAATATACTAAATATTTATTGTCACAGTTTTTTCTGGCAAAACTGCCCCATTTTATACCAGCTAGTTTAACTGTTATTTCGTTGTTTAATAACTCCTGAATTATTTCCCCTCTTTCTTCTTCAAAGTGGCCCAAGAAGCAAACGCCTGACTTCGCAGTATCAGTTATTGGTTTATGTACGCTTGGATCATAGCCCTGTGATGTTAATAACAATTCTTTTACACCGGCATCATAGTAGTTTGCTATCTCATAAGATTTTGTTGTAACACAGAGGTCATACAAATGTATGTGCTTATAAAAGAGTGTGGATCTATGGTAAGCAAAAGCAGGGTCAGGTGTAAAGTGAACAAGCATTCGTGCTGCATTCCTTAACAGCTTTGCCGTTTCAGGAGTTACAAACTTAGCCTTATCAACCCATACTAAGTCATAAGCATTCGACTGCAGATTATGCTTGATATATTGGTTGATGTTTTTAATCAATGGACCTATATTATATCTCCATCCGACTGAGCGAAACAGTTTCTGTGTAGACATTATAGGTATAGAAATATTAATAGAATCAGCTTCAGAATCTTTGAGTAAAGATTTTAATATATTAAATCTCATCAAAGAAGTACTACCCGGTTCAAGCTGACCTACATACAAAACTTTCATTATCAATCAAAAGGCACTCTAATGATGAAACATAATTTTCGGTGCTAAATTTACTCTTCATAACGCTTACTGCATTTTCATAAATTTCTACGGCCCGATCATCTTTATCAATCAAATTTATTATTTTACTACATATCTCCTCTTTCCAAGCTGAATTATCATTAATCATGTAGTTTGATAGTCCTAATGTGCTAGCAATCTCTCCGATACCACCTTTATTAAAGCCAATGAAATAAGTTTTATAGTCTAAAGCTTCAAAAAATATTCTTCCCAAAGCCTCTATTGTACTTAGATGGACAGCTACATTAATCTTTGAATAAATCTCCTCTTTAGCTTTAACAAAGCCATGGAAAGTAACTTCTACATTTTCAAGGGTAGAAATATTATTTAAACAGGCCAGTACTGATTGCTCATTAGAATCTATTTCACCGAAAAAATGAAAATGGAACTTATTAGGATAGTAGTTATCTACATGCTCTATTAGCGACTGTATTTTAGGTAAACCCTTAGTATTTGTTATTCGCCCTATGAAACCTACATTGATCAGGTGCAAATGAGGTTTTAAAAATTGGTAAGAAGCACTGTCTCCATTATTTGAATCATAAAGATCATAAATAAGAGCGGAGTCATAACCTTCAAGTTTTAACTTATCCTGTATAAAATGAGAAATACTAATAAGTCTAACATTACTTTTAAGTTTCTGCAGTCTGCTTTTGAGTGTGTCTTCCACAATCCTAATATGTACATAGAAGAGGTTTTTAGGAAACAGTGTTGCCAGTAACTTCACATACCTTATATGTCCCCCTTCATTAACATATACAGTTCTGGTTTTCTTTAATAAAAGAAGAAAGAAGATTTGAAAGTAAAGCATAATATGATTTGAAAAAACCATATGTATATGCCTGTTTGTCTCCTGCCGTAACACGTCAAACAATATACTATTAGAAGGGCAAAAAACTAAATAGTCTTTATTAGAATTTTTTAGAAAGTCTTTTAATACTTGTTCACTTCCATACAGCTTCCCGGATGGACTGACAATACAAACGTCTGTTTTAGCTTTCATACGTATTGACATGTATGAGCTTGTCTATAAAGTTAACCTGTGTATGATAGGTATTTTCAAGGGCCAGCAGTAAACGTTCCTTCTGAAGGCTAAAACTATTCCAATGCGAGAGGTTATCAATTACTTCATTAAACAATTTTTCATACTCCTCCCTATCATCCAAATGTGGAACCGCTATTAGCTCCCCTATACCTGCGTATGCTTCTATACTATAAGAAATCACAACCTTACCTGTACTCAGATACTCCAGTATCTTATGTGAATTCGAACGGTCAGAAGTACCATGGGCGAGATCATACAATAGAATAAAAACATCAATATCACCTATCATTGTAGGTATTTCGCTAGCAGGTACTGCTCCATAGAGCTTTACATTAGGCATTTCTTCTAGTAATTTAACAAAAGTGATTGTAGCCTGATCTTTACTACCTGCCAGATTACTCCCCTCCAGACTATATGGCCCCCAAAAATGAAACTCTAATAGATTATTAGTTTTAATCAACTGAAGCAGAAGTTCTCTGTCCATCTCTTGTCGTAATAAATTACCAACATAACCAATTTTCACAGGCTGGCTTTGTGTGGTTGTCACAAACTCATTTAGATTCTTGAGCTTTTCTGATGCCTGTTGTGCAAATGATTGACTAAGACCGTGATTAATAAAATGTGCAGGTGTGTTTACAGAATTAAAAGCAGATAAAATCTTCTGTGAAACACTCAGTACTATATCTGCAGAAGCAGCTGGCTTAATCTGATAGCGGTAAACGACAGGATCTACCGGATGATAAATTGCATAAGAAGCCCCAAACCATTTAAGATTAGTGTATAAATTGGGGTCAAAACACCAGACGATATCAACCCTCTCACCAATTTTACTCATTAATTGCTTTAACTGTACCTGCATTAGCGTGTCGTACATCCACCTAAACTTAAAGCGTAGCGAAGTATTAAAGAATGGCCTATACTTTAGTTCAATTAAACCCTCTTGCACTTGATGAGTATGAAACTGCTCTTCCAAGGTATAATCAGGAGGAGATAAAAAAATAACTTTGTTGCCACGCTTTACCAATTCTACTGCATAGTGGTGCTTGGAAACGAATAGCTTACCCCATGGTTGAGGTGAAATAAGTAGTATTGTTTTATCCTGTAACATCAGCAAACGAAAACTCCTTCACAGCCTCAGTCACATAATCCATCTGCTCAGGCGTTAATTCAGGGTAAAGCGGTAAAGACAAAAGTTCATTTTGATACTGTGCTGCTACCGGAATAGTATCAGCTGTATAACCCAAGTAATTGTAAGCCGGTAGTAAAGGTAAAGCTGTAGGATAATGAACAGCTGTCTCAATGCCCTGCTCCTTCAGGTACGCCTGAAGTGAGTCACGCTGTTTTGTTCTTATGGCAAACACATGGAAAGTATGGACTGTATCCGGTCTTACTGTTGGCAATATAATCCCATCTACTCCTTTTAGCTTTGCCATATAGTAACTGGCATTAGTAATTCTGTTTTGAGTCCAGTCATGAATGTGCTGTAGTTTAGCTTCAAGTATAGCTGCCTGTAGTCCATCAAGACGGCTGTTGATGCCTTCCATCTGATGATGGTGTTTTTTTAA
Source organism: Pontibacter cellulosilyticus (assembly GCF_014306105.1). GTDB lineage: Bacteria > Bacteroidota > Bacteroidia > Cytophagales > Hymenobacteraceae > Pontibacter > Pontibacter cellulosilyticus. The sequence continues at coordinate 482,710 of NZ_JACRVF010000001.1, read as the reverse complement.
TGCTCCATGGTTTGCATACATCCTGCACTTTTCAGCCAACGCATCGTCGTTGGTCAAAATACATCCCGCATCGCCATAGGCACCCAGGTTTTTTCCCGGATAAAAACTAAAAGTAGAGGCAATTCCAAATGTACCGGCAAACTGCCCGTTAAAGGAAGAAAAGTGAGACTGAGCGCAATCCTCAATCAGGTACAGGTCGTGCTTCTCACAGATAGCCTGAATAGCTTTGATATCTGCCATTTGCCCATGCAGGTGTACAGGTATTATAGCTTTAGTCCGAGAAGTTATTTTTGCTTTAATCTGCTCTGGATCAATGGTATAGTAAACTGGATCAATGTCTGCAAAAACAGGTCTGGCACCGGCCTGTGTAATAGTTTCAGAGGTAGAAATCCAACTATTTGCCACCGTAATTACCTCATCACCGGCGCCAATTCCCAGCATTTTAAGTGTAATGTAAATGGCGTCTGTGCCATTAGCCACGCTTACACAATGTTTTACACCATAAGCATTTGCAAAGGCCGTTTCAAAAGACCTGACATACTTCCCACCGATAAATGCAGTATCTCTGATTACGTTCTCTATAGCTGTGTCAATTTCAGCTTTTATGCTCTCATACTGCGCATGCAGGTCTACAAAAGGTATGTGCATTTTAAAGTGTCTTTATAAGTTTTGCAGGGTTCCCTGCATAAATACCTGGCTTTGTAATATTTTTTGTCACAACTGCTCCTGCTCCTATTACAACATTATCACATATACTTATAGGAAGAATAGTGGCGTTGGTACCAATAGAAACATTGTTTCCAATCGTGGTCTGTCTCCATAAACTTTTATCTCCGCGTGCCGGTCCACCGGTAGCGAACAGATCATTAATAAACATAGCGCCATGCGAAACAAAGCAATCATCTCCGATGCTTACAAGCTCACAAATGAATGCATGAGACTGAATGCGGCAATTATTGCCTATGCGAACATCTTTCTGAATCTCTACAAAAGGTCCAATAAAAGAGTTATCCCCGATGGTACAGCCATACATATTCACAGGCTCCACTACCACTACATCTTTTCCGAAGTTAACATTTTTAATGCCTGCCTCTTTTTTTATGTATTTCATTACAGCTTTACGGCCTGGGTATATATTTTATCAATGATTTCAACTGTTTTCAGGCCTTCGAAGCCATTCGTGGCTATAATTCCCCCATTAGATAACACGTCCACCACATTAGCATATACTTTATCATGGTTAGACATGGAGCCAAAATACTGCCCGTAATTATTTGCCGGGTTCCCGGCAGGAAGATCCTTTATTTCGTAGCCGTCAATGTGCTGGTACTCCAGTTCATTTAGGTATTGACCACCAATTTTCACAGTACCTTTTTCACCAAAAATAGTAAGAGAACCTTCCATGTTCTTGCCAAAACTGTTTACGCTATAATTGATCGTACCAATTACACCGTTGTAGAATTGCAAAGCAACCACACCATTGTCGTCAAACTCGATGATGCCCTGGTGCCCAAAGTTACCTGTAAATGCCTGTGCACTTTTTACATCGCCAACCATCCAGTAAAGCAAGTCAATAAAATGGCTGAACTGTGTATAAAGTGTGCCACCGTCCAGGTCTTTGGTTCCCTTCCAGGAATTTGAGTAATACTCCGGATTCCTGTTCCAGAAGCAGCTTAACTGAATGCTATAGATCTTACCTAATCGGCCCTCATCTATCAGATCTTTTACCGCTGCCACCGGTGGATTGTACCTGTTCTGCTTCACGATGAAAAGCCGACGGTTTGCTTTCTCAGCTTCCTTTATCATCTCACCGCAGTCATGTACACTAAGGGCCATGGGTTTTTCACAGAGTACATGGCACCCTGCACGCAACGCCTGTATAGAATGGTCAGCGTGTAACCCATTAGGGCTGCACACTGCAACAACATCTATGTTTTCTCTTTCAGCAGAAAGCATAGCCTCTGCTGAAGAATACGCCTGTGCTCCATAAGATGTCGCTAACTCTTCTGCTCTGGCAGGTTCAATATCACAAACAGCAACAAGCTCTCCATTTTTTGAAATGTGCTCTGCATGGCGTTTGGCAATGCGGCCGCAGCCGATAATTGCAAATCTGATACTCATCTTAGAGGTTGGTTTTATCGGGAAAATTTAAGCAGCTTTCTGAACCGGCTCGTTTTTCTAAGCAGTTCCATGTAGCCCTCTTTCAGGTTACGATCAGTGGCAAACTCATTATGGCTTCGTACAGGCAGGTTCATTATGTTTTCGAATTCTTCTTCACTTAAGCCAAGCTTCTTTAACACATACTCCTTATCTGCTGCTAATTCCTGTTCAGAATACAAAGGACGTTCAAGCTCTTTTAGCGCTTCTTGCCTGGTTATTTGGCCGGAACAGATCAAAGAGGATAGATGCGCTCTTCGCTTATCTATATTAAATTTGCTTGGAAGAATGTAAGCTTGATAAAACTTAGTAAAAATAGATTCATAATGTTTCCCGCCATAGTCTCTCCAACCGAGTTCATCAGTAAGAATTTTTTTAGCTTCATCTTTATTATATGGAATATAATTTAGAATATTGACTGATTTGATACCTTTTAGTCCAGTAGCTAATGTATAGTCTAAAAAATTAAAAACTGGATATGTTCTTAATTTAATCGATCCAAAAGAATCATTTATTGCTTTTAAATTAATAGCATCATTTTTACTATATATCCAGCTATCTGGCATTATAGACTCAGTGGCTATATTAGATCCACTTAGTATATATTTAATACCATATTTACTTGCTAGCCTATATATTGTACCTGTAATGGCATGATCAGTAGGCACCTCTATATCTACAACCGAGGCTCTCAAATAGGCTAGTTGTAGAGACTTAAACTCTTCCCAATCTACTACTAGGGTATAAAGATCGAAATCTAATGTTGTTACAATATTCTGAATGTTTTTAACTGCCAATTCAGAATTCCAACCATTATCAAAATGCACAACCAAAGGACTCAAACCCAACTTTTTCGCCTGCAAGGCTACATAGCTGCTATCTACTCCCCCACTAAGCCCTACTATACAATCATATTTACCCTTTTTCTTTGATTTAATTTCTTGTATGGTTAACTCTAAATCAGAATACTCAAGAGCTTTCTCAGCTTTACCGATGTAGTCATTACAATGATTACAAAAGCCATTCTCATCAAAAAAAATACTACCATCTGATGTGTCCATAACACATCTTTTACATATTTGAGAAAATCCTGAAGTCATGTTAAATGCAAATTAATGGTTGAAGAATCTTCTCAAGATCCGCAAGGTTTAAAAAGATGTTTTTATTCTTATTGTCGTCTGAAGAACTATTATTGTTACCACACTCTCCAAAAAACAAATGATAACATAAATTTAACTGATTACTTAAAATCCAAAAACAGGTATTAATATAATCAGGGTGCTGGATATCAATTATTGTTGTTCCTGGTTTGCAAAATACAATATTACTAAATCCGCTACCATGTGGCCCTACAACTACATCTGCATTAGAGAAGAGATTAACCTGATCTGTAAAGGATAATTGTTCTAAATTAAAAATCTGAAAGTCTAATCTAGACAATAATGGCAGTAGTTCCTCCTCATTTGCAATTGTTCTTCTACCTACAATACCTCTGCTAATATAAACATATTTGCCAAATTTCTGCGTTTTGGTACTTGGTAAGAAGCTAGATCGCAGGAATTCGCATTGCCACTTATTGATTGTACCAAGAGTTGAAGGCAACGATGGCACCAAAAGATTTTCCGCTTCAATATGAAAATCCCAATTATTATTGCTCCTAATAAGTTTATTAAAATCAAAATTTAATAATTCCAGAGTCTCTCTTTGAAAAGGTAGATCAGTAAAATCCAGAATTATTCCATCAACTTCATCTAATGAAAACTTTCTTTGCAAAAGGAACAGTCTGGGAAGAACATCAAAAAGCCAATGATAATAAACATTACTCCCGCAAGTAGCTAAAACTGCAATCTTTCCTTTTTTAAATTCCTGTTTTTTTAAAAAGATTTTATTAAAAATCAGATGCGGTTTATCTTTATCTCCGAATTTCTGAGTTATATCTTTCAATAAATAATTAGAATAACTTACAACTGCTCCGTGTGCCCCCCAAACTCTGGCATTGGGTAGAGAAAGTATAAAGCTCGCTGGAACTATTCTTCTGGTAAGACTATGGAAAACACTTGGTAAACTGGAATTTACCGATACAGGTAGCCTCTCTTTAACTATTGAGGTTTCGCTAATAGATAACAATTTTGCCTTTTTAGCCTCATTTTTCAATAAATAGCGCTCTACAGTGATTTCACCATTTGGAGTCTGGACTCCATTAAAATTCCATTGTACATAACGGAAAAGTAGTTTAAGTACATTTTTTATCAGAGAAACCAATATTTGCATAAGACTAATCGAGCAAATTAAACAATTTAGATGCTAACTCAGCTTGATCAGGGTAATTGATTAACACAGCCCGGTGACTCCCATGGAAAACAAACATACTACCAGCTGCCACGGCAGAGGCTCCTACCTCCACAGCATTATAGAAATCATGTACAGAGCCCGCCCCTCCTGCTGCAACTATAGGTATGTTTACGGCATCAGCAACCCGCTTTATAAGTTCTGTATCATACCCATTCTGCTTACCGTCATTTTCTATAGAATTTAGTAAAATTTCTCCAGCTCCTGCATCTTCCAAACGTTTGGCATACTGCTCAGGACTTAAAGTTAATGCCTCCGATCCATTCATGGTGTATACCTTATACTTGCCAAAAAAATTTTTCTTCACATCAACTGACGCTACTATACTTTGGCTGCCAAAAATAGATGCTGCTTCTGAAACTAGGTCTATATTTTGATACGCAGCATAATTTAAGATTATTTTCTCTACCCCGGCGTAAAATATACTTTTAATTTCATCTAGAGCTGATATTCCTCCGCCATATGCCATTGGCATGAAGCACTCACTTGCCAAGGCCCTTATCCTTGCAAGATCAGGTTTACGCTTTTGCGCAGTTGCAGTTATATCAATAATGGCAATTTCATCTACCTCTTTGTCATTAAAGATTTTTACCGCATTTATTGGGTCTCCTATATACTTATAATCCTTAAACTTAACCGACTTAACTAATCCTTCATTATGAAGTAACAGTATCGGGATCACCCTGATTCTCCTCATAGTCAAAGCTAAAGCAATGTTGCAAAGTTATATAGCAATTTTAGACCAAATTTATGGCTTTTCTCCGGATGAAACTGAACACCTGCAATATTGTCTCTCGCAAAAGCTACCGGAAAATCATATCCATACTTTGCCTCAGCCAGTTTATCCGACGCACTTTCAAGTGCAAAATGATAAGAGTGTACATAATAGAATCTTGGCTGTTCTGGAATATCTGCAAACAACTTATGCTCTTTCAAAAATTTAGTGTCACCCCAGCCCATGTGCGGAATTTTCAAACTCTGGGGCAGCCTGGCTTTGTCAAACTTTACAGTATTACCCTCTATCCAGCCTAATCCAGGCAACTCGCCTTCCTCACTACCTCTTGTCATCAATTGTGCGCCAAGACAAACACCTAATATAGGCACCTTATCCTGTAGTACTCTCTTTTCAAGTATTGGTAACAGACCTGAATTAAGCAGATGATGCATCCCATGATCAAAAGAGCCTACACCTGGTAAAATAAGTTTCTCAGCCCCTTCAATTACTTCAGGTTCACTTGTAATAACAGATGCAACACTCGCTTTCTTAAGCATATTATTTAATGAGCCTAAGTTTCCTATTCCGTAGTCAATGATGGTAATCATTAATTTAATATCTCATTATAGTGTTCTACCAAAGAGCCAACAACAGCATTGCTACCATATTTTTCAAGGCAGCATCGTCTAATCTCATGGCTATCATATTCTGAGATACTATGATACATTTTTTTCATGGCATATATGAGCTCTTCTTCTGAATCTGTTGGTATCAACATACCATTATACTCCTTCACTATTGATTCTGGACCACCACACTTTGTTGCAATTACTGGTTTACCACAAGCTAGTGCTTCAATTAAGACTACACCAAAAGTTTCATAATTACTGGATAATACAAACGTTGAACAGCTTAAAAGTTCATTGAGAACTTCTTCTCGTGATAATCTTCCTAAAAAAATAATGTTAGAAGTTAGGCTTAGCTCATTTGCTAAATATATCAGTTCCTCATAAAGTGGACCGTCACCAATGATTTTAAGTATGGATTCCGTATATTTACTATGAAATTTAGCAAAACTTTTTATCAAGAGCTTATGGTTCTTATTCTCATCAAGTGAAGCTATATTCAAGAAAGTAAAAGTCTCTGTTGGGCGGAAACCAATGTTGTTATCGAGTGTTTCGAATAATTTATCTATTATATTTGGCACAATAGCACATGACCTGTCAAGCGCATATTGGCTTTCTAAAAGCAAACCTAACTGCATGCTAACAGCAATAACATTTGAGCTATTATTATAAGCACTTTTTATCTTATCAACGTAAGCTGAGGGGATTAAATTTCTTGCATGTTCACTACTGTGCTCTGTAATCACAAAAGGTATATTGTAATTATTATGAAACATGTTAGCAGCAATTCCCGCAAAATGAGCATTATGAGCATGAATGATATCTGGTCGGCCATATTCTGAAATGTATTCTTTAATCGCCATATCAAAAGTATGACCCCATGAATATAAAGTATAATCGTTGTTAGGGTAAGGCCAATAAAATCCAGTTGCACGCAAAACGTTATACTTAGCGCTCTTTTCATGAATGAAGTAAATGTTTCTGCCTAGGGCCTTAAACAGGAGCTTAAACAGCTTTGCCAATGGTAAAACATAGAGGGAATTTGTGCCTTTCAATAAAAAAGCCTTATAAACAATTGCTTTGCATATCATGAATATAGAATACCTCAAGGATACCCCTATTACACCAACTTTCACTCCATAATCAGCTAAAGCCTGAGCTTGGTCTCGTTGAAATATGCCTAATAAATGATTGTCTTTGGGTAAAAACTCTTCAGACGGAACAATTAAGATATGCATGTATCCATTACTTTATTCTTTGCACTACTAATTATAATTTAAATATCCTTTTTACGAGCCTTTTTAGTTTAGCTGTTCTCAGTCTCCTGAGTATATCACTTCTGAGTTTCTCATCAAGTGGACATGCTTTGTGAGTAAGTGCCTCATAAATCACTGCATGTCTTAATTGGTCATATTTTCTCGCGTAGACAGTTTTCGATTCTTGTCCAGAGTGTACTCTGTCCCATACAAGATCTCTGGTAAATTTAACCATTGGAAAGTTTCTGGCTAGTATAAACCAAAGCTCATTGTCTCCTATCATTCTTTTTCCTGAAAAGCCTCCAACGGAGTTAAAGGCATCTAGCCTTATAATCGATGAACCAGGAGCTCTATCAAAATGTCCAAAGCCACTAAAGTGCTCGCGGTAAGCTTCAGCTGAAGATAGAAGTACTGGGTAAGGCTTTTTGACTTCACCTTTAGAAGAAAGGCCAAAACCTGCACTAGGGAATCGCTCCATACATGACACCATTACCTCCAAGCCATGAGGATAAATAATATCGTCTGAATCAAGATATTTAATATACTTTCCAGTAGCGAAGGTGGCCGCTTTATTTCTATTAGGATAGTCACCCAAGTTTACCTCATTTTCAAACACCTTTACCCTATTATCAATTGCGGCATAGGTTTTTGCAGTTTGTACAGTTCCGTCATTCGACTTATCGTCAACAACTATTAATTCGAAGTTTTCATAAGTAGAAGCTAACACACTTTCTATAGCTTCTCCAATATATTCTTCCCTATTATATGACGTCATTAAAACACTAATAAGAGGCTTAACTTTCATATTAAAGTTATAGGTTTATTAGCCTGTGGAACACTTTTACAATAAAAATCATGTTGTTTCTCAAGCTCTTCATCACCTCTTGATAGCGCTTGATTAAATATAAAAACAGAAGCCTCTGAAGCTTTTCTATTGTTATAATTAAATATTAACCAATTATATTTTTCGAGCCAACTAATGTTTTGCTCTTTAAGTAAAATCTTTACATGCCTTAAAGTAGTTAATAAACCATTTTTTGGTAGTTCCGGTCTGGTACCAAATATTTTATACCTGTGATATAGTTCAGTAAAGCTTCTTCTAAAAGTATAATCAGGAGTCTCGTAATGGTAATGGTAAACCCTAGCATTTGTATTATACACAATACTATACCCAAGCTTTAATATGTCATGAGCCCATAGTGCATCCTCAGCAAAACTAACCTCTCTGAAGGGGTGTTTTAACAGAATTTCTTTTTTATACATCGCATTCACATTATCCCACCCACATAAGGATTTTCGTTCATTTGGAGATAAAGACAAGAATTCCTGCTCTGATTTAAAATAGACTTTGCGCTTACCGGGAGGTGAAATCGGTCGGAACCATTCTACAGGATTCGTCCGTAGATCATGCGGTACTACCTGTTGTCCACAGACACCTGCAACCGAAGTGTCATCAAAACCATTTAACAAATGCTCCAACCATTTATTATCAGTTGGCTTAGCATCCTGTACTGTCATGACGACAAACTCTCCTTTTGCATATTCTACACCCATATTTCGTGTAGTACCATGATTAAAATTTTCAGGAGAAATAGATATTAACCTTACAGAATAATTAGCTAAGATTGATAAAGTATCATCAGTAGATCCAGAATCAATAACGATAATCTCTGTTCTATTAGCTAATGTTTGATTAAGTATTGATTGAAGTAACTTATCCAACCAGGCATCTCCATTTTTAACAGGTACAATAACTGAAATAAGAGGTTTATCACTTGATTTCATTCGGCATTAGTAATTTATAATTATCAGTTCCGTCACTTTTAAGGAAAACATCTCTTGTTACTTCTAAATACTTTCGTCCCCACTTATGACATGGTTCCAGATGGTTTCCTTCCGCCCATTCATTCCATGCATTAATGAATATGAAATTTTCTTCATGCCCAAACGGTTTAAACCTTTCCACTTCAAAACTAAGCCATTCTTTATATATTTCTGGGGAAGAATTTATAAACATAAAAGCACTACTCTTTTTACGTGCAGTATTATCCCACATAGGAGTTATACCTGGATAGACTTTGTAATCTGCTGACTTTAGCTTTTTAGTAAAATTAACATAGTCTTCATAATCTATCCGGTTTGTTAAACCTGAGATCTTTTTGTTTCTCCTTTCACGCGTAGAAAGAGCATATTTTATGAACCAACTACTTAATTTGTTATTATAATGCTTTCTAATTAAATGGTCTTTATAAGCTTTTAAGTTAGAGCTAAAGGGTTCAAACCGAATAGCCGCATCAAATCCATCTTTTAAATAATCACTACCACTTTCTCCGAAACTCTCTATACGACAAAGGTAAAGTTCTAATCCAGCTTTAACTGCTTCATTTCGCCATCGTTTAATTGTGGCGGCTACATCAGGAATCTTGTTGGATCTGTAAACTGAAAAAACAGGTTTCCCATTTACCTTTATATATCTCGGATCGTTAAATGTAGGAAGCAATGACTTTATATGAGCAATATCATCCTGCGCAGAATACTTCTGCTCCAACAGAACCTCGTTATCACTCCCATCCCATATTCTCGTCCAGTTTTCATTTGCCCAGCAGAGCATAAATGGAAAATCAGGTTTACCTGATTCAAGAATTTCTTGGAATGGTCTCTCAAGTATTCTTCTCCCATTAAACCAGTAATGATAATAGCAAAAACCATAAATCCCGTGCTCCTTTGCTAATAAGGCCTGCTGCTCACGTACCTCTGGCAGCCTTAAATCATAAAATCCTAACTCTGAAGGTAAATGAGGTTGATAGTGCCCTGTAAAAGAGGGTTTAGCCTTTGACACATTAGTCCATTCGGTAAAGCCTTTACCCCACCACATATCATTCTCAGGTATTGGATGAAATTGGGGAAGGTAAAATGCTATTGGCCGTAACATATATAGAGCTTTGGTTGTGTTAGTGATAAATCATATAGTTATATGATCTTAAAATTTAGATAGCTTAAAGGTACAACTTTAAAATCAGGAGCTATGACCTGAAATCCGTATTTGTAGCTACAGCTTCTTTAAAATCAAAGTGTATTTACTATAAGTCCAACTTATTAATTTTTTAAAGCGCATAAACTTTTGTAGTTTATATTTTTGAAGTAAGCTTTCAACAAAGCTATCATATAATGCTTCTCTCTGTTCTGCACTTAGATTTAAACAATCTTGATTATGAATAAGTCCTTTTTTATATAATAACTTTTGATCTAAGAAAGCCTCAACTGCAATTGTAGTACCCTTATTGTCAGCACCTACAAAATTATTACAATGCTGCCTGTAACCTACTAGGGGTTCCTCAACATATTTAATTCCCCCATTATTGTATGCCACTAATGCTAGCCACCAGTCATGGTAAGGCAAATGAGTAGGAAATGGCAAAGCTTTTCTTTTTAAAGAAGATCTAAATAAACAAGTACATCCTGTCACATTATTTATACCTTCAAAATACTTTTGAACAGGTTGATATAAGTCTTTTTTATAATACTTTGTAAAAGATTTGTGTGTGAGAACTCCAACCTCGTTAATTAAAAAAGCATCTGAATGAACTAAAGCATGTGAGCCTATTTGCTTAACCAGCACCTCAAGCTTATTTTTAGCCCATATATCATCTTGATCAGAAAGAGCTATAAAGTCTCCAGTAGCAGATTGTATAGCTCTTTCAAAATTGTAAACGAACCCAAGTCTTTGTTTATTGATGTATATCTTTATCGGTATATTGGTTTTTATTCTCCTGATAATTGCTATGGTATTATCTGTTGAGTTATCATCAGAAATAATTATCTCATAAGGTGGAAAGGTTTGATTAATTACAGAGTTTATTTGCTGCTCTATGTAATCTTCTCCATTGCAAGTTGCTATACATACTGTGATTTTATGGTCCGACATAATTTTATACTCTGTTATATTATCCTCATTAGAGTTGCTTTGCTCAAGAAATGAGGAATGATTGTAATTAGGTACTATAATAGAAACCACGATTGAATCCGATAATAGTAAAGTAAATTAACTTATTTCGTTGGCATAAAAATGTTTTAAAGCTTCTTCAACCTTCTCAGGTGAACTGTGTTCCAGAATCAATGGCTTGACTTGAGTAACATACTTTTCATATGAGGTTTTATTGTCGAGACTCTTAATAGCCTTCACAATGTTTTCTCTCATATCCTCATAGGTTACAAAAATGGTTTCAGGTAAAGAGCCACTATCAAAACTTTTGGGGAAGAATATAGAATTATAAACACTGAATCCAACACCAGATTTTACAAATGCTCCGGCAAAATAATTATCAAAACCTTCACCAAAAGAAATGCTCCATTTAGCTCTTTTCTGAAGTAATTGAAAGTCACTAAACGCCATATTAGTAACTTCTATACATTGTAATCGAAGCTCATCATTCAACATCTTTACAATTTCCATTTTATAAGGATTCGGGTCAGGAGAAATTATACATATATTCTCTTTTTCTTCATAACAACTATTTTCTACTGTATAGCTGTAAAACCAGGCACTTATAAAATATGGCTTCTTGTCTAAATACTCATAGATATTTTTTGTATTTGCCTCAAATGCTAAAGTCATTGTTAGCGAACAAAACATCCTTTTATTCGCCTCAATTAAAGCCTTTGAAGGTATAAGCTGCTCGTTCTGATTAAGTATATTTACTCTAATCTTTTTTGCTAATTCAAAAAGTTGATGCTCTTTTATCAATTCACAAAATAGGTTGAAAAATACCTCAGGAACATGTAATAAAATAGTATCCGCCTTTTGAAGACTTTTGTTTATATAATATAAGTTATAGATAAACCACTTGTTTTCAAACCAGGCAACCCTAGTGTAACCAGGTAACTTTGACAGCGTAACTGGAAGAACAACCGCATCTTCCAAGATCTTCTCAGATTTATCAATAATAAAATAAATAGAAAGTATACCCCCCGCTTTAACGTCCTCGTCAGGATGCATAAAAAAAAGGACCACATTCTTATTGCTAAAACTTTGTCTTTCTAAACCATATAGATAAAACCTGTACTTCAGGTACAAATACATTGTAGTAGAAACACGTGAAATTTTCTTTATAGCTCTTATAAACACACTTGCTAATTTATGAAATATCAACTTTTCCTGTCCTGTTCCTACCATTGATGTACGGCTCTATCAATAAATATCTAAAGACTATACAAAATACATGACAGTTTCAAATACCCCTTGTGTATAGTGTCTTAAGAAAATCTTATAATCACTTCTGATTTCATTTACTAGCTTAGGTATTTTAATAAAGTCATCTTGATTATGATAAACACAGATTGCAAGTACAGGTTTAAATTTTGAAATAGTATTTCTAGCACCCTTAATAGCTTCGAACTCTGCTCCTTCTATATCTAACTTAATTAAACTTACTTTCTCTGAAACAGCTTCATCTATAGAAACTGTAGAAATAATGATCGCTCCCTCATTAGAGAACTTGCTTGCTGAACTAAGTGTATTATCGAATTTAAAAGCTTTTGTAGTACTCCAAAGTCCTTTTTCATAAAAATGAAGGTTAGGTAAACCCTCTAGGCTAGCTTTTGCAATAGGAATAATTTCTGTATTTGGCTCAAAGAAGTGTATAGATTTATAATTTGGATATAGATTAGCAAAGAAACGTGATGTTTCACCATCAAACCCTCCTCCATCAACAAAAACCGGCTCATCATCTAAGGTATAGAAAGGTTCAAAATACTGTTCTTTAATTCTAAACCTGAAGCTTTCAAGGCTCTTAATATTTCTATTAAGTCTGAAATCAATAATATTTGCCAAGGTACTTTTTGATTCCACATCATAGAGCTTATCATATAAGCTCTGATAATCTTGGCTATTCCCAATTATCGTATCTGTATTATTTAAAAAATCAATCTCTTGTAATTCTTCTGGAAATGCTAATTGTAGCTCAAAGTAATTAACAATATTATTGGGGTGTAAAGAGACAAGCCTGCTGTAAGCATCTATCGTTCTTCCTTCCACTACACAGTTAATTAAACATTGTCCTGACGGAACTTCAGATGATGAAAACACTTCTGTGTTTTCATAATTACTCTGGCTGTAGTCGTTAATAAAGCCTATTACAGGTATGCCCCTCTTCTGGAGCCAAGACTTTGTATAATTCCCGTACTTGTTCGTTCCAAGAATATAGACACCATTTTTAGCAATTTCTAAAAAATCACAGCCCTTTTTTATAATTGTTTCTCGTTTATCCTCAATAAGCATACATTCTGATTTACAAAGTTAAACTCTGAATAGCATCTACATCAAATACTGGAATATTACATTTCGATTTAACGATCTTACGTTCTTTAAACGCATTATCTATAAAAATTGCATCACGCTCCTTAACTATACAATCTCCTTTACATTCATTTTGCTTCAAATGTATAATTTCATCAAATAAATTGTACGCAATTCTTTTCTCACTCAAAGTCTTTGTCAAATCTTTTTCGTGTCTAGTAATCAAAACAACCTTTATTCCTTGTTCAACACATTGATAAAGGAATTTTAAAGCATGAAAATTGACTTTAGAGTTGACAATAATTGTATCATCAAAATCAATGTAAACTGTAGTAAAATATAAATGTTGTATAAATCTTGTATATAAGCAGCGATCTAACACTATTTTATTTTCGTTATACAATATTTCTACATCTAAATCTGCTGCATCGAAAACACTCAGCAATGGGAAATTAACTCCGAGTTGACGATATAAGGACATAGTACCAGCACATCTTGTAGAAACTTCCAGAAGCTTGAATTGCTTCTTACTGTTCTGCTTTAACTGAAAGAACCAAAGTCCCCTGAAACTTAATTTATTATTAATAGAAGTAGCAATATGACTGACTTCACTAGTCAATGGATAACTTTCAGAATGGAAGGAAATACCCATTTTGATACGCTCTCTTGTTCGAGGGCCTATAAACCTTAATTTTCCATGCCTATCTGTAAAGCAGTCAACTGTCAATTCAAGCCCTGGTAAATACTCATGAATTAAAAAGTCGTCCTGATGTTCTGAATAAAAATTTAATTCACTAGAGCTATTGATGATAGCAGTACCTTTTGCCCCTTCCCCTATATTAGGTTTTACAAAAACGGGATAGGTTATATCTTGATTAGACAAGTCAAAAGATTGGGGTATAAAAAATTCATCTTTAAACAGAGCAAAAGTTTTGCTTTTTTCTCTACAGATTAGGGCTGTTTCATAGTCACTACAAATTATCTTCGCATTAATTCTCTCTCTATTCTCTGAAAAGAATAATGCAACCGTATCATGTGTTGGAAATATAAAATCAATTTCATTGTCAGCAATAATCTTATTGAACTGCTCAATAAAGTTAGGATCAAATATGTATGGAAGTCCCCCAATATACTTCTCAAAAGCAAACTTTCCATGATCATCAATGCTTGAAGCTCCGGCAACATCAATTAAAACATTCGATTTCAGAGCCTCATAGATCTCAAGTGCGTTTTCTGCACCACATGGAAATACTAATACATTATATTTTTTCATTTAAAAAAGCATACACTATACCTCAAATTTTCCAATAATCCTACATATATATATAGTACATAGATTGTATTATAAAGAGCAAATTGAATATGATTCTTTCGTTTAAGTACAGTATTTATTCATTCCAGTTAATTCTCTTTTATTTAAATTAAATTTGGCCAATTAACGAGAAGTTTACAGATATCCGAAGAACATTTCAAAATACTTGTTACTAACGCATCTGATGCTGATAAATATATAATACTTACAGTAACTCTTTGACTTTATTAACTAAAAACTTCATATCATTCAGATTATATCTATGATCTATAGGCAAAGGCAATAGCCTTAATCCTAGTTCTTTGTCAAAGCTATAACCAGAACAATCTCTATTAGAAGGATCACTCCACAATGAGGGAATAAATAAGCCATTGATATAAAGCTTATTTTTATCTAATATTCGATTTGGCAAAAAAGGATAAGTAAATGGAACAGTTTCAGCATCGATATCAATCTTTAGCTCGTTTAGATGCCCAAGTTCACTTTGTATATAATTAAAGTTATCTAAACGTCTTGATTTTACTTGTTCATAATTAACAAGTGACAGTAATCTTTCTGATACTATAGAAATAGAATTAACTTCTGAATTCAATGATTTTTCATATTTATCATATTCCTCATATGATTTCTCTTGACTGCCTAATAGTCTCAATAAATTATGGTTTAAAGAAATATCTTTGAATCTATTTAATTTAGGATATATTGGGCTGGGACTGTATAAATAAGCACCATCTGGAACTCCAAAGTATTTTCTTGCAGAGGTAAACGACCAATTATGCTTATATCCCTTATGAAAAAAAAGATGAGTATTATCTACAATTAATTTATCTCCATAGATTTCCAATAACTTATTTACTGTATTAGATTTTATTCCAAAATAGTTGATGTAAAGAAAATATTCACCTGCCCTCAAAGAAGGGGTGACATTAGGATCAAGAGATTTATCTAACCCATAGAACTCCAAACTAACCGATTCAAGATGAAAAGGATCATACAAAGCATTACAAGTAAAGAAAGGAACATAACACTTAGATATATCAATGTTCTTCAACATGAGACGCAAACAAGCTCTGCCTGTAGACAATGCAAGTGCGGTAGGATGATATGTTGTTGTGGAACCTGGAAGTTCTAATTCAAAAAATCCACCTATTGGTTTCATTACTTTTATTATACTTAATCTAGGATGTAAAAAACTGCCTTATTGCACTGCAAATGCATTCTATATCTTCTAGTGTTGTATCTTGATGTACTGGTAGATTTAATATTTCATTAGAAATCTTAAATGATAGGGGAAATTCCTCTTCGTTTATTTCACTAATCAAACGATAATAAAGAGCAATAGTAGGAATCTCTTTATTCATCAAATAAAAGTAAAGCTTTTCCCTCATCCCATTTTTTACTTTAATTGGAAAATTATGAGGTACTTCTGCATCTTTGAGAGTATACAAAATTTCTATACCAGGAATGTTTTGAAGCATAGATTGGTATTTTAAATAATTAACTTTTCTTATATCAGCTACAGCCTGTATATCAGTTATAATGTATTGTTTTAGCACAGATTCATCTATCTGCTGCTCTTCTGAGACTTCAGCTAATTGATATATAGGATTGTTAACTTGTAAAATACCACCTGAATTCGTAGCTAAATATTTATGTAAAGAGTAGAAGCTAAAATCTCCAACTATACCTAATTTTTGATTTGCAAGACCTAGCTGAAAAGCATGAGCACAGTCCTCAACAAGTAATACATCATTCTTTTTACACAGCTCGGATATTTTAATAACATCATTCTGGCATATACCGAAATAATGAATAACAAGAGCAACTTTAACATACTCACTCTGTAACATTTCATCGAATTTATCGAAATCTACAGCTAACTTTTCATCTAGAGGATAAAATTTGAAGAGCGTGTTAGTCTCTGATATAGGATCAAATACCCCTGATCCCTCACGCTCTGTAAATCCGATATATGAAGGAAGCAATACACAGTATGGCGGCTGAATATTTATTGCTTTCAATAAATGTCCCCAAGCTACTCTTGCAGAGGAAGTAAACAATAAGGTTCGTGATAAGCTTTTGCAATCCGTTGGTGATTTTGTGATCATAAAGTACTATAAACAGTTATTGTGTGACTTATTTGAATAAGGATCTATAAACTTTATATCATCAATTAATTGATTGGCACTACTAATATCATTAAACATTAATACATCAATTATAGACAAGCCACCCTCAAATGAAGGTCTTTTTTGATTATATGGAGTTACTGCATTCTTAAGGAATGATAATTTAATATTAGCAGCTTTAAATTGTTGATCACTAAAAATATTAACACCTCCTGGTGGATTTATATATGTATCAAAATTTAGAGCCTTAGTTATATGTAAAGCCCATTCACCAGGATGGCTAACAGGCTCTATCTCTAATTCCATCTGGCTAAATATTTTATAATCAAAAGGGATCTCCAAATAATTACAGGTGACCTTTAAAATATTTGCGTTTAGATTTACTATACTGTCAGTATTAATATTTAAACCTGCCTTTACTAAATCAGTTACTTGATTAAAATAGGGAGCCCTTTTTTTGTAATGGTCTAGCTGTCTTAATATTTTATCTCGCCAATCAACATCATTTTTTATAATAATATCTTTTATTGGTGTATCACGGGAATGCTTTTGTAGTGGTACCGAAATGTATTGCCAACCCTCGCCTGGTTTCAAGATTCTGTTTCGCTCTATCCAACCATGTCTAATAAATTGAACAACATCAAAGATGATCCACTCATCGGTATGCTTAATCAAGCTATAATATCCTACATATGGGAAAAAATAGGGCTGCATAATGCCAATACTTGCCATATCAGTTATTTTGAACCCTTAATAAAATTCTTGCTATCATTTCCTGTTCTACATATGATAAATCATGAAATAACGGCAAACATAAAATTGTTTTCGCTATTTTTTCTGATTCATGACATTCATTTGAAGCTACGTAGTTAAGCGTATTTAGAGAAGGATAAAAATATCTTCTGGGATATACATACTGTAAATTAAGGGCTTCTACAGATTTTAACAGCTGTTCCTCTGTTTCAAATACAATAGGAAAATAAGATCCATTGTATTCTTCAGTTCCATTAGTAATAGTAAGAAACTGGACCTTCAAACCTGATAAAAGATTTAAATAGTTATTCCATTGCTCCTTTCTTCTTGATCTTAAGATGTCTGCATATTTAAGCACACATAAGCCCATCGCAGCATGAAACTCTGAATTCTTTGCATTTATTCCAACGCCATCAAAACTTGTAGGTGTGATATGTCCAAAGTTACGTAGCAATGCCATTTTCTTTAAAAGTGCTGGTTGCATGGTAAAGACGGCACCACCCTCACTTGTATGAAATAATTTTGTAGCATGAAAACTGGTTGTACTTATGTCTCCATAGGTGAAAATTGATTTTCCTTTATAAATAGTACCAAAGCAATGAGCTGCATCATAAATAACTTTGAGGCCATTCTTATTTGCGACATTCTGTATCTCATCAATTGCACATGGATTTCCAAAAACGTGAGTTGCAAGAATTGCTGTAGTTGATGGAGTAATAGCGGCTTCTATTTTGTAAGGATCTATATTGAATGTAAAGGGATCTATGTCCACAAATATTGGCTTACATTGCTCCCAAACAATTGATGAAGTGGTAGCAACATAGGAAAAAGGTGTAGTTATTATCTCACCCTTCAATTCTAATGCTTTGATCGCAATTTGTATTGCGACAGTACCATTACTTAAAAATAATAGATGTGGTACGTTTAAGTATGCCTTCAGCTTTAGCTCAAGTTCGTTTAGTAAAGGCCCATTATTTGTGAGCCATGCTCTCTGGAAAATACTCGATACATATTCCTGATACTCTTCAATAGGCGGCAGAAAAGTCTTTGTTACATTGATCATTATCTGTATCTAAACCTTTTGATTATTGTATGTAACCTCCCACGGTAAATTATAAATTTTCAACACTCCTTCTTTCCCCCCTTGCGAACCTAAATATCCTCCTGAATCAGGTAGCACCTCAAAAGATAATGTATCATTCCATTCAGTTAATATATGGCCACGATTCTGAACAAATAATAATCGGCCAATTGTATAAACACCCTCATTAAGAATATTTGGAGGAAAACTCGTCTTAATATTCAGTGTACCCTTTTTGTAAAATCTAGGCTCATGAGATGCACCAGTAGAACCTACATATACTAGAATTCCTCTTTCATCAAATAAGTGATAAGTAAAATCTAACTGCTGTCTCTCATCAATTAAATTCAGTATTGAAAAATTAAGAGAAAAACCTGTATTAGTAGTGAAGAGACCAGAAGGATTTATTTCATTTACAACTTTTACAGATAATAACTTTGCATAATGATTGCCTGGAGCGCTTTCCGCATCAAAAGTTTTTGATAAAACCATCTTACTGGAGTTGCTCAAATAATATTGTACACTCTCACTCACAGTACCACTTTGTACTAACCTGCCATTTTGCAACACTATTCCTTTTGTACACAAATTTTGAACGGCCTCCATATTATGGCTAACAAACAGAACTGTTTTACCTCCTCCCCTGCTTACATCCTGCATTTTACCGATAGCCTTCTTCTGAAACTCCGCGTCACCAACTGCTAAAACTTCATCCACAATTAATATTTCAGGGTCTAAATGAGCAGCTACAGCAAACGCTAATCTCACACGCATTCCAGAAGAATAACGTTTAACAGGGGTATCTATGTAACGCTCAGTACCTGAAAAAGCAACAATTTCATCAAATTTAGAACGGATCTCAGCCTTTGTCATACCGAGTATGGCCCCATTCAGAAATATATTCTCCCTACCCGTGAGTTCTTCATGAAAACCTGTACCTACTTCCAGAAGTGAGGCAATCCTGCCTTTTGCTTTAATACTTCCTGTGGTAGGGGCAGTAACCCTGGATAACAGCTTTAGTAAAGTAGATTTTCCGGCACCATTTTTCCCAATTATACCTAGCACTTCTCCTTGCTTTACCTCAAAATTAATGTCGCGCAATGCCCACACATAATCACTGTTGCCTTTAGTGCTACGATCATTTGTTTCACCGATTCTGAGATAAGGGTCTTCCTTGCCTCTGATCTTGTGCCACCAGCGGTTTATGTCATGCGACAGAGTACCTGTACCTAACTCTCCTAACCTGTACTGCTTTGAAAGGTCTTCTACTTTAATAACTGCCATCCTCATAAAACATTAAACAGTATCCATAAATGACTTTTCAACTTTATTAAAAGTAATTATTCCCAGCGACAGGATAGCTAATGCAAAAAAGGTAGAATAGCCAAGGTAGAGCCAGCTAAACGTTCCTTCTCCTAAAAATGCATATCGGAACAATTCAATTATACTAGACATCGGATTAGCCAGAATAAGCAATTTATATTTTTCAGGTAAAGTAGATAACGGATAAATAACTGGAGAGGCATACATTGCTAACTGTACTCCAAATGTTATCAGAAACTTTAGGTCACGGTATTTGGTGGTCATGGCTGATATAAGCATTCCAAAACCTAAACCAAGAGCCGCCATTAAGAGCACCAGATATGGCACTAATGCTATTGCCCATGTTGGCTGTACTTTAGAACCGGAAAACATGAAGAAAGCCAACAAGAGAAGGAACAACATGAACTGTACTCCAAACTTCAACAGGTTAGAGACAACAATGGAAAGAGGCATGATCAACCTTGGGAAATACACTTTCCCGAAAATATTTGCATTTAAGGTAAAGGTATTAGAGGTTGCAGTGAGGCATTCAGAAAAGTAGTTCCAACCTACGATACCAGCCATATAAAACAATAAGGGAGGGATACCATCAGTGGAAATGCCAGCAATCTTACCAAATACAATGGTAAACGTAATGGTCGTAAATAAAGGTTGGAGGAAAAACCAAATTGGGCCAAGTATAGTTTGCTTGTATACAGCAACAAAATCGCGGCGTACAAACATTTGCAGCAGATCACGGTAACGCCATACCTCTTTTAGCTGCAAATCAAAAAGACCAGAGCTAGGCTTGATGACCAACGTCCAATCTTCTTCATTCTCTTTCATTAGGGTGTTGGTATTCATAGTTTTGGAAAAAATACACCTCAAAAGGTTCTTAAAAATAATGAATCCTTTTGAGGTATATAAAAAAGTGCAGCTATATTTTTAGAATAAAAGCCTATTCATGATAATTCAGGATGCGGTGTCCGCCTTCCATCAAATAAGTGTCGCGTTTGAACAGCTCTAGGTCAGACTGCATCATATCTTTTACGAGGGCTGCCAGATCATACTTAGGTATCCACCCAAGTTTAGTATTTGATTTAGTTGGGTCGCCGATAAGCAGTTCTACTTCTGTTGGTCTGAAGTAATTTGGATCTACACAAACAACTTCTTTGCCTATCTCCAGCTGGTACTCCGGATTATTACAGGCTGCTATATAGCCTTTCTCATCGACTCCTTCGCCTTTGAATTCAATCTCAACTCCAACTTCCGCAAAAGACATCTTCACGAAATCGCGTACGGTGGTGGTTACGCCTGTAGCAATCACAAAATCTTCCGGCTGGTCCTGCTGCAAAATCAGCCACATAGCCTCCACATAGTCCTTTGCATGTCCCCAGTCGCGCTTTGCATCCAGGTTACCCAGATAAAGTTTGTCCTGCAGATTAAGAGCAATACGTGCAGCGGCACGGGTTATCTTACGGGTTACGAATGTCTCGCCCCTTAAAGGAGACTCGTGGTTGAATAGTATACCGTTGCAGGCAAACATGTTGTAGGCCTCACGATAGTTTACCGTGATCCAGTAGGCATATAATTTAGCTACGGCATACGGAGAACGTGGGTAAAATGGAGTTGTTTCAGACTGTGGTACTGCCTGCACCAAACCATATAGCTCTGAAGTAGATGCCTGGTAAATCTTTGTTTTCTCGGTTAGCCCAAGTATACGAACAGCCTCCAAAATACGAAGCGTACCAAGTCCATCTGCATTAGCTGTATACTCCGGTGTATCGAAGCTTACCTTAACATGACTCATAGCTGCCAGGTTATAGATCTCATCTGGCTGCGTTTCCTGTATAATGCGGATAAGGTTTGTAGAATCTGTAAGGTCGCCGTAGTGAAGCTTAAAGTTGATGTTCTTTTCGTGCGGATCCTGATACAGGTGATCTATACGATCGGTGTTGAACATGGAACTTCTACGCTTTACACCGTGTACTTTATATCCTTTGCTTAAAAGTAATTCTGCTAAATATGCTCCGTCTTGTCCTGTTACACCGGTTATAAGGGCTGTCTTCATTGTAATGTCTTTAATAAATAAAGGGTTTATATATTCAGATGCTTATACTTCTTATTTGAAGTTAGGTTTCTGATTCTTTTTTTAATTATATGTGCGTCTCTAACCCACCCCTGGCCCCTCCGAGGAGGGGAATTCGCTATTTGTCATCTCGACCTTGGAGAGATATCTTTATAGAATATCTTCTGGGCAAATTCTATAGGTTTCGCGGTGCTCGAAATAACAAGAAGAGTGATAATTTTAGCACCCTCCCTTGTTATTACTGGAGGGCTGGCGAGGTATACTTTTTTCTAAAGTCTGCATATGCTAAGGCTATTCCCTCTTTCAGCTCAATCTTATGTTTGAAGCCTGTGCTATGCAGTTTACTAACATCCATTAATTTACGAGGCGTTCCATCTGGTTTTGTGGTGTCAAAAGTAAGCTCTCCTTCAAAGCCGACAACTTCTTTAATAAGCAGCGCCAGGTCTTTAATTGAAATATCTTCTCCTGTACCGATATTTACGAGCGTCCTTTCATTGTAGTGCTTCATCAGGTAAATGCAGGCGTCTGCCAGATCATCAGCAAACAGGAATTCACGCATTGGGCTACCTGTGCCCCAAACTACAACCTCAGATGCGCCGCTTTCCTTAGCCTCATGAAACTTCCTTATTAGAGCAGGTAGTACATGAGAATTATTCAAGTCATAATTATCGTTGTATCCATACAGGTTAGTAGGCATTACGCTGATAAAGTTACAGCCGTACTGGTCACGGTAGGCCTCACAAAGTTTAATGCCGGCAATCTTCGCAATAGCATAAGGCTCATTCGTCTGCTCTAGAGGGCCTGTAAGTAAATACTCCTCCTTAAGAGGCTGAGGCGCCATTTTAGGATATATGCACGATGACCCCAGAAACATAAGTTTTGTAACCTTATTTAAATAGGCGGCATGTATAATGTTTGCCTCTATAAGTACATTGTCATACAGGAAATCTGCCCTGTATATATTGTTTGCCTGAATACCTCCCACTTTTGCTGCAGCTAAAAAAACAAAATCTGGTTTTTCAGATTCAAAAAAATCATGTACAGCCTGCTGATTACGCAGGTCAAGCTCCGAAGAGGTACGTGTTATAATATTCTCATAGCCGCTGCTCTTTAATTTTTTTAAAATCGCAGAGCCAACCATTCCCCGATGTCCCGCAACATATATTTTAGAGTCTAACTCCATAGTTATAATTGTACGATTAATCTTATCAAATTTTACTTACACACTTGTCAGCCTCTTCCACCATGGCTTTGCCTGCACGTCCTCAGCATAATACCCATAGCCGTAGCCATAGCCATACCCGTAGCCATAATTTAACTTCTTAAAGTCAACGTCATTAAAGAGAATGGCTGTATTCTTTATTTTACCTGATTCATACTGCTGCTGGATGTTAGACAGGAAGCTTTTAAAAGTATAGTTCTGCCTTACCATAAAGATGTTTGCATCGGCTACCTGCATCAGCTCTAATCCATCTGATAGTATACCAACCGGAGGCGTATCCAGTATGATATAGTCGAAGCGCCGCTTCAATTCCTCTACCAGGTAGCTCATGCGTTTGTTAAGCAGGAGCTCAGATGGGTTAGGAGGAATCTCACCGGAAGGCAAAATGTACAGTCCCTCTTGTAAGGTTGGATGTATAACTTCATCCATGTTGGCATACCCTGCCAAATAGTTACTCAGGCCGACACCGCTGCTTACGCCAAAATCTGTGTTATTGTTTGGCTTTCGCATATCTGCATTTATAAGAATAGTGCGTTCACCGGATATAGCAAATATGTAAGCCAGGTTTTTAGCTGAAAAAGTTTTGCCTTCCCCACTGATTGAGGAAGTAATAACAAAGATTTTACCCTCTTCCGATTCGTGGTTCGTCATGAAGCGGAGGTTAGAGCGCACTGTTCTAAAAGCTTCTGAGAGTGCGGACTTAGGATTCTGATCGATAAGATTATGATTCTCTTTTTTATTGTGTCCGACCATACCTAAAATCGGAAGACTTGTAAGTTTTTTTACATCCTCCGTAGTGCTTATTTTATTATTAAGTAAATCTTTAAGGAAGATCAGCCCGATGGGTATAGCCAAGCCTAGTAAGAGTGCCGTGGTATAGTTTTTAGATGTTGTAGGTGATATCTGAGCTGATACGCCTGCACTGCTCAGTATGGTAACATCTGATGCGTTGGCAGCCTTGGCAATGCCAGCCTCCGCTCTTTTCTCCATCAGGAAGACATACAAATTCTCACTCAGGTTATATAAGCGTTGAATGTTAATAAGCTGTCTTTCAGCAGCAGGTAATTTTTTTAGAGAAGCCGTAGCCCTTGCTATTCTTCTATCAATATCGCGAAGAGCAATGTTATTAGCACTTTCAATACTGGAGAGATTTTCCAGTATAACATCCTTTAATTCACGGAACTGCTGACGCTTCACCCGTAACTCATTTGCAATAATAGTATTGGCAGCATTAGGCCGCTGAGACAGCGTTGAAATTTCAGACTGCAGTTCTATTAGCTGTAAGACAGATTGGTTTAGCACCGGATCGGAAATCCCAAGATTAGCCGGGGCTACAACAACCTCACTGTCTATACCTTTTTTAAGATAGTTGCGCAGGTACTGGAAATATTTATCTTTTACCAGTAGCTCAGCCTTTTCTTGTTCAAGAATTTGTATCTCTCCGGCTAGCTTGCCTCCTTCAGAACTCAAATCAAGTGCAGCATTATTCTTCTTAAAAGATTCGAGTCGTGTCTCAATAAAATATAAGGAGTCGCTGATCTGCTGCAACTGCTCATCTATAAAGTTTAGTGTATTTGTAGCGTTTGTGTTCTTTATTGCCAGGTTATTCTCTTTATAGGTTTCCATGTGGGCATTCAAGAAATCTATATCCTTGGCTGGTGTAGGGCCAGACAATTTAAGCGTTAAAGCGGAAGATCCTTTTGCGTAGGGAGAAACATCCAATGCACCTGCATACTGCCAGGCGAGCGCTTCTGGGTTATTTACTTTAAAAAGTAAGGGATAATTAGACTCTTTAGGAGATGCATGCAATGTGAATACGAAGCCTCCTACTTCATAACTCTTTCCTAAACTGAACTCCTTTTTAGCGAGGAGGCTACTCCAATAGCCATCTTCAGTAGTTAATCGGTACTGGGTGTTGTTTTCACTGAAATTTACTCTAAACAGCACATCATACGGAAGATTGGTAGAAGTTGAATCTATTTCTACATTTATCAAGAAGCTACCTCCATATAGCTCAGACAATTTTATATTACCTTCTTGGTAGTAAGACACATCAAAATCTAATTTTTGAATTGTCTGTAAAGCAAGGGCCGCTGTTTTTAATAGAATAGATTCATTTGTAAGGCTTTTAGTACTTTGAAAGATCTCTGAACCATAAAGCACAGCTGCTGCAGAGGCACCATCTTTAACGGGTTCGTTAACCATTACCGCCGAGCTTACCTGGTACTGTGGTATAGTATACCTATTGACCAAGAAGGCAATGGTAAGCGCAATAATTACGGAGACAAGTATAAAGTACCAATAACTTAGAACTTTAGCGGCTAACTTTATCAGGTCGAAACCTGTATCTTGTGTATTTTTATTTTCCAATTCAGAAAAAATTACTTTGTAGTTTACACTATCTTAAGAACCGGTCTATCAGCACTGTCAAGGTTGCAATAAGAGAAAGAGTCAGGCCAATATTTGCCAACAAGTTTTCCTGAACATATTTAGCAGGAAGTGGATCTATTACAATGGTGTCGTTTGGCTTCAGGTAAAAATTAGACATTGCCAGTACATTATCATCAAGCACACTAAATTTGTATAGTTTAGCTTGTCCATTTTCGTAACGAATTAGTTTTATACTAGCCCTATCAGAATATGGACTAAAACCACCGGCATTAGCGATTGCTTCAAGAACATTAATATTATCTTGGTATGTTGTAAACTGTCCCTGACCACCGCCCTCTCCTATTACGGTATATCTAAAAGTGAGCAGACGCAGATTAACAGTAGGCTCTGTTAGATAAGGCTTTAGCGCTTCTGTAACTTTTATTCTGGCTTCAGGCATGCTCAAACCGTTAAGGTTAACTTTGCCAATTACAGGCAAAACCATATTACCTTCCGCATCTAAAGTATAACCATCCAGAACTGGGTCTGTGGCGCCAAAAGTTGAAACGCCTGTACTTAGGAAGTTATATTCGGTAGGTGTGGTGCTCTGCACTTTTAGCGATAGTACGTCACCTGGCTGTAAAGTATAAACCGGCTGCTTCAGGTCAAATGTCCTTAAAAGCTCATCGGCTCTTGCAATGTCCTTCACCTTTGGGTTCTCCTGCAAGAGGATAATCTTTTTCTGCGGTACACAGGAAGCGAAGCAAAATAGGCCTAATATTATATAAAATGCGATAAAGGGCTTGCGCATTTGGTTTGGTCGTGATTAAGTTCTTTAGGTACGGTAAGTTCAGCAGTTTAAACCTAACTTACAAAGTACAAATTAGGGATTTTATTGTCTAATTTAATAGTATTAGAGGCATTTTCAGCAAAATCATTTTAAAAATTAACCTGCACGCCGTTGGAAATAGCATAGACAAAGCGCGTTACCGGCACAATAGGCTCATCCTCAAACACACAGTTGAAGTTTGTTCGGAAGGAGAATTTACTGTTCACTTTAAAATTAAGTGATACATCTCCGCTTATTCTGTTCCGGAAGTCATCAATTATACGATCGTACCCTACCTGGTAGTAAGCAATACCGTCGGTAGAAATGTGTTCGCTTAGCTTCGCCTTGGCACTTATGTAATTGGTAGATTTTGGTAGATCCGACACAACAAGTATCTGGTCCTGCTCTGGCTTTTCCCACTCTTCATGCTCGTGCATCACGCCAGTTCCAAAGTATAAAGTGAAGTCATTTTCGCGCAGTAAGGCCAATCTTACCCCTCCTCCTAATAGGGTACGCAGTTCAAGTCCACGGGCCTTGTCAGCCTGGGCTTGTGCAAAAAGCTCGTAAGATAATTTGCGTTTACGGTGCAGGTTTGCCCGAAGGTGAGAGTAGCCGGTACTGGCAACAGTGTTTCGCAGTTCACGCGAATCGTAGTTTACCAGCAGGTAGTTGTAGTAGTTCAAAAGAAGGTAACTGTGTTTACCGGAAATATACGCCAGATCACCTGTAAATGTTAGCTGCAGGTAGTTGTTCGGATTGTTCTTGCCTGCATTTCGGTTAAACATCGAGAAGTTGGCTCCCACTTTGCCTGTCAGGTAGTTCACTGTATCCTGGCTGACCCTTGACCGTTCAATGTTCAGTATCTGGGCATTAGCCTCATGATAGGAAGAGCAAACAAAGACAATAGAAATAATCAGGAAAAAGCATTTAATCGTAAGGGTCATTTAGGAGCTGATATAAAATTTTGTGATAAACCTTTATGCTTCTACTCTAGTGAACATCTGGCTTTTTATTGGTTATTATAATAAAACCAGAGGCACAGGATCAAAACACACTCGTATAAAAGAAAAAAGGTCTCTAATGAGTTAAAAACACAAATTTACAATAGTATGGCAAGAAGTTCAATAAAGATCATCCGGATGCTACGAGAAACTGCCAGGCGCTTAAAGAATGGCGCTCCCTATCAATGGGGACACATGGGCAGCTGCAACTGTGGTCACCTGGCCCAGACGATCACAAACTACAACAAAGGAGAGATACATAAGGCTGCGATGACACGTTACGGCGACTGGGCAGAACAATTGAGAGACTACTGCCCACAAAGCAACTTGCCTTTAGATACTTTAATAGATAAGATGCTGGAATCTGGCCTTACAAGGGAAGACCTAGCCAACCTGGAACGCCTGTCTGATAAGAACATACTGGCTCAACTTCCTGCAGGTACTCCCTACCTGAAGCATAACGTACGTGATGATGTAGTACTTTACCTCAACACTTGGGCAGCTATAATGGAAAATGAATTGCTCCAGAATATCAATCTCGAACCGCTACAGCAAGAAAATAAAGCGTTCGTACCATCAAGTTTGTTGTATAGCGAATAATTATAGAGTTTTGGGCTTCTACTGATAGAAAGCCCATGCACTCACAAAAACTACTTATACAAAAAACCGCAGATCATGTAAAATCACTTTTATCTGGTGAGGGATCAGGACATGATTGGTGGCATATTTACCGCGTCTGGAAGAATGCACAAAGTATAGCTATAGAAGAGCCTACTGCTAACGTGCATATAGTGGAACTGGCGGCTCTATTGCACGATATCGGGGACCACAAATTTCACAACGGCGATGAGACTGTGGGGCCGCGCATGGCCCGTGAGTGGCTGGAGCGACATAATATATTAGAAGCTGATATACAACACATTTGCACCATCATACAGGAGCTTTGCTTTAAGGGAGCGGGCACGTCGTCTGCCATGTCAAGTATAGAAGGGCGCATTGTGCAGGACGCTGACAGACTGGATGCCATTGGCGCGATTGGTATTGCCAGGACTTTCGCTTACGGCGGGCACAAAGACCGTTTGTTGTATGACCCAGAGGTAAAACCGGTACTGCATACTTCATTTGAAGACTACAAAGCAAGCACCGCTCCTACTATAAATCACTTCTACGAAAAGCTTTTACTCCTAAAAGACCGTATGCATACAAAAGCTGCCCGCAGGATAGCAGAACAGCGCCACCAGTACATGGAGACTTTTCTGCAGCAGTTTTATAAAGAGTGGGAAGGCAACTAACAATGAGGTCTTTTATGTAAAGGTCCTTATTTGCCAATGCAACCCTAAGAAAATCTAAAATATTAGTATTTAACCATTCATCAAC
This sequence comes from Pontibacter cellulosilyticus, assembly GCF_014306105.1. Classification (GTDB taxonomy): domain Bacteria; phylum Bacteroidota; class Bacteroidia; order Cytophagales; family Hymenobacteraceae; genus Pontibacter; species Pontibacter cellulosilyticus. Next base: position 453,847 of record NZ_JACRVF010000001.1, on the reverse strand, counting down.
ACTATTCTACACTTAAGAGCAACCAATGGAGATACCATTACTCTCTGATGTCGTGATTATATTGGGCCTGGCAGTAATTGTCATACTGTTTTTCCAGCGCCTCAAGCTGCCAACCATATTGGGTTTCTTAGCCACGGGAGTAATTGCCGGTCCGCATGGCCTCAGCCTCATCAACGAAACACATGACATTGAGATACTGGCAGAGATAGGTGTTATCCTGTTGCTGTTTATCATTGGTATGGAATTCTCGCTGCGCAACTTGGCCATGATAAAAAGAACAGTATTGCTTGGCGGTTCGGCACAGGTGCTGGCTACGATTATACTTGTTGCCGGCATTATGCTGCTTTTAAAGTTCAGCACTGGCGAAGCTATTTTTATGGGTTTTCTGATCTCCCTGAGCAGTACAGCCATTGTCTTAAAACTGCTGCAAGACAAAGGTGAGATTAACAGCCCGCAAGGCAAAACTGTGTTGGGCATACTTATTTTCCAAGATATTATCGTGGTGCCCATGATGCTGCTTACGCCACTGATGGCTGGTGGCACGCAAAACATTGCCTTCGAACTGCTCTTGATGGCGTTAAAAGGCGTTTTTGTGATTGTATTTGTATTAATAAGCGCTCGGTACCTTGTTCCTAAGCTACTCTACCTGGTAGCCCGCACTAAAAGCAAAGAGCTATTTATACTTAGCATTGTTGTGATTTGCTTTGCTGTGGCTTGGCTTACCTCCAGCATGGGTTTGTCGCTGGCGCTGGGTGCGTTTATGGCCGGTCTTATCATTTCGGAGTCGGAATACAGCCACCAGGCCACCAGCAACATACTGCCTTTCAGGGAGATATTTACCAGCTTCTTCTTTGTATCTATTGGAATGCTGCTGGACTTTGCTTTTATGTTGCAGCACCTGCTGCCTATACTTGCCTTTACTGCGGCTACTTTCCTGCTAAAAGCTTTTGTGGCTACTATGGCGGCACGTATCCTTCAATACCCAATGCGTATCTCTATACTGGTAGGTTTATCGCTTTTCCAGGTAGGTGAGTTTGCCTTTATACTTTCAAATACAGGCATCGAGAACGGGGTGCTATCGCAGGAAACTTACCAATATTTCCTGTCTGTTTCGTTGCTCACCATGGCGGTTTCTCCCTTTGTGATCAATTCTTACCACAGGTTGAGTAACTCAATCAGTTCTCTTTTTGGTAGTTCGCAGGATCCAATTCCTTTTGACCAACACGACGCCCCTGAGCATCATGACGTACCAGAACTTACTGACCACATTGTGATAATTGGCTTTGGCATTAACGGGCGAAATGTAGCCAAGGCCGCCAAGCATGCCAATATTCCTTATGTAATAATTGAGTTAAATGCGGTAACTGTACGCCACGAACGGGTATTGGGTGAACCCATTCTTTACGGAGATGCCGTGCACAACATTATACTTTCGCATGTAAACATCCATAAAGCACGTGTGGTGGTAATTGCTATTTCAGACCCAGAGGCTACCAAGCGTATCATCTCCAGTATCAGGCTGGTAAGCGATAAGGTGCATATCATTGTACGCACTCGTTTTGTGCAGGAGATGGAGGAGAATTACCAGATTGGAGCCGACGAGGTGATTCCGGAGGAGTTTGAAACATCTATCGAGATTTTTACCCGTGTGCTTTCTAAATACCTGCTGCCCCGCGATCAAATAGAATCCTTTACACAAATGATTCGCGCAGATAATTATGATATGCTGCGAAGTATGGCAGGCCGCAACACCACCGGTACGAATCTCGACCTGGACCTACAGGAAATTGAAGTGGCAAGCCTCAGGGTATATACAGGCGATCAGGATATTGTAGATAAACCTCTCATTGAAGCAAATATACGCAACAACTTTAGCATCACAATTGTAGCAATAAAGAGAGAGGCTCAGACGATACTTGACATCAACGCTTCTACACAAATAAAAACAGGCGATATTGTGTATGTAGTAGGTAAACCCGACGATGTAATGCGCTTCAATAATTACCTGAAGGCAAATTGATAACTAAAAATAATTAGACGGTATTGATGTTTATCAGGCCGGTTTATACTTAAAGCTTATTCAGAATCTCCTCTACCTCCTGCTGCACTTTGCCATTGCCGGCACTAAAGTCATCAAAAGCACCTTCCGTCCAGCCGCGCCAAACCAGTTGGTTTGTTTTAGGACTGATGAAGTCTATGATCAGGGTGCCGGATTTGAATAAATCAACAGCGCGGTAGCCAGGCAAACCGGCATTGCCATAGTTATACCTGTAACCACTCATATAGGCATAGCTGTAGCCAAACCCATTAGGATAAGTACCGGGAGCATCTTTTTCTACAGGCACCGAAACGCTTAAGTCGTAAGCCAGCAGTACATCCGGGTTCTCCGTTACTTTCTTGTAGCCTTTTTCTTGCAACTCAGTTTCTACCGCTTTTACTATGCGTTCGTTCAATTCTCCTTTGTATCCTTTGTCAAAAGAAGCCGGAGCAGCCGGATTAGGCTGATACCAACTGTATGTGCGGTATAACTTAGTATTGGCTCCTGGTGCTATAATGCTACTCGTGTTTTTTATTCCGGATGTAACCATGCAGGAACTCAACAGTACCAGCATGAGGGCAATAGCAAGGGTATTCTGTAAACGGAATGCTTTCATACTTTTATTTATGGAGGACTTATGAGACCAACAGGTACAGTGCAAATGTAAGGGCAATTAAGCAAGCGTAAAAGCTTTTTATACTTGCCAGACGCTTGTATCCTTCTACGAACCACCTTTGTGCACCCTCACTTCTCTACTTTATCTCCAGTTTTAAAGATACATAGGAAATTAAAATATAGTGAAAAACAACTCAGTGGTCATTCTTACGTGTATGTGAAAAGGAAACAAGAAACTAATTTGAAAATAATATGAGAGATATTTCAGCACATGTACCCTCCCCGCCACCAAAATGGGTAGAGAACTTTGCCCGGGTAGGCCTAACTGCCAAAGGTGTTGTTTATTGCTTGGTGGGCATACTAGCCTTTATGGCTGCCTTTGAGCTAGGCAGAAACTCTTCTAATGGTGCAGGTAAGCAAGGTGTATTTCAGTTTATACTGGAGCAGCCATTTGGTAAATGGCTTTTAGGAATTGTTGCTCTTGGCTTAGCCTGCTATGCTATATGGCGACTGATACAGGGAGTAAACGACTCTGAAAACAAAGGAGACGATGCCAAGGGCATTGCAAAAAGACTCCGGTATATCTTTAGTGGACTGGTGTATGCCGCACTTGCTTATTTGGCTGCCCAAATGGTACTTGGCAACAGCGGTGGCAGCTCCGGAGGCGGAGATTCTCGCGAAACGCTTGCAGCTCAACTGCTTCAACAGCCCTTTGGGCAATGGTTGGCTGGAATTGTGGCAATAATCATTATTGGCACAGGCATTTACCAAATCTACTATGGCCTATCCGACAAGTATAAAAAGAATGTACGCGGAGCCGGCCTAAAGCACGAAGTTGAGGAAAAAATGGTGCGCATGGGGAAAATAGGCTATGTTGCCCGGGGAGTTGTATGGATACTTATCGGTTACATGTTCCTGAAAGCCGCTATGCAGTCTGATCCTCAGGAGGCAGGTGGCAGTGGGCAGGCATTTCAGTTCCTGGAGAGCTCATCCTATGGTTCTTACCTGTTAGGAGCAGTTGCTGTTGGCTTGGTTTTCTACGGGATTTTCATGTTCATGAGAGCCAAATATCAACCTATCAGCACTTCATCGTAACTATAACAGCATTTAAACTTCAGCGGGTTGCCGGGACAAATACAGCATCTAACGATCTGATTCTGTCTCGGCAACTCATATTTTATTGGTAAATCAACCTATCAGTAAACCTTCCCTTATCAGCAACATATCCGTTTAACCAATAACAACTTAAGGCATAACAGAGAATTATAAACTTTAAAGTGATAAAAAACACTTTTCAAGTATGCATTTAGTGTTAACTTTGGTGGTTCCAAACACTATGCAGCTTACAATTACATGAAGAACACGCCCTTTAAGATATTTATTCTAGACGACGACGTTTGGTATAGTGAACTGCTGGAATATCATCTTTCACTAAATCCTGACTACGAACTTAAAAAATTCCACTCTGCTAAAGATTGCCTTGCCAGCCTATACGAACGCCCTAATGTAATCACACTCGATTATTCTTTGCCCGATAAGAACGGCGACGAGGTACTAAAGAGCATCAAAGAGCAAAACCCGGATACCCAGGTAATTATTATTTCTGGGCAGGAAGATGTGGCCACAGCAGTTGACCTGCTTAAGAAAGGCGCATACGATTACATTGTTAAAGACGAGGAAACTCCGGAACGCCTTTGGAATACGGTAAACAAAATCCGAGAGAACGTTTCGCTTCGGGAAGAGATAAGCCAACTTCGCGAAGAAATCGGGCAAAAGTATGATTTTAGTAATGTCATCATTGGTAACAGCGAACCCATAAAACGCGTGTTCGCCATGATGGATAAGGCTGCTAAAACCAATATCACAGTATCTATCAATGGCGAAACGGGAACAGGTAAAGAGTTAGTTGCCAAAGCCATACACTACAACAGCAACCGCAAGAGAGCACCTTATGTGGCGGTAAACGTAGCGGCTATACCCAGAGAACTGATAGAAAGCGAATTATTTGGGCACGAGAAGGGTGCCTTTACCGGAGCCGTATCGCGCAGATTGGGTAAATTTGAAGAAGCAAATAAGGGTACTATTTTCCTGGATGAGATCGGGGAGCTGGATGTAAGCCTGCAGGCAAAGCTGCTACGCGTGTTGCAGGAAAAAGAGATAACCCGCGTGGGCGGCAATACCTTGGTGCCTGTGGATGTACGCATTATCGTAGCTACCCATAAAAACCTAGCAGAAGAGGTAAAAAAAGGAAATTTCAGAGAAGACTTATACTACCGCCTGCTTGGTCTACCCATCCTTTTGCCACCACTCCGCGACAGGGGCAGCGATATTCTTGTTCTTGCCAAATACTTTATAGATGGGTTTGCCAAAGAAAACGGTTTGGGCAAAAAAAGCCTTTCTGAGAAAGCGCAGAAGAAGCTACTCTCCTACTCTTTTCCGGGTAACGTGCGTGAGCTGAGAGCTATTGTAGAGCTAGCAGTGGTGCTGTCGGATAACGAGCAGATCCATGACCAGGATATTAACCTAACAGCCGGAAATACAGAAAAAGACTTTCTTGCCACCGAACGAACGCTAAAGGAATATACTATAGAAATTATCCAGCGCTTCCTGGAAAAGTATGAGTACAATGTGCTTTACGTTGCAGATAAGCTTAATATAGGTAAATCAACCATTTACCGGATGATTCAGAATAAAGAGCTGATTATACGCTAAAATTATATGGGTTAGTCCCCCTATCTTTATCAAGTATGAAGATCTGAAAACATTTGTTCTTTTATCTTTCTTATTTAGTAGTATAGCTGTTTAATAGTTGTGCATTGTATTGGCAGGCAAAAATGAATCTTTTAACCTGTAAATGGTTTATCTTTTAGGCGAAATTGGTTCTGAAATGAATATAAGCAAGGAGATTGCAGCATTAAAGCAACAACTGGAGCAAGAGAAAGCAGCCAGGCTAAAAGCTGAAAAGATAACAGAGGCCCAAGCTCATGTTCTTGAAAACCTTATACTTATAGAGCCTATAACTCCTTTTCTAGGCAGCAATAATACACAGCACCCAATTATTTTAAAGTACAACGCCCTACATGAGCTGTTGCCTTTAAATAAAGCGGCACAAGACTTCTTAAATACTCAAGTCCAAGATCGCCTTCTCGCATTTAAGCGACTATTGCAACATAAGCTGTATCAGTTCAACAATACTTCTGACAGCGCACTTCACACTTCAGTTAGTGATAATCTGTACAAGTTGCTTGTTGTACCTGCTTATGATGATGCTGGTTATATATTATATCTGACCGATGCGCAGCAAACAAACTCAGCCGCCAATGCCCTGCAGGAAAGCAGAAATTTTGTTAAGAATATTGCACGCACCATTCCAGACATCATCTATATATATGATTTGGAGGAAAGTAAGAACATCTATCTGAACGAGCACATAAAAAGTATTCTGGGATATACAGATGCAGATGTTGCCTCTATCAGCAGCGAAATGCTTAGGGCGTTAATATTGCCTGAAGATGTTGTAAAGCTATATAGGCATGTAAAGCAAATGCAGAAAACTGCTGACGGTGAAGTGCTGGAAGTTGAATACAAGGTAAGGTGCAAAGACGGAAGAATAAAAAACTTGTTGTGCCGTGAGAGTGTGTTCCGTAGAAATATGCAGGGGGAGGTGAAGCAAATAATCGGCTCTGCACAGGATGTAACCACACTCCACCAAAAAAGCAAAGAGCTATTGCGTCAGAAAGACTTTTACGAGTCAATCCTAAATCATATACCTTCTGATGTAGCCGTTTACAATAATAAACTAGAGTACCTCTTTTTAAACCCGGCAGCAATCAAAGATCCGGAGCTCCGAAAATGGATCATTGGTAAGACAAACGAAGACTATAGCCGTTACAGAGGCATACCGCAGGAGCGGATGAAGCAACGCGGCGCTTACTTGCAGCGTGTACTCGACGAGAAAGCCTTAATTGAGTTTGAAGAGGCTATTCTGGATAAAGAAGGAAAAGAACAACGTTTTATTCGCCGCCTAAACCCGGTGCTAAACGATAAAAGCCAGGTAGAACTGGTAATAGGCCATGGCCTTAATATAACTGAGCTGAGAAAGGCGCAGGAAGAGATAGTAGCCAGCGAGGCAAAAAACAGAGCCATACTAGCAGCCATCCCCGACCTTATGTTTATCATAAACAAAGATGGCTATTACCTGGACATGAAGAATGTAGATGAACTGCATCTAACTGTACCGAAAGACAAAGTAATTGGCAACCACATAAATCAGATGCTGCCCCAGCCCCTGGCAGAAAAATTACTGAGGCTTATACAGCGGGTTGTGCATACCGGCCAGTACGAGAAAACAGAATATGACATTGATTTTCCGGACGGCACCCGCTATTACGAGGGCAGGGTGCTGAAGTACAGTGACAATGAGGTGTTGGCTATTATCAGAGATAACACTGAAGAGCTTAAAACCGCCCAGGAGGTACAAGAGAAGAATGACTTTATCCGGCAGGTTGTAGACTCCAGCCCAAGCCTGATTTTCGTGAAAGATGCCGCTGGTAAATTTTCCTTTGTGAATACGGAGTGCGCCAACTTGTTCGGAAAATCTGTAAATGAACTGGTAGGCGCCAGCGCTAATACCTTTTATAAACATCAAGATGAGCCATCATTCTACAACACAGTAGACAAACAAGTAGTTGAAGAAGGCTTGGTTGTAAAGCTGGAAGAAAAATTCACGAAACCAAACGGAGAGACTGTCTGGCTTAACACGATCAAAAAACCATTATTCACAAGCAACGGTGAAGTACAAGTACTGGGCATCGCCACCAATATAACCGAACAGCGCCAGGCAAAGCACCGGCTCGAGGAAAGTGAAGAGCTCTTCAGGCTTCTTTCTGAAAACTCAAAGGACTTGATAAGCCTGCATGAACCTAATGGCCGGTATATATATGTGTCTAAAGCATGTAAAGAGTTGCTGGGCTACGAGCCGGAGGAGTTAATTGGCAGCATGCCAATTGATATACTCCATCCGGAAGATATAGACCTTATTGGGCAGAAAGGAAATGTGAACTACCTGTTGGAACACAAAAACATTTTGGTACAGCACAGGCTACTTCGAAAAGACGGATCTGTGCAGTGGGTGGAGACGAACATTAAGCCTATACTTAACGAGGCCGGCGAAGTAGTAAAGATTCAGTCGGCGGTGCGGGATATCGAGGAACGCAAGAAGGCAGAAGAAGCTTTAAAGGAAAGCGAGAAAAAATACCGCGACCTGATTAATTACAGCCGGGCTTACTTCTGTACGCATGACATGCAGGGCATTTTGCAGGAAACCAACCCATACATGCTCGACATGCTGGGCTATACCACAGACGAAATGGTGGGCAAAAACCTGAAGTCGTTTTTACCAGAGCACCACCAGACTAACTTCAACAGCTACCTGAGAGAGTTTAGAAAGAAGAAATTGGTGGAGGGCATCTTTACTGTGCTTAACAAAGAGCAGGAAGAGCGGTACCTTTTCTATAAGAACTACAAAGTAGAAGAGCCAAATACAAAGCCCTATATTATTTGCATTGCCCAGGATATTACCGATAGGATGCACACCGAGCAGCAGCTTAAAAAAGCGAAGGAAGCTGCAGAGGAATCCGCACGGGTGAAAGAGAATTTCCTGGCAAATATGAGCCATGAAATACGGACTCCGATGAATGGCATTATGGGTATGGCTAGCCTACTAAATAAAAGTCCGCTTAACCAGGCACAGAAAAACTATATTAAGATTATACAGCAGTCAGCAGACAACCTGCTTGTTATTATAAATGATATCCTGGACATCGCCAAAATTGAAGCCGGAAAGCTAGAATTGGAGGAGATCCCTTTTAACCTTACCGACACCGTAAAGGCAGCCTATCAAACACTGATTTACAAAGCTGAGGAAAAAGAACTTGCATATCTCATCAAGCCGCTGCACCTAAAGCATCAGACGGTAATCGGCGACCCTTACCGCTTAAACCAAGTGCTGCTGAACCTGCTTAACAATGCCATTAAATTTACAGATGCTGGAAGTGTTACGCTAAGCTGCAGCGTATTAGAGGAGAACGAAGAGAAACTGACGCTAGAGTTTGCCGTGTCAGATACCGGCATCGGAATTCCAGTTGATAAAAGAGACTATATCTTTGAAGGATTCGCACAAGCCTACTCTAGCACGACCAGGAAGTATGGCGGCACAGGTCTGGGCCTTAGCATTTGCCGCAACCTAATTGAGATGCAGCACGGTGAGATTTGGGTTGAGAGTGAGGAAAACCATGGAAGTACTTTTAAATTCAGGCTTACCTACGCAAAGTATAACGGCAACATTGATACACCTAGAAAAGAAGACGTAGATTTTACTAGCCTTGCTGGCACAAAAGTGCTACTGGCCGAGGATAATGAAGTGAACACATTCTTGGCTAAATCGATTATGGAAGGCTGGGATTTTGAGGTAGAAGTGGCCCGAAACGGACGGGAAGCTGTTGAGAAGGCGGAACAGAACACTTATGATGTGATATTAATGGACATCCAAATGCCGGAGTTAAGCGGTTTGGATGCTACGCAGCTTATCCGCTCCAGTCAGGATGGCACAAAAGCAGGTATACCGATTATCGCATTAACAGCCAACGCATTAAAGGGCGATGCCGAAAAGTACCTAAGCATTGGCATGAACGCCTATATCTCTAAACCATTTGAGGAAGAAGAACTTTACCTAAAAATAGCTAATATCTTACCACACAAAGTATTAAGCAACAGAAGTGCCTCAATGAAAAGTATAGACAAAGAAGAGAATGCGCCCTTTGCACCTTTATACGACCTGAGCATTCTGCATAAAATGTCGAGGGGGAATGAAGCGTTTATACAGCGAACAAAAAAACTGTTTATTCAAACTGTGCCAGATACACTATCAGAGATACGCGTACGGCAGCAGCAGAATGACTGGGCTGGAGTAAGCGCAGCAGCTCATAAGCTAAAGTCCACTATTGACACACTTCGCATTGAAAAACTGAAAGATGTGATTCGGCAGATAGAGTTAGGCGCTAAAGCAGATGAACCAAACGAAGCCGTAGAAGAAAACATCGAATTTCTGCAGGAAGTGATGGCACAAGTACTGCAGCAGATGAAGACAGAAGTATAAATTGACTCACAAAAGCCCCTGTAATTTAGTTTCAGGGGCTTTTGCTTTTACCACGCCACCCCTGCCTCAAAACTCTTTCAGGCTAAAAACGGTACACTTGGGGCATGTATTAAGTATAAACTTATGGTTGCTGTTTAAGAATAAAGGCAGCAACTGTATTATTTTTTAAGTGTTTGCCTTCAGTAGCAAACAACAAAGCACATTAAAATTCATGCAGCAACCACTTCCCGACTTTACCGATATCTGCACCTTCCGGCAGGACCTGCACAAACACCCGGAACTTTCCGGCAACGAAAACCTGACAGCAGCACGCATAATAAAATTCCTGGAGAAGTATAAACCTGATTGCATTATCTCAGGTTTGGGAGGAACAGGGGTTACCGCAATCTTTGAAGGAGAAATAAAAGATGGACCTGCCATACTTTTCAGAGCTGAGCTTGATGCCCTGCCCATACTGGAAGTAAATGACATGCAATACACCTCTACTGTTGAGGGAGTAAGCCACAAATGCGGCCATGACGGCCACATGGCTATACTGGCAGGTTTAGCCAAGTTGTTACACCGCAAACCTATAACAAAAGGAAAAATTATACTTCTGTTTCAACCCGCCGAAGAGACAGGTCAGGGCGCATGGGCGGTTTTGAAAGATGATCGGTTTGGTCAACTAGAGCCAGACTACGTTTTTGCGCTACACAATTTACCAGGCTTTACTGCCAACCAGGTTGTGGTACGGGAACATACGTTTGCTGCAGCCTCTACAGGCATGATTGTGGAGCTTTTTGGCCTGGAGTCGCATGCGGCGGAGCCTGAAAACGGATTAAACCCGGGGCAGGCAATGGCAGAGCTTATACTTGCATTCAACAATCTTATACTTGATAAAAGCAGGTTCAAGGACCTTACCCTACTCACAGTAATCCATGCACGCTTGGGCGAGATAGCTTTTGGTACCAACCCCGGCTTTGCAACGGTTATGGCTACGCTTCGCTCGTTTCAGCAGGCAGACCTGGATCTATTAAAAAACCTTACTACAGATGCTGTAAAAGAGATTGCCGGCAAGTATAATCTAAGGTATAAAATAAGCTTTACAGAAGAGTTTCCGGCTACAGTTAACCACCAAGATGCCGTAAACCAGGTGAAAGCGGCAGCCAAAACACTGGAACTAGACCTGCAGGAAGCCGTAAACCCCTTTAAATGGTCTGAGGATTTTGGGCACTTTACCCGCAAGTATAAAGGCGCGTTGTTTGGCTTGGGCGCAGGCACTCACCAGTCACAGCTTCACCATGCCGATTACGATTTCCCGGACAGTATCATTCCAACTGGCGCTACGCTTTTCTATACCATTGCGTCAGGCATCCTGAACAAATAACTCATTATGTTCCATAGCTCTTACATCGAACTTAGTAAATCAGCACTTCAAAACAATATAGACTTCATAAAGCAGGAGATCGGACCGAATGTACAGTTCTCTTCCGTGATAAAAGGCAACGCCTATGGCCACGGCATTGAGCAGTATGCCATACTTGCACAGCAGTGCGGCGTGGATCATTTTTCTGTTTTCAGTGCCGATGAGGCGCAGCGCCTGTTGGCAGTAATCTCTAAACCGGCCACTGTTCTGATTATGGGCTACCTCGATAATGAAGAGTTGAAATGGGCCATACAAAACGACCTGGAGTTTTTCGTGTTTGAGCAGGACAGGCTAACAGAAGCTGCTAAAACAGCCCGAATGCTTGGCAAAAAGGCTACTATTCACCTAGAGGTTGAAACCGGCATGAACAGGACAGGCTTTGCCCCACACCTGCTGTGCAGTATATTGGATCAACTACACAACTATAAAGATGCTATTTATTTAAAAGGCGTTTGCACACACTTTGCAGGCGCTGAAAGCATGCAGAACCATGAGCGTATAATGGAGCAACTAAGGCTTTTTAACGAACAGGTTAGCCTAGTTAAAGCGAAAGGGTTTGACCCGGAGCAAATACACACAGCCTCCTCTGCCGCCACGTTTTTTTATCCGCACACCCGCTTGAATCTGGTGCGTGTGGGCATTATGCAGTATGGCTTTTGGCCCAGCCCCGAAACGTATGACTTTTATAGTAAGCAACATCCTGATAAAAAGGACCCGCTACGCCGCCTGATAAACTGGAAAACACACGTCATGACCCTGAAGCAGGTAAAGCAAGGCGACTACATCGGGTATGGTAGCTCCTTTAAAGCACCCAGAGATATGGTGTTGGCTATTGTGCCTGTAGGTTATGCCTGGGGTTACAGCAGAAGCCTGAGTAACCAAGGGCAGGTGCTGATATGTGGCCAACAGGTACCCGTGGTGGGCATCGTCAGTATGAATGTACTAACGGTAGATGTTACAGATGTGCCGGATGTACAGAAAGGTGATGAGGTGGTATTGCTAGGGAAGCAAAAAGACAAAAGCATAAGTGTGGCTTCGTTTGCCGAACTGAGCACGCAGCTGAACTATGAACTACTCACGCGCCTGCCCATGAATATTCCGCGCCTGATCGTAGACTAGAATGATTTCGCCGCCTACCTGAAACTTTTAAAATGATAGCCACAATTAAAGCAATAGTGGGCCCCCGACTGATGCCCCTCTTCGTGGCAATTAGGGCAAACTTTTGTTGATGCAAGTGCCTCCTTCTCTGACTTTGCCAGCTCTACCGAGACAATACCAGTTGGCACAGCAATAATTCCATAGCCCATAATCATAATAAAGCTGGCTAGTATCTGCCCAAGTGTTGTGGAAGGCGCAATATCGCCATAGCCAACTGTGGTTAAGGTGACGATGGCCCAATAAATGCTTTTAGGTATACTTGTAAAACCGCTCTGCGCTCCCTCAATCACATACATCAAGGAGCCTACAATGAGCACAATCATAAGAACCACTCCCAGAAATACCATAATTTTTGCCATACTGGCACGCAGCGCTTTTGACAGCACCTCTCCTTCATTTATAAAGCGCGTCAGCTTAAAAATACGTGCGATCCTGAGCAGTCTCAGTACCCTTATCACCAGGAAATACTGCGTACCAAGAACAAACAAGCTAAGGTATGTAGGAATAATAGAAAGCAGGTCAACAATTCCGAAGAAAGAAAATATGTAATTAAGCGGTTTAGGTGAACTATAAATTCTGAGGAAATACTCTACCGTAAAGATTATGGTAAAGACCCACTCCAGCGTCAGGAACAATTGAAGATACTCCCGGCGTAGTTCCACCACACTTTCTAGGGTTACTACTATTACACTGGAAAGTATAAGTATGAGAAGCACCACATCGAACCACTTACCTGCAGGTGTCTCAGCCTCAAAGATTATCGTATAAAGCTTCTTTCGCAGACTTTGTTTATGTGGGGCTGTTGCCATTCGCTATGAACTTACTTTTTTGACAGCTTTGATTAATTCTGGATCTAAAGACCAGTACTTAAAAGTGGTAGATTTTTTTGCATCACATTCAAATCATTCAGCTCTTTGAGCTGCTCATTGATTCTCTCCCGGTCGGCCTTATTTGTTACTCCTTCTTCTGCGTCTTCAACCAGCCATTTGACTTCTTTAAATATGACTGGCAATAGATGTGGGTGCTCTTTTGCCTTTAACAATAAGCTGCGAAAAAGGTATAAAAGGCGCAGCAGGACAATACTACTTTCTTTACTATAAAGCCTAATAGGACTCAGACTCAGGGTTAACAGTTGCTTGAATGTTTCTTGCATAAACAAAATGCGACCATTGCCCTGATCGTCACAGATTACCCTTTCATCAGTTAGCTGCATCCGCAGTATAAATAAGTCTGTGAGGTAATCTATTGCTTTGATAGCTGTGCCAGGGTCGTTAAGGCTAGGGCTTAATGCTCTAACCGCACTCTCTGTAATATGCTTAAAACCGAACAGGTAATTAATATCAGGCCTTTCTTCTCTGTAAAAGTTTAGGTGCGCAAATAAGCCTGATGTGAATTCTTCTAGGTTTTCCAGCTTCTTGTTGATTTTAGCAAAAGGGATTCCGTCGATAAGAAAATTTCCCAGTGGCTGCATGAAACAGAGAACTAACTCATACTCTTTACACATTTCCACCACTGCTTCTTCATTTATACTTTGAAGGTAGCCGGTTCTGGGGCTGTTTAATGTAATCCAATTGTTAGCCTCTAGAATCGGATACGCTTTACCTTTATCGTCCTCCTTTATTTCGGTCTCTAACTCTCTTTTAGTCACTTCATATATACTTTCCAGTATACTTTCTATCTGTATGGACAAGGATATGGAATGTATGAAGTACACAAAAAAACCGAGGCATAATATGGTGAAGCACATAGCCAAGAAAATAGAGAACCCTGGTAATGGCACTGTATAGTAATCCGAGTGCACATTTACCATGATGATCAGCGTGTAAATCAAGGTACCTAAGTATAAACCCATTACACGCTGGTTTGATTTGTAAGAGATAAGTCCAGGTATAACTCTAGGAGAAAAGTTAGAACTAGCTTGGTTCAGCACCAGCATAACCATCGTAAAACTGAAAACTGTAAGTGATATGATGCCTGTTGTAATGGAACTGAGTATTAATCTGGCTGTATCACCATTGCTGATGATTACTAATGGCAGGTTATCCTTTAATGACTTACTCAGACCAAGAGTTTCCAGGTAGAGCATTACCATGGCCAGCAAAGCAAATATTAACGAAATAACAGTGGGATAAAACCCAATACTGTTTACAATGTAGTAATACGCAAACTTAAACTTACCAAAAAATCTTTTCATGAATTGTGAGGCTGTATCAACTATAATGCAGTGTACTAATACATGCACCTCTAAGTTGTAAAGCACAGGCTATACTTTACATTCAGGCACTCATTCTTTAAGCAAATACACTAAGGTTTATAAGCTGTAAAAGATTTATCGTTGTAAAAGATGACAATCTGCTCAATAGTTTTTTCGTGCTGATCAGCAAGTTGAGCGGGGCTTGAGATACTGTTGGTTGATTGTACTTTATCTTGTTGCTCTACTGCGGGAGGCATTTCTAATTTAGCTTGAGAAGGCAATACTTCTTCACTTTTACTTTTACTGGCTGGTGCAACAGGTGCTGCTAAGGGATTTAGCATATCTCCTTCTCCAAGCAATAACCAGCCAAGGCTAACCTCCGGAAAAGCAGAAGCAACTTTAGTAACCACCTCAAGGCTTGGCTTGTTTCTTCCGCTAAGTATATGGCTGATTACAGCTCTTGGAACCTCAACTGTGTCAGCAAACTGTGTGGAGGATAATTGCTTATGATGCATTAATTCCTGTAATCTCTCAACCATTATTTGGAAATTCTGTTATTTACAAATGTATATACAAATGTATATTATAATATTTACACCTGCAATTACAATTTTATATTAGACTAATATCTATTAAATTATAAGTTAACACTTTATAGCATTCATTCTTATTGTCAAGCTGTTATCAGATTTGATAACAGCATTTATAGCCTTTGATTTACAAATGTATATACAATTGTAAATTGTCTTGTATATTGCTTTAAATCAAACATACATATGTTCATTAGCGGTAAACAGTATTGTGATTATAAATTGCCCCAATCGAAAAGACATTTGACCAACCTGACAGGATGTCGCACAAACAATTAAGGGTGTGTGGATAAAACGAGTTATCCACACACCCTTAAATTGCTGTGCTATAAGCTATTATATTCGCTTTGATGAATATTTACAGCAACTGAACTTTACTTAATTTTGAAACTTGCCATCCAGTGCAATTTAGAAAACATCAATCTGCAGTCAAACTCTACATTAAGTAGTTTCCTTGATTTGTACTTTATTGTGGCAGGTTTTATTATAATCGTAACTATGTGGAAGTGAATCTGAAGCGTAACTAGTTGCTATTTAACCATTAATACGCCGTTCATTCTTCGCCAATGGTTTGGGTAGGTGCATACAAAGTTGTAGGCTCCTGGCTCTGACGGCGCAGTAAATTCTAACTCTACTGTCTGACCCGGCAAGGCTAAGGGAGATGCAGCAATAACGTCTTCGCTTTCGGGCACATAATTACCCGGAGCTCCTGCTTCAGCGCCGGCAAGCGCAACCAGCTTATACTTATCTGGATGCGTGAACACAACATTATGGATCATGGGTGGCTCTGTCCCCTCGTTTATAAGCGTCAGTTTAACCATTGTGTTTACTCTCACGTCGAGCGTGTCCTGGTCATAAACCATTTCATCTACTGTGTTGCCTATGGCTTTTAGCGTGATCTCTGTTACCTGCTGCAGCGTTGTATCCTGGTCTGCTGTAATAACAGCGGCTGTAGTATCAGTTATCTCAATAGGAGCCTCTAAGGCAACCTTATCAGTATCGGTACCGCAAGCTGCTACTACAGAAGCAACTAAAAGGTAATGTATATGCCTTTTTATCTTCATTATCGAAATCTACTAAAGCCACGCTTGCCGATTTTATCTTCTGTTTAACCGAAGTACTCCTGCTCTAGCTTTTTATCATGCCCGTACAAGTCTTCTCTGAAATGCACATTGCCTTGTTCATCAGCCCAGCTGGTAAAGTATACAATGTATACCTGAACATTTTTTGGCAGGGTTACCCAAGTCTCTTCGCCTCCGTTAATCGTAGACCTGATGCGGCTCTCATCCCACTCCGGCATATCCTGTAGCAGGTATTTACCGAGCTCAATAGGCTTCTCTACCCTTACGCAACCATGGCTGAAGTTACGTTGGTTTTGGCTAAACAATGCATCAGCAGGCGTATCGTGCAGGTACACGTTATATTCGTTCGGGAACAGGAACTTGATTGACCCCAGTGAGTTTTTAGGTCCGGGGCGTTGTCTTACCATGTATGGGAAATTCTTTTCAGTTACGCTAGCCCAATCTATAGAATAAGGATCTATTTGCTTCGGATTCTTTTCTTTGGTAACCACTTCCATGTTTTGTGATGCCAGATAGCCAGAATTTTTAAGAATAGCTGGCTTTATCTCTTTTTCAACAATACTATTAGGCACATTCCAATAAGGCGCCATTACCACAAACTCAAGTTTATCACTAAAAATTGGGGTAGAATTCATAGTTTTACCCACGATCACGCGCATGTTCATTACCTCCTGGTATTCACGCTCTGCTTCAGGGTCATTGTCCGGATCTTCGTAGATGTAAAGTTTATACTCTGGTATGTTTACCCAGATATACTTTTGGTCCAGGCTCTTCGGCACCATGCGTTTCGGTATCCAGCGCCAGCGCTCCATGTTTATCATAATCTGCTCAATGCGCTCACCAACCGGTATGTTGAGTTGTTTTAAGGTATTGCCTCCAACTTTCCCATCTTCAGCCAAACCGTGCAACATCTGGAATTTCTTAACTTGTTTTTCAAGTTCAGCATCAAACAGTCGCATGTTTTTGTCCGCCTCGTTAATAGGCTGGCCGTAGTTCAGGCGTTTCCGAAGCGAGATTACCGCAGCAGCTGTATCTCCCTTTGCCAAAGACTTTTTCTTTCCCAGTTCTACCTTAGGCCATCCACCTTTCTCCTCTATCTCCCTATACTTAGATAGTGCACTTCTAAGGTTTGCGTATCCTTTGTGCAATGCCTCAAACTCATAGTATGGATAAGTGCTTTCACGCTCTTTTAGAATAGTCTGCAGCGCTTTGTGCAGTTTAATTTTATTTTTCTTTACGTTCCAGCTCACATTGTTGTCAGTTCTTGGATCTACACGGCCCCTGTAAAAATCAGAGGCATAATTAAAGTAAGATGCAGTCAGGCCCAGATCTATTTTACGCTGCAGTTCTAGCCTAGCAGAATCTTGTCCGTCCATCTGCTCATACTGCTTAAACAACTTCTCGAAATCCATGACACGGTAATTGCTTGGCTGCAAGCCCTCCTTTGATGATTGATTTATAACAGAGAGGAACTTCTGCGCTTCAGGCACTATTTCGTTGTCTCTGAACCAGGCTAGCTTATAGTCTCTGTCGCCATAAAAAAGAAACATCAATTCATCATGCTTCTTCATCTTTGGCTGTTCTTTCAGAAAGTTTACAATATCAGAGCTGTCTGTGTTAGCCTGCGGCAGTTCTTTTTGGCTAAATATCTCACCTACTTTCTCAATTCCGTTTTTTGCAGTTGTAGCTTCACCATCAGAATTATTACAGCCAACCAACAGTGAACTAACACCCAAAATAAGGGTGAACAGTAGGTATTTATAGTCTTTATAAGGGTTCATGATCTATGTTCTTTTTAGGGAGCTGAAGAGAAAAACCTGCTCAACCTCCAATCAAAATATTGATTTTATACAATTTAAAAAAGGCATATATTATTTTACAGCCTTTTAAGGTATTTGTACTTTAAAACAGTACAAAAAGTTATACAACATAACAGATGATACAATGGAAGCTACCAGGCTAAATATTTTACTTCCTGGTTATACTTGAAGGACTAAAGCTGAGGCACTATATATTTACAAATTCATTCCGCGGCCGGCTCTGTAACCAGTGTATTTTCAGTTTGGCCAAAATATTGCCTATCTTAGTTCATTCAGACACTTATAAAACCTATGAAACCATACCAACGTTGCTTACTTGGCTTAAGCATGGCAGGTGCCCTGCAACTTGCCTCCTGTACTTCACAACCAACCAAAGACGGCGAAACTATGACTTCAGAACAAACCTCAACCGAGAAAATTTCGGCAGATGTTCACAGCTACGCACAGCCTGCAGAGGCAGTAGCCAAACACCTGGACCTGGACATTGATGTTAACTTTGACCAGAAGGTAATCAGCGGAACAGCCTCCTACCTGATCGAAAACCTGACGGGAACCGATAAGATCATCTTCGACACCAGGAACCTGCAGATAGACAAAGTATACCTCGGCGACAACATGGAAGAAACTACTTTCCAGTTAGGCGAAAACAAGGAGTTTTTGGGGCAGCCGCTTACCGTCAACATCAAACCTGATACTAAAAAGGTAACTATTAAATATAAAACCTCTCCGGATGCAGCAGCACTGCAGTGGCTAAACCCACAACAAACCGCTGGTAAAAAGCACCCTTTCCTGTTCACGCAATCGCAGGCTATACTTGCCCGCACCTGGATTCCGATACAGGATAGCCCAGGCGTACGCTTTACCTATAACGCAAAGGTTAAAGTGCCGAAAGAACTGCTGGCTGTTATGAGTGCCGAGAACCCGATGCAGAAAAACAATACCGGCGTTTATACTTTCGAGATGAAGCAGCCGATTCCGTCGTACCTGATGGCACTATCGGTTGGCGATCTTGTTTTCGAAAAGGTTGGTCCACAGACAGGCATCTACGCAGAGCCTGCCACCATCAAGGCCGCCGCTTACGAGTTTGCCGAAATGGATAAAATGCTGGTGGCCGCCGAAAAGATCTACGGAAAGTATAGATGGGACCGCTACGACCTGCTGGTGTTGCCGCCTTCTTTCCCGTTCGGAGGTATGGAGAACCCGCGCCTTACGTTTGTAACGCCTACTGTGCTAGCCAAAGACAGATCGCTAACCAGCCTGATTGCTCACGAACTGGCACATAGCTGGAGCGGTAACCTTGTTACCAATGCCACCTGGAACGACTTCTGGCTGAATGAAGGCTTTACTGTATACTTTGAACGCCGCATTATGGAAGAACTGTACGGCAAAGAGTACGCGGACATGCTGAATGTGCTTGGCTACCAGGACCTGCAGAAAACCATAGACGAGAAAGGCGCAGACAACGAAGACACACAACTTAAACTGGACCTGGAAGGCCGCGACCCGGACGAGGGACTAACGGATATAGCCTATGAAAAAGGAAACTTCTTTTTACAGAATATCGAGAAGGCAGTAGGCCGTGAGCGTTTCGATAAATTCGTGAATGACTACTTCAACACATTTGCCTTCCAGAGCACGAATACCGATAAGTTCTTGGATTTTCTGAGATCTGAGCTGATCAAGGGTGATGAGCAACTGGCAGAGAAGATTAATATTGAGGGATGGGTATACTCGCCAGGATTGCCTGAAAACTTTGTGGCCCCTACCTCTACCCGATTTGCCAAAGTGGAGGAAGCCTTTAATGCCTGGAAAGGCGGCAAGCCTGCAGCGCAACTAAACACCAAAGACTGGTCAAGCCACGAGTGGCTGCATTTTATACGTATGCTGCCAGAAAATATGAGTCAGCAGCAAATGGCTGAACTGGACAAAGCATTTAACTTTACTAACTCTGGTAACTCGGAGGTACTGGCTGCATGGTTCCTGCATGCAATCAAGAACAACTACGTTACAGCAGACAAAGCCATGGATACGTTCCTGACCAGTGTTGGCCGTCGTAAGTTCCTAGTGCCAATCTACAAGGCGTTGATTGCAACACCTGAAGGAAAGAAGAAAGCATTGGCTATTTATGCTAAGGCAAGACCAAATTACCATGCAGTTTCTACTGTTACCTTGGATGAATTATTAAAGTAGTCAAAGTATAAATCAACAATAAATCCCGGCCTGCATTAGGCCGGGATTTTGTTTTTTGTAAAAAGCGAAAACTCTGTCTCTTTCATTACCTGCTTGGGTAAGCCAGGCGAAAGGACAGAGTTTTTTCCGTATCGCTCTAAGATGCTAAGTTAGTTGCCTTAGCAAGTTTATTATCTCTCGGCTTTGATGTTCACAGCTTGTTCTGCGATCTGTGTTAAAAGAGCGTCTGTTTGCTTCTCTTCTTCCAGTGTCATTTCAAGTTGCTGTACCACATCCCGCATACCCAGCTGGTTAGCATAAGTACGGACAGTACCATAAGCAGCAATCTCATAATGTTCTACGCGCTGTGCGCAGGCAATAAGAGCAGCATCCATTACACTCTTGTCAGCTCTCTCACTCATCATGGATTCACACTCTTTGATGATACCTTCCATGGCTTTACACTTCTCACCGGTGGCCTTTTCTCCGATCATATCAAAAACTTTCTCCAGACGTTGAATCTGCTTCTCAGTTACCTGCAAATGGTCCTGGAAAGCTTGTTTCAGTTTATCAGAAGAGCATTCCTTTATCATCTTAGGAAGCGCTTTCGTGATCTGCTGCTCAGCGTTGTAGATGTCTTTAAGTTCGTGGATTAATAGGTCTTTCAAATTATTAAGTTTCATAGCTTGGAAAGGTTACGCGTTAAAAAAGTATTCTTGTTTTGTTCGTGGCTATCTATACGGCAGGCTATACTGCGGGTTTATAAAAGTATAGTTTTTATTAGGCAATGTCGTTCAAGCTATGGTAAACAGGCCTTCCGGTATAATATATCTAATATCATATAAACTAACAAACCTATATAATGGTTTATGCATACCGCAATCACTTTAAATCAAAACAACGATTTTTGAAACGAATTTGGCTAAAAGCGGTACTCTTATCAGGAGAAATGCTGCGGCAGAACAAATGGAAAGGCCGCAGGTTTTCTATTAAATTAAATTTGAAAACCCGACGTGAACAGACCTAAAGGAAAACTTATTGCAGTTGGAGGCAACGAAGACAAAGGAAGTTACCCTAACCCTAAATCTAAGAAGAAGTACTATCTCGATTTTTTTGAACTCGGCATCTTAAAACGGTTTCTGCAGGAGATACCTGTAAAGAACCCGCAGATAGAGGTGATTACAACTGCCTCAATGATACCGGAAGAAGTTGGAGAGCGTTACCTGAGCGCATTTGGAATTCTGGGGGCAGAAAACATAAACCTGATGCATATCAAAACCGAAGAAGAAGCTCATAACCCAGAGTATATAGAGCGCATCAGGCAAGCAGATGGTATTATGTTCAGTGGCGGCGATCAGTCCAGGATTACCAGGATGTTCCATGGCACCGAGATAGTAGATATTTTATTGGACCGCTACCTGAATGAGGATTTTATAATAGCAGGAACCAGTGCCGGGGCCATGGCCATGTCGAAGATCATGATCAAGGGCGGTAGCGCACCAGAATCTTTGCTTAGAGGCTCTGTAAAGATCGGGCATGGTTTGGGCTTTATAGATGAGGTAATTATTGATACACACTTTGTAACACGGGGCCGCTTTGGCAGACTTATGGAGGCGGTAGTAACGCATCCTAAAACAGTAGGTATTGGTTTAGGTGAAGACACTGGCGTGCTTATAACAGAAGGCCATATGATTGAAACCATTGGTTCCAACCTGGTAGTAATAGCCGATAGCCATGAAGTAAAGTATACCAACATAGAAGAAGTGGATCCGGGAAGGCCAGTGGCTATCTCCAACCTGATCATGCACGTGCTTGCAAAAGGCAACGTGTACAACATTGATACAAGAGAGTTTTTTAAGGATTCGGAAGCACTGAAGCCCGCCAGATTACAGGTGGAGAGAACCTAAGGCTTGAAGGCTTAGATGCAAGTCTCAAAATGTTTTTGTGGAAACCATATCTAAAGTATAACTGGGCTATACTTCTTTATAGATACCAGTAAAGGTTTTCTCGTCTCCGATCTTGCTGGCCCGGTACATTCCTTCCGAGTTAAAAGACAGAACCACTTCTCCTGCGGTGTTTAAAGCAATCAAACCGCCTTCACCGCCAAAATCTACCAGCTTTTTCATTACAACCTCATCACAGGCCTGTTGCAGCGTGTACCCTTTATACTCTACCAGGCAGGACACATCATAAGCCACAACTGCGCGCATAAAAAACTCTCCGTGCCCTGTGCACGACACCGCGCAGGTCTTGTTGTTGGCATAGTTTCCGGAGCCGATAATAGGGGTATCACCGATTCGGTTATACTGTTTGTTTGTCATGCCGCCAGTAGACGTGGCAGCAGCCGTGTTGCCCTCCATATCGAGTGCCACGGCTCCTACTGTACCGAACTTCTTCTCCGCGTTTTCGGTGTGGTCGAGCATAAATATATCAGAGTCCCTGATCTCGGTCCACTGGTTATACCGGAAGGCATCAAAAAAATACTTCTCAGGGGCAAATTCAACCGCGTGGTTTCGGGCAAACTCCTCAGCTCCATAGCTGCTCAGCATCACATGGTCTGAATACTCCATAATAGCCCTGCACAGCTTTACAGGATTTTTAATGCTGCGCACACCAGCTACCGCTCCGGCTTCCAAAGTCCGGCCGCACATTATGGCCGCATCCATTTCATGTTTGCCCTCTTTCGTAAATACAGAGCCTTTCCCGGCATTAAACAAGGGGTTGTTCTCCAGGTGCACTACAGCAAGTTCTACTGCGTCCAATGCTGTTCCACCGCCCTGCAGCACACTGTGTCCCGCCATAATTGCCTGTTCCAGAGCATCCCGGTAGGCCTTGTCTTTGTCAGGAGTTAAGGAAGACCGGGTAATGGTGCCGGCGCCGCCATGTATGGCAATTGCATATTTATTCATAGGGTTGATGTAAGTTGGGTACAGGATTAACTTACGCCATCAGCTATAATGCAGTTAAAAATATTAAGCGCAGTGTCTAAAAATTAGCTCAAATACTGGCCCATAGAGAACCTTTTTAAGATGAAAAATAGTTATCTTTGTTCTTACACTAATAACCTATTTTAAAAGATTAATTATGTCGTTTGATATCCAAGGTAAGCTTTACGAGGTATTTGAGGAGCAGCAGATAAGTGATAAATTCAAAAAGCGTGAATTTGTGCTGGAGATTCCGGATGGCTCTTACACTCAGTATGTAAAGTTTCAGCTAACGCAGGACAAGTGCAGCCTGTTAGACCAGTTTAAGAATGGTGACGAAGTGAAAGTTACCTTTAACTTATCTGGTAAGCCATTTACTAAAAACGGTCAGACCATGTATTTCACTAACCTGCAGGCCTGGAGATTAGAGCCTGCGGCAAACAACTTTGGCGCACCAGCTGGCGCTCCGCAGCAGCAGGAAGCTCCTTCGTTTTACAGCAGCGACGCAGACAACGACTTGCCATTCTAATGTAGCAAGCCTAACTATATTTAAAGCGAGCCTAGTGCTCGCTTTTTTTTGCCTCATACAAAACTTTAAGGCTTCATTTTTGCTATAAGTATGTAGCACTCCCCTTTTACAAGTATAAAGTATACGCTACTTTTTAAGCTAAACAGAGAAGACAATGTTCAGCACGCCCAACACACCCCTTGATGAGGTTCGACGCATGATTCTTCGTGGCGAAAATGATACCGTTGATTTTAAGCAGCGCATTACCAAGCCCGATAAGATTGCCCGCACCCTTGTATCTTTTGCCAATACCCGCGGCGGCACTATACTTGTTGGCGTTAAAGACAATGGCTACATCTGCGGCATAGACCCTGAGGAGGAACTGCACACCCTGCGCCTGGCATCGGAGCACTACTGTAATCCTCCTGTTGCGCTGGATTATGAAGAAGTGGAAAGCGATGACCGTACCGTGCTGGTGGTAACTGTGCACGAGAGCAAATCCAAACCACATTTTGCTAAGGTAAAAGAAGACGACTGGCGCGGCTATGTACGAGTAAAAGACACCAGCGTGCAAACCAGTAATATGGTAAACAAAACGTTGTTAAACGAGCACCCGGTTTTCGAGAAGCTGCCCCTTGACAGGCACGAGAACGCAGTGCTGGAATACCTGCAAACTTCCCCGCGCATCACCTTAAAACAATATATGAAACTGGCCAACCTCTCGCAGCGCAGAGCCTACCGCACCCTGGTAAAGCTGGTTATACATGGCTACCTGCGCCTGCACGATAAAGAGAAAGAAGACTATTATACGTTAAGCTAAGTTTCTGCAAATCCGGCCTCAGTTGGCTTACTTCCTGCCTACCAGGTTACCGCTTTCGTACATTTCTATGTGGCTGAACTCGCCATCGGTGTCGTAAACTTCCCAGTCGCCAAACCAGAAGTACCTGTCCATGGTGCTGGTTTTGATCAGGCGGGCCTCTCCTTTTCGGGCTAGTTTACCATTTTCGTGGTATTTAGTTACTTGCAGCACTTCACTGTTCCGTCTGTACTTCTCTTTCATGTAGCGGGTACCGTCCGGATAATAATATTTCCAGTTTCCAACCTCATTCCCGTGCCTGAACCTGCCGTTGCGTATTACCGTGTCGTCTTTGCCAAAGAAGACTTTCCAGCGGCCATGCATCCTGCCCTCTTTATCAAACTTGTTGATCTTGAACCAAAGGAAGTGCTTTACCGGCTTTGTAGTAACTACTTTCTGCGCCTGGCCAGCCAGCGGCAGAATAGCAAGAGCTATAATTATAACGATCACTCTCATACGATTGCTTATTTACTTTCGGGAAGATGCTGCTAAAGTATAAATAATGATTCTCAATAACTAATTTTTTAGTTATACTTTTATTTCGGCTTAAAGTTTTACTAATCAGTAGGCTATACATTTACTACTCAATCTCTTTACTAAAATGTAGAAACTAAATTGGCCGGTGCCCTTAAATATTCGTAAAAACATATAAACAGGCCGCTGTACGTCAGAGGCTGCCCCGGACAACACGATCACCATAAAACATTGGTTTCACCCTAACCCCCTCGCCTATGGCAACCATAAGCAAAAAGAACCAAACCACTCAACATGAAAACATACCATTAGTTAACGGAAGTACAAAACCTAAGGCAAACACGAAAAAAGCAACAGACACAGACGCGAAGAAGATCTTCGTGCTGGATACCTCCGTTATACTTTACGACCACAGTGCCATTCAGAATTTCCAGGAACACGATGTAGCCATACCTATTACAGTACTGGAAGAACTCGATAACTTCAAAAAAGGAAACGACATCAAAAACTTTGAAGCCCGTGAGTTTATACGGTTCATAGACAGGCTTTCTGCAGAGCACAAACTGCAGGAATGGCTGCCCCTGAACGGTAAAACAAAAGGGAAATTCAGGGTGCTGATGAATAATAGCTCATCCTTGGATGCTGTAAATATATTCGGTGACAAGAATGACCATCGTATTCTGAACTCGGCCCTGCAACTGCAGCAGGAGATGACAAAGCACAAGGTTGTGTTGGTTACCAAAGACATCAACCTGCGCCTGAAGGCTCGCGCCCTTAACCTGGTAGCAGAAGATTATGAGACAGGCAAGATACAGGATGTGGCAGGGCTCTACACCGGCAACGACACCGTAGAGGATGTGCAGGCTAACACCATCAACGATCTGTATGAGAAAGGTGTAACAGATGTAAAAAAAGTGTTTACAGAAGCCCCTACAGATAACCATTTTTACATTCTGAAGAGCTTTAAAAACTCTGTGCTGGCATTTTACAACGCCGCTGATAAGCAACTAGAACGCGTAGACAAGCTGAATGCCTTCGGCGTGAAGCCGCGTAACGCAGAGCAGGCATTTGCCTTGCATGCGCTTCTTAACCCACAGATAAAGCTGGTCTCAATACAAGGTGTGGCTGGTACCGGTAAAACATTGCTGGCACTTGCATCTGCCATAGAGCAGCGCCGTGAGTACAAGCAGATTTACCTGGCCCGACCGGTGGTGCCGCTCAGTAACAAAGACATTGGCTACCTTCCTGGCGACATTAAGTCTAAACTGAACCCTTATATGGAGCCGCTCTGGGATAACCTGAAGTATATCCAGAACCAGTTTGCAGAAACCAGTAAGGAGTACCAGAAGATCCGGGACATGGTGGACCTCGAGAAACTTGTGATCACGCCGCTGGCATACATCCGTGGCCGCAGTTTGTCCAACATTATCTTTATTGTGGACGAGGCACAGAACCTGACGCCGCACGAGGTAAAAACCATTATTTCAAGGGCCGGGGAAAACACCAAGATCATCTTTACAGGTGATATCTACCAGATCGACACGCCATATCTGGATTCGCAGAGCAACGGACTGTCGTACCTGATTGACAGGGCTAAAAACCACCCGCTGTACGCGCATATTACGCTATTAAAAGGAGAACGCTCTGAGCTGGCAAACCTGGCCAATGAGTTACTTTAAAGTATAAACCTCAATTAACACAAAAGCCCGCGCTATAAAGTATAGTCCGGGCTTTTGTGTTATACTTCCGCAGGATCAGCTATACTTTTCCTGCATCCTCTCTCCTACTTTTCGAGCGGTAGTATCTTCGCTTTTAAGCAGGCTCTCCGATACATGTTGCCTGTCAGCGGCACTCTTATTCTGGCTTAGCTTATACTTTCCTTCTAAGCGACTTACTGTGATTTCAAACATTACGATGCCATTTAGCAATCCATTGGTATACTTTTCGGGTAAACTCTTGAACTGCTGCATGTAACCTGACTCAAATGTATTGATAGAGGCTTCCATGGCAGCCATCATTTGCTCCGGCTCATGTATAAACCTGGCCTTGCCATAGGCATGGACCACGCAGTAGTTCCAGGTGGGCACGTTCAGTTGCTTCTCGTACAGCGAAGGCGAGATGTAGGCGTGTGGCTCCTGGAAAATAACCAGCGCCTCCTGCCCTGCTTCCAAGTCTTTCCACTGCGGGTTTTGCTTTGCCATGTGCGTTAGTAGCACTAACTGCCCCTCCTGCTCCTGAATTACAAATGGCAGATGTGTAGCAAAGGGCACGTTGTCCTGAACGGTTATCAATGTGGCAAAACTATACTCCCGCATAAAGCTGATCAGCTTTTGCAGGTCGGCTTCCTGATAATGTGTTAGTGTGTACATAGTTTTATCTGGTAGAGGCTTTGGTGGTGCTAGTACAGGTGGCTTAATCTGCTTTTAAACCAGCTAAAAACAAACTTGCAACAACAGGGTAAGGTAATTAGTGGTTTCGGGCTGCAACGCTGCGTCTGGCGCCGGACTTTGAGGTTTTATTTTCCAGAAGGTCTTTCAGTCCGTTTAACCCTTTGCTCAGCTCCTCTTCTTTTTTATGCTTCTGCCATGCCCCAAATAGTCTGGCAATGGGTTCGTCATTCAAAGCAGTGCTCTCTTTCCATTTTATAATGGTGCTGTCGCCATCAGTGCGTTCCAGGGTAAAGCTACCAAGAGCCAGAGACGCAGATTCGTTATGGGTCTGTTTGTAGCGGAGGTGCTTCGGACTTATACTTTCTGTAAGGGTTACTTCGCCATTGCCCACTTTATCGCCGCTCCATTGCATGCGGGCACCTGCACCTGCCATAGGTCCGCTGTAAAGCCTGATCATACTTGGATCCATGGTTGTGTTCAGGGCACTCCACTTCTCCCAGTTGGTAGGATTTTCAAGGAGTGGGTATACTTGCTCGGGGTTAGCGTCAAGCGTTATACTTTGCTCCACCTCTATCTGTAGTGGCATTTGATACGATGCGCCAAAAAGCGCAATGGCCAGCAGCATCAAAGCCAGGATCACTATCTTCAGCGGTTTCATGGTGTATCAAAAATAGAGTTTTAGTGGTTGCACTATTAGCAGGAATTTCTACACCAATTTAAAGGAGTATTTTGCTAGTAAACAAGAGCAACAGGCATAAATATTTTTGTATCTATATTTTTCAAAATAAAGCAGCAGGAAGAATAAATTAGCTTAAAAATTACAGTTACCGTACAGGGTAACATAGAGACTAAAATATATAGACCATATGATAAACGATTGGATTCATAAAGGCCTTCAATTCTCGCAGAATCCCATATTCAAAAGATTCTTAGGTAAAGCCGGAGTTTTTCTGGCGAAGCCAGCAAAAATGGCGCTCCTGCTTTCAACAGCTTATGGAAAGTTAATAGATGCAGAAAGCAAAGAGTCCGGATTTACGCAGATAAAAGGCACTTTACAGACATTTATGCGCTTGGTTAAGGCGTACATGAAAGGCGACTACCGGAATGTTGCCACAAAATCATTACTGGTGGGCGTGGCCGTACTTTTGTACCTGGTCACTCCTATTGATATCATTCCGGACTTTATACCAGGCCTTGGGCTTCTTGACGACCTGAGTCTTATAGCATGGTTTGTAAACGCATTCCAGACCGAGATCAGCAAGTTCAGAGACTGGGAAGAAGACCGGAGCTTTGACCATTCGCGCATCGGTACGTTTTAATACGACACCAAAGCCATAGCCTAAAGCTGCTTTCTGAAAAGGAGGCAGCTTTTTTAATTTTGAATGAGTGAATGAGTGAGTGAGAGAATTTGCAATTCACCAAATTTCTCGCAGCATCAGTAAGGCCAGTTTTAATTACATTCACTCAATCATTCAATCACTCATTCACTCATTGTCATACCTGGCCTTGTTATTGCTTATGGTAGGATAAATTTGCGTAACTTCAGGCGCTAAAAACTCTAATCAAATAATCTTACCAATGATCAGCAAACGCATATTATCCTTCTTTGCGGCTGTTTGCTTAAGTATAGGTATTACCACGGCAACCCCTCCTGACGAGGGCATGTGGCTGCCTTTGCTTTTAAAGCAGCTTAACGAAACCGACATGCAGAAAAAGGGCATGAAGCTCTCTGCCGAAGACATTTATAGTATAAACCAGTCCAGTTTAAAAGATGCCATTGTATCGTTTGGCGGCTTCTGTACCGGCGAAATGATCTCACCGGAGGGCCTTTTGCTTACGAACCACCACTGCGGCTATGGTCAGATTCAGCAGCACAGCTCGGTAGAAAACGATTACCTGACCAACGGTTTCTGGGCTAAAACAAAGGCTGAGGAGAAACCGAACCCGGGCCTTACTGCCACTTTTATCGTGCGCATGGAAGACGTAACCCAGCAGATTTTAGAGGGCACGGCCAATGCCAAAACAGAGGCTGAACGTGAATCTATCATCCAGCGCAACATGGCCAAGGTTCGCAGAGAGTCAACGGCCGGTACACATTATGATGCTGTTATCAAGCCATACTTCTATGGCAACGAGTACTACATGTACATCACCGAAACATTCCGCGATGTGCGTCTGGTAGGTGCTCCGCCTTCATCTATCGGTAAGTTTGGTGGCGATACCGACAACTGGATGTGGCCACGCCACACCGGCGACTTTTCTTTGTTCAGAGTTTATGCCGGCCCTAACAACGAGCCAGCCGAATACTCGCCAAACAACAAGCCTTACAAACCAAAGCACCACCTGCCAATTTCTTTAAGTGGTGTTCAGGAGAATGATTTCACGTTGGTGTTTGGTTTCCCGGGCCGCACCAATGAGTACCTTACTTCGCAGGCAGTACAAGAGGTGTACGCTGTTTCTAACCCGCACAAGATCAACATCCGCGAAACAAAGCTTAACATCCTGGATAAGGACATGAAAGCTTCTGATGCAGTACGTATCCAGTATGCAGCTAAGTATGCGAGCATCGCCAATGCCTGGAAAAAGTGGATCGGCGAGAGCCGTGGTATTCGCAAAGCCAACGCCATCGAGAAAAAACAGGAACTGGAGAAGCAGTTTGCCAACTGGGCAGCCGCAGACCCGGCACGTAAAGCAAAGTATGGAAACCTGTTGGCCGAGTTTGAAACGAACTACAAGGCCCTAGACGGCATCACCATTTCCCGCGATTATATTACAGAGGCAGCCTATGGCGTTGAGATTATCAGATTTGCCAAC
Source organism: Pontibacter cellulosilyticus (assembly GCF_014306105.1). Lineage (GTDB taxonomy): Bacteria > Bacteroidota > Bacteroidia > Cytophagales > Hymenobacteraceae > Pontibacter > Pontibacter cellulosilyticus. The sequence goes on along the minus strand of NZ_JACRVF010000001.1, from coordinate 423,654 downwards.
ACTTTTGTTAAGCTACAGGAGATGCTGGAAGCCAATGCACCGCAGAACGAAATAAACGCACAGGTAGAGAAACTGGAGAAAACTGTTGCTCCGTTCTACAAAGACTACAATGCCCCTACCGATAAAAAGGTGTTTGCAGCGCTGCTGGACCTTTACTACAAAAACATAGATGCAAAAATGCACCCTGCTGCTTTCGCAACGGTACGCAGCAAGTATAAAGGCGACTTTAACAAGTATGCCGATGAGGTATTCGCGAAGTCGGCGTTTACATCAGAGGCTGGTGTAAGAAAAGCGTTGGCTGATGTAAAAGCAGGCAAAAAAGATGCATTGAAGAATGACCCTGCCTTACAACTTGCCAGCAGCATTACCGACTACTACAACAAAAATGTAATGCCCACTTACACTAAGGTTAATGATAACCTGAACCTGCTGTATAGAACGTATATGGCTGGCCTGCGTGAAATGCAAAGCGATAAGAAGTTTTACCCGGATGCTAACTCTACACTGCGTGTAGCCTACGGTAAGGTAGAGCCTTACGAGCCAGTGGATGGTGTAAAATACCTCTACTACACTACGCTGGAAGGTATCATTGAGAAAGCTGAATCTGGTGCCGCCGAGGACTATGCCATACCTGCCCGCCTGAAGGAGCTGTATGAGAAGAAAGACTATGGCCGCTATGGAGTAAACGGTGAATTACCGGTTGCCTTTATCGCTTCTAACCATACTACTGGCGGTAACTCAGGATCACCTGTAATCAATGCCAATGGGCAGCTGATCGGTACAAACTTCGACAGGAACTGGGAAGGTACTATGAGCGATATCGTGTACAACCCGGACCAGGTGCGCAACATATCGGTAGACGTGCGTTATATGCTGTTTATTATAGATAAATTCGCCGGTGCAGGCCACCTGGTTGAGGAAATGACACTGGTTACAGACGATACTTCTGGCTTGCCACAGGTTGATGCGCGTCGTAAGCAGCAATCTTCTGAAGAGCCTTCTAAAAAGAATAAAAAGAAGAAAGATAAAGCGGCTGCTGTAGCTAATTAAGCAGTCGTAACCATCAAAAAGCCCCACCTAAAGTATAGGTGGGGCTTTTTGCTTTACGGCTAAAGCGCAGGCTGTTAAATTGCGCCAGATATGAATCGTGCCTCTCCTAATTAAAACATGCAAGATCGATATAGTGAAATATGAAATTGCGCATGTGGTAACTCCAATGTATTTATCCTATATTGTATTACTGACTATAAAGTACTCTTATTGAAATGACGACTCAATATGGAATATAAACTAAGGCCTTGGAAAATTGAGGATCTGGACAGCCTGGTGAAGTACGCGAACAATAACAATGTTGCCAAAACTATGTCTGATGTGTTTCCACATCCATACTATGAAGAGAATGGAAAGGCTTTTATTGAATTTGCCACTAAAGTTTCTCCGGCGAATATACTTGCTATAGAAATAAATGGAGAGGCTGCAGGAGGCATCGGAATACACCCGCAAGGCGACATCTACCGAAAGAACGCTGAACTGGGATACTGGCTGGCTGAACCTTATTGGAATCGAGGAATTATATCAAAAGCTATTGCTGAGATGGTTACTTATGCCTTTGCTAACTGGGATTTGACCCGCATTTATGCAAGACCATTTGGCAGCAACAAAGGCTCACAAAAAGCACTTGAAAAAGCCGGTTTTAAATTAGAGGCACAATTACCCAAAACTTTCTTTAAAAATGGCGAATACTTTGACGAACTAATTTACGCTATAAGGCGAGAAGTATGATACCTCTAGTTCATTTGTTTATGTATAGATGCAGCCTAAGTATAAATTATCAATTAAATCTAACAAAGCACCCATGAAAAAAACTATACTATACACCTTCACCCTATTCTGCCCCGCACTCCTGCAGGCACAGACAAACACTGATGTTCTGCTACTGGACATGAGCGGAAAGAAAACCGAAATTATACTTTCGAACCCGCAAAACATCACCAATCACCTAGGATATGATAGCCAGCCGCACTTTCACAGGTCTCAGCCTATAATGTATTACTCCTCGGCCAATGCCGACGGCAAAATGGATATCCGTACGTACAACCTCAGCACAAAGCAGACCGCAGACTTTACCACAACGCCTGAAAACGAGTTCTCTCCCACCCTTACGCCTGATGGTAAACACATCTCCGCCATCATACAGCGCGAAAACGGCCAGCAGGACTTAGGCATGTATAACATCGACAGCAAAGCAGTAACGGTGCTGATAGACAACCTGACTGTGGGCTACCATGCCTGGATTGACAATAAAAACCTGCTGCTGTTTATACTTGCCGAAGACGGTCACGAACTGCAGCACTACAACCTCGACACAAAGCAGAACAAAGTGCTGGCCAAAAGTATAGGCCGCTCGCTGCACAAGATTCCGGGTCAGAATGCCATGAGCTTTATCGACAAGTCGGATAAGGAGCAATGGCTGATTAAGCGCTACGATACAAAAACAGGTGCTATTACGACCATAGCCCCTACCATAAATCAGCGAGAAGACATAACCTGGACCAGCAAAGGCACCCTGCTGAGCAGCGACGGTGCAAAACTATATAGTTTCAGCCCTGCTAAAGATAAAAACTGGCAGGAAGTCAAAGTGCAGGGCAACCCAGCACTGCTAAAAGGGATAACGCGTATGGCAGTTAACCAAGCTAATAACAAACTGGCCGTAGTTATAAGTGAGTAAAGCAAAGTTTGATCTTAAGCATAAAAGCTATTGCCATCGATTAATTGGCAATAGCTTTTATGCTTATCATTAGTGCTTATGGCCTTCGCTATGCACTTCTTTTCCTTGCGGGGAGATCAGGTACCACTCTGCTCCAAAGCCCTTCACGTCCTGACCTGTTGTCTGGCCAGCACCCTGATCTTTTACATAATAGTAGAGCGGCCAACCATTATAAGTTACTTGCATACCATCGCCTTTGCGTTCTATTGTACCTATTAAAGAGGCGTTTACACCGTCGCCAGCTGTGGGTGTGCCCTGTGCCATAAGCGGAGGCCAAGCTTGTGCGCAGGCATCATAGCAGGTACTGTTCATGCTTGTATCTGCTTTAAATAAATAAAGGCTTCTTCCACTCCCATCTGTAAGGTAGGTTCCTAGGCCTTCAGAGGTTCTTGTTTCAAGGCGTACACTAGTTGCCTGATCCACATCTGCATTAGTATTAGTATTAGCATCCATATCTACATTGGCGTCAGCCTGTGCTGTTTCATTTGCAGCTTCCTCGGTTAGCGTATCACCACCGCCACAGGCAATGAGAATTCCACAGCAGAATAATAGTGTGAGTGCCTGCTTCGAAATAAGTTTTAGAGAATAAAAGTTAGTTTTCATAGTTTTAATTTTTTTGTGTCTAATCTATAAAGTATACTTTAGTAGCTTATAAGAGGTTTAAGCCATCAAGCTTCATCATATTGATTATCAGACATGTACTCGTATGTATTAATTAGCAATGAGTAGATAAAACACTAAACTTTTAATGCAGCACCACATTAAAAAACTAATAAAACTCAATGCCAGTTTGCGTTTACTGCAACTGATGTTTCCAATCCTAGCGAGTTAATATCGTAGTCCGCTTGGTAGTTGCTTAAACTGTTATCTGATGAGCAGTTCCTATAAGCAATTCACAGATATTTAGTATATTTAACCTTATAAGATGCTGCACTAATACTTTGGAACAGCATTATGAGTAACTGTGGTCCTTATTAGTGTACCCGGTTATACTTTATACTTAAAACAACTATGAACTACACCCTAAATTTGTCTATACTTCGAAAATCAGCTTTAGCCGTTGCCCTGGCTTCCGTAGCAACTATTGCTCATGCACAGGCTCCGGACTATAAAAAAGTACACCAGAAAGCTGTTTTGGTAGATACGCACAACGATGTGCTTATCTCGATTCTGGAGGGCAATGACATCAGCAAAGACCTTCGTGGCAAAACACACTCCGACCTGTCGCGCTTTAAAGAAGGCGGCGTAGATGTACAGTTTTTTTCGGTGTGGAGCGATGAAACCGGTGACTACAAATATGCCATGCTACAAATAGACACTCTGAAAGCTGTGGTGGATCGTAACCCAAAGCACATGCTGTTTGCTACAAACTATAAAGACATTGAAAAGGCTGTAGAACATGGCAAGATGGCAAGTATGATTGGCGTTGAAGGCGGCCATATGATTGACAGCGACCTGAAGAAACTGGAAAACCTTTATAATGCAGGTGCCCGTTACATGACACTTACCTGGAACAACTCCACCCCCTGGGCAACCTCTGCAGCCGACGAAACCTCCGGTAAAATACCCGAAAGTAAAAAAGGACTGACCAAATTCGGAAAGCAGGTAGTAAGACGCATGAACCAGTTGGGTATGATGGTGGACCTGAGCCACGTTGGCGAAAAGACATTCTGGGATGCCATGGCTACCACCAGAAAGCCGGTGCTGGTATCGCATAGCTGCGTGCACAGCATTGCTCCCGTGCCTCGTAACCTGAAAGACGACCAGATAAAAGCCATCGCTAAAAACGGAGGCGTTATACAACTTAACTTTTTCTCCGGTTTCTTGGATCCCGAGTTTGACAAACGCAATAAGCAGTTCAGAGACAAACACAAAGTAGAGACAGATTCACTGAGAGCTTTAAACTGGCCTGGCTCTAACATAGCAGAATTCATGCGCCAAAAGTATCCGAATGAAGTAGAGCAGGTACGTCCTCCACTGTCTATACTTTTCGACCACCTGGATTATATTGTGAAGCTGGTTGGCGTAGACTACGTAGGTATGGGCTCCGACTTTGACGGCGTTACTTCAACTCCCCGCCAGCTGGATGGCGTAGACGATTTTCCGGTGATAACGAAGGAACTGCTGGCAAGAGGATACAGTGAAGAAGATGTGTATAAGATAATGGGTGGCAATGCGCTGCGGGTGCTTAAGGCTAATGAGAAAAAATAGGTTTATACTCTCGTAAAGCATAAATGTCATTTCGACCTTCGTGAGAAATATCTACAGAATTTCATCAAAACTAATCTTATATAGATTCCTCACTGCTACGCAGCTCCCTTTCGACTCTCGTCTCAGGCATGCTCAAAATGACAAATTGGTCCACCTATGGCACAGCAGCACAAAGATAATTTCTCTGTACAGTCAGAGGCTTACGCAGCTTTCAGGCCGCACTATCCACAGGCGCTGTACGACTTTCTATTTAGCCTTCATGGTAGCAATGGCACAGCCTGGGACTGTTGAACAGGAAACGGGCAGGTAGCTGCTGTACTGGCAGACAAGCATGAACAGGTATTTGCCACCGACATAAGTGAAGCTCAATTAAAGAAAGCTACTCTAAAACCTAACATCACTTACAGCAAAGCAAGCGCAGAAACCTCCGGGTTGGCCGATCAAAGTATAGACTTGATAACGGTCGCACAAGCTGTGCATTGGTTTGATTTCGAAGCCTTTTATGCAGAGGTAAAACGAGTTGCCAAACCAGAAGCTATACTTGCCATCTGGGGCTATGGCTTGCTATACATCAACCAAGAGATAGATCCCGTTATTGCTGACTTTTACCATAATATTACTGGCCCTTACTGGGATGCTGAGCGCAGGTATTTAGATGAGGCATATAAAACGATACCCTTTCCTTTTCCTGAGATCTCCTGCCCCGAGTTTGAGATAAAAGCGACCTGGACCAGACAACAGTTCATGGGTTATATCAGCTCATGGTCCAGTGTGCAGCATTACATCAACAAGCACGATCAATCGCCTCTGCCCGACCTGGATAGGCGACTACAGCCACTCTGGCCAGATAACCAAGTGCAGGATGTGACGTTCCCGGTGTTTATGCGGGCCGGAAAAGTGAATAGGGAGAGCTACCTTTAATTAGATACACCATCACGCTTTAAAGATCAATCAACCACATAAACCTCATCTTCACTAAAAACACATAACGCCTGTTGTTATAAAACCTCAATCCGGCTACTTTTGAAGTATAAATCAGCATCAAAACATTAGCCTATGAGACAAACATTACTCACACTGTTATTTTCTATCCTTTCCATTTCAGCCATTCAAGCTCAGGACATTATCACAAAACGCACCGGCGAGAAAGTAGAAGCCAAAGTGATGGAAATAACCACATCAGAAATCAAGTATAAAAACTTTAATAACCTGGAGGGGCCTTTGTACGTGCTGCCGAAGGCGGAGGTGCTACTGATTCAGTATGAAAATAAAACAAATGAGGTGTTTGAGCTACCTGAAAGACCAGCTTATGCCACAGCCTCTGTTGATGCACAGCCTTATATCGGTGATGCAACTACAGTTTCGAAGGAATCGGCCCTGCACTTTTACACCAGAGGACAGGCAGATGCCACTACATTTTATGAGGGGTATAAACCAGCAAGCACAACGGTACTGGTCGTAAGTCTTATTTCGCCGGTAGTGGGATTAATTCCGGCTGTAGGCGCCACTGTGTCTAAACCTAAGACTCGTAACCTGCAGGCACCACGTTCAGAGTTACTGCAGCAACCCGACTACCATAATGGTTATCAGAAAGAAGCAAGCAAAATAAAGATCGGTAAAGTATGGCAGAACTGGGGCATAGCTTTCGGTGCAAACCTGTTAGCCGTTCTCCTGATTGCAAGCGGCCAATAAGTATAAATTTCTATAAAGAGCCTCTGCAGATTAGCAGAGGCTCTTTTTTTATGTGTTTACTGTCCTTTACCGCGCATCTGCTTTTCCATGGCATCCCACATCTCCTGCGGAATCTGGTCAAAAGCATTGAACTCACCTGCACCGTAAAGCCATTCTCCTCCGTCTATGGTTACTACCTCACCGTTCACGAAAGAAGCAAAATCTGACACCAGGTAGGCCGCTAAGTTTGCCAGCTCCTGGTGCTCTCCGAAACGGCCCACCGGAATGCGCTTTACCGGGTCCAGCTTATCAGCCAGCTGTTTAGGAAACAGGCGTGTCCAGGCACCTTCAGTCGGGAAAGGGCCCGGTGCAATGGCGTTGGAACGGATGCCATACTTTGCCCATTCCGAAGCAAGCGAACGCGTTAGTGCCAACACGCCCGCTTTGGCACATGCCGACGGCACTACATAACCAGAACCCGTCCAGGCGTAAGTAGTAACGATATTCAGCATGGTTCCCTCCTGCTTTTGCTCGATCCAATGCTTACCCACGGCTAGTGTAAAGTTGTAGGTGCCTTTCAGTACAATATCAGTAACAACATCAAAGGCTTTATGGCTGAGGCGCTCTGTAGGGCTTACAAAATTGCCGGCAGCGTTATTTACCAGCACATCCACTCGGCCGAAGGTTTCTATCGTTTTTTTCAGCACCTCTTCGATCTCGTTATACTTGCGCACGTCGCAGGCAATGGGCAACACCTTACCGCCGGTTTCCTGCTCCAGTTCTTTTGCCGCCTGCTCCAGCACGTCCAGTTTGCGGCTGCAGATCACAGCGTTGGCACCCAGTTCTAAAAAATATTTAACCATAGAGCGGCCAAGTCCCGTACCACCACCAGTTACGATAATGGTTTTACCTTGCAGCGCACCCTCTTTCAGCATTGGTTCAGCTTTTATCATAGTCATTTACCGTTTATACTTATGTTGCAGAGGCTTACTTTTAGGCCCCTTTTACGAAAGATAAGGATATAGATGTAAATTCTGGAAAAACGAACGTGCTTTACAGCCACAAAAACGAAAACTATGGATATAAATCAACTAAAACAGGAGCTACTGAATGCCAGCAAAGGCCTGATGATGCTAAGCGAAACAGATGAGGCCTTCGAGTTCTTTTATCATGAAAAACCGGAAGAGCCGTTTACTGAAGAAACAGTGGTAGAATGGGACGGAAAGCCAGCAGGCACATCGGTTCAGGTGCTTGCCCTGGAAGATTTCCTGCACCGCATGAAAAACCCGCACCCAGATGCTGACCAGGTACAAAAGCAAAATGCAGAACGTTTCAGGCAGCTTGAAGCAAAACTGAAAGAACTACTGAAAAACGTGAAGGCTTATAAAATAAGTGAGACGAGTATACCTGTGTACATCATAGGCGAAACAGCCAACGGAGATTATGCCGGCCTTAAAACCTTAGTGGTAGAAACATAAAAAAAGCGGCACAGCAAGATGCCGGGCCGCTTTTTACATTAGCTAAACTTATTGATTAGGAAGTAGGACCGCTATCAACTTTTGATTCTATTACACTCTGTACTGTTGATGAAACATTTGAAAGGATGTTGTAGCCTGTTTTAGACTCAATGGCATCAACAGTAGTACGGTACGTGCCCCAGCTGGTGCTGATGGAAGTAGAGTTTGGCGTGTCTACAGCAATCACACGTGTGCTGGATGTAACACGACTAACATCGCTGGTGCCTACCGGCAATACAACGATCACTTTCCAGATGCGGTTAGGCACTGTTACTTTACCGCCTGCCAACGTAGTCTTGTAACCGGCAGAACCAGTACCACCTGTACCGTAGCTACCCATAATCACATACAGTTCGTTGCCCTCGCTAACAAGTTTACGGCAGTAGTTCTCCAGGTTTGCCCAGGTCTGCTGGTTATTCGTTGGCGCCTGTGGTATCATGTTAGACATCAGGAACGTGGCAGAATTGTCTGTTACAGTCAGGGTACGATCTGCTGACGGGCAGTTATGGCCCCTGTCAAAGCCGCTGCCAGTGTAGTCTGATGGAGTAACCCTGTAGAAATTGCTTGGCAGCGAGTTGTCAGCACGGAAATCATCCTGGCGCGGCGTAGAACCCAACCAGGCGCTGCTCAGGTGCCAGCTTACCCAGTTTGGCGTACCGCGGTAGCTGTTATACGACATAGAATACTGTGCCTTGTCGATAAGATAATTAGAGTAGCTTGTACCGGCACTACTCGGGTTACCCATGGCTCTGTTGCCATCCTGAGTTGCAGTGGCATTGGCAGTTTCGCTTATTTTACCAATCTTCTGGGTACCATCCCCAGGCGCTACATTCTCCTGCGAACAGGAAACCAGCATCCATCCTACCAGAGATAGATACATAAATTGTTTGATGTGCTTTAACATAGACATATAGAGTTTTTTAGATGCTCAAATATGTCGGATGTTTTTTGATTGATTGTTATCAGAAAGTAAATATTTACACCCTGTAGGTTAAGATTTAATCCATTACAGTTCAGCAAGTTTAGTAAATATTATCAATGTTTAGACACAGAGCTTCAGGGTTTTTAATAATGATCCTGCCAAAGCTTTTCAGCAGCAATAATTCCGCTCAGGCAAACCCCTACAATTCCCTGCCCCGGATACACCGTGTCGCCACACACATAAGCCCCTTTGTGATCGAGGCGGGCATCTTTCATCTGCCAGGGCTTAATGCTTTTATACTGCGGATACCCGCCCACAGCACCATATGCACGATTCGTCCAGAAGATCCAGGCTCCGGGTGTGGCAGACTGTGTGTACTTTATACTTGCCTGATCCAGAATACCCGCTCTTTCCAAAGCACAAAGTATACCTGTCTCTACCTGTTCCTTCTGCTGTATGTATAGTTTTTCGGGGTGCGGTACATGGGTGCTTACAGAGGCTAACACCTCCCCTGCTTTGGCGCGTAGTTTATCAGCTGGATGACTAAAACTGATGAAGATACTTTTGCTGCCGATAATGGGCAGACCATCTGGTACGTGCACCTGTTGATGCAACACATCCGGGGCAACCATACCGTCTAGTACCAACGACATGGTAAAAGCGCCATTCAGTTTATCAGAAGGCAACAAGTATAGCTGCAGCTTTTGTTTTATACTTTTATCAGTGAACAGCTCCTGCGTGTTGTTTAACGGGATACCGCTTATCACAAACCTGCTAAAATAGCTATCCTTAGCTGTGGTAACTTTATAACCTTTCCTCAGCGAGTCTACCGCTTTTACCTGCTGCCCATACTTTACCACGCCACCATTGGAGGTGATGTAATCAACCACCGGATTAACCAGATTTATCAAGCCGCCATCTACATAATAGTTGCTGTACAGTGTATAGCACAAAGCTGTAGCACCAAACAACTCATTCACCTCTGCCGCATGGTTCTGTGCCGTGATCAGCAGCTGCTCGTTTACAAAGTCTACAAATAAATGGTTTTGCAACAGGTCATACTTTAGAAGTACATCGTGCATGGTTCTAAAAGCTGCCGGTAGCAGCGAAAGCTGCGCTGGCCTTACACGTGTTGCTGCCTTCAAGAGGTCTTTAACGTTTGAGAAAGGAAACGAACGCTGCTCCAGGGAAGTCTGCCATACCTGCTGGCTTACCCGGTAACAGTGCTCCCAGAACTCCCGTTGCTTATACTTGCCAAATACCCGCTCCGCCTCTGCTATCCACGCTCCCAGGTTTCCGTAGCGGGTAAGGACTTCGCCGTTGGGTAAATGCACCTGCATCGGTGGCTCCAGATTTCGCATTGGTATCTGCAGGTCCAGTTCATTGAGCAGGTAACGCAACGGCATGTGCTTGTCTAAGCCAACAAGTGTCGTGGCTCCGGTTTCGAACCAATAGCCTTTGCGTTTGTAGGAAGTAGCGCAGCCGCCGGGGTATTTGGCCTGCTCCAGTACACACACTTTAAGGCCGCGCTTTGTCAGTAGGGCAGCCGCTGTTAGTGCACCAAATCCGGAACCTATAAGTAGAACATCATAATCCATAAAAGCTGCTTTGCTGTTACTCTAAACCAGAAGCTGCTATATTTGTTAAGTTTAAAAGCACCTACAAAACCATACTATGGGAGATAAGCAAGTAATCAGTGTGTTAGGCTGTGGATGGCTGGGCCTGCCGCTGGCCTCGCAACTGGTAAAATCAGGCTATACAGTAAAAGGATCCACCACCTCACCCGAAAAACTAGATTTGCTGAAAGAAAAAGGAATTCAGCCATACTTGCTAAACCTTAACGCTGAGCACCTGCAAACCAACAGCTTACCTGATTTCCTGGAGGCGGACGTGCTGGTACTGAACATCCCTCCCAAACTCCGCTCTGATGGTGGCAAAGGATATCTCCAGCAAATGCGCACTCTCATCAAATTACTCATCAACTCCACCGTGAGCCGTGTACTGTTTGTTTCGTCTACGTCTGTTTACCAGGACCTGAACCGCATCGTAACAGAAGAAGATATTACATTTACAGATGAACTGGAGCCGGATAACATGCTGCTGCAGGCAGAAAGGCTCTTCCTGGACCGTGAAGAATGGGTAACAACCATTGTGCGCTTTGGCGGCCTGATTGGTGGCGAAAGGCACCCGGGTAAATTTCTGGCTGGTAAAAAACACCTACCCAACGGCGATGCCCCTATCAACATGATTCACCAGGACGACTGCATAGCTATACTTCACCGCATTATAGAGCAGGACAAATGGGGTAACGTGTACAATGCCTGTGCAGACGGACACCCGCTCAGAAAAGACTTTTTCCCGGTAGCAGCTGAACGTTTGGGCTTAACTCCGCCAGAGTTTGACGACATGCAGGAAACGCACTTTAAACTGATAAAAAGTCAGAAATTGAAAGATGACCTGTCCTACGTGTTCCTCCACCCCGACCCTATGCTTTTCTTTTAGTACTTTTGTGGTTGATTGTTAGTTGTAGGTTGCTGATCGTTAAATCAATAGTTGTTCGGCAACATAGGCTTATGTAAAACGCTGTACTTTGCGTCTTCGCTACATTTGCAACAGCAGTTAACAATCAGCAAACAAATTCAACAATGAACATAATCGTAATTGGAGGTGGGGCGGCTGGTTTTTTTGGTGCAATTGCTAGTGCGCAAGCTAATCCAAATTCACAGGTAACGATACTGGAGAAGTCAAACAAGCTGCTCTCTAAAGTGCGCGTGTCGGGTGGTGGCCGTTGCAATGTAACACACAACTGCTTTGTACCTACTGTTTTTTCGCAGCACTATCCGCGTGGTGCCAAGCAACTGAAAGAAGCCTTTAAAGTTTTTGGTGCTTCCGAAACCATTGATTGGTTTGAGCAACGGGGCGTCAGGCTTAAAGCCGAAGCGGATGGCCGCATGTTCCCGATAACAGATAACTCCGAAACTATTATCGAGTGCCTGATGCATGAAGCCGGCAAAGCAGGAGTAAGTATAAAAACAGGTGTAGGTGTTGAGAAAATAGAGCCACAAAGTATAGCTGATGGGCAGCAACAGTTTGTACTTACCTTGAGCAACGGACAAAGTATAACTGCAGATAAAGTATTAGTTTGTACAGGCGGAAATCCAAAATCACAAAGCTATGACTGGCTGCGTGCCCTCGGCCATACTATACAGGCACCGGTACCATCGTTGTTTACTTTTAATGTGCCAAACAATGCCTTGAAAGAGTTGATGGGGGTTTCGGTGCCAAAAGCTAAAGTGCGTATTGCCGGACAAAAACTGGAGTATGAGGGGCCGCTGCTCATTACACATTGGGGCTATAGCGGACCTGCCGTACTTAAGCTGTCAGCCTGGGGTGCACGCCTCTTCCATGACCTTGGTTATACTTTCACAGCCCTTATTAATTGGATACCAGACTATACTGAAGAGGCTTTACGCGAGCAGTTGCAGCAGTATCGTCAGGCGCATCCTAAAAAGGTAGTAAGCACAAATCCGCTGTTCGGTTTGCCACAGCGCCTCTGGAAAACCCTTACCATACTAGCTGAGATTCCGGAGCAGACCCGATGGGCAGAATTACCCGCCAAAAACACGAACAAACTAATTGAGGCTCTCCACCGTGCCCCTTTCGAGGTGAAGGGCAAAACAACCTTCAAAGAAGAATTTGTGACCTGTGGCGGCATAGACCTGAGCCAGGTAAACATGAAGACGATGGAAAGCCGCCTGCAGCCGGGCTTATACTTCGCCGGCGAAGTGCTGGATATCGACGGCATTACCGGAGGTTTCAATTTTCAGGCAGCCTGGACTACAGGTTATCTGGCAGGCAAATCCATGGCTGCATCTGTCTAATTTACAGTATATAAATTCTTGGCAGGCAACCAATTTTATCCAATATCAGTACATCTGCATATTAAAGATAAAATTTAAAACTATGGAAAATAAAGAAATATTTTCAACAGTACATCACTTGATAGAGCGCTGCAAAGATGGCGTAAAAGGCTATAAAACAGCAGCTGAAGATGTTGAAGACAAAGACCTGAAAGACCTGTTTAAGAAGTATGCCGTTCAGCGCGACAGCATGATCACAGAACTACAGGATCAACTGCACAAAATGGGACAAACAGATTCAGAGTCAAGTTCTATTGAAGGTACTTTACATCGTGCCTGGATAGATCTTAAGTCTGCCTTGTCTTCTAAAGACAGAGTACGTATTCTGGAGGAATGCGAGCGCGGCGAGGATTATGCCGTTAGTGCCTACCGCGATGCACTTAAGCAAGATTTGCCAGCTCAGCTGAAAGCTATTGTAGAGCAGCAGTACGGCGATGTGAAAAATGCGCACGATCACATTCGTTCGCTTCGCGATACAGCAAAAAGCGCTTCCTAAGAGAAGAAAAATATAAAGTATAGAAAGGAGCTTCGGCTCCTTTTTTTATTTCTGTTTTCGTAGAAAGTATAGATACAGCCATACTTTTATGTCCCTAAAAAAGCTATTCCTGCAGGAGGTAAAACAGGAACTCGTAAAGCAGCAGCATACTGCTCCAATCTTAAGACCAGAGGATATCTCCAAGCTACCACCTCTGATCCAGACCTACCTGGAGAAGGCGGGTTTTATTGACAAGCCACTGGCCGAAAATTTTTACATAACCTGGGAAGGTACCTCCCTAAAACTGAATCCACAGAAAGAATGGATGCCCATAGCTTGCGTGCAGTTTAATGCCGCACAAAGCCCAATGCGCAATGCCCTGATGACAAGCAAAATGTTTGGCTTTATCCCCTTCTCAGGCAAAGACAAATATCAGGATGGCTCCGGTAATATGTTTATTAAGTTGTTAGCTTTTACGGTGAGTGATGCCAGAGGCCCTGAGATGGATATTTCGGCTTTGGTCACTTTTTTATCAGAGGCAATTCTGTTGCCGGCTGCCCTGATGAGCCCATATATTCGTTTGCAGCAGGTTGATGACAAAACAGTAACAGCTACCATAACAGACAGGGGCAAAACTGCGACAGGTAAATTTTATTTTAATTCGGATGGATTACCCGAGCGATTTAAAACAGAAGACAGATTTTTCTCGACAGATGGCGCAGAATACGACCGGTTGCCTTGGGTAGCTTATTACCTTAACTACAAAAAGATAAGCGATTATGTACTGCCGGGTGAGCTGAGAGCTTCCTGGCTTTTACCCGAGGGGGAGTATGAATACTTTACCGGGAAAATAAAAAATATAACCTACAATGTTCAGAATATAGCGCAGTTGAACCAATAGCGCCGGCTTATAAATGCAATAAGGGTAAAATCCGTCTGATTTTACCCTTATTATATCTAACTGCGTAAACAGTCAGCTTAATCTTCCAACCTTTTTATGATATCCTCTTTTACGCCCCGGTATAGTGGCAGGTTGCGAAAAAGGAAAAATTATTCAAATTATTTTTCTGCCTTACTTAAGTAGTTCCTAAAAACAAAAAGGCTGACGTTTCAAGTCAGCCTTTTCTAACAATTTTATGAGTTTTTACACTCAAAGCTTGTATGATATTATTTACGCCTTCTATGAGGCAAGGTTACAAACTGCGAAAGAAAATTAGAATCTTCTTTTTCTAAAACCGCCACGGTCGCCTCCTCTTTCTCCACCACGATCGCCTCTTCCAAAGCCACCACGATCACCGCCAAAGCCACGGTCTCCGCCTCTATCGCCGCCGCGATCTCCTCTGCCGTAACCGCCACGATCACGGTCTCTGAAAGAGCCGCCACCGCCGCTTCTGCGTCTTTCGCCGCCACCTGAGCCGCCGCCAAATCCGAAATCTTCGCGGTCGCCGCCTTCTTTCGGGCCAGAGCCTTTCTTCTGCGATTTCTCTACAACGATAGAACGACCTTCGTACTCAATACGGTTTACATTGGCCACGATCTCAGCTGTATATTCGCTTGGTACTTCAACAAAGCTGAACTTGTCGTACAGGTCGATGTCTCCTACCTGCCCGGCCGGAATGCTTGCATTTTGTGCCAGCAGGTCGATCAGGTCGCGTGGGTGTACTCTGTCTTTTTTGCCGATGGTGATAAACAGGCGGTCCATACCTTCTTTGGTTGCACCAAGTCCTTTTTCAGCTTCAGCACCTTTTTCTTTCACCTTCTGCTCTTTCAGGTGCATCTTCAGAAGCGCTGCAGCCACATCCAGTGTAGTATAGCCTTCTGTCTCATTCACGAAGCGCTCTATGCGTGCAACGTGCTTCGCTAGGTGGCCTTTCTCCAATACTTCTTTCACTTTGTCAAAGAAAACATTGGTACGGATCTCATTTACATCTTCTAATGATGGTACTTGCTGCAACACGATCTTCGCTTTTGTATAGCGCATGATGTCTTTCAGCTTGTAACCGTCTGTGCGGCCGCCTACAAACGAGAAAGCTTTACCAGACTTACCGGCACGACCTGTACGGCCGATACGGTGTACATAAGACTCTTCGTCCTGCGGTAGATCGTAGTTAAACACTGCCTCTACGTTCTCAACGTCCAGGCCACGTGCTGCTACGTCTGTTGCTACCAATATCTCCAGCGTACCGTTACGGAACTTGCCCATCACGTTTGAGCGCTGGTTCTGGTTCAGGTCACCGTGCAAACCATCTGCAAAATAACCGCGGGCCTGCAAACCAGCCACCAGGTCATCTACCATACGCTTGGTATTACAGAAGATGATAGCTGATTTCAAGTTATACATATCCAGCAGGCGCGATAACACCTCCTGCTTCATGTTGTTTCTTACTTCAAAGTATACCTGATCGATGTTGCTTACTGTCAGCTCCTGGTGTACTACTTTTACCAACACCGGATCAGTCTGATAACGCTTGGTCATCTCCATGATCGGCTTGGACATAGTAGCAGAGAAGAAGATCGTCTGGCGATCTTCCGGGATACGCTCCAGTACATACTCAATATCCTCACGGAAGCCCATGTCAAGCATTTCATCCGCCTCATCAAGTATAATCTTGCGTACGTTATCCAGCACTAATGTACCGCGGTTGATGTGGTCCATTACACGGCCCGGCGTACCGATCACAATCTGTACACCCTGCTTTAGGGCACGCAGCTGACGGTCGTAGCTCTGGCCGCCATAAATAGGAACCACGCTGATGCCTTGCTTATACTTGGCCAGTTTTTGGATTTCACCGGAAACCTGGATAGCCAGCTCGCGTGTAGGGCAAAGTATAAGTGCCTGTACACTCCTGTTGTTAGGATCAATGCTTTCGATGGTAGGTATACCAAAGGCAGCAGTTTTACCAGTACCTGTCTGGGCCTGGCCAATAATGTCTTTTCCTTCTAATACAACCGGGATAGCTGCTGTCTGGATGGGAGAGGCTTCTTCGAACCCCATGTCTGCGATTGCTCGCTGAACTTCCTGCGAAAGCGGAAGCTCATCAAATCTGATTTTGTTCATCTAATTACTAATAACTTTTTATGACACATCTGGAGGCAGTCTGCTTTTTTAACCTATCTCTACGTAGAGAGCGACACGAAAAACTAAAAACAACTAGGTTTTGCCAACAGATGGTGTATCCAGTTATACAGTAATCAGACCGTATCCAAATCGGGCGCAAAGGTACAACTTTAAATTTGATTAAACTATTTTATTTAATTCTAGTATATCCACCCGTGAAATAGATGGTATCACCTCTTGTATTGTACCGTTAACTTATAAATCAGAACATTTTGATTTAACTAATATTTATTTTTTATTTTTATGAAATAAATTAAAATTAATATTAGAAAAGGTAACTAATAATACTTTCACACGTTAAAACCTCCTGTTCACCCTTAAAAACAATGCGTTTACCATATATAGTGATTTTACATGTATAGTAATCGCAATTGTACCGTAGAAATACGAAATGCAAATATTCTGAAACCCATATTTTACACCCTTATGACCCAATAACATTACACTTCCGCCAATAAACTAACCTTATTATTTTATCCGTGTGACAAGTCTTATTTACCTAAGCTAATGAGAAGCAGGTTAGAAGCCTGAACAGCTAGTTAAATAAACCTTAAACCCTTTAGTCCCTATTTTTATGTTACACTTTTCCAAAATTTCAACTCAAGGTAAAGATTTCAACCTAATAGCCTCCGGTGCGCTGGCCTTTAAAATCCACAACAAGATTCTGAAAGACGATTGCTTTCAGCAAGGCACCAAGATTACACGCAACATGCTACTAGGCAGTGTGCCTGCCCGATCCACCAACACAGAGCAGAAGAAAGTATTCTTCGTGATCATTTCTGATCTGGATAAAATGAATATCGAATCGCTGTGCCAGATGATCAGAGCAGAGAGAGCAAAAGGCAGCTATGCCGTATGCCAGGTGATTCCGATGTACTATAACGAGCCTTCTTTTAAAGCATTAAAAATGCTGCGCCAGAACTTTGATGAGGTAATGGAGCTAAGCAAGTTTAACCTTGGCAGCAGCAAAGCGCTTATTAGTCCAGAGCAGCAGCACTGTATTATCACTGACTACTCTGTATCTATGGCGCGTATCATGTACCATGTGTGCGTGAATGATTTTGCCTCTCACCAGAAACAAGAAGCCAGAGTAGCTGAGCCTGTTTATGCATAAATAGCTACTTTAACTATAACATATAAAGCCCTTCCCTGCACAGGAAGGGCTTTATTGTTTTATAAAGTCTATTTTCACATGACTTTATTACACTATACTTCAAAAGTTCTGCTACTCTATCCAATTGGCTTTATTCCTCAGTCTTACTTGCCAATCGTTTCATCTCTGGCTCTGGTGCCCTCAAAGCCGGGTGGCCTCGTTTCTCCGCATCGCCGCTGTGTTCCCTCCTGCCTCCGCTGAGCTTCGGCTGCCGCTAGAGCGGCACCGGCTGTCACAAGGCGGCTCTTTAAAGAGGGTCCCTACCCCCACAGAGAAACTGGGATTGACACTTCTTAGTTAGCGGCTCTGGCAATTGGCAACCAAGTATAAGTATCCTTTATTGCAACGCAGCAACGGCTTTTGCCAGGTGCACCACTGACGATTTTTTGTCTGAGCGTTCAGCGAGTTCAAAATTGTCTTGATTCTTTTGCTTACTTTTCTCATCAAGGAGAAAAGTAAGGCCCAGCCGGCGAGGCGAAAAGCAAGCGAACAGTAAAATCCCTTCCATGTTAAAACCATAAACAGAAGAAGCTTACCATTATACATTAATTCTAACAAATTCTTTCAAAGTATAACTTGTGCAATGCAGCTGCTAAGCTGTATCTTTAAACAATAGACCCATACTTATGCCTTCTGTTTTTAAGATATACTCCTCCTCTGCCGGCTCTGGTAAAACATACCACCTTACCAAAGAATACCTGAAGCTGGCCCTGCATACTTCAAACCCGGATTATTACCGCTCCATCCTGGCCATCACGTTTACAAACGATGCCGCCGCTGAGATGAAGGAGCGTATACTAGCCGCACTGCGAAATTTTAACGACGGCAACTTATCTGAAAAGGAAAAAGCGAAAAGTGAGAACCTGCTACAAAGTATAACTGAAGATCTGCAGCGTGAGTACCCTGAGGAGCAGTTGGATGTGGAAGAGGTTCGCCGGCGTGCTGCAAGCCTATTCCGCCAGATACTTTATAACTACTCAGACTTTAGCGTGAGCACCATCGACAGTTTTGTAAATAAGATTGTGCAGGCCTTTACACGAGAGTTAAATATCCCCCACAATTTTGAGGTAGACCTGGATTCGAATGCCTTGCTAAGCACTGCAGTGTCGCTATTACTGGACAAGGTAAGCGATGCCAAAGACGATATGCTTTCGCAGACGCTGGAGCAGTATGTGCTGGAGAAAGCCCGCGAAGGCAAAAGCTGGACCTTACTGGCAGATGACCTAATGGACTTTGCCAGAAACCTGCTTAACGAGCAAGTATACGAGGCTATAACCGACATTCAGCAACTGAGCCTGGAGGATTTTAAACTGGTGCGTGAGCAGTTGTTTGAGGCTAAGAAGAAAATAGAAGAAGCGGTTCAGGAAGCAGGAATGCAGGGCCTGAAGCTGATCGAGAATGCCGACCTCTCCCCTGCCGATTTTTACCAGGGCAACCGCGGAATCTGGAGCTACTTTAATAAATTCTCGCAGAAGGACATCGACCTGAACTACGGCAACAACTACGCCCGCCAAAGTATAGAAGAAGACAAGTGGTATGCCGGCAAGGCAAGCGTTTATACTAAAAGCCAGATCGATAGTATAAAGCAGCCGCTCACCGACCTGTACTACCACATCGAAAGTATAAAAGAGCAGTATGCCGGCACCTATACGTTAATCCAACAGATTGTGCCTCACCTGTACAAAGTATCGGTTTTAAACGAGCTGGAGAAATGCCTGCAGGAGATAAAACTGGACCGTAACACGGTGCACATCTCCGAGTTTAACAAGCGTATTATTGATATTGTGCTGCAGGAGCCGGTGCCATTTATTTATGAACGATTAGGTGAAAAGTATAACCACATCCTCATCGATGAGTTTCAAGACACTTCAGTGCTGCAATGGAACAACCTGCTGCCACTGGTAGACAATGCCCTTGCCTCCGGCCATTTTAGTATGGTGGTAGGAGATGCTAAGCAGGCTATTTACCGTTGGCGCGGTGGTGAAATGGAGCAGATCCTGCACCTTTACAAGAAAAGCACGAAACAGCTGTACGAGAACCGCCGCCACGGTCCGCTTATCAAAGAGCGCTACGACTCTGTAGACCAGGCGCTGCAACCGGATAACCTGAAAACCAACTACCGCAGCCGCTCCGAAATTATCGACTTTAATAACGAGTTGTTCAGCTTCATCAGCGAAGGCCATCCGGAATTTGGCATCTTCACCTCCATCTACGACGAAGATTTTAAACAGCAGGTACCAGCCGGCAGCCAGAACAACGGCGGCCATATTCAGGTGATGTTCACGCACGATGATGACGAAAACTACAAGTATGATCTGAATAACTGCCACCGCACCGAAGAACTGTACGACGGGTATTCGCAACCTAAAGTGCTGACGTACGACGAGAGTACACTTAACATGGTGCTGCAGCTGGTAACGGAGGCAATGGCCGAAGGCTATGAGCTAAAAGACATGGCCATACTTTGCCGCACCAACATCAAGAGTAAGCTGATTGCCAATTTTCTGAAAGAGCGTAAGTTCGACATCATTTCACAGGACTCACTTTCACTTCAGTTTGCCGAGGTAATTAACCTGATTATTGCCATGTTCCGGGTGTTTAACCGACCCAACGATTCTTTGGCAAAATCAGAGGCTTTATACCTGGTTTGTAAAGTGGCGCTGGAGACTGTTCCGGATGTGGGCATGACACAGACCATTGCCGATATTGCGAACGAGAAAGAGAACCAGTCGTTTTTTGATCAGCTGCGCGTGTTCGGCTTCGATGTGCAGGAGCGCGAAACCGGCAACCTGTCTATCTATGAATTAACCGAGAAACTTATTCGCATCTTTAACCTGCTGGGCAAGAACAACGAAAGCGAGTACCTGTTCCGTTTCCTGGACCTGGTGTTGGAGTACAGCCTGAAGCACAGCAATAACCTGAACAACTTCCTGGCTTATTGGGATGTGCAGAAAGACAAGCTAAGTATAAACACGCCCAAAGATCGCAACGCCATCACCATCACCAGCATACATAAATCCAAAGGACTGGCTTACCCTATCGTGATCATACCGTTTGCCGATTGGAGCACCGAACCTAAACGCGGTTCGTTGATGTGGAGCCATTTGCCGGAAGAGATAAGTGTAACTGGGAAACTGCGAAGCGTGGCTGTTAACATAAGTTCTAAACTGGAGAACACCATACTTACACAGCAGTACAGCACCGAGATAGAAAAAACCTTTATCGAGAACCTGAACATGCTGTACGTGGCCCTTACCCGCCCCATCGACAGGCTATACTTGATAGGTAACGCTAAAGACCTGCTGGATGAACGAAAAGCCCCGAAGCTGGACGGACAAGCAAAGAATGTGAGCCACTTGTTGTACCGCTACCTGGTGCACAAGGTAATGTGGGAATTCGGGGAGCATTGTTACCAGCTGGCTCAGGGCAAACCAAGTCTAAATCATAACCGCCTGGACCTTAGCCACACGTATTCACTGGAACATTTGGTGGCCAGTGACTGGGAGCAGCGCCTGAAAATAAAACAGCACGCCAACAACGTGTTCGACTTCGCAACACAGGCACAACAGCGCCAGCAAAACCGCAAACTACACTACGCACTTGCACGTATTGCCTTTGCCAATGAGCTGGAAAAGGTGCTCCGCCAGATGGTGTACGAAGGCATCATAAGCGAACGCGAAAAGCCGGACCTGCGTAATAAACTGACTAAAGTGCTAAAGCACCCAGATCTTGCCAGGTACTTCTCTGATAAAGTAGCTGTAGAGCACGAAAAAGAAGTGCTGGATGCAAGGGCTTACCTGTACAAACCTGACCGCATTGTATTCGACGGTGAAGGTGTGGTGCTGATAGAATTTAAAACACCACCGCCAGAGCCGGAACACCGTAACAGACTGGATCACTACGCGGTGCGGTTCAGACAGCTGGGCTATAAAAAAGTAAAGTGCGTGCTGTTTTACTTCGATACACAACAGGTGTTAACTTGGGCTTATGGAGGTAAACCTGCCGAACAATTGGGGCTTTCGTTCTAAATTTATACTTTAGAGCTTAGCATAAAGGAGCATCTATCCTAGTTAGCATCTTTATTATGTGCTAACGTGTTTATGAGTGGCTGATCGAGAAAAAGTGCAGCGTATAAGAGTGAAGTAATATCGGTGTAACAGCCAAGTATAAACCATGCAAAACTACAAAAACCTAAAGGTTGATTTATCCAACTGCGACAAAGAGCCTATACACATTATAGGAAGGATACAGCCTCATGGTTTTATGCTGGTGCTGGATAAAGACTCATTAGAAGTAGTGCAGGCAAGCCAGAACGTTGGCACTTACTTAGATGCTTCAGTCGAAAACTTGCTGGGTAAAACACTAGCCTCAGTCGCCTCTCTTGAAGAATATGCCATACTTGAAGGACAACTTGTCAAAGGCACTTCTGTAAGTCCGCAGGCAATTACGCTCCAACAAAAGGGGTTTTTCGGTTTTATACACAAAAGCGACAACAAATTGGTGCTGGAGTGCGAGCCAATGGATACCGCTCTGAACGAAAACAGACTTGAAAATACGCTTAGCTTTTCACAATTCCATTCAGAATTAAATGGGCTGCCAACTTTTCAGGAACAAACAAAAGCCTTGGTAAACTATGTGCAGCACCTGCTCGACTACGACCGTGTAACGCTGTACGTATTTGACCAGGATTGGCATGGCGAAGTAATAGCTGAAAAAGTAAAGCCGGGGGTACGCTCTTATCTGCACCACCACTTTCCTTCTACTGATATTCCGGCGCAGGCACGAGAGTTGCTTCTGAAGAAATGTGTAAGGCAGATACCAGATGTAGGTGCCGAAGCCATTGACATAGTACCATACTTCGACCCAAAAACCAACGCTCCCACTGACATTATCCTGTCAGAGTTGCGCAACCCTTCTGAAATACACCTGGAGTACCTCCGCAACATGCAGGTAAGGGCAACACTTTCAGTTTCCATTATTGTACAAGGCAAACTCTGGGGTATTATTGCCTGCCAGCACGAGTCTGCTAAGTTCATAAACTTCTGGAAGCGGCAAACTTGCCTGGTAACAGCATTAACGTTTGCCAATACCATACTGGCAAACCAGGAGAAAACAGACCATCAGATAATGGACCGTTATAAGGCTGTAGAAAAGAAGCTGATTGATCAGGTGATGGCAACTGAAAGTCTTAAAGAGGGTCTTTTCACACTAGACACCAATCTCCTGAGCATTACCCAAGGCCATGGGGCAGCCATGCACCTTCATAGCCAGATCTGCACAATTGGCAATACCCCTTCACAAGATCAGATAGTTGAAATTTTAGACTGGCTCTCTCAACGAGAGGCAGACCAAGTAATAGCTACTCGTGAGTTATCAAGACATATTGCCGGTGCAACTGCTTACAGAAATGTAGCCAGCGGTTTACTAGCTATTGAGATATCCAGATATAACAAAGAGTATATTCTTTTCTTTAAACCTGAAATCAAGGAAAAAAGGATTTGGGCTGGCAATCCGGATAAACCTGAACTGGGCACAAGTGAGCACATACATCCGCGAAAATCCTTTAACGATTGGGAAGAAACTGTTCGTGGCAAATCGTTGGCCTGGTCATTAAACGATATTACCATTGCCCAATTGTTGCAAAAAGATATTGTGGCTTTGCTTATGCAGGATCAAGCCAAGAGATTGATTGACCTAAATGAAGAGCTGAATGCCTCGGCAGAAGAACTGCAGATAAAAAACAAAAAGCTTGAAGACTTTGCCCAGATCATAGCGCATAACCTACGCTCTCCTATGAGCAACATCAAAGGCTTGTATGAGCTGTACAAAGCTGAGCCTACTCATGAAACAAGTGCAGAAGTAATGGAGCGCATGAGCAAGATGATAGACAATATGTCCTCTACCATCGATGAGCTGAACCTGGTGCTGCGCTCAGCCATAAAGCAGGAACTTGTGCGGGAAAACGTGCAGATATCTGAGCTGATCGAAAAGGAAAAGCAGAACCTGCAAACCTCTATACTTAAGACCAATGCTGTAATCAGAACCGATTTACAAGTATCTGCCCTGCATGTGCCTAAAGTATACTTCGAAAGCATTCTCCACAACCTGCTCTCCAACGCATTAAAGTATAGCTCAGATACCCGAAAGGCAGAGATATATGTAAGGTCATGGGCTGCTGATGAGCAAGTATACCTGTCTGTTGCTGATAATGGCCTGGGTATAGACCTGGATAAAGTAAAAACCAAGATGTTTGGCCTTTACAACACCTTTCATCGCAATAAAGACTCTAAAGGTATTGGCCTATACTTAACCAAAACACAGGTTGAGTTGATCGGAGGTAAAATTGAGGTGGAAAGCGAAGTAAACAAAGGTACAACTTTCACCCTCTGCTTCCCGGATGCTGTTGCCGTTTAGTATAGAAGAGCAACTCAGGAGAGATTTGACCGCCATTGCGCATTTATACTTTCAGTAATACGCCGCAGGCTTACCTTTTCTTCTTATCTTGGCCTTACAAAGTATAGCCATTTGGCGATCCTAAAGATCTGGCAACTTTAATGTGTGTCTCATAGCATAAGAACCAAAACCCTTGCCGATAATACTCCAGAGCTGGTTAACCGGCTTCGGAAGGCATATGCGCAGATAAACTAACATTATTACTAAAGTATAACTTATAAAACTCCTGGCCCTCCTGTTATCAGGTGAAGCCTGGGCAGAACTTATTATGGAACAACGACTGACACTTATCACCTTAGGCGTAAAAAACCTGCAGCGCTCACGCGACTTTTACCTGAACGTGTTTGGCTGGACGCCCACAGAAAGCAGCACGGAAGGCGTGGTATTCTTTCAGTTGAACGGCATTCAGCTGGCCCTGTTCCCGCAGGAGTCGTTGGCCGACGATGCCGGCGTTGATCCTTACGGCACCGGTTTTAGAAGGTATTCGCTGGCACACAACGTGCGTTCGGAGCAGGAAGTAAACGAGTTGGTGGCCCAACTGGAGGAGAAAGGCGCCCGCGTGGTAAAAAGACCAGAAAAAGTGTTTTGGGGTGGCTACAGCAGCTACATCGCAGATCCGGATGATAACCTATGGGAAATTGCCTACAATCCTTTCCTGCCTATGGATGATCATGGGAATACGAAGATGCAGTCGATCCATTAATCAAATTTATTTATGTTCAAGTTCAAAATTGTAGCATGGGTTACTGCTATATTATTACTGGCTATAGGACTTTTGATTGACTATACTTATTACACTAAATCTTCAGTTAGCGTCCTCCTACTCATAGACGGAGTAGTTCAGTTATTTATGCTGACATCAGTAGCTATTGTAATTGCTTTACTAGCTTCCATTGTACCTTATCAAAACCTGCGTTATTCATCCAAATTTAACTTTATATTACCATTTACACTTATCATTGTAGCAGCCATGAAGATCACTATGATGATAAAATATGTAGCTTAGTAATTCACTTACCCACTCATTCAAAATTAAATTACCCACGTGCAAACCTTCCTGGAGCTAACGGCGAAATACATTTACGAAAAGTATAAAGAGAACATCAGCGACCTGTGCATTGTATTGCCTTCTAGGCGGGCAAGTTTCTTCTTTAAAACAGCCTTGGCACAAGCCTCGCCTGAACCAATCTGGTCGCCGGAAGTGCACTCCATGGAAGACTTTATCCGGAAGCTGGCGAAGACGGATGTGGTAGAGCCGATAAACTTGCAGCTGGAACTGTACGACCTGATGCGCGAGCAGGACCCAAACATGGATTTCGACCAGTTTGTAACGTGGGCCGGTACTTTGCTCGACGATTTCAGCCGCATCGACCAGAATCTGGTAGACACAAAAAAGCTATTTGAATACCTGACCGAAGCCAAAGCCCTGGAGCGCTGGGATCCAAAGTTCTTAGGCAAAGAGATCTCTCCTACCCTGCGCAAATACTTCAGCCTTTGGGATAACATTGAAAAGACCTACCACAACCTGCAGAAACGCTTACTCGAGAACAAACAGGCATACACAGGTATGGCTTTCCGCAAAGTGGCCAAGGATATCGAAAGTATAGCTAAGTCGGATGAGTGCCTGCAGTTTATTTTTATCGGACTTAACAGCTTAACTGCTTCCGAAGAAAAGATCATCAAAACCTTATTGAAGCACGAAAAGGCTGAGGTACTGTTCGACAGCGATGACTTTTACATGGAAAAAAACACGCCTAACCGGGCTGGCAGCTTTCTGCGCAAGTATAAAAGCACCTGGAAATTACCGGAATGGCGCTGGCAGCAAAACCTGCTGCTGACGGATGAAAAAGAGATAAACGTGATCGGTGTGGCCAATGCCAGCATGCAGGGCAAACTGGCTGGCCAATTGCTGCAGGAGATACGCGAAAAAGACAAACACGCGCAGGTAGCTATTGTGCTGCCCGACGAAACGCTATTGCTGCCGGTGCTGCACTCTATACCTGAAAGCATCCCTACCTATAACGTTACCATGGGTCTGAGCTTTAAAGGCACTCCCCTCTTTAACTTGGTAGACCTGTTGTTTGAAGTGCACTTGACGGGCGTAACGCAGCTCAGCGACTCTGGCTACAGAGTACACCAGTACCACCACCTGTCGATTACTAAACTGCTCACGCACCCCTTTATCCGGAGGTACGAACTGCACCTGAACGATGATCCCGAGCAGGCAAAATACCATGGCATGATACAGCTGGTGCTGGAGAAGATGGTACAGGAAAATAAGGTACTCATTCGGGCAGAAGAACTGCTCGAGCTAAGCCAACACCACCCACTATTCGAGATACTGTTTAAAAGCTGGCGCGACTGCGACGACATCATCGAGTCGATGTACCAGCTGATTGATAAGCTGCGCGAAGTATACAGTCACGGCCATAACACCATCGAAACGGAGTACCTCTACATTTTCTATACTTTAGTAAAGCGCCTCGATACTATTTTCGATTGCCGTGAGCAGAAGATCTCGGTGCGGAGTTTTAAGAAGTTTCTGTACGAGCTGATCGGTCAGACAAGGCTGCCTTTTAGCGGTGAACCGATCTCTGAAGTACAGATCATGGGTATGCTCGAAACCCGTGCCCTGGACTTTGAGAACCTGATCATACTTTCGGTAAACGAAAACACACTGCCTGCACCTAAGCGCCACGAATCGCTGATGCCTTACGATGTGCTAAAACAATTTGGACTGCCAACTTACGCCGAAACCGAAGGTGCGATGGCTTATAACTTTTACCGCCTGCTGCAGCGTGCCAAGCGTGTAAACCTGCTGTATGTTCTCCCATCCGATACATACGGGTCCGGGGAGAGAAGCCGCTTTATACTTCAGTTGCAAAACGACCTGGCCCTGCGCAACTCCCGCATCACCTTCCGCGACATGACAGCCGCTGTGCAACAGGAGCAAACGCGCAAGTATGAAGAGGACATACTCATCGAAAAAGACGCCAACACCATTGCACAGCTGAAGAAGGAGCTGGAGCGCGGCCTCTACCCTTCGCACATGAACATGTACATCAACTGTTCGCTGCAGTACTACTTTACCCGCATCGCCAAAATGCAGGAGATCGACGAAGTGGACGAACAGTTGGGAGCCGATCAATTTGGTACCATTGTGCACCAGGTATTGGAGGATTTCTTTAAACCCCACGAGCAAAGCGGAGAACCTATACTTGCCGGGCATGTGGAGCAGATGCTACAGGCGCTACCAGCCAAAACTAAAGCCGAGTTTAGTAAAGTAACGCAGGGCGCCAAACCGGAACGCGGCATGAACTACCTGCTGTATAAAGTGGCCGTGGAGGTGCTGGAAAAATACCTGCAAAAGCTCAAAGAATCTGACGAACTGCCGCTGTACGTGCTGCGCCTCGAAGACACTCTGGATGCTATACTTCCGGTGCAGGTAAACAGCGAAATACTGCAGGTGCGCATAGCTGGCAAAGCAGACCGCATCGATCTTACAGGTCACGAACTTCGTGTGATAGACTACAAAACGGGTAAAGTAGAAAAGAGCCAGCTGAATGTGAAGCCGGAGGAACTGGAACTGCACTTTTTAACCGATGCAAAGTATGGCAAAGCACGTCAGTTGTGGCTCTACGAGTATATATTGCACCGCACACTGCAACGCGACCCAGGTAAGATTCTGCGCAATGCACCACACGTTTCCCCGCAGAGCATAGACCCGAAGTCAGGCATTATCTCATTCCGTAACCTGGACGGTGGTGTACTCTCCTCAGAATTTAATTTTGAAAGCCTGGGCAATGATTTTGTAGCTGCCTCCGAAAAGCTCCTGACTGACTTTGTAGAACGCTTATTAGACCCGACAGAGCCAATTCAGAAAACTAAAGACCTTGACGTTTGCCAGTGGTGCGCCTATAGGGGAATTTGTGCAAGGTAAGTCATACATTAATCGGGCATAACTTCCTTATTCGATATTTTCTCTAAAAGCTTTTCCGGCTATACTTATGTACCTTTGTGTTTTCTATGTAAATAGCAGGATTTTAAGTGCGAAGTATACGACTAACTTTTTTGATTCAGTCATTTTTAGTAATATCGCTTTGCCCAAGTTCGTTTCTTAACAAAATCACAGTTTTGCAGAAAGTCTTTTTACCTTTATTACTCCTTCTTTTAACCCTACAGGCATTCGGGCAAAGCACAATGCTGCGCGTAGAGGCCATGCAGGGCGACGGCATTTATACTTTACTGCGCAGGCACGGCATTTCTACGTCACAACTTTCAGAGTTTATCCAATTAAACAAAGATAACTTAGGCGAAAACAACAGCCTTTATGTAGGCAGAACCTACATTTTACCAGGCAAATCGGACATCGTTGCTTCTACTACAGCAGTTGCCACTGCTAAACCAATTGAGGCTACCGCTAGAGTCAAAAAAGTGCCTTTGTTTGGTAAAAAGTATGAGCGCGTGGAAGTACTCGACAATAAGTTGCAGGGTGCAGTTTACTACCTAGTAAGCGGTCACGGCGGTCCGGATCCTGGGGCGGTGGGCAAATATGGCCCTTATGAACTTGCCGAAGATGAGTATGCCTACGATGTGACTATCCGACTGGCACGCCGGCTGATGGAGCATGGGGCAACAGTTTACATGATCATTCAGGATAAAAAAGACGGCATACGGGATGATAACATTCTGAAAATGGACCGGGACGAGGTAAACTACAGCGGCAACGCCATCTCCCTTAGCCAGGTGCAGCGGCTACGGCAGCGGGTAAACTCCATCAACTCGCTTTATGCCAAACATAAAGGTGCTTACCAGCGCATGCTCTCCCTGCACATTGACAGCCGCAGCGAACGCAAAAACATCGATGTGTTCTTTTACCACCATGAAAACAGCGAAGACGGCAAAAAGCTGGCAGAAAACATACACTCCACTTTCACGAACAAGTATAACCGCCACCAACCGGAGCGCGACTATTCCGGCACTGTATCACATCGCAGCAGTTTATACGTGGTAAAGTATAGCCACCCACCAACCGTTTTCATAGAACTTGGCAACATCCGTAACGACCTGGATCAGCGCCGTTTTGTAATCCCCAACAACAGGCAGGCCTTGGCTAACTGGATCTGCGATGGCATAATTTCTGACTACCGGAACAAGTAAACCTTCTATATTCCTGATTGTAGATTGTCTGCGCCTATACAGCTTAATCGGCACTGTTCTAACTGGAAGCAAAATAATTATATAAGTTTATATAGATTATCTGTACAATCCTGTCTCTATTCAAGCTGCTGCAGTTTTAACTTAATTCATTGACCTGCAATACATAAACATTTAGCAATTGCTTCCGTTTTATATAAATGAACATTTATTCATTTAAATGAAATACAATTTTATAATTGCTAAAACTACTACAACTATGAAGAAGAACTTAACTACATTGTTTTTTTTGGTGGCAGTATGCTTTACTGCTAACGCACAGGTTACCGATGAAATAAGAGAGCGTAGACCACAAACTACAGCTCCTGTTTCTTCAGATGCTGTAAGAGAAGGTAACTGGATTGTTGGAGCCAACATTGCCGATATTGGCATGAACTTTAAATCTGACTTCTTTACACTTAATATCAACCCTAGAGCTGGCTACTTTTTAAGCGACAACGCAGCCATCGGTACAGAGGTACAATTAGGGCTGGATATTTATGACGGAGGAGAGACTTTTCGTTATGGCATTACTCCTTTTATTAGATACTATTTTCCGGAGGGAGCTGCACCAACCCACCGCTGGTTTGGCGAAGCCATAGCCGGTATTGCCGGTAGCTCTGAGGAAGACAGCGATGGTGATTCGGTTTTCTCAGGTGTATTAGGTTTAAGAGCTGGCTACGCACATTTTGTGGCACAGAATGTAGCCCTGGAAGGTATACTTGGTTATACCCGGACCAGTGCAGATATATCTGTAGGAAGCGGCTCATCGGGGCTTAACTTAGCATTAGGACTTCAGGTATACTTGCCTGCCCGAACAAGGTAAAGAAACTAGTTCCTTAAAAAGCCGCTGCACATATCTGTGCAGCGGCTTTTTTGTGCTGCATAGCCACTTAAATCGGGTGACATATATTCTATTCGCTGCTGCAGAAGAAAACATAAACAAAGCTTTCAGAATCATACTTTTTCTATATACCTTTCAATTTAAAAGTATACACCACATTAACTTAGTACTATGGAAGCTGTTCAGACTGCCCTCGAAACAGAAGAACTTCTGCTTGTTCCGTTAACATTGGAGCAAATGGAAAACTTTAATGAGAATCCTGAAAAAATAACCGCCTCACTTGGCGTCAAAGACCATACTCTTTTCAATCCGCAACCGCTCTATAACCTAAATTCCAATTTTATTCTTCCAAGGCTGCGCAAAGCCTCTTCCACAGATCAAGCTTATAATACGCGTTGGTTGGCCATCTCAAAAGACCTTAACCGTGTTGTTGCCGACTTTCTCATCAAAAAAGGACCTGACGAAGAAGGAGAGATTGAAATAGGCTATGGCGTTTATCCAAAGTATGAGCGCAAGGGCTGGATGACCAAAGTGGTAGCTGGCTTTTTGCAATGGGCACAGGACCAGCCGCGCATAACAACCGTTATGGCCGAAACAGCTAAAGAGAACATCTCTTCGATTAAAGTGCTGCAGAAAAACGGGTTTATACTTAGCCGTGAAACAGAAAAGTTTTTTTACTGGCGGAAGAAGGTTGATTAGATCAAGATTATAACTAGCCTTTGCCCATACTTACTACTAATATAAGTATAACTTTTAGCCGGACGCTATGGAAGAACAGCACCATCAACTACAGCTAAAATTTTTAGGAGGCGCCGGTACGGTAACTGGCTCTAAGATTCTCCTTAAAACGCAAAAGCACCAGGTGCTGATAGACTGCGGTCTTTTTCAGGGATTAAAGGAGTTGCGCCAGCTAAACTGGAAAAAACCGCCGCTACCTGTGCCTGAGTTGGATGCAGTTATACTTACCCACGGCCACCTCGACCACTGCGGTTACCTGCCGGTGCTGGTAAAGTATGGCTATGACGGCCCAATCTACGCCACAGAACCAACCCGAGATGTGACTGAGATCATACTTCGGGACAGTGCCAAAATTCAGGAGAAAGATGCACAGGAGGCCAACAGGTATGGCTACAGCCGCCACCACCCTGCCAAACCGCTTTACAACATGCATGATGTTGAGCGCACTTTGCCCCTGTTCAAAGTCCGGCCGCAGGAAAAATGGATAGAGCTAAATGAAAAGATAAAGTTCCGGTTCAGGAACAGCGGGCACATACTTGGCTCCTCTTTCGTAGAGTTGGAATGCCATGGGCAGCGCTTTGTTTTCTCCGGGGACCTTGGCCGGCGCCAGCCGCTGCTGATGCACCCACCTGCCCTGCTACAGCAAACCGACTACCTGGTGCTGGAATCTACGTACGGCGACAAACTGCACAGCAGCACCTCACCCTACACAGAGATAGCCGACATTGTTAACCATACTTACAGCAAGGGTGGCACACTTGTCATCCCGAGCTTTGCCGTGGAGCGTGCCCAGGAATTGCTGCTTATACTTAACACCCTGCGCTACGACAAAAGTATACCGGCTATCCCGATTTACCTTGACTCCCCGATGGGCATTAATGTAACGGAGCTATACCTGAACTACAGCGACTGGCACAGCCTGAGTGCCGCCGAATGCCGCACCATAATGCACGATGTGCACGTGATACGTGATTTTGAACACTCGCTGCATGTGCTCGATACCCATGGGCCTAAAATTGTGATTGCAGGAAGCGGCATGGTAACTGGCGGCCGTGTGCTGTACTACCTCGAGCAGCTATTAGGGGATAAAAAGAACACGGTGCTATTGGCTGGTTTTCAGGCGCCGGGTACCCGCGGCAACCTTTTAGGCAGCGGCTCCAACGACATTAAAATACATGGCCGTTACTACACCGTATATGCCGAAGTAAAGCAGATCGGTTCCCTCTCCGCCCACGCCGACCAGGCTGACCTGCTGTGGTGGTTAAGCAACTTGACGAAAGCGCCTAAACGTATTTTCCTGAACCACGGTGAGACACAGGCCAGCGGAACGCTGCGGTTAAAAATCAGCGACACGTTTGGCTGGAACGTAACTATTGCCAAAATGGGAGCAAACTACGATCTGTAGCACAAACCTTTTCAAATCAGTCCTTTACAAAAAGCCGCTTGTCAAATTCGAAGGGTGCTGAGTCGAGTAATTTTACTTTGCTAAAGTCCGGGTGGCGGGGATTGATGAGGTAATTATGGTTGCCTTGTACAGTGGCTGAGGGTACTTTCAGGATGAGGTGCTTTTCTTCAAGTATAAAATTATCGCCTAACTCCTGCGTAACATTGGCGTGCGGAAACGTCTTCCACACTTCAGGCAGTTCCTCCAACTTTATTTCGGGCAATTCTTTAAAATCGGGCAACTCTATACGCACCAGACAATAATCCAGTGGTACAATGCCAAGCGGCATGTGCACGGCAATCTCTACGGTGCAAAGCGCAATCGACTCGCTGGTGTAGAGCATCGGAATGCCTTTGCTGTTCCAGCGTCCGCCGGCCAGCTCTGCCCCTTTACCTGATAAGTCGTTTCGGAATTTGCTTCTGCTAAGGCGATAAACGATCATGCCAATACGCCGTGTTCTATGCGCGTGAGTTCATCTTTTAATAAGCCGATGCCAAAGGTGTTGTCGAGGAGTTCTTTAGGTTTGATACCGCCAAGAGCTACGTTCTTCGCCTCCAGCCAGGCATCAAAATTCGCTTTGTCGCCAAACACCTCCACGCCTTTGTTGTACACCAGCGTTATCTCCAGTATCTTTTCAGAGTGGAGCGGATCAAACGTGCGCTTCTCCTTTTTGTAGCGCTGAAAGGTTCGCTCTGAAAGGTGCAGATAACCAGACCATTCGGCGGTACTAAAAGGGCTCTTATCAGCTATACTTTGGAACAGCGCATACTTTATCCCCTCCCGCACGGTGCTTATCAGCATAAACACATCGCGATCATCAATTAACTTATAGCTAAGTCCTGCTCCGATTTCTAAGGCCTGTCCCATGGTTGTTTTAATTTTATACTCAAATATACGAAACTTGTCATAAATAAAACGCCATTTGTCGTAAATAAGTTTTTTTGGAGTCCGAGGCAAGTATAAATTAGCCTGCCAGTTCATTAATAGACTGCCTGATGCGGCCGATCCAATGTGACCAGGTGCGGGCAGAAAAGTATAAAAACACCAGTGTTAAGCCGGCCATGCAAGCAAGTATAGCCCAAAGGCGCACATCCATACTCACAGAGGAGGTAAAGTATACCCAAAGGGCCACGCTGAACAGTACCAGGGAGGTTAGTGAGAAGACTTTTGCGCGCTGCAACTGCGCCAGGAAATGCTGCAGCGACCCTAAAATATTGTCAGCGCTAACAGCCTGCTTTAGTGTAAAGAAGCTGTACAGGTTACTGCCCAGGTAAAAAGCAACACCCATCACCAAGGCCACCGATGCATAGGTAGGTTTGGTATGCCCATCGAACATATCATAGAATACAAATAAGAGTACGGTCATGGCTATAGCTTCTATCAGCAGCTTTGTCCTGATGCGGCCTAAAACCGGGTGCTGGCTTATTTTAGTCATGTGCTCCAGCTGTTTCAGGTGCAGCTGCTCTTGTGTGCCGGCCTGTTGCCAGCTTTGCTTTAGTTGGTTAAGATCCATGGCTGTGTGTTATAATAAGGTTCATTAATTTGTTTTTGATCCGGTTTAGCCTCACTCCTACGTTGCCCTCACTTATACCCAGCACATCGGCCATCTCTTTATAAGACATTTCTTCCAGGAACAATGTAACCAGTGCCTTTTCACCGTCATTTAGCTGCTTAAGTGCTTTAAACAGTTGCTCCTGCTGGTCGTCTGCGTAAGTTGAGCTTTCACTAAGTATGTCGGGCAGGGTGTCGGTGTAGTTAATTTTCAGCGTTGGTTTGCGGAGCGATGCCAGTGCCGTGTTCAATGCTATCCTGTACATCCAGGTGCTTATGCTTGCCTCCTGCCTGAACTTTGGGTAAGACTTCCAGAGTTGGTACACCACTTCCTGGAACAGGTCTTGCCTGTCTTCGGGAGTATCTCTGTAGAGCCTACAGATTTTATGTATGATACCCTGATGCTGTGAAATCAACTCCAGAAATGCGTCTTTCATTTTCAGATCATGCTTTGTTCAGCCTTATTAGTTGTGGCTGTTTCAATTTTATTACAGATAAGTTAAGAAAATATTTCCGGTACAGGCTATAAGGCGCTCTGCCTAGTTTTTAGGGGTAAATAACACTCCAATAGCACTATTTTTGAACGACGTGCGTTAGTACCCAAAACCAAAGCAAAAGAACATGCGATATTGGATAGTGGCGCTTGGTTTACTAACCGCAGGAGTAAGCTCCTGTAACCTCCCAAACGCCCTTACAAAACAAAATCAGGTACAGCAGGTAACGCAGCAGCCGGCCCTTACGACGGCTGATGTTATTCCGGTGAAGAAGCCAAAAACAAATGCCCAGAAGGCTAGTCAGCAAAAATTCCTGAAAAACAGCACCAAACGCTTTAAAAGCAAAGGAGCAGCCGCAAAGTATTATGTATTGCAGGCGCAACGCAACTTTAACCAGGCTAAACTCGATTCGGCTAGTTACCTTTTTGGCCGCGCCTGGCTCCTCGATAGCACCAACAACGACATATTGTGGGGCTACGGCAAAGTATACGGCGAGAAAAAAGAGCACGACAAAGCCCTGTTTATACTTTACCGCGCACTCGAAAAAGACCCCAAGAACCCACAATTGTTAGCCGATGTGGCCACTAGTCATTTAAACCGATTTTATGTTACCAGCACACCCGAAGACCTGCTGCAAAGCAAAAAGCTGCTGCAGGAGGCGGTTAAGCTAAACCCGAAACAAAAGACGGCCTACTATAAACTGGCTGTAAACAGCTACTACCTGAAGGAGTACGACATGGCCTGGAAGTACCTGCACCTGAGCACTGCCGACAAAAAAGCAAAGGCAGACAAAACGTTTGTGACGGCCCTGCTGGAGAAGCAAAAAGACCCGAAAGGAGTTTATACCCGTGCAAGGATGCAATAAGTTTGCTATTAAAGTACCATTGCTTTAAATTTATAGCGTTGCATGTACGTAACACTAACCTACCTTTTTAAGATGAGAAGATTATTATTTGCCCTTGCAGTAGTTCTTTTTGCAGCGAACACTGGTTTTGCGCAGGAGCAGCAGACCGAGCAAAGCTACCTGGTGCAGCCAATGTTCGGTAATAAGCCAAAAACGGAGTCACAGCAAAAGAAAGACGAACGTTTCCTGACAAGCTGCGACAAAAGCTTTTTGAACCGCCAGGAGGCAAGCCAGTTCTTTATGGAGCGCGGCTGGGAGTACTACAATGAAGGTCAGATAGACACGGCGATGTACCGCTTCAACCTGGCCTGGCTCCTAGACCCGAATAACAAAGACACTTACTGGGCCTTCGGACTGATCTCAGCATCTAAGGATAAAAATGAAGAGGCGATTACCTACTATGAAAAGGCAAAGGGTTTAGACCCAAAGAACTCTATGCTGCTTTCTGATCTGGCTACCTCTTACCTAGCTGTGTACAGAGAAGGCAAAAAGAAAAAGAACCTGAAAAAGGCAAACGAACTGCTAAACGAAGCCGTTACAGCAGAGCCACAGAATGCCTATGCGCTGTATAACGTCTCGCTGGTAAAGTTTTATGAGAAGAAGTATACCGATGCCTGGGATTACCTGCACAAGAGCCGCATGCTGAACATGGCCGTGATCGATTATACTTATATATCTGAGCTGGTTGAAAAAATGCCGGACCCTCAGGGCTTCTTCAGATCATCTGACGGAGCAGAAGCTGTAAAAGAACAGCAATAGCTAACAGGCCCCGGTACAAAGCCGGGGCTTTTCTTTTGCATCTTTCGCAAGATTCGGGTTGGTATTTTGCCCTGCTTTTTTGTTTTTTGAAGTATGAACCACTACGAGACTATTGCTGGCGCTTTGGCCTACATCAGGTCAAAAGCCTTAAGTCAGCCAAGCCTGGACGAACTGGCCGAGCAGGCCTGCATGAGTTCCTTTCATTTCCAGCGGGTTTTTACCGAGTGGGCCGGTATCAGCCCTAAAAAGTTTCTGCAGTACCTTACCCTGCAGCATGCCAAGGCAGTTATGGCACAAACAGAAAACCTGGCTGAGGCTGCTGATCGTTGCGGTTTGTCCGGTACCAGCCGTCTGCACGACCTGTTCTTAAGTATAGAAGGTATTACACCGGGCACCTTTAAAAGCCAAGGAGCACAATTACAAATCAAGTATAGTATAAACACCTGCCAGTTCGGTCAATATATAGTAGCGTCAACAGACGTGGGTGTTTGCCACCTTCACTTCTTCCAGGACAGAGACGCTGCTTTGCAGGAGCTACTGCAGGCCTGGCCAAAGGCGGACGTAATTTGTGCATCTGATGTACAGCATGAGCAGGTACAGGAGTTCTTTCAAAACACAGCACCACTAAACTCAAAGATCAGGCTGCACCTGCAGGGCACGCCGTTTCAACTGAAAGTATGGGAGGCACTGCTGCGCATACCGGAGGGTCACCTTACTTCGTATGCCAACCTCGCAAAGCATATCGGTCAGCCAACAGCCAGCAGAGCCGTGGGCACAGCTATTGGCAGCAACCCAATCGCATTCCTCATCCCTTGCCACCGGGTAATTAAAAGTGTGGGCGGCATAGGCGAGTACCGCTGGGGCAGCGAGCGCAAAATGGCCATGATCGGTTGGGAAGCTGCACGAAACCAAGTACAGATTGAACAGCAGCCGGAGCAACTTTCAATGTTCTGAGTAACAGTATAAATAATTCTATTTTTTCCGGGATGGCATGCATATTTTGCTATATTTGTTCATCAGCCAAATGCACATAAATAGCCAAAGTATAATACCATATGAAAAAGAATTTACTCAAAGCGTCAGTCTTTCTATTGGCAGGAAGCATGGCCATGTCGTCTTGCGTAGTATCTAAAAAGAAGTATGACGATCTGCTAAGCCGTAAAAACACTCTTGAAGTAGAGAAAGCCGACCTGGAGAAGCAGAAACTGACACTGGAGCAGCAAAAAGCAGCCCTGGAAGAGGAAAAAGCAAGCTTAGAACAAGCAAAAGCCGAACTGGAGCAGCAGAAACTCGAGTATCAACAGAGCCTGGCGCAGGCCCTGAAGGAAGGGAAAACGTTAGGTGAGAACCTAAACATGAGCAAAACGCAGATTGAGCGCCTTAACGCCGACCTGAAAGCCCGTGAGCAGCGCCTTGCAGAGTTACAGCGCATCCTGGATGAAAAGGAAAGAGCCGTAACAAACCTGCGTAACAAGGTAACCAACGCCCTGCTTGGCTTCAACGACAAAGACCTGACCATAAACGTGCGCAACGGCAAAGTATACGTAAGCCTTGCCGAGCAGCTACTGTTCAACTCCGGCTCTACCAAAGTAGATCCTAAAGGAGAAGAAGCACTTCGTAAACTGGCGGCCGTACTTAAAGAGCAGAAAGACGTGAATGTGCTGATAGAAGGCCACACGGATGATGTTCCGATTGCGAGAGGAACTGTAGGTATGCAGGACAACTGGGACCTGAGCGTATTGCGCGCCACAGAGATCACCCGCATCCTGACCAACGCAGGCGTAGATCCTACCCGCGTAACCCCATCCGGCCGTTCGTTGTATGTACCACTGGATGAAGCCAAGACAAAAGAGGCACGCCAGAAAAACCGCCGTACCGAAATTATCCTGACTCCTAAACTGGATGAGCTTTTCCAGATCCTGGAGACAACCTAATTTATACTTTTATACTTACACAAAATGCCAGCCCCTACTCAGCGGCTGGCATTTTTTTATTTTCATAGTTTTACTTGCGACTACTGCTGCTTCAGAAACACATAGAGCGCCTTTAGCTCTGTGTCTGTATATGCCTTTGTCATTTGCCACGGCATTTCTTCGTTCTTCATTTGTTTGCCTTCTGGCGTAGTGCCGGTGCGTAGCGTCTGAATGAACTGCTGTTCAGACCAGCGGTCAACGCTGCCCGATGCAGTTATATCAGGATACGGTTTCATACCGGGCACCTCAGACTTACCTCCCTTAAAATTTTGCTTATGGCAGCCAGAACAAGATACTGCCAGGTATTCACCATATACAGCATTTGGCAATGCCTCAACAGCAACAGGTGCAGTATATGCATGATCTATGTGTTCAGCAGAAATAAGCGGAATCTGTCCTAAAGCGGAAAGAATGGTGCCTAACGGCCTGAGCTTTACCGGAGGAACCTTATTGTTAACAGGCGGCTGATTCATGCAATAAGCAATCAAGGCGCTGATATCTTTATCGGACAGCTTATAAATCTCCTGTGATGGCATGATCAGCAATGGTTTGCTTTCCTTATTAATACCGTGGCGCAATGCGCGCAACCAGTCTTTTGAGGTGTAATCTTTCGGCAGGCCGCCTTCACCATACGTAATGTTAGACCCACCAAACACACCGACAGCCAGATCATCAAACATCACTTTGCCGCCTAAATCTGGTCCATGGCAATCAGCACAGCCTTTGATCGTATACAGGTGCTCGCCTTGAACTAACAGAGCAACATCCGTATTAAACGCTATAGCTCTCGGCTCTATAGCGTATGCTTTCTCAATACGGGCATTTAAGGAGTAGAACAAGTAGAGGTATGCGAATACAGAAAGCGTTACAATCAATACCAGCACCTTTAGAGTAATCTTTGCTATTCTCTTTATCATGGTTTCCAGTTTCAATTATGCCGCTATAATTTCTTGATGCCTCTGAGGCAGGTAGTACTTTTCCAGCTCCTTGTGTTTAGCGCGCCGGCGGGCTTCCTTTGCCAGCAGGGCAGCAAGCCAGCTCTGAAGGCGAAAGGGAATCCCCGGCAGATAAGACTCACCCATGTAGAACAGAAATGCAGTATGCCATAAGTTTTTAGGAATGCCCTTGCTGTTAGTCAAGCCATCGTTTACTAAGCCGTAAGCTATCCGAAGCATTTGTTCGAATTGGCGCGCCGGCTTAATGGTAACAAGGAAAGTGCAGGGTCGGCTTACATCTTGATTAAAAAAGCGGTGCTGCTTGTGAAGCGGTGCTACAGCCCTCTCCCCTGGCACAAGGGTAATTACCTCCTTATCCAATTCAATGCTCAGAGTACCCTCCAGCACCTCAAATTCCTCAGTATAAGTGGTATGGTAGTGCAGTCCGTTGCCGCCCTTGGGGGCTAATTCAACCTGTACCAGAATATACTCTCCGTTTGTTTCGGCAGAAGTTTTAAGAAATGTTACCCTGTCCTTGTTAAGCGGGTTGTAAATTGATTTTGGTAAAGAATTCATAGTTTTATTTATAGATGTTACACGTATACTTATATTTGCAAAAGTATAAAACGCAACTACCAAGGCTGCTATGAGAACAGGAGTGGTAGCTACGCAAAAGGGAGAAAAAGATTTTCAATAGTAGCACCATATGAGGCTTAAGCTTACTGAAGATTTACTGCAGGAACTGATGCAGGTAAAAAAAGCTGAAGAAGCTGTTCAGGCGCAGCCTATGGCTACACAACCTATAATTATCACCCAATGCATTTCGGAACCATATCTGGGCAAAATGTTCCAGTTGTACCAGCAGCATGAACATTTCTCGGTGGCTGTAGTAGAGATGAAACTGGAAAATGATGTCGAACTGACTACAGAATCTGTAATGGGTGGTATAAACATGAACTTTATACTAAGCGGCAACCTGTTCTCTCGCTTTTCACAGCTCCCGCACGACATACATCTTAAGAAGGCAGAACACAACCTGCTGTACATGAACAACACCAACGGCTACCACATCTTTCAGAAAGGCCAGCCGTTGCAAAACCTGCACATCAGTCTGAGCGAGGACTATTTTAAAGAACTATGCCCTCCTACAAGTAAAACTTCCGAACGCCTGCACACGCATATACTCAAGAGTCAACCCGCCTTGGTCTCGGATAAACATGGTTATATTACATCTCACATGCAGCATGCTATCCATAGTATAGCATGCTGTGAATTTAAAGGCCCCATGCAGAAGCTTTACATGGAGGCAAAAGTGCTGGAATTGCTTGCGCTACAGCTAAACCAATTTGAGTTGCAGCAGGAGAAAAAAATTATTTGCGGTAATGCAGACAAGACATTGGCCCATGAGCTGCAATTGTACCTGTACCAGCACTTCTTAGCCGCACCTGGTTTAAAGGAACTAGCCAAATTATTTGGCACGAATGAATTCAGGCTTAAAAAGGTATTTCGGGAATATGTAGGGCAAGGCATCTTTTCCTATGCGCAACAGCTGCGACTGCAGCATGCCCGTGAATTACTTCGGGAGGGAAAGGAAACAATAGCCGAGGTAGCAGAAAAAGTTGGATATAGTCACCCAAATCATTTCAGTACCGCATTTAAGAAGCAGTTTGGCTACGCGCCGTCAGCAGTAAAGTAGCTTTATGCCTGCACCTGCTTTGGCATAAACCTGATCAGTAGAGGCAGAACCAATAAGTATAAAACAAATCCGACAGGTACAGCCAGCAAGGCCCACGAGGCTACAGCCGCAAGATTAGCTTTCCAGATCAAGTTAAGCGCGTTTAACCAATCCTCCTTAAACATAGCTGTAATCTCGTTAAGGGAAAAACGCAACTCCTGCAACCCGAAAATAAATATCCCTAACCGGGCAAAAGGAATGATCAGAATAATCTGTAGCGGCTGCATG
The DNA here is from genome assembly GCF_014306105.1 of Pontibacter cellulosilyticus. Taxonomy (GTDB): domain Bacteria; phylum Bacteroidota; class Bacteroidia; order Cytophagales; family Hymenobacteraceae; genus Pontibacter; species Pontibacter cellulosilyticus. The sequence continues at coordinate 382,646 of NZ_JACRVF010000001.1, read as the reverse complement.
AGGTAACTGATAAGCACGGTGGCTGCAATATTTAAGCGGAAGCGTGCAGCCAGCGCTGTTCCCATTACAGTTGTAATGCCAATCGCAGGCACCACTCCCACTACTGTGCCCATGGCTACGGTAACGGCAAGCTTATGTGGCGTCATACCCTGCTTCAGCAGGTTAGCCACAGGCTGTATAATCCTGCGCTTGAGAAAACTTACCGTAATACCGAATAAAGACATAGTGAATGTAGAAGATGTGCAGCTGCCAAACTTTACTAGTAAGACTCAAGCCTAACGAAAATAGTTGCAGGTTAATATACTTTCCGAAAAATAAACTGCTGCTGCTTACAATTGTTTTTAATACCCATCGAAGTAAAAAGTAACCTCCCGGATTTTATATGGATTGGCTGCTTTACAAATTGGAAAATCTCCTTCTATCATTCACATCCTATAAGCTGCTGTTTACCTGCCCCTTCCCCACCGCCACCACATTAAACATTTCCTTATTAAAATCTTTTCATTCACTGATTAAACCAAGCTGAAATCTTCAAGTCAAATCGGGCACAAAACAAGATCCTATACATCTTACATCTAAATGAAAAGATTACTACCAATTCTACTCTTATTGATAGGCACTATAAACGCCTATGCTCAGAGTGTTGCCGTATTTGGAACAGTAGCAAGCGGAAGCGACAAAACTGCTTTGCCTGGCGCCAATGTAGTGCTCAAGAAAACAACTGATGCCACTGTTACAGCCACTGTAACAGATGCCGAAGGCAAATTCCGCTTTGAGCGTGTTGCCAGTGGCCAGTACACTGTAGAGATCAACTACATTGGCTTCGACAAGTTCTCCAGAACTATTCAGGTGCAGGGGGCACCGCTTAATCTGGGTCAACTGTCGCTGCAGGATGGTTCTACAGCTTTGAAAGAAGTGCAGGTAGTGGGCCGCGCGCCACTTGGCGAGCAGAAAGGCGACACAACCCAGTTTAATGCCAAGGCCTTTAAAACCGCACCTGATGCCAGCGCCGAAGACCTTGTAACTAAAATGCCGGGTATCACTATTCAGGAAGGCCGTGTGCAGGCACAGGGCGAAGATGTAAAGCAGGTAATGATTGATGGTAAGCGCTTTACCGGAGATGATGTAAACTCTGCTATCCGTAACATCTCTGCCGACATGATTGAGAGCGTAGAAGTATTTGACGCCCAAAGCGACAGAGCAGCTTTTAGCGGTTTTGACGATGGTAACAGATTAAAAACCCTGAACTTCAGAACCAAAAGAGAGGCCCGCATAGGCTATACAGGTAAAGCATCGGCTGGCTACGGCACCGACGATCGCTACATGGTGGGTGCTACAGTTAACTTCTTCAACAACAATAGAAGAATTTCACTTACCGGTCTTACCAATAACATTAACATGTTCGATTACTCTATCGGCGAGACGCCAGGTGGTGGTATGAGAGGCCGCAGAATGTTTGGCGGTGGTTCACCTAACGGTATCATCAACACAAATAACTTCAGCATCAGCTACAACGACATGTGGGGTAAGAAGATGGAGGTTAGCGGAAACTACTCTTACTCTAACCGCGAAACAGTGAACAACCTGTTCCGCTTCCAGGATTACTTTGCCACAGACCTGGACCGGGAATACAGGGAGAACAGCATCAACAACAATACGAACGAGAGTCACCGTTTCAACTTCCGTCTACAGTATAACATCAACCAAAATAACAGGTTGTTGATCACACCGAATATCTCTTTCCAAAATATCAACTCACTGCGCAACAGTATAGCCCAGCTTACTACGAATGCCGGTACAGAGACAGAGTCTGTAGAGAGAAACAACAATGAAACCAGCAGCTTTAACTTCAGCAACAACATCCTGTACTCGCACCGCTTCGGTGATTCAGGAAGAATTCTGACAGCTAACTTCAGCAACAACTACAGCAGCTCTAACGGTGATCTGTTTGAACTGGCAAACATCACAGACTACAGAAACACTAACCGTAGCAGTTACAGAAACCAGTTTATTTCTACAGATAAGGAAAACATGAGCTGGAATGGTAACTTAAACTATTCGCAGCGCCTTGCCGAAAACTCACGCCTGCAGTTAGAGTACACCATCACAAACCAACTTAGCGACTCCGATAGAAGAGCTTTCGACTTTGTAGAAACAAACAACACCCACTCTGACTTTAATCGACAGCTGAGCAACACGTTCCAGAGCGATTACATTTCGCAAAGCTTTGGACCTAGCTACCAGTACAGACTGGAAAAGGTAAGATTCCAGGCAGATGTGAAGTACCAGTACGCTACTCTGAAGGGCGAAAACGAATTTCCTGAGGTGTTTAACCTGAAGCGTAATTTCAACAATATTCTTCCTTCTGCAGAATACGAGTATAAGTTCACCAATTCCCGTAACCTGAACATCAGCCTGCGTACGAACACCAATACACCTTCTGTCGAGCAGTTGCAGGATGTGCTGGACATTTCGAACACGCTGCAACCGCGCATTGGTAACCCGGAGCTGGACCAGGACTTCCAGAGCCGTATTAACGTACGTTACCGTAACTTTAACCCGGAGACTAATAAAGTATTCTTCATCGGTATGTTTGGTACTGTAACGCAGAATTATGTTGCCAACAGCGTGTACACCATCCGTAACGAGAACTACAGAGAAGAGCTGCCATTCGAAACAACAGAAGCCTATACTATACCTGTAGGTGCGCGTTTAACCCGCCCTGTAAACCTGGACGGTTTCGTAAATGTGCGTTCGTTCTTTAACTATGGCCAACCTATTAGCTTTATCAGATCTAACCTGAACCTGAATGGCTCAATCGGTTACTCAAGAATACCAGGTATGATTGACGGAGCTGTAAACTATGCCAATACAAAAACAGCTGGTTTTGGTTTAAACATCAGCAGCAACATAAGCGAGAAAGTAGACTTCAACGTTTCTACGTTCGGTAACTACAACATTGTAGATAACACGCTGCAGAATGCACGTAACAACAACTACTACACGCAAAACACAAGCCTGCGCTACAACTGGATTCTATGGAAAGACATGGTTTACCGTACTGAACTGAACCACCAGTACAACTCTGGTTTATCTGCTGGCGTGGATAACAGCTTCCTGCTTTGGAACATGAGCCTTGGCAAGAAGATCTTCAAGAACAAGCAGGGCGAAATTAGCTTAAGCGTAAATGACCTGCTGAAGCAGAACGTAAGCATCCAGCGTAACATCGCAGCCGACTACATTGAGGACGTACAGTCTACAGTACTACAGCGTTACTTTATGGCTACGTTCAGCTATAACCTGCGCAAGTTCAAGAGCGGCGGCAACCAGCCAGACCCTGAGCAGAATAGAAATAGAGGAAACTGGGGAGGCGGACGTATGGGCCACTAATCCTTGAAAAATAAAGCAAAAAGGCCTGCAGCAATGCGGGCCTTTTTTGTTTATGCAAAAGTATGCTAGCGTAATGGCAGGTAAAAAATTTTAGTATCTTGCTTTATACTTATGCAGCAATGGCAACAGATTTTTTTCGGTTTGATTGGTTTACCGCCATACTGCTGGTAGGTGTGGTACAGGGGTTCTTCCTGGCGCTGCTGTTCATGGCCAAGCGTCCGCACAGGCAGCCGTACCACCACCTGTTGTTGGCTGCACTGGTATTTTGTTTTGCCTGTTTATTGCTGGAAATATTTCTGTGCTATTCCGGCCTAATGTTCCGCACACTGTCTTTGGTTGATTTTTCGGAACCGCTCAATTTTGCCGTTGGCCCCCTTACCTATCTGCTCTTCAGAAGCCTAATCGGAAAGAACTTTAAGGCAAGGCAATGGCTACACCTGCTGCCTTTCGGTTTATACATTGTATACCACCTGCTCTTTAACTTACAACCTGAAGCAGTAAAGTATAACGCCTACATCAGTGCCTATTTCCCGGAACTCACCCAACTGAACGTTACCTACTCGCTTGATCCTGATCCGCTCTTTCTGTCAGCATATACAAACGTATTAACTGTGCTGCATGTGTTTGTTTATCTGGCACTGAGCTTTCTGCTGTTGCGCCGGCAGCTTACCGCTGAGGCATCCAATCCATACTTTTATTCGTGGGCCAGGCTGCTGCTGCTCTTTTTTGCCGCCACTCTTCTTTTGCTCGTTGTAGTTAAGTTATCCTATGAACGCGATCTCGGTGACCACTTGCTGGCACTGTTCCTGGTAATGCAGCTATTTTACATATGTTATAAACTACTCACAAGCTCCGGTTTCTTTCAACCGGTGGTAAAGGTAAAGTATGAGAAATCGGCTTTAAGTGAGAAGATGAAACAAGACTTGCTCCAAAAGCTGAGAGCTGCCGAGCAGGAAAAATTTTACACTAAAGCTTCTGCCTCACTACCTGCTCTTGCAAAGCAATTGCACACTTCGCCGCACTACCTGTCACAAGCGCTTAACGAGTGCCTGGGCAAAACCTTTTTTGAATACTTGGCAGAGCTGCGTATTTATGAAGCTAAGTCTATACTTGCCGACTCCTCTTATCAGCACCTTAAAATTGAAGAAGTGGCCGAACAAACCGGCTATATTTCCAAGTCTGCCTTTAGCGCTGCTTTTAAAAAGCAAACGGGGCAAACACCGGGCGAGTATCGCAAAAAGGCCATTTTAAGCTAGTTTTAAGTACTTCCCGATAAACTAGCACTCCCAACTTACCGGCAGATTCTGCCACTTTGTACTTCCATACTTAGTTTTGCTTCAAATCAAACTGCTATGGACAACCAAAATAAAATCAGGCGCTACGAGTTCGATTGGCTACGGGTATTAGCCTTCACGCTACTTATCTTCTACCACACCGGCATGTTCTTCGTTAGCTGGGAATGGCACGTAAAGAATAACCAGCTGAGCGAAACTATGCAGATACCGATGGCTTTTATGAGCCAGTGGCGCATGTCGCTTATCTTTCTGGTATCGGGTGTGGGCGTATACTATGCGTTAGGTTACAGAAGTACCGGCACATTTATAAAAGACAGGCTAAAACGGATTTTTATCCCGTTGCTAGTGGGTATGCTGCTGGTGGTGCCGCCCCAAGTATACTTTGAGCGGGTAGTACAGGGATATACTGGCAGCTACTTTAGCTTTCTGTCTTCTATTTTTGAATTCGAACCCTATCCAGAAGGTAATTTTAGCTGGCATCACCTGTGGTACCTGGCTTACATCCTGCACTACAGTTTGCTCCTACTTCCGCTGCTGCTTTACCTGCGCAAGTCAAAATTCAACCTGAGCAACATAAACGGCTTTATACTTTTGCTGGCACCTGCCCTGTGGTTAAGCCTGGGAGGCATCTTTTTGAACGAACGCTTCCCCGGTACAAACGACCTGCTGCACGACTGGGCAAACCACTTTTTATATATCAGTGTGTTTCTGATTGGGTTTATACTTATGAAGGTACCGGATTTGCAGGATAAGATCCGTAAAATGCGCTGGTACAGCCTGGCCGTCGCCACTGTTACTATAACCATACTTTACACTTTCTATTGGCTAGACTGGCAGGAAATAAATGGTGCCGAAGTAGCTTTATACTTCCTGTTTAAGCAAAGTAACCGCTGGTTTTGGCTGATGGCCATCCTTGGCTTTGCAATACAACACCTCAACATCAGAAGCAGGTACCTGGCGCAGGCTAACGAAATGGTGTACCCATTCTACATTCTGCACCAGACCATAACCGTTGCACTCGGCTTTTACCTGCGCGATGCCCCCTTATCTATTGGCGCCAAATTTACGCTAATGTCGCTGGGTACGTTTATACTTTGTTTTGTACTGGTAAAGTACGTGATCATGCAGGTAAACTGGCTGCGGGTGCCTTTCGGATTAAAGCCATTTAAGAAACCTGTACCTTTAGAACAAGTGCAAGCTGTGGTGCAGCAAGTCAACTAACTCAAGATAACTATTGCTGGCCCTGCTCTTTTATCTAGTGCAGGGCCAGCATTAATGTGAATTGTAAAGCTCTACTACAGCCTTCCCTCCTCTTCGCCGGTGCCGGTTTTGCGGTTGCGGGCGGTTTTTACTTTGTTGCTACCAAATTTATAGTTAAACGTGAGATTCAGGCGGCGGCTTTCCCATTGGTTCTGCCAATACATGTTCACGTTGTTATAAGCCAGGGTGGCTCTGAAGCGGCTGGTGTTAAACACGTCACGCAGTTTCAGGCTAAGCGTGGCTTTACCGTCAAGAAATACTTTCTGTGCACCCAGGTCTATCTGATAGCCGGCTTTTGTCTGGTACAGCCCTTGCACAGAAGGCGATGAATAGAAGGCAGAAAGCTGCAGCTTAAAATCCTTGGCCAAGTTAAAACTCTCCTCTGTGCTAACTGACCAGCTAAAGCGGGAGCGGTTATACACGGCCCCCTGCAGTGGCGATATAACCGTATTATAGGAACCCTCCAGTTGCAGTGTGGCTGTCCACCAATCCTTCAGGGGCAGGCTGCCGCCGCTGCTGGCGCTCAGGTAGGTGGCTTTGCTCAGGTTTTCAGGTCTGCTGATACTTACTTTTGTCTCGTCGTTCTGCCGGATTACGTTTGATACAAAATCATTAGACTCAACATAGCTCAGGCTCAGTATCTGAAAACTCTTATAAGTATAGTTAAACTGCAGCGAATTAGAGAAAGAAGCTCCTAAAAGCGGATTGCCTTGCAAAGCGGTGTAAGGATCGGAGTAAAAGGTGAACGGATTTAGACTGCGGTAAGAAGGGCGGCTGATGCGGCGGCTGTAGGATACCGAAAACTGATTGCTTTCGCTGGGCGTGTAGCTTACGAACACACTCGGAAAAAACTTGAGATAATCCAGGTCCACTACTTCTCCCGTGTTAACAGAATAGCCATCAGCAACGGTTTGCTCTGCCCGGAGGCCGGCTTTCAGGCTCAGTTTATCGCTGAATTTTCCGCTCAGGCTCAGGTAAGCTGCATTTATAGTTTCGTTGTATACAAAGCTGTTTGTGCGGTTTGCATCGTTTACCCAACCCTGCTCCTGCAGTTCTTCAAACCTGATATCGCTGGTATTGCTCACCCTGCTCGTTTTCAGGCCTGTCTCTGCTTTGTAGCCTTTACCGAATGGGTGCACGTAATCCACTTTAAAAGATCTTATACTTGCCTCGGCATCACTAAGACTACGGAGCTGCAATGGAGCCTGTGTTGCCTCTCCTGTTGCGGCGTAAAAGTTATTTGTGAACAGTTCATCGGCATCGGTGCTATAGTTTACATAGTCTGCATCCATAGTCAAACTGCGGCCTGTACTGTCGATATCGAACTTATAGTTCAGGTTCAGGCTATAGTTATCGGTACAGGAAACTTTTGGATTGCGCATGCTCATACTTCCAAAAGTTTTGCCGGTGGCTTCGTAATTGGTGGAGTTGCTGGTGGTAAGGGCGTTCTCCGGCGATGCGTAGCCTTTCACCATAATACCCACCGTATGTTTTTTGCTGATGAAGTAATCGGCGCCAGCCGTTGCATTATAGCTCCTGGTGATCGGGTGCCAGTAGTTTACCTGGTTGTAGAGGCTATCGTTGATGTTGCGCTTTAAGGTAAGGCGGTTGAAAGAGTTGTAGTGGCCGGCGTTCAGGCGGGTGTACAGGCTCACTTTACCGGTGTTATAGTTCAGGTTAAGGCCTCCCCATACTTTCTCATACTTGCCATAGCCTGCCCCCAGGTTCACGGAGCCATTCATGCCCATCGTCTCATCTCTTTTAAGCTTGATATTAATGATACCGGCAGTACCGGCTGCATCAAAAGATGCCGGCGGATTGGCGATCAGCTCCACCTTGCTGACGGCAGCGGCTGGCAGCGACTTCAGGTAGCTCTGCAGCTCGGCACCGCTCATGTAGGTCATTTTGCCGTTGATCAACACCTGCACACTGCCGCTTCCTCTAAAGATAATGTTATCGTCCTTGTCAAGCCGAACGCCCGGCGCATACTTTAGTACCTCCAGGGCATTGTCGCCGGCTGTGTTTAGCTGCTCCACGTTCATTACTACGCGGTCAGCCTCCTGCTCCAGCAATGGCTTCTGTCCTTTCACCACTACTTCCTGCAGTGCATTGGCTTTTTCCTGCATGGCTATAGCTGGCACCTGCACCGCCTGTTGCTTTACCTCAAAGGTTATACTTGTGGCCGGTGAAAAACCTACCATCAGGGCTTTCACCGTATACTTGCCCGGCTTCACCTGTGCAAATGTATAATTGCCTGCCTCATTTGTCATCTCCGAGGCCACTACTGCCGAATCGGGCAGTTGCAGCAACACCACCGACACATAATCCAGTGACTTCTGCGAAGAAGCATTTATAACACTTCCTTTTACCGTTAATGTGGTCTGTGCCCAGGCAGTAAATGCGGTGAAGTATAGCAAGAGGCTACACACGATTAATGGGGTTCTGAAGCTCTTTTTCCCTTTGTGCTTTGCTGTGGTGGTAACTGTTTTTTTCATGGCTCTGTGTTGTTGTTTCTTAGATATTGAGCCAAAGATGCATTGCCTGTTATACTATCTAAAGTATATTATCCGAACCACCTATACTTTTATCCTAAGCCTGAAAAGCAGAAGTATTTGGGTTAAGATCAGGAAAGTGCGGGTTGGCATAATAAAATGTCGGGCTGAGATAATAAAAGTGCGGTTAAGCTAACTTATGCATACTTTTAATATATGAATGCGCAACAAAAAAAGATCGGGCTGCACCTGCTGGGCTGGATGCTCTATTTAGGCTACACGCTGTTAGGTTATTATATCTATAACTGGAAGTTTAACACGCTCATGCTGGCCTTTTCACAGGATGTGTTGCGCATAGCGGAATTCTACCTCTGCTATTTCCTAGTGTTCCCGCTTTGGCTGAAGTATAAAAACTGGATGCTGCTGGCTTTGGGTGTTGCAGGCGTCATGCTCACCTACATCGCCCTCCGCTACCTCATAGAAGAAACCCTGTACCCTCACCTGTTCGGGTTCAGGAACTACGGCGCGGGAACCACCCTTTCCTATTTTATCTTCGATAACCTTTACTGGGCCATGCCAGGCATTTTTCTGGGAGGCGTAGTATGGGGACTGGAGACAACCCTGCAAAAAGAACGCGAGAATCGCAGCCTGAAGCAGGAGAAAGCACAGGCGGAACTGGCCTTTCTGAAAACACAGATCAACCCGCACTTTCTCTACAATACGCTCAACTATTTATACTCCCTGGCTTACCCGGTGTCTGATAAACTGGCCGTTGCTATTATCAGGCTATCTGATCTAATGCGCTATATGCTGCACGAGAGCAAAGACGGCAAAGTGGAGCTGCAGAAAGAAGTGGATTATCTGCACAACTACCTCGAGATTTACCGCCTGCGCTTCGAAGACAAGTTTTTTGTAAACTTCTACGTGCAAGGCCATGTGAACGGGCAACGGGTGCCCGCGCTGGTGCTGATCCCATTTGTAGAGAATGCCCTGAAGCATGGTGTGGTGGACGACGCTTCCGCTCCGATAGAAATAAACCTGCAGCTGGAAAAGGATAGCTTATACTTTGACGTAAGCAACCGCATCAGCAAAAACCAGAAAGATCAGACTACCGGCATTGGTCTGGCCAACATCCGCCGCCGCCTCGACCTGATCTATCCTGGCAAGTATAAACTGGATATACAGCAGGATGGCTTAACGTATAAAACCAAACTGAAGCTGCAGACTGTCTGAATCAGGATGTACAGGATGTTAGGATGGTCAGGATATAAAGTATGAATAATTTTAAAAATGAGTTACAAATGTGCTATTTTAATCCTGTGATCCTAAAATATCCTGTAAATCCTGATTCAGACCAAACTCCTTAACTCTCTAATACTCTAACTCCCAAACTTAATATGATCCGCTGCATTGCTGTTGACGACGAAGCCTACGCTGCCAATATTATTGCCGATTACATCAGCAAAGTGCCTTTCCTGGAGTTGGTAGGCAAAACCACCAGCCCGATAGAAGCTATTAATTGGGTGCAGGAGGGCAAAGTAGACCTCGTGTTCCTGGACATTCAAATGCCAGAACTGACAGGTATGCAGTTCCTGAAAATATGCGGCAGCAAGTGCAAAGTTATACTTACTACTGCCTATCCGGAGTATGCCCTGGAAGGTTACGAGCACGATGTAGTGGACTACCTTCTCAAGCCTATCCCTTTCGACAGGTTTTTTAAGGCGGTGCACAAGGCGCAAAGTATGCTGCAGCAACAGGAAACTGTTAAAGCAGCACCAGCTGTACCCCCACAGCCTGCCGAGCAGGGAATGGCATCGGCAGCACCAGATTACATGTTTGTTAAGGGTGAAAGCAAAAACAAATTCCTGAAGGTGGCTTACAGTGACATTTTGTATGTAGAAGGCCTGAAGAACTACGTTTCGCTATACCTGCCGGGCCAGCGGCTGGTAACCTATCAATCGCTTACCGACCTGGCTGAACAACTACCCCAGCCACCTTTTTACCGAGTGCACCGATCATACATTATCTCCATTGATAAAGTGAGTATGGTAGACGGTAATACAGTTTACATAGGCGAGAAAGAGATCCCGGTTGGAGAAACTTACCGCGACGGTTTCCTGAACATGATTCGGGAGAAGCACTAAGTATAAGTTTAGGCAGCAATTAATGCCTTCCTTTTGGCTGGTATACTGTAAAGTATAAGTCCGCCCACTTTCAGGAGCACATGGCACTCGCGCAGCAGGTAGTTTAAAAGTACAAACAGGTAGCGAGCAAGTATAGCCTGGCTCGGAACTGGCTGCTGCAGCTCATAGGATATCAACTGTGTAAGTTGCAGCTAGAACTGTTGCAGGTCTTTCTTCAGGTCAAGGTACGGATGCTGGTAAACAGCCCCAAATAGAATGAGCGCTTCGAGTGCCGTGATACCTGTAGTTTGCAGAAACTTTTCCGAGAAAGACAGTACCCCTTGCTCCTGCAGCGATTGCCGCTGATGCGCCTGCCCGGGCCCAATTAAAAACATCCTTCCGGATACGGTTTCATACCGCCGGAAATCGATCAGGTTATCCCCGCCTTTGGTTTCCTGCACGAACAGGAGCATATACGCATCATGGCGGTGGCGCACTTCCGACAGCTCGCTTACGAACTCTTACAGCGGCATAACAGCTATGTTGCGTTCAAAGAGTAGGTCTTTGGTTGGAAGCATGTCCGGCTTCAGTAATTTTATCGGCTTAAGTATAACGGGCACTAAATTAAACAGAAAGGCGATTGGTACTATGTATAATAACACGACTATTTCGTAATTTAGTGTAGTAGAAGTATGCTCTGCCTCTACCATCTAAATAAATAAAACTATGTTCCATAAGGAGTTTCCGGATTACACCTGGCTAAAGCAGCAGACCGAGAAAGCTTTCCGGGAACCGATTAACGGGCAGGCAAACAAGTTTGTGAGAGAAGGGTGGCCTGTTGTGATCATGAATGCCACTTCCACCTTTTGTCACCGCCCCGATCTGAAAGGCCCTTTCTCCATCTTCACAAACATCAGTGGCAGCTCTTCGGTGCAGGTTGGCTCCAGACGTGTAACTGTTTCTGAAGACAGCTTTATCATCACGAACAAAGCCCAGTATTATACCCTAGATATTGATAGCAGCACGCCAATAGAAACATTTAACCTGCACCTGGGCCAGGACGTGTGGGAAGAATATACTTACTCCTGTGCCAGCACCGACCTGCAACAACTGGATAGCCCGGAATATAGCCAATATACAACACTGGCAGAGTTTCCGAACCTGCTGCAGACCAGGAATCAAAGTATAAATGCTGCCCTGGCAAAACTTTACTCTCTTTCACAGAACCCCAACTACACCAAACTGCAGCTGGACGAGCACCTGGTACTGCTGTTTCAGGCGCTGGCAGGGCAAAAACGGGAGCTGCTGCAGGCTGCTAGCCGCATACCACAGGCAAAGCAGAGTACGAGGGCGGAGTTGCACAAGCGTATATCTCTGGCTACCGATTTTATACTTTCTAACCCTTCGGAACAATGCACCTTAGATGAGTTGGCAAGTATGGCTTGTATGTCTAAATTTCATTTCCTTCGCACCTTTACCAGCATTTACCGCTCCACTCCGCACCAGTTTATACTTGGCCAGCGGCTACAGCGCAGCCAGCGGCTCTTGCGTAAAACTAATTTAAGCGTTGGCGAGGTTGGCACCATTTGCGGGTTTCCGGAGATCGTGTCTTTCAGCCGTGCCTTTACAAAATATACAGGATGTTCCCCTGCTGTTTTTCGACAGAAATCAAAATAGCAATTTTTGTTAAACAGCTTCTTAACTGGCTCACTATCTTTGTACAAAGTATAAGATAAACCTATGGAAACTACCTATTTACCTTTTGTTCAAGCCGGTTACATAGCCCTTACTGCTATCTGTCTGGCGTTGGTGCTGATTGGAGTGCGTAAAACCTTTTTGCGCATGGGCCTGCCTGCGGACGTGACTAGCAAGCGAATAACCACCATCACACTAATAATTGTAGGCTGGCTGGTGCTGGTAAGTATACTTTCGCTTACCGGTTTTCTAGCTGATTTCTCTACAATGCCACCCAAACTTATGCTTTTTTTGCCATTGCCCCTGATCGCTATACTTTGGCTTACATTCAGCTCACAAACGAGGAAGTTTATACAGGCTATCCCAGCATCATGGCTCATGTACCTGCAGGTATTCCGTATTCCGGTGGAGGTTTTTCTGTGGCTGCAGTTTCTGGATGGCCTTACACCAGTGCAGATGACGTTTGAAGGGCTGAACTGGGATGTGCTGACAGGTATAACGGCACCAATTTTTGCTTACATCTGCTTTGGGCAAGGCCGCAATTTACGCGGATTGGCAATTGCCTGGAACCTGTTCGGTATGGCACTACTGATCAACATCGTTGCAATTGCGCTTCTTTCTGCTCCGGTTCCGTTCCGTACTTTTATGAATGAACCAGCAAATACACTGGTAACGGTTTTCCCAATTTCATTCCTGCCACTGGTACTAGTGCCGCTGGCATATGGTCTGCATTTCTTCTCACTTCGTAAGCTGTTGATGGGAAGCACAGCGCCTGCTGCGACAGTAAATCCTTCGCTAGCAGTATAGTCATGGCATTGGGATAGCCAGTATACTTAAATCATCATAAGGGTGTACTGGCTATCTTAATTTCCTTACTTCTTCCCCAAACCAAGTGCCGTTTTTATTTTTCCAATAGTCAGGGCATGTTCTTCCGTTCCTTCTGTGCCCAGCATAAAAGACCAGGGCTTTAGCTCAGGAGTGTGGTCGCAGTAAATTTTAAACATCCCTAAATAAGGCACAGCCACAAACATCCCCGGCAACCCCCAGATCATCCCTCCTACTATAATGCTAAGTATGGTAAACATAGGATTGATGTTCACTTTATTCCCGGTTATGTTTGGGGTGAGTATATTGTTTTCTGTGAACTGCACGACCAGGAAAAAGCCCAGCACAGCTAGCGTTTTGTTGAGGTCTCCCTGCACAACAAACGTATACAGCAACGGAATAGCACCGCCGATCAGCGTTCCGAAGTATGGAATAAAGTTCATGAAGGCGGATAGGATGCCCAGCAGAATAGCATACTGTACACCAATCAAAAGCAGCCCTGTGGAGTTGATGACGCAAAGTATCAGAATAACGCTAACCACACCGGCCATGTAATGCTTGGTAACAGTAGAAACATCCTCTATTATTCGCCTGGCTTTTGAGTGGCCGGATGAAGGTGTAAGGCGATAAATGAAGCTTTCGATCTTATTGCGGTAGTACAGGGCCAGAAAAACATACACAGGCATCAGACCGAACTTGACAAGGGTGTTGGTGGTAGCCGAAAGCAACTCTTTCAGGAAGCTTCCGCTCAGCTCCAGGCCGCTCACTACCTGTTGACGCAGCCAATGCTCATTCCGGGGGCTCTTATCTCCCAACTTCTTATCCAGCGCATGCTGCAGCCGGTCAAGGTTGCTTAACACGTTTTCCTGCATCGTCGGGAAGTCGCCGATGAACACCGAAAGCTGATGGTACAACAAAACAATGATCCCAACAAAGAATGCCATAGCCAGGATAACAGTAATAAAATTAGCCAGCAGCCGGGGCAGTCCCCACTTCTCCAGCCTGCTCTCGACAGGGTACAGAAGGTAAGCAAACAGGATCGCGATAAAGATCGGGTACAGAAACTCCCGCGCGGCCACCAGTACGTATACCAGCAAAATGCCGAACAGAAGCCAGATGGTTATTTCCTTATGGGTACTATACTTGTTCTCCATACTACTGCATACTGCAGTTCAGGTATATATAGTTTTATACATGACCTGAAATAGCAGTGGCAGCCGTTTTAGTAATAATTAAAAGCATTGCCCCAGGAAAACGTACCTTTGCTAAAATTATACATTTGCCATGCCCACTTTTAAAGACCTGAACCTGCACCCTACATTGCTGCAAAGCCTGCAGGAACTGAATTATACTACCCCTACTCCTATACAGGAAAGCGCTATCCCGCTGCTGTTGCAGGGGCAGGATGTGGCTGGCCAGGCAGAAACCGGAAGCGGTAAAACAGCTGCGTTTGGTTTGCCCCTGCTGCAAAGTATAAACCCTGAGCTGCAGCAGGTACAGGCCCTGGTTATCGTGCCAACCCGCGAGCTAGCTGTGCAGGTAAGGCAGGAGCTGAAGCAATACGGAAAACAGATTGGCCAACTAAAGATCAGTGCCTTTTACGGGGGCCACTCGTTCTCGCAGGAACGTGCTTCGCTGGCGCATCCGCCACAGCTGCTGGTAGGCACCCCCGGCCGTCTTACCGACCATTTAAACCGCAGAACCCTGGATGTAAGCCAGGTAAAGCAAGTTGTTTTAGATGAGGCTGATAAGCTGCTGGAAATGGGCTTTGAAGAAGAGCTGGACCAGATCTTGAACAACCTGCCGCGCAAGCGCCAGACCATTCTTTTCTCGGCCACCATGCCTGATGATGTGAAAGAGCTGATAGCCAACTCACTTAAAAGCCCACAGTTTGTAAAGGCCTCTGCCAACGCCATCCCGGATAAGGTGAAATTGGTGGGTATTAAAGTAGAGCATGATAAGCGCAAAGAAACGGTAAGGCAACTGCTGCAAAGTATAAACCCGGTAGGAACGGTGGTGTTCACGAACACCCGCATCGCAGCCGACGAGCTTTCGGCGCAGCTGCAGGCAGAAGGAATTGTGGCAAGAGCCCTGCACGGCGGCATGGAGCAAAAAGACAGGGATAAGGCCATGACCCTATTCCGCAACGGCACCACGCAGGTATTGGTAGCCACAGACGTAGCTGCCCGTGGCCTGGACATAGATAAACTGCAGAACATCATCCATTATGAATTGCCTATAGATGCTGCTGCTTACCTGCACCGCAGCGGCCGCACCGGCCGTGCCGGCAAAAGCGGCACCGTTTATACCCTGGCTACACCCCGCGACGAGAAACAGCTGCGCGACTGGGAACAGGTGCGTATGGATGAGTGGTTAACAGCAGAAACTTTAACGGCCAAAACAATTGAAACTGCCCCCTCTTCCCAACAAGCCTTTGCTACGCTCCATATTGGCGGAGGCCGCAAAGACAGGATCAGTCCGCGCGACATTGTTGGCGCTTTAATAGCAGAAGCCGGTTTAAAAGCGGATCAGATAGGTAAAATAGAAATACAGGATCGCATGAGCTACGTGGCAGTACCGGAAAATCAAAGCAAAAGTATAGCCGCCAAACTAAGCGAAGGCAAGATTAAAGGCAGAAAGTATAAGGTGAATTTAGTGCATTAAAATTTATTTAACTAATTAGTAGCCAGACTAAAGTGTGGCAAATTATTTGCTTTTCATAGTTAATCAAACTTAATAAACCGGGGCTGTGTCTCCTCTTTAATTTGTTTATTTATGAAGAAGCTTTTTTCTGTTCTTGGGGTTTATCTTTTAATTTTCGCTACCCCATCTGTTGCACAGCATAAAAAAGGTACTGAGTTGGTAATTGATAAAATTGCTGCTAAGTACAGAGAGCTAAGCACCAATGCTGAGTTTGTAAAAGTAAACGGAACGCCTGTTGCACAGCATACCCGTTTTATACAACCAGAAGATGCTGTGGTAGAAGATTATAGTAACCTTCGCCAGATCGCCCTGATCCGTCATGGAGAGCCAGACCTGGAAAAGAACGGTAAATTTTCTTACGACGAAGCCCGCAAGTTTTTGATCAACTACGATAGCGTTGGAATCATCAGGCCAGATAAGCCGTTCCTGACTGTTCAGAAACCAGAAGAAGTTTCTATCTTCTGCAGCTCCATCAACCGGGCAAAGGCTACCGCCAATTATTTGTTCGGGAACGATAGTGTCATTACGGTTTCCCCTGAGTTTAGAGAGTTCGAAACTACACTGGGTAAGTTCTCTCCTAAGATGCGCATGCCTATAAAAGTATGGACTGCAGCTGCCCGTGTGAAATGGATTTTAGGTATTGACCGTGATGGTATAGAAAGTTTTTCAGAAGCAAAAGCACGTGCTCATAATGCAGCAAAGCGTCTGGCAGATGCCACAGAAGAAAATTCCAAAGCTGTGCTGGTGGCACATGGTTTTCTTAACCGCTACATAAAAGAAGATCTTGAAAAAATGGGATGGCGCGTAGTGCGCGACGGTGGCAATGGCTATTTTGGCACCACTATCCTTGTAAAGCTGGACGAGAACAAAAAAGACGATAAAGAACACATTGCACTTAATGCCGGGCAATAATAAATGTGTGTTAAATTTCACTCTATCAGAACAAATTCTGAGAGATAATTGAACACTATTCATACCTTTGCCCCGGATTTATCTTAACAAAATGCGCAAAAAGATATCATTGCTTGTAGTTGCTTTTGTAGCATGCAGCTTACTCTCCTACGGCTGGGGATTTTTCGGCCACAAGGTGGTACACCAGTTGTCCATCTACGGATTGCCAAAACAAATGCAGGGATTCTTCTATCAGAACCAGGACTACCTGGTGCAGAAGTCTGTTCGCCCCGACGAACGCCGCAATAACGACCCTGAGGAAGCACCGCGTCATTTTATTGATGTAGATGTGTATGGCGTAGATGCTGTTTACACGATGCCACAATCTTGGAAAGCAGCTGCTGAAAAATACCCAGTAGATACACTTAAAAAGTATGGCATTGTGCCGTGGCATGTTATGGTGATGAAAGAACGTCTTACAAACGCATTCAGGCAGCAAAACGCTGACAGTATACTTTTCTATGCCGCTGACCTTGGCCATTATATTGCTGATGCTCACGTACCACTGCACACCACCCTTAACTACGATGGCCAACTGACAAACCAGCATGGTCTTCACAGCCTTTGGGAGTCTAAAGTACCGGAGATGCACGCGGAGATGTACAAGCTGCAGAACAAGAGAGCTGTTTACTTAAAAGACACTGAAACTGCTATCTGGGAAGTTGTTCGTGCCTCGCACAAGCTTTTCCCTGGTGTGTTGGAGTTGGAGCGTGAAGCCACCAAATCATTTACTCCGGAAACAAAGTATGTAACAGTAGAACGCAACGGCAGAAAAAGACAGTATTACTCTGATGATTTTGCGAAGAAGTATGCCGAGTTGCTGGGCCCAACGGTGGCGCAACGCATGCAGTCCTCAGCAGAGGTGGTATCTAACTTCTGGTATACTTGCTGGGTAGATGGCGGTAAACCTGACCTGGATAAACTGATGGCCTCCAAGCTTTCGAAAGACCAGAAGAAGGCATTGAAGCAGGAGAAGAAGTCGTGGAAGAAAAACACACTTTTCCAGGAGAAACGCGTGCTGGCCCTGCAAAAGAAAGCCAACAGCTAAGCTTAAGCTAATCAAAAAAGAAGGGCTATACTCGCTTTTGTAAGTATAGCCCTTCTTCTTTTAATCTGTTAATAACAAACTAAATAGGCTGTCATCTCGAACAGCGTGAGAGGAACTAGTCCAAAAGAATTCTATAGAGATCTCTCACGCTGTTCTAAATGGCACAAATAAAAAACGGGTATACCTGCTTTTGCAAGTATACCCGTTTTCGTTAGTAGACTACTGTTACTGGTTTGCTCTCTCCCGCATGCGCCTTCTCAGCTCCTGCATTACCTTCTTGTTCAGCTGCGCCTCCGACCTGTATAACTGTATAACCTGCTGCGGTGTCAGCACTGTTTTAAATTCATTGTAATACTTCCTCCTGATGTTGCTGATCTTGACAGCATTATCCAAATGGGCTGTAATCAGTTTGTCCGCTTCTTCTGTACTAAGGCTGTCCGGGTTTGTGCGCAGCAGCCTGCCCTGCCTAGGGAAATGAATTTCGTTCTTCTCCCCTTCGTAGCGTCTATAAATCGGGGCTAACTCTTTCAATTTGGCATCACTTAGCGCCATGGCATTCTTTATCTCCACCAGCTTTGCTTGTGTTATCCGTTCCTGCAGCTTTGGGTTTCTGCTTAAATCCTGGGCCTGTCCTGCAAAGCAAAGTATGGTAAGCGCACTAACTAAAATACTTAATATAAGCTTGTTCATTATTCAAAAGTCTGTTCGTATACATTTAAATCTGTTTCGGCTACGGCGGCCAGCAACATCAACTCCTCGTCGGAGATATTGGCCAGCACATCGTCTAGTGTCTCTGGCTTTTCTACTTTAGCCAACTGCTGCGGCTTTGTTTTCGATGCGTTGGCCGGTGCCTGTGTAGTAGCTGCCATTGCCTGATCTTCAGAAGGTGCTCTAACAGGTGCAGCTTCTGGTTCTGCTGCTGCTGCTACGCTTGCCGATTTTTCTGTTGTTTCAGGATGCGGCTGCTGGCTCTTTTGTTCCGTGACCGCTACAATCTGGTCATTGGCTGTTTTACCTGTGTATACAAAATAACCAACCGTTAGAAGTATAGCTAAACTTGCCGCAACGGCCATAGTGCTCCAAAAAGTAAACGACGGCTTCTTCGAAGCACTTTTTCTGCGCTCTGCCTCTGCCAAAGTTTGCTCCGTTACCTTATCAAAATAGTCGGATGGCACCTTGTAAGGCATGCGTTTTCCTACTTTATCAAAATTGAAATCTTCTTTCATGAGTTGTTCAGCATAAATTCTTTGATCTTACCACTGGCGTAGTGATAGTTTGTTTTAAGCGTAGCCACCGAGCTGTTTAGTACCTGGCTTATCTCTTCGTAACTCAGGTCATCGTAGTAGCGCATGTTAAATACCAGCTGTTGCTTTTCCGGCAGCCTTAGTATAGCCTCCTGAAACTTTACCAGGATCGCATCGGCATCTGTGTTGCTGCTGTCGTGAAGCTGGTTTATCAGTTTATCATTTATCTCGTCGTAAGACGTAAGAAACTTCTTCTTCGTCCTGAACAGCCTGAGACACTCGTTAGTGGCTATTTTGTAGAGCCAGGTGTAGAGTTTACTATCCCCGGCAAAGCCATCAAGCCCGTTGTAAACATTAATAAAGGTTTCCTGCAAAACGTCCTGCGCATCGTCGTGAGACACGACCAGGCGCCGTATATGCCAATAGATCCGTTCATTGTATTTGTTCATCAACAAGGTGAATCCTTTGCTTTTAGTGCTCTGCTCACGAAACATCGACAAAATCTCTTCGTCTGTCGTCGCTATCATTCAATAAGGGTGCATTTAATTCCAGATCATATACTTTAGAAACAGCAAAGCTGCAAAGGTTAAAAACAGGCGTTAAAAAACTTTTGCTTCAGGTGTCAAACAGGTAAGAAAGAAGCTGTTATATATAAAAATAAAATATTTTATCCTTTTTGATTTAACTTTTCTCCATTTCTTTTCTCATAAGGGCAAATACACTGTTCTAACTTTAAAACAAAACCCATGAGAAAAATTAAACTATCCTTTGCGGCCATGGCATGCGCTGCACTGATTACCTTGTCGGGTTGCCAGAAAGACGACGTGGGCCCTGAAATGGAAGAGGCTGTGTTGGCCTTTGACGACCAGAAGTTCCAGATTACGGATGTGAACGGGATGGAGAACCCTATTATTACGGACGCCTCTGAAAGCACTGCCTTCAGCGCATCCCACACCGACAAACAACCAGAAACGCACAAGCTCACTTACATCCTGAAAAGGTTAAACCTGACGGAAAGGCAACGTGCTGCTGTGCAGAAATTTGTTGCCCAGCACGAAGAGTGTGTGGCAGCGCACCGCAGCAGAGTACAGCAGTACCACGAGGAGCTATTAAAGAAAGCCAATGCGATCCGGGAAGAGCACATTAGTGCCTATAAAGCAGGAAGTATAAGCAAGCAGGAACTAGAACGCAGATTGAGCGTTCTACGCGAAAGACTACAAGAAGAGATCAAAAAGCACCACGACAGACAGGTGCACCTACAGATCATGCACAAATGCCGTGCGAGCCTATTTGCCAAAATTGAATCGATACTAGGGCCAGAGCAGCTCGCAAAATGGACGCACTGGAAAAAGCACTTGTAGTGTACCTAGCATTTATACTTGAAGGTGCCATTTAATTCCAAGCTATACTATTACCTTTAGCCGGAACAAACTGTTGCATATATAATAGCCTGTTCCGGCTAAATTTTCTCCTGACCATACTATAATTTGATAGTACTGGCAGGCAGTAACAAAGTCTCGACAAACTTAAGCTCATCTACATGAAAGCTATCCCCTTCCCGCAACAGCTAAGGCATTTGAGCTGGCGCGCAGGCTTCGGCCCTACACCTGCCACAGCAGAAAGTGCCAGAAACATAAAGCAGGCAGTAAAGCAGTTGTTTAAAGCATCCGAAAAAACGGAATTTCTGCAAGTACCCATGCCTGCTCCTGTTGATGGCATGCGTGCAAAAGATCTAGGCCCGGAGCAGCGCAGAAAACAACTACAGGAAAGAAGGCAGGCGCTTATGCAACTGAACAGGTCGTGGCTAAACCAGATGGTAACCTCAGAGGCGCAGCTACGAGAGAAGATGACCTTATTCTGGCACGGCCATTTTGCCTGTCGGTTACAGGCTCCGCAGTTGCTTCAGTTACAGAACAACACGCTGCGCAAACATGCCTTGGGTAGTTTTTCTGACCTGCTGACGGCAGTGGCCAAGGACCCAGCCATGCTGCAGTTCCTAAACAACCAGCAGAACCGCAAACAGCGCCCCAACGAGAACTTTGCCCGCGAAGTCTTGGAGTTGTTTACGATAGGCCGCGGCAATTATACAGAGCAGGACATCAAAGAGGCTGCACGTGCGTTTACAGGTTGGGGCTACAATGCCGAGGGGGAGTATGTGTTCCGTGAGCGTCAGCACGATTTCGGACCCAAAACATTTATGGGCCAGACCGGAAACTTTAATGGGGAAGATATTCTGCGTATTATACTTCAGGATCCCAGAACTGCCAACTACCTTACCACTAAGTTATACTTGTTTTTTGTAAGCGACACCCCTCACCCTCAGCGCATCAAGGAACTGAGCAGTTACTTCTATAAATTAAACTATAACATAGCCGGACTACTGGAGCAGATCTTTACAGCCAATTGGTTTTATACTCCGGAAGTGATGGGAGCACGCATTAAATCACCGGTTGAGCTGCTGGCAGGTTTACAACGCATGTTCGATGTTAGCTATTCCGATGACAGGAGTGTACTGGTGTTGCAGCGTGCTTTGGGACAGGAGTTGTTTCAGCCACCAAATGTGAGTGGCTGGGCAGGTGGCCAAAGCTGGATAGACAGCTCTACGCTTGCCTTCAGGTTGCGCATCGGCCCGGCAGTACTGCAGGATGCAGGCATAGAGGTAGCCCTGAAACCAAACGATGACCAGGAGCCGGCAAAACCCATTGCCCGCAGAGCAGACGGATTGCGCATAGCTCGTGCAAAGGCAAATATTAGCCTCATTGAGCAGCAAATGGCGAAGGTTGATACAAGCGAGCTACCTGAGCAACTGAGCAGCTTTTTGCTACAGGTGCCGCTCCAGCCGCACACGTTGCAAATCCTGAAACAAGGTATGGCTTCCTCGTCCTCTAAATCAGAGCAGATACATTACTTGGCGCAACGCCTGCTTTCTTTGCCTGAATATCAACTTTGCTAGGCTTTATACTTTCAGACACATGGCATCAAGAAGAGATTTTTTAAAACTTTCTACACTGGCATCGGGTATGCTGCTGGTCCCGAATTTCCTGCACGGCCTAGACAGGCAGGGCCTGGAGTTGCTTAGCAAGTCCAGCGGAAAACGACTGGTGGTAATACAGCTAAGCGGCGGAAACGACGGATTGAACACGCTTATCCCCTACCAGAACGACTTATACTTTAAATCACGTCCTTCGCTGGCAATACCTGCGCAAAAAGTACTACCCCTTGACAAAGGGCTTGGCTTTAACCCGGCTTTAGATAAATTCCGGCAACTATACGATCAGGGTAAACTCACTATCTTAAACAATGTAGGCTACCCAGATCCGGACCGCTCCCACTTTCGCTCCATGGATATCTGGCACACGGGCAGCGCCTCCAATGAGTACCTGAGCACCGGCTGGCTTGGCCGCTACATGGATGTATGCCAATCAAACAAAGCTGCCATAGAGGTAGATGATATGCTTAGCCTGGCGCTAAAAGGCGAAAAGTATAAAGGCATTGCCGTAGAGAATATCCAGCGATTTTACCAGGCGACACAAGACCCATTCCTAAAAAGTGTTACCCATTCGCACCAGGAAGAACATGAGCACCACAGCGTGAGCTACCTTTACAAAACCCTCGCAGAAACACAGCAATCTGCTGCTTACCTGCAGGAGAAGGTAAAAAAATACCGCTCAAAGCAGGAGTACCCGAATGGTGCGTTTGCCCGCAACCTGAAAACAATTGCAGAACTGATCACATCAGATGTAGAGGCACGGGTGTACTATGCTTCGCTTTCCGGCTTCGATACCCATGTGCAGCAGGCAAACCAGCAGGCCAGGCTACTGGAGGAGTTATCCGAGGGCGTTTGTAGCTTTGTACAGGACCTGCAGCAGCAGCAAATGTTCGACGACACGCTGATCATGATATTTTCGGAGTTTGGGCGCAGGGTGCAGCAAAACGCCAGCAACGGCACCGACCACGGCACCGCCAATAACGTGTACCTGATTGGCAATAAGCTACGCACGCCGGGCATCTTTAACGAGGGTCCTGATTTGCTGGACCTCGATGCCGGAGACCTGAAGTATAGCATAGACTTTAGAACGATTTACGCGGCTTTATTACAGCAGTGGCTGCAAACAGATGCAAATGCTATACTTACCAGCAATATCAAACCTTTGGGAGGGCTGGTATAACAACAATACAAACCGACTTCATTTTACTTAGCTGTTTTCTTACTGTACCGGATCAAAAGTCCGGTACTTTTGCTTTTAGGCAAACCGCACTTAGATTTTACTCGATAGGTCATCTCCATACTTACTATAAAGTCTATTTAAAGCACCTTTAACTAATTTCATTAGCAAAATCATTGCTGCGATTGCTAAATTCCTTTACCTTTACCTTATGGAGATGATCGTAGGTATAGCTGCATTTTTAGGAGGACTGGTAGTAGCCTTTCTGGCGCTGAGGAGTAAGATGAGTACGTTGCAGGATGCGGCTAACAAAGCGGCCGTATCGCAGGGGGTGCTGGAGGCGCAAGCGAAACAGAAAGCTGAGGAAGCAGAACAACTGAAAGCACTGCTGCGCGAAGCTCAGACGGAAACGCTGGAACTAACCAACGCCCTCACCAAAACCGAAACTGACTACGAGCATCTGAACAAGCGCCTGCAGGAGCAGAACAAAGAACTCGAGCAGCTCCGCGAAAAATTTTTGCAGCAGTTCCAGAGCATCTCTAATCAGGTGCTGATGACCAATGCCGAGCACTTCAACAAAGCCTCTTCTGAGAACCTTGAACGCATCCTGTCTCCGCTTAAAGACCGCATCAAAGAATTTGAAGCAAAGGTTGATCAGACGTATGAGAAAACCTTGAAAGACAGCGTTTCACTGAAAGAGCAGATCACACAATTGGCATCACTCAACCAGCAAATGAGCCAGGACGCACTAAACCTGACCCGTGCCCTGAAAGGTGAAAATAAGACACAGGGTAACTGGGGAGAATACCTGCTGGAGAACCTGCTGGAGAAGTCCGGTTTGCGCAGAGGCCTGCATTACGAGCGTGAGGAAGTGCGCCAGAACGATGAAAAGAAAGTATACCGTCCCGACGTGATCGTGCACCTGCCGGAAGGTAAACACCTGATCATCGACTCCAAGCTATCCCTAGTCGCTTATGAGGCATATTGCAGCTGCGAAGACGATGATCAGCAGGAAGTATACCTACGTAGCCACATCACGTCCATCCGCACACACTTCACAGATCTGGGCCGCAAAGACTACCATCGTTTGAATGGCATTAACTCGCCGGATTTCGTGATGATGTACATTCCGCTAGAGCCAGCCTTTAGCCTTGCCTTGCAGCACGACCACGACTTATTTACCGATGCCTTTGAACGCAACATCGTACTGGTAAGCACCTCTACCCTGCTGGCTACACTGCGAACCGTTGCCGGCGTGTGGCGCCAGGAAGACCAGAAGCGAAACGTGATTAAGATAGCCGAAGAAAGCGGTAAGCTGTACGATAAGTTTGTAGGTTTTGTGGAAGACCTGAAAACGATCGGGAAGCACCTGGAACACAGCCAAAGCTCCTACAACGCTGCCATGAACAAGCTAACCGAGGGTAAAGGAAATCTTGTGCGAAGGGTAGAAATTCTGAGGGAGTTAGGTGCCAAAACCAGCAAGACCATTGATGACAGCATATTGCAGGAAGCGCAGCTGCCAGAAAGTATAGAAGGGCCAAATTCTGAAGTATAGATATTACGGTTTCTAAAGTGCTGGCAGGTGGAATAACACCTCCTTTCGGGGTGTAGATTTTTAATCTGCAATAAGAATAAAAGGAAGGCGCAAACGTTAAATGGTTGCGCTTTTTTATTTAACGACAAGCACATGCAAAATCCTGCTTACACTCTTGGCAATTACCGCATCACAACCGACCCTGCCGAACTTGATGTTGCTTTTATACATGAGTTTCTATCTAAAGAAGCTTACTGGAGCAAAGGTATTCCAATTGAGACGGTGCAGAAGTCTATAGCTAACTCACTGAATTTTGGACTGTTTGAGCAGGACCGGCAAATCGGCTTTGCCCGTGTTATAACCGATTTCGCTACCATTGCTTACTTAGGCGATGTGTTCATACTTGAAGCATACAGAGGGAAAGGATTGTCTGAATGGCTGCTGCAGGTGATGATGGCGCATCCGGATTTACAAAACCTCCGCCGCTGGATTTTGCTTACATCGGATGCTTATGGTCTCTATAAGAAAATAGGTTTCAATACTGTGGCCAAACCGGAGTTATACATGGAGAAGCATAATCCTGCGGTGTACCTGGAACAGAAATCTTAACAGTGCTTCTACCTAAGTACAGCACACCCGTATAGCACGGTTGTTGATTCTACCTCCATAAACTTGTATCTTAGATAGCTAACCACAAACTAACCTTATGAAGAAACTGATCTTTACCGGCTTAACTGCCGCTATACTTCTAAGCGCTTGCTCCAGCCAAAAAACAGAAACAGCTGAAACGTCGGCAACTGCAGAGATGACGCAGGTACAGCAGGAAGCGCAGGCATTTCTGGACCAGTACTCCCAAACATACCAGGACTTGTACACCAAATCGGCAGAGGCTGAATGGGCTTCTAATACTCGCATTGTGGAAGGTGACTCTACCAATGCCGTAGCTACCCGAAAAGCCAACGAGGCGTTTGCAGCATTTACAGGCAGTGTCGAGAACATCAACACTGCAAAGGCCATGCTGGAGAAGAAAGAGCAGCTGACGCCGCTGCAGGTAAAGCAGTTTGAGGCTATACTCTATGCAGGCGCTAACAACCCTCAGATCATTCCGGATGTGGTAAAGGCACGCATAAAGGCTGAGACAGAACAAACCGAGAAGCTATACGGCTTCGACTACCGCATCTTTGAAAAGTCTGTGAGCACGAATGAAATAGATGAGATTCTCCGAAACGAGAAAGACCTGAAAAAGCGCCTAAATGCTTGGAACGCCAGCAAAGAAGTAGGCCCGGGACTTAAAGAAGGACTGCTTAACCTGCGAAACCTGCGCAACAAAACAGTGCAGAGCCTTGGCTACGACGATTACTTTAGCTACCAGGCCTCCGACTATGGCATGACCCGTGAAGAAATGATGGACCTGATGAAGCAGATTAACCAGGAGCTGCGTCCGCTTTACAGGGAACTTCATACCTATGCCCGGTATGAATTGGCCAAAAAGTATGGCGTGAAAGAGGTGCCGGATTACCTGCCTGCTCATTGGCTGCCTAACCGCTGGGGCCAGGACTGGAGCAGCATGGTAAACGTGGAAGGTATAGATCTGGATGGAGCCCTGAAGCCGAAAGGTTCCGAATGGATTGTAAAACAGGGAGAGCGTTTCTATACCAGCCTCGGTTTTGACCCGCTTCCGCAGACCTTCTATACTAAATCTAGCCTGTACCCGCTGCCGGCAGACGCAAATTATAAAAAGAACAACCACGCCTCTGCTTGGCACATGGACCTTGATAAGGACGTACGCAGCCTGATGAGCGTGGAACCCAATTCGGAGTGGTATGAGACATCGCATCACGAACTGGGCCACATCTACTACTACATGACCTATACCAACCCGGACGTGCCGGTGCTGTTGCGTGGCGGAGCTAACCGTGCCTACCATGAGGCAATTGGCAGTTTAATGGGCCTGGCAGCCATGCAGAAACCGTTTCTGGCAGAGCTGAACCTAATCGATAAAAACACCCAAACAAATGAAGTGCAGACACTGTTGAAAGAGGCTCTAAACTATGTAGTGTTTATTCCTTTCTCTTCAGGAGTAATGAGTGAATGGGAACACGATTTTTATGCGAAAAACCTGCCTGCCGACCAGTTAAATAAACGCTGGTGGGAACTCGCCAAGAAATACCAGGGCATAGTGCCGCCTGCTAACCGAGGCGAAAACTATTTGGACCCAGCTACCAAAACGCACATCAACGACGATGCGGCACAGTACTATGATTATGCCATGAGCTTTGTGATCCTGTTCCAACTGCACGATCATATTGCCAAAAACATTTTGAAGCAGGACCCGCACGCTACCAATTATTACGGCAGCAAAGAGGTAGGCAACTTCCTCCGCGATATCATGTACCCAGGTGCCTCTGCCGATTGGCGCCAGATGCTGAAAGAGAATACCGGCGAAGAACTAAGTGCCCGTGCCATGGTAGCCTATTTCCAGCCGCTGATGGACTACCTTAAGGAGCAGAACAAGGGTAGGAAGTATACTTTGTAGGTTGCAGTCATTTTAGTACTAGAGGGATTAACCCCAAAAAGGAGAAGCCGCAGCAGGTTATCAGCTGCGGCTTTTTTGTAGTTCTATCTTCTGGGATATCAGTTTAGTTGTTAGTACTAACCTCGAATTTTGCTACAGCACAATTGTTAAAATAAATTAGCAAAAAGCGCTCTAGATTTTTTACATCTTATATGTTATGCTTTAGCCATTCATGTTCCATAAAATGAACATAGGAATTTGCTATGCTAAATGCTTCCACTATTGAGATTCAAACTCTTTAAAGATGCACTACAATAATTTATTATATTAAATTATATAAACTGTTGTTTATACATCTCATAATAAAATTAAATAAAAACTTATGATATTGATAGTGGTTATAAGATAAACCACCCATACTAGTGCTGACATGATTTGAGATAGATTAACCTTCGCTATTAAGCTATATGTGAGATGAAACGGCTTTATACTTTTGCTTTATTTATGTGTGTAAGTTTATGCACATGGGCACAAAGTAGTAGCGTGGGCAGTTGGTATATCTATATCGGTAGCCAACAGTTTAATACAAAATGGAACTGGCACAACGAAGTTCAATACCGCAATTACAATGCAGCAGGAGATCTTGAGCAACTCCTGCTTAGAACAGGTATAGGGTATAACCTTACACCGGCAAATAATAACCTGCTTCTAGGATATGCCTACATCCTTTCTGAACCTTATATACTTGGTACAGATAGCAAAAGAAGTGTTTCGGAGCACCGTATTTTCCAGCAGTTTATTACCCGACAACAGTTTAGCCGCTTTTACCTGCAGCACAGGTACCGCATCGAACAACGGTTTATAGAAGATACAGACTTCAAGATGCGCTACAGGTATTTTCTGTCTGTTAACGTGCCGCTCACGAATAGAGAAATGGTGCCTAAAACTATCTACCTGTCTGCTTACAACGAAATATTCATTAACGATACCTCTCCCCTCTACGACAGAAACCGCCTGTACAGCGCCTTAGGCTACACAATCAATAAATATTTAAGAGCTGAACTTGGTTTTATGTCGCAGATACTTGAAAACCGGCACCGGGAACAGGTGCAGATTGTCCTATTTAACAACATCCCATTTTCTAAAGACTAAAACCATGAAAAAGTCATTAATCTATTGCATAGCAGTTTGCAGCTATTGCTTGGCACTTCCATCTTGTAAAACTACCAACGAGACGGAAAATGCCCCAACTGCTCAGCGTGCTACAGAGGTTAATCAAGACCAAGGCCTAATAGAAAGGGTGCTCACAGCTGAAGAGCAGGCTGCCCTTACTCCTGACGCTGTGCTACAAAGTTTCAAAGAAGGAAACCAACGATTCCGTAACAACGACCTAACCAGGCGCAACCACTCTGCACAAGTCAGGGCCAGTGCCATAGGTCAGTATCCAAAGGCTGTTGTGTTATCTTGCCTGGACAGTAGGATACCCGTAGAAGATGTGTTCGATAAAGGAATAGGCGATGTGTTTGTAGCCCGGGTGGCCGGCAATTTTGTAAACGAGGACATCTTGGGCAGCATGGAGTTTGGATGCAAGGTGGCTGGTTCTAAACTAATTGTGGTGATGGGCCACGAAAGCTGCGGTGCTGTACAGGCGGCCATAGACGACGTGAAGATGGGAAACATCACAGCGATGCTGGAAAATATACGCCCGGTTGTACTGCTGACGCAGGACTACCAAGGAGAAAGAACAAGTAAGAATAAAGGGTATGTCAACCATGTATCTAAGGCCAATGTTGCAAACACTGTTCAAAACATAAAACAGCGGAGCCCTATACTTAGAGAAATGGCCGACAAGAACGAGATAAAAATTGTTGGTGCCTTTTATGATATGGAAACCGGCATTGTAACCTTTGTAGAATAAAACATGCCAGTTTAAGCTTATATTAACCTAAACTGGCATGCACGTTAATCAATAGCCGCAATGGCCAAGGTTTTTAAAACTGTTGCTGATACGTCTTTAGGAAATTTGTAAGCCTGTCCAGTGTATTACTCAGCTCAGTTGGCTCTGGCAGGTATACTACCCGGAAGTGGTCGTACTGCTGGAAGTTGAAGCCGGTGCCCGGCACTAACAGCACATGCTGCTCTATAAGCAGGTCAAGGGCAAAATGCTGGTCGCTTTCGATGTTGAACTTCTTCACGTCCAGCTTCGGGAACATATAAAAAGCACCCATTGGCTTTACGCAGGTGATGCCAGGTATTGCTGTTAGCTTTTCGTAGGTAATGGCGCGCTGCTGGCCTAAACGTCCGGTTGGCAAGGTAAGATCAAGTATAGTCTGTTCGCCTTCCAGGGCTGTTTCAATAGCAAACTGAGCAGGCACATTGCTGCACACGCGCAGGCTAGCCATCGTGTTTAGGCCATCTAGGTAAGCCTTTGCTTTATGCTTGGCGCCGCTAACCAGCATCCAACCTGCCCTGAAACCCGCTGCTAAGTAATTCTTAGATAGGCCGCCAAAGGTAACACAAAGCACCTCCTCGGATAAAGTAGCTGTTGAAGTATAAATTGTATTGTCGTACAGGATCTTGTCATAAATCTCGTCGGAAAACAGCACCAGGTTATGCTCCTCTGCCAACTTTACCAACTCCTGCAACAGTTCTTGAGAGTATACAGCACCCGTAGGGTTATTTGGATTAATGATCACGATAGCTCTTGTCCTGCTATTGATCTTGCTTTTGATGTCGTTCAGATCTGGATACCAGTCTGCTTCTTCGTCGCAGCGGTAATGCACAGCCTTGCCTCCAGCGAAACGCACAGCAGCTGTCCAGAGTGGGTAGTCTGGGGATGGCACTAGTACCTCGTCCCCGTCGTTCAGCAGCGCCTGCACCGCCTGCATAATCAGTTCGCTCACACCATTTCCAAGGCAAATATCTTCGGTATGAATGTTTTTAATGTCTTTGGCAGTATAATAACGTTTGATGGCCTCGCGTGCACTAAGCAATCCTTTGTGATCAGAATATCCTTGTGCTTGGCTGAGGCTTCTAATTATCTGTTCTGTAACTGCCGTCGGCGCATCAAAACCAAACGGCGCTGGGTTTCCAATATTTAACTTGATTATTTTGTGCCCTAGCACTTCCAGTTCTTTTGCTCTCTCATATAGAGGTCCGCACAGGTCATACGACACATTGTTCAGGCGCTCACTTCTTTTAATCATCTTCCAAAAATTTAGCGAATATACTACACTGGCAAGTATAATGCCTAAGCACTTTTTTAGAATACTTTTTGCTGCAAGCAATAGCTGCTAACTTATCTGTGCACCTTGGACTATCACAACACCTTCACTACTGTTGCTGAAAAATTTATTCCGTTAGCTAGTAGTTCATTAAGAAAATGGTAGAGTATAGAGGAGTAAGTAAATTCGCGTTAACTAAGGGGTTCAGTAATGGATAAACATTTACATTGAAAACCTAAAGCATTAATCCAACGGTGAGTCATCCATTGGGTGTACCTCATAAGTGCCGGTTGGCAGCAAGTGCACACGGTACAGCTGGTCAAACCCCTCGCTAAGTGTAGGCACCTGCAAACGTTTTAATGTTCCGTAAAGTCCTTTCTCCGGTACTTTAAAACGGCCGCTGCGTTGGTTGTTTCGGGCAAGAGCCACAGAAGTATTGCTTTCAAAAAAGTAACAGATTACCTCATACTTAGCTTCTTTAGCCAACTGTATATACTTACTCCGCTCAACTATGGTAGGATTTGTATTGTCTACTACAAAGCGTAATTGCGTGCGCAGGCATGCCTCCAGAAAGACTGCTTCTCTGTTCCGGGTGCGTAACTGGTCCAGGCTAATGCGCAGGTGCGTATCGAAGAAACGCTCTTTGTAAAAGGTGCTTTTGCCACTGCCTTGTATGCCACAGAAGATAATTGCCTGCATATGTTAAATGCTTTACTACAAGTATAAACTGTGCTGCTGTTAAAGGTTATGTGTAACTTGTGCCTCATGTTTATCAGTATGCTCTTTTATACTTTGTAAGCCTTTTCGTAAGTTAGCTAGTAAAGCAAAAAGCATATCCTATGAAAAAGAGACTGGTAGTATTAACAGGAGCCGGTATTAGTGCAGAGAGTGGAATTGCCACTTTCAGAGATGCAAACGGCCTTTGGGAAGGACACGATGTGATGGATGTAGCGTCGCCACAAGGCTGGCGCAAAAACCCTGAACTGGTGCTCGACTTCTACAACCAGCGTCGCAAAAATGCGCACACCGTACATCCTAACACCGGACACAAGACACTGGCCGATCTGGAGAAAGATTTTGATGTGCGCATCATTACCCAAAACGTAGACGACCTGCACGAAAGAGCCGGATCAACCAACATCATTCACCTGCATGGCAAACTGTTCGAAAGCCGCAGCACCCTCGACCCAAACCTGATCTACCCAATAGAGGGTTGGGAGCTTAACTTAGGTGATAAATGTGAACGTGGATCACAACTGAGACCCAATATAGTATGGTTTGGAGAAGCTGTGCCCATGATGGAGAAAGCTATGGAAGAAACTGTACAAGCTGATATTTTTCTGGTAGTAGGCACCTCTTTGGTTGTTTATCCGGCTGCCAGCTTAGTTGACTTTGTAGATGATGATGCACCAATATTTGTAGTAGATCCTAAGTTGCCTGATATAAGAAAAAGGCTTAATCTGCATCTGTATGAAGAAAAGGCAACAACCGGCATGGAAAAGGTTGCAGCCATACTTCGGGAGAAATACCTGTAAATTAGACCAACTATTTCAAAAGGGACTGCTACTAAATTGGCAGTCCCTTTTGTTTTTATTACAGGTGATAGATAAAAGATATTACTAATTTATATTTTAGATAAATCTAAAATAATACTTTTGCGTTACTAATTAATCAATAACCATAAGTATAAATTATTATATGAAATATATTTTAATACTACTTCTCTCATTTATTCCTCTCCTATCAATAGCTCAATCGTCTACTGTAATTGGCAATGTTAGCTCAAACGCTGGTGCGATAACCTATGCTACGGTTATGCTTAAGGGTACAAAGTGGGGAGCATCTACAAATGAGATTGGCCGCTTCGAAATAAAAGACATTGAGCCGGGTAGTTACCAGTTGGTAGTTATGGCGATCGGCTATAAACCACACGAACAAAGTATACTTTTAGAGGCCGGTAAAACTGAGAAACTAAGTATAAAAGTAACCCAGGCCGATGCTACTTTAAACGAGGTTGTGGTAACAGGCACGCGCACCGCACGTCGCCGACTCGAAAGCCCGGTAGCGGTAAATGTATTCGATAGCAGAACCTTTAACCTTACCCAGTCCAATACGCTTTCAGAAGGCTTATGCTTTCAGCCGGGCCTGCGCATGGAAACCGACTGCCAGACCTGCAACTACACCCAACTCCGCATGAATGGCTTGGGCGGCTCCTATTCGCAGCTACTGGTAAACAGTAGGCCAATTTTTACTTCGCTGATGAGTTTGTATGGACTGGAGCAGATACCAACCAACATGATTGAGCGCGTGGAGGTTGTACGTGGCGGAGGCTCAGTTTTATATGGCTCCAGCGCCATTGCCGGCACCGTCAACATCATCACCAAAGAGCCACAGGAAAGTTCTTATACTTTAGCTTCAAATACATCCTTAGTGGGTAACAAAGCATGGGAGAATTTCTTTAACGCAAATGTAAATGTGGTAAACGAGGAGCAGAACGCAGGCATTTCTTTTTTCGGCTCACACCGCGATAGAGAAGCTTATGATGCAAACGGCGACGGATTTTCGGAACTGTCTAAACTAAAGAACAACTCCTTTGGGTTTAACTCATATGTTAAGCCCAGCGAGCTGGACAAGCTGGAAATAAACGGTTGGAGCATACACGAAGTACGGCACGGCGGCAACAAACTAGATGAACCCGCCGATCAGGCAGACCAGTCGGAGTACCGTATTCATGACATTCTGGTTGGAGGAGTAAATTACGAGCACCGTGCCAAAAGCGGCAAAACCTCTTATAGCTTGTATGCTGCTGCCCAAAACACAAAGCGTGTTCATTACACCGGCATTGACCAGGCAGACGGTTGGGGCAACTCCAAAAACCATACTTTGCAAGGCGGCTTTCAGTATAACTATACATCGCATAGCTTCTTTGGTGGCACCAACACCTTTACTGCCGGTGCAGAGCATCTCTATGATTATACTTATGACCAAATAGAAGCCTATAACTACCTGATCGACCAGCGGACAAACCTGACCGGTTTTTTCCTGCAGAGTGATTGGGATGTATCGCCAGCCATAACCATACTGTCCGGCGTAAGAGCCAATAAACACACAAACGTTGACAGGTTGGTTTACACTCCACGCATAAGTGCAGTGTATAAGCTCGGCAGTACCACGCAGTTTAGGGCATCTTACGCAAGAGGATTTAAAGCGCCACAAGCTTTTGAGACAGACCTGCACATTGCCTTTGCAGGAGGGGGTATTTCACTGATCCAGATAGATCCAACCCTGAAAGAAGAGACCTCTAGCAGCATGAACGCCTCTGTGGATTTTAATAAGCCTAGCGAGCACATGATATATGGGTTTACGCTGGATGCCTTTTACACACGCCTCTACGATGCCTTTGTGTTGGAAGAGATAGGAACAGATGCTAACGGAAACCAACAGCTGCTGCGTAAAAACGGTGGTAACTCAACTGTAAAGGGTATTACACTGGAAGGCCGCCTTAACTATGACCAGGTTTTCCAGCTAGAGTCCGGATTTACTGTGCAGCGCTCACGCTACGATAGCCCGGTGGCATGGTCTACTGAAATTGGGCCAACCAGAACCTACCTGCGCACACCCGACACCTACGGCTATTATGTGTTTACCCTGCTGCCGCAAAGTCGTTTTACGACAGCCCTGTCCGGCGTAATTACAGGGCCGATGCTGGTGCCGCATTTTGGAGGTGCTCCCGGCGTAGTGGAAGATGTACTTAATACTTCACCAACCTTTGTAGAAACTAACCTGAAGCTAGCTTACCGTTTCACGCTTAAAAGTATAAAGCAGGACCTGCAGCTAAGTATGGGGGTGCAAAATATGTTCAACCAGTACCAGAAGGACTTCGATATCGGCAAAAATCGCGACAGCAACTATGTGTACGGACCCGCCCGGCCCAGAACCTTCTATGTTGGCCTAAAGTTCGGGTTAATGTAGATTTTATGATGCTCCTTTGACTTAGTCAACATAACAATAGATTCCCTATAGTTATGCTATCTATATTTAATCAGTTTATTAACATCAAGTTTAAGTAGATATACTTAATATTCAGAAGATTAATGGTATGTATAGCATACAACTTATCACATCGTTTCTTATATTTACCAAATCTTGTATAGATCCATGGTAAACAAAGCATATTCCATTTCAAGCTTTGTTGTGTTTTGAAAACCGAAACCTGGTGCAAGAATCTAAGTAGACAATATTTAATTTAAAGATAGCTTCAACTTTTAGCCGAGTTGAAAACAGGGAGTCAGGATATTATCCGGCTCCCTGTTTTGTTTTCAGCCATTCATGAGCGTACGCTTCTAAATATCAAACATATAGCTTTTGCGTAATAGCTTATATCTGTCAAACATAAACAAACTATGATCTTTAAGCACAGATTACTTACTACACCCGAAACCTGGAGCCTTACTATTGTGCGAGTGATGCTGGGCCTTGTGATTTGGGCACATGGCGCTCAGAAACTGTTGGGTTGGTTTGGAGGCCACGGACCCGCCGGATTTATGGGTGCCTTTGAGCAGATGACCGGGTTGCCGGGATTTATGGCCTGGCTTATAATCATTATCGAGTTTGTTGGCGGCATCTGCCTTATCATCGGCTTCTGGACCCGCATTTGGGCATTTTGTGTACTTTGCCTCTTTGTTGGCATTATAATGACGGTGCACCTCCCCTACGGCTTCTTCATGAACTGGAGTGGTGACCAGGCCGGCCAAGGTTATGAGTTCCACCTGCTGGTTATCGGTATGGCCTGGGCCTTGGTAGTTGGCGGCGCAGGTATGCTAAGTGTAGACAGATCGATGTACTCCGGCCAGCGCACTACTTTCTAAAGCACACCTGCACAGGCTACTAGTCTTCTGCCTTCTCGCCTTTCTCCACAATATCCCCTTCCGAGAAAAGTATGATTTGCAGCATCTCGCGCCACTTCGGCTTCTTACGGAGCAGGAACTCCAGGTTCATGCCGAAATGCTTGAACTCCTCTTCCTGAGCGTTCTGCATAATGGCTTTTGCCTCAGGGTCCTTTTCTACTGATATGCGTTGTTCGTACCAGTTGATGGCTTCGGCTTCTTCAATTACGGAGGTGATCATGCGGGCAAACGTGCGTGTTTCCTGCGACAACTCCTGCGGCGGTTCGTGGTATTGTTCTGTTGGCATCTGCTAGAGGTTTTATAGGTTAGTCCTTCAAACGCCATTCTGTTAGTTTCGTTAGTTTTTTATGCTGGTAATATCACCCCAACCACTCTCCTGCTCATACCATAGTTCTCCATTTTTTATCTGCAACGGCGAAGCGATGTTGTTGTGGTAGAGCTGCCCTGTGCCAAGGCCTTGAGGTATGGTAATGTCGTGCTGGGCTGTAAACTGGCTGATGGCGTTAAGCCCGATATTTGACTCCAGGGCCGAGGTCATCCACCAGTCAATACTTCGCTGTTCTGCCAAGTTTATCCATTCAGCGCTCGCGGCCAGTCCTCCTACTAAGGTTGGTTTAAGTATAATGTATGGCGGTTTGATTTTATCCAGCAACTGCTCTTTAGCATCCTTTCCCTGCACCCCGATCAGCTCTTCGTCTAGGGCAATAGGCACTGGCGAATAGGCACACAGCTGCGCCATTTCTTCGTGCTGCCCCTGCTTTATGGGTTGTTCTATAGAATGTATCTCATACTTAGCCAGGCGCTCCAGTTTCTTATAAGCATCCTGCGGAGAGAAAGCTCCGTTGGCATCCACGCGTATGGTCAGGCAGTCAGCAGGAGTGCGTTCTCTTATACTTTCGAGTATTTCCAGTTCCTGGCCAAAGTCCAACCCGCCGATTTTCAGTTTCAGGCAAGTATAGCCTTCTTTTAGCTTCTTGCTTATTAACTCCTGCATAAACGCGGCATCCCCCATCCAGATAAGTCCATTGATTGGGATGCCGGCCTCGCCCCTGCTAAAGGGTGTCTTGTAAAGTATGCGACTGCCACCGTTGCGAAGGTCAAGCAAAGCAGTTTCAAGGGCAAAGTATAAAGCTGGCCATTCTGCTAAATTCAGCTCTTTAGGCAATGGTGCAGCTGCATCCAGGCTAACCTTCTGTGCATTCACCTGCGCCACTGCTTCTTTTATTTTTTCCTCCAGATCAGGCCGGTGATCTATACTTAAGCCAGCCAACGGAGCACACTCTCCTACTCCAACGACCTCTGGTTGCTGCTCGTCAAAAACACTGATATAGTATACTTTATGCTCGCGTATGGCACCACGGGAAGTACGGGCATCGAACTTAAACTGTAAAGTATGGGACGTGTAGCTAAGTTTCAGAGGCATAGTTTCAATGGCTTTATTTGATGGCAAGATAAACCATTAACGCAAAAAATGACGTAAAGGGAGTACAATGTAGGATCATATGTTAGTCTGATGAGCATAAGTTAGCGGATTATGAGCAAGGCAGCTGCCTACATTTTTACACTGCTTTTCAGCCTTAATTCAACAAATAAATAACCCTCTGCTCACCAATTTGTTATACTTCTGATACACGTAACGGCACAACTAAAACCATATTTATGCCTGTAGCCACAGCCACTGCCACACAAGATATTCTGCAGCTATACAAGCAGACCCGAGCCCAGACAGAAAAAATCTGTAAGCCCCTGGAGCCGGAAGATACCGTAGTGCAGCCCATTGTAGATGTTAGTCCGCCCAAGTGGCACATGGCGCATACCAGTTGGTTCTTCGAAACATTTCTGTTAAAGCAGCACCTGCAGGGTTACAAAGAGTTTCATCCGAAGTATAGCTACCTGTTTAACTCCTACTACAACAATGTGGGCAACAGGGTACAGCGCGACCAGCGAAG
This sequence comes from Pontibacter cellulosilyticus, assembly GCF_014306105.1. Taxonomy (GTDB): domain Bacteria; phylum Bacteroidota; class Bacteroidia; order Cytophagales; family Hymenobacteraceae; genus Pontibacter; species Pontibacter cellulosilyticus. The sequence goes on along the minus strand of NZ_JACRVF010000001.1, from coordinate 345,325 downwards.
CACCCTTACCAGGCCACCGTTGCGTGATATTTATACTTTCAGGGAGCATGTAGACGAGCACATGCAGCAACTGCTGCAAAGTATAAGCGAGGAGAAGCTACAGGAAATCTTACCGGTACTGCAACTGGGGCTGCAACACGAGCAACAGCACCAGGAGCTGCTTATTACCGATATCAAGTATATCCTGAGCACCAACCCGCTCTTGCCAACCTATACACCACAACTTGTCAAAAAAACAACACAGGCTACCAAAGCTAATTTCCTTGAAGTACCCGGCGGCACTTATACCATTGGTTACCGCGGAGATGATTTCTGCTTTGATAATGAGCTTGGGGTACACGATGTGCAGCTAGAGGACTTTCAGATCATGAACCGGCTGGTGACAAACGGCGAGTACCTGGAGTTTATGCAGGATGGCGCTTACCAGGATTTCCGGCATTGGCTAGACGAAGGACTGGCCATGGTACGCAAAGACAACTTAGAGGCACCGCTGTATTGGCTGCAGCAGGACGGCGAGTGGCATCGCTTTACGATGCACGGCCTACAGAAGGTAGACCTAAACGAACCGGTAACGCATATCAGCTTTTACGAAGCCGATGCCTATGCCAACTGGGCGGGCAAGCGCCTGCTAACAGAATTTGAATGGGAAGCCGCCTCACAGGTATATCCGCCTGCATCAGGCAATTTTGTAGAGAGTGACTTACTCGAGCCCACTGCCGCAGATCCTGGCAAAGAGGGTATGCAGCAACTTTACGGCGACACCTGGGAGTGGACCTACAGCGCCTACCATCCGTACCCCGGCTTTACCAAAGCACCGGGGGCCATCGGCGAGTACAATGGCAAATTTATGATAAACCAGATGGTGCTGCGCGGCGGCTCCTGCGCCACTCCCGAAAACCATATTCGCACAACCTATCGTAACTTCTTTCACCCGGACAAGCGCTGGCAGTATAACGGTATACGCCTGGCTTCAAAATAACTATATGGAATTGAACTCTACACTAGCACCTATTATAGACCTGAGCCGCAAACAAGACGGCACCAGCGATACAGCGGCTTTTGCCAAAGATGTAGCACATGGTTTGAGCTTAAATCGAAAAGACCTGCCTTCGCGGTACTTCTACGACGGCAGAGGCAGTCAACTGTTCCAGGAGATTATGAACCTGCCGGAGTACTACCTTACCAGGGCAGAGCATGAAGTGTTTACCTCGAATAAAGCAGCAATTTGCAGCAAGTTTGCTGAAGAGGGTTTCTTCCACCTGATAGACTTGGGCGCAGGCGATGCCTTGAAAACAAAGATTCTGCTGCAACAGCTTTCACAGCAAAAAGCCGATTTCGATTATGTACCTGTAGATATTTCAGGCGATGCCATGCAGCAGCTTAGCGATAGCCTGAGAACTGAGCTTCCTGACATGACGGTGCAAGCGGTGGTAGGCGAATATTTTAAGGCGCTGGAGTGGCTGCAGGAAAACAAATCAGAGCGCAAGGTGGTGCTGTTCCTGGGATCTAACATCGGTAATTTCGAGAAAAAAGATAGCATAGAATTCCTGCAAAGCGTGCGCAGCTACCTAAGTCCCGGCGATAAACTGCTGATGGGCGTTGACCTACGCAAAAACCCCGATGTTATACTTAAGGCTTACGACGATGCCGCCGGCATAACAGCCGAGTTTAACCTGAACCTGCTGCGCCGCATAAACCGCGAGCTTGGTGGCGAATTTATACTAGAACAGTTCCGACATTATGCCATCTATAACCCACTTGAAGGGGTAATGCGCAGCTTCCTCATCAGCCTTCAGGAGCAGGACGTGTATATCCGCGATACTGGAAAAACCTATCATTTTGATGCATGGGAGGCTATCCATACCGAAAATTCCCATAAATACTCTGTTGATGAGATTGAAGAACTAGGAAACCACTGCGGCTTCACAATCGAGAAAGTATACTACGACACTGAAAAACACTTTGCAGATGTGCTGTTCTCTGCATCTTAGGCAAAAAATTTACATGCTACCGTTTATCGGTGTATACTTGCAGGAATAATTCACCTTGCTTCTAAACTCTACCTCATGGAGCCTATCACACTTGCCTCCGGTGCCAGCTATTTTAAGAGCCCTGCCATGGCTACTACAGCCGCCATTGATGCTTTAAATGCAAACAAAACGTTCTACGGACCCACCGAAGGAACAGCAGCATTGCGGCAGGCGGTGTGCGATAAGTATAGCCGACAAGGGCAATCAGTGCAGCCGGAGCAGGTACTGATAACGCCCGGCAGCAAACAGGCGCTGTTCAACCTTTTTTCGGTGTTGCTTCGCCAGGGCGATGAAGTGGTGATACCTACTCCTGCCTGGTTTGGGTTTCATGAACTCATGAAGTATAGCTGTGGAACGCTGGTGCCCCTGCCAACTACTCTACATGATAACTATAGGATATGCCCGGAGAAACTGCGCCAATCGCTGAACGGGAACAGCCGTATACTTTTATTAACAAACCCGGGCAACCCCACCGGCCGCCTGTATTCAAAAGCGGAGCTGGAGGCATTGCTTGAGGTTACAAATGAGTTTCCGAACCTATACGTTATTTCCGATGAGATTTACGACCATATTACTTACAGCCAGCCTTTTACTCCTATCCTTTCCTGCGTGGGGGCAAAAAAAGAAAAGCTCATCATCGTAAACGGCTTCTCAAAGTCTTTTGCCATGTCTGGTTGGCGCATCGGGTTTATACTTGGCCCGGATGATGTTATAAAAAAGTGTATCGACTTCCAGGGCAATACCCTATCTGGTTTGCCAGAATTTGTTCAGGAGGCAGCCCAGTCTACCCTGGAGCAGAGCGACGAGGCTTTAGAAGAAATGTTGCCCATACTTGCACAAAACAGGCAATTAATGGCTGCTGCCCTAGATGCCATGCCCGGAGTAACGTATTACCTGCCGGAAGGAGCCTATTACTTTTTCCCGGACTTCAGCGCTTACCTGCACAAGAAAACACCTCAAGGTGAAGAACTTGGTACAAGTATAAAATTAGCTGAATACCTGCAGGAGCACTATAACCTTGCCATAGCCCCCGGCGATAAATTTGGCTCCCCCGGCCACGCACGCTTATCCTTTGCCATAGAACCAGAAAAGCTGCAGGAGGCGATGGAGCGTTTAACTCAGGGGCTATCCGAGCTAGTATAAGTAACCTGTCCCTCACAATACTGTCAACTTAAATTAAAACTGTCATCTCTCCCAAAGGTCGAGATGACAACACGGAATCTTATACTTTAACGGCGAGAGCAACACATGCAAAGCAGATAAACATCTGCTTCTAAAATTCCTGTACCTATCCGGAATAAAAGAGCTAATTTTGCGGCTTCTTAACCTGTTACCATGAATACTGCCGAATACAAAGAACATTTTGCTAAAAACATTACCCTTGCGTTCCCGGTGGTGCTCAGCCAGTTGGGACATATCATGGTGAGCGTGTTCGACAGCTTGATGGTTGGCCAGATTGGTACATTGCCACTTGCAGCGGCCTCTCTGGGCAACAGTATCTTTATGATCACCCTGGTATTTGGCCTGGGCGTATCCTACAGCATTACACCCCTTATTGCAGCCGCTGACGGCCGCCGCAACTACACCCGCATTTCGCTTTTGCTGTTAAACGGACTGGTATCGAACGTACTCTTGGGCATACTTTTATTTATAGCAGGATATTTTCTTTCACCCTACATCACGTTCCTCGATCAACCGGACGCAGTGGTAAAGTTGGCGGTTCCTTACCTCAATATCCTGTTCCTGTCTATGGTGCCGCTGATGGTATTTCAGGCATTCAGACAGTTTGCAGAGGGCCTTTCCTTAACAAAGCAGGCCATGTACATCTCTCTAGTGGCCAACTCCCTGAACATCGTGCTTAACTACATCCTGATCTACGGTAAGTTGGGCTTTGAGCCAATGGGCCTGGTAGGTGCCGGTTGGGCAACTTTAATCTCGAGGGTGGTGATGGCTTTGATGATGGGCGGCTATGTGATCTTTGCAAAGCGCTTCGATATCTTTCGAAGGTTTCTGCGACTGCGTCACCTGTCGTTCCTGCACATTTATCGCATTTTCAGGTTAGGCTTACCCATTTCCGGTCAGATGATCTTTGAAATGGGCGCCTTCAGCTTTTCAGCGATCATGATCGGATGGCTGGGAGCCAAGCAGCTGGCAGCTCACCAGATAGCCATTAACGTAGCCTCTGTTACCTACATGATGGCTAGCGGTATCGCAGCAGCAGCCACCATTCGGGTAGGTAACCAGAAAGGGATGGGCAACATAAGAGGAATGCGCGTGGCCGGTTTAAGCAGTTTTGCCATGGGCGCACTCTTTATGCTGGTCAGCGGCCTGCTGATGATCGCTGGTAACAGGCTCATACCAATGTTGTACATCGATGATGTGGAGGTAATTCAGATAGCCTCTACCCTGCTCATTATTGCCGCACTGTTTCAGATATCGGATGGCGTGCAGGTGGTAGGGTTGGGTGCCTTGCGCGGTTTAGAGGATGTTCGTATTCCAAGCCTTATCTCGTTGCTGGCTTATTGGGTGATCGGCTTACCAGTAGGCTACCTGCTGTGCTTTAAGTTGGGCTTTGGCGTTAACGGCGTCTGGATGGGGTTATTGGTTGGATTATCTGTAGCAGCTGTTCTCTTATTCCTTCGTTTTAAGGCACTTAGCAACCGATACAAAAAAATTGCATTATAGCATGGCACTAAAACTATAGGCACTGCGTTGCGAAATTATAACTGATTAAACTTTTTAGCCGAAGTTAACATGCTTATTGCCTCCTTTATCTTGTCACTATGGACAGGTCTGTTTTCGCCTGCCGTAGCAACACCCGGTAGTGGCGCGTCCGGGGTAAACAATGCGCCAGCCAACACTGCTACTAAAGTTACCTGGTCTGAGTCGCGCAGGCTTACCTGGGAAGACTTTAAAGGTACCCCTGAATCAGGTAATCCACATCACGCTCTAACAGCGGCCAACCTGGCCGTGGATGCAAAGTGTAGCAGCAACAGCTTTGCCTATGAGGTAAAATGTGTTTTTTTGCCGGAAGAATCCTGGTCTAAAAATAAAAAATCTGAATCGCTGCTAAAGCACGAACAATTGCATTTTGACCTGACAGAAGTGCACGCACGACAGCTTCGTAAAAAACTGAAAGCGCTGGGCAGCAGCTGCAATAACCTGAAAGGAAACTTAACTCTTACGGTAAATGCCGCTTTTAAAGAGTGGAAAGCCGAGCAAGACCTGTTTGATAAGTCGTGCAGCCATGGCCTGAATAAAACTGAAGAAGCTGCCTGGGCAGGCTACATTGAAAAGCGCCTGCTAGAGCTAAAAGAGTATAAATAGATATACAAAGTATAAAAGCGAAGGCGCCTGTAAGTTCAATGGCTTACAGGCGCCTTCGCTTTTATACTTCTACCGGATGGCTTAGGCCTTGTCCAAATTCTTAATTGCTGGTCCTGTTACCACTTTACCGTAGGGGTCAAAACGTGAACCGTGGCAAGGGCAATCCCATGACTTTTCTACGTTATTCCAGTGCACAATGCACCCTAGGTGTGTACACACTGCGGAGCACTCATGCCTTACACCATCTGCATCGCAGTAAACTGCCACTTTAGAGGCACCCTTACGCATTAACCGGCCAGTGCCCGGCATTACCTCTGATGGGTCGCTTACTTCACCTGGGGTAACATAATCAGCCATTTGTGCAGCTACATCCGCATTTTCCTTTATAAAAGTACCTGCCGATTTAAGGCTGATCCGGCTTGGGTCGTAGATCTTCTCCCACTCATTTTTGCGTCCCATAATCAGGTCTGTAATTAACATACCGGCAATAGTTCCGTGTGTCATGCCATGTCCTGAGTCGCCGGTGGCAATGTATACATTCTTACTGTCCCCCGGATTTCTGCCAATGAAGGCAAGCTTGTCTACAGGCTCATATACCTGCCCCGACCATCGGAACTCTACCTCCTCGGCCATCGGGAATTTTAGTCTTGCCCATCTTTCCAGCGCATAAAAATGTTTTTCAGGATGATCATCGTGTCCTGTTTTGTGATCCTCACCTCCAACAATAAGTAAATCAGTCGCAGCACCTCTTTCTTCAGCACCTTGTAATCTGATGTAGTGATAAGAGTCTTCCATGTCCCAGTATAGCGCATCAGGCACTGCTCCTTTAGGCACTGCTATACCTATAGCATAAGTTCGGTATGGAGCCTGCTTGGTGTGCATGGTTACCATATCATTTACAGGAGTGTTCGTGGCCACCACCAAGTGGTTGGCAGCAACTGTGTGCCGGTCTTCTGTCATCACAGTAGTTACAGTTCCCGAATTAAACTCCACTACTTTTGTATCAGTGTAAACTTGTCCGCCTTTTTCAATGAATGCTTTTAATAGCCCGCCCATATACTTCATCACATGAAAGCGCCCCTGCTCCGGAAACTGAATGCATGGCAAAGCTGTGAGACTAACCACAGGACACTCTTTACGCATGATCACATCCCGCCATCCAATCTGCTGCAATGCCTCTAGCTCCTTCATCAATTCCTCTTCCTGGCTGCGGCTGTTTGCGAAAAGGTACCCGTTCACCCGATGAAAGTCACAGTCAATGCTTTCTTCCTGGGCTATCTTTTCTATCATGTCAATGGCGCGGGCATGGCTCTGGCAGGCAAGACGTGCCCCGTCTTTACCGAACAGGTTGATTAGGTTTGAGAAGCGATCATCGAGTGCATTGGACAAATGGGCGGTTGTTCGTCCAGTTTCCCCACCGCCAATATTCTTGGCTTCAAGCAGCACAACCCGCTTCCCTTCCTTCGACAGCAGGTAAGCTGTTGTAAGCCCTGCTATGCCGCCGCCTACCACACACACGTCGCAGGTAAGGTTATCATTCAATTTATGCGTGTCCATAAACGACACATCCTTTACCCAAAAAGGCACACTAGCTCCGGATAAGTTTTCCATAGTTCTTAATTTTGCTCTAAATAGGCTATTTAAAGTATAAAGCAGCCCGAATGTTAAGGAGTACGGAGTGCCAAAACTATTAGTTTCTGAGGGGCTATCAGCATCCCATTATAAAGGATACCTAACCTAGAAAAATGCAGCACTCATAGTTCTCTCACCAGTTCTTACAAGTTGTGTTTAGATTCCGGCATAACCTGCAACTTTGATTTTAGGAGCAGAAATTTTATACTTGAGCACTGGCAGGATACTGGAATGTTCATAAATCGCTGCCACAAACACCTAAAATTATACTTCCATGCACGCACCATCCGAAACTATGGATACCATTACCTGGCAGCACTTTGAGCAAACAGATATCAGGGTAGGAACAATAACCGAGGCAGAAGACTTTCCGGAGGCACGCAAGCCAGCATACAAACTAACAGTAGACCTGGGCCCGCTGGGACTCAGAAGATCGAGTGCTCAGATCACGAAGCACTACGCTAAAGAAGAACTTATAGGCAAGCAGGTACTGTGTGTGACAAACTTGGGCAAAAAGCAGATCGGCAAGTTTATGTCAGAGGTGCTGGTTACTGGTTTTGCCGATGAAAACGGAGATATTATACTTGCACAACCAGCGGGTATGGTACCCAACGGCAGTAAGTTGATGTAAGCAGAACTGAAGGTGGTAGTTAAGAATTACTGCGCCTCCAATTTTTGCAGTTGTGGGGTTTCAGCTCTCAGTTTGGTTTCGCGCAGGCTTAGTGTGTCTACAATAATTTCATAGAGCGCGTCCATCTCCTTTAGATTATCTTTGTAGTACTGGTAAGTTTCCCGGAACTCCTGTTCCGTTACATCGTGCTTCTCAAAGATTTGTTTCTCTCTATACTTAAACACCATCTGCGCAGTGTCCGGGTAAATTAGCTTGCCTTCTATCTGTGCCTCAGCAATATGAATGTCCGCTAAAATCTGCACCATCTTATCCTGGGAGATAAGGTTTTCAGGTCCATCGGTCTTTTTTTCGCCGCAGGCAAACAAACTGAAGCAAAAAAGTATGTAGAAAAGTCGTTTCACAGCTGAAAATTACGAGAATATATCATAATTTTAAAATCTGAGGCTATAGTAATCGTACCATGAAAGAGCTTGTTCAGAAGCTACGCAAGTATGAGATACGCATTCGCAAGGCCATTACCACGCAAATGCAGGGCGACTTCCATTCTGTTTTCAAAGGAACAGGGCTGGAATTTGATGATGTGCGCTCGTACCAGTACGGCGACGACGTGCGTTCTATAGACTGGAATGTATCTGCCAAGGGGCACGGTACCTTTGTTAAAACATACCGCGAAGAAAAAGAACAGTCCGTATTCCTGATGCTGGATGTAAGTGCCTCGCAAAGTATAGGCACCGGAAAGCAGCAGAAAATTGATGTAGGCAAAGAGATCTGCGGTGTTCTTGCCCTGTCTGCAGCGCAACAGCAGAGCCAGATAGGCATTGTGTGCATCTCCGACCAAAAGGAGAAATACATTAAACCGGCAAAAGGTATACAGCAGGCTTATACGATTATCAAAGCTCTAAACGAGCTAAAGCCACAGTCTGTTAAAACTAACCTAGCTGCAGGCATTAAACTTACCCTGGACATTATTAAGCGCCGCAGCATTATCTTGCTCATCTCTGATTTTATTGATGTGAATTATGAGAAGGAGCTTGCCATGCTGGCCAAGCGACACGATTTGATTGTCATCCATTTGCAGGATATACGGGAGCAGAAGGTGCCGCCAATGGGTATTGTTCCGATTCTTGACAAGGAAACCGGCAAAACAGTGTGGCTGAACACATCCGGTGATGAGTTTCAGAAAAAGTTTATCGCACGCTATACAGAGAACCAGGACAAAGTGGTGCGCATCTGCCAAAAGTACCAGGCAAATTACCTGGCCATCCAGACAAACGAGGATTATGTGCCGCAGCTAATCAACCTGTTCAGGCTAAGAAACAAAACTACAAAGCGAAGTGCGTAACATCTTTTTATTTATACTTCTGTTTCTGTTACAGGGGCCATTACAGGGGCAGCAACTACGCAAACCTGTAGGCGGTTTTGCCCAGGACACAGCAAAACTAGGCCAGTTACTGCAATACTCTTTAGTGCATCAGCACCCTGCAACACAAGAGGTTATCCTCCCCGACTCCAACTATAACTTTACCCCGTTTGAGTTTGTAGCTAAAACGTATTTCCCTACCACCACCAAAGCGGGCATCAGTACCGACAGCGCAGTTTATACTTTGCGAACCTTCGAAACTATTCCGGTGCAACAACTGGCTTTACCGGTATATATTTTACAGGGAGCGGATACCATACAAGTGTTTGCCACCGCTGATGCCGTGCAGGTGCAGCAACTGGTTAGTAAAGTGCAGGAGCCGCTATCTATAAAAGACAACACGAAACTGGCTGTTGTTGAGCAGCGCTTTAACTGGCCAATGATGTTGGTCTACATAGTGGCAGGTTTGGTATTTGCTAGCTTAATATGGTTTGTTTTCGGACAGGCAATCATCCGCAAGTATAAACTTTACCGGCTCCGAAAAGACCATTTATACTTTGCTTCGCGCTACAACTCGCACCTGGACAGGTTTGTAAAGTCAGGCTCCTCTCAAAGTATGGAAAAGGCTGTTTCGTTATGGAAGAACTACCTGACCAAGCTGGAGCGAAGCGCCATTAACTCATTTACCACGAAGGAGATTGTTGAATACTACAACGACGACGAAATCGTGAATACAGCCCTGCGCACCTGTGACAAAGCCATTTACGGTAACGTGGCAGCCGAAGCAGACACGGAAACAAAGCAGGCCCTAGGAATGCTGCGCAGATTTGCCAAAGGCCGCTACAAAACACAACGAGAACTGATAAGGAATGCAAAGACTGCCTGACGACTTCTGGGATTGGCTTGACCCGGAGTGGTTTAGCTACAGCACTCTTCGCTCTTTTGATTGGGTGTATCCGCTGGTACTTTATGCGCTGCCGGTGGTATTGCTGCTATTTGTGCTACGGTGGCTGTTCTCGCTCAGCGCCAAAAGCAAACTGGACCTAGCCCTATTCTCAGGTAAAATTAAATGGCAGTGGATCAGCCTGCTTCGCCATATCCCTACTATTTTGTTTATGCTGTTTATTATGCTGGTGCTGGTGGCATTGGCCAGGCCACAGCGTGTAAATGAGCAAATAGAGCAAACGGCAGCAGGTATCGATATTGTGCTGGCTCTGGATGTATCTGGGTCGATGGAACTGACTGACATCAAACCCAACCGCCTGGCTGCTGCCAAAGAAGTCGCCCTTGATTTTATAAGCGGGCGCGTACAGGACAGGATAGGAATGGTTGTATTTGCTGGAGATGCCTACTCCCTTTCCCCGCTTACCACCGATTATGAATTACTTCGCGAAAGTATAAAATCTATCGGGTTCAAGATGATAGCTAACGACGGTACAGCCATAGGAAGTGCGCTGGCTGTGGCCATTAACCGCATGCGCGACTCCGATGCCAAAAGCAAGGTAATCATACTTGTAAGCGACGGCGAGAACACTGCCGGAAGCCTGGACCCAGAGTTGGCTGCGCAGTTGGCATATGCTTATGGAATTAAGTTATATACTATCGGCATTGGCAAAGACGGGCAGGTAGCCTACAAAGACGAAACAGGCCAGACACTTTACGTAGAGACTAAACTGGATGAGACAAGCCTTCGGCAGATAGCGCAAACCGGCGAAGGCCAGTTCTTTAGAGCAGATTCTAAAAATGCGCTGCAGCAGATTTTCCAGAACATCAACCGCCTGGAGAAAACGGAGGTAACAGAAAAGCGTTTCCGGGACACCCGCGACTATTACCAGGTATACCTAAAGTGGGCATTGCTCCTGCTGCTGTTTTGGATGCTGCTCAAAAACACTTTTATCACCAATGTGTTGGAAGACTAGATGGAGTTAGAGAATTATTGCAGTGAAATCATAGCGCCTTTAAGATCAGTGAACATCTCGTCGGTTATAAAGCAACAACACCAGCCATACCTGCACATGCACACTAAAACAGCTTATAATTATCCTTGCTCCGTATAAGAGCCATAAATCAGATTTCGCAAATACAACTATAAACTATGAGCATCAAAGACAACATTTTATACTTTGACGAGCAATTAAGAAACACCCCCTGCCGCCTGATAGCTGTTACTAAAACACACCCAATAAAAACGATTCAGGAAGCGTATGATGCAGGACACAGGCTGTTTGGCGAAAACAAAGTGCAGGAACTAGTTGAGAAACGCGACCTACTTCCCCACGATATTGCCTGGCACCTGATCGGTCACCTGCAAACAAACAAAGTAAAGTATATCGCGCAGTTTGTAGATACCATCCAGTCCGTTGATAGCCTGAAGCTTTTAGTAGAGATTAACAAGCGCGCCGAGCAGTTTAACCGCACCCTCCCGGTAAACTGCATGCTGCAGATATCAATAGCTGACGAGGAAACAAAGTATGGCATGACGATGGAAGAAGCAGAAGCCATATTGCAGTCGGAGGAGTATCGCCAGATGAAGTATATCCGGATAACAGGCGTAATGGGCATTGCCACCAACACTGACGATGAAGGTAAATTGCGCGGTGAGTTCCGCCAATTACGGTACAACTTCTTACATCTGAAAGAGAAATACTTTTTTGCAAATGATGATTTTAAAGAGATATCTATGGGCATGACATCTGACTGGAAAATTGCCTTAGAGGAAGGCAGCACCATGATTCGGGTGGGCAGCGGTATATTTGGCAACAGGAACTACAACCGCTAAGTATAAGCCAGTGCACAAGATCATTCTTGGTGCCGCCCTTTTGCTTATTTCTTGTTCTGCCTGTAAAACATTGAAAAACATGGAGCCCACGTCCACTGCTACTGTACAATTGCCAGCCTTCGACATGGAAGGCCATAGAGGCGCGCGTGGCTTGTTTCCCGAAAACACCATACCCGCCATGCTAAAGGCGCTGGAGTTAGGCGTAACTACCCTTGAAATGGATACCCACATCAGCAAAGATGGTAAAGTATTCCTCTCACACGATCCATACTTTAACCGAGAGCATGAACTATTGCCTGCAGGTAAGGAAATACCGGCTACTCAGGCTAAGCAGCACATACTTTACCAGTTAGATTACAGCGATATCAAAAAGTATGACGTAGGCTCTAAGTTTTACAAAAAATTCCCAGAGCAGCAACTACAGAAGGCGCACAAGCCACTTTTAGCGGAGATTTTTGATACAGTGCAGGCTAATATAAAGGCTAGGCAGTTAGCACAGGTATTTTACAACATCGAAACAAAATCGAAGCCTTCCGGCGACGGTATTTACCATCCTGCCCCAGAAGAATTTGTAGATAAGCTAATGGCTGTTATACTTGGAAAGGGTGTGGAGCGATATGTTATTATTCAGTCTTTTGACGTGCGCACACTGAAGGTTGTAAAGCAGAAATATCCTGAAATAAAAACTTCACTGCTGGTCGAAAACAGGTATGGCCTGAAAAAAAACCTAGACCTACTGGGCTTTACTCCAGATATTTACAGCCCTTACTATAAACTTGTAACACCTGGTCTTGTTAAAAAAGCACATAATTTAAACATGAAAGTCATTCCCTGGACAATAAACACACTGCAGGAGATAAAAGATCTGAAAGCAATAGGTGTGGATGGTGTGATCACAGATTACCCGAACCTGTTTAAAGAGCTGTAATAGAGGGAGCTTACGTTTTAAAACAATAATAACGGTTAAATTATAAAAAACATATCTTTCTTCTATTCTCAAAAGTATACACCTTTGTATCTGATCTGACACATTAAAAAAGTAACACTATGACCCAAAGCACAGCCGACATAGAGAAAAGCTACAAGAAGTTTATCAAAACAATTGTAGAAACGAACAAAGTATGGGGCCTTGCCAAAGACGACACCTGGGCTACGTCCAGCTCTGCTGAGTTCGAAGACACTGAGGTAATCCTGTTCTGGTCTGATCAGGCTGGGGCAAAAGCCTGTGCCGAAGACGACTGGGCAGACTATACACCAGAATCTATCACAGTTGTGGAGTTCTTGGAGAACTGGTGCGTGGGCATGTATAGCGACGCTTTGTTAGTTGGTGCGAACTGGACATCTGACCTGAGCGGAAAAGAAGTGGAGCCGCTGGAAGTTGCATTGGATGTAGTGCAGGAACTGAAGGCGCAGGATAAAACGCTGGAGTTTACGCAATACGACAGCCAGCAGGAGTTTGAAGAGCAGGTAATAGAGGCGCTGGAGGGCGAAGAGTAGTAACTGTCATACTTGCTAAGATGCTGAGTAGACTAAAAGAGGTCGAACGGAAACTTCTTATTGCTTCCATAGTGCCAGGTGTATGTTTGGCCAGTCTTTTCTTGTTTAAGAATGTTATCTTCAACATTCTTTACGAATTCACGGGAATTGCTATAACAGCAATATCCTCAGGCTTATCGCTGTTTATACCTTACCTGCTTACAGCGCCGGCTGCTATTGTATTCAGCTCTTTGCTTTGCAGACATAGGTTAACTTACGATAAGGCACTTACCGCAGGGATGATCTCAAACTACGCATTTTGTTTGTACATCATACTCTTTATAACTAGTGTGGACAGAACATCTATCCCATTATTTGGATTAGTTGGAATTATATTTTTTGCAACTCTCTTCGGATTTATCCTGGGAGCACTTACAGCTGTGTTAAATGATAAAATTGAGCCTGGAAGAATAAAAATTAAATTTTAAAGTGACACAAAAAACGATACTCCTTATCGCCAGTGCGCTGGGTGCAATAACTGTTGCCATTGGCGCATTTGGTGCGCATGCCCTGGCTAAAATGTTGGAGAGTACTGGCCGCGTAGACACCTTTGAGACTGCCGTGAAGTACCAAATGTACCATACCCTAGCCTTACTGGCAGTAGGCTTACTATTATTCAGGGTAGAGCAGCCGGCTTTGCAGGTAGCAGCGTGGTGCTTCTTTCTGGGTATACTTATCTTTTCAGGTTCGCTATATGTGCTTTGTGCTACAGGTATCACCTGGTTAGGAGCCATTACTCCTATTGGCGGAACATTGTTTATTGTTGGCTGGGGCGCTCTGTTCTATGCCGTTTTAAAAGCGCTATAAGTATAAATAAGTATAAAAGAGAAGGGCTGCCAATTTATGGCAGCCCTTCTCTTTTATAGTATAATTGCGATTACAAATTACTGCTTTGCGCTCGCACCTGATTTCTCTTTGATGTTAGTTACGATGTACACATACTTCACGCCATCGGCAGAGTTAGAGTGTATCGTAATTGGCTTCTTCTGCTGGCCTAGTTTGCCTGCACTATTAAACTTAGCTGTTACGGTACCAGTTTTACCAGGCATTACCGGCTCTTTTGTCCAGGCTGGAGTGGTGCAACCGCAGGTAACATCTACACGCTCAATAACAAGCGGCTGTGTACCAGTGTTTTTAAATTTGAACACATGTTCTACCACATCGCCTTGGGTGATATCGCCAAAGTTAAACTCTGACTCTTCAAACGTAAGAACCGGACCATTTACTGCCTGCTCTTGTGGAGCCGAAGCCTTAGCTTTTGGTTTTTCCTGCGCCACAGCGCCGCCAGCAACAAGTGCAGCAAATGCGAAAGAAAGAAGTATTTTTTTCATTTTGTAAAGGATTAAGGTTAATGCGATAGCTATTATACTTGTATTACAGCAAAAACGATGCGATAAATATTTTCTTTTGTCAGCTAACTAATAATTGTTGGTTAAAGTTCAGCAGGTACAGTTCCCCCGACGAACGTGTAAGAGCTGTATAGAGCCATCTGGCAAACTCTTCGTTTACCATGTCCTCCTTCAAAAAGCCCTGATCCACGAACACAGCCTTCCATTGGCCACCCTGCGCTTTGTGGCAGGTTAAGGCATAGGCAAACTTTACTAGCAGTGCGTTTAAGTACGGATTCTTTTTCAGCTCTTTATATCGTTCCCGCTTGTTTTTGATATCCATATAATCCTGCAGCACCTCTTCATACAGCTTCTTGTTCTGGTCAGCAGGCAGCGCCGGAGCATCAGTATAGAGAGTGTCTAGCATGATCTTTACTTCTTCTTCCGGTGCATCCGGGTAGTCTATAAAGCGTACGCGCACATCGGCAAACCTAAAGCCATACATATCTTCGTAGCGAATGATCTTGGTAACCTCTACAAAGTCCCCGTTGGCCATAAACCCGATATCAGAATCCTTTGGCAGCCAGAAGTAGTTATTACGCACAATCATCAGGTAATCGCCCACTCCTATCTCATCCTCTGCAAAGAAAATACGCCTGCGGATGTGCTGGTTATAGAGGTTAGCCATCTTATTGGAGCGGCAGATCACAATCGTGCCTTCAATGCCAAATTTATCATAGGCATAGCGTAAGCCATCCTCCAGTTTTTCGCCAGTCATCTGGTAAATATCACGCCAGCCTTTGGTAAACAGTTTTATCTCCAGCTTCTCCTGCTTCATGCGGTCGCGTAGCTGCGTGGCGTTCATCAGAATTCCCGAAGATTCTGCCTGGCGCATTACCTGTTTTAACTCCATCTGCTGCACATGGCAACGGAAGTTACTTTTCATGTACTCGCTGTCCAAAGAAGGGCTGAGTGTTTGCCCCACCGGAGGCAGCTGAGCAGTGTCGCCTATCAGCAACAGTTTGTTGTTTTTTTTCTCGAACACGTACTGCAGCAGGTCCAGTAGCAAACCATTTTCACCAAATCCGCTCTCATCAGAAATCATAGAGGCCTCATCCACGATATAAACCGTGTTATCAGATTTATTAGGCATTCGGGTAAAGGTGAGACCCTCTGAGAATGGATTTGCTGTTTGGCGGTAGATCTTTTTATGGATAGTATGCGCAGGCTTTCCGCTATAGCTGGACATTACTTTGGCAGCACGGCCTGTTGGAGCCAAAAGCACATACTTATAGCCAAACTTGTTCAGGATTTTTACCAGTGAAGTAACCACAGTTGTTTTACCCGTACCGGCATAGCCTTTCAGCAGAAACACCTGTCGTTCCTGTTCTTTATTAAGTATAAATTCATCCAGCTTCGTAAAAAGCTTCGCCTGGTCCTCGGTTGGCTCAAAAGGAAAACTGGAACGTAAGGCTTCTACTGGGCGCATTTATAAGAATTATGAATGATGAATTTCGAATTATGAATGAGTGGTACTTCTATAATTCACTACTCGGAGGGGCTAGAGGTGGATTCGAACTTAGAAACAACCACACCATCTACTCCTGCTACACAACAGAAAAAGATGCTTTATAAATCCTTTGCCTGAGGTATAATTAACAGTTTAGAATATCAGGATGCAAAGTATAGCATTTCTGATTTAGTCATCGTTGAAATCAACAAGCTCACGCTGTAAATTTAGGCCAGCCCCTACTCTTTATTTTCTACCTCTTTAACTCTTCCGGCGTAATGTTAGCCATACTTGTAGTTGCTTTGGCAATTAATAGCGGTTCGTCGTTTCCACAAACTACATATACTTCTGCCTCACAAAAGTTTAGTTTACGGCCCTGCTTTAGTACGTAGCCTTTCGCTATCAGCTTATCACCTACTCCTGGATGAAAGTAGGATACTTTGATTTCGGCGGTAACCACATGATGGCCTTTTGGAACAAGACTGACTGCGGCAAAACCTGCTACAATGTCGGCAAGAGTGGCTATAACGCCTCCGTGGGCAAAACCTTTATGCTGTTTGTGTTTTTGTTCAAGTATAAGCTCGCCTTCTACCCGTCCAACTTCTATCTTTGTTACATTAAAGCCCATGAGCTTCATGAACTCCTGTCGCTCCAGCTTTTCGCGTATGTCCTGTTCAAAATCAGGATTAAACGTTTGAATCATTCTGTAAATTTACGACCAAACCCTTTGCTTAACAAACATGGCAGAACTAAATCCTAAAGCCGCTGGCTATGCCGATAAAGTGCGCATACGGGTGTGCGGCATCTGCATCGAAAACGATAAACTGCTGCTGGTAAAACATGAACATACTATTGGCAACAAAGCTTTTTGGATACCTCCGGGTGGGGGCCTCTCCTACGGCGAAACTATACAGGACTGCCTGCAACGCGAAATGCTGGAGGAGACCGGGCTGCATGTAAAGGTAAACCGCTTCCTTTTCACAAATGAGTTTCTGCAGCCGCCACTGCATGCTGTGGAGCTCTTTTTTGAAGTAAGTATAACAGACGGCGAACTGGCGACTGGCACTGATCCGGAACTGAAGCAGGACCAGCAATTAATCGAAAAGGTACAGTGGCTGAGTATCAAAGAAGTTCAATCCATACCCATACCTGACAAACACCGCGTACTACAGCATCTGATCTCACTAGATGACCTGTTGGGTCAGGATCATTATTTTATCTCCGGCAACTAGGCGTGCTGCCGTTTGCCATATTTTTTATATACTTGCACAGGCAGTACAACGGCCATTTGGCATTGCTTTAACATCCATACTTTGAACACAACAAGCATACACTTCCGGCTCTCCCACAAAATACACGACGAAGCTTTTTCGCTGGCACAGGCACAGGTTTGCAATCTGTACATCTCGGTAAGCCATAAAGCGATACGTTTGGCTGTGGTAGATACAAACCGTAATAAGTTTGTAGTACTGGAGGATTATGAACTGGTATCGGTTTTTAATGCCATACAGGTGGCTGAACAGTTGCGCCTCGTGGCTTCAGAGAATCCGCTGTTGCAGGAGAAAAACTGGCAAACGGTACGGGTGTCGGTAAGTAACCAGCATTTTACCCTGGTACCTGAAACTCTTTACGACCCGGAACACCAGAACGATTACCTGATCCTACACAGCCAGGTAAATCCGGAGCAGGATGTGATTCTGTCTTACAGGCACAGTGGCCTTGAGGCTGTAAATATTTTTGCACTGGATGCCGCCATCTATGAGGCTCTGCAGTACATTTTTCCTGACAAACAAGTACAGTTTATACACCAGACAAGTGCCCTGATCAAAAGTATACTTTTGCAGGCTAGTCGTACCGAGCGCAGAATCTATGCTTTTGTGGAACGCAACTATGTAACGGTGCTGGTGGTAAGTCAGAATGGATTAGAGTTCTGCAATATCTTTCATTACCTGAGTCCAGAGGATTTCATCTACTACATCATTTTTGTGATGCAAGAGCAGAAACTGAACCCAGAACAGGAAACTATCACTGTCTGGGGCGATATCACCCATGACTCTACCCTGTTTACCACGCTGCAAAAGTATATCCGCCACATCAAACTAGGTAAAAAACCTGCCGATGTAGAATACAGCTATAAATTCCACGACATGTTTGAGCACCGGTATTTTGAGCTGTACAGCATGCACCTTTGCGAGTAGAAAGTCAAAGAGCTATTTCTTGTTTAGAACTTAAAACATTTCCCAACTAAAATGAAACGCATTGCCCTCTTCCCCGGATCATTTGACCCATTCACGAACGGACATTACGATGTGGTGATGCGCGGATCTAAACTGTTTGATGAGGTGATTGTGGCAATTGGCAACAACAGCAGCAAACAGCGCTATATTCCAGTTGAGAAAATGTTTGAGGTGATGACACGGCTGTTTGCTGACCAGCCCAACATTATAGTAGACACCTTTAAAGGCCTTACTGCAGAGTATGCCCGCGAAAAAGGTGCTCAGTTTCTGCTGCGCGGCCTGCGTAACACCACCGACTTTGAATACGAAAATACTATAGCCCAGGCAAACAAGCACGTGAACCACGACCTCGAAAGCGTGTTTCTGATCACCTCACCGCAACTGGCAGCTATCAGCTCTTCTATTATCCGTGAGATTCACCGATTTGGCGGTAATGTGGATGAGTTTATACCTTTCCGGTTTTCTGAGATTGCAGATAGTGTTGCACAATAAAAGCAATGGAAGTATAAGCGTTCGGTAACACAGCCAGTACTTCTTCCGGTGTCATCCAACGCACTTCTTCTATAAACTCCTCTGCCTGTGGTTTCATTAGGCTATCGTCGGAGCAGCTCATCAGGAACCAGCTGGTTTTCTTCAATATCTTTTTGCCTTTGTAGGCATAGGAGTGCCAGGTTTTAGGCAGCTTCTCAATCACTTCCACCTTAATATTGCATTCCTCTTCCACCTCACGTACGGCGCCTTCTTTTACCTTCTCTTTCTTGTCGAGCTTACCTTTTGGAAGGTCCCACACGCCGAGGCGGTACATCATCAGAATCTTTCCGTCTTTTACCACCAAACCGCCGGCTGCTTTCACAATTTTGAACTGATCTTTGAGGTGCTCGATCAAACGCTTCTTTTTATCGGTAATCAGCGTAAGTGAGCGGAGTTTCTTTAGCTTTTTCACCTCCATCAGGCGCACCAAACGGTCAATCAACAAAGCATCTGCATCTTTTATCAGCACATCTCCCACCAAGTCTTTGGATGTAAAATGATCGGATGACTTCAGAATAAGGTCATACTCATGCTTGTACACCTTTTCAGATGCTTTCTTCAGGATCAGCGGAATATCGTTTATAAAAACGTTCATGCAGTTTGATACGTGGGATGAATGCGAAATTTACACAAATAGATAAATAAATCACGTTAATCAAAGCTCCTCAACTCAAAAAGGAAGATAATTTACGTAAATTCGACCCATGGAATCTACGAACACAGCACATCAGGTAGCCTCATACTTGCTAGAGACAGAGGCCGTAAAACTAAGACCAGAGCAGCCGTTTAAGTGGAGCAGCGGCTGGAACTCACCTATTTACTGCGACAACCGCGTTACACTTTCCTTTCCGTACATCCGCAGTTATATTAAGCAGCAGCTGGCTGAACTTATCAGGCAAAATTACCCGGATGCCGAGGCCATTGCCGGTGTTGCCACCGCAGGTATAGCACAGGGTGCGCTGGTGGCCGATTGCCTGGAGATGCCATTCCTGTATGTTCGTCCGGAGCCGAAGAAGCACGGCATGGGCAACCAGATAGAAGGTCGTATTTTAGAAGGACAGAAAATTGTGTTGGTAGAAGACCTGATCTCGACAGGTGGCAGTTCACTTAAAGCCGCTGAAGCCGTTAAGGCTGCTGGTGCCGAAGTTGTAGGTATGGCTGCCATTTTCACCTATGGCTTTGCTGTGGCAGAAGAGAATTTCAGAAAAGCAGGTATTCCGTTACATTGCCTGAGTAATTACAATGCTTTAACGGAGGCTGCGCTCGCAAATGGTTACATTCCGGAGAGTGCCATGGATGCTTTAGCTGATTGGAGAAGATCACCTGAGACCTGGGGCTTGTAGTCTGAATCAGGATTTTCAGGAATAGTGGATGGATGGGATTTTTGCAGCCTATGTCCAACCACCCCTGCCCCTCCTTATCCAAGGAGGGGAGTTTATACTTGCTGCTCCTCTTATACTTCGTGTAGCACCTTATATCTTTTGTCATCCTGAAAGAATCTTGGTCGAATTAGGCATTGTAAAAGTTCTTTTGAGAAGGTAGCGCAAGGGTTTTAAATTTTGTTCAACTATTCTCCTCCCGGGATCTTGAAGTAGATAATCAACAACAGACAAAACTGTCTTCTTGCGTTAGAGTAAAACCTTTGTTTGAAGGACTAGAGTCAATCCTGTTAATCCCAAAATCCCGTAAATCCTGATCATGAAAATAGGCCTCCTCTCCGATACCCACTCCTACCTCGACGATCAGATTATCCGATTGCTATCAGACAGAGACGAAATCTGGCATGCCGGCGACTTTGGAAGTATAGAAGTTTCAGACAAGCTAAGTGAGTTGGCACCGCTGAGAGGTGTTTATGGTAACATTGATGACGCAGCTATCCGAAAGGTGCATCCAAAAGTAAACCGCTTTACAGTAAATGGCCTGGATGTAATGATGACGCATATTGGCGGTTACCCGGGCAAATACCACCCTGATGTGCGCCAAAGCATAAAAGAGAACCCGCCGCAGCTATACATTACTGGGCACTCGCATATACTTAAGGTAATGACGGACAAAAGCCTGAATAACCTGCTGCACATAAACCCGGGGGCTGCCGGCAAGCACGGCTTTCACAAGATTAGAACTATGGTGCGGTTTGATATCGAGGCCGGGCAGTTAAAGAACCTGCAGGTGATTGAACTTGGAAAGCGGGCATAAAAAAAGTGTGCCTGCACTAGCAAACACACTCTGAAGTCTTTTGAAAACCCGCCAACCGAAGCTTTCACAGCGTTGGCAGGCAGATGGTTTTACTTTGCCGTAAAAAGACTACTCAGCTGAAGTTTCTTCAGTTGTTTCTTTTTTGTTCTTTGGAGCTTCACCGAACTGAGCTCTTAGCTCGTCCATGTCAACGTTCTTGATAACAGGTGTTAACAATAGCTGCTTAATTCTGGCAACCTTGTTGTTTGCTCTTGCCTTATTTTTACGGTCTTTTCTTTTAAGTCTAGTAACTCCCATCGTTGCAAAATTTTAATTTGAAGGGCAAAAGTAAAATATTATTTTTGAAAAGTAAAGTATTTTTCTGAATCTAATTAACATGAATATAACAGACCTACGCTCCGACACCGTTACAAAACCTACTCCTGAAATGCTGCAGGCCATGTTTGCTGCCCCGGTTGGCGACGATGTGTACGGAGAAGACCCAACTGTAAATGCGCTGGAAGAAAAAGCTGCAGCCATGTTTGGCATGGAAGCCGGCCTCTTCTGCCCTTCCGGCACCATGACCAACCAGATAGCCATTAAAGTACATACACAGCCGCTTACAGAGGTTATCTGCGACATTACAGCACATATTCACCAGTACGAAGGCGGTGGCATTGCATTTAACTCCGGTGCGTCAACAGCGCTGGTACACGGCAACCGCGGCAAGATGACGCCAGCACAAATAGAAGCCAATATTCGTCCGCTGGACAATATACACTTCCCGGAAACAAAACTGGTAGCCCTTGAGAATACCTGCAACAAAGGCGGCGGTACATTTTATACTTTAGAAGAGATTGCAGCTATATCAGAAGTGTGCAAACGCCATAACCTGGCCCTTCACCTGGATGGCGCACGCGTTTTTAATGCGCTGGTTGCCTCCGGCGATGCAGCAAAAGATTACGGTTTATACTTTGATAGTATCTCGATCTGCATCTCTAAAAGCCTTGGTGCACCGGTAGGTTCTGTGTTGTTAGGCAACAAAGAATTTATCAAAAGAGCACGCCGCATACGCAAAGTGTTTGGCGGCGGTATGCGCCAGGCAGGTTACATAGCAGCTGCCTGTATCTATGCCCTGGAAAATAACATCGATCGCCTGCAGGAGGACCACCTGAAAGCCAAACTCATAGAAGAAACACTGCTGCAAACCGATTATGTGGAGAGTGTGCTGCCAGTTGAAACGAATATTGTAATCTTTAAACTGAACGAAAAGTATACGGATGCTGACTTTGTAACAGCTTTAGCGAAAGAAGGGATTCGTGCAGCCGCCTTTGGCCCGCAGATGATTCGGTTTGTAACCCACCTGGATGTGACCGAGGAGATGATGCAGCATACGCTGCAGGTTCTTAAGTCGCTGAGTAAGCAACAGGTGGAAGTATAAAACCTTTACTTATCAACTGATGACGATGTCATTTTAAGTAAATAAGTTGTCATTTCGAGCACAGCGAGAAATCTATCCAAGGTTAGTGCAGAAAGAATCATGTAAAGATTTCTCGCTGTGCTCGAATGACATTGTTAGTTCACTTACTAATACTCCTAAAACTATGACTCCCTCTCCTTCTTTTCCCTCTGCTGAGGCAATGGCTGTATTGTCTCAAGATCCGATTATGGCAGCTATTATTCGGCAAGGACAGCCTCTGAAGTCTTCTAAATCAGAAGATCTATACTTTAAACTACTCAGCTCTATTGTGTCGCAACAGCTTAGTACAAAAGTGGCGGCCACTATTTTCAGGAGATTCACCGAGCTGTTCCCGGAAAGCTACCCCCACCCCCGCCTGGTTTTGGAAACGCCTGACGAGACACTTCGCAGTGCAGGACTATCATTCCAGAAGATCGGTTACATTCGAAACGTGGCAGCCTTTGCCAATGAGGGTAATTTGGAGCATACCACTATTGATGCTATGCCTGACGAAGATTTGATACAGCACCTGACACAGATAAAAGGCGTTGGACGCTGGACTGTAGAAATGCTGCTGATGTTTGCCCTGGAAAGGCCTGACGTGCTTCCTCTAGATGACCTTGGCATTCAGAACGCCATGAAAAGGCACTACAGCCTCGAAGAAACTGGTAAAGCACTCAAATTACGCATGAAGGAGATATCAGAAGTATGGCGACCTTACCGCACTATTGCCAGTAAATACCTCTGGCAGTCTCTGGATAATATGCCTAAGTAAAAACCGGTGATTAAGCTTACTCAATAAGATTGCTCTCTTTACCGGGTCCAACCGCCCATAACCCCCTCCTTGTTTAAGGCGGGGAATCTGCCACTAATACTTCAAAAGTATATACTCTATGGTTTCTGCTTAACCTGCCTTCTCACTAGATCCTTTCAGGATGACAAAAAAGGGTAAAGAGTAGTATTGAAAAGGCAGTAGAAGTCATAAAAACGGATTCCCCGCCTTAGACAAGGAGGGGCTAGGGGTGGTTGGACCCAGAACTGCAGAAAAACATCCTTAATTCCTTTAACCTACGGTCCCTTTAGCTACTTTCTCCAGCATCTTCAGCACCAGTTCTTCAGTACCTGTTAGGTTCTTTGTCTTAGGGGAAGTAACATCATGTTTTTCCAAGTACTTTAGCAGTTTATCTTCCCGGAAAAGATTTACCACCTCCGGGTGAATATAGTATTTCGTGCAGACACTTGGAGTGTTTCCAAGTCCCTTGGCCACTTGCTTTACCGCTTCCTTTATACTTTTCTCCTTTTCCATTTCCGGGTTTTCCTCGATCACTGTTTCCAGGCACTCCACCATGCGAACAGTACCGCCCCATGTCCTGAAATCTTTTGCTGTAAAATCATACTTGGTAGATTCGCGCAGGTACTCGTTCACATCCCCAGACTCAAGCGTTTGCCGCTCTCCGTTTTCATCGTAGTACTGGAACAGGTCGTATCCCGGAATGTCGCGGCACTTCTTAACAAGCCTGGCAAGTCTGCGGTCTTTCAGGTCGATGTCGTGTTCTACTCCCTTTTTCCCTTTAAAAGAGAACTTGACGCTGCTGCCGTTAAACTTCACGTGTCTGTCGCGCAGGGTTGTAAGGCCATACGATTGATTGGACTTAGCATAATGCCGGTTGCCTATTCGTATCAGTGCGTTATCCATGATAGATAGTACAAGCGCAGTTACCTTCCGGCGGTCCAGTTGCCGGGATTTTATGTCTTGCTCAATCTGCTCCCGCAAAGCTGGCAGACACTTTCCAAAAGAGATCATCCGTCCGAACTTGGTAAGGCTTCGAGCCTGCTGCCACTGCGGATGATAGATGTATTGCTTTCGCCCTTTTGCATCGCGCCCGGTTGCCTGTAAATGCCCTTTTGCTGATTTTGCTATCCAGACATCGGTCCATGCCGGAGGAATTACCAGGGCATTGATGCGCTTCATTACTTTTTCGTCCGTGACCTTATCTCCGTTTGCATCTAAGTATTGGTAGCCTTTGCCTACTTTTTTACGGGTATAACCGGGTTTACTGTCTGATGTATATCTCAGGCCTGCCCCCAAAGCGGATTTGGAAGGGTCGGCGTATAGTTCGTGTACTTCGTTCTTTCTAGCCATCTTCAGAGGCAGCCATTTATCTTGCCCCAAGCAAATCATACTACACTTGCCTTTAAAAGTTTTGTAACACCTTTATACTTTAGCTAACTATGTAGTGGATGCTTTGGCAAACTGACTATATTTGTACCTATCACCTACGTTTAAAAACGGTCCTGAAATCATGCATAAAAACCTTTCTTACCTGTATGCCTTCTTCGGTTTCTTTCTGTTAGCCTGTGGCGCAGTGGCCGTAGACCTTGCCGGCGAACAAGCAAAAACGGCTCTGATAACAGGTGCTGCAGGCGGGTTGATAGGACTTACTGCAGGACACTTTCTTAACCGCGGCCACCGCTGGGGGTTTATACTTGGCACCGCAGAGGCAGGCTTGTTAACACTGCTCCTGGGCTGGCGCGCAACAGCATATTTTATTAAACTGTTGGGCATGATGCAGCAAGGGCAGGAAACTGGAAACACTGAAACGGCAGGCATGGCATTTTTGCTTACTACAGCCATGCTGGTTATTGCTTTTCTCACGCTCACTGTTTCGATTATGTTCGGAAAACAGGTGTTAAGAGAAACAAAATAGGCATTCGTCTATATTATTTTTGAACTTAAATACCTGGTGTTATATTGTTGTTTGATATAACTCTACTTTAATCAAACTCACATGATCAAACAAATCGGGATGAGCATTGTGCTTACAGCTAGTATTGTAAGCGCAGCAGAAGCTCAGACAAAGCTCGTGGAGAAGGTAACCAAGAAAGGCGACGAACTGGTTATTCCTTACTCAAAGTATAAGCTGGCCAATGGCCTTACGCTGATTGTACACGAAGATCACTCTGATCCGGTAGTACACGTTGATGTTACATACCATGTGGGATCTGCCCGCGAAGAGGTAGGTAAGTCCGGATTTGCGCACTTTTTTGAGCACATGATGTTCCAGGGATCTGACAACGTGGCTGACGAAGAGCACTTTAAGATCGTGTCTGAGTCGGGTGGTACGTTGAACGGTACAACAAACCGCGACAGAACAAACTACTTTGAGACAGTGCCTAGCAACCAGCTAGCTACAGCCCTTTGGCTGGAGGCTGACCGTATGGGCTTCCTGTTGGACGCGGTAACACAGAAGAAATTCGAAGTACAGCGCGAAACTGTAAAGAACGAGCGTGGCCAGAACTACGACAACCGTCCTTATGGTTTGGTATACGAGAAAACATCTCAGAGCCTATACCCTTATGGCCACCCATATTCCTGGACAACCATCGGTTACATCGAAGACCTGAACCGTGTAAACGTAAACGACCTTAAAAACTTCTTCCTACGCTGGTATGGCCCGAACAACGCTACAGTAACTGTAGGCGGCGACGTGAAGCCAGAGGAAGTAGTGAAACTAGTTGAGAAATACTTCGGCTCTATTCCTGCTGGCCCTGCCGTACAGGACATGAAGCCAATGATGGCGAAGCTGGACAAAGACCGTTATATTTCTTACGAAGATAACGTTCGTTTCCCGATGCTGCGCATGACGTACCCAACTCCTGAGGCTGGCCACAAAGACGAAGCTGCACTGGATGTATTGGCTGAAGTACTGGGCCAGGGAAGAAACTCTATCTTCTACAAGAACTTTGTAAAAGACCAAAAAGCGCTTTCTGCATCTGCATCTAACTCAACTTCTGAGCTTGCCGGTGAATTTGGTATCTCTGTTACTGCTTTCCAGAACACAAAGCTTGCTGATATGGAGGCCCTGCTTCGTAAGTCTATCGCTGAGTTCGAGCAGCGTGGCGTTACTGAAGACGACCTTATCCGCTTCAAAGCATCTGCAGAGAGCGGCCTGATCAACAGAATGGCAAGCGTTAGCGGCAAAGTATCGCAGTTGGCAGCTTACGAGACATTCCGTAACAACCCGAACTACATCCAGGAGGAGATTAAGCGTATTAACGCTGTTACCAAAGAGGATGTAATGCGCGTGTACAACCAGTACATCAAAGGCAAAAACGCTGTTATACTTAGCGTGGTACCTAAAGGCAAATCTGACATGATTGCCAAAGCAGATAACTACACTGTTTCTAAAGATGGCTATATGCCTGCAGCTGATGAGTATAGTGGCCTGAAGTATACAAAGGCTGTTGATACTTTTGATCGCAGCAAGCGCCCTGAGATTGGCGCGGCTCCATTAGTTGCTGTACCTAACTATTATACTACCAAGTTCAAGAACGGCCTGAAAGTTATCGGTACTAAGTCTGACGAAATACCAACTGTAACTATTCAGCTTTCTATTGCAGGTGGTCACCGCCTATCGGCAAAAGACATGAGCAAAGCAGGTGTTAGCTCACTTACTGCCGCTATGCTGAACGAGGACACTGAGAACTATACTTCTGAGGAGTTTACTAATGAGCTGAACAAGCTAGGTAGCTCTGTTAGAGTATTCGCCGGATCTGATGAGACAGTTGTTTCTGTACAGTCGCTGAAGAAAAACCTGGACAAAACGCTGGCCCTGATGGAAGAGCGCATGTTCAGACCTAAGTTCAACCAGGATGACTTTGATCGTTTGAAGAAGCAGCAGATTGAAGGTATTGCTAACCAGGCTACACAGCCAACTGCCATTGCGAGCAATGTGTACAGCAAGCTTCTTTATGGTGCAGACCATATCTCTGCCATGCCATCTTCTGGTACAGTGGCAACAGTAACAAACGTTACTCTTGACGATGTGAAGAAGTTCTACAATGATAACTACTCTCCTTCTGTTGCTAACCTTGTAGTGGTAGGCGATATCACGGAGAAAGAGATTCTTGGTAAACTGGACTTCCTGAAAAACTGGAAGAAGAAAGATGTGAAACTGGTAGCTGAGACAAAAGCTCCGGCTATTGACAAGACCCGCATCTACTTTATCGACAAACCAGATGCAGCACAGTCTGAGATCAGAATCGGTTATGTGGCTATGCCATACGATGCAACCGGTGAGTACTACAAAGTTGGCCTGATGAACTACGCATTGGGTGGTGCCTTTAACAGCCGCATCAACCTGAACCTGCGCGAAGACAAAGGCTATACTTATGGTGCGCGTTCTGGCTTCGGCGGCGGCAAATTCGGCGGTACGTTTACTGCTTCTGCCGGTGTTCGTGCCGATGCTACTGCTGAGTCTGTAACGGAGTTCATGAATGAGCTTACAGGCTTCAACAAAAATGGTATCTCCGAAGACGAGTTAAAGTTCATGAAGAGCTCTATCGGTCAGGCAGATGCACGTAAGTATGAAACACCAGGTCAGAAAGCCGGTTTCTTAGGTCGCATCATCGAGTACGATCTTAGCAAAGATTATGTGAAGAAGCAGACAGATATCCTGAATAACATCACGAAGAAAGACATTGATGCATTGGCAGCTAAACACCTGCCTGTAAACAACATGCACATTGTAGTTGTAGGTGATAAGAAAACAGTGCTAGCTAAGCTACAAGCACTTAAGTATGAAGTAGTTGAACTTGATACGAATGGCAACCCTATCGGTAGCTCATCCGTAAAATAAGGTACATACTACACTTTAGAAGAGTCTCCGGAATTATCCGGGGACTCTTTTTTTTGTACTCATTTTCAGCCCGCACCCAAAGCCATACTTGTAACCACTCGCCTTGCAAACTTCGTAAAGTTGACTGCAACAGCAAATCTGCACTATTTTTGAACAGGTAGATACGACAGCATACTTTTGCAGCAGATGCTGCGTTGCATTAAAAATTAGATATATACTTTATGAATAGATTAGCATACCTCCCGATATGGGCAATAACCTTGTGTAGCCTGCTCCTTTTTAGCAGCTGCGAAGACAACGACGGCGTAATTTTTTCGATTCAGGATGACATCAGACTTGGACAACAGGTGTCGCAGCAGGTAGACTCTACGTACCGTGCCCAGGGCAAACTGCTGGAGCGAAACAGTACGAATGCTAAAACACAGCAGGCTTACCAGAGCCTGGATCGTATTGTGAACAGAGTTTTAAATTCGGGTCAGGTAAAGTATAGAACGGAATTCCCCTGGACGGTGAAGATCATAAAAGACGACAACACCCTGAATGCCTTTGCGACACCAGGAGGCCACATTTATGTTTTCTCTGGTTTGGTAAAGTACCTCGAAGACGAAGACCACTTTGCAGGTGTACTTGCCCACGAGATTGCCCATGCCGACAAGCGTCATAGCGTAAAGCAGTTGCAGCGCGATTACGGTATAGCCATACTGCTTTCAGTGGCCTTAGGCAACGATCCCGGTACACTGAAAACCATTGCCGCACAATTGGCCGGATCACTGGCTGGTTTACGCTTTAGCCGCGACGCTGAGACCGAGGCAGATAACACTTCAGTAGACTACCTGGCTGGTACCAACCATTATGCCTGCGATGGCGCAGCCGGCTTTTTTATCAAGATGCAGCAGGATGCACAGCAAAGCAGTCCACCGGAGTTTCTGAGCACACACCCTGATCCAGGAAACAGGATTCAGAACATTCAGCAACTTGCACAGCAAAAAGGCTGTAAAACAACCTCAGCGGCAGACACAGATTTTCAGCAGCTGAAAAATGCACTGAATTAACCCAATAAGAAATGCCTGCCCTACCAGCAGGCATTTTGTTTTACAAAGTATAACTATGAAAAAGATAAAAGAGAAACTAACTAAGTCGGTGCTTAAAGCCGAAGAGAAAATAGACTTCCTTACGTTTAAACTCAAAGACAAACTCTGGCAGAACAGGCCGCTGCACATTGTAACTTACCGCAGCTATGGCACGCCCGAGCGACTCTATGTAAAAGGTCGTGTGCTGGTAGACAAAGGCATACTGCAGTCTGAAGAAACCCATACTACCTGGGAGAACCTGTTGAACATGTACCGCCGCTTCGAAAGCGACGAAATACCCAACGCGCGTGTACAGTTAACCCTGCAAGGACAGCAGCACGAGATCACTACCAATGTGGAAGGCTACTTTGTACTAAACATTCGCCCTGAAGAGCCGCTAGAGTTAGAAGACATATGGCACCCTATTGAGTTGGAGTTAGTGGAGGCTCCGGTGAAGGGTTTCGAGCAAGGTATAAAGCAAACAGCTTATGTGTTAGTACCGCCGCCAGACGCAGAGTATGGCATCATCTCCGACATAGACGATACCATAGTGCGCACCGGAGCTACCAGCCTGCTGGAGACTGGTAGAAATGTTTTGCTGAACAATGCACATACACGCATCCCCTTCCATGGGGTATCGCAGTTTTACAAGTCGCTGCAGCTTGGCCGTAACGGCAAGCGCAACAACCCGTTTTTCTATGTCAGCAGCAGCCCCTGGAACAACTACGACCTGCTCTACCATTTCCTGGAGCTAAATGAAATTCCGCAGGGCCCTCTCCTGCTACGTGATTTCGGAATTGACGAAAGTAAATTAGGCCACTCTGATCATATGAGTCATAAGTATAAAGAAATAGAAAACATACTGATTACCTATCCTAAGCTCAACTTCGTACTTATCGGCGACAGCGGCCAACAGGATGCCGCCATTTATAGGGAGGTAGTTAAAAACCATCCGGGCCGCATTATGGCAATTTATATCCGGGATGTAGCGATCAAAAAGCACACGAAAAAAGTAGAGACAATATTTGATGAGTTGAAAGACGCAGGCGAAGTGGAAATGCTGCTGGTAAAAGACACTGCAGCCGCTGCAGAACATGCCGCGAAGTGCGGATATATCTTTACAGAACAGGTGAAAGAAGTTGAGCAAGAAGCCGAGGTAGACGAAGCCGGCGACGAGTAATATTTATTTACTAAATCATTTCCAAAGAGCCCCCGAAGTATAAGTTTATACTTCAGGGGCTCTTTTTTTATACTTGCAAGGCTGCCTGTTTAACTCTCCTGTTCACCATTTATTAACCTCTGATTCGATCAGCTGCATGGTCTGCAAGTATAAAACCGATCACTGTCTACAGATGGCAATAACTTCCTTTAACTGATGCATTAAGTGGGTTTATAGGTAGTCCGGCATTGTAGTAATCCCCTCTCATTAAAGGCAATAACAGCTTCTAATTCTCATTAACTTTTCGACAAGATCAAAAAAAATATAACATTACTTTGAAATGCAAAGTACTTTACATAAGATTGTAGTATCATTTGGCAAAGCATCAAAAGCATCTGCTTCAGATAGATAAAAAGCGGGTGAACATAACAGGTAGAATGGTGCGAAAGCCATTCTCTATTTCAATATGCGTTAGTTATGAAAGTAAAAATGATATTGCCTGCACTCGCAGAAGCCGAAAGCCCCTTTTGGAGACCGATCAAGTATTCCTTGTTTCCTCCACTTGGACTGGCTACCCTGGCTGCGTATCTATCTCCTGATGATGAAATTGACCTGCAGGACCAGCACGTAGAGGAGCTTAACCTGCAGGATACCCCAGACCTGGTACTCATACAGGTATACATCACCAATGCCTACAGGGCTTACCAGCTGGCAGACCACTACAGGAGCCGGGGCGCTTATGTTATACTTGGCGGACTTCACGTTACCTCGCTCCCTGATGAGGCTGCTCGTCATGCAGACACAATTTTTCTGGGACCAGGTGAAGAAACGTTTCCCCAGTTTCTGAAGGATTTCCGGAACAAGACGCCGCGCAAAGTGTACAGTTCTTCCATCAGAACCTTAAGTGTAATTCCGCCCATACGCCGTGACCTTATCAAGCGGGAACGCTACCTGGTGCCAAACTCTATTGTGGTATCCAGAGGTTGTCCGCACCATTGCAACTTCTGCTACAAAGACGCTTTTTTTGAAGGAGGCAAAACCTTTTATACCCAGGCAGTAGACGATGCACTTGCTGAAATTGACAGGCTGCCGGGCAGACATTTATACTTCCTGGACGATCACCTTTTGGGAAACGCAAAGTTTTCAGGTCAGCTGTTTAACGGGTTGAAAGGCATGAACCGCGTTTTCCAGGGAGCTGCTACGGTCGATTCTATTCTGCGGGGCAACCTGATTGAGAAGGCAGCGGAGGCAGGACTGCGTAGTTTGTTTGTAGGCTTCGAGACCTTTTCGCCTGCCAACCTGAAGCAAAGCAATAAAAAGCAGAACCTGGAAAAAGATTATATCCGAGCGGTAAATCGCTTGCACGACTTGGGCATTATGATCAACGGCAGCTTTGTGTTCGGACTCGACGATGATGATAAAGACGTGTTCAAAAGAACAGTAGAATGGGGTGTGAAGCATGCCATCACAACCTCCACCTACCATGTGCTTACGCCATACCCCGGCACACAGCTCTTTAAAGACATGGAAAGCCAGGGCCGCATACTTACCCGCAACTGGGACCTGTACGACACACGCCAGGTAGTATACAAAACCAAAAACCTGACGGCAGAAGAACTAAAGAATGGCTACGATTGGGCATACAAGGAATTCTACAGTTGGTCAAACATATTTAAGGCCAGCTTGAATCATACTTCGCACAAACACAAGCTGAAGCACTTCATGTATGCAGGCGGCTGGAAGAAATTTGAGCCTCTCTGGAATTTCCTGATCAAGACCAAGAACCTGAATAACATGCTGCCTGTGCTGGAGTCGATTCTCTCAAAGATAAAACCAGCTGGAGACGCTAGCACAGTAGTTGCAGAACCGTTGACTGAACCAGGTTTGGGAAGTATAACTAATGCTACTACAGTCGATACCACTTTCCTGCCACTGACAGTGTTAAGCCAGGATTCTTCGGCCAATAAATTCCCACTCCACGCAGAGAGAAGAAAAACTATCAAACAAAGGGCATCTGCAGAACTGCAGCCACTAATAGCACATTAATAATGAAACAGCTCTTCACCATCAAACTCTATCTTCTGGCTCTGCTGTCGGTCTTGATCTCTTCGGTAGCCCACGGGCAGGAAGTTACTAAAAAGCAGACACCAAATACGATTGAAGAACTCAGGATAGCTATACTCCAGGTTCTAGAGGAAACAGGTGCTCCCGCAGCCGGAATAGCCTTGGTAGACAAAAGAGGGCCCGTGTGGGTGGAAGGCCTTGGTATGGCTGATCGGGAAAAAGCCATACCCGCAAACGAAGAAACTATGTTCCGAATCGGGTCTTCATCCAAAATTTTTGTTGCGCTTGCCATATTAAAGCTGCAGGAACAGGGAAAGCTGAGCCTGAAGGATAAAGTCAGAGACCTGGTACCTGAGATAGAATTCACAAACCCTTGGGAAGCCACCAACCCTATACTTGTAGAGCACCTGCTGGAGCATACCACCGGATGGGATGACATTCATCTGCCAGAGATTACTCATAACGATCCTGGAACTACACTTAAAGAAGGACTTGATTTTCATCCCCATTCCCGGACTTCAAAATGGGTACCAGGCACCAGAATGGCCTATGCCAATTCTGGACCTGCAGTGGCCGCTTACATTGTAGAGAAGGTTTCTGGCCAAACCTATGAAGACTACATCCGGAAAAACTTCTTCGCTCCTATGGGTGCTGAAACAATGACCTATTTCCTTTCAGAGGATTATAAGCAGAAAGGAGCTACATTATACAAGGAAGGAAGACCAAACGATTACTGGCACCTGATCACACGTCCTTCGGGAGCTATTAATGCATCTCCAAAGGATATGGCTAAAATGCTTCAGCTTTTCATTAATCGCGGCAAGGCTAACGGTAATCAGCTGGTTTCTGAAAGTTCTTTGGAAAGAATGAAAAGCCCTTCAACTACTTCAGGTGCCAAGGCA
The DNA here is from genome assembly GCF_014306105.1 of Pontibacter cellulosilyticus. Taxonomy (GTDB): domain Bacteria; phylum Bacteroidota; class Bacteroidia; order Cytophagales; family Hymenobacteraceae; genus Pontibacter; species Pontibacter cellulosilyticus. The sequence goes on along the minus strand of NZ_JACRVF010000001.1, from coordinate 311,956 downwards.
GGCCTAAAGTATGGATATGGGCTGGGCCTTTATACTTCTGACTACAATGGTTATACTTACTACAAGCATGGCGGCAGTGTAGGTGCCGGGAAATCTGATTTCTCTTACCTGCCGGAATATGGTATAGGGTACTCTGTTCAAACCAACTCTGACAATACAGCAGCCATCCGAAAAATAGGAACCCTTATCCGGGAGTACCAGACAAGCCAGCTGCCAAGGCCAGTTGCAGCAGTTCCTACCATTTCAAAATCTGGAGTGATCATAAAACCTGTGACTGGTTATTACGAGCAGGTAAATCCTGTCAAGCAACTGCCTTTCAAGTTACCATCCTTACTGCCGGAAAGAATCTGGTCAGAGAGAGACACCATTTACAACCAGTTTCCTGCGCATTTTGGGCAAATCGTAAAATTTGTGCCTGTTGGCGAGGGTTTGTACCACAACCTAGAAACCGGCAGACCAGATTTCATTGTCGTTCATGATCCGCTTGAGGGCGAGGTTCTGGAACTGGCCGGCGTAGAAAGCGGAACAGTTACGCTTGCCCCGGTGAATGGAACCATCGTATTCGGCAGGATAGCCATGTTTATACTTTGGGCACTATTTATACTTCAGGCTTTTCTGTCCCTGCCCTTCTGGCTCTATCGCTTTTGGAAAGGTAAAATACCCGGTGGTGCTAATGTCCTGGTCAGGATTTGGCCTTTGATACCTGTTGGGTTTATCATGGTAGCTGCTGTGTTTCTTGCTTTTGGAGCTATGGAAGGGAAAATATACCTGGCGGACCCCAGCTTCATTTCCGTTTCAGTCATGTTGGCAACTATAGCGTTTTTTGCTGCTGCAGTTTTCGCTGTTGTGATGGCAATCCGCTACAGGAATAAAGGCATAAAAAAGGCTGTCTATATTCCTGCTACTTTCTTGTCTGTGCTGCACTTACTTGTTGCTTTATACTTTTTATGGTACGGCGTGATTGGGCTCAGGACATGGGCTTAGGTAAGGCATGTTCACCTAAACTTTCACAAACATTCTCTTCAAACAGAAAAAGATATGACACTAAAAATCACCAACATCTCCAAGACCTATTCAAACGGTGTACAAGCATTGAAGAATGTATCGCTTGATATTCCAAATGGCATGTATGGTCTTCTTGGCCCTAATGGGGCGGGCAAATCTACGCTGATGCGCATTCTAGCCACATTGCAGGACCCGGACAACGGAAGCATACAACTAGGCGATATAGACGTGCTGAACGAGAAGGACAAAGTACGCGAAACGCTGGGCTACCTGCCACAGGAATTCGGCGTTTACCCGAAGGCAAAGGCCGAGGACCTGCTCGATTACTTTGCCATACTTAAAGGTATAACCGAACGGCGGGCACGCAAAGAGGTAGTAGAGGCGCTGCTACGGCAGACAAATCTGTGGGATGTGCGCAAGCAAAAGCTTGGCGGCTTTTCGGGTGGTATGAAGCAGCGATTTGGTGTGGCGGTGGCACTGTTGGGTAACCCGAAGCTGATGATCGTGGACGAGCCTACTGCTGGCCTGGATCCTGCTGAGCGTGTGCGGTTCCTGAACCTGTTAAGCGAGTTAGGCGAGAACAGCGTGGTATTACTTTCCACGCATATTGTGGAGGATGTAAGTGAACTATGTACCCGCATGGCCATTATTAACCGGGGAGAGATATTGCTGGAGGCAGAACCGCTAAAAGCTGTGGAAGGGCTACAGGGGCGAATCTGGCGTAAAATAGTTGATAAGAGCATGCTTTCACTGGTGGAATATGAGCACAACGTTATCTCTACCAAGCTACTGAGCGGCCGTACCGTGGTGCATATCTACAGCGAAGAAGATCCTGGCAATGGTTTTGAGACAGTAGCCCCAGACCTGGAAGATGTATACTTTACCACCATGTCCGGCCATGTTGGAAACCTCAAACCAGAGACTGCCTTATGAGGTTCTGGGGCATCTTTAAGTATGAGTTCTCCTACCAGGTACAGCGCTTCTGGACTTGGCTGATCTTCTTTGCACTGATTGGATTTGGGTTTCTGTTTGTAAGGGTAAACTTTATTGCAGACGCACTTTACTCGGACTCTTTTGTAAACACACCGTTCTTCATCGCAGGTGCTACGGTGATGGGATGCCTGATCTGGTTGGGAATGTCTGCTGTAGTAGCCGGCGAAGCGGCCGCACGGGATGTGCAGACACGGATGCACCCCCTGACCTATACCGCCCCCATCAGTAAACTGGAGTACCTGGGAGGCCGTTTCTGTGCTGCGCTTGTACTTAATGCTTTCATCATATTTGCAGTGCAGTTGGGAATACTGTTGGGCTACTATGCACCAGGCGTAGACGCCGGTATACTTGGTCCTTTTCGTCCGGCAGCCTATCTCACAGCCTATGCCATCATCGCGTTACCAAACGCCATCATAGCTACAGCCATTCAGTTCTCACTGGCTGTGCGTAGCGGCAAGGCCATGGCAAGTTATCTCGGAAGCTTTCTCCTTGTTTTCATGGGTTTCTTTGTGGCTGGCGCACTGCTTTGGAAACGTAGTTTAGGCACGTTACTAGATCCAATTGGCATTCGATTTATTGTAGAGGACCTGGCGCATTTATGGACAACGGTGGAGCAAAGCACACGCCTGATTGGGCTGGAAGGCAACATACTTATAAACCGTCTGCTTTGGCTCGGCATAGCGCTTGTGGCACTCTTTGTTACCTACTTCGGATTTCGCTTCGTCCACCGTACCGAGAGTAACTGGTTTAACCGTATTCTACGGCGAAAGAAGATGTATTCTCCTTCACCTACCAGAGTGGGTGTTATAGACAGCACGCCGGTATCTGTTCCACATATAAACCGCACCTTCGGATTTACCATGCATGTGCGCAAAACACTCGCCTTCACCTGGGATTCCTTCCGGACAATTGCAACAAGTTGGGCCGGGCTCGCCATGCTGTTGGCTGTTCCGCTCCTGACGGTTCTTATTGTAGCTGATCAAATGGTATCCGGCGGCATGCCACTGGTACCTATAACTGCTCGTGTCATTAGTGTGCTAACTGCCCCGCTGTCTGCTGAACTGAGCCGCTGGGTAATTATTCCGCTCTTACTCATTTATTTCGCGGGTGAACTGGTTTGGCGGGAACGGGAGGCTAGACTGGGCGAGATTACAGACACTATGCCGGGTTCTGAATGGCCCCCACTCCTGGGCAAGTTCTTGGGGCTAGGCTTCGTACTAGTTGTATTTACATTACTCCAAATGGGAGCCGGAATACTGGCTCAGGTGCTGATGGGCTATCAGCATTTTGAAATCTGGCTATACATTAAAATACTTTTCGGACTTCAGCTTCCGGAATACCTTTTATTTGCCATGCTAGCTTTAGTGGTGCATGTGCTGGTAGATCAGAAGTATGTTGGTTACCTGGTAGCAATCATCACCTACGTGTTTATCGCGCTCTCCACCATGTTCGGAGTTGAGCACAACATGCTGGTTTACGGAGCTGGACCGGCCTGGTCTTATACCGATATGGGTGGCTTTGGCTCATCTATAGCGCCGTGGCTATGGTTTAAGGCCTACTGGGCGGCATGGGCGCTGCTATTGGCAATAGTTGCAAGGCTACTGTGGGTGCGTGGCAAGGAAAGTAACATAAGAGTGCGCTTGCAGTGGGCAAAACAACGCTTCACACGCTCCACCGCCTGGACAGCCGCGGTGGCAGGAGCACTTCTCTTTACATTAGGTGGCTTCATCTTCTACAATACCAATGTGCTGAACAACTATCGAACTGCTGCTGAGATTAATAAACAGCGTGCAGAGTATGAGCGTCGTTATGCAAAGTATGGCAGTATAGCGCAGCCTCAGTTGGCAGCTACCACCCTGCATGTGGAGATCTACCCTAATTTGCAGGCCGCAGATATTACCGGCACCTATCGCCTCGTAAACCGCAGCACCAAAGCAATAGATGCTATACATGTGGCTACCGTTCCCAGAGTTAAGACCAAAGCGGTAACCTTTGATCGTGCTGCGACTAGTGTGCTTAATGACGAGGAGCTTGGCTATTGGATCTATAAACTTGAGAAACCACTTCAACCCGGAGATTCAGTGCAATTAAAATTCCAGGTGCAGGTGGCGCAACAGGGATTTCGTGAGAGCGGAGCTGACGCGCCGGTAGTGGCAAACGGCACCTACTTCTCAAACGAATGGCTGCCTGCTATTGGCTACCAAAAATCTCGTGAGCTTATAAGTGCAAGTGACCGAAGAGAACAAGGGCTCAAACCGCGCCCGATGATCGCATCACTATATGACCAAAAAGCCAGAAAGGGTAGTAGCGGGGGAATAGCATTTGAAGCAGTGGTAGGTACTGCGAAAGACCAGGTTGCTGTTGCTCCGGGTGCACTGCGCCGGACATGGCAGAAAGGTAACCGTCGCTACTTCCTTTACGCCACTGATGCCCCCATTGGAAATGAACTCTACTTCTTCTCCGCTAAGTATAAAGTGCACGAAGCACAGTGGAAAAACCTTGACGGAAAGGGGCACCCTGTAACAATTCGTGTATACCATCATCCGGAGCACACAACGCACCTGGAGGGTATGGTTCGGAGCATTAAAGCCTCCCTAGACTATTATACTAAAGAATTCGGTCCATACCGGCACAAGCACGTCAGCTTTGTAGAATATCCCGGCAACGGAGACGGTGCGGGCATACATGCTGAACCGGGCCTGCTCTTTTACGAAGAAGGATTCACTTTCCTGAAACCAGAAGATCCGGAGAGCTTCGATTTTCCTTTTGCGGTGGTAGCACACGAGATGGCCCACCAGTGGACTGTTCCTTATGCCAACGTGGAGGGAGCGCCGGTAATGTCTGAAAGTATAGCCTGGTACTACGCCATGAAAGCCGTTGAGAACGCTCTCGGCCCAGCGCAGCTTCGGCAGTTAATAAATTTCATGAGGGAGTCGCATGTGCGAGCGGAAATCCGCCGTGGAGAACCGTTGCTCCGGGGCCTGGACCCTTATATGTCTTACCGCAAGGGACCTTTCGCACTTTATACTATGAGTGAGTATGTGGGTGCCGAAAAAGTAAACCATGCACTGCGCCAACTGCTCGAGAAGCACCGCACCACAGGAGCTCCTCCGGCAACAACACTTGATTTGTATCGGGAGCTACGGACAGTTACGCCTGACTCGCTGCAGTACCTGTTGCACGACCTATTTGAGGTGAACACCTATTGGGATCTGGAAACTAAACAAGCTACGGCAGAGCAGACCGAAACAGGCCAATGGCAGGTAACTCTTGAAGTAAAAGCGCGAAAAGAAGTATTTGACAGCGCAGGTGTTGAAACGGAAATCCCGATGGAGGATTGGGTAATGGTTGGCGTGCTTGAGGAGGGTAAAAGTATACATGAACCGCTCTACCTTAAAATGCACCGCATCCGCTCCGGCGAACAAACAATCAAGGTTACTGTGCCTCGCAAACCCGCACGTGCTGGTCTTGATTTAACCAACCTGCTCATCGACTCGAAACCAGAAAACAATACAATAGAAGTTAAGGTGAATCAGACAGGCAAATCAGCAAAAATTATAAGTAAGAATGCTAAACAGCAAAAGGAGGTAATACTATGAAATTCTGGAAGATTTTCAGCTTTGAGTTCAGCTATCAGCTACGCACCGTTTCTACCTGGATCTTCCTGGGGATAGCCTTTCTGTTTCCTTTATTTTTTTCCGCGATCGGCCAGTCTTCAGATGAGGCTGTTTTCCTGAATGCCCCCTCCTTTCTCATATTTATAACTGTGTTTGCAAGTGTGATCTGGCTTATCACGTCGGGAGCAATAGCCGGACATGCAGGCACGCGGGATATACAGACGAAGATGCACCCGCTCACTTTTACTTTGCCTGTAAGCAAAGCAAAGTATCTGGGAGGACGGTTTTTGGCTGCTTTCCTGCTCAATGCCCTGATACACCTGTCAATACCTATCGCATTTTTCCTGAGCTTTCATATTCGTACGGTGGATCCCGGGCAGTTGGGTCCTTTCCGGCCGGAAGCATTTCTGACAACTTACTTTTACCTCTCTCTGCCGCTTGCATTTGTGGCTACGGCATGTCAGTTTGCAGGTGCGGTACTCGAACGAAGCGCTATTGTGGCCTACATCGCAAGTATACTTCTCTTCCCGATCGCTTTCCCGCTTATCGGAACAGTAGCAGCAAAACTGGCCGGCAACTGGGAGCTCGTAAAACTTATCGATCCGGTGGGATTCAGTATCGCAGGCACACTGGATACCTGGACACCCTTCGAAAAAAACAATAGAGTTATCGAACTGGAGGGAATGTTTCTTTGGAACCGCTTTATGTGGCTTTCAATAGCGTTGGCTTTACTTGCATTCACTTATTACCGCTTCCAACTTGCTCACCCTATAGCGAGTACCTGGTGGAGTCGTTTGAGACGAAAACGCAGCAAGCATACTCCTGCACCTGCCCTTTCAAGAGTCGTAGAGCACCTTAAAGTTTCTGTTCCGCAGGTTAACAGAAACTTCGGTTTCACAGCACAGGTACGCCAGACATTAGCCATCGCCTGGTCATCTTTCGGTACGATAGTAAGAAGTAAGGCTGGGTTAATTGCCGTTGGGCTTTTAGCGGTGCAGATGATCGTATTTGCATTTGAGTATTTGGAGTTCCGGGGTGTTCCGCAGTATCCCACTACCATTAACCTTCTAGTAATGTTAACGGCTTCGCTGAGGGATTTTCAGACACCGCTGATCATCATCCCAATGCTGATTGCCTTTTATGCCGGTGAGCTGGTCTGGAGGGAAAGAGAGGCTGGCTTGAACAGGATCTCAGATACAATGCCCGTCTCAGAATGGAGCCTATATCTGGGCAAGTTCTTTGGGCTTGCGCTTATTATCTTGGTATGGCTGGGCTTCCTAATGGTGGCCGGAATAGTGATTCCAGTAACAATGGGATACACTAACGCAGATACAGTGGTGTTGGTGAAGGCATTGTTTGGTATTCAGTTTACCAACTACCTGCTCTTCGCCCTGCTTGCACTGTCTGTGCACGTACTGGTAAACCAGAAGTATGTGGGGCATGTGGTCATTATTATGCTTTATTTGTCCATGGTGTTTGCAGCAAAAATCGGAATAGAGCACAACCTGCTTATTTATGCTTCTGACCCAGGTTGGTCATATACCGATATGCGCGGCTTCGGCCCATACTTAGGGCCATGGCTGTGGTTCAAAATTTACTGGGTTGGCTGGGCAATTCTACTCGCAGTTGTAGCAAGGTTGTTATGGGTACGGAGCATGTCAGATGACCTCAGGATGCGTATGCAACTCACACGCCATCGCTTTACCCGCACTACCGCCCTTACTACTGCAGTGGCAGTGGGTGTTATACTTTTCTCTGGTACTTATATTTTCTATAATACCAATGTGCTGAACAACTATACAACTGCCTCTGAAAGAACAGAACTAGTTGCCCAGTACGAACTGAAATATGGTAAGTATAAGCATATCCCACAACCGCTGCTGAGAGGTACTAAGCTACAGGTCGAGATATACCCTGCCGAAAGGAAAGCCGATATTCAGGGCACCTATACGCTCGTGAATAAAAGCACCTTACCCATAGACACCGTACATCTTGCCACAATAGAAGCAGTTAAAACGGGTGCAATCAAATTCGACCGTCCGTTCAAACGTATTCTGGTAGATGAAGAGCTAGGGCACAGCATCTATACTTTAAACCAACCGCTTCAGCCCGGCGACTCCCTCCGTCTCAGCTTTGATGTTCAGTATCATGTAAAGGGCTTTCCTCATAAGGGAATAGATGCGTCCGTAATCCAGAATGGCACCTACTTTATCAACTATGACCTGTTGCCTGCCATCGGTTACCAGGCCATGCGCGAGCTCAGAGGTAACGGGGAGAGAAAGAAGTATGGGCTGGGCCCGTGGGCTATTCCATCTCTTTATAATTCTGCTAACATTAACCGGGTTATGCCAGGGCAGGAACTCATCAACTTCGAAGCGGTGGTGAGTACAGCCAAAGGGCAGGTAGCGATTGGGCCAGGAACGCTGCTTAAAAAATGGACAGAGAAAGGGCGCAGCTACTTCCATTATACAACCAGTGCTCCTATCCGCAACAACTACTCCTTCTTCTCTGCGAAGTATGCCACCCATAAAGCAACCTGGAAAAACCCTGCATCGGGCCAAACCATTGCTATAAGGCTATACTATCACCCAGAACACGGGGAGCACATAGGCCGGATGGTGAAAAGTATAAAAGACTCTTTCGCTTACTACACGAAAAAGTATGGCCCCTACCCCTACAGCCACATCACGATTGTGGAGCGATCTGGCTATGCGAGTGAATTAAATGCCGAACCCACTACTGTAGATTACGGGGAATCCTTTACCTTCTCAAGCCTGAAGGATAACCCGTGGGCCCTGGACCTGATTTACTTCCCAATAGCACATGAAGTAGCGCACCAATGGTGGGGAGCCGCTCAGCTTTTACCGGCCCATGTGGAGGGTGGCATTGTGGTTTCCGAAACGCTTGCCAATTACTCCTCGCTGCAGCTAGTGGAAGAAACCTATGGAAAGGAACATGCAAAGAAGCTCCTGGACATGTGGCGCAAATCGTATGAGGTACCCCGGTCTCGGGCAACGGCTCCTTTGCTGCAAGCTGCCGACGCTTTTATTGGCTACCGGAAAGGCCCGCTTGCCTTACACGCTCTAACAGAATACATAGGCAAAGACCCCGTGAATGATGCCCTTCGCAAATTGATCGAAAAGTATGGTTCTGGAAAGCCTCCCTATGCAACCTCACTTGATCTTTACCGCGAACTGAAGGCTGCTACACCGGACTCACTGCAGTACCTGTTGCAGGACTACTTTGAGAAGAACGTTTACTGGCAGCTTAAAACAGAGCAAGCGGATGCAAAGCAGCTCGATAAAAATACCTGGCAGGTAACGCTTAAGGTGCACGCGCAGAAAGTGGTGGTTGACAGCACAGGTGCTGAAAACCCAGTACCGATGAATGACTGGGTGGAAATTGGCATCTTCGCTCCCTGGCAGAAAGATAAAAAATCTGATAAGCCGCTTTACCTGCGGAAACACCGCATCCGTTCTGGCAAGCAGACAATTACCATAAATGTTGCCGGAAAACCAGCCCGTGCTGGCATCGATCCGAACTTTCTGTTAATAGACCTGAACTTAGATAATAACACCAAGAACGTGAAGATGGAGGGCGATAACAAAGAAGAGTTTGAGCTAATCTGAGTTTTTAGCTAGCAGTGGGCTTCAGAAGTATAATATGAACTTATACTTCTGAAGCCCTTTTACTTAATCCTACGGCTCTCGTACGTATGTGGTACTAGTTATTTGCTATGGCAGACAGGATGAGGTTTAAATTTATACTTATCGCAATAAACTGGCTGATTGCTTTCTTAGCTGCTCCACACCTATCTTCTGCAACGGCCGCTGCTCTACCAACCGATACAACTTCTCGGCCTGCCATAAACCTAGGTGTATACGGGCATTACGGCTTTATCATCCCCCACTCCCAAGACATCAGGGACATAGCCGATTCAAACCCATGGGGAGTATCCGCTGATTTAAGTCTGCATTATTCTGACAGCGCTGCTTGGCAGTACCTGCAGGCCTACCCCAGGCTGGGGGCTAGGTTTGCCTACTACAATTTCGATAAACCGGATGTGCTTGGAAATGCTTATGCCATTATACTTTATGTAGAGCCTTTCCTGTCGGCCCATAAAAAGTTCAGCCTGTCTTTCAGGTTGGGAGGCGGCTTGGCTTACATGAACAAGGTATTCCATCCCATCTCTAACCCCGATAACCTTTTTTACAGTACCAAAATCAGTTTTCCGCTCATGGCAAACCTGATGGCGAACTACAGGCTGAACGACTACCTGCTGCTTCGCGCAGGCGCCACATACAAGCACATATCCAATGGTGGTATAAGGCAACCGAATAAGGGCATTAACTTTCCGTCGGCCTCGCTAGGTATAGATTATGCCATAAGGCCGGCGCACTTTCCGCAGCGCCAGCCAATTAAAATGACAAACGGAGAGCGAAAACGTTATTACCTGTTAGCCATACTTGGCACTATGAAAGACCGGAAAGATATCCCCTCTGACAAATTGCCACTTGTGGGAGCTACAGCCTACGCCAGTCAGAAATTTGGCAGGCTAAGCGCCTTTACTGCCGGTGTTGAGTGGGTAGCTGATTATACGCTTAAAGAAGACCTGGAAGACAGGGGCAGAAATGAAGACTTCCAGAGAGGTGCTTTACTTGCCGGCCATGAGCTTTACATTGGCAGGTTCAGGTTTAGCCAGCAATTGGGGGTATACGTTTACTCCCCTGCCAAAGCACGCGATCCGGTGTACCAGCGTTACGGCCTGGAATACCATACGGCTAAAAAAGTATACTGGGGCATTAACCTGAAAGCACACCGCCATGTAGCCGATTTTTTGGATGTACGGGCAGGACTAAGACTGAAATAGCTTTAACAAAGTATATATGGGATTATCAGCCGCTTTATGATTTTCCATCTTTAACCCAAGAAATTATTTGTTAAATCATTAATTACCACCAAATTTGCAATGTAATTCTTCAGGCTTACAAACTTGAAGATTTACAGCAGCCACTATCTAACTATGAAAAATGAAGTATTATTTCACCCTGCTATGCTTGGCATACAGCATGGCAATGCATTGTGCGCAGGCACAACTCATAAAACCTATCAAAATAGACCAATTTGGCTATCCTTCACTGGCCAAGAAAGTTGCAGTAATTAGCAGTCCGGTAACAGGTTATAATGCAGGCGACTCTTACACTCCATCCTCTACCTTAGAAGTTAGGCGTAGTTCAGATAATGTAACGGTGTTCAGCGGAGAGCCTGTAGCATGGAACAGCGGAGTTGAACATACACAATCTGGAGATATGGTGTGGTGGCTTGATTTTAGCGCGCTAATTGCACCGGGCGCGTATTACATTTACGATCCTGTTAGTGCTGAGCGCTCTTATACTTTCGTGATTGAAAACTGCGTGTACAATGATCTGCTTAAACAAAGCATGCGTACGTTTTACTACCAGCGTTGCGGAGTTGCTAAGGCTACTCCTTATGCCGGCACCAAATGGGCCGATGCTGCCACCTGCCACCTTTCTGCCAACCAAGATCTGAACTGCCGTGCTATAGCCACTCCTACAGATGCAACCACTGCCAAAGATTTATCAGGTGGTTGGCACGATGCAGGCGACTACAACAAGTACATAAATTTTGCCTCTGAAACCCTGCACCATCTGTTATCAGCTTACGAAGAAAAGCCAAATGTTTGGGGAGACAACTACGAACTACCGGAGTCTTACAACGGCGTTCCGGACATACTGGATGAGGTAAAGTGGGAGTTGGATTGGTTCCTTAAAATGCAGCAGGCAGATGGCTCTGTGCTGCACAAACTAAGCGTTGACAATTTTCAGACAGCATCGCCGCCCAGCAACGATAAAGCCGCGCGCTATTACGGAGCAGCCAGTACTTCTGCCACACTGGCTACTGCCTTAGTACTTGCGCACGCAGCAATCATCTACAAGAAATTTGACATCAAACACAGTGACGGCACACCCTACCATACAACCTTGCTAACAGCCGCAGAGAAAGCCTGGGTATGGGCCTCAGAAAACCCTGCTGTGGTCTTCAGCAACACAGGCTATAAAAGTGCTACAAATGAGTTAAACGATTACCAGCGCTTAGCAACCAAAGTATCGGCAGCCGGCTACCTTTTTGCTGCCACAAATAATACTGCTTATCAAACCTTCTTCGACAGCAATTATACTTCTGTGCACCTAGTGGCTTGGCCATCGGCTTACCCTTTTGAGCCTATGTACCAGGACGCCCTTTTATACTATGCAAACTTAAGCAACGCTACCAGTACAGTAGCTTCTAATATTCGTTCTAAGTATGCCAATTCTGTTAAAGGCGAAAGTGCGAACAACTTGCCGTCTTACATAAATAATGTTGATGCTTACCGTGCCTACCTGAAGGACGGAGACTATGGTTGGGGCAGCAACAGAACCAAAGCACATCAGGCGCTCCTCTACACAAATATGCTGGTTTACGGTTTTGACGCGGCCAATGCCGAAAACTATTCCAATGCTGCTTTAGGGTATGTTAACTATTTGCATGGCGTTAATCCGAATGGCCTTGCCTACCTCAGCAACATGGGTGCATTTGGAGCAGAAAACTCTATTAATGAGTTTTACCATGGCTGGTTTGGAGACGGCACTAATTGGGATAATGCGAAAACCTCGCTATATGGTCCTGCTCCGTGCTTTTTACCAGGTGGCCCAAACCCTGATTTTAAAGCAGATGCTTCTTATAGCGGCCCCACACTTTCACCGCCACTTTACCAACCCATCCAAAAAAGCTATAAAGACTGGAATACCTCGTGGCCTGAAAACTCGTGGTTTATTACAGAGAGCTCTATTCATAATCAATCGGCCTATACCAGGCTTTTATCTCACTTTGTAGAGCAGGATGCCTGCAGTGCACCTATGTCAGTAAATCTACTGTACTTTAAAGCACAGCCGCAAAAAGAAGGTATAAAATTAGAATGGAAAGCTATTGCCGACGAAGCTACAGTGTTTAAAATAGAACGTTCTGAGGATGGGCAATTCTTTGAGACAATTGCAGCGCAAGATGGTCTGCCAACTGGCAATGCCAAGGTATACAGCACCTGGGACACAACGCCTAAACCATCCCATAACTTTTACCGCATAAGCTATGTGACAGGACTTAATACCATGACCTACAGTAATGTTATTACCATAGATTTGTCTGGCATTAACTCTAAAACTGATTTTGAAGTAAGCCCTAATCCAGCCGAAAATAGCATCAGGCTGCACACGTTTGCCGATGTGAAGGAAGTGCGCATCACAAATCTGATGGGAAAAGTGGTGTACCAGAACACCTTTACCAAGGAAGTAAATGTTTCTTCTTTATCGGCAGGGTTGTACGTGGTGCAACTTGTATCACAAAATGGTGCCCCGCTGGCAAGCCGGAAGTTTCTGAAAAAATAGCTAAGGCTTAGCTGGAGTGGTCAGCTACTATTTTCCAGCCATCTGCAAAGCGTTTAAAGATTACAGAAAAATGACCTTCCAGGTCGCCTTTTGCTGCTTCGCGCTTTAGGTGCCACTTGCCAACCACAAGTATAGCATCGGGAGACAGTTCACGCATTTCCTTCAGATCGAAAGAAAGTTTGCCCATGGCCGAGGCATCCGGGTAGCTGCGCTTATAGTTATCCAGTGTCTGCTGCCAGCCATAGGTCAGTCCTTTGGAGCCTACAAACAGCAAGGAGTCCGATTTCCAGTAGCCTTGCATGTAGCACTCTAAATCGCCGCGGCTCCAGCAGTTTGCCTGTTCATCCAGTACCTTTTGTACTTCGGCTCTGGCAGCTGCTACATCTTGCGAAGCTGTTTTTGTTGCAGAAGTACAGGCTGCTAGGAACAGAAGTACTAAGCTTGCAAAAATGGCTGTTCTATTTCTTTTCATCTTCAGCTGGAAGTATGGACTTGATATATGTAGTACCACCCAGGCGGCCCATAGCGCGGGCTATTTTAGTTCGGCGGCGCAACGTATATCCCGATGGATTTTTAGCTGAGAATTTGATCGGGTTTGGAAGTACCGCGGCAAGCAAAGCAGCCTGCTGGCGGCCTACGTCTTTGGCTGGCTTTTTAAAGTACTTTTGCGAAGCGGCTTCTACACCAAACACCCCGTCTCCCATCTCAGCTATATTCAGGTACACTTCCATAATACGCTCTTTCCCCCACAGTAGCTCTATCAGCACAGTAAAGTAAGCCTCCACTGCCTTCCGGAAATAGCTGCGCCCATGCCACAGAAACACGTTTTTAGCTACCTGCTGACTGATCGTGCTGCCGCCTCTGATGTTGCCCCCCTTCCGGTTACGCTTAAATGCATCTAGGATAGCTTCCACGTCAAAGCCACTATGCTGTAGGAAAAGCTGATCTTCCGATGCCACAACTGCCAACGGCAACTGCTCCGACATCTCTTCCAGCTCTACAAACTTATAGGCAATTTGCGGGTCCTCTTTACCCGCAGTACCGGCCTCTGCCCTGCGCTTGATCATGTGCAAGGTGGCAGGCGGCGATACCCATCTGTACAAAAGCACCCAGGCTATACTTAACAGGAATAGGCTTAGCATCAGCTTCACAAATAGCAGTCTTATTTGCCTAAGGCCTACACGTTTTTTGCTCATTAGTAAGGTTGGTATTGGAGGGGCAAAGGTACAGAGTTTAAAATATTTATCAAGGAGCCTTTGAGCAAGAAGTAAACTAAAGTCTAACACAGCGCAGCCAAAACCGTAAGTCAAAAGCACTAACAATTATAAACTCTTAGCCCAGCTGCTGCGCTATCATCTCCAGATAAAGTATGGCAAAATATCTTCCGTTGTTTCCGCTAAGCATAGTGGTGTTTCCCGGCGAAAAACTTAACCTTCACATTTTTGAGCCTCGTTACAAACAGTTGGTGCTAGACTGTATTGAAAATGAAAAAACCTTTGGCATACCCACCTATATACAAAGTAACGTGGGCGTTTATGGTACCGAGATGGAGATTTTAGAAGTAGAAAAAACACATGCTAACGGCGAGATGGACATCCGAACAAAGGGTAAAAATATATTTAAGATTGAGCAATTTGATAAGATGGCACCCGGACGACTATATGCCGGTGGGCAGGTAGAAGTTTTTGAGAATGACTTTCAGGAGGATATCATGACCAAGCTCAAGATTAAAGACTTACTGCAAAAGCTTTACAATTCACTGGGCCTTGAGAAGCTGTTTACTGATCTTTTGGAGGATTTCAAAAGCTATGACATCGGGCACCACCTAGGGCTGAATACAGAACAGGAATATACATTGCTGCAGTTGCGCACCGAAATTGAACGCCAGGAAGCCATACTACAGCACCTGCAGCAGGTAGTGCCTATTGTAAAGGCAACCGAGCAACTTAAAGAACGCGTAAAACAGAACGGTCACTTTAAAAACCTGACGCCTCCAAACTTTTAGGCGTTCCAGCGTTTTATACTTTATGCTCACATACTTTCTCATCATACTACCAACCCTGTTCCTGGCTTACATTCTGTTTAGCTATGTGCAGGAGCTTAAGTATAAACGAAAGCCCTATTACAAATTATCTGATATAGGATGGCAACACTCGCAGCCTGACGCTGATGCCCGGGTAGTACACGCTGTGGCCATGCTTGGAGACGTTGGCGCCATTGCCACCGACGGCACTGACCCCGTACTGCAGATGCTGGAAACCTGGCAGCAGGATAACCCCACCAATAGCACTGTCCTGTTTTTAGGAGACAACCTTTATCCTATTGGTTTACCGCCAGAGGGTAACCGGCATCGCCAACTAGCTGAAGATAGGTTGAACGTTCTACTCGATCACTTTAAAGGATTTGGAGGTCAGGGAATCTTTATAAGCGGCAACCACGATTGGATGAAAGGGCGAAAGGGCGGCTATCAGCAGATGCTGCTGCAGCAGAACTACGTGCTAGAGCATGGTAGCGAAAACGTGCTGTACCTGCCTGAAAACGGTTGCCTCGGTCCTGTAACAGTGCAACTGGCGGAGGGACTGCTGCTGCTGGTGCTTAACACGCAGTGGTGGGTGCAGCGCGGCGAAAAACCTTTAGGAAAAAAAGATGGCTGCCCCCATGAATCCCTCAACGATTTCTACGCGCATTTAAACCAACTGCTTCGCCAAAACAGGCACCAACGCATTCTGATTGCGGCACATCATCCGCTCTACAGCAACGCCCTGCATGGAGGCAAATTTACTGTAAAGCAACATATTTTCCCGCTTACAGCTGCACACAAGCGTTTTTACATTCCTTTGCCCATCTTTGGCTCTATTTACCCGTTTTACCGGCAACTGTTTGGCGCCCACGAAGACATGGCCCACAGAAAGTATAAAAAAATGCGCCGGCGCCTGCTCCGGATCTTCCACAGGTATAACAACATTATTTACGTAGCCGGCCACGACCATAACCTGCAGCACTTCGAGGTACAGCAGAACCACTACCTCGTGAGCGGCTCCGGCAGTAAAACAGCGTTTGTAAAAAAGGGCGGCAGGGCTACTTTCACGCTTGAGCAGCTGGGTTTTTTTACGCTTAACTATTACGACAACGGCGAAGTATGGATAGAAGCCCGCATTAACTCGGCAGAAGAAAAAGGTGGACTGGTTGTATTCAGGAAAAAACTGGAAAGTATACTGCAGCCACAGCTAGCATAAGCGGGTTTCACAGGTTGTTTTTACTCCTCTGTTTCCGGATGCGGAAGTATAACTTTCAGGCTTTTAGGATGCATCTCTACTTTTAGTTCATTCTCCAGTTCAACCGGCTCTCCGTCTATGTGCATCACCTCATGGTCAAGGTTATAAATGGTGGCCCTGCGGCAGCTTATTTTTCGGGTATATACAGAGGTGTCAATGCTATCGGTGTAAAGTTTATAAAGTATACCCAACCCTGCAGGTTTAGGGAAAGGTTCTATCAGACAAATCTCAAACTTACCGTCGTTCAAAATACCGTTTGGGTTTATGTTGGCGTTGCTTCCAAAGGCATTTGCGTTGGCGATAGTCACCATAAAAGCTTCTCCCTCGAAAGTATCTACGTCTGTTTCAATACGGTAATGCTTCGGAACGTAACCCATATACTCCTGTAGGGCAATCCAGGCATATGAACTCGGCCCCCTGCTGTCGCCCTCACAAAAACGCTTTACTACTAAGGCGTTAAAACCAAGGTCGCTCAGATGTATGGATGGTACACCGTTAATAGTGATAGTATCAATGTTACGGATGATATGGTTATGGATGAGGTCCAATGCATCTTCCGTGTCCTGGGGTATGTTCAGGTCCTTTGACAGGCCGTTTCCGGAGCCGAGCGGAATAATGCCCAAAGGCGTGTTCGTGTTAATGAGTAGGCTACCTAAGATGTTCACAGTGCCGTCGCCGCCGGCCGCATAGGCAGCATCATACTTTTTGTTGGCCAGCATCGTCTTTATCTTATGCTTATCGTCTTCGCCTGTGGTTCGGTATATATCACAATTTATGTGGTGTTCCTTGCACTTCTCCATAATCTCCTCCTCCAGCGCCTCTTTTTCTACGTCACCTGAGATCGGATTTATTACTACCAGTATGTTGTGATGCTTTTTCTGTTCTTCCATAGTTTGCGGGTGATGTCATTACTACAGCCTGAAATACGTAAATGCCGTAACTAAGTGGGCTAAAAAAAGAAAACTAACTCCTTTAATGAAGTTAGTTCCCTCTGCCAGCTTAACTGGCAATGCTCGTAAATCCTTATCTTTTAGATCCTGATGATCCGGAAGAACCAGAAGATCCTGATTTGTTAGATCCAGATGATCCGGAAGTACCAGAAGATTTAGAAGTTGAGCCCATAGAGCTGCTGCTCTTAGCCTGAGGTGACTTCGAAGTGCTGGACTTAGAAGACGATGATGATGAAGAAGAGCTTGATTTATTAGTATCTCCCTTCTTGTTTTGGTTTGTTGCCATAATTTAAATTGTTTTCATAGTTAGTTAAAAACTAGCTGCAGTTATCACATTACCGGGGTAATGTACCGAGGAGGCAACAGGCGCCAAGGCCGTGTTGTACTTCTACTTATACACCACCTTTTATTTAAAGTTGTGTTTTAAGCCGGTTTATTGTACAAGATCAGAAGGCAATCCATTTGGGTATTCCTCTTCTATTGCCTGCTGGATCTGAGAAATGCGGTTACCCGGGTTCGGGTGCGTTTGCATGAACTCTGGTCCGCGGGTTCCACTGCTTGCCTGCTCCAGTATTTCCATTACCCGCATCATAGCGCGAGGGTCGTAGCCTGTCTTGCCTGTTAACCTAACAGCCAGCCTGTCGGACTCCAGCTCATCTTCGCGTCCGTAGCTCATGTTCAGCAGCTTCCCGATCATGGCTGCTGCAATGGCACCTGTTCTGCTGGCAGGGTTATCGGGGTCATAGGTGGCAATGGCCGCTGCGCCGGTTAAGCCCTGGGTAAGCTTTGCCTTTGCCAGCTGCTCTGCCGAGTGCCTTGCAACCACGTGGCCAATTTCATGGGCCAGCACACCGGCTAACTGCGCTTCAGACTCCAGGCGTTTTAATAACCCCGCTGTGATAAAGATTTGTCCGCCGGGTAGCGCAAAGGCATTTACCGTTTGTTCATCTGCCAGCAAATGAAAATCAAACTCATAAGGCGTATCGCTTACCTGGGTGCTTTGTACCAACTTTTGGCCAATAGCTTTCAACTGTGTCGCCGCTTCTCTGTCGGGGTGTAAGCCACCGTACTGCTCTGCCATCTGCGGAGCTGCCTGCAAACCGAGGGCAATCTCCTGCTCTACGGTCATGTCAACGTGCTGCTCTTCGCCGGTAAACTCATTTTCCTGGGTGTTGCACCAATATGTAACTAACGATACTGCGGCAATTAATAGAGCTATTATAAATTTTATTATGCCTCTCATTGTCCTATTTCATAGTTTTCTTGTTTGCTTATTTTCACCCCATCTCGCTAAAAGAGTGTTTTATAATACTGTACGATTTCTGGTGCAGTAGAACTAAAAGAAGAACTACAAAAAGTATAACAAGCTTCAGATACTGGAGGTATCAGCAGCAGAGAATCATACTGTAAATACTATTTCCTAGCCTGATATAGTGTATAATTTATACTTAGCAATAGCAATTCCGTAATACGATTAAAATTGCCCTGAGGGGTAAGCTGAAGTTTAATTTAAACTACATAACTATGAATATGAAAAGAACCTTTGGTGGTGTACTGCTAATTTTGGGCATCATCGGGATTATTTGGGGAGCCTATGCCTTTCTGATGGGAGGTGATGGTGTAGCGGTTGGCCAATACACGGCTGCTGTTCCGTTTATTGTAGGCCTGATTTTCTTCTTTTCAGGTATCAGTCTGATAAAGACTATAAAAGACGAAGCCTGAGCAGGTAATAAATAAAAAAAGTCCCTTTGGTATTAGCCAAAGGGACTTTTCATATACATAAGTTTATTCTATTTTATTCTATACAGTAACCAGATCGTCCAGGTCATTCGCTGCAAAAGCATTTATAGCAGCTTCCTGATCTAAATAATTAGAAGAGTAGTTTTTTTCATTTCCATGGATGTACATTACTGTCTTATTCTTAATGGTCTCAATCACATCTTTTGAAATTTCCCTTGGTACAGCCGGGCATCCCAAGCTGCGGCCCAGGCGGCCATTCTGCTTTATAAAAGCTTCGGTAGCATAATCAGCTCCATGTACTACTATAGCACGCGTCATAGCGTTTGAGTTATACTCCTTGTCCATGCCCGATAGCCTTAATGATAGGCCATGCTTGCCATAATAAGTAGCATCTGTTAAATAGAAACCTACGCTGCTCATATAAGAGTTAGGCTGGTTAGAAAATTTATCTGCTGTTACGTTTCCAGTATTGCGTCCGTGCGCCACCAACGTATTAAATAAAACTTTTTTAGACTTCAGGTCGATAATCCACATGCGCTTATTGCTGCTTGGCTTTGTAAAATCGACAACTGTAAGTATAGAGTTGGAGGCTGATGCTAATTTTTTGTTCTTGAAGTTCTGAAAACCTACATATGCATTTCGGAACACCTCATAAGACAAACCCTTCTCCTTTAAACCAGCCTGCTGATAAACACCTTGCACATGCGCGTCAAACGCCATTACCTTTTCGCTAAAAGATAAGGTAGAACCATTACGGTTTGCGGCTTTATTTAGTGAGGTTGATATTTCAGGTGAATTTTCTGCTGCTGGAGAAATAGGTGCTGTAAATGATAATAATCCGAGGGCTAAAGAAGTAAGAGCAATTCTTAACATAGATATTTATTAAGCTTTAGGTTTACGCAATCATAAAACCAACAGGTAAAAGAGTACAAATTGTTCCGGTTAAGGTGTAATTCGTGTAAATTCTTTCTTTTATTCCGGACATTTTTATACTTACATCAAGGCATAAGCAACTTGTTTAGAGGCGTTTGGTAGCATCACCTGCTAAAGATAGACAGAATCGGTTTGTTTGAGATAAACATGTACCTTTGCCACGCGGTTATTTAGCAGTTAAACTTAGTGTTGTTATGATAAAACGATTAGTACCCCTATGTTTATTGTTTTGCCTGCAGCTAGCAGCCTGCGGTGTGCCTGACAGTTTAAAAGGCTTTGACAGCGAGACCTGGAAGAATGACCGCTATGCTTGTAACGGAAAACGCCAAAGCATGACCGGAGAGTTTGAAAAAATACGGAGAGAACTATACGGCAAGAAAGAATATGTGGTACGCAACCTGCTGGGCAAGCCAGATAGCGAGAGTTTGCTGGAGCGCAATCAACGTATCTACTATTATTACCTGGAATCCGGCACACAATGTCAGGAGCGCCGCAAAATGTCTGAAGCTAACTGGGTGGAGGTGCGCATAAACCCCACTGGCAAAGTTTCGGAAGTAACCTATAAAAACCCGCTATAACAGAAAGGCCCGAGATGATACTCGGGCCTTTCTGTTATAGCGGTTAATTAGTCTTTTGCATTGTCGCTTACAAACCGTGTTTGTTTACTTTCCATCTCCAGGTACAGTCTCATTTGCTTTGGGTCTAGCAAAGCCCCCAATGCCTTGTCTGTTTCAAGGTTGATGGCATAGATGGTTTTAGATCGAAGAAGCTCATCCTGCTGGTGCGTCTTCTCCGCCTCCTCTATTTGTTTAAAACGCATTTGGTTTAGCTGCACTACCTGCTCATATTGCTCTTTAGATAGGTTAAGTTCGTTTTGCAGATCCATGGCGATCATGTCGGCACCCTCTACTTTCACCTCCAACACCTTCTTATCTAAATAGGCATCTTCGTTAATCTTTATTAGCTGTGCGCTTGCTGTAGTGCACATACCAATTGCAAAAGCTAAAAGTAAAATCCTTTTCATATTTACTTATTTTTTTATTCTCCCCTGCGGCCAATCTGCTCTAAGGTATCCTGTAGTTAAAACGACAAAACAAAAAGTTGGTTTGGTATTTTACAGATTATTTTTATACTTTTCCAATACTACAAAAATATAGTACAATAGATATTTGTTATACTTTTAGCATACATACTTTAACGCAATCAAGAATATGGCTCAAATACAATTTATATGAAACCCTTGGACTATGCAGGGGTATAAAATATTAGACTATGTTAAATAGTATTTTTATAAGTATAACCGCAAAGCCTAAAATTATACTTGGTTTTGCCAAACGATAGAGTCTCATGAGAACAACATACTATAACCCCAGCAAATTGGAAGTTGACTTTGCGAAAGCATTTAAAGACTTAACCCCCCAACTGGAAGATAAGCTTAACGAAGGAGAGCGCGTAGTAAGTACAAAATCTATCCATGATGCAGATAACCCAATGGTGATTTATAAATTAGAAGATAAAGAAGGTGATTTACATGAGATAGTTGTACAAATAATTCAGCGCCCCGACCACATTGTGGGTTAAAACAAAGAAGCAAAATAAAAGAGGCCCAGCCAAAAAATTGGCTGGGCCTCTTTTATTTTGTCAGAACATACCTTTATCATGGGCTGTTTGGTACTTTGTGATCTTTCTGCTTAAAATACTGCATTGCAATAAAAGCGATCATAACCCCGGATATAACACCCTCCAGCATCAACACCGAGAAAACTACAATACCAGGCGTCGATTGCACCCGTTCTCCAAAGTAACGTTCTGCAGAAAGAGTTTCTATAAGAGAACCGCCTCCTAATTTAATGTAAAGCAGCATAAGCGCCGCAAACAGCGTAGTGCCAACTATGGCTGTGATAGCACCCACACCGAATCCGCTAAAATAACCGATGTTACCTCTTACTTTTATCTTGTAAGCCCTGATTGCCATCGTTACTCCTATAGCCATGATAATACCATTCAGAAAGCGGAGCTCAATGATGTGAGAAAGGCCCACTAGTCGCATTAATACAAAGTACACTGCCAAGCCAATGGCAGTAAGCAAGCCGTACTTGAGGCCTATTTTTTCCATAGCAATAGTTTAAGGGTGCTCTATGTCTCTTATACTTATATTCTCTCAGGCATAGTATGGTCAGGGCGTTTAAACCACTGCATCGCAATAAAGGCAATGAACAAGCCAGGTATTGTACCATACACTATAGTAGTCAAAAAGAGGGACAGCTTCGACAAACTTTCCGGGAACAGATAGCTAGTCTGAAGAGAATACAGATATTCCTGCCCCACAGTGCTAACAAAAATCATCAGGAAAATGGCTAGTATAATAGAAGAAACGGCACCAGTAGTAGCACCTATACCTAAGCCCTGAAAATATTGAATTTTGCCATCACGAATCTTTTTAAATCTTGATATAGCAACTATAATACCTACGATGAGAAATACGGCACTAAAGAAAGATAGCTCTACAATTTCTTGTAATCCTAATGCCCACATGAGCAGGAAGTACACAATATGAACAATTCCTACAATGATACCATACTTAATTGCTACACTCTGATAGCTTACATTCTTATATGCCATGCTATATTGGTTTTTCAGGTTCTAAATTAACGTCATTAAAATGAACAGTTTAGCCGCTAATTTGGTTAAGAGAGCAGCTAAAAAACTGCAAAATAACCGTATCAGTTACTTTTATATTACTAAAACTATATACTAAAGAAAGTAGTGTGGCGTTGTGGTTTGATGTAAAAATTTTAGCTTATGGCCCAGAATCAGTTGATTTAAAAAGGATTAAAGACTGCTTTTCTTTTGCAAACCTCATGGTTGTTACAGTAAGTTTCGCCAATCCACGTTTTTATTTTGTAGTTTTACGGCCAGTTTAAGTTTATATCCCATACTTACTCATACATAACATTATATGATCAGTACCAACAATGTAAGCTTGTCTTACGGTAAGCGCACATTATTTGAAGATGTTACTATTAAGTTTGTTCCCGGCAACTGTTACGGCCTTATTGGTGCCAATGGTGCGGGCAAATCTACTTTTCTGAAGATATTATCTGGCGAGATAGAGCCAAACACAGGCTCTGTGGAGATTCCGGCAAATGCACGTTTGGCGGTATTAAAGCAGAACCACTTTGAGTATGACGAATATCCTGCGCTGCAAACAGTGATTATGGGCCACAAGCGCCTGTGGGACATTATGCAGGAAAAAGACGCTATTTACGCCAAAGCTGATTTTACAGATGCAGACGGTGAGCGCGCAGCAGAACTGGAAGGCGAGTTTGCCGACCTAGAAGGCTGGAACGCAGAATACGAGGCAGCAGAGCTCCTGAGTGGTCTGGGCATTACAGAAGACCTGCACTATACTTTAATGAAAGACCTTAGCGGTAGCGAGAAGGTTCGTATCCTGTTGGCACAGGCCCTGTTCGGTAACCCGGACATCCTGTTACTCGATGAGCCTACCAACCACTTGGACGCTGAGTCGATCATGTGGCTGGAGAACTTCCTCGATAACTTTAACAACACCGTTATCGTGATCTCTCACGACCGTCACTTCCTGGATGCTGTTTGTACGCATGTGGCTGATATTGATTTTGGCAAGATTAAGATGTTTGCCGGTAACTATGGTTTCTGGTACCAGTCAAGCCAACTAGCATTGAAACAGCGTGCCGATGCGAACAAGAAAACCGAGGACAAGCGTAAGGAACTGGAGGAGTTTATCCGTCGCTTCAGCGCAAACGCCTCCAAATCGAAGCAGGCTACTTCACGTGCCAAGTTGCTGGAGAAACTTACTGTAGAGGATATTCAGCCGTCATCACGTAAGTACCCTTACATTGCCTTTAAACCAGAGCGCGAAGCAGGTAACCAAATCCTGCACGTAGAAAACCTGAGCAAATCTGTTGATGGTCAGCCGATCTTTACAGACATCAGCTTTATGGTAGATAAAGGCGACAAGATCGCCGTGATTGGCCGTAACGACATTGCTGCCTCTACTTTCTTTAAAATTCTGTTCGAAGAAGATAAGGCAGATAGCGGAGACTTTAAGTGGGGTACTACTATTACTTCTTCTTTTTTCCCGAAAGATAACCAGGAGTTCTTTGACACTGACCTTAACCTGGTAGACTGGTTGCGCCAGTATTCTGTTGAAAAAGACGAAAGCTTTATCCGTGGCTTCCTGGGCCGTATGCTTTTCTCAGGTGAGGAGTCGCTGAAGAAAGCCAACGTGTTGTCAGGTGGTGAGAAAGTACGTTGTATGTTCTCGCGTATGATGCTTCAGTCCGGTAACGTGCTTGTGTTTGACGAGCCTACCAACCACTTGGACCTGGAGTCGATTACAGCTCTTAACAACTCTTTGCGCGATTTCGACGGCACCATCCTGTTCTCGTCTCATGACTTACAGTTTGTGGATACCATTGCAAACCGTATCATCGAATTAACGCCAGGCGGTATCATTGACAAGCGAATGACGTACGAGGAGTACCTGGCTGACGAAAACATCAAAGAACTTCGTAAAAAGATGTATGCCGCAGCCCTGGTTTAATTTCCTGGCTAAAGCTTATACTTTAAGATGAAGAAACACACCACAGTAGCAGGTATGCTGAGTTTACTGCTTATGCTTTTAACCAGCATACCTGCCTTTTCACAAATACCTGATACTGTTTACCGCAAGCCTGAACTGCCGACCGGCCCTCCTACTCCTGTGCAGGAGAATAAGCCTAAAACGAAGGAAAAGCCTGTGGTTGTGCAAATACCGCAGGAAGCAGTACAGCAGGAAGAATTAGAATTTCTGGACCGTCTATACTTTGGCGGCAGCTTTGGACTACAGTTTGGCAACTATACCAATATTTCGCTGCTGCCTATACTTGGGTATAAAATAACGCCTAAGTTTAGCGTTGGTCCTGGCATTGTATATCATTTCATCAGGTCCGGTGGTCAGACTTTCCAGAACTTCGGGGGGAAGGTATTTGCCCAGCATGAGGTTTTAGGTGGTATCGTAAACGACGGATCGTTGCTGGTGCATGCAGAGTATGAGGTGCTAAGCCACGAGAACTACTGGCGAACCACCAATGGCTCATTTGAGTTGAGTCGTAGGATTGTGTATACGCCATTAGCTGGGGTAGGCTACAGGCAAAGTGCCGGCAGAGCCTCCTTTGATCTGCTTCTGCTATACAACTTCAATGATACAGATTCGCCGTACTCAAATCCCGTCATTCGGGCAGGTTTTAATATTCCGTTCAGGAAGTAAAGTATAAAAAAGGGGCTGCCATAAATGGCAGCCCCTTTTTTTTCTCTATTTACAAGCTAAGCTTTGAGCGTTAGCCTCGTATGAGTCGTAACAGTACCACGATAATGGCAATCACAAGTAAGATGTGAATTAAACCACCTACTGCATCAGGGAATCCTAAGAAACCGATCAACCAGAAGATTACGAGTACTACAGCAATTATATACAATAAATTTCCCATAGTTTTATTTGTTTAGTGAGTTCTTTAATTAACAATAATATTCTTTATAACGAATTTTAATTGAACAGGTTAAGCTCCGCGTATCAAACGTAACAATACGGCGATAACGGCCAAAACCAGTAACACGTGGATTATACCGCCTACAGCATCCGGGAATCCCAGGAAGCCGATCAGCCAGAAAATAATCAGCACGACAGCGATTATATACAATAAATTTCCCATAGTTTTTTTGTCTTGTTCCAGATTACAAATGTCTGTTTTGCTTTCCTGCATACTAACAATGTACGCTATGTGTTACAAAATCTACATTTGTATTTTTTTGCTTCTAGCTTTTACGCACCCTGCTATAAAAAGATTAGAATAGCTTGATATTTTTGTTTTGTATTCTCCCCTCTTGCTCAAATAAAAGATAGTTAAACAAACAGCCTAATCATGGCTTAAACTGCATTAGCAAAGATTCAACAGGCAAAAACAATTGCTCTAGTTTATACTTTTCTAATTAGTCAAAAATCTTATTCCCTTCTAAATCATGTTACATATCAACATCAAGGCATAGCACAATAATTGAAGTCTTCCAATACCAGCAGGTACAGAAGTCTGATTTATCTTTATTTATAGTATTTTTGTATATATAAATCTTAAAACTCATTAACCCACATATGAAAAAAGTAGCAGTTATTGGTTCCGGCACAATGGGAAATGGCATAGCCCATGTTTTTGCCCAGAATGGTTTTCAGGTGTCTCTTGTAGATATTTCGGAGGAGGCGCTTCAGAAAGCTTTAGGCACTATCGCCAAGAACCTGGATCGCATTGTAGCAAAAGGCAACCTGACTGAAGAGCAGAAGGCGCATACCCTAAAGAACATCACCACTTTTACCAGCATGCAGGAAGGCGTGCAGGACGTTGACCTGGTAGTAGAAGCCGCCACAGAAAACGTAGACCTTAAACTGAAGATCTTCCGCGACCTGAGCACCTTCGCAAAACCAGAAGCCATACTTGCCTCTAACACCTCCTCTATCTCTATCACAAAAATTGCCTCTGTTACTGACCGTCCAGACAAGGTGATAGGCATGCACTTTATGAACCCGGTGCCAGTAATGAAATTGGTGGAGATTATCCGTGGCTACTCTACTTCAGATGCTGTAACACGTGAGATCATGGATATCTCTTTGCAGCTAGGCAAAGTGCCTACAGAGTGCAACGACTACCCAGGTTTTATTGCAAACCGCATCCTGATGCCGATGATCAACGAAGCTATTTATAGCCTTTATGAGAGCGTGGCAGGTGTTGAGGAAATAGACACAATCATGAAGCTAGGTATGGCTCACCCGATGGGTCCGCTTCAGCTTGCCGATTTCATTGGCCTGGATGTTTGTCTGTCAATCCTGAATGTATTGCACGATGGTTTTGGCAATCCTAAGTATGCACCATGCCCTTTATTGGTTAATATGGTGCAGGCTGGCCACAAAGGGGTCAAATCCGGACAAGGCTTTTACTCCTGGACGCATGGCACCAGAGAGTTGATCGTTGCCGATCGTTTTAAGAAGCAGCAGTTCGTGCAATAGTATGAACCAGCAAAACAATGTAGTAGGTTGGTTTGAGATTCCTGCCAACGACTTGCAGCGTGCTATTAAATTCTACGAAGAAGTGTTTGGCTTTAAGATGGAGCACCACCCGATGGGTGAACTGGAAATGGCCTGGTTTCCGTCGGATGAAGAAGGCAAGGGCGCAGCCGGTACGCTGATCCACCACAAAGAGTGGTACAAACCAAGTACAGATGGTGTGCTCGTATACTTTACCTCTCCTTCCGGCAATCTGGCAAATGAATTAGCCAACATAGAACCTGCCGGTGGCAAAGTATTGCAGCATAAAACACTAATTGCTGAAGACATAGGCTACATGGCCCTCTTCCTGGATTCTGAAGGCAACCGCATTGCACTGCACTCACGGGAGTAGTTTAGATATCTCTTTAACTAAAGCCCCTGCCGTATCAACGGCAGGGGCTTTATACTTTATACCTAACAGCATGCACAGTTCCTGTGAGCTACTAGTTGTCGTTTTGTGCAAATAATGGTTAATCTCAAAAACTGTAAGACGCACACAGGTTCTGTAAACACTGCGAGGTCAGGTAAAATAAAAGTGCCTCTGCCAAAACTACCGACAGAGGCACTTTTATACCTTGAAAACTGCTGAAGTATAATAATCAGCAATTTCCGCAGATTAATTATACAGCAACAGCGTTATCGCGAAGCGCGTCGTTTAGCGATGTCTTCAGGTCCGTACTCTCTTTACGCTGACCGATGATCAAAGCGCATGGCACCTGAAAATCACCAGCAGGGAATTTTTTAGTATATGAGCCAGGAATTACCACTGAACGCGGAGGTACGTAGCCATTATAGATTTTCTGCTCACTGCCGGTAACGTCGATGATCTTGGAGCTACCTGTAATTGTAACTCCTGCACCAATCACAGCTTCTTTGCCAATGCGGCAACCTTCTACAAGTATAGATCTGGATCCGATAAAGGCACCGTCCTCGATGATAACCGGAGCAGCCTGAACCGGCTCAAGCACCCCACCAAGACCAACACCACCGCTCAGGTGCACATTTTTACCAACCTGCGCACAGCTGCCTACAGTAGCCCAGGTATCTACCATTGTACCAGAATCTACATAGGCTCCGATGTTCACGTAAGAAGGCATCATGATCACACCTTTGGCAAGGTAAGCACCGTATCGCGCCACCGCGTGAGGTACTACACGCACACCAAGCTGCTCATAGTTGCGCTTCAAGGCAATCTTATCGTGAAACTCAAACGGACCAACCTCAATCGTTTTCATGGACTGAATTGGGAAGTACATCAACACCGCTTTCTTCACCCACTCGTTTACCTGCCAATCGTCGCCGTTTGGTTCTGCTACACGCAAAGTACCTTTGTCCAGTTCTTCTATTACAGCACGGATTGCCTCTACTGTGTTGCTCTCCTGCAACAGTTCGCGGTTATCCCATGCCTGCTCTATAATATCTCTTAGCGCCATCTAAAAATTTGTTAAGTAAGATTAATGCGTAAAAGTATTAAATTTAGACGATGTCTGAAAAGAGAATTCTGCTCGCCTCGCTGCTAAAGCCCATTAATGATACCCGCATGTATGAAAAGCTGGGTTTGTCAATCAGCAAAATACCAAATACACAGGTACATATCTGTGGATTTTCAGCTCCAGTGCCTGCGTCTGCTCCTACCAACATCACCTTTCACCCAATCTTTAAATTCAAGCGGCTAAGTGTTGGCAGGTTTACAGCACAATTCGATTATTACCGCCTGCTGCTGTCAGTTAAGCCAGCTATTGTTATTGTGTGCACGCATGAGTTGTTGCTTACAAGCCTTTTGTACTGCCGTAAGTATAAAGCAAAGCTTGTGTATGATGTGCAGGAAAATTATGCTTTGAATCTGCGCAGCCAGTTCAACTACGCGGCACTCGTAAAACAGCTGCTCGCCTTCGGAGTTGAAAGTATAGAACGGTTTTCTACCCCGTCAGTATCCAGCTTTATACTTGCCGAGCGGTGCTACGCCAACGAATTAACCTTTTTGAAGGACCGCTTCATCATACTAGAGAACAAGTATAAGCGCCAGCCGGATTATACTTTACCTAACACCCCGGTTAGCTTACCAGACAAACAACTTCGACTTCTGTACTCGGGCAGCATTTCTGAGGAATATGGCATACTGGAAGCAATTGCGTTAGCAGACAGGCTCTATACTTTAGATAAGAATACTACACTAACTATTATAGGATATTGCTCCAATAGCCATACCTGGCAAAAAGTACAGGAGGCTACCAAAGGCAAAAGTTATATCAGCATTATTGGGGGGACTACCTTAGTACCGCACACCGACATTATCCGGGAAATGCAGCAAAGTACGATCGGCTTGCTCCCTTACCGGCCGAACCAAAGCACAGCAAACTGCATACCTACCAAACTTTATGAATACATGGCTCACGGGCTCATAATTCTGATATCGCAAAACCCCTTGTGGCAAGGTATAGTACAACAGCATCAGGCAGGGCTGTCCGTAGCTTTTGAAAGTATAAATGCCGCTGAGTTGGTTAAACAGTTAAGGCAGCAGCAGTTTTATACTAAAAACACACCTAAAGATATTTTTTGGGATGAGGAAGAGCCAAAGCTTCTTGATATGATCAGCAACATGATCAGATAATACACAACAGTAAACTTATTTTTAGACTTGTCTAAATTTATAAAATACATTATATTTGTAACGTTAAACAAACTTGCATTATGCGTAACTCAAAAATAGCCGGCGTAGGCCATTACGTACCCCAGAATGTGGTTTCTAACAAAGACCTTGAAAAGTTAATGGATACCTCTGATGAGTGGATCCGTGAACGTACAGGTATTGTAGAGCGCCGTTACTTTCAGGAAGGAGTAGACACGACAGCCAATATGGCCGCACAGGCCTCTCGCAAAGCTCTTGCAATGGCTGGGCTGGAACCTTCGGACCTGAACATGATCGTTTTTGCAACACTAAGCCCTGATTATGTTTTTCCTGGCTCTGGTGTGTTGTTACAGCGGGAGTTAGGTATAAAAGAGATTCCGGCCCTGGATGTACGCAACCAATGCTCCGGGTTTATCTATGCGCTCTCTGTAGCCGATCAGTTTATTAAGACCGGCATGTACAACAACATATTGGTGGTAGGCTCTGAGATTCACTCCAGCGGGCTGGACTTTACAACCCGCGGCCGTGGTGTTTCTGTCATTTTCGGAGACGGTGCCGGTGCAGCTGTATTAACAGCATCAGAAAGTAACGACAAAGGCATACTATCCACGCACCTGCACGCTGATGGTGAGTTTGCCGAGGAACTGGCAGTGCTTGATCCGGGCAGCAATAAAAAGGAACGCCTGACACACGAGATGATCGACAGCGGCTCCATTTTCCCTTACATGAACGGCAACATGGTATTCAAGCATGCTGTTACCCGTTTCCCGGAGGTTATCATGGAAGCCCTGCAGAAGAATGGCTACAAACCAGAGGACATCGACATGCTGATCCCGCACCAGGCCAACCTTCGCATTACCTCCTACATACAGCAGAAAATGGGCTTGCCATCTGAAAAAGTGATGAGCAACATACACAAGTATGGCAATACCACGGCAGCTTCTGTTCCGATTGCACTTAGCGAGGCAATAGAAGAAGGTCGTATAAAAGAAGGCGACTTGGTATGTCTTGCAGCCTTTGGCAGTGGCTTTACCTGGGCTTCGGCGCTTATACGCTGGTAAATTTAATTGCGAATGAGTGATTTTGTGAATGAGCGAATAGCAAATCTTCATTAACAAAATCACTCATTCACACATTCAAAATGAATCACCCGTGCACAGTTATACAGAAGAGAACTACATAAAAGCAATTTATAAGCTTTCGGAGAACGGTACCCAGGAGGTAAACACGAATGCCATTGCCGAGGTACTGGACACCAAAGCTGCCTCCGTTACTGACATGCTGCGCAAACTGAGCACAAAGAATATTGTGAACTATGTGAAGTACCGTGGCGTGACATTAACTGAAGAAGGTGAGCGAATCGCTTTACAGATCATTCGTAAGCACCGGCTTTGGGAAGTGTTCCTGGTAGAGAAACTGAAGTTTAACTGGGATGAGGTGCATGATGTGGCGGAAGAACTGGAGCACATCTCCTCTACCCTGCTCACTAAACGCCTCGACGAATTCCTGGGTCACCCGCAGTTCGACCCGCATGGCGACCCGATACCATCAGAAACCGGCGAAATGAAACAGAAAAAACAGCGCCTACTTGCCGAGATGGATGTGAATGATGCCGGTGTAGTGGTTGGCGTAAACGATTCGCAGCCGCTGTTCCTGCAGTACCTTGACAAAATGGGCATCTCGCTAGGCTCTAAAATTCGCATCATGGATAAAATGCCTTACGACAATTCCCTTGAGATTGTATTGGACGAGGATAAAGCCTTACTTATATCCAGCGAGGTTTCTAAAAATATCTTCTTATCAGCTTAGCCTCACATTCTTACCTATGCCATATACCCGATTTATACTCTTAATAGGTAGCCTGCTTCTCCTGGCCTTTACCTCCTGCACACAAACCGAGAGTAAGGGTGCATTGGAGGCAGGTGAGCGCATGAAAGTAGTAACTACTACCAGCATTTTAAAAGATGCCGTAAAGAATATTATAGGCAGCACAGCTGATGTAGAATCCATTATGGGAAGCGGTGTAGACCCGCACCTGTACAAGGCCACCCAAGGCGACCTGCAAAAGCTGACGGACGCCGATGTGGTGATCTACAATGGTTTGCACCTGGAGGGTAAAATGGGTGAAGTGCTGGAGAAGCTAAGCCGCCAGAAAACAGTGGTTGCAGGCGCAGAAAGTATAGCCGAAGAAAAGTTAAAACGGTCTCCGCAATACAAGGACAGCCACGACCCGCACGTATGGTTTGATGTAACGCTTTGGAAAGAAGTAGTACAGCATCTGAGCCAGGAACTACAGCAGAAAGACCCTGCCAACGCTAAAGTATATCAGCAGAACACAGCCGCTTACCTGCAAAAACTTGATGAACTGCACCAATGGGTAGAACAGGAAATCCAGTCTATTCCAGCGGAACAGCGTATTTTGATCACGGCACACGATGCATTCGGATATTTTGGAGATGCCTATAATATTCAGGTGCGCGGCCTGCAAGGTATTTCAACAGTGTCGGAGTTTGGGTTACAGGACGTGTCTTCGCTGGTAAACTTTATCTCTCAGAACAAGATCAAAGCGGTGTTTGTAGAGTCGTCGGTATCGCCAAAAGCCATTGAGGCAGTAGTAATTGGCAGTGAACAAAAAGGGCATAACGTGAAGATTGGCGGCACCCTGTATTCTGACGCCTTAGGCGAGGATGGGACACCGGAAGGAACCTATGCCGGCATGGTGCGCCACAACGTGAACACAATTGTATCTTCTTTAAAGTAGCTTATGATACTGCAAGTAGAAAACCCGGTAGTAGAAGTGCACGACCTGACGGTAAGTTATGACCGGAAGCCTGTGCTGTGGGGAGTAGACCTAACCATACCTGCCGGGGCACTGGTAGGTGTAATCGGGCCAAACGGAGCGGGAAAGTCCACATTAATAAAAGCGATGATGGATTTGCTGCCATCCGGCAGTGGCTATGTGCGCCTATTCGATAAGCAGATTAAGGATGTGCGCAAACGCATCAGCTATGTGCCACAGCGCGAGTCCGTGGACTGGGATTTCCCGGCCTCTGTGTTTGATGTGGTGCTGATGGGCCGCTACGGCAACATGGGTCTTTTCAAAAGACCACGGCAGGCCGACAAAGACGCTGCCATGCAGGCATTAACAAAAGTGGGCATGCAAGCCTACGCAGACCGCCAGATATCGCAGCTTTCAGGGGGCCAGCAGCAGCGGGTGTTCCTGGCAAGAGCGCTGGCGCAGAACGCTGATTTATACTTTATGGATGAGCCCTTCGCCGGTGTAGACATTGCCACTGAAACAGCCATTATAGAACTGCTGCGCACCATGCGCGACCAGGGTAAAACAGTTATAGTCGTGCATCACGACTTGCAGTCAGCAGCCGATTACTTTGACTGGGTGGTACTACTGAACATGCGCCTTGTTGCCTCCGGCCCTACCGAAAAAGTACTGACACAGGAACTGCTGGAGCAAACCTATGGCGGTAAGCTAACCGTGCTGAGCAAAGTCGGCGACCTGCTTCGCAAACAGGAGTTTCCGTCCAGAGAAACAAAAGTTAAAAGAGTCAAAAGTTAAGAGAGCCAGGTGCGGAGAGCTAATAAGTATAAAATTCAATCCTGTTTATCTTCTTAAAATCTGCAAATCCTGATCTAAGCAAATAGCAACCATCCGTTACACCATGAAAGAGTTTTTTGAATTCCTGTCCTTTGCAGATGCCAACGTGCGCTACGTAACGCTTGGCTCTATGCTGTTGGCAGGTAGCTCTGCTGTGGTAGGGTGTTTTACCTTATTGCGCAAAAGAGCCCTGGTAGGCGATGCTGTGGCACATGCTGTGCTACCGGGTGTTTGTCTTGCATTTATACTTTCGGGCACAAAGAATCCATTTATACTGCTGATTGGAGCATTTATCACCGGCTGGATTTCACTTGTCGCCATAGATTTTATTACCTCACGCTCACGTATTAAAGAAGATACAGCCATTGGCCTGGTGCTGTCGGTATTCTTTGGCATTGGTATACTTTTACTCACAGCAATTCAGCATTCCGGCAACGCTGCGCAAAGCGGCCTGGACAAATTCCTGTTTGGTAAAGCAGCATCACTGGTTGGCGAAGACCTGATCGCTTTCAGTATAGTTGCTGTGCTGTTGCTGGCAGCTACATTGATTTTCTACAAAGAACTTAAGCTGCTTTGTTTCGACGAAACCTATGCAAAAACAATCGGCTTTCCGGTAAGAGGGCTCGAGTTGCTACTTACCACCCTTACCGTGCTTGCTGTAGTAGTAGGCATACAGGCGGTGGGTGTTGTGTTGATGGCTGCCATGCTGATTACCCCGGCTGCCGCCGCACGTTTCTGGACTGACAGGCTAGGTGTTATGCTGGTGCTGGCCGCCCTGATGGGAGCTTTCTCCGGAGTGGCAGGCGCCTATGTTTCATATACAGCTCCGGCCATGCCAACAGGCCCCTGGATCGTGCTGATCATCTCTATGATCGCCATACTTTCATTTGCCCTGGCACCCGGAAAAGGCTGGATCGCGCGCATCATCCGCAGGCAGCGCAATAAAAAACTTATACTGGAAGAAAACCTGCTTAAGCTTTTGTACCAGCTCGGCGAGGCAAAGCAGGATTTCTCGACTAACAGGCCGTTGCAGGAGCTGCTTCAAAAACGTGCCATACCAGCCAAGGAAGCAAAGTATGGGCTGGGCAAACTAAAGGCGCAGGGTTACCTGGAGAAGACCAAAAACGGATGGGCTTTAACACACGAAGGAATTACGAGGGGAAGACGTGTGGTAAGGCTTCACCGGCTTTGGGAATTATACCTAACACAGTACCTGCACCTGGCTTCGGACCACGTGCACGAAGACGCAGAAACCATAGAACACATTATTACACCGGAACTGGAGCAGCGCCTTCTGGAGGAGCTAAACTACCCTGCGCTGGACCCGCACAGTGCGCAAATTCCCTGAGGTAGAGAGATAAAGAGTTTTGAATGAGTGAACAATAGTTAACAATCAAGGATTTAATAATTAAGCCGTGAATGCATTTTGGATCATACTTACCGGATCGCTTGTAGCCACCTGCTGTAGCTTACTGGGCTGCTACCTGATCCTGCGGCGCATGGCCATGGTAGGCGACGCGATCTCACATGCAGTACTACCGGGCATCGTGATCGCCTTTCTGCTTACCGGCTCGCGCGATTCAGTACCCATGCTTATTGGCGCAGGCTTACTGGGAGTACTCACCACCTTTTTGATAGAGTTTTTTCATCGGTATGCCCGTGTACAGTCTGATGCGGCCATTGGCGTAACCTTTACCTGGCTTTTTGCTATTGGCATTATACTTATCTCTGTATTTGCCGGGCAGGTAGACCTGGACCAGGACTGCGTGCTATACGGGGAAATAGCTTATGTACCATTGGATCTCTGGATCACGGAAGGTGGCTTAAGTATGGGACCACGCACCGTCTGGACAATTGGCGCAGTAACAATACTTATTCTGCTTTTTATTATCATTGGCTACAAAGAACTGTTCCTGACAGCCTTTGACCCTGGTTATGCTGCAGCTATTGGTGTATCTACTTCGCTGTGGTATTACCTGCTCATGACGGCTGTTTCGCTTACCACTGTTGCCTCCTTCGAATCAGTGGGCGCCATACTTGTGGTGGCGCTGTTGGTTGCACCTCCTGCCACTGCTTACCTGCTTACTGACAACTTCAAGACCATGCTGGTACTGTCGGTTATACTTGGAATAGTGGCTGCATTTGCCGGTTACTACCTGGCCGTTTGGATAGACGGGTCTATTGCCGGGGCCATTGCCACCGTTACTGGCTTCGAGTTTATACTTGCGTTTCTATTCTCCCCGTCGCGTGGTATACTAATTAGTAAAAAGTTGGTAGAGCCAGTGCAGCAACAAGTATAAAAGAACCTACACCCGCTGTTCGTTGTTAAGAGCAAAAGATAAAACATCCACTATGCTAAAGAAACTATCCGTACTGCCTATACTTGCCTTGGTTATACTTGCATCATGCGCTAAAGGCACGCCTCCAACAACCACAGCAAACAGTACCACGGCAACAACTGCAGCAACGGCTGAAACAGCAGAGGGCACTACAACAGCCACAAAAACAGCTGCCAAACCCACAGAAAAAATCAAGTGGCTTACCATAGAGCAGGCGGCTGAACGCATGAAGCAGGAACCGCGCAAGGTGTTTATTGATGTTTACACCGACTGGTGCGGCTGGTGCAAGAAAATGGACAAGGACACTTTTACAAATCCTGAGGTAGCAGCATTGGTAAACGAGCACTTCTATGCCGTAAAGTTAGATGCTGAAGGAAAACAGCCTATTACCCTCAACGGCCATACGTATACTTACAAGCCGGAATACAGATCGCATGAGCTGGCAGTAGCGTTGCTGCAAGGGCAAATGAGTTACCCAACTACAGTGTACCTCGACGAGAAAATGAATATGCTGGCTCCTGTTCCCGGCTACCTGGATGCAAAAAATTTTTCCAGGATTCTGCGCTACTTCGGGGAGAATCATCACAAGCAGATGAACTTTAAAGAGTACGAGAAGTCCCTGTAACTGCAGTTGGTAAAGTCCTGCTTAGCCTCTTTAACAATCCCGATAATCCTGTTTCTGCCAATTAATGTGTAAATTTGCACCGCGCATAATTTATACTTGATTTGATCAATCCACTGCACAACACCGATACCATCGTAGCTGTAGCTACTGCTCCAGGCACAGGTGCAATTGCTGTCATCAGGCTTTCAGGGCCTGAGGCTATCAGCATTACCAACGATATATTTAAAGGGAAAGACCTGACCAAACAAGCCAGCCACACAATCCACTTTGGTACCTTAAGAGATGAGGGTAAGATTGTGGATGAGGTGCTGGTTTCACTGTTTGTGGCTCCTCACTCCTACACGAAAGAAAATGTGGTGGAGATTTCCTGCCATGGTTCCGATTATATTGTGCAGCAAATTGTAAAGCTGTTGCTGAAGCATGGCGCACGCCTGGCAAATGCCGGAGAGTTTACCAAACGCGCTTTCCTGAACGGACAGTTCGACCTAGCCCAGGCCGAAGCGGTGGCTGACCTTATCACCTCCGACTCTGCGCTTTCCCATGAGGTGGCTATGAAGCAAATGCGCGGTGGCTTTTCTCAGGAGATCAAAAGATTGCGTGCTGAACTGGTACATTTTGCCTCTATGATAGAACTGGAACTGGACTTTGGTGAAGAGGATGTAGAATTTGCCGACCGGGACCAGTTGCGCACGCTTATTGGTAATATACAGCTCATCATTCGCGAACTACTTAAATCTTTCGAGCTGGGTAATGTAATCAAGAACGGCGTGCCTACGGTAATTGTGGGCAAACCAAATGCCGGCAAGTCTACCCTGCTCAATAAGCTGCTGAACGAAGAAAAAGCCATTGTATCGGATGTGCCGGGTACTACCCGTGATTTTATTGAAGATGAAATCAACATCGATGGTATCACTTTCCGCTTTATTGATACTGCCGGCCTTCGGGAAACAACCGACAAGGTAGAAGCCATCGGCGTTGAGCGTACCATGCAGAAGCTAAGCCAGTCTTCCCTGATTATTTACCTGTTCGATATTACCGAGGTAACAGCCGAAGAAGTACAAGTCGAACTGGACAGGCTGAATCCAAAAAAGCTTCCTATAGTAGCCGTAGCCAACAAAATTGACCAGGCAGCACCTGAGAAATTGGTAGCTTTTGAAAGTATAGATAACCTGGTGCAAATCTCAGCCGCTGAAGGCGCCAACTTAGAAGATTTAAAGCAGGCCTTGGTTAACAAAGTAAATCTGGGGAAACTCAACACACAAAGCCAGACAATTGTAACAAACCTCCGCCACGTAGACAGCCTGAACAAAACAAACGCTGCCTTGGACGATGTGCTCAATGGCATTGGCCTGGGCTTAAGCGGCGACCTTGTTGCTGCCGATATTCGCAGGGCACTTTATAGTTTAGGTGAGATCACGGGTGAGATCACAACAGATGATTTGCTGGATAATATTTTTACAAAGTTCTGCATCGGAAAGTAGCGTTTATGTAAAACTTAAGAGATAACCTAAAAGAAGCTGTAGCTATAAAGCAGCGGTTCTCTTCTTTTCAATTAGTTTTACATCATTCTGTCTTGCTCAGCTTGAAATATGTCCGAGTCTTAAGAGATCAGCAAAGAGTATATGAGTGGGTCCTAATGTATACCATTTAAAAACGTCAAATGACATACAGGGATAGCATCCCCTGTAAAAAAGCCAGCTGTTAGGTTATACTTTGGTTTTGAGGCTTCTTGAAGTATAAAACCTGTTGGATTTCACTTATTTGGAAAAGCACTTCTTTAATCTTCTGGAGTTCCTGCCCATCTTTAAATATAGAGTCAAAGGCTCCCATTTGTAGCGCCATTGCTGCCAAATCCAGTCTGTCCTCCATCATAAACATAATCACATAAATTAAGGGGTTCTGCTTTTTAATTTGATTCAAGGCTTCAAAACCGTTCATGTCGGCAGTATTGTAATCCAATAAGACAATGGTAGGTGCATTCGACAGTTCTTCTAAGGTAGCGGCACAGCTTTTAAATGTACTGATATTATAGTACCCTAAACTTTTGATCTGCTCCTCATAGAGCCCCAGACTAAAGATATCATCGTTCACTATAAATATCTTCATGGTTGAATCATCTCTCATGCGGTAAATTTTACATCCCATGAGCTAAGGCTGTGCCACAAATTTATTTACCTAACAATCAGTAAGTTAACCTCATACTTAAGGATTATATTTCCAACAAATGGAATAACTTTCCATAGCTAAACAAAGGTGCAATAACGCATGAAAAGACGTTTGAGACATAGATAATGAATACTAACTATGCCTTTCTGCTCTAAGAGCGGCGCACTGCGCAGGAGTTTTAGTTTAATGGTAGATGAGGTTTACAGCTCCTCATTGGCGAGGGCGGATATAACTTTAGCTAATGTACTTTCTAGCCGTGTAATAGCCTCATGCAGCTCAGTTGGTGTAAAAGCTGATGTATCAAACTCTTCAAGGGCAAGGATGTCCGCTTTAAGGGTGGTAATTCCAAGTTTTTCGATGCCTGGTTTAATCCGATGAGTCACCTTCCTGATCTTGTCGTAATCCTTTTCATTAAAGGCTTCCTTGATTTCCTCCACTGAGGAGAGGGTATGCACTTTAAATAAATCAACCATTTTACGGACAAAAGCCATATCGCCATGGCTGACTGCAATCAGTTTACTCAGGTCGTATAGTTTAGTATGCTGCAGCTCTTCCGTCTCATTAACAACTCCTGCTGTCTGATATAGCATCTGTTGTATGGTACTTAAAAGCACCCTTTCTTCAAAGGGCTTGGTAACATAACCATTCATACCTGTAGCCAGGTGCTGCTCTATCTCGCTTTTGAAGGCATTGGCTGTAAAAGCAATAATCGGAGTAGTTAAATGAAGTTGGGTTCGAATAATTTTTGTTGCCTCAATACCATCCATTACCGGCATTTGTAGGTCCATCAAGATCAAATCGAATTCTGTTTCCTTTACTCTTTCTATAGCTTCTGCTCCATTGGTAGCCTCCGTTACAATCAGTTTATACCTCTGCAACGTGTTCGCCGCTACCATACGGTTCATTTCGTTATCCTCCACCAGTAGCACCCGCTTACCGTCCAGGCTCTCGGTACTACCGGCAACAGCGGATGCCGGAACATTATTTTCGTTTGCGACAGTAAAGTTAAGGACCAGTTCTATCCGGGTTCCGCTACCCTTTTCGCTTTTAACGTCAATGCTGCCATTCATCAGCTGTACCAGCTCATACGTGATACTCATGCCAAGGCCTGTCCCTCCATACTTCCTGGAGGTAGAGATGTCTTCCTGTGTAAACTTCTTGAACAAATCCTTCAGATACGCTTCATCCATACCAATGCCCGTGTCTGCGATAGTGAGCTTTACTTTCTGCGAATAGCTGTTCCTCTCCATCAGTTCACATAAAACGGAAACACTTCCCTTTTCCGTGAACTTGATCGCGTTGCCGATAAGGTTGATCAGCACCTGTCGGATTCTAATCGGATCGCCTAAAAAAGCAGGAGAAACCTTTTCTGAGACAGATACATTGAAATTCAGCAGCTTTTCATTGGCAGCGGGTTTCATTATGATTTCTGCTTCCCGGAGCACCTCACGCAAACTAAATGGGCTGCTATCCAACTCCAGCTTTCCTGCTTCTATTTTAGAAATATCCAGTATGTCGTTTACCAATGAGAGCAGGTGCTGGCTTGCAGAAGTTGCGTGGGTCACAAACAGTTTCTGACGGTTTGTAAGGTCCTCTCGAGATAACTCAGAGACCATACCAATGATAGCATTTAGAGGGGTCCGGATTTCATGGCTCATGTTGGCAAAAAACTGCTCCTTAGCCTTAGCCGACTCTTCTGCCTTTTGGCGCATTACCAGCAGCTCTTCTTCGAGCTTTCTGTGCCTGGTTATATCCAGAATAATGATGATAGCACCAGTCTTTTGGCCCATATCATTATAGTTTGGAGTGCCGCTCAGCAGCCACCAGCGCAGTTCACCGCGTTTATTCTGCACGGGCAGTCTGGCAATATCAAATACCCCCTGCAGGTCAATCGTATTTTTCCGATCCTCTGTTATACCCAGCAGTTTTAATGCATTGTTCCCAACCAATTCTTCCGAACTATACCCCGAGATATTACTGAACGTATTGTTAGCGCTCAGAATTACATTATCATTATTCACCTCTAGCAAGCCGAGGTTCATGTTGGTGATAATGCTGCGGTATTTCTCCTCCTGTGTCTTAAGGTTAGTTTCGTATTTTTTCCTCTCGGTTACATCCATGTATTTCCACAGATGTCCTTTGTAGGTGTTGTTAATGATGATAGGAATAAAGTCTCGTTCAAAGCACCTGCCGTCTGCCAGCTCAAGCTCTTCACCTAAACAAGGCTTATCCTCTTGCACTACTTGGTCAATCCTGTTTTTGTATGCTTTGGGGTCTTTAAAAAGTGTTTTGATCTTGTCAGTTACATTAGCATAGTCCTCACCTGGCGAAATAGCTGAATCGGGCAAGTTAAATAGCTGATGAAACTTCTTATTTACATGAATAACCTTTCGGTTTTCATCTTTCAAAAGTATACCGGCCTGCAGGTTCTGTATAATAGCTGCCATTCTGGCTTCTGAAGCAATCAGCAACTCCTCTGCCCTTTTTTGGTGCGTAACATCAGTGGCGTAAATGTTAATATGCTTCTTTAGCTCAGATAACCGGGCAATTACATTATAATGCCTTTGTTTATGCGTTACCTCCCAAGTTTTAATTGGCTTAACTGGTGTAAGCTGCTGCGCAATAAGTGAAAAGAACTCAAGATCAGAATAAACTTTTCCATTCAACTCAATTTTGGAAATATGCTCTGCAGGTGCGTTCCTGAGAAGCACCTTACCATTTAAGTCAACTCGAACTACCGGAAAGGGATTCTCCAGAGAGAAGAGGGCCATATCTTCTGCCTGTTTTGCTACTGCTGCGCGGTCTACGGCATTTGCCACACTGTTGGCAAAGCTCTTAAACAGAGACAGTTCTGACTCACTCCATACATGCCCCTCTGCGAGTGTGCCAAACCCTATAAAGCCCCACAATTCGCCTCCAATTATAACAGGTAGTATGAGAGAGGAATTAATGTGCTTTGCTTTGAGATAACTGCTTAAGTCATCCTTTTCACTTGTGTCGCTTTCATTAAGGTCGATGTTTTCATACTTCTTAAGCTTGTCAAGGTGTTTCTCGCTTAATGAAAGCGCAACTTCTTTCTGAAACAGAACAACCTCTTTGCTTTCGCTGACAGCACTCCAACTAGCTAATTGCTCGCTTACCTGCCCCTTAATTTTATCTGTGCTTTTAACCCGGAATAAGTAAGCACAGTCTATTCCTGCTGCACTGCCAAGCATGGGCAGGCAATTGTGCACTGCCTCCAGGTAATCGCTGTTAGAGAGAAGTTCGTCGGTAGCTTCTGAAATGGCCTGGAGCATTTCGCGTTTTTTCTTCAGCGATTCCTGCTCTCTTTTTAAGAGCTGGTTTTGTTTTCGTAGTTCAAAATGCATCATTACCTGCTTCGACAGTACCTTAAGCGCCTCTCTCTGTTCTGGTGTTAAGGTACGTGGCACACTGTCGATCACGCAGAGCGTACCCATGTTTAGCCCCTCCGGGTTCTCCAGCGGCACGCCAGCATAAAAGCGAATATCAGGTTTGCCGGTAACCAAAGGGTTATCTTTGAAACGTTCGTCTTTCAGCGCATTGGGTACTTCCAATCCCTCCTTATT
The DNA here is from genome assembly GCF_014306105.1 of Pontibacter cellulosilyticus. Classification (GTDB taxonomy): domain Bacteria; phylum Bacteroidota; class Bacteroidia; order Cytophagales; family Hymenobacteraceae; genus Pontibacter; species Pontibacter cellulosilyticus. Next base: position 269,928 of record NZ_JACRVF010000001.1, on the reverse strand, counting down.
CATGATAGCGTAGCGGCAAAAAGAAATCTCTCTGCCGGTTTCACTAATGTCCAAACCTATTTTAGACTTAAACCACTGTCTTTTGCCATCTAGTATACTAATCAGCGCAATAGGTGTCTGGCAAATATGAGAAGCAAGTTTAGTTATGGCGTCTAGCTCTTCCTCTGGTGTAGTGTCCAGAATATCGTAATGGAGAAGAGCATCCAGGCGCTCGCTTTCATTTTCCGGAACAGGGGCATTATGTGGCATAGAAGAGATATTTAGAGGAGACATACAGCAGGCTAAACAACAACCTCTTTATTTTTAATGAGGTTATAGATGGTGCTCTTACCAATACCAAGCTTATTCGCTACCAAGACAACGTTTTTATTATACTTGTTTAGATAATACTGGATAATTTCGCAGTTATACTCATGCAAGGTTTTTTCTACTGCCTTAAATGGTTCCTCTGACTTTACAGAAGTATAAGTAATGTCTTCGGCCGAAATCTCCTCCCCATCGCTGAGCACGCAAGCCAGGTCGATAATGGCTTTTAGCTCCCTGATGTTGCCCGGGAAACTATATTGCAACAGCTTATCTTTCGCCTCAGCTGATAGCGGTAGTGGCTTTGTGTTGTTTTCCCTGGCATACTCACCGATAAAATGTTTGGCAAGTATAAGCACATCGTTCTCTCTTTCTCTAAGCGGCGGCAGCACAATAGGCAGGCCGATAATACGGAAGTATAAGTCTTCTCTGAAGTTTCCTTTTTGTACTTCGTTTGCCAGGTCTTTATGCGTTGCGGTGATCAGACGAAAGTCCAGTTTTACCTTTTCATTACCTCCCACACGGGTTACTTCACGCTCCTGCAGTACACGCAGAATCTTGCTTTGCAGGTTCAGGTCCAGTTCAGCTATCTCATCCAGAAAAATAGTGCCGCCCTGCGCCTCTTCAAACTTGCCGATTTTTCTTCCGGCTGCCCCTGTAAACGCTCCCTTTTCATGGCCGAAAAGCTCGCTTTCCATCAGCTCGTTGGGTATGGCAGCCATATTTACAGCTACAAAAGGCTTTTTCTTACGCTCACTGTTATAGTGAATCGCCTTTGCCACTACCTCTTTTCCTGTACCGGTTTCGCCTGTAATAGAAACGTTTATGTTCGATTTAATTGCTTTCTCAATTAAAGCAAAAGTTTTCCGGACTGCTGCACTTTGGCCGATTATTGATTTCTCAAAATCATACTTCTGCTCAAGCTGTGCCTTTAGGCCATCCACCTGCTGTTTGAGCGATGCTTTCTCCCTGATCTTAGCAATTGCATTCCACAACAACACACTCATGTTATCGTCTTTGATCAGGTAATCACTTGCTCCTGATTTAAGCAGGTTTACCGCTACTGATATATCACTCTGCCCACTGATTACAACAACCGGAATGTCTTTATTAAATGCCTGGATCTTCTCCAGGAGTTTATTGCCCGTCATGTCCGGGAGGCCATAATCGATGCAGATCACATCCGGCTGACTATACAAGTTTTCCAGACATTCCTTAGCAGTTGTAAAAACTGTTACCTCATAGTCTGGGTTTTGCGAAAGATGGTAGTTAATAAGCTCCCCGCTCCAAGGATCATCCTCTACAACAAATATTTTAAATTGAGCCATTCCTGTCTGCTTCTGGTTTTGCTAGTCAAGTTACTCCTCTTTTAGATTATTTAAGTATACCTAGAAGAAAAACTGTCTGCTAAATTGATTGATACACTTATTCACTGATTTTTTTTCTAACTACTCCCTTACCGTTACTACCACCTTGCCCACTGTTTTACCTTGCTGAAACAGGCGGATGGCCTCGTGCATTTGTTCAAATGGAAAGACATGCCCCACGTGCTGCGGCCTTAACTGAAGCTGCATTAATCCAGCCAGGAGGCGGTGCATCATCTCGGTTTGCTCGTAGAGGTAGATGAGGTTAAATCCCATCAGCGACTTGTTCTCTGTCGGTAAACGTAGTGGGTCTATTTTCGGGCGTTTCAGCCACTTCCAGATCAGTTTTGGGTAGTTTGGCTTTGCGCCGTGGCTGGTAAAGCTGGCGTTGCCGTATACCACCATGCGCCCCATCGGGGCCAGTGCTTTCCAGCCCTGCTTCAGTATCTTGCCACCAATACACTCCATGATCAGGCACAACGGACGGCCATGCAGCTTGTCTATCAGTTTTTCATAAAAGTCACCGTCCCGTAAAATAATGGCATCATAAGCCTCCTCTTTACGCAGAAAATCTACTTTACCGGCACGGCCCACTGTACCAATAGTATAGGCACCAAACTTTTTGCAAATGCGGTTAGCCAATATACCCACGCCGCCGGCCGCACTGTGTATGAGCACCGCCATGTTGGGCTGCAGGTTGCCTAGTGTGGTTAGCGCATAATACGCCGTAAGCCCCTGCACCAGAAAGCCTGCCCCCTCTTCGTAAGTCCAGTTATCGGGCAGCGGAATAATGTAGCGATGATCGATGTTGATGTGTGAAGTATAACCTCCGAACTTTGTAACTCCCATCACCCTATCGCCTAACTTCCATTCCGTTACACTTTCTCCTATGGCTAATACTTCACCGGAGAACTCTAAGCCAGGTATAAAAGGCCCCTTGGGAGTAGCGCTGTAGAGCCCTTGCAGGGCAAAAATGTCAGCAAAGTTGAGGCCGATAGCTTTCACCCTCACACACACTTCATCTGCATTGGGATCTTCAAGTGCTTCTGTTTGCAGTCTCAAATCGTTTATTGATCCTGCTTTGAGCATGCGGTACACCTGGCGTTCGATCATGGGCTACGTTATCTTAAGTATTAACCTGTATACTGGATTCTGCTGTTGCCTGTTAAATTAGATAAATCGCAACCATTAGCATTTTATACTTTGGCTGTTTTCAGGAATTAATAAATATGATAAAATTTAAAGTATAGCTACTTGCCACGCTGTTGAGTTTTGACTGGAAAAAGGCGGTAATCGTGCATGGTAATCACATAGGCGCAATCATTCCAGTGTACTACCGGCATGTAAGCTGTAGGTCCTCCGGGAATAGCAAGTATGGTATTGCCTCGGTAGGTTAGCAAACTTCGATCGATGCCCAGCCGCGAAGAAATGTGCAGCAGGAAATTCTCTTTTTCTTCATCAGTAGAAGTATAGCCGATCTCTCCCCTTACTGTTCCCTCACCCTCCAGTTCTCTTACATAGTAGATCCTTGAAAAAGTGTCGATGGCGATAACCGGCACAGACAAAGAAGAAGCCTTGCCAAAAGCAGGTGCCGGCGAAGGCGGCATAAAGGTAGGAGCCTGGCCTGCCACTCTCCTGACCATCTCGGTTACCTTATGCGCAGTGTTGATGCCCCGTATTGTTTCCGACTCTATCTTCCGGAGCACGTCTTCTACTTTTTCCTCGAACGGACGCTGAGACACATGCCGCTGCACCTTTGGCCTTGGTTGCGAAGGTGACGGCTGGGGCGCAGGCGCCGAAGGAGCAGCTGCTTTTTGTGGAACGGGAGACGTGGTTACCACAACAGGCGCAGCATGCCGCAGGTATACTTCTATGATAACCGAGAAAGTATTTATAAAATGATCCGTGTGCTGCAAATGGAAAAGCTCCAGTTCGTGCAACCGTTTTTTAGTGACCAGGTAGCTATGGATCTTTTTTGTCTGCTCCAGCACTGTCTGCAGTTTCGGGCCATGGGGAGTGTTTTTATACTTCAGGTATAACTCGTGCAGCGTGCTCAGCCTTTTATTTGAACTCCGAAGATACTCCGCCTCATTCGCAAAGGGTGCAGCAGGTGCACCTGCCACTGTTCTATAGCTTGAGGAGCCACCGTAACCGAAAAGTCTACGAAAGAAGCTGATCATGGGGAAAACAAGTATGCAGTTAATAGTCTTATACTCCTATAACTCAGGATAAGAAAGAAAAGTTAAGCTCTATTTTGAATATGCACGGGAAGTCGAATAAAGCAAATAGAATGCTATTAATTTAGAGCATTTACTATATACTTTCCATTAAAGTGATTTGCGTGCTCCTGACCAATGCATTGAATTTTCGGAAGTATATATCCCCCTTGGCATCTCGAACATCATGAGAGATCTTTATAGAATACTCTTGTACTAGTTTTAAATAGATCTCTCACGGTGTTCGAGATGACAACTTGAGGATGCTTAAACTAAGTTAATGGCATCTAAGGTAAGGCATGAGTAATCCATATCCAGAAAGTGCCCCAGTAGATCAGATCATCTACAAAACCAAGGCATCCCTACTTCACTTCCGCTTACCAGAAAGAATACGCCTGAGGTGCATGGTTTCGATGGCTATCTCTGTTGTCTCTGCCTGCTTCAATTCGTCAAAATAGTTGTCCAGCTGCTGAATGTACAGGTCCAACAATTCCTCCTGCTCAGCTGTCAGGACACGCTCTGTGATAACAGGCTCATTTCCCGTATTTCCGCTTCTGTACACTGCCATGGCTTACTCCACTTCTATCTGCTTTGATTTACCGAAGGTGCCAATGATCTTGCTGTTCAGCTCTTCCTGTACGGCGGCCAATTCTTTCACGGCCTCTTCGCGCTTTTTGCTTCCTTCTTCCGATATTTTTATCACCTGGTCCAGGGTTTCCACCATGTCGCGGTTTACTTTTTTGAGCGTGTCCACGTCTACAATGCCGCGTTCGTTTTCCTGGGCGGTTATTACCACATTCTTCTTCAGCAGCTCTGAGTTCTTGCGAAGCATTTCGTTGGTGGTATCCGTGATTTTCTTCTGGATCTCGAGGGCCTTGCGCTGTTTCTCCAGCCCCAGGGCAATGGCCACCTGCTGGCGCCACACCGGTATCACGGTAACTATGGAGTTCTGTATCTTCTGGGCCAGCACATCGTTAGCCGTCTGTATCATGCGTATCTGCGGCATCGACTGGGTGGCAATGGTATGGGAGAGCGTGAAGTCGTGCACTTTCTTCTCCAGCCGCTCTTTAAAGGCTACCATATCGCTTAATCGTTGTACCGCCAGCTCGTCCTGGTTGCTGTTTTCTACCTCTGCCTGCAGTTGCGGAATGGTTTCGTTATCCAGTTCCTCGATCTTCATTTTACCGGCAGCAATCACCGCACGTATCTCGTGAATGTACTCCACGGCCTGGTTAAACATTACCTCCAGGCTGGTAGTATCCTTCAGTATACTTTGGCGGGTTTTCTCCAGCTTTACCACCACATCATCTACGTTGTCAGAGATAGAGTTGTACTGGCTGGCAATGCGCTTTGCCCGGTCCTGAAGCTTTTTACCGAAAGGCAGGCGCGAAAAAAAGCCCCGCTTCTCGTCCGGGTCGTCAATCTTGATCATGTTGATCTGGGACAGCAGCTCGTTAATGGCCGTGCCGGCCTCTCCTGAGTCTTTCGCTCTTACTTTGCTGAGCAATTCGTTTGAGTAGTGGCCGAGCTTGCGTTGCGTCTCTACGCCAAAGTTGCTAAGGGTTTCAGGGTTACCAGGGTCGATGGTTTTGGAGATTGCCAGTGCCTTTTGCTGTATCAGCTCTTTGTTCTCGGCAATCGTCAGGTCTTTTTCAGCCATAGTTTCAGGTTCCAAATTGTTTTTTAGGATAGGTATCTAAGGTATGCAGGTACTTTTTAATGTTCTCGTGCCGTTCGGTGGTCTCGTACCACTCAATCTCCTCCAGGGGCAGGTATTCGCCCAACAGGTCGCGTACTTCGCGCAGCAGCGCCTCGCCTTTTTTAGTACGGAAACCCGGGTTCTTATAGTATGCGCTCAGGTACTGTACTTTCACCAGCCCGGACTGGGTAACGGCAAGCTCCTGCACCTCCACCACCAGCTCCGACGACTGCTCATGCTCCGTCACAATGGTCTTGTAAACGCCTTTGTTGCCTTCTTCGAGGGCGGCTATACTTTTAGCTCTGAGTTCTTTTAACACCTTCTGCAGGCGGTAATTTGGCTTTATGTAGTGCCCAAACACATACCCCAGCACGGCTCCTATTACAAACGTCCAAAAAATGATCATGTTTGATGGTACTATTTAAGCGAAAAAGTAGATTATACTTTCTATACGGGGAAAGCGGCAAAATTGTCTGAATCAGGATTTTCAGGATTAGAAATATGGGCAGGATTTAGCTGTAGCACCGGGTCCAACCACCCCTAACCCCTCCTTATCTAAGGCGGGGAATTTATACTTACCACTTCTTCTGCCACCTAAGTAGTTCAAGCTTTCATTCTTCATCGTCCTATAACTCGAAGTGCCAATCCTTGTACCGATAGGCATTAATTGATTAATGGTTAGGCACCAGCTATAGTACTTTTTACATTTGCAGGAGTAATGCCAGAGTTCCCCGCCTTGGATAAGGAGGGGATAAAGGGGTGGTTTGACCCGGAACTGCGGAAAACAAAGTATAGGCTAACTTGATCAGAGAACGAATGTCATCCCCCTACCCCCTTCAAAGGGGGACTGTGCGCATAAGCACCATTATGATTAGCTGAAAATATTCTGTCGGTATAGCTACGCTCCCTTTACTATTACAAAAACAGGACTTTTTAGGATAGGCCACTGCAGCTACAACTCAAACTCCAGAACCTACTCAATTCCTGAAATTCTGTGTAATCATCAGCTTGCCCGGGCCGCCTTTCAGCACGCCAATCCCTACCCTGCCGTAGCGTTCCTGCAGGATGTTAGCGCGGTGGCCGGGGGAGTTCATAAGGCCCTGGTGGGCGATCGAGAGTGAGGGGGCCAGTGCCAAATTCTCACCGGAAACCCAGAAACGGATGCCTGCTTCACGTATTCTTTCGGCTGCATCGTCACCCTCGGGGGAGTAATGGGAGAAGTAACCTCGCCTGAACATGTCGGCGCTGTGTTGGCGGGCTACAGTGCGAAGGGCGGTGTCAGGTTGCAGCGGTCTGAGGCCATGAGTTTTGCGTTCCTGGTTAATCAGCTCCAGCATTCTTGCCTCCAGTTTGGGCTGTGGCTCTGCACGTTCGATAGTATAAGGCAACTCTACCGTAGCCCCCGACTCCGGACTGATAGTTAAATTGTTCAGGCTGCGCTGTACTGCACCTTCAAACACAGGTTTCAGCTCCACCTCTGCCCTATAGGCATATGCTGCAAAGCGGTTGGCAACCGAACTCTGCTGCACCCGCATCTCCAAACCATCAGGCAGCGGAAAAGCCAGGAGCAGCACGGCTACTATCGCTACGGTAATGGTACCGTTTAGCGCCCCTGGCAACAGCCCCATCACCCGGTTCAGTGTCCGGACGTGTGTATCGGGGTGTAGTTTATCGAGCAGCAGCGACTCCAGGAACGAAAGCAGTATACCCGTTAGCAGCACCACGATGAAAAAAGATATCGGCAGCAGAAACGTATCTTCCAGGCTGATAAAGGTGCCCAGCAGACTGGCCATGGCAGGGTAAAACCGCAGGCCCGCCACCAGGCAACCTACCCACCTGAGCAAGTCGAACATGCCAAGTATAAAACCGCGTTTCGCACCGGCTATAGCGCCACCCACTATCATCAGAAGCAACAAAACATCTACATAATTGAGCATAAGCCAGGAGAATGAGCATGGTACACCTTACCCAATTTACGATTTTATCGCTACAAGTATAAATGATTTTGAATATAACAGTTGGCTAAGCTGGAGAAGCTTCTATACTTATAATTTTGAAGGAAGTGTGTCTGCCTAAATCCTTACCTTTGAGTGATGGATTTTATAGCGATAGATTTCGAGACAGCTACGCCGCAACGCGACAGCCCCTGTGAGATTGGTTTAACAGTGGTTCGGGACAGGCAAATTGTAGAGACACGCTCCTGGCTGATAAAGCCTTTGTACTACCCGCACTTCAATCATTTTAATGTAGCAGTGCATGGCATTCAGCCTTCAGACGTTAAAGATCAACCTGATTTCAGGGAGCTGTGGCCTGTGCTGAAGCCCTACCTGGAGGGGCAGTTACTCATAGCCCACAATGCCAGCTTTGATATGAGCGTGCTGCGAAAGACTCTGGCAACATATCAATTGCCACTACCGGAGGCACGCTACTCCTGCAGCCTGAAGTTCTCCAAGATCATCTGGAAAGGTATGAGCAAGTATGACCTGAAAACGCTTTGCAACCTGCACCGCATCGACTTCCAGCACCACCGCGCTGCCTCAGATGCACAGGCCTGTGCCGCGCTTTCCTTAAGGGCCATCGAACTGACAGGCACTACATCGGAGGCAGATTTCGATGCCAGGATGGGTAGCAAGATCAGCCGCGTCTGAGCACACATACTTTATATTCATTGCTCTCTGGTTAAAAGAACCAAAGCAAGTACATTAACAAGACCTGAGAAGATCAATAACCAGAAAGGCTAATTTTGATCTATGGCCAGCTCAACGGCAAAGTATGCCAGCGAACCGACTAAAAGTAAGGCAAGAGCCATGTTAGGTGTCATAGGCAGAATATATTAAGTCGTTAAACAAAGAAACCAAGCTTATTTGCTTTTACTAAAGCAAACTACCTGATTTACAGAATGTTTACATCCTCTCATACTTTTAGGATGGCAGTTGTGGCTGTGTACTGTCACACATATTTCAAAAAGATGGATTGCAGCGCTTGCAAACCTTTACACACACGATGACTTTAATTACTACCCAGGCTTTTAAAACCTCAGCCTGCCTTCTTATGTTGCTACCACGTATGCACGCCAGATCCTTATGAAGCTATCTTTTAAAATTATACTTTATGTGCTGGGTATAACCGTGCTTTTGGCGATAATAGCCGGCTGCTCGCTTACAAGTCTATCGCCGCAGTTCGGTGCCGAGGCAGAAGGGCAGCGCATGGAGAAAATTCGCCAGTCGCCAAACTACAGGCACGGGGAGTTTCAGAACCCGGTGGAGACCAACATGGACTTAGGCTTTAAGGGCACTGTAAAGGCAATTACCTCCAGGCTGTTTGGTAAAGACGACAACCTGGAGCCAGACCATATGTTGCCTGCTGTAAAGCTGGACTCCGGTAAAATTGCGAATACAAAGGACACGGCCACTGTGATAACCTGGCTCGGGCACTCGGCTTTTATGGTGGAGCTGGATGGCAAACGCCTGCTGCTGGACCCCATGTTGGGCGACAGGGCCTCCCCTTTCAGCTTTATGGGACCTAAGCGCTTTTCGGAGCTGCCTATAACGCTGGAGCAGCTGCCCCAGATAGACGCCGTCCTGATTTCGCATGACCATTACGACCACCTGGACTATGGCTCAATTAAAGAGCTGAATGAGAAAACCACGCACTTTTTTGTACCGCTTGGCGTGGGGGCGCACCTAGAACGTTGGGGCGTGCCGGCAGGTAAGATAACAGAGCTGGACTGGTGGCAGGAAGCGCGTTTCCAGGGACTTACATTTGCGGCTACCCCTTCGCGGCATTTTTCGGGCCGCAGCCTCTCCGACAGGATGCAAACCCTCTGGGCCTCCTGGGTAATACAGGGCAAAACAGACAAGATCTTCTTTAGCGGCGACAGCGGCTATTTCGACGGCTTTAAGGAGATCGGGAACAAGTATGGCCCCTTCGATATTACGCTGCTGGAGAATGGCCAGTATAACGAGCTATGGTCCAACATACACATGATGCCCGAGCAAACCGTACAGGCGCACCTCGACCTGAAGGGCAAACTACTGCTGCCCATCCACTGGGGCACCTTCGCCCTTGCCCTTCACCCCTGGACTGATCCAATAGAGCGTGTAACTGCAAAAGCAAAAGAGCTGCAAGTGAATATTGCTACGCCTCGTATTGGGCAGCCAGTGATTTTAGGAGAGAAAGCGCCGAAGGCGGATTGGTGGAGGGAGTATGTGAAATAAGTAGAAACTCCAAAATGAGTAGTATATTTATTCTTTTAAGATAGATATGATTTACCTCGATAATAACGCTACAACCAAAGTAGACCCAAGAGTGTTGGAGGCAATGATGCCTTACCTAACTGATAACTTTGCAAATGCAGCTAGCACACACCCATTTGGCTTGGGTGCATATGAGGCAGTTAAAAATGCGAGGCAACAGGTGGCAGATTTAATTGGAAGTGAAACAAATGAAATAATCTTCACTTCAGGTGCTACAGAAGCTATAAACCTTGCAATAAAAGGAGTGGCAGAAAACTATAGCAAAAAAGGTAAGCACATTATAACTGTTAGCACAGAGCATAAAGCCATACTTGATACTTGTGAATTTTTAGATACTAAAGGCTTTGAAGTTACCTACTTACCTGTTCAGTCAGATGGTCTGCTTGATTTACAGGTTCTTAAACAAGCTATTAGGCCTGATACAATCCTTGTTTCCGTTATGCTAGTAAACAATGAAATTGGTGTGATCCAGCCAATAAAAGAAATTGCTGAGATAGCTCATGAAACAGGTGCTTTATTTATGACTGATGCTACGCAAGCTGTAGGTAAAATCAAAGTTGATGTTGACGAATTAGGTATAGATTTAATGTGCTTTTCAGGACACAAAATGTATGCTCCCAAAGGTATTGGCGCTCTATTTGTTCGTCAGCGCAGACCAAGACGAGTAAAATTGGAGGCACTTATACATGGTGGTGGCCATGAGAGAAGTCTGAGAAGTGGAACGCTTAATGTTCCAGGTATAATTGCTCTTGGAAAGGCCTGCGAAATAGCTAAAAATGAAATGTCTGAAAATCAAGACAAAATTAAGGAACTTAGAGATTATCTTGAGGCGGAGCTCTTAAAGATAGATGACACTATAGTTAACGGTAACCAAAATCAAAGAATTTTTAGCACATCAAACATCCTGTTTAAAGGTGTTGACAGCGACGCCATCATTATGGGCTTAGATGGAATCGCTGTCAGTAATGGAAGTGCTTGTACATCAGCTTCAATAGAACCTAGTCATGTTTTGATAGAACTTGGCTATAGTGAAGAAGACGCTTTTTCAAGTATTCGATTCAGCATTGGGAAGACTAATACAATTGAAGAAATATTATTTGTTATATCTAAGTTGAAAAATCTGATTTGCCAATTACGTGCTTTAAATGGGCTATAAAATCTCAATTAAATATATTTTGGCTTAGGTAAATTAAGTTCTAGTTCTCCAGAATTCTTTTTGTAATTCGAACGGAGTACACTAAGCTTGTTGGCTGGAATAGCAAGCCCTAAATTATACTGTAAGTATGAAAGAGCAATGCCTTTATTCATAAGAATTTTTCCAGTATGAGGATTAAACAAGATATATTTCCAAAAATCGCTGTCTAATCTTTCTTCAACTTTTTTTAAACTAGGTTTAAAAAATTTCAGGTTATTTTCAAGCCTCAGATATTCATAATATAAGGCAACTAGTTCTTGTCCAATAGGTCGCAGGTAGAACAACCCTCCATCATCTAGTTTATAACCTTCATAATCTAATGGTTTGTTTATGAAAGCTTTAGCCTTAGGAAAGGTATCAAAGTACATATTCCAGAAATCCTCTGCATCCTTATAAGCTGCTTTAATAAGTTCATCACTTGGTCTTATTCTAACGAATTTGCCTTGGATCTTTTTATCGTAAAACCTCTCGTTATCAAAAATAACTTCATTAATATTATATAATGCTAGTAGTGAAGTAAATTTATGCAGATCCTTCGCGCCTTGCTTCAAATTTAAATTCTTGTTAAAGGCAATGACGCTATTTTTTTGGAAGGGCTTGTAACTTTCAACTAATTGTCTTGCAATAATTGCAGATACATCATCTTCTTCTAATACTATATTTTCACCTTCTGATACCGGCTTAGAGTTTCTATTAAGAGCCACAAAAATGCGTCTCAATTTCTTTTTACCTTCATTTGTATCTTCGTGTATTACAAGCATTACAGACACTTCTTCTTCACCAATTTTAGGGCTATCTTTCATGGCTTCCCTTAAGCCTAGCAATCTGTGCTGACCGTCTAAAATGAAAAGATCTTCTTTACCTGTTAACTCTAATATTCCGTATTTAAGATTAAGATATTCAATATTATCTTCTGAAAACTTCTCATCTTGTTGAATAGCAATTGGGTGCCATTGAGGGTCACCATCAGTAATAGCAACAGTAAGACTATTAAAGTATCGATCCTTCTGCATCAGGAGGTATTTTTTAAGGGGCTCAATCCTTTTAGGATCCTCTAGTCTCTGAAGAATTTCATTCAAATTTTTTGAAGTATAAATCTTCTTCGACTCAGGGACAGACTTCACACCAGTGTCTTCATTTACAACATCTTTGACTTTCATGATGACATTGAAGTACCTCCATGTGCCAAACTTACCCGTGAGGCATGGTAAAATAAGTCTATTCTGCATTATTGCATTCTATTAATTCTAACTTGTTCTTTTATAAATGCGTGAGTAAAATCTCTATTAATTGGAGGAACCATGGAATCTATTAGCATATCTTCTATTTCCATTACTTCCGCCTGTGTATGGTTTTTAAGTTCAAGAAACGTATAATAGAGGCTGTCTTCCCAAGCATTTAACATCAATCTTCTATGAAAATAATTAGGCTCCTCAGAAGGTTTGTACTTATTAATGTAGTCACCATATCTTTTCCAAAGGTTCATTGAATAACCAATGTATAATATATATGATTGTTCATTAAAGAGTTGTTTATCTGGTTTAACAAAGAACAAATAGATCCCCGGCTGATTAGGAACAAGCTTTCTATTAGCTTTATTGAACAACAATGGAGGTGCCCAACTCGAAATGTATTTTCGGAGCTTAGTATGGTTCTTCTTACTAAAGTCAAAGTCAATAAAGAACTTCAACCATCTTGTGCTTTTTTCTTTTTTAATTCTTTTATTAGTGTAAAGGCTAAAGCCACTCATATGTCTTAACTAAGTTGTCTTAAATAATTCTCCAGCCTTGAACTCTTTAAGATTAGAAACAACCTGATATTTCTGAATCTTCTCCATACTACTCTTAAGTTTATTTGCTTCCTTCTCTCCTATGCCTAAAAACTTGCTCATCATCTTAAGATTTGTTTTGTCTTTGATATCAAACAAGAAAGCTGTTTCACACATGCTTGAGAAATCAAAAGAAGGCTGGTTGAATTCCTCTATGCCCTGAGAAAGTAGAACAACTGAGACACCTTTAGAGCGAATCTCTCTGAGAATCTTTTCAAGCAAGTCTTGAGATTTCTTCTCTTTAAAAATAACATGAGCTTCATCTATAAGAAGAACATATCGCATACCTTGGTACTTACCCTCAATTGGGGCATTCTCCATGTTCATGAATATGTTATAGATATAGTTAATTATTAAAAAAACAGCTGTAAACCGTACAGCCTTAGGTAAGTCACCTGAAAGACTTAAATAGTGGTTCTTATTCAAGAAGCTATTTTTTAGATCAACTTTAGATTCAAATAGCTCTAATTCACTTAAACTCTGCAGCACTTCTCTTAGCTTGCTAGCTTTATCACCTTCAGCATCTAAGACAAAATTATATATGTCAGTAAAAGATGGGTACTCTCCATTCTTTTTCGCAGCAAATGCATCACGGGTAGCATCTCTTAATGTTTGTACTTGATTTTTACCGATTCCAGAGTAGGCTTCGATTATATCAACAAACTTGTTGATGCCCATGATTTTATTTTTCTCATTTACATTGTCAATAAATGAGAGTGGATTAAGCGGAAATGGAGTATGAGGGGCATCGATATAGACTGCTTTGGTTTGATCAAAGAATGGTTTAAGGCTTTGCTCATCTTCCTTCTTTAAACCTTTAAAGTCAAGATATATGAAATTTACTTCACCTTTCGAAGACTCTACTACTTGTTTCAGGAAGTTATTAGCAAAATAAGTTTTACCTGTGCCTGAATTACCTGCAACAGCTACGTGTGCATTATTATGGATAGAAGTGTCATTTAGATTAAAAAAGATCTCCTCCTCAGAATCAATCTCTTTCCCAACCAAAATCCTAATAGCATCAGCATAATAGCTTTTCTTTATCGTCTGGTTAAAGTTCTTAACCGCATCTAAGCTAATTTCAGCATCTTCCAACGCTTCAATACCTTTAGCTACATTTTCTAAGAGGAAGTCAAGGCCAGAATAGCTTTTGTTGTTTTCGAAAAGCTTATTGATTAATTCAAGACCATGATCAATATGCATTTTAATGTACTTACCAATGCTTGCATCAGTTTTGTACAAACCATAGTGCTGGCAGGTCAGAGCGATATAATAATCACGGTAGCTACCAAACAGGATATCATCTTTGTACTCTTTCCCCTTACTGTCTTTTAAATCTGTTTCAAGATTGAGCTTCTCACCTTTTGCAAGTGAATAGCTAAAAGCAATTCTTGATATATGGTTTTCAGAAGGTAAATTTATTCTCCTTGTAAGCTCCTGTACAACTACCTTGTTGGCCTCAGAAGTCTTTATATTAAATTGCATTATACAGACTGTTGTATGTATTTAAAAATTCACTAGGGGCAATAGACTTAAATTCGGACTTATCTTCATGTATATTATTAATCAAGAAGGTACCCGCTATACTTGGGAATAGAATGTCAAACTCTTTTGAGGTCAGTTCCTTATTGATCAAAGGGAACAACACAACTTGATCAGATACATTAGGGTAGAAATATCTAACTATGTTCTCCGCATGGTGCTCATCAAACTTCTGCATTGGTGAATCTATAAATACAGGAAACTGGATATCAGATTCTTCAACTAGTCCTCGAAGAAGTGCAGTAGCATACATCTGCTGCTCACCTTTAGACAGAGATTCTTTTTTGATCTCATCTCCTCTATTGTTGAGTAAAACAATGTCAATGTCCTCCCCTATAATATCAACTCTTACTTTTTTGATAAATCCTTTCTTATGCATTAGAGTTGACAGGCCTTTAAGTATTTGCTCTTCAAGTGACTTTTTCTTCTGTTCTTTAAAGTCAGCTATAAATTCTTTGAGATTATTCACCAGACGTGAAGCCAACTCATCTTTATCTTTGTTTGCTGCAGCTACATCTAATTTTCTGGAAATTGCTTCAATGTTCTTCAGCTTCTGAGTTTTCTCATTGGAGTACTCACCTATCTCACGGTTAAGTGAATCAATAGTCTGATCAATATGGATTACTTCATTATCAAGTGCATCTTTCTTAGTCCTATAAATGGCTATTACCGGATCTTCCTGATTAGCTTCAGCATCTTTTATTTTTCTTCTTATTGAATTAAGATCATTTTTAGCTTCTAAATAATCACCATTAATTCTCTTGAATGATTCTTTAAAAGATAGTTTGATATTATTAATTAGAGAGTTTATCTCATTTACTTGAGTGCTTGAAAACTCATGCAGCGTCGGAAAGTCATCCGGCAATTCTGGGGTATTAGGGTAAAAGTGTTTCTTAATTAACTCGTGAAAAGTATTCTGATAGAACGTTCTAATACGATGGTCAATTACTAAATCATCTGGTCGTTGAATATTAGCTAGTTCAGTAAGAATTTTATTAGTAGCCTCTTTTACATTATCGACTTGATATTTCGCTGCTTTAAAGTCTGCTTCATTGCTAATTTGCTTTGAAACTTCAAGAAGCTTTCCACCAGAAATTGCGAACGGAATCAACTCATAACTTTCTTTGAGCTCATTTTGCAGCTCTTTAAGACGTAATGACAACTTTTCCTCGTCGATACGTAACTCAGCAAGTTCTTCCATGGTGATTTTGCTACCAGCACGGATTAACTTCTCTTGAATATCCCTTGATTCTTTATTTTTTTCGCTGCGATTTTCTTTTAGTTCTAAAATGCGATTTTGATTATCTTCGATCTTAACCTCAAAGGATTCTACATCTCTTTTCAGGTTTATAAGATCAATCCTTTCTTTGCTGCTTGCCGACTCTTGCCTTAATCTAAGCTGTAAAGTTTCCAGTTCATTTTTTAGATCCTCATACTTCTTTATACCCAACACTTCCGAATAAGCTTGACTAAGCTTCCTTCTTTGTTCAGCTGTATTTATTTCAGCAAGAGTTACGATCTTTTCTGCGTCAAAAAAGAAGAACTTAGCTATCTCTTTAGGCAGTATAAAATCTCTAATGAAAATCTCAGGTCCTACTTCTTTTGATAGCTCATTTGCATATCCATCTACTAAAATTTCTACCTCATCAGTTGTGCTGGTTATTGTATCAAAGCTTCTGGTAACCTTAATTTCTTTACAAGGAATATCAGCAATGTTAACATTATTAAATGTGATAGAAACTGAAAACTTTGTATCTCCTTCAGCTTTCGCAAGGCGGTTCAAAGAGTTAACAATATACTTACTATAACCTCCTTGATCAGATATTTCCTTATTATATAGATCATCTACATCCTGCATCTGCTTACCGTAAAGGCACCATACTAATGACATTAGAAAAGTAGTCTTTCCAAAACCATTTCTGCCGCTTACAATAAATATGTTTTTATCGTCTTCAGAAGTGAAGTCAATCTTATTAAGCCCGTTATAAATCCTAAAATTGTAGAGCTCTATCTCCTTAATTATCATTTCCTGCTACCTCTTTCTTTACTTCTAAATACTCTTCCAACCTTACCTCAATATCATTTTGAAGACCCCTTTTACGAAGCAGTAAGGCTTTCTTTTTTTGAATACCAACTAAGTCTTGAATCAACTGTAGCTCTTCAAGGTCTTGTTTACAAGACTTTTTAAGAAGTTCTTCTTCAACTCTAAACTTTTCTTCTTGTTTGCTCATATCAAGGTCTTTATTGTAGATGCGGTTGTAAATGTTTGCTACTTTATGGTTGAAGATTCCATCACGATACCAAGTTACTTGTATAGCTATTAACTCCTGATGAGAAATTAGCTCCACGCCACCTTCCGTTTCCTGAATCTCTTTCTGTGCAATTAGAAGTTTCTCAAGGAAATCTGCTCTTACCCAGCTTTTGTATGGCCCGTAATACCCTTCTGGTTTTTCTCTACCGTCACGCCCAAACTTTTCTCTATACTTTTCGCCGTTTTCTCGAGTCTCTACTAGGTAGTCTCTAAAATCCATGAGAGGCTCCATCCAATCTTCTCCATTGTCGATTAGCCCCTCCATTGATTTGTCTCTTTTAACAACAGTACAAACCCAGCAACCAAATCTACTATTACCACAGCTTGGACTAGTTTCATCTATAACTAGAGGACAGTCACCGCTATTGGCATTACGGTAAAGAGTAACAAGCTCTTTATTAGTGCCACCCCATGGAGGTGGCACCTGATTTAGATATTGCCACAACTCACTTGTCGTAATATCTTTTATTGGGGCATACACGAATGCATTAGGTAGCATATGCTTTCTGAGTCTGTTACCCTTTATTGCATGCTTTTTAATAGACCTAGCTCTAGAAGAACTTTCATCTATTCTCGTACCTAATAAAATAATAGCTTCCCCCTTTTCACTTACTTTATCAAGAATAAAACGAGTAGTAGGATTAATTTTTAAGCGTTCAGTACACCACCTGAAGGTATTACTTGGTGCTGGGTAGCCTTTACCAATCAAATTAACCCAAAAAGTATCTTCAAGTCTAGGTATAGTTCTTATCACTTTGAATGGCATACCTGTTCTAACAGAAGCCTCTTCAATTTTCTTAAGGGTCTTCTCGATGAAAAGAACAATTTTGGGATTTTCTACAAGTGTATCATTACAAACTATGTAGATATCTCTGGTCCAGCTTACTTCCTCAATTTTTTTTATTGCATTCCATACTACCTGCAATAACATAGTAGAATCTTTTCCACCACTAAAACCAATTATCCACGGACGATCAGGATTTTCGTCATGTAAATATTGGTCTATAATCTCCGCCTCTAGATAATTTATATTGAATAGCATTTAGCTTTTTTTGAAAGGGTAATCGAGTAATATTAATTTAAAGTATTAAAAATATGAAATATTAATTGCAATTCTATATCTTTAAAATAGTTGTTTGAACAATATTACTATTAAAATCTGATATTAAGACACTTATAAATTTAACTGAAAACATTGCTGTTTTTCAAATATGTAAGTTTAAGTCTTCATTATAGAAATCAATAAATTATTATGTCTAAATTCATTACAGGTAAAGAACTAGAAGAAGCTGTTTATAACATTATTTGGGAAGCTGAAAGTCAAATTATGATAGTTTCTCCATATATAAAGCTAGATGCTTACTTCAAAAAACTATTCGAAAAGCATCTTGATAATCCTAAAATTCAAATTACACTCATATTTGGAAAGAATGAAGGGCGGGTAGATAAGAGTTTTAATAAAGCTGATTTAGATTTTTTCAAACAATTCCCTAATATCAGCATCGTATATGTTTCAAACCTGCATGCAAAATATTATGCAAATGAGTATATGGGAGTATTAACCTCTATTAACCTTTATGACTATTCATTTAAAAATAATATAGAGTTTGGAGTATTATATGAGCCAAAATTATTAAGTGTATTCTCAAAAAGCCCAGATGCTGAAGTATGGAATCAATGCATGGAAATAGCTGATTTAAATGCTGTAGCCTATGTTAAGAGACCAATTTATGAGTATAATTTTTTGTCTAGTGATAACTTTAAAGGTTCAAAAGTACTTTTTGACAGAACCGAGGAGCTATACAGTGGTAAGGCTTTAACAAAAAGTAAAGAAAGGCTAGATGAATTCCCATATGAGATAGACTTTAAGGAATTAAATAACGGGAGGCCAACACGTGAAGAAGTAGAAAATTCCGCAGGACCAATTTATAATAATACCAAACATACTATTCAAAAGCAGTTTGAACCTGGTTATTGTATCCGAACAGGCGAAAAAATCCCTTTTAATACTAAAAGTCCATTAAGCAAACCGGCTTACCAGAGCTGGAGTAAGTATAGAAATGAAAACTTTGCAGAAAATTACTGCCACTATTCAGGTGAGCCATCTAATGGTGCAACTAGCTTCAAAAAGCCTATTCTAACTAAGAACTGGAAAAAATCTCAACAGTTGAATTAATTTTAAACTGTGACTCAAGAACAACTAGTTGATCTTTTCCAGAATATAAATACATGGAAAAGTAACGGCGAACGTGCGCCTCACAAGCCCCTATTGATGTTACTTGTGTTGGGGAAATTCAGCGTGGAAAATGCGAATTTATACCTTATAAAACTATAGAACCTAAGCTTAAAGAGTTACTTTTAGATTTTGGAAGACCAAAAAGTAAGGCAACTCCACATTATCCATTTGCCAGATTAGTTAATGATGGCATATGGGTATTAGATAAGTCAATAAAAATAAATGCATCCGGTGATGCACGCTTAACAGAATTAAGGGAAAGTAATGTTAGAGGTAAATTCACAAATGAAATTACAAAACAACTTAGACAAAATCCTTATCTACTAAAATCAATTAGCCGAAGTTATACTAGAGCAGAACTTCCCTGATACGCTACACCAGGACATAATGGATGCTGTTGGCTTAGACTTAACCCTTGAACCAATACCTAATTATATTATCAGAAAGGTTCGCAAACGTGACCCGCTCTTCCGGGAAAGTATATTGAAGGCATATGAGTACCAATGTGCAGTTTGTGGTTTCAGTGTAAGGCTGCGGCATCAACTTTTAGCATTGGAAGCAGCGCATACTAAGTGGCATCAGGCTGGAGGACCGGATGTAGAGGTGAATGGTTTGGCTCTTTGTGCTACACACCACAAGCTGTTTGACATGGGAGCCTTTACAATTACGGAAGAACTCAAAATGTTGGTGTCAGATGAGGTGAATGGCATCGGTGCGCAGGATTGGCTTATCCGGCACAATGGACAATCTATCAAACCACCGCAAAAGAAAGCCTATTATCCTAACCCCGAATTTACCACCTGGCATGTAAACGAGGTGTTCAATGGCGGCTACAGAAGTTAACTTACCTATGACCCTTATCGACAAACTTGCCTGGATCGAGATCCAAAACGGTAAGATACTCAGCACCCGCAGCAAAGGCAGAACCAAATACTACTTACCAGGCGGCAAACGCGAAGCCGGCGAAACAGATTTTCAGACGCTGCAACGCGAGATACAGGAAGAACTAAGTATAAACCTGATCGAGGAAAGCGTGAAGTTTACGGGTATTTTCCAGGCACAGGCCGACAGCCACCCGGAAGGTGTGCAGGTAAAAATGACCTGCTACCAAAGCGCCTATACCGGTACCATACTTGCGGCCAACGAGATTGAGGAAGTGGTGTGGCTGAGCTACAAAGACAAGCACCTCACCTCCCCTGTTGATCAGATCATTTTTGACTGGCTGAAAGAAAGATATCTTATTCTTTAAACAGGTGCGCTGGATGCAATCTACCAGCTCATAAGGCAGTGGTCTGCATACTTCAGCACACTGACTGCAGAGCGGTGCGTTAGTTCTCTAGCTCTTTGGCTCCAGCTTCGGAAAGGTAAGGCCGAAGCGTTCGCACAAGCGGGGCACGCTATCAAAGTCCATATCCAGGGAGTATTTTTTATTGATCGCTACAAAACGCTCCATATCTCCCCATGCTGCTGCCACCTCCCTGAAGAAGTTCTCGAAGCCAGCCGGCGATATTACTTCGATGATCTGGCACGGTGAGTCTCCCGCGTTCCAGAATGTATGCCATTGGCCGCGCGGCTTCAATACCCAGGTGCCTGGTTCTGCAATCACCACATCGTCGCCGAGCATGGCTCCAAGTTTTCCCTGTATCACATAAGAATACTCGTCCTCATTGTGGTGGTAATGAAGCGGGGCAGCAAGTGCGTGCGGTGCAAGCGGATGGTGCACAACGGAAAAACGTTCACCTGTGTCAGGTCCGTCTATCTTCCACTGTACGCCAAATCCCCCGAAATCAAATTTATCACCTTCGTCAGCCTTTATTGATACTTTCTTTTCCATAGTTTACTCGAGCTTTATACTTTAAATGATCATAACTTCCGGCATGTGCCAATCCTTTATAGCATACGATTATACTACTCATTATCAGCTATCAAAAGCAGCCTATTTGGTAAACCTTAACCAAACGTCCATGTATGTTTGAAGCGAAGGGGTGGACAATACATGAACTTACATGAGGAGTGAAGTACACATGGTTGCTAAGGTGGTAAACGAAGAAAAACATCATTAAAAGTGGGCGTTACAGAGAGCATTGGTTTATACTTCCTATCTTGCAGCTTATACTTTACCAGCACCCTATGTCGAAGCTACCCCACTACACTCCTATTGCCAGCGAGGCTTTCAATAATTTTCTGGATAACCGGATAAATCTGGATGAGTTAATTGAGCGGCTGCGGTACATAGAACTGCAGGTGCAGTCGGATGATGAAGATGAGGAAGCGGGTAAAACCGTGTGGTTCCGCTTTTTTGAGGGCGACACGCTGCGCACCACCATCAGCGAACTGGAAAAAGAGCTAAGCGACCCTACACACCCCAGCTACCGGATTTTGCTATACGGCATTGCTACCGGCCTGGAGGCTGACGAACTCGAGGTGCATTACTCCTGACAAATTGATTCACCAGCTTTATACTTTGAAGAAGTGAATGCGCACCAGCGTTCTGGTATTAACTGATCAGGAATAACTGCTAGATACACATATTATCTCCCCTGCCTTTAATCTTCAGAACTTCTGTGCTTGCGAGTTCATGTAACCAAGTATGCCGAAGCGAAATTAAGGATACAGGTTTGAGAGATTTTAGTACAATTAACCACTTTCTCCGTAGTGTGTAGGTAAACTATTTTACCCTTACCTTATGCCGGCTATATCATCTATACTTGCCATACTTCAAAACCACGACAAACCTGTTAACTGGCAACAGTTTCTTTCAGAGGTGATCTTCACCTTTGACTGCTCCACCGGAACCATCCATTTTTACGACAACGAGACCGAGCTGCTAAAACTGCAGGCACAGCAGGGCATCCCGGAGTTTCTGCTTCCAAAGATGGCAGCGATACCAATTGGCAAAGGCATGGCTGGCATTGCCGCTGAGCGCAGGCAGCCTGTTGAAATGTGCAACCTGCAAACAGACAGCTCTGGTGTAGCGCGCCCAGCCGCCAAAGAAACAAAAGTAGAGGGCTCTATTGCTGTTCCGATGCTGCTACAGGGCAACTTGTATGGTGTAATTGGCATTGCCAAGCCCGTGCCCTACGATTTTACAGAAGAAGAAAGCAACGCGCTGCTTAAGATTGGGGAAGAAATGAGCCGCTACCTGCGTGAATATGATGCAAACGGTAAAGTATAAGTATACCGGGCACAAAAAAACCAGCCAGACATTAACTGTCCGGCTGGTCTAAAATGTAAAGTGCTGTAAAATTACATGCCTGGAGGCAAAATTACTTTATCCACCACATGTACTACTCCGTTCGATGCCTGTACATTTGGCGATGTAACTGTTGCATTGTTGATCATCACCTGGTCACCGTTCAGCATTACTTTCAGGTCTTTTCCATTCAGCGTTTTCACCATCATCCCATTCGACAGGTCAGAGGCCATCACGCTTCCTTCCGTTACGTGGTAGGTCAGGATGTCAACGAGCTGCTGCTTGTTCTCTGGCTTCAGCAGGTTATCTAGCGTACCGGCTGGCAGGGCTGCAAAGGCCTCATTGGTTGGCGCAAAAACGGTGTATGGGCCACCACCCTGTAGGGTACCAGCCAGGTCAGCTGCTTGTATGGCCTGCACTAATGTTGACAAAGATGGATTGTTGGAAGCAAGCGCTACAATATCCGGATTAGTCGTTTCCATGGTTTCCTCTGTGGCCATGGTTTCAGTTTCTTCGGTTACTACCTCTGAGCTTTCCGAAGCTGGTTCTGTGTTGTTGCATCCGAATAACAGGAATGATGCGCAGATGAAGATGCTTAATTTTTTCATAATCTTTTTTTTTGATGGTTGTAAGTATGAACCAGCGACTTATACTAATGTTTAAATTGTTTTATCAGATACGGAATTCATTTCTGGTAAGATCAAAAAATAATGTACCTTTAGCTAAACCATTAACCCTATAATCATGGCAAAGTCACAAGACGCAAAAAAGGACGTAAAGAAAAAGCCTGCTAAAACCGATAAGGAAAAGAAAGCAGCCAAACTGGAAAAGAAAAAGAACAGCTACGACTAAGAAATAACCGTTTCTATGCCGCTGCAATGTGGCAGCTACGTATATCTAAAACACAAAAGCAGCAAATTGATTTTGCTGCTTTTGTGTTTGTAAGCAATACTTTGTGTTTCAGTTAACAGGGAAGTTATCTTTAAGTATTATACAATTTTTTAATAAACGTATACAATACATGCAAATCTCATAAAGGCCTCTATGAAAAAAAGTATACTCTACCTCTTGCTGTTTGTACTAAGCGCACCGGCTTTTGCAAGCCAGGATACGCTCTCATTTAGCCCGGAAATAACATTTCATAATGGGATCGTATTCTTTGGTTCAGGCCACTCTGTTCGCAAAGAGATTAAGAACAGTGGTTTTGGAGAAAGTGGAGGTCCTGATTCTTTTTTTAGCCTGGGGTTAAAAAAAAGTCCTAGAAGAGAGGAAGCCTCAGCTCAGTTAGCTATAAAAGTACCTGTTATGAGCAAGTATGTTGTTAAGGGCCTATATAACTACAGAGATACCAACGTGCGAGGCAGTGCCTATCCCTTTGAGCCGCTCAGCATGAACACATCTGTTAACACGATTGCTGCCTTAGGGTACATTCCTTTAAAATTAAAACAGTTCAGAGCAGGTGCAGGCCCTGCCTTTCATTTAGGTAAGGCTAATGTTGCCTATGCAGAGGCAGAGCAGACAAAAAGAAGCTTTAGCAAACCGGGCTTTGTGCTGGAGAGCGGTTTTAGCTCGCCAGCAAATAAACGATTTTACGTGGACCTGCAGCTGCAGTACTTTTATGTAGGCAAAGAAGACATGGGCAAGTATACCTTCTCAGGAACGACTGTTGAGGGCAATACGGTAAGTAAAAGTATAGATTTTAGAGAAACGTCTTTCAACAGTTTTTCTTTTAGTTTAGGTGCTGGCTTCAGGTTTAGAAAAGGCTGAGCTAAATAAAGATAGTAGATCGGTAATGGTTGCCATCCCCCTGTCCCCTTCAAAGGGGGACTAATATGTATGCAATTTCTTCACAGACTATTGTGGTGAGGTAAGAGGCAGCTTTGAAAATTTGGGAACACAATTACCTATCGATTGTATAAGACTGGTTGATTGAAAGCTGAAGTGCATGCAAGAACAGTTTCTGGTTAGGTATAGTATAAATACTATGGACATGAAAAACCTGGAAAACTGGGACGAAGAACGCTATAAGGAGCTGAACACCTACTTCCGGATAAAGATAGAGCAGATGCTGCGCACTAACACGGAACTGCAGGAGCAGCTACAGCAAAGCAGCAAATTGCACCTACACGACTTAGTTGCTTATTTTAGCGAGGACGATCAGGAACGCTGGCAGGAATTTCTGGAGCTGGACCAGCTTAAGATGCAAAAAGATATGTGGGACCACCTGCATGGCAAAGGTACCCGCTTTAAGCCCGGTGAGGGCTTTGTAAACCCCGACGACGACACCACCTGGTAAATAAAAAGAGGCGCTAGCAGAGCGCCTCTTTTTACAGGTATGAAATCTATCTCTTGTTCTATTTACATAAGCAGCCACCTTTTAATTTGCTTGGCGGTTGCACTTTAAAGTATAGGCTATACTTAGTTCGCCCTATTCTTCTCTTCTTCGGCACCGCTTGTGCGGCGACGTGCCGGCGCTACCTGTGAGCCGCCAAAGCGGTAGTTGAAGCTGATAGTAGCTACACGTGAGTCGCGGCGCTGGTCAAATGTTTCAGTGTAATCGGCCATTTGGGTAACACCATGAATTTTGTTTGTATAGAATATATCAGACACGTTTAGTTTCAGGGTTGCTTTTTTATCCCACAGCTGCTTCTGCACACCCACTGCCATAGACCAAACCGGGTCGATCTCTAGGAAACCATATACTTCACTTGTTCTGTAAGTGCCTATCACCTCCGCTTTCCAGGTGTTGCTCAGGCTAACGGTGTTGTTAGAATTGAAGTTGAAGGTTGGCATACCGGCATTCAGCGTTGTGGTGCCCAGTTGGCCACTATACTTGCCGTAATACACGGTGGCATTGTTCATACTATTTAACCAGTTGCCCACTGAGAAAGGCATTGTTGCAGTCAGACCGAAGTAATCTAGTTTAGCCAGGTTACGGAAAGTCTGGATCACTACATTGTCGTCCTCGCTCTCACGCGACAGCACCTGCACCATTACATCGGAAGTATGGCTATAGCTTAGTTTGGTTGTAAAGCGTTTATCGAATGTATGCGTCACCTCAAAAGAGTAAGACAGTTCCGGCTTTAAGTATGGGTTACCTGCCGACACAGTAAAGGCATCAATCAGATTTTTAAAAGGGTTCAGCTGGTTGTAAGACGGACGGTTTATACGGCGGCTTAACGATACACCAAGCTCATGTTTCTTGCTCAGGTTATAGCCTACAAAGGCACTCGGGAAAAATTGCGTGTAGTTTCTGTCGAATTCGCGGTCATCCTCGTTCACCACCTCAGCCAGCTGCTCGCCTTTGGCAATAGTGTTCTCCAGGCGCAGCCCTAACTGCAGACTTACTTTCTCCCACTTCTTATTTGTGTTCAGGTAAGCGGCGTTAATGTTCTCTTCGTACAAGAAACGATTGCTTCTATCATTTAGCAGGTCGTTTCTGCCATCTGTGCGGTCGTAGAACTTCTGGTCATTGTCAGAGTTTACCAGGCTACTCTTGATACCGGCCTCCAGCTTAGCATCTAATGCTGGCAAAGGCTGCACGTAATCTACCTTGGCCGATTTAATGGTTAGGTTGCCATCCAGGTTGCTGTGCAACAGTACGGGGTTACCAACTGGCTCAGAGCTAACGGTTAGGCTACGGATCGTGAAGTCTTGTAGATCACCGTTCTGGAATGTGATGTAGTCTAAGTCTGCTGTAACTTCACGGCCCAGGCTATCCAGCGTGTGCTTTAAGTTAAAATTTATACTCTGATTATCACGTTCGTGCAGCACGTCTGCATCTGTCAGTGCTCTGCGCAATGGATTTCGCTGTGCATCAAAGAAGAGTGATTTGTTGGTATTGCTTCGGTCTATGCTGAAGATGGAGCCAGTTGCCACTACACCCATTACTGTTTTAGGCGATGCGAAATAGTCTACTCCAAAGCGGCCACTATAGTTCTTGACAGTAAAATCAAACACGTTTTGCTGTTCGTAACCACCGGTTTTCTCACCACTGTTGATGAAGTTACGCACAAAGTCCAGCTCGCTAAAGTTTTTGCGGTTAGCATAGTTAAGTCCGCCAAATACGTTTAGTTTTTTAGCACGGTGGTTCAGCTGCAGGCTTGCGTCTCCTTTGCTGTAGCGGCCCTGTCCAAATGAGGTAGAAAATGTGCCGTTGGTGCCCAGGCTCTTGTCGCGCTTTAGTTTTATGTTGATGATACCGGCGTTACCGGCTGCGTCATACTTGGAGGATGGGTTGGTGATCAGTTCGATCTTATCGAGTGAGTTGGCAGAAAGACCTTTTAAGTAATTAGCCAGTTCAGTGCCTGACATGGGTACCTGCTTTCCGTCTATCATCACCATCACACCCTGGCGGCCGCGCATGCTGATGTTGTCGTTCTGGTCTACTACAATGCCTGGGGCTTTCTCCAGTACATCCAAAGCTGTGTTGCCGGCAGCCACAATGCTGTTTTCTACATTCATCACAGTCTTATCAAACTGCTGCTCAATTAAAGGACGCTGCCCTTCCACTACCACCTCTTTCAGGTTAGTAGCGGCTTGCTTCAGAAGTATAGGCTCGAGTTTGATAGTCTCTGCAGTACCATTCACGGTAAACACAGCGCTGCTGGCTTTGCCCTGCCCTACCATACTGGCCACCACTTTATACTTGCCAGCGGCAATGCCTTCGAAAAGGAAAGTACCGGCATCCTCACTTAGGGCCCCTTTCACAAGAGAAGAGTCGGCGGCTTTCAGAAGCAGCACGTTTGCATAGCCAACGGCTTTATTCTCTCCGTCAATCACTTTACCTGAAATGCTGCTTTGTTGTGCCTGTGCGGTAGTAAACACGAAAAGCGATAAAAGTAGAAATAGGTTTTTCATAGTTTTATTTTGTTGCTGTATTGTAATTGGTAATTATTGCTTTAGTAGATTTATGCTAAAACCGCATTACCAACTTATATGCCAATAATCAACATTCTTATAATCAGCAACTTATACATATGAAAATAAAATACTATGAAAGCCTGTTGTATGAAATCGGACAATACTACGTACGGATTCGTACAATTGGAGCAGTCGATAGTATACACTCTTTATGTAGAAACCAGGATTCATTACGCTTTAGATAGCGAGATTTTGTGTTGCAGATACCTATACAGATAATAAAAAAGGTACAGGCTGAATAGTCTGTACCTTTCTATATTAATTCAGGGTCAACGCCTAACGTTGTAGCAGGAGTTTGATTGTTTTAGCAGAGCCAGCAACTGACAAACGGGCAAAATAAATTCCCTCCGCTAAATGAGTACCGTCTATCTCTATAGTTACTGCCTTACCGACTCTAGCTTCTCCTGTTGCTATCTTACCTATTAAGCTACCTCTTGCATCAAAGAGCACCACCTCATACTTTCCTTCTTCTTGAGGAGCAAAAGTAAGCCTAACTTCAGAACTAAATGGATTTGGATACGCAACTGGCTCTTCGGATAAAGCGACAGATGCCTTTTGTTGCTCCTGGGCAAGTATAGCCGGAGAATTACCATTTATCATTACCTGGCCAACAATAATCTTTGGAAGAGGTTGAGTAAGGCTAAGCCCTTCTTCCCCTTCTGAGTAGTTGTCGAATACAAGGGTACCTCCGGCACTCCAAATCTGAAAACGAAGCTTGTCAAAAGGGTCATTTTTGCCTTGGCGGCCACCATCTTCTATCGTAGAGACAAATTTGTAGCTCATGCCATTAATGGTTCCCCAGCCCTGCCAGGCTGCCCTGTTACCATCGATTACCAGCCAGTCTATTGAGGTGCTGCTAAACTCAACCTTGTTATTAAGCATTACCTTCATGTAACCTTGTGGCTGTATACTATAAGCTCCTGCGTAACCGATAGAAAAGGTATAGCTTGATATCCTGTTACGGTCCATAAAACGCAGAGCTGCATTGGCGTTTTTTATATTTCCCTCTCCTGTTACATATCCCGCCTCTGGGTCATATATAATCATTTGTTGCGTATAATCGTCTGACGTCGGTCGCAGGCAACTTTTACTCAAATCAAGTCCTATGGTATATATACCTGCTTTTTGATACGTATGCTCGCCTGTAATCCGATTGTGATCAGGCAAAGTATAAGCAATTGTGCTGTTACTGCCATCCCCCCAGGTCCAGCGTACGTTTGCTCCCTGTAAGTTCGTGAAGCTGCCAAAGTCTGCAGTGGTTCGTACCTGCCAGCCCACACGCTTGGCCATTGGCGGCAAGTATAATTTCACGTTCACAGGCTGCTCTCCAACAAAAACAGTTACCTCATCTGTGTCAACGTTGCCGCACTCGTCGGTTACTGTTACGGTGTATGTTGTAGTCTTTGATGGGTTTGCAGTGGTGTTTGATAAGTCAGGTCTGCTCAGGCCTTCTGCTGGCGACCAGCTATACTTTACACCGCCACCCGCTGCGAGCACAACTCCCTCTCCATTGCAAATGTACTTGTCTTCTCCGGCAGTAGCAGGTAAAGTAGAAACACAGCCTGCGCTGTATCGCATAGCAAGCATGTGAGAATAAGAAGGAGGACCTTGAGAGGCATCACTCTCTAACTGAACCAGGTATAAATCGGCATCGGCTAAAAACGAAACACCATACCCAAAACTAAACCCTCCAGTTAGGCTTTCTCCTTTTTCTTTCCAAAGTATTTCTCCATCCTTATTATACAGGATCGTTTGTATCACATCTGTCTCCAGATCATCATAAATAGGAGGAAATGGATTAAACACGTTTATGAATCTTGTACTACCTGTTATAGCTATATCACCGCTTTCACCAACAGCTAAGCTGTGAGGCGTCATCTGCCGGAGTAGTGATCGGTCATATTCATTATAGCTGCGATACCACATCCTGTCTCCCGAGCTGCTGAACTTAGTCAGGAAATGCTCAGGAAAATTTCTGTACCTCGCATTCATACCATGCAACACCAGGCTTTCGTCCTCAGACAAAAGAATATCTTTAAAGACAGCAACTGGTGAATTCAGGCTAAAATCTATAAACTGTCCGCCTCCTTTCAGCCACGTCAGTTCACCGTTATTTGATATTCTGTAGATGAGGATCTGCGTGCTCAGGTAGTGGTCCGACTGCTGGCTTATAAGATAAACATCGCTTGACGGACATGGCAGAATTTTAACCGGCGTCTCAAAATCATATAGGCTGCTAATCTTACCCGACTTGTAACTTTCCACAAATATTTCGCGACCATCCATAGCGTTGTATTTGGCAAGTATAACATCGGTCTCATACCCTACTGTCGGTATAAATTTTTCAGAATAGGTTGCAATAAAAACACCGCCATTATTATCTACTTCAAGCGTTTGGGCTGTGGCACCATTATTATCTCTACCAAAGTACTCAGCATCCCATACTTCGCTGCCGTCAGAGGATAGCTTAACTGTCCGAACATATGTTTTACCTCCTTCTGTAGCTGTTCCTACATAATAGAGGTTACCGTCTTGGCCTAACGTAAAGTCTTTGATGCTTTGCTCTCCAGTCTTGCTTACTATCCAACCAACTTCTCCGCGCTCTGTAATTTTTGCAATAAAACTTTCTGAACTCTTATCCGAAAACGTACTTTTACCAAGAATATAGCTATTACCTATCTTATCAGTGAGCAACTCAACAGGTGTGTCCCACAGACTATTATTGCCAAGATTTATCACTTTTGCTGTAAGTATGGTGCCTGATGAAGCAAGCACGTAATATGTTATGCGCGTATCTGAAACTGGCACGCCACCGGGGTAGGTAGTTGTTCCGTTTATGCCAAGTATAATAAGATTGTTCTGACGATCCAGGGCATGTGCCACGTATGCTTCTACGTTACTGCTTCCTGCTTTAAGCTCATTCGTCATCCAGTGCCGGGACAATTGAGCAAAGCTGTCTGTACCTACCGAGGTTAATACAATGGAAAGTAAAAAAGTTAATGCCAACGACTGCCTACCTACATTGACAGGAGCTGTAGCACATAACAGGCAAAGGGTAGATCTGGTAAAAGTTTTCATAGCTATAGGTTAAAGAGTTAAGGATAGGGGTGCATATACAACTAAAAAAGGGGCTCTCAAAACATCCGATTAGCTGTAACAGCTAAACAGTTAGGGTCGAGCAGCGGAACTGCTGCTAATATAAGTTTACAAGCTATTTTTAAAATAGTTATACTTTTTACCAGATACTTTCAAAAAGATCATAGTATTGAATAAGTAACAGTTATAAATTGATTTATAGGCGCATTTGAATAAAATCGCGTTATAGGGAAAAACTTTTTTGGTGATTAACGTTTATTAAGGAGATTTGCCAAACGCATGGTTACAATACATCGGGAAATTGAAATATTGTACCTACAACGAATTTCTTTTTAGAACAAAATTATATAATTTCGCTTCCTAAGAGACACAACAACGGACATAAACAAAAAATACACATGTCAGAAATTGCTGAAATAATTTTAGACGGACAATCCTACAAGCTGCCGGTTGTAGAAGGTACTGAAAATGAGAAGGCTATTGATATCAACGCACTTCGTGCGCAGTCAGGCTACATCACATTAGACTCCGGTTACAAGAACACAGGCGCTACTACAAGTGCTATCACGTTCCTGGACGGTGAGAAAGGTATCCTTAGCTACAGAGGCTATCCTATTGAGCAGCTTGCCGAGAAATCAAACTTCATAGAGGTTGCTTACCTGCTTATCTACGGTTCTCTGCCTACCGCACAGGAGCTTGAAGATTTCAGCAATAAAATTAAAATGCACACGCTGGTGAACGAGGATATGCGCAAAATTCTGGATGGTTTCCCATCTGCAGCGCACCCGATGGGCATTCTTTCTGCCCTGATCAGCTCACTTACTGCATTTTACCCTGAGTCGCTTAACCCGAACCAGTCTCAAGAGCAGATGGATCTTTCTATCATCCGTCTGATGGCCAAGATGCCAACTATCGCTGCCTGGTCTTATAAAAACTCAGTTGGGCATCCGGTTAACTACCCTAAGAACAACTTAGACTATTGCTCTAACTTCCTGCAGATGATGTTTGCCTTCCCAACGGAAGATTATGAGACAAACCCAGTTGTTGTAGATGCGCTTAACAAGCTGCTTATCCTGCACGCCGATCACGAGCAGAACTGCTCTACTTCTACGGTACGTCTCGTAGGTTCAGCTAATGCAAGCCTGTACTCTTCTGTATCTGCTGGTATAAGCGCGCTGTGGGGCCCGCTGCATGGTGGTGCAAACCAGGCTGTAATCGAGATGCTGGAGGCAATTAAATCTGACGGCGGCGACTCTAAGAAATACATTGCAAAAGCAAAAGATAAAGACGATCCTTTCCGTTTGATGGGCTTCGGACACAGAGTATACAAGAACTTTGACCCTCGTGCAAAGATCATCAAGAAAACTGCGGATGACGTGTTGTCTGCCCTTGGCATCAACGACCCTATCCTGACGATCGCAAAAGAACTGGAAGAAGCTGCACTGAATGATCCATACTTCGTAGAGCGTAAGCTGTACCCTAACGTGGACTTCTACTCTGGTATCATTTACCGTGCGCTAGGTATTCCAACGGATATGTTCACAGTGATGTTTGCCCTTGGCCGTCTGCCAGGCTGGATCGCACAGTGGAAAGAAATGCGTGAGAACAAAGAGCCTATCGGCCGTCCACGCCAGATATACATTGGCGAAACAGAACGTAACTATGTTCCAATCGAGCAGCGTTAGTTCTAATTAGCTTATAGAAAACAACAAAGGCTGATCTTCGGGTCAGCCTTTGTTGTTTTTATATTACCGGTTCCAATTACCCCTGCCCCTTACTGTTAACTCAAGTATATGCACTGTAGCTAAAGGTTAACTATCCTTATCTATCAATATTTGTGAAATATTTCAGTGATGTGATATTCCAAATGACAATAATGAACAACTTTAGCTATTATGATGGCAGGAGAAGATATGAGTATAAATTCTCCGCCTTAGATAAGGAGGGGATAAAGGGGTAGTTGGACCCGGTAATGCCGAGCTAACTAAAAGCTAATAAATAGAAAGGGTTGACAAAGAAAATTGCCAACCCTTTTACTATTGAGTCTTTATACTACAGCACCCGCATCTCAATGCGGCGGTTCAGTTTTCGGTTTTCTTCGGATGTGTTTGGCCTAACAGGTTTCGTTTCACCATATCCTTTGAAGCGGATTCGATCTTTGCTGATGCCGTTGCTGGTAATGTATTCCGCAACCGACTTTGCCCTTTTCTCCGACAGCACCTGGTTGTCTTTATCTGCCCCAACATCGTCAGTGTGGCCTTCAATCTCTATTTTAACGGTGCCGTTCAGCTGCATGAATTTGATAAGCTTGTTTAGCTCTGTTTTTGACTCTTTCTCCAGGTCATACTTGCCCGTATCGAAGAACAGGTTATTCAGAACCACGGCTGCACCTGCCTTTATCGGCTCCAGGTACACATCAAGGGCTACCGGCGACAAGCTTTTAGGTGAAGTATAATCAAAGCTGACGCTATTCATCAGGTAATTTGGTGCCGATACATACAGGGCGTATTGTTTGCCTTCGGTTAACACTACTGTATACTCGCCAGACACTTTATCAGACCCAACTTGTTGCAGTAGCGAGTCAGCTTTTACATCATACAGTTGCACTTGTGCAGCCAATGGTTTTTTAGTTGTCGCATCAAACACTCTTCCCTGCGCATAAGTACTGTTCTCACTGCTGCGCCACTCTGTAGGCACATCAAACCGGAACAGCTGTACAGCAGGCACGCCTGCATCGGTGGTTACCTGTCTGGAGTAATAGCCTACTTTGTTATCGGGTGTGATAAACAGTGAACCTTCGTCGGCATGCGTGTTAAGCGGATATCCTAAATTCTTAGGTTCGCTCCATTGCTTCTGGGCATCCAGGTTAGCTTTGAACACATCCAAGCCGCCCATTCCAAGATGCCCGTCGCTTACAAAGTATAATGTAGAGCCGCTCATGTGCACGGAAGGCGCCATGTCGCGGCCGGTTGTATTGATCGATTTGCCCATGTTCTTTGGTTTAACCCAGGAGCCGTCATCGATCAGGTAAGTAACCCAGATGTCTTCTTTGCCTACTCCACCGCCACGCGTAGATGTGAAGTATAACGTACGGCCATCTGCTGAAAGGCTAGGCTGTGAATCCCAGGCTTTTGAGTTTACGGTCATACCCATGTTTTTTGGCTTGCTCCACTCACTGCCCGTCCGGAAGGAAATGTATAGGTCGCAGTCGCCAAAGCCATCGGGGCGGCTGCAGGAGGTAAACACAAGCGTTTTGCCATCACCTGAAATGGTGGCTGCTCCTTCATTCGCATTTGTATTGATATTCTCCGAGATAGATACCGGTACCTGCCACTCACCGTTTACACGCTCCGTAATAAAGATGTTCTCGTCGTGATCGGGCCTTGCACTGGCACGCGCAGTATAAATGAAGAAGCGCTGATCCGCGGTTGTATAAGGAAAATACTGCAGACCGAATTTATTTACGCTTCCTGACATCTGTACAGGATCGAACGGTACCGGGTTTTTCATAGCCTCCATGGCATAGTCGGCTACCTTCACCTGCTCTCTTGCCCATGCCACCAGCTTCGGATTTTTAGGACTTGCCTTCAAAAACGTTCCGAAGTTCTGCTTTGCCTCCTCATACATCCCCTGCTCCATATACAGATCGGCCAGGTCGAAGTAGAAGTTAGCATAAGCCGGGTTGAAAGGAGCTATAGAAAGTCCTTTTTGCAGGTTCTTAAAACTTGCTGCCTTGTTGCCCATCATCTTATGCAAATTGGCGGCCTTGATGTATGCCTCAATAAACTTGGGATCCTTCTCTGTTGCTTCTTCTAAGGTTTCGAGTGCGCGGTTGAAATTACGTGCCCGAGCATACTCATCTGCTTTAAAGTATAGCTTCTCAGCTTTGGAGTTGGTAGTACTTAAATTTTGCCCCTGCGCTAACACAGTTGCAGCTGAAGACAAAAAGAGGAAAGCGACTATTAGTAATTTATACATACAGTATGTTGGATGTCCTACAATGGGTGAGCCTGTATACGCACCTGTTATTTTGAGTTAGCTTCGACTCATTTTACTAAAAGTGAGGTAATTTAGTTCGCATCATATTAACCTATACTACAGGATATTACTTGCTATCCTACTTTACAGGCTAAATACCACACGTACTACTTCACGCTAGCTAAAGATAATCACTTTTAGTTCATCTGCAAAAGTACAATTGCCGGCATCAGCGTTTGCCTGAACAGGCACTGTATATACAGGCTATAACAGCCTGAAATACAATATCATCAAAGCCTATCAACTAAAGTAGACTGCTAAACCTATAAAGCTAGTAATACTACTCTATAAACATATTTTAGAGGCTGTTCTGTTCCTGTAATTATTATACCCGAAACCTGCTATACTTATACTTATACTTATACTTATACTTATACTTATACTTATACTTATACTTATACTTATACTTATAAAACGAAAGCCCCGCCATTTGATTGGCAGGGCTTTACTATGTGAAGAGCTTTAAAAACTTAACCGTATACTTCCTTTTTAGCTGCTCTCAAGGTATTGGTCATCAGCATGGCAATTGTAAGCGGACCTACCCCTCCTGGCACGGGTGTAATGTAGCTACATTTGGGGGCTACTGCGTCAAAGTCCACGTCGCCACGTAAGCGGTACCCGGATTTGCGGCTAGCGTCCGGAACACGCGTAGTACCAACGTCTATCACTACGGCGCCTTCTTTTACCATATCTTCTGTAATCAAACCTGGCCTTCCTACTGCGGTAATGATGATATCGGCCTGGCGGGTATAGTATGGCAGATCAACGGTATTGCGGTGGCAGAGTGTAACGGTGGAATTTCCAGGGTAAGCAGCCTTTGCCATCAGGATACTCATCGGAGAACCAACTATATTACTACGGCCTATTACTACACAGTGCTTTCCATCGGTGTCGATCTCGTAGCGCTTCAGCAATTGCAGAATACCGGCTGGTGTGGCTGGTAGATAAGCATTTAACCCAGCTACCATACGGCCCACGTTTGTTGGGTGGAAACCATCCACATCCTTTTTCGGATCAATTGACTCGATCACTCTCTCAGTATTGATATGTTTCGGTAAAGGCAGCTGGACAATAAAACCGTCAACCATGTCGTCGTTGTTCAGTTCATCAATTTTGGCCAGCAGTTCCTCTTCGGTAATGGTGTCTTCGTAACGGATCAAAGTGGAGCCAAAACCGATGCGCTCGCAGGCCAGTACCTTGTTGTTTACATAAGTTACAGAGCCGCCATCATTGCCCACCAGCACTGCTGCAAGGTGAGGCACTTTACCGCCTTTGGCTCTAATGGCTTCTACCTCACGGGCAATTTCCTCCTGAATGGTTTCTGATGTTTGTTTGCCGTCTAGTAGGGTCATAGTTTTAGTATCGTTAAGCATTAGGTATTACGGGTTTTTGAATTTGAAGTAAATCGGTATAGGCACTGGTAATGATATCTTCGTCTTGTATCTGAAGCATCTCTTTGTAATAATCGCATTGCTGCTGCAGCACTTCTGTTCCCACAGACCCTTCCAGATCGATGGCTTCTATCTCAACAAAAGTGCCCAAGTCTTGTATTTGGTCCAGGTGAAATTTTACGTTATCGATAAAAAATATCTTCCTTCTCTTTTTTACCTGTCCCAGGATTCGCTTGCCCTGGCACACCGCTGCAACAGTTGCTGCACTCGGATTTTTCAGGTACAACAGCACTTCTGTTTGGTGCGCCTCTTCCAGCCGGGTTCTGTTATAATGTATCAGCACGTTCTCGATATTGCCCTGACGGTGCTTCAGCTTGCCATACTCTGATTCATAGTAGGTATCTGTCTGCACGTCCTGCCCCTGGTAGGTGGCATTCAACCCAAGAAGTATACTTTCTACTTCAGCAGGATTATCGCAACGGGCTTTTATGGTAATATCGGCGTACAATGTTTCTTTTCTTGATTATTTGACAAAAGGCAATCAAAACAAGCGTAAAATCTTTTCTCCTTTGTCAAAAGCTCTATTGTCAGAATGTATATAAGCGACAAGCCCCAACGCGCAGCGGCGCGTTGGGGCTTGTTATACTTTAGTCGAGTTTAAGCACGGCTAAGAAAGCTTCTTGCGGAATTTCCACGTTACCTACCTGGCGCATGCGTTTCTTTCCTTTTTTCTGCTTCTCGAGTAGTTTACGTTTACGCGAGATGTCACCGCCGTAGCACTTGGCCAATACGTTCTTACGTAAGGCTTTAACGGTTTCGCGGGCGATGATCTTCTGGCCAATGGCCGCCTGAATCGCGATCTCGAACATCTGGCGAGGCAGCAACTCACGCAGCTTTTCGCACAGGCGCTTGCCCCAATCGTAAGCCTTATCGCGGTGCACGATAGCGCTCAGGGCATCCACAGGCTCTCCGTTCAGCATCACGTCCAGCTTCACCATGTTCGACTGCTTGAAACCTATCAGTTCGTAATCCAGGGAAGCGTAACCGCGAGAAATAGTCTTTAATTTATCGAAAAAGTCGAAAACGATCTCGGCAAGAGGCATTTCAAAAGTTAGCTCTACGCGATCGCTGGTAAGATAAGTCTGGTTCTTCAGAATACCGCGCTTATCCATACAAAGCGTAATGATCGGGCCGACAAATTCAGACTTGGAAATGATCTGTGCTTTAATGAACGGCTCCTCTACATGGTCAATATAATTCGGCTCCGGCATCTCAGATGGTGCACTTACCTTTAACAAAGCTCCTTTAGTAGTATGCACATGGAACTGAACCGATGGCACCGTCGTGATAACGGTCATGTCGAATTCACGCTCCAAACGTTCCTGCACAATCTCCATGTGCAGCATACCTAAGAAACCGCAACGGAAACCGAACCCAAGGGCAGCAGATGTTTCTGGCTCCCACACCAACGAGGCATCGTTAAGCTGCAACTTCTCCATGGAGGCACGCAACTCTTCGTATTCGCTGGTCTCTACCGGGTAAATACCGGCAAATACCATCGGCTTCACATCTTCAAAACCTTGAATGCCAGCAGCTGGGCGTTCTACGTGCGTAATGGTATCACCTACTTTCACCTCTTTGGCATTTTTAATACCTGAGATCAGGTAGCCCACGTTTCCGGCAGCCATCTCCTGGCGAGGCTCCTGGTTTAGCTTCAGCACACCAATTTCGTCAGCCTCGTAGGTTTTGCTCGTGTTAATAAACTTAACCTTCTCTCCTTTTTTAAGGGTTCCGTTAAAGATTCGGAAGTATACTTCGATGCCTCTGTAAGAGTTAAATACAGAGTCGAAGATAAGTGCCTGTAATGGGGCAGCAGGATCGCCTTTAGGTGCTGGAATACGCTCGCAGATGGCATTCAGAATGTCTTCTATACCAATACCTGCTTTACCTGAGGCATGTATGATGTCTTCTCTGTCGCAACCAATCAGGTCAATGATCTGGTCAGACACCTCCTCAGGCATGGCATGCGGAAGGTCTATCTTGTTCAGGACCGGGATGATCTCTAGGTCGTTGCCGATGGCTAAGTATAAGTTAGAAATCGTCTGCGCTTCAATACCCTGCGATGAGTCCACGATCAATAGTGCGCCCTCGCAGGCAGCAATAGAGCGGGATACTTCATAAGAAAAGTCTACGTGGCCTGGTGTGTCGATCAGGTTTAGTACATAGTCTTCTCCTTTGTAATTATAGTTCATCTGGATGGCATGGCTCTTAATAGTAATGCCGCGCTCACGCTCCAGATCCATATTATCCAGCAGCTGGTTTTGCATCTCACGCTCCGCCACTGTTTGGGTAAATTCCAGCAAGCGGTCGGCCAGGGTGCTCTTACCGTGGTCGATGTGGGCAATGATGCAGAAATTGCGAATGTTCTTCATAAATATCTATACGAGAAACAAAGTTAAGAAATCTTCTATTCATGTCAGAAGATTTTAAGCTTGCTAAAGTATAAATATGCCGTATTCCACCACTTTTTACACTTTACAGCATGCTTATAACTATGGATCAGCTACAACAGTGGTTTACATGGAAATTAAAATCCAGGAAAGTTGGTTTATATTGTGCTACTTAAAACAAGCTATTTAAATGACACAAGAAGAGTTTAACGATAAATTCAGAGAGGCGCTGGACGAGCTTCTACAGGTTTTAGCCGATAGTCCTGATGTTGATCTGGAGAAGTTTTATAGTATGACCTGCGTGCTGGAGAACCTGAGCTTTTTTACACCGGTGCTGTATGGGGCTATAAAGAAGTGATATACTGGCAGAGCTTTCTCTGTAAAA
Source organism: Pontibacter cellulosilyticus (assembly GCF_014306105.1). Classification (GTDB taxonomy): domain Bacteria; phylum Bacteroidota; class Bacteroidia; order Cytophagales; family Hymenobacteraceae; genus Pontibacter; species Pontibacter cellulosilyticus. The sequence goes on along the minus strand of NZ_JACRVF010000001.1, from coordinate 231,502 downwards.
CAAGAAGGGGCTGTAGAATTTACAGCCCCTTCTTGTTAGAAAATATTAATAGCTTATATCTTTTTTGCTTTTATAGAATCAGCTGTAAATAGGTATATAGTGCTTTCAACAGGATCGAATACGTAATCAGGTGTTCTGCTATCTACTAGCAGTTCGCCGTCTACCTTACCTGTTTGTTTATTAAACTTTATTAGCTTGAAGTTGCCTGCATCTCCTTTCGTAAGTATAACCTGATAATGCATGGCATTAGCTGATTTGGAAAATCTTTCTCTGATTTTGCTTCCGAACTCACCTCCTATAGCCTCAAAAGTTTTTTGCTCATTGGTCCAATACTGTTTACTGCTTACACTGGTTGAAGCGTTTGATTTCTCCTGCGCATCTACAGCCAGGTAAGAAGAGGCTGCCAGTAAAAGTGCATTACCTAGCACACTTCCAGCAGAAGGTCCCGGAGGCGCAAAGTGTTCATTGTAAACCAAATTGCCATTTAAATCAACTTTGGCAACAGACTGCGAAGCAACCACAATAATACCATCTTCTGTTAACTGTAGTTGCGGCTGCTCTTCCTCCATCAGCTTAACAGACAGCTTATCTTTATAAAGTAGCGTCTCCTCCCCTTTTGTTTTGTTTACCTTACCAAGGTATCCATTAGAAAAGAAGTATACATCGTCTCCAGCTTCGAGATTTGTTTTACCGGAATGTATGTAGTGTTTTGTGCCGCCTGTAGACTCGAAGCTTGTGGGGTTAAAGTAGTTTATACTATAAGCACTTGTTACACCAATTCCTTTTTCGCTGTTAAATAAAGTACCCAAGTACTGACCGCCTGTTTTGTATGTTTTGTCAGCTTTCAGGGCCAGGGTATTAAAATCAACCAACTTAATGGTAGAACCTCCAACTGTACTGGTGCTTATTACAAAAAGATCATTTTGATGGCGTAGTATACTGCCTGTATTTGCAACTTTTATAGCTCCTTTTCTTATTTCTTTACAGGTGCTTTTATCATATACTGCTAATTGAAGGTCTTTTTTAATCTGACCGCCAATAATTACCTGCTGTTCGTCCAGGTTATCAAAAGTTACCAAGGCTGAAGCTAATTCCGTCTCGGCATTAACCTGACCTGTTTTTATATTCAAGTTTAGCAAATACCCATCTTTAATAACGGCTTTATGATCTGGGTTAGCTGTAGGGAACATCTTGAGAGTAGGAGTATAATATGCTGCTAACTGCTTTGCACTTTCAGCTATTTTAAGTGGCGTGTTGTAGTTTAGCTTACCAGAAGCAGTTATATATGACACACCAAAAGTTGAAAAAACAATAAAATCACCGTTTGGCTGTAAAAAAGTATCTAATTCCTTTGCAACACCGTCTGCAATCTTAGTTTTCGACAACACCTCGCCAGAAACTTTATCCAGCAGAATTGCTTCGGTCAAATTGCTGCCACTTGCCCACACTAATAGTCTATTAGAGGAGTACCTTATCCTAGGAGATGCATGTTTTGCCTCGATGGAATTATATAATATTTTACCGTCTGTGATATTGATAATGAAAGTATCTGTTTCGCTTAGTACTTGTATCAATGTAGACTTGCTGATCCTGACGAAAGATTTAGCCTTGTCAATTTTAGTACTCCACACTTCATTACCTGTGCTCTTAGACAAGCAATGCAGGCTACCACTCTTAAGGATGAGTATGTTGCCATCAATGTTAATATCCTTCTGCAGAACACTGCCGGAACTATTAGCCGACCACAATTCCTGTGCATTAGCTGAAGTATACGTGTACAGCAAAAAGAATAATAATGCGTAAAAAATTCTCTTCATAAATATTAATTAGGGTGAATAAAAGCTATTAGGAAAAGTATAAGTTGTCTTCGAAAAATTGAAGGCGCAAAGGTAAATGACAGGTTACTTACCACCAATACTCCTTTTGTGGTAAAAATCTAATATAGGACCAGAGTAAAACACCCTATTAAGGGGTAACAGGAATGAAAGCTGTAATAAATAAAAAGCCATCATAAAGCATCTAATCAGATACTAAATGATGGCTTTTGCTGCAGTTGATTTATTTAAGCCGTTCTGCCTTTTCTGTACTTGTAAATTGAAAACAGAGGCACATAAAGTGTGGCTGCTATAGCACATCCAAGCACGATCATCATATCTGCACCAGCCCAGTGCATCGTTTTAAACAAAAAGCCCAGAATAACGACCATCGCGGTGAAGGCTCCAAGAATGTAAACACTCAATCTCATATGTATAATTTTTAAAGGTTGGAAATTCAAACGGTACTTCTTTTCTAATGCAATGGTTTTTACACGATTGCACATTAATAGAAATCAGAAATTTTTACAATGATATTTAACAGATGCTGATAATACAACATATGTTACGAAGTATTTAGTGAATGAATTTGAGTTACATTCAGATCAGGTTCTCTAAAACTTACTTTGGTCTTCCCTAACTATAATTCAATATGTTCGATTAATATTAATCTATCTTGATTGGCCTTATGAATTTATTTTTTAAATAGTACCTCCAGAGAAAGATCCGCATATTCATAAAAATTTAGGTACGCATAGGTTTCTTTACGGATTATAAGATTCGCACCAGGCTTGAGAGCAACAGACTTCCTGGGATCCCTTTTCTTGATCCTGTACTTGAAAAAGCTATTCTCACCTGTTCCATAAACTCCATCTCTCAAAAATATGTAACTAACGTCCTGTGATTCTGTGACACTTTTTAAAATTACCGTTTTGCTGGAGAAGTTTTTTAGGTAATAAGTAATTGTCTTTTTAACAGTGTCTACTTCGGAGTATAAGGCATAGTCTCTCCCATTTTTGGGTATATCAACCTCCTTTTCTTCATTAGTTATAAGACTGTAAGAATATGTTAAATCAATTTCAAGATCACCTAACGAACTATCAGCAGTAACACTTAGAATATCCATTTCCATTAAAGGGTCAATGGAAGCAACCTTATTTACATATCGCTTAACCTTCACCTTTCTTTCTGGTATTTGCATATTTTGCATGTCGTTACCCATAATTTTATTAAGCTTCACCTTACTTATGATAAGATAATCTTCTGTTACACTTTGCAGGTGAGCAGTGTAAGTTATAGTACCGTTACCATTATTCTTTTTCCTGATGTCTCCTTCCACTGGCTTGCTTTCAGGTTTAATGTTAAAAATACTGGAATTGAACCCCCAGGGATCATTATACTCCAGCGTATCAGTTGCTATCTTCACAGTATCAGATTCCTGAGCAAAAGAAGATTTAACTAAACATAGAGCTAGAAGCAGTGAAGCACTATACTTTAAAATAACCCGTGTACAGGTTTTAAGACTTGGCATAAATAGAATCATTAATACAGCACAAATTTATACTTTATCTAAAACAAAGTATAGCACATTAATTATATCATCTGGACTAGCAACTTCCAGCTAAATTGTTAGTTATACCGTTGCCTTTATGATTAATCTAGTGGGCATAACTTAAACCAATGTGATTGTTTTCAGGCTTTAGTCGCTTCATACGCCCTGTCAATCCTCGCTAAAAATGCCTATATTCGCATCAATTTTTGAAAAATCTTGTTAGTAAACTATGCAACTTACTACAGTAGAACCATATAAGCCTGTCAACCATATCCGTATCGTGACAGCCGCTTCTCTTTTCGATGGCCACGATGCTTCGATAAACATCATGCGTCGTATCATTCAGGCCTCCGGAGCAGAAGTCATACATTTGGGCCATAACCGCTCTGTGCAGGAGATAGTGGACTGCGCGATTCAGGAAGATGCGCAAGCTATTGCCATTACTTCTTACCAGGGTGGGCACCTGGAGTACTTCAAGTATATGTACGACTTGCTGAACGAGCGCGGCTGCGGACATATCTGCATCTTCGGTGGCGGTGGCGGTGTTATACTTCCGTCTGAGATCGAAGAACTGCATGGATACGGTATTGCCCGTATTTATTCTCCGGATGATGGACGTGCTATGGGCTTGCAGGGTATGATAAACGACATGCTGCAGAAGTGCGACTTCCCGACAGGCAAAGACCTGAACGGTGAAGCAAAGCACCTGCGCGACAAAGACCCTAAATCGATAGCCAGGCTTATTTCTGCTGCCGAGAATTTTCCGGAGGAGGCGCGTAGCATACTTAATGAAGTAAAAGAGCAGGCCAAAGAAGTAAAAACGCCTGTGTTGGGTATAACAGGTACAGGTGGTGCCGGTAAGTCGTCTTTAGTGGATGAACTGGTGCGCCGTTTCCTGCTGGACTTTCCTGAAAAGAAAATAGCTATCATCTCCGTAGACCCATCGAAGCGCAAAACCGGTGGTGCTTTGCTTGGTGACCGTATCCGTATGAACTCCATCTCTAACGAGAGAGTTTACATGCGCTCGCTGGCAACCCGCCAAAGCAACCTGGCCCTGAGCAAGTATGTACAGGGTGCCGTAGACATTGTAAAAGCTGCCGATTTCGACCTGATCATACTAGAGACTTCCGGTATTGGACAGTCTGACACCGAGATCATCGAGCATTCTGATATGAGCCTGTACGTGATGACGCCGGAGTACGGTGCCGCCACGCAGCTCGAGAAGATCGACATGCTGGACTTTGCCGATGTAATCGCTCTGAACAAGTTCGACAAGCGTGGCGCCCTGGATGCGATTCGTGATGTGAAGAAACAATACAAGCGCAACCACCAGTTGTGGGACGTGAACGATGACGAGATTCCGGTTTTCGGAACTATAGCATCGCAGTTCAACGATCCGGGCATGAACCGCCTTTACCGCGCTATCATGGCGAAGATCTCTGAAAAAACAGGCGTAGAGTTTGACTCTAACCTGAAGACCTCTAAAGAGATGTCGGAGAAAGTATTCATCATCCCTCCTGCCCGAACCCGCTATCTTTCTGAGATATCTGAAACTATCCGCAACTACGACAAATGGAGCAAAGACCAGGCTGAAGTAGCGCAGAAGCTGTATGGTATTAAGAAGTCTATAGAGGCAGTTCAAAATATAGAGATTGCTGATAAGGACCGTTTGGTGAAGCAATTGGAGGAAGCTTACGCGGAAGTAGAACTGAACCTGGATGGACAAAACAAGAAGATACTCGAGAACTGGAAAGACAAAGTACAGGCTTACAAGAATGAGTTCTACGTATTTAAAGTACGCGACAAAGAGCTAAAGATTAAAACACATACGGAGTCCCTTTCTCATCTGCAGATACCCAAAGTTTCTACGCCACGCTACGAAGCATGGGGTGACTTATTGAAGTGGAACCTGCAGGAAAATGTGCCGGGTGAATTCCCTTACACAGCAGGTGTTTTCCCTTTCAAGCGCGAAGGCGAAGACCCTACCCGTATGTTTGCCGGCGAAGGTGGACCGGAGCGTACCAACCGTCGTTTCCACTACGTGAGTTTAGGCATGCCAGCTAAGCGTTTGTCTACAGCATTTGACTCGGTAACACTTTACGGCGAAGACCCTGATTTCAGACCTGATATTTATGGTAAGATCGGTAACTCCGGCGTAAGCATTTGCTGCCTGGATGATGCCAAGAAATTATACTCCGGCTTTAACCTGGCCGACCCGATGACCTCGGTTTCGATGACCATCAACGGACCGGCGGCTATACTTACCGGCTTCTTCATGAATGCGGCCATTGACCAGCAATGCGAACTATATATTAAAGAGCATGGCCTGGAAGATGAGATTAATAAGAAGATCGAGGCTATCTATAAAGAGAAAGGCACAGAGCGTCCACGCTATCAAGGCGAATTGCCAAAAGGCAACGATGGCTTAGGCTTGATGCTTTTAGGCGTAACCGGCGACCAGGTACTGCCTGCTGAAGTATACGAGCCTATCAAGACCCGCACGTTAGCTGCAGTTCGTGGTACCGTGCAGGCGGACATCCTGAAAGAAGATCAGGCACAGAACACTTGTATCTTCTCCACGGAGTTCTCGCTTCGTCTGATGGGTGACGTGCAGGCATACTTTATCGACAAGAACGTACGTAACTTCTACTCAGTATCTATTTCTGGTTACCACATTGCTGAAGCCGGCGCCAACCCGATTTCGCAGCTCGCCTTTACACTTGCAAACGGCTTTACGTTTGTAGAGTATTACGTGAGCCGCGGTATGGACATTAACAAGTTTGCGCCAAACCTGAGCTTCTTCTTCTCGAACGGTATCGATCCGGAGTATGCCGTGATCGGTCGTGTGGCGCGCAGAATCTGGGCGAAGGCCATGAAGCACAAGTATAACGCGGATGCCCGTTCGCAGATGTTGAAATACCACATCCAGACATCGGGCCGGTCGCTGCATGCGCAGGAGATCGACTTCAACGACATCCGTACTACGTTGCAGGCACTTTACGCGATCTACGACAACTGTAATTCACTACACACCAACGCTTACGATGAGGCTATTACCACACCTACAGAAGCTTCTGTGCGTCGTGCGATGGCAATCCAGCTGATTATTAACCGTGAGCTGGGTCTGGCGAAAAATGAGAACCCGTTACAAGGCTCGTTCATCATCGAAGAACTAACCGACCTGGTGGAAGAAGCTGTACTGGTAGAATTTGACCGCATTACAGAGCGTGGCGGCGTGTTGGGTGCCATGGAAACTATGTACCAGCGCGGTAAGATTCAGGAAGAGAGTTTATACTACGAGACCCTGAAGCATACAGGCGAGTACCCGATCATTGGCGTGAACACTTTCCTTTCTTCGCAGGGCTCTCCTACGGTAATTCCACAAGAAGTTATCCGTGCCACTGAAGAAGAAAAGCAGTACCAGATCTCTATGCTACAGTCGCTGCACCAGCGCAATGAAGATAAGTCAGCGGAAATGCTGAAGCGCATACAGCAAGTGGCAATTAATAACGGCAACATATTCGAGGAGATGATGGAGACTGTGAAGTATTGCTCACTGGGCCAGATCACCAATGCCTTATTTGAAGTAGGCGGTCAGTACCGCAGAAACATGTAAGTAATATATATACCAAAATGCCTTTTGAAGGCGTTTCACAAAAAAGGCCGGGTTAATCAACTCGGCCTTTTTATTTTAGCCTGTTCCTGTATAACAACTAAGGGGGGCAAAAACGTATAAGGAAGACCTGAACCAACAGCCATGAAAAAGAAACAGAAAAATACGCTTCCACTATTCTTGATAGGGACTACCTTATTATTGGCAGGAGCCGTTGCATACCTCTACATGTCTACTCACTTGGAGGAGGAAGACGTAGATTTTGATTTGTATGACGAAGATTCTGAGATATACTATTAGATTAAAGTATAAAATCAGAAACAAAGAATAAGCAAAGCCCTCCGTAGTAAAACAGAGGGCTTCGCTTATTTCTCAGAATCGTAGAGAATAAATCTTTCTTATAACTAGTTCAGAATATAATTCTTGCTAATCTCACTAGCTGCACTATTCTTAGCAAAATAAATATCCTTAAAGCTTAACGTGTGCCCCTGCTCTACCCTCCTGAATATCTTGTCTGGAGTCACATCATGCAGCGAGATAAAGCCGCAGGCCTCCATTACCTCTACTGTAGACTTGATTGTAATGCCGTGGAAATTAGCTACCCGCACCCGCTTATCAGCTACATCCAAACCGCTATACAGGTTTTTATCCTGTGTGGCAATACCTGCCGGGCAACGACCCGAATCACACTGCAATGCCTGAATACAACCTAAGGCGAACATCATACCCCTGGCGCTATAGCAGATATCGGCTCCCAGCGATACCGCTTTAAGTATATCGACACCCGTAATGATCTTTCCGGCTGCTATCAGTTTAATCTCGTTACGTAGGCCATACTTTATAAGCATGTTCTGCACATAAGCCAAAGCATCGTAAAGCGGCATACCCAGACTATCAGTGAACTCCAGCGGCGCGGCTCCTGTACCGCCTTCGGCCCCATCAATTGTAATAAAATCCGGGAAGATCTGATTGTGCTTCATCTGGCGGCAGAGCTGCTCAAACTCTTCTTTGTTACCGATACACAGTTTTATACCAATTGGCTTACCTTCTGACAGCACACGCAGTTTTTGGATGAACAGCAGCAATGTGAACTGATCGCTGAAAGCGGAGTGTGCCGGAGGTGAGGCTACTGTAGTATAAGGCTCTACTTTGCGTATAGCAGCAATCTCAGGAGTGTTTTTTGCGGCCGGAAGAATACCACCGTGACCCGGCTTAGCTCCCTGCGACAGTTTTATCTCCACCATCTTTATATGCGGATGTGCTACCTGTTCCTGGAAAAGCCTTTCGGAAAAATTACCGCTTTTATCGCGGCAGCCAAAGTAACCCGTGCCAATTTGCCAGATAAGATCTCCGCCCCCTGCAATATGAAACGGACTTACACCACCCTCTCCTGTATTATGGGCAAAGTCGCCAAGTTTTGCACCGGCACTAAGGGCAGTAACTGCCGTTTTGCTGAGCGAGCCATAGCTCATAGCAGAGATGTTGTAAATACTGGCACTGTATGGCTGCTTACAGCTGCTGCTGCCCACCATTACACGCAGGTCCTCTTCCTTTACATGCACCGGAAACATAGTGTGGGCAATCCACTCAAAGCCGATCTCCTGGCTGTTTGCCTGCATCCCGAATGGCACCGTCTGGCGCACGTTTTTGGCGCGCTGGTACACAATGGAACGCTGTCTGCGGCTGAATGGCTTCCCATCCAGGTCCGACTCAAAGAAGTACTGGCGCAGTTCGGGGCGTATACTTTCGAAGAAGTAACGCAGGTAACCCAGCAGTGGGTAGTTGCGCAAAATAGTGTGGCGGTTCTGGCGAATGTTGCTCAGGTACACCAGGTGCAACGGTATAATTGCTAACAATAGCCACAGTGTTTGTCTCTCAAAAATAGAGAAAAGTAAAGTCAGCAGATAAAGCGTCGCAAAAACGTATACAAACGTTTGCCTCACGCTGATTTTTGTTGCCATGAATAAAGTTATTTGAAAAAATTATAAAGATCCTTTGCCCAGCTTTTCCGGAATTACCGTGGATTATACTTTAGGTAATTCCGGTTTAGCCGTTAAAGGCCTTCGGAGTTGTGTAGAAGTGCAGACAATAGCCATTTAGCTTATCACACAAGGATACATGATGAGAAGCAGCAACCAGGCCTGACCTTGCTGGTGCTAACAATGACAAACAAGTATAACTAAATGGCTTCATAGTCAATGTTTGTGCAAAGGTAGGACAAACTTGTACACATTTGCCATTCCTTTTGTATAATAATTCTCAATTGCACCCCAGCCCCATCACATCCACCTACCAGCATCATCAGTAGCCGAAAAACAGGCTATCGCTTTGAAAATTCGTAATTACATATCTACATTAAAAAGTATATAGATAACTATATAGCATCCTATAACCTTAGCCAAATAAACCCGTTTAAATGCAAAACCTCACCTCCTTAAAACAAGCTGTTATGAAGCATATTTCCACTATTTCGTCGCTGCTGCTATTAGGCACAACTGTTAGCCTTTTATTAAAAAAATGGTCAGTAAATCACCGTACTGCACCAGACAGTGCTGAAAGAGGTTACCAGTTATACTTATAAGCCGGATTTACACCTTTAGGGCTCATACTTTATAAGCCAGTGGAGTAAAGAATTTGTATTGCTACAATGCCTGAGGTTTGTGTTCGGGTACTTTAGGCTATGCACAAATATATAGTGTGGCTTTGATGCGATCTAAAGCCTGTCATCTCCTATGGCATTACTTCCTTTATTTAACTTTCTCAGATCTAAGTATAGCTTAGCTTCCACACATTCGTATTAAATACAGGTGGTTCAGCTCAAAATGCTTAAATTTGAGCTGAGCATTAATTGTCATACTTATTATATAAAGACGGCACAGTCCATGTGCCAAAACTTAACTATGGATTTAAAAGAAAAAATCAGCTACATCATTGGCCGCGACATGGCAGCTAACCTTAAGAAGCAAGGCATCGAGGTAGAAGCAGAGTCATTTTTAATGGGTTTTAAAGAAGCACAGGAAGGAAAACCATCTTCTTTAACTCAGAACGATGTGCAGCAGGCAATGATGGCGCTTCAGCAGGAAATGGCTGAGAAGCAAAATGCAGCCGGTGGCGAAAACAAGAAGGCCGGAGAAGCGTTTTTGGCTGAAAACAAAGATAAAGAGGGTGTAAAAACACTACCAAGCGGCCTGCAGTACATGGTGCTGAAAGAAGGTACAGGCAAATCTCCTTCTGCTTCTGACACCGTAACCACGCATTACCATGGCACACTGATCGACGGTACCACCTTCGACTCGTCTTATGAGCGTGGACAGCCTGCCACTTTCCCGGTTAACGGTGTGATCGCCGGCTGGACAGAGGCATTGCAGATGATGAAAGAAGGCGCGAAGTGGAGACTTTTCATTCCGTCTGGTCTGGCTTATGGTGCACAGGGTGCAGGCGATGTTATAGGACCAAACTCAACTTTGATTTTTGACGTGGAGCTGCTTTCAGTAAAGTAGTAAACCCAACTATAAACAAAAAGAGCAGTGCCTGGACAGCATTGCTCTTTTTGTTTATAGCAATTTATACTTTTAAGCACCCGCCTTTACACTCTTATCAAGCTCCAGCCAACGTTGTGCTGCCTCACGGTACAAAAAGTGATTTATGATCATAAAGTTATCTTCCTGTATCAGTTCATCGCCATCAAGTTCCTGCACCAACTCATGCGAAGAGCCAATTGGAAGTATAACAGCAACAAAAACATCATTTGAAACAATACGCAGCGCCTCCGGAAAGAAGTTCTTAAAAACCCAACGCTGATCGGTACGCTTTATCTTATCACGGTTATGAAAATCCAATAGCCATTTTACAGGCTTATATCGCTGCACATATTCCATTATCAAAGAATACCCCTGCCTCACTTCATTTGAGCTAACAGATCCCTCCCATTTAATTTCAAGAGTTTCTGTTTGCTCATTATAGGTAACAAACAACTTACTGTTAAGCAATGTACCTCTATCTAGCAAGGTATATGCTTTTAAAGCACTCAACTCGTAATTGTCATGTCTCACCATATGTAAAGATTCAAGTGTAACGTAAAACGTAACTCACTAAGATGCTACTACTGCAAAATCGAAAGTATCAGATTGCTTACCGCCTCCTTAGCGGGCTGCAAATATTGACAATAAATTGCTTCTAAACAAGATTAATTTAAATAATACCTTAATTTTAGCAATAATCACTATTGATTTGAAACCTAAAAACGTGAATATTAAGATATTATTTTAGACCAAATCATGACAAAATATCTTATAAGTTAAATATCTGAACAAAACATTGCACGAATCGTTCTTAAACCTGTTATAGCTCATACTAAACAACGTTAACTATGTCAGAAAACCACAACGAAGGCAAGAAGTTCTTAGACAGTGTACATCAATATTTTGATCATGCTGCAAAGTACTCCCGCCTTGACCCCGGTATTTTAGCGCAGATAAAAGCATGCAACAGTGTTTATAAAGTCTCATTCCCGGTTGAGATAGATGGTAAAATTGAGGTTATTGAGGGAATCCGAGTTCAGCACAGTCATCACAAACTCCCTTCTAAGGGTGGAATCAGATTTAGTATGCAGGTGGATGAAGATGAGGTAAAAGCACTAGCTTCACTGATGACCTTCAAATGTGCAGTAGTAGACGTGCCATTTGGCGGTGCAAAGGGGGGCGTAAAGATAAACCCACGCACCAGCTCTGTTAAAACACTGGAGAAAGTAACCCGACGTTACGCTTCGGAGCTTATCAAGAAAAACCTGATAGGTCCTGGCATTGATGTTCCAGCCCCGGATTATGGTACAGGTAGCCGTGAGATGGCATGGATAGCAGACACGTATCAGGCATTTAAGTATGGTGAAATAAGCGCCTTGGGTTGTGTTACAGGTAAGCCTGTTGGGCAGGGCGGCATCAGAGGCCGAGCCGAGGCAACCGGTTTAGGCATATACTTTGGTCTGCGCGAGGCTTTGCAGGATATAGAATTGCTTGAAGGCAGAGGCTTGGAGGGCACCACCATGGAAGGGAAAAGTATAATTGTGCAGGGACTTGGCAACGTGGGCTACCATGCAGCATACTTTTGTCAGCAGGACGGTGCCATTATAACGGGTATCGCTGAGCGCGAAGGAGGCATATATAACGCGAAGGGAATTGACATACAGGAGGCATTTAAGCACAGAAGCGAAACAGGTTCTATATTAAATTTCAAGGACTGCGAAAACATAGAAAATTCTGTTGAACTGCTGGAGCGTGAGTGCGATGTTCTGTTGCCTGCCGCTTTGGAGAACCAGATACACGAAGGCAATGCTGCTAACATAAAAGCCAAGATTATTGCAGAAGGTGCCAACGGACCAGTTACACGCGAGGCAGAAGAAATCTTGTTAAAGAACAGGATCGTTATACTTCCGGACCTGTACCTGAACGCAGGTGGGGTAACTGTCTCTTATTTTGAGTGGCTTAAAAACCTCTCAAATGTTCGTTTTGGACGCATGGGAAAACGAGCAGAAGAGGCAAGCTATCGAAAACTGGTGAACGCTATCGAGACATCGTCCGGTAAAACCATGACGGCTACTGAACGGGCACTGCTCATACAAGGCTCTGATGAAATTAACTTGGTAAGATCTGGCTTGGAGGATACGATGATCAACGCGTATCATGAAATACGGGATGTGATGAAGAAACAGAACATCCCAGACCTGCGAACTGCAGCGTTTTTGACAGCAATAGAGAAAATAGGCGTAAGCTATGAGTCGTTAGGTATCTTCCCTTGATATAGAGCAAAGCCGAAAAGAATAGAGGTCAGGAACGAAGTATTTCCTGGCCTTTTTTAGTATATACCAGCCAGTGCATTGCCTCCTGAAAGCTTGTGAAGTAATTAAATTGAATAAAGTCTTGTCCTAAGGTAAACTCTGGCTGCTGATAATTTGTAACGATTGCTTTAAAGTGTTCATCAGAAAACACAACTGCTGCAATTATACTTGTGTTGATGATAGTAAAAACATTTGGATAATACTCCTGCATTAGCCATGCCTCCTGCTCTCTGTTTAATGGCCCAATGGCAGTAAGATCAGTACAAAAAGAGGTTACCAGGCAAACATCCTGCACGTACTGCAAAGCAGCTGAATATGCATCCTTAAGCTGTTTTATTGATGGGCTCCTTCTCCAGTTAATCAGCAGAATGTCAGTTGTTACGTTATGCGTGATGAAAACGTAAGGTGTATCCTTTATCACCATGTGGCTTCAGGTTTTCAATGTTTCTGACACGAAAGGTACTTAGTATAGTTAAATAAAACAAATACCTAAAAAGGAGTATTATTACTTCACTTAAAAGCTTATATTCTACATTGGAATTGGATATTTTTATAACAAAACCTATCCTATTGATCCTATTAATTTCTTATTTTAATCTAAATATGATTTAATATATATAGTAAAGTTTCTGTTGAAAAGCATTAGATAGACTTGACTTGTTTGATGAAGCATTTAAAGCAAAACAGCCAGCAATATTGCTGGCTGTTTTGCTTTAAATTTTAGAAGTATAATGTATGTTAAGATCTGCCTATTTCTAACCACTTGGCGTAAATCTGTTGCTGCTCCTTAGTTGGGTTATCAATCTGCTCTAAACGGTAGCGCACATTATTATCCTTCAACATAGGTATTTCCAGCATCATCAGTTTGCCATCTCTTGTGATCATCAGCTCCAGCTTATCTCCTACCTCACGGCCATTCACGTACTGGTTAACGTCTTCACCCACACGGAAACCATCTACTGCAATTATCTCGTCATTCACATTTAAACCAGCCTCATAAGCGCTGGTGCCACGCGTTATAGAGCGAACCATTACTTTGCCGTCTGACATAGCCGTGGTGGCTCCCCAACTAGCATTTTCCGAACCTTTGTTCAGATTAATCAGTTCAAGACCAGCCGCTTTAAAATATTCGTTGTAGTCAGGACTTTTAGTGCCGTTAATATAGTCTCTGAAAAAAGCGTCCATGTTAGTTCCTGCAATTTTTTCTACAGCTTCTTTAAATTCATTCTCTGTGTAGCCCCTGTTCAGCTTTTTGTAGTAACGATCATACATATAACGCATTACATCGTCCAAGCTCTTCTTTCCGCCGGTCTTCTTCATGATCTCCATGTTTAATAAATGGCCCATCACGCCGCCTTTTGTATAGTAAGAAACTTCTGCGTTACTGGAGTTTTCGTTACGGCGATAGTATTTGATCCAAGCATCATAGCTAGACTCTGCCACTGTCTGTACTTTATTGCCAGGTGTGTTTTCTACTGAGTTGATAGTTCCGGCTACAATGTCCAGGTAACGCTGCGGAGAGGTAAAGCCAGCGCGGCGGACAATTAGGTCATCATAGTAGCTTGTGATACCCTCTGAAACCCACAAGAGACTGGTGTAATTTTCCTGGTTGTAATCAAATGGGCCAAGCGGCTGCGGACGCAGGCGCTTTACGTTCCATAAGTGAAAGTATTCATGTGCAACCAAGCTCATAAAGCCATTATAGCCACTTTCTGTTCCGTAGTTCCAGCGGGAAGTTTGCAGGGTAGTAGAGTTCAGGTGTTCCAATCCGCCGCCGCCGCGCTGCAGGTTATGCACTATAAATACGTAGCGGTCTACAGGCAACTCTCCCATAATAGAGATAGATTCTTCCACAACGCGCTTCATGTCCTGCATCAGCGTTTCTGGGTTATAGTTACCTTCACCATACATGGCCACCTCATGCGGCACACCAGCTGCTGTAAAAGTATATACTTCGTGATTTCCTATTTCTAGCGGCGAATCGGCTAGGATATCATAGTTGGGAAAGGAATAGGTAAACTTATCTGTACTCTTCAGGCCGGTAGATACTTTGTCCCAGTTGGCGTATGGTTTAACCACCAGGCTGCCGGCTAAATTCTGATAGCCCTCGGGGTACATAAATACACTGGTTCCGTTTACGTAACCATGAGAGGCATCCAGGAAGCTGGTTCGTACACTCATTTCAAAAGCATACACATCATAGGACGCCTTGATCAGGTTCGCTTTGTCGGCGTAAACACGCCAGGTGTTCTTGTCGATTTTCTCAGTGCGCAGCGCCTTGCCATTTTTATCCGTTGCGTTAAAATTCTCCACGTTTTTGGCGAACTCCCGCACCAGGTAAGAGCCCGGTGCCCACACCGGCATGGTAAAGTCTACATATTTTTTTTGAACTCCCGATAACTCTGCTTCTACTTTAAAGTAGTGCGTATGTGGCTCAGGCATTGAGAGCGTATACTTTATATCAGCTGCATAAACAGCGTTTCCGCTGCAAAGTATAAAAAGAGATAGTAATAAAAATAGAAATTTGAATTGCTTGTTTTTGAGCATAGGGTAGGATTATAGATTAGTTAAAGCTACGGCATTTTACAACAAAAACCGTGCTTCTCCAAATCCTTAACCTATTTTGATGTTACAACACTATATATTAGCCGTAGCAACTGAGTCCATTGCCAACCACTCTAAAGCTTTAGCGGTAGTATCAAACATACTCAAAATAATAAAAGAGTTGTAAGTTTTCAATCCAGTCTCTCCTGCCTCAAATAAAAGCTGCTTATAGCAACTCTCAGACAGCAAAAAGGCAATATAATTATCCGCACCCAAGCTGCTCATCATCTTAGGATACAGGCAATTCTGTAGCCACGCCTCCTCTTCCTCATTTAAAGCACCGATTAGTTTTATATCAAAAAGCCAACGCTTGATGTTATACTTTTCGGCGTACCATAGCGCTCTTACCATCCCCTCTTTAAACTCATCTGCCCGAAGCCGCTTTAAGCAAGTCAAAACTAAAAGCCCTTTGCCACGATCGCAGCTCACCTGCATTGAGTCTGAAAAATAAATAAACATATTCTCACCTATTAACGTCACAAAATTATAACTTAAATAATATTAACTATAATTTTAATGACTATATAAGTCCATTTAAGATAACTATTTGTGTAAGCAGCAAGATTCTGGTGGTAAACTAGCTTTAACATAAGGTAAACTAATTATAGCATCATAACTGTTGTTTATACTAGGTGAAATAAAGTATCGGCTTATAGACAATTAAATATAAAACAATTGTGGCACGATATTTTTACTACAACACGAGAAAACAAACCTATACTTATGAAAAAGAACTTAATAGCAATATTAATACCTGTGGTTGTTTTGGTCGTACTTTTCTGGACGAGCGCCTTTTATACTTTGATACCAGAGACTGAGCATAAAACCACTGAAGAAAGAATACCTGTTGTTGATGGGGTAATGACGGTGAATAATGCAAAAGCTTCGGCCACAGATTATAATACTACTTCTGTAACTAATAAATCAACCCTTGGAACAGGCAAGCAAATCACTGATTTCGCACTTTCTCTGTTGGGTAGCCCTTATGTGTATGCTGGTATGAGCCCAGACGGCTTCGACTGTTCAGGTTTTATAACTTATGTTTTCGATAGGTATAATGTTAATCTGCCGCACTCTTCTAAAATGCAGGCTGATGAGGGCGTGCAGGTTGCAAAGCATGAAGCCCAAACCGGAGACTTGGTTATTTTTACGGGCACTAACCCTGAAGTGCGTGAGCCTGGGCATGTTGGAATCGTGCTATCTGCACCCGGCGATACCATTGAATTCGTTCACTCTTCCTCTAATGGCGGTGTTAAGATAAGCAAAGTACAAGGCACACGCTACGACATCCGTTTCCTTGAAGTAAGAAGAGTACTTTAAGTGGCTCTTTTAAAGCGACAAGTATAACACTTGTCGCTTTTACCGTACATAAGATAAAACTGTTTTGTCTTATATATATTATGGTACATCCTTACGTCATTAATACGCTGAATGCGGTTATACTTATTGTTCTGGGTTTGATTGTATACTTTGCAAATCCGATAAGGCCTAATGCCGCACTCATTGTGCCATTTCTGGGTATTCTTTTACTCGCCTGTACCTATCACCTCCGTAAGCACAACCGTTTTGTTTTCCATACGGTTACGGCACTTACGCTTCTGGTTAGTGTGGTTGTATTTGCACGCATAGACCCCGAATCGTTTGATTGGAACTTGCGCAACACGATGCTGATGCTGATGGGGTTGAGTTGCTTTGTTGCCGTAGCCTTCTATGTAGCTACTTTTGTGCGGGAGAGACGTCTTCGTAACAATACTATTTATAAAGACGACCTGTAAGGTATAAAATAGAAACACCTGGTGCAGCCCGTCAAGATGCACCAGGTGTTTCAGAATCCCTCAACTTCAGAGTAAGCGATGTACTGTTTTTCAGTATCACCATCCTAAAAAGAATCAGAGGTAACGTCGCTAGCTGCGCAAGCAGTAGCTATACTGCTTACTAAGCCTGCTCACCTTTAGAGTGAACAATATTACCTAGGCTTACTAAGACGACCGATGGATTAGACATAGCACCTCCTTTCTCTTTAGTCAAACATAGATCCTGCCGTTTGCCGGCTAATACCGGCCCCTGTTACAGGACTGTAGCACTCGCTACTATACTTTAAAGATAAAAGAACGCTTAAAAGTTCACAAGGTTTTAGCCATTTTTTTGCACTATTCTCCTCACAGCTGCTAATACACTTTTAACCAATAAATTACATTTATGGGCTGCTAAAAGAAAATTTAGATTGTACTCGTTTTCACACTATTTAACAGTATTCTAAACCATTTCTGAAAATAATTTGTCTGCCAATTGAAGTATAAGCTAAACTGCTGTGCCGGCATTATTTATCATACCATTGCGCTTGTTTGCTTTATTTTACTTATATTTCGTTGGATAATACACCTTAACCTTATTAGCAGAAATGAAAAAGCATCTTCTCACTCTTGTAGTGCTCATGTTATTTGGAACATGCGCGTGGGCCCAAAAAATGTCACCTGTGGGCGTTTGGACGAATGAGGACGGCAAAGCCAAATTCGAGATTTACAAATGCAGCGGCGACAAGCTTTGCGGAAAAATTATTTCGCTCCGTGAGCCAAACCGCAATGGCAAACCTAAAATGGACGACAACAATCCTACTAAATCACTGCGTAACAGACCTTTACTAGGACTAGAGTTCTTAAAAGGGTTTGAGTATGAAGGAGACAATAAGTGGGACGATGGCACGATCTATGACCCAGAAAGCGGCAAGACTTATTCCTGCTATATGAAGATGGTAGGTAAAGATAAATTAGAGGTGAAAGGCTATATCGGCATTTCTTTGATTGGTAGAGCACAGACCTGGACTAGAGTAGACGGATCGGCTTCTACAAAATAAAATCACAGCATTTACGAAAAGACAAAGGGTAGCAGATCTGCTACCCTTTGTCTTTTTCAACCCTTTACCATACCTATAACTGACAAGGTATTATAAAGGTTATACTTAAGTTAGCTTATCTGTAGTATTTTATACTCTTTGTCCCGAAAACTGAAAGTTTCGCCGGCTGTTTTACCAGACATAGCCTTGAAAATAGGCGACATTCCAGAGATAGCAAAGAAAGATTCTCCGTCAACCTTAATCTCGCCCAGACTTACCCCAATAAAGTAATTTTGTAGCTCCGTATGCACCACAGCTCCCAAGGACACATCATGGTTTGACTTGGTAGCATTTATGCGGCGCAGCACAGCCATTGTAGAAATTAACTCGTCCAGCTGCCGCGCATACATGTCCCGCTGTATCTGGCAATTTTCTCTAAATGACTCAAATTTGTCTTCCATGGCTCCATCGTGTTCGTTCGCACTGTTTTGTGCATCGTCCATGGCCTCTTTAGCAGCATTTATCTGCATGTTCAGCATCTGAATACTCTCGTGGAGCAGGCGCTTCTTTGTTTCTAGTTCATGTGTAAGCATTTCCATAGTCTAGTCTGCCTTAATAGGAAAATTTTATTTCTCTGCCGGCTTCATGCCGGTTTTAAACTTTATTTAGTTGTACTTTGTGGTAAGGAGAAATCTTAAAAAGGAATCAACGCTCATAAAACTATTTAATGGAAATTATGTTTATGAGTAAATTATCAAATGCCGTTTAACGAGTTTTTTCACCGTTTGTTTAGTTTCGGAAAAGCAACGCATTCGTGCAGCAATTTACATCGCTCCGAAAGCTTTTGGTCAGCCTACAAAAAGTGGGCTGCATCTAACGCATACCATACCCTAACTAAACTTTTTTTCGATGCTTATCACTACCAGAAGTCTCATATTAAGCCTTCTCCTTTCCGAGTACAGTTAATTGAAGAGTCAAACGTACAAGGTGCCATTCTATTTTATGACCCTAACATCAGCCCTCAAGATTTCTCCTTCCTCTTTGAGCTGATTAATGAGCGGGTACAGCAAATTGGGTATAAACAACATAGCTCAGACATCAGAAAGGTGTGCCACGTACGCTATAAAGAACAAATTGAGCGCCATGTTCTAATACCACCCGCCTCTGATGTGCCCGGAACTGATCTATGCAATCAGCTTTACGGCATCATCCACATCGACAGCGTATTCGTAAACAAGCTACCGGGCTATATCCGATTTGTTGCCAACACGTATACCGATACATACTTTAGCAAGCCCCTCCCATTCATGGAGTTGATTAAAGTAGTGCTGCAACCTGAAGAATACACCGGAAAAGCCAGTAATTAAACCATATACCAGGCACCTTTTATTCACAGTTTAATATCAGGTAGTCTTTTTTAAATGTCATTTCTTTTAAATACATTTAGTAATATAATATATGATCTACCTATAATGTTGTGCACATGAAACTACGTTTGCTGCTGCTTGCGTTTGCTTTTTTAATCTGCGCCAACACCTATGCCACCCACATAGTTGGAGGTGAGTTTGAGTTAAAGCATATTATCAATTATAACTACAGGCTTACCCTTAACTTATACTTTGATGATGTGAACGGTAGCCCCGGTGCTCTTGACCAAACGGTTACAGTTAACTTTTTCGAAAAGGGCACCAATCGTCTCATGCTCACCCAGGTAATGCCCTTCCGCTCCAGAACCCCTGTTAATTATACCAATATTGAGTGTACCGTTGCCAGCCTTAAAACCAGCAAAATTGTATACTTCGAAAATATCTTTCTTGATCCGAACCGGTTTAACAGCCCTGCAGGCTACTACGTAACTTGGGAGCGTTGCTGCCGAAACCGCACGATAAACAATATACTCCAACCAGAAAACGCTGCACAGACATTTTACATGGAGTTTCCGCCGGTAGTAAAGAACGGAGTAGCTTTCCGAAACTCCTCTCCTATACTTTTCCCGCCGCTAAGCGATTATGCCTGCGTAAACGAGCTTTTCTATTTCGATTTTAACGGCACCGACCCTGATGGCGACTCCATTGTTTATGACATGGTAACGCCACTAAACGGCTACACCACACCTGGTATGCCTGTGTATACTACTACACCCAAACCAGAGCCTTACCCACCTGTAAACTGGCTACCCGGCTATAGTACAACCGTACAGGTGCAGGGCTCACCGCCTATGAACATCAATCGGCAGACTGGGCAGTTAACCATGCGACCTTCTCAGAAAGGGCTTTTCGTTTTCGGCATCAGGGCGCAGGAGTTTAGGAATGGACAGAAAATTGGTGAGGTGCGCCGCGATTTCCAGGTACTTGTACTCGACTGCCCTAAAAACCAGACACCTGTAGTAACGGCCCGCGAACAGGGCAAAACAACAAATTATAACCAAGGCGAGGTTTTGCGTATCGGAGCCAATGGTAACCGATGCATTGATGTGCTTTTCACTGATCCGGATATACAGGAGTTTGTGGAGCTGCGTGCACGCCCGGTAAACTTCTCGAACCAAAACTTTACCCTACAGGGTGTAACTAGCGGTACCATTAACCAGGGCACCACAACCAACCAGACTTTAAAGGCTACTCTTTGTTTTGACGAGTGTTTTGATACAGAAGGCAAAGTATACCAGATGGACCTGATCGTGCGCGATGATGGTTGCAGCCTGCCAAGGCAGGACACAGTAAGGCTAAGCTTTGTGATTGAGCCAATACCTAACGTACCTCCTACTGTTTCGCTTTCAACAACACAGCGGGTATTCAATGTAAAGAACGGAGATATACTTACGTTCGACGCACTTGGTTTTGATGCAGACAACGACAATATTACCATTACAGCTGCCGGCCAGAATTTTAACCTGAACACCCAGAACATAACCTTTCAGCAGAAGACAGCAGCAGGCCAGGTAAGTTCCCCATTCAGGTGGGCTATAGATTGTAAAGCGTTGCAGGAGTCTTACAAAATTGACTTTACTGTAAATACCACCGTCTGCGGAAAAACCGTTAGTCGCACAGAAACTATAGAGGTACGCCCTGACAACATTAACAATGTGCCTACTCTTACCACCGACAAGCAGGTAAGGGTGTTTAACCTGGTGGCAGGAGAACCTTTTGAAGCAAAGCTGTTTGGCAATGACATTGACATGAATGGATTAGCCTTACAGGCAGCAGGCCAGGGATTTAATTTGGCAGACCTAGGAATGACGTTTAGCAGCACAGGCGGTCAGGGCACAGCAGAAGGCACCTTTAAATGGGTAGCCAACTGCACAAAAGAGCCGGAAAGCATCAGAAGGGTAACTTTTACCTTGAAAGAAACAGCCTGTGCTCCTTCTCCGGATCAACAAATGGTTTTTGAGTTCAGGATAACAGCACCAAACAATGCGCCTACTTTCACAACAGACAAAAATGTTCTTGTGTTTGACCTAGGGCTGAACGAACCCTTTGAAGCGAAGCTTTTTGGCCGCGACATAGACCTGAACTCTCTGACAATGAATGCCAGTGGAG
Source organism: Pontibacter cellulosilyticus (assembly GCF_014306105.1). GTDB lineage: Bacteria > Bacteroidota > Bacteroidia > Cytophagales > Hymenobacteraceae > Pontibacter > Pontibacter cellulosilyticus. Next base: position 209,717 of record NZ_JACRVF010000001.1, on the reverse strand, counting down.
AAGGCTTTACCTTAGAAGAACTGGGCATGGCCTTTAAGGCTACAAACGGGAATGGAACAGCTGACGGCACCTTCACTTGGACAGCAAATTGCCTTGGCGCGGAGAAAGGCGTAGTTCGGGTAACATTTAACCTAAACGAGCAGGCCTGCCAGCCGGCTCCGGACCAGCAGATAACCATGGAGTTCCGCGTAAAAGTGCCGGTTATTTCGGATTATGTGCCAGCCAACATTTTTACACCAAACGGCGACGGCTTAAACGATTTCTTCGAGATACCTGCCCTACCAACAGATTTTTGTACAGCACAATTTGCCAGCATCAAAATATTTAACCGTTGGGGCAAGGAAGTATACGTCAGCACCAGCAACACTTTTAAGTGGGACGGCAAAGGCGTTAACGATGGTGTATACTTCTATGTGATCGACTATAAAACCACCACTTATAAAGGATCTGTTACGTTGGTACGCTAAAGGTATTACATGCTAACTATAAAGAGAGCGGCCATACTTTAAATCAAGTATGGCCGCTCTCTTTATATATCTTATGTAAAAGTTTATTCTACATTTATATTAAGCCATGAAAAGAAACACGATGTAAAGTCCTATCCATAAAAAGTCCATAAAGTTCCAGTAGCTGCGCAGCATGGACAGCTGCAGGCTGCGGTAAGGATCACGTATAAAAATTAGGCTACGGACACCGTCTGCTGCAACATGTGCCGTCTTAAAGAACAGAAACGAAAGAAATATAAGGCCGCCAAGCAAATGAAGGATATGCAGGGCTGAAATTAAGTATAAATAAGTGCCGGAGGCTTTACCTGTAAAATAAACGCCAGATCGCGTCATCTCATTCCAGCCTAAAAGTTGCGCCACAATAAAAAGTACACCTAAGCCTAGCGTGATACCCAAGTAGCGCGTCATGCGGTTTAGTTTATCCTTGCGGTAAATTTTGGGTACTTTGCTGATCGTGTAGCTACTAAACAAGAGCAATAGTGTACTGATGCTGAAAAACCTCGGTAATTCAAAGTTCTGATTCTGGAAGCCTCCTGTCCTAGCGAACGCTACTACCAAAATAAAGAACAAAACCCCTATCCCGATCATACTCAGGAACAACAACACCCGAATGGGGTGCATTTTCTCCATTTTTCTGAAAGCGGAGAGTTGCTTCGGGTTTACTTTATTTTTTTTATCAGGATCCATTTGATACTTCCAACTACTGCTTTGGCAAGCTACTATGCCAGGGGAAAAATTATGTAATCATGGTTAGTACTTTATACCGCACCTCATGAAGTATAGTTTTGTATTTATATCAATTAATTTAATACCTATCGTATAATCAGAGCTCTTTCTTCTCCATCTCCTTTTTCATTGAGCAAAATCTGCGCTGGTGGCAGCCTTTACATACTGAATGTCGTCGGCACGATTACCTTTCTGTGACAGAATTCGTTATAAGATTACACGATAGCGATCATTATATGCCAACAACTATACTTTATAACATCCTACTGCTCCTCTTGTTCACGTTTTCATTTTCCAAAAGCCAAGCACAGACCAGAGCAAACTACACCAGCGATAACAGAGTAACTGTTACACTCTATGGCGTTACCCAACCTTATACATTCACCTCAGATGAGATGTTGGTGCGCTATAATAACACTACCCAGAAACTAGAGTGCATTATAAATATAGCTACCCTGCTTCCCGCCAACGACTCTACACCGCCTACTATGGCCTACGATGTATTTTTTGGCGCTAAGTATCCCGACCTGCTCATGTACATTGATGCTCCTGTAGAGAAGATAAACGGCAGCAATTTATTCCCTGGTAACATAAATAAGACAACTACAATTAACCTGCAGGGAGTAGCTAACCAAACCAGAATACCACTGGCACTGGCAGCAGACAGGAATGCCATCGTATTTAATTCCAGCTTCGATTTGTGGCTCGACAATTTTTCAGCGAGTGTGCCTGTGCAATATTTCAGCCTGCTTACGGGGCGGGTATTAATTACCATAAACAATGCTAAATGGGTAGGTTTTGATATACGATAAATAAAGATGCTGATATCCGAACACCCTTACTTGCCTACCATGCCACCTAAAACCCACTCACCTTTTACTTACCTGCAACTACTAGCGTTGCTTGTAGCGTTGTATTTGGGTACACCCCATGTTTATGCACAAAAGGTAGCACTTGTTTTTAGCGGCGGAGGCGCCAAAGGTATAGCCCATGTCGGTGTCTTAAAGGCTCTGGAAGAACATAATATCCCGGTAGACTATGTAGTAGGCACCTCCATGGGAGGCGTAGTGAGCGGACTTTATGCAGCCGGCTACTCTCCCACCGAAATTGAGTACCTCTTTAATACCAAAGAATTTCAGGACTGGGCCCGTGGCCGCACAGAGGATACCTATACTTACAATTATGCCTCACCAGAGATCAGCCCTTCGTTCCTGCACCTGAACTTGTCCCTGGATTCTACTTTCCAGATGCACCTCAACTCCAGCTTAGCTAACGGTGCATCGCTGAACTTTGCTTTTGCCCAACTTCTGGCACAGCCTTCTGCCAAAGCCAAGTATTATTTCGACAAACTGATGGTACCCTTCCGTAGTATGGCATCCGATATATACACGCAACAGCAGGTAGTGCTTAGCAAAGGCCAGTTAGCAGATGCCGTACGCGCTACTATGACTGTTCCCTTGGTATTCAGGCCCATCAGGATTGAGCGGAGAAAGCTGTATGATGGTGGCTTGTATAACAACTTTCCGGTAGATGTGGCTAGAAGCGAATTTAAACCGGATGTGGTGATTGGAGTAAACGTTTCGCCTAAAACTTACAATGAATACCCCTACGGCAAAGACGATTTTGACCTGCCCCAAACATTATACTATGCCATGCTCTCGAACAGCGACTCTACTGCCCTTGGCCGGAAAGATATATACCTGCAGCCAAACACCGGCAATCTGACGGCTTTAGATTTTGGTGAGGTAAAAACGCTCTTCGATGCCGGCTACAATGCTGCCATAGAGAAAATGGATGAGATTAAAAGGAAGATTGGACGGCGTGTAACACCAGAGCAGATTGCAGCTAAACGGGAAGATTTCAGAAAAGACTTCACTGTTTTAACCTTTGAAGACATCAACGTTTCAGGCATCACAGAGGCACAGAGTGCGTATGTTCGTAAGTTTTTCAGGAAAGAGGGTGATGTGTTTACCATGCAAGAGATAAAGCAGGGTTACTTCAGACTAGCAGCTGTGGAGAGCTTCCGCAGCATCTATCCTTCTATAGTATACAACCCGGAATCTAAGAACTATGAGTTTAACCTGGACATGGAACACGATGAAGCCTTGAAACTATCAATTGGGGGTGTTTTGGCCTCCAGGCCGATCGATAACATTTATGCCGGGTTTGACTATAGCCTGCTGCGCAAGAAGCTCTATACTTTCTCTAGCAGCTTTAACACCGGACGATTCTACCAGGCCGCCAAGGCTCGCATCCGGGTAGATGTTCCTGCGCGTTTCCCATACTACCTGGAGCCATCTTTCATGTACAACAACTGGAGCTACCTCTCTACAAAAGGCTTCCTGTTAGACCGGGATAAACTTCCGTTTATAGAACAATCGGACAGAAACTATAACCTGAGCCTTGGCTTTACAAATACTTATAAAGGAAAACTGGTGCTGCATGCCGGCTACATCCAAACCATTGACCGCTACAGCAACCGTCTGGAAATCCTCAGTACAGACACCCTGGACAAAACGAACTTTAATGCCTTTACGACGGGCATCACGTTTAAAAAAGGGCATCTAAACCGGAAGCAGTTTGCCTCATCAGGAAGTATGCTTACCGCTACTGTCAACTACTACAACGGCCGCGAAACACTGCGTCCAGGCTCTACCAGTACCATCGAAAACAAACAGAGCAGCGAACGGGAATGGTACAAGTTGAAGGCTACTTACGAAAGATATTTTGGAGAGCAGAAGCACCGGATCGGTTATCTACTTGAGGCAGTCGCCTCTAACCAACCCTTCTTTCAAAACTACCGGTCCACACTGACATCGGCCGCAGCATTTACGCCTCTCCCAGACAGCAAAACGCTTTTTCTGGACAGGTACCGGAGCCACCAATACCTGGCAGGCGGAGTTAAGTACATCTACCTGTTCAGCCAACGATTAGAGGGCAGATTTGAAGGTTACGCCTTCCAACCGTACAAGCCTATACTTCAGAACCAGGAGCAGCAAGCATACTATGGAGATCTGTTGCAGGGCACTTCTTTTATTGGCAGCACCAGTATGGTATACCATAGCATTATCGGCCCGGCCGCTATCAGTCTGAATTACTATGGCAAAACAGCTAAAGAATGGGGACTGCTCTTCCACATCGGTTACATCATCTTCCAGAACAGAGCCTTAGACTAGGTGTATAAGTAAGAAAACCCAGCATTATTTATACTTTAACAGTATATACATAATACTTTGATATAAAGCACACTATACATATCATAATCATAAAAGCAACGTTAACCATACAGGGTCACCTTTTGAACGCCTGAACCGCGTATACAATTTGTAAAAACCTTCACACACAAGCTGTAGCACAACATTTATTACACACTTGTTACACTCAAACAAAGTTTAAGCTTACCCAAAATAGTTCTCAACAGGCTGCCCTCTATAGCTTCTTCAGGCAAAGAACTTATAACTCATCCTTAATTTTATTATAACAAACTATTGAACATATACTTATATTCTTAACTTAAATGAATACTTAAATCATTTATCATCTCCTATCAGTTTCTCCTAAGTATAAATTCACCTCTTCCTGTCCTAATAAACGCCTCTATAAAACATGTGTAATCCTCTTCTCAGATACTTAACCATGTTACTTCAATCTATTTATGTATATTTATCCTTGTAAAAAGCCGAAAAAGCAACCATGAAAAAAACCATCTTTGGCGCATTTGCTATAGTAGCACTTGTAGCCTGCAACCAAACTAAACCAACCGAAACCACTGAGCCAACTGCCTCTACAGCATCGGCAGAAACAGGCAACACCTATGGGGCCTCTTTTGCCGCAGAGAATGTGGTAAGCCCGGCAGAGTTACAGACACAGGTACAAGGCAAAGACTCTGTGGAGGCTGTTGTCAGCACCGAGATTGTGGAGAGCTGCCAGTCAAAAGGATGCTGGATGGATGTGAAACTGGCTGATAACAGCACCATGAAAGTTACTTTCCGAGACTATGGATTTTTCTTACCTGTTGAGGACCTGAAAGGCCGCACCGTAATTTTTAAAGGCACGGCCAAACGCGAAGTTATTTCAGTGGATGACCAGCGCCACTACGCCCAGGATGCAGGTAAATCGAAAGAAGAGATCGCAGCCATTACGCAGCCTAAAGAAGAGCTTCGGTTTGTTGCGGATGGTGTGATTCTAAAATAAAGTATAAAGTGAACCATACTCTGGCAGGCTCCCTTGTGGAGCCTGTTTTGTTTGCTGCTATTATACTTGACTGAGGTAAAAATCAAGTCTGATTTTATAAATCTCTTTCCTATTTTTACCAAAGAATAAACTGACTAATAATGGCCCTAGAGAAAGAACCTGCTCAGGAGATAAAAGAGCTTACACACCGCATAAATTACCTTAATTACCAATATTACCAGAACAGCGTTTCTGAGATATCTGACTTTGAGTTCGATGGCATGTTAAAGCGGCTTCAGGACCTGGAGGACCAGCACCCAGAGCTGCGCGAGCCCAACTCCCCTACCCAGCGCGTGGGTGGTACTATCACCAAAAGCTTTAAAACAGTACATCACCGCTACCCGATGCTCTCTTTGAGCAATACTTACTCCGAAGAAGACCTACGCGAGTTCGACAAGCGTGTACGCAAAGCTGTTGGCGATAATGTAGAGTATGTGTGCGAGCAGAAGTTTGATGGGGTTGCCATCAGCCTTACCTACGAAAATGGCCAGTTTGTGCAGGGCGCCACCCGTGGCGACGGCACCCGCGGCGACGATATCTCTGCCAACGTAAGAACCATCCGCGACATTCCGCTACAAGTACATGGCAAGGATTATCCGGGCCTCTTTGAAGTGCGCGGCGAAGTGTTTTTACCCTTACAGGTGTTTGAGGAGCTGAACGCTGAACGTGAAGAAGCCGGAGAGCAATTATTGGCTAATCCGCGCAACGCGGCATCCGGCACACTAAAGCTGCAGGATTCATCGGTGGTGGCAAGCCGTAAGCTTGGCTGCTTTTCTTATAGCTTCCATTGCGACAAGAGCCCTTTCCAGACGCACTCCGAAAGCTTGCAGGCTATTGGCAAGTGGGGTTTTAAAGTATCGGATACCTGGCGCAAGTGCGACTCTATTGAAGATGTACTGGCTTACATAAATGAATGGGAAACCCGCCGATTTGAGTTACCTATCGCCACCGATGGTGTGGTAGTAAAAGTAAACAGCTACGGCCTGCAGGAGGAGCTTGGCTTCACGGCCAAAAGTCCACGCTGGGCCATTGCCTATAAATACCCTGCCATGAGCGCCGCTACCAAATTACAGGGCATACAATACCAGGTGGGCAGAACCGGCGCCGTTACGCCTGTGGCACTGCTGGAGCCTGTGCTGCTAGCTGGCACTGTAGTAAAAAGAGCATCAGTACACAACGCAAACGAGATCCAGCGTCTGGACCTGCGCCTGGGCGACACTGTATTTGTAGAGAAAGGCGGTGAAATAATACCTAAGATTACAGAAGTAGACTTTAGCAAACGCCCTGCCGACAGCCAGCCTATACTTTACCCTACTAATTGCCCTGCCTGTGGGACGGAGCTGGTGCGCTCTGAAGGTGAGGCAAATTTCTACTGTCCGAACGAAAAAGGCTGTGCACCTCAGATTCAGGCAAAACTCGAGCACTTTATCAGCCGCAAGGCCATGAACATTGATGAACTGGGCCCTAAAACCATTGAGCAGCTATACAAAGCCGGTTATGTACAAAACGCAGCCGATCTATACGACCTGACGCTGGATCAGTTGGCTGGCCTGGAACGTATGGGCGAGAAATCTGCCAGCAACATACTTAAAAGCCTGGAAAAATCGAAAGAGGTGGCTTATGATCGTGTGCTGTTTGCCCTAGGCATTCGTTTTGTTGGCAGCACCGTGGCTAAAAAACTGGCAGAGCACCTGCCCGATATCGTTGCCCTGCGAGGCGCCAGCTACGAAGATCTGGTAGCCATAAACGAAATAGGCGACCGCATTGCCAACTCGATACTGGAGTACTTCCAGGACCCGGAGCATGTGCAGCTTGTGGATCGCCTGCAGGCAGCAGGTTTGAAATTTAAATCAGAGACAACGCCACTGGAAATGGAAAGCGACAGGTTGTCCGGGCAAACATTTGTGATCTCTGGTGTATTTGAAAGTATAAGCCGTGAAGAGCTGCAGCAACTGATAGCCAGCCACGGCGGAAAAGTAGTCTCTTCTATCTCAGCAAAACTGAACTACTTGGTAGCCGGAGATAAAATGGGACCTGCTAAACTGGAGAAGGCAAACAAGCTTGGCATCAGAATTCTGTCAGAAGATGAATTCCTGCAGATGATCAGGTAAATTTATACTTCCGCATACTTAAAAAGAAGACGCCAGGCTGCAAAACAGCCTGGCGTCACTCATCTTAAACAAACAAACATGAATTAGAATCAGCTTTGCACTCTTCAGAAGAGGTAAGTTAGGTAGTAGTCTCCTCCCCCTGCGAGTGCAGGTACAGCTAAACTATATTTTTCATAGTTTTATTCTGACTTGTATACAAAGCAATTGAAATAATCTGCTTAAAAAAATATACTATACCAACACCGCCAAAGTATAGACGAAGCTGGCTATCCGCCTGACTTTTGCACTAGATTCGAGCTGAAGTTGAGCAAGAGCAAAGAATTAGCGTGCTGCCAGTTATACTGTATGAAGAAAATTTGCTACTTTGGTTAACTTTATGTTCTAAAACAGCCTTGTTTATAACACAGAGGGTTCATCACTATATTTAAAGCGCCTGTGAGCAGCATGTCTATTCCGATTCCTGTTTTATCGCTAAAGAAACGCTATACCGTTGCCATACATGTGGCCGTTTGGCTGATTTTTGGGATCTGGATCTTTTACCTTGCCTCATCTAAGCAAACCATTACCCTTGGCAAAGCCCTGGATGTACTGGTGGGGCTGCTGTTCCCGGTGGGCATCTTTTACTTTAACTGGTATGTGCTTATATCCAAGTATCTTGCCCGCAACAAGATATTCCTGTACATATCAGCTGTAGTTGCCACGCTGTTTGCCCTGGCGCTTATACAGGCCCCTATCGACTATTACATCTTCAGGAAGTATAACCCAAGTATGGAAGCGCTTTATAGCACTGACCGGATTATACAGTATATGGTAAGTGGGCTGGTGGTAGTGTTCATTAGTTCAGCATTAAAGGTTACCGGCAACTATATTCGCAACGAACGGCTGAATAAAGAACTGGAAACGCAGAAGCTTACGGCAGAACTGGCGTACTTAAAATCGCAGGTAAATCCGCATTTCCTGTTTAACACGCTAAACAACATCTATTCCCTGGCTTACAAACAGTCGCCTGATACACCAGACGCCATCATGAAACTGTCGCTGCTAATGCGCTACATGCTGTACGAGAGCAACGATACACTGGTGAGCCTGGACAAAGAAGTGGACCACATCAAAAACTTTATCGACTTACAGAAGCTGCGCCTGCGTGAGCAGACAAGTATAAAGTTTAACATAGAAGGCGACCTGGCAGGAAAACAAATAGCGCCGATGCTGCTAATGACCCTGGTAGAAAACGCCTTTAAGCACGGCCTGGTAAGCAAAAACGAGATCGGAATTATACTTAACCTCACTGTAGAGCACGACAGGCTTGTATTTAGCACTGTAAATAACACCAGCACACACAAAAAGCGTGAGTTTGGAGGCATTGGCCTCGAAAACCTGAAACGCAGGTTAAACCTGCTTTACCCGGAACGGCACAAACTTACTTTTGAGGAGAAAGACGGTACCTTTTACGCAACTCTAAAAATATTCTTCCAACAAAAACCTTAAAACTATGACCATTCGCTGCATCGCCGTTGATGACGAACCCCTGGCCCTTGATATTATAGAAAGCTATATCAGTAAGCTGCCTTTTCTGGAGTTGGTAAAAACCTGCTCCAGCGCCACAGAGGCCATGCAGGTGTTGCAGGAAGAGCAGGTAGACCTAATGTTTCTGGATATAGAAATGCCCGAGCTTACGGGTATTCAGTTTCTGAACATCCTCAAGCACCAGCCGCTTATCATCTTTACCACGGCTTATCCGCATTATGCCTTGGAGGGTTTTAACCAGGATGCAGTAGATTACCTGCTCAAGCCGATCCCGTTCGATAGGTTTCTGAAAGCGGTAACTAAAGCACAGGAAAGGCTGCAGCGCAACGGAAAACCCACAGAAACAGCAGCCGCGGCACATCCTGCACCCCAGCAGGAGCAGGATTTCATGTTTGTGAAGGCAGACTATAAAACCATCCGGGTAGATTTCAGAGACATCCTTTGGATAGAAGGCCTCAAAGATTACATCATCATCCAGACTAAGGACCAGAAGATCATTACCCTTCTCTCTATGAACAAGATGATGGAGAAACTGCCTGAGACCAAGTTTCTGCGGGTGCACCGGTCCTTTATTGTGTCGCTGCAAAAGATAGACAGCATAGAGAAGAGCCGCATCAAGATAGGCAACAAAGAGATTCCGATTGGCGAAGTATACAAGGAGCAGTTCCTGAAGTGGGTAGACGAAAACAACATACAATAGCTATCTGGAGTTCTGAATTAGTAATTATGAATTTTGCCGATTATGGCAGAGGTTAAAAGAATTGCTATTATCCTCATAACATCGTTTGCAGATTCCAATTCATAATTCGTAATTCGCAATTCATAATTTTTTATTGATGATTAGAGAGAAATTAAGAGGGACAGGCGTAGCGCTGGTAACTCCTTTCAAAGAAGACTTATCAGTTGATTACGATGCACTAAAGAAGCTACTTGACTTTGTGCTGGATGGTGGCGTTAATTACCTGGTTGTAAATGGCACAACTGCAGAATCGGTTACGACGACAACACAGGAGAAAGCAGAGATATTGCGCACCATAAAGCAGCATGTGAACGGGCGTGTACCGTTGGTATATGGCATTGGCGGAAATAACACACAGCATGTACTCGATCTGCTGCAAACCACTGATCTGGAGGGTATCTCGGCTATACTTTCTGTTAGCCCATACTATAATAAGCCTTCGCAGCAGGGTATTTTCCAGCATTACACGCTTATAGCCAACGCCTCCCCTGTTCCGGTTATACTTTATAACGTGCCTGGCCGCACAGGCAGCAACGTTTCTGCAGAAACAACCCTGAAACTGGCCCTGCATGATAACATTATCGGGATAAAAGAAGCATCTGGAAACCTGGAGCAGTGTATGGTAATTGCCAAGCACAAGCCACAGGACTTTATGCTGATCAGCGGAGACGACCTACTTACGGTTCCTATGGCTGCCTTCGGAGCGGAAGGTGTGATCTCTGTACTTGCAAATGCTTTCCCGGAGAAGTTCTCCAACATGATTTCGCTGGCACTGGATTATAAATTTAAAGAGGCTACAGCATTGATGCACGATTTCGTGGACATTAACCCACTGATGTACGAAGAGGGCAACCCGGTAGGCGTGAAAGCGGTGCTGGAGCGTTTTGGAGTTTGCAGCCCTTATGTAAGGCTGCCGTTAGTTGAGGCATCGGCCGGTTTAAAAGACAGACTGTACAAACTGCTGTAACAGCAGTTATTTATACTTGAATTGAAGGCCAGCTTACCGCTGGCCTTTTTCATTGCCATACCATCTGGCCATTACTTCCCCGGCTGGTTTGTTCTGAGGAGTAAAATCAAGATGGTCGCGGCGGTTTTCGCGCAGCCGAGGGTACCATTTCCAGATAAAGGTGCCTCCGAACCAGGGCTGCTGCCAAAACTGCTGAAACATGGCTTCATAGGCATTGGCCTGCGTTTGCTCCGACAGCTGCATCTGCTGCCAGTTCCGGTCAGGCCACTTCCAGGGCTCTACAGCGGCATCGGGTGTGCTCTTATACCCTACTTCGGTAAACACCACCGGCTTTTTATACTTTGCCTGTAGTTTAGTGATTGCTGCCTGATGTACAGCCCAGCCTGCCCTAAGCTCGTCTACGTTGGGCTCGTTTTTATCTGTCAGCGGGAAATAGGCCTGTATTCCAATAAAATCCAGTTCATCCCAAAACCTGATCTCTTCATACTCTTTGTACCAATTGGCAGCATACGTCAGCTGGCCCTTGTATACTTTCCTGATTTCCTTTATTAATTTGCGCCAGTCCTTTTCACGCTTAACAGCAGGCAAGTATAGCTCGGTACCGATGCAAAGGGCTTCTATTTTCTGCGCCTCGGCCAGGCGGGCATAATGAAGTATAAAATTGCTGTAGTTGGCAAACCACTGCCTCCACTCCTCCTCCGTCTGCATCTCTATGTCACCGAGCCATTTGCCGCTGTTGCGGTCCATGAGCCAGATGTGTGGCTTTAGCAGTGTTTTCAGGCCAAGCTGTTTGGCAAACAGCGTAGTTTGCACCAGCCCCTTGTCGCGCTCTCCCCAGTAAACCTTGTTACCACGGATAAGAGCGATCTCAGGCTGGTTATAGGCAGTTTGCCATCCAAAAGGTGTCTGCGCAATCCAGGTGACGTTATACTGCTTTAATTGGGCAAGCTGCTCCAGTGAAACAGAGTCGCCGGCTACCCAATTTACACCCCTGAACTTGCTTTCGGCGGTAACTCCTTTCGTAGCATCATCCACACTTGGCAAACCACGCAGGTTAGCTGCGCTGACGAAGACCAGCATAACCAGTACAACACCGAGAGGCGGCCATAAACCCTTTATAAGACTATCGTATTTCTTCATGCAATTAGCACATAATAACAAGCCCCTTTTCAGCAGTTTTCATTTAACACAAGTTACGTTATTTTCTGATTTATTGAGCTTTATACTTACAATAAACATACACCTTTACATCTCCTTTCTTAAATAAAGCATGCATAGCAAATAAGCTGCAGGTTAAACTCTCCGTTTATTTTATTTAATTTGTGCTCCGATAAATTTACCCTCATGCGTAAACTATTGCTTCTCCCGGTCGCCCTGTTTTTTGGTTGCAAACAAGCTGCCGACAATGCTGTATCAAGTCCTCCAACAGACCACAGCATTACATTGGTTGAAGAAGAGCCAAAGGAGAGTATAGAGGATAAAGTATACGTGACATACGAGGCCGATACTACTGGTCTTTCTGCAGAACCTTCTACTCCGCTTAAACTATTACTGGAGGGCAGCTTTCATAAAGAAGAAGTATGGCAGCATGCAGAAAAGAAGTCCTGGCTGGCAGTTTTCTACGAGAATGGCACCTATTACCTGCGCCCGACAACTATTCAAATCAAACCAGCTTATGACCCCGTAGCTGACTCGGATATGGAGGTAAACGGAAAAAGAATTATATCGGGCAGAGAAGTTACAAGCCAGGATTCAAATGCGGTTTTCTTCCTGACCGGGCTAAAAAACTACAAAGCAGGCACAATAGACACAGTAGCATTATCCAGGAACATACTTCCGGCCAATAAAAGCCTTAGTTATACTTTTAAAGGCAAATCCTACAGCATTAAAGCCTTTGGCGACAGCACCAAACTAAGCGAGCATGAGTATGCATACCAGAACTATGGTTGGAAAGTATCTGGCACGAAGAAAGGAAAGTATGTTGAGCAGGTTCTAGCCCAAGATGAATACTTCGACGACTCAATTTACACTCTGCTGTGGGCCGGCGACATAGACCGTGACGGGACACCAGACCTGCTGATCGATGTATCGAACCACTACAATGTTTCCTCTATTGTTTTGTTTCTCTCCTCTTTTGCCGAAAAGGGTAAACTTTATGAAAAAGTAGCCTTGTTTGAAACAGTTGGCTGCTAGTCAATAACACCTTACTTTATACATTTAGCCTGACAAGGTAAACTTACCTGCTAACCCCATTCATCCGTAATGTGGGGACGTTTACGGAATAGCAGTCACTTTTTGCACTAAAACCGTACTTCCGGCATTTAGTAAGTACCAGCACTTATACTTTTTTGCTTCTGTGCAAGGTGCACTTTGCCTGTATTTCTACTGCAGCTAAAGCAGCTTACAGGCTACAGCAGCCTTTTCACTAAATAATTGGTTATAACATAAGCTGTGGTCTGACTTTTGACTACTCACCCGGTATGGCGATAACGCAACAATATCTCAAAAAGCACTTTTCAGCTTCCCGCATCATTCTGCCTGTACTCTTAGGTTTGGGTGTGGTCGGGTATATGCTTTACAAAAATTACGAGCCTGGGCAGTTAGACATACTGCTAAATGCCAGTCTCTTCTGGATATCCATGACACTTCTGGTGCTAGTTGTTCGGGATTTCGGCTACATGTATCGTATTCGCTTTCTTACAGATAAAGCTCTTAACTGGAAGCAAAGCTTTAATGTGATCATGATCTGGGAGTTTGCATCCTGCGCTTTGCCTTCTGTTGTCGGCGGTTCTACAATCGCGGCCTATATTCTGTTTAAAGAGAAAATATCACTGGGTAAATCTATAGCTCAGGTTATGGTAACAGCCATGCTCGACAATTTATACTTTGTGATTACGCTACCCCTGATATTGCTGTTTGCAGGCAGCCAGGTTTTTCCGGAGATGGTGGGGCTTAACCAGACGCTACGGGAGAGCATCGGCATAGCTTTTTTTGTGAGTTACCTGATGATCGCGCTTTATGCCAGCACCATGTTCTATGCCTTGTTTGTAAACCCCAAAGGTGTAAAGAAGCTTCTAATTCGCATTGGACAGGTTAAGATTTTCAGGCGCTGGCGTACTTCCCTTTATCAGCATGCAAACGAACTGTTAATAGCTTCCAAGCACCTGCGCACAAAGGATACAGCATTCTGGCTTCATGCCAGCATCTCCACAATTTTTGTCTGGACTGCCAGATACGTTATCATTGGTTGTTTGATCGCGGCATTTACTCAGTTATCTTTCCAAGACCACCTGGTAGTGTTTTCGAGGAACTTAGTTTATAAAGTAGTTTTGTTTCTGTCTGTAACGCCGGGCGGTGCTGGTGTCGCAGAGATATCCTTCCCTGCCTTTTTCGGTGCCTTTCTGGGAGGCTTTACAACCATCGTGGTGTTGCTGTACCGCGTGCTTACCTATTATGTATACCTGATAATAGGTGCTATCGTGTTCCCGAAATGGGCGGCACAGAAGTTTGGAAGAGAAGAGGCTGAACCGGAAACACTGAACCTGAAGAAGCCTATAACGGCCTGAATGGTAACCTGAGCACATTGTTCGTGTTGAAAAAGGTACAGCTATAAACAAAGAAGCCTCCCAAGTATAAGGAGGCTTCTTTGTTTATGTCTTATAAAGTATAATCTATCTCACAGCTGCAGTTGGCTGCTCTACCACTGCTCTCAGGTTTTCCAGTCCTCGCTCAAAGTCAGGTCCAACCATGCCGTCTAACATCAAACCAAAGTATTTACCAATTGGGTTACTGCCCATGTCAGTTTCCATTGTCCAGGTAATTTTAGTACCCTCAGGCGTCTCTTCAAACTGGTAGAAAGCCAAACCTTCGCCCTGCCCTTCAAACTGCATTCTGGTGTCTATGCGCTTGTTTGGTATACTTTCTAAAATTGTAAGGGAGCCATTGCCTACATCCGGGTGGTTGCTGAACCAGTTATACTTGGCATCCTTTCCTCCATCCGGGCCTTCGTAAGAAAGCAGCATTTGTGGGTCTATCTTATGCCACGGCGACCAAAGCTCCCACTTCTGCAGCATATTTACCTGCTCAAATACAACTGAAACTGGTGCCTTAACTACAGCAGAACGTACTACTGTTACTTTAGAGGGCAGGAAAAAAGAGACAATCAGGAGCACGGCCGTTAAGCCCAGCAGGCTGAGACCAATCTTTTTCAATACTTTCATGAGGTTAGTGTTAGGTTGAACAGTTAAACATAGCAATTGTTAGATGCTTATGCAACATTCGTTGTAACACAAATAAAAAAAGCCGCAGCTTCCGCCACGGCCTTTTCTCAGATGGAAATTTAATACTAGTGTACTGCGTGTTATACGTTCATGTTTCAGAAAATGTGCACTTTATATTACATCCTCCAAAAATGCCCATACACGCGGTTTCCTACCTTGTCGGCTATACCATACCGGTCATCTCCAAAGTCACGGAACGCGTCTTCGTTGCCATAAGAGGCGTCGTGGCGGTAGCCATGGTTGCCCCTGCTGTCGAAGTTACGGTACATATCGCCCTCTTCAGGGTTATCGTAATTCGGATTATAGCCCATGTTATAGCGGTAATGGCGCTGCTGCCCTGCATAAGGCCCTTCTCCGGCTCGTGGATAGTAACCAATCGTGTCCAGATCGTTTTCAGCAGCTCCATGTAAGCCATACTCTTCTGAGCGAGGCTGCGCCGTATAGTTGCTAATGTCATACATCTGCTCATAACGTTCATCGCGCATGCCTACTTCACCTCCTTGCCGGCCATACTCCCGGCTATGCTGCCTGCGGTATTGTTGTCCTAGCTCATGCTGTGTATCGCCAAGGTATGCATGGCGCCTGCCACCAAAAGGCCCGCGCTCAGAATTTCCCTGGTCATATTGCCGGCTATACCTGCCGTAGTTCATTTTGCTTTCGTCTCTGAAATCCATTGTCTTTTTATTTTGATGTGCTTTAAAATGGGCACTCTATACCTATCGTCTATTTCTTTTTCCTCTAGGCTGCGATTCGTGCTGCCAACGATCCAGCTCACTGTAGTAGCTGCCTTCGCCGTAATGCGTAGCGCCCGGTGTGTAGTTACGCCCTGCAAAGCCACCGCTGTAGTCGTTGTCGTAGCTGCGGTTGCCCATTTCATAGCGTCTATAAGATTCATAGTCACCTACTGAGCCTCTTGACCAGTTTTCATTGTCACTACCAGAGCGTACGTCATGGCCAAAGCGTTCATCAGGCATTCTGGAGCTGGACTGTGGCGCACGGTTTCTTCTTAAGTCATCATAGTCTTGATCGCTGTAGTCAGCGCGGGCATCGTAGTGGCGGCCTGAGTTATACCTGCCACTTGGAATGTAGCTCATGCCATAAGGATTATTTGAGTTCTGGTTTCTTGAGTAGTCCTCGCCGGTGTAACGGGCCCCGCCTGGTCCGAATCTGCCTTCTGAAGACGTTTGCCTGTAGTCGGCATTATCATTAAAGCTGGAGGTGTCTCCGTACTGGCTATACTCATTTCTGCCATAGCCCCGGTTAAAATGTGTATCTATCGTATAGTTGCCACGGTCTGAGTTCTGCCCATGATCTTGCTCGTGCAGCCAGCGTGCCTCAGTGTCTCTGTTTCTATTCTCACGATCCTCATATCGATCGGCTCTTCTGTTGTCTCTCATAGCTTAGGTTTTGTAAGTGTTAAACTAATTTACATACCTTATTACGGTAGGATGCAGCACTTTGATTAATTACCTATAAAAGCCACGGCTAAACCCAAGTCCGGTTCGTGCGTTAAAAAAGGTATAACTATAAAGCAAACAAGACTATGGAAGGAACAGATTGGTATAACAGAACAGGCTATACTGACTATAGAAACCATTATCGTGGCGATGACCGTCCGATAGATGAGGATGTATACCGTGGCGCATATCGCTTTGACACAGACAGCGACCACAGAAACGTAAGTACCTGGGACTGGAACCGGAACCGGGAAGGACGCCGCGACAGAAACGACTACAACCGCGATTACAACAGGAACTATAACCAAGATTATAACCGCAACTACAATACAGGCAACCGCCGCGCAGGTGAACTTGCTAACAGACGTGACTATGAGCGTGACTGGAGCGGATCTTACCACAACGACCGTGGCTATGACCACGACAACTACAATACAGACAGCCGCTACAGAAGCCAGGACCGTTCATACAGAACAGGCAACACCAGCAACTGGAACAGGCGAGACAACGACTCCTACAGCAACAGAGACCGCGGCCAGCATAGCCACCGCAGCGTGAGAAGCCGGATTGACGATAGAGACCAGAACCGTAGCATCTTTGACGGCGACTATGGCCCCGACAGCTACGGGCACGGAGGCGGCGATAACTATGGCAACATGGCTGGCTCGTTAAGTTACGGATACGATGGCATGAGCACTTATGACCCAGATTGGAACAGATCTTATAATCCATTAACCGGAGACAGACAGAGCTACCATGGCCACTACACTAGCCGCCATCAGGAGTCATATAAAGGTAATAGAGGTGAACGAGGCGACAGAAACAGATCTGGTGATGATAACAGGAAACGTTATTAGTTAGCAGTTCTAATAGCGCCTATCAAAGCGCTTGGATTTTAAACTTTAAACAAAATATCATGAATAACGACAAAAGAGATAAAGATAAACTTAAAAACGAGGACACAAACAAAACCCTGAACAAGGGCAACAAAGTGCCCAATATTAACCCTACCGGCCAAGAGCAGCAGGTTGACAACGAAAAAATAATGAAAGGCAAAGTTGGAGGTGCTCCGTCGCAGAAAAGCGGCAGCAGAGGCAGCGCCGACGTGCAGGATGGTGGCACTGACATTGGCAGCAGTGCAGGTAGCCATTAATAAAAATTACTTCATTAGTAAAGGCCGGT
Source organism: Pontibacter cellulosilyticus (assembly GCF_014306105.1). Classification (GTDB taxonomy): domain Bacteria; phylum Bacteroidota; class Bacteroidia; order Cytophagales; family Hymenobacteraceae; genus Pontibacter; species Pontibacter cellulosilyticus. The sequence continues at coordinate 191,989 of NZ_JACRVF010000001.1, read as the reverse complement.
TTTATCCGGCCTTTATCATTTAACTCTCTAAACATTTCATAAATGTTACAGGTTTGTTTGATACCTTTGGTTGGAGCAAATGTAACAATCTGTCTTGATCACGCACTGAATGAATCTGCATCGCCCTGGCATATCTAAATGGATTAGTTTTCTTCTTATTAGTTGTGTGCTGCTCCTGCTAATTAAATGCAACAGCTCTAAATTGCCAGCAGGAGCTACAACCTCTGCAAAACCAGACCATCAGCTCTGGACCAACCTGCTACAGAAACATGTAAACTCAGCCGGCTTTGTAGATTATGGCAACTTTTTAAAAGACAACGTTGAACTAGATAGCTACCTGCAAGCATTAAGTGCTGGTATACCCGACTCTCAAAACTGGACGCGGGAAGAACAGCTGGCTTACTGGATAAATGCCTATAACGCCTTTACAGTAAAACTTATACTTGAAAATTACCCACTAAAAAGTATAAAAGACCTTAACAGCCCAATCTCGGTGCCATTTCTGAACAGTATCTGGGATAAGAAGTTTATAAACTTGGGTGGAAAGAAGTACAGCTTAAATAATATCGAACACAATATACTTCGTGAAAAATTTCAGGAGCCGCGCATACATTTTGCCATAAACTGCGCCTCCGTTTCCTGTCCGAAGCTACGTAATGAAGCATATATTGCCTCCAAATTGAACCAACAACTTGAAGATCAAGCTGAAACTTTTATAAACGATCCTTCTAAAAATAAGCTTTTGCCCTCTAATCCAAAGCTATCTAAGATATTTAGCTGGTTTGGCGCTGACTTTGAGAAACAAGGAAATTTGAGAAATTACGTAAACCGCTATGCAGACATAAAAGTAAAGGCCGATGCAAATATTGACTACATGGAATATGACTGGAATTTAAATGATCAATAATATGCAGGCATCCCTACATTTAGTAATTATAGGCAATGGCATAGCAGGGGTTACGCTGGCACAGCATGTCCGGGAAAAGAGTGACTGTCGCATTACGCTGGTTTCGTCAGAGTCTGCTACCCACCTCTCAAGGCCTGCCCTTATGTATGTGTACATGGGCCACATGCGCTACAAAGACATTCTGCCCTACCCAGACTGGTACTGGACCAAACACAACCTAACGCAGTTACACGATCTGGTAACAGAAGTTAACTTTGAAAAGCGACAACTTATACTTCAAAACCATGACCCGCTTTCTTATGATGTGCTGGTATTGGCCACCGGCTCCTGCCCTGCTTTCTATAATTGGCCTGGGCAGGACTTGGAGGGTGTGCAAGGGCTGGTTACGCTTCAGGACCTGCAAAGCATGGAAGGCAACACCAAGGGCATCAAAGAGGCAGTTGTAGTAGGCGGCGGATTAATAGGCATAGAGATGGCCGAAATGCTGCGCAGCCGTGGTATTGGTGTTACTATGCTAGTGCGGGACCAACTCTACTGGCAAAACACACTGCCACAGCAGGAAGCAAAATTGATATCCAAGTATATAAAAGAGCACGGAATAGAGCTGCTTTTTCAGGAGGAGTTGGCAAGTATAAATCCCGATGCACAAGACAGGGTAGCAAGTATAACCACCAAAAGCGGTAAACTACTGCCATGTCAGTTTGTTGGAATCGCGACAGGCGTTAAACCAAGTATAAATTTCTTACGCAACTCCGCCCTCGAAACCGACAAGGGTATACTTGTAAATGAGTACTTTGAAACAAACCTGCCAAACGTGTACGCTATTGGTGACTGCTCCCAGTTTCAAAAGCCAGCTCCTTTAGCACCTGCAGTTGAACAGTTATGGTATACGGCACGAAAGCACGGCGAAGCTTTAGCCCAGACCTTAACCAGTGAAAGAACTGTCTATAACCGTGGCCCCTGGTTCAACTCTGCCAAGTTTCTGGATGTGGAGTACCAAACATATGGTTATGTACCTGCCTCCTGGAATGAAGAATATGAGTCTCTTTATTGGGAACATACAAGCGGTCATAAAGCAATTCGCTTTTTGTATGAGCAGAAATCAGGTTTATTAGCCGGCATTAATTTACTTGGTATTAGGTACCGCCACGATCTGTGCCACCACTGGCTGCAACAGCACTACACGATACACAATGTGATGCAGGAATTGCCTGCAGTGAATTTCGATCCTGAGTTTTTTCAGCGTTACGAACAGGAACTTTACAGGCAGTACGCACAGAAGTTTCCTGAGCAGGCTACACCGGCGCGTAAAAGCAATTGGTGGGACCTGCGCAATAGATTTTCATTATTTTCCACTTCAGAAAGTTGTTAAGTATAAAACCTGACATGAGCACCTCCTCCTCCACCTATAGTGCCCCTCTATCTTCTATTACCGCAGGCGGCTTTATAAAGCTAATAGGCCTGCTGCTGATAGCTTTGGGCATACTCGGTATGATGGTAGCTGCATTTGGTGGCGAAGCAGCATCTCCGGTCTCTACAGGCCTCACTGGCATTGCCGCTGTTACAGCAGGTGGGCTTATGTATATATGGCAGGTACGCAGGCAAAAGTCGGTTGCAGAGCAGAACAACGGTGCATGGCAAAACGACATGACCACCCGCGGTGCAAGCGCATGGGTGACGGGTGTGGTACTTACAGGCTTTTACATACTGCTCTATTGGTTTCCGACTACATTACATGGCTTAGTGCTGGCCGTAGAACCATTAAGCCAATGGCTACGCAACCGCCCCGCCGACCATTGGTTTTTGTATGGCACATTTTATACTTTAGCTATACTAGTGATGGGCGTACATGCCTTGCTCAAGTATAGGAACAGCAATTACCATATCATCCGAACCATCTCGGTCATGTTCTTCCAGTTGGGTTTTGCGTTCCTGCTACCGGCACTCCTGCTAGCGCTTAACCAGCCCGAATTTTACTTTAGCTATTTCTGGCCATTAAAGTATGACTATTTGTTTCCGGGCACAGTTAGCTACTTAATAGACAATGGTGCTGCGCTGGGAGTGTTTATGGTGTTTTGGGGAGCAGTGCTTTCGTTTATTGCTACGCCCATTCTTACCTACTACTTTGGCAAACGCTGGTACTGCTCCTGGGTGTGCGGCTGCGGCGGACTTGCCGAAACAGCCGGAGATCCTTACCGTCACCTTTCTGATAAAAGCAAAAAAGCATGGCAATGGGAAGTTGCCATTATCTATCCTATACTTGGGTTCATCATCATTACCACGCTTGTACTTTGGATAAACTCCTGGAGCGAAGGCAGGCTTTTAGGTAATTTATCTAGTGGCTTTTCCAGCACCTACGGCTTCTTTATCGGGGCCATGTTTTCGGGTGTAGTGGGAGTAGGCTTTTACCCGATTATGGGCAACAGGGTGTGGTGCAGGTTTGGGTGTCCAATGGCGGCATACTTAGGCCTGTTACAAAAACACTTCTCCAGGTTTAGGATTACTACTAACGGAGGTCAATGCATATCCTGTGGCAACTGTTCTACTTACTGCGAAATGGGCATTGATGTGCGGCATTATGCGCAGCAGGGAGAACCGATTATAAGAGCATCCTGTGTGGGCTGCGGAATTTGTGCGCATGTGTGCCCAAGAGGTGTATTAAAGCTTGAGAACGGCCCAAGAGAAAACCGGTTTGCCGCGACACCGCTAATAAAGCGTAGTGATGTGGGTATACTTAATTAATAAAAAGCAGAAAGCCACCTTAAAGGTGGCTTTTTCTGAATCTCGTGAGGTTAAACATTACTGAAGCTCTTCCTGCTCCATATACTCCCACATAGCATCCTCACTAGAGCCTGTCTTAGCAGCATAGACCAGCATCGTTGTATACACCCCGATCAGCAGAAAACTTAGCGGAATAGAAAATACAAAAGAGACAATTAGAGTTTTGATCGGATCAGGCTTAGAACGCATTTTCGTGGAGGCATACCAGAAAAATAAAACATTGAAAATCCCTGAAAGTGCTACAAAGTTAATGATGTCAATCATTGGCTAAAAGTTTTTAAAGTCTACAATACCAACAAGTATGCCAGAGCGAATTTAATATGCTTTACCAGTATTTAAAGCTCTTAGATAAGTCCTTTTTTTGGTAGTGCTTAATGCAATTTAAATTACAGTTAACAAATTATCAAATTTTCTGACTACAATTTTATCAAATACTTATCAACAATTTATATTAAACTCTTTCTATATAACTATCTGATTATCTTATCCATGCTAGGCTTAGCTACTGCTAGAAATGCACTTTTGTGCATTTACGAGACACAGCAGCCACAAATATCAAGTATAGATTATGCTTTACTATCTGAAGCCTCACGCTACAGCTAAATATTATACCATTTATCAACGCACGGTAATTTGGCTTTGAGTGTAGCTGTAACTCAAAAGGGGCAGCAATAATTCAATCTAATGATATAAAAATATGAAGCTAAACTTTGTTATCCCGGCAACATATTGATTATCAATGTCAAGTTTGTGCTCACCCTAAATTAAGGTTGTATACCTACTGTCTGTATTGTATATTCATGCAACATTATATTTTAGGCTACTAACCAGCTCATAAGACAAATGTGATACTAAGCTCCACCTGCTGTTACTATATGTAAGCAGATTACACGAAAACAAGCTATGCACGTAAAAGAGCAGATTATAAAGAAAGCCGGTCAACTCTTTTTTAAGAAAGGATATGTTGGTGTTTTAATGTCAGACATTGCCAAAGAAATGGGAATGAGCAAGAAAACTCTCTACCAACATTTTTCAGGGAAAGAAGAACTGGTACTTGAAGTAATCAGAGCATTTCAAAACGAGATGCAAACTACAGTAGAGCAACTTATAAAAGATACTAGCATCTCATTTCCAGACAAAGCAAGCCAAATCTTTAAGTATGTGGCAACCAGATTGAATGGTATAAACCCACAGTTTATAGAAGACATCAAGCAAAATTCACCTAAAAGCTGGAAACTGGTTCAGGATTATAAAGCTGATGCAGCATATTTAAGATTTAACTCTTTGTTAAAAGAAGGTGCTAAGCTGGGCTATATCCGAGACGACATCAACCGCCCTCTAGCCGTTATGCTGTACGCCAGTGCTCTGGACACCATCGTTAACCCCTCGTTTATGCGCCAGATTCCGGCACAGCTAACTAACGATTTGCCGTATTCTCCAGAAGCCATTTTCGATGGTATCGTAACTATCATTTTTGAAGGAATTCTAAACGGGAAGGAACATTAAAAAAAGCAGAGGCTACCCATACAAGTAGCCTCTGCTTTTTTCTATAAACTCATGGTTAGTATCTCTTCTACATCCTTTACCTGAATGTCGGCTCGTTCGCCTAAGTTTTTAACCCCTCTTTCTTCAAAGCGCCTAACAATCTCTCTGATGGTGTCCTCTCCCACTTCATAGTCCTTAAGTTTCGTTTTGATGTCAAGTGTCTCAAAGAAGGCGATAGTGGCCTGTATCGTGGCTTCTAAACGTTCATCTTCTGTACCGGAGCTTACTCCCCACACGCGCTCACCATACTGTAGCAGTTTTTCTTTTTTTGTCTCCTGCTTATAGCGCAGCAGCGATGGCAACACTATGGCCAGGGTGCGGGCATGGTCGATGCCATGTAAAGCAGTTAACTCATGTGCAATATAGTGTGTGGCCCAATCTGTTGGCACGCCAACACGAATGATACCGTTCAGAGCCATGGTTGCGCACCACATAAAATTTGACATTGTATCATAATCCTGTGGATTCAAGATCGCTTTTGGCCCCTCTTCCTTTAGCGTCAGTAGTATGGATTCTGCCATTCTATCCTGCAGTGGCGCGTTTACCGGATATGTAAGATATTGCTCCAGCACATGAGTAAAGGCATCTACAATTCCGTTACTGATCTGGCGTAGTGGCAAAGTATAAGTTGTCTCCGGATCCAGCACAGAGAATTTCGGAAAAGTGAACGGACTACCAAAGGCAAGCTTTTCTTTTGTCTCTGCCCTGGTGATAACGGATCCGGAGTTCATTTCTGAGCCTGTGGCAGGCAAGGTAAGCACAGTACCAAACGGAACTGCTTTGGTAACAGGCACTTTCTTAGCAAGTATATCCCAGGCATCTTCTCCCTCATACTCCATTGCAGCCACAATAAACTTTGTTCCGTCTATTACGGAGCCGCCACCTACGGCAAGTATAAAGTCAATACGATGGCGCTTGGCTAGGTTTACTGCCTGCATCAATGTTTCGTAATGCGGGTTAGGTTCTATGCCTTTAAACTCAACTATACTTCTGTTGCCAAGTGCGGCTATTACCTGATCATAAACCCCGTTTTCTTTTATACTTCCACCGCCATAGGTAATCATCACGCGGGCATCCGCTGGTATTTCATCGGCTATGGCTGCAATCTGGCCTTTTCCAAAAATAATTTTTACAGGGTTAATAAATGTGAAGTTGTTCATAGTTAATTCGGTTCTATATACTTATCCTTCTGTTTATGACAGATGTTTTTAAATTGATTATGCTTAACAGTAGAGATACGTTTCGGTTTAGATAAATAGTATGTTAGTTGAAACTTTACAGGCTACTTAGTTAAGCTCGCGAGAAAATCTCCTATGGGCAGTGCTCGGTATGCTTGCTTAAAACAAAAAGGGCTTAGCATGTGCTAAGCCCCTCCTGTTATATATTGCTAGTAAATTACTTTACTTTATCAACGATGCTTTTGAACGCCTCAGGGTGGTTCATAGCAAGGTCAGCAAGTACTTTACGGTTTAAGTCGATGCTGGCTTTCTTAAGAGCGCCCATCAACTGAGAGTAAGACATGCCGTGCTCACGCGCGCCAGCGTTGATACGCTGAATCCATAAAGCTCTGAAGTCTCTCTTCTTTGCTTTTCTATCGCGGTAAGCGTAAACTAAACCTTTTTCAACTGCGTTTTTCGCAACTGTCCAAACGTTCTTGCGACGACCAAAGTAACCTTTGGCCATCTTCATTACTTTTTTTCTTCTGTGTCGTGCTGCTACGACATTGACTGATCTTGGCATTTTTTTAAAGTTTTAGCGGCTGGTGATTAAGTATAATCTTCAAAAAGACCAGGCGCCGGGTTCGTACTAATAGTTAACCTGAAATAATTAAATGTTAAGCATTGCTTTTACTCTGTCCATGTCAGCTGAGCTAACAAGGCCTGCATGAGTAAGGTTACGCTTCTGCTTCGTCGTTTTCTTGGTCAGGATATGGCTTTTGAACGCGTGCTTACGCTTGATTTTGCCAGTACCTGTCAAAGAAAAACGCTTCTTTGCACCAGATTTAGTTTTTACTTTTGGCATGTTTATAAAATTGATTGATAAAATTACTTTTTAACTGCAGGAGCAACCTTTGGCGAAAGGATAAGGAACATTCTTTTTCCTTCCAACTTAGGCAACTGCTCAACTTTAGCTACATCTTCCAGGGCTTGTGCAAATTTAAGCAATAAGATCTCGCCGCGCTCCTTAAACACAATGGTTCTACCAACGAAGTGAACATAAGACTTCACTTTAAAACCACTTTCCAGGAATCCTTTGGCGTGCTTCAGCTTAAACTCAAAATCGTGATCATCCGTGTTAGGACCGAAACGAATCTCTTTGATCACCACTTTCTGCGCCTTCGCCTTCATCTCGCGCGTCTTTTTCTTCTGCTCGTACTTAAATTTCGAGTAGTCGATAATTCTGCAAACTGGCGGATTAGCAGTCGGTGAAATCTCAACCAGGTCAAGATTCTGCTCATTTGCTATTTTCTGAGCATCTCTGGTCTGGAAAATTCCTTGCTCTACATTGTCACCAACTAGCCTTACTTCTCGGGCAGTTATATGTTCATTGACTTTGTATGGCTCTTCCACTTTTCCGCGTGGGACAAAGCGCCTGTTTTGAGTAGCTATGGTTGTTCCTCCTTAGTTTAGTTTATACAATTAGGCTGCGAATATCGCAATTTTTCTATCAAAATGAAAATATTTTCTTAATTGTTAAGCATTTCAGCGATTTTGCTCCTGAACATTTCGATGTATTCATCAACTGTCAGTGTTCCAATATCGCCTTCGCCATGCTTACGTACCGATACTGCGCCGCTTTCCTGCTCCTTCTCTCCTACAATCAGCATATAAGGCACTTTGCGAACTTCCGCATCGCGTATCTTACGGCCAATTTTCTCGTCGCGGTTATCCACGAAGCCTCTGATATCCTCCTGCTGCAGCTTGTCAAATATTTCCTGTGCAAAGTCATGATACTTTTCAGAAATAGGAAGTATGGCAAACTGCTCCGGGCTTAACCAAAGCGGGAAGTTTCCTCCGCAGTGCTCGATAAGTACGGCAACGAAACGCTCCAATGAACCAAACGGTGCTCTGTGTATCATGACAGGGCGGTGCTTGGCATTGTCTGCTCCGATGTACTCCAACTGGAATCTTTCTGGTAAGTTATAATCAACCTGAATAGTTCCGAGCTGCCATTTACGGCCAAGGGCATCCTTCACCATAAAGTCAAGCTTAGGTCCGTAGAACGCAGCCTCACCCAATTCGGTTACAGTGCGCAGCCCTTTCTCTGTGGCAGCCTCTATAATAGCATTCTCTGCTTTCTCCCAGGCTTCGTCGCTTCCGATGTATTTCGCCTTATTATTCGGGTCGCGCAAAGAGATCTGGGCAGTATAATCTTCGAAGCCTAGAGCCTTGAAAACATAAAGCACCAGGTCAATTACTTTCGTAAACTCTTCCTTCACCTGATCAGGACGGCAGAAGATGTGCGCATCGTCTTGCGTAAAGCCGCGCACACGGGTTAAGCCGTGCAGTTCTCCACTTTGCTCGTAGCGATACACGGTACCAAACTCTGCCAAACGCACCGGTAGCTCTTTGTAAGAACGCGGACGTGTTTTATATATCTCGCAATGGTGCGGGCAGTTCATCGGCTTCAGGAAGAACTCCTCCCCTTCGCTTGGCGTTTTAATTGGCTGGAAAGAATCCGCGCCATACTTCTCGTAGTGGCCTGAAGTCACATACAGCTCTTTGCTACCGATATGCGGTGTAACTACCGGCTGATAGCCTGCACGTACCTGCGCTTTACGCATGAACATCTCCAAGCGCTCGCGCAGCAGCGTGCCTTTTGGCAACCAAAGCGGTAAGCCCATCCCTACTTTTTCAGAGAAAGCAAATAGCTCCAGCTCCTTACCTAACTTGCGGTGGTCGCGTTTCTTAGCCTCCTCCAGGCGCTCCAGGTATTCTGTTAGCTCCTTCTGCTTCGGGAAAGTAACGCCATAGATACGCGTCAGCTGCTTGCTGTTCTCATCGCCGCGCCAGTAGGCTCCTGCCACGTTCATCAGCTTAACAGCTTTTATAGGGCTTGTATTTGGCAGGTGCGGTCCGCGGCAAAGGTCAACAAAGTTACCTTGTGTGTAGAACGTAATGCTACCGTCCTCCAGGTCTTTGATCAGATCCAGCTTATACTCGTCACCCTTTTTAGTGAAGTAGTCTACTGCTTCAGCTTTAGATACTTCGCGGCGCTCAAAGTCGTTTTTGTTACGAGCCAGCTCCAGCATCTTCTGCTCTACTTTTGCAAAATCATCCTGAGAGAAAGACTGCTCCCCTAGATCCACATCGTAGTAGAAACCGTTCTCTACCGGAGGTCCGATACCGAACTTTATGCCGGGATACAGCTCTTCCAGCGCCTCTGCCATCAGGTGAGCAGAAGAGTGCCAGAAAGTGTTCTTTCCTTCGTCATCATTCCAGGTGAGCAGCTGCACCGTTGCATCTTCGTTTATAGGGCGCGTGATGTCCCAAATAAGACCGTTTACTTTGGCAGCAAGCACATTTCTAGCTAAGCCTTCGCTTATACTTAGTGCAATCTCGTGGCTGGTTACGCCCTGGTTGTACTGGCGCATGGAGCCGTCTGGCAGTGTGATGTTGATCATGTATCTAAAATCTATTGTTCTATGTTAGTCCGATAGACAGCTATGCTATCGGGTACTGGTCTTGTTAATTTATACTTTAAGCGGCTTATAGCCTGGTAACCATACGTATAGCGTGGCTCTACATCTACCAAGTCCTGGTATGTCTGCAAAGCCTTTATATATTGTCCGTTTCGCTCATAAGCTCCGGCTATGGTGCTTAAGTACTTCGGCTCTCTTTTATACTTCCTGTAAACTTTCTCCAGGTGTTCTAATGCCAGAGAATTGTTGCCTTGAGTATAAGCCGCCATGCCCAGCCTGTAATGGGCACCGCTAAGGGTATCGTTTAAAGCAACAGCTTTGTTAAAACTATACAGGGCACTGTCCTGCCTTTGCTCCCCCTGATAAAGCAAGCCTTTGTAATACCACAGCCTGCCCTCTTCCGGATCCAGTTTTTCGGCAGCTTTTAAGTATGGTAGTGCTGCTGCATACTCTCCCCTATTAACAAGGATACCTACCAGTTCGCGGTGTGGCTGCATAAAGTTTGGCTGCTGCTCCAGGGCGAGCTTATAATTTCTTACAGCTCTTGCCGTGTCTCCTGTTGCCTCCTGCACCCTGCCTCTGTAATAAAAAGCGTAGGCATCCTTCGGCGACAGATCCTGAGCTTTGTCCAGGTATAATTTAGCTTGCTTATAGTCATTGCGCTGCAAGTATAACTCGCCGAGCAACACATACAGTGAGCTACTCTGGTACGAATTACGCTCTGCCTGCAATGCAAGCGGCAAGGCTTCTTCCTGCCGGTTTAGCGCCCTTAACACCTGAGCCTTTACAAATAAAGTATAAGGCTCATTCTTGGTTAGCCGTACCGCATTGTTTGCATCATCCAGGGCTTTCTCCAACTCCCCCTTCCGAAGCAGCACCACGGCGCGTCTGGCATATAAACTCCCGTCGCGCTTGGACTGCAGAATAGCGGCGTCCAGGTTTTTTAGCTGGGCCTCCTCATCGTCCTTTACTTCCGACAGGTTTACCATTCGCTCCCGGTTCGCCTCTTCGCCAGCGCAGGCACTTGCCAACAGCAGCACAACCAATCCCCACAAGTATAAAATTCTTTTCACCGGCATATTACAAGCAGCAGCCTAAAGACTCCTTAAGTGCGCTAAATTAAGACAAATTACCTAAATAGAATAACACATTATCTCTTAACAACAGGTATACAAAGCAGAAAGCCTGCTCACCAATGGTAAGCAGGCTTTCTGAAGATATCTTGAATATGCTTAAACGTTCGTTTTCTCTTGCAGCATAATCTTACAGCGCCTGCTTAACTCTAACTCTTCCTTGGTATCCAGGGTTAGCGTTAGTGCTTTCGTAAGCGTGGTAATGCAAGCTTCCTTATCTTTCATTTCGTCATAGATCAAGGCAAGGTCGTAATAGTATCTGATGTTCTTCGGGTTGTAAGCAATGGCTTTTTCCAGGGCATCGGCTGCATCTTTGTTTGTAGCAAGTCCGCACACTCCTCCGAATAAGAATTTAGAGGCGGCCTTTTCAGCAAAATTCAGGTTTGCCATTTTAAAGTACCACCTGCCAAGCAAATGCCAAGAACCTGCGTGTTTTGCATCAGCAGCTAAAGCCGCATCTACAAAAGATTTAAGCTCATTTATGTTTACAAGTCGCTCTTTAGGACCAGATACCAAGGCCTGGCTGCCAAGTGAAAGCGCCATGACATAATTAGACTCTGCATCAAGTGGATTTAGCTCATATGCCTTGTTAGCATATTCCCTTGCTTTGGCAATGTGCTCCAGCCGTTTTGTTTCATCAGTGTATCTCTCGCTGATGCGGCAGTGCAGGTAACTCGCTTTGCATAAGGCTACATAGTTCTCTGATGCTACACCAAGTATCTGCTCGTAAACAGCAAGTGCTTCGCTATCTTTATACTTATCCAGCAACTGCTCGGCACGCTGCAACAGCTTTTCATGCTCCGACACTCCACCGTCTGCCAGGCTGGCAAACGCAGTGCAAAGGAACAACAGAATTACAGGAAATGCTTTACAAAGTCTTCTCATATACTATACTACACAATACAAACTACGGAATATCAAAGACTTTTGCAAGGAAAGAGCAGCCGGATCAGAAAAGATCCAGCTGTTTTTTCTCTTTAAGGGCTTTGATTTCCTTGTTACCGTGTGTCTCCTCTTCTACGGTTTCAGCATCAGAGAGTTGGGTACCGCTAATTTTTGCTGCTTCTTCTGCTAATTCCTTCAGCTCAGAAGGCAGTGTTACAGGCGCCTTTCTAGGAGCAGCTTTCTTTGCTTTCCCCTTCTCGTCCTGTGGCTGCTCTACGGTATCCATCTTCGGCACTTCCACGTCAAATATCTTGAAGTAGTTGAGTTTGTTACCCATCGCTTTCCAGCCTTTCACGTCGATAAAGTCGCTCAGTAACAGTTTCTCAGTCGCTTTCTCACCGCGCAGACTCAGCTTGAACTTGATAGTTGCTAATGGCTGCGAATGCGTAGAAACAGCTTCCAGTCTGGAGTTCTTGCTTTCGGAGATGAAGGTAAACTTCTTGCCTACTGTACTTGTCTCTATTTTAAAGCGCTTCACATAGTAAGTCTTGTTATCTCCGTCGTAGTAGATCGCCGAAATCACCAACTCAGGTTCGAACTTCTGCAGCACCTTAATCTTCTCTACTGTGTAGTGGTTGCTCAGGTCAAACGTTGTCTGCTCGTAAGTACCATCCTCATAGATCACAAGTATGGTATCGTCGGTATTGAAAGAACCTAAGTAACGGCCACGCCCTTCGGTGTTCAGTCTACCGATCACTTCATCGTAGTAAATCTCACGCCCTCCCAGAGTAGAATCGCCTAAGCTCTTCTGAAGCACTTTCTTGATCGGGTACTTGGTTACGATGTTACCATTGGAGCCTTTGCCTTTGATCATCAGCTCCGCAAAGTCATAGTCGAACTGCTTGTTGCGGGCTGTAGATTGCGGTGATAAAGTTATACTTACCACCTCAGACTCTGAGTTAGGGTTGGCCGTCAGGTAATGCACTTTAGAGCCTTTGCTGCCTTTGGTCAGGTCATACTCCTTATCTCTGGTGATGGATTTCACAGCGAAGCGTTTCGCAAACGATACACCCGTCTTACCATCCACATAGATCATGTTGTACACCATGTGCTCATCGTTCTTGTTGTAAACGCCAGCCATGATGATGTCCTTACCAACGAATGTCTTGTCAGCTACTTTGGTTACAGTAAACTTACCATCCTTACGGAACACAATGATGTCGTCCATATCAGAGCAGTCGCACACAAATTCGTCTTTACGCAAGCTGGTACCGATAAAGCCGTCTTTGGCATTCATGTATAGCTTTTGGTTCGCAATGGCCACTTTCTGCGCGGTGATCACGTCGAAAGTTTTCACCTGCGTTTTGCGGTCACGGCCCTGGCCATACTTCTTCAGAAGGCCTTCAAAGTATGCAATCGCATAACGGATCAGATTAGCCAGATTATCATCCACCTCAGCCATCTCTTCTTCCAGCTTGTTGATGTATTCATCTGCTTTGAAAGAGTCATACTTGGAGATACGCTTGATCTTGATCTCTGTCAGACGGATAATATCATCCTGCGTTACCTCGCGGCGCAGCAGCTTCTTGAACGGATCAAGTCCTTTATCGATAGCTTCTAATACAGCTTCCCAAGTCTCACACTCTTCGATGTCGCGGTAAATGCGGTTCTCGATGAAGATCTTCTCCAATGAGGAGTAGTGCCATTTGTCTTCCAGTTCTCCTTTGCGGATCTCCAGCTCACGCTTCAGCAGGTCTACTGTTTTAAAAGTAGAAATGCGCAGCAACTCATCCACGTTCAGGAAGTGTGGCTTATCATCAATGATCACACAGGTGTTCGGAGAGATAGAAACTTCGCAGTCCGTGAAGGCATACAGTGCATCCATCGTTAAGTCAGGTGAAACACCCGGAGGCAACTGTACCTGTATCTCCACGTCAGCTGCCGTGTTGTCGATCACCTTTTTGATTTTGATCTTGTTGTTCTCGCTCGCTTTTACGATCGATTCCATCAGACCGGTAGTGGTTATACCATATGGCACATCACGGATGATGAGCATGGTCTTATCCACCTTCTCAATGGTAGCGCGCACACGTATCTTACCGCCTCTTGCTCCACCGTTATAGTTGGTAACGTCTACCTGACCGCCGTTCGGGAAGTCTGGCAGCAAGGTGGTGCTACGGCCTTTCAGCACATCAATAGAACCTTTGATCAGCTCCTTAAAGTTGTGCGGCATGATCTTCGTAGACAGACCTACGGCAATACCTTCCACACCCTGCGCAAGTAACAGCGGGAATTTTACCGGCAGTGTAACCGGCTCGTTTTTACGACCATCGTAGCTCAGCTGCCACAGCGTTGTCTGTGGATTGAACACCACATCCAGGGCAAACTTAGACAAACGAGCCTCAATGTAACGTGGCGCAGCCGCACTGTCGCCGGTACGCACATCACCCCAGTTACCCTGTGTCTCGATCAGAAGGTCTTTCTGGCCCAGGTTTACCATTGCATCGCCGATAGAAGCATCGCCATGCGGGTGATACTGCATGGTCTGACCGATAACGTTGGCCACCTTGTTAAAGCGACCATCGTCCATCTCTTTCATGGCGTGCAGGATACGGCGCTGCACCGGCTTTAAACCGTCTTCAATAGCTGGTACTGCACGCTCCAGAATTACATAAGAAGCATAGTCTAAGAACCAGCCTTCGTAGAGGCCGGCAACAGGGGTTACGTTATGGATAACTTCTTCATCGCCATCTGTAAACGCAACCTCTAATTCGTCCTCTTTTTCTATCTCGTTATTCAACTCGTCGTTATGCATATACTTCTTCAACTATGTCTTTTTCAATCTTCAAATTATCGATAATAAAGTTCTGGCGCTCCGGCGTGTTCTTGCCCATGTAGTAGCTCAAAATCTTCTGTATCGTGGTATCCTTTTGCAGGATCACCGGCTTCAGCTTAATGTTGTCGCCGATAAACTTGCCAAACTCGTCCGGTGAGATCTCTCCCAAACCTTTGAATCGGGTAATCTCAGGGCGCTTGCCCAATTTCTGTATCGCTTCCTGCTTCTCCGTTTCGTTGTAGCAGTAGATCGTCTCTTTCTTGTTGCGCACACGGAACAGCGGCGTCTCCAATATAAACACGTGGCCGTTACGCACAAGATCCGGGAAGAACTGCAGGAAGAACGTTAATAGCAGCAAGCGAATGTGCATACCATCCACGTCGGCATCGGTAGCGATTACCACGCGGTTGTAACGCAGGTTTTCCAAGCCCTCCTCAATGTTAAGGGCGTGCTGCAGCAGGTTAAACTCCTCGTTCTCGTATACTACCTTCTTCTTAAGGCCATAGCAGTTCAAAGGCTTACCTCTTAAGCTGAACACCGCTTCTGTATCCACGTTTCTGGACTTAGTGATAGAACCACTTGCAGAGTCACCCTCGGTAATGAACAGCGTAGACAGCATTGAATTCTCGTGCTTATCTTCGTTGAAGTGCAGTCGGCAATCGCGCAGTTTGCGGTTGTGCAGGTTAGCTTTCTTGGCACGCTGGTTAGCCAGTTTCTTCACACCGGCCATGTCCTTGCGCTCACGCTCACTCTGCTCAATTCGCTTCTTCAGCGCCTCGGCTGTTGTCGGGTTCTTATGCAGGTAGTTATCAAGGTTCTCCTTGATAAAGTCGTTGATATAAGCTCGAACAGCAGGTCCATCTGGTCCCATATCAATTGAGCCTAACTTAGTCTTCGTCTGCGATTCGAACACTGGTTCCTGCACACGCAGCGAGATGGCACCAACTATAGAGCCACGGATATCAGCGGCATCGTAATCTTTCTTGAAGTGCTCGCGAACTGTCTTCACGATGGCTTCACGGAAAGCTGCCAGGTGTGTACCCCCCATTGTTGTGTACTGACCGTTCACAAACGAATAATATTCTTCGCCGTAGTCATTGCCGTGGGTAACTGCCAACTCAATATCCGCACCTTTCAGGTGGATGATCGGATAACGCATAGCTTCCTCATCGGCTTTGTTTCTGAGCAGGTCCAGAAGTCCATTCTCAGAATAGAATTTCTTACCGTTGAAGTTGATGGTAAGGCCGGCGTTAAGGTACACATAGTTCCAGATCTGGTTCTCCAGGTACTCTGGGTTGAACTGGAAGTTTTTGAAGATCGTATCGTCTGGCGTAAAAACAGTAAGCGTACCGTTACGCTGCGATGTTGCCTCCAGCGCCACGTCGTTTGTAAGCACGCCTTTCTCAAACTCAGCCACCTTCATCTGCCCGTCACGAACAGACTGAATGCGGAAATGGCTGGAAAGCGCGTTCACTGCCTTCGTACCCACACCGTTCAGACCTACTGACTTCTGGAAAGCTTTGCTGTCGTACTTACCACCGGTGTTGATCTTGCTCACACAGTCGATCACCTTGCCCAGCGGAATACCACGACCATAGTCGCGCACCTGCACCTTGTGGTCAGATATTTTAATGTCGATGGTTTTACCGAAACCCATCACGTGCTCGTCGATGGAGTTGTCGATTACCTCTTTCACCAAAATGTAGATACCGTCGTCAGCAGCCGAACCGTCGCCAAGTTTACCGATGTACATACCAGGACGCAGCCTAATGTGCTCGCGTGGTTCGAGGGAGCGGATACTGTCTTCGTTGTAATTGTGTTCTAACTCTGCCATTCTATAAGCGTAAGTGTAGTTGTTTAGGTAAATTCAATCGGAAATATAGAAAAATAAAAGCGACCAGCTGCAACAATTAGTTCCAGCCGTCAAACAATTAGCAAATAACTAAAATAATTAGCTAAATTTTTTAGCAAAATCATTGTGTGGTTCTATGCGCTACTACCTTTCTACTTCTATAGAACCATAAAATTAAAGCGCTGGTTCATCAAAATCAAGTTATTTACCAGTTACTTTAGCTATTGTTTTTAGCAAATTAATATATGAAAAAATGTATAGATTACGCTCAACATTTAGTTACTTTAGAGCACAATGCATGCCTGCTTTTTTAGGCTTAGCGATATATGGAATTAAAACTACCTAAGTACCTTCAGTTTATACTTATCCTGCTTGGCATCGCCCTACTGGTGGGAATATTGCAAACATTCAAATCGGTGTTGGTACCGCTTGCTTTTGCCCTGCTCTTTGCACTGCTCCTGCTACCGTTGGTAAACGACCTGGAGCGTTTTCGCATACCTAGGCCAATTGCTATACTCATTTGCATCATTTTGATTGTGACTGTGCTGGGTGGTATAGTATGGTTTCTGACAATGCAGCTCATTAGCCTAACCTCAGAGTTAGATACTATCGGTGAGAATATTGGAGATTTGATAGACAGGGTACAGTTATTCCTGTACGAAAAAGTAGGCCTAGAACCTTCGAACCGAACAGATTTGGTTCGGAACGCCATTGGCGGTCTGCAGGATATCACTACCACCTTCCTGGGTAGCACAATCTCTATGACAACGGGTGCCCTGTCCATGTTGGTATTGATGCCCATTTTCGTGTTCTGTTTTTTATACTACCGCGATCACCTGGAGCAGTTCCTCTTTAAGTTTGTTGCCAAAGACAGACGCAGCAGCCTGATACAGACAGTTATGAATATACAGCAGGTGGTGCAGAGTTACATCTCAGCCCTAATGATCGTGATCTTTATAGTGGCTCTGCTAAACTCTGCGGGTTTGTTGTTACTGGGTGTTAAGTATGCTATTTTCTTTGGGATCTTTGCCTCCATACTTACCATCATACCTTACATCGGAATCCTGATCGGGGCTACGTTACCAGCCTTGCTCACGCTTGCCACTACTGGTCACCTTTTTGATGCAGTATTGGTAGTTGCAGTCTTTATGTTTGTGCAGTTCCTGGAGGGCAATTTTATCACACCTTATGTAGTGGGTTCGAGGGTAAGTATAAATCCTTTCGCAGCCATAGTGGGCTTGCTTATTGGTGGCGAGATCTGGGGAGCACCCGGCATGATCCTGTCTATTCCGTTTATTGCCATGCTAAAGGTAGTGTTTGATGTGTACCCGCCTTTAACACCGTTTGGATTCTTATTGGCTGACATAGACGAAGTGAACCATAAAAAGCGTGGCAGGGTCGGCAACTGGTTTAGCGAGATCTGGAACGGCATTTGGCACGGCAAGAAGAAAGAAGACAGGTAATTAAGAGTCTATATCGCATATAAAAACAGCAGCAGGATTTGAAACGGATTGCTAAAAAAATTGGTTTAGGAGATGAGGCATTAGCAAAGACTGGTGCACTGGAAGAGACGGACTTAAATCCTAACCATTTGTACGCGATAATAGACATTGAGACCACTGGCGGACAGCCTTCTCAAGACAAGATTACAGAGATTGCCATATTCATCCACGACGGACATCAGGTTGTTGACAAGTATAACACCCTCATCAATCCGCAGCGACCAATTCCATACTTTATTTCGCAGCTAACGGGCATTACCGACGAAATGGTAAAGGATGCCCCTAAGTTTTATGAGGTAGCCAAGGAGATTGTAGAGTTTACAAACGGGAAGGTGTTTGTGGCACATAACGTACGCTTCGACTATTCTTTTATCAAAAAAGAGTTTGCCGACCTGGGCTATACTTTTCAGCGCAAAACACTGTGCACCGTGCGCCTTAGCCGCAGCCTTATCCCGGGGTTACCCTCTTATAGTTTGGGCAAGCTTTGCAAAAGTATAGACATTCCGCTGAAACAGCGCCACCGTGCCATAGGCGATGCCGAGGCAACGGCCAAGCTGTTTGACAAGCTTATCAAAATTAACCGCCCCATAGTAGACGGCAACATGAACATGGCTGCCGAGCATACGTCGCAGGTGCTTAAGCAGGAGATCAAAACTTCTTTGCTGCCGCCTCACATTACAAAAGAACAGGTAGATAACCTGCCTATGGTGCCGGGCGTGTACTACTTCCACAACGAAAAAGGTGAAGTAATCTATGTGGGCAAGAGCATCAACATCAAAAAGCGCATTATCCAGCACTTCAACATCGATTATAAGAGCCGCAAATCGCTGGATTTTAAGAACAACATTGCAGACATCACTTATGAATTGATGGGCAATGAACTGGTATCTTTGCTGTTTGAGTCGGCGGAGATAAAGCGTATGAAACCGCACTACAACCGGCAGCAACGCCGTAGTGTGTTCAACACCGGCATCTTTACTTACATAGACGACAAAGGATACAAAAGACTCACCTTCGGAAGTATAAACAAGGCCGACGATGTGAGCATGACACCTATCATAGCCTTATCGAACCATTACAAGGCAAAGGGTTTTCTGTTTCATAAAGTAGGTAAGTATAACCTGTGCCAGAAGCTCTGCGACCTGTATAAAACTACCGGTGCCTGCTTTGATTACCAGGTGCACCAGTGCCAGGGAGCGTGTATTGGCAAGGAGAGCCCGGAAGAGTATAACCAGCGTGTAGATGCCGCCCTCGATTCCTTTACCTATGAGCATAACAGCTTTGTAATTATTGGCAAAGGCCGTGAGCCCGGCGAAAAATCAGTAGTGGTGATAGAGCACGGCACTTACCTTGGCTTCGGTTTTGTAGACCAGACCTTCTCCGCTTCTTCGTTAGATGATTTTAAAGGTGCCATTACCCGCTACAACGACAACAAGGATGTGCAGCAGATTATCCGCGGCCACATGCGCGGCAAGCACAAAGACAAAGTAATCGTGTTTGAGTAAAGTATAAATTTCGACTGGATAATACTTATCTCAATCATATTTGATAATTCTCAATTCGGAATTAATCATTAGTTACTTGTGCTCCTGCAGCCACTTGTAGATTTCTTCCGTGTCTTCTTTTCGGCAAAGCTCTGAACCCGGTGTCATGGTAGCGGCAGTGCCGGCTGCTACGCCATAGCGCACCACCTCGTCCAAAGGGCAGCCCTTCAGCAGGCTCATCACAATACCAGCCACCATACTATCGCCTGCGCCAACAGCACTTTTCAGCGGCACCGTTGGAGGCACCATGTAACTTATACCCTCTTTAGAGGCAAGCATAGCCCCACGTGGACCCAGCGACACAACCAGCACTTTGCTCTTACCTTCGTTTATTACCTGCATTGCAATCTCTTCCTGTTCCAATGCAGATATCTGATCTTTCCCTGCCAGCGCAGCTAGTTCTCCTAAGTTTGGCTTTAGTAAGTATACTCCCTCTCCTGCTGCTTTTACCAGTGCCTCGCCAGAAGTATCAATGATCAGTCTAAAATCTTTTTCATGGGCTATCTCTGCCAGGCGCAGGCAAAAGTCATTGGGCACTCCGGGGGGAAGGCTGCCACTGGCTACCACAAATTGTGGCACCTCACCCTGAGGCAGGTGCTTCAGCTTTTGCAGGCACTGCATCCATTCATCTTCGTAGGTTTCAGGGCCCGGCATACCAAACCTATACTGATTACCTGTTGTAGTTTCCATCACCATCAGGTTCTCCCGCGACCAGTTTTTAGTTCTGACCGTCCAAGTTGTTATTCCTTCTGCTTCCAATAATTTGCTTAGCATATCACCGGTTGGGCCACCAGATAAAAACCACGCACACGACTCTCCCCCTAACTTCTTGATGGCTCTGGATACATTGATTCCTCCCCCGCCGGGCTCAAAAACAGGCTCTTCGCAACGCAGCTTTTTCTCAGGCAGAACCTGGTCTACTTTTGTGCTTTTGTCTAATGCCGGATTAAGTGTGATCGTGATGATTTTATGCATTGTATTTCTATATAAACTCAGCTAATCTGGTTTGTTGAACTTACTAAATCTTTCAAAACAGAGATTTAACACCCTGCCTCACTTGTGTTTTAAATCAAACTCACGCTTCTCTCCTGTTGTAAAAGTATAAACTTCTCCGAGCACTCCAATTTTAACTTCTTTAGACCACCCCTTATCGATGGTAATAATCAGTTTACTTTGTGTAAACTCAAGCGAAAGCCAGTGGCTGCGGTAGCGTAACTGGAAGCTCAGACACCCAAGCTCGTCTGGTAAAACAGGATTGAGCCAGAGTACACCGTCACGTATCTCCAGGCCGGTGTAGCAGCGCTGAATCAGATCCACGGTGCCGGCCATTGCGCCAAGATGTATGCCTTCTGGGGTGGTGCCGCCCTGCACATCCTCCACATCGCTCATCAGAGCAATCTCGAAATTAAACCAGGAGCGTTTGCGGTCTGAGCGTGCTAATACCCAAGAGTGCACAATTTTACTTAGCGTAGACCCATGCGATGTTCTTTGTGCATAGTAGGCAATGTTATCTGGTATACTTTCAGGATCGAACTTATAGTCCAGTTGCTGAAAGATCTGAAGCAGTTCTTCCGATGAGAAAAGGTAGAACAACATGAGCACATCTGCCTGTTTGCTGGCTTTATACTTATTCACACTGTCGTTCTCGCTTTCCAGGATACGGTCAAGTCGCATAGCCTCGCCGTAGTTCGCTTTATACTCTTCCCACGGAAATTCCTTCAGCTGCTCATACCCTTCGAACTGGGCAATAATATTGCTCTCCCCGATAAAAGGAACATACATGCGCTGGCTGATGTGCTGCCAGCGTTCTACATCCTCTGTCGAGATAGCGCATTTGTCTTTTAGCTCACTTACCCGCGAATCATCAATCAGATCCATAACCTGCAGCGCGCATTGTATTACCCAAACTGCCATCACATTGGTATAGGCATTGTTATTTAAGCCAGGGCTGGAAGAGCCGAGATATTCGGTATGGTACTCGTCGGGACCTACTACATTCCGTATTTCATAGCGGCCCTTCTCGTTGCTGAAAATGGCGATGGTAGACCAGAATTGTGCGATCTCAAAAATAAGCTCAGCCCCATAAAAAGTAAGAAACTCTTTGTCGTGCGTGGCCTGGTAGTATTGCCAGACATTATAGGCAACTGCTGCATTGATGTGTCGCTGCAGGAACGTATTATCAGGTAGCCACCTGCCAGACTTTGGATTTAAGTGGATGATCTGGCTTTCTTCGCGACCATTGCTGCCGCTTTGCCAGGGAAACATAGCTCCACGATATCCTGCCTCCAGGGCTGCATACCTGGCTTCGGGCAGGCGGCGGTAACGGTACATGAGCAAGGCCCGGGTGAGGTCCGGGAGGCGCAGGTTCAGAAACGGGAAGATGAATAGCTCATCCCAGAAAATGTGTCCCCGGTAGGCTTCACCGTGCCAGCCCCGAGCCGGCACTCCCACATCACGCCCTACAGAATGAGCTGATACCGTTTGCAGCAGGTGAAAGATATGCAAGCGCAGCACCGATTGCGCCTCTTCGTTACAGGTTAGCTCCAGATCGCAGCGGTTCCAGAAACGTAGCCAGGCACGGCTGCTCACTTCTAAAAGCTGTTTAAAATTTCCCAGCCGTTCAATGTTTTTAAGGGCCTCCTGCAAAGGCTCTGAGATAGCAAAGTCCCTGGAAGTATAAATCAAGACAACTTTCTCAACAGCTATACTTTGGCCCTGCTTACAGCTGATGTGAAGCACCTGTTCTACATAGTTGGGAGTTGCCATACTTTGCCTGCTCACCGCCTGCCTTTTGCCATCGTAAACTACTGTTGTGCGGGCTGCCTGCGCCATCCTAACTTTGGATTGGTTGGTCTGCACAACCAGATACAGCGTGTCTTCATCGTACTGGTCTGCTTCAATGGGCTCGAGGTGCTGGCTTTCCAGGGAGCGGTATCGTGCCACTCCGCTATTCTTTATTCTTCCGTCAAGGGTAACTTTTACCTCAATCTCACCAGACCAGTTAAGTGGCGTAAGTTCCCACGCCTGCGCTGCTGCGTGCGGATTGGCCATACTTACAAAACGGCTGCTTACAAGTTTGGTCTCACGGTTGGCAGTGTCTTTGAAAAGCAGACTCCGGGTAAGCAGCCCAAGTTTCAGGTCCAGTTCCTGTACAAACTCCAGCACCTGCACGTTGCTTAAACTAAACCACACTTCCTCGCCTTTAACCCTAAAGGTCAAAGGCAACCAGTTTGGCCAGTTTACCAGGTCTTCGTTTTCTATTTCCTCGCCGGCTATAGTGGAAGTCCGCCGGTTGTATCCGCCAGCAAGATAAGTGCCAGGGTAGTGAATTTTTTCGTCGGCACTTTCCTCTTCAAAGGCACCTCGTGTGGCAATATAACCGTTGCCCAACGTGCAAAGTGACTCACGTAATGGTTGCGCTTCCGGCTCCCAAGTGTCATAGGTTATTTTCCATTCCTGCATGGGCTGGTGTTGTGAGGTGTTGGGTTAACTTTTGCAGAAACTCCTGTACTTCTTCTACACTTTCCAGCCTGTGCCCGGCAGCCGTCTGATCATCGTGCTCGCCCACTAAAATACCTATTCCCTTTCCCTGCAACTCTGCAAAGGCGTCTTCATCAGTAATATCATCACCAATGTACAGAGGGATGATATCAGGTTTGTTCAGATCAAGTTCCTCCATTAGCCAAAGCACTGCTTTCCCTTTGTGCCAGTCCAGATTTGGCTTAAGCTCGATGATCTTTTTACCCAACCCTTCCTTTAGCTCCGGGTGCTGCTGCAGTACGTCTGCAGTTACCTTTTTCACCTCCTCTACATGATTGTCTGCCACATTTCGGTAATGAACAGCAATGGCATACCGCTTTCGTTCTACCATAGCTCCATCTATGTGGCTGAGCTTCTGCTTTAATGTTTTATCTGCTGCCTCGAGTGCTGGTAACGCTGCCTTTGCGCCGCCTGGCTCTGTGTGCATGTTACCAGGCCCGGAGATATCAAAACCATGTGAGCCGGCAAAGTATAAATTATCCAGCTGCACCAGCTTGGCAACATTTGCCCTGTCGCGGCCGCTCACAACGGCAACCGGACAGACCTCTGCCAATTGCTGCAGCGTCTTCTTCATCTCCTCGCTAAGTATAGCTTTGTCGGGGTCTTTTACTATGTGGGTTAAGCAACCGTCATAATCCAGAAATACAGCAGGTTTTTTGCCTTGTAATAGTCCTGGAATTTCCTGCAGGGCAGATGGCAGCGTCTGTGGGTCGTGTTTAAGAGCAGTTGCTTCTTTTTTCATAGGTTGTTTATAGGGAATTTTTGCAGTATCACTTCGGCACCGTGTTTAATAAGTTCAGAGGCATCGCCAGTGCGGTCTACTCCTACTACCAATGCAAAGTTACCGGCCTTGCCTGCCTCCACACCTGCCAGGGCATCTTCAAAAATAGCTGCCTTGCCGGGAGTAACGGTTAACAGTTCGGCGGCTTTCAGAAAAATATCCGGTGCAGGCTTGCCTTTCAGGTGCAGTTTTATCGCCTCCACTCCATCTACGCGCACATCAAAAAGGTGTTCAATTCTGGCTGCTTCAAGTATGGCTTTGCAGTTTTTGCTGGCAGAGATCACCGCCGTTCTCAGCCCCCGTTTCCGCTGCTGCTCCAGCCATGCCACGGTATCAGCGTAAACCTTAACCCCGCCCTGCTGCAACAGCTCTTGAAAGTACGCATTTTTCAGGTTACCCAGGCCAGCCACCGTCTCTTTGCCAGCTTCATCATCTGGCTTCCCCTCAGGTATTATGATGCCACGCGAAGCCAGGAAGTTGCGCACGCCGTCGTACCTCGGAATACCGTCAATGTATTGCCGGTAATCCGTTTCAATTTCGAGGGGCTGAAAAGTCTTGCCATCCTTCGCTGCACGTTTGGCCAGGTAAGCATCAAACATCTTTTTCCAGGCTTGCGCGTGCACTTGCGCCGTTTGTGTAATAACACCGTCCAGATCAAGTATAAGTGCTTGTATGCCTCTCTCAGCTAACAGCTGGTCTATACTTTCTTGCATGAATTTAAAAGTTATTATTGCAGTTCATACTTGAGTTTTGACTATACTTTTTCATTTTCCTGCGGTTTATCTTTCATCCACTCTTCCTCCTCTTCAGCATCGGCTGGCTGGCTGCCAAAGCGTAGCTTTTTGTAGGCTTCTGCAAACCAGATCACAGACGACGACAGGAGCAAAATAATGAGCAGATCAGGCAACGGCAGGGCATCAAACCTGAAGATATTATTGAGGAATGGCGTGTATACTACCAGCAACTGCAAAGCAAGCGACACGACAAAGGCGATATTCACATACTTGTTACTGAGCACCCCAATAGTAAACAGTGACCTGTCGATGGAGCGCATGTTGTAAGTGTTAAACACCTGAGTCATGGCAATAACGATGAAGACTGCTGTGCGTGCCATTTCCTCTCCTGTAGGCAAGTAATAGGAAAAAACAGCCAGCGATAAACCAAGCATCACAGTTCCCATCAGCAACAAGTAGGGCACCACGGATTTGTCGAGGATATTGGCATCGCGGGCTACAGGCTTCTGCTTCATGATCTCACCATGTCCGCGTTCTGCCGCCAGCCCCAGTTCCATCACACCGTCTGTAACCAGGTTTACCCAAAGTATTTGTGTAGCTGTAAGAGGGAACGGCCAGCCTAAAGCAATGGCTACTATAAACACAAATACAAAAGCAAAGTTGGTTGTGAGCAGAAAAAAGCTCGTCTGCCGTACATTCTGGAACACAATTCTGCCTTCGCGTATGGCACGCACAATCGTAGCAAAATTATCATCCGACAGCACGATATGTGAAGCGTCTTTGGCTACATCGGTGCCTCTAATGCCCATGGCTATTCCCACATCGGCTCGTTTTAAAGCTGGAGCATCGTTTACGCCATCACCGGTCATAGCTATCAGGTATCCTTTATCCTGCAAATGCTCGGCAATGCGAAGCTTGGTGTTAGGGCTGACACGGGTGAACACAGACACATTATCCACCAGTTCGTCGAACCTGCTTTCCTCTTCTTCCAGTTCGTCTTCCTGCAGCGCATCAGGATAATTTCCGTTTACATGCTCACCCTCTAAAATGCCCACCTCCCGGGCAATGGCAGCACCTGTTTTCTTGTGGTCACCGGTAAGCATCATCACCCGGATACCGGCAGATTTACAGGCACCTACTGCCTCTTGTACTCCCCTGCGCGGCGGATCTACGATACCGGTTATACCTACCCAGGTCAAATCTTTTACCTGGTCTGCGTTAATCGTATTTGTCCCGGTTTCAACATCTTTATAAGCCAGCGCCAAGACCCGCATGGCATGGTCTGCCCAATCGTCCAGTTTGTCTTTTATTTGCTGCCGTAACTCATCGGTAAGTTGCTGTGGCCCCTCTGCATTAAGTATACCAGAGCTCAGCTCCAGAATCTTCTCCGGAGCCCCAACTGCCAGTAATTCCTTTCCGTTTTCTCCATCAACCAAAGTGGCTCTATACTTCTGCTCGGAGCTAAAGGGAAGGTCGTCGAGCCTGTTGGCTTCCGGAAAAATATCTTCGTTTCTGGCCTCTGCTTTTTTGGCAAGTACCAGCAATGCTATTTCGGTTGGATCACCAGTGGCCTTATCAGCATCGCCGCTGTTGTTATTTTCCTTTTGCTCTTCCCCGTCCAGCAGGCGCGCATTATTACAGGCTTCGGCAACGAATAAAAGCTTTGCCAGTACAGGGTCATCTGCAACATGCACGGGCTCCTCATCAAGTGTAATGTCGCCTTCCACAGCATAACCTGTACCTGATACTTCCAGCTCTTTTCCATTGCCCAGGAAGATGCGTTTTACAGTAAGTATACTTTTGGTAAGTGTGCCGGTTTTATCGGTTAGTATAACAGAAACGGAGCCTAGCATTTCAGTAGCGGTAAACTCCCGGATAATGGCATTCTGGTTAGCCATGCGCTTGGCACCAATCGCCAGCACAATGGAGATAACAGCCGGCAAGCCTTCCGGAATAGAAGACACCAACGTAGCCACGGTAATTAGTAGCACTTCTTCAAAGGCGTAATCCCGTACATAGTAGCCAAGTATAAAAACAACAACAGAGGTGGCAATGGCGATAACAGCCATCTGCTTGGCTAGCCGTTCCGTCTTTTTCCTGAAGTTGGTAGATGTTGTTTTTATATCGCTCAGCGACTTGGATATTTTGCCGAGCTCGGTGTTGTTTCCGGTGCCCGTAACCGCAGCTGTGGCTGTACCTCGTGCTACGTGAGTGCCTTTAAAAAGCATGTTAAGCCGGTCGCCTAAGTTGCTCTTTTCTGGCAGCGGTTCCGTTTTCTTTTCAATTGGCAACGACTCTCCTGTAAGTGAAGCCTCCACCGTTTGCAGGTTTTTAGATGTCAGTAGCCGCGCATCGGCAGGTATGCTATCGCCTTCTTCCAGCCTGATGATATCGCCGGGAACCAGCTCTTTTGCCTCTACCGTTCTAGCCTTGTTATTGCGCACGACTGTGGTTTCCTGCTTTATCATGCGCTTGAGGGCAAGTATAGCCTTCTCGGCCCGGTACTCCTGCAGGAACCCAAGTATGGCATTAAAAAGGATAACCCCCAGTATCACATAAACATCCACCCGCTGATCGGCATACCAGGCTACCCCAGCCGCTAAAAACAGGATAAGTATAAGGAAGTCTTTAAACTGCTTCAGGAAAAGCAGCACCGGGTTGATACCCTCTGTTCCGGTCAGTTCATTAGGCCCAACATCATGCAGCCGCTTTTTAGCCTCTTCATCGGTAAGCCCTTCTTTTGTTACCTGCAGCTTTTCCAGTGTTTCATCAACTGATATGCTGTGGTAGGGATACTTCTGATCTAACGCCATACATTAAGCTGGTTGCAGCCGACAGTTTAAAGACAGTGGTGGATGTGTTAATTAACTTTTATGGAATTCCCTGGGTACGTTCGTGCGGCGGTATGTCAGGCCCTTGTTCTGGTCTCGTAGACCTGGTTTTACCGCCGGTAATGTAACCTGTTGGTCCGGGAGATGTGCGTTTACCATCGTCTTCGCGCAATATTCCTTTCTTTTCTTTTCTGGAAGTAAACTTCTTATCGTCTTTCATCTTTCTTTTCCTCCAAATAATTCTAAGTATGATGAGGCTATGCTAACCATATAGCGGTATAAACGCCCACTGAAGCATGCCTTATGCTTGTACGGTATAAAAAAGCGTTCGATACAAAGTATCAATCTGTTATATCTTCAGTTTAGGCGGCTCAGGTTGCAAAATTTGGAGTAGGTGTTGGTACTTTCTTTTAAAGAAGCCAGAACCACAGCTTAACTTTCAAGTATATTAGTTTTTGCATATACTTTATTTATGCTGTTAATTTGACGACTGTCATCAAGTATAGCTATACTTCTTCGCAACCTGTAACATAGAAATGGAGTAGTTGAGCCCGAACAGTAAACCAATTTCATCCGACACAATTATGCTAAAGAACTACCCTCCTACGCAGACAATAGCCTGGAAAAAACTCGAAGATCATTTCAATGCACTACAGCCCAAACACCTCCGCGAGTTATTTTCACAGGACCCTGAGCGATTCAGGAAACTTTCGCTGCAGTTTGAGGAGATGATGTTCGACCTTTCTAAAAACCGTGTGACGGAAGAAACACTGGATCTTTTGGTAGAGCTGGCACAGGAGATGGAGCTGCCAACTGCCATTGAAAGTATGTTTGGCGGGCAAAGTATAAATGCCACAGAAAACCGAGCAGTGTTGCATACTGCACTTCGCAACTTTTCCGATAGCAACCTCCAAATAGATGGAGAAGATGCCCTTACCGAAGTGCGTGATGTGCAGCAGCAGATGAAAACCTTTTGCAATAAGCTGCACAGCGGCGAATGGAAAGGCTATTCCGGCAAACGCATTAACAGTGTAGTGAATATAGGCATTGGAGGCTCACATCTGGGGCCGCAGATGGTTGTAGAGGCCCTGAAAAGCTATCAGAAAGAAAGAATAGAAGTATACTTTATATCCAACGTAGATGGCACTGATGCAGCCGAGGTGCTGAAGAAACTGGACCCGGAGACAACCCTGTTCATCATCGCCTCTAAAACCTTTACCACCAAAGAAACTATTGCCAATGCCGAGACGGCACGTGATTGGTTCCTGAAAGCTGCTAACGACAGAGAGCATATCAAAAAGCATTTTGTAGCCCTCTCTACCAACACCAATGCTGTAGAAGCTTTTGGTATAGCCCCTGAAAACACTTTCCGCTTCTGGGACTGGGTAGGTGGCCGCTTTTCACTTTGGTCTGCCATTGGTTTATCTATTGCCTGCGCATTAGGCTATGATAAGTTTGAGGAAATGTTGCGAGGCGCCGAAGCCATGGATAAGCATTTCCGGAAAACAGAACTACGCCAAAATATACCGGTGCTGATGGGCTTGCTGAGTATTTGGTACACCAACTTTTTCGGCTGCCAGACCCACGCCATACTCCCATACGACCAATACCTGCGCCTGCTTCCAGAGTTCCTGCAGCAGCTGTTGATGGAGAGCAACGGCAAAAGCGCCAGCCGAGATGGCAGTGATGTAAATTACCAGACGCAGCCTGTAATTTGGGGAGCAGCCGGCACCAACAGCCAGCACTCATTCTTCCAGCTTATTCACCAGGGCACATTCCTGATCCCATGCGATTTTATTGCCCCAGTAAACAGCAACAACCCAATTGGCCAGCACCACACCATGCTGCTCTCTAACTTCTTTGCCCAAACAGAGGCATTGATGAAAGGTAAAACTGCTGAAGAAGTACGTGCTGAACTGGAAGCAAAGGGCAACATCAACCAAGAGGAAATAGAAGAACTGGTTCCGCACAAAGTATTCGAAGGCAACCGCCCGTCCACTTCAATCATGTTCCACCAGTTAAACCCTTATACGTTGGGTGCCTTACTGGCCATGTACGAGCATAAGACCTTTGTGCAGGGCATAGTCTGGAACATCTACAGCTTCGATCAATGGGGAGTAGAACTAGGCAAGCAACTGGCTGGCAAGATTGAGGAAGAGCTTATGGATACTTCTGTAAAAGGCAATCACGATAGCTCTACCAACGGCCTGATCACTTACTACAGGCAACACCAGAAGAACAAGTAAATAGAAAAAAGTATGAAGCTTCCTTCTAAAACTCCGTATGACGGAAATAGTACCAAATGAAGCTTTATACTTTAAATTTACTTAACCGACTACCTGTGCAGTTCATCAGATACCGCTTGCTTGCTTTCTTGTTTCTGGCACTTGCCTTAAGCAGTTGCGCCGATGATGATTTCTTTCAGAAGGATGCATTGGCTACTGCAGAGGAGTTGGAGAAATTAGGGCCTGCAGGAGGCGATAGCGTTTGGGTTATACCAGGCAGGCATTATGACCGCAGCGGCTTTCATCGTTTTTTCTGGGGAGACCATAACCGCGAAATCTGGGTAACACCAGTCAAACTTCCTGTTTTCCACCTCGACTCGCTGCATGGTGGCCTGCAGGTGGTAAAAAAAGGCGGCGGCTTCCAGTCTACCAGTTTCGAGTTAATGGACAGTACAGGACGTGTGTATGCCCTGCGCTCCATCGATAAAGACCCTATACATGTAGTGAGCAAATTCTGGCAACCCACTTTCGTCAGCAATGTACTCCGCGATCAAACCTCTGCCGCCAATCCTTATGGTGCTTTAGTCGTGCCAGTATTAGCTGAGGCCATCGGGGTGCCGCACTCCTCTCCCAAACTTTATTACATTAGCTCCTCCGACACTACCTTTGGCGAATACAATAAGCTGGTGCAAGGCAAGGTTTTTCTGCTAGAGCAAAAGTATGAGAGCACCGCAGACCTTACCTCATACTTTAAAGGTGCTGTTGATTTTGAGGAATCCGATGACGCGCTGCGCAGCCGCTTCGAAAACAACCATCACCACTTTGACCAGAAGGCCTTTGCTCGCGCACGGCTTTTCGATTTGCTGCTTGGCGACTGGGACAGGCACAAAGGCCAGTGGGACTGGGCTGTAAAACCGCAGGGGCAGGACACCATTTTTATACCCATCCCCAAAGACCGCGACCAGGTATTTTTTAAGATGCAGGACGGCCTTATTCCCAGGATTGCCACCAGCAAAATAATGGCCCGTAAGTTTCAATCGTTTGAAGATGACTTTGATGATGTAAAAGGTTACATGATCAACGCAAGATTTATTGATGAGAGGCTGCTAAATGAGCTAAGCAAACAGGATTGGATAAAAATTGCTAACCGCATGCAAAGCGATCTGACAGATAATGTAATTGAGAAAGCTGTTCGACAGTTGCTGCCACCAGTTTATACTTTAAAAGGCGAAGAGATCATCCGCAACCTGAAGAGCAGGAGAAACCTTCTTCCTGAAGTAGCGGAGAAAATGTATGAAAAATTTGCAAAGGAAGTGATCATTCCCGGCTCGGATGCAGAAGAACATTTCCTAGTAAAGCGACTGGATGATAACCGCACCGAAGTAATTGTTACTCGCCCCGCCACCATCAACGCATCTGCAAAAAAAATCTATCACCGTATTTTCAACCGGAAAGACACAAACAAAATTATACTTTATGGCTTAGGCGAGAACGACAAATTTATACTTACCGGAAACGTGCAGGAGGGTATACTTGTAAAGATTTACGGGGGTCTGGGCTCTGATGAAATAACAGATAACTCCAGTGTGCAGGGCTGGAAAAAGTATACCGAAGTATACGATACAGAACGCGGGAACGAAATTGTTTTCGGCACAGAAGCCAAAGACAAAACTACCCGAGATGTACGCGTTCATGCCTTTGACCGGGAAGGGAACTAGCTTGCTATTTAGGGGTTATTTTAGATAAGTCTTCCGCTGTGCGAAGTGTACATTTGCCAATATCGCCAACAACTGAAGCCTAGCAACGATCAACGCACTTTCGCGCGTTTAATAAGGTAAGAGTAAAGCACTCTATCGAATGGTTCGCTGATATCCACAGGCACGAAATCAATTTTGTATTGCCCGCACTTTAGGGATAGTTCTTTTTTGTAGCTCTCTACTGCATTTCGATAATGGTCGCGCACCTGTGATGGTTGCAGTTTAAGCTCCTGGCCAGTTTCAGAATCAACAAAAATGTATGGCCGTTCGGCAAAAGAAAATTCCTCCTCCGTTTTCTTATCCATCACATGAAATATCAACACCTCGTGCTTTTGGTGCTTTAAATGCTGCAACGCAGAAAATATGGCTTCACTGTCATCCAGCTTGCTGAGCATATCACTGAAAATGATAACCAGGGAGCGTTTTTGAATTTGCTGCGCTATCTGGTGCACTACCTCCGATACGTTGGTGTCTTTGGCAGTTGGCTGTTGCTCCAGTTGTTTTTGCAGCAACAGCAACAAAGTATGCAGGTGAGATGCCGTAGAGCGAACAGGCGTTTGCAGCTCTATCTTATCAGAGAAAGTTACCAAACCGATGGCGTCGCGCTGCTTGCGCAAAAGGGTTGCCAGCGCACCCGCACAAAGTATAGAAAACGTTAGTTTGCCATTGTTCTCGGTAGGATAGTACATCGACGGCGACACATCCAGCAAGATGTGGCAGCGCAGGTTGGTTTCCTCTTCATAGCGCTTTACAAAAAGCTTATCGGTGCGGGCAAAAACTTTCCAGTCTATGTGGCGGGTACTTTCGCCGCTGTTGTAAAGGCGGTGCTCCGAAAACTCTACTGAGAAACCGTGGTAAGGCGATTGATGAAGCCCGGTGATAAAACCCTCTACCAGTTGCTTTGCCAGAAACTCCATATTCTCGAATTTCTGTACATCGGCTAGCGTTAAGGGCTTTTTCATAGGTGCAGGTGCTGTGGTTATTTAGAGCTGTTACCTGCTTCTGAAACGGCTAAAGGCGTGTCTTGTTGCTTTTCCTCTTCTTTTTCCACCTGTTTGATTTTAACAGTGGCTATACCGGCACGTATGAGATCGATTTCTTCGGCGGCGGCTCTGGAAAGATCGATGATTACCTGTCGGTTTCTCGCTTTTCTGTCGTTAATTTTTACCACAACAGATTTGCCGTTCTTAACATTGGTTACCTGCACCAGCGTGTTAAATGGAAGAGTAGCGTGGGCGGCTGTCAATAACTTCTTGTCATACTTATCGCCGCTGGCAGTGCGGTGTCCTTGCATGCGGTCGGCATAATAAGTTGCCTTGCCTTCTGCCGTATAGGACGGCGTTTTAGAAAAGAACGAAAGCAGCAGTATTAGTATAATTGAACATATATTCATAATATACTATAGTTGGTCCGGTTGCAAATATAATATTTAAAAATTAAGAAATTTAAATTCGAAAATTTTTATATATCAGAAGTATATGTTACTTTTAGATTCATTAAGTTGAATTTAACGTTATTTAAGACGGTGGAAGAGAACAACGAAAAAGCTGAGATTTATTCCCAAAGAGTAAGAGCCGGGAAGAGAACGTACTTCTTTGATGTGAAGTCAACTCGCTCAAATGATTTCTATGTGACCATTACGGAGAGCAAAAGAAAATTCAAGGACGAGACTTTCTCTTATGAGAAACACAAGATTTTCCTTTACAAAGAAGACTTTGTAAAGTTTATGGAAGCGTTGCAGGGAACAATTGATCACGTTAAATCTGAACTGCTTACTGAAGAAGCATTGGCTGCTCTTGAAGCACCTGTAGCTGAGGAAAACGAAGCTCCTGCTTACGATGGTGAGCTGAAGTGGGAATAACTTTCCCCTTTCTGTACTAGACATTTCTTTTAGAGATATACAAAGCTCGTGGCTTCGCTATGAGCTTTTGTTTTTTTATCCTGCATTAAGCTAATGCTGTTTATAAAAAGTATGGATGTCGAGTGAGGCATCAGGCTCGCTTTCAGCAGCACCGGTTTAAGCTATCTTACCGGCTATACTCCATTAACAGTCACCTGATTAATAATTAAGCCATTAAACCTTTCAACCTGCAGCATAACTCCCCAAATTATCTTATCTTTGCACCCTGAAAATTATAACTAAGTATACATGGGACTAAGATGCGGTATTGTGGGACTTCCGAACGTAGGTAAGTCAACGCTGTTTAACGCTATTTCTAACGCCAAGGCAGAATCTGCCAACTATCCTTTCTGTACCATAGAGCCTAACGTGGGGGTTATTACCGTACCCGACGAGCGCCTGCAGATATTAGAAGAACTGGTGCACCCTGAGCGCGTGCTGCCAACTGTAATTGAGTTTGTGGACATTGCCGGCCTTGTGAAAGGTGCGAGTAAAGGTGAAGGTCTGGGCAACAAGTTCCTGGCAAACATCCGTGAGGTAGATGCCATTATTCACGTGGTGCGTTGCTTCGAAGACCCGAACATCGTTCACGTTGCCGGTAAAGTAGATCCCGTTTCTGATAAAGAAATCATCGACACAGAGCTTCAGCTGAAAGACCTGGAGTCGGTTGACAAGAAAATACTTAAAGTTATTCGTTCTGCTAAATCTGGCGACGCGAAAGCGAAGAAAGAACTGGCCAGCTTGGAGAAGTATAAAGCACACCTGGAGGCTGGATTAAATGCCCGCAGCCTGGATGTAACAGAGGACGACTTGGAGGCAGTAGAAGACTTAAAACTTCTTACAGCAAAGCCAGTAATTTATGCAGCTAACGTAGACGAAGATTCTGTTAACACAGGCAACGAATTCTCGAAGGCACTTGAGGAGAACGTGAAGAATGAAAATGCACAGGTGGTATTGATCTCTGCCTCTATCGAAGCACAGATCGCTGAGCTTACTGACCCGGAGGAGAAAGAAATGTTCCTGGCGGAGTATGGCTTGAAGGAGTCTGGTTTGAGCAAGCTGATCAAAGCATCTTATAGCCTGCTTAACCTGATTACATACTTTACAGCCGGTGTAAAAGAAGTTCGCGCCTGGACAGTTGGCAAAGGCTGGAAAGCTCCTGCTGCTGCGGGCGTGATCCACTCCGACTTTGAAAAAGGCTTTATCCGTGCTGAGGTTATCAAACTAAAGGATTACCAGGAGTATAAGACGGAAGCCAAAATTAAAGAAGCCGGAAAAATGGCTGTAGAAGGAAAAGACTACGTGGTGCAGGACGGCGACATTATGCACTTCCGCTTTAACGTGTAGTACAAGATATACTTGAATTTTAAAAGGAGACTGGTGATAATCAGTCTCCTTTTGTTTTTTATACTATATTTAGCCACTCCAGTATCATTCTAAAACTGATTTTGCTATTTATGAGATCAAGAACAACTTTTTATACTTTACTTCTTTCAGGTTGCCTGCTGCACCTCTCAGCAGCTGGACAGAAATTAACTAAAACAGAAAAGAAAATTCTGGAGGAGGTAGAAGAGAACTATCCTGCCTCTGTGCAGTTCCTGGAAAAATCGGTGAACATAAACAGTGGTACTTTTAATCCTGAGGGCGTAAAAAAAGTGGGTGCCGTTTACCAGGAAATGCTGGAAGAAATGGGCTTCAAAACCAAATGGGTAGATATGCCGGGCAGCATGAACCGAGGTGGCCACTTGATTGGTGAGATAAAAGGCAAGAAAGGTAAAAAGCTACTGCTTATTGGGCACCTGGATACAGTGTTTGAGCCGGGCATGCCCTTTCAGAAATGGGAACAAAAAGGTGACGTTGCCACTGGACCCGGAGCTAACGACATGAAAGGCGGCAACATGGTGCTGCTGTATGCTCTAAAGGCGCTGCACGAAGAAGGGCAGCTAAAGGGCAGGCAGATCACAGTTATTTTCCATGGAGATGAAGAGAACCCAGGCCGCCCATACGAAACCAGCCGCAAAGATATCGTGGACATAGCCAAACGCAGCGACATTGCCCTTGGTTTTGAGACAGGAACAGGTTTTAACTATGCTACTGTAGCAAGGCGCGGCAGCAGCAGCTGGACGTTAAAAGTAAAAGGTAAGCAGGCACATTCTTCCGGGGTATTTTCTGAGAGAGTGGGTGCCGGTGCTGTTTATGAGGCTTCACGCATTTTGTACAAGTTTTATGAGGAGTTGCAGGATGAATATTTAACTTATAACCCGGGGCTTGTACTTGGTGGAACGGAGGTAAGTATAGCTGAAAACGGTACACAAGGAAGCGCATCCGGCAAAACTAATTTAGTGGCTAATATGGTGGTAGTGAAAGGTGATCTTCGCTTCTTGACAAATGAGCAACTGGAAGAGACACGCCAGAAGATGAAGGCCATTGTTGCTGAAAGCCTGCCACAGACTTCAGCTGAGATTACCTTTGATGAAGGCTACCCTCCCATGCCGCCCACAGAAGGCAACATGGCCCTACTACAGGTGCTAAACAAAGTAAGCCAGGACTTAGGCCATGGCGAAGTAAAGCCATACGACCCCGGTAAACGAGGCGCAGGCGATATTTCCTTTGTAGCGCAGTACATAGATGGTCTGGATGGATTAGGTGCTTTAGGTGGAGGTGCCCATGCCCCGGAGGAATACATTGACCTGAAGACCCTACAGGATATCGAGAAGCGAACAGCACTACTAATTTATCGCCTGTCGAGTAGTAAATAATTAACCTTAAAACGAAGCGGCCTCTCCTGAAATCAGAAGAGGCCGCTTTAGTTTTACTGCACTTTCTTATTACCTGCTGCTTCTTTCTCCCATCCTTCCGGACGTTTCCAACGAACCGGTGGTGCCGGCTCTCCTTTCAACTGCACTTCTTCGGTCTTCAGCAACTTCATAGCTTCTTCTACAGCACGCTCCAGCTGCGGATCACGGCCGGCTATTACATCGGCAGGCTTGTTTAGCACCTCAATATCAGGGGCTACACCCTCTCCTTCTACAGCCCACTCTCCCTGAGCATCCACAAAGCCGCCACGTGGCGCCACCATGCGGCCACCGTCTATAAAAGCTGGTGTGTCCCAGGTACCAACTAAGCCACCCCAGGTTCTGGTACCTACTAGCGGGCCTATCTCCATCTTGCGGAACAGGTACGGCAACAGGTCACCACCAGAGCCAGCCATTTCGTTCACGATCATTACCTTTGGTCCCCAGATACCCGACATAGGTGTAGTGAACGGACGGTGATCCCCTACCTTACTGTTGAAATAGCCGTGCAGATCGCGGTTCATGATGTCTACCATGTAGTCAGCAGCAGAGCCACCGCCATTGTTACGCTCATCAATCACAGCGCCTTTTTTATCTTGCTGGCCAAAGTAGTAACGGTTAAATGAAGTATAACCAGCCTGGCTTGTGTTAGGTACATACACATAGGCCAGTTTACCACCAGACAGCTTATCTACTTTTCTGCGGTTATCCTCTACCCAGGCGATACGACGCAAGCTGCTCTCATTGCTTACAGGCACTACCGTAACTAAGCGCGATCCCTCCATTGTCGGTTTGCTGTTGATACGCAGTATGGTCTGCTTGTCGGCGGTAGCCTCGAAGAACTGGTAAATGTTTTCCGGTGCTTTTACTTCCATACCATTTACAGCAAGTATGTAGTCACCGGGCTTTACATTGATGCTTGGGGCACGAAGTGGTGCGCGCAGGTCAGGGTTCCAGGCTTCGCCATCGTATATGCGGCTGATGCGGTAGTAGCCTTTATCCACCTCGTAGTCAGCGCCAAGTAAACCGATCGACACCCGCTTCACATCCGGGAAATCACCGCCTGAAGTATAAGAGTGCCCAACCGATACCTCACCACCAAGTATATCCACGATGTAGTGCAGCTCCGAACGGTGGCGCACATGGTCTACCCACGGGCTGTACCAGTCATAGATCTTATCCCACGGCGCACCGTGCACGTTGTCCACGTACAGGAAATCGCGCTGGTAGCGCCATCCTTCCCTGAAGATCTGCTTCCACTCTGCCATCGGGTCTACCTTCACCTTGATGTCAGCAACTTTTAGTTTGCCATCGCCGGCTTTTGGCGCACCACCTGTGGCACTAACAATATGCCAGTTGCTTCCGCTTCTGTACAGCATGTTTTTACGGTCAAACGAAACGGTGGCTTCGTTTACTTTTGTCAGGAATTCCGTAGCCTTCTGTTCTTTCAGGCTGTAACGGTGCAGCGTTTCACCGGACTGGTTAGGTATACTTTCGAGGTAAAACACATTTCCTTCAGGGCCAGTAACCAGGGCCGTATAATTGCGTGCCGGTACATCGATCGGGATGATGCGCTGGTCAAGGCCTTCCATATCAATGCGAACCTGCACAGCTGGTTTCACCACCTTCTCATCCGCCTGCTTCTGCTTTCCGTTCTTCTTTGGAGTTTGCTTGCCGTTTTGTGCTTTGGTGTTCAGCTGGTCTTTTTCCTCATCATTCTTTGCCAACTCTTCGTCGCTGCGTGGTAGTAACGGCGAAGGAGTATCCTTGGAAAGCACCATCATGTAAAGGCTGCGTGTAACGGGACGATCATAGCTGCTCATGTCCAGCCAACCGGTATTCAGGCCAAAGTTTGTACTGGCCAGGAAGTATAAATATTTGCCACTTTCGTCCCAAACCGGCGACACCGCATCGGCCATCCTGTCGGTGAGTTGCAGTGTCTGGTTTGTTTCTACGTTGTGCACCTTCACTGCTTTGAACTGGTTCTCCAGCAGTCGGGTGTAAGCGATCCATTTGCTGTCCGGCGACCAAACCGGCGTCATGGTTCTATTCGGGTGTGCATAGCCCTCTGTATCCGCTTTCCTGATCTTGCCGCTTGCCACCTCTACATACCACAGGTTATAGTCGGTATCGGTTAAGGCTACATACTTGCTGTTAGGCGACCACTCGGGCCTGAAGAAGAAAGTTGGGTTAGGGATATCTATGGTACGAGGTTTGGCAAGTCCGTCCTGATCACCAATCATGAGTTTATACTCGCCGCTGGCATCAGAGAACCAGGCAATTTTTCTTCCGTCCGGAGACCATGCAGGATAACGGT
Source organism: Pontibacter cellulosilyticus (assembly GCF_014306105.1). Lineage (GTDB taxonomy): Bacteria > Bacteroidota > Bacteroidia > Cytophagales > Hymenobacteraceae > Pontibacter > Pontibacter cellulosilyticus. The sequence continues at coordinate 153,482 of NZ_JACRVF010000001.1, read as the reverse complement.
CTGCGGCTCCAGAGGTGCGGGTAATGTTGCGCCAGTCACCCTCTTCTTTCGGTACGGTAAATATCTCGCCTCTATACTCAAACATGGCTCGCTTACCAGTAGGACTTAATGAGGCGTTCGCCAGCCTCGAGGCAGAAACATCCTCCCAACGCTCACGCGCCCAATGGAAGTCGCCTCTCACCTCAATGGCTAATTGCTTTGTATCGTTTGTTTTCGGGTTAAGCTGGTGCAGGTAACCGCCCTGCTCATACACGATCGTACCGGCTGCTGCAGAAAGGTTCTTGCAATCGAACTGCTTATGGAATGTATGCTGCTTCAGCTCTTCTGTTTTCGGGTTGTAAGACCAGATGTTGTTGGTGAAGTCGCGCTCCGACAGGAAGTATACCACACCATCCAGCCACACAGGATTTGTGTGCCGCTCCTGGTTCGCCTGCGGGGTAAGCTTCAGAGAGTAGTCTTTAGTGTTCACGATCCAGATAGGCAATGCCTGACCGCCACGGTAATTACGCCACTCTGCGTCCCAGAAACTGATAGGCTGGTAGGCCACAAAAGCCCCATCCTGAGAAATGCTTCCTTTGTTTGCCTGTGGTATTTTCAGCGCCTCCGGCATGCCTCCTTTTACAGATACTTTGTAGAACCTGGAGTTGGCAGTTGGGTGTCCCTCACGGCTCGATACAAAAAGAACTGACTGCCCGTCCGGTGTCCAGCCGGAAACTTCGTCGTTGCCCGGGTGCCAAGTAAGCCTTTGCGGCTGACCGCCCTCTGCCGGCATCAGGTATGCATCGGTATTGCCGTCGTACTGTGCCGTAAAAGCTATCCATTTTCCATCCGGAGAAAAATGCGGATTTGTTTCGGCGCCCTCGTTTGTAGTAAGGCGGCGGGCAAGGCCTAGGTCTGTGCTGCCATTTTTACGTTCTACTATCCAGAGATCATTGGCATACACAAAGGCAATGTGCTTCTCGCTAAGGGCTGGTTGCCGAAGCAAACGTGTGCCCTGTGCCTTCGCCATTTCCGGCATAGCCACCAAAGCCCCGAAAGCAGCAAGTTGTACTAAGTTTTTTATTCTCATATCTGGGTGATTTTTTGCGTTATCTAAATATACAAAAAATCGGATATGATCCGAGGGGGTAGTATATTAAGTAGTTGGAGAAGAATGGGTGATTGGTATAGCTTTAAGTTGCCTCTTAGTAGTATTTGGGGTGGCTAAGTATGTCAACGTGCTGGTGTAGACGATGTGCGAGGCATTAGCCGAAGCATAAAGTATACACGTGGCTGTGGTAAGTTATTTTTTGATGCTATTATACATGTCCGAGTATTTCTTCGCCATTACACTATCTCCGCTAACTTTGTAAGTGTGGGAAATGTTTTTCACATATAACCCGATCATAGCAGAGTCTCCAAACATGTTATAGTTATAGGATGCTGCGCTGTCAAAATATTCTATTGCCTTGCTGAAGTTGCGGTTCATGTAATACAAGGAGCCAACACTGTTTAGGGCTTTTGAGAATTTTTCATGGTGCTGTTCCCGCTTATAATATTTCAGTAGTTTGTTCAAGCCTTCTAGAGCGACATCATATTGTCCTTTATAGATATAAAGAGTTACTTGAGCTGAAATAGCGTCTGTGATGAATGTAGAATCTTCATGTCGATTTCCATAAGCTAATACCTCGTTAACCAGTTTCACAGAATTTCCTATATCTCCTTGTTCAATCTGTATTAATGCAAGAATAGTTTTAGAATGAAAAATTGATGTGCTATCAGTCACACTATCTCGTGCATACCCTTCTAATGCACGCCTGATGTAGGCCTCTGCCGACACCAAATCTTTTAAGTTACTATACACTAATGCTAAGTTTCTATAAGTTGTTGCGTTAGAGAGGCCTAACCTTGTGTTTAGCATATAGCTCTTTTCTAAAAGCTTAATTGCTTCTTCGTATTGGTGTAAGTGGTAGTAGGCAAGTCCCAAGTTGTTACACCAGTCGGCTAACCTTCTGCTATTAGGAAAGACATCTTCAGCAATTTTAACTTGTTCACCTGCTATTTGAAAAGCCTTCTGATATTCTTCATCGTTTATGAAAGATTGAAACTCCGAGCTTCTGTCAATCCAACTTACTGAATTAGCATCCTTGTAAGAACCATCACAACCTAACATGTAGAAAGCAGAAATGATTAGGAGAAGTTTTTTCATAAAGCTTATTTATCACAACTATCGGATAAACGACAACATACGTTTATCCGCACTATGTACAAAGTTCAAGACCTACAGGATTGGCAACTCCACTCCCTAAACACCAACTGCCATAACGCTACTACTCAGCATGCACGTTAGATGCAGGAAGGTAAAGCTTTACAGCTCGGCTTTTCAGTTTCACCTTATCCAGGTGCCCCATCTGAGTTTCATCCGCTGTGACCAGGTGCATGTGCAGATAGGTATCGTGGTGCGTGAAAACGGCCTTGTGCTCAGTAGAAAAGAACCCGACGATCTCCACTTGTTCGTTTACCAGATTGTAATTCTGCAGTCCCTGGTGTGCCTCATCTGGTGAACTTACCTGGGTGCCGGCAGGTAGATTCAACACATGTATGGTAGCGTTTTCAACTTCACCTTTTAGCCTGAACGCAAAGGGGCGCTGGCTGTTTTTACTTACCTGGTCGAGGTACGTTTCCAGTTGCTTTATACTTTGGATACTATCAGGCAATGCCTGCTCCTGCCATGCCGGCACGTTTCCATACACAAAGAAAGGGGCCTTCGCTTGTTGCACTTCATCTACCTTCATGGTAGCATCAGAAACTACTGTGGACTTGAAGATCTTACCATCCATTATCAAGAGTTCGCCTGCCAGGTTTTCTACCGGACCCAAACCATAAAGGTGTTCTTTATTAGCAATGGTGTCCAAGGCTATAGTGCCGTGCAGTTCGCCTTTCCACATCACATTGCGCATAGCACCAGACACCTCTACAGGAGATGCCGTTGCAATTGTGGCTTCATTTTGATTGTCTGATGTGGAGCAGCTTGTAAATGAGAGGGTGCTCGCAAGAATTATTAAAAGGGTTGTGTATCTGTTGATCATCTTTTTGGAATATGGAGTAGATTAAACATCTAGCAAGGCTGATAACTGAACGTCTATACCATAGTTAGGTGTGTCTTTGTGTTCCTTGCGCACTCCTTTGCGGTAGAGCTAAAATGCAAAGAGGACGCTAATTACATAATACTGCAATTTTCAACCATTCTTCAAGTGGAGTATACACCTCTACCTCCTGTTAAAGAACAGTTCCTCATACCCAATCAACAAATCGGCACGTGATCCGGGTGGGCGGTAATAGATCAGGATATCATAGATGTTCTCGGTGGCAAAATGGCTGCCTTCAAAGTAGCTTTCGTCTGCCTGTCCACCTGATTTCAAAGTATAGTAGTAGTTGTAGTAGCCCTGCTTCAGGAGCATCTGCCCCATGTACATGCCTTCTTCGGCGTTGTACTGTAGCCGTGCTTCTTCCTTCTCCTGCCAGTTGGTTAGCTCACCGGTAATATAAACGGCACCTGGTGCCTCTGCAGGGGCTGCCAAAACGAAGTTCACTAACGTATAATCTCCGTTCACCTCGCCGCTTCCGTACTGTTTGTTACCAAAAATACGCATGCCGTTAATGTCAGGGTCCTGGCTATACACGATAGACTGCCTGTTTTTGTCCGGTTCTAAAAATACGGTTATTGGATTGGCCTGCAGATTTATGTTTTGCACGCCAATGCCGTTAAAGTTCAGACTTCGTGTATCAAATGCCCTGAACTCACTGAGTCCCTTAAACAGGTCTTTTGGCTCGAAGAACACGTATTCCAGCCTGCGCTGCGCGTCCTGCACAAAGGTAGGCCTGGCAATGGTCTTGGCATTATCCCAGCGGTAGTTCTGGCGTAGCACGGCCTTCACTTCCATAGCTGGGTTCACGATTGGGTAATCTTTATAAAAGACGTTAAACTCAACAGGCTGCCTGGCCTCACGTCCTCCGGGCCCAAGCGGAGCACCTAACTTGGCCGTTACCACCACACTGTTCTGGAAAACAAGCAGGCGCCGTGTCAGCAACAGGTTGCCACCCTCCTCCTGCACCACCAGTAAGTAGTTTCCGCTCAGCTTAACACGTGGTACCCGGAACCGGTAATGCACATACGGGATGCGCGTGTTAACAGAATTCTGCACATCGGTTATAAAAAACTCATTAAAATCGTTGAGGTACTGCGTTTCGTTTAGGTTCGAGGGAGTCCAGTTGGCATTGCAGTGCACAAGTTTTGCCAGCAGTCGTTGCGGCCCTGCCTTTATTCTGTCAAACTCCAGCACCAACGGAAACTCCTGCGAAATAGAGGTAACAGGAGGATTAAGCACCTGCTCTATATCACCGGTGGCCAGATATACCTGCACTGATTTGATGCTCTCGTGGTACACGTAATCTTCGTAGCGCAGAGCAGCCTGGGCTGTTGTGCCGGTGCTGCTGCTCTGTGCCTGTTCCTCTAAGGGCACGCAGGCGGTGAGGCTACAACTTAACGAAAGGGCTACCAGGTATTTTAGCTTATACTTTATCAGCTTCATTTTTTATACTTGAGTTTTATACCGGATGGCAATAGAAAAGCTTCGCTTTGAAGTCTATCCATATAAAATGCATCGGTTTTATAAAGAAAATAATTTTCCGGCAATTATCTTTACAGCTCAGCACTTAAAACTACCTATGAAAAAAGTATTATTGGCCGGAGCCACCGGAAACCTGGGCAGGCATTACCTGCAAGCACTTAAGCAACAAGGTTATACTGTAAGAGTTTTAGCCCGTTCTGCCGCAAAAGCCAAAGCGCTCTCCCCTGCTCCCGACGAAATTTTTATAGCAGATGCCACCCAACCACAAGCCCTGGCTGGCTGCTGCGAAGGCATAGATGTAGTTGTATCTGCATTAGGTAAAAGCATCAGCCTTACCGACAAGAGCAAAGCCTCTTTTTTTGATGTTGATTTTACTGCTAACAACAACCTGCTGCAAGAAGCCAGGCGTAGCGAAGTAAAGCAGTTTATTTATACTTCAGCCTTCGGTGCAGCAAAGCACCCTGAATTGGCTTACATTAAAGCACACCATGATTTTGCTGAGGCACTAAAGTCCTCGGGTGTAGCTTATACCATTCTGGAGCCCACGGCCCTATTCTCTGCTTTTGATGAAGTGGTAAGTATGGCGCAAAAGGGACAGATCGGTTCTTTGGGTGCCGGCGATAAATTAACCAACCCTGTATTTGAAGGCGACTTGGCACAGGTGGCAGTGCAAAGTATAGGTAAACCCTCCCAGGTTATACCTGTCGGCGGACAGCAACTGTACTCCAGGTTAGAGCTTATAAAAATTGCATGCGAGGCAGCTGGGCACAGAGGCAAAATTCCTTCGGTTCCGTTTGGCGTGGTAAAAGCTATCCTGCCTGTTGTTAAGCTGGTTAGCAGGAACATGTATGATAAGGTAGCTTTCCTGGTGGCTGTTTCAGAGATCGACTGTGTTGCTCCAAGAATCGGAGAGCACACGCTGGAAGAATACTTCAATTTACCGCACCGGAAGGCAACACAAGTATAAATTATACTTCCTCTTTCTCAAGCACAGTCTTTACTTTCATTCCTGCCACCAGCGTTTTTTGCACGGGGCACCTTGCCGAGATATCTTCGAGACGTTTGCGCTGCTCTTCGGTCAGATCTCCATACAAACGCAAGTGTTTTGTTACCTGGTTCAGTTTAGCATTTTCGTCTTCGCACTGTTCACAATCGGTGGCGTGTACGCGTTCGTGGCGCAGCCTAACCTCTGCTTTTTCAAGGGGCCAGCCTTTGCGTTGTGCATACATGTGCAGCGTGATAACGGTACAGGCTCCTAGTGCGCTAAGTATAAAATCATATGGGTCGGCACCGGGCTTTACATTCTGGGCAACGCCAGATTCGTCTATCACCATCTTATCAGATCCGGCTGTTATGTTGGCTACCATTGGGTTGCTGCTGTCTGCGGTAACTCTTACAAAACCTTCTGCTTCTAAAACACTCATAATTCGTTTTTTAGTTTGATGCTAAAGTATAAGCAGAAAGGCAGGTAAAGGTTTTAAGACAAGAACTGTAAAGAGGCACAACAAACAACCATCAACTAAAATCAAGACTAGAACCGAAGTATAAATTTGGTGCCTTTCCCTAGCTCTGACTGCACTGCTATGGAGCCTTTGTGCAGGCGCATGATCTGGCGCGACAAACTCAACCCAATACCAGAGCCTGTTTTTTTGGTCGAATAAAAAGGAATAAAAATTTTGGTTTGAGCTTCCTGTGTCATACCCGATCCATTATCTTCTACTTCTATACTGATGCGGCTGCGCTCATCCAGGTACGCTCTAAGTATAATTCGGGGCTCGTGCTGCTCGTGTACTGCTTCTATGGCATTTTTGATCAGGTTGATCAGTACCTGCTCTACCATGCTCCTGTCTGCTGACAGTAACAACCTGTCTTGCGGCACATCCACCTTTATCCGCACATGCTTTTGTGCCAGTTGCTCCCGCATCAGTGTCTTCATTTCCATCAGCATCTCGTTCACGCTAAACCTGCTTATTTTAGGAACAGACACAGCCGTAAGGTTCCGGAAGTCACTCACAAACTTTATAAGTCCGTCGGAGCGGCGACTGATTGTGTGCAGGCATTGTCCCACGTCCTCCAGCTCGTCGCGCAGCATGGTTACTTCTTCGGCCACAGTATCGGTGTAGCTGCTAAGCTCTTCGTAGGCACTAGCCGACAACGAGGCGATGGGCGTTACCGAGTTCATGATCTCGTGAGTGAGCACTTTTATCAGGTTGTGCCAGGCCTCCATCTCTTTCTCCTCCAGCTCTTTCTGGATGTTCTGCAACGATGCCAACCTGATCCTTTCGCCTAGTATAGAAAGCTCCATAACATGTACTGCCAGGTTTACCTGCTCTGCACCGTGTTTTAGCGGCACCAGTATTTTATCGTTGTGCTCCAGTAGTTGCAGCCCCTGCGCCAAATCAGGACTTTCATTTTCCAGTTCCTGTACCTGCTGCAACTGGCCCACCTTTAGCAGTTTTTTAGCAGCGTGGTTCAGCAACATAATGGTACCGTCTGGTTTGTAACTGATAATACCAATGCCGATGTGCTGCACGATCAATTCGAAATACTGCAAGTGTGCTTCCTTCTCGGCACGCAGCTCCCGGAACTTGTGCATCACCTCATTTAATTTTGTTGCCAGTTCCTCCTGTTGTTTCCCCTCTTTGCTCACCTTAAAAAGCTCCGAAAAGTCATCGTATTTAATGGAGTTGAGAAACCGCATAAACTGCTTATTGGTACGGTCCTGGTAAAGCACCAGCAGCCATACCTGAACAAGTATGGCCAGGCCTAAGGCAATGGTAGTTCCCCGATAAAGCGGATCAAAATTGATGCGTGCAAAAAAGTAGATGGTAACGCATAGCAGCACCACCCGAAGCAACAGCTGAAGCCTATAGTTACTAAAGTTCATATTTTTCCAGTCTGCGGTAGAGGGCACCCCTTGAGAGGCCCAGCTCTTTTGCTGCTTTTGATATATTACCCTCATGCTTCTGGAGGGCACGCTGCACGGCTTCCCGCTCTATCTCGTCGAGGTCCAGACTCTGCGCCTGCAGTTGCGCCGGTGCGTCGGCAGGCTCTGTTTCTGCCAGGAAAAAGAAATCATCTGCCTCCAGCTCCCGGTTCTCACTCATGATGGAGGCGCGCTCCAGGGCATGCTGCAGTTCGCGTATGTTGCCGGGCCAGTTGTAGCGCTTTAAACGCTCCAGGGCAGATGCACCCAGTCGTTTGACCGGTTGTTTATACTTGCGCGCATAGGTGGCCAGAAAATGCTCTGCAAACACCGGGATATCATCCAGCCTATTTCGCAGTGGTGGCAGGTTCAACTCAACGGTGTTAATACGATAGAGTAAGTCCTGCCGGAATTCGTTGCGCTGCACCATCTCTTTTAGGGGCATGTTGGTGGCGCAGATTAACCGCACGTTTACAGGTATGGGTTTGTTTGTTCCTACCCGGATTACTTCGCGGCGCTGCAGCACTGTCAGCAGCTTTGCCTGCATCGCCAGCGACAGGTTACCGATTTCATCCAGGAAAAGCGTACCGCCGTTGGCAGCCTCAATTCTACCTATCCTGTCTTCTTTGGCATCTGTAAAGGCGCCTTTCTTATGACCAAACAACTCACTCTCGAAAAGCGACTCTGTAATGGCCCCCATATCCACAGTTACAAATACCTTATCGGCACGGCTGGAGCGTTGGTGTATGGTGCGGGCAATTACTTCTTTACCGGTACCGTTCTCGCCCAACAGCAACACATCGGCATCGGTTTTAGCCACTTTATCAATAATAGAGAATAGCTGACGCATGGAAGCGCTTTGCCCCTGTATGATATCAATGTCGGGACTGTTTACTTGATTTGACAGAGCACGATTAACTTCTTTTAGATGGCTTACTTCCTTGTAGGAATTGCGAAGTTTGGAAGCGGCAGACAAGGTGGCAATCAATTTCTCGTTTTGCCAGGGCTTCAGTACAAAATCAGTGGCACCTTCTTTCAACGCTCTCACAGCCATCTCCACATCCCCATACGCGGTTATCATGATCACCACAGCCGACGGGTCGTAGTTCAGGATTTCCTTTAGCCAGTAAAATCCCTCCTGTCCGCTTGTAATGTCGTGGCTAAAGTTCATGTCCAGCAAGATCAGGTCGAAGTCCTCGTTGTTCATCAGGAAAGGAATCTTCTTCGGGTTCTTCTCCATCACCACTTCTCTGGCATAGTTCTTCAGCAGCATCTTGGCTGAGAAAAGCACGTCCTCATTATCATCGATTACCAGGATACGGCCAAGGTTTTTTTCTTCCATAGATTAGAGTTATTAATGACTGTGCGAATTGAAAATACTGTGCCAGCTGTTTATTTGGTTAAATATAGCTTTTTTAGGACAAAAGTGTTCACGCACCTGTCCATGCATGGACACTTTTTGTCCGCACATGGACAGGTGCAAGTATAAAAGGATGCTCATACTTAGCAGAATTGAGCATTTATACTTTTGGCACAGCACTTGGCAAGTATAAAAGCATCCAAGCTTTGAAAATAACAGCATACCCAAACTTAAACTGACCACTAGTACAATCTAAAACTATGAAAGAACGAATTATCGAAACCATCAGGCTGCAGAAGAAGTATGTCACCGACACCGTGGAAACAACTGCCTTGGCAGGGGTAGATATACAGATCTGCAGCGGCGAATTTGTAGCTATTATGGGCCCATCGGGCTGCGGTAAATCTACTCTGCTAAACATACTTGGCATGCTTGACACTCCCACTGCCGGAAGCCTGAAGTTTATGGGCACCGAGATTGCCAGCGCTACAGAACACCAGCGAGCCAACCTGCGCAAAGAGAACCTGGGCTTCATTTTCCAGAGTTTTAATTTGATTGATGAGCTAACGGTGCAGGAGAACGTAGAGCTGCCACTTTTTTACCAGGGGTTACCTAAAGCAGAGATAAAGAAGCGCGTAGATGCTGCTTTAGAAAGAGTGGGCATAGCGCACCGCCGCAGCCATTTTCCTCAACAACTTTCTGGTGGCCAGCAGCAGCGTGTGGCCATTGCCAGAGCCGTGGTAGGCCGCCCAGGACTTATACTTGCCGATGAGCCGACTGGTAACCTTGACTCGGTGCATGGCCGTGAGGTAATGACCCTGCTTTCGGAACTAAACGAAGACGGAGCCACCATTGTAATGGTTACGCACTCTCCTTCTGATGCAGAATACGCACACCGCACCATTAACTTGCTGGATGGCCAAGTAATTACAGAACGCATACATGCCACCAGCGCAGCCATAGCGCTTTAATGTCTCACACCAAAAGCTACTGAACTATGTTTAAGATATATTTCCTGACAGCCTGGCGCTCACTCCTCAGAAACAAAAGCTACAGTATACTTAACGTGGCTGGCCTTACGCTGGGGATAACCTGCAGCATCCTGCTCTTCTTGGTGATCAAGTATGAGCTTAGTTACGACACCTTCCATAGCAAAGCCGATAAAATATACAGAGCCACTACAGTATCTAATTACCGTGAAGGAGAAGCAAGAAGTTCTGCCGCTCACTATCCGCTGGCCGAGTTGCTACGCAGCAATAATAACCTTGGCTTTGCCAACTTAACCCAAGTACATGGTGAAGAAGGTGGCCAGGTAAACATACTCGGAAACGATGGCAATGCAATTAAGCGCTTTAAAGAGGATGCCCATATCGGGTTTGTTGAGCCGGAGTTCTTCGATATTTTCGATTTTGAGACGGGTGCCAACGATCCTGCTCAAAGCTTATCGGAGCCGAATAATGTTATACTTACAGAAAGTATCGCTCAAAAATACTTTGAAGGTGAAAACCCGGTTGGCCGCCTGATAAAATTCAATAACAAGCTAACCTTAAAAGTAACAGGCGTGATTCCTGATCTGCCAAGTAATACAGATTTGCCGTTTAGCCTGTTTGTTTCCTACAAGTCGTTTGTAGACTACTCACCATACGGCGATGCTAAGTCGTGGAGCTCTTTATCCAGTACGCATCATCTGTACCTTGTATTACCTGAAGGCATGACTGATAAAAGAGCTACCGCAGATCTAAACGCTCTCATTAAAAATCATATACCTGATAAAGGAGCAAATTTACCACAAGAAACTTATGCCCTTCAACCGCTTAGCGACTTACACTTTGATGCCGTGCTTGGCAATTATAGCAACAGAACCGTTGCCCGTGAAGTAATCTGGTCGATGGCGTTTGTGGGTTTGTTCCTGGTAATAGTAGCTTGTATCAACTTCGTTAACCTGGCTACGGCACAGGCCATTAAGCGTGCCCGCGAGGTAGGCGTGCGTAAAGTAATGGGTAGCAGCCAACTACAGCTAATGCTGCAGTTCCTGGGCGAAACATTCCTGATCACTTTAACCGCCACGCTTCTTTCTGTTGTTCTAACCGAGCTTGTGTTGCCTTACCTGAACGAATTACTGGAACTGGAGATAGCATTCTCTATACTGCAGGACCCTGCACTGCTGTTTTTTATGGTGGCACAGGTGCTGCTGGTAACGCTTTTTGCTGGTCTTTATCCAGCTCTTATCATGGCACGTTTCCAGCCGATTGCTGCGCTGAAGAGCCGTATAAACACACAAAAAGTAGCTGGCCTGTCGATGCGGAGTGCGCTGGTGGTGCTGCAGTTTACGATTTGCCAGGTGCTTATTATCTGTACCATACTGGTAAACGAGCAGATGGAATTCTTCAAAAGCAAATCGCTTGGCTTTAACAAAGATGCTGTAGTAACGGTGCTGCTACCAACCGGTGAGGGCAAGAAGCTGATGCCGCTGCGCCAAGAACTAGCCAATCATCCTGCGGTTAGAAAGGTAAGTCTTTCTTCTGCGCCGCCTTCTGCAAACATCACCTTTACCGGCAACTTTAAGTTTGATAATTCCAGCGAAGACGTGCCGTTCCATGCCAACTATAAAATTGCTGATGAAAACTATATCGACCTATACGACATGAAGCTGCTGGCGGGTCGCAACTATAAAGAAAGTGATTCTGTTGCTTACGTTATCAACGAGACCATGCGTCGCAAACTAGGCATTGAAAGCCCGTCAGAAGCTATTAACAAAACCATTGCCTTGGGTAACGGCGAAGTAAAAGGCTACATCATTGGTGTAGTAGAAGATTTCCACCAGAATCCGCTGCGCGACCCGATCGACCCGTCCATCTTACTTGCTAACCCAAACAACTACTGGTTCCTGTCTGCTAAGATAGACATGAACAACAAACAGGAGGCGCTGCAGCACCTGGAGAAAGTTTACAACAAAGCTTACCCGGACGATGTATTCGATTATGAGTTCCTGGACGAATCTATTGCACGTTTTTACCAAGACGAAGCACGCCAGAACAAACTCTTCAAGATATTCTCTATCATCGCCATCTTTATTGGCTGCCTGGGTCTGTATGGTTTGGTGGCTTTCATGGCCGCGCAGCGCACAAAAGAAGTAGGCATTCGCAAAGTGTTAGGTGCTACGATGTTTAACATCACGGTGCTGTTCTCGAAAGAGTTTGTGAAGCTAGTGCTAATCGCTTTTATACTTGCAGTGCCTATTGCCTATTACCTTATGAACAAGTGGCTACAGGACTTCACTTACCGCATAACCTTGGACTACTGGCCATTTATACTTGCCGGTGTGGTTACTCTTATTATTGCCATCATCACTATGAGTTCACAGGCAATCAAAGCCTCACTTACAAATCCGGTGGTATCTCTTAAAAGTGAGTAGGTTTTAGATGAGATCTTTTTAAGTTTCACACACAACTAAAAATGAAAAGCGCCTTACGTTGCTGTAAGGCGCTTTTCATTTTTACACAAGTATAAAATCCTTCTTAGTACCTTCCCTTTGGCGCTGAGTCTGACAGGAATGTTGTTTTCTGCATTGGCTTGCTTACAATTTTGCTGTAGGCTGGGCAAGACGTCTTTTGGCAGGATACTGTGGCTGTAAGTATAATTACAAAGGCAAAAAGTTTAAGTAGAGTTGCTTTCATATAGTTTTTGTTAGTTGTTTAACTTTTACTGTACCACTTATCTGCCCATTCATTTGCCCAAAAGCGAAATCTGTTTCAGATACTATACTTGCCCCCATAGGTAAAACCAACAAGTATAAATGGAAGGCTGCAAATATATTAAAACATAGATATATAACAACAACTGTATATTTAAAATAATTTTCGTCCAACAATTCTTTCTCAATTATACTTCTCCTCCTCTGCCATAGGTTAATGCTAAAACAGGCTGAGCTGTTGATATTACCAGCCTTGCGTATCCTCAAAAGCCTCGCACCGTACACACAAAGCAGTAATTTGAATTAAGTATAAAACCACAAAAACTATGGCGCAGCAGGAGTATCTATGGTGGCAATCAGGTACAGTTTATCAGGTATACCCACGTTCTTTCCAGGACAGTGACGGAGATGGCGTAGGCGATCTGAAAGGAATTATCAGCAGGCTTGATTACCTCAAATGGCTTGGAATTACAGCTGTATGGGTGTCTCCTATCTACCCTTCTCCCATGGCCGATTTTGGGTATGATATCTCTGATTACTGTGGTATACACCCCCTGTTTGGTACCATGGAAGATTTTGACCAGCTGCTACAGGAGGTGCACCAGCGCGACATGAAGCTTATACTTGACTTGGTACCTAACCATACTTCCAACGAGCACCCGTGGTTCCTGGAGTCCCGTTCATCCAGAGATAACCCAAAACGCGACTGGTACATCTGGCGCGATGCCAAAGAAGACGGCAGCGAACCTAATAACTGGTTGGCAGTATTTGGCGGAAGTGGCTGGGAATGGGACGATAAAACGCAGCAGTATTATTACCATGCCTTCCTGAAAGAGCAACCTGACCTGAACTGGCGAAACCCGGAAGTGCAAAAAGCTATGTTCGATGTGATGCGCTTCTGGTTAGATAAAGGAGTAGATGGTTTCCGGGTGGATGTGATGTGGCACATGATTAAAGACGAAAAGCTGCGCGACAACCCACCAAACCCGGATTATAAGCAGAGCCAGTCTACGTACCAGCAGGTGGTGCCGGCTTTCTCTACAGACCAGCCAGAGGTGCACGACATTGTAGCCATGATGCGCGATGTAATGGATGAGTATGATAACCGCGTAATGATCGGGGAGATTTACCTACCCATCCACCGGCTGGTTACCTACTACGGCGCCGACAATGAGGGCACCCACCTCCCTTTTAACTTTATGCTGATCACACTGGATTGGAACGCTACTGTACTTAAATCACATATTGATGAGTATGAGGGTGCCTTACCAGAGGGTGGCTGGCCCAACTGGGTAATCGGTAACCACGATAAACCGCGCATCACCAGCCGTGTTGGCACTTCTCAGGCAAAGGTAGCAGGCATGCTTTTACTAACGCTTCGGGGCACGCCAACCATGTATTATGGCGATGAAATAGGCATGCGCGATGTTCCTATTCCACCGGATAAAATTCAGGACCCACAAGGCCTGAACATGCCGGACAAAGACCTGAGCCGCGACCCAGCCCGCACCCCGATGCAATGGGACAACAGCAAGAATGCAGGGTTTACAGAAGATGGAGAGCCGTGGCTGCCTCTACCAGATAACTTTAAAAGGATAAACGTGGAGGTGCAGCGCGACGATCCATACTCTATGCTTACTTTTTACCGCCGCCTGCTCGAGCTACGCCAGAAAGAGCTTGCACTTCATATCGGCGATTACCAACCGGTTATGGCTCGCTCTCCTTTGCTGGCTTACATCAGGAAGAACAATGGCCAAAGCTACCTGATCGTATTGAACCTTGGTCATAAGCCTTGTGTGTTCAGGCCAGAGCACGAAAGCTACACAGGCACTGTTGTACTTGCCACCGATCCGGAACGTGAGAACCAAAAAGTGAAGGGTAACATTAGTTTAGCCGGAGACGAAGGCCTGCTTATACTTCTGGATTAAAAGCTTATGGCCTTAGTCAGATAAAGCTCTGCACGGGCAGTCTATAAGGTATGATAGTATAAAGGCACACGAGGCTAAACCTCCTCTACCCTTCTTACTCGGAACCATCGGTATCCATAGCCGTTCAGTTCCAGTGTGGTGGTGTCTTCTTTTGTAGGTTCATAATCACTGTCCTGGAAGATGACCATAAACTGGCGTGGATGAAGCTTGCGCATAGCTAACTTAAAACTGCAAGGCTTGCCCGAGAGATTGTGCACAAACACAAGTATGCTGTCTCTCCATTCCATGGTGTGGGCCAGTATCTGAGGTTTGTCTGTTTTGATTAACGTGGCCTTGCCCCAGCCTATCTCGCGGCAGTGTTTTCGGATACGAATCAGCTTTTTCATCCACTCCAGTAAGGAGTGCTGCTGCTGATGCTGGCTTTGCACGTTTATCTTTTTATAGCTGAAAGGACCTTTTTCCAGGGGCGGCCAAACTACTTTATCACGCTGCACCTTAGAGAACCCCCCGTTCTTTTTGTCACTCCACTGCATGGGCAGGCGCACACTTCCTCTACCTTCTTGTGTTAAGTCTTCGCCCATTCCTATTTCATCCCCATACACCAGCATTGGTGAGCCTGGCAGGGCAAAAAGTAAGCTGTATACCATCTCCAGGTGCTGCCGATTCCCCTCCAGCATGGGCGCCAGCCGCCTGCGTATGCCTCGGTTAAAGATGCGCATATCCTCTTTCGGTGCAAAACGCTTGAACACATCCTGCCGCTCCTCCTCGCTAAGTCGTTCCAAGTCCAACTCATCGAGGTTACGCAGGAAATTTGCCCACTGGCATTTCTTTGGTGGCAAAGGGTTCTGCAGCCAGTCTGCAATAGGCTTGGCTTCTTCGCGGGCTAGGGCAAGAAAAATATAATTATCAAGTATAAAGTTGAAGAGCATGTTCAGCCGCTCTCCTTTTCCAAAGTATAAACCTAACTTATCTGGCTCTACATCTGCCTCTGCAAGTAGAATTGTCTCGTTGCTTTTTTTCGTAACCGATTTCCTAAGCTCTTTCAGAAAACCTACGGGCCTTTTAAGCCGTGTGCCGTTTACTCCTTTACTCTCCAGTATGTGCGTAGCAGCATCAACTCGAAACCCATCCACACCAAAAGAAAGCCAGAACTCTATGATGGATTTTATTTCGTCCTGCACATGCTTGTTAGCGATATTAAGGTCTGGCTGAAAGTTGTAGAACATGTGGTGGTAATAGGCACCTGCAGTTTTGTTATACGACCAGATACTGTCCTCTTGCCCGGGAAAGATGTTCTCTTTTGTTTCATTTTCCGGCTTCTCTGACCGCCACACGTAATACTCGAAAAATTTAGATTTAGGGTCGGCAGTGGCAGCCTGAAACCAAGGGTGCTCATCTGAAGTGTGGTGCACGATCAGGTCTACGAGGATGCGGATGTTATGCTCTTTGGCAACCTTTACAAGTTCTGTAAAATCGCTTAGCCGGCCCATCCTCGGATCGATGGAGTAATAATCCTTTACATCATATCCATTGTCACGGTTGGGGGTAGCGTAAAAGGGCAGTATCCACAGACAGTCTACTCCCAGGTCTTTGATGTAATCGATGCGCTTTATCAGTCCCTGGAAATCGCCTATACCGTCCTCATCTGAGTCCTGAAAACTTTCCACATCAATTGCATAGAAGATGGCATCTTTATACCATAGTTCTTCGTCTTTCTGTACCTTATCGCTCTGCATGCTGCTTAATGTTTAGCCTATATAGCATGACAACGCAGACGAGCCAAAACAGGTTAAATGTAATAAGCTGCCTGCATTGTAAAGCTGCTGCTGCTCAAGTATAAACGAATGAAATCAAAGCTGCTCCCATACTTCGCCTGGCTAATACTTTGCCTGTTGCCCCAAGGCAAAACAGTTGCGCAACAAAAGCAGGTAAGTATAGAACATGCCGCCTGGGAAGCAGCCTTTGTTAACTTCCGGGTTTCGGATAAATTCTCGTTATACACGGATATGCACCACATTAACGGAGCATTTACTGTTGCCCGTTTGGGCTTAACGCATCACCTCCCGCACCACATTAACGCAACGGCGGGTTACTCTTTTGCTTGGCTTACTGTACCTGGTACAGACTCCGAAGCGCTTAAACGACACGAGCACCGCCCATGGCTACAGGTCTTTGTTCCGCATACTGTCAGCCGCAACCTGAGCCTATCCACCAGGCTGCGTTACGACATGCGCTACAAGCAAAAAGTGGAACAGGGTAGGCTTCTTTCCGGGTATGAATTTAACCACCGCCTCAGACTACAGGAAACACTGCGACTGAACCTGTCATTTCTGAAAACCATGGAAATCATTCCTTACTTTATACTTAGCAACGAGGTATTTCTGAATTTCGGAAAGCGCATTGTGCACAACACCTTTGATCAAAACCGGTTAGGATTGATGGCAGGGATGGAAAGAGGCCCGCTACGGCTGCAGACCGGTTACATGAACCGTTTTGTGCAGTCGGGGTCTGTGCCAAACAGGTACACGAACAACCACAACTTTACGCTTTGGCTTTTTTATACTTTGGATCTGAGAAAGCAGGAGGAACAGAAGCAGTAGCTGCTGCATAGCAAAAGGCCCGGGTAGCATCTGCTACCCGGGCCTTTTAATTATACTTCGGTCAGATTACTCTGCCAGCTTTGCCTCCAGGTCCTCTACTTCTATCATCAGCTCCTCCCATTTCTCTTGTGCCTTGTCCAGCTCCACTTTTACCTTTTCAAACTTGGCGGTTACTTCCTGTAGCAGCTCTACATTACCGTATATTTTTGGGTCAGCCAACTCGCTTTCGTGGGAGGCAAGTTTGGTTTCCAGTTGCTGTACCTGGTTCTCTACTTCACTCAGTTGTCTGTTTACCTGCTTAAGCTGGTTGTTTAGCTGGTTGTATTCGCTTTTCTCGCGGGGTTGCTTTTGCTGGCTCTGCTTACTAACCTGCGGTGCAGCATTTGCCAGTTGCTTTGCCTCCTTTTCACGCTTCTCCTGGAAAGTCTCGTACTCGTGGTAAGTACCTGGGTACTCCTTCAGCTGGTAGTCTTCTATGTACCAGATCTTGGTGGCCATGTTCTCCACAAAATAACGGTCGTGAGAGATAATAATGAATGTACCTTCGTACTGCTCCAGCGCTTGGATAAGTATGTTCACCGACTGCATGTCCAGGTGGTTGGTAGGCTCGTCGAGCATCAGGAAATTGGCCTCCGAGATAAGCGTTTTAGCCAATGCTACCCTAGATTTCTCCCCACCCGAAAGTACCTTGATTTTCTTAAACACATCATCGCCGGTAAACAAGAAAGAACCCAAAAGGGTACGTAGTTCCATCTCTGTTTTTTTAGAGCCGGCCTGCTGCATTTCCTGCAAAATCTCGTTATCCACGTTCAGCGATTCCAGCTGATGCTGTGCGTAGAACGACATGATCACGTTATGCCCCAACTCCCGCTTTCCTTTTATTGGTTCTGTGCCTGCAATTATGCGTAACAGCGTGGATTTACCTTTACCGTTGCCGCCTATCAGAGCAATCTTGTCGCCGCGCTCCACATGCACGTTTGTATCCCTGAAAATAACTTTCTCGCCGTAGGCTTTACTCATGTGCTCTAGGCGCAGAATATGGCGGCCCGGTTGTATGTTAAATTTAAAGCTGAAATTCACCTTGGCAGCCTCAGGTGCTACATCCTCAATGCGCTCCAACCGATCCAGCTGTTTCATGCGGCTTTGTGCCTGCTTTGCTTTGGTAGCTTTGGCCTTAAATCGCTCAATAAAGCGTTCTGTCTGGCGTATGTGAGCCTGCTGGTTTTCGTAAGCACCCTTTTGTATTTCGTTTCGCAGCGCTTTCTCTTCAACATAAAAACTATAATTGCCAGCATATACGTTCAGCTTAGCCCCTGATACTTCCACGGTCATGTTGGTGGTTTTGTCCAGGAACTCACGGTCGTGCGATACGATCACCACAGCTCCCTCGAAACGCTCCAGGTAGGTTTCAAGCCATTTAATGGAAGGTAAGTCGAGGTGGTTGGTTGGCTCATCGAGCAGCAGCAGCGAAGGTTTTTGTAACAGTATCTTTGCCAGCATCACACGCATGCGCCAGCCGCCTGAGAAAGAGGCCAAAGGCTGCTGCAGTTCTTCAGTCGTAAAGCCCAGACCTTCAAGTATGGCCTCGGCCTCTGCTTGCATCGTATAGCCGCCCAGTGCCTCAAACCGCTCCTGCAGCTTTGCCAGTTTCTCTACCAGGTCATCATGGAAGTTGTTTTCAAACTCCAACAGCACCTTATCGATCTCCCCCTGCAGGCTCATCGCTTCTTCAAATGCCTGCATGGCCACAGAAAGTATACTTTCGTGCGTCTCGTAGCTTAGCAGGTCCTGGTTCAGGAAGCCAATGGTAGTTTCCTTGCTCATTTGGATACTTCCTCCATCAGGCCTGTACTCGCCAACAATAATACGCAGCAGTGTAGATTTACCTGTACCGTTTAGTCCGATCAGGCCTATCTTATCTTTGGGTTTTATATGCAGGTTGGCATCCTCGTACATAGGGCGGCTGCCAAAATGGAAGTTCAGGTTATTGATAGAGATCATGTAACAGGGTAATATGTAAGTTGCAAAGGTACTTAAATTTGCATGTAGGTAAAAAACATGAAAGGCATAGAAAAAGTGCTAGCTGCTAAAAACCGGTGTTTCTGCTTTGTACTACAACTTTATACTTCATAACAAGTATAAGCCTTTCTAATAAAGTGCTACTAAACTATATTGCCGCTATATTCAAAACATTTAAAAGAGTACATCGTTTTTTTACTGAACCACGTGTACTAAAAGCCATACCCTATGATTGCAATTGCTTCGCTTTTAGACAGTAGAACTTCTGAACGGGTAAATGAACTGACAGAATACCTGGAAAAGCGGTTCGGATTGAATGGCGTTAAGCTAACCCCTTATCCGCACCTCACCCTGCTTACTGCCGAGGTGGTAGACATGGAAGAGCTGAAGCAATATCTTGAAACCACCAGCCTCGAAACCGAAAAGTTTACAGTAAGAACGACTGGCCTCGGAATATTTCCAGGAGAAAAGCCTGTGGTATACATTCCTGTTCTTAGAACACCGCCTCTTAACCGTTTGCACGAGCGTTTGCACGCAGCTATTTCAGAAATGAGCACGGAGATGGGTTTATACTATAACACCAACATGTGGCTGCCTCATATTACCCTTGCCCTTGGCGATACTAGCCCGGAGGTTTTAGGCCCACTGCTCTCTTACTTGTGCCAGTATAATTTTGACTGGGAAATAACCGTAGATAACCTGATCATACTTCAGAAGTGCGGCGAATATTATCTGAAAGAAGATGAGTTCAGGTTTGGCAGAGGTGAGCTGATAGGTTAATAGCCATACCTGCCCTGGCTTGCTTTTTTATCGGATACAGAAGTAAAATTTGCAGCAGCCATACTTAGTAAAATATCAAGTACCAACCCTTTCTCACACCTCCTGCAACAGCTGTTCCCAAAACTTCTGGCGGGCTGTCTTTATTCAGCTTTAGTTTTCTGGTTTTTCTAACTACTCCTAATCCCCATATAGCCTCAGCCTACCATTTATCCCCGGTAATGCTTAACTTTACTTTAGCACAAAATTTTCTGCATGAAACAATTTACCTTTTCGGCACTTAAAACCGGCGCCTTTTCTCTGGCGTTACTAGCGGCTGTGTCCTGCAGCCAGACAGCCACGCAGTCCAACACCCTTCCCGTGGAAACAGGCGTAGCGCAGCAATTGGCACAGTACCGTCAACAGGTGCTGCAAAACATCAACTATAACCTGCACTTTAGCATACCAGAAAAAAAGGAGGATCCAATCGCAGCCTCTGAGGTAATCAGCTTTAACCTTAGCAAAAACCAGCATCCGCTCCAACTTGATTTTAAGGAGCAGGCCAGCAACCTGAAAAGTATAAAAGTAAACAACAAGTCTATACCTGTCGCTTTCGAAAATGAGCACGTCATCATTGATAAAAAGTACCTGAAGGAGGGCGAGAATACAGTAGCTATAGATTTTATAGCCGGCAACTTATCGCTTAACCGGAACGATGACTACCTGTATACCTTACTGGTACCGGACAGAGCCCGCACCGTATTCCCGGTGTTCGACCAGCCCGACCTGAAAGCTACCTTTACCCTTACCCTAACTATTCCGCAGAAGTGGAAAGCAGTAGCTAATGCCCCGCTTAAAGACATTGTGGCAAAAGATCAACAGAAAACATACCGCTTCCAAGATTCCGATACCATCAGCACCTACCTCTTCTCGTTTGTAGCCGGAGACTTTGACCTGATAAGCCGGCAGGAAGTGGGTAGGCCAATGAACTTTTACCACCGCGAAACAGACAGCAGTAAACTAAAGCTAAGTATAGATCCCATCTTTAAAATACACGCCGATGCGCTGGGTTTTATGGAGGACTACACCCAGATCCCCTACCCCTTTAAGAAGTTCGACTTTGTAGCCATCCCGGATTTCCAATATGGCGGCATGGAACACGTGGGAGTGATCGATTACAAAGCCTCTACGCTTTTCCTTGACGAAGGAGCTACCAAAGATCAGCGTGTGTCGCGTTCTAACCTGATCGCACACGAAACTGCCCATATGTGGTTTGGCGATCTGGTAACCATGCAGTGGTTTAACGATGTGTGGATGAAGGAGGTGTTCGCCAACTTTATGGCTGATAAGATCTCGCAGGTTACGATGGCTGATGCTAACTATGAACTGAAGTTTCTGCTGGACCATTTCCCTGCAGCTTATAGTATAGACCGCACAGCAGGTGCCAACCCTATCCGGCAGCAACTAGACAACCTGCAGGATGCCGGTTCTCTTTATGGCCATATCATCTATCACAAAGCCCCGATCATGATGCGCCAGCTTGAGCGCCTGATGGGGGAAGTTGCGTTTAAAGAGGGCCTGAGAGAGTACCTGAAAAAGTATGCTAACAGCAACGCCACCTGGCCTAACCTGATAGAGATACTGGATGCCCGCACACCTGTAGATTTGCAGGCCTGGAACCAGGTGTGGGTAAATGAACCCGGCAGGCCACAGATTGCCTATGAACTGAAAACCGACAAAGGCAAGATAACCTCCTTTTCTATCTCACAGCAGGGCGAAGACGGATCTGACAGGCTCTGGCCGCAGATTTTTGAAGTGGCACTGGTTTACAAAGACCGGGTAGAAGAACTGACCATAAACATGGATCAGAAACAGCTAACGGTTGAGAACGCTATCGGAAAACAGCAGCCAGAATTTATACTTTTTAACTCATCCGGTCAGGGCTACGGGCAGTTTCCTGTTGACAAGAACAACCTGGCTGCAATTGCGCGGTTACAAGACCCTGTGATGCGTGCCGCTGCTTACATTAACCTGTACGAAAGTATGTTGAGTGGCCGTGGAGTAGCACCTGAACTGTTACTGGCTTTCACTTTAATAGAATCTGAAAGAGAGCCAGAGGAGCTAAACCTGAAGTTACTGACAAGCTACACTGGCGATATTTTCTGGAGATTCATCCGGCCGGGAATCAGAGAAAAAATGGCCCCTGCATTTGAGAAGAAAGTATGGGATAACATTACCGCACGCAAAGACCCGAACTCCAAAAAGCTGCTTTTTAAAACCTACCAGAACATTGCCCTTACACCTGAGGCCACAAAACGCTTGTACCAGGTGTGGAAGACCCAACAGCCACCCGAGGGAGTAAAACTAACGGAGGATGATTATACTTCGCTGGCACTGTCGCTGGCCCTGAGGGAGTACCCGGATGGCAATAGTATACTAAATGAGCAACTAAAGCGCATCAAAAATCCGGACCGTCAGAAAAGACTGCAGTTCATGATGCCGGCTCTATCTGCAGACGTGAAAGTTAGAGATGCTTTTTTTGCCTCGCTTAAAGAAGAACAGAACCGCGAGAAAGAAGCATGGGTTGCCTCGGCACTTGGTTACCTGCACCACCCGCTGCGCAGCCATACTTCTGAAAAGTACCTGCAGCAAAGCCTAGAGCTGTTGGAGGAGATCCAGTTAACCGGCGATATCTTTTTCCCGACTAACTGGTTGAACGCAACGTTCGGCTCTTACCAGTCGCCGGAAGCAGCGGCAGTTATAAGGAAGTTCCTGCAGGAGCATCCGAAGTATAACCCTAAGTTAAGAGGTAAAATTTTGCAGGCTGCTGATAATGTATACCGCGCTGAAAAACTCTTACAACAGCAACAATAAAGACTAAAACGAAAAGCGGCTGCCAGTTAAATTTGGCAGCCGCTTTTTGCTTAAACTACTCTTGGAATAAATTATAACTAAGTTTAAGAGCTACTGCATTTCTGATCGTCTTTATTTCACCTACAGGTGAAAACCCGCTACCTCTTTCATACCTGATTTCAGACGCAAACCTTTTACTTTCGGCCCCAACTCCCAGTATCAGCGACTCTTCAAACTTGCGTACATTACTCATCTGATTTTCATAAGTGGTTACATTTGAGTAAATGTGCACTTCCCTTAACTGATGACTGTTGTTGGCCAGCATTAGGTTATTCCCAAGCCCTGCATTAATATAAGGTCTTATTTTAGAAGGAGTACCAAACATAACTCTGCCCAGAATATTGAGTCCCGCATAATCCATATCATAATTAGCAGTTGTCAAAACATAAACTTCCTTATCAGCAGGATTAACTTCTTTGTAGGTACCTTTTATCTTCAAGGGCTTATACATTACCTCTGCAAGCAATGAGTATCTGCCATGGTTACGGGGAAAAGTAAATTGAAACGAAGCTCCTGCAGTATACCCTATTTCATTAAGGTCTGCGCTATTCACAGTTTCATCTGCATCGCCTTTTATTTTGAGGAAATTGTAAGTGATACCTCCAATCGCAGCAAGGGCAAAGCCTGATTTCTCCTCTTTTGCAAGGTACTCCCCTTCATTGCCGTCAATACACTTATTGTAGTCTTGAATTATATGGGTTAAGGCATTCTTACTAAACTCCACCCCGTTTATTTTTTTGCTCACCTCAGCACAGTCAGCAAGCTTGACAGTTAGCATACCTTTATAAACCGGAACTTTCGTGAAGCCAACCTGCTGCTTGTTTTCTAACCTGGTTGTTCTGTAAATGAGCTCAACTGGTACTTCGTCTCCTTTCTGTATGAAATAATGCGGTTCTCCTTTTTCGTACTGTAACCGGAACAGGCTGACAGCACCCTTTACAAGCGCACGCAGAAATACAGTATCGGTTGTTACAACTAATTCCCTGTCAAACAGCATCACCTCAGATAAATTAGAAGTCGAATGCTCTACCTGTAAAATATGCGATTCAAAAACATCACCCGTAGATAGAACAAAGCTTTTGATATCTGAAACAGTCAGTGTCTGAATCTCAGCGCTGTTAAGATCAGTCTTAATCTTAATGTTCGTAGGGTTTTTGTCCCAGTTTTTGTTGTTGATGTAAACATCAATTCTTTCTCCCTAGTGATTAATATAATGCCCCGGAACAAAGTTGTTTTGAGCAAGTAAAGGCACCGCAAGCAAAGCAAACAGAAAAGTAAAAACTGCTTTCATAGAAGATGATTTGTAGTTAAATAATCTTCTAAATATATAAGAAATTTAATGTATTATACTTTGCGCCTGAATTAATTTTCTTGAGTTAATGATCCAGTAAATACAGTGTTTAAACAACATCTGATGTTCTTCCGCTTTAAACAGCAGCGGCTGCCAGAATAAACCTAGCAGCCGCTGCTGTTTGTAATATAAAGTGATACCTAGTACACTATTTTAAAGTATAGCTTAGTATTACTGATACCGTATTCCTAGCTGATTTAAGGCCAACATAGGGCGAAAAGCCATTGCCGCTCTCCAGTTTAACCTCTGCAGCTAATTTCTTTAACTCTACTCCTACCCCTAAGAGCAAAGCCTGTTCGTGCTTTCGCATTTCATCAAGAGGCTTCTTCTCGTCTATATCTTCAAAGCTTTGGTAGGTTATCTGCTGACTATTAGACTCATATATTAGGAGGTTATTCGCAATTCCAGCATTTAGGTAAGGTTTTACTTTACTATCCAAAAATCTATAGCGTACTGATGTATTTAATCCAACATAGCCTAAGTCAAACTTAACTGTCTCATGGGTATATCTAACTATGGATCCAATACTATTGTATGAATAAGAATCTTCCGCCTTAAAAGGTTTATATAGTAAATCCCCTTGTATTGCCCATTTACCTCTACCTCTAGGTAAAGTAACAAGTGCTGTAACACCCAATGTAAAATTTGTGTCGTTATACTTCCCATTGTAAAGAGATCTGGATTCAGAACCTGAGAACTTCAGTGTAGAATAAGTTAGACCTCCTGTAACAGCTATATTCCATTTTGTTCCTTCATCATAAGATTTGTAGACGAAGCCATTCGTGCCTATGCATTGATTATAAGCCTCAACAAAATCTGAAAGGGATTTTCTGTTGTAATTCAGCTTTGATAATTTGTTAGTTACATCCGGACAGTCTGTTAGCGTAGAGGAGAGCAGACCTCTATAGATAGGCAGCTTGGTATAGCCCATCTTTCCGTTGCTCTCATACTTTGTTATTCTGTAGATCAGCTCGGCAGGTTGCTCATCCCCTTTTCTGATGTAATAGTGCTCTTTAGCATTTTCGTCTTTCAGGTAATACAAGCTGGCAGCACCCTTTACCACAGCTCTCAGGAATACTGTATCGCGCTCTATGAGAGGCTGGCTGTTAGGTTTAATATCGTTTAGTTTGGTAGGCGATTTGTCTACGTCAACTACAAATACATCGTACATATCACCGGACGAAATGCCAAAGCCTTGTATGTCGGCCATGCCCAGGCGCTGCAGTTTACCGTCCTTCATTACTTCTACAAAAGTTGGGTTTCTATCCCAGTTCAGGTCGTTTACCTGGGCCTCTACTTTTTCGCCGCTTTTGGTGATGTAGTAGCCCGGCACAAGGTTACGCTGTGCAAAAACGGTGATACTAAGAATGGTAAGAATAAGGGTAAAGCATGCTTTCATATGAAAAAGGTTAGAGTTTAGAGTCAAAAATATGGATTTGTCTATATAAATCAAAGGCCCGGTAACATAAGCTACCGGGCCTTTGATTTATACTTTATACTTTGCAGTTATTACATATCCAGCACAAGAGCAAAGATAAGTGGCGCCACAATAGTCGCATCCGACTCGATCATATACTTTGGAGTATCTTTACCAAGCTTACCCCAGGTAATTTTCTCGTTTGGCACAGCACCAGAGTAAGAGCCGTAGCTGGTAGTTGAGTCAGATATCTGGGCAAAGTATCCCCAAAGCGGAACACCGTCACGCTGCAGGTCCTGGTGCAGCATAGGTACTACGCAAATCGGGAAGTCGCCGGCAATACCACCACCAATTTGGAAGAAGCCAATCGTAGACTCCTCTTTAGCCGTTTGTGTATACCATTCGGCCAGCTCCATCATGTACTGGATACCGGTTTTTACAGTATGTACATTCTTCACGTCGCCGCTGATCACGTGGCCTGCATAGATGTTACCCAATGTTGAGTCTTCCCAGCCTGGACAGATAATCGGAAGGTTCTTTTTAGCAGCTTCCAGCATCCAGCTGTTCTTAGGATCGATCTGGTAATACTGTTCCAGGTCACCGCTTAATAGGATCTGGTAGAAAAATTCGTGCGGGAAGTATGATTCACCAGCCTCATCAGCCTTTACCCAGTATTTTAATACTGTGTGCTCCAGGCGGCGCATCGCCTCTTCTTCCGGAATACAAGTGTCGGTAACGCGGTTCAGATGGCGGCTAAGAAGCTCTTCTTCGTCGGCAGCAGAAAGCTCACGGTAGTGTGGCACACGCTCATAAAAGTCGTGCGCTACCAGGTTAAAGATGTCCTCTTCCAGGTTAGCACCTGTACACGAAATGGCGTGGATCTTATCCTGGCGAATCATTTCGGCAAGTATAATTCCCATCTCTGCAGTAGACATGGCACCAGCCAGCGTTACCAGCATTTTACCCCCGTTATTCAGGTGTGTTTTGTATCCTTCGGCGGCATCAATTAAAGATGCGGCATTAAAGTGCTTGTAGTGTTTCTTTAAGAATTTTGATACTTCCATTCTAATTAGCTTTAAGCCAGTACTGCCACACATAGCAGTAGGAGGCGGCAAAGGTAAGACATATTTCGTTATTCGATTATCGTTTATTCGTTGTTCGACTACATAAGGTTAAATGCAATAAGTAAAAACCCTTACCAGTGGGTCCACAGCCTAAAACATTTAATCGACTCTGATTAACAATTTCTAAACGAATAATGAGCAACGCCTACTTAGCTGGCGTTTCGATGATCAGGTTATGGTTGGTATAAATACAGATATCGGCTGCGATGTTCAGGGCCTCACGCACCATTTCTTCGGCAGACAAATGAGGAGCATGCTTTTTAAGTGCCAAAGCGGCAGCATGCGCATACATACTTCCAGAGCCAATAGCAGCAATCTGGTTGTCCGGCTCCAGCACGTCGCCAGTTCCTGATATGATTAGAAGTTCATCTTTGTTGGCTACCACCATCATCGCTTCCAGCTTGCGCAGGTACTGGTCTTTGCGCCAGTCTTTGGCCAGCTCAATAGCCGCGCGTTTCATGTTGCTCTGGTAGGCATTCAGTTTTTCTTCGAAACGCTCCAGCAACGTAAAGGCATCGGCAGTTGATCCGGCAAAACCAGTTACAATTTTGCCATCGAGTAGTTTACGGATCTTCTTTACATTGCTTTTGGCGATGTGCTTGTCCATGGTTGCCTGTCCGTCGGCACCTAGTGCTACTTCGCCGTTGTGGAAGATACCGCAAACGGTGGTAGATCTTATTTTAGTCATCAGTTTTATACTTGGTCAGGTTAAACATACGCAGCTGCTGCGTTTGGGCTGCAATTGCTACTTGTAAAGCTAAGCACTCTTCAAACAAAAAGCCAAAGCCATACTTTACGCCAAATTGTCTGCATCTGTACAAAGAGGAAAGCTAACGCGACATTACGGTAGAAGTTGATTAAATAGTGACTACAGCAGCGTCTTCTTTTTTAGCAAACGGTTTACTTCTTTCATGCTTATTCTGTAAATATTTGACTGTCCGTTCTGTACTTCAGCGGAAGCATTAACTGGAGCATCTTTTCTAAAGCTGGCAAAGTATAGGTAGCGCCCATCAGCAGAAAAATGAGGTGTAAAATCGAAAGCGGAGCTATTAAGGGAGGCTCCGAGGTTAACAGGTTTTGACCAAGTATTATCTTTCAATTTATAGCAGATATAGATGTCGCCCTCTCCCAACACACCATCTCTTTCCCATGCAGCCCAAGCCATGTACTTTCCATCTGTAGAGAAAGTAATGTCTCCTTCAAATGCCGTTGTGTTTACCTCCTCCGGCGCCAGCTCCATTTGGCTTGCACTGCCATCCTGGTACTTTGCTCTGAATATGTCTGAACTGCCCACACCGCTTTTCCGGCCTGAATTAAAGTATAAATATTCATCAGCACGAAGCTCAGGACCAAGTTCATCGCCTTTACTGTTTACCTTATCTCCTAAGACAGGAGTAGGTGTTGCCCAGATACCATTTACCAACTGCGACTGCCAAATGTCCAGATCCTTTTTGCCCACCTGCCCGTCGGTTGTGCGGTTAGTTATGAAAAACATCGTCTTTCCGTCTGGGCTTAGTGACGGATCAGAATCATTGAAAAGGTCATCGGAAAAAGAAACAGCAACTGGCTCCGACCACTGTCCTTTGCTAAGGTGGCTAACCATAATTTTCATGTCTTCGAAGCCCTCGTGTGCTCTTACAAAGTACATGGTTTTGCCGTTACGGGATAAGACGGGGTTAAACTCGTTTTCAGGGGTAGAGATCAGCTTTTCTCCCACAAGTTCTATTGATGCTGCATTTTTTTGCTGTGCAGATGCGCTGAAACCAAAGACACAACATACAGCTGTGCCAAGTAATAATTTTTTCATAGTTGTAGATTTAGACGTGGGCAAATGTACTCAATATCAGCATTTAGCAATCACCTATTAGATAGTCAGCCTGCGTTATACTATAAACACCATTATTAAACCGCCCAAAGCCTTAAAACACCAGAGGTAATATAAACCTCGAGTATCACATAGTAATAATATTAATTCTTCAGCACATGCAACCTTTTCTCCGTATATAGTATCTACACAATAAACCTTTCATACTATGAAATTCGGTCTTGTTTATACTTATCTGTTCTGTTTTATGCTGCTGGTATTAAGCTCCTGTGAAAAAGAGACACTGCGCATAACCGAGCATACCGAAGCTTGGCTGCAGACCAAAGCAGAAGCAAAACTTCAGTTTACCAGTCACACCGGAGAGAAAGACGAAGTAACTATAACTGTAAAAAAGGATACGCACAGCAAGGCCAACGTATACGGCGACAGGAAGTATGAATATTATCTGCTCACTTACTCCGGTAAGTCAAATGATTTGGGACTCGTTGTAATGGCTGAACACAACACCATTAATATTACCAATTTAGGTCAGCTTGACTTTAACACTGATTTTGTATCCCTCACTACTGGCAAGAACGCTTCTGATGAAGTGATACAGGCCTTTAATATCCAAGCTGAGTTTGTAGACAACCTTACGCTAAACAATAAGACTTATGACAGAGTGCTGCGCATTGTTTTTAATGTAGATCACTCTGGCACAAATAGGTTAAAGGAGATTTATTACGCTAAGCATCATGGATTGGTATACTATCAAACTACTGATGGTCAATTCTGGAGCCTGGATAATTAAGTAAGCCACCTTTAGTTACTGAACAAAAGCAGGCTGTTCCTGTTTACCGATTAGCACTTTAAAGACTTACCTCCGTAAAACTAGTTGTGGCAGCACCTTCGGATTATCTGCCTCCAACCATTACGGATTAGCCAAATACTGTAGGGCTATATTTAAATAATGCTACCTGGCTTTTTTTAAGGTCTGGTAGATTTTAAACATGCAACTGCTACCCACAACTATGAAAAGAATTGAGTACTTTTTGTTACTCGGGCTCCTAAGCCTGTGTATAACTTCCTGCGACGATCTTTTTGAATTTCACCCTAACCAGATCAGGCTCGAAAGCCACGAACGCGACCTTACTGCTAAAAGTCTTGCCCGTTTGCAACAGCAACAACCTGGCGATACCCTCCGCATATTAGTGATGGGTGATACCCAGCGTTTTTACGACGAAGCTGTTGATTTTGTAAAACACGCCAATACATTTGAAAACATTGATTTCGTAATACACCAGGGCGATATCTCCGATTTTGGCATGACGCAGGAGCACAAGTGGGTGCACGACATCATGAAAGATCTAAAATGGCCTTACCTGACGGTAGTAGGTAACCACGACCTGTTAGCCAACGGCAGCAAAGTATACCAGCAGATGTACGGTCCGCTTAATTACTCCTTTACCTATGGCCATACCAAATTCGTGTTTGTAGACACAAACAGCCGTGAGTATGGCTTTAACGGGAAAGTACCTGACATCAGCTGGCTAACAGGAGAGCTTTATCAGCGCGAAAATGAAAATTTTTCTCAAGCCATTGTTGTATCGCATGTTCCCCCGCACGACGGTGACTTTGACAGAAACCTGGAAGAGGCTTATCATGATGTATTAAAGTCGAGCAGGAGGGTAAATCTTAGTTTGTTTGGCCACATACACAATTGGCAAACCAGCACACGCTACAACGATAACATAGTTTACCACGGCACCACTACAGTTAAGAAAAGAGGCTTTACTTATCTTAAAGTATGGGCTAACGGCTTCGACATCAAAACCATTGATTACTAATATGAAGCCGATTTATACTTTCATACTTGCACTTGTATTAACTGTTATAGTTGCTCCGCCGACATTTGCACAGCAAGAGCAAACAGACACAACTGCAGTTCCTCCTGCCTCTCCTTTTCACCTAAAGGCGCAGTTTGCAGGCGGCATTGGTTTCCTTTCAGTAGGTGTAGGACGTACTTTGTTTGATGAGAAGCTGGAAACAGACCTGTTCCTGGGCTACCTGCCACAGAGTATAGGCGGTGATAGAATTGTAACTTCGGCTATAAAAGCTACATATGTGCCGATAAAGCCTGTTCAAATAAAAACTGTGAATTGGCAGCCTCTTCGTGTAGGGCTCCAGGTTAGCTATACTTTTGGCAGCGATTACTTTGCTACAGAACCCAGCGACAAATACCCCAAAAGCTACTACGGCTTTTCTACTGCCTTGCACGGAAGCATACTTTTAGGCGGCCAGGTTGATCTTACCAGAGTTGACAGGTTAAAAAAGTTTGCTGCATACTATGAGTTTGGCACCAGCATGGAGTACCTAGTTTCTTACATCCAGAACCCAAAATACCTGAGCCCAGGCAAGATTTTCAATCTGGCGCTGGGAGTTAGGATGAGGCTGTGAAATTTAGTAGATGATATTCATTTTACTATATTTAGTACACAGCTGTGGTGTTTTAAAAATACCTGGAATGTCAAAAGTAACAAGGCACTAAAATATGAAAAAGACTAAAATTGGACATTTTCTTTCCATCCTTTTGCTACTCCTGCTTTCTTGTGCCAGCAGTAAAACAACTACTCCAACAGAAGATCAATCTGTATACCGCAGGTTGTCAGATAAGTATGTGCAAGGTTTTAACACTGGCAAGCCAGATTCTCTTGCTCCGATTGTCTCTCAAATTTTCACTAGCCAATTTCTAGAAAATAATGGTGGTAACTTAGCCTATGCAACAGACCGCATGGAACTATACAGAACTTATGGACCTCTGGCATATAGTTTTACAGACACTGTCTCAACACCACCTATTGTTTGGTATAAGGGCAAAATTTCGCAGGGCTGGGTAGGATTTCAGTTTTATTTAACTAATAGCCTTGCAAACAAATCAAATAGGTTATCCACTTGGCGTGCCAGGCCTGTAGATTTCCCACCTGCACCGCAAACTGAACAAGAAATTGTAGATTCCCTTGAGCAATATCTAAATAGATTAGCAGCAGCCAATTTATTTGATGGGACAGTTACACTAAGCCATAAAGGAAAAATATTGTTAAACAAGGTTTGGGGAAGCGATAAAAAAGAAACTCCGAATCCCATCACTACAACAACATTGTTTCATACGGCATCAGTAACAAAACTTTTCACAGCTATACTAGCATTGCAACTAATAGAAGAGGGCAAACTTAGTTTGAACGACACTATAGGCAATTTCCTTCCAGATTACCCAGAACCTTATAAAAGTAAAGTAGCGATAATTCACTTACTAACTCATACTTCTGGGATCAAGCTAAATGATGACATTAATTACATTAAAGATATAAATGCAGCAGAAAATGTAGATGATTTGATTGCTGCCCAAATCCAGTCTCTGAAAAACAAGGATGCTAAAGTTGCTCCAGGAAGTGAGTATAACTACTCCAGCGAAGGATTTGATGTATTAGGAGCAATAACGGAAAGAGTAACTAAAAAGAGCTGGAAAACACTTGTGGAGGAGCGTATATTTTCACCTGTCGGAATGAATGATTCACGCGTTAACATACCTAAAAAAGAAGGTAACTATGCTGTAGGCAAAACGAGCTTAAAAGCCTGTTTCGAAATCTCAGAAGAAAACAAGTTGAGTAATTCCATGGAAGTTCTTCCGCAATATGCAAAGCCTTCAGGAGGAATATGGTCTAATGCTTCTGACCTGCACAAGTTCATGCAGGCTATATTAAATCAAAAGCTTTTAAGCAAGGAGATGACGGAAAGGCTTCTGTCGCAGGATAGGATAACTGCTGAATTTCCAAAGTATGGCATTGTATCGTGGGTAGGCTTAGGAGCACAAGGCGAAGACTTATGGGGCATTCGCACAGTAGGCCATGGCGGCGTTGTGCCTGGTTACAGTGCGGCCATTGAGTACTTGCCGGCAAACGAATGGCTGCTAACTGTTACAAGCAATACAGGCGAAGCTACTGGTTATTTAGTGTTTCAGAGGTTTCTGGAACTTACAGCTAATTACAAGAACAACTAGCTCAGAGATTATTCAGTTAACCGTTCGCAGCAACTCCTGTTAAATTTATTTTTGCTTTAAACTAAAAAACGCCTCTCCGTTCCCGAAGAGGCGTTTTCTATACTTTATACTTTGCTGTGGTTACACCAGTATTCTCACCGGGTTCTCCAACAGGTTCTTAAACGTTTGCAGGAAGGCAGAACCCACGGCGCCGTCAACCACGCGGTGGTCGCAGCTAAGCGTTACCTTCATCACGTTGCCGATCTGGATGTTGCCATTCTTCACTACAGGCGTCTGCTTAATGCCACCTACTGCCATGATACAAGCATCCGGCGGGTTAATGATAGCGGTAAATTCCTCGATGCCGAACATGCCCAGGTTAGAGATGGTAAACGTGTTGCCTTCCCAGTCAGATGGCTGTAGTTTTTTGCTCTTGGCTTTGCCACCCAGGTCTTTCACCTCAGCTGCAATAGTCGATAGCGACTTGTAGTCAGCGTTGCGAACAACTGGTACCAGCAAGCCTTCTTCTACCGCTACAGCCACACCAATGTTAATGTGCTTGTTGTAACGGATCTTATCACCTAACCATGATGAGTTAACCGCAGGGTGCTGGCGCAATGCAGCAGCAGCAGCCTTGATAACAAGGTCGTTAAACGATACTTTAACCGGAGATACTTCATTTATACTTACACGCGCCTCCATGGCCTTGTCCATGTCAATTTCCATGGTCAGGTAGAAGTGCGGCGCAGAGAATTTGCTTTCGGCCAAACGGCGGGCAATTACTTTACGCATCTGCGATACAGCTACCTCTTCGTAAGAGTCGGCAGGAGCGCCTGGTATGGCCGGTGCAGCAGCCGGAGCAGCCTGAGGGGCAGCAGCCTGCTGTGGAGCGGCAGATGGTTTAAAGTTCTCGATGTCGCGCTGAACGATTCGGCCACCCTCGCCGGTACCTTTTACCTGGCTCAGGTTGATGCCTTTCTCACTAGCCATTTTCTTAGCCAGCGGAGAAGCCTTTATACGGCCGTTGCCTTCTGCTGCGGCGCCTTGCTCGGCAGCCTCAGGACCTGGTACATTCTCAGTTTCTACTTTATCAGAAGTTACTTCGTCTACACCGGCTTCGATAGCCTCGTCTGTCTTGGCATTCTCTTGTCTGGATTGCTTATTTGATGAAGTTGCATCTAAAAGGGCTTTGTAGTCTGCGCCTTCTTCACCGATAATAGCGATAATAGCATCAATCGCTACAGATTCGCCTTCTTCAACACCGGTGTAAAGCAGCGTTCCGTCTTCGTAAGACTCCAACTCCATTGTGGCTTTGTCTGTCTCTACTTCAGCCAGCACATCACCTGATTTTACTTTATCGCCTACTTTCTTTATCCAGCTTACAAGCACACCCTCTGTCATGGTATCGCTCATTTTTGGCATACGGATAACCGAAGCCTTGATATTGCTGGTATCTACGGTAGTTTTAGCAGGAGCTTCTTCTTTGGCAGCAGCCGGCTTAACTTCTTCTTTTTTCTCTTCTTTAGCGGCAGGCTTAGCCTCTTCCGTCTTTTCCTCTTTAGGGGCAGGAGCACCGCCACCTTTCACCTCGTTAAGCAAGCCAGAGATATCCTCTCCTTCTTTACCGATAATAGCAATCACAGCGTCTATAGGCACAGCATCACCTTTTTTAGGGCCGATGTAAAGAAGTGTGCCATCTTCGTATGATTCAAGTTCCATGGTTGCCTTGTCGGTTTCCACTTCGGCAAGTATATCGCCTGCACTTACTTTATCACCCTCTTTTTTCAGCCAAGATGCAATCACCCCCTCTGTCATCGTGTCGCTCATCTTAGGCATCTTAATTACTTCAGCCATATATCGTGTGTTTTTGTCGCCTAATTACGTAAAATCTTATCCGCCCAAAATTAGACTGAAAAATATTTTATTCAAACTATATGTAGCTAATTTGTTCGGTGCTTCTGCAGGCTGTCTATTTCCGGAGCATTTTCTTTGAGATGGTTGATGTCGCAGTACTTTTTTACCACAAACATGCTACCTGTAAAATCAAGCTGGTACAGGCACAGGTTTTGGTGCAAAAACTCATCCATGCAGCGCAACGGATAGTGCAGTAAATTGCTTAAAAGAATACGCATGGCACGGCCGTGCATGCAGATAAGTATAGTTTTCTCTTCAGGCCGGCTCAGGATAAGGTCAATAAAGGGCCGCTGCCTTGCCGTAACCAGATCGGGGCTCTCCCCTCCCTCTATGCATATATGTGTGTCGCCGTTACACCAGGTCTGCAGAATGTGGTGGTAGTATGCATCCTCTTCGGGTGTAATGCGCTGGCCTTCGCGATGGCCCCAGTTTATCTCATTTATGCCCTCGTGCTGCTCGTGCGGTATACCCAAATCAATAAAGGCCTGCACCGATTGTATGCTTCGCTTAAGCGTAGAAGTATAAACTTTATCGAAAGGTATGTCTTTATACTTCTGAAAGAACATCGCCGCCTGCTGCTGCCCCACATGGTTCAGGTTAGAATCAACACCGCTGCCCTGCACAATGCCCTGCTGGTTAAAGTCTGTTTGCCCGTGGCGGATAATGTATACTTTCTTAATACTCAAAATTCTTCTACTTTTGCCTGATTACTCTTTTCAAAGTGCGAAATTAAAAATCGCTGCGTATGCACAAAACTCCTATTACGTTAGATACCCTGAATGAGTGGCGAAAAAACACTATGGTGGAGCACCTGGGCATTGAGCTGACCGAGTTTGGGGAAGGTTACATCTGCGGCAAAATGCCTGTAGACCATCGTACGCACCAGCCCATGGGCCTGTTGCACGGAGGTGCTTCTGTAGCCCTGGCCGAAACACTGGCAAGTATAGGTGCAAACATACACGTAGATGCAACAACGAAAGCCTGCGTAGGTTTAGAGATTAACGCCAACCACATCCGCAGCGTGCGCGAAGGCTGGGTTTATGGTAAGGCTACGGCACTGCACATGGGCAAAAGCACTCAGGTTTGGGAAACAAAGATTACCACAGAATCCGGCGATATGGTTTGCATCAGCCGCATGACGGTGGCTGTGATTGATAAGAAGTAATTTTTATTGAAAACTCAGCAGAAAGTGCATCATCCACCTACCCACTTCAAAGGGGGACTTTTTCTGCTAATGTGATTTACTAAATCAAAACTACTCGTGCTGAACTCCCCCTTTGAAGGGAGCATTAGAATAAAGATATAAAGTACCGCATCATACTATTAAAGCTTAACAAATGGGTGAAGAAACCCGACAATATACTTTAGAGAATCTATTTCGGGCAGCCATCGCACAGAACAGGGCGGTGGCTGTTTGGCGATTACCGCTTACAGAGCAGGTGTTGGCTTGTGTATCGTTGCAGCAAAGCAATAGTATAGGTCAGCCCGAACTGGAGCAAAGTCCTTTCGGGTTTCTGTTTTGCCCTTTCCATACTACTGAGCAGGAGCAACAGCTTTTTATTAAGGCGGATTTATACTTTGATGGCGCAACCGGACATATAGCCCCTGCCGCAGATGCACCAGCAGAAGCTGTTCAGGCCTTTATGGATGCTTTACAAAGTATGGATACCTCTGAAGTAAACTGGTATAGTTCAGAAATTGCACAAACCTCTTATCAAACAGAAGTAGGCTTTAAGGGTGCCGTAGAAAAAGCAATAGCAGCCATTACTGCCGAAGAGATGGAGAAAGTAGTGCTCTCGCGCAACTACAGCCAAAAACTGCCTGCCAACTTCTCCCCTGTTGCTGCTTTTGAAGCCATGCTGCAGGCGTATCCCAATGCCTTTGTATCGCTGGTGTCGGTGCCGGGTGCGGGTACCTGGATGGGTGCCTCACCGGAGGTGCTGGTAAGTGTAAACGAAGACCGGATTTTTAAAACCGTGGCCCTTGCAGGAACACAGCCTGCCGTAGAAAAAGTAGGCGATGCGATCTGGCGCCAGAAGGAAATCGAAGAGCAAGGCATGGTGGAGCGCTACATCCTAAATTGCTTTAAAAGCCTGCGCCTGCGCGAGTACACCGAGATTGGCCCTAGAACCGTGATTGCCGGCAACCTGATGCACCTGCGCACCGATTTTAAAGTAGACCTGAAAGAAGTTGACTTCCCGACGCTAGGCACAGACATGCTGAGGCTGCTACACCCGACTTCTGCAGTTTGTGGCTTGCCCAAAGAGCCTGCCCTGCAATTTATACTTGCCTACGAAGGCTACAACCGCAGCTATTACAGCGGCTACCTGGGCCCGGTAAACAGCCCAGTCGGAACGCATGTGTTTGTAAACCTGCGCTGCATGCAGGTGCGCGACCAAGAGATTATACTTTATGCCGGAGCCGGTATTACGGGAGAATCAAACCCAGAAAAGGAGTGGCAGGAAACCCAGCATAAAATGCAGACAATGCGACGTATACTTGTTAATTTTGAATGAGTAAATGAGTGATTGAGTGAATGTTTATAATTTCTTATTTTGTCATCTCGATCGCCAGAAAGAGATCTTTATAAAATTCTATAGAGATTTCTCACTCTGTTCGAAATGACAAAAAGGCTTTAGTATAACAAACAATTCCTTCCTAAATTCACACATTCACTAATTCGCTCACCCACACATTCACTCATTGAAAAAATGATTATTCAACCTGTTGTAAACATTGCTGAGATTTGTGCCCGTAAAGGTGTTGAGAATGTGGTATTGTCGCCGGGCTCAAGGTGTGCGCCGCTTACGATTGCCTTTGCGCGCCATGGTGGTTTTAAAGTTCGCACAGTAAGTGATGAAAGGGCGGCAGCCTTTATTGCCTTGGGCATGGCACTCACAACAGGAAAGCCCGCGGTATTGGTTTGCACCTCAGGCACAGCAGCATTAAACTACGCTCCGGCAGTGGCAGAGGCGTACTTTCAGCAGGTACCTTTGCTTGTACTTACCGCCGACAGGCCCACCGAGTGGATTGATCAACTAGACGGTCAAACAATCCGACAGCAGAACGTATTCGGGCAGCATATCAAACATAGTTATACTTTCCCGCTGGATGTGGCGCAACATGATGCTGTCTGGTACAGCGAACGCATGGTGTCGGAGGCATTGAACGAGACAGTAGCTTACCCCGCTGGGCCAGTGCACATAAACGTACCGTTGCGCGAGCCCTTCTACCCTGCTCCCGGCGAAGAAGTAACCTATGGCCCAGAGGTTAAAGTAATTGAGGAAGAAACACAGGAGTTTATACTTTCTCAGAATGTATCGCTTAAACTGCAGGAGGAGATTTTAAAGTATAGCCGTGTGGTGGTAGTGGCCGGCCAGGAAAAGTATAACCTGCACCAGCTGCAAAGCCTTTATGCCTTCTCGCAGTCTACGGGAGCAGTAATTGTGGGCGATACCATTAGCAACATCCACGAAATGCAGGCCACTGTGCGTTACCAGGATGTATTTCTTGCCTGCCCCGATGCAGAAAAGCTGAAGCAACTGCAGCCAGACCTGCTAATTACTTTCGGAAAGTCCGTTATCTCTAAAAGCTTAAAGCAGTTCCTCCGCAAGTATAAACCTGAGGCGCACTGGCACATTCAGCCAGCCGGGCAGGTAGCCGATACCTTTCAGGCATTAACGAAAGTGGTTAGATGCGCTGCTCCAAGCTTTTTTTATAGCCTGGCAGGAAGTATAAAAAACAAAGCCGCCTTTACAAAAGCCTGGATGGGCATGAACGAGAAGGCTGCTGATTTTCTGCAAACTTATACTTCCAATGCTGTTTACAGTGAGTTAAGTGTGGTGGCTAAGGTGATGCAGCAGTTGCCGAGCAAAAGCAATTTACATTTAGCCAATAGTATGGCTGTTCGCTACGCCAACATCATCGGATTAAAACCTGAGCAGGAAGTAGAAGTGTTTGCAAACCGTGGCACCAGCGGCATAGACGGCAGCACCAGCACCGCCGTTGGCTGTGCCCTCTCCAGCACAAAGATCAACACGCTGCTTACAGGTGATATGGCCTTTTTTTATGACCGCAACGGCCTGTGGCACAATTACCTGCCTCAAAACCTGCGCATCATTATTTTAAATAACCATGCAGGAGGCATTTTCAGGTTAATAGATGGCCCTAAACAACAACCTGAACTGGAGCCTTACTTCGAAACAAAACAGAGGCTGAACGCCGAAAACACTGCCCGCGATTTTGGCATGAAGTACACGGCAGTAAACACACTGGGAGAACTGGGAAAAGCCCTACCAGAGTTCTTTACAGCAGAAGCTGGCGCCGGCATACTTGAGGTGTTTACCAATAGTCCAGAAAATGCGGAGGTATTTGAGAAGTACAGAAGGGCAGTCAGAAGTATAGAGTTTTAGCTTAATTCTTAGTTTATAGCGCCAGTATCCATTTGGTGCAGCATACTAGGTGCGAGTCTTCAGGCTTGCTTTCCTGCAATATCAGGTCCAACCACCCCTAACCCCTCCTTAGCCAAGGCGGGGAATTTCACCTACTAATTCTCTAGATACCATCACAGTAGTCAAGGACATTCCTCTTTGTCATCTTGTAAAAATCTTGGTGGAAAAGAGGTTAAGCTTGCTACAGAGCTTATACTTTGGCAGTAGTAACAGCATAATTCCCCGCCTTGGATAAGGAGGGGCTAGGGGTGGTTTGATCCGGTGCTTCAGAAAATAAAGTATAGCCTAACTTGGTCGGAGAAAGATTGTCATCCCCCTACACTATTCTCCAAAACCACGTCCAAAATAAACTATAAATCGTTTAACTAATTAAAAGACAACATGTTTCACTAATCAATTTGCAGCCATGAACCTAACTCACGACATGCACCGCGTAGAACGTTGGGCAGACACACACCATCCGATCTGGATCGATTTTATCAGAATGGGCCTTGGCATCTTTTTAATGGTGAAGGGTATTATGTTTCTCGGTGATTCAGAGGCCTTATATGCTATCATGCGTAAAAGCCAGTTTCCATGGGTATCAATAGGCCTGGCACATTATGTTGGGTTTGCACACCTGGTAGGAGGATTATTTATAGCTATTGGGTTGATAACCCGCGTTGCTATACTTTTCCAGTTGCCAATTCTGCTGGGAGCAGTATTTTTTATTAACCCGGAAAGAGGCTTCTACTCTGAAAATGCAGAGCTGTGGTCATCAATTATCGTTTTGGTCCTTTTGATCGTGTTCCTGATCTACGGTTCAGGTAAGTTCTCTGTAGACCGCCTGATACGCAAGCCTAAGAAAGACTGGCTGTACTAGCGCTATAGCCACAAAGGGGATATACTTTAACAGGCATTCTGCCTTACAGGAAAGCTACGTGTCTTTGATTTTACACTTCTCTGTCAATAACATTCTAATTCAAGGCCTGCTTTGTTTGTTTTACAGCTTCTTCTCTCCCATTTTTGCAGCAGAACGTAAGATGCTACGTTAACCAGAGTTTTACCAACGCTTGGCAAAGCGATACATGCTGCTTTATCCATGACTGAAGATTTCCTGCTGCTGAACGGCAAAAAGTTTTACTACGACGAAATATCAAACTATTCTTTCCGGAACAGCATTCCCCTGAACGGCTATGAATCTAAAACGCTGGAGTTCTGCCGCAGCTGGCTAAACGGCATCCAGGAATTCCCGATACAAACATCCGGCTCTACCGGAACTCCCAAAACCATTGTGCTTACACGTACCCAGTTAGAGGCAAGCGCACGCCGCACCATTGAGTTATTAAACCTGCAAAAAGGCGATCTTACTCTTATCTGCCTCAACACAGAATATATTGCCGGTATGATGATGCTGGCACGTGGCTTTATGGCGGAGCTGAAAATGGTGATCGTAGAGCCAATAGGAAATCCGTTAACGTTAGTTACCCGCGACGAAAACATTGCCTTTGCCTCATTTGTACCTATGCAGCTGCAAACCATACTGCAGGAAATGCCGGAAGCATTGCCACAGCTCAACAGCATGAAGGGCATTCTGGTAGGTGGAGCGCCTGTTAGCCCTACCCTTCAGCGTGAACTACAGCGCGTTCAATCGCCGGTTTACCATACGTATGGCATGACTGAGACTGCCTCGCACATTGCCCTGCGCCGCCTTAACGGACCAGAGGCAGCAGCATATTACCAGGTACTAGATGGTATAAAAGTAGGATTGGACAAGCGTGGGTGCCTTACCATTAAAGGGGATGTTACAAACGGAGAATTGCTTGTAACCAACGATATTGTGGAACTGCTCACCAAAGATCGGTTTAAATGGATTGGCCGGGTAGACAATGTAATAAACTCTGGTGGCGTAAAGGTGCAGGTAGAGAAAGTAGAACTGGCCATTGCCGAAGCTTTTGTAGATATGACTGACTCGCCGCGCTTTTTCATTGCCCCACAGCCAGACGAGCTTTTAGGTGAAAAAG
The DNA here is from genome assembly GCF_014306105.1 of Pontibacter cellulosilyticus. Classification (GTDB taxonomy): domain Bacteria; phylum Bacteroidota; class Bacteroidia; order Cytophagales; family Hymenobacteraceae; genus Pontibacter; species Pontibacter cellulosilyticus. Next base: position 112,576 of record NZ_JACRVF010000001.1, on the reverse strand, counting down.
TCGTGTTGATTATGGAAGGTGAGCAGCTACAGCAAGAGGATGAGGCTATACTAATGGACAGGCTGCGCAGCACGCTTCGTAAATTTGAAGTACCCAAGGAAGTTTACTATAGCCCTGCCTTTTCCGAAACAGCAACCGGAAAACTGTCGCGGCAGCGCACGCTTCAAAAGCTTGGCCTCTACACCGACTAACAATTACAAGTATAACAGCAAGGGCATACACCCGTACAAAAGTATAAATCAAAAGAAACTAGTATGCGATTTATACTTACGAGTGTATGCTCATTTTTATGTCTGCTACTTTTAAGCAACTGCAGCGGCGGCCTGTTCTCCTCAAGAGTACCTATAAAGCTAGAAGAAGCCTGGGCTACCGACAACACCCTGCGCACCCCTGAGTCAGCGCTATTCGATCCCAGCCGCAACATCATCTACGTCACCAACATCAACCAGAACAATTCATCTAAAAAAGACGGTGACGGCTTTATATCAAAGCTCAATCCGGAGGGGCAGATTGACGAACTCTACTGGGTTTCCGGATTAAATGATCCTAAAGGGATGGCACTGCACAACAATGTATTGTATGTTGCGGATATTGATGAGATAGTAGCCATTTCTACACAGTCTGGAGCTGTGCTAGGCCGTTATACAGCTGAAAATGCAAAGTTCCTGAATGATGTGGCTGTAGATGAAAACGGTAACGTGTATGTAACAGACTCGGCAGAAGAGCGCATTTACCTGCTGCGCAATGGCCGCGTGAGCAACTGGATGAAAAATACTGGCGGTGATAGGCCCAACGGAATTTACCTAGATGGCAACCGCATGATTGTTGGCTTTAACGGAGAGGTTCGTTTGTTAGACCCTGAGACACAGAAATGGAGCGACTGGACCAAAGGCATTAAATCAGCAGACGGCATAGCAGAGGTAGACGGAGGTTACCTGGTATCGAACTGGAACGGCGAAGTATACTTTGTGAACGAAGAAGGCAAGAACTGGCTTATACTTAACACAGTCGACAAAGGCATAAACGCAGCCGATATCAGTTATTCCGACAGGTTAGGCCTTTTGTTTGTGCCAACTTTTAAAGATAATCGTGTGGTGGCATACAGACTAAACCGCTAGCCTAATCGTTATTAGCAAGTATTCCGCTATAATGTTGAAGCAAAGGCAGTGCACTACTTGTGTCGCTGCCTTTCTTACGTTACAATCTAAAGTATAACCCAAACTATGAAAAAGCTCCCCTCGCTCCACATCCTAAACGGCGACGCCTCCCTGGGTGCATTTGAAACGGCTGATTTTCCGGGACAGGTGGTTATCTGGAGAGAAGTGCTTTCTGAGGGGCCGGTAATAGGCATGTTACCGGAGCAGGAGTTCTGGAAAAGGCGCCAGCAGTACATTATAGAAAACTGCCACGGAACAGCACCGGAGTATAAATTGAAGGTGCTGGATGTTCTGGAAAAACTGAATGTAGCCAATGTTTTTTTCGAAGTTATACTTTGGTTTGATACTGATCTGATGTGCCAGGTAAACTTGCTTTATTTGCTTCAGAAACTGAGCAAAATTAAGCCGGCTGTTGTCTCGGTGTGTACTCCAGTAGATGGTAAGGCAGTAGGTTACCTAAGCCCGGAGGAAATGCACCATGTATTCGAAAACCGCCAGGTACAGTCCGAGGCTCAGTTGCAACAGGCGCAGCAACTGTGGAAGCTTTATGCCGGCCCCGACCCGTTACAGTTGCAAGTATACTTGCAGCAAAACAGATTGCTTGAACCTCACCTGGAGAAAGCCCTGGAGCTACACATACAGCGCTTCCCCGACTGCAAAACAGGCTTAGGGTTACCAGAAACTGAAATCCTCAGAATTGTAAAAGGAGGCGCTACAACAGAGCAGGAGCTAATCGAAAAGTTCTGGCATCAGCAGCCTGGTTATGGCTTTGGAGACCTGCAGGTAAAGCAAGTTCTCAACCGCCTGCAGTCGGAGTTAATACAAGCGGAAGAGCCCTATAAATTGACGACATTAGGTGAAGAAGTATTAGATGGTAAAAGGGTTTTTTCACCTGCTCCTGTGTGGTTGGGAGGAGCCTTTGTGACACCGGAGCAAGGCTGGTGTTATAGCCAGGATAAAAAACAGTTAGTGCCTTCAGATAATTTGGCCCCAAATATGCAGTAACACGAGCTATACTCATACTTAATCATAAAAGGAGGACAAAGATGAAGCAAAAGTATGCCTTAGCCTTGGCTGTAAGCCTGCCCATGGCTGCATTATCCCTGACGTTACAAGCGCAAAACCAAAAAATAGCAGCACCTGCACAGGAACATATTTTAGTAACTGCTGATAGCGAAGAAGGCGGTGAAAACAAGAAAGAAACGCTGTCCGGAATTAATTTAAAGCCTGCCGCCAAAGGCACTTTTCAACTGGACTTCGCGCAGGAACTGGATGAGAATGCCACTTTGCAAGTAAAAAACCATGCCGGCAAAACAGTGTTTACAAAGCCTGTAAGTATAGCAGACAAGAAAAATGCCTGGAGTTATAACGTCGGCAAACTAAGACCAGACACTTACCTGGTAGAAGTGAAAACAAGCAACACCACTTACTGGACCAAATTTAAGATTGGCAACTAACTAAAAAGCCGCCTTGCAACTTTTTGTAAGGCGGCTTTTTTAAGCTTTTTATTAAGGTTCTAAGTGTGCGATTATACTTTGCTCCAGTTGCTAACCAGCTGGTAAAGTATACCTGCACCCAGTTTAGCCGTTCTGTTGTCGAGGTCGAATGCAGGGTTAAGTTCTGCAATGTCGATACTCAGCAATTTCCCGCTTTTAGCAACAGCTTTCAATAACTCAAGCACCATTTCTGGTTGCAGGCCCAAAGCATTTACAGCGCTCACACCTGGCGCATAGCCTGCTGCAAAAACGTCCAAATCAACCGTAATATAAACTTTATCTAAAGAGTCTAAAAACTGATCAAGGCTTTTAATAAGCTGCGGAAGCTTATGTAGTTGTACCTCATCTGCAAAAGTATACTCCACTCCCAGCCTGTCTGCCGCCTGGAAAAGAATGCGCGTGTTACCATACTCCTGCAGGCCCAGCACTTTGTACCGGAAGTCATCACCGTGTGCCTTGCTTCTGTCTGCAATCTGAAGAAATGGAGTACCAGAACTTGGTTGCTGTGCGTAGCTTCTAAGGTCGAAATGGGCATCGAAATTAAGTATGCCTAAGCTTTTACCAGCTGTGGCCCGCTCTAAACCTAAATAATGGCCGTAGGCAATTTCATGGCCGCCACCCAGCACAAGCGGCCTGTATCCGTGCTTTAAAAGTATGGCTACTTTTCTTCCTAACTGCTCCTGTGCCTCTTCAAGGTTCTCATTCGTGCACAGCACATCACCTGCATCGAATAAATGTACATGCTGCGGCAAATGGTGCGCAAACGAGGCCATGGCATTTCGCAAGGCAGCAGGGCCGGCTGCTGCTCCTACCCTGCCCATATTCCTGCTTACACCCTCATCGCAACAGAAACCCAGGAAAGCAAAAGCTACTTCTCCTGTTGCTACTGCCGGTACTGTTTCAGAAAGATTTAAAAACTGAATAGCCTGGTTCCAGCGCAGTCCCAACATTCCGTCTGCGGTGTCGGTGCGGCCAACCCAGGCAGCCTTAGTAGATGGTTTATACAAAGTTGAGCGTTTTGTTGTAGATGATTGAACTTAGCTATACTTCCTTACCGCTTTTCCAGATCCTGGTTGGTTTCAGTTTGCCCTGGAAGTATAAAATTTCCCTGTAATCCGCTGTTGGGAAGGCGATCATATCGGCTAGGTAGCCAGCTGCCAGTTGACCTCTGTCGGTCAGGTTAAGCGCGCGGGCTGCACGGGTTGTAATAGCGGCGAAGGTTTCGGCGGTAGTTAGCTTTTCGGCTGCACCGAGTAAGGCAGCCTGCAAAAGCAGGTCTCCCATTGGGGCAGAGCCCGGGTTCCAGTCAGTGGCAATAGCCAGGCAGAGGCCACCGTCCAGCATTTTACGGGCTTGCGCATAATGCATGCCTAAACCAAGTGAGGCACCCGGTAAAACAGTAGCCACCACGCCTGCAATGCGCATCAGCTCAATCTCAGCATCTCCGCTGGCCTCCAAATGGTCTGCACTTACGGCACCGGCTTCTACGGCTACTCTACTGCCTCCCGTAGTAAACTGATCGGCATGCACAGTTACATCAAAATCCTGCTTCTTGGCAGCTAAAAGAAATTCTATCGCTTCCTGCTCGGTAAAGGCTGTGTCCTCAACAAAGATATCTACTCGTTTAGCTAAATTCTGCTCTTTCAAAACTGGCAGAAGTTCTTCCAGGATTGTCTGCAGGTAAGCTGTGGAGCTAGTAAACTCTGGAGGCCGCATGTGCGCAGCAAGGCAGGTAGGGATCAGGTCCAGGGCATGGTGCTTATTTACCAGCTGTATCGCCTCCAGCATCTTTATTTCTTCATCCACACTTAAGCCATAACCGCTTTTTACCTCGCAGGTAGTTACACCTTCTCTAAAATGGCGGTCGCAACGCAGCTTTAGCAACTCGACCAGCTCAATTACAGTAGCTTCGCGTGTTTTGCGCACACTGTCAAGTATACCGCCGCCGCTTCGCGCTATCTCCAAGTATGATTTACCAGCTACACGCATGGCATAGTCGTTTGCCCTGGAGCCGGCAAAGCAGATGTGGGTATGAGAATCGATAAAGCCCGGCAGCAGCACCATCGGTTCATCAACTGTTTCGATGCCGTAATTATACTGCTCTGCCTCCTGCGTTAGCTTAATAAAATCATCTACTCTGAGAATTTCGCCATTACTCACCAACACACCCGCATCCTCCAGTACCTGCATCTGCTCATCGGCAATGGCTCCGTTTTCCGGCAGTTCAGCCATGGTTAGTATCTGAGCAAAAGGACCTATTAGAGTATGGGTGGATGCTGGGGTTTTCATGGTTTTAGATGTTGTGGTATTACTGATTTTTATACTTTATGTACGGAGTAGCTTCTAAATGTTATTTTACTGATCTCATTAGCTGCTGTTTATACTTTGCCTGGCTCTTTTTAAATTATTAACAAGTTAGCTCTGGCACAGGCAAAGGTTCGGTTTTAACGGCAGTCCCCCTTTGAAGGGGGCAGGGGGATGATTTATACTTGCATGAACTGATACTTTATAGTCATTCCTCCTGCAAACGAATCAGATCTTCAATCCAAACTTTTCAGCATTTTCCTGTGCGGTTTCGTAGCCTGCATCAGCATGACGGAAGATACCCATGGCCGGATCGTTGTGCAGCACACGGCTCAGGCAACGATCTGCCCGCTCTGTTCCATCAGCAAGTATAACCATACCAGCATGCTGTGAGTAGCCAATACCCACGCCACCACCATGATGGAAGGATACCCAGGTAGCGCCTCCAGCCGTGTTTGACATCAGGTTCAGCAACGGCCAATCCGATACGGCATCCGATCCATCCAGCATACCTTCGGTCTCACGGTAAGGTGAGGCTACAGAACCGCAATCCAGGTGGTCGCGGCCAATTACGATAGGTGCTTTTACTTTGCCCTCGCGCACCAACTGGTTAAACAGCAAGCCTGCTTTTTCGCGTTCGCCCATGCCCAGCCAGCAAATACGGCACGGCAGTCCCTGGAACGCCACTTTCTCCTCAGCCTCATCCAGCCATTTGATCATGTGCTCATTTTCCGGGAACAGTTCTTTTAAGGCTGCATCCGTTACCTTGATGTCTTCCGGGTCGCCGGAAAGGGCAGCCCAGCGGAAAGGACCTTTGCCTTCGCAGAACAACGGTCTCATGTACTCCGGCACAAAGCCCGGTATGTTAAAAGCGTTTTTCTCGCCGCCCTGCTGTGCGAACTCGCGCAGGTTATTGCCATAGTCGAACGTGCGGCTGCCGCGTCGCTGCAACTCCAGCATAAAACCAACGTGGCGGGCCATACTTTTCAGGGATAGTGCCTTATAGGCCTGCGGGTCTTTTTCTCTTAAATTCTTAGCTTCCTCCAGCGTTAGTCCATTGGGTACATAACCGTTTATCGGATCGTGGGCAGACGTCTGGTCTGTAAGTATCTCCGGGGTGATATTGTCCTGAATCAGTTTTTCCAGTACATCGCCAATATCACCAACCAACCCCACAGAGATGGCTTTTCCTTTTTCCTTCGCCTCCAGCACCCATGCTTTGGCCTCTTCGTAGTCGTAGGTCATTTTATCAATATAGCGGGTCTCAAGGCGTTTTTTGATACGCTCCGGATCCACGTCTACACCCAGGAAAGTAGCACCTGCAATGGTAGCAGCCAAAGGCTGTGCGCCACCCATACCGCCAAGTCCGCCGGTTACAAGCAGCTTGTGGCGCAGGTCGCCGTTAAAGTGAATTCTGCCGCAGGCTGCAAAGGTCTCATAAGTACCCTGAAGTATACCCTGCGTACCAATGTAGATCCAGCTGCCGGCTGTCATCTGGCCATACATCATCAGGCCACGCTCACGCAGTTCGTTAAAGTGCTCCCAGGTTGCCCAATGCGGCACCAGGTTAGAGTTGGCGATCAGTACACGCGGTGCCTCGGCATGTGTTCTTACTTTGCCCACCGGCTTCCCCGACTGCACCAGCAAACTCTCATCCTCTTCCAGGTTCAACAGTACTTCTATTATCTTCTGCGCATCAGCCACCGTACGTGCTGCCTGCCCTATTCCACCGTATACTACCAGTCGGCTTGGGTCCTCGGCCACCTCGTCGGTCAGGTTGTTCAGGAACATACGCAGAGCCGCTTCTGACTGCCAGTTTTTGGCGTTAAGCACTGGTCCGGTTGGTGGAATGTAAGTGGGATGGTTGGCGTACTTTTGGATAAACTCGCTTACCGAAAGGCCGGAGCGTTGTACTGTTGTGGATGGGGCTGCTATATTCATAGTTGTTTTATACTTCTGTCAGGCTTCAATATGCAACAAAAATATAGAAAATGGCAGGAAAAGTATACTTAAATTAGCTCTGCGAACACGTTTGTCATACTTAAATAACGCCCAATTTCATGTTTCACATACCATTAACTTCACTCGCTGCACACTTTGGCAACATCGACATTTACCTGTTTGATCAACTGCTAAAAGGACGGATTTCCAAAGGAGTTAAACTGTTGGATGCCGGTTGCGGCGAAGGCAGAAATATACAGTACCTTATACAGGCGGGAGTTAAAGTATACGGAGCGGATGTATCGGCAGAAGCAATCGACAAAGTGAAAAGTATGGCATCTGAACTGGCCCCTGCCCTTTCTCCGAAAAACTTTGTTGTAGCTGATCTGAGTGCTGTACCTTTTGCTGATGCTGCCTTTGATGTAGTGATCTGCAGCGCTGTATTACATTTTGCCAAATCAGAGGAACATTTCAGAAGTATGGTGCAAGAGCTTTGGCATGTGCTAAAGCCGGGAGGCATGCTTTTCTGCCGGTTAAGTACAACCATAGGTATGGAAGGAAAGCTGCAGCAGGTTGGAGAGAGAATGTACCAGATGCCGCACGGGCCGGTTTGGTTTCTCGCTGATGAAGCGCTGCTGCGGGAGATTATTGCTGAAATAAATGCAGAGATGCTGGAGCCACTTAAAACGGTGCTGGTAGAGCAGGAAAGAAGTATGACGACGTTTGTGCTGCGAAAGGCCGGATAATTTTTTGCAGTACTGGGTCCAACCACCCCTGCCCCTCCTTATCCAAGGAGGGGAACTCTGCTGTTACTTCTGCAAAACTTAATGCACTGTAGCTTGTGCTTAACATCTCTTCACAAAAGCTCGCTTAAGGTGATAATAAGGAAAGGCAGTAGAGATCAAGATTATAGAAGAAGCAGTAAGTAAAAACTCCCCTCCTTGGATAAGGAGGGGCAGGGGTAGTTGGACCAGGTGTCACAGAAAAAAGCCTCTGCTATAACAGCAGAGGCTCTCAAAATTACTTCAGGCTCGCCATATCAATCACAAACCTATACTTTACATCTCCTTTCACCATACGTTCATAGGCCTCATTTACATAGTCGATCGGGATTACTTCCACATCCGAAAGTATGTTGTGCGTGGCACAGTAGTCTAGCATTTCCTGAGTTTCGGCAATGCCACCTATAAGCGAACCTACCAGACGGCGACGCTTAAACAGCAGGTTGCCCGCCATGATCTCAGCAGGAGCCGGTGGTGCGCCTAAGAGAATCATCGTGCCATCGCGCTTCAGCATGTTCATGTACATGTTGTAATCATGCGGGGCAGACACCGTGTTGATGATGAAATCAAATGTATTGACCATACTTTTGACCGTATCTTTATCGCGGGTATTGGCAAAATTATGTGCACCCAGTTCATGGGCATCTTTCGCTTTTTCGGGAGAGGTACTCAGCACCGTTACATCAGCCCCCTTGGAGGCAGCAATTTTTACCGCCATATGCCCAAGGCCGCCTAAACCAACAATGCCTACTTTATGGCCCTCTCCTATTTTCCATTCCCTGATCGGTGAATAGGTTGTAATACCAGCGCAAAGCAAAGGTGCAACCCTTGACAGATCCATGTTCATAGGCACCCGCAGCACATACTGCTCATCTACCACTATGTTGTTAGAATAGCCTCCTTGTGTAGGTGCGCTGCCGTCTTTTGCCTGACCGCCATAGGTTGCCACAAATCCGTTTTCGCAATACTGCTCCAGCCCTTCGCGACAGCTATGGCAATGGCGGCAGGAGTCTACAAAACAACCTACACCAGCCATATCACCTTCTTTAAACTTCTTTACTTCAGCACCCACTTGCACAACACGTCCCACAATCTCATGGCCAGGTACGGATGGGTATAAAATTTCACCCCACTCGCCTTTTACATGGTGCAGATCTGAGTGGCAGATGCCGCAGTACAGTATCTCAATCTTTACATCATTGGCCCCAACATCACGTCGTTCGAAGTCATAGGGTTTCAAGTCTGAAGTGGCATCGTAGGCCGCGAATCCTTTCGTTTGTATCATAGTTCTTATAGTTATAAAGTATTGTCATTTTTAAGCCGAAAGACCCTGTACAGGACCTCTGTAAAAGTTGGCAGGCACTCCACGCACACCCGGTTTTACAGAAAACAAACCGCCGCTTTTCGGATAGGTTTTCAGTTTCTCTTCGCTTTGCCACTCTTTGGCAGTTGTAATGTAGAGCGTGTCCAGGTTTTTACCACCAAAGCCACAGGAAGTGGTATTGTCAGTGGGTACTTTTACTTTCTGCAGCTGCTCTCCGGTTTTAGGGTTATACTTTGCTACACCCCCACCACCATGTAAAGCAATCCACAAATTACCGTCTGAATCCAGTGTCATTCCGTCCGGCGAGCCCTCTTCTTCGGGGATATTGATGATCACGCTGCCGTTACTTATCTCCCCGGTTTCATTATCATAATCATAAGCCTTTACCTCTTGGGTTTTGGTGTCTGTAAAGTACATCGTCTTTTTATCAAGCGACCATACAATGCCGTTGGAAATGGTCAGCTTATCCAGCTTATGATGCACCTTTCCATCCAGGTCGAGCATGTACAGGTCGGCTGCTCCGACTCTGGTGTCCAGGGCCATCGTACCAACCCAGAAACGGCCGGCTGGGTCACATTTTCCATCATTAAACCGAATATCATCTGCTTTGATTGGATTAGTAAGAAAACGTAGCTCTCCGGACCTTGTGTCGATGTGAAAGATACCATTCTGCAGCGCCACTAGGGCTCCTCCGTTTTCTACTGGCACCACCGTTCCGATGCGTTCCCCCACATCAAAGGCTTTGTCTTTTTTTGTTTCAGGATCATACAGGTGCAGCGCCTTTCCTTCAATATCCACCCAATACAGCACCTGCTCTGTTGGGTGCCACAGCGCGCCCTCTCCTAACCTGGCTTTGGCATCAAGTTCAAGTGTTGCAGTAAGGCTGTCTGATGAGTTGGTTTTAGGCATGGTAATACTATAATTCTCTGATAAATATGTTTCTAAACCATACTTCATCCTCGTGGTCCTGCAAGGCAATTTTACCCGACCTGAACAAGCCATACCCCGGAATGTCAGCAAACTTACTGTGCGCTATTAACTCCTGCCAGTGCTCATCCCAGAGTGTTGTGGTAAGTATGGTTTTAGTATTCATCTTTATACTAAGGCGGCCATGGTCACAAATTACTTCCGTACTGTTCCACTCGCCAGCTGGTTTTACCACATCTTCTTCTGCTGCTATTAGATCATACAAATCTCCTGCCTTGCTTTTAGGTTTAAAGGCATCGGGGTGACGTTGGTTGTCCAGCAACTGTATTTCAGGGCCTGATTTCCAGGTGTACTCAAACCGCTCCGGATCATCCTGCACGTAAAACAAAAGGGCACTGTTCCCGCCCTCTGAGACCTTCCACTCCAGTTTCAAATGAAAATTCTCAAAGCTCTCTTCCGTTACTAGGTCACCTCTGTCGTGTTGGACCGGGACGAAGTGCAGTACACCAGCCTCTGCTCTCCAGGCAATGCCCACGGTATCTTTGCCATACCGGTGCCACCCTTGCAAAGAGTTGCCATCAAACAGAGGCTTCCAGTCCTGCATTTGTTTAAGACACTTGAAGGAAGTATAAAAAGCTTATTGATCTCGTAATGTTAAGATGTACCTGGCCATTTCGCGGGCATCTTCCTGGCTGATGTTGGGATGCGGAGTCATCGGTACTTCTCCCCAAACACCGGAACCACCTTCTATGATCTTCCCGGCCAGGTAGTCGATGTTCTTGTCATTGGATTCATACTTGTTGGCTACATCCACATAGGCAGGACCCACCAGCTTTTCGTTTTCGCGGTGGCAGGCAAGACAATCTGAAAGAGAGATCAGCTTTGCGCCCTTGTCCATCTGAACCTGCTCTCCGCCGGCCTGCGGCACAGGTCCTGTTATTTGTGTTGTATCGGCTTCATAATCGCTCTCATAGTATTTATCATACTCAGATTTTTCTCCTCCGCAAGCCACTAGTAGCAGGCCCAGGCCCAGCATTGTGCATGTGTTTTTCATAATTTTTGTGTGTCTGGTTAAGGTTTTTTGGTATACGGGAAGATAAGAAATTTAGTGTTGCAAAGTGCAGTTTTGGCTCAGTTGGCATCGGCTTTAGTGACTGCTGAAAGTATAAACCGGAACCGTCAACTCTCTAGAACAACAGGATTACAAGGCTAGCAAATCCTTATAATTCCTTATATTACATCATCAACCTATACTAACCTTACCATAAAACATGAAATCACCCTTATTTAAAGGCCTGTGGCTATTACTGCTTGTGCTCTCTTCAAGTATGGCCATGGCGCAAAAGCTACCGAGCATTGCCTCCAAAACCGAAGGCATGAAACGCTACCCCGGTTATTTCACTTTTTACTACGACGATGCCAGCGGTAAAATCTGGCTGGAGATCGATAAGCTGAACCAGGAGTTTCTGTATGTAAACTCACTGCCTGCCGGACTGGGTTCTAATGACATTGGCTTGGACCGTGGCCAACTGGGCAGCACTAAGGTGGTATACTTTAACAGGCAGGGGCCGAAAGTGATGCTGGTGCAGCCAAACCTGGCCTACCGCGCTACTTCCAATAATCCGAACGAACGCCGTGCCGTGGAAGAGTCTTTTGCCCAGTCTATACTTTGGGGTTTTAAAGCAGAAGCTGCCGAAGGAAATAAAGTACTCGTTGATGCTACTGATTTCCTTCTTCGCGATGCACATGATGTGGTGGGAAGTATAAAACGCAGCCGCCAGGGAAACTATAAGCTGGACGCCAGCCGCTCTGCCTTATACTTGCCACGCACGAAGAATTTCCCAAAGAACACCGAGTTTGAAGCTACCCTCACGTTTACAGGTGGCGAGGATGCCGGACGCTACGTGCGCGAGGTAGCACCGGATGTAAATGCACTTACGCTGCGCCAGCACCACTCCTTTATACAGCTGCCGGACAGTAATTTTCAACCACGGCAAATGGATCCACGTGCCGGTTACTTTGGCATCTCCTATTTCGATTACTCCACCCCTGTTGACGAGAACATAGACAAACGCTTTATTGCCCGCCACCGCCTTCAGAAGAAAAACCCAACTGCCAAAGTATCCGAAGCTGTGAAGCCGATTATTTATTATGTAGACAACGGTGCACCGGAGCCTATCCGCTCTGCCCTGGTAGAAGGAGCACGTTGGTGGAATCAGGCTTATGAAGCAGCCGGCTATAAGAATGCTTTCCAGGTGGAAGTACTACCCGATACAGCCGACCCGATGGATGTGCGCTACAACATTATTCAGTGGGTACACCGCAGCACGCGCGGTTGGTCTTACGGTGCCACTGTAGTAGATCCACGTACAGGCGAGATTGTGAAAGGCCATGTTTCATTAGGCTCACTGCGCGTGCGTCAGGATTACATGATCGCGGAAGGTTTACTGGCACCTTACGAAGATGGAAAGCCGGCGAGTAAAGAGATGATGGAAATGGCACTGGCACGTATCCGCCAGCTGTCAGCTCATGAGGTTGGCCATACGTTGGGTATTATGCACAACTATGCCGCCAGCTCAAACGAGAATGCCTCGGTTATGGATTACCCGCACCCGATGGTAAAGCTGAACCGCGCCGGAAATATCGACCTGAGCAAAGCATATGAAACCGGTATCGGTGCCTGGGACAAAGTGGCTATTATGTATGGTTACCAGGATTTTCCGAAAGGCACGAATGAGCAGAAGGCACTGAATGAGATTCTGCAGCAAGGTGCCAAAGAAGGGCTACTGTTTATTTCTGACAGAGACGCACGTGCAGCTGGCGGTGCACACCCGGTTGCACACTTATGGGACAACGGCTTGAATGCTGCCGAGGAACTTGCCAATGTGCTGCGAATTCGCGAGAAGGCCCTGAAAAACTTTTCAGAGGAAAACATTAAGCCCGGAGCAGCTATGAGCACCCTGGAGGATGTGCTGGTGCCGATCTATAACTTCCACCGTTACCAAACCGAAGCTGCATCAAAATTAGTTGGTGGGTTAAATTATACGTACGCTACCCGCGGCGACAAGCAGGTTGTAACGGAGCCGGTAAGCAAAAGCGATCAGCAGAAAGCCCTGGACGGAATGTTGCGCACCATCTCATCGGAAGTGCTCACGCTGCCTGAGGATATAATAAAACTAATACCGCCCCGTGCCCCAGGTTTAGGAAACAACCGTGAGCTTTTCGCAAAACGCACCGGCCTTACCTTCGACCCATTGGCAGCCGCTGAGGCCTCAGCTGATTTTTCGCTTTCGTTGTTGCTGCACCCGGAACGCGCCTCACGTTTGGTAGAACTGAATGCCCGCCACAGCAGCCTTGGCCTGCAGGATGTAACGGAGCAGTTAATCGATAAAACATGGAAAGCACGTCGTGAAAAAGGCCTGCAGGAGGTAGTGCAGATGCAGACGGAGCAACTGGTATTAACGCACCTGCTACAGCTAGCCCATAACGAAAATACCTCTTACCAGGCACGTGCCATTGCCACCGCAGCGCTGCAGCAGATTAAGGATTATGCCAACCGCAAACGCAACGAAGGCAGCAGCAGTCCTTACCAGGCACACCTAGCCTTTGCACTGGATCGCCTGAACCGTCCTGTAACGGAAGAGATCAAACCTAGCCGTTCGCTTGACCTGCCTCCTGGTGCCCCAATTGGTAGCGGTGAGGTGATTGGATGTGAGTAGTTTACAAAGCAAATGAAGTAAAACAGAAAGGACCGCCATTGATATTATTGGCGGTCCTTTCTGTTTTATACTTTCGATGGCGCAAGTCTTCGGCATTAGCGTAACCTGTGACTTGACATGGCAGGGAGCCTTCAAAATAAGCAAGAATTACAAAGACCTCGCGGCGTCTTTATGACCCGCGAGTGTCTGACGTGAGCTACGTTATTGATGGCACTTCCACCCTAGACGCTCGCAGGACCTCCGGACGCTGCGAGGTCTTTATCATCAGAAAAAGAAACACAATATATTACCTCTCTACATCCTGATATCTTTCGCATGTCTAAAGGGTGGTCATCATACCCCAGAACTAACTCTTCGCTTAACACTTGCGTCAGGAAAGGGAAATAATGAAAAAGATCTACCAAAGATCAAACACATCCTTCACATCTATTACATCTGCATAAGGCTCAAGTATAGCCACGGCATTGGCTGACTTTTTAAAGGTACTGTATACCTGCACCATCTCTCCAGACCACAGCTCTACAAACGAATTGTTAAGAGCATAGAGTGTAACTGTCCAGCCGTTATGCTTACGTTGGGCAAGCATGGTACCGCCTTTCGCTAACGCTTCCTCCTGGCTCCGGAATGGGAGCCTCTCAAACATAGAGTATTCCTGCATGCCTTGCTTATGGTTTAGGGTAATTTATGAAGCGCTGCCGTAGCAAATTAGTTTCCACGCATGCTGTAAAATAGGTAAATCAGCAGCTTTAACGTACTTTTGAAAATATAAGTATAGCATATAAATGGCTTGTACGCTTCTGCAGGCATTTTTGCGGAAAGCTTTTAACAGCCACAGCACCACATGGAACCGATCAGACTAAATAAATTCATCAGCGACTCTGGCTACTGCTCACGCCGCGAAGCCGATAAAATGATAGAGCAGGGACGCGTAATGGTTAACGGTAAACGTCCCGAAGTAGGCGCAAAAGTAACCGCTAAGGATAAGGTGCGAGTGGATGGAAACCTTCTGCAGGTAGATGCAGTGGAGCCGGTATACTTACTACTGAACAAACCGGCAGGCATCGAGACTACCACCGACACCTCGCAACGCGAGAACATCATCAGCTTTACAAATTACCCGGAACGCATTTTCCCGGTTGGCCGCCTCGACAAAGACTCCGAGGGGCTGATCATACTTACCAACGACGGTGATATAGTAAACAAGATTCTGCGAGCCGGAAACAAGCACGAAAAGGAGTATATCGTAACAGTTGACAAGCCCATTAACCAGGATTTTGTAGAAAAGATGAGTGGCGGTGTTTCTATACTTGGCGTGAACACTAAAAAGTGTTTCGTGGAGCAACTGGGGGCAAACAAGTTCAGGATCATACTTACACAAGGTATGAACCGCCAGATTCGCCGCATGTGCGAGGTGCTAGGTTACGAAGTACAAACCCTGCAGCGCACACGTATCATGCACTTGTCACTTAACAAAATACCTTTAGGCCAGTGGCGAAACATGACCGAAACAGAGATTGCAGAACTGCAACGCCTGGTAGCGGGCTCAACTAAAACAGAGGAAGGCTCTATAGGTAAAAAACGTGCCGAAGCTCCTGCTCCCGCAAAAAGCAGCAAACCTAAATCCCGCAGCGGCGGCTCACCTGCTGCCAAATCCGGACGACCTGGAGGTAGCCCAAAAGGTGGTAAAAATGCTGCAGCCGGTAAGCGTGACAAACCTAAGACATCAAATTCTGCGAGAGGCTCTCGTGGTGCATCGAAAGGTACTGCGACAGGCGGAAAAGGAAGAAGTGGCGGAGCAAAAGGCGGCAGAAGAAGATAGATGTTTGAATTACAAATGATGAATTAGAAGGTATTTTCATACTTAAGGTGCATGATATAAGCAATGTCTGAGATGTTTATACTTAGTGAGCCAGACTGCCCCTAATTATTAATTATTCATTCGTAATTATTCATTCCCTCTCCTTTTCATGTAATTTTGCCTTTTCATAACATCTGGCGCAACAAAAGGACGCGGAACAAACTACATACCTGAAGTATAGCGCCACACGAAATAACATGGAACCAAAGCGATTAAATAAATTCATCAGCGACACCGGCTTTTGCTCGCGCCGCGAGGCTGATAGGCTGATAGAAGAAGGAAGAGTAACTGTAAACGGCAAAGAACCGGAAGCAGGCATTAAAGTTACCCCAAAAGACAAAGTACGGATTGACGATCAGTTGCTGAGCGTGCGCGATGAAGCCCCTGTTTACCTTGTCCTGAATAAGCCCTCCGGCTTATCGGCCACGGCAGATATGGAAGTGCGCGACAATGTGGTTCGTGCTATTAATCATCCTGCCTCACTACAGCCAATCGGTAAATTAGACAGGGAAGATGAGGGGGTTCTTTTCCTGAGCAACGACAGCGACTTTGTTCGTAAGCTGGCAAAAGCAGATAACAAGCTGGAGAAAGAACTGGTTGTTACCGTTAGCAAGCCTATCTCATCAGACTTTATTGCCAAACTGAGCGAAGCGTGTGCTTCTTTTGAAGAAGGCAACCCGAAGAAGGCAGTCATCAACAAAGAGGCAACCACACGTTTCAGGATCACACTTGAGCCGGGCATGAACCACAGTTTGAAAAAGACCTGTGAGGCATTGGGATACAAGGTTACTTTTATGCAGCGTGTAAGAGTGCAAAGCATCACCCTGACCAAATTGCAGAAAGGCCACTGGCGCACGCTTACCGCACCGGAAATTGCAAGCCTAAAGCAGGTCGCATCATCTAAACCAGACAAATCTTCCGCAAAAACCAGGTCCGACTTTAAAGACTCTGGTTATAAAGGAAGCGCAGGCAGAGAAAAAGCATCTACAGAAAGAAGTGCTTATCAGAAACCGAACAAGGCAGGTGCAGCAGAATTCAGTGGATCGGGTAAGCGAATCGGAAAATCTAGACCAGCTACATCAGGCTCTGGTAGTGCCAAAGGTACAAGAGGAGGTGCAAAAAGCGGTGGCGGCAGAACTGCAACCGGAAAGCCGGGTGCATCTAAAACTGGCAACAAAGCTGCTTCTGGCAACCGAAATGCTGCTCCTAAGAGATCCGGAAAACGATAGCAAGTATAAAAGCATAAGGAGAATTCTATTTGAAGAATTGCTTTAAAAAAACAGAGGGAGCGGTACGAAATGCCGCTCCCTCTGTTTTTATATGCAGGTAGTCTTAATATTCAGGCTACTCTTCCCAGCTACCCATCTTACCCAGCTGGTAATCCCGGAATGCTTCCCGTATCTCTTCTTCGGTGTTCATTACAAATGGGCCATGGGCTACAACAGGCTCGTTGAAAGGTTTAGCGTGGCCGAGTAAAATATAGCTGTCTTCCGTGGCTTCTATTGTTATCTCCTCTCCTTCGTTGGCAAACTCCACCAGGTGCAGCTTTTCAACTTTTTCGCCGTTTACGTTTACTGCCCCGCGCACTACATAGAAGAAGATGTTTCGTTCCGGATCTATACTTGTAGTAATGCTGCCGCCCTCCTGCAACTCTATACTTGCCATGTGTATGTCGCTCAGCGATGGAATTGGTCCTCTAGTGCTTGCCCAGGTTCCGGAAATAACATTAACTTTTACCTTGCCCTCATCTTCTTTAACCACCGGTATTTTATCTTTCTGCAAACCAACATAAGCCGGCTTCACCATTTTATACTTGGCGGGCAGGTTAAACCACAGCTGCAGTATCTCCAGCGGACCTCCCTCCTTCTTAAACTTCTCCGACGACACCTCTGCATGAATTAATCCTGAGCCGGCTGTCATCCACTGCACACCTCCCGCCTCTATCACATCTTTGCCGCCGCCAGTGTCCTGATGGGTAATGTCGCCGTCAAGTATAAACGTGAGCGTTTCGAAACCTCGGTGCGGGTGCGGTCCAAATGGCAGCCCCTGGTTGTTTGGCTTGTACACCTGCGGACCGTGGTGGTTCAGAAACAGGAACGGATCAATGTACTCCACCGAATGAGTTGGCATTGCTCTGTAAGTTACCAAATCTCCCATAGGAGCATTTACGGCTTTGTGTATTTTCTTTATTTTTCTCATTTAAATCTCAATTCAATGTACATACACCAATATATACACTTATTACTATAGATACAAATTTACAAGTATGTTTTGAGTGTAAGAAACTCAAAATCAACACGATTACTGAGAGAACAAATCGGAGGAAAGATAGCGGTCTCCCCGGTCACAGATGATACATACTACCACCCCGTGCTCAAGCTCTTCAATCAGCTTGGAAGCCACATGCACAGCACCACCACTGCTCATACCTGCAAAGATACCTTCTTCGCTGGCCAGCCTCCTGGTCATGATGGTGGCTTCGGTCTGGCTTACGTCAATGGTTCTGTCTACACGCTCCGTCTCAAAAATTTTGGGCAGGTACTCTTTTGGCCAGCGACGAATGCCAGGTATCTGAGACCCTGCAACAGGTTGCGCTCCGATTATCTGCACCTCCGGGTTTTGTTCTTTCAGGTAGCGCGATACGCCCATAATTGTTCCGGTAGTTCCCATGGATGACACAAAGTGTGTGACTTTACCTTCTGTATCTCGCCAGATCTCGGGGCCGGTGGTGCGTAGGTGTGCCTTGTAATTATCAGGGTTGCCAAACTGGTTCAGCACCATGTATCCTCCCTGCTTCACCTGCTCTGCAACGTAGTCAATGGCTCCTTCCATAGATCGTTCGGCGGGTGTAAGTATAACTTTGGCGCCAAAGGCCTGCATGGTTTGCACCCTTTCCCTGGTAGCACTGGCTGGCATTACAAGTTCAATCTCCACGCCGAACAACCGAGCGATCATCGCCAGTGCAATACCAGTGTTTCCGCTGGTGGCCTCTATTAGTTTCATACCAGGTTTCAGATCACCACGTTCAAGCGCACCTTTTATCATGCTGTAGGCGGCACGGTCTTTTACACTACCGCCGGGGTTGTTGCCTTCCAGTTTTCCATAAAGTTTAACACCGGGTTTGGTGTTTATGCGTGTGAGCTCAACAAGCGGAGTATTGCCGATAAAGTCCAGTAAAGTTGCCATACAGTTAGGTATCAGTTTTATGATGAGTAGTGCAAGTCTCCGGACCGACACTGGAAAATGTTTGTTCAGACGGCTATTTGTTAGCACTCACACGCCAAATGGTATTGGAGGTATCATCGGCAACAAGCAAAGCACCGTCCGGCATTACCGTAACTCCTACCGGACGGCCGTATACTTCACCGGCTTGTTTGTCTGCAAAAAAGCCTGTTAAGAAATCTTCTGCAGGTCCGGTTGGCTTGCCTTCCTTAAAAGGCACAAAAACCACCCTGTACCCTACTAATTCGGAACGGTTCCAAGAGCCGTGCTGTCCGACAAAGGCCCCGTTCCTATACTTTTCCGGATAGGCGTCTTTATCATAAAAAGCTAATCCCAGTGAGGCAGAATGTGCTACCAAAGGTACATCGGGGACCAGCGCCTTTTGTACCAGATCAGGCCTTTCTCCTACCCTTCTCGGGTCTTCGTGATCACCATAGTATGAATAGGGCCAACCGTAAAATCCTCCCTTCTGCACGCTAGTCAGGTAATCTGGCACTAGTTCATCCCCTAACTCATCACGTTCGTTAACAGCAGTCCAGAGGGTATTGGTACCAGGTGCCCAGTCCATGCCAACCGGGTTACGAAGTCCGCTGGCATAAATGCGCTCACCAGTACCATCGGGATTTATCTCAAGTATGTTTGCCCTACGTTGCTCTTCATCCATACCATGCTCCCCATGGTCGCTTGCTGAGCCTACGGCTACATATATTTTGGAGCCATCGGCGTTGGAGATGATATTTCTTGTCCAGTGGTTATTATAGCCACCCGCCGGAAGGTCTAGTATCTTTTCCCCTTTTGCAGCAATAGTTGTCTCGCCCGGCTGATAAGGGTAGCGCCACACACCATCTGTGTTCGCTACATAGAAATAGTTGTTCAGCACTAACATTCCCAGGGGTTGGTTCAGGTTGCTGAGGAAGGTTTTGCGCAAGTCAGGGGTTCCATCTCCGTCTGTATCGCGGAACAGGGTAATACGATTCGCACTATTGCCTAGAGCCATGGCCTTGGATATGCCTACAATTTTAGCTCCGATTCGCTTCAGAAACCCTACTTCTGTACTTGCCTCGGCTACTAATACATCACCATTCGGCGTTACATATATCCAGCGCGGGTTCTGCAAGCCATCAGCATACTTGTTGACCTTAAAACCGGCTGGTGCCGTGGGTTTATTTCCTTTCTTCCAGCCAATTACTTCCGGAAAGTTCATGTCCGACTCCGTTTCATGGGGAGGAGGCAACGTAACAGTTAAGCCAGCCGGAGTGGTAACAGTAGAAGGCTGCTGCTGCACCACAGGATGGTTTGAGTTACAACTACCAAGAAAGGCAATGGCTGCAGCGATAAGAGCTATTTTTTTCATAGTCAGGCTTATGTTTCGAAAGAAGTTTTGGTAGCGGTCCGCTCCCATTTCCAGAGATCGTTTTCCAGGTTGCGCATTTTCGTTCTGACTGCCTCGTAAGCAATCTGGCCTAGCGGTAACCGAAGCGGTGGATCTTCGGAGTTTACCACCTGCCACAGCACTTCTGCAGCTTTGGCAGGGTCACCGTCCTGCTTTCCGTTGCGCTCATGCATAGCTCGTTCAAAAGCACCTGCTGTTTCGGCATAGGCATCTATATGATCATCAGCCCTTTTTATACTTGGTCCGGCAAAATTGGTACGGAACGGCCCCGGTTCTACTATCGTAACTTTTATATTAAAGGGCGCCACTTCCTGTGCCAGTGCCTCGCTAAAGCCCTCCAGCGCAAATTTACTGGCATTGTACACGCCAAAGCCCTGGGTACCACGGAAGCCAGCCACAGAAGAGATCTGTAGAAAATGGCCGTGTTTCTGTTCTCTAAAGATTGGTAGCGCAGCCTGCGTTACGTGTAGCGCCCCATAAAAATTTGTTTCCATCACCTCGCGCACCTCAACTACACTTGCCTCTTCTATTGCACCCAAAAAGCCAAACCCTGCATTGTTCACTACCATGTCCAGCTGCTCGAACTGCTTATAGGTCTTCTGCATCACAGAAATAACATCGGCACGTTGTGTTACATCCAGCACATGGGCAAAGGTTATTCCCGGTGCAATGTCATTAAACTCCTGCACCTGCTCTTTTTTCCGGACGGTGCCAATTACTTTATCTCCGTGAGCTGCCACTTCCTTTGCTAATTCGCGCCCAAAACCACTGGACACTCCTGTAATAAACCATACTTTGCCTTTGTGCTTCATCGTGCTTGTACTTTTCTGTTACTATTCCCTCTTTAACTCTCTAAGTCCTACTGCAGTTACATTTTAGGTTTCTGCTACTTATATTAAAAATTATCTTGAAACTAATTTTATTAGCTAAAACTAATTAAATTAGCACAAGTATAAACTAAGATGAAAGCAGAAGAATACTTAAAAGGGCGAGGCGCACAGTATAATCCGGCAAACCCATACTTAAAGCAGGAGTATGTAGCGGAGCATATCGAGGGATTAGATGAAGCGATGCTGTCGAATTCTAAAACGGAGTTTCTGGCAGAGCATCCGAAGAAAATCGTGAATAAAGTAGAAAGCCCTGACATTGGCCTGAGCTACTCCCTTAACCCCTACCAAGGCTGTGAGCACGGTTGCATTTACTGCTATGCCCGCAACACGCACCAGTACTGGGGCTACGGCGCAGGTCTGGACTTTGAACGCAAGATTATTGTAAAGGAAAATGCGCCGCAGGTGCTGGCCAAGCAGTTGGAGAACCAGAATTGGCAGGTGATGCCGCTTATGCTGGCCGGTAACACCGATTGCTACCAACCCATAGAGGCTAAAAAGAAGCTCACCCGTCAGATACTCGAGGTGCTGCTGCAATATCGCCACCCGGTTAGCATCATCACTAAAAATGCCCTCATACTTCGCGATCTAGACCTGTTGCAGGAGCTAAATAAGCTGGACCTACTGCACGTGAATATCAGCATCACTACCCTCGACGAAAAGTTGCGGCTTAAACTCGAACCAAGAACTGCTTCCGGGGCAAAACGGCTGGAAGTGGTGCGCCAGTTAAGTGCCGTGGGCATACCTGTAAATGTAATGGTGGCTCCTGTTATTCCCGGCCTCAACGACTCAGAGATTCCGCAGATCATAAAACAGGCAGCCGAGGCCGGAGCACAAAGCGCTGCTTATACGATTGTTCGCCTGAACGGAAGTATAGGTCCCATTTTTGAGGATTGGATACAAGAAGCTTTCCCGGATCGTGCCGCCAAGGTGCTAAACCAAATTGCCGACTGCCACGGCGGTAGCCTGAACGATAGCCGTTTTGGCACCCGCATGCGTGGCGAGGGTAAATTTGCTGAGGCTATCGCAAAGCTGTTTAAGCTGAGCAAGCAGAAGTATATGGCCGGCAGAAGTATAAAGCCCTTTAATTACAGCCACTTCTGCACCCGTGCAGGCAAGCAGATGGAGCTGTTTTAGCCTATATATAATAAGAGTGCGAAGAATTAATTCCCCGCACTCTTATTTATACTTGCTTGCTTAGCTAAAATTTGTGTTTTATCTTATTCATTATACCGGCCTGCCCATTCATTTGCTCTACCTGTGCATGGCCTCTTGGATCTGGTGGCGCAAGCTCTGGTAAATCACCTTGGGGTAAGCCTAGGTTAAAACTGAATTCACCTTTTCCATCCATCGATTTACCACTGCTCCAGCGCGCGTTCCGCATTTCTTCAATAGAGCCATCCTCATCGTTTACTTTTGTAGAGACGAACGCATAGTTATAGTCGTGGTTTTCTTTAGCCTGAGGGAATGAGTTTGGAATAGGATGTACTCCTTTAAGGCCGCCAAGGTCTTCCAGTACAGCCAACCACTGGTTCTGGTGCATGGTGTCGCGCGCGATCAGAAACGACAGCATGTCTTTCATACCGGGATCATCAGTGGCCTCCCACAGGCGCGTTGCCAGCAAACGGCCCGTAGACTCAGCCATTACGTTTGCATACATATCAGCCGCCAGGTTACCGCTACCTACTACCCACGAGCCATTAAATGGGACTCCATTGCTGTCTACTGCCATTGCCGCCAAGCCTGAAGAAAGCACATGGCGTGGGTTCATACCACCCATTACAGCTCCAATCACCTTATCTTTAGCCATTTCTTCCTGCAAAGACACTGGCGCTCCCTCTAAGTTCAAAGCCACTGCGGTAGCCAACATTTCAATGTGAGAGATCTCTTCTGTGCCAGTTTCCATCAGCATATCTCGGTACTTTTTAGGGCCGCGGCTGCCCCATGCTTGGAACAGGTATTGCAGGCAAACTCTTATCTCTCCTTCAATGCCTCCGATAGCTTGTTGCAGCATATTGGCAAAAGCAGGATTAGGTTTCTCTACACGTACCTTGTACTGTAGTTTACTGTCGTGATAAAACATAAGTCTGTTTTTAGAAATTGAACATAGTTCAGGTTTACGATAGTGACTAAAGCATGTTATAAATTAAATCATATAATAAATAATTAAAATACCAGACTATGCATATATCGAAATGCTATAAATATGTTTGTATGATGCCCACACTTGTCGTTTGGAGCATTTGTTCTTCTAAGCATCCGTGAAAAAGCTAGTATAAGATTAGTGGTAAACTTGACAGTGTTTTTTCCTGTGTAACCATCAGCAGCCGTAGCAGTATGTAAAACCGAACCCTTACGATCAGCCAATGGACTATAACGCAAACGATGTTCATGTTAATAGCTGGACCGAGCTGCAGTCTGCCCTTTTTGACCACAGCTGGGACGATAAGATAGAGCGTTTCCGTTCATCTTATGTATACCGCGGCACCCTTAACTCTGAATTTAACCTGAACACCAGCATTATGCGCATCGGCAGCAAGTATGAAGAACTGGAGCCTCACCTGCTGCGTAACTTCCGCAAGTATGCCCACACCAGCGCCGCCTCCGGCAACTCCGTCTGGAACTGGCTTGCCCTGGCACAGCACCATGGCCTGCCCACCCGCCTCCTCGACTGGACCTACTCTCCTTATGTGGCCCTGCATTTTGCAACTGAAGACCTGGGCAGCTTTGACCAGGACGGTTGCGTTTGGTGTGTAAACTATGTAAAGTCGAGGGAGTTTTTGCCGCCGCCGCTTCTGAAGGCTCTGGAAGAGGAAGGCTCTAACGTGTTTACGCCGGAAGTACTCGAGCCGGTGGCACCGTCGTTTAAAGCACTTAAGAGTTTCCAGGAGGAGGAGTATGTGATGTTCCTGGAGCCGCCTTCGCTGGATGCGCGCATCGTGCACCAATACGCTTTGTTCTCGATGATGTCGGATGTGAAGACAGAGCTGAGCCAATGGCTGCAGAAACACGATGATTTATACTTTAGGGTAATTATACCTGCCGGGCTAAAGTGGGAAGTCCGCGACAAACTGGACCAAGCCAATATCACAGAACGTGTACTTTTTCCGGGATTAACTGGCTTAAGCCAATGGCTGAAGCGCCATTACACCCATACTTGAAATTTTAACTAATAAAAGTAGCTGCCTGCCTTCTTTGTCTGTAGAATTACCTATCTTAAGCGTATAAATTCCATATACGTTTACTTTAGATGAAGCCGCTACGACTTTTGCCGAATAACACATTTACCAGCACCAGCTACCTTAAACATTATGCCCTACAGACAGCAACTATACTTTGTGGTTTGCTGCTAACGGCCTCCTGTTCCCAGGATCGCGAAGCTAACTCTGCTACACTGCCTAACCATGATCAGGTAGCTTTAGATACAGCCACTATTCCCGCTCCTGCCCCCGACACACAGGCAGTTGCCAGTCCGGACACGGCAGCAGCATTAGCTACTGCACCAGAAACGACAGCACCGGATACAGGTTATACTTACCCAGGCCCTAAGCCTTTGCCTGGCGCCATACTTCCGCACAAACGTATACTTGCCTATTATGGTAACCCACTGTCTAAGCGAATGGGTATTTTAGGCGAGTATCCTGTAGACGAAATGCTTAGCAAGCTGGACCAGGAAATAGAAAACTGGCGAAAAGCTGACCCTGTTACACCTATTCAACCCGCCCTACATGCTATAGTAGTTACCGCGCAAGGCAAACCAAGTGCCGGAGGTAAATACCGCCTGCGCATGACCGACAAGATGATTGAGGATGTATTGGCGATGGCCGCCAAGCGCGATGCCATTGTTTTTCTGGATGTCCAGGTAGGCCAAAGCACGCTGCAGGAAGAGCTTCCACGGTTAGAACAGTTCCTGAAACTGCCGCAAGTACACCTGGGTATCGATGCGGAGTTCTCGATGAAGAACGGTGGTGTACCAGGCCGACGTATTGGCACCTTTGATGCCGCAGACATTAACTATGCCACAAAGTTCTTATCTGACGTAGCAAAGCAGCACAACCTGCCGCCTAAATTGCTTATCGTGCACCGTTTTACACAAGGGATGATCACCAACACCGAAAACATCACACTTAGGCCAGATGTACAGGTAGTAATGCACATGGATGGCTGGGGACCTCCTGCCCTTAAAAAAGACACCTTCCGCCGCTATATCAAAAACGAGCCGGTGCAGTTTACAGGCTTCAAGATCTTTTACAAGAACGACACTAAAAACAACTCCCGCCTAATGACTCCGGAAGAGGTGCTGGCCCTGAAGCCAACGCCGATGTATATTCAGTATCAATAGGATTGAAATTTTGAATGAGTAGATGAGTGTAATTAGTAGTCATCTAATTACACTCATTTAAACTACTCTGTCAGACTCTTGGGAGAGATTTCTAGAACATGAGTTGTGCGCTAGTTATCTGAATTGCGATCTACTCAATAATTTAAGTCAAGATATTGGCGAAGATATGGAGGATGAGTTCATTACTAAACCTTCAACAAAAACGGCGTGGATTTTCATAAGCAAAGAGATGAGGCCTGTGAAAGTAGTCCCAATGGGATTGCGCTAGCACTTTTAGAGGCAAAGTAATGCCTCTGCTTGCGTTTGCTGTTGGGCTTACATTACAGTGGCAGTATAGCCTACTTAAGTCCCGCTCCACCAGCAGGTCCTCCAATCAGTTTCGGGGCAGAGTAAATGTCTTAGTTAAAGCCCACTGCAATGGCTTTGAAGGCGGTGAAACAAACAAAAGAGTCGGCATCAATGAAAAGTTATATTGGCACCCTGTATAAGGCGTTGGTGACTGCGACATGGAAGCCATAGAAATTACGCCTCTACGAATTTAGTTTGCAAATTTTAAAACGTAAAACTGCCTTTGGCAGAATAGATTCCTTAATGTTAAGGCGCGGGTGAAATTGCGCAACTTAAGTTGATTAAGAATTGGTTGTGCTAAAAAACTATTAAATTTAAAGAATGAAAAGGTTACTACTCCTCTATTTATTACTTTACACAAGCATTTCCTTTGGCCAGAGTATAGATACTTTGGCAATTGATGCAGGTTTTCCCTTAGGTTCAAGGAAAGTTGTTATATATCTACCTGAAGCATATAAAGTTGATCCTGAGAGGAAATTTGAGGTAGCTTATGTTCTTGATGCTCAGCAAAGAGAAATATTTGATGCCGTCCATTCTACTATTAGTTTTCAAAGCTACAATTTAGCTCCTATGATTGTGGTTGGAATAATTTCTGAGAACAGAAATAAAGATTTTCTCCCTGCAAATAAACATAAAGAAACTCTCCAGGAATTGAGAGGACAGTTAGGTAATGCTGACGCTTTTCAGCAGTTTATAAGTAATAATGTATTCCCATTAATTGAAAAAAAATACCGTACAATACCTACCAGAATAGGAATTGGTTTCTCAAACGGTGGGACTTTCCTAAACTACACTTTACTCACTAAACCAGAAATGTTTGATGTTTATTTCTCGATTGATGCTAATTTCAATTATGACAGAGGGCAATTAGTGGACAAAATAGTAGTAGAAAGTAGTAAGAATGGAACATTAGGTATCAATTCAAAAAAGTTTTATTATACCTGCCAGACTCCTATGAATGAGAATTGGCTAACAAATAGCAAGAAGTTTAATTCATTCCTTGAAAAAGAGCCTTTAAAAGACAAAATAGTTTTTAAACAAGATATTTTTGAAAATGAATCTCATCAAACAGTTTTCCAAATAGGTGTTATGAATGCTTTTAAAGAGTATTTTAAATACCAATTTTTCAATTCAGAAAATCTAATAACATACTATAAATCTTTAGAAAAGAACGGAGGTATAAATTTTGGTTCTAAAGATATAAACAGAATAGCTGTAACATTTTTGAATAATGGTCTTAAGCAGGACGCAAAAAAAATTGTAACAAGTTTTCAGGATAGGCTTGATAGAAACCCTAGTGAAAACACCTCTCTGCTTGATCTTTTTGAGACAGGAAATTTATACTTAGAATTAGGATTCAATCCCATAGCTCTAGACTATTTCAGGCTAACTGAGAAGCTACTTGAAAAAAACAGGCAAAAGATGAGTATTGAAGAGTACAATTATGGCAAGCAAATGATTACAAACAAACTAAAACAAATAAAAGCAAAATAGATATACAGCAAACATAATATTTCACAAATAACCATTTAAAAATTAGTACACCCTCTTCTTGACATATTAGGTCAGTTAGTACTCCGTGTATTAAAGAAATAGGATATGAAGGGATAGTGCAGAAAAAAAATGAGTCTGATAAAGCGAACTCATGTAACAATACTATGAGGAAAGCAACTGATAGCTAAGCCACAAATATCTTAATTATTATACAAGGTAACGTTCCTTTAAAAATTGATATTTTACTTATAAGTACAGATGTCCATGATATGATAAGGTGTAATAGAAAAACACTTCTAAATGCTGTTGCAGCTTTTACCTTTTTTGATTAGCAGGAAAGAATAAATCAGACCCAATGCAGCTAAACAAAGCTGACTTGGGTGGAACAGAGGTTTTAGCGACACTATTAACACAAATCATTCTGAACCTTCGCCTGAGGCAAGATACTCGAGAAGTTTGACAAATACTGTAAACGAAAATACAATTTATAGCAAAGCTGTAAACTACTATCTCCTTTTCGAGTCGTTAACAGGAGCAAAATAACATAACATTAATTAGTAATGTTCACAGCCGAGTTAGCTAGTCTGGTACCTACCCCCGCTCCTCCTCCACCAGCACCACCAGCGGTAAAGGCCCATACTTCAGAAACGCCTCATGAAAAGCACGTATGTCAAAATCACTGCCCTTTTGCTGTTTCTCCTGCTGTAGCTGCTTAAGTATAAAGTCTGCGCCTACTTTATAAGTATGCACCTGTACTGGCCAGCGTAACATGCGGTCAATTTCGCGCTGGGCAATGTCGTCCTGGTTAGGGATGTGTTCTTTCCAGAAAGCCATTGCCTGTTCTTTCGTCCAGCCGTCGTAGTTCAGGCCCACGTCCATGACCACCCTTGCCGAACGTACTAAATCCCACTCCAGCTTACCTAGGTATTCATAGGGTGTCTGGTAAAGGCCCAGCTCCTGCCCTAGCTCTTCGGTGTAGGCTGCCCAGCCCTCTGAGTAAGCAAAGTACCAAAACAGGTTGCCCATTGGGTTTTCACTGTTCAGCTGCCGCCTCCGCTCCGACTGGTAATGATGGCCTGGTACACCTTCGTGCAGCAGCAGGAAATCCATGGAGCGGGTATTGTGGCGTTGCCGGTAGAAGTTAAACAGAAAGGTAGTGTTATGTGGTGCATAAACTCCTGGCGGAGAGTCTTTGTCGGCATCAGCAATTTTGGTAAAGTATAATGGGCGGATATCTGTTACGAGAAACAGTTTAGGCAAGTGCTGCATTACGATTTCGTACTTCTGCTGATACCTGCTGATGATCTCTTTCTCTTTGGTAAGTATAAACCTGCTGCTGTTGAGGTGCGTGTAAAAGCCTGCACTATCGTTGGCATAGCCTAGTTGCCTGCGCACCTGCCGTATCTGTTGCTTTACGTTTTGCACCTCCTGCATACCAAAAGCTTTGAGC
The DNA here is from genome assembly GCF_014306105.1 of Pontibacter cellulosilyticus. Lineage (GTDB taxonomy): Bacteria > Bacteroidota > Bacteroidia > Cytophagales > Hymenobacteraceae > Pontibacter > Pontibacter cellulosilyticus. The sequence continues at coordinate 83,932 of NZ_JACRVF010000001.1, read as the reverse complement.
TCGTCGGGTGTAACAGGTAGGCTCAGGTACTCCTGCAGCCAGTAAGTATAAAATTCTTTGCCTAGCGGCTGGTAAAGTATACCATCAGCTGTAGGAGGTTGCTTTGCCTGTTGTTTAAACTTTTTCTCAAGCGCAATACGGCGCTGGTTCAGGTCCAGTTCGTAGAGCAGTTGCCGGTAGTATACTTTATACTTGCCCGTCAGTTTTGTAGGGTCTATTTCTTTTGCATCGGCTGCTGCTTGTTTAAAAAGCTGCTCCTGCTTAACCAGCCCCTGCGTATCTTGTATTCGTTCAAGCCGGTCTATATAGCTCAGGGTAACGCCCGGCATATTAAGAGCCCGGTAACCAATAGCAAAGTTCTGAAGCAAAGCCTGCAGCTTTTGGTCTTGATTTGATGCCGGCTGGCTTCTACTCAGGAGAAACAGCAAGGGCAGGCACAGCAGCCAGGTATAAATCTTACTTGCTGCCAACTGCTTTGTTGTTCACTGTCTGCTTCATCCAACTATCCACCATATTCACTAGGGCCGGGTTAAAATTATCGCGCATGTAAGCGCCGAACTTTCCGCTTTGCTGAAGGCGCAGCAGGTCTTGTTTTGTACCTACTTTTATAAAGCCATGGTCGGTGCCGAGCAAAAATTTGTAGGTTGCTGATCCGGGGTGCATGGTATTAATAGCATCTGTCAGCAGTTGCGAGTTGTGCGGGCTAATGGAGGCAATATCTGCCTCGCCGTAAATAACCAGTGAGTTAGTATTGGCATCGCGCCAGGCCTTGTTTAGCGGCGCCTCCTGTATCCCCTGCATAAAAGTATAATGCCGCCCGAAAACATGGCCTTTGCCGTCGTAGTCAAAGCTTTGCTCCAGGTAGGGTTTATACGCCGGGTTCTTTGCCAGTTCCTCCGGCGACTTCTTTTGGATCATAAACTCATAGGTAAGCGGTGCCAGTACCTTCATATCCTCGTCTATCTGCACCGGGTCTGTACCCACTACCGCCCGCTGCTCCCGGAATACATCCTGCATATACTCATACCATGGCTTGCCGGCCACACCGTATACCACAATGCCTTTAACTTTTGATTCCGAGGCAATAATAGGAGCCGTGTTACCACCAAGCGAATGGCCAAACAGGAATACATTTTCCGCATCTACAAAGTCATATGTCTTCAACTTTTTCAATCCGGCAGAGAAGGCTGCCAGTTCTTCGGCATAGGCAATTTCGGTGCAGGGTGCGCTGCCCTGGCTATCGCCGGAACCAGGTTTGTCCATTTTAAACACAGCGTAGCCTTTTTCCACCAGGCCATCCATTAGTTTGCGCTGCGGGTCGTAAGGCGGCAGGTTATCGATGGAACCGCAGCCATAGCCTTGAATAAAAAATACAGCAGGATATTTGCCCTTTCCCTTCGGCTTTTTAGCGATGAGTCGGGTATAGCCATTTTCTGTTTTCACTTCATCGTAAATCACTTCTGCGTTCGGGTCAGTTTCGCGCGGCATTTCCTTTACCTTCTCCTTCAGCGTAAGTGTTTTCCCGTTGCGGATGATGTTTACAGTTACTGGTTGGCCGGTGGTAAAGGTGCGTGCCTTTGCCACTACATCGCTGGAGGTTTGGATGTTCGTGTCGTTAATCTTTACGATCACATCGTTGGGTTGCAGCTTTAACGCAGCGGCAGTACTATTAGGAATTACAGCAGCCACCATACCTCCTGTAGGTGCTTTCATTTTATAGGCCGATGCCAGGGAGTCGGTAACAGGCAAGATCTGCACGCCCAGGAAAGGACGCCGCTTCAGGTTCTGGCCTTCTGCGGATAAACTCAGGCCAACAGCTAGTGCAGCCATAGCCCATAGGGTAATCTTCTTCATAGCAATAGTGGGTGGTTTTATACTTAAAACTACGCGTATAGCACCTGTAAGACCGGTATAAAGTTGCTAAATTTAAATAATGCGCTGGTACGCCGAGGGTGCTTTGCCCGTAGCTTTCCGAAAGATCTTGCTAAAGGCCTGCACCTCTCTAAAGCCACATGCCTGCGCCACCTCTGTTACCGACATGCCCCCTATGTGCAGCAGGTGTTGTGCCAGTTGCAGGCGCAACTGCAGCAGGTACTGGTAGGGCGATTTGCCGAAGGCAGCCTTAAACTGCCGCAGAAAATGAAACTCTGACAAGGCGGCTACCTCTGCGAGTTGGCTTAAATTTAAAGGCTCTGTGATGTTATCGTGCAGGTAATCGCGGGCAATAAGCAGGCGGCGAAGCAGCTCTTCTCGGGTGGCTTTTTTAGTTGCCGGCAGCAGCTGCACCCGCTTCTGGTTTTCGAACTGTAGGCGGCAAAGATCACCGGCCAGGTTCAGGAACAGTTCTTCTGTCTGGGCACTTTCTGTGAGCAGCCCCTCCTGCAATTGGTAGCGCAGGTAATCTAAACGGGGCTTTAGCGTTATTTTATCTGCCTCAAACACGTGCTCAAACACTTCAGGCGCACTCATATTCAGCTCCCTTACATCCAGCAACTTATCTGTTTCTGTACCCAGTGTTCCCCACGCCTGTGTTACCAGCCCGGAGTTCAGGTACAGGCAAAGCCCCTCCACCGTCTCATTCTCGTTTACCTCTACTTTGCACGCACTGCCATGGCCTACTACAAGTAACTTTCCATCGGTAACGGTGTGTCTTCGGCCATTTACGGTGTAACGTTCCCTGCCATTTACCACATACTTCAGCGCATAGCCATGTTGGTTTACAGTGTCTCCAAAGTATGTTTTAAAGAAAGAATGATAGATGTGAGAAGAGTCTGGAGGTACAGGCACGGCTGTCTGCCCTTGTACTAATTTGGAAAAGCCCGGCACTACCCGTGAAGGATTGACAAATATCATAGTTTTATAGAAGAAGCGGTGTTAACTTACTGATGCTGAAGTATAAATTTACCTGTTTTAGACCACGAAAGAAATAACATGAAAAAAATTTAATTTTTTTATATCTTAAAGGAGTCAAAAGGCCTGCCTTTTGCGTTGTTAAATTAAAGAGCGTTACTGCCGTGCCACGAAACATGGCCTGCAGCTAGAATACCCGGCGCCAGAACCCTCAAACCTGAGATCACATGACGCGATTTTTCCAACCTACCGAGCTTCTGAACTTTGCCATTCGGTTCATACAGATCATTATTGTGTTTCCGATGGCTGTATTGTTCAGTTTCTATATTCCACCTTACAACTCGATGGACTACGAACTGCACTTTTTGCTGTGCCTCATGTTCGCTGCCGTTATTTCTGTTTTAGTTACCAAGTATAGCCGTAAGCTTATTGTGCTGATGTTTATCGGTATGTTAAGCATCATGGCCTTTAACAAGACGTTTAAAGACCAGACGCTGGATGGCATCTATGCCGACTACAATGCCATGCTGGTGAACATGACCAGCAACCCGCACAAGGTATCCTACTTTAAACCGGTTCGGGGCACCTACTTCCAGGACCAGCGGGTAAAAAGCGCCATGCAGCCAACCCACCCAAAAGTAAGGGCCTTCGCCGTTGAGAACTCTACCCGCTATTTTCATGATGAGTACTACCGTAAGTTTGGTAAGGCTGCGCGTTATTTTTCACTGTTCAAGCATATCCGCCTTAACTGGAAGTATGTAAACGACCCTCTGGGCATGGACTACTATTCCCCTCCAACAGAAAGTATGGGTCTGCTGGCAGGCGACTGCGACGACTACGCCATACTGATGGCCTCTTCAGTTATGGCTATCGGAGGTGAAGCACGCGTTGTTATCTCGCCAAGCCACATGTATACTGAGGTAAAAGTAGGAACCGTTGAAGACATAGATAAAGTAAGCTTCGCGATCAGAACGTTGTTTCCGGATGAAGTAAACGGTGGAAAAATTCACTTCCACGAAACAGGCGGCGACCTGTGGGTTAATTTCGACTATACAGGCAGCTACCCTGGCGGGCCGTTCCTGGAGCCGGAACTTTACAGCGTGATCACGTTCAACAAATAAACTTTAATCTCCGTCTCCATTCTACAGACTGGGATTAAAGTTTATGCGATTTAGCTTGCATCAATCATTTTAGACAATCTCCCTGCTTTTCTTTTTGTAATTTTGCGCCTGCCTGCAAGCAGGTGTTTTTATTTACAGGGATGGCAACATCCTTTTTATACTTCTGATGAGAGACTGGATCATTCGTTATACCTTCTTTTTTATGGGCCTGATGTTATTTGGGCTGGGCAACGCACTTGCTTTTAAAGTAAAATACCTGGGCCTGCACCCCTGGGAGGTGCTGAATGTAGCTTTCTGGCAAAAGTTTGGTTTTACTGTGGGCACCTGGAGTGTAGTCACTGGTTTGTTTCTTGTGGGCGTGGCGTGGTTCATGCATAGCAAATACATCAACATCGGCACTTTTCTGAATGCCCTGCTCATTGGCCCGTTTATGGACTTCTTTCTTTGGCTGGACATATTACCCGATAAAACCGGAAGCTGGCTAGACTATGTTTACCTAATCATTGCCATTTTGATTGGTGGCATTGCCGGGGGCATGTATGTGGCTGGAGGCATAGGGGCTGGCCCGCGCGACGGATTTATGCTTTCCATTTCTGACAGGACAAAGTTGTCCATTAGCAAAGCGAGAATTATGGTGGAGTCGGTGGCATTAGCAATTGGCTGGCTAATGGGCGGACCTGTGTTTGTAGTTACCTTCTTTTATACTTTGATCTTTAGCCCGATCTTCCAGTTCACGCTAAAGTTCTTTGTAAACCTGCGGGAGAAACTAACCGACAGCCCAGCCAGGCAGGAAGTAAAAGCCTAGCCTGTACGATCAGAAGTATAAGCCTGCATTTGTAACAAGCTATGCAGCATTCTCCTGTAAACTTATTAAATTAGCAAAAACCGATGCGCCAGGTATAAAGTATACCACGCAAAATCATACAAACTATGAGCACAGAAGTTAGAAACCTGGAGCCCAAAGCGCTCTGGAACAATTTTGCAGACCTGAACGCTGTACCCCGCCCTTCTAAAAAAGAAGAACGCGTAATCCAGTTCATCAAAGAATTCGGCGAGGGCCTTGGCCTGGAGACCTATGTAGACGAAGTGGGCAACGTGATTATTAAAAAGCCAGCCAGCAAAGGCATGGAGAACCGCCAGACGGTTGCTATCCAAAGCCACCTGGACATGGTGCACCAGAAAAACGCCGACACTGATTTCGACTTCGAAACTCAGGGCATTGACATGTACGTGGACGGTGACTGGGTGAGAGCAAAAGGCACCACGCTCGGCGCTGACAACGGTATGGGTGTAGCTTCTATTATGACATTGCTTGCCTCTAACGATATTGCCCACCCTCCTATTGAGGCGCTGTTTACCATTGACGAAGAAACAGGCATGACCGGTGCTATGGGCCTGAAAGGGGGCCTGCTGGATGCTACCATTATGCTGAACCTGGATACAGAAGATGACCGTGAACTGACCATAGGCTGCGCAGGCGGCGTGGACGTAACAGCCACAGGCAAGTATGAGCAGGAACAAACTACGGCTGGTGCCAAAGGATATAAGCTAAGTATAAAAGGCCTGACCGGCGGCCACTCCGGCATGGACATACACCTGGGCCGTGGCAATGCCAATAAACTGATGAACCGGGTGCTGTCGCAGGCAGCGGAGCAATTTGGTGTGCGTGTAGCAAACATAGACGGCGGCGGTTTGCGCAATGCTATCCCACGCGAGAGTGTTGCAGAAGTAGCTGTGCCAGCAGACAAGGAAGCTGATTTTAAAGCTTTTGTAGAGGAGCAGAAAGCTATACTTAAAAAAGAGCACAACACAACTGATCCGAACCTGCAGGTTATACTTGACAGCATAGAGACGCCTGCACAGGTAGCTACCTCTGACTTTAATGGCAAATTGCTGCGCGTGCTGTATACTTGCCCGAACGGTATTTACCGCATGAGCCCGGACATCGAGCACCTGGTGCAGACATCCAATAACGTGGCGCGCGTATTGGTAAAAGACGGTGAGTTTACCATACTTTGCCTTACCCGCAGCTCCGTGGATTCTGAGAAAATGGACCTTGCCCGTGCCATCAGATCTGCGTTGGAGTTGGCTGGTGCCGATGTAAAGTTCAGTGGCTCTTATCCTGGCTGGATGCCAAAACCAGACGCATCTATTGTAAAGGTAATGAGTGATCTGTACCGCTCTAAGTTTAAGCAGGAGCCACATGTAAACGCCTGCCACGCCGGTTTAGAGTGCGGTATACTTGGCGCTAACTACCCTGAAATGGAAATGATCTCTTTTGGTCCTAACATTACCGGAGCCCACTCCCCTGACGAGAAAGTACAGATCAGCTCTGTTCAGAAGTATTGGGATTTTCTGCTGGAGACACTGGCAAAGACGCCTGAGAAAGCATAAGGTATAAGCATAAAAAAGGCCGCTCAGTTTATACTTGAGCGGCCTTTTTCTTTATCTGTACTTTAGTAGTTATACATCTGTTCGTAATATTCATGTGCCATGCGGTCAGCACTAAAGGCTGGTACTACATCGCGCATACTCTGCTTCACAACCTCGAGCCAACGCTCCGGCTTGTTATAGTAAGTCGGTATTATTTCCTGCTCCAGTATACGCATCATGTTCTCATAATCCACATCGTCCTGTACCTGATCTGGCAAGGTAACGTCTACAATAGGCAGGATAAAGCAGTTCTCTCCGTGGTTAGCAAACTCTGGTATCCAGCCGTCCTGCACCGAAAAGTTTACAGAGCCATTCATCGCAGCTGTCATACCACTGGTTCCGGATGCCTCGCGTGGGCGCCGCGGCGTGTTAAGCCACACATCAGAACCATGCTTTAACAAACGCGAAAGCTGTAGTTCATAACCTGTAAGCACGGCTACATTGTCTCGTTTATGAGACATCTTTACCAGCTTATTGAATGTTTGCACTGCGCCATGGTCAAACGGATAGGGTTTTCCTGCCCAGATCACTTGTACAGGGTAATCCGGATTGCTGACCATCCTGAAGAAACGCTCCGCATCGCGCAGCAGCAGGTCAGCACGCTTATAGGCAGCAAAGCGCCGTGCCCAGACAATGGTAAGCACCTCCGGCCTGAAAAGCTTGCCGGTCTGGTTTGCTACCAGTTCGAACAACTGCTTCTTCATTTCGGTCTTGCGGCGCTTTAATGTTGCATCATCCTCCTGCTCCAAGGCATCCTGCATGGTTTTGTCCATCCAGTAAGGCACATTCTGCGCATTGGTAATGGCTTTTATCTCACACACGCCTTCGTTGTCGTACCACATGGTGCGGGCTACCTCGCCATGCAGCTGTGATACCCCGTTTGATACCTTTGATAAACGCAGCGCAGCCAGCGTATGATTGAACATAAGCGCGTGCATGCCTGTAATACGACGAGCCTCCTCCAGAGGAATACCATTGAAGAAGCCCATTTGGTCAAGTAAATGGATATCGTGCTCCTCGTTACCCGCTTTTTCGGGGGTGTGGGTGGTAAACACCATGCGCTTTCTTACCTCGCCTACATCACGGTATTGCTTGTACAGGTGGAAAGCCAGTGGCAGGGCATGTCCCTCGTTCATGTGGTATATCTCTGCTCCGCCCAATGCTTCCACTACCTTAGCACCGCCAATACCCAACACGATGCTCTGTGCAATGCGCGCCATAGGCTCCGGGTCGTATAGTCTTTGGGTAATTGTCTGGGCCAAGTAGTCGTTCTCCGGCACATCGGTGGTTAAAAAGTACATGGGCACCGTACCGAAGATCTCCGGTTTAAGCACCATAGCCCTTACCAGCACCGGGTGGTCGTTTACCTCTACCTCTACCGTAATGCCGCTGTACTCGAGAAAATTGTAGTACTTCTTCTGGAACAGCACGCGCATAGTCTGGTCTTCGCTGCGCTCCTGATCGTAATAGCCATACTTCCAAAGCATACCAATCCCGATCATGTCCTGGCGCAGGTCGAAGGCACTGCGCATGTGCGAGCCGGCCAAAAAGCCAAGTCCGCCAGAGTATGTTTTTAGCGCCTGATGTATGGCAAACTCCATACTAAAGTAGGCTACGCGTTTTGTGTATCGTTTATCAATGTCGTGTGGGTGCGACCACCGGTTATACTGCGTCATATTGTTTTACCTGATGTACTGTGCCAACTTTTCACTACCAGCGAAATGTAGCACACACGTATTAAACTGTTCTACCCTTAATAGAAATTATTTTTCTTCTTGCTCTACAAGGCTACGCCATTTATACTTAAACTGATACAGAATAGGCTGGTATTTAAGTAAATGCTTCGTTTACGACCCAATGGAGATACACAAAACTAACAATTTCTGCTTTCATAGGATGAAGTATAAAGTATAAGACTAGCAGCCCGAAAAGAAAAAAACCGCTCTCTATCCTATGCTGGATAAAGAGCGGTTTAAATATGTATAACAGGAGTAGCTATGCCTACTTCAGTTCCTCATATAGTTTTTTCGTTTTTACGCTTAGCGAAAACCAATCATAATTATTGCGCAGCATCTGGAAGTTACTTCCTTCTACCACGCCATTAAGGCCTTTCTCGGCCAATGCTTTAGCCAACACATCATCTTCAATCACAAACGAATCGACCACTAATCCCTCTTTTACAAAAGAGCATTTCAAACCTCTGTCTTCGTTTTTGTAAAGCAATACATGGCTTTCGCCTAATCCTTCTTTAAGTCTATCTAATTCTTTCATCTGTACCAATTTACTACTTTAACACGTTGAAAAGTCCCGCATAGTTCAATTCAATAATTAAAAAATCTCTTACTGTACGTATTTCTGAGTAAACGGTTAAAATTTTAGGGTTAATACTAGATAAATGTTGTCCAATAATATTCTGAAGATATTTAGAGACGGATTGAATATTTTTTTTTGTGGCTAAAATTAGTTTAAACGGCCTTTTCAATGTTTTCACAACAAGTATAAAATCAGCGCATTACGTTTATAACAAGTATAATATTTCTAGTCTGAAATACTGAAAACCCTTTCCAAACAGTGCAATTCTCAGCCAACTTTCAGATAACCTTTTCGTATAAGTCTAACAGCAATTTTTGGATTGCTATATAGTATTCAACTTTAGGCCAAACATCTACACATCAGAACACTTCTTATTTGCAGTTTACAGCTTAAAACGCTGTTAGCTTGGCAAAGATCAGTTGCTGCCGTGCATTTCCGTTTAGCCAAAGCTGAGTATAAAACCGGAACAAATGAGTAAAACCAAAACTTCACCCGTTTTGTATCAGGCAGATATTTATGAAGCTTCTTCTTTTCTGAAGAGCTTGGTAGAAAAACATGTAACTCCGCAGGCACAGCAATGGCTCTCTGAGAAGACGGCAATGCTCTCTTCCGAAACAGCGCAGCCTAAAGACCTGTACCTGGCCTTCAGTGCCGCTCCACGATTTGTGGGTAAAGATAAGTTAGCGCTCACAGCGCAGAATCTTGAAACAGCCAATACCATCAGAACAGGATTCAATCCATCACACTGGTCAGTCGCACAAGCCGCACGCACAATTCTGCTACTTTCGTTTCCACACCAAAACCCGGATGATTTTCTGGCAACCATAGAGCAGCTGTTTAACACAGCCGACATGGGTGAACTGGTAGCACTTTATGCGGCCCTCCCTCTTTTGCCGCACCCCGAAAGCTTTAAGAAAAGAGCAGCAGAAGGCGTGCGCACTAATATGGGTGATGTGTTCGAAGCTGTGGCTTTAGACAACCCTTATGCCGCCGACTATATGGAAGAGGATGCCTGGAACCAGATGGTGCTGAAGACCCTGTTTGTAGGCAAGCCTATTTATAGAATCTATGGCATTGAGAAGCGTGTAAACCCAAAGCTGGCGCGCATGCTCTCTGATTATGCACATGAGCGTTGGGCTGCTGGCCGTACTGTGTCGCCGGAACTATGGCGCTCTGTTGGCCCCTACCTGGATGCAAACCTGCTGCCCGACATTAAAAAGCTTTTTGAACAGCCTAATGAGCTGGAGCAGCAGGCAGCAGCACTTGCCTGCTCACAGAGCCAATATGCTCCTGCAAAAGAACTGCTAAATGAGCACGCTGCTTTAAAAGAGCGTGTAACACGCGGCGAACTTACCTGGGACCTGATCGGGAACAGACATTTAGCACTGAACTAACCAAACCAACAATACACATAACCAATCTTTACACTCACAACCTTTAGCCTTATGAATACTCCCAACCTTATGCTGATCGATCCGCATATTCACATGACCTCCCGGACCACAGATGACTACCAGCGCATGCGCCAGGCCGGCATTGTGGCGATCATAGAACCTGCTTTCTGGCTAGGGCAGCCCCGCACGGAGGTTGGCTCCTTTAAAGATTACTTCAGCAGCCTGGTTGGATGGGAGCGTTTCAGGGCAAGCCAGTTTGGCATTAAGCACTACTGCACCATCGGCCTAAACTCCAAGGAAGCAAATAACGAGGCGCTTGCCGAGCAGGTAATGGAGTTGCTGCCGCTTTTTGTATGCAAAGAAGGTGTTGTAGGTGTAGGTGAAATCGGCTACGACGACCAGACGCCTGCCGAGGATAAATTTTTCCGGGCACAGCTGGACCTGGCTAAAGAGGTTGGTTTACCCGTGCAGGTGCATACTCCGCATCGCGACAAGAAGGCCGGCACTATCAAAAGTATGGAAGTATGCCTGGAGCATGGTATTGCGCCGGACATGGTGGTGATTGACCATAACAACGAAGAAACCGTGAAAGATGTGCTGGACCGTGGCTTCTGGGCTGCCTTCACCATCTACCCGAACTCTAAGATGGGCAACGAACGGATGGTAGAGATTGTGAAGCAGTATGGTTCTGAGCGCATTATCGTGAACAGCTCTGCCGATTGGGGCGTGTCCGATCCGTTATCAGTGCCTAAAACTGCCTCGCTCATGCTGGAGAAAGGCATAAGTATAGAAGATGTGCGCAAAGTATGCTACCAGAATGCCTTGGATTCGTTTGGCAAGAGCGGTCAGATGCACGAGTCGGATTGGCTGACACCTTCCACAGTAGACCAACGCGAAAAATTCTCTGATAACTCCGTACTGCGTGGCGGCCAGACACCGGTTGTGGGCGAGATTAAATCCGGCGACATGCTGGAGTCGAACATCGTACGTTAAAGCATGGCAGCAATAGGAGCTTACCTGAGGCTGATGCGCCCGGCAAACATTGTAACAGCCATTGCAGACATTATGATGGGTTTTGCCGCGTCCGGTGCATTATACTCTATTACCTTATGGGACAATGGCTTTATGCCGGAATACCTGCAGCCGCTAGGCTGGTTGGTGCTGGCAACCATAGGCCTTTATGGCGGCGGTGTGGTGTTTAACGATGTGTTTGATGCCGAACTGGACCGAATAGAGCGACCTGAAAGACCCATACCAAGTGGAAAAGCAAGTATAACTGGAGCAAGTTTACTGGGGGCTATACTTTTGGCTGGAGGCATACTGGCTGCCTGGCAGGTTTCTGTTGTAAGTGCCGCCATTGCGCTGACTGTTGCCCTGCTCGCCCTGCTCTACGACTGGAAAGGCAAACATAATAAGCTTTTAGGCCCTGTGAACATGGGTGCCTGCCGTGGCGGCAACCTGTTGCTGGGCGTTAGCGCCATACCTGCCATGGTAGAGAACCTGTGGTTTATCGCCTTTATTCCTATAGTATACATCGCTGCTATTACCATGGTGAGCCGCGGCGAAGTACACGGAGGCAATACAGCAGCCCTGAAAGGTGCTCTGCTCATGTACCTGCTTGTATTTGCAGGCATCTGCAGTTTAGCTGTACTCCCTCAATTTAACCTGATATATAGCATTCCGTTCCTATTACTCTTCGCATACTTAATATTCCCTCCACTGGTGCGGGCCATGCCTGCCAAAGAGCCTCAACTGATTATGAAAGCCGTAAAAGCCGGTATACTTTCTCTGATCGTGATGAACGCTAGTATAGCAGCCGGTTTTGCTGGTTGGCAATACGGCCTGATCGTGCTCTTACTTTTACCTGTTTCTTTATACATCGCACGGAATTTTAGCGTAACATAAAATGAAATACCTTTTTAAAGCATCTTGCTTCATTTTCCGCAAGATCAGTTATTATATACAACACTAGCTTACAATGCCACTTACAATAGCTTAACTAACACCCTGAACATGAACCAGACGATAGAACAAGAGTTTACAGTAAAATTCAGGTATGGGGTGTACTTTACACAAAGCCTTTTTGCTACCGATAACACCTTACTAACTGATATTTTAAAGCAAAGCCATGCAGCTGGCACACCTGCAAAGCTGCTGGTAGTGCTGGATAGTGGCGTGGCAAATACGCACCCGGACCTGCTACAGCAGATCCGGGATTTTGCTTTAAGCAACACTGAAAGTATAAACCTGGTGGCAGAGCCATTGTTGATACCGGGAGGAGAGGAATCGAAGAACAACCCGGTTTACCTACAGCAGATCTTGCAGGCGGTAAACGAGTTTGGCGTTTGCAGGCATTCCTATTTGCTTGCCATCGGCGGAGGCGCTGTGCTTGACTTAGCTGGTTTTGTAGCCACCATCGCGCACAGGGGCATCCGTCATATTCGTATCCCAACCACTGTGCTGTCGCAAAACGACTCAGGGGTAGGTGTAAAGAACAGCATCAACTCGTTTGGCAAGAAAAACTTTATTGGCACGTTTGCCCCTCCGGTAGCCGTCATAAATGACAGCAACTTTCTGCTAACCCTTGATGACCGTGACTGGCGCAGCGGCATTTCAGAAGCCATCAAAGTGGCACTTATTAAAGATGCTGCCTTCTATCAAAGTATAAAACGGGATGCAGTAAAATTGGCAAACCGTGACATGGAGGCTATGCAACGGCTCATCCACCGCTGTGCCAAACTGCACGTGCAGCACATCGGCGGCGCCGACCCATTTGAAACCGGCTCTTCGCGTCCCCTGGATTTTGGCCATTGGTCAGCGCATAAACTTGAGCAACTGAGCAACTATAATCTGCGCCACGGCGAAGCAGTGGCTATCGGTATTGCCCTGGATGTAACCTACTCCTGTTTAAAGGGTATGATAACTCAGGCAGAATGCAATGATGTACTGAACGTGCTACGGATATTGGGTTTTGAGCTATTTACCCCAGAACTGCTGCACCAGAACGAGCCATTCAGCCAGTTGTCCATTTTAAATGGGCTAAAAGAGTTTCAGGAGCACTTGGGCGGCCAGTTGACCATTATGCTGCTGCAAAGTATTGGCAAAGGTGTGGAAGTACATCACATGGATGAGTTGCTATTGCTCAAGGCCATTCAGATGTTACACATAAACCACCAGCCGCAGATACTGGCCCAGGCCTAACGAAGAAGTATAAACTGGTTGTCTCACTTTAATACCTGTTAAAACATGCAGTTAGCACAAGGATATCACCTCACATATTGCACCAACATTCATCCCGGTGAAACATGGAAGGAGGTTTTCCTTTCGCTAAAACAGTACCTGCCCCCGCTTAAAAAAGACCTTTCTCCTGACAAACCGTTCGGCATTGGTCTGCGCCTGTCTAACCTGGCCAGCAAGGAGCTGCTGGAAGGCTCTAACCTGCAGGAGTTCAAAGTATGGCTGAGCGAGGAAAACCTGTACGTTTTCACGATGAACGGCTTTCCGTATGGAGGATTTCATCACCAGGAGGTAAAAGACGATGTGCACAAACCTGACTGGACAACTGAGGATCGGGTAAAGTATACAATTAGGTTGGCAAACATACTTGCCGAACTACTGCCATCGGGTATGGAGGGAGGTATCTCTACATCTCCCCTATCTTACAAACCATGGTTATTAGATGCCGATGAAACAAAAATGAACTCTGTTTACACTTCGTGCACCCAACACCTGCTGCAGGTAGTAGAAGCGTTGCTCGAGATAAAACAGAGAATCGGCAAACAGATACATATAGATATAGAGCCCGAACCAGACGGCCTCCTGGAAAACTCCGATGAGGTGATCAGCTATTACGATAAATGGTTGCTGCCAAGAGGCATAAAACGGCTGCAGAAATCTGAAGGGTTTGATGATTCGCAGGCCAGAGAAGCAATTTACCAGCACCTACAGCTCTGCTACGATGTTTGCCACTTTGCACTGGCCTATGAAAAGCCAAGCGAAGCTTTTGCGAAACTAAAGCAAGCCGGAATAAAGATCGGAAAGATACAGTTGAGCGCAGCGTTAAAAACAAAACTGCCCGAGGATGTAGAAACACGCGGCGAACTGGCTGAGTCTTTTGCTACACTGGCAGAGTCTACTTACCTGCACCAGGTAGTAGAACGCAGCGATGATGGTGAACTGACCCAGTACCCTGACCTGACTTTTGCGCTGCAGCACATTCGTAAACCAAATGCCGTAGAATGGCGCACTCACTTTCATGTGCCGCTGTTTACGGAGCAGTACAACGGATTACAGTCTACACAGGAAGATGTAACGCAAGTGCTGCAACTCCTCCGGAAAGAACAAATTACCCAGCATCTTGAAGTAGAAACTTATACCTGGGAAGTGCTGCCTGAAGAAATTAAAACAGACTTACCGGAATCCATCAAAAGAGAAATGCAGTGGGTTCTTCAAAGTATAAACAACACCAACAATGCAGAAGACAGTAGTTCTGAACGTGGTAGGGCTCACGAAGTCTCTCATAGGTAAAAACACACCCTTCTTAAGCAAATGGTCTGAGCAGGCGCAGCAGGCAAGTATTAAACCTGTTGTTCCGGCTGTTACCTGTACCGCACAATCCACTTACCTAACCGGCAAATGGCCGGAAGAGCATGGTATTGTTGCAAATGGCTGGTACTTTAGAGATGAGGACGAGGTAAAGCTGTGGCGACAGTCTAACAAGCTGGTGCAGGCTCCTAAAGTATGGGATGTAGCACGCAAAGCCAATCCTGAATTTACGGTAGCCAATATGGGCTGGTGGTACAACATGAACACCTCTGCCAACTATACCTTAACGCCGCGCCCGCAGTACCTGGCCGATGGCCGCAAATTACCTGACTGTTACACCCAACCAGCCGATCTGCGGGATAAACTACAAGCTAAATTAGGTACTTTTCCGCTGTTCAATTACTGGGGCCCGAAAACAAGTATAAAGTCAAGCAAGTGGATTGCAGATGCCTCAAAAATAACGGATGAGCTGTACAACCCAACGCTCACACTCATCTACCTCCCCCACCTCGACTACAACCTGCAACGCCTGGGCCCATCAGACCCACGCATTGCCAAAGATCTGCAGGAAATAGATGCCGTGGTGGGTGATTTGATAACTTTTTATGAGGCGAAAGGTGCGCAGGTGATGCTGTTGTCGGAGTATGGTATTTCAGATGTAAATCAACCGGTGCACTTAAACCGTGTACTACGGCACCACGGCTACATACAGGTACGCACAGAGCGTGGCACAGAGCTTCTAGATACTGCCATGAGCAAGGCTTTTGCGGTGGCAGACCACCAGGTGGCGCATGTATACATTCGCGACAAATCAAAGATAGCTGATGTAAAGGCACTGCTGCAACAGCAGGATGGAGTGGCCGAGGTACTGGTTGGCGACGAACGGAACAAGTATAACCTGGCGCATGAACGTTGCGGAGAGCTGGTGGTGTTGGCAAAGCCAAATGCCTGGTTTACCTACTACTTCTGGCTCGACGACAGCAAAGCTCCTGACTATGCCCGTATGGTAGACATCCACAAGAAGCCCGGTTACGATCCGGTAGAGATGTTCATTGATCCTAAAATCAAGTTCCCGGTACCGCTGGTAGTAGGAAAGCTCCTGAAAAAGAAACTGGGTTTCAGAACTCTGATGAACATCATACCACTGGATGCTACGCTGATAAAAGGCTCGCACGGCCACCTGCCTGCAGATAAAAACGAGTGGCCCCTACTGCTTACAAAGTATAAAAAAGATCTGCCATCTGAGCTACAGGCAACAGACGTATTTCAACTGATTTTGGAGCATCTGCAGGTTTCTGTGCCACAGGCAAAGGCGTTGGAGCAAGTATAAGTTAATGTTCTGATTGCTTGAGTAGCTTTAAAGCAGCCAATCTTAAACATTAAGGCTTGCTGGCCGTTTTGTATAAAGCTTGCTATACATGCCTGCCTATGAAACGAACCTATCAGCCAATAGAAAACTATGGATTGATTGGAAACTTGCACACCGTTGCGCTGGTATCCAAAGCAGGCTCTCTGGATTATCTTCCCTTTACTCGCTTCGACTCTCCTACCATCTTTGCGGCCTTGCTGGACAAGGACAAAGGAGGCTACTGGAGCATTGCTCCTGCAGACAAAGGTACGCATCACAAACAGTTATACTTACCCGATACAGGTGTGCTGCTCACGCGCTTTTTTACAGACAATGGCATGGCCGAGCTGACCGACTTTATGCCTGTAAAAAAGAAAGAGCAGAACTGTGCCGTGGTTCGCATCCTTAAAATCATAAAAGGGCACATGGAATTCGAAATGGATTGCCAGCCACGCTTCGACTACGCCCGTGCCGACCATGAAGCCACCAAAGAGAAAGACGATATTTTTTTCAAAAGTAAAGGCTCTGACGGATACCAGTTCCGGTTTTTAAGCAATCAGGAAGTGAAACTTCGTAAAGGAGACGTGCACGGAACATGGACCTTGAAACAAGGGGAGTCTGCTGTGTTTGCCATTGAGGCTGTGCCGCAAGACGAAAGTATGTTTAAGCGAAAAGACCTGGAGCATTATTCTGAAGAGGCATTTGCAGCAACAGTAGCATTCTGGCGCGATTGGATAGAGCAAAGCACCTATAAAGGCCGCTGGCGCGAAATCGTGCACCGTTCGGCCATCACCCTCAAAATGATGACTTCGCTGGAGCATGGCTCTACCATTGCCGCCGCTACTTTTAGCCTACCCGAAACTATTGGTGGCGATCGCAACTGGGACTACCGTTATACGTGGATTCGGGATGCCGCTTTTACCATGTATGCCTTTCTAAGGCTTGGTTTTACAGAAGAATCTAAAGCTTTTCTAGCCTGGCTGATGGACCGTTGCAAAGACATGACAACGGCCTCCGATCTGCAGTTGATGTACGCTGTTGACGGAGAAACAAAGCTGGACGAAGCAGAACTGAAGCACCTAGAGGGCTACATGAACTCTGATCCCGTTCGCATTGGCAATGCGGCCTACAAGCAGTTTCAGCTGGACATTTACGGCGAACTGATTGACACTATTTACCTCTACAACAAGCACGGCGGCCCCATAACCTACGAGTTCTGGAAAAACATTTGCCTGTTTGTGGATTACGTCATCAAAAACTGGAAAAAGAAGGACCATGGCATTTGGGAAGTACGCCATGAGCAGAAAGATTTCCTGTATTCCAAAATGATGTGCTGGGTTGCCCTCGACAGAGCCATATTGATAGCTCGCAACCGTTCTTTTCCGGCTCCACTGGCAGAGTGGCAGCAAGTACGCGATGAAATCTATAAAGAAATTTTTGAGAACTACTGGAGTGAAGAGCGGCAGTCCTTTGTGCAGTACAAAGGCTCTAATGTGTTGGATGCCTCTGTCCTTCTCATGACCTTAGTGCGCATTTTAAGTCCGGTTGAACCACGCTGGAAAGCGACCTTAAGGGCCATTGAAGAGCATTTAGTTTCCGACTCACTTGTTTACCGTTATCTCCAGAAAGACGGTGCAGCCGATGGTTTTGATAGTGAGGAAGGCACTTTTAGCCTTTGCTCGTTCTGGTACATCGAAAGCCTTGCTAAGAGCGGTGAGGTAGAACAGGCAAGGCTTCATTTCGAAAAGATGTTAGGTTATGCGAATCACTTGGGGCTGTTTTCGGAGCAGATCGGCTTAAAGGGAGAACAGCTGGGTAATTTCCCGCAGGCATTCACGCACCTTGCCCTTATCAGCGCCGCTTACCAATTAAACAGAGACTTGTCTGGAGACAGAGAACACAGGTATTAAGTATGAGTAAACTAGAAAATAAACGACTAAAGGGTAAAGTAGCCGTAGTAACGGGAGCCAGCTCAGGTATTGGACAAGGCATAGCCATAGCCATGGGAAAAGCGGGTGCCAACGTGGTTATCAATTATCACTCCGACGAAGAAGGTGCCAAAGAAACACTGCGACAGATTGAAAAAGCAGGCAGCAAAGGAGTTATACTTCAGGCTGATGTTGCCAAACCACAGGATGCACAGCTACTGATCGATACAGCCTTAGAAAACTTCAGCA
Organism: Pontibacter cellulosilyticus; assembly: GCF_014306105.1. GTDB lineage: Bacteria > Bacteroidota > Bacteroidia > Cytophagales > Hymenobacteraceae > Pontibacter > Pontibacter cellulosilyticus. Next base: position 65,751 of record NZ_JACRVF010000001.1, on the reverse strand, counting down.
AACTGGATATACTGGTAAATAATGCCGGCATTCAGCAGGATCAGGATTTTCTGGAAATGAGTTTAGAAGAGTGGCAAAAAGTTATGGATACTAACCTGACAGGTCATTTTTTATGTGCACAGGCTGCTGCTAAAGAGTTTGTGAAGCGAAAGGTGAAGCCAGACGAAAGAACATCAGTCGGGAATATCGTCTTCATCAGTTCGGTGCACGACATCATTCCATGGGCAGGACGCGCCAATTATACTTCGGCTAAGGCTGGCTTACAGATGCTGATGAAAACGCTGGCGCAGGAACTTGGAAAGTATAAAATCAGGGTAAATGCTATTTCGCCAGGTGCCATCAAAACATCCATCAACCAGGAAGTTTGGCAAACCAAAGAGGGTAGAGAAAAAATGTTAAAGCAGATACCTTACGGGCGTATTGGTGAGCCGGAAGATATTGCCAAAGTGGCTACCTGGTTGGTAACAGATGAGGCAGATTATATTACAGGCACCACTATTTACGTAGACGGCGGCATGACGCTTTATCCCTCTTTTGACGAATAAAACTTCAGCTAAAGCGGCACAATTTATGTGCAGAAGGAGAAAATATGTAAAAGTTTTTGTTAATTGTGTAAGTATACTTGTGCCTCACCTTATACCTTTGTAGCAAGTATAAAAACAAAACATGAAATTATACCGCCAGATCTTATTGCTAACCCTTACGCTGCTGGTGCTCGTCTCCTCGACGGGTATGGCTGTGGGTATGCATATTTGTGGCGGTGAGTTGCGCGATATTACTTTCTTTGGCGCTGAGGCAGAATGCCCGATGGAGAAAGAGAAAGAAGAGCTTCCTCCTTGCCATGCCGCACAAAAAGAGGCCGATGACAAGAGCTGCTGCGAAGACCATCAGGTAATTATGGAGCGGCTGGATGTTGCGGCCAAGCACAAAGACATTTCCCTTTTAAAGCTGCAGGACATCAAATTTATAGCTGTTGTAAAGGCAGTTGTACTTCAGTGGTTTGCCCCTGAATCAGACTTAAAACCTGCATACGCGCTATACGAGTCTCCCCCACTGGCCCGCGACATTCCGGTGTTGGTGCAGTCTTTCCTTCTATAAACCTGCTTTTTTCGATTACTGCCTCCCTTTTAGGGCTGGTATAGTTTGTTGCTGCCCTCCGGTAGCCGTACTTCCGTATATTCAATCGAATAAAGCATGTTAAACAGCATTATAAAATTTTTCCTGGAGCAGAAACTCGTAACTACGCTGCTCCTGCTGCTCATCGTTGGCTGGGGTATCGTAACCGCTCCTTTTAATTGGAATGTTGATTTCCTGCCCCGCGACCCGGTTCCGGTAGACGCCATTCCGGACATCGGTGAGAACCAGCAGATTATTTTTACCGAGTGGATGGGCCGTTCTCCGCAGGACGTGGAGGATCAGATCACTTATCCTCTTACAACATCACTTTTGGGTATGCCGGGTGTGAAAACCATCCGCTCGACCTCCATGTTCGGCTTTTCCAGCATCTATGTCATCTTCGATGAAGACACAGAGTACTACTGGAGCCGCTCCCGCATCCTGGAGAAACTTAACTCCCTGCCATCCGACCTGCTGCCAGACGAGGTAACGCCAAAGCTTGGTCCGGACGCTACGGCGCTGGGGCAGGTATACTGGTATACTTTGGAAGGCCGCGACGAAGAAGGCAACCCAGTTGGAGGCTGGGACCTGCACGAGCTACGCTCTATTCAGGACTTTTATGTGCGTTACGCACTGTCTGGTGCCGAAGGCGTTGCTGAGGTAGCCTCTGTGGGTGGCTATATAAAAGAGTACCAGGTAGACCTGGACCCTGTGGCCATGAAGGCAAACAACATCTCCATGATGGAGGTGATGAACACCCTGCAGAACAGCAACCAAGACGTGGGCGCTAACACCGTGGAGATTAACCAAGTGGAATACCTGGTGCGTGGCCTGGGCTATGTAAAAGACATAGAAGACATCGAGCAGGCCGTGGTGAAGGTAAATAACAACGTGCCGATCCGCATTCAGGACATAGCCCGTGTGAACATCGGTCCAGCCGACCGCTCTATGCTTGGTATTCTGGATAAAAGCGGTGCCGAGGCCGTAGGCGGTGTGGTAATTGCCCGTTACGGCGATAACCCGCTGGCAGTGATTAACAACGTGAAGGAGAAACTGGACGAGATCTCTGCCGGTCTGCCTTCCAAGAAACTGGCCGACGGACGCACTTCCAAAGTAACCATTGTGCCTTTTTACGACCGTACGAAGCTGATTAATGAAACGCTGGGTACGCTTAACGAAGCGATCATATTTCAGATTCTCATCACCATTATCGTGATCATCGTGATGGTGTATAACCTGCGCGCCTCGCTGCTCATCTCTGCCCTGCTGCCACTGGCCGTGCTCATGACCTTCATCATGATGAAGTACTTCAACGTGGACGCCAACATCGTGGCTCTGTCAGGTATAGCCATTGCGATAGGTACTATGGTGGATTTGGGAATCATACTCAACGAGAACGTGCTGCGGCATATTGATGAGGCGCCGCCGGGGCAGTCGCTGCTGAAGTCGGTTTATGAAGGTACCACGGAAGTAGCCACGGCCATTATTACGGCGGTTTCCACCACCATCGTTAGCTTCCTGCCGGTGTTTACACTGGAGGCAGCAGAGGGCAAGCTGTTTGGTCCGCTGGCCTTTACCAAGACCTTTGCGTTGGTGGCTTCGCTGGTGTTCACCATCCTGATCATGCCGGCCTTCGCCCATACCATACTTGGCCTTAAGTCGAAGAACGTTTCCTGGTCTAAGATATTGAACTGGGTGCTGCTGGGCTTGGGTGCCATCGCCATCTTTATACTTCCACTGGCGGGTATAACGCTCCTCCTTATTGCTTCTAACAACCTGCTGACGTTTTACCAGCCGGGACGCTATGGTAAGTATAACACACCTGTGATGGTAGGCATTGCGGTAGTAGCTGTATCATGGCTGCTGGCGGAGAACTGGATGCCACTGGGTGCTTCGGTGAGCCTGATCGTGAACTTCCTGTTCATCCTACTTATCATCGGTCTGGTATTGGGAGCATTTGCTCTCTTCATCGGAGCTTATCCGCGCATCCTCAACTGGTGTCTTGCCAATAAAGGTAAGTTCCTGGCCATACCTGCCATGATCATGGTAATTGGTTTATTGAGCTGGGTAGGCTTTAATTCCATGTTCGGTTGGGTAGCCAGTGGTTTTGATAAAGTAGGAGCTAACATCCGTACCACATCGGTTTGGAGCGGATTGGTACATACTTTTCCAGGTATGGGTGAGGAGTTCATGCCATCACTGGACGAAGGTGCTTTCCTACTCATGCCAACGTCAATGCCGCACTCCGGCGTCGAGGCCAACAAGCGCATCGTGCAGCAGCTGGATATGCTTATCACAGCCATACCTGAGGTAGAAGTAGTGGTGGGCAAGGCGGGTCGTGCCGAAACAGCGTTAGATCCTGCTCCGATGTCGATGTACGAGAACATCATCCAGTACAAGTCAGAGTACATTACCGATGAGCAGGGCTATAAAGTTCGATTCGCGGTAAACGACGATGGCGAATTTATGCGCGATGAAGCTGGTAACCTGATTCCGGATGATGACGGGGAGTATTTCCGTCAGTGGCGCGACCACATACAGAGTCCGGATGATATCTGGGATGAGATTGTACGCGTGGCTAATATTCCGGGTGTTACCTCGGCGCCGAAGTTACAGCCAATAGAGACACGACTGGTGATGCTGCAGACGGGTATGCGTGCGCCGATGGGTATCAAAGTATATGGCCCCGACCTGAAAACGATCGAGGATTTCAGCCTGCAGCTGGAGCGCTTCCTGAAAGAGGTGCCATCGATTAAGCAGGAGGCTGTGTATGCTGACCGCTCTTTGGGCAAGCCATACATGGAGATCGAATTGGACCGCCGCACCATGGCCCGTTACGGTTTGAATGTAGCTGATGTGCAGGAGTATATCGAAGTGGCAATGGGTGGCATGGCCTTAACGACGACTGTGGAAGGCCGCGAGCGCTACTCTATCCGTGCCCGCTATGCCCGTGAGTACCGCAACAACCCGGAAGCTGTAGACAGAATCCTGATCACGACTGCCAGTGGTGCACAAGTACCTTTAGGAGAAATTGCTAATCTGGAGTACCGTCCAGGTCCGATGATGATCCGTGGAGAAAACTCCTTCCTGACCGGCTATGTGCTGTTCGATAAGCGCGATGGGTTTGCCGAAGTACCGGTGGTGGAAGATGCGCAACGTTACCTCACTCAAAAGATTGCATCCGGAGAGTTAGTGGTGCCTGCCGGTGTGAGCTATAAGTTCTCAGGTAGCTACGAAAACCAGGTGCGCGCCGAGAAGCGACTATCCATCGTGATTCCGCTCTCCTTGCTCATTATTTTCCTGATTTTATACTTCCAGTTCCGTTCTGTTACCACCACGCTGTTCATTTTCACGTCCATTGCCATGGCTTTTGCCGGCGGCTTTATGATGCTGTGGCTCTACGGGCAGGACTGGTTTATGAACTTTTCGTTCTTGGACACGAACATGCGTGACCTTTTCCAGATGCGCACCTTTAACCTGAGCGTGGCCGTCTGGGTCGGTTTTATCGCCCTGTTCGGTATCGCTACTGACGACGGCGTGGTAATGGGAACGTACCTGATGCAAAGTTTTGAGAAGTTCCACCCGGAGTCGAAGCAGCAGGTGCGCAAAGCTGTGCTGGAGGCCGGTATGCGCCGTGTAAGGCCATGTCTGATGACGACAGCCACTACCCTGCTGGCCCTGCTGCCAGTGCTTACGTCTACAGGCCGCGGCTCCGATATTATGATCCCGATGGCTATCCCGACCTTTGGCGGTATGGTAGTAGCTCTGATCACCCTGTTCATTGTGCCGGTGCTTTACAGCTGGCGCGAAGAGGTAAAAGTTGGCAAACGTGTAAAAGAATTAGCATAATGAAAGTTATGCAACATAAACTTTTGCCAGGTGCACCACCGACGATTTTTTGTCTGAGCATTCAGCGAGTGGGGGTTGGGGCCCCCGAAAAACAAAATCGTCTTGATTCTTTTGCATACTTCTCTCATCAAGGAGAAAAGTATGGCCCAGCCGGCGAGGCGAAAAGCTGGCTAAGAGTATTTAATGTGATATAAAATGAAACAGTTAATAGCAAGTATACTTTTTCTCTTTGCATCCATAGTTACCCTGCAGGCGCAAACCTTGCAGGAGTACCAGGTAATTGCCGGAGAGAATAACCCGTTGCTGAAAGCCCGCTTTGCCGAGTACCAGGCAGCATTACAGAAGGTGCCACAGGTTGGTGCCCTTCCTGACCCCGAGGCCAACTTCGGCTTCTTCCTGGAACCCATGGAAAGGGTGATGGGCAACCAGGTGGGTGAAGCATCCATTATGCAGATGTTCCCATGGTTCGGGACACTTGGTGCTGCCAAAGACGAAGCTAAATACATGGCGCAGATGAAGTTCTCGAACTTTATGGAAACTAAGATAAACCTCTACCATGACGTGCGAACCACCTGGCTGAATCTGTACCAGATCAATGAAGAAGTGCAATTGCTGGAACGCGAACTGGAGATACTGCAGGCGCTGGAGCGTGTAGCTTTGGCCAAGTATAAATCTGCTCCGGCAGGGGGCGCTCCAAGTACGCCACAACGTAGCTCAGGTAGTTCATCAAATATGGGCAGTGGCTCAACTGGTAGCTCATCTTCTGGCATGCAAGGTATGGGAGGACGATCAATAAGCAGCACTACGCCATCAAGATCTGGTAACACCGGTATGGCAGGCGGCGGCATGGCATCAATGGCTTCTTCGGGTAACAGTATGGTGGATGTGATCTTAATCCGAGTACAAGTGAAAGACCTGGAGAACCGATTGGAATTACTCCGTGACTCTAAAAGACCATTGATTGTGGCTTTCAATAATCTACTCAACCGTGAGCCGAATATGACGGTGCAGATAGCGGACTCATTACAACCTATTCCCCTACCGGCCACGCTATCTCTAATACAAGATTCTATCCTGCAGAACCACCCAATGCTGAAGATGTATGAGTGGGATGAGAAAGCACGTGAGGCACAGTACCGCATGGCGCAGCTGATGGGCAGACCTATGTTTGGCTTGGGTGTAAATTACATGGTGTTCAAGCCCCGCATGGACGAAATGACGCAGCTACAGATGGGTGGCGATAATATGCTGATGCCAATGGTAAGCGTAACACTGCCGATCTACCGCAAAAAGTATAACGCAGCTAAAAAGGAAGCTAAGTTTGAGCAAGAAGCGGCAGTGCTGCAGAAAGAAGCGGCTAAAAACATGCTGTTTACGGAGCTCTCTAACCTACTCTATGACTACGAGCGAGCCACCAGAAACCTTAAGTTGTTGGAAGAGCAGATTATGCTTAACGAACAGGCCATCCGTTTGCTGACAACCAACTACAGCGTAGCAGGAGCAGGCATTGAAGAAATACTTCGCCAGCGCCAGGCCATACTTGGTTACAGACAGCAACAGCTGCAGGCAATCACAAACCAGCACATTGCCGTGTCGGCTATTAACCGAATGATGAACAGCGATAGTTAAACTACTAAATGTCATCTCAACCTGCGGGAGAGATCTGAAGAAGACTTAGTTGCTCCAGATTTCTCACTAGCGTACGAAATGACAGAAAGCGATAAACAGATGAACCCAAGAAATAAGAAATACGCGAAATACTTACTGGTAGCTCTGGCTGGCCTGTTCTTAGGCTGGCTCATTTTCGGTGGTAGGACTGCCGAGGAAGCGCATGACCATGAAGGCGAAACAGCCGGCGTGGTAGAGTATACCTGCTCTATGCACCCACAGATTCGCCAGAACGAGCCCGGCAAGTGCCCAATCTGCGGCATGGACCTGATTCCGGTAACAACTGCTGGCCAAGGTGTTGGAGAGCCAAGCCCATACGTACTCGAAATGACACCGGAAGCTATTGCTTTGGCTAACATCCAGACCACACCGGTACAGATGTCAAACCCGGAAAATGAGCTGCTTTTAACTGGTACGGTAGCATTGAACGAGCAGAAAGTATCTTCTATTACGGCCAAATTTCCGGGTCGAATCGAGCGTTTATATATAAACTTTACAGGTCAGGAAGTTAAGAAAGGTGAAAGATTGGCGTCAATCTACTCACCGGAACTGATCACTGCGCAGCGTGAACTACAGGAGGCAGCCAAATCAAGAGACATTTTCCCGGAGCTGTACGAAGCTGCTAGAACCAAGCTAAAACTCTGGAACCTGTCGAATAGCCAGATACAGCGCATCCAGAACGCGAACCAGATCATCACCAACTTTGATATTTACGCTGATAGGTCAGGTGTGGTAACAGAACGTATGGTGTCTGTGGGCGATTATGTAAGCACTGGCTCAGTACTTTTTGAAGTAGCCAACCTATCTTCTGTGTGGATTGTGCTGGATGCTTATGAAACAGACTTGTCCTGGCTACAAGAAGGTGCCACCGTTAACTTTACTGTGCCAGGCATTCCTGGTGAGGAGTTTACAGCTAAGGTACAGTTTGTAACACCAGTACTAGATGCCAGTACAAGAGCAGTTGAGGTGCGTGCCGAGATCATGAACCCCAGCAAGCAGTTAAAGCCGGGTATGTTTGTGAATGCCCGCATTAAGTCATCTACCAAAGCTACCGGTAATGGAGATGCCCTGGCTGTGCCGCGCTCTGCTGTACTCTGGACAGGTAAACGCTCTGTGGTTTATGTAAAAGTGGATGACCGTGAAACACCTGCTTTTGAAATGCGCGAAGTAACGTTAGGTCCACGTATAGGCGATATGTACACGATCCAATCTGGGTTGAGCCAAGGTGAGCAGGTGGTAACGAATGGTGTATTCGCCGTGGACGGTGCAGCTCAGTTAAGCGGTAATTATAGTATGATGACAGCGCCAGCCAATAAACAAATGGAAGTTCCAGAAGCGTTTAAGAATCAGTTAACTGCAGCAGTTGATCAGTATTATACTTTGAAAAATGCTTTGGTAGCCTCTGATGCAGCTGCAGCGCGTAAGCAAGCAGGCAACCTGATACAAGTAATAAACAAAGTAGATATGAGTTTACTCGATGGCAGCACACACGCCAAATGGATGCAGCTTTTGCCAGGTCTTAAAACACATGCTGAGGCAATACAGCAGGGTACCAAGTTAGAGCAGCAGCGAACAGCTTTCTCACCCCTGTCGGACCACCTGATTGATGCAGTAGAGACTTTTGGTACTACCAAGGATGTGGTGTATAAGCAGAAGTGCCCGATGGCCAATAATGACAAAGGTGCCTTCTGGCTGAGCGAGCAGAAAGAGATTCGTAACCCATACTTTGGCGAGGCCATGCTAACTTGCGGCGAAACAACGCAAACATACCGTGAGGGGCAGGTAATGGTAGATAAAGCAAAAAAGCCAGAACCTGTGGAGAGCCATGTGCACTAGCTAGCGTAGGTTACAAGTAAACACCTGAAGTATTAATCAGGGATTGTTATAAAATCGGAGAAGGGGAGCCAAAGTCAAAATTGCAAGTATGGCTAAAATGGCTGATTCATGCAGCTGTTGGAGCTGTAGTTACATTTATAAAGTAAATCAAATTAATCACTAATAATAAACAACACATGAAAAAGACACTTTTTGCAGCAGCTGTTGTGGCAGCATTCACGTTCTCGGCTTGCTCTGAGAACAATACAGAAAACGCAGAGGCAACGGCAGAAATGCACGAAGGCATGGACCACGATGACATGGCTACTGACGAGGCTGAGGGGGCAGTTGTAGTTGAAACTCCAGACTATTCTAATGTGGCTGAGCCGCTAAAAACGCAGGTTTCGCAGCTGGTAGACCAGTACATGAAACTAACTGACGCACTGGTAGCATCTGATGCCGCAGCTGCCAAAGCCGCAGCAAACGAGGTACTTACCGTAGCGAAGGCGATGCCTATAGCCACACTTACTACCGACGAAAAAGCATTTGCTGAAGAAAAAACGGCTGTGGTAGTAGACAATGCCACCAAGATCGCAAACTCAGAAGATTTAGGCGCTCAGCGTGAAAACCTGCAACCGCTATCAGAAGCTGTATTCTCGATGGCTAAGGCATTTGATGCAGCAGATGAGACGCTGTACTACCAGTATTGCCCGATGGCCTTTAACAACAAAGGTGCTTACTGGCTTAGCTCTAATGAGGAAATCCGTAACCCATACTTTGGCGATGCCATGCTGTCGTGTGGTAGCAATAAAGAAGTTTTCAAAAAATAAATACGCTTAATCAAGCAAAGTATAAAGCAGGTAATCAAAAGGTTACCTGCTTTCTTTTTATACCCCTCCCCTATCTTCTGTAATTTTTCAGCAACTCAGGCAACCAGCTTTCTACGTGCTGCATCTAGTGTGTGTTGTAAGCTGAAGCGCACAGCTTTTCTATACTTTCTAAGCCCGAACCCGGCAGCGTTAACCGATAAAATCCAGCAGTTCGTCTAAAAGTGTGGAAAATACTTCAACAGTACCTTGCATTACAAAGTACTATAGCTAACTTTGCAATACTAAATCACAGTAATTACCACGAACCAAATAGAACTATGAAAAAATTATACTTCCTATTCTCGTTATTGCTGTTGCTTGGCAACAAAAGCTTGTTAGCCCAATCCGAAGGATTCTTGACCGGCGCTGTTTTAAATGAAAAACAACAGCCGGCGGGCTTTGTAAATGTGGCCGTATTAGAGGCAACTTCTGCTAAGGTAGTAACCGGTGCCATTGCTGACATGGATGGCCGATTCCAGATCAAAACACCTGCCGCCGGCAAATACCTGCTTAAGATCAGCGGCCTTGGTTACACCGAATTTAAAACCCTAACTTTCGAAGTAACCGGTGCCAGCTTTATAAAAGACTTCGGAAAAATTCAGGTAAACTCCGACACCAAAGTACTGGCTGAAGTGCAGGTGCAAACCATGCGCCCAACGGTGGTAATAGAGCCGGATAAAATGGTGGTTAGTGTAGAAGGTACTGCATTAGCCAGCGGTGCCACAGCCTATGAAGTGTTGGAGAAATCTCCGGGTGTTTGGGTAGATCAGGATGGCAATTTGCAGCTGAATGGTAAAGCAGGTGTACAGGTGATGATCAATGGCAAGCGTTCGTTCCTATCTGGCAGAGAGTTGCAAAGTATGCTGCAGGGTATGAGTGCCGAGAACATTAAAGATCTGGAGATCATTTCCAATCCGTCTTCCAGACACGACGCAGAAGGCGCATCCGGTATAATCAACATCAACCTTAAAAAAGCGCAGGTTGCAGGTATGAGTGGCAGCGCCTACGCCGGATACCAGTACAACAGCCTAAGCACCTATACTTCCGGTGGCGAGATACACCACAAAAGCGGTAAATGGAATACATCTGCAAACCTTGACTTTACCCGCCGCATGTGGTACCGCGATGCTGAACTGGACCGTGTATTTTTGAACCAGGACGGCAGCAAAAGCAAGTATGACCAAACTGCCTATGAAAAATCCGAGCGTATACAACCATCGCTGCGCATTGGCACCGACTACGATCTGAACGACAGACACAGTATAGGAATCATGGCCCGCTTAAATGGCGGAGATAACACCACTAGGTTCGATTCTGACTCCTACCTGAGAAATGGCAACGATTTATTTATACAGGCAAAAAACAGAACAGGAGAAATTTATAAAGGTGGCACCTACAACTTACACTATGTTGGAAAGTTAGATACACTTGGTACTACTCTATCTGCAGACCTGGATTATGTGAGCATCTCCAGTGAAACCAACTCTGATATCAACAACTTCCTGCAGAGAGCTGACCTGAGTGAGCCAGCTGAGAATGAGCAACTGCAAAGCGATAACCCAGTAGCTTACAACATTTATTCTGCCAAAGTAGACTTCACAAAAACAATAGGCAAGGCTAAACTAGAGACAGGTGCAAAAGCCAGCTATGTGAAGTCTGATAATCAGCTAAAGTTCTTTGAGCTATCTGATGGCGTACGCATAGCTGACCTAAAACGCAGCAACCACTTTATCTATGAAGAAAACATTTATGCAGCTTATGCAAACGTTTCAGCTACACTAAGCAAAAACATTACAATGCAGGCAGGCTTACGTGCCGAGCAGACAAACTCAACCGGTTTGCTGGTTACCAAAAACACAGAGAACAAACGCGATTACCTGAACCTGTTCCCGAGCATCTTCTTACAGCAGAAAGTAAACGACAACTACCAGATCGGGTACAAGTACAGCCGCCGCATTAACAGACCAAACTACCAAACACTCAATCCATTTATCTTCTACATAGACCCTTATACTTATGTAAAAGGAAATCCGGACCTGAAGCCACAGTATGTTAACTCTTTTGAAATGACGCATACCTATAAGCAGCGCTACAACCTGATTATGAGCTATGCCCACACTAAAGACTTTATGGCTGAGATGCCGGAGCAGAATCCGGAAGACAACACTACGGTTTTCCAGCAGCAGAACGTGAAGGATCTTAAAAGTGCAACAGTAACCCTGGTAGCTCCTATCACTATCTCAAATAAGTGGCAGGTAAATAATAACATCATCACCATGTATCAGGAGTACACTGCCCTATCGCGTGGCGATGTGGTGGTAAACGACAAAGTGACTACGATCATCCAAAGCAACCATAGCTTTATGCTGCCAAAAAACTTTAAACTGGAAGTAAACGGCGGTTACCAGAGCCCTGCAGTGTTTGGCCTGTACAGCATGAAGGACCAACTGTGGTTTGATGCTGGATTAAAGCGCAGCTTTATGGATGACAAATTAACACTGGCCCTGAACGTGACAGACATCTTTAAAGGCCGCCTGATGGAAATTGAAACTAATCTGAACGGTAACGTGAATGCCATAAACCAGTACCAGGGTGCCCGAAGTTTAAGAGTAAACATCCGTTACCGCTTTAACAAAGGCACCAAATTTGAAACCCGCAAGCGCAACATAAACTTGGAAGAGCTTAACCGCACAGGAAATTAATGACAGAATGGATAATAAAGGAAAGGCAGCGGCTTCTGGTCGCTGCTTTTTTTATGTTAAAATATTGGGTTTGACATCTTGGGGTGGCAGCAGTACAAAATAACTTTTACCTTTATATGCTCAATTAATTTATACTTTATGCCCCAGGTAAACTTTAACTGGATTATACTTTTGCCCATACTGGCAGGCGCAGCAGTAGCCACACAAACTGCACTTAACGGACAGTTGAGGGTTGTTGTGAACAGTCCGTTGCTAGCAGCGCTTATCTCATTTTCCGTAGGTACGCTGGTACTGGTTACCCTGGTGCTACTAACAAAGCAGGAAATTCCTCAGCTAAGCCAGCTATCAGGTGCTCCTTGGTACAAATTCGCAGGCGGATTTCTGGGTGCTTTTTTTATTACCAGCGTTATTGTATCGGTACAGCGTATGAGCGTGGCTAACCTATTGGCAATGGTAGTAGCAGGCCAGCTAATTACAGCACTATTGTTCGACCACTTCGGACTGCTCGGAATTAAGCAAAATTCGTTAACCCTTACCCGTGCTCTAGGAGCCATCGCCCTGATTATCGGTGCATACCTTATTAATAGAAAATAAAGCTTCCTGCTCCAGCAATTATATCAAGGGTTGTAGGTGGTTCTGTCGTTTGGGCGTACGAGTAGCCACAAAAGCAAACCTATAGGCCATGCCAGGAAAGCAACCACAATGGCAACCAGCCATCCTGGTTTTCCGCGCCGTTCTGCATCTTTATAAGCCCATACAATACTCCAGAGGTAAATAACTAGTACTATCAAGCCTATAATTAGCCCAAAGACACCAAGTCCTACTGCAAAATCTTCCATAGTTTTATTTAAGTGTAGTTCATAAAGTATAATTTAACGAGCAGGTATACTTTTAAGTTAAAAAAACAGCCTTACCATGTCTGCACATTAAACTTTGATATGTTAAACTGTTTATGCCTTTTAACTTACGCAGCTCTGCCAATAGGTAAGTAGGCAACAAACTAGTATGTCGCATTAACTAACATCTCCTGAGCCAATGCGTACTTTCTTCGTAGTATAAGGTGTAGTACAAATAATCTGGAAAGGAGAATAAGTATGTCTATAAAAGATATTTTTAATAAAATAAAGGAAGAAGTAAAGGTAGTGCAGGGCGAGGAAACCAAAGATAAAGTATACAGCAACAAGAACACCTACCCTAGCGAGCAAACGGCTATACATGAGTTTGAACGTTCTAAGCAAAAACTGTTTGATGTAAATGAGTGGTCTCAGATGTCGGGGATTAACTCCACGTTTCACCTGTATGATAAAAGAGGCCGACGCATAACTGCTAAAATGCCAGAGATCGGATTCTTTATGAAAATCATCCTACCCGCTACTACCATCGATAACTGGGTGCGGATTACAGGTATCAGAGTTGAAGATAATCTGGCTGAGTTCACTGTTCACCCAAGTGAACAACCAAAGGAGTTAGGTGAAGGTGACGCAGAAATAGAGCATTTTTTTATAAAAGAGGCCAGCAGTACCTTTAGAGTAACTCGGGAAGGTAACACGCTCCACGGCTACGAGATTGGTAAAAACGAAGGTATAAACAACCAAGGCAAAGACGCCGGCGAACGTGCACTACTAAACACCCTGATTGCTGAAGGCGGCTGGGCTGGTGTACAAGCTCTACAATGGGATAAGCTTACCAAGTACCTGGTGCACCTGGAAGAAACAAATGAGTAGAGAAAGTATAACTTACTGTACGAAAAGCACCTGACTTCAGGTGCTTTTTGTGTATCATGCCGATTGGGATTTATTAGCCATAAACTTTGCCACGGTAACTGAGAATCCCCTTCATAAAAATATAGAACTTAGCTGAGCCAGCTTTAAATGTGATTCTGTCCTATAAAGCACCTTAACCAATTAAATTGTATCTTATCAAAATATAAGCTATCGAACCATAGTTGCTCTATGCACACACCAAACAAACTGCGCACAATACTTATAACGGGTGCAACTGGCAATGTAGGGCTGGAGGTAATTAAAAGCCTTAGCCAAATAAAACGTGATTTCCAGGTTATTGCTGGTGTAAGGGAGCCTAAAACAGATGATGATTTGTTCGGGCAGCTACATATAGATACAGTACATTTTGACTTTTCTGATGAACAAAGTATAAATTCAGCACTTAAAGTCTGTGATACATTGTTCCTATTGCGTCCGCCTCAGTTATCCGATGTAGAAAAATATTTTAACCCGCTCATACGAATTGCTCAGGAGAAAAGTGTAAAGCATATTGTTTTCCTTTCAGTGCAGGGAGCAGATACGAGTTCTCTCATCCCACATCATAAAATTGAAAAGCTGATTATAAAGAGCGGAATCAACTATACTTTTTTAAGGCCAGCATACTTCATGCAGAATTTTACAACGACGTTACGAAGAGATCTGGTTCAGAAGAACAGCATATACTTACCTGCCGGTAATGCAAAGTTCACTTTAGTTGATGTAGAAGATGTTGGGAAAGTAGCCGCAAAGGTTTTGGCATTACCAGCAGCACACATCAACAAAGCCTATGACCTGACAAATGAAGAAAGGCTAAACTTTAATGAGATGGCAGATGTTTTGAGCAATGTTCTTGGTAGAGAGATAAGTTATAAAAGCCCCAACCTGTTGTCGTTTTACTTCACGAAGAGACAAGAGGGTATACCTTCTCAGTTTATTCTGGTAATGATCATGCTACATTTCCTGCCCCGCTTTCAAAAGCTACCTCATATATCTCCTTGGGTACAGAACATAATTGATGAAAGCCCGAACAGCTTTGCAGAGTTTGTGAAAAAGAACGAGAATTTGCTGCAGCCGAATCAGTAACTTACAAAGGGCATTTGATGATGAAATTGCTCATCTTCTACCTGCTTCAGTATAAAGTCAGCCAAATCAGCCCTTGCAATCTTGGTGCTGGCGTTCACTCCCACCCAACCAACTCTGTAAGCACCTTGCTTCGTGTCGTTGGTAAGCCTGGGCCCTCTTACAATTACCCAATTCAAACCACTGTTCGCAAGCACCTTATGATGCTCAACGGCATCATTTAAGATTTTAGGCACGGCTATCTTCATGATCAGGCGTATCAGCTTATCAGCAAACTTAGGTTGGTCCTTCTCCGGATAAGGAAGTCCTCCACCCGACAGGGAGATTATTTTGCTGATGTTTTCTTGCTTCATGGCTGCCACAATGTTCTTTGTGCCGTTCGTCTGAAGCCATTCTGGCGAACCCTTTACATGGCCAAAAAGACTTACTACCACATCGCATCCTTGCACAGCAGTTCTTACATCTTTTTCATTGAGCACATCTCCTTGCACGGCTTCTAAATTCTGATGCCTTAACTTTAGCTTTTCTGGGTTTCTAACTAATGCTTTTATTTGATAACCCTTATCAAGAGCCAACTTCAAAAATTCACCACCTGTTTGACCAGTTGCTCCCATCAACGCTATCTTTTTCATCTTAAACAGTTTAGTTCTTGAGAATAAAGCTAAATTTAGTCACCTTTGACATACTATAACAATTAAACAGTACTAACCTTTTTGTAAGTATGGAAAACGAGAAAGTATACATTACAGCAAAGTGCCCCATTCGCACCACTTTAGAACTGGTTGGCGGAAAATGGAAACTGCTCATCTTGCACCAGTTATACAACAAGCCACTAAGATTAAGTGTTTTGAAAGCAACGATCCCTGATATCAGCGAGAAAATGCTTATTCAGGAGTTGAAGGTGTTAGTGGATAGCGGACTTGTGCACAGAGAAAACTTTGGAGAGGTTCCTCCTAGGGTTGAGTACTCTTTAACTTCAAAAGGAAAATTAGTAAATCCTTTGATCAAAGAAATGGTAACATTCGCAAGGTGCTATACCGAGTAAATATTTGCAGTTAATATTTGATAAGACAGTAATCCAATCCCATCCTGAATGTTGAGAGATTAGAATCCTATTATCTTCCGAGCACATCAAAAGTCTTATTACAGGAACTGAACAAAGACATCTGAAATTGCTGCACATGCAGCAGACTAGGTTTAGCCCATGTTCATCATAAATAGGAACAATAACTGCAAACGGGCATCACTCTCTACCCTCTTCTTTTAAACAATTTGGTTAAGGGCACTAACGCGGCAAAATTAATTACGGCACCTGCTATGCAATAAATGCAGGCTTTTTTCTGTACAGTAGTCATGTTTACCATATACTGTGCCGCACCTGCTGCCTGTCCTAATACTACGCCACCCAGCGCCACATCCAGCAGCCTCGATTGATTTTTGTACCTAGTAGCTGCCATAGCCAAAAACATCGTAGCTGCATAACCTCCCAGGCTGATGACGCCATCAGGAAGACCAAAAAGTACGGCATCCTTTGCCGTGTTCACTTTTTTGGTATCAAACACCTCTCCCGGCAAGTCAGGCAACTCCTTTATCTTACCCATCTGAAAAAGAGAGATCAGACTAAAGTCTAGTAAACCAAGTGCTGCCAGCGCGGCAATATCGCGACGGTACGATGTTGGCTTGCTGCTATCGTTTCTAATGTGGTCAATTATGCTGGTTTCCTGTTTCATAGCTTGTGCGTTTATAATGTTAGGAGTCTACGCTGCTGCGCCAAAAGGTGTTGTGCCAGGCTAAAACTATAAAGTATAGCCTGCTGCACCCGCATAGCAGATAAATAAACTTACTATAAAATACAGGCGTAACAGAGCTTAAGAAATATACTGACAACCATAAACGAACTATATGGAAACAACTGAGAACACCAGCAAAGGCGTTGTAGTAATAACCGGAGCATCGGCAGGTCTAGGAAGGGCTTGTGCCAGAAAATTTGCTGAGGCTGGCTACGATGTGGGCCTGCTTGCCCGCGGCATCGATGGCTTGGAGGGTGCTAAGAAAGAAGTACTGCAAATGGGACGAAAAGCTGTGTATGTGCAGGTAGACGTAGCAGACGCACAGGCTGTAGAGAACGCAGCGGCTAAAATAGAGGAAGAATTAGGCCCGATAGATGTATGGGTGAACAACGCTATGAACAGCGTTTTCAGTCCAATAAAAGAAATGAAAGCCGAAGAGTATAAACGTGTAACTGAGGTAACCTACCTGGGCCAGGTATATGGTACACTTTCGGCACTTAAGCGCATGCTGCCCCGCAATAAAGGGGTTATTATTATGGTAGGCTCGGCGCTTGCTTACCGTGGTATTCCGCTTCAGTCAGCCTACTGCGGTTCCAAGCATGCCATACAAGGTTTCTTTGATTCGCTGCGCACAGAGCTGATGCACGACAAAACTAATGTCAGGACGACAATGGTGCAGCTGCCAGCCATGAACACGACCCAATTTGGTTTTGTGAAAACACGACTGCCCAAAAAGCCGAAGCCGATGGGCAAGATCTATCAACCAGAGGTAGCTGCTGATGCCATACTCTTTGCCGCTGAACACGACCGACGTGAAATATACGTAGGTTACCCAACTGTACAAGCCATTGTAGGAGATAAAATAGCACCGGAACTAGGCGATTATGTGCTGGCAAAAACAGGATTCAAAGGCCAACAAACAGACGAGCCGGAAGACCCTAACCGAAAGCACAACCTATGGGAACCTGTACCCGGGGATCATGGAGCGCACGGCAACTTTGAAGCAGAGGCTACCGATTCTAGTCCCCAACTTTGGCTGAGCAAAAACAAGTATAAACTGCTAACCGGCATACTTGGCCTTGGCGGACTTGTGCTTGGCGCAATGGCAGCGGATAAATGGAAAAACGATGAATATAACAACGAATAAATGTTCCTAATATTAACTACCCAGTTAATAGATGTAGTAGCCGGTACAATACCAAAATTTAGATTAAAGCTGTAAGACTTTTCCAGAATTTATACTTTGTACAGCAGGTTTTCCATTACTTGGAAAATCTGCTGTTTATAAATTATCACCCTATGTAACTACAGACATAAGTACAAAGCTTATTATATACTCTAAAAAGGGCCTTTATCATACATTTCGGCTTTAAACTACTTTATTTTAATGCTTTACAGAAAAATTTGATAAATTTGATATCTTGTTTGGCTCGTGCTTTGTTGATTAACAAAAAGTATTATTTGTTACTTTTAGCTTAGGGTACTTGATCATGAAAAACGAATTAGATTATCTCTTATATGGGCTAGATTCTTCTAAAAAGCTCCTTTACAGCAAGTGGGCTATGCCTATCGGTAGCCAACAGTATAAGAATGGTTTGCAACAACTGGCACAGTTGATTCACAACAATGAAATTCAGTTGTGGATACACGAAAGTAGACGTATGAACGAGCTTAGTATGGAAGATCAGAAATGGACTACTGAAGTGCTGGCCCTTGTTCTTACCCAAACTAATTTAAAACACATTGCCATTGTGCGTCCTGCGGATATATCGCACACTGCTCCGGGTAACTCCCTTCGCGAGAAAGCCTATCGTATTTATGGCAAAAATGTAGGTATTGAATTTTTTGATACCACAGAAGAGGCTAAAGCCTGGATATTACCCCACCTGCAGCATTATAAACTGCCAGCTCTTTCAACTCCTGTAAGTTTGGATTAATCAATCTAACTAAACTACTGTTTAGGTATTTTCTGTCAATAGCGAAAACCCTATATTTGAATTGCTGAAGAAGAATAAATTTTAGTTCTGTATATTTTGAACCAAAAGAACTAATTTATACATTTGTACTGTTCTTAGCACAGCATTAATATAGATAAATGGCATTAACAGAACATAAGAAAGCTCTTATTGAGAAAATAGGCATCTTCTACGAGAAGCTGGGTATGCAGCCAGCTGCCGGCCGTATCATGGGACTTATGTTTGTTGCAGACAGGCCTGAGCTTACGTTTGATGAGATCCGTGAGACACTAAACATTAGCAAAAGTGCGACTAGTACAGCACTGAATCTTTTGATAGAAACGGGTCCGGTAGAGTACATAACCTTTGCCGGTGACCGCAAGCGCTATTTTAAATTAAAAACATCTAACTGGCGCGACTCGCTGGCACAGCGTTTCAACAACATTATCAACTTTAAGTCGCTGCTCATAGAGGTTCTCGAGGCACGGTCTGATAAGGCAACAGAATTCAATAGCTGTCTTACTGAATTTATCGACTTCCTGGAGTATCTGCAGCATGAGTTACCTCTTCTTTTGAAAAAGTGGGAAGAAAGCAGAAAATAAAAAAATTTGTCTTATTAGTTCTTATAATTCAGAACTAAGTAGTTTTTTATAGAATATAACAAACATAATACCGTGATCAAGAAACACATACTTGCAGGCATGATGGCACTTCTACTAACGCCAGCCTTCTCTCAGCAGCAAGGGCCGGGCAGTGCCAAAACGCTTACGCTGCAGGAAAGTATAAAATATGCCCTGGAGCACAACGAGTCCATAAAAAAGGCCTCTTATGATGAGCTGTTCTCCAAATACCAGATCAATGAGGTTCGCAGTGCCGGTTTACCGCAGGTGGATGTAAAGGGCTCGGCCATAAGAACACTGGAGAAGTCTATGATCGCCCTGCCAGCCGACTTTAACCCGGAAGGCACTGGCCCGCTTATCAAACCGATGGGTACAGACAACACCATACAGGCTGGTCTGTCCGTCTCGCAGTTGCTGTTCAGCAAATCATACTTTGTAGGCCTAAAAGCTGCCAAAAGTGCCGAAGACCTGTACCGCATCCGAAAAGAGATGACCACCGAAGATGTGATCTATAACGTTGGCAGCGCTTACTACCAAGTACTGCAGACGAAAGAGCAATTTAACAGCATCAATGCTAACCTGGATAAACTAAACCAACTGGAGAAGATCCTGACGCTGCAGTACAAAAACGACCTGGTAAAAAAGGTAGATGTGAACCGCATTAAAGTGAGCAAGATTAACCTGCAGAACCAGAAAGAGAACCTGGAGGCAGGTTACGTGCAGCAGCTTAATGTACTAAAGTTCTTTATGGGAATGCCCCTTGAGGAGCAGCTTACTTTAGGAGCCTCTGCTGATAACGTATTGCTGGAGGAGCATCCAAATTTGACCAGTAATATTGAAACCGCAACAGAGCGTGCCCAATTCAAAATCCTAAATAAACAGAAAGAACTGAAGGCGCTTGAGATTGAGAATATCAGGGCTGGCTACTACCCTTCTCTTGCTGCCTTTGGTAACTACAATTACCAGTCGCAATATGATGGCCAGATGATCGGCAACTCTGGAGCTATGTGGTTTCCCAATTCACAGGTGGGCTTGCAACTAAACATACCGGTGTTTGACGGTCTGCGCAAAGCAGCACAGGTACAGCAGCGCCAGCTTGAACTAAAAAAACTGGACCTGGATATACAGCAATACAACAGGAATACACAAGTGGAGCTAAGCAATGCCCTGAGCCAGTTGGGCAACAGCCAGAACAACATAGCAGCCCAACAGCGTAATGTAGCCCTTGCCCAGGAAGTATATGACACCACCAACAAACTATACAAGGAAGCACTGGCGCCACTTAGCGATTTGCTTAATGCAGAAACAGCACTGCGCGAAGCGCTCACTAACCTAAACAACGAGAAGCTGAAATACCAGATAGCACAACTAAACTATCTGAAGGCAAAAGGAAATCTGGAATCACTTACAAAATAAGACATACATCAAAATACAAAATGAAGAAGGTTATTTATATCGTAGTTGTGCTTGTTGCCCTGGCGGCTATTGGTTTTAAACTGATGAGCAATAAAGAGCAGATGGCAGCAAATGCAGCAGTTGCAGATATCAAAAGCGACGCTATACCGGTAGCAATCACGGAAGTTAGAGCAGAAAGGCTGGATAAGTCATTTACAGCACAGGGTAACTTCGCTCCTATCCAAAGTCTAACACTTTTGTCAGAAACACAAGGACAGATAAAGCGTGTGCTAAAGCGCAAAGGCGATAAAGTACGTGCCGGCGAACTATTAGCAGTGGTTGAAAGCAACACCATGGCAGCTGACTTAGCCACTGCCCAAACAAATGCCGAGAAGGCTAAAAGAGACCTTGAGCGTTTCGAGAACCTGGCTGCCGGAGAGGCAATTACACAAAGGCAACTGGAAGATGCCCGTTTAGCAGCAAAATCTACGCAAGCCCAGTTAATAGCTGCACGCCAGCGTTTAGCTAAAACACGTATTACTGCCCCTATCAGTGGTGAGATCAACGAGATTTATGTAGAAGTTGGCTCGTTTCTAAACCCGGGCACTAAGCTGTACCACATTGTGAACGTAGATAAATTGAAGCTCCAGGTAAAAGTAAACGAAAGCGAAGTATTGCTGATCAGCAAAGGTGATAAAGTAACCGTAAAGGCCGATGCCGGTGCTGGCCAGGAATATGAAGGCACGGTTACAGCCATCGCAGCCCAGGCAGACCCTACCCTAAAATTTGATGTGGAAGTGGAAGTAAAAAACGCTGAGAACAACAACTTAAGAGCGGGTATGTATGGCACTGCCTTCTTCGAGATCACCGACCAGCGCGAAGCACAGCTTTTACCACGTGAGGCTATTGTAGGCAGCATTCAGAACCCAAGCGTGTACGTGGTGAAAGACGGTGTTGCGACCGTCCGCAAAGTGAAAGTGGGTACCGTAACACAGAACAAGGTTGAGGTACTGGCAGGTGTGCAGCCTGGCGAAAAGGTAGTACAGAGTGGGCAGATCAATCTTCGCGAAGGCTCTAAAGTCTCTGTGCTGTAATCCACCCTGCTGTTGCGAGCGTTTATGCTCGCGTTACTGAATAGCATTTAATTCTTTCTTAAGAGAAACCAAGAAATGAACATAACCAAATTATCGATACAGCGATCAACCCTGGTAGTGGTGGTATTTACCGTCCTCACACTGCTTGGGATTGTGAGCTATCAATCGCTGAACTACGAGCTTCTTCCAAAGTTCAGTCCGCCTGTAATCACGATTAGTACGATCTACCCTGGTGCTTCGCCAAACGAGGTAGAAAACTCGGTTACAAAGGAAATAGAAGATGCCTTGTCTTCGCTGGAGAATGTGAAAGAGATGAAAAGCACATCGCTGGAGAGCTTCTCCATGGTGGTTATCAACCTGAACCAGGGTACTGATGTAGACCTAAGCTTACAGGATGCGCAGCGTAAGATAAACACTATTTTGGCCAAGCTGCCTGAGAATGCCGATGCGCCAACGCTGAACAAATTCGACTTCGACGACCTGCCGATCATCAAAATGGGTGCCACAGCTAACATGTCGGCAACAGAGTTTTATGACCTGATCGATAAAAAGATTAAGCCGGAGCTGTCTCGTGTGCCAGGTATGGCTGCTATCAAAGTATTGGGTGGCCAGGAACGTGAGATCAAAGTAAATATAGATGCAAATAAGCTGGAAGCTTACAACTTGTCTATCCTGCAGGTGCAGCAGAAGATCCGCAACTCTAACCTGGACTTTCCTACTGGTAAAATAAAGCAGGAAAGTGGGCAGACACAAATACGCTTGGCTGGTAAATTCCAATCGCTGGAACAGTTGCACAACCTGATCATTCGCGAAGACCAGAATGGCATTGTGCGTTTGGGCGATGTGGCGGAGGTACAGGATACGCAGAAGGATATTGAAGTACTTAACCGTATCAATTCAAAGGCCTCTGTGGGTATCACGATCCAGAAACAATCTGATGCCAATGCCGTGGAAGTGAGCCGCCTGACCAAAGAAGCACTAGCCAAACTAGAGAAAACCTACGAAGCAGAAGGCCTGGCATTTAACATCGCCAACGACTCTTCTGACTTTACCCTGGAGGCTGCCGACTCGGTGATGCACGACCTGATGATCGCCGTTATACTTGTGGCGGTGGTTATGTTGCTGTTCCTGCACTCGCTGCGCAATGCCGTGATCGTTATGATCTCTATTCCGGCCTCGCTGGTGGCAACGTTTATTGCCATGTATTTGCTGGGTTACTCGCTTAATCTGATGTCGTTGCTGGCGCTGTCGCTAGTAGTTGGTATACTCGTGGACGATGCCATTGTGGTGATCGAGAACATTCACCGCCATATGGAGATGGGTAAAAAGCCGGCACAGGCTGCTTATGATGGTATCCGTGAGATTGCGTCAACAGTAATTTCCATTACCCTCGTAATTGTGGTAGTGTTTATCCCGATTGCGCTTTCTTCTGGATTGGTGTCTGACATCCTGCGTCAGTTTGCCGTGGTGGTAGCCATTGCAACGATGATCTCATTGTTCGTAGCCTTTACGCTAATACCATTGCTTGCCAGCCGTTTCTCACGACTGGAGCACATATCGGATAAGAACATCTTCGGAAGATTTATACTTGCCTTTGAGCGTTTCCTGGATAGGATTATAGATGGCTTTACAGCAGCGCTTAAATGGGCGTTTAACCACAAATTCATAACGCTGGGTGTCACCCTGTTGATGCTGGTTGCTTCGTTCATGCTGCCTAAGTATGGCTTTATCGGTTCGGAGTTTATACCTGCCGGCGACCGTGGTGAGGTGAGCCTACAGTTAGAATTACCTAAAAATGCTACCGTTGAGCAGACAAACTTTGCAACAAAGCAAGTAGAAGAGTACCTACAGTCTATTCCTGAGGTAGAGAAAGTATTTACTACTGTTGGTACAACTTCATCGGCCCAGGCCGGCCAGAATACCGCCTATAAAGCAGATGTTTCTGTGTCGCTGGTAGATGTGCAGCAGCGTAGCTTCAGCACTAACCAGTTCAGCCGCCAGGCCAAGGCGGATATCGAAAGTAGAATTCCAGACGTGGAAGTAACACCGGTGCCGGTGGGCCTGGTGGGTAACGCGCAGGCGCCTATTCAAATCATAATTTCTGGCTCTAACCTTGATAGCGTGATGGCCTTTTCACAGCAGGTGATGGGTATTGTAGAAGGTGTGCCGGGTACTGTAGACGTAGAGACTTCGGTAGAAGGTGGTAACCCGGAAATTGAGGTAGTAGTGGATCGTGATAAGATGGCTAATGTTGGTCTGTCGCTGGAGAGTGTAGGTGCAAGTATGCAGCTTGCCTTTAGCGGTAACTCCGATATTACGTTCCGCTCCGGCACCGAAGACTACGACATCAACATCCGCTTGGATGAGTTTGATCGCCGCAACGTAACCGACATAGGCAATCTGTCTTTTGTTAACAACAAAGGGCAGCTGGTGCGCCTGGCGCAGTTCGCTGATATCAAACAGTCTACTGGTCCGTCTCAGTTAGAGCGCTACAACCGTGTGACTTCGGTTAACGTGAACTCGCAGGTAATTGGCCGTACGTCCGGTGCGATCGGTGCCGATATTCAGGCTAAGCTAGATGAAATGGATGCGCCTAAAGGTGTAAACTATGAATTCGGTGGCGACCTGAAAAATCAAAGCGAAGGCTTCGGCACATTAGGCATTGCTTTGTTGGCCTCCATCATCTTTGTTTACCTGATCATGGTGGCGCTGTACGACTCTTACGTGTATCCGTTGGTGGTACTGTTTTCTATTCCGCTTGCCATTATTGGTGCCTTGCTTGCCCTGGGGCTGGCTGCCCAGTCGCTGAGTATCTTCTCTATACTCGGTATCATTATGATGATTGGTCTGGTTGCCAAAAATGCCATTATGGTGGTTGACTTTACAAACAAGCTGAAAGATGAAGGCGTGGAAGTGAAGGAAGCCCTGATCGAAGCAGTAAGAATCCGTTTCCGCCCTATTCTGATGACGACGCTGGCCATGGTAATTGGTATGTTGCCGATAGCATTAGCCAGTGGCTCGGTGGCAGCTTCTAAAAATGGTCTGGCTTGGGCCCTGATTGGAGGCTTAAGCTCATCTATGTTCCTGACTTTAATCGTGGTGCCAATTATCTACTATGGCTTTGATCGTATTCTGGCTAAGCTTGGCCTGGATAAAAAGACCAGGATTGAGCTGGTTGATAAGACCATAGAAGAGCTGGAGCACGAGACCAAGGAACTGGAAGAGAAAAAGATGGCGCACGAGTTTGTGTATTAAATGCTATTCCTGATGCTTTAGGAGCTGTGCACGGTAACCTGCTGTGCACAACCTACCTCTCAGGGGCTTAACTCAATTTTATTTTTATTCTCATGAGTACCTTACAATTTACTTCACAGGCTATTCGCCAGGAAGTGGTTAAAGTTATAAGTTCATTTAAAAAAATAACCCCACAGCGGCTTATCTCGGTCAACGACCTTACGGAGCTAGGCTTTGATATCCTGGATGTTGTGGAGATAATACTTAAGTTGGAAAAAAAGTATAACCTCACAATTCCGGATGACGTGCCGGTATATTCGGTTGATGATTTTGTTGATTTTATTTACAACTATAAACTATACAGAGCCAGCTAAAACTGCACTGTATGAAAAAGGGAGTTCTTTTGGAGCTCCCTTTTTGATTTAAGCCTATTCCTGCCAATTCTGCACCTGCTTTTATACTTTGTGCCATAGTGTAGAAAACATATACTGTCCAAGTTCTTCTATTCAGAGGCGGTAACAAACAAGCTTTATGCGTATACAGCAGAAACGAAAACAAATTTTATGCTATACGATCAAAGTAACTATATCTGGAAAGCAGTAGGAATGGGTGCCGTGGCCGGTATGAGGGCTATGTCGGCGCCGGCGCTGCTGAGTGATGAATTAAGTAGAATGCCCTCCAGCAGTTTAGCTCACAGCCCACTTCACTTCCTGCAATCTGACACAGTAGCCAAGGGCCTAAAAGTATTGGCAGCGACTGAGCTGCTAGGAGATAAACTCCCAAAAGTGCCGGATAGAATTAAAGCACCCTCCCTGGCCATACGTGCTGTATCTGGGGCAGTAGTTGGTGCCACTGTGTTTACAGCAAACAAAGCCGATACGGCAAAAGGCGCACTTGTAGGCGCAGCTGCAGCCATTGCAGGCACCTTTGCTAGTTTCTACCTCCGGAAAGCCATCAAAAAGTATACGAACCTCCCCGATTCGATTAGCGGCACCATCGAGGATGCCATCATGTTCAGTAGCGGTCTTGCTATTACTAAAGCATAAAAAAGGGGCTGCAAAAAATTGCAGCCCCTTTTTTAGCCAAAGTATAAACTTTATACTTTACGGCCTTGATAATTGCTTTAAATGCGATACATGCGACACCACCGCCAGGCGCATGCCTGGTATGTTGTGGTAAGGAATGTTAAAATCCATACATGCCTGCGCTACGATCTTGCTTATTGCCGGATAGTGCACATGCGATATTTTCGGGAATAGGTGGTGCTCCACCTGAAAATTAAGGCCACCTGAAAACCAGGTAACCAATTTATTATCTGTAGCAAAATTGGCAGTGGTTTTAAGCTGATGCACGGCCCATTCGTCCTCCATCCTGTTAGTGGCTACAGAAGCTACCGGAAAGTGCGTTTCGCGTACAGTGTGCGCCAATTGGAACACAATGCTCATAACAAAGCCAACCACCAGACCATAGGCAAAGAAACCAATCGCCCAAGGCAACAGACCTACCGTATAGATCGGAAGCACGGCAAAGAAAATGATGTGAACTGCTTTAAACGCCCAGAAGCTGATGTGGTCTGATACCTTCATCTTCTTAAGCGGCATGCTCCCTACCTTTTTGGTAAAGTACTTCTGGTAATCTGAGAAGAAAGCCCAATAGAAGAAAAGCATAGAATAGGCAGCCCAGAAATAGAAATGCTGAAAACGGTGGAAACTGCGTAGCTTTTGTGTTTCACATAGCCTTAACAGCGGCCCGGCATCCAGATCGTCATCTACACCGTCTATGTTAGTATAAGCATGGTGTATAACGTTGTGCTTGGTGTTCCACATAAATTCATTGGCACCCAGCAGGTTCAGGAACAGGCCGGCAATGCTATTCAACTTTTTAATTTTGCTGAAGCTGCCGTGTGAACCATCGTGCACAATGTTAAACCCTATACCTGCTGTAAGTATACCAAGTATAATACACTCCAGTATAGCAAGCAGTGCGCTCTCAGGAGTAAAGAATACCACGTGTATGTAAAACAGCAGCAGACCTAGCGTAAGTATGATGGCCTTTGTGTAAAGTTTGTAGTTGCCTGTTGTGGAGATGCCTTCCTCCTGGAAGTAATCCTGTATTCTTCGCTTTAGCTCAGCGTGGAAAGAGTCTTTTTGAATCTGGAATTTTGGCGCAGCCATAAAGTTTAATTTTGTTGAATTCAGGCTGGACAATGTGTTCCGACCCAAAAGGGTGTAAAGGTAATTTAATTTTTGGGAGTATTTTTAAGTCTTCTTCAGTTGCAGCATTTCTCACAGACTAATCTCCTGACTACCAACACCAGTTTTTTGACAATGATTACATTTTAAAAATAAAGCAGGGCCGCAGCATCATACTCCGGCCCCATTCTAGACTTTCGTTAACGCTTATTTTATACTTCTAGTATGAAGTACGGCTGCTCATACCCCTCCTTTACAAGTATAGGTTTGGACACATTAAATACTTTTACCCCTTTAGAGGTTTCACCTTTTAAGGTGCCAATGTGCGCATGACCGTGAAAAGCAGCCACTACATCTCTGCGGTTAATAGGCTCTGCTAACCTCGAGGATCCAAGAAAAGGGAATATCTGCTCCGGCTCCCCTACTACAGTCCCTTTAATAGGCGCATAATGCAGCAGCACTACTTTTTTGATGTTCTCATTCTCGCTGTCGAGCCTTGCTAAAGCTCCGTCCAGTTTTAGGGCTTCATCCACTGCCTCCTGCACAAAATTTTTTATCATGGGTTCTCCAAACATGCCCAGCATGCCTTTGTCAAACCCTCCGCCAAAGCCTTTTACGCCAGCAAAGCCAACACCATCTATTACCACGCAATCCCCATCAAGCACATGCACGTTTTCTCTAACCAGTGTTTTACGAATACCTTTGTGGTGATCGCGCTCATAGTCATGGTTACCTAGAACAGCCACTACAGGTATAGAGCAGGCTTTTAGCTCATGAGCCAGTACTTCGGCCTCTGCTACTCTGCCAGTGTCTGTCAGATCTCCGCACAGCAGCAGCACATCTGCCTTTTCCGAAACCTCCTTAAAATATTCTTCCCACTTACCTGTATCATTTTCCCGCACATGTATATCGCCAACGGCTGCTACGCGTAATTTGGTGTCTTTGCTTTTTGTTGCCATGTTTTATACTGATCTGATTGTTACAACCTTATATTCCCAATCGGTGATATCGGTTGCATACTGTGTCTGGTCAATAAGCGGCCCCCTACAAATCTTCTCTACTGGCGCCGGCATTTCGTACTGATCCTTTGCCCTTACCAGCAACTCATCATAAAGCCACTTTGGTATAAGGTCTCTTTCGGATGGGTAAACAAACATGAATGACATAAACTGTTGCAGCACGAGTTGCCAGTGCGTTTCCATGTGTGACCATAGCCATTTCCAATCCAGCTTTTTGCCATAGCGCAGAATGATATGGTTGATGTCTGCCCCATCGTACCGTTCCCTGTTCTGCACATACAGCTTAGACCAGATAAGGGTTTCGGCAGGTATAACCCGCACCTTTATATCAAGCAGCTCGCTTTTCACAGATTTTTCGAACCAGGTATCGTCCACGGCACAGTGGTTGCCGGGGTTGTTGAAGATGATATCCATGAAATTTTCACCGCTTTTAGCCTTTGCCAGCCAGCGTGCATCTGTCAGTTCGGTTTCGTATCCTTGTTCTTTAAATACCTTTAGCATTTTAGGGCAATCACCGGACCGGCAAAATACATCCAAGTCCTTCGTGTCGCGCATAATATCTGTGTACAGGCGTAGGGCAAACCCTCCGCCTACTAGAAAGTCTATTTTGCTCTCAGCAAGTATACCTAACGCCTCGCGGTAAAAATCATGGGCTTTCTGCTGGTGCAACCCTTCTTGTAATTCTATTACCTTCGCCATTTTGTTTTCATTTATAGATAACCGAGAGGGGTAAATTGTCAAAAATAAATATCTATAATATTGTATTTTACCACATCTTATCCATCACTCTTGAATAGAAACTTTTACTTAACTTACCTGCAGTTGGTTGTGTTTGCACAACATAAAGGCAGCATTTAGTTAGTTTAAAGCAACTTTTAATTTACACAATACAAATATTACAAATTGAACATAAGCAAGCACACCAACTTTGCATCACTGCTTCGTCACATAAAAAGGAATATTGGCTGTGGCTAATTTACCTTTGCCGTCACGCACATATACATATAGCCGGTAAGCTCCCTCTTTTTGCGGTGTGGTAAGTATAAGTTTATCGTTGCCCGTATTTGACAGAAGGCCGTGGATAGGTGGCGGCGTTATCTCTTCTCCGGTGTTGCCGTCTTCTGATTTTATCTCTGGTAGTACTTCCCAGTGCAATTGCAGCGAATCTTTATCGGGATCAAAAGTATAAACAGCCCCAAGATATGCTTGCTTAGGCCGCAGGTAGATCTGATCGAAGGCAAATTTGTGATTTAGTTTAAGGTATGCGATGTAAGGTGCTTTGTTATCTGCTTCATTGCCGCTCCATAGTTCCCCCATTACTTGTATCATCTCTGTTTCTTCACCTTTAGTATTTATCGTACTAAACCAGGTTGGTGTAGTTTCTTGCTTTTCGCCCCATAGGAACACGTACGAGCCAAGGCAATGTGTCGTATCTTTCCGAATAACGTCCGTATAGAACTTTCGGGTAAATTCCGCTTTCTCTGAGCTTGTTTGCTCGATAGGTGCATTCCACCAGGTTAGGTAAGACTCCCAATAGCCGCGACCTCCAAACTCCGACACAACATAGGGCCCTTTCCAGTCTGTCTGTGCCATCTCGCTGTGCATATTATGTAATCCGGCAAAAGAATTGATTGACAGGATATCCAATGCGGGGCAACGATCCACAATCAAATTAATTACTTTTAAGGGCACGTTCATAACCGTGGTAGTGGTAGGATGGTCCGGATCTACCTCGTGTATCATTTCGGCTATACCGTTCACGGCATCCCATACTTTCACATTAGATCCCTCTGCATAAAGCTCATTGCCCACGCACCACATCAGCAGAGCCGGGTGGTCTTTATACTTGAGTACAACCTGCTTTAGCTCCTCCTTTTGCTGCTGCACTAGTTCCTTATCGTAGTAATTAAACCCTTCACGCTCACGTTGCATCCACAGGCCAAGTGTAACAGTCAGTCCGTTCTTGTGGGCTTCATCCAATATGCGTTGGGCATCTTCGGTATCCCACACCCGCACCGAATTTCCGCCATAGGCTGCCACGCGATCATAATAGTCATACCCGGCAGCCCCTTTAATGTAATAGGGCTTTCCATTCCTATACAGCACGTACTTCCCATCTTTTTCCTTTATTACCTCTACTTTGCGGCTTTTTGCCACATACTTATCCTGTATGGCTGGTTTGGAGGTACAGCCAACCCAAAAGAGAATAAAAAGTATAAAAACAGGTATAACGATTATAGATAGTTTCAAATTCGACATAAGGATGAATTGGTATGACGATATGCAGAAATTATAATATTTTTTTGACTAAACTTCAACTTTTATGAATCCGGCAAGTATAGTTACGAGGATAGGGTGCAGATGTTCACAGTTACAGAATATGAAAAATGTGATGTTAGCCCCGGAGAGATTCTGCGAAGAAAATTTGAAACCCTTTAAGAATACGCATACATGATGTTTTCTACTAGCCCGGAACATCAGACCACTCAGCACAACCGTTCGGACATGGAACTAACTCCTGACCCTAGGGATGTTAGAGCTATTCGACTAATGATACTGCTGGGTCTTCTGACGATGGGGTTATTCCTGTATTGGTTTCTGGATGAAGACCATGTAGGCTACGGACCGCTGTTCTGGCTGTTAACTACAGCCCTTGGCTTTAAGCTTCTCCGTACGCTGCACGAATGGTACCATTACTATGACGTCAGCGTTCCTATTAAGCCTAATCTCAAATCAAAGTATAAAGTAGACGTTTTAACGACAGCCTGCCCCGGAGAGCCGCATAGTATGATAATCGGCACTTTAGAGGCTATACAAAATATCAGATACCCGCATACTACTTACTTGTGTGATGAAGGTGACGACCCTGCTCTGAAAGCTGCCTGTCGGCGACTGGGAGTTATACATGTAACACGCACTAAAAAAATCGACGCTAAGGCTGGCAACATTAATAATGCTCTGAAACAGGCTACCGGCGATATTTGCCTTATACTTGACCCGGACCATGTGCCACAACCTGAATTTCTGGATGAGGTGCTGCCATACTTCGAAGACCCGGATGTTGGCTTTGTGCAGGTGGTGCAAGCGTACAGCAACCAAAAGGAAAGTCTTATAGCTTACGGCGCCGCAGAGCAAACCTACAGTTTTTACGGCCCTATGATGATGGGCATGAACAGCTACGGCACTGTGCAGGCAATCGGAGCCAACTGTACCTTCCGCAGAAAAGCACTGGATAGCATTGGAGGGCATGCGGCTGGTCTCTCTGAAGACATGCATACGGCCATGCAACTACACGCCAAGGGCTGGAAATCTGCCTACGTACCCAAGATACTCACCAGAGGACTTGTACCGGCAACGCTGGCTTCTTATTACAAGCAGCAGATAAAATGGGCGCGCGGCACCTTTGAGTTGCTGTTTGCGGTTTACCCCAAGCTATTCTCGAAATTTACCTGGCGCCAGAAAATACATTACTTTACACTTCCGCTATACTACCTGTTCGGGGTATTCAACTTCGTTGATTTCCTGATTCCCGTACTGGCGCTTATACTTGCTGAGTTTCCGTGGTATGTGTCGCTGGGTGAGTTTATCGTGATGTTTATGCCGTTCCTGTGTATTTCTATCTGCATAAGGCAGTTTGCGCAGCGGTGGTACCACGAGAAAAGTGAAAAAGGCTTTCATATGTTTGGCGGTATACTTCGTACCGGCACCTGGTGGGTTTTTGGCTTAGGGCTCATTTACTCTATCCTTCGGATTAAAGTGCCTTACATCCCAACTCCGAAAGATGACAAGCCAAAGAACAACTTCTTACTCAGCTTGCCTAACATACTAATTTGCCTGCTAAGTATAGGTGCTATCATCTTTAGCCAGCACAAGTATGGGCACGTGTATAACAACCCTTATGTGCAGATGATGTCATTATTTGCGTTAACCAACGTAGCCATTGTAGGTACTATCGTTGTTATTGGTCAGGAACGTTTTATGGAATGGGTGCGGCGCAATCTGCTGCATGCTTCCCTGCTTCAGCCGGTAATTATGCCGCTCAGGCTGATGATTCACCGCACCCGTCATGGCTTTTACGATGGCATCCGGTACGCAGCATACGTGCTTGTGATAGGAGCAGCCCTTGTATCAGCAGGCTATACTGTCAGCCGAAGTCATTTTAGTGCCTATTTACAACCTAAAGTAGTTAAAGCGGATCCTATGCGTCCGGAGCCAAGTTCACTCTCCGCCTTCTTTCATTCGGAAAAGTTAAAGCGCAGCCAGCACGAATAAGCAAAACAGGTTAACTACTCCTCCCGTCTTTCGTTAAGGAATAATGTAAAATCGAATTTACAACCTTAAAAACGAAAGCTATGAACACAAGACATCCAGAACAGTATGGTGAAGGAAGCTATCAGACGCGCCGCTCCGAAAAGTACAGACATCCTGAACGAGACACGAACTACCGTTTTGATGACTATGGCGCATCGGCTAGAGGAGGATATGGTAATGAAAGCTATGGTGGCACCTGGGGCAACCAAGGCAATGAAATGGGTGGCTCACGAAATGTAAGCGGCCGCGGCGACACCTACAGCACTTCCCGCAACTTTGGTAATATGGGCAGCTACGGTGGCTCGCAAGGGTATGGCAGCAGTAGAGGCGGCTATCCTTCTCAGCGTTCTGGTAGCTCCGATTCGCTTTATCACTACGAGAGCGGCATGGGCTCAGGCTCTTCCTCCGGACGCCGTTCCTATGGCTACAGCAGCGACTACGACAGCCACGGCTCCGGTTACAATTACGATGACAATCCAGAAGATCTTTACGGCTCTGATGTTTCCAGAAGATTCCAGGGCTCTGACCAGGGCCGCTATAACTTTGACCGCGACCGCAGCAGAGGCCAGCGAGGCATGAGCGACAGCAGCAATTACTGGGACCGCGATAACTACGGCTCGTCGAATTACGGTGGATCTGAGGGCAATTACATGGGCAGCGGGTACAACCGCAGCAGCAGAGGCTCCAGCATGGGCGACTATGGCTCTATGGGCTCCTACGACAGCGGAAGCAGTTCTAGCAGCAGAGGCAGCTACTCCGGCGGAGATTATGGTAGCCGTCAGCGCCACGACCCTTACGCGCGGGATACGGAGAACACTCGCATCCACCACTCCGACAGCGATTACGACTATGACCCGAACCATGCCTTCGACTCCAGAAAGAAGCCTGAGTTTATGGGTAGCCGTAACCGTAGCAGAACCTGGAACAGAGACTTTGACCAGGACAGACACAGAGACTATGACAGATTTTAGTCAGGAAGTATAAAAACTAAAAGGGCGCGGCCAGATGGCTGCGCCCTTTTAGTTTCTGGCAACTGGCGGCTGAATACAAAACCTTTTTAGCTCACGCATGCTGCCGTAAAATATGTTACAGTCTACGCTGCCCTTAATTCCCTCTATAGAGCCTTTGTCGGTGTGTTGCCAGAAAGAGAGAAGAGTTCTTTCATCTTTCTGCAGTTTCAGCTCCTTTACATTGTAGTGGGCGATCCAGAGCGGATACTCGTCAAAGTAGCCCTCCAGGTAGTCTCTGTAAAAACTATAACCGGTATAAATGATGGGTTTAACCCCGTAGGCACGCTCTACTTTTACCAGCCATTCCTTCAGGTCGCCCCGGAAATGGTTAAGTGGCATCTTGCCCCTCACCTCCACATCCAGCACGGGCGGCAGGTCTCCGGGGCCCAATGTAACTGTGTTGATGAAATTCTTAGCTTGCACATCAGGTTTCAGGTGAGGCAGGTAAAAATGATATGCCCCTCTTATGATGCTGGCCTTGCCTGTGTTTTCCCAGTTTCGGTCGAAATAGGTGTCTTTTAACTTTTCGCCCTCCGTTGCTTTCACAAAAGCAAAGGATACATCGTTTGCCTTCACTTTGTCCCATTCTACTTTTCGCTGATACCGCGATACATCCACACCTAGCAAGGTATTGCCCATAGGGCTGTGCCCTTCCGGCCAAACAGGTTCTTTTTTATCTGCTACAAACTCCACGTACAGCACTACCATGGCAATAACTGCCAGCACGGCAACGCCTATCCAGAAGGGTTTCGATGATTTTTGCTGTTTCTTTTTACCTCGTGGTTTTCTTGGTTT
Source organism: Pontibacter cellulosilyticus (assembly GCF_014306105.1). GTDB lineage: Bacteria > Bacteroidota > Bacteroidia > Cytophagales > Hymenobacteraceae > Pontibacter > Pontibacter cellulosilyticus. Next base: position 31,474 of record NZ_JACRVF010000001.1, on the reverse strand, counting down.
CGCCGGCTTTTTGACTGCTGTGCGCTTTGCTGGTTCTTTGTACCTGACAGCTGGCTTTTTAATCTTCTTTATACTTTCCAAAGCCATCTCCTCCTCGTAAGTAGCCTTGTTTTCAGGCCACAGGTCCATCTGCTTTGCCATAGCTACACATGCTGCTGTACTACTCCAGACATATGCTCCAGATACTCCCCATCAGTGGTCAGGTAACCTTTCATCAGGTCGGCAGTGAGGCAGGAATGTACCGGCAGCACCCCCATCAGATCTCCGATTTTATACTTTTCAAACTGCTTCGGGGTAGCCCGCACAATACCGTGCTCCTGGCTAAGCGAAACCAGTTCTATCCCCTCCAGCGGTTCGCTCCAACCATTTGCTGTTAGGGCTACAATAGCGCCAAAACTGGGACTGCCGTCTGCCTGTAACAGCATGTCTTTGGAGAAATGCACACTGCCGCCGTAAAGTATGATTTCATGCCTGTCGGGGTGTTTGGCAACTACAGGGCAAGCCATACAGACAGCAATATCCTGGTAAGTGTTAGAGCCAATATGTTGCTGTGTTATGTCATAAAACACAAAATTGCCCGGTCTTATTTCATCAACCCCGCTCAGGTCATCTAAAACACTACAAGATGGTGTATCGCCCAGCGAAAGCTTAAGCTCCGGGAACTGATTCTTATAGCGGTCGCGGAGCAGGTGCAGCAGGTAAACAGAAGTGTTATGGATAGTTTGGATAGCCTCTTTTTCTGTTTGCTTATACGTGTGCCCGTCATGCACCAGGAATCCTTCGAATTGTAGCTTCCCGCTCTGCTGAATTGCATTCAGGATTGTATCCAGCTCGTTGTGCGCATGCGGCAATATACCGGTGCGGCGATAGCCAGCATCAATCTTGACCCATATTTTAACCGGATACTTCACGCCCTGCGCCAGCGCCTCTACTGTTTCGATGTTTACAACCACCAGGTGCAGGTTTATCTTACTTGCCAGCTCATTTATACTTTCCATTTCCAGGATGTTGGCCGGAAAAGCCACCAGTATATCGTTCCAGCCGTGGCCGGCAAAATACTGCGCCATCCTGACAGAGGAAACAGTAATGGCATCGATGTCAAAGTCTCGGAACCACTCCCCGACCTGTGCCGATTGATGGGTTTTGAAGTGCGGGCGCAGGCGCACCCCACTCGTTCTGGCTTTCTCTACCATCTTTTGGATGTTGTTCAGGGCTTTCTGCTTGTCCAGTAAAAGGGTGGGTGTGGTTATTTTCATCTTAACAAAGGTAATTTTTTGCAGGATGCTGTGAAGGTACTAAACTCCGCGCAAAAATACTGCGCAAAAGTATAGCTCTTGTTTTGGGTAGTGCTTTAAACATTTCAGATTACCTTTGCAGAAACACCACCTTGGGCTATGGACTACCTTTACCTCAAAGCGCTTCATATTATTTTTGTAGTTACCTGGTTTGCGGGCCTTTTTTACATCGTCCGCCTGTTTATCTATTTCGCAGAGGCCTCGGAGAAGCCGGAACCAGAGCGCAGCATACTTCAGCAGCAGTTCTCCATTATGCAAAAGCGGCTTTGGTATGGCATTACGTGGCCCTCTGCTGTACTTACCCTTATTTTCGGAACCAGCATTGTGGTTACACTAGGTTTGTATGATCCCTTCCCAAGCTGGTTACTCTGGAAGCTGTCTTTTGTGCTTGGCCTTTACGTGTACCACTTTCTCTGCCATAGCATTTTTAAACAGCAGCAACAGGGTATGCTAAAGTATACTTCTACCCAACTCCGAATCTGGAACGAGGTAGCCACGCTTTTCCTGATAAGCATTGTGTTTCTGGTAGTGCTTAAAAGTGCTTTAAGTATGGTTTGGGGCATAATAGGACTGATATTGTTTTCTATCATTCTGATGCTCGCTATCAGAATTTATAAGAGGGTTAGGGAGAAGTAGAGATAAAATCGAGATGTAAAAGCTGCTATTCTTTCTAGCTAGGTCTTTCCTTCAGTCTTACCTGCCTATACTTTCACTTCAGGCTTTAGTGCCCTCAAGGCCGGGAGGCCTCGTTTCTCTGCATCGCCGCTGTGTTCCCTCCTGCGCTGACGCGCTGCCCTCCGGGCACCGGATCTCACAAGGCGCCTCTTTAAAGAGGGCCCCTACCCCCACAGAGAAACTGGGATAGTCACTTCTTGGCTATAGCCTTTGCCATGGAAGTACAAACAGAAACACTAGTTCGCAGCAACAGCTTCAGCGAGGTGCACCAAATGACGATTTTTTGTTTGAGCGTTCAGCGAGTTTGGAGCGTCTTGATTCTTTTGCTTACTTTTCTCATCAAGGAGCAAAGTAAGGCCCAGCCGGCGAGGCGAAAAGCCAGCTAAAAGTCAACACGTTTATTTACTTTGAAAGCAGCAAAGAATAAATGACCCTACACCTAAATTGGCATGGCTCAGAGAAATTTCCAAAATAGGTGAGATTAATAAGAATCTTAATATTCATCTCATAAATTGGATTTCACCGCCAGAGACAGAAGACTCCCCCTCTCCTGTCTTCTTCCATCATATTTTAGTACCTTTGTACAAAGCATTAACTTATGAACACTACAGCACTTAAGGCAAACGAGAGGGAATTGATAAAACTGATACGCTTTTTCAGCAAGCGTGCCACTTTATTGATGGAGACGGGAGAACTGAGCCAAGAGCATGAGCAACTTACCAATGCTTGCCAGAACTTAGAGGCACAGCTTTACAAACATGCTGAAAACCGTGCTGCTATACTGGATAAGCGAGAACGCCTGGAGAAGGTAATTGAGGATAACGCCCAATGCCCCAAGTGCGGAAAAGCTGATATGCTGAAGAAGAATGGCGTTGCCACCAACGAGCATGGCTGGAAGTGCAACACCTACCGCTGCCGCCGCTGCAACACCACCTTTACCTGGAACAAACCAAACAACCCGTGGCATATGGCTGAGTTCCTCGAGATGTATATCCAGGAGCTGGAGCAGAGCCTGCATACACAGCCAAACGAAGAGCTGAGAGAACATACCGAGGCAGCTATTCCGCAATTACAGGACAGCCTTTACAAACTGCGCCCTGTGCTGCAGACATCAGATGAAGAAGTAGAGGCGCTTGCCACCAAGGAGAAGGAGATGGACCGCATGATCCATCAGTTTAAGAACTACCTGATGATTGAGAAAATCAAGCTCGACACGTACGAAGAGCCGGAAGAATAATCAAGAGTGGCGAAAAGGCCACTCTTTCTTTTAATGCTCTTCTGCACTTAAATTCCCTGCACTAACCAATACCAGAAGGCTAGGGTAATGAAGGAGATCGGTATACCAAATCCAATCATCATGTTGGCCAGCTTTGGCTTAAGCCCATATGTTGCCGCCACAATACAAGCAGTAATCATGGGTGCCATGGCAGCTTCCACGATGGTTATTTGAATCATTTCCCCTCGCAAATCCATAATTCCATAGTATAAAGTATAGATCAGGAGAGGCGCAAGCATAAGCTGGTAAGTGAGCCCAAGAATAAGGAATCGCCAGTGTTTACTTTTCCGTTCAATCCGGAGCTGCAGCCCTACCGAAACCAGTGCCAGCGGCGTTACGGCACTACCCAATCGCTGGAAAACCTCCTTCACATCATCTGAGAAATGCAGGTTGAGCAGGTTTAAAATTATAGCCAGCACAAAAGAAAAGAAGGGCGGAAAGGTAAATATCTTTTTAGCAATAGCCTTGGCATCGGTTGTACCTCTGGAGAATGCCGCAGCTACTGCAATGCCTACCGTAGAAAGTATAAAAAAGGATCCGGGCTGATCAATCAAAATAGCTGTTTTCAAACCCTCTTGTCCGTAAAGAGCCTCTATTACCGGAAAGCCAATAAAGGAAGTATTACCCAAGCCGGCTGTAAGTATAAGGCAACCGATCAGCTTACGTGACCAACCAAATGCTTTGCCCAGGCTCCAGAAAAATAATGCTGAACCCGCAAAACATATCCACGCCACTCCTACCGGCAATAACACGGTGCTATCAAGTGCTACCTCCGGAATAAAGTATAGCGCCAGCGCAGGCAACGAAATGTAGATGATAAACTGATTGAGCACCAGCGGCGTGTTCGGCGGGAAATTACGAACCCGCTGCAGCAGCACACCAAGTAGAAGGCACCCGAATAAAAGTATAAAACTGCTCATGAAAAGTGGCCGCCACAAAACAGCCTGTCGTGAGCCGCAAAGGTATGGCTAATTGTTGATCTGTTTAAATGATTGTTGGACGGTGATGCAATAAATTAGTACTAGCATTACTTAACATATTATTCAAACTAAAGAAGCCCCTTATACCTCCAGAAGTATAAGGGGCTTCTTTAGTTGCAGCTTTCTTATGATTACTGAATGACTATGCGGCGCACTACGCGGGTATCACCAGAGACTATACTTAAAAAGTATACCCCGGCTGCCAGTTTACTGGTATCTAGCTGTAGTTTGTTGGCCGCACCCGCTTTTATATGCCTTGATTCGTTCAGCACATTCGCTGACTGAGCGTTGGTAAGTATAAACTGTACCTCTCTGCTCTTCAGGTTGCTTACATTGATGTTCAATGCTTTAGAGGCAGGTACAGGATACACTTCAACAGCTCTATCCAACGCCTCGCGTTCTGCAGAGGTAACGGCTCCAGTGTAGGTTAGCTTATAAATTGCGCTTGCTCCATCATCAGAGATGTATAGGTTGCCTTGTGCATCAATAGCAATATCATTGGGGCGGCTATAAGCTTCTGTAGAGTCTGAGTTCAGGAAACCGCCAACTAAGTCCATCTGGTTTCCGGGTAGGCCATTCTGCCACGGGAAGTATACAATTTTGTAGCCTGTGGCTTTTCGTCTGTTCCAGGAGCCGTGCAAGGCCACTAATGCACCATTGCGGTAAGCCTCCGGCATCTGTGTGTTTTGCGTAAACAGCAAACCGAGTGGTGCCGAGTGCGCTTGTATTCCTTTGCTGACGCGGTCCATTCCATTACAGTCAACGGCACCGTTTGCATTTAACTGCACATCATTAATAAAAGGCATATTGTCCATTCCCTGTCTTTGGTCGGGGTTACAGAAAGGCCATCCATAGTTGCCTCCGTCGCGCACAAAAGTTATACCTTCAGGTGGGTTATTATCTACATAGCTCTGTACCACTTTGCCATAATTGCCGGTGCCGTCGTTAAATGGATAAGCCACGTTATCGCGTTGGTTTAGTGTTACCCACAGGTTATTGGTGCCCGGCACGAAATCAAGCCCTTCCGCGTTACGGATGCCCTGCGCAAACAAGCGACCACCCGTGCCATCGGCATTGTATTGGTAAATGGCGCCGCGTTTAGGATTGCTTTGAGTATCTTCTACACAGGCGTTGCAGGTAGAGGCGATGGATACGTACAGTTTATGGTTACTGTCGAGGGCAATGTTTTTGAGCACATGGCCATAGCTGCCCTGTAACTCAGGCAAACTTTCGTCTGGCAAATTTGCCACCACAACCTGCTTGTTCTGTCCGCGTCTGTCGCCGTTTGTGTAAGTATACCGGACTATCTGGTTCTTCTCGGCGATATAAACATATTGCGTGCTGCCAATCTTATGGAAAACAATATCGTGCGGACGCTGCAGGCCATCTACGTAATCAAAGTCTTCTATTCCGCCAGTTGCTAACTTTCTTATCACTTTTACTTTCCCATCCCAGGGCATCGAGACGAAGAGGTCACCGTTTGGTGCTACCGCCATAAAACGGGCACCGCTTACCCGCGCATAAACTTCCAGCTTAAAATCGGGTGGTATGGTGGCAAAACGATCAACAGCAAAAACGCCGGTGCGCATGTTTTGCGGAACATCAATTTTAACAGTTACAGAAGCTGGTCGGGGTGTGGTTTGTGCTTGTGCTGCCAAAGGTAAATTAAGTATAACCAGGGCAGCTATGGTGCGGTAAAAAGTTCTCAAGGGCATAGTATAAGCATTTGTTATCGACTTACTGTATATTGATTTTTAGAGGAAATGTTGCGGATTTGTACTACTATTTAGTAGGGTTGAAGTAGCTTTTTAAATGAAAGTTGATGGGCTTTTTCTATAACTTGCTTCCCCTATGCATATCCTGTTCAAGGAATTCAACTTTAAATCTCATATACGGCTAAAAACAAAAGAGCGGCTATACCTCAAAGTATAGCCGCTCCAAAAAAATCAGTCTACAATTACCAGTTATATAGGCTTCGCTTTCTCTTTTAGCCAGGCCAGTTCGTCTTCACGCAAGTGCGGACCAAGTTTTTCTACCACTTGCTGGTGGTACTCGTTCAGCCACTTGATCTGGTGTGCTTCCAGTAGCTCCTTTTTAATAGGTGTGGTATCGATCAACGCCAGTGTGAGGTGCTCGAAAGTATAGAACTCAGCAAAATCGTTGGTCTCATCCTTCACCGTTAGTACCAGGTTTTCGATGCGGATGCCGTGTTTACCCTCGCGGTAAATACCAGGCTCCACAGACGAGATCATGCCTAACTCCAGCGGCACATCCGTTGGTGTTGGGTTTAGTACATGCGGACCTTCGTGCACATTCAGGAAGAAGCCGACACCGTGACCAGTACCATGACCGTAGTTGCGGGCATAGTCCCAAAGCGGCTTACGGGTGATCGCATCGATCTGGTAACCTTTGGTGCCTTTTGGATAACGGGTTGTCGAGCCATCGATCATACCTTTCAGCACCAATGTATAATCTATACTTTCCTCCTCTGTTAAGTTGCCTAATGACACCACGCGGGTGATATCGGTAGTGCCGGAAGTATACTGTCCGCCGGAGTCTACCAGGAACAAGCCATCCGGCTGCAGCTCCACATCACTTTCTTCGGTTACACGGTAATGCGGCAAGGCACCATGTGCCTTATAGCCAGAGATGGTATCGAAGCTTTCGCCGACAAACCCCTCCTGCTCTGCACGAAACTCGCGCATTTTGTCTACCACTGTCAGTTCGGTAATTCTGGTTTTACCGATGTTCTCCTCTAGCCACTTAAAGAAACAGGTAAGGGCAACACCATCCTTCACCATAGTATGGCGGGTGTGCTCTGCCTCCACTTCGTTCTTCTGTGATTTAAAGAAAGTAGTTGGATTTGTATCCTGTACCACGCGAACCTCTTTGGGCAATTGCTTATAAAGCGCGTAGCAATTGCGGCGGGGATCTACCAGAATGCTGTCAGCAGGTATGGCCGAAACAGCGCGTTCGATCATGTCATATGTTTCCAGCTCAACGCCTGCTGCTCTTAGCTTCTCTTGGTCTGCTTCAGAGAATTTGGCCGCATCAACAAACAGCATTGCCTTATTCTGGCTTATCAACGCAAAGCTTAACACCACCGGATTGCACTTTACATCAGAGCCACGCATGTTAAACAACCAGGCCAGATCATCCAGCGAAGAGATCAGGTGGTAATCAGCTCTGTATTTTTTAAGGGCGGTTCTGAGTCTTTGCATTTTGCTTTCCAGCGACTCTCCTACTACCTCTTCTCCAAGCAGGAAGGCTGGTGCAGTAGGCAGGTCCGGACGGTTTTGCCAGATCGGGTCTAGGTAATCGCGGTCGCTGTTTATGTTGATACCAAGCGGCGAAAGCTCTGCCTCCAATAACTGTGCAAGACTTACAGAAATTAGTTTAGCGTCGTAAGCTACGGTAGCTCCTGCCGGCAAGCGCTCTGCTAACCACCCAATATATTCCGGTGCATTCTGCACTCTTAGTTTAGCCAGTTCAAAACCTGTTCCTTCTAACTGTTCGTTGGCCTGCACAAAATAGCGGGCATCTGTCCAGAGGTGTGCTGCCTCTTCGGTTATAACTAGTGTGCCTGCCGAGCCGGTAAAGCCCGAAGCAAAGGCAATGCATTTATATCTGTCTGGAACGTACTCACTTATGTGCGGATCTGCCGATGGAATGATATAGGCACTCACGCCCTCGCCTTTCATTTGGCTGCGGATAGCTGCTAATCTTTCTTTGTAGGTCATGTAGCGTTTTGTTTTTCGGTTTGGGGCAAATTAAGGAAAGATGCGGAGAAATGCTCAGGAAGATAGATAAAACACCCGAATAATCTCACCTGTGCCTATTCCCTGAATACTTTTGACGTAAGCATTCACTACCCGCTCCATCGGCACCGGGTTTTGCCCAGGAAAATAGTCTTCAATGGCCTCCATTACTACTTTTGCCTGATTTGTATTTCAACTCTCCTGTTCCTGGCTCTGTTTTCGTCAGTACTGTTTAGCACCTTAGGCTCGTTTTCCCCAAATCCTGTATAAGTAACCCGATCAGCTGCAACTCCATTGCTCTCCAAGTACTGTTTTACTGCCTTAGCCCTACGTACAGAAAGCCGCAGGTTATCCTCTTCAGATCCGACATCGTCTGTATGACCCATGATGTGCACCGTTACTTCCGATTCAGTTGCCATAAAGTCTGCCAACGCATCTAACGTAGGAAAAGCAACAGGCAAGATATCGTGACTGCCGGTTAAGAAGTTGACATCGCTTAAGGTAATGATTCTGTCCGCAGCAAAGGGAGATTCTACATTGGTTGGCTTTGTAATCTCCCCCTCTTCTGGCACTGCCTCTGAAAGCGGAATAACACTAATATTGTCGTAGCAATAATAAGTACCCTGCACAATGTACCGCTTTATCTCCTCCCAGCCTTCGGGGTTCATAGCTTCCAGCGCCTCCTGGTTAGCACCCAGAAAATTGCCGATGGTCAGGTAGCGTTCTCCACCTTTTGCCCTGTACACTGCCGATACTTTTACCCAGTCTTCCATGGAATCCAGCACAGGACTTCTGGCTGAGGTGAGGGACACGTATGGTATCTGCTGGCCTGTTAGCTCGTGCTCTTCAAAGCCATATACTTTGCTCGTTGATGGCAGCTTCTTTTTAGTAAAGTATACTGGCACTTCACTTATTGCTGGCTCTCTTACAGATGCTTTTATAGTATAAAGGCTAACCAGGTACTCCTTATTCTTTTTGAGCGGTTTCCGCAGTTGTACCTGTGTTAGCTCACTGGATGTTTCGCTGAACCATTGGCACAGGCAAATGTCACCGAAGCGAACGCTTGACACACTCCTGGTGGGCAGGTCTGCCTGGTACGAATTGTAGTATGGCGGGTATTGAATTACTTTATCATACTTAGAGGCTACATCAGGTGTGCCGCTGATTCTCCTGAAGCCGACAACACCGTCTTTGTAAATCTCCAGACTCGGATTTTTAACAAGATTCTGGGCAACTGCCGGTACTAAAATGTTTAGGAAAAGTAGGGATAAAAGTATAATCCTCATCTCGTTTATAACGAGGAGTCACAAGGGAAAGTATGCGCAAAACGTCAAGAAATAGTGTCGTGATTTAAGATGAAACTTCTCTATTCCTTACCCTTCAAACATTAATTTACCCTCTCCTAAATTACTCCTAAAACCGAACAACCTGTTCAATACTGAACACATTTTATATACTTAAAATCATACTTTTATATCGCAAATAACTCACTATCAATTAATTAAATAATTGGCACTTGAATTGGCTATATAGAACCGAGCAAGTATAAAATAAAACTATGGATCGGGAGCTATCATCTACAACCATCAAAGCCAACAAGAGAAAACGCATCTGGCAAATTTCGGCAGCCATTGCCTTGGTAGTATTTGCCATACTTGGTTTCAGAAGTTTGATCACACCAAGTATAAGCCGCGCAGAGATACGCACAGCTGTGGTAGAGAATGGTCCGGTGATAGCTACCTTAACTGCAACCGGTGTGGTGGTACCCGAAAATGAACAGGTAATTACAAGCCCGATACAGGCACGCATTGAGCAGGTAGTACGCAGCAGCGGTGAGCAGGTGCAGCCCGGCGAACAGATCTTGCTACTCGACCGCTCTTTTACCCAGCTCGCTTACGACAAACTAAAAGACGAGCAACAGCTAAACCAACATAAAAGTGTGCAGATGCGCCTGCAGCTACAGAAAAAGCTTAACAGCCTGGAGTCGCAGTTGGAGATAAAGCGCATGAACGTGAAAAGCCTGCAAGCAAGACTTGACGATGAAAAATATCTGATAAAGATTGGCGGCGGCACACAAGAGCAGGTAAAACAGGCTGAGCTAAACCTGAAGATTGCACAGCAGGAGCTTGCCCAGTTGGAACGTGATATTGCCAGCGAACGCGCCTTACTGAAAGCCGACGAACAGGAACTGGGATTTACATTGGCCATGCAAGGCAGATCCATTGAAGAGCTGGAGCGCAAGATGGAACAGGCAGAGATTCGTGCAACCAGTCCGGGAGTGGTAACCTGGGTAAAAAACGAAGTAGGCAGCAATATTAACGCCGGTGATGTAATAGCCCGCCTTGCCGATCTAAGCAGCTTTAAAGTAAAAGCCTCTATTTCCGACACCTACGCAGAGCAACTTCAAGTAGGCAGCGAAGCCAGCATTAGGGTAGGAAATACCGACCTAAAAGGCACCATCGCAACCATAGAGCCCACCGTAACAAACGGCACCATCACCTTTTATGTAGCACTGCCAAGTGAAGCGCATAAGCTTCTGAGGCCAAATCTGCGGGTGGATGTGCAGGTGATAACCGCTACCAAACCAAGCACGCTGCGTGTTAAGAACGGTCCATACTTCAGCAGCGCAACCGGTAATCAGGTTTTTATACTTCGCAATGACGAGGTAGTTCGTGTACCGGTAACCTTAGGCGTGAGTAACCCTGATTTTGTTGAATTGGAAAACGGTGTTAGCGCCGGAGATGAAGTAATCATTTCTTCTATGAAAGAGCACGAGCACCTAAAGAAGATGAAGCTAAATTAAACTATACGAGTTGACCCACCCCTGGCCCCTCCGAGGAGGGGCCAGGGGTGGGTCAACAGATGCAGATTAAATCAACAAAACTATGAAATACCGATACCTGATTTTTCTACTCTTCATACTGCTTTGCAGCCAAAGTATGGGCCAGACGGCAATCAGGCAGCTAAGCCTGCAAGAGGTAATTGCTATGGCGCAGGAACAATCTACTGAGGCGAAGCAGGTAGAAACCAGCCGAGAAAACAGTTATTGGCAGTGGCGCAGCTTTAAGTCTAGTTATCTGCCACAGCTTAGCCTCGCCGGCACATTACCAGACTTTAGCCGCACCATTACACCGGTTACCCAGCCGGACGGTACCATCGCTTTTCAGCCGGTGTCCATCAACAGCTCCGATGTGGGGGTGTCGCTTAGCCAGGTAATCAGCCCGACAGGTGGCCGTGTGTTTGTAACCTCGCTTATGCAGCGCTTCGACGATTTTGACCGCGACCAAACCCGCTACAACGGCAACCCGGCTATTATCGGACTGGAGCAACCCTTGTTTGCTTACAACGCCCTAGCCTGGACTAAGCGCATAGAGCCGCTAAAGTATGAGGAATCGCAAAAGCAGTTCACAGAAAACAAAGAGCAGCTGGCAGTTAAAGCGACAGACTTATACTTTGATCTTTTGCTAGCGCAGGTAAATAAGAGTATAGCTGCTAAAAACCTGGCAAACAACGACACACTGTACCAGGTGGCTGATGAAAAATATAAATTGGGCCGTTTCTCTAAGAACGACCTGCTGCAGTTGCGCCTGGCTGTACTAAATGCCGATCTGGCACTCGCACAAGCAAAACTTGACGAGCAGACTGCACAGCTTGCCCTGAAGAATTTTTTAGGTATAAAAGAAAATGAGCCCCTTGCGCTGCTGGTGCCACAGAATGTGCCGGAGACAGGTATAGTTGCTGAGCTGGCATTAGCAGAAGCCAGAAAGAACCGCAAAGAAAGTATAAGCTTTAAGCGCAGGCTATTGGAGGCCGAAAGTCAGGTAGCCAAGGCTAAAGGCGATAACGGATTAAACGCCAGTCTCTTCGCCACCTTTGGTCTTACAGACCGTGGTGAGTCTTTCACAGACATATACAATCAGCCCGATAATCAGCAGCGTGCCCGCATTGGCTTTACGATGCCACTGCTCGACTGGGGCCGCCAGCGGTCCATCACAAAAGCAGCACAGCTAAATCAGCAGCTGGTAGAATACACGATCAACCAGGAACAGACGAATTTTGAGCAGGCGGTAATTACACAGGTAAATCAATATAACACCCTCAAAAACAGAATTGCCACTACCGCCGAAGCCGATGTCATTGCCGCAGAACGCTATGAGATTACCAGGAGCACCTTCTTAATTGGCCGCATCAGCATTACAGATCTTAACATTGCCCTGGCAGAGAAAGACCAGGCCCGGAGAGCTTACATCGCTTCGCTAAGTGCTTTTTGGGAAGCTTATTACCAGCTAAGAGCCCTCACCCTATTTGACTTTCAACAGCAGCAGGCGATAAGTTATAAAGATTGAAAAGTAAACAGATACTATAAAGAAGCAACAATTAGCAATTAACTACCAACGATTAACGATATTAGAACTATGATCACGCTATCAAACATCGAAAAGGTCTACCAAACCAAAACCATTGAGACGGTGGCCTTACAAAACGTGAACCTGCACGTGCCGAAAGGAGAGTTTTTGTCTATCATGGGACCGTCCGGTTGTGGCAAGTCTACTTTGCTTAACACCATGGGCCTGCTGGACATACCTACCAGCGGCACTGTGGAGATAGACGGCCAGGTAATCCGAACCTACAAAGACAAAGAGCTGGCACATATCCGAAACGAGAAGATCGGCTTTATCTTCCAGAGCTACCATTTGGTTAACGACCTGAGTGTGCTGGATAATGTGGAGCTACCCCTACTCTACAGAAGTGGAATATCTGCTTCAGAACGCAGTAAAAGAGCAAAACTGGCCTTGGAGAAAGTAGGCCTTAGCGCACGCACCAAGCATTATCCGAATCAACTTTCAGGTGGGCAGCGCCAGCGCGTGGCCATTGCCCGTGCACTTATTGGTCAGCCGCAAATTATACTTGCCGACGAACCTACCGGTAACCTGGACTCTGTGATGGGTGAAGAAATCATGAACATTCTGCTGGACCTGAACAAAGTTGACGGGACCACCATCGTAATGGTGACACACGACGAAGGTATGGCTCTGAAAACAGAGCGCCTTGTGCGTTTCTTCGATGGGCAGCAGGTATCAGATTCCAAGATATTCGACTACGCTAACGTTTAAGGCCATGCTGAAGAACTATCTTAAAATTGCCTGGAAGGTGCTCTTGCGGCGCAAGTTCTTTACCTTCATCAGCCTCTTTGGCATAAGCTTTACTCTCATGATACTGATGGTGGCTACTGCCATGGTTAATCACCTTTTTGGCCCCGAAAACCCAGAGCTCAAAACAGACAGGATGCTCTATGTAAACAGGCTCAAAATGACCGGCAACGGCTATACCATGAATTCAAACCCAGGCTATTATATTCTGGACAAGTATGTGCGTCCACTTAAAACGCCACAGGACATGACGTTTTATACAAGCGACTACAGCTACAATGCTTACGTAAATAATCGAAAACTGCCTTTGGATGTGCGATTTACCGACAGCAACTTCTGGAATGTACTGGATTTTGAATTTGTAGAAGGACAGCCTTTCAGTAAAGGAGATGTGGATGGCATAAGCAGAGTAGCCGTTATAAATGAGGCTACGAGACAAAATTACTTTGGCAACAGTACAAATGCACTAGGCAAGTTTATAGAAGTAGACAGAACAAAGTATAAAGTTGTGGGTGTAGTTAAAAACGTAGCTGCAAACCGCCTTTATACTTACGCCGATGTTTGGCTTCCTTACACAAATATTAAAGAAGATTACCGCAAGCCACAGTTCGGAGGCAGTTTTGAAGCCATTATCCTCGCCAATTCGCCATCTGATATTGATAACATCAAAGAAGAGTTTAACCAGGCCTTCAAAAATGTAATCATACCAGGCCCTGATGCTGCCAACTATAAGAGTGTATACTTACATGCAGATACTTTGGTAGAAACCTACATCAGAGGTGTAACCAGTGCTGAGGGAGAAATTAGCATTACCATGTTTTTTACATGGGTAACGCTGGGAGTGCTCTTCTTTATGTTGTTGCCCACCATCAACCTGGTAAACATTAACATTAGCCGCATTATTGAGCGTGCCTCCGAGATTGGCGTTAGAAAAGCCTTTGGTGCTTCTTCAGCTACGCTGGTAGGGCAGTTTTTGGTGGAGAACATGATCCTGACGCTTATAGGTGGTGCACTTGGTCTTTTGCTGGCGCAGGGGGTGCTGGCTTATATTAACAGCAGCGGCATTATTCCATACTCCAACTTGGCTATTAATCCAACCATTTTTGCTTATAGCTTCTTAATCTGTATTGTTTTTGGATTCTTATCCGGTGTGTATCCGGCTTTTAAAATGTCTAAACTGCACGTAGTGGCAGCCCTGAAAGGAGGTAATGTATGATCCGCCATTTATTTAAGTTGATGTGGAACAGAAAGCGCGGTAACTTTCTGATGATTGTGGAGATTTTCTTCTCCTTCCTGGTACTGTTCGGAGTATCTACCCTACTACTGTACTTCTATACAAATGCCTCTAAACCGCTTGGCTTTAAATACGACAATGTATGGGTACTCCAAACATATAGCAACGACATGCCTGATGCCGAAAGGCGAGAGCGTACAGCTCAGTTACTTAAGCAACTGAGAAGCTATCCACAGATTGAGCATGCTGCCCTGGCAGGACCCAACGGACCATATACAAGAAGTTCTTCTAATACGGAACTAGCCCATGATGGCATGGAACGAACAGCCAATGTGATAACAGTACAAGACAATGCATTTAAAGATGTAATGGGTATTGAGATGGTGGATGGCCGCTGGTTTAACGATCAGGATGCATTTTCTAACAGGCAACCAATTGTGGTTACCAAAGATGTGGAAGAAGCCTTTTTCCCGGGTGAGTCAGCTGTTGGCAAAACGGTAATGCGAGGCGATACAGAGCGTACCATTATTGGTGTGATCACAGCCTTTAAGCCAACCGGTGAAATGGATGACCTCACCAGTTCATACTTTGAAAGAACGGCTCTGGAAGACACGGCATCAAGGGCAATGGGCACCATTTACATTAAAATAAAACCCGGTACAAATCCGCAGTTCGAAGAAGAGGTACTGGAAACGGCAGCTAACATCGGCACTGGCTGGACCACAGATCTACAGCAAATGCCAGACTTGCGCCGCTCATACCTGAAGCAAATACTAATTCCGATGATCATATTTGCCATTGTATGCGCTTTTTTGATTTTAAATGTGGCATTGGGGCTGTTTGGCGTACTATGGCATAACATAAACAAGCGCCACTCCGAAATTGGCCTTCGCCGTGCATTGGGTGCCTCTGCCAGTAGTGTATACAAGCAGTTTATTGGTGAGATTATGGTGTTGGCAACCTTTGGCCTTGTAATAGGGTGTTTCTTTGCGGTACAGTTCCCGCTGCTGGGCATAATACAAGAGGTGCCTACCGAAACATTTATACAAGCTATACTTACTTCAGTATTTTTGATTTATACTTTAGTAATACTATGTGCTCTGTATCCAAGTAAACAAGCGGCGGCCATACATCCGGCTATTGCCTTGCACGAAGATTAAGCTGCGACTGCAGCAGTTATTCTAATAAAGCTTATATTTATACTTCTAATTCGCCCATAAACCATGATCCTGATAATAGATGATGACGTAGCGATACGCGCATCGCTTAGCTTGCTGCTGAAGCAGAACGGCTTTAAAACCAAAGAAGCGTCCTCTCCGGAAGAGGCGCTTCTCATGGCTAAGCAGCATGCCCTGAAGCTTGTGATCATGGATATGAACTTCTCTATGGATACCACCGGCCATGATGGTCTGGCATTAATTGAGCAGTTTAAAAAAGTGTACTCTCACCTTCCGGTTATACTTATTACTGGCTGGGGCTCTATCAGTCTGGCCGTGGAAGGCATGCGTTTGGGTGCAGCTGATTTTATTACGAAGCCCTGGAGTAACGACTATTTGTTGCAGGCGGTTCGTACGGCCCTGAGCCTTTCCGAGCAGGCATCCGAAACCAATGGGGAGTCACTTACACGTAAAAAACTGGACCAGCAGTATGATTTACGAAACATTGTGGGCCAGGACCCGCAGTTGCTGCAGATACTGAAAAAGATTGGCCAGATAGCACCTACTGATGCCTCTGTGTTAATAGAGGGCGAAAGCGGAACTGGCAAAGAACTAATAGCGGAGGCTGTGCATCGCAATAGCCTCCGTAAATCGCAGCCCTTTGTAAAGGTAAACCTCGGCGGCATCTCCTCTACCCTTTTCGAGAGTGAGATGTTTGGCCATAAGCGCGGTGCTTTTACAGATGCCAAGTCTGACCGTATGGGGCGCTTCGAGATGGCAAATAAAGGCACTATTTTTCTGGATGAGATTGGTGAACTAGACATGAACAGCCAGGTAAAGCTGCTGCGCGTGCTACAGGACCGTACTTATGAAGTGCTAGGCGACAGCCGCTCCCGTAAGCTTGACATCAGGGTTGTATGCGCTACCAACCGCGATTTGGCAAAACTGGTAGAGGAAGGCAAGTTTAGAGAAGACTTGTACTACCGCATTAACCTTATTAAGATAAAACTGCCGGCTCTGCGTGAACGCGAAGAAGATATACCGCTACTGGTGCAGTATTTTGTTGATAATTTAAAGCAAACCTATAACCGACCAGAGCTAAAGGTTAGCCAACGTGCACTGCAGTGGCTAAAAAGTCTGCACCTTTCGGGAAACATCCGTGAGCTGAAGAACCTGGTGGAGCGCACGGTGTTGGTTGCTGAACAGCCGGTATTAGAGGCTGAGGATTTTCAGGCGCAGGCGCAGCAAAGCCCTGCCAAACCCGGCGACAAGACTCTGCCTGCGGTGGGCACTATGACCCTGGACGAAATGGAGGCATCCATGATCAAGAAATCAATGGATTACTACCATAATAACATTAGCAAAGTGGCTAGGGCGCTTGGTCTGAGCCGTGCTGCCCTTTACCGCCGCCTCGATAAGTTTAACATTCCTTATGACCCTGCGCAGTAAGTTTATACTTTTCGCTGTGTTTGTGCATGTTCTGCTGGGCATGCTGGCATGGTACCTGTTGCAACAGGATGAACTGCTTTTCCTGGGAATGGAGCTGCTTATACTTGTTTCTATTTATTTCACTGTTAGCCTTTACAAATCATTCTTCAAGCCGCTGAACCTCATTAGGGCTGGTATTGAGTCGATGAAAGACAAAGACTTCTCTACTACCTTTATGGCAGTAGGCCAGAAAGACCTCGACGACCTGGTAAACGTGTATAACCGTATGATGACGCAACTGCGGCAGGAAAGGGTAGCACAGGCAGAAAAGCATTATCTGCTGGAAAGATTGATTCAGGCCTCCCCTGCCGGCATTATACTTCTAGGCTTCGATTACCAAGTGGAAAGTATAAACCCGGCGGCAGAGCGTTTCCTGGGCAAACAGCTGGAAGAGTTGAAAGGAAAGCACGTAAGCCAATTACCCGCAGACTGGGCGAAACCGCTACAAGACCTGCAAACCGGACAATCGGTCACGTTCCGGATACACGGCACCTGGACTTTTCGATGCCACCGTGCCCATTTCCTGGATCGGGGCTTTCAGCATTACTTTATACTTATAGAGGAGTTAACCGAAGCTATACTTGCCAACGAACGGCAAGCCTATGAGAAAGTGATTCGGGTAATGTCGCATGAAGTGAACAATACAACCGGCGCCATTAACTCTATACTTGGTTCTTTGCAGTACTACGCTCCGCAGCTTAACCCCGACGATCAGCCGGACTATGAGCATGTGCTGCAGGTAGCGATTGAGCGCAACTCGAACCTAAGTCGCTTTATGGCCAATTTTGCAGATGTTGTGCGCCTGCCGCAGCCAAAAAAAGAAAGTGTAGACGTGCATGCCCTCCTCCACGACCTGCACAGACTACTAAAGCCCGAGCTCGAAAAGCGACACATTCAACTCAAACCTATACTAGCTACTGCGCCCCTGCACGTTTCGTTAGACAAGAATCAGATGGAGCAGGTGCTGCTGAACATTCTTAAAAATGCTATGGAGGCCATAGGAGAAAACGGCGAAATCGAGGTACAAACTCAGCTCTACCCGCCCCGCATCACCATTACAGACAACGGCGAGGGCATTCCAGAGCATGTGCAGCCGCACCTGTTCACCCCATTTTATACTTCCAAGAAAACAGGACAAGGTATTGGTTTAACCATGGTACGGGATATCCTCATGAATCACGGCTATACTTTCTCTCTCAGCAGCAATGGCTCAGGCAAAACTGAATTTATAATCAATCTTAGCTAAGTTAGTTGCTTAACTACTATCTTTCTACCTAACTATCAACATTTTACCAAATCAGCTTTTACTGCAAAGTACAAAAACATAGAATTTTTGGCACCAAGAATTTCTCATACAGTAATCCAAAGATGATTTTTGCTTTGTCACTTCTCAAACAACTCATCCAACAACTCTTCAAACTAGCACTAAATCAACATTATTCTCACAAAGCAGTGTGTTAAGTATAACTATTTAAATTATATGCTAAATATTTTTAATGAATGTAACCTCTGCGCTAATTTTTCGTAGCGCAGCCGTTGTTATTTCAAAATTTATTAGTAGATTGAATCTGTAGTTAAAAGGTAATCAAAATGGAATACAATATTGTTGTTGCCCCGGATTTAGAATTGCTGGCAACAAAAGTAGCAGGGTTTATCCCAATGGGTTGGAAGTTAAAAGGTGGCATACTAGAGCACTTGAACGGTTATGCGCAGCAATTAGTGCGCCATCCGGGTGCTGTTACCAGAACAACACAGCGTAAACCTGCAGCTATCAAAGCTAAGAGGACTAAATGGATTGAATAGCATACCATATAAGATATTAAGCTAAAGGTTAGGGCCGTTTCTTGGTGAAGTGCTTTGCACTCCCATGAAACGGTTCTTTGCTTTTATACTTTTCATAGATAGACTTAACTTTTCAAACCTATCGTGCTTTTGCCTCCCTCCTGTGTCTCCTTTCTCAAAAACCTCACTTACTGGCCAAAACGCAGGTTTATATATTAAATCTCTATAATATTTCATCAATTCAGCATCTTTTTTAGCTAGCTATAGTATATATGGCTGAATTCATTTATGCACCTAAATGGACAGCCTTGCAATGCCTCGGCTGTTATTTGGCAGGCCCCCTAAGGCCATCTTACACCCTTAATATTGAGACATGAGAAATATTCTGTGCTATCTCCTTCTTATAATGATGGCGACATCTTGCATCACGAAGAAAGAGCTGGTTTACATGCAAAACGAAAAGCTTAAGAAGAACACACCAACAAACTTTACTACTCCTTACAAAGAATACGAACTGCAGCCCAATGATGTCCTCTCTATCAAAGTGATTAGCAATCAGCCTGAGCTATCCAATGCCTTCAACATCATTGATCCTAACAATGCCTTCGGCATATCAGGCCCTAGCAGCCTTTATCTAAGCGGCTACTCCATTGATAAAGACGGAAAAATTATGCTTCCAACGCTAGGTGAACTGAAAGTTTCCGGTTTATCAGTAGCGCAGGTACAAAACCTGATACAGCGAAATCTCGACAAATACTTTAATGATGCAACCGTTGTAGTAAAGCTTATAAGTTTTAAGATTAGTGTTTTAGGTGAGGTGCGAACTCCTGGCTACTACTATGTATACAATGAGCAGGCGAACCTTTTGGAGGCGCTAAGTATGGCAGGCGACCTTACGCAGGGTGCTAACAGAGAAAACCTGAAGCTTATACGCCAGAAGCCTGGTGGCACTGAGGTTATTTTACTCGACCTCAAAGACCCAAACCTCGTACAATCTCAGTACTACTTCCTCAAGCCGAACGATGTGCTGTATGTTGAGCCGCGCAAAACGCAGATTAGAAGAGATAACTTGATTGTAGTTAGCACTATTCTAGGCGTGCTTTCTACGGCTGGACTTATATTAAATTTTGTGAATATAAAATGAAAAAGGCGAATAAAGAACATGAAATAGACCTTAGAAGCTGGTTATTCAAGTTCAGATCGAGATGGTACCTTTTTGCTGGATTTACGCTGTTGGCACTTGCTGTAGCTTATGTCTATGTAAAAAGTTCAGAGAGAATTTATGCTTTCCACTCTACTCTTTTGCTAGGAGATCAGCAAACTGGATCTAAAAAAGCACAGGAACTACTGGAGCTGTTGCATGTGCAGGATAAGGGTATAAAAGTGGAAGACGAGATTGGCTTGCTAAAGTCAGCTGATATGATAAAGTCGGCCTTGCAACGATTAGATTTCTCCACCTCATATTATAAAGTACCAGACCACTGGCTCAACAGTGGCTTTGACCTCATAAAACAAGAGCAATTTGAAACAACGCCTTATATAGTTGAGCTAGACACATCCGGTATCCAGTTGGTGGATGTACCCTTTGAAGTGAAAGTACTGAACGACAAAGAGTATGAGCTAACAGTTGAGGGTGAGAATGTACCACGCTACAACTTTAACCGCCATGAGGTGCTAGGCTATGTGCCATACATCAGCTTTACTAAAGTATTGAAGTTTGGAGAGCCTTACACTGACGAGAATATCAGTTTCACTTTAAGAAGAAACAAAAAAGGAGCAGGTGAGCCGCCAGCAAAAAAACACTACTTTGTACTTAATAGCCTGGAGAGCCAGGTTGGCCAACGCCTTGCCACATTGAACATCGACCCGATTGAAAGAGATTCGCGTGTGCTCGAGTTAAGTACTAAAGGTACCATACCTGATAAGGAAATGCTTTTCCTGAATACCTTGATGGATGTGTATGTAGCTCGTGACCTGGAAGAGAAAAACACCAACGGCCGCAAAACACTGGAGTTCATAGATAGCCAGATCGCCACATTGACTGACTCTTTAAAGCAAAGCAAGCAAGCCCTGTCATCATTCCGTTCTGCCAACAGAATCTCAAACATAGATGCCCAGGCAAATAGCACCTATGAGCGTCTGTCGCAGCTGGAAATTGATAAGGCAAAGCTGAGCACCGACAGGCAATATTACGCTGCTATTTTAGAGGAGATAGAAAATAACCAAGGCTTTACAGAAGCGGTATCGCCGGCAGTAGCAGGTGTACAAAACCCTATTCTGGCAAACCTTTTCCTGGAGCTTTCTGATCTGAACAAACAAAAGGCAGGATATAAGACAAGTGCTACGCAGATCAACCCTATGCTAAAAGAAGTAGACGGTAAGATCGCAAGTATAAGAAGCGCTATTATAGCTAACCTTAAAAACCTGATCTCTTCAGCTGATATTGCCATCAGGGAAACAGAAAAACGCATAACCACCCTTGAGACCACACTGGCCAAGCAGCCTGAGCACGAACGCCGCCTGGCAGACCTGAAAGGGCAAGCAGATTTTATAGATAAGAAGTATGAGTTCCTGCAGGAGAAGCGTGCAGAGGCTGCTATCTCACTGGCCACCAACACTACCGATAAGAAGATAGTGGACAGAGCCTCATTTTGGGGTAATGGTCCGGTTAACGTAAAGCCGAACATGATTTATCTGCTGGCCCTGTTACTTGGTCTGGCAATACCTGCCGGACTTATTGTTCTGATAGACAATGTTGATAATACCATCCAGGGCAAAAATGATATAAGTTCTATTACAAACATACCGTTCTTGGGAGTTATTGCCCACGGATCTAAATCAGATAAGCTGGCTGTAAAAACCAATCCAAAATCAGCCATAGCAGAGTCTTTCAGGTCTATCAGAATTAACCTGCAGTACCTGTTATCAAGCACCAACTTTAAGGTTGTAGGAATTACCTCCTCTATTTCAGGTGAAGGTAAAACGTTCTGCTCTGTTAACCTGAGTCACGAATTTGCCTTGTCGGGCAAACGTACCATACTTATAGAGTCTGATATGCGAAAACCGACGTTTGGCAAGTACTTTAATGTTAGTTCAGAGGTAGGCCTATCCACTTACCTTAACCAGGACATGATTGCCGATGAGGTAATTCAGAAAACAGATATTGAAAACCTGGATATAATACCGTGCGGTCCGATTCCGGAAAATGCTATTCACCTGCTGGAGTTGCCGCGCATGAATAAACTGATAGAAGAACTTCGCGGGAAGTATGACTTTATTGTAATAGATACTCCTCCAATAGGTTATGTATCAGAGTTCTTCGTACTGATGAAGCATATGGATACCAATATTTATGTAGTAAAGCATAAGTATACAAACAAGGAATTGCTCAACCAGGTAAACGAGCTATATGCTGCCAAGAAGATTAAGAATATCCATATAATAATCAACGACCTGAATTTTGATAAAACATACGAGTATGGTTATAAGCGTAAAGCAAGCTACTATTATGTGTAGCGAAGAACTTTAACAGCTTAGGTCATACATGGGGCGCCCACCATCTTAAGGTTGGTGGGCGCTTATAATAAAAAGCAATTTAATTGTTGGAATGAGTAAAGGATTAGCTTCTAGAGCATTTACAGGACTTAAATGGACAACCGCCTCCACTGTAGCCAATGCTGTTATGCAGATTGGTTATACTTCGGTGATGGCAAGGTTGCTGGCTCCGGAGGCGTTTGGTCTTGTTAGCCTTGCCACAGTTATCCTCGGGTTTGGTAACTATTTCGCCAATTTGGGTCTGAACCAGGCAATTATCCAGAAAGAGGAGCTAAGTAAAGAAAACATCAGAGCTGCTTTTACTACTTCAGTTCTTTTGGGTGTAGTTATTACAGTTGTTGTATGGTTTCTGGCACCTACAGCCGCCCTGTTTTTCGAAAACGAAGAAGTAGCTCCAATTGTGAGGATTATGGCATTCTCGTTTCTGATCAACGGCTTCTCGTCTACAGCATTAAGTTTACTACAGCGCGAAATGAGGTTTAAAGCCATGGGAATTGTAGAAACTGCGTCTTACATCATATCATATTTGATAGTAGGTGTAGTGCTAGCCTACCTGGGTTTTGGCTTCTGGAGCTTAGTGTATGCTACTTTAACACAGGTAGTGCTTACTGCAATTGGTTCATATTTTATGGTGCGCCACTCTGTTTTTCCGATCTTATACTGGCCTGCTTACAAGCCATTGTTTAACTATGGCAGTAAAATGTCTTTTTTGGGTGTGCTGGAGTACATTTACTCGCAACTACACATCATTTTGGTGGGTAAAGTGCTGGGCATGCATAAGCTAGGTATATACACCAGAGCGCACATGCTGGTAAACTTACCCATGTATAACATCACCCGTACAATATCTAAAGTTATCTTTCCTTCCTTTAGTAAACTGCAGAACGACGTCCTGAAGCTAGGGAAAGTATACTTATCCAGTATTACCTTGTTGGCGGCTGTGCTTATCCCGGTTTGTATGGGCATATTGGTTGCTGCCCCAGAACTGGTGCGCATTGTGCTGGGCGAACAGTGGGGAGAAGCTGTTCCAGTACTCCAGGTACTCAGTTTAGCTATTCCAATTAGCTTTATCACAATGTTCTCGGGCATTGTATGCGATGCAAAAGCAGAACTTAACCTGAAGATCGTGATCACGATTGTATACATGGTGGTCCTGATTGGCCTTTTCCTGCTGTTAAAGGGTTATGGTCTGGTTGGCTTTGCCGCAGCAGTTTTCTTCGGCGAGGTTATCAGGATGGGCTTGTTTCAGTTCGCTATGAAGCGCATTCTGAGTGTATCCTTCAGAAACCAGTTGCGTTGTTATATACCGGGTGTTTTAAACGGCACTCTGATAGCAGTGGCAGTGCACTTGCTTAGCTTGTTTTTAAGAGAGATGCAGTTACCTGTTGTGGTAATATTTGCCATGCAGTTAGCAGCGTGCGGCATACTGTTCCTGTTATTCACACTGCTATACCCACACAAAGTACTGAAATCAGAAATCAGTCTTGTTTTAAATAAAATGGGACTTCAAGAGGACACTTCGAGCTTCACGGGCCGCATTATATCAAAGTACAAAAACAGTATTATTCAAGAACCGGAGGGAGTATGAGAAGTATGAATAAGAAACTTACCATAGGGGTTTGTGGACCTATAGACCTGAGACTGCTCGACTGGGAGCTTAAGGAACAGAACTTACCGGAAACAAATACATTTCCACTGCCAACGCATTTTATCAATGCATTGCTGCACCGTGGCTTTAATGTGATAGCTTACACAAATTCTCCCTTCATAGAGGAAGCAATGGTTTTTGAAGGCAAGCACCTGAAGGTCTGTATTGCGCCTCAACGTCCACAGCCTGGCCGTCGCTTTTTTCAGTTCGAAGTAAAAGAGCTTCAGCGGCTGATAGAGCAACACCCATCTGATTTTATAAGCGCTTTCTGGTCTTATGAGTATTCTTGGGCTGCCCTTCGCACAGGAATTCCAACAGCAGTTGGCCTGCACGATGTGGCGTTACAGATTCTATTCCAACACAAGGACATTTTCAGGTTAGTGCGTTGGGCCATAAACTACATTGTGGTTACCAAAGCAAAGCACCTGATCGCAAACTCCAGCTATACTTATAATATGCTGGACAACAGTACCAAGAAGAAAACTCGTATCATAAATAATTTCTATCCAGCCGAACTCGAGGACCAGCTCAAGGTTCCTGTGCAGAAAAGCAACCACATTGTATCGGTGGGGATGGGTTTTACGCATCGAAAAAATATTAGCACAGCTTTACATGCTTTCGCATTAGTAAGGAAAAAGCACCCTGAGTTGGAGTACCACCTTTTAGGTGCCGGTATGGAGCCAGAAGGGGCTGCACAACAGTATGCACGAGAGCAAGGCTTAGAAGACGGCGTAAAATTTATGGGCGTACAGTCTTATGATGAGGTACTGCACGAGATCAGCCACGCCAGGCTGCTCCTGCACCCTGCCCGGGAAGAATCTTTCGGAATGGTATTGCTTGAGGCAATGATTGCCCGAACGCCTGTAATCGGAGGTAAAGACAGCGGATATGTACCAATCTTGTTGGATGGTGGCAATGCCGGCCTACTCTGCGATATCAATTTGCCACAGAAGATTTCAGAAGCAATACTCAAACTGATAGAAGATAACATGCTTTGCAAGCAGTTGGCACAGCAGGCCTACACTTTTGCCCGCAACAATTATTCTGAAGAAGTAATTGTGGATCAACACCTTGCATATTATTCAGAAATATTAGAAAAACCGCTTTCACCCCTACAAGACAAAGAACATGTAGCGGATAGCAGAAGCATTATGCGGGCTTAAAACAGTTCTGTTATGAAGCTGAATTATACTTTCCTGTTTATAATACCACTCGCTCTCATCATGCTGATGGATCAGATGTTTGTGGAGTTGATGGCACCTGACAACCCTTTGCAGCAAGGATTAATACAGAACATGCTTTTAAAGGGTATGGCAGGTTTTTCTATGCTGTACTGCATCCTGTTCTTTAACAGGATGTCAAAATACATGCGGTTTGCTTTCTTTATGTTGCTATTGTACATAGCGGCTCTTGTTTTCGAATCGAAGTATGTGTATGGTTCTTTTATGGTGTACCCGCACGTGTTTGTAAAGGTGCTTATTTTCACCTACACCTACTTTGTTTATACTTTTTATAAGGCGAATTACCACCTGAAAACAAAGCATGTAGTATGGTTTATACTTGCAGGGTTTTGGCTCAATGTTCTTCTTATAAACCCGCACACACTTAGTATATCTGCTTTTACTAACCATGAGCGGGGCGTATATTCCAACTCAGTGTACATGCTGGTAGTGCCATTTTTATACTTCTTAAGCAACTACTTCTATAAGAGCAAGTTCGCCAGCCTCTTTATGGCATTTTTTATGCTCTTTGCCATCTTTTTCTTTCAGCACAGAACCGTATGGATCTCTACTGCCTTCGTGCTGATTGTTTATTACTTCTTTATACAGTTTAAAACGGATAAGCCCATTAACTTTCTTACGAAGCTGTTGCCTATCGGTACTATAGTGGGTGTGCTTGGAGTAGTTGCGAGTGGCTTTATTCTATCTATACACCCCGAAATCATAGAAAAGGTACAAGAGAGCTTTTCAGATATAGAAAACTTCGAAAGTCAGGGAACCGGTGGTTGGCGTTACCAGCAATGGCTGTCGTATTTGCCATTTATACAGGAGCATTTTATGCTGGGTATGCGATTCGAAGGATTTGAGCTCCCTATCCAGTTTTACCGCGACGATATAGATGCACCCGTATTTGAAGACGGAAATGGACATCACTTCCATAGCTTTTATGTTGAGATCCTATTCTATGCAGGCTTCATCGGTTTCATTCTTTTTTTACTCATTAGCCTCTACCCTATTGTCAAGGCCATGCGTATGCGTGTGCTCACAATCAATCAGATTATACTTGTCTCATTTTTAAGCAGTGGGTTCATCTTTGGTATTTCATACGTGCTGCCTGTTTTCTTTTATGGTGTGCTTGGTTGGGCTATTGCCGCAATAGAGGAGGAAAAAGTCACTTACCAAACATTTATTCAAAAATCCGGGATGCGTATGAAGGCTCGCCGCCTAAACATGCAAAAAATATTGAATTCTGTATAAATCATACAAAACCACATTTTAGAAAGAGCAGTACTATCCTATATAAACCCTTATAACAAGTATGAGTACTTCTACTCCAAACGAACCTTTGCACACTCCGGTGTTGCTGATCATATTTAACAGAGCCAACACAACACAGAAAGTTTTTGATCGCATACGACAGGTAAAGCCCAAGAAGCTTTATGTTGCCGCTGACGGTCCGCGCCCCCACGTACCCACCGATGCCGAACGATGTGCCGAAACACGCCGTATTGTAGAGCAGGTAGACTGGGATTGTGAAGTAAAAACACTCTTTCAGGAGACTAACCTGGGTTGTGGTGTGGCCCCTTCCACCTCTATCTCCTGGCTTTTCGAGAACGAGGAAACCGGCATTATACTCGAAGACGATTGTGTACCCTCTAAGAGCTTTTTCTGGTTTTGCCAGGAGGTGCTGGAAAAGTATAAGTATGATACCCGCGTAATGCACATCAGCGGCAACAACTACCTTAATGGCTGGCGCCGCGACAACGACTATTCCTACTACTTCTCTGATAAGGTAAACGCTTGGGGTTGGGCTACCTGGCGCCGTGCCTGGCAGCTTTTCGACTTCAACATTCCAACTTATAAAGAGCTGAAGGAGAAAGGCTATTTAAACGGCATCTTCCTGAACAAATTGGAGGAAAAGTACCGACTGGGCCAACTGGAGAAAACGTATGCTAACATTAACAAAGGTGACGTGTGGGACTACCAGTGGGAGTTTACTGTATACAGCAACTCTGGCCTGTGTGTGATACCAGAAGTAAACCTGGTGCGCAACATTGGCTTTGGCGAGGATGCTACCCATACCTTTAACCTCCATGATAAGAATGCCTTTGTGCCAGAGCAGGAAATTGCATTTCCGCTGCGCCACCCACGGTTTGTGCTCCGCGATATGGAATCAGACAGAAGAAACTTTAATTACCTGATCAAGAACAAAGTAAGCGCTAAACTGAAGGCCCTGTTTAGTTTTAGCCTCTAAAATACCCTTACCATGAAACTACTCTTATCAGCATATGCCTGCGAACCGAACCGAGGAACTGAACTGGGCAACGGCTGGAACTGGGCTTTGAACACTGCCAAGCTTGGACACGAAGTATGGTGCCTGACTACGGTAGAAGGAAAAGCCAGCATTGAGAAGGAAGTAGAGAAGCTTAACATGCCTAACCTGCACATTGTGTTTGTTGAGGTACCGAAACTAGTGGATAAGCTGTTTGAATACCATTTGGGTTTTTACCCACACTACCTCTATTGGCAGCAGCAAGCTTATAAAAAAGCAAAAGAGCTGGACAAGCAGATCAATTTTGACCTGGTGCACCACGTAACCATCGGAAGTCTGCAACTTGGCACTGCACTTTGGCGATTGAACAAGCCATTGATTTTTGGACCTGCCGGCGGCGGACAGGAAGCACCCAGAGCTTTCAAGAAATATTTCTATGGCTGGTGGAAAACAGAAGTAATCCGTTCCTGGATAAGTAAGTTGCTGCTGCGGGTTAACCCTGACTTCCGTAAAACCATGCGCAATTCCTCGCTGGTGCTTACCACTAATGAGGACACTTACAATATGGCCCGCGACAATGGAGCCCTCAACCCGCAGATGTTCCTGGACACTAGCCTTCCCGAGAGCTTTTACCCGGAAGCTTACCCGGAAAGACCACCTACTGAGGAACTTAAAATACTTTGGGTTGGTCGCCTGTTTGCGCGTAAAGGCCTGCCATTGGTGCTGGAGGCACTAAGCAAGGTAAGTCCGGATGTACCATTCAAGCTAACCATACTTGGCGATGGCCACATGCACGACTTGGTCCCGGAATTAATCCAAAAGTATAACCTGCAAAACAAAGTAGACTGGAAAGGCCAGGTGCCGTGGGATGAGGTAAAGCGCGCTTATACCAAAAGCGACCTGTTTATGTTCTGCAGCCTCCGCGACTCTTCTGCAGCACAGTTCTTAGAGTCGATGGCCTACGGACTGCCCATACTTACGCTGGACCTGCACGGCGGTAAAAATCTGGTGCCTGATAACGCTGGCATCAAAATTTCCGTAACAACACCCGAAGAAACAGTTGATCGACTGGCAAAAGCAGTGGAGCAACTTTACTATAACCCAGAACTGCGGGTACAGATGGGCAGAAACGGTTATACCTTTTCTAAATCCCAAACCTGGCCCGTAAAAACAAAACATATCAACGAGTTCTACAACAAGTATACTTTAGCAGATACTGTAAAACTCTCTGTTACATATTAGCCCTTACACCCATGATATATATAGTTATACCTGTTTTTAACAGAAAGCACTTCACAAAAGAATGCCTCTTATCGCTGCGTAAGCAGACAAATACTTCTTTCAAAGTTATAGTTGTAGATGACGGATCTACTGATGGAACTGCCGATATGCTGGCAAAGGAGTTTCCGGAGGTAGATGTGTTGTTTGGGGACGGAGGCCTGTTCTGGACAGCCAGTGTAAACATGGGCATTAAGTATGCGCTACAGCATGGCGCAGAGTACATTATGACACTGAACAACGATTTAGAGGCTGCTCCTGATTTTATCGAAAGCACCTATAAATGGATGGCACAGAAGCCAAATGCCATACTTGGTGCATTAGAAATGGACGCAGCTACCCGCGAGCCTGCTTTTGGTGGTGAGATCATCGACTTCAAGCTAAACAAAGTGCGCTACCTGCTACAGGAATTACCCAAAGAAAAGCAGGTTGGCATCCATCTGGTATCACAGTTACCAGGCCGAGGACTCCTTGTACCAAGAGCCGTTTTTGAGAAAATCGGTTTACTGGACCAGGATAACTTCCCTCATTATGTAGCTGACTATGATTTCACTCATACAGCTCTGCGCAATGGCTTTGAGTTGTACTGCAACTACGACGCAAAACTTTATACTTACCCTGAAGAAAGCGGGGAGCGCAAAAACAGGCAGTCTAAGTCTATCAAAAATTTTTACAACCACCTTTTCGATATAAAAGGAGGCGGTAACCTTCGCGACTTTACTCGTTTTACCCTTAAAAACTGCCCAAGCCCTTACATACCGTATTATTTAGCCAACGGCTATGCAAGGCGCATTTTCGGGTATATCCTAAAATGACCTATACATACTTTGGAAATATAAAGAGTTTATACTTTGCCGTTCCCGGTAACCACAAGCGTACCGGGCAACGGCTTTTACTTTTTATACTTACCCTGCTGTTACTTTTTTCTGCAGTTGCTTTGTTTAAAGCAATGCAGGTGTCTCCGCATACAGCAGAACAAGGTTTTCAGGGGCCACTGATTATCAAACATGGCGGTACCTATACTGGTAAGTGGGAATCTAAAGATGCTGATGTGCCTGCCATAGACATACGCACAAAGGAACCTGTTATCATTGAAAATGCTGTTATAAGAGGCGCCGGTCCATTAATTCGTTCAGTGGGTTATGGCGCTAATATCACTGTTCGCAATACAGAAGGTTATGGAATTACCCCCACCCCATACTCTGACTATAAAAAACCCCGCCGCTTTTTAAATGTAGATGTCTTTAGGAATATAGTTATTGAGAACTGCTTATTACAGAGCACTGCTGGCATCTATCTTGGGGTGCAATACGTGGGAGACGGTACTCCTGCAAATACTGTTAAAATTAAGTATAATAAGGTGCGCAATATTGATGGTAGAGTTTATGATGGATTGGCCATTGTTCAGTTTGTGCAGTTTAACTACCGAGGAGAAGTACCGCATATAGAAATAGCATGGAACGAAGTAGTAAACGAACCTAATAAGTCTGCTGTAGAGGATAATATTAATATTTATAACTCTCGGGGAACTGCCACCTCTCCTATCAGAATCCATAACAATTACATACAGGGAGCCTTCCCTTTTCCAGCTAATGAGAAAAAGTACACTGGTGGCGGCATTATCACTGACTCTCCTGGTACTGATTCTACCATGGCCACTGCATATTTAAAAGTCTACGATAATCAACTTGTGGGTCTTGGTAATTACTGCTTGGGCATTGCAGGTGGTAACAATATTGAAATGTATCAGAACAGAGCCATTGTGTCTGCCAGATTTGAAGATGGGTCTCTTTTCCAATGCTGGTCGGGTGGTATTTGGGCCAAGGACTATTACAAACTCAACTCTACATATAATAACGCTATGCACCATAATGTGTTGGGCACCATGGGCCAAACCGGAACCTGGCGAAACGATATTTTAGACAGTACTTTTGTGGCGGCAGCTACTTATGAAAATGTGTTACTAGACGGTACAATCACACAGGCTCATGAGAAAGAAGAATACAGATTATGGCTTAATAAACTGAAGAGCAACAACATAACTATAGGTCCTATCAATAACTAACAACCTACCGATAAAATTATAATAGAGAAATTATATGCTCTTCCAATAAATGGTTGTACTGAATTAATGACAGATATAGCAGTATAACAATATTCCTATATTATCTCCTCCACATGGCGCATTTCTCTCATACCTAAAAGTTCCAACTTGGTGTGCTTTTGTGTCTTTTTTTCACTAAAGAAAAACAAGTGTTAACCCGCAAATTAATAACATCAACATATATAACTTTACCAAGCATAATAACCTTTTATAGATATAACCGTACGCATGCAATCTTTATTTTTACATCAAAAAAGGCATTTTATGCCATACAGATAATAGTATTATTTTTGACATCTATAATTTTTTTTAGATTTCTGAATAAAATATTAGCATTTGTAAAAAATTCCCCATTATATTTGCAACAACTTATATATGAATCGCTTAGCCACACAACCTAAAAGAAAGCAATTGTAGAAAGGTTTATAGCACAGTCTTAAGGATGCGCCAACAGAATTAAGACATCTATCAAACTCCAAATTATTAGTAAAGTCAAATTTTCAACTTTTAGCCAAAAAAGATGAATGCACTAACCTCTTATGCAAATAAGAGAGCTAGCCGGGCCTTTCTTGCCCTCCTGCTCACTTTAGTAACGTGTGTAC